>CAVSFG010000001.1:0-344250 GCA_963727345.1 uncultured Alphaproteobacteria bacterium
TGGATTCGAACCAGCGTAGGGGCAACCCCGGCAGATTTACAGTCTGCTGCCTTTAACCACTCGGCCACCTGTCCGGCCCGTGCGTCCCATCTGGGAAGCGCGGTCCCTTGGCGAAAGGGGGCTTGCCTGTCAACGCGCCCGCGCGCCATGGGCGACCCATGCGACGCAAGGCGAGACAGGCGACCAAGGCCGAGAACCGGCCCCGCTTCTGGGGCAAGCATGCGGTGGCGGCGGCGCTCGACAATCCGGACCGCACGATCGCCCGCGTCTGGGTGACCCGTGAGGCGGCGGCGGGGTTCGATTTTCCGCGCGATCTTCAGGTCACCTTCGCCGACGTCGCCGATCTCGGCCGGCTGGTGCCGCGCGAGGCGCCGCATCAGGGGATCGTGATCGAGGTCGAGCGGCTGGACGACATCCTGCTCGCCGATTTGCTCGACGAGGCCGAGGACGGGCGGCCCTTGCTGCTGCTCGATTATGTCACCGATCCGCACAATGTCGGCGCGATCCTGCGCTCGGCCGCCGCCTTCGACGCGCTGGGCATCGTCACCCAGGACCGGCACGCGCCGGGCAAATCCGGCGCGCTCGCCAAGTCGGCGAGCGGGGCGCTGGAGACGGTGCCCTGGGTGCGGGTGGTGAATCTGGCCCGCGCGCTCGACGACATCGCCGCGGCCGGCTTCTGGCGGATCGGGCTGACCGGCGAGGCGGAGGCGAATCTGGCCGAGGCGCTGGGGCCGAAGCGGGTCGCTTTGGTGCTGGGCGCGGAGGGCGAGGGCATCCGCCAGAATGTCGAGGCGCATTGCGACGCGCTCGCCCGGCTGCCGATCGGCGATCGGGTGGAGAGCCTCAACGTCTCCAACGCCGCCGCGATCGCGCTCTATGCAGTGAAGGTCGCCTAGTCTTCCGGCGCGACGGTGACGCGCAGGCCGTCCAATTCGGCGGTGTAGAGGATCTGGCAGGAGAGGCGGCTTGCCCCGTTCTTGTGGTCGGACGTGTCGAGCAGATCGTTCTCGTCCGCGCCCGGTGGGCCGACTTTGTCGCGCCACGCGTCGTCGACATGGACGTGGCAGGTCGCGCAGGAGCAGCATCCGCCGCACAGCGCCAGCACCTCGTCGACGCCATTGTCGCGGATATTCTCCATCACGCTCCAGCCGATGCGCGCCTCGACCGTCCGTTCGGCGCCGTCGCGGGTGACGATATTGAGCTGGGGCATGAAAGACCTTTGATCGCAAGAAAGTGGAAGGGAGCGGCGCGGCCTATGCTAGGCGGCGGGGCGAGATCAAGGCGGGAGGCGTGCGCGTGGGATTGACGGCGGAGCGGCTGAAGGCGTCGCTCGACGAGCTTTGCGCGATCGAGCCGGCCTTCGCGGCGGCGCGGGCGCGGATCGGCGATCCGGAGCCCCGCATCCGCGAGCCGGGCTACGAGACGATGCTGCGTGCGATCGTCGGCCAGCAGGTCAGCACCAAGGCGGCGGCGGCGATCCTCGCCCGCGTCGAGACGGCGACCGGCGGCATCGACGATCCGGCCAAGGTCGCGGCGACCAGCGATGCGGATCTGCGCGCCGCCGGCCTGTCGGGGCAGAAGGTCGCTTATGTGAAGAGCCTCGCCGAGGAGGTGCTGACCGGCCGGCTCGATTTCGCCAAACTGCCGGCGGACGACGAGGAAGCGATCGAGGCGATGGTGCGGGTGAAGGGCATCGGCCGCTGGAGCGCCGAGGTCTATCTGCTGTTCGCCGAGGGGCGCGGCGACGTCTGGCCGGCGGGCGATCTCGCGGTGCGGCAGGAGGTCGGCCGGATCCTCGGCCTGGACGAGCATCCGAACGAGAAACAGGTGCGCGAACTCGCCGAGGCCTGGCGCCCCCATCGCGGCGCCGCGGCGATCTTCGCCTGGCACCACCGGCATATCGTGGCGCTTTAGCGCCGGCCTCGGAATGGTTCTTTCAAGACCACGACATTCGGGTTAACTTGTCGACGGACTCATTGGGAGAACCGCCATGTCGCTCCACAAGGCCATCCTCGCCGCGGCGCTGCTCGCGTATCCCGCCGTGTCGCCCGCTCAAGCCCCGCACAGAACCGCATCGTCCAATTCCATCGGGCCGAGCGATGAGATGATCTGCCGCAGGTTCCTGCGCATCGGCACGCTCGCGGACTACTATCGGACCTGCAAGACGCGCGGCGAATGGGAGCGGGAGCGTCGGAACATCCGGCAGGGGCTGAGCGTGTCCAATTCTTGTCGGAACTCGGGATCCGGCATCGGTTGCGGTAACTGATCGGCACCCAGCGAAGCTTCATGACCAATCTCGAACCGGGCGCCTGGGTCCTTGGCCGTTATCGCGGCGGCGATTTCTTCTTTCCGGGCATCGTCCAGCATGTCGGCAACGGATCGGTGACGATCGGCTATGACGATGGCGATCGCGAGACCCTCCCCGTGGAGCTGACCAAGCCTTATGACTGGGCGGTCGGCAGCCGGATCGAGGCGATCTGGTCCGGCAACGGCCAATGGTATGACGCGGAGATCATCGCCGCCCACGAGAATGGCGCCGATCTCGTCGTCCGCTTCGACGACGGCATCGAGGAGACGACGCTCACCGCCCGCTGCCGGGAGCGCGCAACCTAATTCAGATTAGGCGTTACGCAGGCAGACAGGGAGAACGGGCTTGGCTTCCTATCCGTGCCAGCTGCGTACGCAATCGAACCGGATGGTGATCCTCACCATGCCCGACGTGCCGGAGGCGGTGGTCGTCGGTTATAGCGAGGACGACGCGCTCAGGCGCGCGCCCGCGGTGCTCGATTCGATCCTGCAGGGCTATGCGGCGGAGGGACGCGGCATGCCGCGCTCCTCGCGCGCCTGGCGTGGGCCACGGGTCCCGGTGCTGCGCCGTTCCTGGTCGCCTAATCGGCCGGGAAGCTGCCGAACCCCTCATTCGGCCAGCGGAAATTGGTGTAGGTGATGGTCACGCTGAAATCGCGCGAGCGCACCTGGTGCCACCAGCCGATCGGCGAATAGAGCAGATCGCCGGGACCCAGATCGACGACGAAGCGACGCGCCGCGCGCGCCGAGGGGTAAAGTGCCAGCCGCTCCTCATCCTCCAGATCGCGCACCGCGCTGAACACATGGCGCCCGTGATGCAGCCGCGCCGACTCCGACGGCGGCAGCAGGATCACGCGCTTGTGCCCGACGATCTGGGCGATGAGATTGTTGGTCAGGTCGAAATGGAGCGGGGTGAAGGTGCCGCCCGGGCCGATCCACATCATGCCGTGGGCGCGGGTCAGATATTTGTCGAGGAAGCCGAGGTCGCGCTCGAGCGGCGCCAGAGCGGCGCGATTGGCGGCACTGTTGTTGGCGGTGACATAGGCATCGTTGCCGCTGCCGGCGGCGATGAGGTCCATATAGGCGCCGAACGGCAGCACCTGCTTGTGGCTGTAGCCGTCGATCTCATAGTCCGGATTGGCCGCGCGGCCGCCCTGAAACTCGACCGGCGCGTCGCCGATCTTGCGGCGCAGATAATCGGGGGTCCAGCGCTTCAGCGCCGGCCAATGATCGATCGCCCGCTCGATCACCACCGGCCGGCCCGGCGCATAATAGCAATCGAGGAAATCCTCGGTCGAAAGGCCGCGAACCCGCGGGATCGCGCGCGCCGTGGCGGACAGCCCGCGCTGCGCCTCCATCACGTCGAGCAGCCATTCGCGCCGCCGCAGCACGAGGTCGGTTTTCGGGGCGGGCGCCGGCGCGTTCGGAAAACCGATCCGGCTCAGCGCGACGTTGAGCCCCGGCTCCCCGACCAGCGCCGGGCGAACTTCGAGCGGATTTCGCGGGGCGGTCATCCGCTCCTCATGCGACACTTTTGTTGCAGCTTGGCGAAACCGGCGGGCAGTCGCGCCGATTATTCCGCCGCTTGATGCAGGAAGGTCTCCCGCGCGCCTTCGCGGAGCTGCGGATAGGCGTCGGGATAGCCGTAATTGACCACCGCGCGGAGGCGATAGGAAATTTCGGCCGGCGGGCGGCGCGGTGGCACTGGCGCGGGCGGGATCAGCCGGGGGCGGGCGTCGGGATGCCGCACCACCATGTCCTTGAACCATTCGCCGGCATAGGCGCCGTCGAAATGATGGACCCGCCGGCCGACGATCCGGCCCAGCGGCGTGCCGTCCAGATCGTAGATATTGGTCTCGAACACAAAGCCGACCGGCTCGCCGGACGGGCTGTAAACGTACATCGCCATTGATTTTTGAACCCCACTCGCTCGAGCTCGAATCCTGCGCCGGTTCGGGCGGGCAGGCGAGCCGCGCTGCGGCGGGTTGTTTTCCGGCGGCGGCAGGCGGATGATCGGCGGCGGCCGATACCGTGTTTGCCGCATAACCATTTGGCTTTATTTGAGGAATGAGGAAGCCGATGTCGTCCCTCGTCCGATTCGCCGCGCTCGCGCTGGCGCTCTCCGCCGCGCCGCTCGCCGCGCAGAGCGCGCCCGCGCCCACTTCGCCGCCCGGGCCGCCGCCCGCGTCGCCCCAGCCGTCCACGCCGCCGCCGTCGTCCACCGGGACGACGCCGCTGCCGCCGGGACCGGTGACGCCGCCGCCGGAGGTCGCCCCGGCGCAGCCCGGCAACGCGTCACCGCCGCCCCGCCGCCGGCGCCCGCGCCGACGCCGGAGCCGGTGACGATCGATCCGGATGCGGCTTACCCGAACGGCTTCGCCGATCCGCCCGATCCGTTCGCCAACGAGCTGGCCGATCAGCGGCGGCAGGCCCCCGGCTTTCCCTGGGGGCTGCTCGGCCTGCTCGGCCTGCTCGGGCTGGTCCCGCTGTTCCGCCGCGGCGGCAAGACGCGCACCGTCTATGTCGACCGCAACGATCCGAAGCGGGTGCTGCGGGAAGAGATCGAGGACTGAGGGCTACCGCGCGTCGACGAGGACGATCTCGACGTCGTCGATCGCCTTGATCGTCAGCGCCGCCTCGCCCGTCACGGCGACGCCGTCGCGCGGCTCGGCGCGGACGCCGTTGACCTCGATCGCGCCGTCGGTCGCGACCAGATAGGCGTGCCGCGCCGGATCGAGCGTCAGCTCGGCAGTCTCGCCCGCCTTCAGCGTCGCGCCCATCACCCGGGCGGCCGAATTGATCTTCAGCGCCTCGCCGTCTTCGTCAAAGCCGCTCGCCAGCGTCACGAACCGGCCGGAGCGGTCGTCCTTCGGGAACTTGGCCGCGCCCCAGCCTGGGGTGGCGCCCGGCTTGTCGGTCAGCACCCAGATCTGGAACAGCGTCGTCGCCTCGTCCTCCAGATTATATTCCGCATGCTGGACGCCGGTGCCGGCGCTCATCACCTGCACGTCGCCCGCGCCGGTCCGGCCCTTGTTGCCCAGCGAATCCTGATGGGTGATCGCGCCGGTGCGGACATAGGTGATGATCTCCATGTCGCGGTGCGGGTGCGGCGGGAAACCGGATTTGGCGGCGATCTCGTCGTCGTTCCACACCCGGATCGCGCCCCAGCCCATCCGCGCCGGATCGTGATAGTCGGCGAAGGAGAAATGATGCCGCGCGTTGAGCCAGCCATGGTCGGCATGGCCGAGCGAGGAGAATTTGCGAACATCGATCATGAGGCGTCTCCATAACACCCTCCCCCTCGATGGGGGAGGGTTGGGTGGGGGTGAACGCCTCCGCCTCGCGGGCCTCTGAAGTTCACCCCACCCCTACCCCTCCCCATCAAGGGGAGGGAGGAAGGTCAGGCCGCCAGCGGCAACGCGCCGGCGGCGAAATCGTTGAGCTCGCGCGCCGCCGCCTCGATCGAGGCTTCGGCCGCTTCGGGCCCGAAGGCCAGCTTCTCGGCCGTGATATAGCTCACATCGGTGATTCCCATGAAGCCGAGCAGGATCCGGATGTGCGGCTCCTGCCCGTCCATGTGGGGCGTGCCGTCCTCGCCATAGGCGCCGGCGCGGCTCTGGATCACGACCGCCTTCTTGTCGCCGAGCAGCCCTTCCGGCCCCTCCGCGGTGTAGCGGAAGGTCACTCCGGCGCGCAGGACATGGTCGAACCAGGCCTTGAGCGTCGAGCTCATGCCGAAATTGTACATCGGGCTGGCGATGACGATCACGTCGGCCGCCTTCATCTCGGCGATCAGCGCGTCGGACAGCGCCCGCGCCTCAAGCTCCGCCTCCGTCCCCGGCTCGCCCTTGATCGCGGCGACGGTTCCGGCGGTGAGGTGGGGCAGAGGCTCGGCGCCGACATCGCGGCGGACGACGGTCGCGGCCGGATCGGCGGCGCGGACCGCGTCGACATAGCGATTGACCAGTCCGTCGGAGACTGAACGGTCGCCATTGGCGCTGCTGCTGACGATCAGGATGTTCATGGTGTCGCTCCCTTGGATTGATCTTGCAGGGAGGCAGGTAAGCGCCTAGCTCTGTTGCCAGAAGAACATCAATCGACATCTTGCTGTTGCGGAATATGGAACGCTCATCCACCGATCTCGTCGATGTCCTCTCTTTCGTCCGGGTCGCGGAGACCGGCTCCTTCGCCCGCGCCGCCGAACGGATGGGGCTGTCGAAGCCGGTTCTCTCGCGCCGGGTCGCGCGGCTGGAGGAGCAATTGGGCGCGCGGCTGCTGACGCGGACGGCGCGCGGCGCGCAGCCGACCGATATCGGCCTGGCTTATTACGCCCGCGCCGCGAACATCCTCGCCGAGCTGGAAGCGGCGGAGGAGGTGGTGGCGGAGGCGGTGACCCAGATCGCCGGGCCGATTCGGCTTACCGCGCCCTTGTCCTTCGGCGTCACCCATCTCGCGCCCGCTTTGGCCGAGTTTGCGCTCGCTCATCCCAAGGTCGAGCTCGACATCGAGTTCGAGGACCGGACGGTCGACCTCGCCGCCGGCGGCTACGACCTTGCGGTCAGGATCGGCAGCCTCGCCGATTCCAGCCTGATCGCCCGGCGTATCGCGCCGGTCCGCAAGGGCGTCGTGGGCAGTCCCGTCTATCTCGCTAGGCGCGGCCGTCCGGAAACGCCCGCCGACCTCGCCGATCACGATATCCTGCTCTACGCCAATGAAAGCTGGCGCTTCCGGATCAACGGACGCTGGGAAACGCTCCGCGTGAAGCCGGTGCTCCGGAGCAATAACGGCGATATGCTGCGCACCGCCGCGGAGCAGGGGCTCGGCCTCGCTTTGCTGCCGACCTTCATCGCCGCCCCGGCGCTGGACGCGGGCACGGTCGAGCCGCTGCTGCTCGATCATCCGCTTGAGGAAGGCGCGCTCCACGCCGTGATGCCGCCCGGCCGCGCTACCACCGCCCGGGTCCGTGCCCTGGTCGATTTCCTCGTTCAGCGCTTCGGCCCGGAGCCGAGCTGGGACCCGTGCTGGGAGGCGTCTAGACGGGCGGCCGCGAAGCGCTAAGGAGCGAGCGGGCTCATAAGAACAGGGATTTGCTCGTGAACCTTCGCCTCCCGCTCGTCGCCTTGCTTCTCGCCACCACCGGCGTCGCCGTCGCCCAGCCTGCGTCGCAGACCGCGCCCGCCGCGGCATCGGCGGCGGATACCGAGACTCGGCGACTCAACACCTTCCTCGACGCCGCCTTCGACGAGGTGGCGGCGACCAATCCGCAGCTGCTCACCCAGCTCGGCTCGCGCGATCAATATGACCGGCTGAACGATTTCACCGACGCCGGCCGCGAGCGGGTGCTGCAGATGCGCGAGCGCCAGCTCGCCGAGATGCGGCGCCAGTTCGATCCGGCCCGGCTGAGCCCGGCCGGGCGGCTCTCCTTCCGGCTGTTCCAGGAGGAGGTCGAGGACGCCCGCGCCGCCTTCCGCTGGCGCTGGCACTTCTTCCCGGCGACCAACAATGGCAGCCCGATGGGGAACATCCCCGTCTTCCTGATCAACAATCATCGGGTCCAGAGCGTCGCCGACGCCGAGGCCTATGTCGCGCGCCTGCGCGACGTCGAGCGCGCGTTCGGCGAGATCGCCGCCGGCATCCGCCACCAGACCAGCCTCGGAATCGTCCCGCCCGCGTTCAATTTCGCGCCGGTGCGCGAGGATGCGCAGCGGGTGCTCTCCGGAGCGCCGTTCGGCGATGGCCCGCCGGGCGCGATCCTTGCCGATTTCACCGCCAAGGTGGGCGGGCTGGAAATTCCGCAGGCCGACAAGGACCGGCTGATCGCCGCGGCGCGCGAGGCGCTGACCGGCCCGTTCCGGCGCGGCTATCAGGCGATGCTCGCCGCGCTCGCCGAGGCCGAGCCGCGCGCGCGGGGCAACAACGGCGCCTGGAGCCTGCCGGAGGGCGCGGCTTATTATGCCCAGCGCCTGCGCCAATCGACCACCACCGACCTCACGGCCGAGCAGATCCACAATATCGGCCTGGAGCAGGTCCGGCGCATCCATGGCGAGATGGCGCGCATCCAGAGCCGTGTCGGCTTTCAGGGTACGCTGACCCAGTTCTTCGCCCACATCAATGCGGGCCAGGAGTTCAAATATCCGAACACCGCCGAGGGGCGGGAGCAATATCTGGCCGACGCCCGCCGTTACATCGCCCAGGTGATGGCGGCGGCGCCGCGCTGGTTCAGCCGGCTGCCGCGGGCGCCGCTGGAGGTCCGCGCGGTCGAGGCGTTCCGGCAGGAGACGGCGGCGGTCGCCTTCTACAACCGGCCGTCGCCGGACGGCTCGCGGCCGGGCATCTTCTACGTCAACCTCGCCGACATGAACCAGGTGCTTCGCCCGCAGGTCGAGGCGATCGCCTATCATGAGGGCGCGCCGGGGCACCATTTCCAGAGCGCGCTGGCGCAGGAATTGCCGGACGTGCCCAAGTTCCGCCGCTTCGGCGGCAACAGCGCCTATGGCGAGGGCTGGGGCCTCTATGCCGAGGGGCTGGGGCAGGAGATGGGCTTCTATCAGGAGCCGATGAGCGAGTTCGGCATGCTGTCGACTCAGCTCTGGCGGGCGATCCGGCTGGTCGTCGATACCGGCATCCACCACCATCGCTGGACCCGCGAGCGGGCGATCCAATATTTCATGGAGAACGGCCTGTTGTCGCTGCGCGACGCGACCAAGGAGGTCGAGCGCTATTTCAACAATCCCGGTCAGGCGACCAGCTACATGATCGGCCGGCTGAAGATCCTCGAGCTGCGCGATCGCGCCCGCTCAGCCTTGGGCAGCCGCTTCGACATCCGCGAATTCCACGCCGTGGTGCTGGAGAACGGCAACGTACCGCTCGACGTGCTGGAGGAGCTCGTGGACGCCTGGATCGCCAGGACGCGCGGCTGAGCGATGGCCCTCTCACTCGCTCTGGCCCTGGCGACCGTCGCTCCGCAGGCCGACCTCGCCTGCGCCCGCGCCGGAGTGGCCGTGGAGAACCAGCGCTTCGCCGAGCTGCAGAACCTGCGCCTCGCTTATGTCCGCTGCGGCGAAGGCGCGCCCACGGTCGTTTTCGAGATGGGGTTCGGCGGCAATCTGGAGCCATGGGAGCGCGTCTTTCCCCGGGTAGCCGAGTTCGCTCCGGCCTTCGCCTACAGCCGCCCGAACCGCGGCCGAAGCACCGGCGACTGGGCCGCTGATGCCGACGGGATGCGGACGTCCGAAGAAGCGGCACGGCTGCTCCGTGACACGCTCGTCACGGCAGGCGTGCGGCCGCCCTATATTCTGGTCGGCGTGTCATTGGGCGGGCTCTACGTGCAGAAGTTCGCGCAGCTCTTCCCTGCCGAAACGGCGGGGCTCGTCCTGATCGACAATCGTCCAGCTCCCTACCTGCGCGAATGCATCGCGGCGCGTATTCCCCAATGCCTTGACGTGCATCTCGATCCGAGCTGGAGCCCCTCCATCCGCTCGACGTTTGTCGGCATCGAGCCGTCGGAAGCGGCGGCTCCGACGCCCGAGCAGCTGGTCGACATTCCGGTCCTCGTCATTACCGCGACGCGTACAGAGATGGAGAATGCCGATGCCTTTCTCACCGGTATTATCGCGGCCCAGACCAATTTCTCACGGCGGCTGCACAATGGCCGGCAATATATGGCGCAGGGGGCGAGCCACGATTCGCTGATCGGCGACGATACCGGGCAGGTGGTGGAGCAAATCCGACGCTTCTCGCGGGAACTGGCCGAGCGGCGCGAACGGCGCTAGAGGCGGGCCGCTATGTCCGATAACCCGCCAGACCGGCTGTCCAACAACCCGACCAGCCCGCATTTCGACCTGGAGGCGATGCAGCGCGGCGTCGGCGTCCGCTTCAAGGAGCGCGAGCGCACCGACATCGAGGAATATTGCGTCTCCGAAGGCTGGGTCCGGGTCGCTGCCGGCAAGGCGGTCGACCGCCAGGGCAACCCGGTGACGGTCAAGCTCTCCGGCCCGGTCGAAATCTGGTGGCGCTCCGAAACGGATGAAAGCGGGTCCTGATCGGATCGGCTTTCGCTTGCTGACGCCGATAGGCGAAACCTAGCCTCCTCCCCGATAGAACGGCGTCGCTGCCGGAGGGGGGAACGTATGAGCTTGCGCGTCCACGCACGAGTGGTTCCGGCGCCGGTCGCTCCGCTCGTTATCCCAGCCGCTGCCGACGGTCCCGCCCCTCCGCCGGTCGCGCCTCCGCCCGTCGCACAGCCGCAGCCGGACGGCTGGGGTTCACGCGTCGCTAAGCTGCTGCCCGGAGAATCGCTCGCATTGATCGGCACCGCCCAGCCGTTCGTCGGCGCGCTACGGATTCGTCCAATCGCTGGATCGGTCAGACGCTGGTCATCGGCGCCGCCCTGCTGCTCACGATCGTGCTGCGATCGCGTGCGACGCGCGCCATCGGCAAAGGGACGCAATGGAAGTCGGTCGCGATCGCCGTGGTGTCGTTGCTGCTCTGGGTGGCCGCAACCGGCGAGCCGATCTCTCCCATTGCCGATTTCCCCGGCGCCGAGCTGACCGCATTGGTCGCTTTCCTGTGGGCGACTCTGGTGCCCTATTTCTATGAGGGTGATTGACGCGAACAAAGGAGGCGCCTGGGCCGGCGTCCGATCCTTGTTTCCGGCGTTGAGCAGGGGTGAAGATCACCACCTTCAACGTCAACGGCATCAATGGCCGGCTGCCGCTGCTGCTCGACTGGCTAGCCGAAGCGGTGCCCGACGTGGTCTGCCTGCAGGAGCTGAAATGCCCCGACGAGCGCTTCCCGGCCACCGCGATCGAGAAGGCCGGCTATGGGGCGGTCTGGCATGGCCAGAGCCGCTGGAACGGGGTCGCGATCCTCGGGCGCGGCGTCGAGCCGGTCGAGACCCATCGCGGCCTGCCCGGCGATCCCGGTGATAGCCAGAGCCGTTATATCGAGGCGGCGGTGGACGGCGTCCTGATCGGCTGCCTCTATCTGCCGAACGGCAATCCGGTCGGGACCGCGAAGTTCGATTACAAGCTGATGTGGTTCGATCGCCTGATCGTCCGCGCCGCCGAGCTGATCGGGCTCGATAGTCCGGTCGTGCTGGCCGGCGACTACAATGTCATTCCGACCGACGCCGACGTCTACAAGCCCGAGCGCTGGCTCGACGACGCCCTGTTCCAGCCCGAGCCCCGAGCGCGCTATCGCGACCTCCTTGGCCAGGGCTGGACCGACGCTCTCCGCCATCTCCACCCCGACGAACGCATCTTCACGTTCTGGAAATACTGGCGCGGCGCGTTCGAGCGCGACGCCGGCATCCGCATCGACCATCTGCTGCTCAATCCGGTGGCCGCGAAACGGCTGAAGAAGGCCGGGGTCGATCGGGAAGTGCGCGGGCGGGAGAAGGCGAGCGACCATGCGCCGGTCTGGGTGACGCTCCGCCCCCGCTAACCCTCGCTTAACCATGTGCGCCTAGCCTTGGGCGTGATGGCCTCGACCTTCCCGACCGAGGAGCGGACTTTCCGCCTCCACGGCGATCTCGCCGATCCCAAGGGCTCGATCGGCGGACCTGTGTTCGATGCTTTGCTGCTCTGGGGCTGCCCGCTCGCTTCGGCGCTGTTCGTCTGGCTCTGGATCGGCGCCGCCGCCACGCTGCCGGCGGCCGCATCCGCGACGGCGGTTGCGACGCTCGCGGTCGGCGTCTCCATTCTCACCTTCGCCCATCTCGTCGCCGTGGCGCCGCGCGCCTATCTCAATCGCGAGGTGTTCAACTCGAACCGGGCGCGGCTGACGATCGTGCCCGTTCTGCTCGTCGCGGCGCTCACCGTCTCGCCGACTTTGCTGGCGATCGGCGGCGTCCTCGCCGTCTTCTGGGATGTGCACCACAGCGCGATGCAGACCTTCGGCTTGGGGCGCATCTACGACATGAAGGCGGGCAATGGCGCGCTCGTCCTGCGCCGCACCGACCTTCGGCTGAACTGGGCGCTCTATGTCGGCCCGATCGCGGCCGGCGCGTCGCTGATGGAGCATCTGACGAGCCTGGAAGGACTGGGCCCGATCGGCTGGACGTCCGTCGCATCGCTGCCGAGCCTCGCCCAGAGCCAGCTGACCGGGATCGGCGAAGCGGCGATCACTGCCTGGCTGGCGATCCTTGGCTGGGCGGCCTGGGACTATCGCGCGGCGATCCGTGGCGGATATCGCTTCCCGGTTCAGAAGGCGGCTTTGCTCGGCGCGACCGGCCTCGTCTCGATCGCCGCCTGGGGCCTGGCGACGCCGATCGTCGCCTTCGCGATCATCAACCTCTTCCACGCCATGCAATATTTCGCCTTGGTCTGGCTGAAGGAGGGAAGCCGGATGAAAGCGGCGTCGGGCCGGCTCGGCGCTCTGCGCTGGGGCGGCCTCGCCTTGTTTCTCGGCCTCTGCGCCGCCTTCGGCTTCGCCTATCAATATGGCCGCGACCTTCGCTGGTTCGCCGGCGTCTTCATCGCCTGCTCGCTGCTCCATTTCTGGTATGACAGCTTCGTCTGGTCGGTGCGGAAGAAGCAGGTCTAGCGGCGGCGATTGCGACCGCCCTTCGCTATCGCTCGGGAGCTATCCGGCCCAAATCGCACTCCGCGATGTTAGGTCCGGAAGACTGGTGCCCAGAAGAGGACTCGAACCTCCACGCCCTTGCGAGCGCCAGCACCTGAAGCTGGTGCGTCTACCAATTCCGCCATCTGGGCCCAGAAAGTGAAAAGCAGGTAGGCGGGGCGAGTTAGGGGCCGCCCCCGCCCTTGTCAACGCGGCCCTCGCGCCGCGCCGCGACATAGGCGCGGAAGTCGGCGGCCGCCGCGTGGATCTGGCGCGGCAGCGCGTCCGCCGGCCCGGCCGCCATCGCCGACCAGAGCACCGCGCCGGTGGCGGGGTCCACCGCCCGGAGAGACAATGAGGCCTGGCGGTTCCACAACACCAGCCGCCCGCTGATCTGCGCGTCGACGGGCCCACCCGGCGCCCGCATCACCTGCACGCCGGGCACGCCACCAACCTCGGTTGCGACCAAGTCGGTGACCGCCAGCGCCAGCGGGTCGTAGCCGCGATCGCCGGTCTCGTTGGGGATCGCCGCGATCGCCACGACGAGCGGCGCGGCTGTCCGGCTGGTGACGAAGATCAGCGCCGCGAGGCCGGCAACCGCCGCCAGGATCAGCGCCGCCAGCATGAAGCGGCGCGTGCGCGGCCGTGGCGGTATGACCTCCGGATCGGCTGCTGATGTCCCGTCCGGCGCCGTTTCCTCCGCGACAACCGGTGCGAGCAGCCGGTAACCGCGCTTCGGGATCGTCTCGATGTAGCGCGGCTGCCGCGAATCGTCGTCGAGCGCGCGGCGCAGATCGGCGATCACCACGGCGACGCTGTTCTGGCTCAGTGCCCGGCCGCTCCACACCGTCTCGACCAGCTCGGCCGCGCTCACCGGCTCGCCCGAGCGGCGGCAAAGCAGCTCAAGCACCTTGGCGGCGCGATGCTCCAGCCGCCGCCGCTCGCCGTTCCGGGCAAGGCTCCCGGAGCCGGGCGAAAAGGCCCAGTCCCCGACCATGATCTCGTTTGTCGGCGCCTGCACTGCCGTCTCCATTCGGCGCCGCATGAATCCGGCACCATTTCTTTAATTGTAGGCTCGCCGCGGTTTCGAGCAAGCAATGGACGGTGGGCCGCCCGCAACAGGGTTCAGTTTTCGATGAATGCGCTTCTTTACGCGTTGGGCGTCGTTCTGATGGGCGCGTCGGCGGGCCTTGCCCAGACGCAACAGCCCGAAGCCCCACGAGAATATCTTCAGGTGGCGGAGCGGGTGGCGTCCGGCGTCCATGTCCTTCGCCAGGCCGCACCCAATTTCGCCGGCGTCATCGGCAATGTCACCGTCATCGAGCAAAGCGACGGGCTGGTGCTGATCGACAGCGGCGCTTCGCATGGTTCGGGGCAGCGGGTCGTGGAGCTGGTGCGATCGATCAGCAGCAGGCCGGTGAAGGCGGTCGTCATCACCCATTGGCACAATGATCATCCACTGGGCCTCTCGGCGATTGTCGCCGCCTGGCCGAACGCCGAGATCATCGCCCACAGCGCTGCGGCGGCGGACATGGAGGCCGGGCGGCTGGGCACGGTGCCGCGCGCGCCCTCCGCAGGTTATGACGCGGAGCGCGCGCGGACGCTGAACGCGGCTTATGATGCACTCCAGACGGGTGACGCGGCGCGTGCGACGACCGCGGAAGAGCGCGCCGGATGGGCCCGCGCGGCTGCGGCGCGGGCGCTTCGCCTCGCCGACGTGCCGGGCACTTACATGGTGCTTCCGCGCCGCACCTTCTCCGACCGGCTGACCCTTCCCGACCGGGACGCGCCCGTCGAGCTCATCTTCCTTGGCCGGGCCAACACCTCCGGCGATATCTCGGCCTGGCTGCCGCGGCAACGGGTGCTCGTCGCCGGCGACGCGGTGGTCGAGCCGGTGCCGTACATGTTCAGCGCCTATCCGACGGAGATGCTGACCGTGTTCGATCGGATGCGGGCGACCGGCTATCGCGCGCTGATCCCGGGGCACGGTGCCGTCCAGCGCGATCGGGTCTATCTTGATCGGTTGAGCGCACTGGTCCGCGAGGTGCAGCGGCAGGTGACGCCGCTCGCCCGCGCCAATGTGCCGCTGGACCAGATCGCCGCGCGCACCGATTTCGCCGCCCAGCGCCGCGCCTTCGCCGGCAACGACGCGTGGCTCGCTTACTGGTTCGACCGCTATGGCCTGACCCCGCTGATCGCCAGCGTCTACAGCGAGGCGCGGGGCGAATCCCTCGGTCCTCCTCCCGTGCAAGGACGCTGAACGATGCGCCGCCTGCTTCTGGCTTTGATCCTCGCGTCCCTCGCCGCGCCCGCCGCCGCGGAGGATTATCCGCTGACCGCGGCGCATTGGGATCTCGCCCTCGTCGCGCAATTCGTCGAGCGCGACGGTCGCCCGGCGGTTCGGCTCGGCAATCCGCCGGGTCAGCCGCTGCGCACCGGCGTCGCCGGCCTGCGCGGGGTGAGCTTCACGACCGGCACGATTGAATATGACGTGCTGGTTGAGGGCAATCGCGATTTTGTCGGCTTTTCGTTTCGCGATCGAGCCGATGGCAATGGCGAGCTGTTCTACATCCGGCCCCTTCAGAACGGGAATCCCGACGCCACCCAATATACGCCGGTGGTCAATGGCAGTCCGGCCTGGCAGATTTTCAGCGGCGACGGCTTCACCTCGGCGGTGCGCTTCACGCCCGGTCGCTGGATGCGGGTGCGCGCCGACGTCCACCCCACCTCGATGACGATCTCGATCGACGGCGCGCCCGCGCTGCGCGTGCCGTACCTCCAGATGACGCCGCATGCGGGCGCGATCAATCTCAACGCCGTCGGCGGCGCCTATTTCTCCAATGTCCGGATCACGCCGATCGCCGATTATCCCGATCCCAATCCGCCCCCGCCCGAGCCGCCGCTCCGCGCCGGGACCGTGGCGACCTGGCAGGTCTCGCCCGCCATGCCGGAAGCGGAGGCGATGACCCGCGCCGCTGCGCGCAACTGGGCCGGCGTGGACTGGCAGGTGGTGCCGACCGAGAATCACGGCGTCGCCAACCTGTCTTTGGCCGGCGCGGACGCGGAAGGGCGAAACACCTATATCGCCCGCTTCTCCGCCCGCAGCCGCGCCGCCCAGGACGCCTTGCTGGAGTTCGGCTTCAGCAACTCGGTGCGGGTCTTCCTGAACGGCCGGCCGCTTTACGCCGGCGCCGATCTGCAGGGATCGCGCGACTATCGCTTCCTCGGCATCGTCGGTTTCTGGGATTCGCTCTTCCTGCCGCTTCAGGCGGGCGCGAACGAGATCGTCTTCGTCGTCAGCGACGCCACAAATGGCGGCACGGCGGCCGCGGCGCGCTTCGCGCCGGAGCTGGGCCTGACGCTGGAATGACCGCGGCGCGTCCCGCGCCTTGAAAAGCGGGGACCGAAGGGGCAATGCGGCGTGGTTTCCAACGCGAAGGCTGCTTTGGCATGACGGTGAAGACGGACCGGCTGGTCACCCTGTTCGGCGGCGGCGGCTTTGTCGGCCGCTATGCGGTTCGCGCCCTGATGGCGGCCGGAGCCCGGGTGCGGATCGCCTCGCGCGCGCCGCAGCGGGCCTATTTCCTGCGCACCCAGGGCGGCCTCGGCCAGTTCGAGACCGTGAACGTGGATATTTCCGATCCGGCGCGGGTGGCGGCGGCGGTCGCCGGCGCCGAGGCGGTGATCAACCTCGTCGGCATCCTCAAGGGCGACTTCCGCAAAGTCCATGTCGATGGCGCGGTCACGGTCGCGCGCGCAGCTGCGGCTGCTGGAGCGAGAGCGCTGGTCCATCTCTCGGCGATCGGCGCCGATCCCAAGTCCGCCAGCGCCTATGGCCGCTCCAAGGGCGATGGCGAGATCGCGGTGCGCGAGGCGTTTCCGGGCGCGACGATCCTGCGCCCCTCGATCGTCTTCGGCCCCGAGGACGATTTCGTGAACAAGTTCGCCCGCATGGCGCGCTGGCTGCCGTTGTTGCCGGTGATCAGAGGCGACTGGCGGGTGCAGCCTGTCTTTGCCGCCGATCTCGGCCGGGCGATCGCGGCCGCGGCGCTCGATCCGGCCGAACATGGCGGCAAGACCTATGCGATCGCTGGCCCGAACGTGACGACGATGCGCGACCTCAATCGCTGGGTCGCGCGCGCCGCCGGCCATCCACGCGGCCAGTTCGACATTCCAGATCCGATCGCCAAGCTCATGGCGCGGATCGGTACGTTCGTTCCCGGCGCGCCGATGACCTTCGATCAGTGGCTGATGCTGCAGTCCGACAGCGTCGCCGATCCCGCGTTGCCCGGTCTGGCCGCCTTCGGTATCCGGCCGACGCCGCTTGAGGCGGTCGCGGAAGAATGGCTGGTGACCTACAAGCGCCACGGCCGCTTCGCCAAGGCGCCGAGCGCCTGACGTTTATTCCGGCAAGAACCTCCGAACCACGTCGCGAGCCAGCCGAACCGGGCGGAGCGTCGCCGCATCGAGGCAGCACCAGGAGGATTTCACTTCGGCCAGCACGTCCTCGCCGCGCTTGATCAGGGTCGAGAAGAAGGCGCGGGCGCCCTGCACGCCTTCGGCCGCCACCTGGGCGACGATCGTGTCGTCGAGGAAGGCAGGGCGGCGATAGGTGATCTCATGCTTGATCGCGACCCACAGATGCTGGGCCACCGCCTCGGCCGGCGCGACCGCCCGCCAATAAGCGAGCACCGCCTCCTGCACCCAAGTCAGATAGACCGCATTGTTGACGTGGCCCATGAAATCCACGTCGCCCGGCGCGACGGCGAGGGCGTGATGATGGGCAGGTGCGGCGGGCGTGTTGGTCACGGGCTCAGTCTACACTGACAATCGTGTCAATAATACGACCCGGCTGCGAAAAGCTAGACCGTCTCCCACCTCGCCCTTAAGCCCCGGTCCCCATGGAAACCCTGATTGCGATCATCATCCTCGGCATCGTCGAGGGCGTCACCGAGTTCATTCCCGTCTCCTCGACGGGGCACCTCATCCTCGCCACCGAGCTGCTCGGCTATGACGCGGCGCGCTGGGCGGTGTTCAACGTCGTCATCCAGCTCGGCGCGATCCTCGCCGTCATCGTGCTGTACTGGCGGACCTTCTGGGCGGTGCTGGTCGGCCTGTTGCACGGCAAGCCCGAATCCTGGCGTTTCGTGCGCAACATCGCGCTCGGCTTCTTCCCTTCGGCCGTGCTCGGTCTCCTGCTGCACGACTATATCGAGGTTCTGCTCGGCAGCGCCACGGTGGTCGCCTGGGCGCTGCTCGTCGGCGGCGTCGCGATCCTGGCGATCGAGCGCACCGCGCCGCAAGGCAGCGAGAAGGGCGTCGCCGACATCGCGTTCGGCAAGGCGCTCGGTGTCGGCGTCATCCAGTGCATCTCGATGATTCCCGGCGTCAGCCGCTCGGGCGCGACGATCCTCGGCGGCCTCTCGCTCGGTATCGAGCGGCGGACGGCGGCGGAGTTTAGCTTCTTTCTCGCCATCCCGACCATGCTCGGCGCGACGACCCTGGAGCTGGCCAAGAACCAGGCCGATCTCGGCGTCGCCGGGGCGGGGGGGATCGCGCTCGGTTTCGTGATCTCGTTCGTCGTCGCCTTGGTGGTGATCAAATGGTTCATCGGCATCGTCAGCAAGCATGGCTTCGCGCCGTTCGGCTGGTATCGGATCGCGGTGGGCGCTGCGGCGATCGCCTGGCTCGCGATGCGCTGAGGGGAGAAGCGGGGATGAAACGCCTGGTCCTGCTCGTTCTGTTGGTCGCCGGCGCGGCGAACGCCCAGCCGGCCGCGCCGCCGGCTACGGCGGTCGATCTCGCCCGGCTGCTGATGCAGCGCGACGAGACGCTTTATGGCGAAGCGGACGGCAGCCGGCATGTCCTTCGCCTGCGCGAGGCGCTGCTCCAGAGTCCGGGCGCGTGCAACTCGGCGCTGCCGGATTGCGTCGGGGCGGCCGAGGTGGTGGCGCGCCGCTATGGGGACGTGTTCCGCGCCGCCGAGCGGGCGCGGGCCGAGCTGCTCGTCGCCGGCTTCATCGCCGAACGGATGAGCGCCGACGAGGCGGCACGGCTTCTGGCGTTGCTGCGATCGGCCGAGGGCGAGCGCCTGCTTGCGCTGCTCGCGGCGCTGCGCGATCCGCGGCACATGGATCGGCGCCGGCGGGAGGCAGCGCGGATGGGCAGCGACGTTAGCGGCCCGCTCGCTCAGGCGCGGGCCGAGTTCCGGAGCGCGACCCGCAACATCCCGACGGCACCGCCCCGCTAGGCCCGGCCGGCCGCTGTTAAGCTTGCACTCAGGCTTGTTCAGGCAGATCATAGGCTTATCCGTGATTCGTGGAGTGCATCGCCGTGCCCCGCTTTCCCGTCCTGATCCTCGCCGCCGCCGCTTTCGCGCCCGCGCCGGCCATCGCCCAGCATGTCCCTTCCGGGGCGGAAATCGAGGCGATGGCGCCGGCACTCGATCGCGTTACGGGGGCGCTGCTCGATGTCGATGTCGGCGGCTTCATCGACGCCGCCGATCCCTATGCGCGCCGGCGCGGCTATGGCCGTCCCGGGCGCACGGTCGGTGCGATGGCGCGTCGTCGCGACCCTTATTTCGACGCCCGGCTTCGGGCCTCGATCTATGGCGGCACCGCGCAGGCCGCGCGGATGATGGACGCCTTCGCCGCCGCGATGCCGGCGCTCCGCCATTCTCTGGACGAGGCCCGCGCCGCGATCGGCACGGCGATCGACGGCTATCATCGCGGCCTGCCACCAGCTCCTGTTGACGATGGCTGGGATCGCGACCTGGACAATGAGCCCGACGTCGAGCGCGAACCCTATTGATCGCGCCGCTGATTTCGCCGGTGGACTGACGCCGCGCGACCGTTAAAGACCGCCGCAGCGATGTGGCATCTTTACCAGTTCCCGCTCTGCCCCTTCTCCCGCAAGGTCCGGCTCGCGCTGGCCGAGAAGGGCGTGGCGGTCGAGCTGAAGCGCGTCTCGCCCTGGCTGCAGGACGACGAGTTCGCCGACCTCAATCCGGCCGGCCAGACGCCGGTGCTGGTCGAGGAATCGAAGGGCATCGTCCTCGTCGATTCGGTCGCGATCTGCGAATATTTCGAGGAGGTGCTGGACAAGGCGCCGATGATCCCGGGCACGTCGATCAACCGGGCCGAGGTTCGTCGCCTGGTCCAATGGTTCGACGGCAAGCTCCACAATGACGTCGTCGCGCCGCTGATGCAGGAACGGATGACCAAGCGCCTCGTCAGCCGCGATCCGCCCGACACGCCGACCCTGCGCAAAGCGATGACCGCCGCCAACGGCCATCTCGATTATGTGGATTACCTGCTCGATCATCGGCGCTGGCTGGCCGGGCCGGCGCTCACCCTCGCCGATCTCGCCGCCGCGGCCCAGCTGTCGGTCGCGGACTATCTCGGCGGCATCGACTGGCGCGGGCACAAGCAGACCGCCGGCTGGTATGCCGGGATGAAGAGCCGCCCCAGCTTCCGGCCGCTGCTCGGCGAGCGGATGGAGGTGATCCAGCCCCCCGCGCACTATGACAAGGTGGACTTCGAGGCTTGATCCGGGACCCCGCGCGGCCCACATCGCAGCCATGCTGATCCACACCGAGCCGACACCGAACCCCTCGACGCTGAAGTTCCTTCCCGGCCGCAATGTCATGGACGCCGGCACGCGCGACTTCGCGACTCCGGAAGAGGCGGAATCGTCGCCGCTCGCCGAGGCGATCTTCTCGACCGGCGAGGTCGAGGGCGTATTCTTCGGCCGCGATTTCATTTCGGTGACGGCGGCGCCGGGCGTCGAGTGGCGGGCCTTGAAGCCGCAGGTGCTCGAAGTGCTGCTCGACCATTTCGCCAGCAATGCGCCGTTGTTCCGGCCGGGCAGCGCGGCCCAGATCGCGGTTCCGCCCGCCGAAGACATCGGCGACGATCCGGCTGACGCCGACATCGTCGCCCAGATCCGCGAGCTGATCGAGACCCGGGTCCGCCCGGCGGTCGCCAATGACGGCGGCGACATCGTCTATCGCGGCTTCAGGGGCGGCACGGTCTATCTGGCGCTGCAGGGCGCCTGCTCCGGCTGCCCCTCCTCGACAATGACGCTCAAGAACGGCATCGAAAGCCTGCTCAAACATTATGTGCCCGAGGTCGAGGCAGTCGAGGCCGTCTAGCGACTAGCGTAGACAAGGCTGGACTCCCGCCCCCGCCGGCCTGACGGATAGCTGATGTCCGGCACAGTCCTCGTCATCGAAACCACGACCGCCGCCTGCTCGGTCGCGCTGCTGCGCGGCGATGAGCTCGTCGCCGAGCGGCATGAGGTCGTGGAGCGCGGCCATGCCGAACGGCTGGTGCCGATGATCGACGACTTACTGGCCGGCGCGCGGCCCGACGAGATCCTGGTCGATTGCGGGCCGGGCAGTTTCACCGGTCTGCGCGTCGGGCTCGCCGCGGCGCAGGGCCTCGCGATCGGCTGGGGCGTCCCGGTCAGCGGCTTTTCCTCCCTTGCCTTGCTCGCCGCGATGAGCGGCGAAGCCCTGGCGGCCGCGGCGCTTCATGGGGGACATGGCGAGCTTTTCGTGCAAGACTTCGCCGGTGACCCGCTCGCCCCCCTTGGCCCCTTGCGCTCGCTGCCGCCCGTCGCGGCGGCCGCCGCGATCGGAACCGAGCTGGTGATCGGGCCGGCGGCGGCGCTGCTGGTGGGCGCGCGGGGATCGGGGCGTTCCATTGATTTGCTGCCGCGCGCCGCCGACGCGCGCCTTCTGCCCCAAGCGCTCCGCGCCCTCCCGGTCCGGCCGATCTACGGCCGCGCGCCGGATGCGAGGCCTGCGGCGTGAGCACGCTCGCGGTGCGCATTGCCCAGGGCGGCATTGCGGATCTGCCCGCGGTGATGGCGGTGATGGACGAAAGCTTCGATCCGCGCTTCGGCGAGGCCTGGACGGCCTCGCAATGCGCCGGTCTGCTGCCCTTGCCCGGCGTCTGGCTGCTGCTGGCGCGGGACGGCGACGAGATCGTCGGCTTTGCCTTGTCTCGGCTCGTGATCGACGATGCCGAGCTGCTGCTGCTCGCGGTGCATCGATCGCGGCAGGGCAAGGGCATCGGGCGGACGTTGCTTGCCGATTTCGCCGCGTCGGCGACGAAGCGCGGCGCCCGTCAGCTGCATCTCGAGGTTCGCGACGGCAACCCCGCTGCGCGGCTTTACGAGCAGGCCGGCTATTCGCTCGCCGGCCGGCGCCGCGATTACTATCTGGGCTCCGACGGCAGCCGCTACGATGCACTGACGCTGACGAAAGAAGTCGGTCCGGACGAGTAACAAGCCGCGGAGAATCTTCGTTCTCTTGCTATCCTCTCCACATTGGACCTAATGCTGAAGACGTCGGTCGGGCCAACGACCGGCGATCTTGCAGAAAGTTGAAACCGACAATGGATAATCAGGACGCCTTAGGGGAGACGCTGATCACCCTGACCGCTGACATCGTATCGGCGCATGTCAGCAACAACAGCGTGGCGGTTTCCGACCTGCCGATGCTGATCAACAATGTGCACAGCGCCTTGAGCGGCCTCGGCGAGCGGCCGGCGGAAGCGCCGGCCAAGCCGGAGCCGGCTGTTTCGATCCGCTCCTCGATCAAGCCGGACTATATCGTCTGCCTTGAGGACGGAAAGAAGCTCAAGATGCTGAAGCGGTATCTCAACACCAACTACAATATGACGCCGGACGAATATCGGAAGCGTTGGGGGCTTTCAGCGGACTATCCGATGGTCGCGCCCAATTATGCCGAGCAGCGCCGGACCCTCGCCAAGAAGATCGGCCTCGGCACCAAGCGCAAGCGCGGTCCCGCCCGCAAGGCCTGAATCGTCTGCGGCAAATTGAAGGCGCCGTCCCGCCTCGGCGGGGCGGCGTTTTTCATGGGGTTCCGGTTTGCTTGGGCCGCGTTTGGCTCTAGATACGGGGTCACATGACCCGCAGCATCGATATCGAGGCGCTCTGCGCCGAAAAGGGCCTTCGCATCACCGAGCAGCGCAAGGTGATCGCGCGCGTGCTCGGCGAATCCGAGGATCATCCCGACGTCGAGAAGCTGCACGAGCGCGCCGCGGCGGTCGATCCCGGCATCTCGATCGCCACCGTCTACCGCACCGTCCGCCTGTTCGAGGAAGCGGGCATCTTGGAGCGGCACGATTTCGGCGACGGCCGCGCCCGCTACGAAGCGGCGGCGGAGGCGCATCACGATCATCTGATCGATGTCGAGACCGGCAATGTCATCGAGTTCGTCGACGAGGAGCTGGAGCAGCTCCAGCGCCGGATCGCCGAGAAGCTGGGCTTCCGCCTCGTCGATCACAGGATGGAGCTCTACGGGGTCGCGCTGTCGCGTGATTCCTAGATGATCCAGCTGGTTGCGCGGGTCGGGGCGATCGGCCTTGGCCTATTGCTGTTCGTGCCGCTCCATTACGCCTGGAAGCTCGTCGGGCGGCGCTCGCCCTGGCCGCGGGCCTTCCTCGGCTTCGCGGCGCGGCGCTGCGGCCTTCGGCTGACGATCGACGGCACGCCGGTCGCCGGTGCCGTGCTCTTCGCCGCCAATCATGAAAGCTGGCTCGACATCCTCGCCATCGGCGGCGCGACCGGCGCCTCCTTCGTCGCCAAGGACGAGGTTCGACGCGCGCCCGGGCTCGGCTGGCTCGCCGGGTTGAATGCGACGCTCTATGTGGTCCGCGCCGCGCGCCATGAGGTGCGGGGCCAGGCCGACCAGATCCGCGATGCGTTGGCTGAGGGCGGCAAGGTCGCGCTCTTTCCCGAAGGCACGGTCGACGCCACCCGCGACGTGCTGCCCTTTCGCGCCAGCCTGTTCGCCTCGCTCTATCCGCCGCTCCCGGCCGTCGTCGTCCAGCCGGTCGCGCTCGATTATGGCGACGCCACTGCCGCTGTCGCCTGGCTCGACGATGAGAGCACGGCGGACAATGTGCGCCGCATCCTTTCGCGGCGCGGTACGATCCCGGTCACGCTCAGCTTCCTCGCGCCGATCGATCCGGCGACGGCCGCGGATCGCAAGGCGCTTGCCGCGACGGCGCGTGAAGAAATCGTGGCGGCGCTTGCTTTCGTCCCGCCGGCCCATCCCCTATAGGCCGCGCGATGAATCGTCCCGCCACTTATGCGGTCAAGTCGTACGGCTGTCAGATGAACGTCTATGACGGCGAGCGGATGGCCGAAACGCTCGAAGCCGACGGCCTGACGCTCGCCGCCGATCCGGCCGCGGCCGATCTGGTCGTGCTGAACACCTGCCACATCCGCGAGAAGGCGACCGAGAAGGTCTATTCCGAGATCGGCCGGCTAAAGCGCGCCGACGGATCGCGGCCGATGATCGCGGTCGCCGGCTGCGTCGCTCAGGCCGAGGGCGAGGAGATCGCCCGGCGGGCCAAGGTCGATGTCGTGGTCGGGCCTCAGGCCTATCACAATCTGCCGGCTTTGGTCGCCGAAGCGGCTCAGGGTCGGCCGGCGCTCGACACCGATATGCCGGCGCTCTCCAAGTTCGGCGCTCTGCCGGCGCGGCGGCGCCAGGGGCCAAGCGCCTTCCTCACCGTGCAGGAAGGCTGCGATAAATTCTGCACCTATTGCGTCGTTCCCTACACGCGCGGCGCTGAAATCTCCCGGCCGTTCGCTGCGGTGGTGGACGAAGCGCGCGCGCTGATCGACGCCGGCGCGAGGGAGATCACCCTGCTCGGCCAGAATGTGAACGCTTGGGCGGATCGCGAGCAGGGGCTGGATGCGCTGATCCGCGCGCTAGACGCGCTGCCGGGCCTGCACCGCATCCGTTACACGACAAGTCACCCGAACGACATGACCGAGGCTCTGATCCGCGCCCATGCCGAGGTCGGAAAGCTGATGCCCTATCTCCACCTGCCGGTGCAGTCGGGGAGCGATCGCGTCCTCAAGGCGATGAATCGCAGCCACACGACGGGTTCCTACCTCCGTATCCTCGATCGGGTTCGCGCGAGCCGGCCGGATATCGCGATCTCGGGCGACTTCATCGTTGGTTTTCCCGGCGAGACCGACGCCGAGTTCGAGGAAACGCTGAGGTTGGTCGAGGCGGTGGGCTACGCCCAGGCCTATTCGTTCAAATATTCACCTCGCCCCGGCACCCCGGCGGCGACTATGGATGATCAGGTGACGCCACAGGTGATGGACGAGAGGCTTCAACGCCTGCAGGCGCTGATCAATGTGCAGCAGCTCGCCTTCAACCAAGCGAGTGTCGGCCGCCGCTGCGACGTGCTGCTAGAGCGGCCGGGCCGCAAGCCGGGCCAGATGATCGGCAAGACGCCCTGGCTTCAGTCCGTGCACCTCGAAACCGGGGCGGCGATCGGCGACATCATCGAGGTCGAGCTGGTCTCGGCGGGGCCGAACAGCCTCGCCGGCGCGGCCGCTGCAAGGGAAGCCGCCTGATGGCCCAGAATCGCAAAGCCGAAGCCCCCGCTGGCCCGCGCGCCCGGGTCGAGATCGAGTTCGAGCAGCCGCATCTGCTTGGGCCCCTGTTCGGCGAGTTCGACCGCAATCTGGTGGCGATCGAGGACCGGCTCGGCGTCTATATCGCGGCGCGCGGCACGAAGGTGCAGATCGAGGGCGAGCCGGATGCCGCCGCCCGCGCTCGCGAGGTGCTGCTCGGCCTCTACAACCGGTTGGACGAGGGCCAGGACATCGACGCCGAGCTGGTCAACGCGATCATCGCCATGTCCGGCCAGCCGACGCTGGACGGGATCATCGAGAACGAGGTGGTCGAGCCGCCCAAGGTGATGATCCGCACCCGCAAGAAGACGATCGTGCCGCGCTCCAAGACCCAGGCGGTCTATATGGAGGCGCTGGCCCGCGACGAGATGATCTTCGCGCTCGGCCCGGCCGGCACCGGCAAGACCTATCTCGCCGTCGCCCAGGCGGTGCAGCAATTGATCGGCGGTTCGGTCGATCGCCTGATCCTGTCGCGCCCCGCGGTCGAGGCCGGCGAGCGGCTCGGCTTCCTGCCCGGCGACATGAAGGACAAGGTCGATCCGTACCTGCGCCCGCTCTACGACGCGCTCTACGACATGCTGCCGACCGAGCAGGTCGAGCGGCGGATCGCCTCGGGCGAGATCGAGATCGCGCCGATCGCTTTCATGCGCGGCCGCACCCTCTCCGACGCCTTCATCATCCTCGACGAGGCGCAGAACACCACGCCGCAGCAGATGAAGATGTTCCTGACCCGCTTCGGCATGCGCTCGCGGATGGTGATCTGTGGCGATCCCAACCAGACCGATCTGCCGCCGGGTGCGACCTCCGGGCTCAACGACGCGGTCGGCAAGCTGGAGGGGATCGAGAAGATTTCGATGATCCGCTTCGGCGTCGGCGACGTCGTCCGCCATCCGCTCGTTGGTAGGATCGTTGAGGCCTATGAGGGGCCGACCCAATGATCGGCGTCGAAACCGACATCACCGAAGAGTGGGACAGTAGTACCGACTGGGCCGCGCTCGCCCGCAGCGCGGCTCATGCTGCGATGGCGGCGAGCCGCTATCCCGGCCTCGCCGATTCCGAGATCTCCGTCCTCTTCACCTCCGACGAGGAGGTCCGGATGCTGAACCGGACCTGGCGCGGCAGGGACCGGCCGACCAACGTCCTGTCCTTCCCGATGGCGACGCCCGCGGAGATCGCCGACGCGCCGATGCTGGGAGACGTGGCGTTGGCGCATGGCGTCTGCGTTCGCGAGGCGAGCGAGAAAAAGGTTTCCATCGAAGCACACGCCGCGCATCTAGTTGTCCACGGCACGCTCCACCTGCTTGGCTACGACCATGAGCAGGGCGAGAATGCGGCCGAGGAGATGGAAGGCGTGGAGCGGCGGGCGCTCGCCGCGATCGGCGTTGATGACCCTTATGAACTGAACGAGGTGCGAACCTAATATCATGGACGATGACAGTCCCGGCGAACGGGAACAGGGGCGAAGCTTCTGGGGCGGCCTAAGGGCCTTCCTCCTCGGCGACGACGCCGAATCGACATTGCGCGACGAGATCGAGGACGCGATCGAAAATCGCGAAGGCGAGGCACCGCGCGCCGGCGATCTCAGCGCCGCCGAGCGGGAGATGCTCAAGAACATCCTGCATTTCGGCGAGAAGACCGCCGGCGACGTCGGCGTGCCGCGCGGCGACATCATCGCGGTGCCCTCGACGATCGGCTTCGCCGCTTTGATCGAGGCGCTGCGCGATGCGGAGCACAGCCGGTTGCCGGTCTATGAAGGCAGCCTCGACCGCGTGATCGGCATGATCCACGTCAAGGACATCTTCGCCCATCAGGTTTCGGGCCAGCCCGCGCCGGCCGACATCAGGGGCCTGATGCGGACGCCGCTCTACGTTCCCGAATCGATGGGGATGCTCGATCTGCTGGCGCGGATGCGCGCCGGGCGGGTCCATCTCGCGATCGTCGTCGATGAATTCGGCGGCACCGAGGGCATGCTGACGATTGAGGACGTGGTCGAGGAGATCGTCGGCGACATCGAGGACGAGCATGACGAAGAACTCCCCGGTCTGCTGGCCGAAGTCGCACCGGGCGTCTGGGAAGCGGACGCACGCGCCGAGCTGGAAGATGTCGCCGAGGCGATCGACGAAAGGCTGGGCTGGGTCGAGGAAGATGTCGATACGTTGGGCGGTCTCGCCTACATCCTCGCAGGCCGCATTCCGCAACCGGGCGAGACGGTCGAGCATCCGACCGGCTGGCGGCTCGAAGTAACGGAGGGCGACATGCGGCGGGTTCGGCGGCTCAAGCTTCATGCGCCCGTCGAGGCGAGCGCCGAAGACTAAGGAACCTTCTCCCGCGCCGTCATTTGTCGCGGCATGGCGCGCACGCGCACATTCGTTGCGGTCGGCCTCGCCGCTTTGCTTTGCGGCTGTGGCGACACCGCCAACCTCGGCGTCGCCGACGGTGTGGGCCCTTCGCCGCAATTGCCCGAGCCGACCCGGACCCTGTTCCCGACCGTCCACATAGCGCCGGCGGTCGGTTGGCCAGCCGGACGAACGCCGACACCGGCGGCGGGCCTTCAGGTCACTGCCTTTGCGACCGGGTTTGATCATCCGCGCTGGCTTTACGTGCTGCCCAACGGCGATGTGCTGGTCGCCGAGTCGGCCGCGCCGCCGAGCCCGGAGGAGCAGCGCGGCGGCGGCATCCGCGGCTTCTTCATGCGCCTCTTCATGCGCGATGCCGGCTCGGCCGTGCCGAGCGCCAACCGGATCACCCTGTTGCGCGACACTGATGGCGACGGCGTCGCAGAGACGCGCAGCCGCTATATCACCGACCTCACGTCGCCGATCGGGATGACTTTGGTCGGCTCGACGCTCTACGTCGCCAACGCCGACGCCCTGGTCGCCTTTCCCTACGATCCCTCGGCGACCCGGATCACCGCCGCCCCGCGCCGGATCGCGGCGCTTCCCGCCGGCCGCAACCATCACTGGACGAAGACCCTCGCCGCCAACGCGGACGGCAGCCGGCTCTATGTCGGCGTCGGCTCAAACTCCAACGTCGGAGAGCATGGCTTGGCGGAGGAGGAGGGGCGGGCCGCGATCTGGGAGTTCGATCCGGCGAGCGGGCAGGGACGCGTCTTCGCCTCCGGCTTGCGCAACCCGGTCGGCATCGCCTTCCTGCCCGGCACGAACGACCTCTTCACCGTCGTCAACGAGCGCGACGAGCTTGGCAGCGATCTCGTCCCGGATTACCTGACCCGGGTGCAGCCCGGCGCCTTTTACGGTTGGCCGTGGAGCTATTGGGGCAATCATGTCGACAGCCGCGTCGAGCCGGCCAATCCGGACATGGTCGCGCGGGCGATCCGGCCCGATTACGCGCTCGGCAACCATGTCGCGCCGCTCGGCCTGACCTTCTCGGCCGGCGCGCGGCTCGGACCGGCATACGCGTCGGGCGCCTTCATCGGACTGCACGGCTCATGGAACCGCCGCCCGCGCAGCGGCTATGCGGTGGTTTATGTCCCGTTCGCCGGCGGCCGGCCGTCGGGCATGCCGGTCGATGTCCTGACCGGCTTCGTCAGCGAGGAAGGCGAGGCGATGGGCCGGCCGGTCGGCGTTGCCATTGCCCGCGATGGCGCCCTGCTTGTCGCGGACGATGTCGGCAACACGATCTGGCGGGTGAGCGCCGCGCGCTAGGCATGAGGTTCCGGCTGCGTTACGAGCGGCCATGGGCTTTCGATATATCCGCCTGGAGCAGGACGAGAGTGCCGTCGCGACGTTGACCCTCGATCGGCCCAACTCACTTAATGCGCTCAACGGAGCGATGGTCGACGAACTTCGCGAAGCGGTCGAGAGCCTGACTGGTTCTGGCGCGCGCTGCCTTCTGATCACCGGCGAGGGCCGGGGGTTTTCGAGCGGCGCGGACCTCGCCTCGGGCGGCGGTCTTCCGGACGATGTCGGCGCATCGCTCGAGCAGCATTTCAACCCGTTGGTCGAAGCGGTCTTCGCTTGCCCGATGCCCGTTATCGCAGCGGTGAACGGTCCATGCGCCGGGGCCGGGTGCAGCCTCGCGCTGGCCGCCGACATCGTGCTCGCCGGCCGCTCGGCCTATTTCCTCCAGGCCTTCATCAATATCGGCCTGATCCCCGACGCCGGCGCGACCTGGCTACTGCCCCGGCTCGCCGGCCGGGCGCGGGCGATGGAGATGATGATGCTCGGTGAGCGCATCCCGGCCGAGCAGGCCGAGCAATGGGGCCTGATCAGCCGGATGGTCGAGGACGACCGGTTGCAGGATGAGGCCAAGGCGCTGGCGACCAAGCTGGCGGCCGGGCCGACCGCCGCTTACGGCCTGCTTCGCCGCCTCGCCCGCGATGCCGAGCAATCCTCTCTCACCGAAGCGCTCGCCGCCGAGCGGATCGCCCAGCGCGACGCCGGCCGGACCGACGATTTCAAGGCCGGGGTGATGGCCTTCCTGCAAAAGAAGCCGCCCCGGTTCAGCGGACGCTAGGTCCGGTCAGGCTGTGGCGACTCTCACGATATCGCGGGCCGCTTCATCATCCTCGAACAGCCAGGCTTCCGCCTCGCCGAGATCGCTGAAGTAGCGCGTATCGGATGAGGCGATCGCGCGGCTGGCCTGACCGCGTGCCATGGCGGCATCGACGATGATCGCAAGCTTGCGCGCCTTCTCCTCCGGTACGGCCAGACCCTGCTGGAAGGCGTCGATCACCTCCTGCTTCTGGATCTGCATGCCGCGCAAATCGTTGAGCGTGAGATGCTGGTTCGGGGCGAGGCCGAGCTCGGCATGGGCCGTCCGCCGCGCTTCGAAGAAAGCGGCGACGTCCTCGATGTCGTAGAAGCCGGCCATCGCGATCCGCACGAGCCCACGGGCACGATCGATCCGGAAAGTGAACTTGGCTGTCATGCTGATGGCATTAGTCCATTCAAGACTACCAAATCGCTAAGAGTCTCGCCTCGGGCTCGCTCTTTTCGCCGCTGCCTGTTCTAGCCGGTGCGGCGAAGCGGCTGGACGGCGAGCTCGTCTTCGAACAACCAGGACTCCGCTTCCGCCCTGTCCTCGAAGCAGCGCGCATCGTCGCGGCCGGCGAGCGCGCGCAGGAGCTGGGCGCGGAGCAGCGACGGCACGGTGATGAAGGCTAGGCGGTGGGATCGATAATCGGGGTCGGCGAGCATGTCCTGAAAGGCGCCGATCGTATCCTGCGGCTGGATTTTCATGCCGCGGACGTCGTTCAGCGTCATATGCCCGTTCCGCGCCCAGCCGAGCGCCTTGTGCGCCTCGCGCCGCGCTTCGTAGAAGGCGCGGACGTCTTCGAGGGTGAACAGTCCGGCCATGACGATGCTGACCAGCCCGCGCGATCGGTCGATCGATATTGAGAATTTGTCGTTCATGGCGAGGCGCATAACGCCCACAGCCTACCAGTTTGCTAAGGCGCACCCTGCGGCTTTTCGCCTGGCCGCGCGGCGGGTTTGCCTCCACCCGTAGTCGCGCATAAGACCCTCTTATGGCGACACGGATCGAGGAACTGGAGCGCCGCCGGGCGCAGGCGCGGCTGGGCGGGGGCGAGAAAAGGATCGAGGCGCAGCACGCCAAGGGGCGGCTGACCGCGCGCGAGCGGCTCCGCGTGCTGTTCGATCCCGGCTCGTTCGAAGAATATGACATGTATGTCGAGCATAATTGCGTCGACTTCGGCATGGCCGAGCAGAAGATCCCGGGCGACGGCGTCGTCACCGGATCGGGCACGATCAACGGCCGCCTCGTCTTCGCCTTCGCGCAGGATTTCACCGTCTTCGGCGGTAGCCTGAGCGAGCGGCACGCGCAGAAGATCTGCAAGGTCATGGACATGGCGATGAAGGTCGGCGCGCCCGTCATCGGCATCAACGACAGCGGCGGCGCCCGCATCCAGGAGGGCGTCGCCAGCCTCGCCGGCTATGCCGAGGTGTTCCAGCGCAACGTGCTGGCGAGCGGCGTCGTTCCGCAGATCAGCCTGATCATGGGCCCGTGCGCCGGTGGCGCGGTCTATTCGCCGGCGATGACCGACTTCATCTTCATGGTGAAAGATTCGAGCTACATGTTCGTCACCGGCCCGGACGTGGTGAAGACAGTGACCAACGAGGTGGTGACCCAGGAGGAGCTGGGCGGCGCGATCACCCATACGACCAAGTCCGGTGTCGCCGACGTGGCGTTCGAGAACGACATCGACGCGCTTCTCGCGACCCGCGACTTCTTCGATTTCCTGCCGCTCTCCAACCGCCACGATCTGCCCGAGCGGCCCTGCGAGGACCCGTGGGACCGGCAGGAGGACAGCCTCGACACCTTGATCCCGGACAGCGCCGCCAAGCCCTATGACATGCACGAGCTGATCCGGAAGACGGTCGACGAGGGCGACTTCTTCGAGCTCCAGCCGGCGCACGCGGCGAACATCATAGTCGGGTTCGGCAGGATCGAGGGGCGGACGGTCGGCGTGGTCGCCAACCAGCCGATGGTGCTCGCCGGCGTGCTCGACATCAAATCGTCTAAGAAGGCGGCGCGCTTCGTCCGCTTCTGCGACGCCTTCGATATCCCGATCCTTACCTTCGTCGACGTGCCCGGCTTCCTCCCCGGTGTCGCGCAGGAGCATGAGGGGATCATCAAGAACGGCGCGAAATTGCTCTTCGCTTATGCCGAGGCGACCGTGCCCAAGATCACCGTCATCACCCGCAAGGCCTATGGCGGCGCCTATGACGTGATGGCGTCGAAGCATCTGCGCGGTGACTTGAACTACGCCTGGCCGACCGCCGAGATCGCGGTGATGGGCGCCAAGGGCGCGGTGGAGATCATCTTCCGGGGAAAGACGCCGGAAGAGATCGCCGAGCACACGCGAGAATATGAGGAGCGCTTCGCCAACCCCTTCGTGGCGGCGAGCAAGGGCTTCATCGACGAGGTGATCTACCCGCATTCCACCAGGCGGCGGATCGCGCTGGGCCTCCGCAAGCTGCGCGACAAGCAGCTGGAGAACCCGTGGAAGAAACACGACAACATTCCGTTGTAGGGAAGCAGCTTTATGCGCTCTGAAACCGCACCAACCTGGGTGGGCTTCGCGATCGGCTTCGGCGTCGCGCTGATCGTGGTGGCGGTGTTCGCGCTTGCCAAGGGCGAGATGAAGGTCGTCAGCACGCTCACCTTCCGCAAGGACACGCAGCCCGGCGCTTTCTGGGCTGCCGTCATCATCTGCCTGGTCGGCGGCGTGGCGACCCTGGTCTACACGATCCCCCATTTCAGGCCGGGCGGATGACTCCCCGCGGCGACGATCTGGTCGTCGGCCTGATCGCGCTGTTGCTCGTGCCGTGGATCGTCTGGACGATGATGCGCGGACTGCGGGAAGGGCGATTGCCGATCGCGCGCAGCCATGTCGTCAGGGCCGAGCGGCGAGGTGCGTTCAACGTGCTGTTCGGTCTCTACGGGCTGGTGTTGGCCGTCGTCCTGGCCATCGCCGCCGATCTGTTGTTCGGGCTTCGTTTCCGTTTTTCTGACCTTTTCGAACTTTCTTTCCCTCCACATTGAACTCGTCTCCGATCCTGCGCCGCACCCGGCGCCGCTATCGTGCGGCCAAAGGGAGGGAGCGGTCATGACAACCGGACAGGATATCGTCGATCTCGCGATGCAGCACCAAGGCGAGCGCTATGTGCTCGGCGGCCCGGTCCCGCTCGGCAACCGCAACTGGCGCGGGCCCTGGGACTGCGCCGAGTTCACGTCCTGGTGCGCCTATCATGCCGCGGCCGTGATGTTCGCGGTTCGCCCGACCGACATCAATCGCGGCGAGAGCTATTCGGGGTGGTGGTATGAGGACGCGATGCGGCTGGACGCCGACATTCCGGTCAACCAGGCGATCGCGACGCCCGGCGCGTTCCTGGTCCGCAAGCCCGGCGCGTTCGGCATCCGCATCGGCCATGTCGCGATCTCGCGCGGCGACGGCAAGACGATCGAGGCGCACAGCAGCGCGGTGGGAGTCGCGGTGCGCCCGGCGACGGGCCGCCAATGGAGCTGCGGCGTGCTGCTCCCCGGCGTCACCTATTCCGCCGCGGCGCTTCGGCCCTATCGCGAACCGGCCGGACTGCTGATGATCCGTCGGCCGATGATGACCGGGCCGCGGGTCGAGGCGGTCCAGCGCGCTTTGTCCAATGCCGGCATAGATCCCGGCACCATCGACGGCGAATTCGGCCCGGCGACACAGGCCGCGGTGGCGGCGTTCCAGGCGCGCGAGGGGCTGCTGGTCGATGGCGTCGTCGGCAAGGACACGGCGCGGGCGCTCGGCCTGTCCTGGCCGATCAACGCCTAGCGGGGAGCGCGAGACGCTCGAACGCCGGGAACCGCTTGCCGCCAACCGCTCCTCTGGGCATGGGTCTTCGCGGGTCCCATGCTGAGGAGAGGACGAGGTGAAGCTCGGCCGGTTGAACCATGTCGGCGTCGCGACGCCCTCGATCGCGGACAGCATCGCTTTCTATCGCGACGTGATGGGGGCGGAAGTGATCCGCGAACCGTTCGATCTGCCGGCGCAGGGGGTGAAGGTCTGCTTCGTCGATACGCCGAACACGCAGATCGAGCTGATCGAGCCGCTGGGTGAAGACTCGCCGATCCACGCCTTCCTCGCCAGGAACCCGGCTGGAGGTCAGCATCATCTCTGCTACGAAGTGCCGGACATCCACGCCGCCAAGGCCTGGTTCGACGGCAAGGGCGCGAAGGTGCTGGGCGAGCCGCGGATCGGCGCGCATGGCACGCTGATCTTCTTCGTCCACCCCAGGGATATGGGCGGCGTCCTGACGGAGATTATGGAAACGCCAAGAGCGCGGACCATTGATATTCCCCGCTCATCCTGAGTAGGGACTGAGCGAAGTCGAAGGCCCGTATCGAAGGACGGTCCTTCGAGACGCCGGTTCGACAGGCTCACCGGCTCCTCAGGATGAGCGGTCTGGAGAGAGCGTGACCAAAAAGCCCACGAGATCAGATTGGGATGCCGCCGCCGCCAAAGAGGTCAAGGGCAAGGACCTCACTTGGCGCACGCCCGAGGGCATCGACGTCCGGCCGCTCTATACCGCCGCGGATGTCGAAGGCATCGACCCCGGCCTGCCCGGCTTCGCGCCCTTCACCCGCGGACCCTACGCCTCGATGTACGCCGGCCGGCCGTGGACGATCCGCCAATATGCGGGCTTCTCGACCGCCGAGGATTCGAACGCCTTCTACCGCCGCAACCTCGCCGCCGGGCAGAAGGGCCTCAGCGTCGCCTTCGATCTCGCCACCCATCGCGGCTATGACAGCGACCATCCGCGCGTGGTCGGCGATGTCGGCAAGGCGGGGGTGGCGATCGACACGCTCGCCGACATGCAGATCCTGTTCGACGGCATCCCGCTCGACCAGATGAGCGTCTCGATGACGATGAACGGCGCGGTGCTGCCGGTCATGGCTTTCTACATCGTTGCGGCCGAGGAGCAGGGCGTTCCGCAGGCCCAGCTCACCGGCACGATCCAGAACGATATCCTCAAGGAGTTTGCGGTCCGCAACACCTATATCTACCCGCCCGCGCCCTCGATGCGGATCGTCGCGGACATCATCCAATATTGCTCGGCCAACATGCCGAAGTTCAATTCGATCTCGATCAGCGGCTATCACATGCACGAGGCCGGGGCGACGGCGGTGCAGGAGCTTGCCTTTACCCTCGCCGACGGCGCCGATTATGTCCGCGCCGCGATGGCCAAGGGGCTGGACGTGGACGCCTTCGCGCCTCGCCTCTCCTTCTTCTTCGGCATCGGCATGAACTTCTTCATGGAGGTCGCGAAGCTGCGCGCGGCGCGCTTGCTCTGGCACCGGATCATGCATGGGTTCGGCGCACAGAACGAGAAGTCCAAGATGCTGCGCACCCACTGCCAGACCAGCGGCGTTTCGCTGACCGAGCAGGATCCGTACAACAATGTGATCCGCACCACGCTGGAGGCGATGGCCGCGGTGCTCGGCGGGACGCAGTCGCTCCACACCAACAGCCTCGACGAGGCGGTGGCGCTGCCCACCGATTTCTCCGCCCGCATCGCCCGCAACACCCAGCTCGTCATCGCCGAGGAGAGCGGCATCGCCAATGTCGCCGATCCGCTCGGAGGCTCTTATTATGTCGAGAGCCTGACCAACGAACTGGCCGAAAAGGCCTGGGCGCTCATCGAGGAGGTGGAGGCGCTGGGCGGCATGACCAATGCGGTCGCGCAGGGGCTTCCCAAGCGCCGCATCGAGGAGGCCGCCGCGGCGCGCGCCGCCCGGGTCGATCGCGGTGAGACGGTGATCGTCGGCGTCAACCGCTACCGCAAGGCCGAGGAGGATCATCTCGACATCCTCGACATCGACAATGCCAGGGTCCGCGCCGGCCAGATCGCCCGCCTCGAAAAGACCCGCGCCGAGCGCGACCCAGCGAGGGCCAAGGCGGCGCTCGATGCGCTGCGCGAGGGGGCGAAGGGCGATTCGAACCTGCTCGCGCTCTCGGTCGAGGCGGCGCGCGCCCGCTGCACGCTTGGCGAGATCAGTTTGGCGCTGGAGGATGTGTTCGGCCGCTACGGCACCGTGCCGACCCCGGTGGAGGGCATTTACGGCGCCGCCTGGGCCGACGATCCCGCCTGGGCGCGGGCCGAGGACGGCGTCGTCGCCGTCAACCGCCGGCTTGGCCGCAAGCCCCGAATGCTGGTCGCCAAGATGGGCCAGGACGGCCACGACCGCGGCGCCAACCTCGTCTCCTCCGCCTTCGCCGATCTGGGCTTCGAGATCGTGCCCGGCCCGCTTTTCCAGACGCCGGAGGAAAGCGCCCGGCTCGCGATCGAAAGACAAGTTGACGTGGTCGGCGCCTCCAGCCTCGCCGCCGGCCACAAGACGCTCGTTCCCGAGCTGATCGGCCATCTCAAGGACATGGGCCGGCCTGACATCAAGGTCGTCGTCGGCGGCGTCATCCCGGCGCAGGATTACGACATGCTGCGCGCGGCCGGCGTGCAGGCGATCTTCGGCCCAGGCACCAATCTGGTCGAGGCGGCGGGTGAGGTGCTGAAGCTGCTCGGCCACAACCTCCCGCCGCTCGACGAGGCGGCGGAATGATCCGGATGGACTGGACCCGTGGCGAGACCGGGGCGCTCTTCGATCTCCCGTTGCTCGATCTGCTCTGGCAGGCGCAGCAGGTCCATCGCGCGCATCATGCCCCGAACGAAGTCCAGCTCTCCACCCTGCTCAGCATCAAGACCGGCGGCTGCCCGGAGGATTGCGGCTATTGCTCGCAATCCGCCCACGCGAAAACCGGGCTCAAGGCGGAAAAGCTGATGGACGTCGATGCGGTGCTGACCGCCGCCGCCGACGCCAAGGCGGCGGGGTCGGGCCGCTTCTGCATGGGCGCGGCCTGGCGCGAGCCCAAGGACCGCGACATGGACGCCCTGTGCGAGATGGTCGCGGGCGTCAAAGCCATGGGCCTCGAAAGCTGCATGACGCTTGGCATGCTGACGCGTGGGCAGGCCGATCGTCTCGCCGAGGCCGGGCTCGATTACTACAATCACAATCTCGACACCTCGCCCGAACATTATGGCGCGATCATCACGACGCGGACGTACCAGGAACGGCTCGACACGCTGGACCATGTCCGCGCGTCGGGCATGGCGGTCTGCTGCGGCGGGATCGTCGGCATGGGTGAGGACCGCGCGGCCCGGATCGGCTTCATCCATGCCCTTGCCACTCTGCCCGTCCATCCGGAGAGCGTCCCGATCAACGCTTTGGTTCCGATCAGGGGAACCGTCCTCGGCGACATGCTGGCCGACACGCCACTGGCCCGGCTCGATGACATCGAGTTCATTCGCACCGTCGCGGTGGCGCGGATCACCATGCCGCGCTCGATGGTCCGTCTCTCTGCTGGGCGGGAGAGCATGAGCGAGAGCACCCAAGCGCTCTGCTTCCTCGCCGGCGCGAATTCGATCTTCACCGGCGACCGGCTGCTCACTACCGGCAATGCCGGCGGAGACGCGGATGCGGCCCTGTTCGCGAAGCTGGGCCTGTGCGCCATGGTCGCCGACGAGCCGGCGAGGGTTGCGGTTGCCGGATAGGGCGAACGGCGCAGAGGACGGCGCGTCGCTGTTCGGGCGGGGCGCGCCGCCGATCCTGCGGCGGATGCTCTGGCCGCCGCCGCGTTTTTCGGCCGAGATGGAGGCCGAATATCTCGTCGATTCGCTGCGGCGCTGGACGGTCGCGCGCCAGGTCGCGGTGCTGCTGCTCGCCGGCTTCTGGGTCGCCTATTTCGGCTGGGACTGGTTCCACGCCTTTCGCAACCAGGATTTCCGGCCGGCGCTGGGCAGCATCCTGATCCTGCGCGGCGTGGGTACCCTGGTCGTTGCCGGCGCCGCGGCGGCGCTGGTGCTGGGATCGCGCAATCCGCGCCTGACGAGCGGCGCGCTCGCGGCGAGCGGGGTGACGCTGTACGTGCTGTCGCTGGGCATGATCGCGCTGACGACTTTCCCTTACAACTACCTCTTCTACTTCATCTGCCTGCCGCTGATCCTCACCTTCCTGTTCGGCATGTTCCGGCTCGACAGCCGGCTGGTCTATGCGCTCGCCGGCTTTTGCCTGCTGGCGAGCGTCGGTTTCCTGGGGTTCGCCCAGACCACCGATCTCGCCCAGCCGGACAACCTGCCGCAATTCTTCTCGAAGTCGCTGTCCTATTACAATGTCGCGGCGATCGTGTTCCTGCTCAGCTTCTCGCTGATCGGCTGCGCCGTCGCGGTCGAGCTGGAGCGGTCGGCGCGCGACGCCTTCGCCCGCGAAAGCCAGCTCTCCGACCGCAACGAGCGGCTGGAAGCGGCGCGCGAGGAGACACGGGTCAAGACCGAAGCGCTGGTCCGCGCCAAGGACGAGCTGCGTGCCCTCGCCGAGCGGCAGAACGCGGCCAAATCCAAATTCCTCGCCGACGCCGCGCATGATCTGAGGCAGCCGATGCAGGCGCTGACCAACTTGCTCGGCGCCGCCCGCCATGCTCTGGGCCAGGGCGATTCCGGCAAGGCGAACGAGATTCTCGGCCTCGCCCAGGACGCCTCGCGGCTGACCCGCACCTCATTCAACGCCGTGCTCGATATCTCGCGGCTGGAATCGGGCTTCGTCGAGGCCGAGCTGGCGGATGTCGACCTTCCCGCCTTGATCCGCGAGGTCGCCGCGCCATGCCTGGTCGCCGCGGCCGAGAAGGGCGTCGAAGTGCGTTTCCGCTGGCGCGAGAGCCCGCCGATCGGCGCCCATACCGATCGCCACCTGCTCGGCCGGGCGATCGGCAATCTGCTCGCCAACGCGATCGCTTATGCCGATCCGGCGAAGGGTGCGCGCCAGGCAGTGCTGGTCGGCATCGTCTGCCTGCCCGGCCGCATCCGGATCGACGTCGTCGACAATGGCGGCGGGATCGCCGAGGCGGATTGGGCGCGGGTGTTCGATCCCTTCGTCCAGCTCCGCAACGCCGAGCGCGACCGGGAGAAAGGCGTCGGCCTCGGCCTGTCGATCGTCGCGGCGATCGTGCCGCTGCTGCCGGAGCATCGGATCGACATGCGCTCGCGGCTCGGCGTGGGCACCCGCTTCTCGCTCGATCTGCCTTACGCCCATGCCGGCGTGGCCGGCGGCCCGGCCTTCGATCCCGATCTGGCCGAGGAGGCCGCCGATCTCGCCGGGCTCTACGCCCTCTATGTCGAGGATGACGCGCTGGTTCGCGGCTCGGCGCTGACGCTCTTCGACACTTTGGGAATTCGCTACGAAGCCTTCTCCAATTTCGCCGAGATGGAAGCGGCGCTTCCTGGGTTCGAGCGCGAGCCCGACATCCTGATCAGCGACTATCGCCTCCCCGCTGGGCGGACCGCGGAGGATGTCGTCCGCGCGACCACCGCCGCGTTCGACCGGGCGCTGCCGCTGATCGTCGTCACCGGTGAGATGGCGTCGTTCGATGGTCCCTGGCTTGCCAGCGGCCGGGTGCTGCGCAAGCCGGTCGCGCCCGAAGCGCTGGTGGCTGCGATCGGCGCGCTGGTGACGCCGGCTCAGGCGGCCTGAGCCGGCTCCGGCCTGGGCACCGCGATGCCGCGCCGCGACACCTCGATCATCAATTCGGTCCGCCGCACGACGTGGAAGATGCGGAACAGCTTGGGCAGATAATCCTTGCGGACCGTTCCCTCCTCGATCCCCATGTTGCGGGCGATCAGCTTGTTGGGCAGCCCCTGGCAGACATAATAAAGCGCCTCCAGCGTCCGGCCGGAAATGCCGAGCGTTTCGGCCGGGACCGCCGCCGGGGCGGCCGGCTGCGAGGGCGAGAAGCCGCCGCGGCCGATCACCGTCGCCGGCAGGAAGATGCTGCCCGAAAAGACCGTGTCGAGCGCCCGGCGGAACAGGCCGTCGCTTTCCATGTCCTTGACGATATAGCCGCTCGCGCCTTCGGCGAGGCAGGCCATCACCAGATCTTTTTCGGCCCGGCCGGAGAGCATGATCGCGCGCGTGTCGCGCTCGCCCTCGCGCAGCCATTTGAGGAAATCGAGGCCGGATTTGTCCGCCTTCAGGTCGACGTCCAGGAAAGCGATGTCGATTGGCCCCGCTTTGGCGAGCGCGACCGCTTCCTCATAGTTCGCCGCTTCGCGGATACGGGCGTGCGGCTCGCTGATCTGGATGAGGGCGCGCATGCCGGCGCGGACCAGCGCCTGGTCCTCCAGGATCAGGATGTCGAGGCTCTGGGCGGGGGTCATGCGGGGGCTCAAGGCGTTCATCGACCGGCAATGTAGGGAAGGCGCGATGGCGCCGCCATCCGACACTTGTCGGGCGAAATCAGGACATAAGCGGGAATGATTCCGATCGCCCGGCCGTGGATGATCCTCGTCGCCGGCCGCACCCTCGGGTTTGCGTCGGCGTCAGGATCAAACAAGGTGGGAGTATCCGAGTATGTCCATCCGTTCCAAGATCGCCATCGCGCTCGCGCTGGCCGCCACGGTCGCTGTCATTCCGGCCTCGGCGCAGAATTTCAACCTGCGGCCCAATTACGGGACGGTCAATCTGCGCACCGGCTTCCCGCGCGATCCGCATGTCGTCAACGTCCGCTCGGGCGGCAATATCGACGCGTCGCGGATCAGCGGCAATTGCCGCGGCTACATCTCCAACGCGCCGGACGTGCGGCTGAACTTCGAGGCCGGGAGCCGGCTGCCGCTGATCATCTCGGTCGGCTCGCGCGCCGATACGACGCTGATCGTCAATGGGCCGGACGGGCGCTGGCATTGCGACGACGATGGCGGGCGGTTTGGCATGAACCCGTCGCTCCGCTTCGACAACGTCCAGTCGGGCCGCTACGAAATCTGGGTCGGCACTTATGGGCAGCGCAACGTCACCGCTCCGGCCCAGGTCCACATCTCGGAGCTGTCCAGCCAGTAAGCGAGCCTCGCGCTGCGGCTGGAGTACGGGTCGCGGCGTCATCAGCGGGAGGGGGAAGGGGGCGTCCTTCGGGGCGTCCCCTTTTCGCATCTGGCTTTGTCGGGCGGAGGCGATATGCGTCGGCCATGCTCTCCGCTATCTTCAGTCTCTCCGGACCAGCCGTCACGGGCGCCGAGCGCGACCTTTTCCGCAACGCCGATCCCGCCGGCTATGTCCTTTTTGCCCGCAATTGCGTCGATCGCGCCCAGATGCGGGCGCTGACCGATTCGCTGCGTCACCTTTCGGGCCGCGACGATGTGCCGATCCTGATCGATCAGGAAGGCGGCCGGGTGGCGCGGATGAAGCCGCCCGAATGGCCCGCTTTCCCCGCGGGCGAGGCCTTCGCCGCACTCTACGAAAAGGCGCCGATCAGCGCGATCGAGGCGGCGCGGGTCAACGCAATGGCCTTGGGCCTGATGCTCGCCGAGGTTGGCGTCAACGTCGATCGCCTTGCCGTTGCTCGACGTGCGCCAGCCGGGCGCCAACGACGTGATCGGCGATCGGGCGCTGGGCGACGAGCCGATGAAGGTGGCGGCGCTCGGCCGGGCGATGCTGGACGGGCTGGCGGCGGCCGGCTGCGTCGGCGTCGTCAAGCATATGCCCGGCCATGGCCGGTCGATGGCCGACAGCCACAAGGAGCTGCCGGTCGTCGATGCGAGTGACGAGGAGTTGGAGAGTCGACATCGCGCCGTTCCGCGCGCTCAAGGACGCGCCGATGGGGATGATGTCGCACCTCCTCTATCGGGCCTGGGACGCCGAGCGGCCGGCCAGCCTCTCGCCGACGATCATCGCCGGCATCGTCCGCGACCGGATCGGCTTCGAGGGCCTGTTGATGACCGACGATATCGGCATGGAGGCGCTGAGCGGCACGCCGGCCGAGCGCGCCCGCGCCGCGATCGACGCGGGCAATGCGACCTCGTCCTGCATTGCTCGGGCAAGCTGGGCGAGATGGAGGCGATCGCCGCCGTGTTGCCGCCGCTATCGGATATCGGCGCCGAACGGCTGGTTCGCGCGATGGCCAAAGCCGGACAGGCGGCCGCCGATGATTTCGGCGCCCTTGTCGAGAAAAGGGACGCGCTGCTGGCCTACGCCTAGCGCCGCGGCGGCGGCGTGTCGTAGCTGAGGCCGCCGGTCGTGCGCAGCGCGATCGGGCCGCGCGGCTGGGCCGGGATCATCGCGCGGACCTGGTGGAAGAGCCGCGTCGCGTCGGGTGCGCCGCGGGTGCGGACACAGAGCGTCACCTCGCCCTCGCGGCCCCAGCGGTCGGCCTGGAAGCCGGTCACCGCCCGGTCGACGACGAGCATCCCCTGGACCCGCTCGCGGAGCGGATTGTCGATCCCCGCGCCGTAGCTCGCAAAGGCGATGGTGAGCGGGCAGCTCGCCTGCACCCGGCTTCCGGTCACCGCCACGCCGCCCAATGCCGGCGGCGCGGGCGGCGGCGGCGGGGCGGGCGCCGCCTGCTCTCGCGCCTGATCCGCCACTGTTGTCGTGCACCCGGCGAGCAGGGCGAAGCAAAGCAGGATCGGCGCGCGTACCATCGCCAGGACGCTAACCGATCGTTTCGCTGTGGAAAAGTCGCCTTTCGGCTTCGACTTCCGGGCCGGCCCTGCTTAGGTTCGGGCGGTGACCGATGCTTTCGACGATTTCGAGCCTTCGCGCCCGGCTTCGGCCGACGAACGGCTGACGCTCGATCTCGACGGCTGGGAAGGGCCGCTCGACCTGCTGCTGACCCTCGCCCGGGCGCAGAAGGTCGACCTCCAGAAAATCTCGATCCTCGCTCTGGTCGAGCAATATCTCGTCTTCATCTCGGATGCGAAACAGCTCAGGCTGGAGATCGCCGCCGACTATCTCGTGATGGCGGCCTGGCTCGCTTATCTCAAATCCTGCCTGCTGCTGCCGCGCGACGCCGCCGCCGATCCGAGCGCCGAGGATCTCGCCGCCCGGCTCCAGCTCCGCCTCCAGCGGCTGCAGGCGATGCGCGAGGCCGGTTCGCGGCTGATCGCGCGCGACCGGCTCGGCCGCGATGTGTTCGTCCGCTCGCGCCCCGAGGGGCTGAAGCTGGTCCGCCGCGCCGCCTGGCGGGCCGATCTCTACGATCTCATCGCCGCCTACGGCATCATCCGCGCGCGCGGCGAGCCGTCGGTTCACATCGTCTCGCGCCGCCCGGTGATGACCTTGGATGAGGCGATCCACCGGCTGGAGCGGATGATCGGGATGAAGGTCGAATGGACCGCGCTCGAGAGCTTCCTGCCGGAGAGCGACGATCCCGAATATCGCCGCTCGGCGCTCGCCTCCAGCTTCGTCGCGACGCTGGAGCTCGCCCGGCTCGGCAAGCTGCAGATCGACCAGAAGCGGACCTTCGCGCCGCTTTATGTGAGGGCGGCATGAGGGAGCTGGACGATGCGCTGCGGGCCGTGGAGGCGGTCCTGTTCGCCGCCGAGGAGCCGATGGCGGCGGCCGAGATCGTGCTCCATGTCGGCGCGCGGATCGATGTCGGCGCGGCGCTCGCCGAGCTGCAGGCGCATTATGCCGGCCGCGGCGTCGAGTTGGTCGAGCGCGGCGGGCGCTGGCATTTCCAGACCGCCGCCGATCTCGCCCACATCCTGCGCCGCGAGCGCGAGGAGAGCCGCCGGCTCAGCCGCGCCGCGGTCGAGACGCTGGCGATCGTCGCTTATCACGAGCCGGTCAGCCGGGCGGAGATCGAGGCGATCCGCGGCGTCCAGATCAGCAAGGGCACGCTCGACGTGCTGATGGAGGCGGGCTGGATCCGCCCCGCCGGCCGGCGCGAAGGGCCGGGCCGGCCGCTCACTTATGCCACCACGCCCGATTTTCTGAGCCATTTCGGCCTCGCCAGCCGCCGCGATCTGCCCGGCATCGACGACCTCAAGGCGGCCGGCCTGCTCGATCCGATCGACGCCGCGCTGGAGCAACTTGTCCTCGAACGCGACGAAGTGGATGCGGACGAACTGGAAAGTGACTCCGAACCGGCCTAGATAGGCCGGACATTCGGGAGATTCTTCACATGGGTGGTTTCAGCCTCTGGCATTGGCTTATCGTCGGCCTGGTCGTGCTCCTGCTGTTCGGCAAGGGCCGGTTCAGCGACATGATGGGCGATGTCGCCAAGGGCCTGAAGAGCTTCAAGAAGGGTATGAGCGAGGACGACGAGGCGGCCGCGGCGGCGCAGCGGCGGATCGAGGCCACGCCGGCACAGCCGACGTCCACACCCGCCCCTTCGGTCGAGCCGACCCCCGCGGCCACGCCAGCGCCGGACGCCGAGCGCCGCTGATCCTTTCGTCCGGCCAGAATTGAGGACGACGCGTGTTCGGGATCGATTCCGGCGAGCTGTTCATCATCGCGATCGTCGCTCTGCTCGTCATCGGGCCGAAGGATTTGCCGCGGGTGATGCGCGCGATCGGCAATTTCGTCGGCAAGGCGCGCGGCATGGCCGGCCATTTCCGCGCCGGCGTCGACAATATGATGCGCGAGGCCGAGCTTCAGGACATGGAGAAGCTCTGGAAGGCCAATAACGAGCGGATCATGAACGCCGGCCCGCCGCCGGCCGACAGCGACTGGGGCAAAAGCGAGGATGCCGCCGCGCCGGCGCAGACCGCTCTCCCGTTGCCGGACGCCGCCATCGATCCCTCGCGCCCGAAGCCGCCGCCGGGACCGCCGCGCCGCTCGCGCGGCAAGAAAGCGAGCGCGGTCCAGGCCCCACCCGCGCCCATCGCGCCGCCGGCGGATGACGCAGCATGAGCGACGAAGAGCGCACCGAGGAGGGGCTGGACACCAGCAAGGCGCCGTTGCTCGATCATCTGATCGAACTGCGCCGCCGGCTGCTGTGGAGCTTCGTCGCGCTTGCAGTGGCGTTCGGCGTCTGTCTCTATTTCGCCCGGCCGATCTTCGGCGTCCTGGTCCAGCCTTTGCTCGCCGCCGGCCAGGGACGGCTGATCTACACCAATATTTTCGAAGCCTTCTTCGTCGAGATCAAGGTCGCTTTCTTCGCCGCCTTGATGGTGTCCTTCCCGATCATCGCCAACCAGATCTGGCGCTTCGTCGCCCCCGGCCTCTATTCGAAAGAGAAGAAGGCGTTCGCGCCCTTCCTGATCATGACGCCCTTTCTGTTCGCCGCAGGCGCTGCGCTTGCTTATTATTTCGCGATGCCGGTCGCGCTGCGTTTCCTGCTCAGCTACCAGGGCGATGTCGGCGGCGTGACGGCGGAAGCCTTGCCGGCGATCGGCAATTATCTCGATTTCGCCACCCGCTTCATCTTCGGTTTCGGCGTCGCCTTCCTGCTGCCGGTGCTGCTGATGCTGCTCGAAACGGCCGGGCTGGTGACCCGCAAGCAACTGAAGGGAGGCCGGCGCTACGCGATCGTCGTCGCCTTCGTCGTCGCGGCGGTGCTGACCCCGCCGGACGTGGTATCGCAATTGCTGCTCGCGGTGCCGCTGGTGCTGCTTTACGAGGTTTCGCTGGTCGCGATCTGGTTTACCGAACGCAAGCGCAACCGCGCCAACGCCGCGACGTCGGAAGCTTCCGCGCCATAGAAAAAGCGCCGCCCGCACGGAGCGACGCTTTGTGTTGTGACTTGCTCGGCGACTAGCGGTCGCCGACATCCTCGATCGATCGGCCGACGGACTGGACATCGCGTCCCGCACCCTCGACCGTATTGCAGGCAGCCAGCACGAAAGTGCCTGTCGCCATGACGATCATCAGAAGCTTCTTCATCTCACTCTCCCTCGCCCGGACGAAACCTAATTGCGTCCGCGCCATGATTCCCCGTCAATGCCGCGTCAAGCACCGTGTTCCGCGCGCGTGACGAAATGACGCGGGCGAGCGACGAAGATTCCGGAGCTGAAAAGAATTTGAGCCCGGAATGCGCCACCGGGGGGAGGGGGTTGACGCGTTCCGGGCCCATTTTGTCGGATAGCGAGAGCGGGGGGGCAAAAGGTCACTATCCAAGCCGCTCAACGAGGGGGTTTGGGGAAGGTTCCAACTTTTTTCGAAAAAAATTTCGGCGTGCTTTTCGATCTCGCCGCACGGCTCGCTTGCCCGGCCCGCCATGCTATAGCGTCGGCATGACTCGCCTCGGCGCGCTCCTCCTTTTGCTTTGCGCGCTGCTGGCCGGCACGCCGGCGTCCGCCCAGCGGCGGATGGACGTTTCGCTGGTGCCGGAGACGACCAATGTCCTTCCCGGCATGACGCTGACCGTCGCCTTCGTGATGCGGCCTGGGACGGGTTGGCACGGCTATTGGCGCAATCCAGGCGACGCCGGGGCGGAGCCCAGGGTGCGCTGGCGCCTGCCGGAGGGCTGGCAGGCGGGGCCGCTCCAATATCCCGCGCCTGATCGGCTGATCGTCCTCGGCCTGATGAACTATGTGTTCGAGCGGGACTATGCCCTGCTCGCGACGATTCAAGTGCCGGCCGACGCCGAGCCCGGAGTCGCGTCCCCTATCGATGCGCGGCTCGAATATCTCGTCTGCACCAACGAGGTCTGCGTGCCGGAAGAGGCGACTGTCTCGGTCCAGGTCTCGACCGCCGCGCCCGGTGGGCCCAACCCGGCCTTCGCGGCCTACCGGCAGGCGTTGCCGCGGCCGCTCCCGGGCGAGGGGCGGTTCGAGGCGGCGAATGGCCGGATCCGGCTCGCGATTCCCGTGCCGGCCGGCGCTTCCCTGTCGGAGCCTTATTTTTTCCCGGCGACGAGCGATGCGCTGAGCCACGCCGCGCCGCAGACCATCTCGCGCAACGGCGACCAGCTGATCGTCGAGACCGGGGCGGGGGCCAGCGCCGCCGCGCTCGGCGCGATCGAAGGCGTGCTGGAGCTTGCGCCCGGCGTCGCTTTGTCACTGACGGCTCGGCCCGGCGCTGTCCCGCCCGCCGGCGAGACTCTCGCCACCGTCGGCGGCGGGGCGAACGCGCCGGCGACTGCGGACGGGTCGAACGCGGCGCCCGGCGGCGCGAGTGGCGGCGACGAGGCCTCGATCCTGCTCGCCTTGCTCGGCGCCTTCGTCGGCGGGCTGATCCTCAACGTCATGCCCTGCGTCTTCCCGATCCTCAGCCTCAAGGCGTTGAGTCTGGTGCGGGCCAGCGTGGACGAAGGCGGAGCGCGGCGCGAGGCGCTCGCTTATGCGGCCGGCGCGGTGGCGGTCTGTCTCGCGCTCGGCGCGATGCTGCTCACGTTGCGCGCCGCCGGCGTCGCGGCGGGCTGGGCGTTCCAGCTTCAGGATCCGCGCATCATCCTCGTCCTGCTGCTGCTCGTCACCGCGATTGCGCTCAATCTCGCCGGCCTGTTCCGGCTGCCGACTTTCGGCGGCGGTGACGCACTGGCCGGGCAAAGCGGCGCGCGCGGCGCCTTCTTCACCGGCGCGCTCGCCGCCTTTGTCGCGACGCCCTGCACTGGGCCGTTCCTCGGCTTCGCGCTCGGCGCCGCGCTCGTCCTGCCGGCCTGGGCGGCGCTCGCCGTTTTCGCCGGCCTGGGACTCGGCCTCGCATTGCCCTTTCTGCTGCTCGGCTTCGTGCCGGCGCTTCGCCACCGGCTACCGAAGCCCGGCGCCTGGATGGGTCGCTTCCAGCGCCTGCTCACCGCGCCGATGCTGCTGACCGCTCTGGGCCTCGCCTGGGTGCTCGGCCGGCAGACCGGCGTGGATGGCATGGCGCTCGGCTTGGGCGCGGTTCTGCTTCTGGGCCTCGGCCTGTGGTGGCTGGGACGGCGGCAGGACGGGCGCAGCCTGTGGCCCGCCCTGGTGCTGATCGCGCTGGCGATCGTCGCGCCCTTGCCGTTCATCCGCACGGCGGACGCCGCGCCATCGGCTGAGGGAAGCGCGCTGGGCGCCGAGCCGTTCAGCGAGGCGCGGCTCGCCGCTTTGCGCGCCACCGGGCCGGTCTTCGTCTATTTCACCGCCGACTGGTGCCTCACCTGCAAGGTCAACGAGCGCGCGGTGCTCGACCGGGCCGAGGTCGCCGAACATTTCCGCGCGCGGGGCGTCCGCACTTTGGTCGGCGACTGGACGCGCGGCGATCCGGCGATCACGCGCTTTCTGGCCCAGCATGGCCGCTCCGGCGTGCCGCTCTACCTCTATTACGCACCGGGTCGCGAGGCGGAGGTGCTGCCGCAATTGCTCACGGTCGGCACGATGACCAGCCTCGGCAGCTAGCGCGCGCCGCCGCGCTCGCGCCGTTCCCACACCTTCCGCCCGCCGACATAGGTTTCCAGCACCCGCGTCTCGCGGATTTCGCGCTGGCCGAGGCCATTGAAGATATCGCGGTCGATGAAGACGAAGTCGGCCTGCCGGCCCGGCTCGAGCGTGCCGATCTGCCCCTCGGCGAAGCTGGCGAAAGCCGCGCCCCGGGTGAAGGCGTCGAACGCCTGCAGCAAGGTCACGCGCTGCTCGGGCAGCCAGCCGCCCGGCGGCTGCCCCTGCGCATCCTCGCGGCTGATCGCGGCGGCAAGACCGTGGAAGGGATTGGGGCTCTCGACCGGGAAGTCGGAGCCGAAGGCGAGCGGCACATTGTTGGCCAGCATGCTGCGCCAGGCATAAGCGCCGCCGAGCCGGTCGATCCCCATTCGGGCCTCCGCCATGGTCCGGTCGCTGGTCTGGTGAACCGGCTGCATCGAGGCGATGATACCGTGCCGGCCGAAGCGCGGCAGATCGGCCGGATCGACGATCTGGGCATGCTCGATCCGCCAGCGCCGGTCGCCGCGATAGGTTTCGGCGAGCTCCTCGATCGCATCGAGCAGGGTCGCGTTGGCTTGGTCGCCGATCGCGTGCACCGCGACCTGGAAATGGTCCATCGCCGCGCGGCTCATCAAATTCTTGAGCACCGTGTCGGTGACGAGCGGCAGGCCGCGCTGGCCGGCCGCGTCTCGATAAGGCTGCTTCAGCCACGCGCCGCGCGATCCCAGCGCGCCGTCGAGATAGAGCTTCACGCCGATCATCCGGAGCCGTTGGTCGTAGAGCCAGGGCGTCGGCCGCGTGCCGGCGATGGCGAGTAGATTGTCGACTCCCGCGGCGTAGGAGAGGATGCGGACGTTGAGCTGTCCGGCATCGCCCGCCCGCCGCATCACGTTCCAGTCGTTCACGTCGGTGCCCATGTCGGCGACGGCGGTCAGACCGTTGGAGAGCAGGATTTCCTGCGCCCGCTGAAAGGCGCGGTCGCGGGTCACTGGCAGGTCCGGCGGAACTGCCTGCTGCACCAGCCGCATCGCCGCGTCGACGAAGATACCGCTGGGATTGCGCCCGACGCGCTCGATCCGCCCGCCCGAGGGGGCCTGCGTCGCGGGCGTGATTCCGGCCTCGCGCATCGCGACGGAATTGGCCCAGACCGCATGGCCATCGACGCGCTCCAGCAGAACCGGCCGGTCGCCGGCGAGACCTTCCAGGTCGGCGGCGGTCGGGAAGCGGCCGAGGTTCCAGCGCTCCTGGTTCCAGCCGCGGCCGATCACCCAGCGCGGCGTCGGATTGGCGACGGCATATTCACGGATGCGCTGCTGCGCCTCAGCCAGGCTGTTGGTGTCGCTGAGGTCGAGCTGGATCGCGCCCATGCCGAGGCCCATGACATGGCCGTGCGCGTCGATCAGGCCGGGGATCATCGTCCGCCCGCGCCCGTCGATCAGATAACGGGTCTGGGGCCGTCGATCGCCGCGCTCCAGCAATTGCCGCACGCGGCCGTCATCGCCGATCCACAACCCGTTGAAGCGCACCAGCCGGCCGTCGCGCAAAGTGTAGCCGTTGACGTTGTCGACCAGCTGGTCGGCGAGCGCTGGCGTGCCGACACAGGCGGCGAGCACGAACAGCAACGTCTTCAGGATGGAAAGAAGTTCGCGCCCCATGATGCCTCGCTTTGTCCGGCCCTCGCGATAAGGCCAGTTCACCGCCCGCGCCAGATGGTCTAGACGCCCTTTCCGATGGCCAGTCCCGCGCCGAATCTCGATCTGCCGCTCGGCCTTGCCGACATCGAGGCCGCGGCGGCGCGGATCGCGGGGGCCGTGGTCCGAACGCCGACCGTGCTCAGCCGCGCCTTGTCCGAGCGAACCGGCGCGACCGTCTATGTGAAGTTCGAGAATCTCCAGCACACCGGCGCCTACAAGGAACGCGGCGCGCTCAACAAATTGCTGCTGATGGACGAAGCGACGCGTGCCAAGGGCGTGATCGCGGCCTCCGCCGGCAACCACGCCCAGGCGCTCGCTTATCACGCCCGCCGGCTCGGCGTGCCGGCGGTGATCGTGATGCCGAACGGCACGCCGACGGTGAAGGTCAGTCGCACCGAGGATCATGGCGCCGAGGTCGTGCTGCACGGCGATGTCGTTGATGAATCGTTCGGCGAGGCGTTGCGCATCGCGGAGGAGCGGGGTCTGACCATCGTCCATCCGTTCGACGATTTCGAGGTGATGGCGGGGCAGGGGACGGTCGCGCTGGAGCTGCTCGCCGATGCGCCGGACGTCGATACGCTCGTCGTGCCGATCGGCGGCGGCGGGCTGATCTCGGGCAATGCGGCGGCGGCGAAGGCGATCAAGCCCGGCATCGCGGTGATCGGCGCGCAGGCGGCGCTCTATCCCAGCATGTATGCGAAGTTCGCGCGCGAGCAGCTGCCCTGCGCGGGCGACACGATCGCCGAGGGCATCGCGGTCAAATCGCCGGGCATGCTGACCAGCGGCATCGTCAATCAGCTTGTCGATGAGATACTGCTGGTGTCGGAGCGCGACATCGAAACCGCCATCAGCCTGCTCGTGGAGGCCGAAAAGACGGTCGTCGAAGGCGCGGGCGCCGTCGGCCTCGCGACCTTGCTCGCGCACCGCGGCCGCTTTGAGGGGCGGACGGTGGGCCTCATCCTCACCGGCGGCAATATCGACACCCATCTTCTCGCCAATGTTCTCCTCCGCGATCTCGCCCGCACCGGCCGCATGGCGCGGCTCAGGATCGAGGTGCAGGACCGACCCGGCGCTCTGGTCTCGGTGATGAGGCTGTTCGCCGCCAACCAGGTCAATGTCGTCGAAGTGCTGCACGAACGCGTCTTCACCCGCCTGCCGGCCAAGGACGCGGCGATCGACGTCGAATGCGAGGCGCGCGATTCGAGCGCCATCTTGCGGTTGAGCGAGGCGCTGGAGGCCGAAGGCTTCAACGTCCGGGCGTTACCTGTCGACTGATCCTCGTCCCGTCCTGACACGTCCCGGCGCGCGGGCGACGCTTCGTCGAAAGCGCCCTTTCCAAGGCCCGGCGGGCGGCTCATAAGAATCTCAACGACAGATTCACTTATCCCGCAGGGACCCGCCGTTGAGCGCACCTTTCCGTTTTCCCCGGTTCTTCGTCACCACGCCGGCACCCTGCCCCTATCTCGCGGGCAAGACCGAGCGGAAGGTTTTCACGGAGCTGTCGGGACCGCATTCCGGCGAGCTCAACGACGCGCTCGGCCGGATCGGCTTCCGCCGCAGCCAGAACGTCGCCTATCGCCCCTCCTGCCTCGATTGCTCCGCCTGCGTCTCGGTCCGCGTGGTCGCGCCGGAATTCCAGCCTAGCGCCACCCAGCGCCGTCTGCTCAAGCGCAACGCCGATATCGAGGTCACCGCCTGCAAGCCCTGGGCGACCGAGGAGCAATATGAGCTTCTCCGCCGCTACCTGCGCGCCCGTCACCCCGACGGCGGCATGGTGGACATGGACGAGCGCGATTTCTCGGACATGGTCGAGCACAGCCCGGTCCGAACCTATCTCGTCGAATATCGCGAGCCTTCCACGAACGGCCGCCCCGGCCGGCTGCTCGGTGCCTGCCTGACCGATCAGCAGGCCGACGGGCTCAGCATGATCTACAGCTTCTTCGAGCCTGACGCGGCGGTCCGGGCCGGCATGGGCACCTATATCATCCTCGATCACGTCGTCCGCGCCGGCCGCGCCAACCTGCCTTATGTCTATCTCGGCTATTGGGTCGAGGAGGCGAAGCGGATGGCCTACAAGGCGCGCTTCCGGCCGCTGGAGAAACTTGGGCCCAGCGGCTGGCGTCGCTTCGATCCCGAGCAGCGCGAGTTCGCGCTGGACTAGGTCTCGCTGAAGACCTGCGCGAAGATCGTATCGACATGTTTGAAGTGATGGTCGAGGTCGAACAGGGCGTCGATCTCGCCCGCCGAGAGCCGAGCCGCCACCTCTTCATCCGCCTTGAGCAGGTCGCGCAGCGATAGCGCGCCGTCCGATTCCCAGACCTTCATCGCATTGCGCTGGACGAGGGCATAGGAGTCCTCGCGGCTGACCCCGGCCTGGGTAAGGGCGAGCAGCACGCGCTGCGAATGGACGAGGCCGCCCATCCGGTCGAGGTTGCGCTGCATCCGCTCCGGATAGACGACCAGCTTGTCGATCACGCCGGTCAAGCGGACCAAGGCGAAATCGAGGGTAATCGTCGCGTCAGGCCCGATGAAGCGCTCGACCGAGCTATGGCTGATGTCCCGCTCATGCCAGAGCGCGACATTCTCCAGCGCCGGGATCACCGCCGAGCGGACCATGCGGGCGAGGCCGGTGAGGTTCTCGGTGAGGATCGGGTTGCGCTTGTGCGGCATTGCCGAGCTGCCCTTCTGGCCCGGCGCGAAATATTCCTCGGCCTCGAGCACCTCGGTGCGCTGGAGATGACGGACCTCGGTCGCCAGCCGCTCGATCGAGCTGGCGATCACGCCCAATGTGGCGAAATACATCGCGTGCCGGTCGCGCGGGATCACTTGGGTGGAGACCGGCTCGGGCGTCAGGCCGAGCTTCGCCGAGACATGCGCCTGCACGCGCGGGTGGATATTGGCGAACGTTCCGACCGCCCCGGAGATCGCGCAGGTCGCGATCTCGGCGCGGGCCGCCTGGAGCCGGCCGCGGCAGCGATCGAATTCCGCATAGGCCTGGGCGAGCTTCAGGCCGAACGTGGTCGGTTCGGCATGGATGCCGTGGCTGCGGCCGATCGTCGGCGTCAGCTTATGCTCGAACGCTCGGCGCTTGAGCGCCGTCAACAGCCCATCGAGATCGGCGATCAGCAGATCGGACGCTTCGGCGAGCTGAACCGCGAGGCAGGTGTCGAGTACGTCGGAGCTGGTCATGCCCTGGTGCATGAAGCGCGCGTCCTCGCCGACCTGTTCGGCGACCCAGGTCAGGAAAGCGATCACGTCATGCCTGGTCACCGCCTCGATGGCGTCGATCGCGGCGACATCGATGGCGGGCTTGGTCGCCCACCAGTCCCACAGCGCCTTCGCGGCGCTCGCCGGCACCACGCCGAGCTCGGCCAGCGCATCGGTCGCGTGCGCCTCGATCTCGAACCAGATGCGATAGCGATTTTCCGGCGACCAGATCGCCGTCATTGCGAGGCGCGCGTAGCGGGGAACCATGCGGTCGCCTAGCAACGCCCCGCGCGCCACGCAACGCACGCCCGGCGGGGGCCGCTAGATCAGCCCCATCGCGCGCAGGCTCGAATGGCCGTTGGCGCCGATGATGATGTGATCGTGGAGCGTCACATTGAGGTGCCGCCCGGCCTCGGCGAGGTCGCGGGTCAGGCGAATGTCCTGCTGGCTGGGGGCGGGATCTCCGCTCGGGTGATTGTGGACGACGATGATCGCGGTCGCGTGGAGATCGAGCGCCCGGCGCATGATCTCGCGGATATAGACCGCCGATTCGTCGACCGAGCCCTCCTGAACCGCTTCGTTGGCGATCAGCAAGTTCTTGCTGTTGAGATAGAGCACGCGCACCCGCTCGATCGCGAGATGCGCCATGTCGGCATGCAGATAATCGAGCAATGCCTGCCATGAGGAGAGCACCGGCCGCTTCCGCGCGCCCTGCTTCTAGCAGGCGCAGCGCCGTCGCCTGGGCGATCTTCAGCGCCGCCGCCGCGCCTTCGCTGATCTCGCCGACGCGGACCAAAGTTTCGGCATCCGCCGTCATCAGCCGTCCGAAATCGCCATCAAAATCGCGCAGCAGCTTCTTGGCAAGCGGCTTGGTATCGCGGCGCGGAATAGCCAAGGCGAGCAGATATTCGACCAGCTCGTGGTCGAGCAAAGCATCCGCCCCGCCGTCGAACAGGCGCTGGCGTAATCGTGCGCGGTGTCCTGCGCCGTCTTCCGAGGCATCGGCCATGGACAAGGGATAGCAAAGGCGTCGTCCAAGTCCATGCCGGGCGCCGCGACGGACCGATGCTGCGCTGCGGCAACGTGTTGACTTGCCCCACCCCCCTTCCTAAAGGGGCGGCGCCTTGGCGGGTTCGTTCGCCGGCATGTCCCAAGCCCTTGGATGAGTCCGGTTTTCGCGGCGCTTGTTGCAGGAGTTCAGGCATGGCGGAAAGCGAACCTCGGCAGGACCCGGACTCCACGGAAGATGCGCGGCTGACCTCGCTCGACGAGCGATTGAGGCGGGCGCAGGCCGAGGAGGCCAGGAGGGTCGGCGAGACGGCGACCGGCGGCGCGACCCCTTATTACCGGTCGCAAGGCTATCGCGTCCTGTCGGTCCTGATCAGCTACCCGCTGGGGAGCGCGATGATCGGTTTCGCGATCGATTATTTCGCGCAGACCAAGGGGGTCTGGGTCGTGGCGCTGTTCCTTGGGTTCGGCCTCGCGATCTGGGAAGTGTGGAAGATTTCAAAGCAGCCTCCGACGGGGGCTTGAGGGAAGTAGCGTGGCCGGACAGTCGACCATCGATCCGATGCACCAGTTCCAGATCGATCCGATCCTGGGAACCGCCGGCAGCCCCTTCGCCTTCACCAATTCGGCGCTGTGGATGATGATCGTGCTCGGCTCGATCCTCGTCTTCATGCTCGGCGGTATGAAGCGCGAGCTGGTCCCCGGCCGCTGGCAGGTCGCGGTCGAGGGCGTGACCGGCTTCATCAGCTCGATGATCGACACGAATATCGGCCCGGAGGGGCGGAAATACCTGCCCTGGGTGTTCACCGTCTTCATCTTCATCCTGTTCGCCAATCTCTGGGGCATGATGCCGCTCGGCGTGCTCGGCCCGCTGGCGCACGATGTTCCGGGCGTCGGCCTCGTCGCCCATCCGTTCACGGTCACGAGCCAGTTCACGATCACCGGGGTGATGGCGATCATCAGCTTCTCGATCGTCCTCGTCGTCGGCTTCTGGCGGCACGGCTTCCACTTTTTCTCGCTCTTCATTCCGCACGGCACCCCGGCGGTGCTGCTGCCGCTCATCTTCCTGATCGAGGTGCTGTCCTTCCTCGTCCGGCCGTTCAGCCTCGGGCTGCGACTGTTCGTGGCGATGATCGCCGGCCACATCCTGGTGAAGGTGTTCGGCAGCTTCGTCGTCTCCGGCCTCAATGCGGACGGCGCGATGGGGCCTGCGATTGCCTTGCTGAGCTTCGCCTTCATCGCCGGCGTCAGCGCGCTCGAGCTGCTGGTCTGCGCGATCCAGGCCTATGTCTTCGCCTTGCTCACGTCGCTCTACATCAACGACGCGGTCAATCTTCACTAAATCACTGAATATCATAAGGAGCATCATCATGGATTTCGCATCTGCTCAGGTCATCGGCGCGGGTCTCGCGGCGATCGGCGTCGGCGCCGCCGCCACCGGTGTGGGCAACGTCTTCGGCTCGTTCCTCCAGGGCGCGTTGCGCAACCCGGCGGCCGCTGACGGCCAGCAGGGCCGCCTGTTCATCGGCTTCGCGGCTGCCGAGCTGCTCGGCCTGATCGCGTTCGCCGTCGCGATGATCATTCTCTACGCCCGTTAAGAGCGAAGGGCGGGGTTCGCCCCTCCCTAGAGAAGGCCAGCAATGCCTCAGATCAATCAGCTCGCCGACGTCCTCTATTCGCAGCTCTTCTGGCTCGCGATCACCCTCGCCGTGCTCTATTTCGGAGTCGGCAGGGCGATGCTGCCGAAGATCCTCGGCACGATGGACATGCGCGACAACCGGATCGCCAGTGATCTCGCCGCCGCCCAGGCAGCGCGCGAAGGCGCCGACGCGACCGAGGACGCCTATCGGATCCGGATGAACGAGAGCCGGGTCGAGGCGCTGAAGCTCGCCGCCGCCGCCAAGGCGGACGCAGCGCGGGCGACCGAGGCGCGGGTTCAGGCAGCGGACGAGGGGCTGCGGGCCAAAGCCGATGAGGCCGAAGCGCGCCTCACTGCCGCAACCGACGCCGCTCTGTCCGAGATCGAGGCGGTCGCGGCCGAAGCGGCGCAGGACATGGCCCAGCGCCTCGCCGGGATCAAAGTCGGCAAGTCGGAGGCAAATCGGGCGGTGCAGGCGGTGATCCATGGCTGAAGCGCATCCCAAGGCCGCCGAGCCGGGCCACGCGACCAACGCGACGACCGAGCAACACCATAGCGAACCGACCGCCTGGGGCTTCGACGCCTCGGGCTGGGTCGCGCTGGCGATGCTGGCGATCTTCCTGCTGATGATCTGGAAGCGGGTGCCGGCCGCGATCGGCCGGGCGCTCGACGGCAAGATCGCGACAATCCGCTCGCAGCTCGACGAGGCGGCGCAGCTGCGCGCCGAGGCCGAGGCACTGCGCGCCGAATACGAGGCCAAGTCGGCCCAGGCCGACGCCGAGGCCGCGACCATGCTGGACCGCGCCCGGACCGAGGCCGCCGGCATCCTCGCCCAGGCCGAGACGGACGCGACCGCTCTGGTCGAGCGCCGCACCCGCATGGCCGAGGACAAGATCGCCGCCGCCGAGCGCGCCGCGCTGGATTCGGTCCGCGCCCGCGCCGCCAGCGCCGCCGCAGCAGCAGCGGAGAGCCTGATCCGGGACCGGCTGGACGACGAAGGCGACCGCAAGCTGGTCGATACGGCGATCGGACAGCTGGGGCGCTAAGTCCTACCGTCAGGGTGGCGCTCGACTCCGCGGCACCTTAAATGCCGGTCATGCCGCCCAAGGCCGACCGTCCCGATCATCCCAATGCCGCCTCGCGCTTCAACGAGGAGAAGGCGACCTACGCCCTGAAAGGGGCCGACGCGCCGGACCTGGAAGCGGGGGTGGCCGCCATCCGGCAGTGCGTGAAGACGCTGCCGGTGCGGCCGGGCGTCTATCGGATGATCGATGCGCGCGGCGACGTGCTCTATGTCGGCAAGGCGCGGGCGCTGAAGAACCGGGTCACCCAATATACCCAGATCGTGCGCCAGCCGAAGCGGCTGCTGCGGATGATCGCCCAGACCCGGTCGATGCAGATCGTCACCACGCACAGCGAGGCCGAGGCGCTGCTGCTCGAGGCGCAGCTGATCAAGCGCTACCGGCCGCCCTACAATGTGCTGCTGCGCGACGACAAAAGCTTTCCCTTCATTCTGCTTCGCGAGGATCATGCTTTTCCGCGCGTCCAGCTCCATCGCGGCGCACGGCGTTTCAAAGGGCAATATTACGGTCCGTTCGCCAGCGCCGGATCGGTACGCGAGACGCTCAACGCGCTGCAGAAATTGTTTTTGCTCCGGAGCTGCTCGGACAGCTTCTTCGCCAACCGTTCGCGGCCCTGTTTGCTGCACCAGATCCGGCGCTGCTCGGCGCCCTGCGTCGGCCGGATCGACGAGAGGGGCTATGATGAGCTGGTCCGCGACGCGAAGGACTATCTCGCCGGCAGGTCGACGAAGATCCAGACCAAGCTGCAGGGGCTGATGACCGTCGCGTCGGACGCGATGGATTTCGAATTGGCCGCGATCTACCGCGACCGCCTGCGTGCGCTGACCTATATCCAGGGCAGCCAGTCGATCCACGCCGAGAAGCTTGGCGACGCCGACCTGTTCGCGCTCGCCTGCAAGGGCGGGACGATGTGCATCCAGGCCTTCTTCATCCGCGGCGGCCAGAATTGGGGCCATCGCAGCTTCTTCCCGGCACACACCAACGACGTGCCGGAGGCGGAGGTACTGTCGAGCTTCCTCGCCCAATTCTACGAGGAAGTTCCGCCGGCGCGTCTGGTGCTGCTCGACCGCGACGTGCCGGAGGCCGAGTTGCTCGAGGAGGCCTTCTCCGAGCGGGCCGGGCGCAAGGTGCAGCTCAAGGCGCCGCAGCGCGGCGATCAGGCGCGGATGATCCGCCAGGCGAAGCGCAATGCCGAGGAAGAGCTCGACCGCCGCCTCGCCGAAAGCTCGACCACGTTGAAGAATCTCCGCGAGCTGGCCGACCTGTTCGAGCTGCCCGAGCCGCCGCAGCGGATCGAGGTCTATGACAACAGCCATGTGATGGGGACTAACGCGGTCGGCGCGATGATCGTCGCCGGCCCGGAGGGCTTCCGCAAAAACCAGTATCGCAAGTTCAACATCAGGCGGCCGGACACCGCGCCGGGCGACGATTTCGCGATGATGCGCGAGGTTCTCTCGCGCCGCTTCGCCCGCCTCGAGAAAGAGGATCCGGACCGCTCGAAGGGCGACTGGCCGGACCTGATGCTGATCGACGGCGGCAAGGGCCAGGTCTCGTCGGTCTGCGAGGTGATGGAGGATGCCGGCGTCCATGACGTGCCGGTGATCGGCGTCTCCAAGGGGCCGGACCGCCATGCCGGCCGCGAGACCTTCCACTTCCCGAACGGGCGCGAGGTGACGCTGCCACCCAATTCGCCGATCCTGTTCTACCTCCAGCGGCTGCGCGACGAGGCGCACCGCTTCGCGATCGGCGCCCATCGTCAGAAGCGCGCAAAGAGCCTCGTCACCTCGACCCTCGACGACGTCCCCGGCATCGGCCCGGGCCGCAAGCGCGCCCTGCTGATGCACTTCGGCACCGCCCGGGCGGTCAAGGCGGCGGCGCTGCAGGACCTGGAGAAAGTCCCCGGCATCTCCGGCGCCACGGCACGGGGGCTTTACGATTACTTCCACCCACGGGGATGAGTGCCCGCTCCTGTCGGTATGGTTTACAAAAGGTTAGCGGTTAACCGTCGTGAGGCGCGGATTTCCGTCGCTGGCCCGCATCTTGCTCCTTCGCCGGCATGCTCGGGGGAATCAAAAGACTGTTCGTGATCAAGACGCGTTGGGAGGCGATGGCGGTGATCTACGCCCTCTCCTTGGGCGCGGTCGATCGGGGCTTCCACTATGTCGCGCTCTACCCCGGCTGGGGCGGCTGGCTGCTCTTCCTGGCCTGCACCGGCACTATCTTTCTGGCCGGCGGCAAGCTGATGGAGCTGACCCGCAAGGACGCCGGCATCCGCCGCCGCAAGACTGACTTCACGCAGCCCCAAATGTTGGTGGAAAGCACCAACTAGCGGCCGGCCGCCAAGGCGGCTCAGGCACCCGAATTTTTCCAAAACTGGCGGAAAACTGCCGCAAAATCGACTTGGCACGCCTCTTGTTATCCTGGTGAGCATCAGTTTCACGAGGTTCAACAGGAGCAAGACGATGTTCAACAATTTCACCGCCGCCATTGGCGCCATCCTGATCTCCACCGCCTGCATCGCCGCCGCCGTCGGCCCCGCCGCCGCCAACCAGCGCGTCGCGGCCCAGGTCGCCGCCGCCCAGGCTCCCGCTTCGGTTCAGGCCCACGCCTGACCCGCAGGCCGGGGCGCGCCAGCCCCCCAATCGCGCCCCGGCCCCAAACTCGCCGCCAGCCATCGGAGTATCGGATGAGCATTTTCTCCCGCACCCGCGACATCATCGCCGCGAACGTGATCGACCTTGTCGAGCGGTCGGACGATCCGGCGAAGACGATCCGGGTCATGGTCCTCGAAATGGAGGAATGCCTGGTCGACGTCCGCGCCAGCGCGGCGCGCAGCATCGCGGACCAGAAGGAAAAGCGCCGCCAGATCGCCCAGCTCGCCTCCCTCTGCGACAAATGGACCGAGCGGGCGGCGCTGGCGCTGGATAAGGGCCGCGACGATCTCGCCCGCGGCGCGCTGATGGAGAAGGAAAAGCTCATCGAGCTGGCCGAGGAGATCGAGGCCGAGGTCGCCGAGATCGATGCGGCATTGCGGTCGGCCGAGGCCGACATCGCCAAGCTGCAGGCGAAGCTGCGCGAGGCGCGCAGCCGCCAGACCTCGATCATGACCCGGCTGGAGAGCGCCCAGAACAGCGTCCGGCTGCGTGAGATGGTCGCCGGCGCCAAGGTCGAGGAGGCGTTCTCCAACTTCGCCCTGCTGGAGCGCCGCGCCGACTTGGCCGAGGGCCATGCAGAAGCCTTGATGCTCGCCGCGCCCAAGACGCTCGAGGAGGAGATCGCCGAGCTGCGCGTGTCCGAGCGGGTCGACGCCGAGCTGGCCGCGATGAAGGCGATGCAGAGGCAGGCGGCATGACCGTCTCGCTCAACCCAGGCGACGTGCGCGACGTCGTCGAGATCGCCTCGATCGTCGGCACGATCATCTCGGTCCTGCTGTTCGCCCTCGTCGCCTACTTCCTGATCCGCCCGAAACGCGGCGGCGCGGCGCCCCCGCGCCCGGAGCCGGACCGGATCGAGATCGAGGAAATGCTGGCGCTGATCGACCGGATGGAGCGGCGGCTGGCAGTGCTGGAGCGGGCGATGCCCGAGACCGAGCGTCCGCGCCGCGTCGCGCCGCCGCAAGGCGAAGAGATTTTGACGGCGGTCGAGGACCGCGAACCAGGGAGGACGAAATGAATCTGCGTGGCCGGACGTTCGAGGTGGACCGGGAGAATGGCAAATTGCTCGGCGTCTGCGCCGGCATCGCCCGCGCGACCAATGTGGACGCGACGATCGTCAGGATCGCCGTCGTGGCGCTCGCCTTGGCGACCAGCTTCTTCTGGATCTGCGCGCTCTACGGCGTCGCAGCGTTGGTCGGCAAGCAGGGCGGCCTCGGCCGGAGGGTTGAGTCCCGGCTCAGCGCCAGCGACGACCTGCGCGAGCGGATGCGGGCGCACGAGCTGAGGATGCAGGCGGTCGAGACCTACACCGCGAGCGCCAACAGCCGCCTCGCCCGGGAAATCGAAGAGCTTCGGTAGGCATGACGCCCGGATCGGGCGGACAGGGAGGATGAGATGAGCGACCCCGCAACCACGATCATCCTGGCGAGCTTCGGCCTGATCGCCCTCGCCATCGGCACCCTCGCGGTTCTGAAGGGCTGGCAGGGCTGGCTGGAGGTCCGGCGGCTGGAGCTGGCGGGCAGCCGCCGCGAACGGGGCGGCGGCGAGGCCGGCGATCTGATCGAGATGGCGGACCTGCGCGAGCGCGTCCGCAAGCTTGAGAGCATCGCCGCGGTGATCGACCTGTGAGCTGGTGGCCTAGCAGCTCGCCTGATCGATCCCCGGCGCACAGACCCGATCGACACTGATCCGGATGAGCGGGCGGTGCCGGCCGCGGATATAGTAGATCAGCCCATAGTCGTTCTCGCCGATCGGACCGATCTGACCTCCGCCGAGAGCGGCCACAATGTCCGGCACGGTGTTGCTATGACCGACGATCAGGACCGGCCCGCGCTCCCGCCGGACGCGGGCGAGCAAGGCCGGCGTATCGCGCGGATCATATTCCTGAGGCGTGATTCCGAAGTTCTCAGCCGCCACCGCCGCCGTTTCTCGCGCGCGTCGCGTCGCGCTGACATAGATGGCCCGTGGGCGGGGATCGTCGATCACATAAGGCAGGTTCTGCGCCTTCTGCCGTCCGACTTCCGACAAAGCGGGATCGGGGCCTTCCGCCTTTTGCAAGTGTCGCATCACGTAGAAACTGGGCGAGGCGCAGGCGGCGAGCATTGCGGCCGCCAGCATCGTGAACATCGCGCCAAATCTCATCGTCATTCCTCCCTGCCGATGCGCGCCGCGCCGTCGTGGCGATCATGGTCGGAATGACGCGTCGGCGCTAGCCGCCGCTGGCCGGGCAATCTCCCGGCCGCTCCTCGGGCGACCGGCCGGCGACGTACCAGGTGGAGCGTTCGAGGGTCGAATTGTGGGCGTAGCAGACCTCGGCGCTGGTCCCTTCGGTATCGATCACGATGCTCCAATGGTGCGGGCCGCAATTGTGCGATTCGCAGCCGGTGGCGATGATCCGCCCGCCCTGCGAGCCGATCGGGTTGCTGGTGACGTCTTCGCGCAGCACCCAGCGGCGCACTTCGGGATCAGCCACTGCCGCCTGAACGGCGGCGCGAACCTGCGGATTGGCGAGGAAAGTGACGCCATTGACCGGGTCGGAGGGCAGATGGCCGACATGGGCGAAGAGCGGCCCGCTCGCGGCGGCCGCGTTGTTGGCGGCGGCCGTGTTGGCCGGCGCGGCGGCGTTGGCCGCGGCATTGCCGGCGGCCTGATTGTTCCCGCCCGTTCCGGACGCGCCACAGGCGGTCAGCGCAGCCAGCACCGGCACGATCAAAGCAGTATGTTTCATGGAGCCCTCCCCCGAGTCGTGGGTGGCAAGGGTCTGCCTCGGGGTATTGTTTGGCAAGCGTAACGTTCCGACCGGCATATTGGGAGAAATTGACTAGGCCGCACGTTGCTTCCAAGGAGTCGCGCGCCGGCGACGACCGGCCGGAATGGAATCGAGGAGAGGATGGCCAAGAGACAGGAGCGGGCTAACCGCCCGGCACTCTCCCTGCATGTTCCGGAGCCGGAGGCGCGGCCGGGCGACGCGATCGACTTCGGCGGCATCGCCGTGCCTGCGGCCGGCGCGGCACCGCGCCCCGATGTCGCGGTCGCAGCGACCGAGACGCATCCGCTCTGCTACAGTCTGGTTCGCGTCCTCGACGATGACGGCAAGGCGGTCGGCCCGTGGGATCCGAAGCTCGACGCCGACAAGTTGCGGCGCATCCTGCGCGACATGCTGATGGTTCGCGTGTTCGACGAGCGGATGTTCCGTGCCCAGCGCCAGGGCAAGACCAGCTTCTACATGAAGTCGCTCGGCGAGGAGGCGGTGGCAGTCTGTGCTGCGCACGCGATGGATGCGGAGGACATGTGCTTCCCCACCTATCGCCAGCAGGGGCTGTTGATCGCCCGCGATTATCCGCTCGTCGAGATGATGAACCAGATCTACTCGAACAAGGGCGACAAGCTCAAAGGCCGCCAGCTGCCGATCATGTATTCGGATCGGGAGAAGGGCTTCTTCTCGATCTCCGGCAATCTCGGCACCCAATATCCGCAGGCGGTCGGCTGGGCGATGGCGAGCGCGATCAAGGGCGACAGCCGGATCGCCGCCGGCTGGATCGGCGACGGCGCCACCGCCGAGGGCGATTTCCACAACGCCGTCACCTTCGCCGGCGTCTATCGCGCGCCGGTGATCCTCAACGTCGTCAACAACCAGTGGGCGATCTCCAGCTTCTGCGGCATCGCCGGCGGCGATCTCACCACCTTCGCGGCGCGCGCAGTGGGCTATGGCATCGCCGGCTTGCGTGTGGACGGCAATGACGCGCTGGCGGTCTATGCCGCGACCCGCTGGGCGGCCGACCGGGCGCGGGCCAATTTGGGGCCGACCTTGATCGAGCTCTTCACCTATCGCGCCGAGGGCCATTCGACCTCGGATGACCCCACCGCCTACCGGCCCAAGGACGCTGGCAAGGCCTGGCCGCTTGGCGACCCGATCGCGCGGCTGAAGGCGCATGTCATCGGCCTCGGCGAGTGGGACGAGGAGCGCCACGCGGCGCTCGAAACCCAGCTCGGTGAGGAGGTTCGCGCCGCCCAGAAGGAGTCGGAGAAGCAGGGGACGCTCGGCAACGGCCATTATGACGACGTCAATTCGATGTTCGCCGACGTTTTCGCAGAGCTTCCCTGGCACCTCGCCGAGCAGCGCGACGCCGCCAAGGCCGAGCGAGGCCAGCACTGATGCCGGCGATGAACATGATCGAGGCGCTCAACGACGCTCATGATGTGATGATGGCGCGCGATCCGGACATCGTCGTGTTCGGCGAGGATATCGGCTATTTCGGCGGCGTCTTCCGGGTCACGGCGGGCCTGCAGAAGAAATATGGCCGGACCCGAGTGTTCGACGCGCCGATCGCCGAGGGCGGCATCGTCGCCGCCGGCATCGGCATGGCGCTCTATGGGCTGAAGCCGGTCTGCGAGATCCAGTTCGCCGATTATATCTTCCCGGGCTTCGATCAGATTTTCTCGGAAGCCGGCCGCATCCGCTACCGCACCGCCGGCGAATGGTCGGTGCCGATGGTGATCCGCACCCCTTATGGCGGCGGCATCTTCGGCGGCCAGACGCACAGCCAGAGCCCCGAGGCCTTCTTCGCCCATATGCCCGGGATCAAGACGGTGATCCCGTCCAATCCGCACGACGCCAAGGGGCTGCTGATCGCCGCGATCGAGGATCCGGACCCGGTCGTCATCTTCGAGCCGAAACGCATCTACAACGGCCCGTTCGACGGCCATCACGACCGGCCGGTGACCCCTGGGCGAAGGACCCGCGCGCCGAGGTGCCGGAGGGCCATTACACGGTGCCGATCGGCAAGGCCGCGATCGCGCGCGCGGGCGAGGCGGTGACGATCCTCGCTTACGGCACGATGGTCCATGTCGCGCTGGCGACGGCGGCGGACAACGGCATCGACGCCGAGGTGATCGATCTTCGCACGATCGTTCCGGTCGATATCGAGACGATCGAGGCCTCGGTCAGGAAGACCGGCCGTTGCGTCGTGCTCCACGAGGCGACCCGCACCGCGGGTTTCGGTGCGGAGCTCGCCGCGCTGGTGCAGGAGCGCTGCTTCTATCATCTCGAGGCGCCGGTGGTCCGAGTCACCGGCTATGACACGCCTTATCCCCATTCGATGGAATGGACCTATTTCCCCGGCCCGGCCCGCTTGGGCCCGGCGCTCAAGGCCGTCCTGGAGGACTGACCGCTCATGGCCCGCTACGAATTCAAGCTGCCCGACATCGGCGAAGGGATCGCCGAGGCCGAGATCGTCGCCTGGCATGTGAAGGTCGGCGACATGGTCGGCGAAGACCAGCAGCTCGCCGACATGATGACCGACAAGGCGACGGTCGAGATGGAAAGCCCGGTCGCCGGCAAGGTGCTGGAGGTTGCGGGCGAGGTCGGCGACATGATCGCGATCGGGTCTGTTCTCGTCGTCATCCAGACCGAGGGCGAAGTCGCGGCCGAGGCTGCGCCTGTCGCAATGGAACCCGAGGAGCCGATCGCCGATGGCATGGCAGACGTGCCGGGGCCGTTGGAAGAGGTGATGCCGGTCACCGAGAACCTGCAATCCAAAGCATCGCTCGTCCCGAGCGAAATCGAGGGGCGTACCTCAGAAACCGTGCAACGCCCCTCGACTACGCTCGGGACGAGCGGAGAGGGTGAACGGGCTCATGTCCAGGCCTCCCCCGCCGTTCGCGCCCGCGCGCGCGACCTCGGCATCGATCTTTCAGGCGTCAAATATGCCGGCGACCGGGTTCGCCACGCCGATCTCGACGCTTATTTGCTCTACAACGGCGGCGGCGTTTCAGGGGGACCGCGGCCGAAGCGTGCCGACGAACAGGTCAAGGTCGTCGGCCTGCGCCGCAAGATCGCCGAGAACATGCAGGAGGCGAAGCGCCGCATCCCGCATTTCACCCTGGTCGAGGAATATGACGTCACCGCGCTCGAGCAGACGCGCGTGATGATGAATGCCGACCGGGGCGACAACCCGAAGCTCACCATGCTGCCGTTCCTGATCACGGCGCTATCGCGCACGCTGGCCGATTATCCGCAGATCAACGCGACCTATGACGACGACGCGCAGGTCATCACCCGCCACGGCGCCGTCCAGATGGGCATGGCGACGCAGACACCGAATGGGCTGATGGTGGCGGTGATCCGCGACGCGCAGAACCGCAGCCTGTGGAACCTCGCCACCGAGATCGCCCGCCTCGCCGGCGCGGCGCGGACCGGCAAGGCGAGCCGCGAGGAGCTCAGCGGCTCGACCTTCACCATCTCCAGCCTCGGCCCGATGGGCGGCATCACCTCGACGCCGGTGATCAACCGGCCCGAAGTCGCGATCATCGCGGTCAACAAGGTGCGCGATGGCGCTGGTCGTGATCGACGGCGAGCTGGAAGTCAGGAAGCTGATGAATCTCTCGCTCTCCTGCGATCACCGGGTGGTGGACGGCTGGGACGCGGCGTTGTTCATGCAGGACTTGAAGGCGTTGATCGAAAACCCGCTGAAGCTGCTCTCGCCTTGATCAACCGGCCTGTTGGCGGCGCTGTTTCTGCCGCCAGATGATCCAGAGGCCGAGCAAGGGCACGCCCGAAAAGGCGAAGCCGAACAGGATCAGGAACAGGGAGGCGGACGAGTATTCCGAAAAATCGCCTGGCGCGATCTCCCACGGGCGATCCGGATCGTAGCGGACGATGACCGTGACATAGTCGCGGCCGGGCGGCAGGCTGGACGGCAGGAAAGGGGCCCGTGCGTGCCAAGTCCGCCGTTGGCGGTCGGTCAGCCGGACCCGGACCCGGTTCTGCCGATATTCCGCCACCCCCACCGTCTCGATCGAGCGGTCGAACCATGCCTTCTGGGTCCAGGCCGTGACGCCCCCGATCGCCATGATCGCCACGCCGAGGGCCAGAAAGGCGAAAGCGACGTGGCGCGTCGTGGCGTCGCCGTTTCCCGTCATGGGGCGGTTGAACGAGGTCGCGACGGTGCCGGCCAGCAGGAGGATCGCGGCGAAGAACAACAGGGTCAGCTTCAGGCCGTAGCGATTGCCGAAATCGGCCGTTCGCGCCTGCGCCGGCTCCCCGGGCGGCACGAGCATCGTCAGCACATCACCGGCGACCGCGTCGGCCGCCAGCGTCCCCGAGCCGCTCCCCGGCCACATCATCAGCACATGCCGCTGTCCGCGATGATCGAAGGCGACCCGGCCGTAAGTCCGACCGGGGTCATCATCAGCGCCCGTAGGCGCTTCAATCACAACGGCCGGCGTCGCCTCCGCCGCATAGGCGAAGCGCAGCTCGGTCCACGAAAACCAGAGTGCGAGGGCAAGCAGCAGCACGCCCGCCGCCAGCAGCGAAGTGCCAAGCCAGTCGAAACGGCGGCGCATGGCTGCAGCCTATCGCGGCGTCGCGTCCTCCGGCAAGCGTCGCCGACTCGTGCAAATGTGGGAGACGATTCGCGGTTCGTTGCGTTAATGAGGCGTGGGCGCATGGAGGACGAGGATGACGACCAGTTACAGCGCGATGGCCCATGGCCTGCTCCGGATCGTGGCCGGCCTGCTCTTCATGTTCCACGGGCTGGTGAAGATTCTCGGCTTTCCGCCCGGCGTGCAGCCGGGTCAGGTGCCGCCGCTGAGCTTCATGGGGCTGGGCGGCGCGATCGAATTGGTCGGCGGCGCGCTGATCATGATCGGCCTGTTCAGCCGCACCGCAGCCTTCATTGCTTCGGGCGAGATGGCGGTCGCCTATTGGATGTTCCACGCGCCGCAGGGACTCTACCCGGTCGCCAACCAGGGCGACGGGGCGATCCTTTATTGCTTCATCTTCCTGTTCATCGCCGCCGCCGGTCCCGGCGCGTGGAGCCTGGACGGGATGCGCGCCGGCAAGGCTGGCCGTTAAGGGTCTCGCCGCTCGCGCATTGCCGCCGCCAGCGCCTCGGCCTGGCTGATGGCCGCGGTGCGGCTGTCGGTGATCTTGTCCCATTCGATCGCGAAGCGGTTCGGATCGGCGCGGTCGACGATCACAGGCAAGGTCTCGCCGGGGCTCGGCCATTTCGAAGTCCGGATCAGCCCTGCATATTGGACCGCGACAGGCTCGATCCCGTCGCCCGAGATCACGCCGTTGATCCGCGTCATGTGGTAGAGCGCGCGCCGGGAAGGCATCGCCGAGGCGGTCACCAGCAGCGTGCCGGGAACGGGCATGCTCATCGCCCGCGCCGCCGCTTTCGTGTCGTTGGAGCGGCGCAGCGCACGCAGGACGAAGAAAAGGACCAGGCCGATCGCGACGAACGGGACCAGCGCGCTGGTCAGCGACCAGAAGATCATCGAGGACGCGAAATCTTCGGGCGGCATCGTCATCTCCCTCGCTCAATCGTCCAGCACTTTCCCGAAGCGGTAGCTGGTCCGTTCATAGCCCAGCTTGCGGTAGAAGGCGTGGGCGCGCAGCCGCTTGACGTTGCTGGTCACCTCGACGAGGCCGCAGCCCGCCTTGCGCAGCTGGTCCTCGGCCGCTTCAACCAACGCCCGGCCGATGCCGCTGCCGCGCAAGGCCTCGGCGACGACCAGCATCGAGATGCGGCCGACCGGTTTCGGACGGTGCAGCACGGTCGTCATGCTGGTCGTCAGGACGCCGACCAGCTCACTCTTCACGGCGACCAACGTCGCTTGATTGACCTTGGCGAGCGCGGCCATGCGACGGCGGACGTCGGCCGCCTCGACATCATAGCCGAGCGCGACGATCAGTGCAGCGATGGCGGGGCCGTCGCCGGGCCTGGCGGCGCGGATGACGAGCTTGGGCTCGGGCGGCTTGGGCGCGGGCTTGGGTTTTGCCTCCCGCTTCTTGTCGGCTTTCGCCGCGGCGCTAGGCGCCTTCGACTTGCTGAGCGAGCGGCGCCATTCCGAAGTTGCGCCGCCGCGCAAGAAGGTTTCGATCTCCTCGGCGGACGCGGTAGGCTTGTCGCGGGTTAGGCCGAACACCGCCTTGCCGCTTTTGGCATCCTTGAGGCCGAGGAGGCCGTATCCTCTCTTGCCCGGCGTGCGGATGCGCGACTTGATCAGCTTGCAGCCGCGATTGGCGGCCATGTCGCGCAGCGCTTCATCGTCGCTCACAAGACCACCTCGACCGAATGGATCAGCAGGCCGACGAGGCCGCCGACCAGGGTCCCGTTGATCCGGATATATTGCAGGTCGCGGCCGACCGCGCCTTCCAGTCGATCGGAGACGGTGCGCGCATCCCAGGCACGGACCGTTTCGGAGACGAGCTTAACGATGTCGTCGCCGTAGGAGGTGCTGATCCCGGCGGCGGCGCGGCGGGCGAACTGGTTGATCGCGCGCTTGAGCCGCGGCTCGGTCTGCAGCGTCTCGCCGAGCTGGCGCAGCGCTTCGCCGAACTTCCCGGCGAGCGCCGCATCTGGATCGCGGGCGCTTCTGAGCAGGCCGGCGCGACCTTTCTCCCACATCTGGCCGATCCAGTCGCCGACCGCCTCATTGGCGACCAGATCGCGCTTCCACTCCTCGACCTTGGCCATCGTCTCGGGATCGTTGCGCAAATTGTGGGCCAGGCGGGCGAGGCCTTCCTCGGCCTTGGCACGGAGCGGATGGTTCGGGTCCATCGCCATGTCGATGGTGAGCTTTCGAAGACCGTCGACGATCGCGTCGGCGAGCTTGGCGTCGAGCCCGGCGAGGCGCAGAATCCAGCCGGCGCGCTGGTGGACCATGTCGCGGATCAGATCCTCATTGGCGTCGAGCGTTCGGCCGGTCCAGGTGACGATCGCATCGACCATCGGCACGTGCCGCTCCTCGGTCATCGCCGCTTCCAGCGTCTGGCCGAGCAGCGGCGCGATCTCGACGCTGGAAAGGCGGGCGGCGAGCGCGCTCTTCACCATGCCGCCGAGCTTCTCCTCGTCGAGCGCCTCGAGGATATCGGCGAGCAGGCGCGAACCGCCCTCACGCAGCCGGCCTTCGGCGGGCGGCCGGGCGAGGAAGCGGCCGACTGCGCCGGCGACGTCGAGATTGCGCATCCGCCGCGCGACCACGGTCGGGGTCAGGAAATTGGCGCGCAGGAAGCTGGCGAGCGTCGCGCCGATCCGGTCCTTGTTGCGAGGAATGATTGCGGTGTGGGGAATCGGCAGGCCGAGCGGATGTCGGAAGAGCGCAGTGACAGCGAACCAGTCGGCAATACCGCCGACCAGCCCGGCTTCCGCAAAGGCGCGGACGAAGCCCCACGCGGGATGCTGATCGACCAGGCCGGTGGCGGCGATGAAGATCGCTAGCATTCCCGCCAGCATGCCGGTCGCCAACGCGCGCATGCCGCGCGCGTCGCGGTTCCTCGGTGAGGGGGTGGGAGCGGGGGTGGTCACGAGACCTGAATAGTCGCCGGCGGGTTCGGTTCAAACCCGCCGGCGATTATCATGTCACTCCGCGGGCTGCGGCGCGCTCGCCGGGCCGTGATCCTGCGGGCCGCGATAGGTGATGACCCGCCGGAACTTCGGCACCAGCCAGCGCTCGAAGCTGTCGGCGAGGCTGAAGCTGGCCGGGACGAGCACCAAAGTGAGCAGGGTCGAGAGCAGCAGGCCGCCGATCACCACCACAGCCATCGGCGCCCGCCAGCTGGCATCGCCTTCAAGGCTGAGCGCGGTCGGCACCATGCCGGCGACCATCGCCATCGTCGTCATCACGATCGGCTGGGCGCGCTTGTGGCCGGCGTCGATGATCGCCTCGTTCTTCGGCACGCCCTTCACCATCTCCTCGATCGTGAAATCGAGCAGCAGGATCGAATTCTTGGCGACGATCCCGAACAGCATCAGGATGCCGATCAGCACCGGCATGGATACCGAGTGGCCGCTTATCCAAAGCGCAATCAGGCCGCCGAGCGGCGCGATCAATAGCGAACCCATGTTCACGAACGGCGCCATCAGCCTCTTGTAGAGCAGCACCAGCACCGCAAAGACGAGAAAGATGCCCGATACCAGCGCCCTCGCGAATTCGGAGAGCAATTGCCCTTCCTCGCGCTGCTGGCCGGAGCGAGTGCGCTCAACGCCCTCAGGCAGGTTTTGCAGTACGGGCAGTTGAGCGAGGATCGCTTCACGGTCGACAACGCCCGGAGCAAGATCCGCTCCGACCAAGACACGCCTCTCCTGGTTGATGCGCTGGATGATCGATGGCCCGGCGCCGAAACTGATGTCGGCGACCACCCTCAGCGGCACGGAACTGCCGTTACCGGTCGGCACGGGCATGTTCTCGATCGTCGAGAGGTTGCGCCGTGAACTTTCGTTGAGCGTGACGCGGATCGGCACCTGCCGGTCGCTGAGCGAGAAGCGGGCGCTCGCCTGGTCGATCTCGCCCTGCGTGGCGACGCGGATCGCCTGGCTCATCGCCTGGGTCGTGATGCCCATGTCGGCCATCAGGTCGAGCCGAGGACGGATCACGATCTCCGGCCGTCTCAAATCGCCGGCAATACGCGGAGCGCGCAGCTCCGGTCGCTGCCGCATCTCCTCGACGAGTTGCAGGGCAGCGCGTTGCAGGCGGGCCGGATCGGAACTGGTGAGCAGCACGGATATGTCACGGCCGCCGGCTTGATTCTGGTTGCGGAAGAATACGCGGGCGTCGGCGATGCGCTGGAGATCAGGCGCGACCTGACGGGTGAAATCGGTGCTGGTGCGGTCGCGCCCCTCGCCGCGGTCCTTGAGCGATATGAAGATGGTGGCGTTGCCGGCGCGCACCGAGGTGAAGGCCGAAGCGACGTCGGGCTGGCCGCGCACCACCGCGGTCGCCCGCTCGGCGACGACTCGGGTCTGGTCGAGGGTGACGCCGGGCGGCATCTCGACCGCGACCTGGACGGTATCGTCGTCGGTGTCCGGCTGGAATGTCTTCGGCAACATGATGAAGACGCCGATCTGCAGCACGAAGCAAAGGAAGCCGATGCCCACCGTCTTCCAGCGGTGCACCAAGGTCCAGCGCAGCACGTCGAGATAGCGGTCCATCAGCCAGCCTTCGCCGTGCTTCGCCTCGCCCTTCGCCTTCAGGAAGTAGGCGGCGATCATCGGCGTGATCATTCGCGCGACGGCGAGGCTGATCAGCACCGAAACGACGATGGTCAGGCCGAAGCTGATGAAGAACTGGCCAATGATGCCGCTCATGAACGACACCGGCAGGAACACCGCGACGATCGAGAAGGTCGTCGCGACCACCGGCAAGCCGATCTCGTCGGCCGCGTCGATCGAGGCCTGATAGGCCGATTTGCCCATTCGCATATGCCGGACGATATTCTCGATCTCGACGATCGCGTCGTCCACCAGCACGCCGGCGACCAGGCTCAGTGAGAGCAGGGTCACCATGTTGAGCGTGAAGCCCATCAGATCCATGAACCAGAAGGCCGGGATCGCCGAAAGCGGAATGGCGACGGCGGAGATCAAGGTTGCCCGCCAGTCGCGCAGGAAAAGGAAGACAACGATCACGGCGAGCACCGCGCCCTCGACCAGTGCCCGCATCGAGCTTTCATACTGCATCTCGATATATCTGACCGGCGTGAAGAGCAGGGTGTAGCGAACCCGCGGGTCCTCCCGCTCCAGCTCGCGCATCGCCTCCCGGACCGCGTGATAGACGGTGACGTCGGAATAGCCCTTCGCCTTCTGGATCATGAAGCTGACCACCTGGCGCCCGTTCTGGATGCCGTAGGAGGTCTGCTCGGCCCATTGGTCGCGCACGGTCGCCACGGCGCTGAGCCGGATCGTCCTTCCACCGCCGAGCGCGATCTGGGTTTCGCCCAGCGCGCGGGCAGTGATCGCGTTGCCGACGACTCGGACCGACTGTTCGGAGCCGGCGATCTCGGCGCGGCCGCCGGCGGCGTTGAGGTTCATCGTGCGGAGCTGCGCGTTGATCTGCGAGGCTGTGACGCCCTGTGCCTGCATCCGCGCCGGATCGAGTTCGACCCGGATCTCACGGCTGACGCCCCCCATACGGCTCACCACCGACACGCCCTCGATGCCCATCAGGCGGCGGTTCAGCCGGTCGTCGATATACCAGCTGAGCTGCTCGACCGTCATCGACGTGCTCTCGGCGGAAAAGTAGCCGACCGGCTCCTCGGTGAAGTCGACCCGGTTGACCTGCGGCTCTAGGATGCCGTCGGGAAGGTCGCCGCGGATCCGGGCGATGGCGTCGCGCACGTCGGAGATTGCGCGCTCCTCGGGGGTGCCGATCTCGAAGCTGATGAAGGTGTTGCTGCTGCCTTCGCGAATCGTCGAGTTGATCTCGTTGACGCCGTTGATCGCGCGCACCGCCGCCTCGACCCGGCGGGTGATCTGGATCTCCAGCTCCGGTGGCGACGCGCCCGGCTGGCTGATCGTGACGTTCGCGGCCGGGGCGCTGATGTCCGGATTGAGGTTCACGTCCATTCGAATGAAGGCCATGAGCCCCATGGCAAGCAAGCCGGCGAACAGGACGAGGGGAATGACGGGGTTGCGGATCGCCCATGCCGAGATATTACGCATCGTTCATCGACTCCCGTCGGGTTTCCACATCAACGCCGTGGCGCCGCCTGCCGGCGTTCGGGCCGCACCCGCTCGCCGGCATTGAGGAAGGCGCCGGCCGATTCGACCACCTGCTCGGTGCCGTTCAGCCCCTCGGTGACGACGACGCCGCGATCGGTGACGCTGCCCACCCGGACGGTGCGACGCTCCACGCTGTTGTTCCGTCCCACGACCATGACGTAGGTGCCCGCGTCGTCAGTCAGCACCGCCGATTCCGGCAGCAGCGGCGCCGAGGTCGAGCCCGCATTGATCTGCACGCTGGCGAAGCCGCCCGGCCTGAGCTCGGGATTGTAGGCGATGAGGATGCGCGCTTCGCCTTGGCGGGTGGCGGGATCGATCACTGGCGCCAGCTGCCATACCTGGCCCTGATAGCTTTGTGCGGAGCCGACCGGCGTAACGGTGGCCGGTGCGCCGACACTGAGCCGCGCGAGCTCGGTCTGCGGCAGCCGGGCGCGAAGCTCCATTTGACCACCCGCCGCGATCCGGAACAAGGCAGGGGAGCCGGCACTCACGACTTGACCCGCCTCGACGCTGCGACTCAGCACCAGGCCGGCGGTCGGCGCACGCACGTCGAGCCGTCCGAGCCGCGCCTGGCTGGCCGCGAGGTTAGCTCCGGCAACGCGGACCCGGGCGGCGGCGGCGTCGCGGGTCGCTGTCAGGCGATCGATGTCCGCCCGGGAAACGAAGCCGTTCGGCAGCAGCCGCTGGGCGCGCACGAGATTCGCTTGCGCCAGATTGAGATCGGCGCGCGCCACGTCGACCTGCGCCGCTAGCTGCGACGCTTCCTGCACCTGAACCCGCCGGTCGATCACCGCCAGCACCTGGCCGGCCGCGACCCACTGGCCGGGCTCGACCAGCACGCGAACGACTTGGCCGCCCTCGCCGGGAATGCCGACCGGCATGTCGCGCTGGGCGGCGAGTGAGCCGGTCCCGGAGAGAATCGCCGCGACGTCCTGGCGGCCGGGTACGATTACCGAGACGGCCGGCAAGGCCTGGCCTTCAGCGCCCGCCGCGGGCGCTGCGGCCTTCTCGCCGCCGCGGCCGAAGGCGAGAAAACCAACCACAACGAGCAGGACGACCACTACCACCGCGATGATGATGTTGCGCCGCCGCTTGCGCCGACGCTCGAGCTCGTCCTCGTCGAGAATAACCTCGTCGATCCCGTCACGCTGCCATTTCGCCGTTTCGAAATTCATCGCTTTCATCGTCCCCACTCGCGCAGCGCGTCCTGGACGCGGTCCAGTCGCAGCTGTGTTACCTGAATATATCACTCGGGACAAGCGTCAATCGAACGCCTGATCCGGTGCTTCGAGCGCGCTTTACATGTTTCGGGCGGTCTCTACCAAGGGGAAAGCACGCCGCGGAGTCGGGCGGCCGAGATTGGAAGGGGAGCGCAATGTCGCAAATTTCTCAGTTTCTGGCCGGCCATAGCTGGCTCGGATGGATTTTCATCGGCCTCATCGCGGGCGCAATCGCGCGGGCCGTGGTGCCCGGCCGCGATCCGGGCGGTTGCCTGATGACCATCCTGATCGGCATCGGCGGCGCGGTCGTCGCAGGCTATCTCGGCCTGTTCCTTCATTTCTACGACGCGAACGACACGGTTGGCTTCTTCGCGGCGACGGGCGGCGCGATTCTGATTCTGATCGTCTACCGGATGTTCGCCGGCCGCCGCTGAGCCCTCGGCTCAGCGCACCCGCGGGCCGCCGAACGGCAAGGGCGGCGGCGGCTTGCGGTCGCGGCGGGGCAGCTGCGCCTGATAGGCGACGCCGCAATGGGCGACGCAATAAGGGAAGCCCGGATTGGCCGGTGCGCCGCAGAAATGGAAATCGGGCTCGCCGGGATGGCCGATCGGCCATTTGCAGATCTTCTCGTTGAGATCGAGCAGGCCGGTCTTGTCGGCGATTTCGGGGCTCGGCTTGGCCGGGACCAGCCGACGCGGCGGCGCGGGCGGAATCGGCGCTTGCTGATCGCCCGGCCCCTGGCGGATGAAGCCGCCCGGTCCGATCGAACGCACGAGCGGCTCGGCGGTCTTCTGCGCCGGCGGCGGTGTCGCAGCCGCCGCGCCGGTCGAAGGAGGAGCAACCTCCCTCATCGGCTCGGGGCGAGGCGCCGGCCTGGCCGTCGGGGCCGGCTTCACGGCCGGCGATTCTGAGGCTTTGGCAGGAGCCGGCTTCGCCTTGGCCTTGGGCTCCGGCGCCGGCTCATTCGCCTTCACCGGCGACGGGCGAGCCTGAAGGCCCAGCCGATGCGCCTTGCCGATCACCGCGTTGCGGGACACGCCGCCCAGCTCCTCGGCGATCTGGCTCGCCGTAACGCCCTTGGTCCACAGCGCCTTCAACTGGTCGATTCTTTCGTCCGTCCACGACATCGATGAATTTCCTCATGCCCGGCTTGCCCTGCCCGGCGACCGCGCCTAGCGACCGCTCCCGATGACCGACCAGCCTTCAAATTGGGTGCAGACCGATCCCGGCGTCCCGATCATCCGGAACGTCAATTGGGGCGGCCTCGCGACCCTCTATGTGAAGGAGGTGCGCCGCTTCTTCAAGGTCCAGCTGCAAACCGTCTGGGCGCCGGCGATCACGACGATGCTTTTTCTCGTGATTTTCACCGTTGCCTTGGGCCGCGACGGGCGGATGGTGACGCTGGACGGGCAGCCAGTGCCGTTCGCCGATTTCCTCGCCCCCGGTCTGATCGTGATGGCGATGCTCCAGAACGCCTTCGCCAATGCCTCCTTCTCGCTGCTGGTCGGCAAGATCCAGGGGACGATCGTCGATTATCTGATGCCGCCGCTCTCGACCGGCGAACTGATCACCGGTCTGATTGGCGCGGCGGTGACCCGCGCCTTCCTGGTCGGTGGAGCCGTCTGGCTGGCGATGCTGCTCTGGCCCGGCGTCCATGTCGCGCCGCACCACCTTTGGGCGATATTCGGGTTTGGGCTGCTGGGCAGCATGATGCTGGGCTTCCTGGGCCTGCTGACCTCGATCTGGGCCGAGAAGTTCGATCACGCCGCGGCGGTGACCAATTTCGTCGTCGCGCCGCTGTCGCTGCTTTCCGGCACCTTCTACTCGATCGATTCGCTGTCGCCGCTGTTTCGGACAATCAGCCACTTCAACCCGTTCTTCTATGTGATCTCGGGGTTCCGGCATGGCTTCGTCGGCGCGGCCAATTCGCCGCTCCTGTTTGGCGTGCTGCTTTTGGTCGGGTTGAATGTCGGGCTCGGGCTAGCCTGTTATGCCTTGCTGCGGAGCGGCTGGAAGTTGCGCGCGTAACGGTTCCACAGCCAATCGCGCGCGCAGAGCTATGCGTCGTTTCGTTCAGACAATCTGCGACAATTATGAACGGATTCTGTCGCCGGCGTTCACCGGGCGACCAGCGAGCGGCGCGTAGAAACAGCCTCAGCGATAACACGCACCAAGGAGGCATGTATGCGTAAGATTCTGATTTCCGTCGCCCTCGGCGCCGCAACTGTTGCCGGCACCGTCGCCCTTCCCGCCGCCGCCCAGGCGCAGCGCAGCTGGCAGCATCCCCATGGCCCGAGCCGGGGTCAGGTGATGAACCTGCTCAACGATCTCAACCGGGCCGAGTCGCGCATCCAGCGCTCGGTGAACCGCCGGATCATTTCGCCGCGCGAGGCGATCGGCCTGCGCCGCGAGGCCACCAGCGTCCGCGTCCAGCTCAACCGGGCGGCGCGCAACGGCATCGGCGCGCGCGAGTTCGCCAGCCTGCGCTTCCAGGTGAACCGCCTCGAGCAGCGGATCACCGCCGAGCGCCGCGACTGGGACCGCCGCCGCGGCTAGCCAGCGCGAGGTTGGGGCGGCGTTTCGTTGACGCCGCCCCTCCCCAAATTCTATAGCCTGAGGAAAGGCGGTCTCTTTGATGAGGCCGCCTTTCCTCTTTGCTGTCGAAGGACGCCCGCGATGACCATCACGCCGCTCATGCCCGTTTACCCGCGCTCACCGGTGCGGCCGGTGCGCGGCGAGGGGGTCTATCTCTATGGCGAGGGCGGCGAGAAATATCTCGACTTTGCCAGCGGCATCGCCGTCAACCTGCTCGGCCACGGCCATCCGGTGCTGACCAGGGCGATCCAGGATCAGGCGGCGACCCTGATCCACGTCTCCAACCTTTACGGCTCACCGCAAGGCGAGGCCTTCGCCCAGCGCCTGGTCGATCTCACCTTCGCCGACACCGTCTTCCTGACCAATTCGGGCGTCGAGGCGATCGAGTGCGCGATCAAGACCGCGCGGCGCTATCATCATCACCACGGTCGGCCCGAGAAGCATGAGCTGATCACCTTCACCAGCGCCTTTCATGGCCGCACCCTGGGTGCGATCAGCGCCACCAACCAGCCCAAGATGCGCGACGGCTTCGCGCCTTTGCTGCCGGGCTTCACCGTCGTCGAATTCAACGATCTCGACGCGGTCAAGGCGGCGATGGGCCCGCACACGGCCGGCTTCCTGGTCGAGCCGGTGCAGGGCGAGGGCGGCATCCGCCCGGGCAGCGAGGCCTTCATCCAGGGCCTGCGCGCGCTCGCCGACGAGCATGACCTGATGCTTGTCCATGACGAGGTGCAGTGCGGCTATGCGCGGACTGGCAAGATGTTCGCCTATGAGCATTATGGGATCGAGCCGGACATCATGGCTGTGGCCAAGGGGATCGGCGGCGGTTTCCCGCTCGGCGCCTGCCTCGCGACCGAGAAAGCGGCGGTCGGCATGGTGGTGGGCACGCACGGCTCCACTTATGGCGGCAACCCGCTCGCCTGCGCCGCCGGCCAGGCCGTGCTCGACGTGATCGCGAACGACGAATTCCTCGCCCACGTAACGCGCATGGGGGAGCGGCTGCGCGGCGCGCTGGAGCAGTTGATTCCCAATCACGACCATCTGTTCGAAAGCGTGCGCGGCATGGGCCTGATGCTCGGCGTGAAAATGAAGACCGACAGCCGCGCCTTTGTGAACTACCTGCGCGAGCACGGCCTCCTGACCGTCGCCGCCGGCGACAATGTGATGCGCGTGCTGCCGCCGCTGGTGATCGAGGACGCGCACGTCACCGAGTTCGTCGAGAAGCTCTCGGCGGCGGCGCGCGCCTATGAGGTGCCGCAGGCGGCCTGAGACGCCGCCCTAGCGCGCCACACTCCGCAGCGACGCCGAGCCGAAGTCGAGCTGGCCGATCGGGATCACCTCCACGGACGGGTGCTGGGCGCGCAGCGCCTCCAGGAACTCGCTCGCCCGGCCGACGATGACGATGCTCGCCTGCGCGGGGTCAATCTCTGCGGCGAGCGAGGCGGCGACCTGGTCTGGCGTGACCGCCTGGACGCTGGCGAGGTAGCGGCCGAACTCGTTCATCGGCAGGCCCTGCACGGCGAGATTGGCCAGGAAACCGCCAAGACCCTGGGTGGTCTCGACCTGGCGGCCGAAGCTGCCGCTGACCAGATTCTGGCGCCGCTGCAGCACCTCCGGAGCGAGCGGCTCATCGCGCAGGCGGCGTAGCTCGGCCATCATCACCTGCGCCACTTCGGGCGCGGCATTGTTGCGGGTCTGGGCGAGCGCCACCAACGCGCCTTCGTCGCGGTAGGTGACGAGGCTACTGTTCGCGCCATAGCTCAGCGCACGGCGCACGCGGACCTCCTGGAACAGCCGCCCGGTCGAGGAACCGCCGAGCGCCGAATTGGCCAGCACGAGCGGGTAATAGTCGCTGTCGCTGCGGGCGATACCGCGGGTTACGACCGAGACCGCGGCCTGATCGGAATCGGGATTGTCGATCACGATTACCCGCGGCGCCGGCGCCGCTCCCGCCCGATTGGCGGGAGTCTGGGGCATGGCGGTCGTTGGCGCCGCCCAGTCACCGAACAGGCGCTCGGCCAAGGCGAAGGCGGCGGCGGGCTCCATGCCGCCGGCGATGATCAGGGTCGCATTGTCGGGCCGCCACCAGTCGCGATGATAAGCGACGATTTGCTCGCGGGTCAGCGCCGCCAGCGAGGTGGGCGAGCCGCCGACCGGGTTGCCATAAGGGGCATCGCCATAGACGGCCCGAAGCGCGACCTGCTGGTTGACGAAGCTGGGGTCGCGCATCGCGACGCGCAGCTGATCGAGCGCCCGGCGGCGCTCGCGCTCCAGCTCCTCGGCAGCGAAGGCCGGTTCGCGCACGATCTGGCGGAGCAAGGCGCCGGCCTCGCCGATCGTCGCGGTCGGCGCGGCGACGAAGATCGTGCTGCTGTCGGCGTTGGCGTTGGCGCCGATCTGCGCGCCGAGCAATTCGATCCGCGCGGCGAGCTGCGGCGCGGTCATGCCGGCCGCGCCATTGTCGACGAGCCGGGTCATCATGCTGGCGACGCCGGGTTGCCCGGCCGGATCGGCCGAGGCGCCGCCGCCGAAGACGAGGCTGGCGGCGGCGATCGGCAGGTCGGTCGAACGGGCAACGACGACGCGCAGGCCGTTGTTAAGCCGCCGCTCGGCGAAGGTCGGCGCGGCGAACGGCTGGCGTGCGCCTGGCGCCGGCGGCGCGACGCGCTCGCTTTCCGGAGCGAGCTGATTGGGCGGCAGAGTCGCGGCCGGGAAGCTGCGGCCGAGTGCCGGATCGGTCGGCTGCGCGGACGGATCGGGCGCGGCGGCGCCGGCGCGCTGCGCCTGATCGAGATAGCGGATCGAGACGCGGGTCGAGTCGGTGAGATACTGGCGCGCAACGCGCTGCACGTCCGCCGCCGTCACCTGTCGGACGCCGGCGAGCAGCCGATCGCCCCAGCGCGGATCGTTGGCGGTGGTGACGGATTGGCCGATCTCGAAGGCGCGGCCTTCGGGGGTCTCGCGCGCGAACAGCTGCTGGGAGACGAGCTCGTTGCGCGCCTCGGCCAGCTCCGCCTCGCTCACCGGCTGGTCGCGCAGGCGGGCGACCTCGGCGGCGAGCATGGTTTCCGCTTCGCCGATGTCGCGGCCGGTGGCGACGGTCGCCTGCACCGCGAAGATCCCCGCATCCTCCAGCCCGAAATCGAACGCGGTGGCGGTGGTCGCGAGCTGCCGCTCATAGACCATGGAGCGGAACAGCCGTGACGACTGGCCGCCCGAGAGGATGCGCTGGAGAATTGCGAGCGCCGCCGAATCGGGGTGGTTCAGCCGTGGCCGCTGCCAGGTCAATACCACCGAGGGGAGCGGCACATTGGGGCCGTGGACGGTCATCGACCGCGCCTCGCGGCGCGGCGGCTCGTTCATCGGGTGGCGCAGGATCGGCCGGCTCGGCTGCGGCAGCGCGCCGAGATGCTGGTCGATCCAGCCGTCGAGCTGGGCCTGGTCGAAATTGCCCGAGACGATCAAAGTCGCATTGTCGGGGCGGTAAAAATTCTCATGGAAGGCGCGCGCGTCCGCCAGCGTCGCGGCGTCGAGGTCGGCCATCGTGCCGATGCCCGAGCGGCGATAGGGGTGGGCGACGAAACCGGTGTCGAACGTGTAATAACGCTGCAGCCGGCCATAAGGCTGGGAGAGAACGCGTTGGCGCATCTCTTCCTTGACGATGTTGCGCTCGGCCTCGAACACGCTTTGGTCGAGCACCGAGCGGCCCATCCGCTCGGCATGGGCCCAGAGCATCGCCTCGACCTGGTTGGCCGGCACCGTCTCGTAATAATTGGTTGTGTCGGGGCCGGTGGAGGCGTTGCGCGTGCCGCCAGCCTGTTCCTCGACGATGCGGGAAAGCTCGCCGGCCGACATATTGCGGGTCACCCGGCTCAGGATGTGCTCGAAGAGATGGGCGAAGCCGGAGCGGCCGGCGGGGTCGTCCTTCGAGCCGACATTGTACCACATTTGCACCGAGACGTTGGCGGTGCGGGTGTCGCGGATCGTGTAAACGGTGAGGCCGTTGGCGAGGGTGCGGGTGGTGAAGCCGATCGGCGGCACCGCCTGGGTTCGCGCCGCCGGGACTTGCGCCAGGGCCGCATGTCCGGAAATCGTCGCAGCGCTCGCCAGCAGGATGGCGAGCATGAACGAGCCTTTGTCTGCCAAGACCTTGTCCCCCGATGAAATGCTGTTTTCCGCGCCCGATCTAAGCGCCGTGTATTAAGCCTGTAAAGCGGAGCGTGACCGGATCATTGACCCCGATGAATGGCGTCGCCACATCGGGGCCATGGCTTCCTCTCCCGCTTACGCAGCCGCGTCCCTCGATGCGGCGATTGGCTTTTCGCTGCCGGCGCGGCATGCGCGCGGGCGGCTGGTGCGGCTGGGACCGGTGCTCGACACGATCCTCGCCGCCCATTCCTATCCGGCCCCGATCGCGCGCCTGCTCGCCGAGGCGCTGACCGTCACCGCTTTGCTCGGCGCGATGCTCAAGGACGACGGCGGGCAGCTCACCCTGCAGGCGCAGACCGAGGCCGGCATCGTCGACCTTTTGGTCTGCGACTATAAAGGCGGCGAGCTGCGCGGCTATGTCCGCTTCGATGCCGACCGGCTGGTCGAGGCCGGCGCCATGCCCTCGCTGTTCGGCCTGTTCGGCAAGGGTTATCTCGCGATCACCTTCGATCAGGTCGTTCCGGGCAAGGACGCGAGCGAGCGCTATCAGGGCATTGTGCCGCTGGAGGGCGACAGCCTCGCCGACGCGGTCGCGCATTATTTCATCCAGTCCGAGCAGATCCCGAGCCTCGTCCGGGTCGCGATCGACGATTCCGGGCGTGTCGCCGGCGGCCTCCTGCTCCAACATCTGCCGGAGGGCGAGGAGGGGCGCGACCGGCTGCACACCCGCCTCGACCATCCCGAATGGGAGCATATCCGCATCCTCGCCGAGACGGTGAAGCCCGGCGAGCTGACTGATGCCGGCCTGCCGCTCGACGCTTTGCTCTGGCGGCTGTTCCACGACGAAGAGGAGGTGCGTGTCTTGCCCGGCCTGACGTTGGCCAAGGGCTGTCGCTGCGATCCCGATCATGTCCGTTCGGTTCTCGCCAAATTCGCGCCGGACGAGCGCGCGGCGATGGCGGACAAACATGGATTCATCCAGGTCGACTGCGAGTTCTGCTCGCGCGTGTTCCCAATCGCGGCGGCTGAGCTCGAACAGCGTTAACGCGGTTTTAACCATCTGATTCTATCAGGGGGACGTGCCTTTCTTGGGCACGCTTTCCTCCCTAGCAGGCTTAAGCAGCCTGAACTGGGCCGCTCCCCGAAAAGGGAGCGGCCCATTCTTTTTGCGCAGGCGGTTCGCCCTTTCTATAGCGCCCGGCCATGTCCGCACCGCTTGCTGTCGTCCTGCTCTCCGGAGGCCTCGATTCGATGGTCGTCGCCGGGCTCGCCCGCGAGCAGGGCTATCGGCTGCTCGCGCTGACGGTCGACTATAACCAGCGTCATCGGATCGAGCTCGACGCCGCCCAGGCGATCGCCGCGACGATCGGCGTCGAGCGGCACATTGTGCTGCCGCTCGATCTGACCGGCTTCGGCGGCTCGGCGCTGACCGCCGACATCGCGGTGCCCAAGGAGGGCGTGCAGCCGGGGATCCCGATCACTTATGTGCCGGCGCGCAACACGATTTTCCTCTCGCTCTGCCTGGGTTGGGCGGAGGCGGCGGGCGCGCGGGAACTCTTTATCGGCGTCAATGCGCTCGACTATTCCGGCTACCCCGATTGCCGGCCGGACTTCATCGCGGCGTTCGAGACGATGGCCAACCTCGCCACCAAAGCAGGGGTCGAGGGGGACCGGTTCAGGGTGCAGGCGCCGCTGCTGGCCATGAGCAAGGCCGATATCGCGCAGGAAGCGGCCCGGCTCGGCCTCGACGCGGGCCTCACCTGGTCCTGCTACGATCCGACGCCGGACCGCCGCCATTGCGGCCTGTGCGATTCGTGCCGGCTGCGCGCCCGCGGATTTGTCGAGGCGGGGCTCGTCGACCCCACCGTTTATGCCGCCCAGCCCTAGAAGGCGAGCGGCGCCAGCGGGACCGTCATCCGGATGAACGCGTAATTGTCGGAGACCGCCGTCAGGCTGCCGCGCAGCTCGCGCATCCGCGCCTGAGCGGTGGCGCCGAACTGGCCCTTGGGCCGGGCGAGGGCATCCTTCCCGATCCGGGACGCGGTCTGGCAGAAGCCCAATTGCGCCTGCAGGGTCGAGAAATTGTTGTAGGTCTGGGTCGAATAATCGTCGAACCGGCGCGGCCCGTTGCGAGGCCCGTGGATACGGCGGAAATAGCCTTCGATCGTCGCATAGGCGGCGGCGAGCTCGCGCGAATGATGGGCCAGGATGGCGTTGTAATTGTCGACGGTGCGCAGATAGGGGGAGAACTGGCATTGCAGCGCGGCCACGTTGAGGCCGGCGCGCAGGTTCCAGATCAGCCGCGCCCGCGCCTCGGCCGGGGTGGCGCCGGGCAGGGGGACGCCGACCAGCGGATCGGCGGGATCGATCGGTGCGGTGGGATAGGTCGTCGGGTAGAGCAGAACCTGGGCCGCGGCCGGCGCGGCCCACGCCCCGGCCAGCAGCGCGACCGCCGCGAGCGCCTTGCCGGTGCATGTCATCGCTCTGCTCATCAGACCCTCCCGCCGGGGATTTCCCGGCCTGCTGCCGTAACTTGGCGGGGCAAGCCGCCCTAGCCGCCTGTGCGACGCCCGTCGCGCCACGGCCACGCTTCGTCCTTCGGCCAGCCTACATGCCGGCGATGTTGCTCTGCACCGAGCTGTTGCCGCTGGGCGGAGGGAAGTTTTCCGTGCCGGCCGAATTGGTCATGTTCGACGCGGGCGGCGGGGTCGTGCTGGCGTTGCTGACCGTCTCGACCGCGCTCGCGTCGTTCATCGGCGTCGAGAGATCGTTACCCATCGTCCCCGCATTGGTCGCGGCGTTGGTGGCGGCCGGACGGCTGCCGCAGCCGGCGACGGCGAAAGCGGCGCCGGCGACGAGCGCCAGCCGGGCAATATTGATCGAAGCGCGCATAAAAATCCTCCCGCTGGAAAGCCGTCGCCTTAACGCCCACTCCGGTGACTGCAAGCCCGGCCGCACATAAGAAAAAGGGCCGCCGGTCGCCCGGCGGCCCTTCTTTTCGAACGACGAATCCGAAGATTACATCTTGTTCGTGGTCGACGTCGTGTTGGTCGTCGTCGTCATGGTGTTTCCACCAGCCGCCGGCGGCATCGCGTTCGAACCCATGTTGGTGTCCATGCCCATGTCCATGGCATTGGCGTCCATCATCACGTCGTTGCCGAGCTCGGTCGACGTCGTGGTGTTGGTGGTGTTGGTCGTGGTGCGGCTGCCGCCGCAAGCAGCGACGGTCAGAGCCATGCCCACCATCGTGATCGCCATAAGTTTACGCATTTGAAGGTCTCCCTAGATTAGTGATTTGGTGGGTGAGGCCCCCTTTTTTGTCCAAATCAGCCGCAACTCTTATACGCAATGACAACCGGCCTCAAGCCTCCCCGCCACGCTCGCCGAGCGCGGTTAGAAATCCCCCCAACCCACGCCGAAGCGCATGATCGAGGCGGGAGAGGCTTGCGGCCACGCCCAGCTCGTCGAGGCTGGTTACCGGAAAGTCCCGGATACCGCATGGAACGATCCCGGAAAAGTGGGAAAGTTCCGGAGCCGCATTGATCGCGAAGCCGTGCATCGTCACCCAGCGACGCACCCGCACGCCGATCGCGCCGATCTTCGCCTCCCCGCGCGGCGAATCGACCCAGATGCCGATTCGGCCCTCGGCACGGCGGGCCGCCACGCCCAATTCGGCGAGGGCGGCGATCGCCCAACCCTCTAACGCGTGGACGTAGCGCCGAAGATCGCGGCCGCGCAGGTCGAGGTCGAGCATCGCATAGACGACGCGCTGTCCCGGACCGTGATAGGTGTAACGGCCGCCGCGGCCGGCGGCGAAGACCGGGAAGCCCTCGGGATTGAACAATTCGGCCGGATCGGCGCTGGTCCCGGCGGTGAACAAGGGCGGATGCTCGAGCAGCCAGATCAGCTCGCGCGCGCCGCCCTCGCGGATCGCGCTGGCGCGCGCCTCCATCTCGGCAAGCGCCTCGGCATAGGGCGTCAGCCCCGCCGAGACGCGCCACTCGATTCCCTGCGCACTCACGGCGTCGAGGGCGGGCGCCTGGGCCGATGGCTGCGTTGCGCCGCTCATCGCGCTCGCATAAGGCCGGCGCCGTAGAAGGGAAAGCGCATGGCCGGCCTGTCGATCACCGACGCCTGGAACGAAACGGCCGCTTTCATGCGGCGCGAAGGACGGTTGGTACTGCCCGTGGGCTTCATGCTGATCGCCTTGCCCGGCGCGATCGTGCAGGCGGCGACGCCACCGACCCAGCCCAACGAGCTGCCGGAGCCAGGCGCCTGGCTCGCTCTAGTGCCGTTCGCCATCGTCGCGACCTTGATCGGCAATCTCGCCATCTCCGTGCTTGCCCTGCGCCCCGGGACCAGCGTCGGCGAGGCGATCCAGCGCGGCGCCCGGCGCGTGCTGCCGGTGCTCGGCGCGGCCTTGCTGATTGGCCTGGGCTCGATGCTCGCGATGCTTCCTGTCGTGCTGCTGGCCGCGGGGGTGGCGGTCGCACTGGGCGTTCCCGCGCTGGCGGTGATCCCGGCTCTGCTCGTGATACCTCTGCTCATTTTTCTCTGGACCCGGCTGCTGCTCGCCAATCCGATCGGCGCGGTCGAAGCGGGCGGGTCGATCGCGATCCTCAAGCGCAGCTGGGCGCTGACCGCCGGCCGCTTCTGGCAATTGCTCGGCTTCCTTATCCTGCTGCTGATCGTCGCGATGGTCGCGTCGGGCGCCATCGCGGCGGTGGGCGGCTCGTTGATCACGCTCACGGTCGGCCCGCCCCGGCCGGACACACTCTCATTCTATCTGGTGCTGATCCTGTCGACCCTGGTCCAGGCGGTGCTCGCCAGCGTCTTCGGCGTGATGGTCGCGCGCATCTACGCCCAGCTCGCGCCGCCCGATCCCGGCCCGATCTTCACCTGATCAGCGGCACCTGCGGCGCGCAGGTCTCGGGCAGCAGACCGGCGAGGCGCGGATCCGGGAAGCTCTCGAACGCTCGCCGTTTCGCCACAAAGCCGGCGCGCAGATAAGCCGGCAGGGCGGCGGGGTGATCGAGGCTGCAGGTGTGAACCTTCACCCGTTTGACGCCGGGCGCCCAGGCCAAAGCGAGCGTCTCGGCGAACAACCAGCGGCCATGGCCTTGGCCGGCCAGCTCGGGCGCCAGAGCGAGAAAGCGAATCAGGCATTCGTCGCCGCGTGCGGAAATCGAGCTCGACTAGTCCGCAATCCGCGCCCGCTTCGTCGCGCACGACATGGACTTCGGCCAGAGCCGCCTCGCAGTTCGGCATCGTCCATCCTCAAGCGCGAAAACCAGAGCCACTTGCCGCCGACGCGCCGGAACAGGGCCCGGTAGCGCTCCGGATCGAAACCCTCGCAGCGCTCGATGCGGAGCGGCGAGGGCGGGATAGGCTCCCGCGCCGGCCGCTCCATCATCTCCAGATAGGTGACGACCGCGCCGACATGGCCGGGCGGGATGTCGATCAGGCTCACGACCAGGTCGCCAACGGCGGCAGGCTCATCAGGATCGCGTCGACATTGCCGCCGGTCTTGAGCCCGAACAGGGTGCCGCGATCATAGAGCAGGTTGAACTCGGCATAGCGCCCGCGCCATTCGAGCTGCCGGGCGCGGTCGGCGTCGTCGAACGACGTCGCCATTCGGCGTCGGACGAGCGTGGGAAAGATGTCGAGGAATGCCTCGCCGATGTCGCGGGTGAAGGCGAAATTCTGCTCGAATATCGCGCCTTCGCCGGGCGCGGCGCATTCGAGATGGTCGTAGAAGATGCCGCCGACGCCGCGATGGACACCGCGGTGCGGGATATAGAAATAGTCCTCCGCCCATTTCGAGAAGCGCGGATAGAAGGTCGGATCATGGGCCGCGCAGGCGCCGCGCAGGCAGGCGTGAAAGTCGGCCGTGTCCTCCTCATAGGGAATCGGCGGGTTGAGATCGGCGCCACCGCCGAACCAGCGCCGGGTGGTGCACAGGAACCGGGTGTTCATATGCACCGCCGGCACATGCGGGTTCGTCATATGGGCGACAAGACTGATGCCCGTCGCGAAGAAGCTGGGATCCTCGGCCGCGCCATGGATCGTGGCGGCGAATTCGGGGCTGAACGTGCCGCCAACGGTCGAGACGTTGACGCCGACCTTCTCGAATACCCGGCCCTTCATCACGGCCCGCACCCCGCCGCCGCCCGGTGCGCCATCGGGATCGGGGCGATCCCATTCGAGGTAAGTAAAGTCCGCGTCGCTTCCGGCCTCGCGCTCGATCGCCTCGAAGGCGGCGCAAATGCGGTCGCGCAAGCTCTCGAACCAGATCCGCGCCGCCTGCTGCTGATCGTCCAACGGGATCATTCGGGCCAGCCTCCGGTCTGCCTGAGTGCCTCGGCGAGCGCGATGCCCGCGGCGACGGCGAGATTCAAGGACCGCGCGCCGGATGCGAGCGGAATGCGAACGCGCAGGTCGGCGCGATCGTGGACGAAGGGCGGCGCGCCGGCGCTTTCCGAGCCGATCAGCAAGGTGTCGCCCGCCTCGAACCGCGCCGCCGGCAGCGGCCGCTCGCCGCCGGTCGTGAGCAGCACCAGCCGGCCGGGCAGGGTGGCAAGGAAGGCATCCCAATCCGCATGGCGGGTGACATTGGCGATCTCGGCATAATCCATTCCTGCCCGGCGCATCGCGCGCTCGCCCCAAGGAAAGCCGCAGGGCTCGATCACGTCGAGCGGCACGCTTAGGCATGCCGCCAGCCGCATCGCCGCGCCGACATTGCCGGCCTGATCGGGCTGGAAGAGGGCGAGGCGCATGGCGAGCCTTTAGCGCGGCGGCGCGGCGATCAAAATCACGGTTGGCAAACCCGCGCCCGCCCGTCTATCAGGCCCGCGAACCGCGACCGGCCGCCCGGCCGATCATGGGGGCGCAACCGTGGCGCGGTTCGGTGGAAACGGGTTGGAATTATGGCTGCGGTGGAAGCGAACGAGGGAATTGCCCCGCTGGATGGCGCCGGAATCGAGGGGGGCGTGCGCCGCCGCGATTTCATCAACATCGCCGCGGTCAGCTTCGCCGGGGTCGGCGGCGCGGCCTTGCTCTATCCGCTGGTCAACCAGATGAATCCGTCGGCGGATGTGCTCGCGCTCGCCCAGATCGACGTCGATCTGTCTGCGATCCAGCCGGGCCAGGCAATCAAGGCAAGTTGGCGCCGCCAGCCGATCTTCATCCGGAACCTGACCCCGGCCGAGCAGCAGGCCGCGAACGCGGTCGATGTCTCCACCTTGCGCGACGCCCAGACGCTCGCCGAACGGACCAAGGAAGGCCATCCCAACTGGCTGATCACGCTGGGCGTCTGCACCCATCTGGGCTGCGTCCCGCTGGGCGCGGCCGAGGGCGAGAATCGCGGCGAATATGGCGGCTATTTCTGCCCCTGCCACGGCTCGCACTACGACACCGCCGCGCGCATCCGCAAAGGGCCGGCGCCGCGCAATCTCGAAGTGCCGGAATATGAGTTCACCACCGACACCGCCGTCCGGATCGGCTGAGGACCGCACGTATGAGCTTCCCCTGGGCTGAGCAATATACGCCGAAGAACCCGTTCATGCGCTGGCTGGACGAGCGGCTGCCGTTGCCGCGGCTGGTCTATGGCAGCGTCGGCGGCGGTTATCCGGTGCCGCGCAACCTCAATTATTTCTGGAATTTCGGCGTCCTCGCCGGCCTCGCGCTCGTCATCCAGATCGTCACCGGCATCGTCCTGGCGATGCATTACGAGCCCTCGGGCGCCGGCGCGTTCAACTCGGTCGAGCATATCATGCGCGATGTGAACCAGGGCTGGTTCCTGCGCTATTTGCACGCCAATGGGGCGAGCTTCTTCTTCATCGTCACCTATCTCCACATCTTCCGCGGCCTTTATTACGGCTCCTACAAGGCGCCGCGCGAGATGGTGTGGATGCTCGGCCTCGTCATCTACCTGCTGATGATGGCGACCGCCTTCATGGGCTATGTCCTCCCTTGGGGGCAGATGAGCTTCTGGGGTGCCAAGGTGATTACCGGCCTGTTCGGCGCGATCCCGCTCGTCGGCGAGCCGATCCAGACCTGGCTGCTCGGCGGCTATGCGCCGGACCAGGCGACCCTGACCCGCTTCTTCTCGCTCCATTATCTGCTGCCGTTCGTGATCGCCGGGGTGATCATCCTCCACATCTGGGCGCTGCACATTCCGGGCTCGGGCAACCCGACCGGGGTCGACGTGAAGGGACCGCAGGACACCGTTCCCTTCCATCCTTATTATACGGCGAAGGACGGGTTCGGCGCCGGTATCGCGATGATCTTCCTCGCGGTCCTCGTCTTCTTCGCGCCGAACTATCTCGGCCATGCCGACAATTACATCTCGGCCAACCCGCTCTCGACGCCCGCGCATATCGTGCCCGAATGGTATTTCTGGCCCTTCTACGCGATCCTCCGCGCCTTCACCGTCGACTTCATCCTCGAGGCGAAGCTGTGGGGCGTGCTGGCGATGTTCTCATCGATCCTGCTGCTCTTCTTCCTGCCCTGGCTCGACAAGTCGCCGGTCCGCTCGGGCAGCTACCGGCCGACCTTCCGAATCTTCTTCTGGATCCTGGTGGCCGACGTCCTGGTGCTGGGCTGGCTGGGCGGACTTCCGGCGGAAGAACCCTATGTGATGATCAGCCAGATCGCGACCATGTATTATTTCGCGCACTTCCTGATCATCCTCCCCCTCCTCTCGATGGTCGAGAAGACCCGACCGCTTCCCAATTCCATTTCCGAAAGCGTGCTTCACGGCGAGGAGGCGGAAGCCGCTCCGGCCGGAGTGGGCGCCGGCCCCGCCGCAACGGCGACGGCATAAAGGGACGAGAACGCACATGGTCCGCATCCTCGGCTTCCTCGTCGGTCTCGGCTTCGTCGGCGTCGCCGCCTGGTCATTGCTCTGGGGCGTCATCGCCGTCTCGAATGACGGCCTGCCGCACACGGTGGAGCACGAGTTCCATGAGCATCCGCGCGACATCTCGTTCAGCTTTGACGGGCCGCTCGGCCGCTTCGACCGGCAGCAGCTGCAGCGCGGCTTCCAGGTCTATCGCGACGTCTGCGCCGGCTGCCACGGCCTCGGCCAAGTCGCGTTTCGCAGCCTGCATGATCTCGGCTACACCGAGGCGGAGGTCCGCGCGATCGCCGATCAGTGGCCGATCCAGGTGCCGTCGATCAATCCGGAGACCGGCGAGCCGGCGACCCGCCACGCGCTTCCGTCCGACCGCTTCCCCTCGCCCTACGCGAACGAGGTCGCGGCGCGGGCGGCGAACAACAACGCGCTGCCGCCGGACCTGTCGCTCATCACCAAGGCGCGGCATGGCGGCCCGGCCTATATCACCTCGCTGCTCACAGGCTACGCGGACGCGGCGACGCACCGCAACGCCGAGGGCAGGGCGCTTCCGGCCGAGAACCGGCCGGGCACCGGGCTTCACTTCAATCCTTATTTCGCGAACCTCAATATCGCGATGCCGCCGCCGATCACCGCCGATAATCAGGTCAGCTATGCCGACGGCACACCGGCGACGCGCGAGCAGATGGCGACCGACGTCGCCGCCTTCCTCCACTGGGCGGCGGAGCCGAACCTGCAGCAGCGCCACCAGATGGGCTTGGTCGTCCTGATCTTCCTGATCGTCGCGACCTTCCTCGCCTATCTTTCCTATCGCAACGTCTGGGCGAATGCGAAGCGCACCGTCCGACCGATCGGCGTGCTGGATCCGGAGAATCAGACGCGGAACGAAGCGGCGAAGGGCGACGCCGGCGTCGCCGGCTGAAGTCAGGCCGGCCGCCGCCGGATCAGCACGATCGAGGTAAAGCGCATCACCGGGACATCGTCCTGGTTGCTGACCGTCGTCTCGGTGCGGAAGGTGCCGATCTCCGGCTTCGAACGCGATGGCGTCTTTTCGATGATCTTGCCCCGCACGGTGATCGTGTCGCCCGGAAAGACCGGCTTCAGCCAGCGCAGTTCGTCGACGCCGGGCGAGCCGAGGCCCGCTTGCGGCCGCTTCTCGAACGACTTCACGATGACGGCCATCGTCATCGCCGCGGTGTGCCAGCCGCTCGCCGCGAGCCGGCCGAAATGGGTCTGCGCCGCCGCCTCGTCGGAAAGGTGGAAGGGCTGCGGATCATATTTGCGCGCGAAGTCCAGCACCTCCTCGCGCGTCACCGCGTAGCTGCCGAACTCGGTCTCGGCGCCGACCTCGATATCCTCGAAATAGATCATGCCGCGTCCTTTCGGTCGCGAGCCGTAGCAGGATGAAACCGAAATTCCAGCGTCAGGCGATGGCGAGATCCGGCGCGCCGCGCGCGACCGTCGCGGTGGCGCGGCGGCTGATCGCGCCGCCGGGCGTCGAGACCCGGTCCATCACCATGAAATGGGTCCGCCATTCATCCCGGCCGACCTCGCAGGTGACATAGCCGCGCTGGTCGTTGATGAATTTTAGCTGCGGATTGTTGGCGAGGATGCGGTCGGAGCCGGGGCGGACGTCCTGGCCGTCGCCGCCGCTGGAGATGGAGGTGGCGACGAACTCGACCGCCACCGGCCGCTCGCCGTCATGCAACTGGCCGGCGAAATTCTGGTGCTCGTCGCCAGTCAGGACGACGACATTGTTGAGGCCAGCCATGCGATTGAGCAAGCGGCGGCGGGGAACCTCATAGGCGACCCACGCGTCCATATTGTAGATCGGCGCCGGCTCGTCGCGGGTGCGGCGGTCGAGCGCCATCATCATGATCTGCTGCGCCACGCAATTCCAGCGCGCCGGATCTCGACGCAGATTCTGCGTCAGCCACGCCTCCTGCTCCGCGCCGAGCACGCTGGCGTTCGCCGCGCTCATGCCGTCGCAGCGCGTCTGGAAGCCGTCGTTGCAGGGCTGGTCGGTGCGGAACTGGCGGGTGTCCAGAATGTCGATCTCGGCGAGATCGCCGTAGCGGACGGCGCGGCGCATCGCGACGTCGCCGAAGCGCGGCATCTGCGCCCGGCGGACCGGCATATGCTCGTACCAGGCCTGCAGCGCGGCGGCGCGGCGGAGGCGGAAGGCTTCGGCCGGCACGTCCCCTTCGATATCTTGCACCCAGTTGTTGGCGATCTCATGATCATCGAAGCTGTGGAAGAAGGCGTGCGCGGCATGGGCGCGGATCAGGTCGGGGTCGCTCTTGTACTGGGCATAGCGGCGCCGGTAATCGGCGATGTCGTAGAGCATGTCGCCGACGCTCTCGCGCACCGCGGCGGCCACGCCGCCCCCCCATCCCGGCCGCGTCGTTCCGTTGCGATATTCGTAGATATAGTCGCCATAATGATAGACGAAGGCGAGGTCCTCGCGGGCGAGGTGGCCGTAGGCGGCGTAATAGCCGTCGTCATAAGCCTGGCAGCCGGCGACCCCGAATTTGAGCGCGGTCGGGCTTGTGCCGGCCGCGGGCAGAGTGCGGGCGCGGCCGATGAAGCTGCGTTCGCCGCCGGCCCTGAAGCGATACCAATAAGGCCGGTCGGGCTGCATCCCGGCCACCTCGACATGGACGCTGTGGGCGAGCTCGGGCCGCGCCACCGTGTCGCCGCGGGCGACGATGGCGGCGAAGCGGTCGTCGGACGCGACCTCCCAGCTCACCGGCATCGGCTGCATCGCCATCCCGCCATGCTCGGCGAGCGGCTCCGGCGCGAGCCGGGTCCAAATCACGAAGCCGTCCGGCGAGGGATCGCCGGCGGCGACGCCGAGGCTGAACGGGTAGCGTCGCCAGATCGACTGGGCGCGGAGGATGGCGGGCGCGGCGAGCGTCGCTGCGGCCCCGGCGAGGAAGAGACGGCGAGTGAACATGGCAGTTTGCTTAGCCCGCTTTTGTTGCGGCTCCGAGTCCTTCAACGCCGCTGAGCAGGGTCATTCAGACGTTGAAGCGGAACAGCAGGACGTCGCCGTCCTGGACGACATAGTCCTTGCCCTCGGCGCGCATCTTGCCCGCTTCCTTCGCCGCCGCCTCGCCGCCGCAGGCGACGAAATCCTCGTAGGCGATCGTCTCGGCGCGGATGAAGCCGCGCTCGAAATCGGTGTGGATGACGCCGGCGGCCTGCGGTGCCTTCGCGCCTTTCTCCACGGTCCAGGCGCGCGCCTCCTTGGGCCCGGCGGTGAAGAAGGTGATGAGGTGGAGCAGGTCGTGGCCGGCGCGGATGATCTGGCTGAGGCCGGTCTCGTGGAGGCCGAGATCGGCGAGGAACTCGGTCCGGTCCTCGGCCGGCATGGTCGCAATCTCCGCCTCGATCGCGGCCGAGATGACGACGGCCTTCGCGCCCTCCGCAGCAGCCTTCTCGAACACGCGCGCGCTATGGGCGTTGCCCGCGGCGGCGTCGCCCTCATCGACATTGCAGACGTAGAGGACTGGCTTGGCGGTCAGCAATTGGGCCCGCTCGAACGCCAGCTGCTCCTCCGGGTCCTTCGGCTCGGTCAGCCGAGCCGGCTTCGAATCGCGCAGCAGCTCCAGCGCCTGGCCGAGCACGCTCGCCTGCGCCTTGGCCTCCTTGTCGCCCTGCTGCGCCTTCTTGACCAGGTTTGGCACCCGCTTCTCGAGGCTCTCGAGATCGGCGAGCATCAGCTCGGTCTCGACCGTCTCGGCATCGGCGACCGGATCGACCCGGCCCTCGACATGGGTGACGTCGCCGCCCTCGAAGCAGCGCAGGACATGGACGATCGCATCGACCTCGCGGATGTTGCCGAGGAACTGGTTGCCGAGGCCTTCGCCCTTGCTGGCGCCGCGCACGAGACCAGCGATGTCGACGAACTCCAGCTGGGTCTCGATCTCGTTCGCCGACTTGGCGATCTCGCGAATCCGGTCGAGTCGCGGATCGGGGACGGCGACCCGGCCGACATTGGGCTCGATCGTGCAGAAAGGGTAATTGGCCGCCTGCGCCGCCGCCGTCTCGGTCAGTGCGTTGAACAAGGTGGACTTGCCGACATTCGGCAGCCCGACGATTCCGCAACGAAAGCCCATTTGTAGTCAGATGCTCCAGGAGAGGGCGCCGCGTCGAATGGCCGCGTCCGCGAGAGGCTGCTAGCCGCTAGACGAGCCGAGGGCCAGTCCTGGCTTGCGGTCCGCAAATTCCACCAGATCCCACCTATTGCCGTAGAGATCCAGGAACACGGCGACCTTGCCGTAAGGTTGGATCACCGGTGGCCGAATCCACTTGATGCCTTTCGCGGTCATGGCGGCATGGTCGCGGTCGAAATCATCCGTGGCGAGGAACAGAAAGACTCGGCCGCCGGCTTGATTGCCGATGAACTGCGCCTGCTCCGGGCTGGAGGCGCGGGCGAGCAGGATCGAGGCCGCGCCTTCTGAAGCGCCGGACGGCACGACGAGAACCCAGCGCTTGTCCTGCTCCGGCTGATACGTGTCTTCGACCAAGATGAAGCCGAGCTTTTCGGTAAACCAGGCAATCGCTTCGTCATAGTCGCGCACGACGAGGGCGATATGGGCGAGCGATTGGGCCATCAGCCGGCGCTGCGCGGCAGCCCATAGACATCGCGCGTCAGCCCGTCGGGGAAAATCTCCCTGGCGATCACGTTTCCGCCAAGCGCCTCCGCAAGGGCGCGGGCGGGGCCGTTGTCGTCGTCCATGTGCGTCTCGACCTGCGTCCAGCCCAGCGTTTCATAGCCCCAGCCGATCGCCGCCCGGGAGGCCTCAAGCGCATGGCCCCGCCGCCGGGCGTCGGGGAGAATCCACCAGGTCAGCTCGTGGCGCGGCCAGCCGTCCGGCCAGACCAGCCCGCAGCTGCCCACCATCCGGCCGCTCGCGCGATCGACGATCGACCACATGCCGAAGCCGCGCAGCGCCCAATGACCGATATCGCCGGCGAGCTTGCGCCAGGCGGAGGGTGCCGACATCGGTCCGCCATAGAAAGCGGAGCCCTCCGCATCGGCGTAGAAATCGCGATAGACGGGGAAATCCTCGGCGGCGGGCGCGCGCAGCGTCAGGCGGACGGTCTGGAGCGTCGGAATGGCCAAGGTCAGTACCCGCCCCGGGCGATGCGTTCGTTCTCGCGGTCCATCCCGGCGCGCGCGCGCCGGCTCACGGCGGCGAAGCGCGGCCAGGCGGTGTCGAGACCGCGACGCAGGGCCGCCGCCTCGGCGCGAGGCAGCGGGCATTCGCGCAGATAGTCGCGCAGCCTTGCATCGAGATAGGCGCGGCTCAAGCCTTCGGCGAACGGCACGATGGAACCCGCATCCCCGCTTCGGCACCGGCCCAGCGCAAGCGTCGCGCCGACGACCACGCCGCCATTGCCGCGCCAGAATTCGTAGGAATAGGAGAAGCGATAGCCCTGGCCGCGACGACTCATCCGGGCGACATAGCCGCCATCGCCGGAGCCGTCCTCAAAGAAACGCCAGCCGGCGACCGTCTGGCTGTGGTCGCTCGCCAAAGCGGGCGGCGTGGCGAGCAGACCGAGCGCCAGAAGCAGGAAAGCGGCGGGAGGGACGGTCATCGGCGCATCCTTAGCACAACCGGGCGACATTGCAGCGATTGAGCAAGAAATGGACGCGCCTTCGCCGCGGAAAACGCCTAAGCCCGCCCCGTCAGAAACGCGAAGGAACGACAAGATGGCCAAGGGTCAGAAGAAATCGAACAAGGAAGTCCGCAAGCCCAAAGCGGAGAAGCCGAAGTCCAATGCCTCTCAACCCTCGAACAAGGGGCTGCTCAGCCGCTGAATGCCGAACCGGGGGCCGGCGAGGGTCTTGAGTCTGTCGAGCGCGTCTTCCAAAGTCGTGGCGTATTTGCCCTCGCGTCGGCCGGCGCGGATGGGCGCGCAGAGCGACGGAGGCGAGCGGATGAGCTGGAGCAAGTGGATCAGGCAATTCCATCGCTGGCTGTCGATCATCTTCACGCTCGCCGTCGTCGCCATCTTCGCGATGCTCGGGATCGGCACCGAGCCCGCCCAATGGGTCTATTTCCTGCCGCTGCCGCCGCTCTTCCTGCTTATGTTCACCGGCCTGTACCTGTTCGCGCTTCCCTATCTCGCTGGGCGACGCGGGTCGGGGCAGCTATGAGCGGTTCGGTGGAGATCGACGCGAAGATCGCGGCTCTGGGCGACTGGCGGGGCGATACGCTGGCGCGGGCGCGGGGGCTGATTCTGGCAGCCGACCCGGAGATCATTGAGACGGTGAAGTGGCGCAAGCCCGCCAACCCGTCGGGCGTGCCGGTGTGGGAGCGCGGCGGGATTCTCTGCACGGGCGAAACGTACCGGGACAAGGTCAAGCTGACTTTCGCGAAGGGCGCGGCGCTGGACGACCCGACCGGGCTGTTCAACTCCAGCCTGGAAGGCAACACGCGCCGCGCGATCGACCTGTTCGAGGGCGACGAGGTCGATGGCGAGGCGCTGAAGGCGCTGGTGCGGGAAGCGGCCCTGCTCAACGCGTCGAAGCGATCGCGCGGCGGCTGACGACGCGTTCAGATCAGCGCCGCGGTCCGTGCGAAGCCCAGGCTGTCGAACATTTCGAGGAAGCGGACCGCCTTGCCGCCCCGGAACGTCCAGATGTCGACCTTGGGCGTGTCGATCTCCTGCCCGGTCGCGCGATGCCGCCAGCTGCAGCGGCCGATCCAGACGATGGTGTCGCCGTCCGCGACGATCTTTTCCTGGGGAAAATCGATCATCTCCCAGTCGCGCGAAATGATCGCGAAATATTCCCGCGCCTCGCCCCGCGACTTGCGATTCGCGGCGAGGTCGTCCGGCAGTGCCGGCTCGAGCACCGAGCGCATCTCGATCTCGTCGGCCATCAGATCGAGGAACAGATCGGCGCTCATCCCCTTGCTGTCGCGCCATTCGCGATAGGCGTCGGCGACCTGTTCGGCGGGCAGATCGGGATCGAGCATCGCAAGTCCTCCCCAAGCGGGCGGATAGCACAGGATGACGCGATCGGCGCGGCCAAAAGTCGCACACTTCAGGCTGGCACCCCAACGAGCGGCCAGCGGCCATGCGCGACATGGGTGGTCTTGCCGACGATGCTTTCGACCAGCAGGATTTCATCGACCGTCCAGCCGATCGGCTCGATCTTCCGCGATCCCTGCCGGTCGTCGCGATAGTTGATGGTGAGGTGCGGCTCGGGCGTCGTGCCGAGCATCAACGGCGCGCGACGCTCGAGGAGATGGCGGACCAACGCCGCCTGGAAGGCGCGCGCCTCGGGGAGCGGCGCGCGGGTGCGGAGCGTTACCGCCTTGCGGGTCTCGATCCGGTCGAAGGCGAGCGGGTAGGCGGCGCCCTCAAACCCGTCCAGCGCGGCGATCACGGCGGGAAGCCATTCCGGCGGCGCGAAATGGAGGTCGAACAGCTTCAGCAGAGTGACGTGGAGCAGCTCCGGCCCGCGCTTCGGATCGTTGCGCGGCAAGGCGGCGATCCGCGCCGCGACCTCGGGTGGCGGTTTCGCCATGACATAGAGCGGATTGCGGGCGCGCATGCTTCCTCGTCGCTAGTCGATGATCTGCATGTCGCCTTCGGCCTCCATCTTCGCGAGGGCGTCCTTCATCTCCTTGAGCCGCTCGGGCGGGTGGGGCTCCCATTCGGTGACCTCGCCGGTGATGCGGAGCGGCGCGCGGGAGCGGTAGGATTTGGTCGGGTTGCCGGGGAATTTCTTGTCGGTGAGGTTGGGATCGTCCTCGAACGCGCCAGTCGGCTCGACGATGTAGATGCGTTCGCGGCCGTCGCCCTTGGCCAGCTCGCAGCCCCAGATCGCCGCGTCGAGCGTGCCGGAGAAGTAGATCCAGGAGAGCTTCTGCGCCTGATAATTGGAGCTGAAGCCGGGCGCGAGCAGATCGCCCACCTTCAGGTCGGCGCGGGTGCCGTGGTAGAAGGGCGGGGTGGCGTCCTTGGCGTAGGTCATCGCTTCATCCCTCCCCGCATGCGCGCCTCCTCGTCACTCCCGCTCGGGCTCGGCCTCGCGATTGTCGTGCCAGACCCACCAGTCATAAGGCGGCGTCTGCGGATAGCCCGGCGGTGAATCCTCCCATTCCTCCTGCCGGCCGAGCGCGGTCATATCGAGCCAGTTCCACAAGTTGCCCATCTGCTCGTCGCCGCGGCCGCTGGTGAAATAGGTGCGGAAGATGCGGTCGCCGTCGCGGAAGAAGAAGTTGGTGCCGTGCCATTCGTCGACCCCGAAATCGGCGTCGAAATCGTCGGTCAACGTGTACCAGGGGATGTGCTCCCAGCCCATTTTCGCCTTCTGGCGCGCAAGATCGGCCTGCGACCCACGCGAGACGAAGGCAAGATGGGTGTCGCGCTGGTTGAGGTGCGCCGGATGAATGGCGTGATCGGCGACCAGCGAGCAGCCGATGCAGCCGCGCTCCGGCCAGCGCGACACGCCCGGATCCATGAAAGCGCGGTAGACGATGAGCTGCCGGCAGCGGCCGAACAGATCGCGCAGGCCGACGCGGCCGTCCGGCCCTTCGAAGACATAGTCCCTCTCAACCGCCAGCCAGGGCATCCGCCGGCGCTCGGCGGCCAAGGCGTCGCGGGTGCGCATCACTTCCTTTTCTCGCTCGTGCATCCGCTGCTGGACGGCGTCCCACTCCTCGCGCGATACGATCGGCGGGGTTTGCATGCGCGCGTTGGCGCCATTGCCGGATGATGTGGCCATCGCGATCCTCGCCTCCGATTTCTCTCAGTCTTCCCCGAGCCGCATCTCGGGCAACGCCCGCCCGGCGCAAAGGTTGCCGGTGGGCCGGGCCGGTGCCCGCGGCGGATCGCTTGCCGGGGGACGGCGCGGACCGCATAAGCGCGTCAAAGGGGGAGCGCTCATGTTCAAGGCCGCCTTCATCCTCGTCGCCGCGCTGGCCGGTTCGGGCCTCGCCGCGTTCGCCGTGGCGCAGGAATCGACGGACGAGCAGTATATGGCGGTGGGCGACGCCCCGAACTGGTATCTCGAGCGCTCGACCTGCACCCTGGCGCATAATGTGAATGGCGATAGCCCGGCGGTGGTCCGGTTCCGGATCGCGATGGGCATCGAGATCGAGTTTCTCGACCCGGCGCTGCGCAACGTGCGGCAGGGTCATAGCTCGCAATTCGTCGTGGCGGTTGACGGCGCCGCCGAGGACAGCTTCGCGATGGGCATCGCCGAGGAAGGGCGGCAGGGCTACCGGCTTTCCCTCGCATCCTACGAGATCCTGGACCGGATCAGCGCCGGGCGGCGGTTGGAGGCGACGACCGGGCGACGGACATTGCTCCGGCTCGATCTCGCCGGCGCGGCCGCGGCGATCGCCGCGCTGCGCGCTTGCGATGAAGAAGGCGCCAATCTCACCAACGCGATGGCGGAGGAGCCCGGCAACATGTCGGCGATGGAGATGGTGATGACCACCAACTCGACCGAGGCTCGGGTCGATGCGCTGGAAAATGCGGCGACACCCGAGGAGATGAACCGCCCCGAGCCGAAGTAGCGCGGCCTGAGGCTGCCGCCTCTCTTCGATGCCGGACGTGGCTCACCTTCGTCGACCCGCCCGGAAGTTCACAGCAAGTTCTCACTTGTAGCGCCTCCGCGGCGGGTCGGCGCGGCCGAGCGGATCGATGGCGCGGCACATGTCGGCGAACTCCCGATGGCCGAGCTTTCCGCCCGCTTGCTGCTTCTCCCACGCCGCTTCGCCGCGCTTTTCCTGCTGCGCGGCCTGCGCCTCCGCCCGCAGCCGCTCCTCGCTCTTTGGCGGCGCCTGTTCGGACAGGAAATGGGGCAGCACCCCATCGGCGACGTCGGCGAGGTGAAGCTCGCCGGCCAAGGTCTCGGCGTCGAGCAATCCTTCGATCGGCGCGGGCGGCAGCGGCTCCATCGCGCGCAGGCTCGCGTCGAGCGTCGCGCCGGGAGCGGGCGGCGGCGGCGGCTCGCGAAGCGCGTCGCGCCCATAGCGTTCGGGCTTCAGGTGGCGCAGCAGGAACATGAGCAGCCGATCATTGTGCACATGTTTGGTCGCGATCACTTCGCCATATTCGTTGAAGACGTTCTGCTCCTGGCCCTCGATCGCCCGTTCGAAGGCGATATCCTCGAGCGTGCCGCCGGCATGATGGCGGGCGGCGTCCCAGGCGCGGGCGAAGGCGGCGGCGTGGGGCGAGCGGCGCAATTTGTAGGCGCTCTCGCGGGTCATCCCGACCTCCTTCGCGGCCAGCCCGACCACCCCGGTATCGGCGAGCGTCTCGATGAAGCGGCGCTGCTTCTCCTCGGTCCAGCCGTCGCGGCGCGGGCGGCGGCGAACGGGGACCCAGCGATAATCGGCGGGATCGTAAGCGGGTGGCTCGTCGGGGGTGACGGCGAGGGGATGGGTTGTGGCGGACGGGCTGGCGGGAAGGCCGTCGCCGGCGGCGGGGGTTGGAGGTGAGTCGCTCATCGAGCAGTATAGAACATAAAAAGAACATGTAGGAAAACGGTTTTTTGCCGAGGGCGCAACCTCGTCTGGCTCTCTGCGCGTTTTCGTGGTTCTTTAGCGCGATGGTAGCGAAGCCGACGCCAAGCTTCTTGGATGAGTGTGAAGCGCTCGGGTTCGTAAACGGTGCGAAGCGCTGGCGTAGCCCTGACGGGAAACGTCTTTATACGTGGGACGAGCTTCATGGCGAAATCGAGATTTTCACAAAGCGCGGCATCCACCTCGGCGCAGCAGATGCGGTCAACGGCATTCCCTTCAAGCCGGCCGTGAAAGGAAGGAAAATCGATGTCTGATTCCTCCTTCATGACTCTCGCTTTGGATGGGCGAGTTCTGGCGGACGAAATCGAGGATTACGTTGAGGCTTGGCACGACTCCGGCTCAGACCAAGAGGTGCATGAGTTTCTCGGCATGACGTTTGAGGAATACTCTTTGTGGGTAGCCGACGCTGATTCCATCGACATCATCTTAACTGCTCGTCACAGGGACCGGCCCCTTAGGGAGGCGGTGAATGACAACCTACGATATCAGGAGCGGATTGCGGCACGCTCTGATGAAGCTGGAAAGCTCGCTATCCTCGCAGATGGATCGCCGCACAGCCAGATCGCTGAATTGCGGCATCCCGAGGAAAGAATGGCGGCTCGATTAATCGAGCGCCTCAGATCATCGCCTCCAATAGATGTGGAGTCCGATCTGCCGAAGTTTCATCGACCTCTCCTATAAGAACTCGTCATAGATATCGACGGGCTCTGTTTAGATTTAAAAGTATCGCGCAAGCGGCCCAAGGTGTAGGGTGTCTAAGAGATGCGCCGATTGCGGCAAGATCTTACTGATAGCACAGGAAATGCACATAGTGATACCTGCCAGATGGATCGCCGCACAGCCAGATCGCTGAATTGCGGCATCCCGAGGAAAGAATGGCGGCTCGATTAATCGAGCGCCTCAGATCATCGCCTCCAATAGATGTGGAGTCCATCTGCCAGGACTCGCCGACCTCTCCTATAAGAACTTTCCTATAGATATCGACGGGCTCTGTTTAATTAAAAGTATCGCGCAAGCGGCCCAAGGTGTGGGTGTCTAAGAATATGCCGCCGGTGCGGCGAAGATTTACTATAGCACATGAAATTGGCCACATAGTGATACCGTGGCACATGGGCACTATCATCGACGATATCGATGCCAGGAGCGAGGCAGATATAGAGAAATGGAAGTGGAAGCCAATAGGTTTGCCGCTGAGTTGTTAATGCCTAGCGCCTGGACAATCGGCATATCTGAGCGATCAGACCATGTGTGCGGTCTCATGCATACAATACATCAGGTCGCTGACGTATCTCTCCCTGCCGCATTTTTGAAAGCAGCGAAATTTGGAAAGCCGGGTTTTATTGGAGCCGAGGTTCGCAATGGGGTTGTTGCTCGCCCTATTCGGACACCTGGCACTCATTCGCTGCCACCCGAGCATGGCGTCATAATCGATGGCGTAAAGTTGCCTGCGGCGCATGACCCAGAGATCATCGTGGGGCCGGATGCTACGTACTTCTGGTGGCAGATTCGGGAAGAGGTGCTTGATCCGGGGACGGAGTTGGGCGACTGGCGAGGCATTCTCGAAGAAATGCTTTCGAAATTCCGCCGGAATTTAGACAAAAGACCCGAGCTAGCGTTAACGCGGTGATAGGTCTGGCTATCGGACGCGAGCCGAGGGGAGCCTCTGTCCACACAATCTACAAGCACGGGCTTGAGGCTGCGCAAAATCGTGAAGGTAGTAACCGTTGGGTGAGCTACGTGGTCGCTCATTCCCGTTTCGCCGACTATGTCCTTGCTCGATCAAGGGAGCGAGCCAACAGCAAGTGAGGGCGGCCCTTCACTCCGCCGCGGGCAAATAGATTTCCCCACCCTTCTCGCGGAATTTCTCGTTCTTCACCCCCTCCCCCGCCGGACCATCGGCGTCAGGACCGGCGACGTTTCGGTCTGGATCTCGCCGATGCGTTCGAAGCCGAAGCGTTCGTAGAGCGGGATGTTGCGCGGGTTCGAGCTTTCCAGATAAGCGGGGCGGCCGTCGGCGTCGATGCGGGCGATCGCGGCTTCCATCAAGGCGGTGCCGAGGCCCTGGCCCTGGCGGGCGGGATCGGCGGCGATCAGCGGCAGGTACCAGTGCGGCTCGCTGAGGTGATATTCCTCCATCCTGGCGAAGAGGGCGTCCATCTCGGCCTTGCGGTGTTCCGGCGTCTGTTCGTCCATGATCGCGGCCAGAGCATCGCCGTCCGACTCCACGCCGGGGGGCAGCCAGGTGGCCACCGCCGCGCCGTCGTCGGCGACGAAGGCGGTGCCATGATCGAAGGCCGCGCCGCCGAAGGCATCGAAGAATTCGGCGCGCCGATCGAGATAGACCGCCGCGTCCGGCGAGGCCCAGCGCGCCATCGGATCGGCGGCGAAGCCGAGCACGATGGTCTGCAACAGCCGCGCCTTGTCCTCCGGCCTGCCGATGGTGATCTTCGCCATGGCTGCTCTCTTTCGTTCGGTTGCCGCTCAGTCGTGCTCCCGCCCGCCGGCGCCCATGTAGAGCTCGCTGCCGGTTTCCCTGAAGACCTTGCTCATCTCGGCCATGCCGGCTTCCGCTTCGGCTTCGCTGAGGGAACCCCTCACCCCGCTCAGCTTCGCTGAGTCGCCCTCTCCCTCAAGGGGAGAGGGTGTCGCTGCGAGAAACGCGTCGGCGCTCTGGTTCTGCTTCGCCGCGAAGTCGCGCACCTCCTGGGTGATCTTCATCGAGCAGAATTTGGGGCCGCACATCGAGCAGAAGTGGGCGGTCTTGGCGCCTTCCGCGGGGAGGGTCTGGTCGTGATATTGCTCGGCGGTGTCGGGATCGAGCGAGAGGTTGAACTGGTCGCGCCAGCGGAATTCGAAGCGGGCGCGGGAGAGGGCGTCGTCGCGCATTTTCGCGGCCGGGTGGCCCTTGGCGAGGTCGGCGGCGTGGGCGGCGAGCTTGTAGGTGACGACGCCGACCTTGACGTCGTCGCGGTCGGGGAGGCCGAGATGCTCCTTGGGCGTGACGTAGCAGAGCATCGCGGTGCCGAACCAGCCGATCATCGCGGCGCCGATCGCGCTGGTGATGTGGTCGTAGCCGGGGGCGATGTCGGTGGTGAGCGGCCCGAGCGTGTAGAAGGGCGCCTCGCCGCAGGCCTCGAGCTGCTTGTCCATATTGGCCTTGATCTTGTGCATCGGCACGTGGCCGGGGCCTTCGATCATCACCTGGACGTCGTGCTTCCAGGCGATCTGGGTGAGCTCGCCCAGGGTGGCGAGCTCGGCGAACTGGGCTTCGTCATTGGCGTCGGCGATGCTGCCGGGGCGCAGGCCGTCGCCGAGGCTGAAGGCGATGTCATACGCCTTCATGATCTCGCAGATCTCCTCGAAGCGGGTGTAGAGGAAGCTCTCCTGGTGGTGGCTGAGGCACCATTTGGCCATGATCGAGCCGCCGCGGCTGACGATGCCGGTGACGCGCTTCGCGGTCATCGGGATGTAGGGCAGGCGGACGCCCGCGTGGATGGTGAAATAGTCGACGCCCTGCTCGGCCTGCTCGATCAGCGTGTCGCGGTAGATTTCCCAGGTGAGGTCCTCGGCGACGCCGCCGACCTTCTCCAGCGCCTGGTAGATCGGGACGGTGCCGATCGGCACGGGGCTGTTGCGGATGATCCATTCGCGGGTGTCGTGGATGTTGCGGCCGGTGGAGAGGTCCATCACCGTGTCGGCGCCCCAGCGGATCGACCAGACCATCTTGTCGACCTCGGCGGCGACGTCGGAGGCGACCGCGCTGTTGCCGATATTGGCGTTGATCTTGACCAGGAAGTTGCGGCCGATCGCCATCGGCTCGCTCTCGGGGTGGTTGATGTTGTTGGGGATGATCGCGCGGCCGCGGGCGACCTCGTCGCGGACGAATTCGGGGGTGACGGTAATCGGGGATGGCGGCGCCGAAATCCTGGCCGTCGCGGATATGGTCGCGTGAGCATCTCGCGGCCGAGATTTTCGCGGACGGCGACATATTCCATCTCGGGCGTGATGATGCCTTTGCGGGCATAATGCATCTGGCTGACGTTGGCGCCGGGCCTGGCGCGGAGCACCTTGCGGCGGACGTTGGGGAAGGGCTGGACGCCGCCGCTGCGGTCGGGGCCGAGCTGGCCGTTGTCCTCCGGCTTCACCTCGCGCTGCAGCACCTCCTCGACATCGCCGCGCGCGACGATCCACTCGCGGCGCAGCTCGGGCAGGCCGGCCATGATGTCGATGCGGGCCTCGGGGTCGGTGTAAGGGCCGGAGCAATCGTAGACGTTCAGCGGCGGCTCGCCGGAGTTCGGCTCCAGGTCGATCGCGCGCATCGCCACCTTGAGCGGGCCGACGTGGATCTTGCGGCTGCCGCGGATCGGGCCGGTGGTGACCTTGAGCTCGGTGCGGGCAGGGATGTCGGCCATGGTTTCGCTCTCCAAAATGGAAGGAGAGCGGTTGCAGCCCGCTCCCTCCCTACGCCGGTGTCAGCCGGATCAGGTTCGGCGGGTCGCAGCGGACTGGCTGCCTCTCAACCGCGTCGCGCGGTCCCCCGGGGAAGCAGCATGCCTAGCGGGATGGCGCCCCGGGGTCCAGCGGGCCGGCCGGGGACACCCTGTTCGACGGCGTCCCGCACTCTGCTCGACGGGCTTGGGGACCTCGTCCCTTCGGGTGCAGCCCGGCCCGTTTGCGGGGGCCGGCGGCTCATTGGCGCCCCTGACCCGCTCGATCGTCACGCAAGCCGTGCCCGCATTTCCCGTTCCGGGAGAGTGATAGAACCACAAGGGATCGAGGCCGACGAACCGGACCTCGTACGGCAGCACCGCATCATTGGCGAACAGCGACAGGCTGCCGCTCATTCGCGGCGTGAATTCGGCCCGGTACTGGCTGCCGGAATTTTCCACGCGGGTCAGCGCCAGCGGGTAGATGTAGACGTCCTGCCCGATCGATGTGCTGTCATTCGGCCGGATCGAGACGAGCGGCTGCAGATAGTTCGCATCGACGATCCGCCGCAGCGGTGCGGCAACGAACCCCGACAGACCCCCTGCGAAGGCCGAGCCGCCGGACGGCGTCGTATCCGCGTCGGCGTCCCGCCACTGGTCGATGACGTCGAACGTGACGATATAGGTCTGGCCCGCTTGGACGAAGCCGCCGCCGCTGTTGCACGGGCGGTCGGTGCGGAAATCGACCTCGACATGGCTGATCGGCAACCGCGCGTTGCCGGATGCGCACAGATCGCCCCGATCCTCCATGTTCGGCAGTCTCATCTGGGTCCAGAGGATCAGAATGGCCCACGCCAGCAACAGCAGCATGATGATGCCGATGATGAAAGGGAGGACATACCATTTCACCGCCCGGAACAGGTGCTGGTAGGCGGACGAGTTCCGGATGTCCTGAAGGATCGATGCGCGGTCCTGCTTGACGCTGGCCGCCGGCGCATTCCCGGCGCTGGCTTCCGGCGCATTCGCGGCGACGGCGGCCGTTGGCCCCAGCGCGGCCAACCAGCTGGCGCGGGCGAGATCGCGCGTGATCCGCGACAGCCAGACACTGATCCGGTTCAGGAGCCACACGCCAACCAGCAGGAACAGTATCCACTTCCAGATGGCCGCCACGTCTTCGAGCCAATGATCGGCCAGTTCCGGCAGAAAGGCCGCCGGAAGCCGGAACAGATTGGTGAAAATGCTGGTTCGGCCGTCGTTCGGCAGCAGCGCGTGAGACGGATCGTAAAAGCCGACGGCGGCGGGCGAGTCCCCGACATGATCTCGGAGCATGGGGACGATGAGGATGGCCAAGGTCACAGCGACGGTCAGGAAATAGACCAAGCGCCGGCACCAGACGATGTCCCAGGCGGTCTCGAGCTTCCGGCTCAGCAGCGCTGACGTCTTTCGCAAGGCGAGTCGCCGGCGAACGGCCTTCGTCAGGGCAAGGGAATGGCGGAGCCGGGACGCCGGGTGCCGCCCGGGGCTCGCTTCGCTGTCGGCCTGCGGCAACGCCTCGTCCAGTCCCTTCGCCGGGACGATCCTGAACCGGCCCGGCAGCGCGATCGGCGCATAATTGTCGGTGCCGGTCGCGATCCGCGCGATCACGCTTTCGTGGACGTTCACATCGACGAGCAGCCCCTGCGGCCTGCCTTGTCGTCGCGGACCGCCGGGTCCCGAAGACTGAGCGTCTTCCCGTCGACGGGGTTCAGCAGCGCTATGATCTTGCGCGGCTGGTAGCGGTAATAGGAAGCGAGGCCGGCCCGGCTGTCATGGATCGGGCCATAGCTGTTGGCGAGCGCGAGATAGCGCTCGATCACGACATCCAGCGTGCGCAGGCCCTGCTTCTGCGCCTCCTCCAGCATCCAGAGCAGCGAGATGTAGCTCAGGCTCTCGTCGGGATATCCGCCGCCGACATCGGCATGCATCGCGGCAAACCAGACCTGCTCCAGCCGGCCTTTCTTCACGCGGCGTCGTCTGACGAGCTGCTTCTCATGCATCTCGTCCCACAGAAGCGGGTGGAAGGAATCGCGCTCGTCGTCGAGCGCGAGCGCATGGCGCGCGCAGTCGATCCGCTCGTTCAGACGATAACTCGGGATGCTGATGGGATAGACGAAGTTGTCGAACGCCCGGGTAACCTCGACTACCGGCCGGCCATAAGCGGCGACCGTGTCCCAGACGCCGAGGAAACGGATGACCGGCTGATAATTATTGTTGCGGTCATAAACCTCGCCTCCCGCGATCCGCCGCCACAGGGCGATTCCGTTCCGTCTTGCGCCGCGGACGATGCGCGTGGGCAGTGCCCGGAAGCCGCGCAGCCGCCCGGAATCGCAATGGTATATATAGTGCAGGAAGGCGGCCTGCGTCCGGCGCAGCAGCTCGCGCTCGCTGGTATACCGCACGATGCCTTCCGAGGCGATCAGGTCCATTACGAGGCGCATGGTGAAGGCGCCGCGACTGAAGCCGAAGCCGTAGAACTGGTCGCCGAGACGGCGCGGATTCTTTCCCGGCTTCTGTGCTGGGTCCGGGCGATAATTCCGACAGGCGTAGCGATAGATTTGCAGGACGTTTCGTTTGAGGCCGTAGCCGAACACGCCCTGGATCATCCGCATCGGGCGAAAGGACGTGGAGCCGATACCATTGTCGTAATAGGCAATCTGATCATGTCGATCGGGCGGGCTGGGGCCAAGGTCGATTGCCTCGTACATCCGCCATACGTTGGTCTTGAACAGCTTGCCGCTGCTGTTTCCCGTACCATCCGAAAACAGGACGATCGATTTGCCCTTATTGGTTTGTGCGCTCTCCTTGCCCCCAGCCATCTTGCACCCCCGACCCGATTCGGGCTGGATACTGAGCCAATATTTTCACCTTGGAAACAGCGATTGAAAAAGCACTATCGGCAGATGCGGCCAATTAGAGATCGTTATGGCCTAAGTGATTAATTTGGCACCTCTGTGTCAGAAATCCTCATGTTAGCGGTCGAACTCGACGCTGATCGGGTAGCTCGCCCAGCGGTTGCTGACGACGTCGTTGCGGTGCGTGCCCGGATAGCTCTCCCGGCCGGCGGTGACCCGGGCGTGGATGACGCCGCCATTGCCGTCGATCATGCCGGCGTGGCGGGCGGCGGCGCAGAGGTTCGAGTCGCCGCTATAGATGCGGTCGCCCCACAGGCCGCCGGCCGTCATCTGGGCGATCGAGCAGGTGCAGGTGACCGCCGTTCCGATCGCCATGCCGGCGACATTGTGCGGGCAGATGGCGGAGCCGGGGGTGGCGACCGCTTGCGAAGCCTCGGACGCGGGGCGGACGGCGATGCTGCGCCGCCAGCCCGGCCAGCTGTTCGAGGCGACGCCGTTGCGGGTCAGCGCGGGATAGGAGGCCTGGCCGGCCCGCTCGAACACCCAGATCGCGCCGCCGCTCTCGCCGATCACGCCGGCATGTCGGGCGGCGCGGCAGACGCGGCTGTCGTCGGTGTAGGTGTCGGAGCCCCAGACCGGGCCGTCGGCCGCCGCCTCGGCGGTGCAGCTGCAGACGACCGAAGTCAGATCGCCGAGCCGTTCCGGGCAGGCCGGGACCGCGGGCTGGGCGGTGGCGAGGCTCGCCGCGACACCGGCGCCGAGCATGATGGACAAAGCGAAGGCGACGATACGCATGACTCTGGTTCCCTCCAGCGGCACCGCGCCGCTCCCCGGAGCGGTTGTTCCCCGCGGCGTGGCGGAAGGCAAGCGGCGACGAAGCGCGCTCGTCGAAAAGCCCGGTGACGACCTCAGGGATTGGGCGTAGCATCCGCGCAACAGGGGGGATTCATGCGCCTGATCGTTCCTTTCATCCTGCTTGCCGCCGCGCCCGCCGCCGCGCAGGAGGGCCGCCGCGTCGTCCCGGACGGGGCGGCGATCGCGGCCTCGGTCGAGGTGCCGGCGGGGAGCCGTCTCGTCTATGTCAGCGGCCAGGTGCCCGACGTCGCCGACGCCAATGCGCCGGCCGGATCGGTGCAGCGCTTCGGCAACACGACGACCCAGACCCGCTCGGTGTTGCGCCGCATCGAGGCGCAGCTGCGCGAACAGGGCCTCGATCTTCGCTTCGTGGTGATGATGCGCGTCTTCCTGGTCGCGCCGCCGGGGCAGGAGCGGATGGACTTCGCCGGGATGATGACCGCCTATCGCGAGTTTTTCGGGACCGCGATGCAGCCCAACCGGCCGGCGCGGTCGACGATGCAGGTGTCGGGTCTGGTCGATCCCGGCTGGCTGGTCGAGATCGAGGTCACCGCCGCCGATCCGCCTGTCCAGCCGACCGTGAGGCGGACGCAATGAGCGTCACCCGTCCTTCGACACGCCGGTTCGACAGGCTCACCGGCTACTCAGGATGAGCGGGAGGCAGCGCAAATGAGCGTCACGCGCAGGGATTTCCTCGAGCGGTTGGGCGCGGTCGGCGGCTACAGCGCCGTCTTCCTCGGCATGCAGGCGATGGGGTTGCTCGCCGAGCCGGCGCGAGCGAGCGACCCGTTCGCCTTGCCGGGCGGTTCGGGGCGCGGGCGCAGCGTCGTCATCCTCGGCGCGGGGATATCCGGTCTCGTCGCGGCCTATGAACTGCGGCAGGCGGGCTGGAACGTGACCGTGCTGGAGGCGCGGGACCGGATCGGCGGTCGGGTATGGACGTTGCGTGGCGGCGACCGGATCGTCCAGACCGGACGCGAGGACCAGCTCTGCCAGTTCGACCAGGGCCATTATTTCAACGCCGGCGCGGCGCGGCTGCCGACCGCGCACCACACGATCCTCGGCTATGCGCGGCGGTTCAACGTGCCGATCGAGGTGATGGTCAATTCGAACCGGGCGGCGCGCTGGGATTTCGGCGGCCAGGTGTACGAGGATCGGCAGATCCGCAACGGCGTGCGCGGGCGGTTCGCGGAGCTGCTCAGCAAGGCGATCGACCGCCATGCGCTCGATCAGGAACTGGGGCCGGGCGATCATAGCGCGCTGCGCGGCTTTCTCGCTTTCTACGGCGACCTCAACCAGCGGGGCGAGTACACGCCGGCCGGCCTGTCGGGCTATGCCGAGCTGCCCGGCGGCTACGACACGGTCGGGCGTGCGTCGCCGCCGTTCCAGCTCGCCGACCTGATGGCCCGGCCGGCGGCGGCGCTGCCGCTCGTCTTCGAGGAGTTCTTCGACCAGCAGGCGCCGATGTTCCAGCCGGTCGGCGGCATGGACCGGATCGCGCAGGCGATTTACGAGCAGGTGCGGCCGGTTGTGCGCCTCAATAGCCCGGTGACCGCGATCCGCCGGCAGGGCGATCGGGTACGGATCGAGCACGGGCCGGGGCGGCAGGCGACTATGGCCGATTATTGCCTGTGCACGCTGCCGCTCAACCTGCTGCAGCGGATCCCGAGCGATTTCTCGCCGGCCAAGCGCACCGCGATCCGCAACGTGCCTTATCTGCCAAGCGTCAAGGTCGCGTTCGAGGCCCCGCGTTTCTGGGAAGCGGAGGGGATTTACGGCGGGCTCGGCTGGACCGACCAGCTGAACGAGAATTTGCTCTACCCGTCCGGCGGCTGGCATTCGGACAAGGGCATCCTCGTCGCCGCTTACACGGCGGGCTGGACCGGGCCCAACCACCCGCAGGAATTCACTGCGATGAGCCACGCCGATCGCCTGCGCGTCTGCCGCGAGGTGGTCGAGCGGATGCATCCGGGCCACGCGCGGGAGCTGGCCAAGGGCGTCACCGTCGCCTGGGGGATCACGCCCTGGTCCGAAGGCGTCGGGCCGATCCATCCCGATTTCGGAAACGCCGCGCGCGGCGCTCGCTACACCGAATTGATGCGGCCCGAGGGACCGATCTTCTTCGCCGGCGAGCATCTGTCCTATGTCCTGTACTGGCAGGAAGGCGCGGCGCTCTCCGCCCATGCGGCGATGCGGCTGATGACGGCCCATGCGGCGGAGCGGCGGGCGGCGGCGTGACCCTGATCGAACGGGCGTGATCGTCGGTCGAAGCAAAAGTGTTGCAGGCAGAGTGCGTGAGTAAGCCTTTCAATTGAAGTGAAGGGGACTGAAAATGCTGAAACAAATATTGTTTGCGCTGGCCGTCGTGGCCACGCCGCTCGCCGTCCACGCCCAACGCCAAGCGGCGCCCGATTTCGCCGCCGCGGTGAGCGCGCCCGGCCGGCCGGAGGCGGCGACCAAGCTCGACGAGGTGCGCCGGCCGGCCGAGGTGCTGCGCTGGGCCGGCCTCAGGCGCGGCGACCGAGTGCTCGATTACTTCGCCGGCAACGGCTATTATACCGAGATCATGGCCCGCGCGGTCGGACCGACGGGATCCGTCACGGGCTGGAATTCGTCCTTCTTCGCCGCTCGGCCGCAACTCCGCGACGCGCTGGCCGCGATCCGGCAGCGCTCGCCGAACGCCGCCTTCTTCTCGTCGCCGACGACGGCCTTGTCCTTCCCGGACAGCGCCTATGATTTCGTCCTGCTCCATCTCGTCTATCACGACGCTTATTGGGAGAGCGCCCAGTTCAACTTGCCGCGGATCGACCCGAATAGTGTAACAGCGGCTTTGTTCCGCGCGACCCGGCCGGGCGGCATCGTCGCGGTGATCGACCATGTCGCCGCGCCGGGCCGCGAGACGCGGGCCGAGGTGGAGGCCACGCACCGCATCCTGCCGGAAACGATCCGCGCCGATTTCGAGCGGGCGGGCTTCGTTTTCGACGGCGAGAGCGACTTGCTTCGCAATCCGCAGGACGATCGCTCGGTCAACGTCTTCAACCCCGCGATCCGGGGCCGGACCGACCGGGTGATGTACCGCTTCCGCCGGCCGGCGCGCTAGGGGAGGAACGGGCCGCGCGCATTGCGGCGCGCGGCGCCGGCGGACGTGCCGGCCAGCTCACGGAACTCGCGCGCCATATGGGCCTGGTCGGCAAAGCCTGTCTCGGCGGCGTGGTCGGCAAGCGAGGATTGGCCCGGCGCGGTCTCGAAGGCGCGCTGGAAACGGAGCAGCCGGAGGTAGCGGCGCGGCGGCAGGCCGACATGAGCTGCGAACCAGCGTTGCAATGTGCGCGGGCTCATGCCGGTCGTATCGCTCATTGCCGCGACGCTTTGCGCGGCCACGATCGCGCGGCCGAACGCATTGACCGCGACCGCCTGGGACAGCCGCGCCTCAAGCTCGGCAAAGGCCGGCGCTTCGAAGGGGAGCCAGCGACCGCGCAAGGCGGCCAGCGGCAGGTCCGAGACCAGGGCCCAGGCCCAGGGCCAGAGGCGAAGCCCCTCGAAGCGTGAGTCGCCGCTGATCTCGAACGGCTCGGGCCGCTCGATCAGGCCGACCGCGAAGCAGGCGGGCTGGTCGCCGTTCCAGCGCGAGCGGCCGGCCAAGCGGCGGATGATCTCGACGCAGCCGTCCGGCGTCGCCTGCTGGGCGATCCAGTCGTCCGCCGCGCCGCTGCCGGCCAGCGTCCAGCGCGTCTTGATCAAGCCGTCGAGTTCGGGGCCGGGAGGCTGCTCGCGATAGTCCACCGCGCCATCTCATAGCGATTGTCGCATTGGTTCAAGCCCCGCGCGTGCAAGCGCGCTATCGGGTGCGGGTTCGAGGGAGGGCAGGACATGAAGAGATTGTTGATCATGGGCGCGGCGATGCTGCTGATGGCGCAGGCGTCGCCGCCGGCGGGCATCGCCGATCTCGGCTGGATGGCTGGGCGCTGGGCGACCGAGACGGACGGGCGCTGGACCGAGGAGAGCTGGTCGGCGCCGCGCGGCGGGGTGATGCTCGGCCACAGCCGGGCCGGCCGGGGCGATGCCTTGCGCGAGTTCGAGTTCCTGCGGCTCGCAGCGGGCGCGGACGGGACGCTCGCTTATGTCGCCCAGCCCGGCGGCCGGGCGCCGACCGCCTTCCGCCTCGTCGCGCGCGAGGGCACGAGCGCGACCTTCGAGAATCCGAGCCATGATTTTCCGCAGCGCATCCGTTATGTCCGCGACGGGGAGACGATGACCGCGACGATCTCGGCGATCGACGGCTCTAACGCGATGACCTGGAGCTTCCGGCGGCAATAGGGGAGGGCGAATGGCGGAGATCAAGACCAAGCCGACCGAGATCTCGGTCGACGCCTTTCTCGACGCCGTTCCCGATCCGCAGCGGCGCGCAGACGGCAAGGCGGTGCGCGCGATGTTCGAGCGCATCTCCGGCGAACCGGCGGCGATGTGGGGGCCGAGCATCGTCGGCTTCGGTCGCTACCATTATAAATATGACAGCGGCCATGAAGGTGACATGTGCCGGCTAGGCTTCTCGCCGCGAAAGGCCGAGCTGGTGCTCTATGTGCTCACCGAGTCCGCTGAGCAGGATGCGTTCCTCGCCCGGCTTGGCAAGCACAAGACCGGCAAGTCGTGCCTCTACATCAAGCGGCTCAGCGACGTGGACCAAGGCGTGCTCGAAGAGCTGACCGTCCACGCGCTCAACTATATGAACGAGAAATATCCCGAAGGGGCCTGAGCGCTGGGTCATCCCGGCGAAGGCCGGGATCCATGAACGCAGGAGCATGGCGGAACGCGCTCGATGTCCGCGCCCCTTGCTTCTGGGGCCGTGTTCATGGGTGCCGGCCTTCGCCGGGATGACTCCGCCATGCGGGTCAGTTCATCCACGCTTCATGTTTCGGAGGCGAACCGTTGCCCTGGCGCGCCGGAACGTGCTTGCATCCTGCTACAGGTGTGACATGCTACAAAAGTAGCAAGGTGGGGACCATGACCGTTGATTCGCTGCCGCGCCGCGAGCGCGAGATTTTCGAAATCCTGTGCAGCGCCGGGGAGGCGACCGCCGCCGACGTGCGCGAGGCGATGGCCGATCCGCCGAGCTATTCGGCGGTCCGCACCCTGTTGGCGCGGCTCGAGGCGCGCGGGCTGATCAAGCACCGCACCCAGGACCTCGCTTACGTCTACAAGAGCGTCCAGCAGCCCGCCAAGGTGCGCGAATCGGCGCTCAAGAGCATGGTGAAGACCTTCTTCGACGGCTCGGCCGCGAACGCGGCGACAGCCCTGCTCGGGCTCACCAAATCGCTGTCGGCCGAGGAGGTGGCGGCGCTCCGCCGCGTCATCGACGAAGCAAAGCAATCGGACCGGGAGGAGCGGGCATGACGACCCTCGAATTCTTCGCCGAAATGGGCTGGAAATCGGCCCTGATCGCCGCCGCCGCATTGGCCTTCGCCGCCGTGCTGCGCTCGCGCGCCGCGTCCGATCGGGCGCTGGTGCTCAGGATCGGCGTCGCGATGCTGCTGCTGCTGCCGCTGATCGCGCTGGCGCTGCCGGCGCTGGAGATCGTCGCCTTCGCCGCGCCGGAAGCGGCGCCGGCGATGGTGCTGACGCCCGAGCTGCTCGCCGAGCTGGCGCGCGATGTCCCGGCGCTGCCGCCCGCCCCCGAGCCAACGATCTGGGACGATCCGACACCGCTCGTCCTGCTCGCTTATCTCGGCGGGCTGGCGATGATCGGCGCGCGGCTGCTCGGCGGCTTGTTCCTGCTCGGCCGCTGGACGCGGGCAGCAACGCCGGTGACCTGCCCCGAATGGCTGGCCGCGTTCGATGAGGCGCGCTGGGTGGCGAGCAATGGCGAGGACGTGCGGCTGCTCGTCTCCGATCGCATCTCGTCGCCGCTGAGCTGGGGCTGGCGGCGGCCGGCGATCCTGATCGACAGCGACACGCTGGCGCAGCCCGACGACGCGGCCGGAATCCTGGCCCACGAAATGGCGCATATCGCCCGGCGCGACTGGCCGGTGCTGATCGCGGCGCGTCTCGTCGCCAACCTGTTCTGGTTCAATCCGCTGGTCTGGCTGCTGGAGCGCGAGGTCGTCCAGCAGGCGGAGGAGGCGGCCGATCTCGCCGCCGCGACAAGGATCGAGCCGGCGCGTTACGCCGAGACCCTGCTGAGCTGGGCGCAGGCCAATGGCGCGTTGCCGGCGAACAGCATCGCGACCTCGGGCAGCGCGCTCGGCCGCCGGGTGCGGGCAATCCTCGACCGGCGCAGCCGCGAGCGGCCGGCCGGATCGGTCTGGACCGCGATCGCGATCCTGGCCTGCTTGGCTGTCGCGACGCCGGTGGCGGCGGTGAAATTGGTTGCCGCGGTCCGCGCTGCGCCCACTGCGCCGCTGGCTCCGGCCGCGCTCGCCGCGCTGCAGGCGCCGGAGGCTCCCGAAGCCCCGGAAGCGCCCGAGGCCCCTGAAGCGCCCGAGCCGCCGGAAGCCCCCGATATGGACGTCGACGTTCGCGTCGGCCCCGAGGCGGCTGCGGCGGCGCGCGAAGCGGTGGCCGCGGTGCGTGCCGAGATCCCGCGTATCGTCGCCAATGCGCGCGCCGCCGTGGATGCCCGCGAGGTGCGCGAAGCGCTGCGCCAGGCGGAGGTCGAGATGCGCGAGGCCGGACGGCTGAGTCAGAGCGAGGTCGCGGCGGCAATGCGCGGTGCGCGAATCGCGCTGGCGAACGCCGACCAGCGCATCCGCGTCGTCTCGCGGGTTCAGATCGATGAAGCGATGCGCCGGGCCGAGCAGGCGCAGGTTCGTGCGCATGAGCATGTCCGCTTCTCGATGCGGCATGGCGCCGACGGGATGGAGCGCGGCGCGGACAGAATGGAGCGCGGCGCGGCGCGGATGGAGACGACCGCCCACCGGCTCGCCAGCGACCAGGCTTATCGCGAGCGTCAGATCGCCGAGGCACGCGAGCGTGGCGAGACGGTCACCCACGAGCAGCTGATCGAGGCGGCCGAGGAGATGCGCGAAGGCGCGCGGGGCATGCGCGACGGCGCGCGCGAGATGCGCCGGGGCGCCCAGCGGATGCGCGACGGCAGGGACTGATCCCACCCGAAGGGGTTGGCCAAGGAGAATGGCGGGCGCCTCCGGCGTCCGCCATTTTCGTTTGTGCCCCGGCGATGAGCGCCGCATGGTGACGCCCTGAACGGAGGGCGCGCGATGCGGTGGTTTGTCTTGCTCCTGCTTGGGTTTGCCGGGCTCGTGCTCACCGGCTCGGGCGAGGCCCAGCCGGGCGCCGCCTATGACGTCGTGATCCGCGGTGGCACGATCTATGACGGCCGCGGCGGCGCGCCTTATGTCGGCGATGTCGCGATTCGTGGCGACCGGATCGCGCGCGTCGCGCCGCGGATCGACGGGCGGGGCCGGCAGGAAGTGGATGCGCGCGGGCTCGCGGTTGCGCCGGGCTTCATCAACATGCTGAGCTGGGCGACCGAAAGCCTCATCGAGGACGGCCGCGGCCAGAGCGACATCCGGCAGGGCGTCACGCTGGAGGTGATGGGCGAGGGCTGGTCGATGGGGCCGCTCAACGACGAGATGCGCCGGCTCTCCATCTCCCGGCAGAGCGATATCCGCTATCCGATCCCCTGGACGACGCTCGGGCAATATCTGGAGCATCTCCAGCGGCGCGGCATCAGCCCTAATGTCGCGAGCTTTGTCGGCGCGGCGACGGTGCGCATCCATGAGCTGGGCGAGGGCGATGTCGATCCCAATCCGGATCAACTCGCGCGGATGCGGGGGCTGGTGCGACAGGCAATGAACGAGGGTGCGATGGGGGTCGGCTCGTCGCTGATCTACGCGCCGGGCAATTTCGCCGAGACCGACGAGCTGGTGGCTTTGGTGACCGAGGCCGGGCGCTGCGGCGGCATGTATATCAGCCATATGCGCTCCGAGGGCGACCGCATCCTTCAGTCGGTCGACGAGCTGATCGAGATCGCCCGGCGCTCCGGCGCGCCGGCGGAAATCTACCATCTGAAGCTATCCGGCCGGCAGAATTGGGATCGCTATGACGAGGTGATCCGACGCGTCGAGGCGGCGCGCCGCGCTGGCCTCAGGATCACCACCGACATGTATCTCTATCCGGCCGGCGCGACCGGGCTCACCGCGGCGATGCCGCTCTGGGTGCAGGCCGGCGGGCAGGAGGCGTGGATCGCCCGGCTGCGCGATCCGGCGATCCGCGCCCGCGTGATCGCCGAAATGCGCGCGCCGGCGACCGATTGGGAGAATCTGATGGCCCGCGCCGGGCCCGCCGGCATGATGTTCACCGATTTCCGCAACCCGGCGCTGCGCCGTTACACCGGCCGCACCCTTGCCGATGTCGCGCGCGAGCGGGGGACGAGCCCGGAGGACACCGCGATCGACCTCGTCGTCGAGGACAATAGCCGGGTCGGCACGATCTATTTCCTGATGAGCGAGGACAATATCCGCCGCCAGATCCGCCTGCCCTATATGAGCTTCGGGTCGGACGCCGGCGCGCTCGCCACCGAGGGCGTGTTCATGAACGACCACCCCCACCCGCGCGCCTACGGCAATGTCGCCCGGCTGCTCGGCCGCTACGTGCGCGACGAGCGGATCATTCCTTTGCAGGAAGCGGTGCGGCGGTTGACGTCGCTGCCGGCCGCCAATCTCGGGATCAGCGACCGCGGCAGCTTGCGCGCCGGCCACTATGCCGACCTCGCCATCTTCGATCCGGCGACGATCGCCGACCACGCGACCTTCGAGCGGCCGCACCAATATGCGACCGGCATGCGCCACGTCTTCGTCAACGGCACGCAAGTGCTGCGCGACGGCGAGCATACCGGCGCGACGCCGGGCCGGGTGGTGCGCGGGCGCGGCTGGAATCGCTGTCCGTCGACACACTGATAAGACGGCTTTCTTGGCCCTCCCCCTTAATGGGGGAGGGTAGGGTGAGGGTGAACGCCTCCGCCTCGGGGGCCTCTGAGGTTCACCCACCCCAACCCCCTCCCCATCAAGGGGAGGGGCTTATCCGACGCGGATCGCGCAAGGTGAGTTGTCGCTTGCCACGGAGCTTCGGCCGCGCTTAGCCGTTGGAGGGGCGAACAGGGGCGCGAACGGAAGGATTCCGGTGAACGAGAGACGCGCCTTCATCAACGCCGTGGCGGGCGTGACTCCCGAGCATGACGTGCACCGATTGTTCATCGACTGGGCCGAGGGGCAGGTCGATGACCCAAGAATGCGCAAGCTCTTCATGCGCATGGCGGAGCGATCGGGAATTGAGCATCGTTGGTCCGTGCTGCCGGCAGCGCCGGGCGGCCTCCGGCACGATGCTCCGGGCGGCTATTATCACGGGCCGGCCCCGGCGACCTCGACGCGAATGAAGACTTATGCGGACGAGGCGCCGAAGATGGCCCTGGGCGCGATCGCGAAGCTGCGTGAGCAGGCTGACCTGAAAGGGATCACGCATCTCGTCGTCGCCAGCTGCACCGGCTTCGTCGCGCCCGGGATCGACCAGATCATCGCCCGTGAGATTGGCCTGCCCGATGTCGAGCGGACGCTGGTCGGCTTCATGGGCTGCTATGCGGCGGTGTGCGCGCTGAGGACCGCACATCATATCGTGCGCTCCGACCCGAGGGCGCGGGTGCTGGCGGTGACGGTGGAGCTTTGCACCCTGCACCTCCAGCAGACGCAGCAGCTCGAAAGCCTGCTCGCCCAGCTCCAGTTCAGCGACGGGGCTGCGGCGGCTTTGGTGACCGCCGAGCCGGGCGGCTTCGAGATGAGCCACCTCTTCTCGGCCGCGCTCGAGGATTCGGCCGAGCTGATCCAGTGGACGATCGGCGATACCGGCTTCGAGATGAGTCTGTCCGGCGAAGTGCCGGGGCGAATCCAGCACGCGCTGGAAAAGGAGGAGACGCGGGCGAAGCTCTATAACGGCTGGGCGGCGGACGCGGTGGACAGCTGGGCGGTCCATGCCGGCGGCCGGTCGATCCTCGACGCGGTCGAGCGGGGGTTGGAGCTGCCCCAAGGCGCGCTCTACGCCTCGCGCGAGGTGCTTCGGGAGCGCGGCAATATGTCCTCGGCGACCCTGATGTTCGTGCTGGCGATGCTGATGGAGAGGCCGGACACGAAGCGCGGCATTGCGATCGCGTTCGGGCCGGGGCTCGCCGCCGAAGGGTTCCACTTCGAGCGGGCTGCATGATCGACCTGCGGGAGCGAATCCGCCGGGACGAACAGATGGACGACCCGGCGCTCGACCCCGCAATCTATGCGAAGGTGCTCGCCGATCTCGGCCGGGTGAATGGCTGGACGTTCAATGCCCGGCCGACGCTGCTCTTCCTCAGGCGCGCCGCCGCGGGAATGGCGGCGTTCCGGCTGCTCGACGTCGGCTTCGGCCATGGCGACATGCTGCGCCGGATCGCGCGCTGGGCGCGGGCGCGGGAGATCGCGGTCGATCTGGTCGGCGTCGATCTCAACCCGAACAGCGCCGCCGCGGCGCGGACCGCGACTCCGGCCGACATGCCGATCGAATATCGCACCGGCGATTATGCCGCGCAGCCGACGCCGTTCGATTTCATCGTCTCCAGCCTCGTCGCCCATCACATGACCGACGACCAGCTCACCGCCTTCATCCGCTACATGGAGGATCAGGCGCTGTGCGGCTGGCTGATCAACGATCTGCACCGCCATCGCTTCGCTTATTACGGCTTCCCCTGGTTGGCGCGGCTGCTCGGCGCGCATCGCATCGTGCGCGAAGACGGGCAGCTGTCGATCGCCCGCTCGTTCCGCCCCGCCGAGTGGCGCGCGATCCTGGCCGATGCCGGCGTGCCCGAAGGCGCGGCGCGCGTCGTTCGGCGTTTCCCGTTCCGGCTGTGCGTCGAACGGCTGCGCTGATCGTCGGCGGCGGGCCGGCGGGAGCGGCGACGGCGATCGGCCTCGCCCGCGCCGGCGCGATGCCGCTGGTGATCGAGCGGACTGCACGGCGAGCATGACATCGTCTGCGGCGGCTTTCTCGGCTGGGACGCGCTGGCGAGGCTCAGGCAATTGGGGCTCGATCCGGCGGCGCTAGGCGCGCGGCCGATCCATCGGGTCCGGCTGGTGGCGGGGGACAAGGTGGTCGAGCGGCCCTTGCCGAAGCCGGCGGCGGGATTGTCGCGGCGCCGGCTGGACGCGGCCCTGCTGCGGCTCGCCGAGGCAGAAGGCGCGGTGGTGTTGCGCGGCCGGGCGGCGCGGGCGGTCGAGGAACGTTGCGTCCGGCTCGACGACGGTGAGGAGATCGCCGCCGACGCTTTGTTCGTCGCGACCGGCAAGCATGAGCTGCGTGGGGTTGGCGCGCGAGTTCGGCCGGCGCGCGGTGTCGGTGGGGTTGCGGACGGCGCTCGCGCCGACGCCGGCAATGGCGCGCGACCTCGCGGGGGTGATCGAGCTACATCTTTATAACGGCGGCTATGCAGGGCTGCTGTTGCAGGAGGATGGGCAGGTGAACCTCTGTCTCTCGGCGGCGCAGGCGCGGATGGGCGACGGCCGCGAGGCCTTGCTCGCCGGGCTTTGGGAGGAGGCGCCGCGTCTCGCCGAGCGGGTCGGGCCGCCGCCTGCCGAGTGGGAAGCAATCGCCGGCGTGCCTTATGGCTGGCGGGCGAAGACGACCGAGCCCCAAGTCTATCGCGTTGGCGATCAGGCGGCGGTGATCGCCAGCCTCGCCGGCGATGGGATCGCGATCGCGCTGGCGAGCGGCATCGCGGCGGCGCAGGCCTGCCTGCACGGCGACGGCAAAGGCGCGCGCGATTATCAGAAAGCGTTCGCCCGCCGCGCCCTGCGCCCGGTCAAGGCGGCGGAGGCGCTGCGCCACATGGCCGAGCATCGCCGCGAACGGTCCGCGATGATGGCGCTGGCGAAGGTCGGCGGCTTGGCCGGCCTTGCCGCGCGGCTGACGCGGATCGGTTAGCGGCGGCCGGTGACGGCGCCGGGGGCGTCGGCGCGCCACTGGCCGGTGTTGCGAAATTCCTCGCGGATCGTCGATTCCGGCAGGTTCTGCGCCGCCCATCGCGAGTCAGGTGCGATGTCAGAGGGGACAGCGACAGCGGCGCGGACCTCGGCGGGCGTCGTCGGCAGGAGTGCCGCGAACTGCGGCTGCAGCCCGGCGCGCGGGAACAGGATCGGGTTCGGGCGGGCGAGCGGTTCGCCACCGGCATAGCGGACGCTGAACGCGCCGCCGCCTTGGCCCGGCAGCGCGTAGAATTGATGCGCACCGATCAAAGCGGTGCGCGCGAGCCGCGGTGCCCAGGACGGAGAGACGGCGGTGGTGTGATAGTGGGTCGAGAGGCCGACGGGCGCGAAGGCGCGGCCGGCGAGCGCCTCGGCGGCGAGCATGCGGGCGCGGATCCAGACCGGGCCACCAGCGCTGCGCATCAGCGAGCCGTCGCAGGTGAAGGTGAACTGGCAACCGCCGCCGGCGCGCATCGGGCCCTGATAAACGACGCCGCAGACGGTGTTCGGCCAGGCGGGGTGGCGGACGCGGTTGAGCACGACCTGGGCGACGGCGCGCTGGCCGTCCTCGCTCTCCGACGCCGCCTCGTAATAGATCGCCTGGGCTAGGCAATCGAGCGAGCGCAGCTGGTCGAGCGGGGTGCGGCCCTGGAAGACGTAGGAGCCGGCGGGGGCGAGGGCCGCCGCCGGCGCGGCTTCATCCGTGGCGGAGGCCGGCATCGCCGCCGGCGCGACGGGCTCGGGGTCGCCGAGCCGGATCACCGCCGCGTCGGCATGGAGCGGAGTCGACATCGCGACCGGGACGCAGGAGGTGCCGGTGAAGGCGAGCAGCAGCATCGCGAGCGGCCGCGCGCGAGGCCGTTTCCGTCGCCAGTTCCGGTGGTGAACGCCCGCCATTCCGCCTGATTCCAATCGGATTTTCGGCCCTTCCGAAGCCGGCCGATACGTCAATCGACCCTCTCGCGCGCGGCCGGATTTCGGCCCGTCCCAATAAGGAACAGAGGTGCAGGAATGATTTACGGGTGGCGGGCGGGCGCTTGGTCGAGCCGACCATGCGCTTCGTCGAAGCGGGCCGCGCTTCGTCCGAAACGACGCGCATGATGGCCGCGAAGCCCCCCAAGCGGGAAACCGCGAGCTGGCTAGGGAGGGGGCGGCTCGGAAAGGCGGAATGTCCCCGGTTCCGCCGTCCCGGGCTGCCCCGTTCCCAAATGGAATGAGCTGCGACGTCTGACCGAGCCCACCAAGGTGTCGCTGCCCATAGGGAGGCGGTGGTGAAAACCACCGCCTCCCTTTTCATATCAGGACGGATGGACCTTTGCGCTCTTCCCTCCCCCTTGACGGGGGAGGGCTAGGGTGGGGGTGAACGTCAATGAAGGCCCCGACTTTCCGGAGACTCCACCCCGCCCCAAACCCCTCCCCATCAAGGGGAGGGGCTTAGTGGAGTATCTGATCCGCTTACCCTATCGCCCAGCCAGCCTTTTCACGGCGTCGACGTAGGAGCGGCCGATCCGTTGCTCGCCGCCGTCCGACAGGCGCGCCGTCCAGTGGCCGCCGCTGTCGCGATAGAGGCTGGCGATCGTGTCCCGGCGCAGCATCACCGAGCGATGGACGCGGATGAACATCGCCGGATCAAGCTCCTCCTCGAGCTTGGCGATCGTGCGGTGGATCAGCCAGCCGCGCTGGCCGACATGGAGGCGCATATAGTCGCGCTCGGCGGTGATCCGGGAAATGTCGCGCGCCGCGATCCGCACCAGGCCGCTATAATCCGGCACCCAGAATTCCTCGACATAGGTCGGCGCCGGGCCGGTCGGCTTGCGGCCGCCGGCGGCGAGATGGGCGCGGACCCGGTCGATCGCCCGCGCCAGCCGCTCGGGCAGAACCGGCTTCATCAGATAGTCGATCGCCGCCACGTCGAAGGCGGCGACGGCGAAATTGTCGAAGGCGGTGACGAAGACGATCGCCGGATCGACCGGGGATTCGGACAGCGCCCGGGCGATGTCGATCCCGTCCATGCCGGGCATGGCGATGTCGAGCAGCACCAGCTGAGGCGCGACCTCCTCGGCGAGCTTCAGCGCCGCCTCGCCGTCATGGGCGGAGCCGACCACGTCGACGCCTTCGATCCGGGCGAGCAGCAATTGCAGGCGTTCGACCGCCAGCGGCTCGTCGTCGACGACGAGGACGCGGAGCGGCTCGCTCATTCCCGCGCCACCGGCATGTAGAGATGGACGGTATAGCCGCCATCCGGATCGGGCCCGTAGAGGCAGCCGGCGCGGTCGCCGAAGCGGGCGATCAGCCGCTCGCGCACATTCCTGAGGCCGACGCCGGTGCCGCCGCCATCCTCGCCATTGTCGCCGGTCCCGCCCTCGCCATTGTCCTTGATCTTGATGTGCAGCCGGCCCGCTTCCTCATAGGCAGTAAGGCGGATCGTGACCGCGCCGCGCGAGCGGGCGACGCCATATTTGACCGCATTCTCGATCACCGGCTGCAGGATCAGGATCGGTACGCAGGCGTCGAGCAGCTCCTTGGGCACGTCGATCTCGACCGCGAGCCGGTCGGGGAAGCGAATCTGCTCGATGTCGAGATAGAGGCGCTGGAGCTTGATCTCCTCTTCCAGCGGCACGTCGGCGGTCGGATCGGCCGACAGGGTGGCGCGGAAGAAGGTCGAGAGGTTCATCAGCATCTGCTCCGCCGTCTCGGTCCGCTTGGTCAGGACGAGCGAGGAGAGCGAGTTGAGCGTGTTGAACAGGAAGTGCGGATTGATCTGGTAGCGCAGCGCCCGCAGCTGCGCCTCCTGCGCCTCGCGGGCGAAGGTCGTCGCGCGCTGGTCGGAGAGCCGAAGCTCGCGGGCATAGCTCATCGCGACGTAGAAGGCCGACCAGGCGGCGAACAGGAAGTACCAGGAGAGCGAACTCTCGGTGATCGATTTCAGCGCCAGCATCAGTGGCGATAAGCCATGCGTCTCCCACTCCATCATGACCGAATCGAGCGGCGCGATGACATAGAAGACCGTGTAATTGGCCGCCGAGAAGAGCAAGGCGGCGGGGAGGCAGAGGATGCCGGCCAGAGTGGCTTTGCGGGCGAGGCTGGCGTTCCGCGCGGCGCGCATCGCCAGATAGACGAAGAAGGTGATGACGATGCCGGCGGACACCGCGGCACCGCGCCGCAGCATCATGGCCCAGAATTCCGGATATTGGAGCACGATGGCGCGCACCGTGATCAGCGTCATGTAGAGCAGCCAGAAGCCGATGATCGACTTCACCGCCATGCCGAGATCCGGCAGGCGGGGCGCGTCCTGATCGGCGAGCGGTTGGTCCATGCCGCCAGTTAACCCGTCGCGGATGGAAAAGCCTTGCGCGTCCAAGGCGCTGGCCGAAAGGCGGGGAAGGTTGGTCGAAAAAGCGCCGATCGGGCGGCGATAGCCGAGCGCGTCGGCCGCGCCGAGATCCTGCGACTCTCCGTCCTGTCCGTCCCGATTCTCGCCCACGAGGGTGTCCTATCACGGTAAACCGCATGCGTCAGGCCCGTGCGGGTTCTCCGGCACCGCTTCGTTACGAGCACGCAAGTATCGCCGTTTCCTGCCGTTATCGGATTTGCGGCTGTTGCCGATCTGCACCAGTGATGTGCCGCTGCGACGGACGGTGCGGGTTTGCGATTGCCGGGCGAGTTGAAGCGTGATTCATTTCTGAACGAGGGGTGGGGAGTTGGTTAACGGCTTGGCAAGTCGTTTTCAGTTATCCCACGCGTCGGGGCAAAAGGAGTGTGGGAAATGAGTACGAGGACTCGGCCCGCCAGCGGTGCGGTTGCACTGGCCGAGATGAAAGAGTTTGCGGGCTTCGGCAAAGGCACGCAGCGTTACATCCGCCGTTCGCTCGACGTCGGTCTCGATCGCCGCGACGCGGTTCGCCGCTGGTCGCGCGATCCGGCCGAGGCCGCCGCGATCCGCGCCCAGACCAGGATTTACGGCCGGCTCGATCTCATTCGCGCCAACGTCCCCGACGACAGCGGGCTCGACGCGATGGAGCCGCTGATGGCGCCGCTCGTCACCATGACCGCGTTCGATCTGGGCCAGGACCGGCTGATCTGCTTCGCCTCCTACCGTTTCCTTTACGAGCGGCTGATCGGGGCGCAGGTTCGTCCCTGGCTGCCCGGCGCCTTCTGCGCCGCCGCCGCCCTGCCGCATCTCCATCCCGACCGGCGGCGCAAGCTGCTGCAGTCGATCAGCGAGGCAGCCGCGACCGCCGCCGGCTGGTCGAGCCGCGAGCCGGCCTTCTTCCCCGAATGGGTCGAGAAGGTGGACGTCGCCGCCGCCGAGTGACGGAGCGACCAATCTGACGGAAGACGGCGGGCCAAGGTCCGCCGTTTTTCTTTGCGGCCCGCCGCCGACGGGCATAGCATCCGCTCATGGTCCGCCTCGCTGTCGCCGCCGCTTTTGTCGCCGTCACCGTCCCGGCCGTCGCGCAAGCGCCGCTTCCTCGCCTGACCGGCGACGTATTGATGACCGGGTGCCGGCAGGGCGAATGCGCGTGGATGCGCGTCAGCAATCTGGAACGGGTGAGCAGCGGACCGCGCGGCGAGCTGCGGCGGCTGACCCATCGCCTCGGCTCTTCGCGCTATGGCGACATCGAGCCGCCGGGCGCGCGCCCGAACATCGAATGGCAGCGCGGGGAGCGAACCGACTATCTGTTCTGCTCGCGCCAGCGGCCGGCCTATGCCTTCCCGGAAGATGGCGGCCGTGGCTACCTCATCCACTATCTCGATCTGTTCGATCTCGCCGGATACCAGCAATCGTCCGGGCTGCTCTACATGCGCGTGTGCCACAATCGCGGGCCGGCCGGACCCGCGATATTGCGTCGCCTGGGCTACCGGCCGGGCACGCGCAACGAGCAGGTCGAGAACGCCCGGCCAGAAGACATGACGCGCTTCTGAGGCGTCAGCGGCGGACCGCGAGTCGCACCGCGTCCGCCTCCAGCTCGCCGCTGCGCCCGTCGACGAGGAAGCCGAGCTCGATCGAGACCGCATCGCGCGGCACGCGCAAGACGAGCTGCTCGCGCTGCCATGTTGAGGACGCCGCGAGCCGCCATTCACTCGCATTGGTTCCAGCCGGCCCAACCACCCGGGCGGTCAGCGCGGCCCTCCCATGGGCGTGCTCGGGCAGGCGGACGGCGGCGGAGAAGGCAAGGGTCCGGCCGCGATAGCGCCGCGCGTCGACTCTCGTCGTGACGTGGAAATAAGCGCCGGGCGGGGTGCCGCGGCGGGCGGCCCAGTCGATCGAGAGCCAGCCGCGCCCCTCCGCCGCGCGACCGCGCGCTGTACTCGACCTCCCGCTCGGGCGAAGCGCGATAGCCGCGCTCGTTGAAGTCGATCCGCCAGCCCTGGAGGTCGCGCTCAAAGGACGGATTGGAGACGGTCGCGGGCAGCCGCTCCGGCGCGGCCTGGAGCGCGAGAAGGGCGAGCAGCAACGACATCAGCCGAGCTTCGCCAATATCTCCTCGGCGAACAAGGTCAGCGTGTCGTCGCGCGCGCCCATGATCACGATCCGGTCGCCGGGGCGAGCGAGGGCGGCGAGGCGCTCGCCGCAGGCGGCGCGCTCGGCGATATGCTCGGCGTGGCGGCCGCGTTCGGCGATCGCGGCGATGAGGTCGCCGGTGCCGACGCTCTTGTCGGTCGTGCCGCCATAATAGACCGGATCGGGCATGATCAGCACGTCGTCCGCCGCCATTTCGTCGGCGAAGGTGGCGGTCAGCTCGTTCTTCATCGTCCGCAAGGGGCCGAAGCCGTGCGGCTGGAAGAAGAGCAGGAGGCGGCCGGGTAAGGCGTGGAGCGTGCGCAAGTGTGGCGGCGATCTTGTCGGGATTGTGGCCGAAATCGTCGATCACTGCGACGCCGTTCGCCGATCGCCGACCAGCTCGAAGCGGCGTCGCAACCCGGTGAAGCCAGCCCAGCGCCGCTGCCGCCTCGCGCGAGCGGAACTCCGGCCGCCGTACGCGGCGGCGAGCGCCGCCAGCGCATTTTGGACATTGTGCCGACCCGGAGCCCGCGAGAGCAGACCCGGCACGGACATGCCGTGTCGTCACGCCGTTTGACGGCGAACGTGTAGTAGCTGTGGTGCGTCGATCAGCCCGAGTCGAGATCAGGTCGGCGCGTCCGGTCCAGAAGCGAAAAGCTGAGAGCTTTTTCGGCCGGAAGCACTGCCGCGAGCAGACGGGTTTCGTCGTCGTCGAGGTTGAGCGACCACCGTCTCCGCCTTCAACGCGAAATCCGCGGAACAGATGGCGCAGCTCGTCGAGGCTCTTGTGATCGAGGGTGACGTTGTTGAGCACCGCGACCTTGGGCCGGTAGAGCGCGATCGAGCCGTCGCTTTCGTCGACCTCGCTGACGAAGATGTCGCCTTTGCCGACCAGCGCGCTGGCGAACGGAACGTCGGGCGAAGCGAAATTCTTCATCACCGCGCCGTTCATCACCGTCGGGTCGCGCCCCGCGGCGTGAAGGATCCAGCCGATCATGCCGGTGACGGTCGATTTGCCGCTGGTGCCGCCGACCGCGATGCCGATGGGGGCGGCGTTGAACAATAAGGCGAGAAGCTCGGCGCGGCTCATGCGCTTCAGGCCGAGCGCCTTCGCCTTCACCATGTCCGGCACATGGTCCTCGATCGCCGCCGTCGCGACGAAGATCTGGTCGGCACTGGTCAGGCCGCTGCCGTCCTGCGGGAAGAGGGCGATGCCCTGGCTCTCCAGGAAACTGAACTTGGACCCGAGCCGGCCCTGGTCGAGCATCCGGTCGGAGCCGGCGACGGTCGCGCCCTGCGCCCGGACGATCATCGCCAGCGGCATCATGCCGCTGCCGCCGATGCCGGAGAAGAAATAGGATTTGGCCTCGCTCATCCGCCCGCCCTATGGGCAGCGAAGCGCGAGGTCAAAACGGCTTGGGAGGTAAAGCGGCATGCGGATCGGGGTCGTCGCGCCCAGCTCCCGCTTCAGCGCGGAGGCGGCCGAGCGGGTGACGGCGCTTGCCGCCGCCGAGTTCCCCGAGGCGGAGATCGTCTTCCACCCGCAATGCTTCCTGACCCACAATCATTTCGCCGGACCGGATTCCGCACGGGCCGACGCGCTGGTCGAATTCGCGAACGATCCCACCCTGGACGCGATCTGGTTCGCGCGCGGCGGCTATGGGTCGTGCCGGATCGCGGAAGGGGCTATCGAACGGCTTGGGGACGCGGCGTGGGAGAAGGCGTGGCTCGGCTATAGCGACGCCGGTTACCTGCTCGCCGGCCTTTACCGCGCCGGCTTTGCCGATCTGGCCCACGGGCCGATGCCGCAGGATGTGATGCGCGAGGGCGGCGAGGCGGCGGTGCGCCGGGCGCTGGGGTGGCTGACGAAGCGCGATGCGTTGGCGCTGGAGGGCGGCTTGGAGAAGGGCGCGCGCCACGCCGCCTTCAACCTCACCGTGCTCGGCCTGCTGCTCGGCACGCCGCTCGAGCCCGGTCTCGCCGGCCATGTGCTCAGGATCGAGGACGTGTCGGAGCATATGTATGCGACCGACCGGGCGCTGCACCACCTGACCGCGAGCGCCAACATCCGCTCGGTCGCGGGGATCAGACTGGGCCGCATCGGCGACGTGCTGCCCAACGATCCCGACTTCGGCGAGGATGGCGAGGCGGTGGTCCGTTTCTGGTGCGACCGGGCCGGGATTCCCTTCCTCGGCGCGGCCGATATCGGCCATGACTCGGACAATAAGGTCGTCCCTTTCGGTCTGCTTTGAGCCTCAGAGGCGCGCTATCCACAAAAAAGCGGCTTTCAGGGGCCGAAATGGAGGCAATCCGCCGCTCGGCCCATTGCCAAGGCCGCAAATTGCGCTCTATCCCGGTGCGCACAATTCCACAGGGAGGATAGAAATGGCTCAAAGCGGTTTGCAGCGCCCGGTGACCCCGTCAAAGGAACTCGCCGAAATCACCGGTTCAGCGGCGCTGCCGCGTAGCCAGGTCGTCAGCAAGATGTGGGACTACATCAAGAAGAACAACCTGCAGAACCCGGCCAACAAGCGCGAGATCCTCGCCGACGGCAAGCTGAAGGCGATCTTCGGCGTCGACAAGGTGTCGATGTTCGAGATGAACAAGCATCTCTCTCGCCACCTGAGCTAGGCTCCAAGCCGGCGAACGCCCGGCACCAGAGCACGTGAACCGCCCGCCCGGCCTTCCGCCGGGACGGGCGGTTTTCGTTTGCTCAAAAGCCACGGGAGTTCGTGATGACGAAACATGATTTGCGCGCCGATCTTGCGGCGCTCGGCGTTCGCGCCGGCGATCTGGTGATGGTCCACGCCTCGCTCAGGAAGATCGGCCTCGGCCGGGCCCAGTTCGGGCCCGGCGGGGCGGAGGCGCTGCTCGACGCGCTGGAAGAGGCGGTCGGGCCGGACGGCACTTTGATGATGGTGCTCGGCACCGATTACCCGATGGACTGGGTCAATGAGCATCCGCCCGAGGCGCGGGCGGCGCTGCTGGCGGGCGGGTCGCCGTTCGATCATCGCAGCGCGCCGGTGTTGCCGGAGGTCGGCTGGCTGGCCGAGGCGTTCCGACGGCGGTTGGGCACGATCGTCAGCGACAATCCCAGCGGCCGCTTCGGCGCGCGTGGGGCGCGGGCCGGGGCGCTGATGGCCGATCAGCCGTGGCACGATTATTACGGGCCGGGCTCGCCGCTCGACAAGCTCTGTGATTGGGGCGGCAAGATCCTGCGGCTCGGCGCGAGCCCGGATACGGTGACCGTGTTCCATTTCGCCGAATATCTCGCCGAACTGCCAAACAAGAAGAGGACGCGCTGGGATTATGTGATCGCCGGCCCGGACGGCGCGCCGCGCCACGTCTGGATCGATTGCCTCGATGATTTGAACGGCATCGTCCATCGCGACGGCGAGGATTATTTCGCCTCGATCCTGGGCGCATATCTGGCGCTCGGCCGCCATCGGGCGGGGAAGGTCGGCAAGGCGGCGGCGGAGCTGATCGAGGCAGCCGACATCGCGGCCTTCGGTGCCCGCTGGATGGAGGAGTATCTAGCCACGCCAGCTTAAGCCCAGCCAGATGGTGCGCGGGGTGGCGCGTTCGGCGATCCCGGCGCCCGAGATGCCGGTGACGACGAGCGTGTCGGTGAGATTTTCCACTCGCGCTTCGATCGCCAGCCGGCCGGCGAGCGGGAGCGTCGCGGCGGCGTCGAGGGTCAGGGCGTCGGCAATGAGCTGGCGGTTGAGATCGTCCTCATATTGGGCGCCGGCGTAGCGCGCGGCGAGGCTGGCGCTCGCGCCCGATGCCGCACGCCAGAGCAAGCTGGCGCTGGCGGCGTGGCGCGGCGTTTGGGCCGGGCGCAGGCCGTCCAGCACCGCCGCGTCGCCATCGGCGCGGACTCGGGCGGCGGCGAAGCTGTAGCCGGCGCCGAGACGCCACGCGCCGAGATCGAGCGCGGCGTCGAGTTCGACGCCGCGGCTGACGATCGCATCCAGATTGCGGCGCTGGCGATAGGCGCCGCCGGCGGGCACGAAACCGACGCCGGGGAAGGCGCCGGGACCCTGACCGAGCGTGACGTTGGCGATCGCGTCGATGAGCCGGTTGGCGAAGAGCGTCGCGCCGATCCTGAGCGCCGGCATGGGCCACCAGTCGATGCCCGTCTCGACGCCCCTCGCGCGCTCCGGCGCTAGTGCCGAATTGGCGGCGGTCGCGTCCACGCCGACCCGGAACGGCCGATAGAGCTCGTTGAGCGTCGGCAGCCGCCAGCCGGCATAAGCGGCGGCGCGCAGCGACAGATGCTCGCTCGCGCGCCACGCCGCGCCGACCCGGCCGGTCGCCTCCCAGCCGCTGCGATCCGGGAAGCGCGTGTCGGTCAGTGTCGCGCCGGTCAGCGCGCGCTCCTCCAGCCTCCCTTCGGCGATCGACCAGCGATCGAGCCGCGCCCCGCCGCTCAGGGTCAACGGCCCGCCGGTCCAGCTCAGCTCCGCGAAGACGCCGAGCGTGTCGGAACGGCCGCCGGCGCTGCGGATGCGGGTTGGCACGCCGGCGACGAACTGGAACAGCTCCTGTGCCCGGCCCTCGACGCCCCGCCAGTCGGCGCCGAGCCGCAACTCCGCCGGCGCGGTCAGCGGCCGGATCTCGACCCGCGCGCCGAGGCCGGTGGCCGGCGTCGCATATTGGTCGAGCACTAGGCTCGCCGCGGCGCGGCTGGCGCTGAGCGCGGCGAACTGGTTCGAGAAATCGCGCTGCTGGACATAGAGCAGGGCCGCGAAAGGCAAAGCGCCGTGGCCGACCAGCCGCAGCGACGCGTCCGCGCCTTGGGCGGTAATCGCGCTGAACGCGGTGCCGCGTTCGCGCCGGTCGCTGAAGCCGGCGAGATTGGCTTGCAGCTCCACTTCCGGGGCGAGCGGCGCGACCGCGCGCAGCGCGAGGCTCGCTTGGCTATAGGGCGCGGGGCGGTCGGCAAGCCCGCGCTGGCCTTCGACGATGGGGATGAAGCCATCGCCGCGCGCGAAGCTCGCCGTCGCGATCATGCCGCCCACGCCGATGCCGGCGAAGGCATCGATGCTCTCGTGGCTGCCAACGCCCACGCGCGCGGCCATCCCGGCCAGCTCGTCCGGCGACAGGCTGTCCAGCTCGATCGTCCCGGCGAGCGCGCCGGGGCCGTTCGCGCCGGTGCCGCCGCCGCGCGTCACTCGCGCCGCGCTGAGCCGGCGCGGATCGAGGCTCGGCCAGGCGATCCAGCCGCCGAAGGGGTCGGCCTGCGGCACGCCGTCGAGCGACACCGCGATCCGCGCCGAGGCATTGCCACCGAGCGCGCGCAAGGTCGGGCCCTGGCTGGTCGGATTGGCGGAGCGCGAATCGGCGCGGCGGAAGAGCTGGAAGCCCGGCACGTCGCGCAGCACGTCCTCGAGCCGGTTGGCGGCCGAGCCGGAGAACCGCTCGCGGTCGATCGAAACGGTGGAGAAGGCGGCCTCGCCACGGCCCGGCTGCAGGCCGCGGCCGGTGACGACGATCACCTGCCCGGCCTGGGCAAGCACGTCGACCGGCGCGACCAGCAAAGACGCGAGGAGCAGCGCGCGGAGGGCCATGCCCGCCGCTTACAAGAAAAAGCCGCGCCGGGAAGGGGACACCCGGCGCGGCTTCTTGCGTTCGCCCGAAGGCGCCGCGTCTAGTTAGCGCCGGGCGCCGCGGCCCGCGCCGCCGCTTCGAGCTGGGTGCGGGTCATCGCCAATACCAGACCTTGTCCGTTGCGGCCGAAGCTGGTGATCGGGATGTCCGCCCGCACCGAACCGGTGCTGACGATGGCGCTGTCCGCATCGACGGATTCAACCCGCCCGACTTCCCCACCCGCAGTGTCGCGGATCTGGGCGCCGGCGGTCACATCGGCCGCGGTGGCGGCGACGGTCGCGCCGGCCTGGGCCTGCGCGGAAGGCTGGGCCTGAGTTGGAGCGGGCTGCGCCTGAGCCTCAGCGGGGGGCTGGGCGGTCGGCGCGGCGGTCGGCGGCTGGGCAGGTGGTTGCGCTTCGGCCGGTGGCGTAGCGGCTGGCGGTGTGGTCGTCGTTGTGGCGGCCGGAGCCGGCGGCGTGGTTTCTGATTCGGCCGGTTGCTGAGCCGGCTGCGGCGGGGTCTGATCGGCCTGACGCGGCTGCTCGTCGGCGACCTGCTCGCCGGCCGGCGGGTTGGCGTCCTGCGCCTGCTGAACCGTGCGGTTTACACCTTCCATCGTCGTGCCGGGCTGCTGCGCCGGCTGCGGCTGGGTCGCCTGAGCGCCGGCGACGGCCGGAACGGCAAACAACGCGGCGGCAGACAACAGCTTGATCCTAAAGGTCATTTTTTCCTCCAAGGGTGGGTTCGGAGGGTTAACGCTGCAAGCACCCCTTCGGGGTGCATGGCGAAACGACGAATCGTTGCGTGAGGGCGACGGGCGGGAATCAGCCCATCGGCGGGTAGCGTTCGAACTGCGGCAGTTCGTGCGCGTTCTTCATCCAGCCGATCCGCTCCGCGGTCTGAACATGAATGCCAAGCGGGATCGTGTCGGGATTGTCGAGGGTGCCGGACTGGATATCGGTCATGTCCGGGAAGACGGTTTCGTTCGTGTAGAACAGGCTTGTTCCGCAATCGGCGCAAAAATGCCGGCGCGCATTTTCCGACGACGCATAAGCCTTGGCTTCGCCCTGTGTGACCGCGAACTGCGCGTTCGGAAACAGGGCCCAGCTTACCAACGGCGCGCCGGTCGCGCCGCGGCAATCCGAGCAATGGCAGATCGCGTGATAGACCGGGTCGCCCTCGACCCGATAGCGGATCGCCCCACAATGACAGCCGCCTTCGAGCATCCGTCCCTCCATCCGAGTCGCGCCAGGCTAGGCCAATCGCGCGAACAGATCAAGAACGCGTGTCAGAGCACATATTTGCTGAGGTCGGAGTCCCGCGCGATGCTGGCGAGTTGCGCCTCGACATAAGCGGCGTCGATCGTCAGCCGCTCGCCCTTGCGGTTCTCGGCGTCGAAGCTGATCTCTTCGAGCAGCTTCTCCATCACCGTCTGGAGGCGGCGGGCGCCGATATTCTCGAGGCTCTCATTCACCTCGGCGGCGATCCGGGCGAGGGCGCGGATGCCGTCCTCCGCGAAGGTTATTTCGACACCTTCGGTGGCGAGCAAGGCGCGATATTGCTCGGCGAGGCTGGCGCGGGTGTCGGAGAGGATGCGGACGAAATCCGCCTCGGTCAGCGCCTTCAATTCGACCCGGATCGGCAGGCGGCCCTGAAGCTCGGGGAGCAGGTCGCTGGGCTTGGCGACATGGAACGCGCCCGAGGCGATGAACAGGATATGGTCGGTCTTCATCGGCCCGTATTTGGTGGCGACCGTCGTGCCCTCGATCAGCGGCAGCAGGTCGCGCTGCACGCCTTCGCGGCTGACCGATCCGCCGCGCACGTCGCTGACCGCGATCTTGTCGATCTCGTCGAGGAACACGATGCCGTTCGCCTCGGCGTCCTTGAGCGCCACCCGGTTGACGTCGTCGCTGTCGAGGCGCTTGTCCTGCTCCTCCTCGACGAGCTTGTCCCAGGCCTCGGCGACGCGCAGCTTGCGCTTCTTGCGCGGCGTCTGGCCGAGCGCCTTGCCCATCATGTCGCTGAGGTTGATCATGCCGACCTGGCCGCCCATGCCGGGGATCTCGAACGGGGTGGAAGGCTGGTCGTTGAGCTCGACCTCGACCTCGGCGTCGTTCATGCTGTTGTCGGTCAGCCGGGCGCGGAAGCTCTCGCGGGTGGCGACGCTGGCGCCCTTGCCGGTCAGCGCATCGAGCAGCCGTTCCATCGCCGCCTCGCTGGCCGCCTCGCGCACCTTCTCGCGGCGCCGCTCCTTCTCCAGCCGAACCGCCTCCTCGACGAGGTCGCGGGCGATCTGCTCGACGTCGCGGCCGACATAGCCGACCTCGGTGAACTTGGTCGCCTCGACCTTGACGAACGGCGCGTCGGCGAGCTTCGCCAGCCGCCGGCTGATCTCGGTCTTGCCGCAGCCGGTCGGCCCGATCATCAATATGTTCTTGGGCGTCACCTCGTCGCGCAGCTCGGGGGAGAGCTGCTGGCGGCGCCAGCGGTTGCGCAGCGCCACCGCGACGGCGCGCTTGGCGTCGTCCTGGCCGATGATATGGGCGTCGAGGGCGGCGACCACCGCCTTGGGGGTAAGGGCGTCGTTCATCGGGCCTGCTTTTCTGGAGGGCTCCGGCGCGCTGTCAATGTCCCCGGCCGGATCGGGGCTGAACTCGTCATCCATGCGAAACTAGATTGGGGAGCGGGCGCGCCGGTTCAAGCGGTGCAGCGAAAGCCCCGAAACAGCGCGCGGTGCGACGCGATGATCCGGGCGATCGCCTCGGGCTCGGGCGTCGTCTCCCAGACATTGCGCTCGAAAGTGCCGCCGAGCACGATGCCGTCGGGGCGCGGGAACATGTAGCCCGCCTCGCCGGTGAAGGCGTAGCGGACCTCCGGCTGGGGCAGCAGGATGGCGAGCTGGCCGCGGACCGGGATCAGATCGCTGTCGCCGAACAGCTCCCGCGCGCCGAGGCCGGTGCAGTTGACGATGACCGGCTCGGGAAGGGTCGCAATGTCTGCTCCGCTCGCGAAGCGGCGGATGACGACGCGGGCGCCCGCCCCTTCGACGTCGCGCAGCAGCTGGCGCAGGAAGCGGCCGGTCTCGACATACATGGTGTCGAAGCGGGTGATATTGGCGATCGGGAAGGGATGCTCGTCCGGCCGCAGCGCCCGCGCCGTGGGATGGTAGGCGTCGGCGGGCGTCCGGCCTTCCGTATAGGTGGGCAGCCAGCGTATCCCGTAATCCTCGCCCACCATGATTTGGAAGCGCCGCCAGCTATAGTCGAGCGCCGCCGAGAATTGGGCGCGCCACGCGTCCGAGACCGCGCTATCGCGGTAATGGCCGAACGGGCTCCACTGACCGCCGGCGAGGTTGGACGTGGTGTGCGGCGGGAGGTTGGCTGCGTACAAGGTGACGGGAATCCCCGCCTCCTGCACAAGCCGCGCGGTGGTGAGGCCGATGACGCCGGCGCCGAGCACCGCGACCGATGGGGGACGCCCCTGCAACGCAAGGTCCGTCGCCAGCCGCGACGTGCCCCAGGACAAGGTGATGCCCGCGCCGCCATGGCCGTAATTGTGCACCAGCCGCTTGCCGCCCAGCGTTTCGGCGCGGACAACGAAGCCGCTGGCACGATAGGGGCGCAATCCCGCCACGGTGCGGATGACGCGCTCGGGGCCGACGATGACGGGCGGCAGACAGCCCGTCCTGGCGGCCGCGCGCGGACCGGTCGTCGCGCAGGCGGGCAGCAGCAGCGTCGATGCGGCGGAGCCGAGAAAGGCGCGGCGGTCCATGGCGAAGGCCTACGGGCCGGCGGCCGCCTGCTTCAAGCAAGAATTTCTCAGGTGCCGGGTTAGGCGGATCGCGGCCCGCCCGCCTTGACGCTGCACCGGCCGCCGCCTATCTCGCCGCCCGGCTCCTGCCCCGTCGTCTAACGGTAAGACTACGGACTCTGACTCCGTCTATCGAGGTTCGAATCCTCGCGGGGCATCCAGCCTTTCCGCTATTCCGCCGCCGCCGATTGGCATAGCATCGACCCCGTTTACGTGCGGGAGTGATGCCAGATGCGCTTTCGTCCTCTTCTCCTGATCCTGCTGCTCGCCATGATCGCCCAGCCGGCCGTCGCGGCAGTAACCATCCGCTATGCGCCAGACGTGCCCGATGCGCCGTCGTTTGTCATCGAAGCCGACGACAACGGCAATGTCCGGGCGGAGGACAGCAACGGCCAGCTCCTCATCATCCGCGGTTCGGAAATCTGGGTGGCGGCGCCGCCGGCGAGCGACCGGCTGATGGTGCGGATGGAGGACGCGATGGCGGTGGTCGCCGAACGGCGGGTGCCAGGGCCGGCGGCTCCGGTCCGCCACCGTCTTATCGAGCGCGGCGCGCAGCAGGTCGGGCGATGGCAAGGATTGCTCTACTGGATCGATCCGCAACCCCCGGCGGGTTCTCAACGGCGGACTGAGATCGTGATCGGGACCGATCCCGCGCTCGCCGCAGCCGCACGTGCCTATGCCCGGGTGGACGCCGCTTATGTTCGCGCCAGCACTGCGCTGTTCGTCCGCCCTCCCACGGACTTTCCCACTCATAGTGCCGCTTTGGTCGCCCGCGGTCTGCCGCTGCGGATCACCGGCTTGCGACGGCTCGAAAGCGTGACGGAAGGGCCGGTGCCGCTCGCGCGCTTCTCGCCGCCGGGCCGTGTGCTCACGCGGGACGAATATCGCGCGGCGCTCGGTCGGTAGCGGCGATGCAGGACTTGCTCGCCGAGGCGCTTGCCGCTGGCGCACCTAAGAGGGCGGAAGGCAAGGTCGCCGACTATATTCCGGCGCTGGCCCGCGTCGATCCAGCCAAGCTCGGCATCGCCTTCGCCGGCAGGGACGGGGTTGTGCACGGCGCGGGCGATTGCGACGAGGCGTTCTCGATCCAGTCGATCTCCAAGGTGTTCATGCTGGCGCTCGCGCTGGAGAAGGTCGGCGTCTCCCTGTGGGAGAAGGTTGGGCGCGAGCCGTCGGGAAGCGCGTTCAATTCGATCGTGCAGCTGGAGAGCGAGAAGGGCAAGCCGCGCAACCCGCTGATCAACCCCGGCGCGATGGTGGTGACCGACCAGTTGATCGGCGAAGGGACGGCGGACGATGCGGTCGCCGCACTGCTCGATCTGCTCCGCGCCCAGGCGCGCGATCCCGCGATCACGGTCGACGAGGAGGTCGCAGGGTCGGAGGCGGCGACCGGCGCGCGCAACCGCGCCCTCGCCTGGTTCATGAAGAATTTCGGCGCGATAGGGAACGAGGTCGAGACGGTGCTCGACGCCTATTTCAGGCAGTGCGCGGTGGCGATGAGCTGCCGCCAGCTCGCCCGCGCCGGCCTGTTTCTCGCTTTCGACGGCCGCGATCCCGAGACGGGCGTGGAGGTCTGCCCGCCGCGCCGGTCGCGGCGGATCAACAGCGTGATGATGCTGTGCGGCCATTACGACAATAGCGGCGAGTTCGCGTTCCGCATCGGCCTGCCGGGCAAGAGCGGCGTCGGCGGCGGCATCCTCGCCATCGCGCCGGGCCGGGGCGCGATCGCCGCCTGGTCGCCGGCGCTCAACGCCTCGGGGACGAGCGCGGCCGGATCGGCGGCGCTGGAGGCGCTGGTGGAGCAGACGGGCTGGTCGGTGTTCTTCTGACCGCCGTGGGTCAACAAAGTCTGTTATAGACTAATAATGCGTTGTCCCCGCTCGCCCGATTGGCCATGATCGGGCCCTGCCGGGCCTGCCGTCCGGCGTCTGGGGAGGTCGATGAGGTCGAAGCGAACCGCGCTTGCGCTGTCCACCTGCCTGCTCGCGCTTGCCTTTGGCGGCTGCGGCGGCGGCGGCGGGACAGGCGGATCTTCAACGCCGCCGACATCCTCGACGCCTGCACCGCCCGCGCCACCGCCTCCTCCTCCGCCCCCCGCGCCGCCGCCTTCGACCAGCTTCGACGACGCCGAATATCGCGGCTCGCTTTGGCTGGTCGCCGGCAACGCGCTGCCCGCTTATGAGGGCGGAGCCACGGGCCGGGGCGTGACGATCGCGGTCATCGATTCCGGAATCAACGCCACGACGGCGGGGCTGGGCGCGCGTCTGATCGGCGATGCGCGCGGCATGTCCGACACCAATGGCCACGGCACCGCGGTCGCGGCGATCGCGGCCGCGGGGCGCGACGGCCTGGGCGCGATGGGCGTCGCGTTCGAAGCGACGATCCTGTCCTACAATACGCTGCGCTGCCCCAACGAATGTTTCCATCCACTCGACATAGTCGCCGCCGCGGTCGATGACGCGGTGAGCCGGGGCGCGCGGATCATCAACCTGTCCATGGTCGGCGACAACAGCCGCTCGCCTTTGTTCGAGGCGCTCGACCGGGCGACCCGGGCGGGCGTCATCGTGGTGATCGCCGCCGGCAATGACCCCAGCGCTCCCGAAGGGTTCGGCCTGGATAACGCGCAACGGGTGGGCAGCGGGCTGATCATCCTCGCCGGCGCGCACGGCCCCGACCGGCAGCCGACCGTCGGGACTTCGCCGGCGGGGGCGGGCGCCGAATGGTATCTCAGCGCCTATTCGTTCGGGGGGACGTCCGGCTCCGCTCCGGTCGTCAGCGGCGCGGCGGCCTTGCTCGCCGGCGCTTTCCCGAACCTCTCCGGAGCCCAGATCGCGGAGATATTGATGACGACTGCCGACGATGCCGGCGCGCCGGGACGCGATCCGGTGTTCGGGAACGGCATCCTCAATATCGGCCGGGCCTTCGCTTTGGCGAGGACCAGGGCCGGCGGCGGCTGAGCAACTGGTTCCCGCCGTCGCGACGCGCTAAGGGGGCAGGTGAGGGACCCCATCAGTGGCCGACGCCGAGACCGCATTGCTGCTGGCGCGAATCCAGTTCGCGTTCACCGTCTCGTTTCATTTCATCTTTCCGGCCTTCTCGATCGGCCTTGCCTCCTATCTCGCGGTGCTGGAGGGGCTGTGGCTGAAGACAGGTGAGGCGAAATATCTCAACCTCTTCAAATATTGGCTGAAGATCTTCGCGCTCGCCTTCGCGATGGGCGTCGTCTCCGGTATCGTGCTGTCCTACCAGTTCGGCACCAACTGGGCGGTCTTCTCCGATCGGGCCGGGCCGATCGTCGGCCCCTTGATGGCCTATGAGGTGCTGACCGCCTTCTTCCTCGAGGCCGGGTTCCTCGGAGTCATGCTGTTCGGGATGAGCCGGGTCGGGAAGGGGCTCCATTTTACCGCGACCTGCCTCGTCGCCATCGGCACCTTCTTCTCCGCTTTCTGGATATTGTCGGCGAACAGCTGGATGCACACCCCGACGGGCTTCGCGATCAATGAAGCCGGGCAGTTCGTCCCGGCCGGATCGTGGCTCGCGATCATCTTCAATCCCAGCTTCCCCTATCGCCTCGTTCACACCGTGCTCGCGGCTTACCTTACTACCGCGCTCGTCGTCGGCGGGGTCGGGGCCTGGCACCTGCTCCGGCGCCGCGACACGCCGGAAGTCAGGACGATGTTCTCGATGGCGATGTGGATGCTCGCCCTCGTCGCGCCGGTACAGATTTTCGCCGGCGATCAGCATGGCCTCAACACCTATGAGCACCAGCCGGTGAAGATCATGGCGATGGAAGGGCATTTCCAGAGCCATCCGGAAGGCGCGCCCTTGTACCTGTTCGGCATTCCGGACCAGGCGGCGCAGACGGTGCGCTACCCGGTCGCGATCCCGCGTCTCGGTTCGTTGCTGCTGGAACATGATCTCAATGCGCCGATGCGGGGGCTCGACACCGTGCCGCTGGAGGATCAGCCGCCGGCCGCGATCATCTTCTGGTCGTTCCGCATCATGGTCGGCCTCGGCTTCCTGATGTTCGCCCTCGGCCTGTGGAGCCTGGCGGCGCGCTGGCGGAAGAAGCTGCACGACTGGACCTGGCTGCACCGCTTCGCCCTGGTCATGGGCCCGGCCGGTTTCGTCGCGGTGATCGCCGGCTGGGTGACGACCGAGGTCGGCCGCCAGCCCTGGGTGATCTACGGCCTGCTCCGAACGCGCGATGCCGTCTCGCCGATCGGGACGCCGGGCGTCACCGGCTCGCTGATCGCCTTCGTCATCGTCTATTTCGCCGTGTTCGCGGCCGGCACCTGGTACATTCTCCGGCTGATGGCGCACGCACCCGCAGAGGGCGAGCCGCCGCTCTCCGACGCCCCGATCCGCAGCGCCGGCATCACTCAGGCCCCGGCGGTCGAGGAGAGGAAGCGCTGATGGACCTCACCATCGTCTGGGCTGGGATCATCGCTTTCGCGGTCGCGATGTACGTGGTGATGGACGGCTTCGACCTGGGCATCGGCATCCTGTTCAAGGGCTTCAAGGTCGGCGAGGAGCGGGATCAGGCGATGAATTCGATCGCGCCGGTGTGGGACGGCAACGAGACCTGGCTGGTGCTCGGCGGCGGCGGGCTGATGGCGGCCTTCCCGCTCGCTTATGCGATCGTCCTGCCGGCGCTTTACGCGCCATTGATCGCGATGCTGCTCGGGCTGGTGTTTCGGGGCGTTGCCTTCGAATTCCGCTGGCGCGATCCTCGCCACCGGCAGCTCTGGGATCTGGGCTTCACCCTTGGCTCGCTGATCGCGACCTTCGCGCAGGGCGTGACCCTGGGCGCGCTGCTGCAGGGGATCACGATCGAGGGCCGTAGCTATGCCGGCGGCTGGTGGGAATGGCTCACCCCGTTCAGCCTGCTGACCGGCGCCAGCCTGGTCGTCGCCTACGCGCTGCTCGGCGCGGGCTGGCTGATGTGGAAGACGGAGGGCGGGGTGCAGGAAGATGCGCGCCGCTTCGCGCGGCTGCTGCTGCCGGCGTTCCTGGCCGTGGTCGGCGCCGTCAGCCTGGCGACGCCGTTCCTCGAGGCGCAATATCACCGGCGCTGGTTCGAGATGCCGGGCATCTTCCTCACCGGCTTCATGCCCTGCGCCTTCGCCCTGGTCGCCCTGATCGCCTGGTGGGGGATCAGGGGTCCGCGCGACTGGCAGACCTTCGCCGCCTCGCTCGGCCTGTTCGGCCTGACCCTGGCCGGCTTGGCCGTCTCGATCTGGCCGGACGTGATCCCGGGCCGGGTGACGATTTGGCAGGCCGCCGCGCCCTATGACAGTCAACTCTTCATGCTGGTCGGCGCGGCGGTGCTGGTGCCGCTGATCCTCGCCTACACCGCCTGGTCCTATTGGGTGTTCCGCGGCAAGGTCGGCGAACATGGCTATCATTGATGGAGGGCGTGCCGCTTTGAGAATGTTCGCGATCTTGCTTCCGCTTGCGGTTTCGTTCCCGGCGATGGCGCAGCCACCGGCGGCGACCCCGATCGAACGACTGGCGGACATCCCCAACGTCCAGATCCAATATTATGACGTGTCCGGCGAGACGGAAGCCGCGATTCGGGCGTCGATCAACGCGGGACGGCCCCGCGATGCCCTCAGCGGCGAGCGGATCGATGCGAATGTTCGCTGGACGATGAGCTGGGGATGGCCGCTCGACGGGCGGGGCGGATGCGATCTGTCGCGCGCCTCGGTCACGTTCAGCGCAACCGTCACCATGCCGCGGCTGACCAGCGAGGAGCGGCTGCCGGAGGCGTTGCGGAACGGTTGGCGCGCGTTCATCCTCGGCCTCGACCGTCACCTGACTGGGCATCTGGCCTTTCCTTACGAGCACCGCTCGGAGGTGCTCGATGCGATCAGGGCCAGTACGTGCCCGCGCGCCGCCGCTGCCGCGCAGGCGGCGATGCAGCGCCTGTCGCGCAACGATGCGGCCTATGATCGGCAAACTCGTCGAGGCGAGACGCAAGGGGCGGTCTTCCCCCTGATCCGGGGCGATTGATGCGCGAACAACGGACATGAGCGATGAGGCCAGGCGGTCACGCTGGATCCAGCTCGGCTGGCTCGTCACGATCTGGACCGCGAGCGTGGCCGTGATCGGCGCGGTCGCCTATGGGCTGAGGTGGCTGCTGCAGCCGTAGGGGACGAGCGATGGGATGGACGGTGAACGACATGCCTTCGCTGGTGGGGAAGCTCGCGATCGTCACCGGGTCGAACAGCGGCCTCGGCTATCAGACGGTCCTCGCTTTGGCCGGCGCTGGGGCGGAGACGATCGTCGCGGCGCGCAGCCCGGACAAGGGCAAAGCGGCGGTGGCGCGCATCCGTGCCGCGCATCCCGCGGCAACGGTCCGCTTCGAGCCCCTCGACCTCGGCAGCCTCGCCTCCGTCGCCGCCTTCGCCGAGCGGATCGCCGCGGCGCACGACCGGCTCGACATCCTGGTCAACAATGCCGGCGTCATGGCGCTGCCGCAGCGCGAGACGACCGAGGACGGCTTCGAACGGCAGATCGGGGTCAATTTCCTTGCCCATTTTGCGCTGACAGCCCGGCTGATGCCGCTGCTGCGCAAAACGGACGGCGCGCGTGTCGTGCAGCTCAGCAGCCTCGCGCACAAACGGCGCGGCGGGCTCGATTTCGACAATCTGCAGGGCGAACGCGAGTACAACGCTTGGCAGTCTTACTCATTTTCGAAGCTGGCGATGCTGATGTTCGCGCTGGAGCTGGATCGGCGCTCCCGCGCCGAGCAATGGTGGGTGGCGAGCATGGCGGCGCATCCGGGCTGGGCGAAGAGCGAGCTGATCGACAACGGCATGGGCCGCTCGATCCGCGCGCGGCTGGTCGGGGCGATCTTCCCGCTGCTCGCCCAATCGACGGCGGCCGGCGCGCTGCCGACGCTCTATGCCGCGACGGCGCCCGAAGCCGAGAGCGGCACCTATTACGGCCCGACGGGACGCGGCGAGCGCAAGGGGTCGCCGGGTCCGGCGGCGGCGACGGATGAGGCGCGCGACGAAGCGGCCGCTGCGCGGCTCTGGGCCGAAGCCGAGCGGCTGACCGGCGTCCGCTTCGCCTGAGCCTTATTTGTACATGCCCGCGCGCAGATTGATGCGGTGCTCGACCCACATCTTGAGCGCCGCGAGCATCTGCGACCAGCCCATGCAATTGCCGTAAGAGGCCTGCAGGCCGCCCTCATTCTCGCGCCAGCCCTCCTCGGTGATCTCCACCAGGGTGCGGGTGTCGCCGTCGAGCGGCTTGAAGGTCATCGTCACGGTGGTCTGATAGCCGCCGCGCTCCCAGGTGCCCTTTTCATGGTCCTCGCGGCCGTCGCCGGCCTCCCAGCGCAGCACGATCTTGTCGTTCGGCACGACCTCGACCACGTCGACCGGGAACGCGCCGGGGAAATCGGCGAAGTCCCAGGTCACCGTTGCGCCGGTCTCCAGCCGCCCCTTGGCGCCGCCGGTGGTGAAATATTCGGACAGGATGGCGGGATCGGCGACCGCCTCGAACACCTCGGCGACAGGGCGGGCGACGCGGGCGGAAACGGTGAACTTCAGGTCCATGGCGTGTCTCCTTGAAAATGCGACTCGCTGCTTGCGTGCGTCGATTATATGTTATAGAAATATAACATGTCAAATGCGGCCGCCGAGGACAGGATTTTCAAGGCCCTGGCCTCCGCGACGCGGCGCGCTTTGCTGGACGAATTGAAGAATCAACCTCGCACCACCGGCGATCTCGCCGCGCGCTTCCCGGCGCTCGATCGCTGCACGGTGATGCAGCATCTCGGCGTGCTCGAGAAAGCGGGTCTGATCGTCGTTCGCCGCGAGGGGCGGGAGCGCTGGAACCACCTCGACGCAGTGCCGATCAAGCGCATCCACGACCGCTGGATCGGCCCCTATGCCGAGCGCGCGGCGGGCCTGCTCGACCGGCTGAAGCGCGATCTGGAAGACTGAAGAGATTTTCCCGCTCATCCTGAGGAGGGACTGAGCCTGGCGAAGGCCCGTCTCGAAGGACCGTCCTTCGATACGCCATTTCGACAAGCTCAATGGCTACTCAGGATGAGCGGATGTGGAGAGGAACGAGCCTATTTGATCCCCAGCGCCCGGTTGCGGCGGGCGAGGTTCTCGGCTGGCCAGAGTGTGGCGGAATCGTAATAGACCTCGACTGCCGGCACGCCGTCGGGGAGTTGGACCCAAGGCAGTTTCGAGCGGGTGTAGATGTGGATGTCGGGCGGCAGCGCGGCCGGCGTGTCCAGCGTTCCGACCCGGACGAAGCGGATCGCGTCATTGGCGCCGCCATAATTGCTCCACAGCGCGACCCGGCACTCCGGACAGCGCCAGATCTGCTGGCCGCGCCCGCTTTCCGACGGCGTCAGCAAGGGTTCGGCCGCGCCCTTGATCGTCTCGACCTCGCCCGCCTCGATCAGCGCGTTGATCACGAAGGCGCTGCCCGTCTCGGTCTGGCAGCTCGTGCAATGGCAGCAATGGACGAACATCGGCGCGGCGTTCAGCCGGTAACGTACCGCGCCGCAGGTGCAGCCGCCCTCTAGCCCCGCGCCGCTCACGTCACGCCGCCGCCCAGGCCCTGATCCGCCGCTCCAGCACACTCAGCGGCATCGCGCCCGACAGCAGCATTGCGTCGTGAAACGCCTTGATGTCGAAGCGCGCGCCCATGCCGCGCTCGGCCTCGTCGCGCAGGCCGGCGATCACCGTCTGGCCGATCTTGTAGCTGCACGCCTGGCCGGGCCAGACGCTGTAGCGCTCGATCTCGCGGACCGCGCTCGACTCCGGCTCGGCCGCATTCTCGACCATGTAGCGGACTGCCTGCTCGCGGCTCCAGCGGCGGAAATGGATGCCCGAGTCGACGACCAGCCGGACGGCGCGGAACAGATAGGCCTGGAGATAGCCGATCCTCCCCAACGGATCGCCTTCATAGACGCCGAGCTCGTCGGCGACCCGCTCCGAATAGAGCGCCCAGCCCTCGCTATAGGCGGAAAAGCCGCCGAGCCGGCGGTAGAGCGGCAGCGATCCCGCCTCGCGCGCGATCGTGTTCTGGAAATGGTGGCCCGGATTGCCCTCATGCCAGGTCAGCGTCTTGAGGCCGTATTTCGGCCATTCGGCGGTGTCGCGCAGGTTGATATAATAGGAACCGGGGCGGGAGCCATCGAGTGGCGCGCCCTGATAATAGCCGCCCGGCGCGCCGGCCTCGATCGATGGCGGCACGCGGCGGATTTCGAGCGGCGCCCGGGGCAGGGTCGCGAACACCCGCGGCAGCCGCGGCGCGATCAAAGCGAGATAGCCGTTGAGATCGCGGAGCAGCTCGGCGCGACCCTCGTCGGTGTTCGGGTAGAGCTGGGCCGGATCGCGGTTGAGCGCGTTCATCCGCTCGCCGACGCTGCCCTGGGTATAGCCGGCGGCGCGCAGCATCGGCTCCAGCCGGCCATGCAGCTCCGCCACCTGGGCGAGGCCCATGCGGTGGATCTCGTCGCCGGGCATGCTCGTCGTCGTGTTCGAACGAATGCCCAGATTGTAATAGGCCTCGCCGTCCGGCAGCCGCCAGCAGCCGGCGTCGTGAACCGCATTCTCGCGAAGCCCGCGAAGGACGGCGACCTGCCGGTCGAGCGCGGCGGCGATCGGGCCGGAGACGATCTGGGCGGCCCGGCCCTCATGGTCGCCGGCAATGTTCGCCGCCCGTGCGCGGCGGGCGAGCGAGGCGACCAGCGTGGTCTGCGCCGGCGGCGTGGCGCGCAGTTGCTGAAGATTGCCGATCGTCTTGTCGAGGACGAAGTCGGGCGGAATGACGCGCAGCGCCGCGTCGTGCCGGATCCGCTCGGTTTCGCGATCGAGGCTGCGCGGGATCTGGTCGAGCCGCGACAAATAGAAATCGGCGTCGGCGGCGTCGCGCATCGGGTGTTGCGTGTCGAGGAAATCGGGGACGCTGTAGTAAGTGCCGCCGAGCTGGCTGACGACATAAGGCGCGGGGCGTCCGCTCGCATTGCCATAAGCGAAGTTCGCCTGGAGCAAGGCGGTGCCGCCGCGGAACTCGGCGATGTCGTAATTGAGCTCGCCGGCGCTCGAGAGACCGGTGCGGCCGAAGGCCTGCAGCTCGCGATGGCGGCGCACGCCCTTGGTGCGGTCGGCGTCGGCCTTCGCCTGGCTGTTGTCGCCGAGCTCGCCGCGCAGGCTCGCCAGCTCACCCACGTCGAGGCCGAGATTGGTCGCCTGGGTCGGGTTCTCGCGCAGATCCTCGTTGAACCAGCCGGTCAGTAGCCGGTCGAGCGCTGTGTCGCGCGCATTGGCCGGCGCCGGCGACTGAGCGAAGACGCCGTCGAGTCCGGTGAAGGCGAGGGCGCCCAAGGCGGTGGTGCTGGCGAGGAAGGTGCGGCGGTCGAGCATGGGGCGAATCTCCTGTGCGCCCTCGCCTAATCTCGGCGCCGCACCGGCGCAACGAGGGCTTGCTTCCTCCGGCGAGCTGACGGACAGTTACGGCCTCGCAATGAGGGGGACGATCATGCACTGGATGCTGATGCCGCTGCGCCGCTATGCCGAGTTCAGCGGGCGCTCGCGCCGTAAGGAATTTTGGATGTGGGTGTTGTTCAACACCCTGCTCTGCACCGTCCTCGCCGTCATCGGAATCTGGGGCGCGGAGGAGCGCTTGTTCAGCAGCGAGGAGGAGCTGACGCTCTATTTCGCCTGCACGCTCGGCCTCTGGTCGCTGGTGGTCTTCATCCCCCAGCTCGCGCTCATCGTTCGCCGGCTGCACGACACCGACCGCTCCGGCTGGAATTTCTTCTGGGGCCTGGTGCCGGCCATCGGCGGCTTCATCCTGCTCTATTTCTACGTCACCGACGGAACGCGCGGACCGAACCGGTTCGGCCCTGATCCGAAGGGCGCCGGTGACGGCGTGTTCGGCTGAGGCGCGGCTATGCGCTGGATGATGATGCCGCTGCGCCGGTACGCCGAATTCAGCGGCCGCTCGCGGCGGCGGGAATTCTGGATGTGGGTGCTTTTCCAGATCTTGCTCTACGCGGCGTTCGTCGCCGCCTTTGCCGCGACCATCGAGCTGATGGACAACAGGGACGAATGGACTGTCATCATTCCGCTCTCGCTGCTTTACGCGTTGCTCCTGCTCGGCTTCGTCGTGCCCGCGTTGGCAGTGACGGTTCGGCGATTGCACGACACTGACCGCTCCGGCTTCAACCTGCTCTGGAACTTCGTGCCCTTCGTCGGCGCCATCGTCCTGCTCATTTTCTATCTGAGCGGCGGCACCCGGGGGCCGAACCGCTACGGCCCCGATCCCAAGGGCGCGAACGCCTCAACCTTCGCCTGATCTTGTTGCGCCGCACAATCGCGGCTAGGGGCGGGGAGAAATCCCCGCTTCCAAGAGTTCACAGATCATGAGCCTCCGCAACGTGGCGATCATCGCCCACGTCGATCACGGCAAGACGACCCTTGTCGACCAGCTGTTCCGGCAATCCGGCACCTTCCGCGACAATCAGCGCGTGGAGGAGCGGGCGATGGATTCGAACGACCTCGAGAAAGAGCGCGGGATCACCATCCTCGCCAAGTGCACCTCGGTCGAGTGGGAGCATGACGGCACGACGACCCACATCAACATCGTCGACACGCCCGGCCACGCCGATTTCGGCGCCGAGGTCGAGCGGATCCTGTCGATGGTCGACGGCGTCATCCTGCTCGTCGACGCGGCCGAGGGGCCGATGCCGCAGACCAAGTTCGTCACCGGCAAGGCGCTCGCTCTGGGCCTCAAGCCGATCGTCGTCGTCAACAAGATCGATCGCCCCGACGCCCGCCCGGCCGAGGTGCTCGACGAATGTTTCGAGCTGTTCCTGACCCTCGAGGCCAATGACGAGCAGCTCGATTTCCCGGTCCTCTACGCCTCCGGCCGCAACGGCTATGCGGGGCTGACCGATGATGTCCGCTCCGGAGATCTGACGCCGATGTTCGAGACCATCGTCGCCCACGTGCCGCCGCCCCGGCTCGACGCCGACGGCCCGTTCCGCATGCTCGCCACCCTGCTCGATCGCGACCCGTTCCTCGGCCGCATCCTGACCGGCCGGATCGAGAGCGGCACGCTCGACGTCAACATGCCGATCCGGGCGATCGACGTCGACGGCAAGCCGGTCGAGGAAGGCCGCGCGACCAAGGTCTTCGCCTTCCGCGGCCTGGAGCGCGTCCCCGTCGAGAGCGCCAGAGCGGGCGACATCGTCGCCATCGCCGGCCTCACCAAGGCGACCGTTTCCAACACCATCGCCGATCCGGGCCTGACCGAGCCGCTGCGCGCCCGCCCGATCGATCCGCCGACCCTGGCGATGAGCTTCAGCGTCAACGACAGCCCCTATGCCGGCCGCGACGGCGACAAGGTGCAGAGCCGCGTGATCCGCGACCGGCTGGAGCGCGAGGCCGAGGGCAATGTCGCGATCCGTCTGACCGAGAGCCAGGAGAAGGACGCGTTCGAGGTCGCCGGCCGCGGCGAGCTGCAGCTCGGCGTGCTGATCGAGACGATGCGCCGCGAGGGCTTCGAGCTCTCGATCAGCCGCCCCCGCGTCCTGTTTCGCGACGGCCCGAACGGCCGCGAGGAGCCCTATGAGACGGTCGTCATCGACGTCGACGACGAGCATTCGGGCACGGTCGTCGACAAGATGGCGCAGCGCAAAGGCGAGCTACTCGACATGCGCCCGTCCGGCGGCGGCAAGACGCGGCTGACCTTCTCCGCCCCGTCGCGCGGCCTGATCGGCTATCATGGCGAGTTCCTGTCCGACACCCGCGGCACCGGCATCATGAACCGGCTGTTCGAGAAATACGGGCCGTACCGGGGCGTGATTCAGGGCCGGCAGAACGGCGTCCTGATCTCGATGGAGAGCGGCGAGGCGGTCGCTTACGCGCTCAACATGCTGGAGGAGCGCGGCATCCTGTTCATCTCGCCGGGCGACAAGCTCTACGAAGGCATGGTGATCGGCGAGAACGCCAAGCCGCAGGATCTCGAGGTCAACCCGCTCAAATCCAAACAGCTCACCAACTTCCGCGCTTCCGGCCCGAAGGACGAAGGCATCCGCCTCACCCCGCCCAGGCGGATGACCCTGGAACAGGCGATCGCCTACATCCAGGACGACGAGCTGGTCGAGGTGACGCCGAAGGTGATCCGGATCAGGAAGCGGCATCTGGACCCGCATGAGCGGAAAAGAGCGAGCCGCAGGAGCGAAGCTGCCTGAGGCGAACTCGGGCCGCCGAGCCTAAGGCCGCCGACGCGCAGCGGCGCCGGCCTTAGGCGTAGAGTCGGCTGACGCCGGCCGACCGGCGCGCCAGCGACCGGATCGACGTCACGGGACAATGGTCTCGTGACGGCCCATGCAAACACTCGGCTTTCCTAGCCTTCCGCGGGTCGTCACGGGAGTGAATCCCGTGACGTCAGTCCTGTCGTCCTTCGCTTCGCTGCGGCCGCAGGCTGGCCGGCTTTCGCAGGCTCTTCGCCCAAGCTCCGCTTTGCTACGCAAACGCTCGCTTAGGCTCGGCTGCTCAAGCCACCCCCATGATCGCCTTCGCCGTCTCGTGCCACCACGGCGTATTCCACAAGCTGTGCACGACGACCGCGGCAGGCAGGAACAGGCCGAGCCAGATCCAGTAGGCGCGGTGCAGGTAGCGGTTGCGGAGCAGGTCCCAGAGCAGCATCGGGCTGATCGCGACGAGCGTCCAGACGTCAGGGCCGACCGGGCTCAGCGGCATGGTCGTCGGCAGCCAGGGGATGCGGTCGATCCCGGCCGGGATGGCGACGACGGTGGCGAGGACCATCATGCGCTTGTGGAGCCCCGGCTCGTTGCGCCGCGCGCTGAGCGCGATCCAGATGAGGATCGGGAAGAGGAGGCCGATCCGGAGCTGGAGCAGCAGGATGTTCTCGAGGTGGCCGATCAGGCCCATCATCTGCGCCCGCGCCTCCGGCGGCGCGGCCTGCGCGCCGGCCCAGATGCCCTGATAATTGCCTTTGGCGAGCAGGAAGCCGACCACGACGATCGCCGGGACGAGCAGCATCGAGACCAGGCCGAGGCTCATGTGGAGGCTCTTGCGCCCCGTCGCGACGAGCCAGGTCTGCGCGAGCAGCAGCAACAGGAACGCGCCCATCAGCACCGCGTGCAGGTGCATCACCAGCGGGAAGGGCGGCCGCGCCCCGGCCTGCACCGCCGCGGCTTTCTCCATCGAACTGGGCACGAAGCCCGCCAGCACGATCGCGATGAAGCTCGCCGCCGTGAAGACGTAGATCCAGCGATCGATATGATGGGCGCGCGGCGTGCCGGACAGATGGTCCGGGCGCGGCTCGGGCGCGGTTTCTGTCTCGGTTTCGGCTATCGTCGCCATGGCATGTCCCCCTCACCCACCAGAGCTGCGGGCACTTTATCATCGGAGGAAACGAAGCGAAAGCCGCTAAGCCTAAGGCCGCCGGCGTGCAACGCCGCCGGACTTAGGCGGAGAGACGGCGCAGGCCGGCCGGCGGGTCGCGTCAGCGAGCCCGACCGACGTCACGGGATTCACTCCCGTGACGGCTAGTTCTTTGATCGTCTTAGTTTTGGAAATGCCTTGAACGCCATAGAATATGCTCAGATTTCCATCCTTACCACCGGTATTCGCCATCAGTTGCTCTCTTCACCGGGTCGTGTCAGCTTCCGCAGCGGCACAGTGGGAATTATGCACTCGCCCTCTTCGGTTTTCCCTTCTCGAGTGAAAATCGGTAGCGGAGTGTCGGTAATCCTGACCGGTGTACCCATCCATTCGCAGGCAGTGCAGAACGGACGCTCCCACAGCTCGCTAGTGTCATCGGGGTTCTGTGCTCTGAGCGGAGTAAGACGATGGTCCCCACACTTGGGACACTCGTTGGGAACTCTGCGGATATAAAGCGTAGCGGCGTTCGTGCAGAGCGACATAGCCATCTCGGTCGCTTGAACCGCTGCTTCGGCATCGTGCCAATTTGACGACGTGCTGTGGGTCAACCAGTTCACGAAAACCCATGCAGCGTCCGCATGCGTCTTGAAGAGCTGGCGGCGGTGTTTGTTGCTCTCACCCGACAAGGCGACACCACAGACGTGCTCGATCCAATCCCTGAAGTCCCCCTTCTTGGGTGGCTCCCCGTCATCAACCCACGGAATAGCCATTTGAGCGATTGCTATGAAAGCCAGCAGCGTCTCGCGGCATCTTACGCCTACTGTCTGGTAGTCCGAGACGTTATGCGCCTGGCCCATTGCGTCGTGTGCGGAAGCCATCGCTTCGTATGCTTTAGCGAACGGCTCGATCTGGCCAGAACTGATTGAGGGCCGCTCTGAGCGCGGGACCCGCAGCATCAGCCCCATATGGAACGTCACCGCCAAATCCATGTTTGGGAATGTCTCTTGTGAATAGAGATTGGTGGGATTGGTAATGACCCACCAGCGGTCCTTGGTGGTATGCACGTCCCACACGTCATGACGGTGACTGAGGACGCTTTCACTATAGACCTTCTGGCAAAACGTGACTTTCAGGTCGGGAGCCTGCCATTCGACATATTCCGTAATCTCAGCAATTTCTTCCTCAGTCGCGGGCAGCACGACTCCCCCCCATCCATGCCGACTATCCTGGTCGATTGTGATACGTGTCGCCGCAGGTGTCCAAACAACTTTTGCGGGACCGCGCAGACAAACAAACCATTTTCCTACACGCCCCCTCGCACGGCATAACCTGACCGGCTGGGCTTGCGCCCAGCGCCGCTTCCACCCGGCTCAGGAGCCTCGCTATGCCAGCCGCCATTCGCGCCCTTGTCCAGCTTCCGTATCGCGGCAAGGATGGCTCGAAGGTGAAGGGGACCCCGGCACTTCCACGTAACTTCGTAAGCTCCGTCGCCACCCGTTCGGGAGGATCACTTTTTTCTCCCCGGGGAAGCTGAACTTTATGAAACTTCCGCGCCTTTCGTTCAGCTTCCCGCCGCTCCCGCTGAACGGCGCAGCGCCACGAAGAAAGCGATGGTGAAGGCGAGATGGACGACGAGGAACGCCTTGGCGAGCTCGCGCGCCTCGCCGCTCGTCACTCCATGGATATCGTTGGCGGCCACGGCGCCGAAGCCGATCAGATTGGCGGTCAGGATCGCGCGCAGCGCCGGCGACGGCGCTTCGTCGCGCGCCAGCCAGTTGAGCGCCGCGATGCCGAGGAACGGCCCGCCGAGCAGCCGCAGCAGAGCGATCAAAGCGGGCGAGGCGTCCGGTGGGACGGCGCCGACGCCGAACCGGAGCGGGATGAGGATCAGCATCAGGCCGATCGCGGCGAGATACAAAGCGGACAGGACGAGCGTTGCCTTGCGCATGGCTGGCCTCCGGGGGAGATACGCCGCTCGTACGCGCGGGTTCCGGGATTGTCATGGGTGGGCGGCCAAGCCGCCTAGCGAAGCGCCCTGCGCGCGCGTAGCGTGGCGGGACGACAAGGGGAGTTCGCCATGAAGCGCCGGTTCGCCGCACTGTTCCTGGCCATGGCCGCGTCCTCCGCCAGCCCCGCTTGGGCCGACGAGCGCGCCTTCGACGCCGCCCTCGCCGAGTTCCGCGCCCTCCACCGCGCCGAGACGCGCCGCGCCAACATCGCCGGGAGCAGCTTCACTTTCGTCCGGGAGGGCCGCACAGTCGCCGCCGATCATTTCGGGCTTCAGGACGCCGACGCCAATGTGCCCGTCGATGCGAACACCATCTATCACTGGGCGTCGATCACCAAGACGATGACCGGGATCGCGATCATGCAGCTGCGCGATCGCGGCCTTTTGTCGCTCGACGATCCGGTCACCCGCTACGTCCCCGAGCTCGCCCGGGTGCACAATCCGTTCGGCTCCGCCGACGCGATCACGATCCGGATGCTGATGAGCCACAGCGCCGGCTTTCGCGGCGGCACCTGGCCGTGGCGCGACGCCGAGTGGCAGCCGTTCGAGCCGCAGGGCTGGGCGCAGCTGGAGGCGATGCTGCCCTACACACAGGTGATGTTCCGCCCCGGCTCGCGGTTCAGTTACTCCAACCCCGGCATCGTCTATCTCGGGCAGGTGATCGAACGGCTGACCGGCGAGGATTTCGAGGTCTATGTCGACAAGAACATCCTGCGCCCGCTGGGTATGCACGCGAGCTATTTCGACCGTACGCCGCCGCATCTGCTGCGCCACCGCTCGCACTCTTATTACGTCCGCGATGGCCGGCGGGTGGCGGCGCCGTTCGATGTCGATACCGGCGTGACGGTGTCGAACGGCGGCCTCAACGCGCCGATGACCGACATGGCGCGCTATCTCACCTTCCTGATCGGCGATCCCGCGCGTGCGGCGGACTATGATCTGGTGCTGCGGCGCTCCTCGCTGGAGGAGATGTGGCGGCCGGTGATCGCGGCGGGCGAGGATTTCACCCAAGGGCGGATGGCGCGGACGACGCAGAGCGGGCTGTCCTTCTTCATCGATCAGGACGGTGCGGTCCGCTTCGTCGGCCACAATGGCGATCAGAACGGCTTTCGCGCCTATCTCAGCCTCTGCCCCGACCAGCGCGCCGGCAGCCTGCTCGCCTTCAACACCGAGACGCGCGGCGTGCGCAACCACCCTGGTAACCGCGACATGCCCGAATCCCGCATCGCGCTGGCGGCGGACGGGTTGTGCGAAGCGCTGGCGCGTTAGGGGCGGAGGATCGTGCGTCCCGTGGCATGCGCATCGACGGCGGCGCGGCTGAACAGCATCGGCCGCATCTCGCCGCTGATCCACGGCCCGTAGGCGTCGCGATAATGCGGTGAGCGGGGGTCGTTGGAATTGCCGGGGAGGTTGAGGAACAGCGAATTGTCCCAGCCGCCGACGTCGATCACCTGGAGATAGCTCGCGCCGCCGGTCACGTTCCAGCCGCTCCCCCGCACCCAGCGCGCCATCGGCGTGTAGGAATCGCCGCCCGATCCCTCGCCCTCGATCGGCGGGAAGGCGGCCGCGATGGCGGGGATACGGGAGAGCGGGTGCCGGATCGTCACCCGGTGCAGGCTTCCCCAGCGCCAAGCGGCGGGGTTGGAGCCCATCGCCTCCACCGCCTGCGCCCAGGCGACGACCAGCGCGGTGTCGAACAGCGCGTCGCGCGCCGCCGCCGGATCGGCACCGAGCCGGGCGTCGGGATGGGCGATGAGGCCGAGCAGCACCGAGGGCGCGATCTCGTCGACCAGCTCGCGCGCCCGTTCCGGTACGATCGCCGCCAGCATGCGCCGGCCGAGCTCGCGCCACAGCAACTGGAAGAGCGCCGCCGGCCCGCTGTCGGCCGCGAGGTTCCCATCCCAGCCGCGCAGCATGCGAAGCGCCGGCTCCGCCTCGGCCGAACTCTGTGTGGGCAGCAGAGCGACCAACTGCCGCGCCGGGGTGGAGAGCGTGTCGTGCATGAGCGCGACACTGTCGCCGAGCGTGTGGCGCGGCTGGGCGGCCAGGACGTCGGCGATGCGGTTGTAGCGATAGGGATCGCGGAAGGAGAAAGCCGGAATTCGGTCGCGCGGCCAGCCCTCCGGCAGGTTGTTCTGGTTGGCCGAGGCGAACCAGCCGCGGGCCGGATTGTACGCGTTGGGCAGCGCGGAGAAGTCGCGCATCCCGGTCCAGTCGTAGCGGCCGTCGCCGGGCACCGGCATCAGCCCGTCGCCGCGGCGGCGGACCGGCGCGAAGCCGATCACCTGCCAGCCATGATTGCCGTCGACGTCGGCATAATGGAAGTTGGTCGGCGAGGGGTGGAAGCGGAACGCGGCCTCGCGCAGGCTGGCCCAGTCCCGCGCCAGGTTGATCGCGATCATCGCGAAGAAGCCGCTCGCGCCCGGCCGCAGCTCTATCGCCGCCAGCGCGGTGGCGCGCCTTCGCGCGGAATCGTGCGAGAGCACCGGGCCTTGCACGGAATAGCGCAGGGTCGCGGCATGAGGTGGTCCGTCCTTGACCGGGATCGAGACCTCGACCCGCTCGAACCGCCGCCAACGGCCCCCGTGCCGGTAACGCTCCGGATCGTCCGGATGCAGCTCCAGGATGAACAGATCCTCCTGGTCGATATGGAAATTGGTGCGGCCGAAGGCGAAGCGGTCGGTATGGCCCTGCATGATGCCGGGCAGGCCGGGCGCGCCGCCGCCGATCACCTCCAACCCCGGCGCGCTCAAATGCGCGACATGGCGGGGGCCGAAGCTGCCGATGCCGAGATGCGGGTCGTTGGCGAGGATCGGCCGGCCCGTCGCGCTGCGCTGAGGGCCGATCGTCCAGGCATTGCTGCCCGCCTCCGAGCGATTGGGGCTGGGTTCGGATGGGGCAAGCGAGGCGAACGGCAGGCCGCCGATGCGCAGCACACCCATGTCCGCTTCGGAGACCGCCGCGGCGTCCAGCCCCTCCGGCACGCGCAACTCCCAGGCCGGCCGCAGCGGTGCGACGATCGCGTCCAGCTCGAGCAGGCCCATGCCGGCGAGGCGGGCGCGACGAACCTCGTCCCCGACGCTGCCGAACCCGCCGCCGCGGGCAAGAACCTGGTTGCGCAACTCCCAGCGCAGCGGCGTCACGCCGAGAATGCCATATTCCAGCGGCAGCAGCGCCGGATCGGCCATCACTTCGTCGATGCGGGCGTTGACCCCGGCGCAATAGGCGCGGGCGCAGGCGAGGATGTTCTCCGGCACCCGCGCCAGCTCGGCGTTGAGATCGCCGCGGAACAGGAACAGGCGCGCGACCGCGTCATGTGGCGCGAATTGCGGCCCGAAGGCCTCGGCAAGCCGCCCCAGCTCGCGCCGATGCGCGAGGTCCAGCTGGAACAGCCGGTCGCGCGCGACGACATAACCCTGGCCGAAAAAGGCGTCGGGGATCGATTGGGCCCGGATGTGCGGAACGCCGTAGGGATCGTCGACGATCTCGATTGGCGCCGACAGGCCGGCGGCCGCCACCTGCCGCGTGCGCGATACGACCTGCGTGCGGGCGGCGACCGGCAAAAGCGCCAGCGTGGCGGCCGAGCCGAACAGGAACGAGCGGCGATTGAGCATGGAGAAGCTGCTTAGCGGCGGATCGGCGCGAGCGCCGCATGACAAGCGCAAGGGCGATCATAAGGGCAGGCTATGGGCCGCGGCGTGCAGTGTCCGAGAGTCGGGCCGTCACGAAGTAAATTCGTGACGTCAGTCCTCGCTTTTGCGAGGCTGGCCGGCTCTCGCGCTCTCATCGCGCTGCTCCGGCGGCTACTTCGCAGCCGGCGTCGCTACGCTCGGGAGCTCAAGCGCAGCCCTCGATATATTGGATCGAGCCGTTGCCGGCGATGATCGTGTCGACGCGGCGATTCTCGTCGGTGGTGAAGCGGACGCCGCTCTGCTCGCGCCGCACCCAATAGGTCAGATATTCGGCCGGAGCGCCGGTATAGGTGTGCTCCTCCGCCAGCAGACCGGTGGGATAGGCGCGGCGAACCTGGGCCGCCGTGGCACCGATGCCGATGCTGCGCGGGGTAGTGACCCGGCTGCCTTCGCCGGCGGCAATCCGGCTCAGCCGCCGCTCGAGGAACATGAAATAGAGGTTGCGGTGCGGCCCCGTGCGCGGTTCCATCTCGATGCAGACATTGGCGTCGTCGACCGGCGTGCCTTCCAGCCGCACGTTGAGCGCCCGCTCGACCTGGGCGCGGGTCATGCCGATCCGCACCGGGCCGTAGCCGTCCGGCGTCAGATGCCAGGGGCGGGGCTGGGCAACGGCGGCGGTCGCGGACAGCGCCGCGAGGGCGATAAGCGGGACCGTCTTCCTCATTTCGCCATCTCCAGGATCAGCGCCCATTCCTCGTCGCGCACCGGCGAGACCGAGAGGCGGGACTGGCGGACCAGCTCCATCTTCGCCAGCTTCGGCTCGGCCTTGATGTCCTTGAGCGTGACGGGGCCGAGCGGCCGGACCGGCGCGACCGGCACCTTCACCCAAACGCCGTCCTCGCCGTCCGGCTTTTGCGCGCCGGCGATTCTCATGATGCCGACGATCTGCTTCTCGTCGCCGCTATGATAGAAGAACGCCTCGTCGCCTCGCTTCATCGCGCGCAGGTGCAGGCGGGCAGCGTTGTTGCGCACCCCGTCCCAGTCGGTTCCCTTGTCGCGAACGAGGTCGTCCCAGCTGTAGACGTGCGGCTCGGACTTCATCAGCCATCTGGCCATAAGGCTCGGCTCCCACTCGCGTTCGCTGCTCGATCCGCCTAGATCAAGCGCGATGAAGGCTCAACTCACGCTGTCGTTTCTCGCCTTGCTGGCGGCTTGCGGCGATCGAACCGGACGGAATGCGGCCGGCGGCTCGACGACGCCGCCTTATGTCCGGGCGGAGGAGGATCCCTCGCTGCTCGGCAATGCGACGGTGGCGGTCCGGGTCGGCGAGCTGGGCCAGGGCTTCGCCGCCTGCAACGCGCGCGGCGCGACCCGCGACCGGCCGGCCGACGCGGCGACGGTACCGGTGCGCGGCGCGCCGTTCGACGCCAACCACGAGATTGACCAGCTCGCGGCCGGCACCGAATTCTTCATCTGCTCGCGCACCCACGATCAGCGCTGGTTCGGCATCGTCTATCCGCGCGCGGGCCAGGCGCTCGAGGCGTGCGGCGTCGCCGCCCCGGCGTCTCGGCGCGGGGATTATGAAGGGGCCTGCGCATCGGGCTGGGTGGCGAGCGCGCGGGTGCGGCTCGTCTCAGGCGTGCCGCATCAATTGCCGCCTCAGTCCGACGGCAACGCCCTGACGCCCGCCCCTTAGGGGTTCCGGGCATCCGTCCCGCCCCGTTCACGGTTCACCGCTGTGATGTTGCAATGCAGCAAGACAAACGCCAAGTGCGCCGCAGGGTTTTAACGAGCGGGTCGCCACAGGCGCTGAAGCGCTGGCGATCGGGCAAGACGGCAGGCTGAGATTCCGGGGCGCGAGGACGCGCTGCGTGAGGGTCGCCTGCCGCACTGGACAACGACCACAGTATGATTCGATCGGTTCGCGCCGCGGCCTTCGCCGCGGCTGCCTTTTTGCTTACCTTCGCGCTGGACGGCAGTCCGCTGATGGCCTCTCCCGACGAGAACGCCGCGCCGACCGCGCGCTATTTCGACCATGGCGAGGCCAATGCCGACGCCGGCGACCTCGGCCTCAACGCCGAGCCGGGATTCGCCGCGCTCTTCGCCATGCCGGCGGGCGGCCATGACGAGCCCTCCGAGCCCGCGCCGCGCCGTGCGCTGGCCGATCTCGTCATCGACCAGGCCGGCGCCGCCGCGACGCCGAGCAACGCCGAGCAAAGCTGCCTCGCCAGCGCGATCTATTTCGAGGCGCGGGGCGAGCCGCTGGAGGGCCAGCTCGCGGTCGCCGAAGTGGTGCTCAACCGCACCCGCTCGGGCCGCTATCCGTCGACGATCTGCGCCGTCGTCCGCCAGCCGGCGCAATTCTCCTTCGTCCGCCGCGGCGTCATCCCGCGCGCCGATCAGAATTGCGAGCATTGGCGCCGCGCGGTCGCGATCGCCCGCATCGCGGAGGCAGGAGATACCAGGCTGCTGCCTCAGAACGTGCTCTGGTATCACGCCAATTACGTCTCGCCCGGCTGGGGCCGGCGGCTGGCGCGCAACACCCGGATCGGGGCGCACATTTTCTACAGCTAGGCTTTGGACCTGAGCGTCCGAAACGTGACCGAATAGCGCAGCGCCTCGACCGGCGGGATGCTGTGCTCCCATTGCTCGCGGGCGGGACCGCGCAGAAGATAGATCGAGCGTGGCTCGACCTCCACGGTGAAGCGCCGCCACTTTGGGCACTGCTTCAGCCTGAATCGCAGCGGCGCGGGTGCGAGCAGCGACACGCCCATCACGTCCCCGAACACCGGCCGGTCGCGATGCCAGCCAAGCCGCGCGCCTTCTGTGTAGCGGATCAGTAAGGCGTGCTCGATCGCCTCGGGCGTAAGGCCGGCGAAGGCGGCGGCCTTGTCGCGCAGCGGCAGCAGCCAGTCCGGCATCGGCTCGGCCGGCGCGAGGCCGGAACCGTCGAAGCGGTAGGACCAGCCGAAGGACAGGGTCTCGCGCTTGCCGAGGAAGCCCTGAAACTCGAACGGCTTGAACGGAAGCCCGGCGAGATGCGCGAGCAGCGCCTGCTCCTCGGCGGCGGACAGGAATTCCGGCCGATAGACCAGCCCTTGCGGCCCCTCGGCCCGGCCGAACAGATCGCCCTGATCCGGTTGCATGACGCGACAACGCGCGAAATCGGCGCTTGACGGCGGAGCGGAAAATCCGGCACCCACGCGAGCGTCATGGCGAACCGCGCGACCATTTCGACCTTCCCGACCGCTTCGGCGGACGCGCGCGCGCATGGCTGGTGCTGCTGGCGGACCATTTCCGCACCGGCGGCGCATGGCTGGCGATGGTGACGCTCCCGTAGGGACTCCCATTAATCGACCCAAGCAAGCCCGCCCAACCGGCGGGCTTTTTCTTTGGCCCGCCCGCACCAGCCAGAGGACCCGCCATGTACATGACCGCCAATCTCGCCATTCCTGCCTTCGAGGCCGCGCCTGTTCCGGCCGAGCAGGCGCTCGACGCTTTGTTCGCCGGCCAGTCGCTGACCGCCGATCAGGCCGAGGCCTTGTTCGCCGAGCTCGTCGCCGGCCGGCTCACCGAGCCGAGCATCGCCGCCTTGCTGATCGCGCTCCGGCTCAAGGGCGAGACCGCCCACGAGCTGATCGGCGCCGCCCGGGCGCTGCGCGCCGCCGACGCGGATTTCCCTCGTCCCGATTATGTCTTCGCCGACAGCTGCGGCACCGGCGGCGACGGATCGGGGACGATCAACCTGTCGACCGCGGTCGCCTTCGTCGCGGCGGCGGCGGGGCTGCCGGTCGCCAAGCACGGCAACCGCTCGATCACCTCGAAATGCGGCTCGGCCGACGTGCTGGAGGCGCTGGGCGTGAAGCTCGACGCATCGCCCGCGCGCTCGCGCAGGGCGCTGGACGAGGCCGGCGTCTGCTTCCTGTTCGCGCCCGCTTATCATCCCGGCCTGCGCCATGCCGGTCCGGTCCGCCGCGCGCTCCGGGTCAGGACGGTGATGAACATTCTCGGCCCCTGCGTGAACCCGGCCGAGCCTCAGGTGCAATTGCTCGGCGTCGCCGAGGCGCGGCTGATCGCGCCGGTCGCGCTCACCCTGCAGGCGCTCGGCGTCGAGCGGGCGATGGTCGTGTATGGCGACGGGCTCGACGAGGTCGCGCTGCACGGTCCGACCGAGGCGGCACGCCTTTCGGGAGGCAAGATCGAGCGGCTGACGATCACGCCCGACGATGCCGGCCTCGGCGGCGCACCGATCGAGCCGCTGCGGGGCGGCGGCGCGGCGGAGAACGCCGAGCGGCTGCAGGCGCTGCTGATGGGCTATGGTACGTCGGCCGAGACACGGGCGGTGGCGATCAACGCCGGCGCCCTGTTCCTCGCCGCCGGCATGGCCGAGACGATCCGCGACGGCGCCGAGCTGGCGTTGCGCACGATCGGCTCCGGCGAGCCGGCGAAGCGGCTGAAGCAGCTGGTGGCGATCAGCAATGGGTGAGCCGTCAGGGGTGCTGGGCGAGATCGTCGCCGCCAAGCGAAGCGAGGCCGCGGCGCGGTTCGCGGGCATCGATCTCGCCGAGCTTGCGGTCGCGCGCTGAGCGGAGCGAGCGCAGCCTGCGGGCCGCGCTCGTCCGCCCCGGCGCGCGCTTCGTGATGGAGGTGAAGAAGGCGTCGCCCTCGTGCGGCGCGTTGCGGGCGAAAGTCGATGTCGCCGCGCAGGCCGCCGCCTATGCCGGCGTCGCCGACGCGATCAGCGTGCTGACCGACGGGCCCTATTTCGGCGGCGCTCTCACCGACATCGCGAAGGTCCGGCGGGTGTTTGATGGACCGATCCTAGCCAAGGACTTCGTCGTCGATTCGCGCCAGGTCGCGGAGGCGCGGCTGCACGGCGCGGACGCGGTGCTGGTGATGCTCTCGGTGCTCGATGACGGTGAGGCGCGCGCGATGCTCGCCGAGGCTGAGCGGCTCGGCATGGAAGCGCTGGTCGAGGCGCATGACGAAGCGGAAGTGCGCCGCGCCGTCGCGCTCGGCGCACCAGTCATCGGCATCAACAATCGCGACCTCAGGACGCTAGAGGTCGATCTGGCGACGACCGAGCGGCTCGCGCCGCTAGTTCCGGCGGATCGGCTGCTGATCGCGGAATCCGGCATAAGGCGGGCGTGGCGATGTCGAGCGGCTTGCGCCGTATCGCCGACGCCTTCCTGGTCGGCACGGCGCTGATGCGGGCCGAGCGGCCGGCCGAGGCGGCGCGGGCGCTCGCCTTCGGCCGGGTCAAGGTCTGCGGCGTGACTAATGAATGGGATGCGGCGCGAGCGGTTGCGGGCCGGGGCCGGCCATGTCGGCGTTGGTGATGGTGCCGGGCACGCCGCGCGTGGTGACCGCCGGCGCGGCCGAGCCGATCGTCGAAACTGCGCGGCGCGAAGGCGCGCGAACTGTCGGCGTGTTCCGGAACGAGAAGCTGATGCAGGTCGCGACGACGGCGCGACGACTCGGCCTCGATGCGGTCCAGCTCCATGGCGAGGAGGATGCTCGGTATGTTCTGGCGCTGCGCAACCTGCTGCCAGACCTCGAAATCTGGGCGGCCGGCCCGGTCGGCGGGGAAGCGCCGCCGCGCCGCGCCGGAGCGCACCGCATGGTGTTCGACACCGCGATCGGCGGCCGCAGCGGCGGCACCGGACGCGTGTTCGACTGGACCCGGGTCCGCGACCGGGACGAGCTTGGCGCGGGCTTGCTGGCCGGTGGGTTGAGGCCGGACAACGCTGCCGCCGCCGCGCGGGTGGGGGCGTGGGGACTGGACGTGGGATCGGGCGTCGAGGCGGCGCCGGGGCACAAGTGCCCCGAGCGGCTGACCGCCTTCTTCGCGGCGCTGCGGCCGCAATCGCGCGGCGAGGTGACCTCATGCTGATGAGCGGCCGCTTCGGCGATTATGGCGGCGCCTATGTGCCGGAAATCCTCGTGCCGGCGCTGGAGCAATTGGAGGGCGCATTCGTCGAGGCGCGGGCGGATGCGGCGTTCCAGGCGGAGCTGGCCGAGCTGTTGCTCAAATATGCCGGCCGGCCGACGCCGCTCACCCGCTGCCGCAATCTCGGCGCAGGCAAGGCGCGCATCTATTTGAAGCGCGAGGATCTGCTCCATGGCGGCGCACACAAGACCAATCAGGTGCTCGGCCAGGCGCTGCTGGCGAAGCGGACGAGCAAGACGCGGCTGATCGCGGAGACCGGCGCCGGCCAGCACGGCGTCGCCACCGCGATGGCCGGGGCGCTGTTCGGGCTCGAGACGCGCATCTACATGGGCGCGGAGGATGTCGCTCGGCAGCGGCTCAACGTCTTCCGGATGCAGTTGATGGGGGCCGAGGTCGTCGCTGTCGAGAGCGGCGGCCGGACGCTCAAGGACGCGATCAACGAGGCTTTGCGCGACTGGACGGCGAGCTTCGAGACCACCCATTATCTGCTCGGCACCGCCGCCGGCCCGCATCCGTTCCCGACCATCGTGCGCGAGTTCCAGCGGGTGATCGGGCGAGAGGCGCGGGCGCAGGTGATCGAGGAGGAAGGACGGCTGCCGGACGCGGTGATCGCCTGTGTCGGCGGCGGATCGAACGCGATCGGGATTTTCGCCGACTTCCTCGAGGACGCTGAGGTTCGGCTGATCGGGGTCGAGGCGGCGGGGAAGGGGTTGGACGGCATCGAGCATGGCGCGACTCTGCTGCGCGGGCGGCCGGGCATATTGCACGGCGCGGAGACGCTGATGTTGCAGGACGCGGACGGACAGATCGCCGACACCTGGTCGGTCTCTGCCGGGCTGGATTACCCGGCGGTCGGGCCTGAGCATGCTTATCTGAAAGCGGTCGGTCGGGCCGAATATGTGGGGGCAACCGACGCTGAGGCGCTGGACGCTTTCGCGGCGCTGGCGCGGTCGGAGGGGATCGTCTGCGCCTTCGAATCCGCCCATGCGCTGGCGCACGCGCTAAAGCTCGCGGGTGAAGCGGAGGTGCTGGTCGTCAACATTTCCGGCCGGGGCGACAAAGACATGGCTCAGGCGGCGCGGCTGCTGGAGCTCGGCGCATGAGCCGCTACGCCGCGATGTTCGAGCGGACAGGCCGGGCAGGCGAGGGCGCGCTGGGCGCGTTCATCATGCTCGGTGATCCGGGGCTGGATGCGAGCGCCGCGATCCTCGACGTACTGGTGGAGAGCGGCGCGGACATGCTGGAGGTCGGCATCCCCTTCTCCGATCCGATCGCTGATGGGCCGGTGATCCAGGCGGCTGCGAGCCGAGCGCTGGCGGCGGGAGTGACGCCGGGCGATTGCTTCGGCTTGCTCGCCGATTTCCGAGGACGCCATCCGGAGATTCCGGTCGGGATACTCACGTACGCCAATCTGGTTGTCGCGCGCGGCCGCGACGATTTCTACCGGCGCGCGGCTGCGGCCGGGGTGGACAGCGTGCTGGTCGCCGATGTGCCGTTGATCGAGGCCGCGCCGTTCGCCGCGGCGGCGCGTGCCAACGGAATCGATCCGGTGCTGATCGCCGCCGCCAACACGCCGCCGGCGCGGCTCGCTGAGATCGCGCGGCTGGGGGCGGGCTACACTTATTGTCTCGCTCGCGCCGGGGTGACCGGGGCGGACGTAGCGGCGCGGTTTGATCATCGGCCGATGCTGGCCGCGCTCGCCAAGGCGGGCGCGCCGCCGCCGGTGCTCGGCTTCGGCATCTCGACGCCCGATCATGTCCGCGCCGCGCTCGATGCCGGTGCGGCGGGGGTGATCTCCGGCTCGGCGATTGTCGAACTGGTCGCGGCGGGTGAGCTAGATCGGCTTCGCGACTTCGTCGAGGCGATGAAGAAAGCCACACTCCCTTCTTCACCGTTCGTTTCGAGCGAAGTCGAGAAACCCTTGCACGCCTAACCTTGGCGGGCCGCGTGTCTCGACTTCGCTCGACATGAACGGGTCCGGTTTTGCCGGTCGAGTTGGGATCGGCTACAGCCGCCCCATGTCCACCTACACGATCGACACCGCGACCAGCCGCGCCACCCCCAGTCCGGCCCCGATGAAGCGGCTGACCGCGCCGGCGATCCTCGCCCGCAAGGGCAAGGAGCCGATCGTCGCGCTGACCGCCTATACGATGCGGACGGCGCAGCTGCTCGATCCGCATTGCGATTTCCTGCTCGTCGGAGATTCGCTCGGCCAGGTCATTTACGGCCTGCCGTCGACGATCCCGGTCAGCCTCGAGATGATGTGCGCGCATGGCGCTGCGGTGGTGCGCGGATCGTGGCACGCGCTGGTTTGCGTCGACATGCCGTTCGGCTCTTATGAGGAAAGCCCGGCTTTGGCGTTCCGCAACGCGGCGCGGGTGCTCAAGGAAACCGGCGCGGCGGCGGTGAAGCTGGAGGGCGGCGAGGCGATGGCCGAGACGGTCGCCTTCCTCGTCCGGCGCGGCATCCCGGTGATCGGTCATGTCGGGCTGACGCCGCAGGCGGTGAACACGCTGGGCGGCTATCGCGCCCGGGGCCGCGACGATGCCGAGGCGACGAAGGTCATGGCCGACGCCAGAGCGGTGGCGGAGGCAGGCTGCTTCGCTCTGGTGATCGAAGGCGTGATGGAGGAGATCGCGGCCGACGTGACCAAGGCCGTGGCCTGCCCGACGATCGGGATCGGCGCGTCCGCCCAATGCGACGGCCAGATCCTGGTCACCGAGGACATGATGGGGATGTTCGAGCGCACGCCGCGTTTCGTGAAGCGCTATGGCGATCTTGCCGGCGAGATCGGCAAGGCGGCCGAAGCCTATGCGGCCGAAGTGAAGGCGCGCTGCTTCCCCACAGAGGAGCAGATTTACCGGCCGAAGTGAGGGGTCTTCCCCTCGCCGGGCAGCGCCGGTAAGGAGCGGCGGGGGCCGCGCCCGCCGCGTTGCCGGCGGCCCTTGTAATGCGACCAGAGAAGTTCGCCGTCGCGGCCCTTCTCAGACGGAGACTAGTGAGTTGGCGATCAAGCCCAATGACGGCGAAACCTTTCTGCGTGAGGTCGATGACGAGCTGCGCCGCGATCGGCTGAACCAGACGGTGACGCGCTACGGCTGGTGGATCGTCGCCGGCATGATGCTGGTGCTCGCCGCGATCGGCGGCATCTTCTGGTACCGCAGCTCTCAGGCCCAGCAGGCCGAGGCGCGGGGCGAAATGCTGCTCAACGCGCTCGACGGCCTCGAAAGCGGCAATCGCAACAGCGCGATCACCCAAATCGACCAGCTCGCCGAGAGCGACAGCGCAGGCTATCGCGCCGCGGCCCTGTTCGCTCGCGCCAACGCCCAGATCGCCGCCAACAATATCAATGCCGCGGCCGCCACCTTGGGCGCGATCGCTGCCGATGAGACGCTCGAGGAGCCTTATCGCCAGGCAGCGCTCGTTCGCCAGACTCAGCTGGAGTTCGACCGACTCCAGCCGCCGCAAGTCATCCAGCGCCTGACGCCGCTCGTTCGGCCGGGCCAGCCCTTTTTCGGCGCCGCCGGCGAGATGGTCGGCGTCGCCCAGCTGCGCATGAACCGGCCCGACCTTGCCGGCCCGCTCTTCGCCCGGATCGGCCGCGACGACACGGTGCCGCCGTCGATCCGCACCCGCGCCATCCAGATTGCCGGCTCGCTCGGCGTCAATGCGCTGCCCGAGCCGGCGGTGCAGCCAGTGCCGGTGCAGACCGGCGCGCCGCCCGCGCCGCGCCCGCCCGCCGGAACCCCCGGTGCTCCCGGCGCCAACCCTGCCCAGCCGGCTCCTGCCGCTCGCCAAGGAAATGCCCAATGAAGCGTGTTGCCGCCGCCCTGACCTTCGTCGCTCTGCTGTCGGCTTGCGATACGCTTGGCATCAACCGTGGCCCCCGCGTAACGCCGACCTTCGGCCAGCGCATCCCGGTGCTGCAGACCGAGACCAGCATCGAGGTCGATCCGGCGCTCGCCGACCTGCCGGTCTCGATCCCCGGCCCGATCGTCAATCCGGACTGGGCCCAGTCCGGCGGCAACGCGTCCAAGTCCGTCGGCCATGTCTCGCTGGGCGACACGCTCACGCAAGCGTGGAGCGTCAGCATCGGCTCCGGCAGCGGCACGCAGGGACGGCTGGCCTCGGAGCCGGTGGTGGCGGATGGCCGCGTCTACACGATCGACACGCGGGCTATGGTCCGCGCCTTCGACGCGCAGACCGGCGGCCAGGTCTGGGAGCGGCAGGTCCGCGGTCCGAACAGCCCGAGCGAGACCCTGTTCGGCGGCGGCGTCGCTTTCGAGAACGGCCGCATCTACGCGACCAACGGCGCCGGCGACGCGGCGGCGCTCGACGCGGCGACCGGCAGCATCCTGTGGACGGTGAAGCCGGGCGGGCCGCTGCGCGGCGCGCCGACGATCGCCAATGACAACATCTATGTGATCAGCCAGGACAATCAGCTCTACGCCCTCAACGCCCAGAACGGCGAAACGCGCTGGTCGGGCTCGGCCTCGTTCGAGCTGGCCGGCGTGTTCGGCATCGCCTCGCCCGCCTTCGCCCAGTCGACGCTGGTCGCCGGTTTTTCCTCGGGCGAGCTCACCGCCTATCGCTACGAGAACGGCCAGATCGTCTGGCAGGACGCGCTGGCGCGGACCGGCGTCAGCACCACTGTGGGCACGATCTCCGACATCGACGCCGATCCGGTGATCGACAATGGCCGCGTGTTCGCGGTCGGCCAGGGCGGCCGCATGGTCGCGGTCGAGCTGATCACCGGCCAGCGGGTGTGGGAATTGAACATCGCCGGCATTTCGACCCCGTGGGTCGCCGGCGAGTGGGTGTTCGTCGTCACCGACCGTGCCCAGCTGCTCGCCGTCTCGCGCTCGGGCGGCCGGGTGCGCTGGATCGCGCAGCTACCGGCTTTCCGCCGCCCGCCGCGCGAGCGCAACCCGAGCGCGTCCGATATCGCCGCCGGCCGCACCGCGACGGTGCGGCCGGGCGAGGACCCGATCTACTGGCGCGGCCCGATCCTCGCCGGCAACCGGCTGATCCTGGTCAGCAGCCGTGGCCAGATCGCCTATGTCTCGCCGACCGACGGCCGCATCCTGTCGACCACCGAAGGGCGCGCGCCAATGTCTCTGTCGCCGGTCGTCGCGAACAACACGCTCTACATCCTGGACGACAGCGGCCGATTGACCGCCTGGAGGTAAGCAGGCAGGGCGGCGGCTCTGATGGCAGAGCCGCTTCCCACGATCGCGATCGTCGGCCGACCGAATGTCGGCAAATCGACCTTGTTCAACCGGCTGGTCGGCCGCAAGCTCGCACTTGTCGACGATCGGCCGGGCGTGACCCGCGACCGGCGCGAGGGGGATGCGAGCCTGCTTGGGCTGGATTTTCGGGTGATCGACACCGCCGGCTATGAGGATGAGGACCCGGCGACGCTGCCCGGCCGGATGCGGGCGCAGACGATCGCGGCGGTGCGCTCGGCCGACGCGGCCTTGTTCCTCATCGATGCGCGCGCCGGCGTGACGCCGCTCGACGAGGAGATCGCGCGCTGGCTGCGCTCCGAGGCGACGCCGATCGCGCTCGTCGCCAACAAGGCCGAGGGGCGGGCCGGCGAGGCGGGCATCATGGAGGCCTATGCGCTCGGCCTCGGCGAGGCGATCGCGATCAGCGCGGAGCATGGCGAAGGGGTGGTCGAGCTGTTCGAGGTGCTGCGGCCGCACGTCGAGAAGGCGACAAGCCCTCCCTCCGAAACTCAACCGCTGGCGGAAGGGGAGGAGGCGCCGCAGGGGCCGCTGAAGCTCGCCATCGTCGGGCGGCCCAATGCCGGCAAGTCGACCCTGATCAACCAGATGCTGGGCGAGGACCGGCTGATCACCGGCCCGGAAGCGGGAATCACACGCGATTCGATCGCGATCGACTGGGAATGGCAGGGGCGCCCGGTGCGGCTGATCGACACGGCGGGGATGCGCAAGAAATCGAAGGTCGACGACAAACTGGAGAAACTGTCAGTCGCCGACGCGCGCCGGGCGGTCGATTTCGCGGAGGTCGTCGTGCTGCTGCTCGACGGCACGCGGGGGCTGGAGGCGCAAGATCTGAGGATCGCCGACGCGGTGTTCCAGGAGGGTCGGGCGCTGATCGTCGCGATCAACAAATGGGACGTCGCGGAGCATGCCTCCAGCCTGTTCAACGGCATCAAAGCGGCGCTCGAGGAGGGCCTGAGCCAAGTCCGCGGGCTGCCGGTGCTGACCGTTTCCGGCAAGACCGGCAAGGGCGTCGACACCCTGATCGGCGCGGCGTTCGAGCTGCGCGACGCCTGGTCGCGGCGGGTGACCACCGGTCAGCTCAACCGCTGGTTCGAGGGCGCGGTCGAAAAGAACCCGCCGCCCGCGCCGGGGGGTAAGCGGATCAAGCTCAGATATATCACCCAGGTCGGCGCGCGGCCGCCGACCTTCGTCCTGTTCGGGACGCGGGTCGACCAGCTGCCCGATTCCTATCTGCGCTATCTGATCAACGGCATCCGTCGCGAGCTCGACTTCGGCTCGGTGCCGGTCCGGCTCCAGGTACGCTCGACGCGCAATCCGTTCGATAGTTGACGGCGTGTTAACCCAAACATTCGCCGCATTGCGGAAAGACGCGAGGGTCGCGTCAACGCCCTTTTTACTTTCCGGGGCGTAGATGGGCGTTGCAGGAAAGGGACCGACGGTGGAAGACGCTGGCGCTGACGTAGTCGATTGGGCGGAATTCTCGCGCCTCAGGGCTGAGCTCGGCGCGAACTTCGTCCGTATCCTGGGCTATTTCCGCGAGGACGCCGAGAAGGCGGTCGATGCGATCGCTTTGGCGATGCAGGCCCGCGACGTCGCGGCGCTCGTCCTGCCGGCGCACAAGGTGAAGGCCGAGGCGCGCCAGTTCGGCGCCGAGGCGCTCGCTTTGCTCGCCGAGGAGATCGAGGATGGCGGCCGGCACGCGCTCGAGACGCGGCTATTCCCGGATCATCTGCTGCCCCAGGTTGCCCAGCTCAAGCCGCTCTATCGCCAGACGATCGCGGCGCTGGAGGAAGCGACCAACCCGCTCGCCCAGCGCCAGCAGGGCGGCCCACGCTTCACCGGCAATCAGGGCTTCGGCCGGCTCTAGGCCGCCGCCGCCGTCGGCTCGCGTCGGCGCATCGGCTGAAGGCTCATCCGCGACAGGCTTCGCCACAGCCATTCGAGCGGTCCGTAGTGGAACCGCTCAAGCCACGGTTTCGACCAGAGCAGGATCAGCGCCCACACGCCAAACACCGGCAGCCAGAGCTCGATCCGGCTGAGCTCGCCATAGAGCCCGACGCCATAGCCGTAGAACAGCGTCGTCATCAGGATCGAGGTGCCGAGATAATTGGTGAAGGCGGCGCGGCCCGCCGCCGCGATCCGCTCCGCCAGCCAGCCGCCATTGCGGGCGGCGAGGACGATCAGCGCCGCATATGCAAAGACCATCGCCGGGCGGAACGGCGTCTGGGCGCCGAATATGGCGATCACCATCTGCGCGCTGAAGCCGTCGCGCAGCAGCAGCCAGGCCATCAGGGCATAAGCCGGGATCGCGATTCCGAGGCCGATCGCCGCGACCCGCCAGTAGCGCGCCGTCGCCCACTCGCTCCGGAGGAAGCCGCTCTTCAGCGCCGCCATGCCGAACAGCATGTAGGCGAGCGTCTCCCAGCCGAAGAAGAAGATACTGGTGAAGGGCTCCCTGCCGCGCTCGATCAGCCGGTCGTGCACCAGCTCACGATAAGGACCGAGGAAATGGGCGAACTTTTCGGCGAGGTGCGCCGCGTCCGGCGCGCCGAAGATGTTGCGCATCTCGGTCCATTGCCTGACCGCTTCCGGGTCGGGATTGGCCGCCGCCGTGGCGGTAGCCAGCGAGAAGGCGCTGGACGCGAAGCCCGCCATCATCAGGCATTGGGCCAGCACCAGGATCACGCCCCAGACGATCAGCGCGCGCGGGCCGAGATTGCGAAAGAAGAAGAGCAGCAGCCCGACCAGGGCATAAGGGGCGAGGATGTCGCCGAACCAGATGAAGTAGAAATGGATCAGGCCGAAGACGAGCAGCCAGAACATCCGCGCATAATGGATGCGCGCCGCGGACAGGCCGGCCGCCTCCGCCTTTTCGATCACCAGCAAGGTGCTCGCCCCGAACAGGAAGGAAAAGAGCCCGCGCATCTTGCCGTCGATCAGGATGAAGTTGAACACCCATGACGCGAGGTCGACGGGCCCTTCGGTGCCGTAAGCCGTCGGATTGAAATAGGCCTGGAAGGGCATCGCGAAGGCGACGATGTTCATCGCCAAAATGCCCATCACCGCGACCCCGCGCACGACGTCGAGCTGGGCGATGCGGGCCGGCGCCGGCGGCGAATCCCGATCGGTCATTAGCGTCCCCCTTGGCGAACGCTTATCCGGGAACGGGAATGAGGCCTAGTCCTCGGCCGGCTTGCTCTGAAGCTGGATGTAGTTCTGCAGGCCCATCTGCTCGATCATGTCGAACTGCTTTTCGAGCGTGTCGACATGCTCTTCCTCATTTTCGAGGATGTCGACGAACAGGTCGCGGCTGACGAAATCGCGGACGCTCTCGGCATGGGCGATCGCGTCCTTGAGCTGCGCGACCGCCTCGCGCTCCAGCTCGAGGTCGGCGCGCAGGATCTCCTCGACGGTCTCGCCGACGCGAAGCCGGCCCAGCATCTGGAAATTGGGCAGGCCTTCGAGAAACAGGATGCGATCGGCGAGCTTGTCGGCATGCTTCATCTCGTCGATCAATTCGTGCCGCTCGAATTCGGCGAGCCGCTTGACGCCCCAATTGTCGAGCATCCGGTAATGCAGCCAATATTGGTTGATCGCGGTGAGCTCGTTCTTCAGCGTCTCGTTGAGATGCTGGATGACCTGATCGTCGCCCTTCATCGCGGCCCTCCTGTGCTGCGCGCCCTATAACGCGAGAAGGCGGGAAAAGCACCGCAAAAATGGCGGAAAACCGCGAAAAATTAGCGGAGAGTGCGAGTCAGTTGCAGGCCGCGGAGGTGCGAATGAGACGCAGCGCAGGGGCGGCTCAGGCCGCGGAGCGCTCGGCGGCGATGATGTCGCGGGCGAAGGTGAAGCACTGGCCGCAGCGCGGCTTGGCGCCGTAGCAGCGATAGGCGCTGGTCGGGCAGGACGCGCCTTCGCGAGCGGCTTGGCGCACCTGGGTTTCGCGAATCGCGTTACAGACGCAAACGATCATGGCGATTGAGATAACCGATAATGCGACACGTTCGCAATAGCGTTTTGCAATGGGTCAGCGGTCGCGCAATTCCTTGCGGATCACGAGCTTGAGGCCGGACCAGATTTCATCGACCGCGCACACCTTGATGTCGACGAGCCCCGTCGGCAGCGCGACCTCGCGGATCACGTCTTCGGTGATGTCCGTCGGCACCCGCGCCGCCTTTTTCGGCCAGGAGATCCAGAGGAAGCCGTCGGGCGCGAGCAGGGGGCGCAGGCGGGCGACGGCGGATTCGAGGTCGGCGCGGCTGGTGACGAAGACGTGGGCGGCGTCGAGCGGCGGCTCGTGCCAGAGCAGATGCTGGAGGTGGTAGCCGTAGGATGCGATTTTCGCCCGGACGCTGGACGGCATGTCCTCCCACCAGACGCGCAGGCCGTCCTTGAGGCTCAGCTTGCGCGCCAGCGGCGTGCCCGAATAGCCAGCGGTCATCTTGTCGCCCCTCCGGGCGTCAGAATGCCGTAACAATCCGAGAAATCAACAGAGCAACGGCGCTCAGGATTGGATGCGCGAACGGTTGGCGAAGTGGCGGCTGGCGATGAGGGCGACGGGGATGCCGACGAGGAGAATGTGGAAGGCGAGTTGCGGCCCGATCGCCATCGGGGCGGTCGGCAAGGGGCGGTCGAAACGCCAGGGGACGACGAGGAGGTTCATCACGACATAGGTAGCTGCGCCATAGAGCACACCCCACAGGACCGGCGCTCGGCGAAGCGCTTCGAGGCGCGAAGCGGCGAGAACGAAGATTGCGACCATGATCGCCATCAGGCCGAAATGCACCGCGAGGCCCAGCGCCGAGCCCGCCGTCCCCCAGTCCGACGCCCTGGGGAACGGGCCCGACGCGACATAGCGCAGCATCGCCATCGGCTCGCGGCCGTAGATCAGGGTCATTGCGACTGCGGCAAGGATGTCGAGCGTTCCGGCGACCAAGGTGCCGACAAGAATTGGGCGGGCAAGGGACATCGACCACTCCTCAATAAGGTCGGCCGAGCCCTGGCCAGTTTCTTTGTCGAGCGAGCCTGATTCGCGCCTTGTGCCGAACGCCGCTGGCGTTCGTCCCAAGACGATCAGGCTCTAGGCGGCGAGGCTATCACCCATGAGCGCGGGGAAAAAGCCCTCATGCGCAGCGCGCAAATCGGCGAGCGTGACGGCATGATCGCCATCCGGCAGCTCAAAGATCAGCCGGCTGCCACCGGTGCGGCCGATCGCCTCCACTTCGACGCCGGCGTCCATCGCGCGCTTGAGGAAGGTGAGCAGGCAATTGTCGCAGACGGTGGCGACGTAGAGGCCCTGATCCTCGGCGAACCAGCCGGCCGCGCCATAAGGCGCGGGGCCGTTGATCAGCGCGCCGACATTGCCGGCGAGCGCCATTTCGGCGAGCGTAACGGCGAGGCCGCCGTCCGACACGTCGTGACAGGCGGTGATCGCGCCGCCGGCGATCGCGGCGCGGACGAAAGCGCCCGCCGCATGCTCGGCGATGAGGTCGACGGCGGGCGGCGGGCCGGCCGCGGCGCCCTCGCGGCCGTGGCATTCGCGCAGCCAGAGCGACTGGCCGAGATATCCGCGCCGGTCGCCGATGACGACGATGACGTCCCCGGCTTCCTTGAACGCGATGCCGACGTTCTTCGACCAGTCCTTGAGCAGACCGACGCCGCCGATCGCGGGGGTAGGGAGGATGGCGCTGCCGCCACCTGCCGCCTTGCTCTCGTTGTAGAGGCTGACATTGCCGCTCACGATCGGAAAATCGAGCGCCCGGCAGGCCTCGCTCATCCCCTCCAGGCAGCCGACGATCTGGGCCATGATCTCGGGCCGCTGCGGATTGGCGAAGTTGAGGCAGTTGGTAACGGCGAGCGGCGTGGCGCCGACGGCGGAGAGGTTGCGCCAGGCTTCGGCGATCGCCTGCTTGCCGCCCTCGCGCGGGTCGGCGTAGCAGTAGCGCGGCGTGCAATCGGTGGTGATCGCGAGCGCCTTGTCGGTGCCGTGGACCCGGACCACCGCCGCGTCGCCGCCCGGCGCCTGCACCGTGTCGCCGCCGACCTTCTGGTCATATTGCTCGGCGATCCAGCGGCGGCTGGCGATGTCGGGCGAGGCCATCAGGGTCAGCAAATCGGCGGCAATGTCGGCCTGCGGCACGTCGCCGAGCGGCTGCATGCCGGCCCAGGCCCGATACTCGTCGGCCGTGACGTGCGGCCGGTCGTAGAGCGGCGCCTCGTCGGCGAGCGGCGCGAGCGGGATATCCGCCGCGGTCTCGCCATTCCACTTGAGCACCATATGTCCGGTGTCGGTGACCCGGCCGATGACCGCGAAATCCAGCTCCCATTTGCGAAAGATGCCTTCCGCCTCCGCCTCGCGGCCTGGCTTCAGCACCATCAGCATTCGCTCCTGTGATTCCGACAGCATCATCTCGTAGGGCGTCATGCCGGTCTCGCGACAGGGGACGGCGTTCATGTCCAGCTCGATGCCGACGCCGCCCTTGGAGGCCATCTCTACGCTGGACGAGGTGAGGCCGGCGGCGCCCATGTCCTGGATCGCAACGATCGCGTCCGAGGCCATCAGCTCGAGGCAGGCCTCGATGAGGAGCTTCTCGGTGAATGGGTCGCCGACCTGGACGGTCGGGCGCTTTTCCTCGCTGTCCTCGGAGAAGTCGGCGCTCGCCATGGTCGCGCCGTGGATGCCGTCGCGGCCGGTCTTCGAGCCGACATAGACGATCGGATTGCCCACGCCCGAGGCGGCCGAATAGAAGATCTTGTCGGTGTCGGCGACGCCCACCGTCATGGCGTTGACCAGGATGTTGCCGTCATAAGCGGGGTGAAAATTGACCTCGCCGCCGACGGTGGGAACGCCGACGCAATTGCCGTAGCCGCCGATCCCGGCGACGACGCCGGCGATCAGGTGGCGCATCTTCGGATGGTCCGGCCGGCCGAAGCGCAGCGCATTGAGGTTCGCGATGGGGCGCGCGCCCATCGTGAAGACGTCGCGCAAAATGCCGCCGACGCCGGTCGCTGCGCCCTGATAGGGCTCGATGTAGGAGGGGTGGTTGTGGCTCTCCATCTTGAAGATCGCCGCCTGACCGTCGCCGATGTCGATCACGCCGGCATTCTCGCCCGGGCCGCAGATAACCCAAGGTGCCTCGGTCGGCAGTTTCTCGAGATGGATACGGCTCGATTTGTAGGAGCAATGCTCCGACCACATGACCGAGAAGATGCCGAGCTCGGTGAGATTGGGCTCGCGGCCGAGCGCGTGGAGGACGCGCTCATATTCCTCGGGGCTCAGGCCGTGCTCGACGACGATTTCGGCGGTGATTGCGGATTCGGGCATGGGCGATCCCGTAGCGGCGGCGGGCGGCCGCGCCTAGCGGGATGAAAAAGGGCCGGCCCGGATGATCCGGACCGGCCCTTGGCGATCGTTGTTTGCGCTTAGATGTGGCAGGCAACGTTGTTGTGACCCGGCGCGGTGATGCGGACATTGTCGCCGGTGCCGCTGACCGAATAGCCTGCCGCGGTGAAGGGCGGCGCGCCATTGGTCGAATTGAGCGACGTCGGCGTACCGGTCTGCTCGGTGCGGATCGTCGCCGTATTGTCGCTGTAGAAATCGACGAAAAACAGACTGTTGTCGCTGCAGCGATAGCTCTTGCTGGCCGAGACCATCGGCGGCGGCGCGATCGGCTCGGCGTTTTTCAGCGCCTCGGCCTGCGGATCGATCCGGCCGTTGCCGATCACTTCGGGCTCGCTGCTGCAGGCGGCGAGGGCGATGGTGGCCGCGGCCGTGGCGGCGAGGAGAAATATCTTACTCATGCGCGCCCCTTCGTCAGTGCGGCCCAAACCGTCAAGCACTCAATTTTTTTGTGGCGGGCGCGAGGCCAAAGGCCGCCATCCGCTTCGACGAAGCGGGGCAGGGGTTCGACAAAGCGCAGCGGCGCTCCTATATTGCGGGCCGGATCAACTTTGGATCGTGTGAGCAATGCAAAGAGTGCGGATCGGGCTGACCGGCCTTGCGTTCGTGTTCGTCGCCGTGCTGCTCGCCGCCGCTCTGACCAGCGCGCCCGCAGGCGAGGTGGAGATCACGCCGAACTCGATCGAGCGCGGCGGCGGCCTGCCGGGCCTGCCTTCGGCGGCCGCGCCCGCCGCGCCGTCCGAGCCGCTCGCCGAGCTCGGCGTCGCGCCGGGCCGGGCGGATGCCAATTCGGTCTCGCCCGCCCAGCCCCCGGCGCGATAAATACGGAAGCTCACTTACTTATCCACAACTTGGCCAAGCGCCGCCGGCAATGGATTGAGCAAGAACAAACCAAGAAAATAGGGTGGAACGGCTCTCTGGTGGCATGAAATCCCCACTTGAGGCATGAATTCCCCTTCCCAATGAAGTCCGGCTTTGTTATCCACCTCGGCTGGTACGGGGCATTCCTGTTGATCGCCTGACGGCAACGTGGGCGCGCGGCGACGCGCGTTTCCGCGAACGGGGAAGCCTTGCGGAGAGGGTTTTGGGGGCGAGCGGGCGTGGACTCGGAGGTCTTCCTTGGCAATGCATTGACCGCGGTCGACGCGAAGGGGCGCTTCTCCGTGCCCGCCTTCGTGCGCGCCCAGATCGATCGCGTGTCGGGCGCCCGCCAGCTCTGGATCGGCGTCCACGAAAGCCTGCCCTGCCTCACCGTCCACGGCGCCGCTTATCACCGCTTCCTGCTCGAGCAGCTCGACGGCGACCGGGCCGAGGGCGACCTCGACGATCGCGAGGACACCGTCTTCGGCATGACCGAGGACATGACCTACGATCCCAGCGGCCGGCTCAGCCTGCCGCACATGCTGCGCGACGAGATCGGCCTTGCCGACCTTGCCCTGTTCGTCGGCCGCCACCGCTATGTGACGCTCTGGAACCCCCACACGGCGCTCGAGCATGGCGGCGAGCGGCTGAAGAAGATCGCCGCCTACCGGCTCAAGGAGCGGGGGATTTCGGCATGACCGAAGCCGCCGCCCACGTCCCCGTGCTGCTCGACGCAGTCATCGCGGCCCTCGCCCCGGCGCCTGGCGAGACCCATGTCGACGGCACGTTCGGCGCCGGCGGCTATACGCGCGCGCTGCTCGCCAAGGGTGCGCGGGTGATCGCCTTCGATCGCGATCCCGACGCGATCCGCGATGCATTGTCCGACGACAATCTGGAGCTGGTGGCGGAGCGTTTCTCGCAGATGAAGCCGGTGCTCGCCGAGCGCGGCGTCGAGAGCGTCGACGGTGTGACGCTCGATATCGGCGTCTCCTCGATGCAGCTCGACCAGGCCGAACGGGGCTTTTCCTTCCAGACCGATGGCCCGCTCGACATGCGGATGGCGCAGACCGGCCGCAGCGCCGCCGACTTCGTCAACGGGGCGGACGAGGCCGAGATCGCCGACGTCCTGTTCCATTATGGCGAGGAGCCCAAGGCGCGGAAGGTCGCGCGGGCAATAGTGGCCGCCCGGCCGATCGAGCGTACCGGCCAGCTCGCCGATGTGGTCCGCAAGACGCTCGGCCATCATCCGGGCATGAAGAAGGATCCGGCGACCCGCACCTTCCAGGCGCTCCGTATCCATGTGAACGAGGAGCTGGAGGAGCTGGAGGGCGGCCTCGCCGCCGCCGAGCAGGTGCTCGCCCCCGGTGGCCGGCTCGCGGTCGTCACCTTTCACAGCCTCGAAGATCGGATCGTGAAGCGTTTTCTCAAGGCGCGCAGCGGCGCCCTCCCGGCCGCTTCGCGTCATCGGCCGGCCGCCTCGAAGGACGAAATCCCCCCGACCTTCGAGGCGGTCGCGCGACCCGTCCGCGCTGACGAAGCGGAAGTTCGCGCCAATCCGCGCGCCCGCTCCGCCACCTTGCGCGCCGCCCGCCGTACCGATGCCCCCGCTTGGGAAAGCCAGAAAGGATCGAACCGATGATCGCCAGGGGTTTCAAGCCCGTCGCCTGGGTCGCCGCCGTCGCGTTGCCGGCGATCGGCTGCTACATGCTCTCGCTCAAGGTCGCCGCCGAGCGGGCCGAGCTGGCCAATATCGAAACCCGGATCATCGCCGCCCACCAGGACATCCGCACGCTGCAGACCGAGCTCGGCACCCGCGGCCGACTGCAGCAGCTCGAGCAATGGAATTCCGACGTGCTCGCGCTCGCCGCGCCGATCGCCAGCCAGTTCGTCGCCAGCAATGTCAGTCTCGCCCGGTTCGACACCCGCGCGCCGGCGATCGATCCGGCCGCGCCGGTCCAGATGGCGGCCGCCGAGGCGCCGCCTGTGCCGAGCCCGGTCGACCTGGCGCCGCGCCAAGCCTCGCTGGAGCGCCCTGCGCCGGTCGAGCGAGAGGCGGTGGTTCCCGTGGTTCGCCGTGCGTCGCTGACCGAGGAGCGGCCCCCCGCCGCCGCGCCGCGCCGCGCCGAACCGGCCCAGCCGCTCGTGCGCCGCGCCAGCCTCGCCACCGAAGAACGGCCGGTACGTCAGGCCGCGACGCCGCCGCAACGCCGGGCCGCCGCTCCCGCGGCGCGGACCGAGCGGACCCGTCCGCTGGTCAGCGCGGAGACGGTGCGGGCGCTCGGTCGGCAGTCAAGGGCCGAGCGCAACTGATGGCGACGCTGGCCGCAGATCTGGACCGCCGCGCGTCGCGTGGCGAGGAAGGGTTGGGGCTCACGCTGACCTATCAGCGGCTGATGCTGCTGATGCTGCTCTTCGCCGGCGTCACCGCCGTCGTCGTGCTGCGGCTCACCTATCTTCAGGTCTTCACCGATCGCTCGGGCGTCGGCGAGCTTGCCAACCCGCTGATCCCGCCGCGCGCCGACATCACTGACCGCAACGGTGTCGCGCTCGCCCGGACGATCGAAGCCTGGTCGATCGGCATCCAGCCGCGCAACGTGATCGGCGATCGCGTGCCGCTCGCGGAGAGCCTGCACCGGCTGCTGCCGCAGCGCAGCGTCGCGGATTATCTGCGCATGCTCGCTTCCGACAGCACCTACATCTATCTCGCCCGCCGCGCCTTGCCGGAGACGGTGGCCGCGGTGAACGCGCTTGGCGAGCCGGGGATTATATTTAACCGTGAACCTGAGCGCCTCTACCCGCAGACCGCGATGGCCGGCCATATCCTTGGCTGGACCAACATGGACGGGCGCGGCGTCGCCGGCATGGAACGGGTGCTGGAGGAGCGGTTGACCGCACCGGCGACCCGCAATCAGCCGGTCGCGCTCGCCATCGACAGCCGCGTCCAGGCGACGATGGAGGCGGAGCTCGCCGCCGCCGTCGCGGCGCAGAGCGCCGAGGGCGGCACCGGCATCGTCCTCGACGTCGCCACCGGCGAAATCGTCGCGATGGTCTCGGCGCCGACCTTCAACCCCAACACCGTCGGCCGGGCCGACCCCAATTCGCTCTACAACCGGGCGACGATGGGCGTTTACGAGCTGGGCTCGACGTTCAAGCCGCTCACCGTCGCGGCGGCGATCGACGCCGGCGTCGTCACCTCGATGGCGCAGCGCTGGGATGCCGCGAACCCGGTGGCGGTTGGCCGCTTCCGGATCAGCGACAGCCACTCGCTGGGCCGGGCGATCACCGTGCCCGAGATCCTGATCCATTCCTCGAACGTCGCCACCGCCCGGATCGCCGACCAGATGGGGCAGGCGCGGATGGAGAACCTGTTCCGTTCGCTCGGCTTCCACGAGGCGCCGCATATCGAGCTGGTCGAACGCGCCCGGCCGCTCTGGCCGAGCGAGTGGAGCCGCGCGACGACTCTGACCACCGGCTTCGGCCACGGGATGGCGGTGACTCCGCTTCACCTCGCCAGCGCCTACGCCGCTCTCGTCAACGGCGGCATCTGGCGGCCGGCGACCCTGCTTCGGGTCGAGCCCGGCCACGCCGCCCAGGGCCGCCGGGTCTTCACCGAATCGACCAGCGCGCGGATGCGCCAGCTGCTCAGGATGATCGTCACCAACGGCACCGGCCGCAACGCCAATGCCGAGGGCTTCCGGGTCGGCGGCAAGACCGGCACGGCAGAGAAGGTCTCGTCGTCCGGCGGCTATAACCGGCGGGTCAACGTTTCGACCTTCGCGGCGGCTTTTCCGATGGATGCACCGCGTTATGTGGTGCTGGTGATGATGGACGCGCCGCGCCCGACCGAAGCCAATCACGGCCAGACTACCGCCGCCTGGACCGCCGCGCCGGTGGTCAGCCGGGTGATTTCGCGAGTCGGGCCGTTGCTCGGCGTGATCCCGGATGCCAATCGCGATGTCGACACCTCGGCGCTGAGACCGCTGGTCGCCGGTGCTTCGGACGACTGATGCGGTTGGGGGCGCTGACCGGCGGTGACGAGCAGCAGCGCGTCACCGGGTTCGCCATAGATCATCGCAAGATCGCGCCCGGGACGGTGTTCGGCGCTTTTCCAGGAACGCGTTTCAACGGCGAAGACTTCATTGACGACGCGGTGGCGTCCGGGGCGATCGCGGTCGTCGCCCGGCCGCAGGCGAAGGTCGACGGCACGGTCCATATCGCCGTCGAGGAGCCGCGGCAGGAATTCGCGCGCCTCGCCGCGAAATTCTTCGCGCCGTTTCCGCAGAGGTTGGTCGCGGTCACCGGGACCAACGGCAAGACCTCGACCGTCGAACTGACCCGCCAGCTCTGGCGGATGGCGGGTCATCCTTCCGCCAGCATCGGCACGCTCGGCGTCACGACCAGCGACGAGCAGGTGACGACGGGCCTTACCACGCCGGACATCGTCACCTTCCTCTCAAACATGGCCGGGCTCGAGCGGATGGGGATCACCCATGCCGCGTTCGAGGCGTCGAGCCATGGCCTGTCGCAATATCGGACCGAGGGTCTGCCGGTGCAGGCCGCCGCCTTCACCAATTTCAGCCGCGACCATCTCGATTACCACGCCACGATGGACGATTATTTCGCCGCCAAGATGCGGCTGTTCGACGAGGTGCTGGGTAGCGACGGCACGGCGGTGATCTGGATGGATGATCCCCGGTCCGCCGAGGTGCTGGAGCGCTGCGCGGCGCGGAACCTGAAGACGATCACCGTCGGCAAGGCCGGCGAGACGCTGAAGCTGCTCAAGCGCGAGACGACCGCGCTCGGCCAGAAGCTGACGATCGAGGCGGGCGGCAGGACGAAGGTCGTCACGCTGGCGCTGATCGGCGCCTATCAGGCGTCGAACGTACTCACCGCCGCCGGGCTGGTGCTGGCGACCGGCGGCAATCTCGACGACACGCTGGCGAATCTGGCGCGCGTCCATCCGGTGCGCGGGCGGCTGGAGCGGGCGGTGATCTCCAAGGCCGGAGCGCCGGTCTATGTCGACTATGCCCATACCCCGGACGCGCTCGTCTCGGCGATCGAGGCGCTCCGGCCGCACACCAAGGGCCGGCTGATCGCGGTGTTCGGCGCCGGCGGCGATCGCGACCAGGGCAAGCGCGTCGAAATGGGCCGGGTCGCGGCCGAGTTCGCCGATCTGGTCATCGTTACCGACGACAATCCGCGCAGCGAGGAGCCGGCGGCGATCCGCGCGGCGATCCTTGGCGGTGCGCCCAATGCGCGCGAGGTTGGCGGGCGGCGCGACGCGATCCGCGCGGCGCTCGCCGAAGCCAAGGCCGACGACATCATCCTGCTCGCCGGCAAGGGCCACGAGCAGGGCCAGATCGTCGGTGACAAGGTGCTGCCGTTCGACGACGTGACGGTGGCGCGGGAGGAGGCGAGGTGAGCCTCTGGACGTCCAACGAAATCGCGGAAGCGACCGGCGGCACGGCGAGCGCCGACTTCGAGGTCGGCGGCGTCGCGTTCGATTCGCGCGAGATCGGGCCGGGCGACCTGTTCATCGCGATGAAGGGCGAGACGATGGACGGGCATCGCTTCGTTGAGCAGTCCTTCGCAGCCGGCGCGACGGGCGCGGTCGTCAGCGAGCCGATCGCGCTGCCGCATGTACGCGTCGCCGACACGTTCGAGGCGCTGAACGCGTTGGGCCGCGCTTCGCGGACGCGGACGCAGGCGAGGGTGATCGGCGTGACCGGATCGGCGGGCAAGACCGGGACCAAAGAGGCGCTGTATGCGGCGCTCGACCGGTTCGCGCCGGGGCGGGCGCATCGCTCGGTTAAAAGCTACAACAATCATACCGGCGTGCCGCTCTCGCTCTCGCGGATGCCGCGCGGCGCAAGGTTTGGCGTGTTCGAGATGGGGATGAACCATGCGGGCGAGCTTGCCGACCTGACCCGACTGGTGCGGCCGCATGTTGCGATCGTCACCACCATCGCCTCGGCGCACCGCGAGTTCTTCGCCAGCGACGAGGCGATCGCCGACGCCAAGGGCGAAATCTTTTCCGGGCTGGAGCCGGGCGGCACCGCGATCGTCCCGTTCGACAGCCCGTATCGCGACCGGCTGATCGCGGCCGCGCGCCCGCATGCCGCGACGATCGTGACCTTCGGCCTCGGCGAAGGCGCCGACGTGCGGGCGAATTATGTGACGGCGTCGCCGAAAGGCGGGTCGCTGGTCACCGCGACTCTGCCGGGGGCCCAGCTCAGCTACACGATCAGCCAGCCCGGCGCGCATTGGGTCGTGAACTCGCTGGCCGTGCTCGCCGCGGTGCAGGCGGTGGGGGGCGACCTGACACAGGCCGGTCTCGCGCTTGCCGACATGGCCGGGCTGAAGGGTCGCGGCGCGCGGACGATCATCGCCGTTCCGGGCGGCGAGGCGCTGCTGATCGACGAAAGCTACAATGCCAATCCCGCCTCGATGGCGGCGACCTTGCAGGTGCTGGGCGACACGCCCCTGCAGGGCCGCAGGATCGTCGTGCTCGGCGCAATGCGGGAGCTGGGTGGTGAATCGCCGGCCTTCCACGCGGGACTCGCCGGGCCGATAGAAGCGGCGAAAGTGGACCGCGCGATCCTGGTCGGCGACGAGATGCAGGCCCTAGCAAAAGTCCTTGGCGGGACCGTGGAAATGACGCATGTGCCCGACGCGGTAGCCGCCATTCCACTCGCCCGCGCGGCGATCGGACCGGGGGACGCCGTTCTCGTCAAGGGTTCGAACTCGATTGGCCTGTCCGCCCTCGTCGAGGCGCTGACGGGCGGGACAAACTGATGCTTCTCTGGATCGCGGAACAGCTCGGCTTTCCCGGACTCCTCAACCTCGTCCGTTATCTCAGCTTCCGCGCGGGAGCGGCGACCGCGACCGCCTTGCTGATCGGCCTGATCATCGGGCCGAAGTTCATCGGCTGGCTGCGCGTGCGGCAAGGCAAGGGTCAGCCGATCCGCGACGACGGGCCTGCCAGCCATCTCGCCAAGCGCGGCACGCCGACGATGGGCGGGCTGATGATCCTGACCTCGCTCACCGTCTCGATGCTGCTGTGGATGGACCTCGAGAACCGCATCCTCTGGGCGTGCCTGCTGGTCACGGTCGGCTTCGGCGTGATCGGTTTCATCGACGATTACGACAAGGTCAGGAAGCGGCACCATGCCGGCATTTCGGGGCGGATGCGGCTGCTCGCCGAGTTCGTCGTCGCGGGCCTCGGCTGCACGATCATCCTCGTCGGCTCGCCACAGGAGCTCTACATCCCCTTCTATAACGGCCCGGTCGTCTGGCTCGGGCCGTTCTACATCGCCTTCGCCGCCTTCGTCATCGTCGCGTTCGGCAATGCGGTGAACCTGACCGACGGGCTGGACGGCTTGGCGACGATGCCGGTGATCATCGCCAGCATCGCCTTCCTGCTGATCGCCTATCTGGTCGGCAATTCGGTCTACGCGCCCTATCTCGGCATTCCTTACGTGCCCGGCGCGGGCAACCTCACCATATTGTGCGGCGCGATCGTCGGCGCCGGCTTGGCCTTCCTCTGGTTCAACGCGCCGCCGGCGGCAGTGTTCATGGGCGACACCGGCAGCCTTGCGCTGGGCGGCGCGCTGGGGACGATTGCGGTCGCGACCCGGCACGAGCTGGTGCTCGGGATCATCGGCGGGGTCTTCGTGGTAGAGGCGATGAGCGTCGTCGCCCAGGTTCTCTATTTCAAGCGGACGGGCAAAAGGCTGTTCCGCATGGCGCCGATTCATCACCATTTCGAGCAGCTCGGCTGGTCTGAATCGACGGTCGTGATCCGCTTCTGGATCATCGCCTTCATCCTCGCCCTTGCCGGGCTCGCGACGCTGAAGCTGCGGTGATTACGAGCCCCGCCTTTCGCGGCAAACGCTATGCGGTGCTCGGGCTGGCGCGCTCCGGACGCGCGACGGTCGAGGCGCTGGTCGCGAGCGGGGCCGAGGTGACGGCTTGGGACGGTAACGCCGAAACCCTCGATAGCTTCCGCTCGTCCCGAGCGCAGTCGAGGGGCGTTGGCACTGAGGCCGAGAAACGCCCCTCGACTTCGCTCGGGACGAGCGAGGTGGTTTGGGCCGACCCTCTCGCCATCGACCTCGCCGGCTTCGACGGGGTCGTCGTCTCGCCGGGCGTGCCGCTCAACCGCCACCCGATCGCCGCGAAGGCGCACGCGGCCGGGGTGCCGGTGATCGGCGACATCGAATTGTTCGCGCAGGCGCGCAGCGAACTGCCGCCGCACAAGGTAGTCGGCATCACCGGCACCAACGGCAAATCGACCACCACCGCGCTCGTCCATCATATCCTGAAGACCGCCGGCGTGCCGACGACGATGGGCGGCAATATCGGCTTGCCGATCCTGGCGCAGGAGCCGCTGCCGGAAGGCGGCGTCTATGTGCTGGAGCTGTCGAGCTACCAGATCGACCTGACCTTCAGCCTCGATTGCGACGTGGCCGTGCTACTCAACGTGACGCCGGATCATCTCGATCGGTATGAGAGCTTCGAGGCTTATGCAGTCTCAAAAGAGCGCCTCTTTTTTATGCAGAGCCCCGGCAAAGTTGCCGTGATCGTGTGCGATGCCGACGAAGGCCCCTCACTAATCGATGAGCTCGCTCACTTCCAAAAACGGGGCCTTGACATCCGAGAGCCCAGATCCGGAGGCGATCCAGACGGTGATGCCGTGGTCGTTTATGGGATTGCCTATCTGAAAGGCCGGCCACTCGGTCGGCAGGAGGAGTGGCCCGCATTGCAGGGGCCACACAATGCTCAGAACGCTGCTGCTGCGATCGCCGTTGCTGATGCTCTGGGCATCGCGCCGCCCGCAATAACAGAATCGCCTCCGCACCTATCCTGGCCTGCCGCATCGGATGGAGCGCGTGGCGGAGCGGGGCGGGGTGCTGTTCGTCAATGACAGCAAGGCGACCAATGCGGATTCGACCGCACCGGCGCTGGCCGCCTACTCGGCACATTCACTGGATCGTCGGCGGACGGGCCAAGACCGACGACCTTGGACCGTGCGAAGACGCAACTCGGCCATGTCCGGGCGGCCTACACGATCGGCGAATCCGGGCCGATGTTCTTCCAGTTGCTGGACGGCAAGGTGCCTGCGGTTGAGCAATCGGGGACGCTGGATAGAGCCGTGAAGAGCGCGGCCGGCGCGGCCAAGGCGGGCGAGGTCGTGTTGCTTTCGCCGGCTTGCGCGTCGTTCGATCAGTTCAGGGATTATGAGCATCGCGGGGCTGCGTTCCGCGCGGCGGTGGAGGCGTTGGGGGCATGAGCACGAACGCGGTCAAGGCGAACAAATCGGCGCGGCTCGGCCGCTCCGACATGAGCCCGATCGGGCGCTGGTTCTGGGAGATCGACAAGCTGCTGCTGATCCTGGTGGCGGTGCTGATCTCGATCGGGTTGATCGCGGTGATGGCGGCTTCGCCGGCTGCGGCGGGGCGGCTGTCGGGCGCGGGGCTGCGGGTGCCGGACCTCTATTATTTCTACCGCCAGTTCTTCTGGATCGCGCTCGGCGTGCCGCTGATGATCGGCGTGTCGATGCTCTCCAAGGGCGCGGCGCGGCGCTGGTCGATCGCCGGCGCGATCTTCTTCGTGGCGCTGCTGTTCCTGGTGCCGGTGATCGGCGTCGAGGTGAACGGCGCGCGGCGCTGGCTCAGCGTCGGCGTGACCCAGTTCCAGCCGTCGGAATTCCTCAAACCCCTCTATATCGTCAGCATCGCCTGGCTGCTGTCGCTGCGCGACAAGGACGCCTCGCTGCCGATGGTGCCGCTGACCGGATTGATCACCGGCGTGATCGCGGTGCTGCTGATGCAGCAGCCCAATTTCGGCGAGACGATCATCTTCTGCGCCGCCTGGGTGCTGCTGATCGCGCTCTCCGGCGCGCCGATGCGGCATCTCTACATGCTCGCCGCGGGCGGGCTGGTCGCGATCGTGCTCGCTTATCTCTTCTATCCGGTGGCGACGGCGCGGATCGACGGCTTCCTGTTCTCCGAGGGCGACACCTACCAGGTGGAATCGGCGCTTCGCACGCTGACCGCCGGCGGCATGTTCGGCGCCGGGCCGGGGGCGGGGGTGCGCAAGTTCCACCTGCCCGAGCCGCACACCGACTACATCTTCTCGGTGATCGGCGAGGAGTTCGGGATCATCGCCTGCCTGGCGATCGCGATCCTTTATCTGACGATCGTCGCGCGGGTGCTGATCCGGCTGCTCAACGAGGAAGACAAGTTCGTCGTCTTGGCCGCCGCCGGCCTGGTCTGCCAGTTCGGGCTGCAGGCGCTGATCAACATGGCGGTCAACGTCCATATCGCGCCGTCCAAGGGCATGACCCTGCCGTTCATCTCTTATGGCGGCTCGTCGATGCTGGCGCTGTCGATGGGCTTCGGCCTTTTGCTCGCCTTCAGCCGCCGCAACCCGTATCTTCAGCGCTCGCCCTATGTGGTGAAGAAGGCGAGCCTGAGATGACCGAATCGCGCCACTATGTCCTCGCCGCCGGCGGCACCGGCGGGCACATGATGCCCGCCCATGCGCTGGCCGAGGAATTGCTGGCGCGGGGGCATCGCTGCGCGCTCGTCACCGACGATCGCGGCGCGCGGATTCCGGGGCTGTTCGACCGGGTGCAGGTCCATATCCTGCCGGCCGGCCGGCTCGGCGGCGGGCCGATCGGCTGGTGGCGCGCGGGGCGGGCGATCTGGACCGGGCGGGCGATGGCGCGGCGGCTGTTCGAGACGTTCAAGCCGGCGGCGGTGATAGGCTTCGGCGGCTATCCGGCCTTCCCGACCCTGCTCGCGGCGCGGGCGGACGACATCCCGACCCTGATTCACGAGCAGAATGCGGTGCTGGGGCGGGTGAATCGGCTGGTGGCGAGCCGGGTCGACGCGATCGCGACCGCTTATGACCGGGTGCAGCGCGTGCCCGCGTCGGCGCTCGCCAATGTCCATCTGGTCGGCAATCCCGTCCGCGACGAGGTGCTGGCGCTGCGCGACGCGCCTTTTCCGGCGCTGACCGAGGATGGCGTGTTCCGGCTGCTCGTCATCGGCGGCAGTCAGGGCGCGACGATCCTGTCAGAGGTCGTGCCGGAGGGGCTGGCGCTGTTGCCCGAGCATTTCCGTCGCCGCCTCCAGGTAACGCAGCAATGCCGCGAGGAGGATATCGAACGGGTGCGGGCGCGTTATGCGGCGCTCGGGATCCCGGCCGATCTCGCGACCTATATGCCTGACCTGCCGGAGCGGCTCGCCTGGTCGCATCTCGTCATCGCCCGCGCGGGGGCTTCGACCATCGCCGAGCTGACCGCAGCAGGTCGTCCGGCGATCCTGGTGCCGCTGCCCAGCGCCACCGACGATCACCAGACCGCCAATGCGCGCGAGATGGCGCGGGCCGGCGGTGGGCGATTGATCGCGCAGGATCGCTTCACCCCCGTCGAGCTCGCCAAGCAGATGCAGAAACTGGGTCTCGAGCCCGAGGCGCTCGCCAATGCGGCGGCGCGGGCGCGCTCGGTCGGCCGGCCCGACGCGGCGCGCGCGCTCGCCGACCTCGTCGAGCGGACCGGGCTCCGCGGCGGCGTGGGACCGCAGCCGGTGCAGGTCAGCCGGCTCCAGCCGATCCCCAATGGCGTCGCCGCATGAAGGGGGCGGGCGTCAATATCGGAATCATCCATTTCGTCGGAATCGGCGGCATCGGCATGTCCGGCATCGCCGAGGTGATGAAGATCCTGGGCTATCAGGTGCAGGGGTCCGACATCGCCGAGGGCTATGTCGTTCAGGGGCTGCGCGAGCACGACATTCCGATCTTCATCGGCCATAGCGCCGACAATCTGGGCGACGCGGCGGTGGTGGTCGTCTCCTCCGCCATCAACAAGGACAATCCCGAGGTCGCGGCCGCCTATGAGCGGCGCATCCCGGTGGTGCGGCGCGCCGAGATGCTGGCCGAGCTGATGCGGCTCAAGCTCACCGTCGCGGTGGCGGGGACGCACGGCAAGACGACGACGACCTCGATGGTCGCGGCCTTGCTCGATGCGGGCGGGATCGACCCGACCGTGATCAACGGCGGGATCATCAACAGCTATGGCTCCAATGCCCGGCTCGGCAAATCCGAATGGATGGTGGTCGAGGCGGACGAGAGCGACGGCAGCTTCCTGCGGCTCGACGGGACGATCGCGGTCGTCACCAATATCGATCCCGAGCATCTCGATCATTATGGTGGCTTCGACCGGGTCAAGGACGCCTATTGCGAGTTCGTCGCCAACGTCCCCTTCTATGGCGCAGCCTTGCTGTGCATCGACCATCCCGAGGTGCAGGCGATCGTGCCGCGGGTGCAGGACCGGCGGGTGGTCACCTATGGCTTCGCCGCCCAGGCCGACATCCGCGGCGACAATGTGACGCCGATCCAGGGCGGCAGCCGCTTCGACGCGACGATCCGCGACCGGCATGGGGCGCAGCGGACGATCGAAGGCATTCATTTGCCGATGCCCGGCCGGCATAACGTCCAGAACGCGCTCGCCGCGATCGGCGTGGCGATCGAGCTGGAAGTGCCCGACGCAGTGATCGCGACCGGCTTCGACGGCTTCGCCGGCGTCAAGCGTCGCTTCACCAAGGTCGGCGAGATCGACGGCGTCACGATCATCGACGATTACGGCCATCATCCGGTGGAGATCCGGGCGGTGCTGGCGGCGGCGCGGGAAAGCTCCACCGGCCGGGTGATCGCGGTCGTCCAGCCGCATCGTTACTCGCGGCTGGAAGATTTGATGGAGGATTTCCAGAACGCCTTCAACGACGCCGATCATGTGCTGGTCGCGCCGGTCTATGCGGCGGGCGAGCAGCCGATCGAGGGCGTCAGCCACGAGGTGCTGGCCGAGGGTCTCAAGAAGCGCGGCCACCTCGGCGCGCGGACGGTGGCGGATGCCGCCGATGTCTGGTGCCAACTCGCGCCGCTCGTCGCGCCGGGCGACATGGTGATCTGCCTCGGCGCCGGCGACATCACGAAATGGGCGGCGGGGATGGCCGACGGCATTGCGAAAGCGAGAGCCGCATGAACGCCGTGATCGAAATGCCGGCGGTGCGGGGCTCGCTGACGGCCGATGCGCCGCTCGCGCCCCTGGTCTGGTTCAAGTCGGGCGGGTCGGCCGAATGGCTGTTCGAGCCCAGGGATCTCGACGATCTTCGGTTCTTCATCGCCGGTCTCGATCCCGCCATGCCGGTGATGGCACTGGGGCTCGGCTCCAACCTTATCGTGCGCGACGGCGGCGTGCGCGGAGTCGTGGTGCGGCTCGGCAAACCCTTCGCCAAGGTCGAGCAGATCGGCGACGAGACCCTGCGCTGCGGTGGCGGCGCTTCGGGCATTCTCGTTTCCTCGAAAGCGCGCGATGCGGGGATCGCGGGCGTCGAGTTCCTGCGCTCGATCCCCGGCACCGTCGGCGGCTTCGTACGGATGAACGGCGGCGCTTATGGCCGCGAGGTCAAGGACGTGCTGGTCGAGGCCGATGTCGTGCTTCGCGATGGCGTTATGAGAACACTGGCGCTACCCGATCTCGGCTACACCTACCGCCATTCCGAGCTGCCCGACGGCGCGATCGTGGTGAGCGCGACGTTTCGCGGTCATTCGGGAGAGCCGGATGCGATCCAGGCCGAGATGGACCGGATCGCCGACAGCCGGGAGGCTTCGCAGCCGCTGCGCAGCAAGACCGGCGGCTCGACCTTCAAGAATCCGGCCGGGACCAAGGCGTGGCAGGCAATCGACGCGGCGGGCCTGCGGGGCTTCCGGATCGGCGACGCGCAGGTGTCGGAGAAGCATTGCAACTTCCTGCTCAACCTCGGCGAGGCGACCAGCGCCGACATCGAGGAACTGGGCGAGGAGGTACGGCGGCGCGTGAAGGCGCATTCGGGCGTTGAGCTGGAATGGGAAATCCAGAGAGTGGGAGCGAAGAGTTGAGTCTGGTCGGTGGGTCTTTGCACGTCGCGGTCCTGATGGGCGGCTGGTCGGCCGAGCGCGAGGTGTCGTTGGTGACGGGCGCGGGCGTTGCCGACGCGCTGGAGAGCCGCGGCCATAAGGTGACCCGGATCGACATGGGCCGCGATGTCGCCGCAGCGCCTCGCCGAAGCAGCGCCCGACGTCGTGTTCAACGCGCTGCACGGCACGCCGGGCGAGGACGGGACGGTGCAGGGACTGATGGACCTGATGGGTCTGAAATATACCCATTCGGGCCTTGCGACCTCGGTGATCGCGATCGACAAGGAGCTCACCAAGATGGTGCTCGTGCCGCGCGGCGTCAGGATGCCGGCAGGCGAGATCGTGGAGAGCGAGAGCCTCCATGCGGGCGACCCGATGGCGCGGCCCTATGTGCTGAAGCCGGTTAATGAGGGATCGTCGGTGGGCGTCGCGATCGTGACCCGGGAAGGCAATTACGGCGATCCGATTGGCCGCGACGTGGAAGGGCCCTGGAAGCATTTCGAGCGGCTGCTGGCCGAGCCGTTCATCAAGGGACGCGAGCTGACCGTCGGGGTGCTCGGCGACGAGGCGCTGGAAGTGACCGAGCTTCGGCCCAAATCGGGCTTCTACGACTATGACGCCAAATATACCGACGGCATGACCGAGCATGTCTGCCCGGCGGACGTGCCGGCCGACATCCGCGCCTCGGCAATGGCGATGGCGCTCAGGGCGCACCAATTGCTCGGCTGCAAGGGGGCGTCGCGATCGGATTTCCGGTGGGACGACGAGCAGGGCGAAGCAGGTCTCTATCTGTTGGAGGTCAACACTCAGCCGGGGATGACACCGCTCAGCCTCGTGCCCGAGCAGGCGAAGGCGCGCGGCATCGATTATCCCGCTCTGGTCGAGCGGATCGTGGCGGAGGCGTTATGACGGCGCGGGCGGCCCGCGGAAATTCGCCGCGCGGACGGGGCGGCCGATCAGTCAGCACGAGGCGGGCGAAGGAGCCCGGCCTGATGGAGCAGATCGGCTTCGCGCCGGGCACCGGCAAGAGGATCGCCAATTGGGCCGTCGCCCTGGTCGCGGCCGGCGTGATCCTCGCCGCCGTCCTCGCCTTCCGCCTGCCGCAGCTCGCCGCCGCCGGGATCGGCGAGGGCCTGGGCAATGCCGGCTTCACGATGCGCCGGGTCGAGATCAAGGGCGCGGCGCGCGTCTCCCGCCTCGCCATCTACAATGTCGCCTTCGACCAGCCCTCGATGGCGCTGGCGATGATCGATCTCGAGGCGACGCGCGAGCGGCTGCTCCAGTTCGGCTGGATCCGCGAGGCGCGGGTGTCGCGCCGTTGGCCGGATACCCTGGTCGTCGACGTGATCGAGCGCCAGCCGGCGGCAATCTGGCAGAATGGCGGCCGGCTCAGCATCGTCGATGGCGAGGGCGTGGTGCTCGAGCCGGTGCGGGTCGAGGCGATGCCGGAATTGCCGCTGGTGATCGGCGACGCCGCCAACCGCCAGATCGGCGCGCTCGGCACATTGCTCGACCGGGCGCCGCGGCTCAGACCTTTGATCTCCGGCGCGAGCTGGGTCGGCCAGCGGCGCTGGGATCTGCGCTTCGGCGGCGGCGAGCTGCTGATGCTGCCCGAGGGCGAGGAAGCGGCGGCGCGGGCGATCCAGCGCTTCGCGTTGATGGACCAGCAGGACCCCTTGCTCGGCCGCGGCTTCGTACGGATCGACATGCGCGATCCGCGACGGACCTATGTCCGCATCTCGCGCGATCCCGGCGCGATCGTGCCGACGCTGACTCCGCCCGATCCCGGCCAGCCGCCGGCCGATCTGGCCGACACGATTTGAGTCGCTCCGTGCGCCGACCCCAAGCGCCCGCCGCCGACAAATTGGTCGCCGCGCTCGACATCGGCTCGTCGAAAATCTCGGCGATGATCGCCGTGCCGGAAGCGGACGGGCGGCTGCGCATCCTCGGCACCGGCCAGCGCGAGAGCCGCGGCGTCAAGCGCGGCCTGATCGTCGACATGGGCAAGAGCGAGATCGCGATCCGCGAGGCGGTCGAGCAGGCGGAGCGGATCGCCGGCACCAGCATCGACGAAGTGTTCGTCGGCTTCTCGGCCGGCGGGCTGGTGAGCACGATCGCCAATGTCGAATTGCCGGTCGGCGGCCGGCGGATCACCGACGCCGACATCGATGGCCTGTTGAGCGAGGGCAAGGGATCGATCGACCCCGACGGGCGGATGATCCTGCACGCCTTGCCGGCGCTCTACACGATCGACGGCATGAACGGCGTCAAGCAGCCGCGCGGCCTGCACGCCGAGCGGCTGGCGGTCGATATCCATGTCATCGCCGCCGATCCCGCGCCGGTGAAGAATCTCGATCTGTGCGTCCGCTCGGCCCATCTCGGCGTCGAGGCGATCATCGCCTCGCCGGTTGCCGCCGGCCAAGCCTGCCTGAGCGAGGAGGAGCGCGAGCTCGGCGTTGCGCTGGTCGAGCTGGGCGCGGGGGTGACCAACGTCTCGGTCTTCGCCGGCGGCATGCTGGTCGGCCTGAAGTCGATCCCGGTCGGCGGCGGCGACATCACCGACGACATCGCCGCCGCGTTCGGTGCGCGCCGCACCGAGGCGGAGCGGATCAAATGCTTCTACGGCTCGGCGATGACCTCCCCACGCGACAATCACGACATGATCGAGCTGGCCCCGATCGCCGGCGGCCAGGACGGGGTAGAGGCGAACCGGATCACGCGCGCGCAATTGGTCACCGTCATCCGCCAGCGGCTCGAGCATCTCATCGCGCAGGTCGAGGCGGCGTTGAAGGATCTCGGCTTTTCGGGGCCGTTCGGGCGGCAGATCGTGCTGACCGGCGGCGGCGCCGATTTGAAGGCGATCGCCGATTATGCGCAGGGCGTGCTGGGCCGTGCGGTCAGGGTCGGGCGGCCGGCGATGCCGGGTCTTCCCGAGGCGCATGGCGGGCCGGCTTTCTCGACTTTGGCGGGGCTGGCCCAGTTCGCCTCGTCCGACGCGCTCGACCTCAGCGCCGGTTTCGCGACGGCGAACAATGAAGCGAAACAGGGCGGCGGCGTGGTTTCCCGCCTGATTGCGGCATTTCGGACTCAGTATTGATGAAAACCTGGGGAAAACACGAACCCGGATTCAATTTTTTCTCGCACCCGAGAATCGCATGGTGCACACTATATTTAGTACGCGACGCGCCGCGGGCGGGTCGATCTAGGAGGTGAAGGCATGAGCATCGATTTCATCCGGCCGGAAGTGGAGGAGCTTCGCCCCCGCATCACCGTGATCGGCGTCGGCGGCGCCGGCGGCAATGCGATCGCGAACATGATCCAGTCCGACGTCCAGGGGGTCGACTTTATCGTCGCCAACACCGACGCACAGGCGCTCAATCACAGCCTCGCCGACCGCAAGATCCAGCTCGGTCCGAAGATCACCCAGGGGCTCGGCGCGGGATCGCGGCCGGAAATCGGCAAGGCGGCGGCCGAGGAGGTCTCGCTGGAGATCGAGCAGGCGCTCGACGGCGCCCATATGTGCTTCATCGCCGCCGGCATGGGCGGCGGCACCGGCACCGGCGCGGCGCCGGTCATCGCCAAGGCGGCGCGCGACCGCGGCATCCTGACCGTCGGCGTCGTCACCAAGCCGTTCAGCTTCGAGGGCAATCGCCGCGCCCGCTCCGCCGAGGCGGGGATCGACGAGCTGCAGCAGCATGTCGACACCCTCATCGTCATTCCGAACCAGAATTTGTTCCGCATCGCCAACCCGAACACCACCTTCAAGGAGGCGTTCCAGATGGCGGATGAGGTGCTGCAGCAGGGCGTGCGCGGCATCACCGACCTGATGGTCATGCCCGGCCTGATCAACCTCGACTTCGCCGACGTGCGTTCGGTGATGAGCGAGATGGGCAAGGCGATGATGGGCACCGGCGAGGCGCTGGGCGACAATCGCGCCATCGAGGCGGCGGAAAAGGCGATCGCCAACCCGCTGCTCGACGGCGTGTCGATGAAGGGCGCCAAGGGCGTCATCATCTCGATCACCGGCGGTGAGGACATGCGCCTGATGGAGGTCGACGAAGCGGCCAATCACATCAAGGAACTGGTCGATCCCGACGCGAACATCATCTGGGGCTCGGCGTTCAACAACGATCTCGACGGCAAGATCAGGGTCTCGGTCGTCGCGACCGGCATCGATGTCGATCAGGCGACCCAGGCGGCGCCGTTGCAGGCCAAGGTCTTCGCTTTCCCGGGCGCGCGCCAGACAGCCGAGGCCGCTCCGGCGGCGGAGGCCGTGACGGAGACTGCTCCAACGGCGCAGGCCGAGACGGAGCCGCTGGTCCTGACGCCGCCCGAAGCCCTTGCCGAGCCGGAAATGGCCGAGGCCGAGCCGGACATGGAGTTGACCGACGAGCTGACGCTCGACCAGCCGGCCGAGCCGGTGACCGCCGAGGAGGAGCTGCTGCTGGGCGAGGAGTTGGCCGCCGAGGACGCGAGCGTGGAGACGGTCGAGGAAACCGCCACCGGCGCGCGCAGCTGGCTGACCCGCGACGAGCAGCCCGCCCAGCCGGCTGCGCCGGCGCAGGGCGGCACCCTGTTCGAGCGGATGTCGAACATCGCTCGCGGCGCCGCCAAGGCCCAGGTCGATGAGGAGGACTCGCAGGACGGGCAGCGGCTGCGCACCGGCCGCGAGCCGCTCGACATTCCGCGCTTCCTGAACCGGCAGAACAATCAGTGATATAGCTCCTCCCGCCGCGGCGGGAGGGAGGTGCCCGTTCATCGCCTCTGCGCACCGGCTCGCCGCAGCGCCGCGGATCAGTCATTGCCGAGACAGGTGCGCCTCTCTTTGATCGCGCCATGACTTCATCGACGCGGCGGGGAGCGCGCCGGGGCCTCAGGCTGCTGGCGTGCTCGATGATATTGGCGGGCACGCCGGCACCCGCGGAGCGCTGGCAGCAGGGCACGCCGCCGCAAAGCTATAGCTCCGCGCAACAGTCGCCGCCCGCGCCCGATCCGGCGGCCGATCTTCGCCGCAACCTCGCCACCCTTGGCTCAAGTCCGAACAACGTCGCGGCTTTGGTCGATGCCGGGCGGGCGGCGTTGCAGATGGGCGACGCGCAGGCGGCATTGACCTTCTTCTCGCGCGCTGACGAAGTGTCGCCGCGCGAGGCCAGGGTCAAGGCGGGGATGGCCTCGGCGCTAACCTTGCTCGGCCAGCCGCGCCCGGCGCTTACCCTTTTCGCCGAAGCGCAAGGCTTGGGCGCGCCGGAGGTGGAAATCGCCGCCGACCGCGGGCTTGCCCACGATCTGCTCGGCGATCCGCGCGCGGCGCAGCGCGATTATGCGCTGGCGCTGCGGCGGCGCGACAATGACGAGATTCGGCGGCGGCTGGCGCTGTCGCTGGCGATCAGCGGCCAGCGCGAGCCGGCGTTGCGCCTCCTCGAGCCGCAGATCCGGCGCAACGACCGGGCCGGGTGGCGTACGCAGGCCTTCGTCCTCGCGCTGACCGGCGACGCGGCCGGCGCGGCGCGGGTGGCGAGTGGCGCAGGCCCGATCGGCACCGCCGAGGCGATGGCGCCGTTCCTCGGCCGCCTGCCGGCGCTCGCTCCGGCGCAACGGGCGATGGCGGTCCATCTCGGCATCTTCCCCAGCGACGGCCGCGCGCAATATGCCGCCAACATCGACACGACGCCCGATCCGGGCGCGCTGGCGCTTGCCGGCGGCTCGGCACGTCCTCCCGCGCCGCCGGCGGTCGAGCAGCCGCGCCGCGAAGAACGGCGTCGGTCCGACACGCTCTCGCCGACCGAACGGGCGGCGGTTCGCAGGCCGGAAGCCGAGCCTGCGGACTCGACCGGAACGCGGGGCACGCGGCGGCGCGAAGGCTCGACCTATCTGATCCCGGGGCCGAATTTCCCGGCCCGGACGGTGGTGCGTCGGGAGCGCGTGCCATCCGCTCCGGCCTCGCCACCTCCCGAGCAGCAGGCATCCGCCCCGCCGACCACGCGCTTCGCACCGCCGCCAGTGGAGGAGCAGCCGGCATCGTCCCCGCCGCCAGTCGTGGAGCAGACGGCATCCCCACCGTCACCGCCGCCGGTCGTGGAACAAGCTGCGCCCCCGCCTGCCGCGCCCGGAATCGACGCTTCGATCCTCGCCGGCATGCGGCCGGGCGATACGATCGCTGCGCCCGGCTTCTCGCTGACGCCGCCGCCCGCGCCTTCTGCCGCCCTTCCGGCGGTCTCGCAGCAGCGCAATTCGGCGCTCGGCGACATCGCGATGGTCGTGAACGCGCTGCCGCAGGATCAGGGCAGGCCTTCCGCGTTTGCCCAGCTCTATGCGTCGCCGCGTCAGGCCGCGCCGCCCCCCGCTGCCGCGCCAGACCGGCACTGGGTGCAGGTCGCGGGCAATATCGGCCGGGCGAGCATGGCGGACGAGGTCCGCCGGCTGCGCGGGCGCGCGCCGACTTTGCTGGGCGGGATGCAGGCCTGGGCGGCTGGCGCGGGCGGGACGACCCGCCTGCTCGTCGGACCGTTCGGGAGCACGCGCGACGCGCGGGCCTTCGTCAACCAATTGCGGCCGCGCGGCATCGAGGCGGTGGCCTGGTCGAGCGAGGCCGGTCAGACGGTGGAGCGGCTTTCGGTGCCGGCCGGACCGGCTCGAGCCGCCCGCGCGACGCCGGAGCGTCGATCAGGCACGTCGGGGACACGCGACCGCACCGCGACGCAGCGAACCACCGGCCCTTCCCGGACCGCGCGGGGACGCAGCGAAGAGACCCGTGCCTCATCCCGCACGGCACGGGGCCGCGGCGAGGAGACTCGCACGGCGGCCGGCTCGCGCAGCGGGCGGAATAGCGTGGAGACCGGATCCCGCAATGCGCGGAGCCGCAACGAGACCGCCCGCACCGGCGCCAATCCGCGCAATGGTCGCGCCGCCACAGACACACGTTCCAACCGTTCCGGTTCCACGGTACAGCGGCGCGCGAATGGCAACGACACTCGGACCTCTCGCAGCCGATCCGCAGCGGAGCAGAGGCCGGCTGCACGCGGAAGGCGATCGAACTAGTCGCGGCCCGCGCGACGTATTCCAGCGCGACCGCGACCGGATCATCCATTCGGTCCCGTTCCGCCGTCTTCGCCACAAGACGCAGGTTTTCGTGGCGCCGGACGGCGACCATTTCCGGGTCCGGCTGACGCACAGCCTGGAGGTCGCCCAGATCGGGCGGACGATGGCGCGGGCGCTGGGGCTGAACGAGGATCTCACCGAGGCGCTCTGCCTCGCCCACGACATCGGCCACCCGCCGTTCGGCCATGCCGGCGAGGATGTCCTGCAGGCGGCGATGATCGAGGCGGGCGGCTTCGATCACAACGCGCATACGATCCGGACGCTGACCCGGCTGGAAAGCCCTTATCCCACCTTCGCCGGGCCTGAACCTGAGCTGGGAGATGCTGGAGGGGCTGGCTAAGCATAACGGCCCGGTCGGCGATCCGCCCTGGGCGCTGGCCGAGGCGGACGCGGAATTTCCGCTCGATCTTGCCAGCTGGCCGTCGCTGGAGGCGCAGATCGCGGCGGTCGCCGACGACATCGCCTATGACAATCACGATATCGACGACGGGCTGCGCGCCGGCCTGTTCACGCTGGAGCAGGCGCTGGAGGTGCCGCTCGTCGCGCGGGCGTGGGGTGAGGTGCGGGCGCGCTATCCCGATCTGCCGGCGGAGAAACTGGTGCCGGAAGTGGTGCGGGATCTGATCGGAACGATGGTCAACGATGTCCTCGCGGAGACCCGGCGGCGGTGCGACGGCATGTCTTCGGCCGAGGATGTGCGGGCCGCGGGTCGCTCGCTCGCCGGCTTCTCGTCCGGAATGGCCGCCGAGGAGCGGGCGCTGAAGTCCTTCCTCTACGCGCATATGTACGACGCGGCGTCGGTCCGCGCGGTGCGGCAGGAGGCGCAGCGGGTGCTAGCCGAGCTGTTCGCCGCCTATCGCGCCGATCCGATGCTGCTGCCGGAGGACTGGCGGCCGCAATCCCTCGAGCCGGTGACACTACTGCGCGCGATCGGCGACTTCGTGGCCGGGATGACCGATCGCTATGCCGTTCGTCGCCACGCGGAAATCTCTGGTGCGAGCGTGGCGCCCACTGAGTTGAGCGCGCTCACCTAGTTCAATTTTCGCGGTTGCGGGCCTATGTTCGGCCGATGAGCCTGATCCAGTTCGCTATCCTCGTCGCCGCGATCGGCAGCGCGCTGATCGGTGGGCTGTTCTTCGCCTTCTCGACCTTCATCATGCGGGCGCTGGGCGAGCGGCCCGCGGCCGAGGGGATGGCGGCGATGGTGGCCATCAACCGGGTGATCCTGCGCTCGCTGTTCATGCCGGTCTTCTTCGGCACGGCGCTGCTGGGCGCGAGCCTGTGTATTTACGCTTTTGTCCGCTGGAGCCCGGCGTCACCTTGGCTGATAGCGGGAGCGTTCCTCTACATCGCCTTCAACATCGTCACGACGATGATCTGGAACGTGCCGCTCAACAACCGGATCGACCGCGCCGATCCGGCTGCGGACAACGAAGCGTTGTGGCGGCACTATCTGGGCCGCTGGACCTTCTGGAACCATGTTCGGACATTCGCCTGCCTTGCGGCGGCGGGGTTGTTCATTCGCGCGCTGCTCGGCTAGAGCCGCGCCTTCCCAGAATGGACGAACAAGTGACGCTCTACGCCCGTTTCGCCGCGCATGTGAACGATGCGCTCGACGCTCTCGAAGGCGAGGGCGTGCTTGCGCGCGGGCTGGAGCGCGGGGCGGTGGCGGTGGAGCCGCCGCGCGATCTGTCGCATGGCGATCTCGCGACCAACGCGGCGATGGTGCTGGCCAAGCGCGCCGGTATGAACCCGCGTGTGCTGGCGGAGGCGATCGCGGCGAAGCTCGCCGAGCTGGGCACGGTGGAGAGCGCCGAGGTGGCGGGGCCGGGGTTCATCAACATCCGGCTGAAGCGCCTGGTCTGGGAAGAGGAGCTGAGCGCGATCCTGGCCGACGGCGCGGATTACGGCCGCTCGAACCTGGGCGGCGGCGAGACGGTCAATATCGAATATGTTTCGGCCAACCCGACTGGGCCGATGCATATGGGCCATTGCCGGGGCGCGGTGGTTGGCGACGCGCTGGCGGCGCTGCTCGAATATGCCGGACACAAGGTGATCCGCGAATATTATGTCAACGACGCCGGCGGACAGGTCGATACGCTCGCGCGTTCCACGCACCTCAGATATCGCGAAGCGCTTGGCGAGACGATCGGCGAGATTCCCGAAGGCCTTTATCCCGGCGACTATCTGAAGCCGGTTGGCGAGCGGCTGGCGGGGGAACATGGCGCAATCTTTGTCGGCGCGCCGGAAAGCACCTGGCTCGCGCTGTTTCGCCGGGAGTCGGTCGCCGACATGATCGCGATGATCAGGACGGACCTAGCCCTGCTCGGCGTCCATCATGACCTTTTCTCGTCTGAGGCCGAGGTCCAGTCCTCCGGTGCGGTCGAGCGGGCGATGGCGACGCTCGCTGACAAAGGCCTCATCTATCGCGGAATGCTCCCGCCGCCGAAAGGCAAGATAATCGAGGACTGGGAGCCAACCGAGCTCACCCTGTTCGCGTCCACCCGGTTCGGGGACGATCAGGATCGGCCGATCAAGAAATCGGACGGCAGCTGGACCTATTTCGCTGCGGACACCGCCTATCATCTGCAGAAGCTCGAGCGGTCGAGCGAACTGGTCAACATCTGGGGCGCCGACCACACTGGCACCGTTAAGCGCACCCAGGCGGCGGTCGAGGCGCTGGCTGGGCGGCCGGCGCTCGACGTGAAGATCGTGCAGATGGTGCGCCTGCTGCGCGCCGGCGAGCCGGTGAAGATGTCGAAGCGCTCGGGCAATTTCGTCACGCTCGCGGACGTCGTGAACGAGGTCGGCAAGGACGTGGTGCGCTTCACCATGCTGACGCGCAAGGCCGACGCGCAGATGGATTTCGACTTCGCCAAGGTGGTCGAGGCGTCGAAGGACAATCCGGTGTTCTACGTCCAATATGCCCATGCTCGCATCCGCTCCCTGCAGCGCAAGGCGGCAGCGGAGGGGATGGCGTTGCCGGAACAGGCCGATCTGTCGCTGCTCGACGAGGACGAGCTGGGGCTGATCAAGCTCGCCGCCCAATTCCCGCGCATCGTCGAGAGCGCTGCGGCGACTCACGAGCCGCACCGGATCGCTTTCTACCTCGGTGACGTCGCGGCCGCGTTCCACGCCCAGTGGAACAAGGGTAATGACGACCCCGAAAAGCGTTTCCTTTTGGGCCACCGTCCCGATTTGACGCGCGCGCGTATGGAATTGGCGGCCGGCATCGGGCAGATTGTCCGAAACGGCCTCTCCCTGATGGGCGTGGAGGCCGCGGAGGAGATGAGCTGATGCCGCGCCGTCGCGAACCCGAGGACGAGATCGAGCTGACCGAAGCCGAGCGGATCGATGAAGACGAAGCGCGCGCCGACGAGGAGCGGTTGCCCTGGCTGGAGGCGGTCGAGGAGGATGGCGACGACGAGTCTCCGTCGTTCGCCAAGCTGGCCGCCGCCTTGATCATCGGCCTGCTCGCAATCGGCCTGATCGTCGGCGGCCTGTTCTGGCTCGGCAACCGTAACCGGCCCGGCGGCAATGGCGAGATCATCGCCGCGCCCGACGGCGACTATAAGGTCCGGCCCGACGATCCCGGCGGCATGAACGCGCAGGGCGAGGGCGACACCGCGATCGCCGCCAGCGAAGGCGCGCAGCCGCAGGGCCAAATTGATACCAACCGGGTAGCCGAAGCGCCGGTGGCGCGGCAGGCCCCGCCGGCAGCTCAGCAAGGCGCCAACCAGAATGGCCAGACCGCCGCCCCTGCGCGGCCGTCTCCGCCTGCTCGCCCGGCGCCTGCCACCGGCCCGACGGTCCAGCTCGGCGCCTTTTCGAGCGAGGCCGCGGCCAATCGCGCCTGGACGGCGCTCTCGGCCCGCTTCCGCTATCTCGCGCCGCTGTCGCACGGCATTGTTCCGGTCCGCTCGGGCGACCGGACGCTTTACCGCCTGCGCGCCAGCGGCGCGGGCGCGGCGGATGTCTGCCGGCGTCTCCAGGCGGCCGGGGAGACCTGCGCGCCGGTCGGCTGAGCCGCTTGCGCGCACCCGCGAACGGGTGTTGATGAGGGCCGGCCCGAACGGGGAGACCGGCCATGACGATCACTCTGCTGCTCGCGCTCGCTTTTCAGGCGTCGCTCGACCGGGAATATCGCGAGAACAATTGCGCCGATCCGCAGAACCAGGCGGAGATGAACATCTGCGCCGGAATCGATTTCCAGCGCGCTGACAATGACCTGAACGTGGCCTACCGGGCCGCGATTGCCGCCGCCCAGGCCTCTGATCGCGAACGGAGCGCGCTCGACCGGAGCTCCGACACACGTCCTGGCTATGAGGCGGTGCTGCGCGCCGCCCAGCGCGCCTGGCTGACCTATCGCGAGCAGCATTGCACCTGGCAGGGCTATAACGATGCGCGCGGCGGCAGCATGGAATCGATGGTTTATGGCGGCTGCATGGCGACCTTGACGCGGGCGCGGATCGAGGAGCTGCGCGGATCGCCGCAGGAGCAGTAGCGGCCCTTTTCGTCACTCCGGACCATTCGCCAAGCTCAGGACAGGCTTGATTGCAAGGTCGCCATGTCCCCCGGACATGGCTGAGCAGTGCGGGGCACTACTCACCTTGCAATGGGGTCTACCTTCTTTACGAACGACGAGCAGCCGGCCAAGCCCGGCATGACGAACAGGGGATGCCGTTGTTCTCGAAAATCCTGATCGCGAACCGGGGCGAGATCGCCTGCCGAGTCATCCGCACCGCGAAGCGGATGGGGATCGGGACGGTTGCGGTCTATTCCGACGCGGACGCGCGCGCGCCGCATGTGAAGCTGGCCGACGAGAGCGTCCGGCTGGGGCCGCCGCCGGCGGCGGAGAGCTATCTCAAGGTCGAGTTGATCATCGACGCGTGCAAGGCGACGGGGGCTCAAGCCGTGCATCCGGGCTACGGCTTCCTCTCCGAGCGGGAGAGCTTCGCGCGGGCGCTGGCCGACGAGGGCATCGCGTTCATCGGACCGCCGCCAGAAGCCATCGCGGCGATGGGCGACAAGATCCAGTCCAAGAAGCTGGCCAAGGAAGCCGGCGTCAACGTCGTCCCCGGCTTCCTTGGCGAGATTGCCGACACCGATCACGCGGTCCGGATCGCAAGCGAGATCGGCTATCCGGTGATGATGAAGGCCTCGGCCGGCGGCGGCGGCAAGGGGATGCGGCTGGCGTACAACGAGCAGGACGTGCGCGAGGGCTTCGAGGCGACCAAACGCGAGGGCAAAGCGAGCTTCGGCGACGACCGGGTGTTCATCGAGAAGTTCATCGAGGATCCGCGCCACATCGAGATTCAGGTGCTGGGCGATCAGCACGGCAACATCGTCTATCTCGGCGAGCGCGAATGCTCGATCCAGCGGCGGCACCAGAAAGTGGTGGAGGAGGCGCCATCGCCTTTTGTGACGCCGAAGATGCGCAAGGCGATGGGCGAGCAGGCGGTCGCGCTGGCACGGGCGGTGGGCTATCATTCGGCCGGCACCGTCGAGCTGATCGTCTCCGGCGCCGATACGACCGGCGAGAGCTTTTACTTCCTTGAGATGAACACCCGGCTGCAGGTCGAGCATCCGGTAACGGAGATGGTCACCGATCTCGATCTGGTCGAGCAGATGATCCGGGTGGCGGCCGGCGAGAAGCTGGCATTCGCGCAGGACGATATCAGCCTCACCGGCTGGTCGATCGAGACGCGGGTCTATGCCGAAGACCCGTATCGCGGGTTTTTACCGAGCACCGGGCGCCTGGTCCGTTATCGCCCACCCGCGGGACAGCATGAGGAAGCGGGCTGCACCCGCATCGATGACGGCGTCGTCGAGGGCGGCGAGGTCTCGATGTTCTACGATCCGATGATCGCCAAGCTGGTCACCTGGGCGCCGACGAGGCTGGCGGCGATCGACCGGCAGGTGCGGGCGCTCGACAGCTTCCGGATCGACGGCATCGGCCACAATGTCGATTTCCTCTCGGCGCTGATGCAGCATCCGCGCTTCCGCGAAGGCGCGCTGACCACCGGCTTCATCGCCGAGGAATATCCCGAGGGCTTCTTGGGTGCACCGGCGGACGAGCGGCTGATCGAGGATGTCGCGATCGTCGCGGCGTTCGTCGCCATCGAGGTGGATGCGCGCGCCAACCGGATTTCAGGCCAGCTCGGCGAGCATGAGACGCTCTCGCCCGAGCGCGTCGTCCGAATCGCCGGCCGGGACCATCGCATCCGGTTCGACCGCTTCGAGGGCGGATTGATCGCTCATGTCGACGACGGCGAAGGGCGCGAGCTGATCGGCGCGTGGCGACCCGGCCAGCCGGCGATGAACGCGCGCATCGACGATGAGGAGCGGATCGTCCAGATCGCCCTCGCGGGCCGCCGCTGGCGGCTGACGACGCGCGGCGCGAGCCATGTCGTCGAGGTGTTGCCAGCCCATGTCGCCGACCTGTCGCGGCACATGATCGAGAAGGTGCCGCCGGATCTTTCCAAATATCTGATCTGCCCGATGCCGGGGCTGCTCACCCGGCTCGACGTCAAGGAAGGGGATCGGGTCGAGGCGGGGCAGCCGCTGGCGGTGGTCGAGGCGATGAAGATGGAGAATATCCTGCGCGCCGAGAAGACCGGCACGGTCAAGACGGTCACCGCCAGGCCGGGCGAGAGCCTCGCGGTCGACGCGGTGATTTTGGAGTTCGAATAAGCTTTGTGGCGCGCTTACCACGCCGCCGCGATTTTTGGTGAAGCTTCGGCAACGAAACGAATGGTAGCCCGTTGGGACCGCTATGAGAAAAGCAAGCATTCGCATCTTTGCCGCCTCGCTAATGGCCATCGCAATCACCGCGCCCGCCACCGCGCAGGACGGCCGGGGCTGGACCGTAACGGTCGGCGCCGGCGCGCAGATCGCGCCGAAATTCTACGGGTCGGAGGACTACAGCATCTTCCCGCTGCCCAATTTCGGCCTGCGCCGGGAAGGGCAGCCGATGCCGTTCGAGGCGCCCGACGAGAGCTTCGGGGTTGGCCTTCTGGGGCGGGACAGCGCGTTCAACTTCGGCCCGATCGGGCGGCTGGTGGCGAAGCGGGAGGAAGACGATGTCGGCGCGCCGGTCGGTGACGTCAGCCTGACGGTCGAAGCGGGCGGTTTCGTCCAGGTCTTTCTCGGGCCGAATTTCCGCGTCCGGGGCGAACTTCGGCAGGCGCTGAACGGCCATGACGGGCTGGTCGGCGATATTTCGGCCGACTTCATCGTTCGCGACGGCGATCAAACGATCTTCTCGATCGGGCCGCGGGCGCATTGGGCCGACAATAATTTCCACGACGCCTATTTCGGTGTGCCGTTCGGCGTCCCCGCCATCGGCGCGCCGGCCTACGATCCGGGCAGCGGCTTCTATTCGGTCGGCGCACGCGCCGGGCTGACCCAGCGGCTCGGCCGCAATTGGGGTCTGTTCGGCTATGCCGGCTACGACCGGCTGATCGGTGATGCCGCCGACTCGCCGATCGTCCGCGACCTTGGCTCGCGCGATCAGTTTTCCGGCGGCCTCGGCCTGTTCATCGAGTTCAACGTCGGCGGCGACCGCTAGCGGCTGCCCATCCTGAGCCGCGGCGTGATCCGCTCGGATACCAGCTCGTCGGCGGTGAGACGGCGCCCGGCTTGCTCATTGGCGCGGCGGACGAAGGTGGGGCTGACCCCGTGGATCCGCATCGACGTCAGATCCTCCGCGCTCAGCCGCTCATAGCCCAAGGTGCGCAATTCGCCGACGAATTCCGGTGTGACGCCGTGGATGCGCAGCGCGACGAGATCGTCGGTGTCGAAGCCGGTGGCGCCGGCCGCGCCGAGCGCGCGGATGTATTCCGGCGTCGCACCATGGATGCGCAGGCTGACCGCCATCTCGGCGCTCGGCCGATAGCCGGCGGCCGCGAGCGCCGCGATATAGTCCGGCGTAACCCGGTGGATGCGCATCTGGACGAGCCCCTCGACCGTGCCGACCCGATAGCCGGCCGCCGCCATGCCGCGAATATAGTCGGCGTCGACGCGGTGGATGCCGGCGCCGACGAGGTCGCCGACCGCCGGGGTGCGATAGCCTTGCCGCGCCAGCTCTTCGACCATCGCGATGCCGACACGGGCGAGAGCGAGGCCGTAGCTCTCCTCGCGGCCCGGCGCGGCGATATTGTGGCGGGCGAGCGCGGCGGCGAAGGCGGGATCGGGCGTGAAGCTGCATTCGCCGGTGCCGCGGCCGCGCCGGGCGACGCCTTCGCAAGCGAAGCGGCCGGCCTCGCGGACGATCTGGAAGCGGACCGGGGTGTCGTCGCCGGCGAGCTGAGCGGCGGTCAGGCCGGAAAGCTCGGCGAGATCGGTGGTGTTGCTCCAGTTGCTGCTGCCGCGAGCGCGGCGATAGCCGATAGAAAACTGGACGCGGTTCGCGTCGCTTTCGCCGGCCGGCGCGATCGTCCAATCGACGCGATCGGGGACTTGGGCGATGGCGGCGGGCTGCGCGACATAGGTGAGCAAGGCGGCGGACGCCGCGATGACGAGCTGGCGGATCATAGGTTCTCCCGGGTCTTCATGCGACAAAGGTAGCAGCAAGCGGCATGCCAATCGCGAAACGGCGCAAAACCGCCATTTTCCGCCTTGATCGAGTGCGCGGGCCGTCCGGGCGCGAACAAATTCTGTCCGAAAGCGGACGCCCGGCTTGACCGGGGGCGCGATGCTTGGGAACGCAAGCCATGCGAATCCTTGCCTGTCTTGCCTTGTTTCTGCTGGCCGCGCCGGCGGCGGCGCAGCTGAGCCCCGCCGAGCGGCGGATGAACGAAATCGTGGCGGCCGAGGCGGACCGCCACGTCGGGCTGCTCGAGCGGCTGGTGAACCAGAATAGCGGCACGCTCAACCGCGCGGGCGTGACGGCGGTTGGCCAGATGATGCGCGAGCAGCTTGAGCCGCTTGGCTTCACGGTGCGCTGGGTGGACATGGCCGAGACCGGCCGGGCCGGCCATATCATCGCCGAGCATCGGGGCAACGGGCGCGGCAAAAGGCTGCTGCTGATCGGCCACCTCGACACGGTGTTCGAGCCCTCCAGCCCGTTCCCGCGATTCGTCCGGGAAGGCAATCGCGCGACCGGCCCCGGCGTCGGCGACGACAAAGGCGGGCTGGTCGTGATCGTCGCGGCGCTGCGGGCGATGCAGGCGGCGGGGACGCTGCGTGACGCCGATATCCGGATCGTGCTGACCGGCGACGAGGAGCGGCCGGGCGCGCCGGTCGCCGTCGCGCGGCGCGATCTGATCGAGGCGGGGCGCTGGGCGGACGTGGCGCTGGAGTTCGAGAATCTCGCCCGCGAGAATGGCCGCGACTATGGCACGATCGCGCGGCGCAGCTCGACCAGCTGGACGCTGCGGACGAGCGGTCGCACCGGCCATTCGAGCGGCGTCTTCGGCGAGAGCCTGGGTTTTGGCGCGATCTATGAAATGGCGCGCATCCTCGACGCCTTCCGGCGCGAGTTGCCGGAGCCCAATCTCACTTACAATGTCGGCGTGATCGGCGGCGGCACGCCGGCCACGATCGACGATCAGGGATTGGTGATCACCGCCTCGGGCAAGACCAATATCGTCGCCGAGACGGCGATCGCGCGCGGCGACATCCGCACCCTGACGGCGGAGCAGGAGGCGCGGGTGCGCGCGGGGATGCAGGCAATCGTCGCTCAGCATCTGGCGCGGACCGAGGCGACCCTGACCTTCGCCGAGGACGGCTATCCGCCGATGGCGCCGACCGCGGGCAACCGCGCGCTGCTCGCCGACCTCAACCGGGTCAATCGCGACCTCGGCCTGCCGGAAATGCCGGAATATGATCCGGCTCGGCGGGGCGCGGCGGATTCGGGCTTCGTCGCCGGCGACGTCGATACGCTGGCCGGCCTGGGCGCGTCGGGCGGCGGCGCCCATGCCGAAGGCGAATATGTCGATCTTGACAGTCTGACCCGCTCGGCGGCCCGGACGGCGATCTGGATGAGCCGGCTCAGCCGCGAGCCGCGCGGCGCGCGGTGACGAGATAGTTTAGGCTTAAATCACCGCTAAGGGTGAGGCCGCGTGTCAGGCTGAAGCCGAGACCGGTGGTGTCGATCACCTCTAAACCTGCCTCCCCAAGATGGGCTTCAAGCTCTTCGGGTGTAAGGAATTTTTCCCATTCATGCGTGCCGCGCGGGATTTGGCCGAAGCCTTCGGCGACGTGGATCATCATCACTTTCGACAGCGCGGTGCGGTTCGGCGTGGAGAGGATGAGCAGGCCATCCGCCGCTAGCGCTCTGGCGAGGCCGGCGATGAAGGCGGGCACGTCGGCGACATGCTCGACCACCTCCATCGAAGTGATGAGATCGAAAGGTCCCTCCAGCGCGGCGACATCGCCGGTGCGATAGTCGATCTCCAGCCCCTGCTGCTCCGCATGGGCGCGGGCGGCGGCGACGTTCTCTCGGGCGGCGTCGATGCCCGTGACCCGGCCGCCGAGCCGGGCCAGCGGCTCGGCGAGCAGGCCGGCGCCGCAGCCGACATCGGCGACGCGCTTGCCGGCGAGCGGCTTGAGGTTCGCGGGATCGAGGTCCCAATGCGCGTCGATCCGGGCGCGGAGGTAGCCGAGCCGCACCGGGTTGAGCTTGTGAAGCATCGCCGACGAGCCCTTCGGGTCCCACCAGTCCGCGGCCAGTTCGCCGAAATGGGCGACTTCCTTGGGATCGATGGTAGGCGAGGCGGCCATGAGCCCTCCCTTGCACCGGCGGACGGGGAAGGAAAGGGGCCGCTTGTTTTGCACCGACCCGCTCCCTAAGCCTTCGGCGCATGGCCCGCATCGTGATGAAATTTGGCGGCACCTCGATGGCGGGCATCGAGCGCATCCGGCATGTTGCCTCACTTGTGAAGCGCGAGGCGGAGCGGGGAAATGAAGTCGCCGTGGTCGTGTCGGCGATGGCCGGCGAGACTGATCGGCTGGTCCAGTTCTGCCGCGAGGCGGCGAGCGTCTACGATCCGCGCGAGTATGACGTGGTGGTAGCGTCCGGCGAACAGGTCACCTCCGGCCTCCTCGCGATCACCTTGCAGGGCATGGGGCTCAATGCCCGCTCTTACATGGGCTGGCAGCTTCCGATCCGCGCTTCGGGCCATGCCACCGGGCTGATCGAGGGGATCGACGTCGCGGTGCTCGAACGGGTGTTCGACGAAGCCGGGATCGCGATCATTCCGGGCTTTCAGGGCGTGACGATGGACGGCGCGCTGGCGACGCTTGGCCGCGGCGGCTCCGACACGTCGGCCGTGGCGCTGGCGGCGGCAATGAAGGCCGACCGCTGCGACATCTACACCGATGTCGACGGCGTCTACACGACCGATCCCCGTATCGTGCCCCGCGCCCGCAAGCTCGATCTCGTCACCTATGAGGAGATGCTGGAGCTCGCGAGCGTCGGAGCCAAAGTGCTGCAGACTCGTTCGGTGGGGCTCGCGATGCGCTACAGGATGCCGCTCCAGGTTCTGTCCTCGTTCGAGGACGTGCCCGGCACCATGATCGTCGACGACGAGCAACTCGAGGAACAAGGCATGGAACGCAACGTCGTCACGGGCATCGCACACGATCGCAACGAGGCGCGGGTCACCCTGGTCGGCCTGCCCGACCGGCCGGGTGCGGTCGCTGCCGTGTTCGGGCCGCTCGCCGAGGCGAACATCAATGTCGATATGATCGTGCAAAGCGTGCCGCGGGCGGGGGAAAAGAGCGATCTTACCTTCACCGTGCCGACGGGGAGCCTGACGCACAGCGTCGCGGCGCTGGAGGGCGTTCAGGGCGAAGTTGGCTTCACCGAGATTTTGACCGACACCAATGTCGTGAAGCTGAGCGCGGTCGGGGTCGGGATGCGGAGCAATGCCGGCATCGCGGCGAAGATGTTCGCGACGCTGGCCGAGCGGAACATCAACATCCTCGCGATCACGACCAGCGAGATCAAGGTCTCCGTGCTGATCCCGGAGGAATATACCGAGCTGGCGGTGCGGGTGCTGCACACCGCCTACGGGCTGGACGCGGAGGACGAGGCGTAAGCCCCTCCCCTCGATGGGGAGGGGTTGGGGTGGGGTGGACTCTCCGCTAATGCCGCGTCCTATGAATGACGCCACCCCCACCCAACCCTCCCTCATCAAGGGGGAGGGCTCAATCGGTCATGATCGCCTTCGCCGCCTGATGGCGCGGGGCACGGAGTTTCTCGGTTGCGAGGTCGCGGTGCTCGGCGGTGCGATGAGCTGGATTTCGGAGCGCAACCTGGTTTCGGCGCTGTCGAACGCGGGCGCCTTCGGGGTGATCGCCTGCGGCGCGATGACGCCGGACCTGCTCGACACCGAGATCACCGAGACGAAGGCGCGGACCGCGAAGCCGTTCGGCGTCAATCTGATCACCATGCACCCGATGCTCAGCGAGCTGATCGAGGTCTGCGCGCGCCACGACGTCAGCCATGTCGTCTTCGCCGGCGGCCTGCCCCCGGCCGGAGCGATCGATAAGGTCAAGGCGTTCGGGGCGAAATTGATCTGCTTCGCGCCGGCGCTGGCGCTGGCCAAGAAGCTGGTCCGCTCCGGCGTCGATGCCTTGGTGATCGAGGGGATGGAGGCGGGCGGCCATATCGGGCCGGTTTCCACCTCGGTGCTGGCGCAGGAGATATTGCCGCCGCTCGCCGCCGAGGTGCCGATCTTCGTCGCCGGGGGGATCGGCCATGGCGGGCTGATCGCCGGCTATCTGGAGATGGGCGCGGTCGGGGTGCAGCTCGGCACCCGCTTCGTCTGCGCCACCGAGTGCATCGCCCACCCAAACTTCAAGAAGGCGTTTATCCGCGCCTCGGCGCGCGACGCGATCACCTCAGTGCAGATCGATCCGCGCTTGCCGGTGATCCCGGTCCGGGCGCTCAAGAATCGCGAGATGGAGGGATTCGCCGCCAAACAGCGCGAGGTCGCGCAACTGCTCGACGACGGCGCGGTCGAGATGATGGAGGCGCAGCTCCAGATCGAGCATTATTGGGCCGGCGCGCTCCGCCGCGCGGTGATCGAGGGCGACGTCGAAACCGGCTCGGTGATGGCTGGCCAGTCGGTTGGCATGGTGAAGGACGAGGCGCCGGTCGAGGACATCCTCGCCCAGCTGATGGACGAGGCGGCACACGCGCTGGAGCGCCGCTCCGCCTGAGCCGTAGTTCGGCGCTGGCGTTCAGCGCCTCGATCAGCATCACCATGTTGGCAATATAGGTCGCGGTCGAGATGCCGATCGCCGGACGGTCGGTGCGGTAGGGCGAGGTGTCGCTGGAATCGCCGACATAGGTCTCCCGGAAATCGCCCGGCGGTGGGGTGCGCGGGCCGTCGCCGATATAGGGGTTGCTGGTCGCGCGCAGCGGCGTCCGCCACCAGCCTTCGGCATTGAGCGTGCGCACCGCGGCGGCCGGGTTGGCGGCGGCTTGGGCGTTCAGGTCCGATCCGGCATCGAGGGCAGTGACGTAGAAGCGCGGCAGCGGCGCGTGGCCCGGCGCGGCGAGCGGCGACGCTCTGCGGATCTCGTCAGGGGATATGGCGATCGCCTCGGCGTAGGCGCGGCGGAGGGCGGGAATATCGATCGCACGCCAGGCGCCGTAATGGCCGATCGGGGCCTCGGGGTTGTAGTCCCAGTAATAGGCCCCGTTGACGACGTTCGAGCCGCGTCGGTGGACGTACATGGCGCGGTTGGTGCCGATCTCGATGAAGGTCGGGAAATCGCGACCGCGGGGACGATTGGGATCGGGCGGCAGACGCAAGGATTCCAACCAATCGAGGGCCTCGGGGATGCGCGCGAGATAGCGGCGATCGCCTGTCAGCCGGTAGAATTGCAGCATCATCCTGAGGTTGCCGGCGGTGGTGTGGGTGGCGAGCGAGAGCGGCTCATAGGTGCGTGCGCCGGCGGGGCGCAGGTCGAGCGTGTGCTGGAGGCTCCAGCCGGGCTGCGGCATCGGTTGCTGGGTGGCGAGGAAGACTTCGCCGGCGCGCAGGATCGCACGCCGCACCCGCGTCTCGCCGAGCGACTGATAGACCGCGAGGAGGAAGCGGATATTCTCCTGCGCGACGTCGTCGTTGAAGGTGATGTAGCGCGCATAGGCCGGGTAATCGCGCATGTGCGGCCAGCGCTGCGGCCAGCCGCCATTGGGATATTGGCTGTTCAGGACGAAATCTATCGCGCGGTTCAGCGGCGCGCGGTAGCGCCGGTCGCGCCGCTCCAGATACATGCGCAGCAGGAGCTGCATCGCCTCGGCCGTGCCGGCGTCGTCGAAGGTCGCATTGTCGGCGTAATGGATGAATTCTTCCATCCGCCAGGCATTGCGGCCGATCGTCCGGTACCATTCGCGGGTCGAGGCGCGGCCAGCGAAATCGATGAAATAATGCCAGCCGCCGGAGCGGTGCTGGCCGCGGATCAGCGCCCCGGTCGCGGCTTGGGCGGCGCGGTAATAATATTCATCGCCGGTGGCGTGATAGGCGTCGAGGAACAGATGGCCCATCGTCGCGGTGCCCGGCGGCTGAACCCAGATCATGCTCGGCCGCGCCTCGATCTCGCCCCAGCGGCGCGACATGTCCGGCAAATAGGCCCAGACATAGCCGCCATTGGTCGCGACCCGCTCGACCATGAAGGTGGTCGCGCGCCGCATCGTGCTGACGACCTCGTCGCGGCTCTGCGCGCCGGCGGCGGCGGGGACGAGCAGCAGGAGCAGAGCGAGCAGGCGCGGGATCATGACCAGAGTCCTTGTCTTGCGGCCCAGGCGATGAACAGATCGGGCCAGTGTTCGACGCTATGCCCCCGGGCAAGGCGCAGGCCGAAGCCGTGGCCACCGTCCGGGAAAAGATGGGTTTCGACGGGGATATTGCGTGCGCGCAGCGCCTCGCGCAGCAGCAATGTATTGCCTACGGGCACGGAGGCGTCGTCCTCGGCGTGGAGGAGGAAGCAGGGCGGCGCGTCGGCCGGCACGTTGAGATGCGGCGAATGGGCGCGCTCGAGCGCGGTCGTTGCATTCTCGCCGATCAAATTGCGCCGCGATCCGGTGTGGGCGAGCGGTGCGGTCATCGAGACCACCGGATAGATCGGCGCGGCGGCGTCGGGTCGGGCGGAGAGGCGGTCGGCGGCGTCGATGGGCGGATAAGCGGAGACGGCGAAGCGGGTCAGCAGATCGGCGCAGGCGTGGCCGCCGGCCGAGAAGCCCATCGCGCAGATGCGTCGCGGATCGACTCCGAACACGCTTGCCCGATGGCGGATGAGGCGCATCGCGCGTTGGGCGTCGGCGAGGGCGACGTTCGGCCCGGCCGCCCAGCCGTCGCCAGGCAGGCGGTAGAACAGGACGAAGACGGTCACGCCTTGCTCGCGCAAAAGGCGGGCGACCTCATAGCCTTCCTTGTCGACGACGACCCAGGAATAGCCGCCGCCGGGGGTGATCAGCACCGCCGCGCCGTTCGGGCGCGCGGGGCGGAAGACCGCCATGCGCGGCCGCGCGACGCGCAGGACGATGCGATCGTTGAATACGGGGTCTCCGCTGCGTTCACGCACCATTTCGGTGGGCGCTGGCGAGGGCGCGCCGGGCGCGCCTTCTGGCCAGAGATCGACGAATTCGGTCGGGTCGGCATGGACGAGGGCCCGTGCGCCTTCTGCCGGCGCGGGCAGCGGGGTCTGTGCCGCCGCGCTTGCTGCGAGGCCGAGGCCGCCGAGCAGGATTGAGCGCCGGTCGAGCTTCACCGCATCACCTCCGCAGCGCGGGCGGCGAGCCAGTCTTCTAGGTTGGTCATGCCGTCGCCGTCGCGGTCGGCGTTACCGTCGGCGCGGGCGGGATCGAGATTGTGTGCGCGCTCCCATGCGTCCGGCATGCCGTCGCCGTCGCTGTCGAGCGCGGGCTGCCCGGCCGCGAGCGCGGGCCAGCCGCCGACCTCCTCCTGGCTGTCGACGTGGCGGCCGGCACGGGCGCGGACGCTGGCCGCGATGCGCGCGTCGGCCGTGTCGCGAGGCCAGGCTCCGGCTCGGGCAAGGACGTGCTCGTAGGCCAAGGGCGCGGGATCGGCCGCGACCGGGGCGATATCAAGCGGGGCGTGAAGGCGGTAGCCGTCCGGGATGTTGCCGGCGACCAGCGACCAGGGATTGGCCGGGATGATGCCGTTCATGCTGTTGCCGGCGAACCAGGCGCGGGCGAGGCGGTTGCGCTCGCGGAAGGCGAATTGGCCAAGACTGTCGGGGCCCGTGACATAGGCATTATCGATGAAGGCGTAGCGGATCAGGGCGGCCTCGTCCTCGTCATAGCCCGCAAAGCCGCGGCCCCAATTGTAGAAGAGGTTGGAGCGGAACTCCATCAGCGGGCCTTGGGGATCGACCTCCGGCCCGTTGTAATTGCCGGGGCGCGGCATGCGGGCGACATGGTGCGCCCAGAGATTGTGGTGGAAGCTGACCCGCGCGCCATGGCCGCCGCGGATCAGGCTGCCATAGCCATGCTCGCCCTCGCTGTGGTGCGAGCGGCGCAGCGACTCGGTGATGAAGGACCATTGCACGGTGAGGTCGTAATAGCCGTCGCCATTCGGGTAGCGCGAGGAGGCGGACAGGGTCTCGTCGATCGACCAGCTCGCCGAGACGTGATCGAGGATGATCCGCCGGCCGCGCTCTATCCAGATCGAATCGCCCTCGCCGGGCCTGCGGTCGCCGCGCCGGACGCGGAGGTGGCGGATGACGACGTCGTCGGCGCGGACGATGAGGGTAGCGTCGGCCAGCGCGATGCCGCCGCCTGGCGCGCTCTGGCCGGCAAGGGTGATACGGGGCTCACGGATGACGAGGTCCGAGGCGAGCCGGATCGTGCCGGCGACGTCGAAAAGGATGGTGCGGGGGCCTTGCGTCTCGACCGCCGCGCGCAAACTGCCGGGGCCACTGTCAGCGAGGCTGGTGACGCGCAGCACTGCGCCGCCCCGGCCGCCTTGGGAGTACCTTCCGGCACCCTCCGCGCCCGGAAAGGCGAGAGTCTGCGCGCTGGCGGGCGTCGCCATCCACAAGCCGGAAAAAAGGAGGAGCGCCGCCCCCGGTCGCTCCTCCTTCATGAGCGCGGTCCTAGAACCGGACGCGCGCACCGACGTAGAATTGCCGGCCGGTGTGGTGGACGACCGAAGGGCTGTTGCGGTCGCGATCGACGAACTGATCGTTGAATTCGTCGGTCAGATTAATCGCTTCCGCCGTGATCGTGAGATGGTCGTTGATCCTGAACGAGGCCGAAGCGTCGATGTTCAGGGTCGAGTTCTTGCCCTCGACGTCATTGATCACGTTCTGGGCCGGGACGCGCTGGAGATAGTCGCTGCGATAGGACGCCGAGCCGCGGATGCTGAACCGGCCGTCGTCATAATAAAGCGTCGCGTTCCAGCTGCGCGGCGACAGGTTGACGAGATCGTCGGTGATCAGAGCGGTGTTGGTCGCCGAGGTCACATATTCGATCTCGGACGCGACATAGGTGAAGTTGAGGATGGTACCGAGATTGCGCAGCGGTCCCGGCAGGAAGCGGAACGGCATTTGCAGATTGACCTCGAAGCCGCGCAGCGGCCCGCCGTCGGTGTTGATCGGCGCGGTGACGAGGAACAGCTCGCTGCCGGTGAAATTGCCCGGCAGCAGGCTGAGCGGCAATCCGGTCTGATTGAACGGGATCTCGGTCCGCAGGTTTTGGATGTAGGTGCCGATATCCTTGTAGAAGAGGCCGACCGACAGAATGGATTCCGGCGCGAAATACCATTCGAGGCTGGCGTCCAACGTCCAGGCGCGGAACGGATCGAGCTGCGGGTTGCCGCTCGTGATCGACAATTGGCCGGTGGTGTTGATCGTCCCGCCCGGCGAGAGGAAGCCCAGCTGTGGCCGCGCCATCACCCGGGCGCCGGCGAGGCGGACGACGAAGTTCCTGGTCACGTCCATGGCGAGATTGAACGAGGGCAGCCAATCGTCATAGTCGCGGTTGACGACGGTCAGCGTGCCACCGCCGAGCGCCTGATAGCCCGCGGCCTCGATCTCGGTGCGGACGTAGCGAATGCCGACATTGCCGCGCGTCGGCCGGCCGAACAGATCGAAGCGGAAATCGAGCTGAGCGTAGCCGCCGAAGCTTTCTTCGGTCACCGAGCGATTGTTGCCGCGCGCATTGCCGTTGGTGATGCTGGACAATGTGTAATCGCCCGGACCGCCCGCATTGCCGGACTGCAAACAGTTGCAATAAATGTTGTAGAGCGCGGCGATCGCATTGAGATCGGGGATCAGCCAGCTCGTCGGCGTGCCGCCGACATTGAGGCCGCGGCCGAAGCCCGTGAGCACGGTCGTTATCGAGCTGAGTGGCGTGCCGGGGGGCAGAGCCAGGATCGAATCGTTCTGGTTGACGCGGCGGAATTCGAACGTCTCGAAATCATAGTCGCGGAAGAAGCCGCCGGCTTTCAGCGTCAAGCGCTCAGGCTCGATATCCCAGGCGACATCGCCTCGGAAAGTCGTGAACGTGTTGTCCGCGCCTTGCGGGCGGATGCGGATTTCCGACGGCGTGATGTTGGTCGGCGCGGGCCCGGGTGGCGTTCCGATGATGCCGAAGCCGCCGGTCGTGCTGGTGACGTCGAACGGATAGGTGATGGTCGGCTGGCCGCGGCTGTTGCGGAAGTCAATCGTGTAGCCGTTGACGTTGGCGATATCCAAGGTGGTGGTGGTCTGGACCGGATTGCGGAAGCGCGAGCTGGAATGGCCGGCGAGCCAAGTGAAGCGCAGCCGATCGGTGACCTGCTGCTCGAACAGCAACTGATATTGCCAGAAGTCCGTCTCGAGCTCGTCGAACCGGGATTCGGAGCGGATGTCGACGCCGTTGAAGGTGCCGGTCAGCAGATTGCCGTTCGCGTCATATTCGACGTTGACGACGCTAGTCTGGGGCTTGCCGCCCTGGGCCGCCGTGCGACTGAACGAGATCGCCTCGAGGAAATCCTCCTGCCGCGTGGCGCTCAGATTGGCGTAGAGCACGTCGGCGGTCAGCCGCCCGCCTTCCCAGGGCTCGGCCTGGACCGCCAAAGTGACGCCGAGCCGCTCTTGATCGTGGGTCAGCCGGCCGTAGCGCGGCAGGCGCGGATGGACGTTGCCGGGAGTCGACGCCTCCAGATATTCGGCTTGGTTGCCGGGCGTGTTCGGCAGGCGGGGCGGTGCGGTGAAGCCGGGAATATTGGAGTTGGCGCCGCAATTGGCCCCGCCGGTTGTCGGATTGAGCGGCACCGCGCCGACCGGCGAACAGAAGCCGCCGGCGCTGTTGCCGGCATCCCAGCGTACCGAGCTGAAGCCTTCTTCCAAAAGGCTGCGGCGGCTGTAGGAGGCCGACGCCAGGATGCCCAGGCGGCCATCGGCGAAGGTGTTGGAAACCAGGATCGCGCCGCGCGGGTCCCAGGTCCGCGAGAGGTCGTTATAGCCCATCTGGGCGCTCGCCGAGATCACGAAGCCGCGATAGTCGAACGGCCGCCCGGTCTGGAGATCGACGGTCGCGCCAAGCGAACCTTCGTCGACCTCGGCCGAGCTGCTCTTGCGGACGGTGAGGCGGCTGAACAGCTCCGAGGCGAAGACGTTGAAATCGAACGTGCGGCTGCGATTCGCGCCGCCCGAGCTGTCGGTGCCGCCGGTCGTCGCCAGTGCTTCCAGCTGGTTGAGCCGGACGCGGGTGAAATCGCCGCCGAGGCCGCGAACCGTGATCGAGCGGCCTTCGCCCGCGTCGCGGTCGATCGAGACGCCGGAGATGCGTTGCAGCGACTCGGCAAGGTTCTGATCCGGGAAGTCAGCGATATCCTCGGCGACGATGACGTCGACGATGCTGTTGTCGGCCCGGCGGGCGCCGAGCGCTGCGGTCAGCGACTGGCGGAAGCCCGTGACGACGATCGTTTCGTCTTCGCCCTGCGCCGCCGGCGCGGGATTGCCCTGAGCCAACGCCATTTGAGGCGCGGCGGCGAGCGCCAGCGTCGAGGCCGCGGCAACCATGCGGGCCAGGAGGCGCTTGCGCGAGGCGAGATCCGGCGTCGACATCATGTTCGGTCCCTTCCCAACCGGCGCGATGTGCGCCTCTGTTATGACACCGGTGTCTATAGCGGGTCGGAAAATACGGCTGCGCGGTTCGTGCGGCAGGGCTGTGGAAATCGACGGGGCCGCGAGCGACCCTTTCTCCCCTCTCCCCGACGCCGCGTCTTCGCAGTCGTCTTTCCCGGTCGTCCCGTTGAAGTAACCGGTGTCATTGGACTTTGATCGGCTTGCCGGGCGGTGTCAAGACCGATCGCTCCGGACGTGGTTTCGATCAAGGACAAGCGTGACATCGCCGCCACGGGATCGTCGTCAGGTGCCCGGCTGCACGTAGGGAATGCGGGCGAACAGCTCCCGCTCCGCGCGGCGGGGATCGTCCTCCAAGTGCGGTGATGGATCGAAGATCATCGTCCGGCGCTGGGGCAGGGCGTAGGCCGGCCAGCCGGGGTCGCCGGTCTGGGCGTGGCGCAAGAACGCGGCCATCATCGCCTCGCTGACCGGCCGGGCGGCCGGATCGGTGAAGGTGCCGAAGACCAAAGGGATGTCCGCCGCGTGCGGCGCGGGCCGGGGAAAATCGAGCTGGTAGACATAAGCCGGAACGCCGGCGCGTGCGCGCTCCTCGGCCTCGATCAACTGGGCGCGCCAGCTGCGGCCCGCGGTGGTGGCGGCGAAGAAGAGTTGCTCGGCGCTATGGCCGGGGAACAAGCGGCGATATTCGGCGACCACCCATTCGGGATGGGCGTCGATTCTGAGCTCCGGACCGAGCCGCTCGGCGAGGTTGGACCAGTTGAGGCCGGCGAGCAGGTGATGTCCGGGACCGTAAAAGGCGCGCGTCTCGTCATGGGTGTTGCCGAGGATGAGCGGGATCGCGGTCGATTGCGGGTGGGCGTCTGGCCAGAAGGGGTGGCGGGTCAGCCATTTCATGTCGAGCACCGGCCCGAAATAGACGCCGCCGCCGATGATCGGATCGGTCGCGGCCAGACCTTCGACCAGGCGCTCCGTCGGCATGGCGAGCAAGGCATCGATCGAAGGATCGCCGAGTCGTTCGAGATAGGAGCGGGCGCGGCGGGTGGCGTTGAGCGGGCCGGAGGCGGTGACCTGTTGGCCGCTCATCGTCGCGGCGCGATGGAAGAGGCCGGCGGCGGCGGGGGTGCCCATCAGGGCGGCGATCTTGGCGCCGCCACCGGACTGGCCGAAGACGGTGACGTTGCCGGAATCGCCGCCGAAGCTGGCGATATTGTCCCGCACCCATTGCAAGGCGAGGACGAGATCGAGCTGGCCGGCATTGCCGCTGTCGGGAAAACGCGGGTCGAGCCGCGCGAGATAGAGATAGCCGAAGGCGTTGAGGCGGTGCTGAACAGTGATGACCACCGCGCCGCGCGCCGCGAGATGGCGGCCGTCGAGCGGCGGGCTGTTCGCGGTGCCGGACGAGTAAGCGCCGCCGTGGAAGTAGACCATGACCGGGAGTTGGGCCCGACGGTCGGCGGAGGGTGTCCAGACGTTGAGGAAGAGGCAGTCTTCGCTCCTGGTCAGGTCGGTGAGACCCGATTGCGGCGAGGAAGGCCCGTAGGCGAGCGCATCGATCGTCCCGCGTGTGGGCCGGGGCGCGGTTGGGGCCCGGAAGCGGGCGGCACTCCCGTAACGGATGCCGAGGAAGCGAGCGATGCCGTTTTCAGTCGCACCCCGAAAACTGCCGGCGGCGCTCGCGATGATCGGCGCGCCCCTCGTCGCCCACGCAGGACTGGCGGCGATCCCGGCCGCAGCCCCCAAGAAGGCGCGGCGACTCAGCATCCTACCGCCGCACGTCCATCTCGCCGGCGAGGAACGCGTCGATGTCCCGCTGACCGAACAGGCTCGCATCGCCCGGGAGGCTGTGCTTGAGGCAGGCGAGGGCGAGGCCGCAATGCGCGATCCCTTCGCGGTCGAGGCCGGTCCGGACGCCGTGCAGCACGCCGGCCGCGAAGGCATCGCCGGCGCCGATCCGGTCGACGATGCCGGCGACCGCGACTTCGTCCGTCTGCGCCGCGCCGTCGCGCTCGTCGATACGAGCGGAGATGCGGTGGGTGTCGGCGTCGATCACGTGACGCGCCGTCGAGGCGATCAGGCGCAGGTTGGGGAAGGCGAGGAACATCGCGTCCGCCGCCTCGCGGCGTCGCGCCTCGCCGTCGCCGTCCAATGTCCGGCCGAGCAGCAGCGAGATGTCGCGATGATTGCCGAACAAAATGTCGGCTTCGGCGACGATCCCGCTCAGGATCGCGCGCGAATCGCCGCCGCGTTTGGCCCAGAGTTGGGCGCGATAATTGCCGTCGAACGATACGCTCGCGCCGTTCGCGCGCGCGGCGCGGGCTGCGGCGAGGGCCGCGCCGGCCGGGCCGTCGCCCAGCGCCGGCGTGATACCCGAAACATGGAGCAGGTCCGCGCCGCGCGGCAGAGCGTCCCAATCGAAATCGCTCTGCCCGGTTCGGGCGAAGGCGCTGTCCTCCCGATCATAGACGATGTCGGCCGGGCGTGGCCCGGCGCCGGGCGACAGGAAATAGAGACCCATCCGGCCTTCGCCCGTGGTGACGCCGGTCGCGTCCACGCCGTGCCGCCGCAAATATCCGATCGCGGCCTCGCCAAGCGGACCCGCCGGCACGCGGCTGACCATCGTGACTTCGTGACCGAGCCGGGCGAGGCCGACCGCCACGTTCGCCTCGGCGCCGCCGACATGGACGTCTAGCCGGCCGCTCTGAAGCAGCAGCTCCCGCCCCGGCGCGGCGAGGCGGAGCAGCAGCTCGCCGAAGCAGACAATCCAGCCGCTCACCGGGCCAGCCACCCGCCGTCGACGGCGAGGATGTGGCCGTTGATATAATCGGAGGCCGGAGAGGCGAGGAACACGGCCGCGCCACCGATATCGCCCGGAGCGCCCCAGCGGCCGGCGGGGACGCGCTCGAGAATCTGGCGGTTGCGGGTCTCGTCGGCCTGCAGCGCGGCGGTGTTGTTGGTCGCGATATAGCCCGGCGCGATCGCGTTCACGTTGACGCCCCTGGCCGCCCATTCATTGGCCAGCGCCTTGGTGAGACCGGCGACGGCGCTCTTGGACGCCGTGTAGGCGGGTACCCGGATGCCGCCCTGGAAGCTGAGCATCGAGGCGATGTTGACGATCTTGCCGCCGCCCCGCGCGATCATCCGCCGGCCGGCCGCCTGGCAAAGGAAGAACAGGCTCTTGAGGTTGGTGTCGATCACCGCATCCCAGTCCGCCTCCGAGAAATCGACCGCGTCGGCGCGGCGGATCGTGCCGGCATTGTTGACCAGGATGTCGAGCGCGCCGAACGCCGCGGCGGCATTGTCGATGACCTCGGCCATCGGCTCGGCGCTCGACAGGTCCGCGTCGATAATCGCGGCGCGCCGGCCGAGCTCGCGAACGCCCGCGGCGGTCTCGGATGCGGCGGTGCGGCCAGCCAGGGCAACATCGGCGCCGGCGCCGGCGAGTGCGAGCGCAATTGCCTGGCCGATGCCGGTATTGGCGCCGGTGACCAAAGCGACCTTGCCGGTAAGATCGAAGGGATTGCCGGTCATGCCAGCTGGCAAATGTCGAGGACGTTCATGTCGGTATAGTCCTGATTCTCGCCCGCCATCGCCCAGATGAAGGCATAGGCCTTGGTGCCAGAGCCCATGTGGATCGACCAGACCGGCGAGATCACCGCCTCCTCATTCTTGACGACGAGGTGCCGCGTCGCCTCGCCCTCGCCCATGAAGTGGAAGACGCGGTCCTTGTCGAGATCGTCGAGTTCGAAATAGAAATAGATTTCGCTGCGCCGCTCGTGGATGTGCGGCGGCATCGTGTTCCAGACGCTGCCCGGCTTCAGGACGGTAAGGCCCATGACGAGCTGGGCGCTGTCGCAGACGCCCGGGATGACGAGCTGGAAGATCGTCCGCTCGTTCGATTCCTCCAGGCTGCCGCGCTCCAATGCATTGGCGTCGGCGATCGAGAGCTTGCGGGTCCGGAACGCCTGATGGGCGGGGCAAGAGGCGAGGTAGAAGCGGGCGCCCTGGCCGGCGAACTCGACATCCTTCGCGCCCATCGTGACGTAGAGGCAGTCCTTATTGCCGAGCGTGAAGGCCTCGCCATCGACGGTGACCGTCCCATCGACCGTGCCGACATTGACGATCGCCAGCTCGCGGCGTTCTAGGAAGGGGTGGCCGGCGGCCGAGGCCGGCTCGGTCTGCTCGGGCAGCTTGACCGGCGCGCCGGCTACCGCGACGCCGCCGATCACGAAGCGGTCGGCATGGGTGTAGTTGAGGACGCATTCGCCGTCGCGGAACAGGCCCTCGATCAGATAGCGGTCGCGGAGCTCGTCGTTGGAGACGCACTCCATCATGTCCGGGTGGGTGGCGTAATAAGTGCGGTCGAACATGCGTTTCTCCTAAGCCGCCTGGGCGGCGAATTGTGGGTGGTCGATCTTGTAGGCGCGGCGGACGAGCGCCGCTGGTCAGCTCCTGCGCCAGCTCGGCCGCCTCCCAGTCGGCGAGGCGGTGCTCGGCGACGAGGCGGGCGAGGAAGCCGCAATCGACCCGCCGGGCGACATCGTGCCGGGCCGGGATCGACAGGAAGGCGCGGGTGTCGTCGTTGAAGCCGACGGTGTTGGCGAAGCCGGCGGTCTCGGTCGTCATCTCGCGGAAGCGGCGCATGCCCTCGGGCTGAATCGTGGAACCACCAGGCGGGGCCGAGGCGAAGGCAGGGATAATGGCCGGCGAGCGGCGCGAGCTCGCGCGCATAGGCGCTCTCGTCGAGGGTGAAGAGGATGATCGTGAGGTCGCGCTCGTTGCCGAACCGATCGAGCAGCGGCTTCAGCGCATGGACGTAATCGGTGCGGGTCGGGATGTCGGCGCCCTTGTCGCGGCCGTGGCTGGCGAACAGGCCGGCATTGTGGTTGCGGAAGGAGCCGGGATGGATCTGCATCACCATCCCGTCCTCGACGCTCATCCGCGCCATCTCGGTCAGCATCTGAGCGCGGAACAGCTCGGCGTCGGCTGGTGTCCAGTCGCCGCCGGTGATGCGGCGGAACAAAGCCTCTGCTTCGGCCGGTGAGAGATCGGCGGTGGCGGCGGTCGGATGGCCGTGGTCGGTGGCGGTGGCGCCGGCGGCGCGGAAGTCGGCGCGGCGCTTGCGATGGGCGGCGAGGTAGCCGGACCAGCTATGGACATCCTCGCCGGTCAGTTCGGCGAAGCGGGTCATCGCCGGGCCGAACGCCTCATGCTCGACGTCGATCACGCCGTCGGGGCGGTAGGTGGTGACGACCCGTCCGCGCCAGCCGGAGCGGCGGATGGCGTGGTGATGGCCGAGGTCGTCCTGCGCGCCCTCGGTGGTGGCGAGGAAGTCGATCCGGAAGCGGTCGAACAAGGCGCGCGGGCGGAAGGTATCCGTAGCGAGCTTCTCGCCGATCGCGTCGAAATAGAGATCGGCGGTGGCGGCTTCGAGCGCCACCTCGATCCCGAATACGTCCGAGAAGACATGATCGAGCCAGAGCCGCGAGGGCGTGCCGCGGAACAGTGGATAATGGCCGGCGAACAAGCCGCCAGGCGGCGCGCGGATCGGTCGCGGGGACGCCGGCGCGCGACGGGATCGCGAGCGCGTCGAGATCGACGCCTTGGCTGTAGAGCATCCGGTAGAGATAATGGTCGGGGGCGAGCAGCAGGCTGGTCGCGTCGGTCCAGTTCTCGTCGGTCGCGAACCAGGCGGGGTCGGTATGGCCGTGCGGGCTGACGATCGGGAGGTCGCGCACCGTCTCGTAAAGCGCGCGGGCGATGGCGCGCGTGCCGGGATCGGCCGGCAGCAGCCGGTCAGGATGAAGCTTGAGCGGCCTCGGCATTCTCGTCTCCCGGCGTTTTGGTAACCGGTGTCACAACAAAGGGCAAGCGGCTCAGGCGGCGGGCGGCGCGACCGAGCCACGCTTGACTAGGGTCGAAGGGAGCATAGCCGGCTCCGCCGCTTCCGCCGCCCCGACAATGTCGCCGAACAGCTTGCGGGCGGCGGAGCGGGCCATCGAGACGATCGGCCAGCGCACGGTGGTGAGCGGCGGCCAGATATGAGCGGCGATCGGCGTGTCGTCGAAGCCGATCACCGACAATTCCTCGGGCACGCCGATGCCGCGCTCGCGCGCGGCGAAGACGACGCCGGCCGCCATTTCGTCATTGCTGGCGAAGATCGCGGTCGGGCGCGGCGAGAGATCGAGCAGGCGGTTGGCGCCGGTCGACGCCGGTTTCGAACGTGTAGTTGCCGCGCGCGATCAGGCTGCGCGGCAGCTTGAGGCCGGCGCCGGCGAGCGCGTCCTCGAACCCCAGCCGGCGCTCGCGGGCCGAGCGGAAGCCGTCCGGCCCCTCGATCAGGCCGATCAGGCGATGGCCCTGCTGGATCAGATGCTCGGTCGCGCCGCGCACCGCCTCGCGATCGTTGGAGGCGACCATGTGGGCGGGATCGTCGAGCTCGGCCGAGCCCATCCGCACATAGCGGCAGCCGACCTCGTCGCAGAGCCGGGCGAGCGCGTCATTCTCGCTGATCGGCGGCAGCAGCACGACGCCGAACAGCCGCTGCCGCTCGAGGAAGGCGCGGACATCGTCGAGCATCATCGACGAATTGCGATCGACCGGGCGGACGACCATCTCGAACTCGGTGCCCTGCAGCGCCTCGAGGATGCCCTGCTGGACGTTGAGCACCATCTGCGCGTTGGGGTTGTCGTGGATCAGGCCGATCAGGAAGTTGCGGCCGCAGCGCCAGCGCGCGCGCCTGCGGGTTGGGCGTGTAGCCGAGCTCGCCGGATCACCTTCTCGACCCGCTGGCGGGTGTCGTCGTTGAGCAAGGGCGAGCGGTTGATCACCCGGCTGACGGTCTTCTTCGAGACGCCGGCGAGGCGCGCGACATCGTTGATCGTCGGCTTGGCCGCGCGCGGCGTCTCGTCCCGTTCGGCCAAGTCTCTCGCTCCCATCCCGCCAGCCTAGACCGCTCGCGCGTCCGCCGCCAGCGTCGGCGGCTTGCCGGGCGCGTCGCGGCGGCTTATGGATGACACCGGTTACCAGATGCTGCAAGCCGAACCCTGTCGCGATCGAGGCGCCCGGCCTCCTGACGCTCCATGCCGACGACGATGTCGCGGTGGCCTTGCGGCCGCTGGCGGCCGGCGAGCGGCTGGAGGTCGAGATCGCCGAGGCGATCCCGCGCGGCCACAAGGTGGCGCTGCGCGCGCTCCCTGCCGGCGCCGAGGTGCGCAAGTTCGGCTGGCCGATCGGCCGGCTGACCGCGCCGGTCGCGCCGGGCGCGCAGGTCCACAGCCACAATCTGGTCACCTCGCTCTCCGGCGTGGAAGGCTATCGCCACGACGCCGGCGCGGTGGCGGATGCTGCCGAGCGACAAGAATACGCGCTTCATGGGCTATCGGCGGCCGGACGGCCGCGTCGGCACGCGCAACGAGATCTGGATCCTGCCGACCGTGGGCTGCGTCGCGCGCACCGCCGAACGGATCGCGACGATCGCCCACGCCCGCCACGCCGGCGCCGTCGACGGCGTCTACGCCTTCGGCCATCCGCACGGCTGCTCGCAGCTCGGCGAGGATCTCAAGGGGACGCGCCGGCTGCTGGCGGCGCTTGGCCTGCCATCCCAATGCCGGCGGCGTGCTGATCCTCGGCCTCGGCTGCGAATCGAACCAGCTCGATGCGCTGATCGCCGAGATTCCCGAGGCTTTGCGCGGCCGGGTGCGGACGCTGAAGGCGCAGGGCGAGGAGGACGAGGTGGCGGCCGGGCTCGCCGCGGTCGACGCGCTGGTCGCGACCGCCGCCCTCTGCAGCCGCCAGGCCGCGGGTTTGTCCGAGCTGGTCGTCGGGCTGAAATGCGGCGGATCGGACGGGCTGTCCGGGCTCACCGCCAATCCGCTCGTCGGCCGGATCGCGGACCGGGTCGTCGGCAGCGGCGGCGCCGCGATCCTGACCGAGATTCCGGAGATTTTCGGCGCCGAGCGGCTGCTGATGGCGCGGGCGCGGCGATCATGAGGTGTTCGACCGGATCGTCGGCCTGGTGAACGGCTTCAAGCGCTATTTCCTCGACCACGGCCAGCCGGTCTCGGAGAACCCGTCGCCCGGCAATATCGAGGGCGGCATCACGACGCTGGAGGAGAAATCGCTCGGCGCGGTGCAGAAGGCCGGGCGGGCGCCGGTCGCCGACGTGCTGGGCTATGGCGAGCGGGTGCGGCGCGCGGGCCTGTCGCTGCTCGAGGCGCCGGGCAACGACGCGGTGTCGTCGACCGCGCTCGCCGCGGCGGGAGCGACGATCATCCTGTTCACCACCGGGCGCGGCACGCCGCTCGGCTTTCCGGCGCCGACGATCAAGATCGCGACCAACAGCGCGCTCGCCGCGGCCAAGCCGGGCTGGATCGATTTCGACGCCGGGCGGGTGCTCGCCGACGGGTTCGACGACGCGACGGATGCGCTGGCGGACCGGATCGTCGCCATCGCCTCGGGCGAGATGACCGCCGCCGAGCGCAACGGCGAGCGCGATATCGCGATCTGGAAGCGGGGCGTGACGCTTTGAAGGCGACGGCGACCGGGATCGTCCATTTCGGGCCCGGCGCGTTCCATCGCGCCCATCAGGCGGATTATGTCGACCGGCTGCTCGACGAAGATCCGCGCTGGGGGATCGCGGCGGTGTCGTTGCGCTCGGGCGAGACGGTCGAGGCGTTGCGGCGGCAGGAGGGGCGTTACACGCTCGCCGTCCTCGACGAGCAGCGGTCATACCGGCCGCTGGCCGCACATCGCAGCGCGCACGGACCGGCCGATGCGGCGGCGGTGCGGGCGCTGCTCGCCGATCCGGCGGTGCGGATCGTCACCTCGACGGTGACCGAGAAGGGCTATTGCCTTGCCGGCGACGGGACGCTGGATTTCGCCCATCCGGACATCGTTCACGACCTCGGCGTCGCCGGAGCGGCCGGCGAGCCTGATCGGCTGGCTCGCGCTCGGGCTTGGCCGACCGGCGCGCGGCGGGCCTGCCGCCCTTCGCCAGCCTGTGCTGCGACAATATGGCCGGGAACGGGCGGAAGCTCGCCGCGGCGGTGCGGGCGTTCGCGGGCGGCCGCGATCCGGAGCTGGCGCGCTGGATCGAAGGCGAGGCGCGCTTTCCGGACACGATGGTCGATTCGATCACGCCGGCGACGACCGAGGCGCTGCGCCGCGAGGTGCGCGAGGCGACCGGCTTCGACGACGCGATCCCGGTGGCGCGCGAGGCGTTCGCCGCCTGGGTGATCGAGGACGTGCTGCCGCCGGGCGGGCCGGACCTGGCGGGCGCGGGCGTGATCCTGACCGGCGACGTCGCGGCGCATGAGCGGGCCAAGCTGCGCATCCTCAACGGCGCCCATTCGACGCTCGCCTATCTCGGCCTGCTGCGCGGGCGCGAGACGGTGGCCGACGCGATGGCCGATCCGTGGCTGGCGGCGACGGTCGAAGCGATGATCGGCGAGGAGATCATGCCGGTGCTGCGCGGCCGGACGGACATCGATCTGGCCGATTATAGCGCGCAGACGTTTGCAGCGCTTCCGCAACCCGGCGATCGGCCATCGCCTGTCGCAGATCGCCTGGGACGGGTCGCAGAAGCTGCCCTATCGGCTGCTCGACACGATCGCCGAGGCACGGGCGGCGGGCTTGCCGTTCGCCCGGCTGGCGCTGGCGGTGGCGGGCTGGATGCGGTTCGTAGAGCGGCAGGCGCGGGCGCGGGGTCGAGATCGTCGATCCGCTTGGCGAGCGGCTGGCGGAGATCGCGCGCGGCGCGGCTTCGGACGAGGCGCTGCTCGACGGTCTGCTCGGCCTGCGGCAGGTCTTCGCCGCCGATCTCGCCGCGGACCCCTTATTTCGCGACGCCTTGCGCGCCGGGCTCGCGGCGCTGCAGGAGCCTGTCCATGCCTGATCTCGACTCCATCCTCGCCGCCGCGCCCGTCATCCCGGTGCTGGTCATCGACCGGCTGGAGGAAGCCGTGCCGATCGCCGAGGCTCTGGTCGAAGGCGGCTTGCCGGTGCTCGAGGTGACGCTGCGCACGCCGGCCGCGCTGGACGCGATCCGGGCGATGCGGCGGTGCCGGGCGCGATCGTCGGCGCGGGCACGGTGCTCGATCCAGACGCAGCTCGACGCGGCGCGGGAGGCGGGCGCGCAGTTCATCGTCAGCCCCGGTCTGACGGATCGGCTCGCGGCGGCGGCGATCGCGTCCGGCCTGCCGTTCCTGCCCGGCGTCGCGACCGCATCGGAGGTGATGCGGGCGCGGGACCATGGCTTTTCCCGGCTCAAATTCTTCCCGGCGATGGCGTCCGGCGGGCTGCCGGCGCTGAACGGGCTGGCCGCCATCTTCGGCGAGATGCGCTTCTGCCCGACCGGCGGAATCACGGCCGAGACGGCGCGCGACTGGCTCGCCGCGCCGGCCGTCGCCTGCGTCGGCGGGAGCTGGCTGGTTCCGGCGCGGCGCAGCCCTTCGATCGGCCAGCGATCCTTGCCCGGGCCCGCATCGCCGCCGCGTTGCGGACCGCCTGACGACTCCGGTGGCCCAAGAAAGCGAGTTGCCAATGACACCGGTTTCCATTAGCCCTAGCCAAAAGACGGGGAGCCTGAATTGACCGCCGACTACGGCCAGATCGCCGGGCGCTTTGTCGACGCGCGCCGCGCCGCCGAGGGGCTGGCCGACTATCCCGGCGCGCTGCCGGCGACGCTCGACGAAGCTTATGCGATCCAGGACGTGGCGATCGCGGGCTGGGCGAAGCCGGTCATCGGCTGGAAGGTCGGCCGGGTGCCGCCGCCGCTCATCGACCGCTTCGGCGCCGACCGGCTGACCGGGCCGATCTTTGCCGCTGAGCAGGCTTCGACGAACGGAGCGACGGTCCAGATGCCGGTGTTCGCCGAGGGCTTCGCCGCCGGCGAGGCCGAGTTCCTGCTCAGGATCGGCGCGACGCCGCCGGCCGGGAAGATGGATTTCAGCCTGGACGAAGCCGCCGATCTGATCGGCGCGGTCCATGTCGGGATCGAGGTCGCGAGCTCGCCGCTGGGATCGATCAACGAGATCGGTCCGGTCGCCGTGATCTCGGACTTCGGCAACAATAACGGGATGGTGATCGGCCCGGAGATAAGCGACTGGCGCGAGAGCGGCTTCGAGCAGTGGGAGGTCGTGACGGCGGTCGACGGCGCGGTGGTCGGGACCGGGCAGCGCCGCGGCCTTTCCGGACGGCGCGATCGGCGCGGCGCGTTTCCTGTTCGAGCTGATGGCGCGGCGCGGGATCGCGCTGAAACCGGGCCAGTGGATTTCTTCCGGCGCGGTAACCGGTGTGCATGCCGCCCGGCCGGGTCAAAGGGTCGAGGCGCGATTCCGGGATGGCCTGAGCGTCAACTGTGCCCTGGTGGCAGCACGGCCCGAATAATCAGTGCTCCCACTCGCGGTCGAGCACCCGCGCTTCGCGTCCGTCCCATCTGAGCTCGATCTTGCGCGCGCCCTGATAGATTTCGAAGATGATGAGCCCGTCGGCCTGGGTGCTTTCGATCACCCGCGTCGGGGCGAGGGCTGAATCATGGGCGCGGGCGGCGGCCTGGACGGGTGGCGGTGCGGCCGAGAAGGCGATGTCGCGCTGCGTCTCGACGACCCGCCAGACGCCATTCTCCTCCATGATGTCGAACTCGATCTCGGCGCCGTCCGGAAGCCGGCCCTCGATGTCGAAATAGTGCCGCCCTTCGCGGGTTTCCGCTTCCGCCTCGGCGGGCACGAAGCCGGGCCGCGCGGCGCGGGCGGCGGCGAGCACCGGCGCCGGCACCGAAGCGAGCGGCACCGGCGTCTTGCCAGAGGTCTGAACCCGGTTTGACTCGGGCGGGGCGCTCGTGTTTCCGGCGGCGTTGCCGCCAGCGGGCGCGCCGCCGCAGGCGGCGAGGCCACCCAGGGTGAGGATCGTGAATATGTTGCGCATCGTCGCTGCCTCCCCAGTTGGGCGGGATTGCTTATGACACCGGTTTCCCACTATAGCTTAGGCGTATCCGAGAGTCCAAAGACTCCGGCCGAAGGGAGAGCGGAATGACGGACCAGGCGAACGCCACGGTGACTCAGGCGGCGGCGCGGATCGGCCATTATCGCTGGATCATCGTCGGCCTGCTCTTCGCCGCCACCGTGATCAATTATATCGACCGGCAAATGATCGGCGTGCTGAAGCCGACCCTGATGGCGGATCTCGGCTGGTCCGAGGTCGATTATGCCGCCATCGTCTTCTGGTTCCAGACCGCTTACGCGATCGGCTATATCGGGTTCGGCCGGATCGTCGACATCATCGGCGCCAGGCTCGGCTACGCGATCGCCTTCACGATCTGGACGATCGCGCATATCGCGCATGGCGGCGTCTATAGCGTCACCCAGTTCGCGATGGCCCGCTTCGGGCTCGGCATCGGCGAGGCGGGCAATTTCCCGGCCGGCATCAAGGCGGTGACCGAGTGGTTCCCGGCCAAGGAGCGCGCCTTCGCGATCGGCATCTTCAACGCTGGCGCCAATATCGGCGCGATCATCACACCGCTCGTCGTGCCGTTCCTGGTCGTCGCTTATGGCTGGCGCGCGGCGTTCGTCATCACCGGCGTCGCCACCTTCGTCTGGGTGTTCTTCTGGCTGACGATGTACCGGCGGCCCCAGGAGCATAAGAAGGTCTCGCCGGCCGAGCTCGCGCATATCCAGCAGGATCCGGTCGATCCGGTGGAGCCGCTGCCCTGGTCGCGGATCGCAGTGAAGCGCGAGACCTGGGCTTATGCGCTCGGCAAATTCTGCATCGATCCGATCTGGTGGTTCTTTCTGTTCTGGCTGCCGGGCTTCCTCGCCACCCGTTACGAGCTCAACATCCTCCAGTTCGGACCGCCTTTGGTCGCGATCTATTTGCTCTCCGATGTCGGCTCGGTCGCGGGGGGCTGGCTGTCGTCGCGCTGGATCAAGCAGGGTAGGAGCGTGAACTACGCCCGTAAGATGACGATGCTGATCTGCGCCTTTGCGGTGACGCCGATCTTCTTCGCCCAATATTATGACGATCTCTGGGTCGCCGTGCTCGTGATCGGGGTCGCGACCGCCGCCCATCAGGCCTTCTCCGCCAATCTCTACACGCTTCCCTCCGATCTCTTCCCGCGCAGCGCGGTGGGCAGCGTGATCGGGATCGGCGGCACGGTGGGCGCGGTCGGTGGGATGATCTTCGCGCTTTATACCGGCCAGGTGCTGGAGCGTATCGGCAGCTATACACCGATCTTCATCGTCGCCGGCAGCGCCTATTTTGTCGCGCTGGCGGTCGTCCACCTACTGTCGCCGCGGCTGGAGCGCGCGAGCGTCGACTGATAGGCGGCGGCGATGCCGACCGACCCCGCTTTCTGGCTGCTCGCGATTCCGGCGGTGCTGCTGGTCGGCCTCGCCAAGGGCGGCTTTTCAGGCGCCGGGGCGCTCGGCCTGCCGCTGTTCGCGCTGGCGATGGACCCGGTCAGGGCAGCGGGAATCCTGCTGCCGATCCTGATCGTGCAGGATGTCGTCTCCGTCGCCGCCTTTCGCCGCAGCTGGGACGGGCGAGTGCTGGCGATCATGCTGCCCGGCGCGGTCGTCGGTGTCGTCCTCGGCTGGTGGTTCGCCGCTTCCGTTTCGTCGCGCGGGGTGCTGGTCGCAGTCGGCGCGATCTCGGTCCTGTTCGGGCTTTATCGGCTGTGGGTCGAGAGGGGCGGACGGATCGCCGCGGCCTCCAACTCGCCCGGCTGGGTGGGCGTCTTGTTCGGGGTCGCGACCGGTTTCACCAGCCAGATCGCCCATGCCGGCGGGCCGCCGTTCCAGATGTGGGTGATGCCGCGCCGGCTGGCGCGCGACGTGCTGGTCGGGACGACCGCGATCTTCTTCGCGGCGCTCAACTGGATCAAGGTGCCGGCCTATGTCGCACTCGGCCAGTTCACGCGGGACAATGGGCTGGTCACGCTGGCGCTGCTCCCATTCGCGGTGGCCGGAAGCCTGGCCGGCGTGCTTCTCGTCCGGCGCATCTCGATGGATCGATTCTACACGATCATCTACATGCTGATGGTCATCGCGGGCGCGAAGCTGCTGTGGGACGGCCTTGCCCCTTGAAGCGAGGCGTGTCTCCGCCCTATGTCGCTGGCGGCGCGCGCGGGTGTAGCTCAATGGTAGAGCAGAAGCCTTCCAAGCTTACGACGAGGGTTCGATTCCCTTCACCCGCTCCAAACGCTCTTGCAGCGCCTTCTTGTAGCGCCGACTCAAGCGCAACTGGACGCCGGTGCGCAAAACGACCGCATATTCTCCTGAACTTTGAAGCTCGAGCCCGCCGACGCGCTCGAGGTTCACGATGGTCGAGCGATGAATGCGGATGAAGTCGTCGCCGAGATCGCGTTCGAGCTCCGCCATGGTGCGGCGGATCGCATGGGTCTCCGCGCCGACGTGCAGGCAGGAATAATAGCTCGCGGCCTCCACCCAATCGACGTCCGAGCACTCGGGATGAAGAGCAGCCGGCGCGGCGCCTTCACGACGAGCCGGCGCGGCGTCTCCCGCTGCGACGCATGGAGCGCGATCTTATCTTTGGCGCGGGCCAGCGCCCGGGCGAAGCGGGCGTCGTCGAACGGCTTCAGCAGATAATCGAGCGCTCCGGCCTCGAAGGCGCGCAGGGCATATTCGTCATGCGCGGTGACGAAGATGATCGTCCGCGGGAGCATCGGTGCCGAGCAGCTCCAGGACGTCGAAGCCGCCGCATTCGGGCATCTGGATGTCGAGGAACAGGAGATCCGGCTTGCGGCGGCGGATCGCCGCGACGGCTTCCGCGCCCGAGGCGCATTCCTCGATCGATGCGATGCCGGGATCGCCCTCAAGCAGGAGCGTGAGATTGCGCCGGGCGAGCGGCTCGTCGTCGACGACGAGGACGCTGATCGGCGCGGCGATTCATGCGGCATTCGCCAGCGGCAGAGTCACGACCACTTCGACGCCGCCGTCCACGCTCCTGACGCCAAGATCGGCGGCGTCGCCGTGCATGATCCGCAGCCGCGAGCGGAGGTTGGCGAGGCCGACGCCAGGCGCTTTTCGATTCCCAATCGGCCGCGAAGGCCGGGCCGTCATTGTAGACGCTGAGGCGCAGGGCCGCGCCCTTGCGCGCCGCCGCGACGCGGATCTCGCCGCCCGCCACCCGCTCCGCGAGGCCGTGCTTGATGGCATTTTCCACGAGCGGCTGGAGCAGGAGGCTCGGGACTCGCGCGTCCATCAGCGCCGCCGGAATGTCGCGCTGATAGCGGAGGCGCTCGCCGAAGCGGACCTTCTGGATGTCGACATAGCGCTGAACATATTCAACCTCCTCGGCGAGCGTCGCCTCCGGCTGGTGATCTTGGGAGGCGCGGCGGAGGATCTCGCTGAGGCCGACGATCATCTCGACCGCCGCCGCCTTGCGATCGTCGCGCACCAGCCCGGCGATGGAATTGAGCGTGTTGAACAGGAAGTGCGGCTCCATCTGGCGAAGCAAAGCCGCGAGCTGGGCCTTAGAAAGCTCCTCGTTGAGCAAAGCGGTCTCGGTCACCTTGCGCGCGACCTTGTCGCGCGAATCCACCAGATAAGTGATCGCCAGGATCAGCATGTAGGCGAACAGGCAGATCAGCCCGTGGAAGATGAGCGTCGCGCTGAGCGTGTCCCAGAAGGTCGGCGCCGTGCGATGGGCCCAGGGATTGAAGAGCATGTGGAGGGCCGCCGACCATCCCTCCGCGATCAGCGTGATGCCCAGAAGCGCCATGAGATGCGCCGCGACGCCGCGCGCCGTCGGGGCGGGAACGACCGGATGGCGCCGCGCCAGCTCGATCACGAACGGCGTGGCCAGCGCCCAGGGCAGCCAACCCGCCAGCTCGGTCAGGAAGAGCAAAACTTCACCGCCATGCCGGCCCATGGCGTGCTGGATGAAGATGGACTGGGTGGCCTCGAACAAAGCGGCGGCGAACCAGAAGATGGCGATCCATCGCCAGCTGATCATCGGCGCGGAGGGAGCGGACGCGGTCATGCAGCCACCCTAACGAGCGCCGCGGGCAATGTCGCAACTATGCAGCGAATCCCCTGAAGGCTGCAGCGAGCTGTCTTCGGCCAGGCGATCGTCCTCACTAGGCTAAGCGGCATGCCGAGAGCCAAGCCTTCATGGATGTATCTGACCTTCGCCGCCGCCACGCCGGCGGCCGCGCAGGACAATGCCGTTGCCAGCGCCGCCGACGCGTTCGGCGAGCGCGCCGGGATCGAGCAATCGGGCCTCTACACCGAGAGCCAGGTGCGCGGCTTCGACCTCAACGACAGCGGCGCCTATCGCATCGACGACGCCTATTTCAGCCGCGCCCAAGGGCTGGACGACACAATTCTGGCGGGCGTCAGCGTACGCGTCGGCGTGAACGCCGCGCGCCTCCCTTACCCGGCGCCCTCGGGCGTCGTGAACTATCGGTTGCGCGAGGCCGGGCCGGCAAACGAGCTGCGCCTCGGCACCGGCTTTCGCGACTTCGGCACCCGGGTGCTTCAGGGCGACGTTTCATTACGGGCAGGCGCGTTCAGCCTTGCCGGCGGCTTCATCTGGCGCCCCGACTGGCGTCTCGCGCGCGGGGAGCGCGGCTGGGCCCGCAACGCCGGCGCCGTCTTCGGCTGGACCATCACGCCCGGTCACCGCGTGCGGGTGTTCGGATCGATCAACGACCGCGAATATGACGGCGACTATGCGGTCATCCCGACCGCTGGGGCGATCCCGCCGAACCTCAGGCCGCTGCATCAATATTCGCCGGACTGGGCGCGGACCGTGGGCACGACCACCAACCTGGGCTTTCTGTACCGCGGCGAGCTCCACGGTTTCACGGTCGACGCATCGGCCTTCCGCTCAATCTTCTCCCTCGACAATGCGGACAACACCTTGATCTCGTCGGACGCGGACGGGAACGCGACCGCCGTCACGCTACGCACGCCCGAGCGCGATTACCGGGTCTCGAACACCGGCGAGATCCGACTGGCGCGCGCGTTCAATACGGGCGATTTCGGCAATCAGGTCACGCTGGCCGTGCGCGGCCGGCACACCGTCACCGAGCTCGCCACCAGCCTCGCCATCCCGCTCGGCGCGTTCGACCTCGCCACCGGGGATCCGCCGGAGGTGCCGGAACGACCCTGGTCTGGCACGCGGGGCGAGGACGTCGTCAGGCAATATATCGTCTCGGCTGGCTATGGCCTGACCTGGCGCGATCGGGTGCAGCTGCGCTTCGGGGTGCACCGGACGCGCTACGACAAGACGGTGCGCTCGACGTCCGGCGTCACGAGCGCGCGCGTCAGCGAGACAACCGACTACAATGTTTCAGCCGTCGTCAACCTGATCGATCGCTTGGCGCTGTTCGGGAGCTGGGTGACGGGACTGGAAGAAAGCGGGTCGGCGCCGGCGTCCGCGATCAACCGCGAGGAGGTCCTGCCGCCGGTGCAGACCGAGCAGTTCGAGCTCGGCGCGCGCTACGCCCTCTCCCCGCGGCTGACGCTGATCGCCGCGCTCTTCGATGTTTCGAAACCCAGCCAGGGCTTTCGTCTCGACCGGACGTTCGGCGTCGTCGGGCAGGTCCGCCACCGCGGTTTCGAGGCCTCGATCGCGGGGGAAATTACCCACGAGACCAGCATCCTGGCGGGCTTCGTCGTCTTTGAATCCGAGCTGTCGGGAGTGCTCGTGGACGCCGGCCTGGTCGGTTCGCACGACATGGGCGTCTCTCAGCTCGTCGCGAATGCCACCATCGTGCGGCGGTTCGGACCGGACTGGTCGCTGGACGCGACGCTCAACTACACCGGCGAGCGCTGGGCCGACACGGCGAACAGCTTCAAGACGCCGGCGGTGACGACACTCAGCCTGGGCCTGCGCCATCGCTTCATGCTCGGCGGCCAGCCAGCCGACTTGCGTATCCTGGGTTCGAACCTCTTCGGCGACGAGGGCTATCTTGTCGCACCGTCTGGGCTCCTGTCGCCGATCCCGCCTCGAACGGTGCGTGCAGCGCTTAGCATCAGCTTTGGTGGAGACCATTAGCACGGCCCTCGTCCGCTCAGGAGGCTTGTCGTTCCGCCGCGGGGCGGTGGCCGAGCAGTCTTGTAGCGCCTAGTCGCCGCCTTTGATCCAGGCGATCAGCTCGTTCAGCCGGATCACCTCGTTGAAGACGATGCCGGCCCGATCGCCGTCCTGCCAGCGCGCGACGCCGGCGATCGGGCGGAAGCCTTCGGGGGTGATCACGACGTCGCCGTCGATTGGCAGCTCCGCTTCGGTCTCGATTTTCACGCCGCTCTGGGAAACGTCGCAGATACGCGCCGGACTGGGGACGCCGTCGACGCGAACGACCGCCGGGCGATCGACCTCGATGCGAGGGCTGCGCGCCCGCCAGCCATTGTCGAGTGTCGTTGGATTGGCGAGCAGGGCCTCAATATCGACCGGCACGTCGAAGGCGACGCCGGCATTGCTGTCGCGGGCCCAGGCGACCCGGCCCGGGATCGCCTCATGCGTCTTGAGTTCGACAATGATCTGCTGTCCGACCTTCATGGGGCTGTAGACATGGGCCATCAGGCCGCCGGCCGAGATGTTGCGGATCAGGCAGAGCTCGCGCCGTCCATCGACGACGAGCACGCCGACGCGCAGGATCTTGACGTGACGTTCCTGGGTCCGCCGCTCGGGCGGCCCCGGAGTCTGCGTTGAAAAAGAGTAGCCGGTTTCCACGAACCGCTCTCCTGCCAGCATTACTTTGCCCCTGAGTTCACGCAACTTGCTTCCACCGAAGTCTTTTGCATGAAAAGGCATTTAAGAAGTACTTACCAAGGCCTTCGGGATATGCGGGCCGGTCAGCCGGCGCGATTCAGGAAGCGGCGCGCGAAATGCGCCTCGATCGCGCGGCGCATGCCCTCGGCGATGCGCTGCCGGCCCGGCGCGGACTGGAGGTCGGCGGCGTCCTGAAGGTTGGAAAGATAGCCGGCCTCGAACAGGATCGAGGGAATGTCGGGCGCTTTCAGCACGATGAAGGCGGCGAAGCGGTGCCAGACGGGGCGGAACGGGAATCGTCGGCGCCGCCTCGCGATGGAGCAGGCGGGCGAACTCCGCGGCCCGGTCCATGCTCTCGCGCTGGGCGAGATCGATCAGGATCAGGTTGACGTTGGGATCGGCGTTCATCCGCGCCGGGCCGAGCCGGTTCGCCTCATTCTCGCGCTCCGCCAGGGCGGCGGCCTCGCGGTCGGACGCGACCTCGGAAAGAGTATAGATGGTGGCGCCCCGAGCCTGGTCATTCGCCGGCGCGATGTCGGCGTGGACCGAGACGAACAGATCGGCGCCGAGCCGGCGTGCGATCGCGTACCGGTCCTCCAGCGCGATATAGGTGTCGTCTGACCGGGAAAGGGCGACCCGGACGCGCCCGGTCGCGGCCAGAGCGTCGCGCATCGCCAGCGCCAGCGCCAGCGTCACGCGACTCTCCTGCTCGCCCCCGAGCGCGGAGCGGGCGCCGGGATCGCGCCCGCCATGCCCTGCATCGATCACCACCAGCGGCGGATTTTCGCCCCGCGCCGGCGTGATCGCGGGCAGCGGGCCCTCGACGCCGGCCGCGGAGGGAGAAAGCGGGATCGAGACGCCGGCGTCCTCGCCGCGTTGGCTGGCGAACACCAGCAACGCCGCCAGTGCGAGCAGCGGAATTGCAATGAACGCGATGCGGCCCCACCTCATGACCGCACCCTGAATCGCCGCGCCGCGCCGGTCCAGCAAAAAGCGGGGCAAGAGGCGGCGGCGGTTGCCGCTGGGTCGCGCCGGTGCTAGCGTGCCGATATCGCGCCGGAAACGGCTGAAAAGCGCCAGACAAGGACGCGATCTTGAATTTCCCCCGGGCGTCGCCGCTCGGGCCGTACAGGTTGTCGCTCCATGCCCCATTCCACCCTTCGATCGACGCACCCGGCAGCGGGTCGCAGGACGATCGGCGCGAGCGGGGCGGCGGCTGCGATCTTCATTTCAACCCGGACTCATGACCCGCGCGCCGTCCGGCGTGCGCGGCCGTCCATTATCGAACGCGCGCGCCGGGGGGCTCTCAAGGCAGCGGCGCGCGCGCGGAGTACAGTGAATGACCATGCGCATGCTGATCGACGCGCGCCACCAGGAAGAAACCCGGGTGGCCGTGATCAAGGGAAACCGGATCGAGGAATTTGATTTCGAATCCGCCGAGCACAAGCAGCTCAAAGGGAACATCTATCTCGCCAAGGTAACCAGGGTCGAACCGTCGCTGCAGGCGGCGTTCATCGATTATGGCGGCAACCGGCACGGGTTTCTCGCCTTCAGCGAGATCCATCCCGATTACTACCAGATCCCCAAGGAGGATCGCGAGGCTTTGCTCCGCGAGGAGGCCGAGCATGCCGCCGAGGAAGCGGCACTGCGCGCCGCCGAACATGACGAGGATGACGAGGGCGGCAATGGCGGCGTGACCGAGGTCGACGACGCGCCGATGTCGGCCGAGGACGACAATCCGCACCAGATGGAGGCCGACGACGTCGAGCCCGTCGCCGAGTCCGAAGCGTCGGCCGAAGGAAACGGGGGCGACGAAAGCGCCGCCGACGCGCTCCGCCGCAAGCGGCAGAATCTGCGCCGGCGCTACAAGATCCAGGACGTGATCCGCCGCCGCCAGGTACTGCTCGTCCAGGTCGTCAAGGAAGAGCGCGGCAACAAGGGCGCGGCGCTGACGACCTATCTCAGCCTCGCCGGCCGCTATTGCGTGCTGATGCCCAACACCAGCCATGGCGGCGGCATCAGCCGGAAAATCTCCAGCGGCGCCGACCGCAAGCGGCTGAAGCAGGTGATGTCCGATCTGGCTTTGCCGACGACGATGGGGCTGATCGTCCGCACCGCCGGGCTCGAGCGCACCAAAACCGAGATCAAGCGCGACTTCGACTATCTCGCCCGGCTCTGGGATGAAATCCGCGACACGACGCTGAAGAGCTCCGCTCCGGCTCTGGTCTATCAGGACAACGACCTGATCAAGCGTGCGATCCGCGACATCTACAATCGCGACATCGACGAGATTTTCGTCGAGGGCGAGGACGGCTACCGCCAAGCGCGCGCCTATATGAAGCTGCTGATGCCGAGCCATGTGAAGCGGGTGACGCATTATGCAGACGCGGTGCCGCTGTTCCAGCGCTACGGCGCGGAAGACCAGCTCTCGGCGATGTACCAGCCGGTCGTCCAGCTGAAGTCGGGCGGCTATCTGGTCATCAATCCGACCGAGGCCCTGGTCTCGATCGACATCAATTCGGGCCGCTCGACGCGCGAGCACAATATCGAGCAGACCGCCTACAACACCAATATCGAGGCGGCGCACGAGATCGCCCGTCAGCTACGCCTGCGCGATATGGCGGGGCTGGTCGTCATCGATTTCATCGACATGGAATCGAACGGCCATATCCGGAAGGTCGAAAAGGCGATGAAGGAGGCGCTGAAGAACGATCGCGCCCGCATCCAGGTCGGCCGCATCAGCTCGTTCGGGCTGATGGAGATGAGCCGGCAGCGGCTGCGCACCGGCGTGCTCGAAGCCTCGACCCATGCCTGCCCGCATTGCGAGGGCACCGGACTGATGCGCACCGCCTCGTCGTCGGCGCTGTCCGCCTTGCGGATGCTGGAGGAAGAAGCGGCGCGGGGCCGCGGCAGCCGGATTGTGCTGCGCGCCGGCCGCGAGGCGGCGGTCTACCTCCTGAACCGGAAGCGCGACGAGATCGTCGAGGTCGAGCAGCGCTACGGTGTCTCGGTCGACGTGCTGATCGAGGAGCAGTTCGAGGGCGCGCGGATGGCGGTCGAATCCGCCGGCCCGCCGCCGGCCGAACGGCCGCGCCCGGCGCCGATCGCGATCATTGACGACGAAGATGACGACGTCGAGGACGAGGCCGAGGCCATCGAGCGCGACGACGAGGACGAAGGCGATGGCGGGCAGGCCGAGGCCGGCGGGCGCGACGAGGAGCAGCGCGGCGACGCCCGCCGCCGCCGCCGTCGGCGCGGTCGCCGCGGCGGTAAGCGGCGCGAGCGGACCGAGGGCGAGGAAGCCGAGGACGGCGAGGCCGAGGCCGTAGCAGCGGAAGAGTCCGCCGAGCCGGTGCCCGCCGATCCGGCCGGCAATGCCGATGTCGCGCCGGTCCGCAAAGCCCGCCGCCGCCCGCGCGCCCGCAGCGCGGAAGAGGCCGCGCCGGCTGAGCAGGTCGCCGCTCCAGAGCCCGTGGCCGAAGAGCCCGTCGCCGAAGAGCCGGTGAAGCCGAAGCGTGGCCGCCGTCGGAAGGCGGATGCCGATGCGGAAGTGGCTGCGCCCCCCGAGCCGGTCGAGCAGCTGGCCGAACCGGTTGAGAAAATTGCCGAGCCCGCGCCTGCGGCCAATGACAGCGGCCCCGCGCCGCGCCGTCGGACGAAGCGGGCGGAGCCGAAGGGAGAGGCCGAAACCGCGCCGAGCGAAACCGAGGAGCCGGGTCAGTCCGGCGGCGGGACGCGGCGCGGCTGGTGGCAGCGCACTTTCGGCGCCTGATCGGATTTCATTCGGGGTTCAGGCGGCTCGGGAGACACAGTGCCCATGACCAAGGCGGGCAGGACGAGAGGCGGCGCCGGCTGGTGGCTGGTCCGGCTCGTCATGCTCGTCGCGGCGAGCAGCTTTGCCTTCGTCCGACCCGCCCTCGCCCAGTCGGTGCTGCGCGACGCCGAGACCGAGGCGCTGCTGAACGATCTCGCCCGTCCGCTGGTCCAGGCGGCCGGACTGCAGCCCGGCAATGTCCGCATCGTCCTGCTCTACGATCGCGATATCAACGCGTTCGTCGCCGGCGGTCAGATCGTCTATTTGCATTCCGGCCTGATCACCTCGGCCGAGAATGCCAACGAGGTGCAGGGCGTCATCGCCCACGAGCTCGGCCATATCACCGGCGGGCATATCATCCGGATGCAGGAAGGCGTGCAGCAGGCGACCGGGATCATGATCCTGTCGCTGTTGCTCGGCGCAGCGGCGATCGCGGCCGGGGCCGGCGAGGCGGGGTTGGCGGCGTTGGCAGCCGGGCAGCAGGCGGCGATGGGCACGTTCCTGTCGTTCAGCCGGGTGCAGGAGAACAGCGCCGACCAGGCCGGCGCGACCTACCTGACCCGGGCCGGGATCAGCGGCCGCGGCAGCCTCGCCTTTTTCCGCAGGCTGGCCAATCTCGAGTTCCGGCTGAACATCCCGCAGGACAATGGCTATGCGCGCACCCATCCGCTCAATTCCGAGCGCATCGACCGGCTGACGAATGTCTATGAGGCCGATCCGGCCTGGAACCGGGCGACCGACCCGGCGCTGGAGGCGCGCTTCCAGCGGGTGCGGGCGAAGCTGATCGGCTATGTCGAAAACCCGCAGCGGGTGATGAGCCTCTATCCGCCCAGCAACCGCTCGATCCCGGCGCGCTATGCCCGCGCTTATGCCTATCATCGCGCCGCCCATCCGGACGAGGCGCTGGCTGAGGCGCAGAGCCTGGTGCGGGACCAGCCGCACGATCCCTTCTTCCTGGAGTTGATCGGCCAGATCCAGCTTGAATCAGGCCATCCGCAGGAGGCACTGGCGGTGCTTCGAGAGGCGGTGCAGCGGGCGCCGGACCAGCCGCTGATCTCGGCGCTTTTCGGTCATGCCCTGATCGCGACCGAGGACCCGGCCAATTTCAACGAGGCGAAGCGGGTGCTCAGGATCGCCGTCCAGCGCGATAATTCAAACCCATTCGCCTGGTATCAGCTCGGCATCGTCTACGACCGCGAAGGCGACCATCCGCGCGCTGCGTTAGCGACGGCCGAGCGCTACAGCCTGACCGGCCAACCGCAGCTCGCTTTGCCCAACGCGGAGCAAGCGATGATGGGGCTGCAGGTCGGGACGCCCGACTGGTTGCGGGCACAGGATATCTCGATGACGGCGCGCGCCGCGATGCAGCGTAACCGCCGCTCCAATCGGGACCAGCAAAGGCAGCCTGGCCAATGATGGGTGGCGAGGGGGAGGGCGCCAAGCGTCGGAGCTGGATGAGCGGCGCGTTTGCCGTGCTGCTCGGCGTCGCGATCGGCGGAGCGGGCGTCGGCGCCTGGTACGGCTTTCGTACCCCGGATCGCGCCGGCACCGAGGCGGTGGTGCGCGACTATCTGCTCAACCATGGCGAGGTCATCTTCGAGGCAGTCGAGCGTCACCGTTCGCGTCAAGCTGCGCGGGCGGTCGGCGGCCAGCGCGCGGCGCTGGAGACGCCGTTCCACAGTGCTTGGGCAGGCGCCGCGGACGCAGATGTCGTGCTTGTCCAGTTCTTCGATTATTCTTGCGGCTATTGCCGGCAGTCGAACGCCGACGTCGAGCGGCTGCTGCGCGAGGATCAGCGGCTCAAGGTCGTCTGGCGGGAATATCCCGTGCTCGGTCCGGACAGCGAGGCGGCGGCGCGGATGAGCATGGCGGCGGCGCGGCAGGGCCGGTTCCGCCAGTTCCACGAGCAGATGTTCGGGCTCGGCCGGCCGACCGCCGCCTTGCTCCAGCAGGCGGCGGCGGCTTCCGGGGTTCAGCCCGAGGCCGACAGCGCCGAGATGCGCGCCGAACTCGCCCGCAACACCCAATTGGGCCGGACGATCGAGGCGCAGGGGACGCCGACCTTCATCGTCGGCGACGAGGTGATGCACGGCGCGGTCGGCTACGACACGCTGCGCGCGGCCATCGTCCGGGCGCGCGAGGCGAGGGCGCGGACCTAACCCTTGAATCCCTGAGCGACGACGTACCATTCGGACGAGCCCTTACGGCTGGCCGGGGGCTTGGCGTGCTTGACGGCGGTGAAGCGGCGCTTGAGCTCCGCGACGAGATTGTTGTCGGCGCCGCCGGCGAGCACCTTCGCGACGAACGCGCCGCCGGGCCGCAGCACATCGGCGGCGAAGTCCAGCGCTGCCTCGACCAGGCCCATGGTGCGGAGATGGTCGGTTTGCGGATGGCCGACGGTGTTGGCCGCCATGTCGGAGAGGACGAGATCGGCCGGGCCGCCGAGCGCCTGCTTGAGCTGCTCCGGCGCGCTGTCGTCCATGAAATCCAGCAGGAGGATCGTCGCGCCGTCGATCGGGTCGGTGGGCAGCAGATCGATGCCGACGACGATAGACTTGGGGAGCTTCTGGCGCACGACCTGCGTCCAGCCGCCGGGCGCGATGCCGAGGTCGACGACCCGTTCGACGCCCTTCAGAAAGCCGAAGCGCTCGTCGAGCTCGATCAGCTTGTAGGCGGCGCGACTGCGATAGCCCTCCGCCTTGGCGCGCTTGACATAGGGGTCGTTGAGCTGGCGCTCGAGCCAGCGGGTCGAGCCGACCTTGCGCCCCCGCGCGGTCTTGACCCGGGTGCGCAGGCCGCCGCCGCTGGTGGTCGGGCTGCGCCCCATCGCGCGATCAGATCTCGAAGCCGTCGCGGGTCATCAGCGAGCGCAAGATGCCTTCGCGGATGCCGCGGTCGGCGACGCCGAGCGTTTTCGCCGGCCAGATGTCCATGATCGCCTCGAGGATCGCGCAGCCGGCGACGACGAGATCGGCGCGGTCATGGCCGATGCAGGGCAACTCGGAGCGCTCGGCATGGCTCATCCGCGACATCATCTCGGCGACGCCGCGCATCGCCGCGGTCGGCATCTTGAGCCCGTCCACGGCGCGCCGATCGTAGCTCGGCAGTGCGAGATGGACGCTGGCGAGGGTAGTGACGGTGCCGCTGGTGCCCATCAGGCGGATGTCGGTCTTGTCCGCCGGCAGCAGGTCGACGAAGCGGTGGAAGGCGTGGCGAACGCGCTCGCGCATCCGGCCGTAGGCGGCGAGACGCTCCTCGGCGGTGGCGAAATCACGGCCCTCGCTCTCGGTCAGCGAATAGACGCCCCAGGGCGCGCTCCACCAGCATTTGATCCGGGGCTCGCCGCTGTCGGTGTCGATCAGCACCAGCTCGGTCGAGCCGCCGCCAATGTCGAAGATCAGGGCCGGACCGTCGCCGGGCTCGAGCAGGCGGTGGCAGCCGAGCATGGCGAGCCGGGCCTCTTCCTCCGGAGCGATGATCTCGAGGCAGATGCCGGTCTCGCGTTTCACCCGCTCGACGAACTGGCGGCCGTTGACGGCGCGGCGGCAGGCCTCGGTCGCGACCGAACGGGCGAGGGTGACGCGGCGGCGCTTGAGCTTCTCGGCGCAGACGCCGAGCGCGGCGACCGCGCGGTCCATCGAGGCTTCGGAGAGCTTGCCGGAAGTCGCCATCCCCTCGCCCATGCGGACGACGCGGGAGAAGGCATCGACGACGGTGAAGCTGTCGCCGTCCGGCCGGGCGACGAGCAGGCGGCAATTGTTGGTGCCGAGATCGATCGCGCCATAAGTCGGGCGGGCGGGGCCACGCCGAAAGGACTGTCCGTTGGCGGAAGGATGGGGCGCCGTCTCGGCCGGATCGGATACCGGCGCCTGCGGAGCCGTAACAGCTGGCTGCGGCATCGCGACACGTCTCTTATTTTCTTTCCGGACGGCAGCAGCCGGCCGTGACCTGATACCAGTGTAACACAGGCGTCAGCGGGGCGGCAAGGACGGGGCGGCTGGTCATTCCTCCCCCTTCTGGGAGAAGCCAGGAGGGGGTGCGGCCCGAGGGGCCGCGCGCTCGCTCGGCGAGCGCACCCCCACCCCTCAGTCCCCTCCCCACAAGGGGGAGGGGAGATGTCACGCCGCGTCCTCGATCACCTCCACGGTGAGCTGATCGTTGGTGTAGACGCAGATGTCGGCGGCGATCTTCATTGCCTTGCGGGCGATCGTCTCCGCCTCCTCCTCATAGTCGAACAGCGCGGAGGCGGCGGCGAGGGCGAAATTGCCGCCCGAGCCGATCGCGGCGACGCCGGCAGCCGGCTCCAGCACGTCGCCATTGCCGGTAAGGATCAGGGTGATGTCCTTGTCGGCGACGATCATCATCGCCTCCAGGTTGCGCAGGTACTTGTCGGTGCGCCAATCCTTGGCGAGCTCGACCGCGGCGCGCATCAGCTGGCTGTTATGCTGCTCCAGCTTGCGCTCGAGCCGCTCGAACAGGGTGAAGGCGTCGGCGGTGGCGCCGGCGAAACCGGCGATCACCTTGCCGTCGCCGAGCCGGCGGACCTTGCGCGCATTGGGTTTGATCACCGTCGATTGCAGCGAGACCTGCCCGTCGCCGGCGATCACCGCCTTGCCGTTCTTGCGCACGCCGATGATCGTCGTGCCGTGCCAGACTTCCATGTCGTCCCGCTCCTTGCCTGACCGGCGATATGGGGCGGCGACGAGGCCGCTGCAACGCGCCAAAAGTCACACAAAAGTCACACCAACGGCGCATCGCCGGGCGACGCGGTCCGGAGCCCCGCCTCGGCGGCGCGACGGCCGGCGGGGGACGAGCCGAATTCGTAGCCGATCACGGTCGAGCCCCAGCCGAGCACGAGGCCGAGCGCGAGCAGCAGCGGCTCGCGATTGCCTTCCGGGATCGGCACGAAATAGAGGCCGGCGAGGCCTGCAAGTCCGCCGATCAATGCGACGATGCCGAGCGCGGCGCGATAGCGTCCATCACGCTGTGGCAGATTCGGCGACTCGAGGTACTGATCCATATTCGTCTCCTCTCGATCGCACGAGATAACCGATATGGTTCCATGTAGGAAAGTGATCAGCCGGCGTCGGCGACGATCTTCAGCCAGGCGGCTTCGTCGATCACTTCGATGCCGAGCTCGGCCGCTTTCTTGATCTTGGAGCCGGCGCCGGGGCCGGCGACGACGAGGTCGGTTTTGGCCGAGACCGAGCCTGCGGCCTTGGCGCCGAGTGCTTCCGCCTGCGCCTTCGCCTCGTCGCGGGAGACGGTTTCGAGGCTGCCGGTGAAGACGATCGTCTTGCCGGTGACGCCGGACATGCGGGTTTCGACGACGAAAGGCGGCGGCGTCACTTCGGCGAGCAGATCGTCCCACGCGGCGATGTTGTGCGGCTCGTGGAAGAAGTCGCCCAAAGCGGCGACGACGGTCGGGCCGACGCCTTCGATGCTCCGCAATTCGGCGAGCGCTTCTTCGTCGCCCGCTCTCGCGGCCTCGGCGGCTTCGCGGAGGCGCGGCAGGGTGGCGAAGCATTTCATCAGGTCGCGCGCGGTGACGATGCCGACATGGCGAATGCCGAAGCCGAACAGGAGGCGGGCCGCGTCCGGCGCGCGCTTGGCCTCGATCGCGGCGAAGAGGGCGTCGACCGATTTCCCCTGCCAGCCTTCGCGGCCGATCAACTCGTCGCGGTGCGCGTGCAGGCGGAAGATATCGGCCGGCTCGTTCAGCCAGCCCAGCTCCAGAAACTCGGTGATACCTTTTTCGCCCAGCCCCTCGATGTCGAGCGCGGCGCGGCTGACGAAGTGGCGGAGGCGTTCGAAGCGCTGGGCCGGGCAGATCAGGCCACCGGTGCAGCGGACGTCGATCTCGCCTTCCTCGGCAACCGCCTCGCTGCCGCAGCGCGGGCAGTGATCGGGAAAGACGTAAGGGGGGCGCTTCTCGTTCGGCGTGAGATTTTCCAGCACCTGCGGGATGACGTCGCCGGCGCGCTGGATGCGGATGCGGTCGCCGGGGCGGACGCCGAGCCGCGCGATCTCGTCGCGGTTGTGCAGCGTGGCGTTGGTGACGGTGACGCCGCCGACATTGACCGGCCTTAATCGGGCGACCGGGGTGAGCTTGCCGGTACGGCCGACCTGGATGTCGATCGCGAGCAATTCTGTTTCGGCCTTCTCGGCCGGGAATTTGTGGGCGATCGCCCAGCGCGGCGCGCGCCCGACGCTGCCGAGGCGATCCTGCCAGTCGAGCCGGTCGATCTTGTAGACGACGCCGTCGATGTCGAACGGGAGGTCGGCGCGCTTGGCCTCGATGGCGCGGTAATGGGCGAGGGCGGCTTCGAGCGTGGTGACGCGCTTGAGGTCGGCGGCGATGGGCACACCCCAGGCGGCGATGGCGGCCATCACGCCGGCGTGGGTGTTGGCGGGGAGGGCGGAGGTCTCGCCCCAGCCATGGGCGTAGAAGCGCAGCGGGCGCGAGGCGGTGACGGCGGCGTCCTTCTGGCGGAGCGAGCCGGCGGCGGCGTTGCGGGGGTTGGCGAACTGGCGGGCGGTTGAGGGGTCTTCCGCCTCGGCCAGGAGGCGAGCGTTGAGCGCGGTGAAATCGGCCTTGGCCATGTAGATTTCGCCGCGGATTTCGAAGAGGTCGGGCGCGCCGACCGGGAGTTGCTGCGGTATGTCAGGGATCGTCGCGACGTTGGCGGTGACCAATTCGCCGTTCGTGCCATCGCCGCGGGTGGCGGCGAGAGCGAGGCGGCGTTTTTCATAGCGCAGCGAGCAGGAGAGGCCGTCGATCTTGGGCTCGGCGGTGAGGGCGATTTCCGCGTCGTCAGGGAGCTTCAGGAAGCGGCGGACGCGGGCGACGAAATCGGCGACCTCCTCGTTCGAAAAGGCGTTGTCGAGGCTGAGCATCGGCCGCGCATGGGCGACCTTGGAGAGGTGCGCGGCCGGGGCGGCGCCGATTTGGGCGCTGGGGCTGTCGGCGCGGACGAGGTGAGGGAATTGCTCCTCGAGCGCGCGGTTGCGGCGGATGAGGGCGTCATAGTCGGCATCGGAAATCTCCGGCGCATCGTCGGTGTGGTAGAGCCGGTTGTGGCGCGCGATCTCGGCGGCGAGGCGCTCCAGCTCGGCGGCGGCTTCGGCTTCGGTCACGCCGCCTCCAGCAGTCGTTCAGCTTGCGCTCGCGCTTCGTCCGTCACCTGCGCTCCCGACAGCATGCGCGCGATTTCCTCGCGCCGCCGTGCGGGGTCGAGGGCGGAGACGCCAGTGCGGGTGACGAGGCCGTCGTGGCTCTTCTCGATCAGCAAATGGCGGGCGCCGCGGGCGGCGACTTGGGGGCTGTGGGTGACGACGATGACCTGGCCGGCGGCGGCGAGGCGGTGGAGGCGTTCGCCGACGGCGCTCGCGACTGCGCCGCCAACGCCGCGGTCGATCTCGTCGAAGATGATTGTGCGCGGGCCCCCTTCCTCGTGCAGCGCGACCTTGAGCGCGAGGACGAAGCGGGAGAGCTCGCCGCCCGAGGCGATGCGGGTGAGCGGGCCGAACGGAGCGCCGGGATTGGTCGAGACCTCGAACTCGACCCGGTCGATGCCGGCGGCGGAGGGTTCGGCGGCGGCGAAGGCGGTGCGGAACTGGGCGGCTTCCAGCTTCAGCGGGGCGAGCTCCGCGGCGACCGCGGCGTCGAGGCGGGCGGCGGCTTCGCGGCGGGCCGTGCTGGCGGCGAGAGCGGCCTCTTCGTAGGCAAGGCGGGCTTCGGCCAGCGCGGCTTCCAGCGTGCAGATGCGCGCGCCGCCATCCTCGATCGCGGCGAGGCGGGCGGCCAGATCGTCGGCGAGGGCGGGGAGCGCCTCAGGCTCGACGCGGTGCTTGCGGGCGAGGGCGCGCAGATCGAACAAGCGGGTCTCCGCTTCGTCCAGCCGGGCCGGATCGAAGCTGAGCGCAGTGCGGGCGCGGGCGATGGCGTCCTCGCCTTCGGCCGCCTCGATCACGGCGCGGTCCAGCGCCGCGAGGGCCGCGGCTAGGGCTTCATGCTCGCTCGCCATCCGGTCGAGGCGGCGGGCGGCCAATCGGAGTTGGGCGAGCGCGCCCTCGGAGCCGAGAACCAGGCCTTCGACCGCGGCGAGCTCGTCGCCGATGCGGGCACCGGCCTGCATCGCCGCGCGCATCGCAGCGAGCTTTTCCTCCTCGCCGGGTTCGGGCGCGATGCGGCGCAGTTCCTCGACCGCATGGGCGAGCCAGTCGCGGTCGGCGGCGGCGCTGTCCTGTGCGGAGCGGGCCGCCGCGAGCGTGGCTTCGGCTTCGCTCAGGTGGCGCCAGGTGGTGGCGACCGGGGCGAGGTCGATTCGGCCGTAGGCGTCGAGCAGGGCGCGGTGGCCGCGGGGGTTGAGCAGGCCGCGCTCGTCATGCTGGCCGTGGATTTCAACGAGGGTGTCACCCAACGCGCGGAGCAGGCCGGCGGAGACCGGCTGATCGTTGACGAAAGCGCGGCTGCCGCCGTCGGCGCGGACGATCCGGCGGACGAGGATCGGCTCGCCGGGCTCGGCCGCCAACTCGTTTTCGGTGAGCAAAGCGAGGGCGGGATGATCGCCGGCGACTTCGAAGGCGGCGCTGACGCTGGCTTGGGGCTGGCCGGCGCGGACGAGGGCGCTGTCGGCGCGGGCGCCAAGGGCGAGCCCGAGCGCATCGAGCAGGATCGACTTGCCCGCCCCGGTCTCGCCGGTCAGCACGCCGAGCCCGCCGCCGAAATCCATGTCGAGCGATTCGATCAGCACCACGTCGCGGATGGCGAGCGCGGTCAGCATCGGCACATCACGCGGGGCCTAACGGCTCCCGCCGCCGGACGTCGTGGGCTGCGCCGGCGCCGGCGTGGACGGTGCGGGATTGTCCGGCGTGACGTTGGGCGAGTGGCGCTGGATCAGCTCGTAGGCGCGGCGATACCAGTCGGTGTTCGCATAATTGGCGCCGAGCACCGAAGCCGAGCGCCGCGCCTCGGCCGGAACGCCGAGCGCGAGATAGGATTCGGTGAGCCGCATCAGCGCCTCGGGCGTGTGGCTGGTCGTCTGATACTCATCGACCACGCGGCGGAAGCGCATCGTCGAGGCGAGCCATTCGCGGCGGCGTTGGTAGAAGCGGCCGATCTCCATCTCCTTGCCGGCGAGGTGATCGCGGACCAGATCGACCTTGAGCCGCGCGTCGTCGGCATAAGGCGTGTTGGGATAGCGGCGGATGACCTCGCCGAGCGCATCCATCGCCTGGCGGGTGATCGCCTGATCGCGGGTCACGTCGCGGATCTGCTCGTAATAATTGAGCGCGATCAGATAGAGCGCATAAGGCGCATCGCGATTGCCCGGGTGGATCGAGAGGAAGCGGCGGGCGGAATCGATCGACTTGGTGTGATCGCCATAAGCATAATAGGAAAAGGCGCTCATCAGCTGCGCGCGACGGGCCCAGACCGAATAGGGATGCTGGCGCTCGACCTCGTCGAAGATCAAAGCCGCCTGCTGGTAATTGCGCTGCTGCAGCCGCTGGAAGCCGGCATTGTAGAGCGTGTTGACGTCGCGCGCGACGTAGCGGGTGTCGCGGTTGCGATTGCCGCCGCCCAACGTGCCGCAACCGGCGAGAGGGACGGCAGCGGCGAGGATGGCGATGAGCGCGATCGGACGATTAATTTTCGGCATGGCGGGCTTCTTAGCGGAGCGTTCCGGGAAGGCCAAGCGGCCTTCGTGGACTGGAGCGATCCGCGGCTGAACGGCGGTTTAACGCGGCGGGAAGACCGAGCTGCTATGGGAGCGCGATGCTGCGCGTCCTGACCCTGGCGAGCCTGTTTCCGCACGGCCTCAAGCCGACCCTCGGCGTGTTCGTCGAGCGGCAGACGCTCGGCCTCGCGGCACGCGACGATGTGGAGCTGGAGGTGGTGTCGCCGGTCGGCTGGCCGGTCTGGCCGCTGTCGCTTCATCCGCATTATGCGCCGCTGGCCGCTTTGCCCGAGCGGGAGACCTGGAAGGGGATCGTCGTTCATCGGCCGCGCTTCCGCGTGTGGCCCGGGTTGGGCGCGGCGGGCGCGGCGCGGCGGATGGCGGACGCGTTATTGCCGCTGCTCCGGGAGATTCGCGCGCGGTTTCCCTTCGACGTGATCGATGCCGAGTTTTTCTGGCCGGACGGGCCGGCGGCGGTGCGGCTCGGGGCGGCGCTCGGCGTGCCGGTGTCGATCAAGGCGCGGGGCAGCGACGTGCATCTGTGGGGCGCGTGGCCGGGCATCGCGGAGCAGATCGTGGCGGCAGGCCGTCAGGCGCAGGGGTTGCTTGCGGTAAGCGGGGCGATGAGGACCGACATGATCGCGCTCGGCATGCCGGGGGAGCGCATTCGCGTCCATCATACCGGCGTCGATCTCGACCGGTTCAAGCCGGTCGACCGGATCGCGGCCAAGGCGGCGCTGGGCGTCTCCGGGCCGTTGCTGGTCTGCGCCGGGGGCTTGAGCGAGCGCAAGGGGCAGCGGCTGGCGATCGAGGCGCTGGCGATGCTGCCCGAGGCGACCTTGATCCTGGTCGGCGATGGGCCCGACCGCGCCTGGCTGGAGCGCCGCGCCGCCGCGCCGGACGTGGCGGGGCGGGTGCGATTGCTCGGGGTCAGGCCGCATGAGGAGCTGCCGGCGTTGCTCGCCGCGGCGGACGTGATGGTGCTGCCGACGGTGAGCGAAGGGCTGGCCAATGTCTGGGTCGAATCGCTCGCCTGCGGGACGCCGGTGGTGACCACCGATGTCGGCGGCGCGCCGGATGTGGTGGATCGCCCCGCCGCCGGTCGGCTCGTGCCGCGCGAGCCGGTTGCGATTGCGGCGGCGGTCAGGGATATTCTCGCGGACCCGCCTTCACAGGCGGCGGTGAGGGAGTCGGCGACGCGCTTCAGCTGGGAAGCGAACTCAATCGCCCTCTTCGACCACTTAAGCTCGATCGCGCGCTAGCGCGGTCGATCAGACCTGGGCGCCGTCGAAGCGTCTCGTTGCGCGGGCCCTTGGCGGCGCGGCTCACCGGATCCTTGGGGCGGAAGCTGTCGGAGGTGACGCGCAGCCAGACCAGGATCGGCGACGAGATATAGATCGACGAATAGGTGCCGACGAAGATGCCGATGAAGATCGCGATGGTCAGGCCGAAGATCACGTCCGGGCCGAAAACCAGCAAGCAGCCGAGCGCGAGCAGGATCGAGATCGAGGTCACCATCGTGCGCGACAGCGTCTCGTTGAGCGAGAGGTTGAGCAGCGGCACGATCTCCATCTTGCGATATTTTCGCAGATTCTCGCGGATGCGATCGTAGATCACGACGGTGTCGTTGAGCGAGTAGCCGACGATGGTCAGCACGGCGGCGATGACGTTGAGGTTGAACTCGAGCTGGGTCACCGAGAAGAAGCCCAAGGTCATCCAGACGTCGTGGAACAGGGTGACGAGGGCGCCGACGCCGAACTGCCATTCGAAGCGGATCCAGATGTAGAGCGCGATGCCGAGCATCGCGAGCGCGACCGCCCAGGCGCCGGAGCGGAACAGCTCCTCCGAGACCTTGCCCGACACCGATCTCGACCGCGTCGAAGCGGGCGCCGGGATAATCGCTGGGTGATCGTCTCGCGCACCTGGCTCGCGGCCTGCACGGCCGCGGCCTCGCCGCCTTCCGGCAGCGGCATGTTGATCGCGGATCACGTTGGGCGAGCCGAATTCCTGCAGCGAGGCGTCGCCGAGCCCGAGGCCGTTCACCCGGTCGCGCAGCTCATCGAGATTGGGCGGCTGCTGGAAGGTGACGCGGACGCTCTGGCCGCCGACGAAATCGACGCCGAGATTGAGGCCGCGGGTGAAGACGAGCGCGATCGCTGCGACGGTGACGATGATCGAAAGGATGAGGGCGACATTGCGCCACTTCATGAAATCGATGTTGGTGTCGTCCGGGACGAGCTTCAGCAGGCGCATCGGGCGTTCCCTTAAATATGCAATTCTTTGGGCCGCGCGCGGCGGACCCAGAGGGCGACCAGCATCCGGGTCAGGTTCACCGCGGTGAACACCGAGGTGATGATGCCGATGCCGAGCACGAGCGCGAAGCCGCGGATCGGGCCCGAGCCGAAATAGATACATCAGCACCGCCGCGATGACGTTGGTGATGTTGGCGTCGAAGATCGCGGTCGAGGCCTCGGTATAACCCGATTCAAGCGCGTCGAGCAGCTTCTTGCCCTTGCGCTGCTCCTCGCGGATGCGCTCGTTGATCAGCACATTGGCGTCGACCGCGGCGCCGATCGTCAGCACGAAGCCGGCGATTCCGGGCAGGGTCAGCGTGGTGTTGAAGAAGGCCATGATGCCGAGGATCATCAGCGCGTTCACGATCAGGCCGATCGTCGTGTAGACGCCGAAGCGGCCGTAGGTGATCAGCATGAAGAGGATCACGACGAGCGTCGCGGCGATGCTGGCGATGATGCCGAGCCGGATCGAATCGGCGCCGAGATCGGGGCCGACGGTGCGCTCCTCGACGACGTGCAGCTCGACCGGGATGCGGCCGGAGCGCAGCGAGATGGAGAGCTCGTTCGCGGTCTGGACGGTGAAGCCGCCGCCGGAGATCGTCGCCTGGCCGCCGAGGATCGGCTCGCGGATCACCGGATAGGACAGAACAACGCCGTCGAGGATGATCGCGAACGGCCGGCCGACATTTTCCTGCGTGACGCGCGCGAAGCGGCGGCCGCCGGTCGAATCGAAGCTGATCACGACATTGGGCGTGCCGTCCGTCTGATCGAAATCCTGGCGGGCGTCGGCGATCTGGTCGCCGGAGATCATCGCGCGGCGCTCGACGGCGATCCGGCCGCCCTCCGCCGTCGGGAGAATGACGCTGCCGACCGGCGGGCGATTGGCCTGCAGCATTTCCGGCGTCGCGGTCTGGTCGACCATTCGGAATTCGAGCCGGGCGGTGCGGCCGATCAGCCGCTTCAGCGCCTCGGGATCCTGGACGCCGGGAACCTGGACGACGATCCGGTTGTCGCCCTGGCGAATGATCGTCGGCTCCAGCGTGCCGAGCGCGTTGATCCGCCGATCGATGACGTCGCGGGCGACCTCCATCGCCGAGCTGATCGCATTGTCGAGCCCGGCCTGGGTCGGGCGCATGATGATCTGGCCGTTATCAGCCGAGATCGACCAATCGGGTTGGGCGCCGAAGCCGACCGGCTGGGTCTGGCGATTGGCGACGTTGCGCGCCTCGCCAAGCTGGTTGGGATCGGCGACGCGGAAGCTGAGCTGGCCGTTCTGCGTCGACATGCCTTCGATGCGGATGCCGGCAGTGCGCATCTCGCGCCGCATCAGATCGGACATCGTGTCCAGCCGCTGCCGCGACAGATCGCCGGTCTCCGCCTCGAGCAGCAAATGGCTGCCGCCGGCGAGATCGAGGCCGAGATTGATGTGGACCGCCTGCATCCAGCCCGGCAACGTCTCGCGCTGCACCGCCGGCATCATGCTCGGCACCGCGAGCAGGATCGCGATCAGGCAGGTGAGCGTGATGCTCAGCACCTTCCAGCGGGGAAAGTTCAGCATCGAATCAGGCCTGGTCGTTCGCCGCCTTGGCGCCGTGCGGACGCACGTCGCTCAGCATCGATTTCACGACCCGGACCTTGACCCCCTGGGCGACCTCCAGCTCGATTTCGTTGTCGTCGACCTTGGTCACCTTGCCGATCAGGCCGCCGGAGGTGATCGCGGTGTCGCGCACCTTCACGTCAGCGACCATCCGCTGATGGTCCTTCACGCGACGCTGTTGGGGGCGGATCAGCAGGAAGTAGAAGATGATGAAGATGAGGACGAGCGGGAAGACCTGCACGAAGAAGCTCGTGGCCCCTCCGGCGGAGGCGCCGCCGGCGGTCGCGGCATAGGCTGGCGATGAGAACATCCGAATCCTACCATGGGAGAGGCGCGCGCTTCAGCGCTCGCCGGAAAAGCGCGAGGCGACTATCATGGGGATCGGCTTATGCCAAGGCAAGGAAGGGGAGGGCGAACCCATGATCATTGTGACCGGAGAGGCACGGTTCGGTGAGGGCGAGATCGCGCGGCTGAAGGACGTGCTGGCCGCCAACATCGCCGCGACGCGGGCCGAGGACGGGTGCCTGCATTATTCCTATGCGGTCGATCTCGTTGATGGGAACCTGCTCCACATCTCCGAGCAATGGCGCGACGAGGCGGCGGTGAACGCGCATATGACCGCGCCGCATATGGGGCCGCTGATGGCCGCGCTCGGCGCAGCGAAGATCGAGGCGTTGAGCGTCAAATCCTATGAGGGGACCTATTTGAAGACGCTGCTGGGCGGGTGACGTGAAAACCCTCCCCCTTGATGGGGGAGGGATGATCAGCTCTTGCCGAGGATGATCAGAGTCGAGGTGCCGTGGGCGAGGAGCTTGCCGGCGGCGTCGCGCAGAAAGGCTTCGGCGGTGGCGATCTGGCGGCCGCGGCTGAGGACGCGGCCTTCGCAGCGGACGATCGAGCCGTCCTTGGGCACCGGACGGGTGAAGTTCACCTTGGTCTCGACCGTGGTGTAGCCGATTCCCGCATCCAGCTCGGTGTGGACGGCGCAGCCGGCGGCGCTGTCGATCAAGGTCAGCGCATAGCCGCCATGGACGAAGCCGAGCGGGTTGAGCAGATGCGGCCCCGGCACGCCTTCGAACACGGCGCGGCCCTTCTCGACCTCGACCAGCCGGAAGCCGAGGGTCGTGCCGATCGAGGCCGGCTTGCCGCGCCCGGCGGCGATCTCCTTGAGCAGATCGAGGCCGGAAAGGTTCGCAAAGTCGATGGCTTCGGACACGCTGCCTCCAAACCCGTTTCATCGGGCAACTGGACGGGGCGACGGTGTGAGTCAACTTGCCTTGGTTGGGGCGCGCCTCTAAACGCCCCAGCCTTGGTCGGGGCGTAGCGCAGCCTGGTAGCGCATCACACTGGGGGTGTGGGGGTCGCAGGTTCGAATCCTGTCGCCCCGACCATCGATTGCCCGAGCGTTTAGCCGATCAGCTCCGCCGGAAGCTCCAGCCCCTCGCGCTCATTGTCCCAGATCATCGCCATGATCCGCCAGCCGCGCTCGGGGTCCTTGAAGAGCTGGATCGAGTTGATGCCGCGGCGCTCGGGCTTCGCGTCGTCGAGCGCGGTGCGCGCCTCATAGGCGCTCCAGACGTGGGCGATGTTGCCGAAGACGTAGATCCGCCGGCCGATCTCGACCTCGAAGAAGGGGTTGGCGAAGAAGAAGGGGGTGGTGTTGGCGGCATAGTCGTCGAGGCCCATCGCCTTGAAGGTCGCCTTGCCGTCCTCGCCGATCGCGGTGCGGATCTGGCGGGCGTCGGGGTGGAAGGCGTTCAACTGCCGCGACCAATCGCGCGGGCCGGCGGGGCCGGAGATCATGTCGTACATCTCGTCGACGGCTGCGCCGATTTGCGCGCGATCGTCTGCGTCACTCATTGCTTGTTCGTCTCCTGGCTGTTTGCCGGCGGCGGGGCGCCGACCGGCTCCTGCTGATTGGCCGGAACCGGCACGACACCGTCCGAGTCGATGACGTTGATCCAGGCCGAATGGACATAGCCCTGCGTGCCGTTGGCGAGCTGGGCCGGCCACCAGTCGCCCTGGCGGGGTGCGACCCGGAAGACATCGTCGGTGCCGATCACGGCGATCACCGGCCCATCCTGCGCCGGCGCCGAGCGGAGGCGCACCGGCTTGTTGGGGTCCTTGGTCGTGGCGCGGCGGGTGAAGATGCTGCGCGAGACGTCGGTGACCCGGTTGCCGGGCGGTTCGGCCCGCGGCGAATCGTCGCGCAGCGCCCCGATCCCCGCGACGGTGACGCCACCGAGCACGGCAACGATGGCGATGATCCGACCAGGCGTGAAACGACTGGCCCAGCCCGGCGTGGTTGCGGCCGGGGCGATCGGCGCGGCTGCGGCGCGCATCGGCATCGGCGGAACGGTGGTCCCGTCAGCCTCGGCGAGCAGGCGGTCGACCACTTTCACCAGATAATCGTAATGCGGCTCCATCGGCCGCGAGAGCGCGTCGAGCCAGTGGGCCGAGCTGATGAAGAATTCGAGGCTCTTCGACGGCAGCACGTCCTCGATCCGGAACGGGATGATCGGGATGCCGGCATTGGCGGCACGCTCGGTCTCACGGCGGACCTGGGGCGAGGCGACGCTCTGCGCCGAGAAGATCAAAAGGAAAGTGCGGCTGCCGCGGATGCCGTCGACGATCGCCTCGCCATAATCCTCGCCCGGCATGATGTCGCGCGGCGCGATCCAGCATTTGTGGCCAGCGCGCTCCAGCGCCGCGCAGGCGGCGTCGCCGATTGCGCGGTCCTGCGACGAATGGCTGATGAAGACGTCGTGCGTTTGGCTCAAGCGCGTTCCCCCTGCGCCCGAGGCACCTTAAGCGGTTCGCTCGGCTCCCGCCAGCGGCTCCTCAGCGCCGCCCGCCTCGGCGCGAAGAATGGGGCCGTAGAGCCGGCCGATGCCGATCAGGACGATGCCGAGCCCGAGGAAGGAGAGGATGCGCAGGATGCCGGTGAGCGCGGCGGCGTCGACCAGGAAGACCTTCAGCATCGTCGCGGTGAGCAGGGCCAGGCCCGCGAGGCGGAGCGCCTTGTCCGGCAGGCGGACGCCGGCGAGGAGCAGGCCGATCGAAAGGACGAGGCCGGCGAGCGAATAGCCGTAGAATTCGGCGTTGGTCATCTCCGGTCCGGTCAGGATCGCGCCCTGGAAGGCCTGGCGGACGAGAAGGGCAGTGCCGGCGATCAAGGCGGCGAGGAAGAGTGCGAGCCAGGGGGCCGATTTCGACAGGTCCCTGGCGCGGCGGCGGGCGAAATAGAGCCAGACGGCGCTCAGCCAGAAGGCGGGCAGGAGGAGGTTGAGAACGGGCAGCGCGCCGACATTCTGGGTGGCGAGGGCCGGATTGTGGATCAGCAGATCGAACCAGACCAGCCGCGCGGCGGCGATGGCGGTCAGCACCGTGCCCGACAGCGCGACCATGTCGGGATCGAGCCGAGCGAGCTTGAGGCGGCCGGAGGCGAGCAGCCAGCCGGTGGCGAACAGGGCCTGGGTCAGGATCGTCCGCTCAAGGAAGCCGCGGGCCTGGAAATCCTCAAAGCTCGCCAGACCGAAGGCCTGCTTGAAGGCGACATAGAGCGCGGCGAGCGCGAAGATGCCGGCGACCGGCGCGACCGCCCGGATCGCGGGGAGCTTGACGTCCGGAAGCGCGAGCCGGAGGCCGGCGAGCAGGGCGGCGGGAAGCGCGAGGGCGAAAAAGGCGGTGCGCAGGCTGGGCAGGTCGACCGCGAGCACGGGCGCGCCGGCCAGAGCGATGAAGAAGCTGTTCGACAGCTCGGGCGTCAGCCAGACGATGCGAGTCGCGGCGATGGCGGCCACGAAGCAGGCGATGATCGTCAGCGCGAGATCGTCCAGCCGTCGCGCGGCGGCGGCCGAGGCGATGCCGACCGCGAGCCAGCCGGCGACGACGAGCTCGGCCGACGCGAGATCCCAGACCGCCGCGCCGGCGAGCAAAGCGGCCGCGCCGCCGGCGGCGAGCAGAGAGAGCTCGGCGGGCGCGGACGGCGAGGCGCGTCCGCGCAACCGCCAGATCAGCGCGGCCGGGCCGAGCGTGAGCAGGACGGCCATGCCGCCCCATTGCGGGGCGCTCGCCAGCTCGGGCCAGGCGGCGCGCAGGATCAGCAAAGGTCCGGCGAGGCCGCCGCTGGCGACGATCGCCCAGCGCCGCTCGCCGCGCAGCCAGGCGAAAGCGAGGCCGCCGACACCGAAGATCGCGGTCAAGCCCAAAGCGGCGTGGGCGCTCCACGGGTCCTGCCAGCCGCCGGCCTTAAACATCAGCACCAGCAGGCCGAGCGCGAGGCCCGCGGGCGGCGCGGCCTGCGCTTCGGGTTTGAGCCAGGCGAGGATCATCGCCGCCGCGGCGAGCGCGCCGAACAGAGTCCAGCCGACCATGCCGAGATCGGTCCGCGCGGCGAGGAAGGCGAGCTGGACGAGGCCGAGCAGCATCGGCTGGATCAGCCCAAGCGAGCGGCCTTGGCCGGGCCTGGCCAGCGTCGCGGCGATAGCGAGCGGGATGATGAACACGCCCGCCGCCAAAGCGTCGTCCGGGCTCCTGAGCAGGAGGAAGGCGCTCCAGACGAAGCTCAATACCACCGCAGCGGCGGCGAGCCAAGTCCAGCCGCGCCGCCAGGCGATCAGGAAGATCGCGACGTCGAGCAGCGCGAGATAGGCGAGCAGGGGAACCGCGCCGGCATCGGGATCGCCGACCAGCAGCGGGGTCAGGAAGCCGCCCGCCAGCCCCATGATTGCGGTCGGAGCGCCGTGGCGCAGCGACAGGCCGAGCGCGCCGGCGGTGATCGCCAGCATCGCGGCCGAGGCTGCGCCCGAGCCGAGCAAGCCGTAGAGGATATGGCTGCCGTAAGCGGTCGCATAGAGCACCGCGATGCCGGCGCCGACCAGCGCCTGGGCGATGCGCGGATCGTCCGCCATCTTCCAGCGCGCTGCCTCGCCGGCGGCGATCAGCGCGGCGCCGAACAAAGCGGCGGCGATCATGCGCATCGCCGGGGTGACCAACCCCATCTCGATCGAGAAACGGATCAGGTAGATGGCGGCGACGACGAGCGCGATGCCGCCGAGCCAGATCAGCAGGCGGCCGGCGACGAAACGCTCGAACAGCGCGCCGAGGGTTTCGGATGGAGCGAGCGGCGGTTCATCGCCGATGTCGATGATATGTTCGGAAGGGACGTCTTCCGGTTCTGGAATTGCCCCTCCACCGCGCTCCGCGCGGTCCCCCTCCCCTGCGGATGCAGGGGAGGATTGGGATGGCTCAGCCGTTCTCGCATAGGTTACGGCGTAAGGAACTGGCGGCCCGGCAGGATCGAGCGCCGCAGCCGGCGAGTGTTCACCCGCCAGCCGTCGTTCGACCAGGTCGAGGCGGCGCTTCAGCTCCCGGTTGGACACCCAGAGCAGGACGAAGCCGCCAAGCAGCAGAAGGAAGAGAAGCGCCACGGTTACCCCTGCCTAGCTCTCGCTTCCAACGCTGTCAGCGTGGAAAAGGCGGCACACAGAGAGGATCAGATCCGCGCTAGTGGCACCTGCGTCACCTCGCCGGCCCAGACGGCGCGGGCGCGGGCGAGGTTGCCCGCGGCGAGCGCTTCGTCGCCGAGGGCGCGGTCGGCGAGGGAGAGGGTGTAGAGGGCGAGGGGGTCGTTGGGCCAGCGGCGCAAGGACGCGTGGAGCTGGGCGCGGGCGGCCGTCGCGTCGCCGGCGGCGAGCAGGGCGGCGGCGAGGCTGCGGCGGACCGAATACCAGAAAAGCGGCGGATCCATGCCGAAATCGGCGGCGAGCTGGGCGTTCATCGCGCGGCGATAGGCGGTGGCGGCCTCGTCATAGCGGCGGTCGAGCATTGCGGCGCGGCCTTCGAGCACGCCCTGCGCGACCTCGGCGAGCCGGGCGCCGCCGCGGCCGAAGCCGGGGGCGGCCGAGCCTTCGCGCAGCGCGGCGAGGGCGCGGGCCTCGGCGCGGACGGCGGCGGCGTCGCCATTGCGGGCGAGCGCTTCGCCGCGCGCGTAGTGACGCATCGCCCGGTCGACCGGATTTTCGGTCTCCGGCAGCGCCAGCACCTCGGCGACCGGGCGGTGAAGGCCGGCGGTGTAGGACAGAGCGGAGCCCAGCAGGCGCGAGGCCGGCTGGACGTTCTCGCCGGTCAAATAGGTGGTGCGATATTGCTCTGACACCGCCAACGCGGTCGCGCCGTCCCCGCGGGCAAGTGCGCTGTTGATCGCGAAGTGCATGTTGTGGCGGTTGAGATAGAAACGATAGTCGGAACTGACCGGGCGCGCCAAAGCATTGAAGGCGCGGTCGGCGGCGATCGCGGCGACGTTGACCGCCGCCGCGTCGCGGTAGCGGCCGACGCCATAATAAGAATGCGACGGCATGTGGACGAGGTGGCTCGCCGCCGGCGCGATCCGGGCGAGGCGATCCGCATGCGGCACGGCGAGATGCTGGCGATCGATCCAGTCGGTGAGGTGGATATAATAATGGATGGCGCCTCCATGGTCCGGATTGCGGGCGAGGACGCGTTCCAGGAAGCGGCGGGCGAGCGAATCGACCGGGAGCGTGTCGGCCCGGCCCCAGGCGACCATCCGCGCGTCGGCGGCCATGATCTGGATCGTGTCGTCCTGCGGCATGCGCAGCGCCGCCGTCTCCATATAAGCGGCATAAGCGTCGCTGGCGAAGGCGTCGCCGTCGCGGGTGCGCAGCGCCATGGCGCGGACGAGGATCTGGTCGCGGGGCGAGAGACGATCGACGAGCGCGAGGGCGCGGCGGGCGGCGGCGCGGGCGGCTTCCAGCTCGGGCGTGCGCGGCTGCAGGTTGATCGTCGGGCCGCGCGCCCAGGCTTCGGCGAAATGGCAGAGGGCGCAGTTCGGGTCGAGCCCCTGCGCCTGCTGAAAGGCGCGGATCGCCTCGACCTCGTCGAACGCCCAGATCAGGCGGACGCCCTGAGCGAACCAGGCGCGGGCTGCGGGATTGGACGTGTCGGGTTCGAGGCCGGCATAGCCGAGGCCTTCCATGAGTACTGGCCGTGGCGGGCTTTCCGCGCCTTGCACGGTCTTGGGGTCGTCCACCGGCGGCAGGCAGGATTCGCCCGGAAGGGACGGCTCGCGCCGCGTCCCGTCGGCCCCCGCCTCGGCGGCGAACGCCATCGTCGCCAGCGCCGCGGCCACAGCCACGCCCCGCATCCTCTTCATACCGGTCTCCCTGCCGGCCATCTTAGCGCGCCGCGTGAGGAGCGGAAGAGGCGACGGTGGAACCATATCGGTAAAAAGTGCTTGACAGCGTGACGCTGATATGGCACAAGTCAGGAATGCTGGGAAAGTGTAGCTGATTCGAGGCGATCGGGCGGCGGCGGTGTTTCGGCCGAAGCACGGGCCGGCGGGGGGGGATGCTGACCCTCGCTCAGCAGGCCGCGGACGAGCAGGATCAGTAGGAATAGGAACAAGACGGCGATCAGGAGCGTGGCGACCAGCACTCGTCCCCGGCAGCCGACCAAGCGGCCGTCGCTGGTGACGACGATATCCTTATCGGGCTCGGCCATCTGAGATTGTCCCGGGGGTCGTCAGCGCGAACGCGCCGGGCGCGGCTGGCGTTCCCCAGAAATGGCGCCGCAATCCGGGGTGGCCGTCACGGCACCATCGTGCCGTGACGTCGGTCGGGTTCGGCATCGCCGACCCGCCGGCCGGGCGGGCCGACTCCGGCTCCAGCTTGCAATCGCGTCGCGCTTGCTTCGCTGGCGCCGGGACGGCCTCCGCCTAGTAGGTGACGCCGTAGTAATCGTAAATTCGGATGCCGTAGTCGCGGTCCCAGGTCGGCTCGGCGTCGCGCTCGAAAGAGGGCGCCTTCTCGATCGTCTCCTTGTCGAGATCGACAACATAGCCGCCCTGCGCGGGCTCGAAGGTGAGCACGTCCCAGGGCAGTGGGTATTGCTTCTCGCCGAGGCCGAACAGGCCGCCAAAGCTCAACACCGCATAGTGGACGCGGCCGTCGCGCTTGCCGACCATGAAGTTCTTGATCGTGCCGAGCTTGTCGCCCTGGCGGTTATAGACGGCGGTGCCCTCGACCCGGTCGGAGGCGATCAGGAAGCCGGTTTCGTCGCGATCGAGGCGGGTTTCGGTGCGTGAGGGGGTCTGAGTTTCGGTGTTCATGGCAGTCTCCCGGCGCTGGAGGTTGAGTGACAACGAATCAACCACGCGAGGCGGTGGGCGTTCCGGGGGCGCCGGTGCGCGCGCGCCGGGCCGGGCGCCCTGCGCGGCGGGATGGACGGGATGGGAGATCGGCAATGAAATGGTTCGGCCGGAAGGCCGCTCGGGAAGCCGGGCGGCCTTTTTTGTTGGCGGGTTTGCCGCTGCGGTTCGCCGATGCTTTCGAGGAGCGGCCGGCGAGCTACGAGGCGCGGGTGCGTGAGGCCTATCTCGCCAACCCGGTCGCGCAGCGAGCGGTGCGGCTGGTGGCGGAGAGCGTGGCCTGGGCGCCGGTTTATCAGGCCGGCGAAAGTGGTACTTTCGTCGGGGCAAAGGGAAAGAAGGAGCGGTCTTCGACAAGCTCAGACCGAGCGGTATCCCTGCTCGTTCCCGGCATACTGGAGACAATCGCGACGCAGCTCTTGCTGCATGGCAATGCGTTCGTGCGGGTGGTGCTGGACGCGGCGGCGGAGCCGGTGGAGCTGGTGGCACTCAGGCCGGAGCGGGTGCGGATCGAGGCGGACAGGCGGGGATGGCCGGCGGGCTATCTCTATCGCGTGGGCGAGGCGACGAGCCGGTTCGAGGCGGTCGACGCGCTGGGGCGGCCGGGGGTGATCCACCTCAAAGCCGCGCATCCGCTCGACGATCATTATGGGCTGGGTTGCCTCGGTGCCGCCGGCGCGGCGGTGGAGCTGCACAATCTCGCGGCGCGCTGGCACCGGGCGCTGCTCGTCAACGCGGCGCGGCCTTCGGGAGCTTTGGTCTACGATCCGCCGGATGGAGCGGCATTGTCGGCCGATCAGTTCGCGCGGCTCAAGGATGAACTGGCCGCCCAGTTTTCCGGCGCGGCCAATGCCGGCCGTCCGCTGCTGCTCGACGGCGGGCTGAAATGGCAGGCGCTGAGCCTGACTCCGGCGGACATGGACATCAGCGGGCTGAAGGCGGCGGCGGCGCGGGACATCGCTTTGGCGTTCGGCGTGCCGCCGATGCTGCTCGGCCTGCCCGGCGACGCGACCTACGCCAATTATCGCGAGGCGAACCGGGCCTTGTGGCGGCTGACGGTGCTGCCGATGGCGGAGCGGATCTTGCGCGGGATCGGCGACGGGCTGGCGGCGTGGCGGCCGGGGCTGAGGTTCGCGATCGACGTCGATCAGGTGACGGCGCTGGCCGAGGACCGCGAGCGGCTGTGGCGGCAGGTGCGGGCGGCGGAGTTCCTGAGCGATGCGGAGAAGCGCGAGATGCTGGGCTTCGGGCCTCAGCCGGGGAGCGGCTCGCAAACCGAGGCGGCGTAGTTCCACTCGCCTTTCGAGGCCGAGCAGGCATCGATCCGCCATTCGCGCCACAGATAATAACCGGCCAGCACGAATAGGGCGAAGAGGATGATCAGCATGACAGTGCGGGTCGTCACGGGGCCACTCTAGCAAGGTGAAAGAGGATGACCAATCAGGCGAGTTCGATGCTCGCCCTGCTCGTCGCACAGGCGGAGGGGCAGGGGGCGGACATGCCGACGCTGCGCGCGCTGATCGAGGAGGCGAGCGAAGTGGGCGCGGAGCGGGCGCTCGCGGCGCTGGGTCTCAGGGACGAGCACGCGCGGCGGGACATGGATGAGCTGCGCGAATTGCTCCGCGCCTGGCGGGACGCGAAGAAATCGGCGCTGAGCGCGGTGGTGAGCTGGATCGTGCGGATCGGCCTGGCGCTGCTGGTCGCCGGGATCGCGGTGAAGGTCGGCTTGCTGGAAATGCTGCGATGAGATTTGCCGGCTATGCCGCGATCTTCGGGCGGCCGGACCGGGGCGGCGACGTCGTGCGGGCCGGCGCATTTGCCGGTGCGCTCCTGCGTTCGGTGGGAACCGTGCCTTTGCTCTGGCAGCACGATCCGGCGCGGCCGATCGGGCGGGTGGACTATCTGAAGGAGGATCGGCGCGGGCTGCGTGTGATCGGGCGATTGTCGGAAGGCGCGGCGGGGCGCGAGGCGGCGGCGCTGCTTAAGGAGGGCGCGGTGCGGGGCCTGAGCTTCGGTTATCGGGTGAAGGCAAGCGAGGGCGGCGAGCCGCGCGTGTTGACCGCACTCGACCTCGTCGAGATCAGCCTGGTGACGATGCCGATGCAGCCCAAAGCGCGGGTGCATATGGTTGGAGAATGATCTCGACGGCCGAACCCCCTCACCCTACCCTCTCCCTCAGGGGAGAGGGAAAGTGAGCAAGCTCAAGCGCAAGGATTATGAGGAGCTGCTCGCGCCGATCAGCGAGGAGCTGGTCCAGATGGCGTTCTGGGCGCAGGAGACGGGGCAGCGCATCCTGGTTCTGTTCGAAGGAAGGGATACGGCGGGGAAGGGCGGCGCGATCAACGCGATCGCCGATGTGCTGAACCCGCGGCAATGCCGGGTGGTCGCGCTCTCGAAGCCGAGCGAGCGCGAGCGGACGCAATGGTATTTCCAGCGCTACGTGCCGCATCTGCCGGCCAAGGGCGAGATCGTATTGTTCGACCGTAGCTGGTACAATCGAGCCGGCGTCGAGCGGGTGATGGGCTTTTGCAGCGAGGCGGAGGCGAAGGCGTTTCTGGGGGCCGTGCCAGGGTTCGAGAAGGCGCTGGCGGACGACGGTATTTTAATCTTCAAATATTGGCTGTGCCTGCGACCAGGAGAAGCAGGAGGAGCGGTTCGCGGAGCGGCTGGAGGATCCGCTGAAGCGCTGGAAGCTGTCGCCGATCGATATCGCGGCGCGGGCGAAATATGGCGACTATACAAAGGCTCGCGAGGCGATGCTGAAAGCGACCCACACTGATTGGGCGCCGTGGACCTTGGTCGATTTCAACGACCAGAAGCGCGGGCGGCTGACTTTGCTGCGCGATCTGCTCGACCGGCTGCCGGACAAGAAGCTGCCGGCGCCGGTGGTGGAGTTTCCGGCGCTGGAAGGGCGGCCGAAGAAGGAGCGGTTTGGGGCGTTGCGGCCGATCGCGGATTTCGTGGTGGAATGAACGAGTAGAAGACCCTCACCCCAACCCTCTCCCGCAGGCGGGAGAGGGAATTTCAATAGCCCTCGCCGTACCGGCGGGGGCTTTTTCGTATCAACCGAGGAGAGACGAAATGCTGGAAGTGAAAGGCGATGCGCTGGAGGCGTCGTTCGAGGCGATGGAGCGGGAGGATGACGAGCTGGAGGCGCTGAAGACCGAGGTCGCGGCGCTGAAGGCGCGGGTCGTGGCCGGGGCGCGGCCGGCGCTGGAGGGGGTGAAGGGCGAACGGGCCGAGGGGCGGTCGCCGTTCGTCGAGCGTTATCTGCGCAAGGGGCTGGAGGCCGGGGTCGAGCTCAAGGCGTTCGCCGGCACGAGCGACGCGGCCGGCGGCTATGCAGTGCCGGAAGAGCTCGACGCGCAGATCGAAAAGACGCTGACCGCGATCTCGCCGATCCGCGCCATCGCCAATGTCGTGAAGGTCGGCAGCGCCGGCTATCGCAAGCTGGTGACAACCGGTGGCACGCCGTCCGGCTGGGCGGCGGAAAGCGGGGCGCGGGCGGAGACCGACACGCCCGACTTCGCCGAGATCGCGCCGCCGTTCGGCGATCTCTACGCCAATCCCGCCGCGAGTCAGGCGATGCTCGACGACGCGGCGTTCGACGTCGAGGCGTGGCTGGCCAGCGAGATCGCGACCGAGTTCGCGCGGGCGGAAGGGGCGGCCTTCGTTGCCGGCGACGGGACCAATAAGCCCAAGGGGTTTCTCGCCGCGCCGAACAGCGTCGACGGCGACGCGACGCGGGCGTTCGGGACGCTGCAGTTCATCAAGACCGCAGTCGCCGGCGGCTTCCCGGCCTCGGCGCCGCAGGACAAGCTGATCGATCTGGTGCAGAGCCTGCGCTCGCCTTACCGGCAGGGCGCCGCGTTCGTGATGAACTCGGCGACCGCGGCGGCGATCCGCAAGTTCAAGACCGACGACGGCGCGTTCCTGTGGCAGCCGGGGCTCGTGTCCGGCCAGCCGGACAGCCTGCTCGGCTATCCGCTGATCGAGGCGGAGGACATGCCGGACATCGCGGCCAACGCGCTCGCCATCGCCTTCGGCAATTTCCGGGCGGGCTATCTGATCGCCGAGCGCAGCGAGACGCAGATCCTGCGCGATCCCTACACCCACAAGCCGTTCGTCCATTTCTACGCGACGAAGCGGATCGGCGGGCAGGTCATGAACAGCGAGGCGATCAAGCTGCTGAAGTTCGCGGCTTAATACAGACCCTCACCCTAACCCTCTCCCGCAAGCGGGAGAGGGAATGCGCCCGCCGGTTTCCCCCTTGCCGGCGGGCGCACCCTTTTTCGACATCATTGAAAGGCCGATCATGGCGTTGTTCTTCGCCGATTTGGTGCGCGAGGCGAGCTGGGGCGAGGGCGCCGGCGCGCTTGCGCTGGGCGGTCCGCTGCCCGGCCATCGCGCCTTCGCCGCGACGGTGCCCGCCGGGGCGCGCTTTCACTATGCGATCCGCAGCGTCACCCGTCCCGAGGAATGGGAGACGGGCGAGGGCGAGCTGGCGGGTGGCGCGCTCGTCCGCGCTCCGATCAGCTCGTCCGCCGGCGGGGCGGCCGTGGATCTTTCGGCCGGGCTCAAGACCGTCGCGCTGACCGTCAACGCGGATTGGTTCGCGGCGCGCGACGGCGGCGTGGCGGCGATCGGCGACGTCGACGGGCTGATCGAGGCGCTGGCGGCGAAGGCGCCGCTGGCTCACGGCCACAGCTTCGCCGGCTTGAGCGGCCGGCCGACGACGCTTGCCGGCTACGGCATCATCGACGCCGCGGCGAGCGACCACGATCATGACGGCGACTATCAGCCGCTGGACGGCGGGCTGACCGCGATCGCGGGGCTGGCGACGACCGGCTTCGGCCGGGGCCATCTTGCGCTGACCGACGCGACGGCGCTGCGCGGCCATGCCGGGCTCGGCACCCTCGCCACGCAGAATGCGAGCGACGTCAACATTACCGGCGGCCTGATCACCATGAATTTCGGGTCAGGGTCGTTCTCCGCGGGAGTCGGCAAAGGCTATACGGACGCGTCGCTTGGTTTGGTCATCTCCGCCCATACGGGTTCGGTTTTCGACCTGTTTCTCGCCTCGCGCGCCGGCAACGCGCTTCTCACCTCGCCCGCCGATACGAGCATCGTCGAGCTGGCGAACGCGACGGCGGTGGTGACGCCAGGCGCGGGTCTCTCCGTCAATGGCAACATCGCCATCGGCGGCAGTCAGGTCGTCGCGTCCCGCCGGACCGGCTGGACCGCGCCCTCCGGCACCGCCTCGCGCGCTGGCTTCGACACGGCGAGCGTGACGACCGAAGCGCTGGCGCAGCGGCTGAAGGCGCTGATAGACGATCTCGCCGCGCACGGCCTGATCGGCGGCTGACGATGCTGGGCGAGACGATATCGGGCCGTGCGCTGGGCGACGCAGGGCGGCGCGAGCTGCCGACCGAGCAGATAGGACCGCGACCCGGCGCCGTCCGCGACGACGCGACAGCGGGCGAACGGGCCGACGAACGAACCGCCGCCGCGCGCAAGCCATGATGAGGATGACGCAATGAGCCTTTATCTCAAGGATCCGGATGCCCGGATCGATTATGCGATCGACTGGGGCGCGGCCTATCTGGACGGGCAGATCATCGCCGCCAGCGAGTGGCGGGTCGAGCCCGGAGAGGAAGGCGGCGCGATCGTCGAGATCGGCAGCTTCGACCTGCGCCGGACCGCGGCGACCGTGTCCGGCGGCGTGCCGGGACATGTCTATCGGATCGGCAACAGGGTGACCTTGTCCGACGGACGGAGCGACGAACGGTCGCTGACCCTGCGCGTGGAGGAAAGGTGATGGCGGGCTTCGTCGCCTCGGCCGCGCCGGTGCTACCGGTCGGGCTCGCCGAGCTGAAAGCCGACGCGCGGATCGCGACCAGCGAGGAGGACGCCTTGCTCGCCGGTTTCGCCCGCGCGGCAACTGATTTGTGCGAGCAATTTACCGGCACGTTGCTGATCTCGCGACCGGTGAGCGAGGTCGTTCCGGCGAGCGCGGCCTGGACTCGGCTGGGCGCCGCGCCGGTGCGGTCGATCGAGACCCTGTCCGCGCTGGGTGTGGGCGAAGCGGCGACCGTGCTGCCTGCGGAGGCTTATGCGATCGACATCGACGCGGCGGGCGATGGGTGGGTGCGGCTGACTGAGGCGCGCAGCGAGAAGCGGCTGAAGGTGACCTATGTCGCCGGCCTGGCCGTCGATGGCAATGGCGTGCCCGAAGCGTTGCGTCAGGGAATCGTTCGGCTCGCGCTGCACAGCTACGCGCGGCGCGACGCATCCGAACCCGCCCCGCCGCCGGCCGCGGTGATCGCCTTGTGGCGGCAGTGGCGGCGGCTCCGGCTCGGCTAGGAGTAAGAGGATGGCGCAAGCAAGTGCGAGCGAGGCGCTGGCGGCGGCGGTGCTGGCCGCGCTGGTGGAGTTGAGCGGGTTGAATGGCGCTTATGACGGCACGCCGCTCAACGCGAGCTTGCCCTACGCGACGATCGAGACCGGTCCGGAGAGCGACTGGGGATGGAAGGGCGGTGAGGGGCGGGAGATTCGCCTGGCCGTCACGATCCGCGACTCCGGCGAGCGACCGGCGCGGCTGCGGGTTTTGATGGCGGAGGCTGAAGCGGCGTTAGTCGGGCTTGGCGGGGCGCAGGGCGGTTGGCGGATCGTGAGCCTGTCGCTCGTCCGGGTTCGCACTGCGCAGAAGCGCGCCGGCGATTGGGCTGGCACGATCGAGGTCCGGGTCAGGATGGAACGGGTGGGTTAGGATTCATGGCCGCCACGGTACCATTGTACCGTGACGTCGATCGGGCTCGGCCGGACATGCCGGCCGCCCCGCCGTCCGGCTGGCTCAAGTCCTGGCGTAAGGCCGGGGCCGCTGCGCGTCCGCGGCCTTACGCTTGGCTTGAGCTCAGCTTGGAGTAGTGGCCATTTCAAACTGCGCGGAGAAATTCTCGCGAGCGTCCTGGAGCTCCTGATTGGCCGATTCCTCGGCGCTGGCGCGGGTCGAGCGCATGCCCATGTCGCGGCGGATCATCGCCTCTCGAAACGCGGTCTGTTCGGCCATGCAGGCCTGGGCATATTCGGTCCGGAACTGGTCGGCGGTCTTGCGCGCGGTGATGCTGCTGTCGACGAATTGGCGAAGGCAGCGCGTGAAGGTTTCGCGGCTGGCGCGGGTGGCGTCGGACTGCATGGCCATGGCCAGCGCAAGCAAAGATGAAAGCATCCCCTTCTCCATCTTTTCAAGGCTTTGAGTGAAAGGAGACTGCGCCATGGCGGCGGAAAAAGGAAGCGCGTTCTTGTTGAAGGTCGGCAACGGCGGATCGCCGCCGACCTATGCCACGATCGGCGGGATGCGGACGACGCAAATGTCGGTGAACGGCGAGGCGGTGAACGTCACCAGCAAGGATTCCGGCAGCTGGCGCGAGTTGCTGTCCGGAGCGGGCGTGCGATCGGTTTCGGTGGCGGCGAGCGGCGTCTTCACCGGTTCGGTCGCCGAGGGGCGGATCAAGGGCAATGCGCTGGGCGGCGCGCTCGACGATTATGAGCTGAGCTTCGAGAGCGGCGAGCGGTTGCGCGGGCGGTTCCTCGTGACCCGGCTCGACTATGCCGGCGACCATGGCGGCGAGCGGACTTATGCGGTCGCGCTGGAAAGCTCCGGCGCGGTGGCGGCGGTATGAATACGTCTCGAAGTGGACCTTCGAGCCGAGAGGTATCTGCCAATCCGGCTCGCGGCGAAGCCGCGATCGTGGTGGCTGGAGTGAAGGTAGTGCTTCGGCCCAGCTTCGAAGCACTAGTCGCCGCGGAGGAAGAGCTTGGGCCGCTATTCGCTTTGGTCGAGAGGGCGGCGGAGGGACGGCTGACGCTGACGGAAACGGCGGCCTTGTTCGAGCATTGTGCCGGCGGCGGTGTTCCGCGCGAACGGATTGGCGAGGCCGTGGTGGAGATGGGGCTCGCCAAGGCGGTGGCGCCATTGCGGACACTGCTCAGCCAGATTCTGCAGGGCCGTGTTTAGCGAAGCGGCGGCGCGGCTGGCCGGGCTGGCCGGAGCTGTGTTGTGGTGGCGACCGGATGAGTTCTGGAGCGCGACGCCGGCGGAACTGGCGGCGGCGCTCGCCGCGCTGGTCGGCAACGATCGGTCCGCGGCGACCGCCGACGATCTTGCCCGGCTGAAGGAGATGTTTCCTGATGGATGACGAACTCGACGACACAGTGGTCGCGGTGCGGGCGGACCGGGCGGTGTTCGCACGCGATGTGAAGGCGATGATCGCCGAGCTGGAAGGGCCGTTCGCGGACGGGGCTTATCGCGCGGGGCGGGTGCTGGAGCGGTCTCTGATCGCCGCGATCCGGTCGGGGCAGACCGGCTTTGACGATTTGAAACGCACCGCCTTGGCGGCGCTGGCCGATATTGCAGCGGCATCGATCCGAGGTGGGCTCAACTCTCTGCTCAACGACGGCAAGAAGGGCGGGATCGGGATCGGGCTGGCACACCTGTTCGGGGCGATCGTGGGCGCTCCGGGCAAGGCGATCGGCGGGCAGGTCTCACCCGGGCAGCCCTATCTGGTCGGCGAGCGTGGGCCGGAACTGTTCGTGCCGGCGGCGAGCGGGCGGATCGAACCGATGCGCGCCGGCGGCGGCGGGCGCGATGTGCGGGTGAACATCACGATCAATGCGCCGGGCGGCGGCGAGGGGCGGGCGCTGCAGGCGTCCGGGCGGCAGGTGGCGCGGGCGGTAAAGGCGGCGTTGATGCGGGTGGAGGACTAATCCACCAGAGTTCTATCGACTGCCTCAGTCCAGTCCCGCCAGAAAGCGGGATCGTTGGGCATGCCGTTGGCCCACAGCGTTCCCCGCTCCATTGAACCCAACAAGTTCGCGATATCGTCGGAACTCTTCAGCCCGCGCTCCCAATAAGCATGAATGAATGCGAGCATCGCATCATAGGCTTGGAGCTCATCGAGCTGGCGCGGAGGTGATGGCGGGAACGGGCTGCTCATGATCGGCGGTTCTCAAATAAGATGGATGCCGGATCAAGTCCGGCATGACGGGAGAGAGCGATGCCTCATTGGCTCGCGCCGGTCGGCGCGGCGAAGACTCTCGGCTTCGTGAAAAGGTTCGACGCGCGTTACTGGTGCGTCGATTTTCCGCGGCCGATGATGGCTTCGTGCGTCACCACCGGGCCGAATGCGCTGCGGGTCGAGACGGTCCTTTTACAAGGCGGACGATCTTGCCGGGTTGATCTGGGAGGCGGAGGATCGGCGGGATCATCCGCTGCTTCGCTATGAGGCGAGCCGGGATTTTCGGCGCTGCCAGCTGAGCTTTCGGTGGCGATCGGGCGGCGTGATGCCGCTGGATGCGGTCAACGGGCCGACGCTGACGATCGAGGGACGCGACGAGGCGGGCGAGGCGCGCAGCTGGTTCGTGCGATTGTGGAATTATGCCGAGGGAGCGGCCGAGGATGCGCTGGTCGCGCTCGACTTTGGCAACCTTGCCGGCGGCTGGGCGGGGGACGATCCGGTGTTCGCCGGCGACGTGGATCGGATGTTCGTTTCGCTCGTCGCGCCCGGTTATTCCGGCGAGGACGTGATGTTGGGCGCGCCTGTCGAAGGCTGGGTTGAGCTGTCGGAGATCGCCTGCGACGGCTCCGGCTCGGTGCTCTCGATCGGCGACGCGATCGTGCCCGAGCATGAGCTCAGGATCGCGACCGGCTATGACGATCTCTATCACCTGACGCCGGCGCGGGTGCTGCGGAACATCGCCTGGCTCGGCTATCGGGCGGTGATCAATCACTATGTCGGGATGAGCCATTATTTTCGGCTCGATAGCGATCTGAAGGCGGAGGGCGGCCTCAACGGGCCGTGCGCTGCCTGGCATTCGGATTTCCTGACCCGGGCGAAGGCGCTGGGGTTCGAGGTGATCCTGTCGCTGTCTTACGAACTGCTCGACCAGCATTGCGCGGAAGCGTGGAAGCAGCGCGACATGGGCGGAGCGCCGGCGCTGACCGGGTGGGAGCCGCCATCGACTCTCCTGTCGCCGAGCAATGCGGCCGCGATGGCTTGGCTGCAGGATATTGGGGCCGCCTTCGCGGCGCTGGCAGTCGCGGAGGGGCAGCGCGTGCGCTTCCAGATCGGCGAGCCGTGGTGGTGGGTGTTCCCGGATGGGCGCATCTGTCTCTATGACGATGCGGCCGTGGCGGCCTTCGATCCGGTGCCGGTTGGGGATGTGCGCGGGTCGCTCGATGCGGCGCAGAAGGCGACGCTGGATGACGCCGGCACGGCTTTGGCGACCTCGACGGCGGCCCTGAGCGATGCAGTAAAAGCGGTGGCGGCGGATGCGGAGACGCTGCTGCTGGTCTATCTGCCGACCGTCCTCGACGGCGCGGAGGTGAAGCGGGCGAACGTGCCCTTCGGCTGGACGGCGCCCGCCTTCGATGTGCTTCAGCTCGAGGACTATGACTGGGTGACTTCGGGCCGTTCCGGCGCGACGGCCGGCGCGGTCGCGGCGATGGCGGAGCGGCTCGGCTACCCCGTCGCAGGACAGCATTATTTCAGCGGTTTCGTGCTCTCGGGCGACGAGCGCACTTTATGGACCCGGATCGCGGCAGCGGCGGAAACGGCGCGGGCGCGTGGAACGGCGGAGACGTTCGTCTGGGCGCTGCCGCAGGTGTTACGGGACGGGTTCACCTGGTTCGAAACGAGTTCGGGAGACGATGACGTGGAGGCATTCGCGGATGTGCGATTTCCGATTGCGCTGGGGCGGGAGGCGAGCGTGGCGCCGGAATTCTCGACCGCGATCGTCACGACGGCGAACGGCGTCGAACAGCGCAATGCCGACTGGGCCGATGCCCGGCTCAGATTCGACGCCGGGCCGGGCGTGCGGAGCGAGGCCGAACTGCAGGAACTGATCGCATTCTTTCGCGCCCGGCGCGGCGCGGCGGTCGCGTTCCGCTTCGAAGATCCGTTCGACCACAGCTCGAACGGCATGACCGCCGAGCCCAGCGCGGCCGACCAGGTGCTTGGCGAGGGAGATGGTGCGCGGACCGACTTCGATCTGATCAAAAATTACGACGGTCAGGTGCGGAGGATCACCAGACCGGCGAGCGGGACTGTCCGTGTCGCGGTCGATGGCATTGAGCAATCGAGCGGCTGGCTGCTGCACGAGAAGGGGGTGGTGAGCTTTGCCGAACCGCCGGCGGAGGGAGCGGTAGTGACGGCCGGCTTTCGCTTCGACGTGCCGGTTCGGTTCGCCGAGGACCGGTTGGAGGTCAATCGCGCGACCTTCCTGGCGGGCGAAGCGGCGAGCGTGCCGCTGATCGAGATCCGAGAGAGCTGAGCGTGGCCGACTTTCTGCGGCGCGAGCTCGCCACCATCGCGCTGTGCTGGCGGCTGGAGCGGCGCGACGGCGTGACGCTCGGCTTCACCACCCATGATCGCGATCTGCGGATCGGCGGTCTCGCCTATCGCGCGACGCCCGGCCTGCTGCCTTCGTCAATCACGCTTTCCGACGGGTTCGACCTCGACACGCTCGATGTCGAGGGCGCGCTGACCAGCGATGCGATCACCGCCGCCGACCTCAAGGCCGGGCGCTGGGATGGCGCGGCCGTCTTCGTCTTCATGGTCGATTGGGCGGCGCCCGATGGCGAGACGCTAGCGATCGCACGCGGCGAGCTGGGCGAGGTTTCGATCAGGGGGGATGCCTTCGAAGCCGAGCTCAAGGGGCCGACGATGGTGCTTGACCGGCCGGTCGTTGAGCAGACATCGCCAGAATGCCGGGCGAGGCTCGGCGACAAGAGATGCCGGATCGATCTCGCCGTCCGGACACGTTTCGCGCGGATTGTCGCCGCGACGGCAGAGGACGAGTTCGAGTTGGATGCGACCGCTTCGGATGGCGCCTATCGTTATGGGCGTTTGCGCTGGCTGACCGGAGCGAACAGCGGTCTTGAGAGTGCGATCATGGGCTCGACGGGCGCGAACGTAACGCTGCGCGACCCACCGGTGGGCACGGTCGCGGCCGGCGACCTGGTTGAGCTTGTCGAAGGCTGCGACCGGCGGCTGGCGACCTGTGCGGGTCGGTTCTCCAACGCCCTCAACTTCCGCGGCGAGCCGCATCTGCCGGGCATGGATCTGCTGACGCGCTATCCTGGCGCCTGAACATTCAAACCGAAGGAGAAAGACCATGCGGCTGAGAGCTGGCATCGCTGTCCTATTGCTCGCGCTCGCGGGCTGCGCGCACCGCCCGGAGCGAATCATGATCGAGATTGACGGCTATCGGATCGAGGCCGGCAAGAAGGACGCATCGGCGTGAATGACGGCGCCGCGATCGTCGCGCGGGCGCGATCGCTGATCGGGACGCGCTTCCGGGCGCAGGGGCGCTCGCTCGCGCAAGGGCTCGACTGCATCGGCGTGATCGTGATGGCCGCCGGCGTCGACCCGAAGCGCGCGCCTGACGATTATCGGTTGCGCGGCGGCGATCCGAACGTGGTGAATGCGGGTTTGATCGCCGGCGGCTTCGAGCGGCTGTCGCCGGACCAGGCTGGAGCCGGCGATGTGCTAGTGGTCAGGAGCGCGCCCGAGCAACTTCATGCGGTCGTGCTGACCCCGGAGGGTCATGTCCATGCGCATGCGGGGCTGCGGCGAGTAGTCGAGACTCCGGCGCCCGTGCCTTGGCCCATCCTGTCGGCCTGGCGCCTCTCCGTACCCTCGCATTGAGCACCGACCATGGCGACGCTTATTCTCACTGCCGTCGGCACCGCGGTGGGCGGGCCGATCGGCGGCGCGCTCGGCTCAATCCTCGGCCAGCAGCTCGACCGCGGCCTGTTCGGACCCAAGGCTCAGCGGGGGCCGCGGCTGGGCGATCTCGCGGTCCAGACATCGACCTATGGCGCCGCGTTGCCCAAGCTGTTCGGGCGGATGCGGGTCGCGGGCAGCGTGATCTGGGCGACCGACCTTATCGAGCGACGCTCGACCAGTGGCGGCAAAGGGCAGTCGAAGACGGTCAACTATACCTATTCCGCTAATTTCGCGGCGGCCTTGTCGGCGCGGCCGATCATCAGCGTCGGGCGGATCTGGGCCGATGGCAAATTGCTCCGCGGCGCGGCCGGTGACTTCAAGACGCCCACCGCCTTCCGGCTGCATGTTGGCGATGAGGACCAGCCGGTCGATCCCCTCATCGCCTCCGCCGAAGGGCTGAGTGAGACGCCGGCGTTTCGCGGTTGCGCCTACGCGGTATTCGAAGATTTCGAGCTGGCCGATTACGGCAATCGCATTCCGTCGCTGACGTTCGAAATCGAAGCTGACCCGGCGCCGATGACGATCGGCGACATTGCGGCCGATCTGTCGGACGGCGTGATCACTGCCGGTCCGAGTCCGGCACTCGATGGCTATGCCGCGAGCGGCGAGAGCCTACGCGGCGCAGTGGAGACGCTGGCGGAGCTCGCCGGTCTTTCGCTGGTTGATGAAGGCGCGGCGCTGCGCCTTGGCCTGCCGGACGACGCGCCGCTGGCGATCAGCGCTGACGAGGAGCAGGGCCGACGCGAGGTCGTGCGGCACGCAGCGAGCACAACGCCGAGCGAGGTCAGCCTCACCTATTACGATCCTGCGCGCGATTTCCACGCCGGCCTGCAACGCGCGACGACCGGCGAGGCGGAGAGAAACGCGGAGCGCCGAGCGCTGCCGGCAGCGCTCGGCGCCGAGGCAGCGAAAGCGATGGCCGAGGCGCGGCTAGCCTCGATGCGGGCAGCGCGAACGCGCGCCAAAGTATGTCTCGGCTGGGCGCGCGCGGACCTGCGCCCGGGCGCAATTGTCGCCATCGAGGGTGAAGCCGGGCGCTGGACGGCGCGGCGCTGGCGGCTCGGGCCGATGGACGTCGCACTGGAGCTGGAACGGCTTGCCGGCCCGGCGCCGGAATCCGCGCCAGCTGAGCCCGGGCAAGGCGGTAGTCAGCCGGACTTGGTGCATGGCCCCACAATATTGCGGCTGATCGATGCGCCGATCGGCGAACCGATTGGGGGACGACCGCAACTTCTTTTAGCGGCGGCAGGGACAGAGCCGGGGTGGCGGCGCGCGGCGCTGCTGGCGAGCTTCGACGGCGGTGCGAGTTGGAATGACGCAGACGTCACGGGTGCGCCGGCGGTGATGGGCGTGACGGTCGGCACTCTGGCCGCGGGGCAGCCCTGGTTGTTCGACGACGACAGCGCCGTAGATGTCGACCTTCAGCACGCCGGCATGATGCTCGAGAATGCGTCGGACGAGGCGCTTATAGCAGGCGCGAACATGGCGCTCGTGGGCCGCGAACTGCTTCAGTTTGGTCGGGCCACGGATCTCGGTGGAGGGCGCTTTCGACTGTCGCGGTTGCTGCGAGGGCGCCGCGGCACGGAATGGGCCATGGGTGGGCATGCGTCCGATGAGAGCTTTACGCTCATCGAACCGACAGCACTCACCGCCTTGGACGCGCCAGCGGGATCAATCGGTGGTCCGGCGGCAGTCCGAGCGATTGGCGTTGGCGACGAGACGCCCGCTCTTGCCGCGATCACGATCCGCGGCGAATCCCTGCTGCCGCCGGCGCCGGTCGATCTCTCGGCCCGTCTCCTGGCGAGTGGCGACATCGCCATTGCCTGGACTCGTCGCAGCCGGCTCGGCTGGGTCTGGACGAGCGGCGCGGACACCCCGCTCGGCGAGGAGCACGAGAAGTATCTGCTCATCATTGCCGGAGACGGTTTCGAACGGATCGTGGAGACCGGTGCGCCGACGTTCCTTTACGACGCCGGGATGCAGGTGGCGGACGGCGCGAGCGAGGTGCTTAGCCTGTCCGTTCGCCAGGCTGGCGACCATGGCCTGTCGCGGCCCGCGACGCTCACCCTCGACTGATTTGCGGAGAGAAAAATGACCACGACTGCCCGCTTTGCGCTGCCTCTGATCGCGCCCGGCCAGGCGCAAAAGGAAGTCTATCACAATGAAGCGCTCACGGCGATCGATGCGGTGCTGCATGCCTGCGTCCCGGACGCGCCGCGGGCCGACCCGCCCGCCGCGCCTGAGGAGGGCGAATGCTGGATCGTTGCCGCTGCCGCAACGGGCGCCTGGGAAGGACAGGGCGATTCGCTCGCTACGTGGACCGGAGGGGGTTGGCGCTTCACTATGCCCGTCCCCGGTATGGCAGTTTGGGACCAGGATGCGGGACATTGGCGGCACTGGTCCGGTGCCGCCTGGATCGCGGGCTGTCCTGTCGCTGCGTTATTGATCGGCGGCGAGCAGGTCGTGGGACCGCGCGAGCCAGATATCCCAAGTCCTTCTGGCGGAACGACAATCGATGCGGAAGCGCGCGCCGCGATCGACCTCCTCATTGTGACATTAAAGTCTCACGGGCTCATCGATTGACGATGACGCCGCCGCGGCCGGAACTCCGACGGCGATAAGGCGTATGATGCGGGTCGATATCGGAGCCGGCATGTTCCTCGCCGACTGCGGCATTTGGGCAACAGAACGGGGTTTCAGCGCGCTTGCACGCCTTGCTGGCTTCCCGTAAGGAATGGACTGTCGTTCCCGGTTGGGACGCGGAAAGAAAGGGGAAGATTATGCGGAAGATCGCCATTGTTGTGGCGCTGTCGTCCACTGTGCTCGCAACTCCGGCATTGGCGCGCAACAATGCGTGGTATGTCGGCGGCGATTTCGGTGCGATGATCGTCGAGGACATCCCGTTTGAGTTCCAGCCGGGCGGTCCGATCATCCCGACCGGCACGGCGCAGGTCGAGATCGACCATGAATATGGCTATGACGGCGCGTTGTTCGTCGGCTACGACCTCGGCGCCTTCCGGCTCGAGGCCGAGGTCAGCTATCGCCGCGCCCAGCTCGAAGCGCTCGAGACGGTGATCCGTTTGCCGGGCGAGCTCGGGCCGGTCGGCGGCGTCCAGCCGGCGCTCGTTGTGAATGCTGGTGGCGGTTCGACCTCTGCGTTGGCCTTCATGATCAACGGTATGCTCGACTTCGGCGACGAAGACGGCATCAGCGGCTTTGTCGGCGGTGGTGCCGGTATCGCGCGGGTGAGCTACAACAATCTGCGCCGCTTCGAGAATCAGGGGCCCTTCCTCGACGATTCCGACACGGGCTTTGCGTGGCAGGTGGTTGCCGGCGTCCGTCAGGCGATCAGCGACAATATCGATGTGACGCTGCGCTATCGCTGGTTCAATGTGGACGACATTCGCACCGTGAACTGGCTCGGCCAGGAGTCGCAGTCGCGGTTCCGGTCGCACTCGCTGCTGGGTGGCATTACCTACAACTTCGGCGCTCCGCCGCCGCCTCCGCCGCCTCCGCCGCCACCGCCGCCACCGCCTCCGCCTCCGCCGCCGCCTCCGCCGCCGCCTCCGCCGCCGGTGGTTCCGGGGCCGTTCATCGTGTTCTTCGATTGGGATCGCGATGAGATCACGCCGCAGGCTGCGGCGATCCTGGACAACGCGGCTGCCGCTTATGCGTCGACGGGCCAAGCCCGCGTCGTGCTGGCGGGCCACGCCGATCGCTCCGGCCCGGCCGACTACAACGTCGACCTGTCGCAGCGTCGCGCGAACAATGTGGCGACCTATCTCGAGGGCCGCGGCGTGCCGCGGGCTTCCCTCTCCACCGAAGCGTTCGGCGAGAGCCGGCCGCTGGTCGAGACGGCCGATGGTGTCCGCGAGCCGCAGAACCGGCGCGTGGAAATCACCATGGGTCCGGGATCGGGCTGGTAAACCAGGCATCCGCCGCTCCGGCGGCGGATCGTCGCAAGACTATGGGGTCGGTCCGAAAGGGCCGACCCCTTTTCTTTGCACTTTTCCAGCCAGCGATTGGCGTGCTGAAATTGCTGTCCGGCCGGAAAGCGCTTTGGTAGAGCGCGCGCGCCAACAACCAAGGGACGCGCAATGCGGATCGCGATCATCGGGACCGGCTATGTCGGTCTCGTTTCGGGCGCCTGCTTTTCGGACTTCGGCCATGACGTGATCTGCGTCGACAAGGACGCGGCCAAGATAGACGCGCTCGAACGAGGCGTGATGCCGATCTTCGAGCCCGGCCTTGATCGTCTGGTTGCGCGCAACGTCGCTGCGCGACGCCTGTCTTTCACCACCGATCTCGCGGCGTCGGTCGATGGAGCGGAGGCGATCTTCATCGCGGTCGGCACACCGTCGCGTCGCGGCGATGGTCACGCCGATCTGAGCTATGTCTATGATGCGGCCCGCGAGATTGCCGGCGCACTGACCGGCCCGACGGTGATCGTCACCAAGTCGACGGTTCCGGTCGGCACCGGCGACGAGGTCGAGCGAATCGTGCGCGAGACCGCACCGGACGCGCGAGTATGGGTCGTCTCCAATCCCGAGTTCTTGCGCGAGGGCGCGGCGATCGAGGACTTCAAGCATCCCGACCGGATCGTCATCGGCGCCGAGGATGAGCATGCCGCCGCGGTGATGCGGGAGGCCTATCGTCCACTCTATCTCAACAAGGCGCCGTTGATGATCACGTCGCGGCGGACGGCCGAGCTGATCAAATATGCCGCCAACGCTTTCCTCGCGACCAAGATCACCTTCATCAACGAAATGGCGGATCTTTGCGAGGCCGTGGGCGGCGACGTGCAGGACGTGGCGCAAGGCATCGGGCTCGATCGGCGGATCGGGCCGAAGTTCCTCCATGCCGGGCCGGGCTATGGCGGCTCCTGCTTTCCGAAGGACACGCTGGCGCTGTTGAAAACGGCGGAGGATGCCTCGGCGCCGTTGCGCATCGTGGAAGCGGTGGTGAAGGTCAACGACGCGCGCAAGCGGGCAATGGGTCGCAAGGTCATCCAGGCGCTGGGCGGCGATGTGCGCGGCATGACGGTCGCGCTGCTCGGGCTCACCTTCAAACCGAACACCGACGACATGCGCGACGCGCCTTCGATCGCGATCGTCCAGGCGCTCGAGGATGCGGGCGTGAACGTGCGAGGCTACGATCCGGAAGGCATCGAGCAGGCGCGGCCCTTGATGCCCAATGTCGCTTTGTTCGACGACCCCTACGCCGCCGCAGAAGGCGCGGACGCCGTCGTGCTCGTGACCGAATGGGATGCGCTCAGAGCGCTCGATCTCGACCGGATCGCGGCGCGGATGGCGCAGCCCATCCTCGTCGATCTGCGCAACATCTATCCACCCGAGGAGGCGGAGGCGGCCGGGCTTCGCTGGCATGGCGTAGGGCGACCGGCCCGCGCTTAGCGCGAACCCCGCCTTCACGGCTTGCTTACGCCTTGTCGGCTATGGGTCCGGCATGAATGCTGAGGTGAAGATCGCCGCCGCGACGCGGCAAAGGGCTTCGCGCGCCGAAGTCGACCTGCGGCCCGCTTCGGCGGTCAGCAGCGGCGTCGGTTTCATCGGGCTCGCCGGCCTCGTCGCCTGGACTGCAATCGCCTGGGCCTACGGCATGCAAGGCCCGCTGGCGTCGCTCGTCGCCTTGCTCGCCTGTGCCGTTCCGATGCTCGCCTGGTCGCTGATCGTCGACAAGGTCCATCGAAACCCGACGACCGGCATCGATTGGAGCCTGCCGCGACGCCCGCTCGCCGAGACGTTGGACATCAGCCTCGCCAAGATCGCCGGCCTCTGGGGCATCTGGGCGGCGATCGGCGCGCTTTATTGCCTCGGCCGCTGGTATTGGGACGGGCCGTACCTCTTCTCGATGCAATTGCTCGGCATGGCGTGCGTGCCGATGCTGGTCCTCTCGATCCCCTATGTGATCTGGCTCGATCGCCGCCTGTCCGAGCCGCGCGACGGCGCCTGGCATTTCGGCCAGTGGCTGATCGGGCGCGGCGACGTTGCAGACCGCGAGGCGATGCAGGAATTCCTGCGCCAATGGGCGATCAAGGGCTTCTTCCTCGCCTTCATGATTTCCATCGTGCCGGGCAATTGGATGGAGACCGTGCGGCCCGACTGGAGCTGGATCACCGCCAGCCCGGTGAACATGGCCGGCTGGCTGATCGCGGCGATGTTCATGATCGACGTCGTGTTTGCGACCGTGGGCTACGCGCTGACGATGAAGCCGCTCGACAGCCACATCCGGAGCGCCAATCCCTATGCGGCCGGCTGGACCGCGGCGCTGATCTGCTATCCCCCCTTCATCATGATGAGCCCGGGCGGGCCGCTCGATTACCATCAGGCATCGAGCGACTGGAGCTATTGGCTGGCCGACCATCCGGTGGCGCTCGCGCTGATCGGAACTTGGCTCGTCCTGCTCACCGCGATCTACGCCTGGGCGACGGTGGCGTTCGGCTTCCGCTTCTCCAACCTCACCCATCGCGGCATCCTGACCCACGGCCCTTATGCCTGGAGCAAGCACCCGGCCTATCTGTCGAAGAACCTGTTCTGGTGGTGCGCGGTGCTGCCGTTCCTGGCGACGACCGGCAGCCCGGTCGACATGGCCCGCAACACCTTCACCCTCGCGCTGGTGAGCGGCGTCTATTACTGGCGCGCGCGGACGGAGGAGCGGCACTTGATGGCCGATCCCGCCTATCAGGACTATGCGGCGTGGATGGCGCGCAATGCGCCGCTCCCCCGTTTGATCGCCGCATGGAGGCGGCGATGGGACCGCCCCGCCGTCGAGGCGGTCCCCGCCGAATAAACGTCACTGATGCCGCGATTTCCGAGCCGCGCCGCGTTCCGCGTCGCTCGAAATCGCTCTTACTGGCTGATCCAGAGCCGATAGGCGCCGGTCGAGCCTTGGCCGAACGATGTCACCCGGATGATGTAGTCGCCCGCCTCGCCTGACTCGAAGACGAGAAGCGAGCCGAGGCCGACGCCATTATCGTCGTCCTCGCCGAGCGTGGCCGGCGGTTCGCTGTCCCGGCCGTCGACGCTCATGACCTGGACCATGGTGTCGAACGCGGGCGAGTCGACCAGAATATAGCGCGACTGGCCGGCCTCGAAATGAACGAGATAATCGTCATAGTGCCGCTCATCGCGGGCGGGATCGGTCGCGGCGAGGTCGCCGTCCCAGCGCAGCCAGGTGCCCGTAACCGGGGTCGGCGTGCCGGGCGTGGTGATCGGCGGCGGCGCCGGCGGCAAGACTTCGGCGCGTGCGGTATAAGCGCCGCGCCCTTCCGGCGAGTAGCCATAGACGCGGAGCGAATAATCGCCGCTCTCGCTCGGGGTGAAGCTGAGACGCGGATTGAGGCCGGCGCTGTCGTCATTCTCAGCCAGCACCTCATCCTGACCCGAGCGGCGGAGCTGGGCGACCGGATCGAAGGCCTCGGAATCGACCGAAATCCGATAGCGCTGACCGGCTTCCAGCCGCAGCTGGTGATCGTCATAGCGATTGCCGCCTTCCGGTAGCTGCCGATCGCTGTCCTCGAGCTGACCCTCGCCCGACCAGCCCGGCTGGGCGGCAAGTGGCGCCGCGAAGGCAACCAAGGCGGTCGCTGCAACCGCCGTCATCAATTTCGTACGCATCGGATATTCCCCACCAGAGGCCGTCGAATCGCGGCCGCAACATATTACGCCTCGTAGATGAACCGTGCAATAACAGCGACGAGCCGTTTCATCCGGCGGCGAAGCGATCCGTGGCCCGCACCAGCGCGTCGAGCACGCCCGGTTCGGTGAAGAGATGGCCGCCATCGGGCACGATGTTCAACTCCGCTTCCGGCCACACATGATGCAGGTCCCAAGCGGTCACCGGCGGCGTGCACATGTCGTAGCGGCCCTGGACGATAACGCCCGGGATCGCTCGCAGGCGAACGGCATTGGCCAGCAGCTGGCCTTCCTCCAGCCAGCCCTTGTGCACCATATAATGGTTCTCGATCCGGGCGATCGCGATGGCGTGATTGTCCTCGGTAAACTCCGCCAGCATCTTGGGATCGGGGAGCAGGGTGACGGTCTCGCCTTCCCATTGGCTCCAGGCCTTGGCGGCGGCGAGACGCGCAGCGGGATCGTCTCCGGTGAGGAGCCTCTGATAGGCCGCGACCGGATCGCCGCGGTCCTCCTCAGGAATGGCGCGCAAGAAGTGTTCCCATTTGTCGGGATAGACCTCCGACGCGCCGAATTTGTAGAGCCAGTCGAGCTCGCTCTGACGGAAGGTGAAGATGCCGCGCAGCACCAGCTCGGTTACGCGCTCGGGGTGCGCCTGGGCGTAGGACAGGGCCAGCGTCGAACCCCACGATCCGCCATAGACCATCCAGCGATCGACCCCTGCCAGGACCCGCAGCCGCTCGATGTCGTCGACCAAATGCCAGGTGGTGTTCGCCTCCAGGCCGGCATGCGGCGTCGAACGGCCGCAGCCGCGCTGATCGAACAGCAAGATGTCGTAGCGGGCGGGATCGAACTGGCGGCGGTGATCGGCGCTGCAGCCGGCGCCGGGGCCGCCATGGAGAAAGACGACCGGCTTGGCGCCGGGCGTGCCGCAGCGTTCCCAATAGAGGCTGTGGCCATCGCCGACATCGAGCATGCCGCTCTGGTAGGGTTCGATCTCCGGGTAGAGGCCGCGGCGTCCGGCGGTGCTGGCCATGGTCATTTTTCCTTTGTCATTCGATTGTCCGCGACGGCGAGCCACTGGCTGATCGCCGCGAGCGCGGCGGTATCAGCGCGCAGGATGCGCGGACCGAGGGTGATCGCGCAAGCCGCCGGATGGGCGCGGATCAAATCGCGTTCCTCATCGGTGAACCCGCCTTCCGGGCCGATCAGGATCGCAGCCGGCCCCGGCCTTGCCGCCTGCATCATCGGCGCCCCGCCTGCCTCGTCGGCAAAATAGAGTGCGCGCCCCTCATCCCAATCTGTGAGCACAGTCTTGAGCTTGGCCGGTTCAAAAAGCTCGGGCAGCGCGGTACGTCCGCATTGCTCGGCCGCCTCGATACTATGCGCGCGTAGGCGGTCGAGATTGAGCCGATCGACCACAGTACGGGCGGTCATCACCGGCAGCATTCGATCGACGCCGAGCTCGGTTGCTTTCTCGACCAGCCAGTCGATCCGGCCGCGCTTGATCGGCGCGAAGAGCAGCCACAGGTCTGGCACTCCCTCGCGTTTGCGAAGCCGTGCGCCGACATCGAGCGCCACGCTCCGCTTGCCGGCATCGGAAATCGCAGCCAGCCATTCGCCGGTCCGGTCGTCGAACAGCTTGACCTGGTCCCCGGCGCGCAGCCGCAGGACGTTGGCGAGATAATTGGCCGGCGCCCCCGTCAGGGTCAGCGTCGAATCCGACGCCAGCGTCTCCGCCACATAGAGGCGGGGCAGTCTGTCCGGCGGCCAGGCTGGCGTGGCGGTCATGCCGCGTGCCTAACAGCGGCGCGACGCGAAGGGGAGGGCGCCCTTCATTTTCGCCAGCCGGGGTGCCACATGGGCCCATGGCCGATGTGACGCCCGGACAGATTGAGCAAGTTCATCCGCTCGTCCGGCGCGTGCTCGCCGCCAATCCCTCCCCCTTCACCTTTACCGGCACGCAGACCTATGTCGTCGGCCGTGGCGATGTCGCGGTGATCGATCCCGGGCCGGATCTGGCTGAGCACGTAGATGCGATCCTCGCCGCGACCCAGAGCGAGCGGATCATCGCTATCGCCTGCACCCACACCCATCGCGACCACAGCCCGGCGAGCCGCGCGCTCGCCGCCCGGACCGGCGCGCCGATCATCGGCTGCGCGCCGCTCGCGATCGCCGACGATGGCCCACGCGCCGACGCGGCATTCGATTTCGACTATGCGCCGGACCAGGCGCTGGCGGATGGCGAGCGGATCGAGGGCGCGGGTTGGCGGCTCGAGGCGGTGGCGACGCCCGGCCATACCTCCAATCATCTGTGCTTCGCGCTGGCCGGCGAAGGGTGTCCTGTTCACCGGCGATCATGTGATGGGCTGGTCGACGACCGTGATCGCCCCGCCGGACGGCGACATGACTGCCTACTTCGGAAGCCTCGACAAGCTGCTGGCGCGCGACGACAGCATCTATTTTCCCGCCCATGGCCCGGCGGTCGAGAAGCCGGCCAGCCACGTCCGGGCGCTGATCGCGCATCGGCGGATGCGGGAAAAGCAGATCCTGACCAAGCTCGGCGAAGGCAAGGATCGCATCCCCGATCTGGTCGCGGAAATGTATCGCGACGTCGATCCGCGTCTTCACCGCGCGGCCGGGCGGTCGGTGCTGGCCCATCTCAGGGACCTGGAGCGGCGCGGGATGACGCGCGCGGAGGGAGAGACGTGGACGCTCGCCTGAGAACGCCGCTTCTCGTCGCGGTGCCGCTGGTGACGTTGCTCGTCGGCATCGTTCTGGGCGGGCTGCTCCGCTCGGTCGCCGCCCCCATGCCACCCGTGCCGCCCGATCCGCAGGCGATCGCCGCGACCGCTCTGCTCTCGGTGCAGGAGCAAGGACGGCTTACGCCTTATGCTGCGCGCTTCGTCGCCATCGTCAGCGCGCGCAGCGGCGGCCTGATCGACGCCGAGCGCACCCTGATCGTTCCGGGCGACGTGAGTTATGAGGTGGATCTCGCGCGGCTGAGCCGCGAGCGGCTGGCCTGGGACGCGGGCACGTCGACGCTGACCGTCACCCTGCCGCCGCTCGAAGTGACCGGTCCGCGCATCGACTGGGCCCAGGCGCGGGTCCGCGGCGATGGCGGCCTATTGGTCGCCCTTGCCGGCGGCGAGAGCGAGCTCGACGCCGCCAACCGCCAGCAGGCGCAGGCCGATCTGCTGCGCCAGGCGCGCGAGCAGCCGCCGCTCCGGGTCGCGCGCGATGCGGCGATGCGGCTCGTCGCACGTTCCTTCGCCATGCCGCTCAGAGCGGCGGGGATTGACGCCAGCGTCGCGGTGCGGTTCGTCGATCCGGCTGGCGAAGAGCAGGCGAGCTGGCTCGACCGGCGCCATCCGATCGAGGATGCGGTGAGGAGACGGTGACATGAACGCCCCGAACGTCAGCCTGAAAGGGCTGGACCTTCGCGCCGAGATCGACCGGCTGCGCGTGGAGCGCGAGGCGGTCGTGCTCGCCCATTATTACCAGACGCCGGACATCCAGGATCTGGCCGATTTCGTCGGCGACAGTCTCGATCTGTCGCGCAAGGCGCAGGCGACCGACGCGAAGGTGATCGCCTTCTGCGGCGTCCGCTTCATGGCCGAGACGGCGAAAATCCTGTCGCCCGACAAGATCGTCGTGCTGCCGGACATGAACGCCGGCTGCAGCCTGGAGGACAGCTGCCCGCCCGAGCAGTTCAGGGCGTTTCGCGAGGCCCATCCCGACCATATCGCGCTGACCTACATCAACAGCTCGGCCGAGGTGAAAGGTTTGAGCGACATCATCGTCACCTCCTCGTCCGCCGAGACCATCCTGCAGCAGATCCCCAAGGAGCAGAAGATCATCTTCGGCCCCGACAAGCATCTGGGCGGCTATCTGGCGCGCAAGACCGGGCGGGACATGCTGCTCTGGCCGGGCGCCTGCATTGTCCATGAGGCTTTCTCCGAGACCGAGCTCATGAAGCTCAAGCAGCAGCATCCCGGCACGCCGGTGCTCGCCCATCCCGAATGTCCGTCACACATCCTCGATCATGCCGACTATGTCGGCGCGACCTCCGGCATTCTTCGCCATGTGATGGAGAGCGGGAAGGACAAGTTCATCATCGCGACCGAGCCGCACATCATCCACCAGATGGAGAAAGCGGCGCCGCACAAGACCTTCATCGGCGCTCCCGGTGCGGACGGGAACTGCAACTGCAACATGTGCCCCTACATGGCGCTGAACACGCTCGAGAAGCTCTATGTCAGCCTGCGCGATCTTCAGCCGCGGATCGAAATTGAGGAGGGCCTGCGCATCCGCGCGAAGCGCTCGCTCGACAAGATGCTGGAGATGGCCGGTCACACGGTCGGCCAAGGCGATGTCGGCCGGCCGAAGATCAGCGGCGACTAGTGACTCCGTTTCCCGGCCCGACTAGCGTCGTGCCGGGCTCCTGGAGGTTCGTTTTGCTCAGAAAGTTGCTGCTCGCCGCGCTCGTCGTCGTGGCCCCGACCGCGCTCGCCGCCATGCAGGACGAAGACCCCTATCTCTGGCTGGAGGAGATTCAGGGCCAGCGCGCGATCGCCCAGGTCGAGCGCTGGAACAAGGCGACGGAGGATGATCTGAGCGCCGCGCCCGGCTTCGCGCCGATGCGCGCCCGGGCGCTCGAAATCCTCAACGACGTGCGTCAGATCGCTTTGCCCGACGAAGTGCAGGGTGCGTTCGTAACGAACTTCTGGCGCGACGCCGCCAACCCCCGCGGCGTCTGGCGGATCAGCCCGCGCGCCGCCTATCTCGCCGGCACGCCGCAATGGCGGACCTTGATCGATATCGACGCGCTGGGCCGGGCCGAGAGCCGCTCCTGGGTCTGGCACGGCGCCGATTGCCTCGCGCCCCAATATAACCGCTGCCTGGTCAGCCTTAGCCCCGGCGGCGGCGACGCCGACGTGGTGCGCGAGTTCGACATCCAGACCGGCCAGTTCGTGGCGGACGGCTTCACCCTGCCCGAGGCCAAGACCAACGCGACCTGGCTCGACCGGGACCGGCTGCTGGTCGTCACCAATTTCGGCCCGGAATCCTTGACCGAATCCGGTTACGGCCGGATCGCGAAGGTGTGGCGGCGCGGCACGCCGCTCGCCGAGGCGCAAACGATCGCGGAGGCGGACCGCACCGACGTCGGCCTCAACCCCTTCTCCTTTACTGACGGCGGCCGGCGCTGGAACTTCCTGAGCCGCGGCCTGACCTCGTGGACGAGCCGCACGTCGCTGGTGACGGAGCAGGGCCTGAGGCCGGTCCCGATCCCCGATAATGCGAGCGTCCAGGACGTGCTGGATGGGCGGCTGATCGTCCGGCTCAACAGCGCGCTGGACGCGAATGGCCGGACCCTGCCGATCGGCTCGATCGTCGCCTACGCGCTCGACGACATCGCCGCCGGCCGTCCGGTCCAGCCCGAGCTGGTGATGGCCCCGACCGCCAGCCAGGCGATCGAGGAGGTCGCGGCCGCGGATGGCACGCTGTGGGTCAAGGCGCTCGACGACGTCTCCGGCCGGCTGTTCCGGGTGAGGCGGAGCAGGAGCAGCGGGCGCTGGGTCAGCGAGGCGGTCGCCCTGCCGGACAACAGCACGCTCGATATCCGCGCCGTCGGTGAGGATCTCGCCCTGGTCACCGTCGAATCGATGCTGAGCCCGCCCTCGCTCCGGGCAGTCGATGCGGTGGGCCGGACCAGCATTGTCCAGAGCCTCCCCGCCCAGTTCGACGCCGCCGCCCTCACCGTCGAGCAGCGCTTCGCCCGCTCGCGCGACGGTACCCGCATTCCCTATTTCATCGTCCGCCGCCGCGGCACGAGCGGGCCGGTGCCGGCGCTGATCCATGCCTATGGCGGCTTCCGCGCCGCCCAGACCCCGACCTATCTCACCGAGCAGCCCTATCGCTCCGGCCCGCTCGGCCTCTTCTGGGCCCAGGCCGGCAACGCCTATGTGCTTGCTAACATCAGGGGCGGGGGCGAATATGGCCCGGCCTGGCATGAGGCGGCGCTGCGCGAGCACCGCCAGCGCAGCTTCGACGATCTTCACGCCGTCGCCGAGGATCTGATCCGCACCGGCGTCTCCACCGCCCGCCATATCGGCATTTCCGGCCGCTCGAACGGCGGCGTGCTGGTCGGCGCCGCGGCGAACCAGCGGCCCGACCTCTATGGCGCGGTGATCTCCGGCTCGCCGCTCGCCGACATGCGCCGTTACAACCGGCTGCTCGCCGGCGCGTCCTGGGTCGGCGAATATGGCAATCCGGACGTGCCCGGCGACTGGGCGTTCATGAGCCGATATTCGCCCTACCAGAACCTTCGCCGCGTCCCGAACTATCCGCCGACCTTCTATTATCTCTCGACGCTCGACGACCGCGTCCATCCCGGCCACGCGCGCAAGATGGCGGCGCGGCACGAGGAATATGGCCAGCGTTTCTACTATCGCGAATATCGCGAGGGCGGCCATTCGGTCGGGGCGGATCGAACGGAGGACGCGACCCGGGCGGCGATGCTGTTCGCCTTCCTCACACGGGAGCTGGGCAACCGGCGATGAGCGTCGCGCTTTCAGTCGAAATGGACGCCTTCATCGCGGCGACGCTGGCGGAGGATCTGGGGCTAACCGGCCGCGACGTCACGTCTGAAAGCGTCATACCCCTGGAAGCGCGCTTCTCCGGAGTGATGGACAGCCGCGACCCGATCGTCGTCGCCGGGCTGCCGATCGCCGCGGCCTTCTTCAGCGCGCTCGATCCTGCGGTCGAGTTCGAAATGCTGGCCGGGGAGGGCCAGGCGGTTCCGGCGGGAACGGACCTGATGCGGCTGACCGGCAACGCGCGTGCATTGCTTACCGCCGAGCGTTCGGCGCTCAACACCGTCCAGCACCTCTCGGGAATCGCGACCCTGACGCGCCGCTATGTCGAGGCGATCGCCGGCACCGGCGCGACCCTGCTCGACACGCGCAAGACCATCCCCGGTCTGCGCGTGCTGGAGAAATACGCCACCCGAATGGGCGGCGCGAAGAACCACCGCATGGGCCTGTGGGATGCGGCGATGATCAAGGACAATCATGTCGCCGTCGCGGGCTCGGTCCGGGAGGCGGTGCGCCGCGCGGTCGAGGCCGGAATCGCCGAGATCATCGTCGAGGTCGACCGGCTGGCGCAGATCGAGCCGGCGCTCGAAGCCGGCGCCACCCACCTGCTGCTCGACAATATGGACGAGGTCGTGCTGCGCGAGGCGGTCGCGCTGGTCGCCGGCCGCGTGCCGACCGAGGCGAGCGGCGGCGTCACCCTGGAAACGATCCGCGCCAAGGCGGAAACCGGCGTCACCTACATCTCGGTCGGCCGCATCACCCAGTCCGCGCCGGCGGCGGATATCGGGCTGGATTTCGCGGTGCAGGATCGCTGATCGGTTCTGGCGTAACAGCGTCTAATTTCCATAAGTCTAAAAATGAGCTTGCCTTCATGGCCAATGCTTGTCATTTCCACATTTCTCGAAAGGAAGCCACGTGGATTCGGTTTCGGCGATTGTCGCACTTGGCGCTCTGGCGCAGGAACATCGGCTAGCGCTGTTCCGTCTCCTTGTTCAGGCCGGACCTGATGGCATGCCGGCGGGCGCTATCGCGTCGGCGCTCGGCATTCCGAACTCGTCGCTTTCCTTCCACTTGGCCCAGCTCTCGCGCGCCGGCCTCATTCGTCAGCAGCGGCGGCATCGCTCGCTGATTTACTCGGCCGACTATGACGCGATGAACGCGCTGGTTGGCTACCTCATGGAAAATTGCTGTGCCGGTGCCGGTTGCGCGCCGGACGCGGCCTGCGCCGAACCTCCGATTCAGAAGCAAAGGAAATCCGCATGAAACGTCTGCACGTCCATGTCGGGGTCAACGATCTCGATCAGTCGATTGGCTTCTACTCCACCCTGTTCGGCACGCAGCCGAGCGTGGTGAAGGACGATTACGCCAAGTGGATGCTGGACGACCCGCGCGTCAATTTCGCGATCTCGGCCGGGATGCACGCCCGCAAGGGCATCGAGCATCTCGGCATCCAGGTCGAGGACGGCGGCGAGTTGGCCGAGGTCTACGACCGCCTCAAGATCGCAGGCCGACCGGTGTTGGAAGAAGGCGCCACCACCTGCTGCTACGCCAAGTCGGAGAAGAGCTGGGTCACCGATCCGGACGGCGTGATCTGGGAAGCCTTCCACACGACCGGCGAGGCCACCGTCTATGGCGACAGCCCTTCGTTCGACGCGTTGGCGAGCGCCGCCTCGCCGATTGCCGCGCCCAGCCGGTGTTGCGCGCCCGCCTCGGCCCAATGAGCAAGCAACCCGACAACGTCCTGTTCCTGTGCACCGGCAATTCGGCGCGCTCGATCCTCGCCGAAGCGTTGCTGAACCGGGAAGGGGGCGGGCGCTTTCGCGCCTACTCCGCCGGCAGCTTCCCGAGGGGCGTCGTGCATCCGATGGCGCTCGAAGTCCTTGCCGGGCTGGGCTTCGACACGGAGGTGTTTCGCTCCAAGAGCTGGGACGAATTCGCCGCGGCCGGAGCGCCGGAGCTCGATTTCATCTTCACCGTCTGCGACAATGCGGCGGGCGAGGTTTGTCCCATCTGGCCCGGCAAGCCGATCACCGCGCATTGGGGGATCGAAGATCCGGCGGCGGTCGAGGGCGAAGGGCAACGCGAAGCATTCCTGTCCGCGCTTCACCAATTGCGGAATCGGATTTCTTTGTTCCTGAGCCTGCCGATCGAGAGCATCGACCGGATGAGCCTTCACCATCGGCTGAGCGAGATCGGCGGGCACGCGGAGCGATCCATTGCCTGATCGCATGCTTACTCGGGTTGCCGACGACGACTTGGCCGAGGTCGCCGAGGCGTTGCGCGCGGCGGGCCTGCCGACCGAGGATCTGGACCGCTCGCGCATGACCTTTTTCCGCCTGGCCGACGATCAGGATGCTTTGGGTTGGGCGGGGCTGGAGCGGCATGGACCCGATGCGCTGCTGCGCTCCGTGCTGACGGTGACGGATCGCCGCTCCAGCGGCGTTGGATCGAGCCTCGTGCGGCAAGTGAGCGCCCTGGCGGCCGAGGAAGGCGTGGAACGGCTGTGGCTGCTGACCGAAACCGGCGCGCCGTTTTTCGCGAAGCTGGGGTTCGCCGAGACGGAGCGGGCAAAGGCGCCCGCGGCTATGCAGGAAACGTCCGAGTTTCGCAGCATCTGTCCCGCATCCGCCACCTGCATGTCTTTGGCGCTGGTCCGTCCATGACCGAACCGCTGGGCCGCAGGCTGGCAGCGGAAGGGCTCGGCTCCTTCTTCCTGTTCGCGACTGTGATCGGCTCCGGCATCATGGCCGAGAATTTGTCGGGCGGTAACGATGCGGTCGCCTTGCTGGGCAACACATTGGCGACCGGGGCGATTCTGTTCGTGCTCATCACCATGCTCGGGCCGATCTCCGGCGCGCACATGAACCCTGCCGTCAGCCTCGTCGCGGCGCTCCGGCGCGAGCTGTCATGGCGCGATGCCGCAACTTATCTCGTCGTTCAACTGGCTTTCGGCATTCTGGGCGCCTGGGCCGCGCATCTGATGTTCGAGCTGCCGATCCTGCAACTTTCCGTGAAGGCGCGAACCGGAATCGGCCAATGGGTTAGCGATGCGATCGCAACGTTCGGCCTGATCCTCACGATTCTCGGTACCGTCCGGCACCGGCCGGAATGGGTTCCTGCCAGCGTCGCGCTCTATATCACGGCCGCCTATTGGTTCACCTCCTCGACCAGCTTCGCCAACCCTGCGATCACCGTAGCGCGCTCACTGTCCGACAGCTTCGCCGGGATCGCTCCTGCAGATGTGCCGTTTTTTATTGTGTCACAGCTAGTCGGAGCTTCGGCGGCTGCCGGCGTCGCGGCATATCTCTTTGCCGAAAGACGCTTGGCTCAGCCGGATTAGCCTTCAGCCTGGCCGCCGCTCCAGCACCTCACCCTCAATCACCCCCGTCTCGGGATGATGCTTGTCCAGCCACCGCTTCACGATCCTGACATTGCGGCTGTTCGAGCGGAAGAAGAAGTCCACCGCGTCGCCGAGGAACGGGATCATGCCGACCAGCGTGTCCACGCCCACATTTCCGGCCATGCGCGCCAGATGCCATTTCGACATGCCGAGGTTGCGCGCCTCCCAGATCAGCCACGCGCCCATCGCCGTCGTCACGATGTCGCCGAGCACCGGCACCAGCCCGACGATCGCGTCGGCGCCGATCGGGCGGTTAATGCCGGGAATCACGAAGGCGCGCTCCAGCAGCCGCTCCATCGCCTCGACCCGCTGGCGGACCGAGGCGGCGTCGCGGCCGATCGGCAGGCTTTTGGCCATTTCCTCGAGGCGGGCGCGGGAGACGGGCATGATGGTCAGAACCTTTGCGCGATCAGCTCGCCCGCCGGGTGGCGCGCGAACGGATTGGGCCTGAACCCGGTCAGCCTTTGCCCCACCAGCGACCAGCGGATAGGGCCGCCTAGCGGAATATAGGCCGTCAGGCCGCCTAATATCTGGTCGGCGCGGGCCAGATGCAAGCGGCGCTCCTGCAATGTGCGCGCGGCGCGCGCGTCGGCCAGCGCCCGATCGGCCTCGGCGTCGCACACCCGCGCCGCGTCGCAGCTGAAGTGGCGCAGATACCAGGTCGCGAGCACCGCCGGCGCGACCTCGTCGATCAGCCTGAGCTCCGCCGCCGCGGCATTGGCCGGAACCCGCACCGCGTCGATGCCGATCATGTGCCAGTCGCGGCGCAGAAAAGCGAAGGCGATTCGGTAGCCCGGGCCGTCCGGCATCGCGACTCGAACGCGGAGCCGCGCGGCGAGACCCAAAGCGGCGATCGTCCGGCGCGCCTGCGCCACCCGCTCCGCCGCCGCCAGCGCCGCCCATTCCGGGGCGAAGGGGCGCGGCAGCTCGCCCAGGACCGCCGGCGCCAGAGTCGCGCGGGCTTCGTACCCGCGCACGTTCAGCGCGGCGGCGAGTGCGTCGCGGTCCACCGCCATCGCCATCGCGCGGCGCACCGCTGGATCGCCGAGCGGTCCTTCCAGGCTGGCGAAGGAAAGGCCGAACAGGCCCTGCACGGGGTCGAGCATCAGCCGCGCATGGACCTGACCCACTCGGGCCAGCAGCAGATCGCCCACCGTGCCGCCCAGGACGAGCTCGGCCTCCCCGGCGGAAAAGCGCGTCACCGCGGCCGCCGCGCTGTCTCCCCTCAGCAGGATCGAAGGCTCGCTCGCCGGTTCGCCATCCTCGCCCGCCGGCAGGGAAAGCAACGGCGCGCCGCCGCTCGTGCCGCCCATCTGATAGGGTCCGGATCCGATGCCGCCGAAGATGATCGCCATTTCCGGTTGGGCGAGCAGCTGCAGCAGATTGGGGCGCGGGCCGCGCAGGACGATTTCAAGCACCGCGTCGGTCATCGCGGTGACCGATTCGATTCCCCCCAGCACGGGTTTGAGCGGGTTGCGGCTCGCCCGGCTCGCCGCGGCGCGCAGCCGGCTCGCGACCTGCTCGGCGGTGATCGGGCTGCCGTCGGCCCAGGTCGTTCGGCGGATTCGGAAGGTGTAGCGCAGGCCATCGTCGGACACGATCCAGCTCTGCGCCAGCGCCGGCTCGATCTCGCCGTCGGCGTCGAAGCGGACCAGGCCTTGCGCGATCGATTCGGCGAGGAACGCCGCGGGCGGATCGAGCGGCTGGAGGTTGGGGTTGAGCAAACGGGGCGGCGCGCCGATCGCGCTGACCGCGATCGGCCCGCTCCGGCTCCGCTCGCATGCCGCCAGCGCCAGCCCGGCGCAGATCAGGAGAAGCAGGCCCTTGGTCATTCAGGGGCTCGTTCTAGCCCCTGCGACCGGAATGAACAGGCCGGGCGGAGATCGTGCGGCTTTTACCCCTCCTTCATCGCTTGCCGCTAGAAGGAGGCGATGGACGCTCGCGCCTTCGGGTCGCCGCCGGACGATTATGATCCGACGATCGACTATAAATCACGCCGCGCCTCCCGGTTGGCGGTCGACGAGGCCGCGCGTCTCAGCCGCAGCGCGACCTATCATGTCGAGGTTAATGTGCGAAACGTGTCGCCCTGCGGCTTCATGGCGGAATGCCCGGAGGCGGTGAGCATCGGTTCCTACGTGATGCTCGACATTCCTGGCCTCGGCCGGGTTCAGGCGCAGGTGCGCTGGCAGGTCGGCTCGCGCATGGGCGGGATGTTCACCGATCCGATCAGCCTGTCGCGCTGCCGATGGACCGGAGAGAAAGCCGGCGACGTCTAGGCCGGAACGAAGGCCGGCGACATTCAGGGCGAAGCCCTATGGTGCGGACGGCCGGACTCGAACCGGCACGCCCATTAAGGGCAGAAGATTTTAAGTCTCCAGCGTCTACCGGTTCCGCCACGTCCGCGCCGCTTATGGCGATAGCCGCCGCGGCGGGGCGGCCCAAGCCTCAAACGTTCAGCCGCTCGCGCATTTCCTTGCCGGGCTTGAAATAGGGCACGCGTTTCGCGTCGACATCGACCGCTTCGCCGGTGCGCGGATTGCGCCCCTTGCGGGCGTCGCGGCCGCGTGTGGAGAAGGCGCCGAAACCCCGCAATTCGACCCGACCGCCCTGCTGGAGTTGGGCGATGATGGAATCGTAGAAGGTCGCAACCACGCGCTCGACCTCCTTGAGGGTGAGATCGGGATAATCGTCGCAGAGCTTCTGCACGAGTTCGGATCGTATCACGCCATTCCCCCTCGAAGTGCCAGCTGCCGGTCCGCGCGCCGACTTTCGCCTAGAACAGTTCCCCCGCGCGCGGCGAGTTTGCACCGAACTTGATAAAAATCAAGCGCAACGCGCGGGGAAAGCCAAGCAATTCAAAGGCGCTACGACGATCGTGGCGCCTTCCGAAATGATTATGACTGCTTTTGCTTCAGCGCTTCGCCGAGAATGTCGCCGAGCGAGGCGCCCGAATCGGAGCTGCCATATTGGGCGACGGCCTGCTTTTCCTCGGCGATCTGCATCGCCTTGATCGAGAAATTCGGCTTCTTCGAGCGGTCGAAGCCGATCACCATCGCGTCGAACTTCTGGCCGACCTGGAAGCGCTCCGGACGCTGCTCGTCGCGGTCGCGGCCCAAATCGGTGCGCTTGATGAAGCCCATAGCCCCATCCTCGCCGACCTGCACGTCGAGCCCGCCATCGCCGACCGCGAGCACGGTGATCGTGACCACGTCGTTCTTGCTAACGCCGCTCGCCGAGCCGCCGCCCGCCGCCGCGCCCTTGGCGACGCCGCCGCGCTCGAGCTGCTTCATGCCGAGCGAGATCCGCTCCTTCTCGACATCGACGTCGAGCACCGCCGCCTTCACCATCTCGCCCTTGCGGTGGAGATTGAGCGCCTCCTCGCCCGACACGCCCCAGGCGATGTCGGACATGTGGACCATGCCGTCGACGTCGCCGTCGAGACCGATGAACAGGCCGAACTCGGTCGCGTTCTTGACCTCACCCTCGACCTCGGTGCCGACCGGATGGGTCTTGGCGAAGGCCTCCCACGGATTGGCCTGCGCCTGCTTGAGGCCCAGGGAAATGCGCCGCTTCTCCTCGTCGACCTCGAGCACCGCGACGTCGACTTCCTGCGACGTGGAGACGATCTTGCCCGGATGGACGTTCTTCTTGGTCCAGCTCATCTCGGAGACGTGGACGAGGCCCTCGATGCCGGCTTCCAGCTCGACGAAGGCGCCATATTCGGTGATGTTGGTGACCCGGCCCTTGAACACGCCGCCGACCGGATATTTGGCCGCCGCGCCATCCCAGGGATCGCTCTCCAGCTGCTTCATGCCGAGGCTGATGCGCTGCGTCTCGCGGTTGATGCGGACAATCTGCACCTTCACGGTCTGGCCGATCTCCAGCACTTCGGACGGATGGCCGACGCGCTTGTAGGAAATGTCGGTGACGTGGAGCAGGCCGTCGATGCCGCCGAGATCGACGAAGGCGCCGTAATCGGTGATGTTCTTGACCACGCCGTCGAGCACCTGGCCCTCGGCGAGGCTCTGGATGAGGCCGCTGCGCTGCTCGGCGCGGGTCTCTTCGAGGATCGCCCGACGGGAGACGACGATGTTGCCGCGGCGGCGGTCCATCTTCAGGACCTGGAACGGCTGCGGCAGGTCCATCAAGGGCCCTACGTCGCGGACCGGGCGGATATCGACCTGCGAGCCCGGCAGGAAGGCGACGGCGCCGCCGAGATCGACGGTGAAGCCGCCCTTCACGCGACCGAAGATCACGCCCTCGACGCGGTTGCCGGCGGTGAACTCGGTCTCGAGCTTGTCCCAGGCGGCCTCGCGGCGGGCGCGGTCGCGCGACAGCATCGCCTCGCCATGCATGTTCTCGATGCGATCGACGAACACCTCGACCTGATCGCCGACCGCCAGTTCGGCCTTCTGGCCGGGCGCGGCGAACTCGCGCAGCGGCACCCGGCCTTCGCTCTTCAGGCCGACATCGATGACGGCGAGGTCGTTCTCGATCGCGGTGACGGTGCCGACGACGACGCGACCTTCGAAGCTTTCATTCTCGCCGCCGAGCAATTCATTGAGGAGGGCCGCGAAATCGTCGCGGGTGGGGGTTGCCGAAGTGGCCATGAAATTGAAGTCCTTGCATTTTACCGGTCCGCACCGCGGACTGACGTGCGCGGGCCGGGCCAGAGTGATTTGCCGTACCGGCCTCATGCCGATGCGGCGTCCTTTGGGTGGCGGAAGCGGTATGCCCTCACCCTGACCGCTTTGCGGTCTTTCCCTCTCCCTGAACGGGAGAGGGTGGGAATGCAGAAAGGGCGCGTGGAGGCGAGGCCTGATGCCCGCCCGAACGCGCTTTCTGTTCTGGCTACCGCCGGGCCGCCGCCCGTTGGACGGCCGGGCATATAGGGGAAGAGGGGGGAGGGGGCAAGCGGGAGAGCGTACAGCAACGAACCCCGTCTAGTTCCTTTTCAGCAACTGCTTCAGGGACTCCCGGCTCCTCTTTTTCTTGCCATTCCCTCCCGCCCCGGCCTCGTTCTCCAGCGCATCGCGGATTTTCTCGACCTGAGTTTCAGTGAGATGCTCGATGCCGATGAACTCGGCGCGCGCCTTGGCGACGGCGCGCAGCAGCTCGTCCAGCTTCGCCTGCATCGCGGCAGCGTCGCGATTGGTGCTGTTCTGAATGAGGAAGACCATCAGGAAGGTGACGATCGTCGTGCCGGTGTTGATGACCAGTTGCCATGTGTCGGAAAAGGCGAACAAGGGTCCGGTAACGCCCCAGAACACGACCGTTCCAAAGGCGAGCACGAAGGCGACCGGTTGACCCGAGGCGAAGGAGATCAGGCTCGCGAATTTGGTGAAGAAGCGATCCATGGCGATTGGGGGCGGCAGCGCCGCGCCGTGCTCGATTATCGTAGCAGCGCCCGGCCTTCGTCGGTGTAGCGTTCGAACTCCTCCTTGTAGCGGCGCCCGACCATCGCCTGGTCGACGTCCTTCGCCTGCTTGAGGGCGGGGAACCAGGTCGTCTCCTCCTCATAGACGTGGTGGGCAACCGCCTCCTTGATCGCCTCCAACTTCTCGGTGAATTCGTCGCTGGAAGGCGGCAGTTTCTCAAGCTCGGCCATTTCGATCTTGACCGTCGCCTGCTCGGTATAAGCATGGTGGGCGTGGCGCTTGTCGCCGCTTTCGACCATCGCCGGATAGATGACCGCCTCCTCGGCGATCGAATGGCCGTTGAGCAGCATACCGAGTTGCTTGAGCGCGTCCTTGCGCGCCTCGCCGCTCGCGCTTTTAACGGCCGCGAAGGCACCTTCGATCTGCTCATGATGATCGAGGATCGTCGAAAGCCAGTCGCCGGAAGCGGCGAGCGAGCGGGCTTCCTTTCGGGCCGTCATCCGGTCTTCTTGCGACTCCATAGGTCGGACAGCGTCGATAACGTCTTCAAAGATGGACATGGCGGTTCTCTCCCTATGATCGCGGTGACGGCCGCGGTAGCCATGGTGCAAAATCCCTGTTCGCGAGACCCGTTCCCCAAAAGATATTGACCTGGATAAAGACCAGCAAAAAAGTTGGAACCGCCTCTTCTCATTCAAGTTTTGCGGCTCACGGGGGCATGTAAACGAGTGAGGATGATACGATGAACAACCAGAACGACGATCGTAATCAGCAGCAAGGCGGCGCCGGCGGCGGCCAGGGTCAGCAGGACCAGGGCGGCGGCGGGCAGAGCGGGCAGATGGGAGGCCAGCAGGGCGGCGGTCAGGGCGGCCAGGGCGGCCAGATGGGCGGCGGCCAGCAGGGCGCCGGCCAGGAGCGCGAACGCCAGCAGGAGCAGCAGGAGCGCGAACGCGAACGTGAGCGCGAACGGGAGCGTGAGCGGGAGTAGTCCTCTCCTTCTCCCACTCCGGGCGGCCGCTCCTCCTCCTTCAGGGGCGGCCGCCTTCATAGAGGAGGCGCCCATGGCGCGCAGCGACGAACGGGCTCAGCCTGCGCCGCCCGATATTTTGGCGGCCCCGCAAATCTCGCTGATCGGCGACATCGACAGATATTCCGTGGAGCGGTTCCTTGACCAGCTTCGCGACGCCGAAAAGAACGGCGGCGACATTGCGATGGAATTGACCACGCTGGGTGGCGATCCGGAAATGGCGCGGCGTATTGTGCTCGAAGTGGACGCGGCGCGCGCTCGGCTGTCCGGCCGTTTCCTGTTTCTCGGCAAAACGGTGATCTATTCGGCCGGGGTCACGATCATGTCGGCTTTTCCCTGCCGCGATCGCTGGCTCGCGGCGGACGCAATGCTGATGATCCACGGCCGCAAGCTCGACAAGACGATAGAGCTTTCGGGGCCGATCCGGGCCAGCATTCCGATGGTCGAAGCGCTGCTGCGCCAGCTCAAGACCGGTATCGCTCATGAGGAGGAGAATTTCGCGCGGCTGATCGACGGCTGCGATGTCGATATCGGCGAGTTGCGCGAGAAGGCGCTGCACAATTGGTACCTCACCGCCGACGAGGCACTGGCGCGCGGCCTGGTCAGGGGCATCTGGCAGCCCGCGATCCCGGATGAAACCGAGGGCTCGCCGGACATTTGACCATCCAGCCAGCCGAACCGCGGTTTCGCTGATCCGCGTCGAGACGCGGCGGGAGCACCCCTGACCGTCGGCGAGCCGAGCCCTAGCCGTGGGCCTTGTGACGGCGGGTTTCCCAGCCCTTTTTCGCCGCCGCCGACCGGCTCGAAGAGGCCGATCCGCCCTTGCGGCCGCCCTTGCGCGAGCTGGCGTGGCTCTCCTTCTTGCCGCGGCCGGAGCCGGACTTCTCGCCGCCGCCGCTTTCCTTGTTGACGGTCGCCCAGGCGCGGGACTTCGCCTCTTTCGCGGAGACGCCGCGATCCTCATAGCCTTCGGCGATATGCTCCGCCTTGCGCTTCTGCTTGCCGGAATATTTATCCTTGTCACCCTGTGGCATCATCCGCCTCCTCAGCGTCGGTCCGGGCATTGAAGGCTCGGTCGAAATAGAAGCCCGCGAGCAGGAAGTGCGTCTGCGCTGCCCTTGGATGCTGAGCTGACTGACCCGCCTGCAATTCCGCCTCCGCGCGACCGCGAAAATAGGCGCGAGCCTCGTCCTCCATTTTTCGAACCTCCGAACCATCCGAACCGCTCACGCAACGTCCGTCCGGCGAAGCAGGTTCCCGCCGCAAGCCACTGGATAACATGGGTTAGTTTGGTGGGTTCACGGCCCACTCAACGGCTATTGGCCGCCTTTTTTCCGGAACCAGTAAAGGTGGCAGGGCGGCAGGTTGCGCCACTCATAGGCGTGGCCGACCTTGGCGAAGCGGGATTCGAGCAGACGGCGGGCTCGACCCCGCGCCTGGTAGGTGAGGAAGAGGCCGTTGGTCCTCAACAGCGCGCAGCTCTGGGCGACGATGGCTTCGCCCGTGGCTTTCGGCAGCGTCGAAAACGGCAAGCCCGAGAGGATGCAATCGGCTTGGCCGAAGCCCTGGTCGGCGATCACGGCCACGGCGTCGGCCGCCGAGGCCATCACGGCGCGGAGACGCGGATCGGGAATGGTCTGTTTCAGATATTCCGTGAAGTCCCGGCTGGTGTCGATGGCGATCAGCATCGCATCGGGCCGCATCCGCGCGAGCGCGCCCGCGGTGAAGCGCCCCGTGCCGGGGCCATATTCGACCAGCAGATCGATCCGACTCCAGTCGACGGGCGTCAGCAGCTTGTCGACCATCTGTCGCGAAGAAGCGATCGGCGATCCGACGCGCAGCGGCTTCCTCATGAACTCCGAAAGAAAGGTGCCGATGGGCGCGGGCATGCTCCGCATCGGCGGCGCCATCGTCGTGCGCGCGTCTCCTTCCGGCGGGCGGCGCGTGGCCATCTAACGGGTCCCTCGCGACCCCGACGTCATCGCATCATCCTCCTGCGGCGACAGCTCCATGATCAACGCCGGCTTGTCGTTTCGTTTCCGGTCCGTGAGGCGTTCAGGCGAATTCCTAACCTGGATTGGCGAGAAAACGGCACGAGGCGCCCCCGCGCTCCTGCGCTCAGCCTCGCCGCGCAGGGACACTTCCCGGCTGGTCGCTCGTTATGCGCGGCAGGTGATTTCGTCTGGGAGCAACACGCCATGCGATTGATGAAGCTCGCGATCGCCGCCGCGATGGCGCTCGGCACCGCCGGCACGCTCGTCCTTCCCGCCAGTCCGGCCGAAGCGCAGCGCGACTGGCGTGGCGATGGCGACCGCTGGCAGGGCCGGCACCGGTGCCGCGACGGCCACCGCCACTGGCGCGTCGGCAACTATCGGTGCCGCGCGCGGTACGACCGGCGCGACCGCACCCACCTCTACCGGGCGCGCGGACCCGCCGTCTGCCACGACGTCTGGCGCAACGGTTATCGAATCCCGGTTTGCCGCTACTGAACGATCAACAGGGCAGCCGCATCGCTCTTGCGGCGTAAGTGCAGACGGTCGAGACCGGCCCGCTTTGCGGGATCTCCGGGCGCGCGGGTTGATAGGCGGTTTGGTAGGTGGGTCGATAGGAAGCGGCCGAGAGGCCGCCGCCGAACTGGCTGGCGAACCTTTGGGCGCTGAACGTGTCATAGACGGCGCGCGCGGCGGTGGAGATGACGGCGGGGCGGTTGGCGCCGCCGCGGGCGAAGAAGACGAGGGCGATCCGGCGGCCATCGGGCATCGTCACATAGCCGACATCCCCGGTGTACCCCGTCAACGTGCCGGTCTTGTGCTCCACCCTGGTGCCCGGCGGAAGCTGGCCGACGATGCGGTTCGATCCGGTGGCGCAGCGCCGCATCATGTCGAGCAGCAGGGCGCGGCTCGACGGGCTGAGCGCCGGGCCCGAATCGATCAGCCGAAGCAGATCGAGCATTGCCCTGGGCGTGCTGGAATCCCGGATGTCACGGAGATCGCGGCGATCGCTGAGCAGCTGCGCGATGGTGCGATCGACCCTGATCCCCTGCAGCCGGTGCGCGCGCAGCCAGCGGTCGATCACCGCCGGGCCGCCGAGCGAGGCGATCAGCAGGTCGGTCGCATAGTTGTCGCTGCGGGTGATCATGCGATCCATCAGCGTGGCGGCCGTGGTGCCGGCGATCGTGTCGTCGAGGCGGCGCCGGCCGGCGTCGACGTCCGCCAGATAGGCGGCGGCGACGGCGATCTTCATCGTGCTCGCCATCGGGAAGGGCCGGTCGCCGTTGAACGAGACCATCGCGCCGGTCTGGAGGTCCAGGGCCGCCATGCCATATTCGCCGCTATTCTCGGTCGCCAGCACCGCCCAGCGCTGTTGCAGCGGCTGCAGGAACGATGGCGGCTGGGCCAGCGCCGGCTGGGCGAAGAAGACGAGCAGCCAGGCAAAAGACGCCAGAAACCGCATTCGATTGTTTGCAAACATCGTGATGGCCGACCCGCTTTACCCTCGCCGCAAGCTTAAGCCCGATCCCTAAGCGATTGTTACTATGCCGTTCGAACTGGAGAGGGTTTGATCCCGCATCTGCCTCGGTTCGCCGCGAACCGTTCCGGTTTTGTTAGTCCGCGCCGGCCGGGATGAGGACGGCGGGATCGATCGTTGCGATCGTCGTCCTCAGCGTCACGGCGGGTGCGGCTTCCGCCGGGGCCTCGTTGTAGATGAAGCCGAAGGCCGGGTTGGCGCGCACGCCCAGCGAGCCCTGCGGCGCATACCAGACCCTGACCACGCTCCAGTCGCCGTTCGGCGAGACATCCTGCGCGAGCGCGCGACGCTCGATGCGGCCGGGCCCCGACCAGTTGGCGTGGTTCAGATAGACGCTGCGATCGTCGATGATCTCGGCGACGACGGCGACGTGGCCGATCGGCATCGCCCGGGTGGGCTGGAGAACGAGCACCGCGCCGACCCGCGGCTCGGCGCCACGCTGGTAACGGCCCGCCGCCTGAGCCCACCAGGTGCCGGCATTGCCGCGAATCTCGATCCCGGACTGGGCCCGCGCATAAGGCACGCATTGCAGCACGGCGGCGGCAGGCGTTGCGATTGCGGCAGCAAGCCCCAGGGCCAGCAGGGCGCGAAGGCCAAGGCGCGGAAAGCGGCGCTGAGCGCGGGTGCGGAACGGTGACGTGGGCATGGATCCCCCCGGATCGGAATGCTCGTCACCCTACACGGGTCCGTTGAAGCAAATAGCCACGGCCGGATCGGCGCATCGCGTCGACCGAACGGTTCATCCCGGCCGGCAGCCGGAGCGGCGAAGACTCGTTAACCGGGGTGCTGGAAGCCGCCGCGAATCGAGCAAGGCGCCGCCGAGCCGAGCGGCATTCCAGTCGAGCGCGAACTCCGTGCCGAAGCCAAGATCCCAGCGGTGCTTCGAGTGGATTCAACGCGGATTGGGCGCCTGGTCTATGGGCCTTTCGCCTTGGCGTTCGCGACCCGGCGCGCCTGATCGCGGGCGAGGCCGCGGCGGTATGAGCGGGCGTTGCTGTTGTGGCGCAGATAAAGCCCGAAGCCGATGCCGGCCGCGACCAGCAGGGCCATCAGGATGAATGCGATGAGGGTTCGTTCCATGTCGACTTTTCTTTGAATGTGGACGGGCGCCCTCGACTTCGCTCGGGACAAGCGGGCAAGGGGCGTTGTAAGCGGAGTGTCAGAGCCGCCGGTGATCGCGCCGGGCGCGGGCCAGGACGACGAGGCCGCCGATCGCGATCAGCGCGAGCAGCGCCATCAGGACGCAGGCGATGATAGTGCGGATTTCCATTGGTGGGTCCTTGCGGGTTCTTTGAAGCGGCGGTCAGGCGGACGAGGGGCGCAGCCGCCACGGCAGGCCCGGCAGCTTGATCATCGGCTGGCCGCACAGGGTGCATTGGCTGACGAAATGGCCGCTGTCCCAGCGATTGCGGTCGTGATCGGGGATGTGCCGGCCGAACAGATTGTGGAGGAGCATCATGTGTCGCCTTCGCCGCGGATGACCCGCTCCACGGCGAGCAGGCCCGCCTCGCTCTGGAGCGCGATGTCGAGCGGCCGGCCGCCGAGCCCTTCATGGTCGCTGTTGAGGAACGCCCGGGTCGCGTCGGCGGTGACGAGCGCGGCCTGCGTCGCCTTGAGCAAACGGGCCTGCCGCGCGGCGACCTCGCGCGACACGGACGGGCGGCGAACGGCCTTGCGGAAGGTCATGCTCACCGGCCGTCGCCCGGCTGGTGGCCGCGGGGGAAAGGCGGCCGAGGCAGGCGGGGTAGGGGTGGGCGGAGCGCTTCGCGCTCGCCCTCCGTCGCCGGGCCTTTGTGCGGCAGCATGAAGGGTGCGAACGCCGCCTTGAGGCTATAGCGACCGGCCAGCTCGTAGTGGATCAGGCGCGCTTCGCTGGACGCGGCGTTGCGCGCCATCGCCATGGCCGCACGCTCGCGGCCAAGCCAGTAAGTCTGTTCCATCCGAGATCACCCGATCGGCAAGCGGGAGCACTGACGTGTCTCTCAGTCACGAGGCGCTTGCGAAAAAACGCAGGTGATGGGAAGCGCTTAGCATGAAGGCGCCCTAAGCGCCAGTTAATCGGCCGATCGGCGCGGCCGCCGCCTCGGCGAGGGATGAAGTCGGAGATGCAGGAGTGAAGATCCTCAAACGAATCCTCTGTCTGTTCGGCCGCCACGAACGCTCGAAGCGCTGGGCCAAGGTGGTCGACGACACCTATTTCAGCAGATGCAGCTTTTGCGGCGTCAGGATGCGGCAGCGGGGCAACAAGGATTGGGTGGTCGATCGCGGCCAGGCACGCTGAATCCGAAGCCAGGCGAAATCCCCGGTCTCGTCAGCCGCCGAACCGGTATAGCACCCCGAGGCGGAAGCTGTGCATATTCTGGTCGATCCGCCAGCCATTGCCGGCGATGACATAGTCGCGGGTGCCGAAACTGCCGTAATTATACTCGCCGCGGGCGGACCAGCCACCGCCCAGCAAGACCTCCACGCCGCCGCCGGCGACGAAGCCCTCGCGCGTCGCGGAAACACGGTCGCTCTCATCCGGAGCTGCGCCGTTCCCGTCGACGATCGCATGTTTCTCGCCGACGAAGCCGATCCCCGCCTCCACATAGGGGACCGCATTGCCGAGGCGAATGCCGAGCTGGGCGGTGACGCTCGCCGTCCAGTCGATCTCGGTGCGGTTGGTGAAGGCGTTCAAATAGGTGCTTGGAGTCTCGTCATCGAGATCGGCCCAGCTCGCCTCCGCCTCGACGCCGAACAGCAACCTGCCGCTTTGCAGCCGCCCGCCCAACATGGCCCCGGCCATCGCCCCGCCGGGGTGGTGGCGGGGCGGGTTGGGAACAACGAAGGCGGGCAGCGCAAGCGGGTTGATCGGTCCGACCCAATCCTCGTTGCCGATCGCGTAGCCGGCGTGAACGCCGACGTAGAAGCCGTCCATCCTCTCGCCGGCCTGGTGGATCGCCAAGGCCGGCGCTTCGGCCAAGAAGGCCAGCGCCGCCGACTGTGCCAAGATGATGCGCCTCATGCCCGTTCTCCCGATCCGGCAGGCATTTTATCAGGGCAATCCTGTCAGGGCGTGACAGGAATTTCGGCAAGCTCATGAAATAGTTCGACAAGCCATATTGGCCGCGGGGGGCGCGCATCGGCCGTTCAGCGGCGCGCAAGGCGGAAAATGCGACGAAATGGTGAACGCGCGGGAACCCTGGCGCGTTCTTTGGTCACAGGTTGGACGGAGTATTGTCATGACCAAGTGGATGAAGACGGGTATCGCCGGCCTCGCCGTCGCCGGCACTCTTGCAGTCACCGCCGCGCCGGCCGAGGCGCAGCGCTGGCGCGGCCACCGCCATCGGGACCGCGACGGAGCGGCGCTGGCGATTGGCGCCGGCATTCTCGGTCTCGGCATCGCCGCCAGCCTTTCGAACCGCGGCTATTACGACCGCGGCTATTATCGCGGCGGCTACGGCTATTATGACGATTATTATTATGCCCGGCCGCGCTACCGGCGCGCCTATTACCGTTCGCGGTGCCGCAGCCGGCTGGTCTGGGACCCCTATTACGGGGACTATGTCCGCGTCCGTTACTGCTAGGCGCTGAGAGCCTGGCAGTCGGGGAGGGCCCGGCGCCATGGCGGCGGGCCCTTCGGTGCGCCCGGCGTCATGAGCGCAGGAGCGGGCTCGCGCGGTTGGTCATGTGGAGATAGGCGGGATCGAAGTCGCCCACCTTCATCAGGCCCAGCCAGTCGACGATCTGGATGGCACGCTGCCGCCGCTCGATCAGGCCGTCCTCGCCGAGCCCCATCAGGGTGCGATTGGTGTGGACCGAGGTGAGGCCGAGCGCGTCGGCGAGCTGCTCCTGCGTCATCGGCAGCCGGTAATCGTCGCGCTCGCCGAGGCCCGCCGCCTCGAGCCGCAGCGCGAACTCGCAGAGCAGGTGCGCCGCGCGGGTGCGGGCGTCGCGACGGCCGACATTCAGCGTCCATTCGCGGAAGATCGAGGCGTCGACCAGGGTCTCATACCACATGGCGCGGCCGATCGCCGGCCGGGTGAAGGCAATGTCCTGGATCGCCTCGACCGGGATCAGCGCGGCCTCGACATGGGTCAGGGCCTGGAGATTGTGATCCGCGGTCCCCAGTAGCGAATTCTGCAGATCGGCCAGATCGCCCTTCATGTGGATCGAGAAAATCTGCCGGCCGCCATTGCCGGCGACCTTGTGGCGGAAGGAGAAGCCGGAGATCATCACGCAGGAATGCTGCGGCTTGTCGCCCTCGCGAACGATATATTCCTGCGGCCGTAGCTTGATCGTCCGATTGGGCAAGGCGAGGAGTGCCTGCTGGTCGTCGGGGTCCAGCGGTCGCCACTGGCTCAGCTTCTCCACCATGGGAGCGAGGACCGAGGCTTCGGCTTGAGACATAAGGGCACTCCACGCAGGCGGGAGCACGGCCTTGTCTCTCAGCCACCAGGACGCCACGATAGGGCACTGGTGATGGACATGCCTTAGCACATTTGAGCCTTTCATCCTAATCTGGGTTTGGTTTCGTAACATCGCCGTATCGACCGCGCGGGGGGGGGGGACGGCCCCGCAAGCCTGACCTAGTTAAGCGACGGCGATTCACATGGTTTGATGAAAGTTCCCGCGCTTCGGCGGACAAGAATCCGACGGGATTCGGACGGGAACGATGGACGACCGGACAGCCGAACCCAAGCATGATTGGGCGCAGATGCTGCTCATCGCTCTTTGGCTGGCGATGGTGGCGGGCGTCACCGGTTACCTGATCAGCTAAAAGCTCTTTACTCGCTAAATCGACAGGCCGGGATCGCCCTCGATCACGCTTTGCTCCAGCCGCGGCGTCTCGCCCGCGCGCCAGAGCCGGGCGCGGTGGGCGATCCGGTAGCGGACCGGACCGCCATCGGGGCGCGGCTCCTGGACATTCGGGCGGGGGATGCAGACGAATTCGGTGCGGAATTCCGCCGCCGACAGGTGCACCGTCGCATAGCCGTGGCCGCCCATGTCGACGAACTTGAGATGCGGGGCGAGATCGGGATTGGAGAGCGCTCGCGCCGCCTGCAGATCGCCGCTGCGCGCATATTCGAGGCAGGACCGGACGCCGTGGCGCATCATCATGTTAACCGTCGCCAGCGGATGCTCCTCGCCGGGGCGATCGACCACGAACAGGGCGCGCAAGGGATGATCGCGGCGCATCCGCTCGACTCCCTCGACCATGCCGGGGCTGGAGATCGAGCCGGTGATGAAGGACAGGCCGACCGGATCGAACGATTTGGGCGGCAAGGCCTTGGCGGCATAGCCGGCCCAGAAGCTGTGGCGATCGCCCGAGACGATGGCGAAGCCGGTGATGCCGGCGTTCCGGACCAGATCATAGATCTCCGCCCGCTCGGTGAAGGCCGTGCTGAAATCCGGGGTGGCGTTCGAATAGCCGGCGCCGGGCCAGCGATCGGTTAGCCCCTCTGGAAGGTTTTGCGGATCGGCCCGATTATCCATCATGCCGAGCGAGTTGCCCCAGATTTTCCAGGTCGCCCGCGACTGGCGAAGCCGATCGAAGAACCACTGCTTCTGACGCGCGCCGAGCATGGTGTGGGGCGGCTCCGTCTTTCGATAGTTGGGGCTGGTCGTCCCCGCGAAGGTGATCGTGTCGGGCGGATTGCCGTTATTGTAGGTTCGGCCGGCATCGAGCAGCTCCATCAGCTCCTCGGGGACGAAGTTCGACAGGGTGCGCGGCAGATCGCCCAGCGCCTCCGCCTCCGGCCGGTGGAGCGGATGTCGCATCTTGTAGCTGTATTGATCGGTAATCATCAGATCGAGATGGCGGCCGTAGCGAAGTGCGCGATAGACGGTGAGGCTGTTGATCGCGGCGAGATTGTTCGGCTCAAGGCCCAGGCCGTTATCGTCATACTCGGTGACCGGCACGTCCCTGACCTCCGGCGGATCGAAGCGGTCGAGATTGGCCCCGCTCGGCTTGCTGATCCGCGCCGGCAGGTATTCGAACCACGCCTGGTTGGCGGCAACCCGGATCGTCGGCGCGTGCCGCTCGAAGCCCGGTCCCTTCAGGGTGCTCTGCCAGCCCTGCCAGGAAAATTCGTGATTGTCCCAGATCGCCACGAACGGCCAGTGCGCGCGCGCATCCTGGATGTCGGGATCATGGAGATAGGCGCGGTAGATGGCGCGATAGCCGGCCAGATCCAGCGGGATATGGAAATTGCCGATCTGCTGGCCGTTCTCAAGGCGGACGACCTCGACGATGCGCCGATCGAGGCGCGTCTGCACCTCGTCCGGATATTGCACCACCTCGTAAATGAAATCGCCGAGGTGGAGGACGAAGCCGAGCTGCTCGGCGCGCGGGCGACGGGAGTCCTCGTGGATCATCCGGCGCCAGGCGTGCTGGAAGCCTTCGTTGATGCTCTGGCAGCTGACGAAGGCGAAGCTGACCGGGCGTGGATCGTCGTCGGCCGGGGCGGTGATGGTGCGGCCGACGCGGCTGCCATTCCCCTCGGCGTCGGTGAAGCGGTACCAATAGACGCGGGCCGGCCTGAGGTTGCCGACGAGGACCCGGCAGGTCCAGTCGGAAGCGGCGGAGACGGTGGCGGGGGCGGTGGCGACGATGCGGCGGAAGGCGGCGTCCTCGGCGATCTCGACGGTCAGCGTCGCCGTGCCGCCGCTTTCGAACGGCCGCCGCGTCCAGAGAATGACACCGTCAGCGGCGGGATCGCCCGAGGCGACGCCCTCGGGATAAAGATCGCGCCGCTCGCGCCAGCCGGTGCGCGTCGCCCGCGCCGGCCCGCCCCAGGCGAGGGCCGCGCCCATCGCCGCGGCGGCCTGGATGAAATCGCGACGGGTCAGGGTCATCGGTTCATTCCTTCGAGCAGGCGCCGGGAAGGCTCATACGAAACGGACCATAGCCTTATCGGCGCGGCGCCCGCGCCGCAATCGCGCTTGGCGCTCGCCGCTCAGGCTTTCACGCGGTGGATGGCGCAGAGCTTGTTGCCGTCGGGATCGCGGACGTAGGAGAGGTGGAGAGCCCCCCAATTGCCTTCGCGGAGGCCCGGCGGATCCTCGATCGACGCGCCGCCGTTCGCGACCGCGACGTCGTGGAACGCCTTCACCTGCTCGGGCGATTCGCATTTGAAGCCAATCGTGCCGCCATTGGCGGGCGTGGCCGGCCGGCCGTCGATCGGCTCGCTGACGCAGAACGTGCCGCCATTGTGGCGGTAGAAGAGGCGGGTCTGGCCGGTGGCTGCGACGTCGGGGAACGCTTCGCCGGTAAAGCCGAGCGTGCCGAGGACGGCGTCGTAGAAGCGCTTCGAGCGATCGACGTCGTTCGAGCCTACCATGATGTGATTGAACATGGGATTCTCCTGGCTCGTCTCCTCCCCCTTGATGGGGAAGGTTGGGTGGGGGTGAACGCCTCCACGCGCTCGGCGGGCCTCGAACGTTCACCCACCCCTACCCCTCCCCATCAAGGGGAGGGAAGAGGTTTGACCTCTAGATCTCGATGTGCGGCGCGGCGGTGGCGGGGTCGCCGGTGTTGGGGGTGCCGCTGGGCTCGATCAGGAGGAGCTTGACCTCGCCCTTGTTGGCGACCGGGCGGTGCTCGACGCCCTTGGGGACGACGTAGAGCTCGCCGGGGCCGAGGGTGACGGTGCGGTCGCGTAGCTCGATGTCGAGCTCGCCGTCGAGGACGAGGAAGAAATCGTCGGTGTCGGGATGGCTGTGCCAGGTGAACGGGCCGGAGAGCTTCACGACCATCAAATCGTGGCCGTTGAACTGGCCGATCGTGCGCGGCGAGTAATGATCGGTGAAGAGGGCCAGCTTGGCTTCGAGATTGACCTTGTCCCGCATCAGTACACGACCACGCTCCGGATGCTCTCGCCGGCGTGCATCAGGTCGAAGCCCTTGTTGATCTCCTCCAGCGTCAGAGCGTGGGTGATCATCGGGTCGATCTCGATTTTGCCGGTCATGTACCAGTCGACGATCCTGGGCACGTCCGTCCGCCCCTTCGCCCCGCCGAACGCGGTGCCGCGCCAGTTGCGCCCGGTGACGAGCTGGAAGGGGCGGGTGGCGATCTCCTTGCCGGCCTCGGCGACGCCGATGATGATCGAGGTGCCCCAGCCGCGGTGGCAGCATTCGAGCGCGGTGCGCATCACCTCGGTATTGCCGGTCGCGTCGAACGTGTAATCGGCGCCGCCGTCGGTCAGCGCGACCACCTTCGCGACGATCTCGTCGCGGCTCATGCCCTTCGTGTTGAGGAAGTGGGTCATGCCGAAGCGGCGGCCCCATTCCTCGCGGTCGGGGTTGATGTCGACGCCAATGATCCTGTCCGCGCCGACGAGGCGAGCGCCCTGGATGACGTTGAGGCCGATGCCGCCGAGGCCGAAGACGACGACATTCGCGCCGGGCTCGACCTTGGCCGTATTGACCACCGCGCCGACCCCGGTGGTGACGCCGCAGCCGATATAGCAGCTGGTCTTGAACGGCGCGTCCGTGCGGATCTTCGCGACCGCGATCTCGGGCAAAACGGTGAAGTTCGAGAAGGTCGAGCAGCCCATGTAGTGGTAGATCGTCTCGCCCTTGTACGAGAAGCGGCTGGTGCCGTCGGGCATCAGTCCCTTGCCCTGGGTGGCGCGGATCGCGGTGCAGAGGTTGGTCTTGCCCGAGAGGCAGCTTTTGCACTGCCGGCATTCGGGCGTGTAGAGCGGGATGACATGGTCGCCGGGCGCGACCGAGGTGACGCCGGCGCCAACCTCCCGCACCACGCCCGCCCCCTCATGGCCGAGGATCGAGGGGAAGATGCCCTCGCTGTCGAACCCGTCGAGCGTGTAGGCGTCGGTATGGCAGATGCCGGTCGCCATGATCTCGACCAGCACCTCTCCGGCCTTCGGTCCTTCAAGATCAAGCTCGACGATCTCGAGCGGCTTCTTCGCCTCGAAGGCGACTGCGGCGCGGGTTTTCATTGGGGCGGTTTAGGGCGGCCGGGGCCCGAGGGGCAAGCCGGGAGAATGGCGGTCAGGAACTCGCGCGGGTGAGGCGGGTGGGCTCGCCCAAGCTGCTCAGGCCGATATAGAGTCCGCCGGCCATGATGAGCGCCAGGGCGACGGCAAGCGCGGCTAATGCAGGACGATTCAACAGGTTACTCCCCGCTTTATCCACAGGCAGTTGTAACAAGCCTGTCATATTCGGGCAACATCCTTAACACAGCCGCTGTCTTCAGGTTCCGCGCGTATCCCCGAACAGGTGGATGTGCAGCCGGTCCGACAGCCCATAGCCGCGCTCCAGCACCGCCTCGGCCAGCGCGGCGGCGCGGGCGATGAGGGTTTCGCTGTCGGTGCCTTCGGGCATGATCATAATCCGCTCGGCGGGAATCGTGTGGCGCGCGGCGAGGGCGGCGACCTCGTCGAGATCGGCGGGAGTGCGGGCGACGAATTTGAAGACCGCTTTGTCCAGCGCGGCAAAGGCGGCGAGGGGGGTGGCGCGCAAGGCCAGAGCGGCGGCGTTGCCGCTATGGGCGAGCTTGGGCGAGACCATGAACAGGTCGACCAGGGCCACGAGGGCGGGATCGGGCGGGATGGTGCCGTTGGTCTCGATCTCGACGAGAAGGCCGTCCTGCTTCAGCCGTTCGGCGAGGGCGACCAAAGCGGGCATCTGGGCGAGCGGCTCGCCGCCGGTAATCACCACCCCTTCGGCCGGTAGGGCGGCGACGGCGGCGGTGACCGCCTCCACCTCCATCTCGATCGTCTCGTCCAGCGGCTCGAACTTGGGCGGGGAGCCGAGCCGGTCCTTCTCGTGCGGCCATTTCGTGCCGTGCCAGTTCCAGGTGTAGGGCGTGTCGCACCAGACGCAGTGCAAATTGCAGCCCGACAGGCGGACGAAGGTGCGGACGCGGCCGGCGCTACGGCCCTCGCCCTGGATCGAGCGGAAGATTTCCGGCAAACCGGGCGCGCGGGCGGCGATGCGGAGCATGGTCATTGCTTCCAATCTACACGTCATTCCCGCTTTCGCGGGAATGACGAAAGGAGGGGATTAGCCCAGCAAAAAGCGCCTGATCCAGTTGCCGACTCGGCTGTTGTCGTTGGGGGCGTTCAGGGTGGCGATGGCGGCGTCGACTTGCGGCAGGCGGTCGCGGCGGGAGGCGTAGAGGGCGGCGGCGAAGTCGGGCTGGATTTCGGGGTGGAACTGGAAGGAGATGGCCGGCCGGTCGCGCCAGACCAGGCCGGCATAGGGGGTGAAGACCGAGGAGGCGAGGATTTGCGTCTGCGGCGGCTGGATCACCACTTGGTCCTGATGGCTGGCGGGGACGGAGACGGCGGGGGCGTCGTCCATCCAGTCCTCGCGCCGGACGACGGGGTAGGTGTGCAGGCCGACGCCCCAGCCACGCTCGGATTTCTCGACCCGGCCACCCAGCGCCTCGGCCATGATCTGGTGGCCGAAGCAGATGCCGACCAATTTCGCCCGGCCGCTGGCGGCGCGAACGAAGGTCTTGAGCGGCTCGATCCAGGCATGATCCTCATAGACGCCGGCCGAGGAGCCGGTGATGAGATAGGCGTCGAAGCGGTGGACGTCCGGCGGCAGCGGCTCGTTCTGGACGTCGATATTGGTGTATTCGAAGTCGGGGCCGAGCAGCGTTTCGAACATCGCCGGATAGCGGCCGAAGGCGGGGATCAGGTCCGCCGGCGGCTTGCCGGCTTCGAGGATGGCGAGCTTCACGCTCCCCTTGTAATTGCGGATGCCGTGAAGACCAGACCGGTGCCCGTCAGCCGGCTCTAAGGAATCTTTACGACTTCCTTGTTCCGCGTCCCGTCCTGCGTGTGATGCAAGTCGAACTCGCCCGCGGGCGGCGTGGACGCGGCGCGGCCGGCCAGCTGACCCACCGGTCCCTTGGCCGGCGTGATGCCGCCGTCGGCGAGCCAGAGCGCTCCGGTCACGAAACTCGCCTCGTCCGAGGCCAGGAAGGCGTAGACGCCCGCGATCTCCTCGACCGTGCCACGCCGGCCGAGCGGTGTGGCGGCGATCAGCGCCTTTTCGACTTCCTCGTCGACCGCGCCGGTCTCCTTGTGCGTCCAGGCGGTGTCGATCGGGCCCGGGCACAGGCAGTTGGCGCGGACGCCATATTGCGCCTGCTCCACCGCGACCCCCTGCATGAAGGCATGCAGGAAGCCCTTGGTGCCGCCATAGACCGTGTTGCGCGGCTGGCCGTTGATGCCACCCTCCGAGCCGGCGCTGACGATATTGCCGCCCGTCTGGCGCAGATGCGGCAGCGCGAATTTGGTCATCAGGAAGGCTGAGCGGATGTTCCAGCGCACCTGCTCGTCGAACTTTTCGACTGGCATGTCGTCGGTCTCGGCATTGACGGTGAGCACGCCGGCATTGTTGATCAGGATGTCGAGCTGGCCGAAATTGGCGATGGCGCTGTCGACACAGGCCTTCGCGGTCGTCTCGTCGGACACGTCGCCTTCGAAGGCCAGAGCCTGGCCGCCGTCGGCGAGAATGTCCGCGACGACATCGTCGATCGGATCGCCGGGCAGGCCGTTGACGAGCACCTTGGCACCCTCGCGGGCGAACCTGCGGCAAACCGCCTCGCCGATGCCTGTGCCGCCGCCGGTGACGATGGCGACCTTGCCTTCCAGCCGCGCCTTCATGGGAATCCTCCATTCGCTTGCGGCCCCCGCGACGGAACGGCGTTCCGATGAACTCGATCCCGGCGTTCAGGCGTTCCGGTCCCGTTTCGCGGCGAGGCGGCGGAGAATGGCCAGCGCGTCGGCGCGGCGGTCCCATGGCACGAAGAGGTGATCGTGGTGGAGGGCGGCGACGATGTTGGCGGGGATGGCTTCGGCGGCGAGGGCCTTGGAAACGGCGGCGGTGAGGCCGACGGCGGCGAGGCTGGAGTGGACATTGAGCGTGATCCGCGCCCAGCCACGGCCGGGGCGGATGACGGTTACGCCCTCCGCCTCGCGGATCATGGCGAAGGCGTTGTCCAGGGACCGGGCCTCGGCGGCGGTTTCGAACGCATATTGGGTCTCGTCCAGCGTCGGGGCGAGGCCGGCGAGCAGGAGGGCGAGGTCGGTTTCGGGCTGCAGGCTCATTCCTCGGCTTGCGGCTCGGCGTCGGCTTCGTTGTGTGGGCGCAGCATCGAGGCGATCACCCGGGAGAACATGATGACAGACGAGGCGAGCATCCCCATCAGGCCGACCAGATAGAAGGCGGCGAGCCGATCGGCAGGCTCGCCCCACACGCAAAGCGCGAAGCCGCTGACGCCGATCACCGCGAAGCTGAGATTGGCGATATTCGCGCCCGTACTGAAGCCGGGAACATTGCGGATCCGGTGCGCGCGCGACGCCGCGACCGGCAGATAAGCGACGATCGCGACGAGGGCGACGATCGCCGGCAGCCCCAGCGCCCAGCGTTCGCCGATCGAGAGCGAAGTGAGGGTGGCGGGGAGCAAGCCCAGCAAGGTCGCCGAAAGGCTCGCGAACAGCATGGTCGCCAGCCGATGGGCATCGACCCTTGCATCGTCGCCGCCCCGGCGCTGGCCGAGGCCACTGGCGATGCTGCCAAAGCCCGCGAAGGCGGCCGCCATCTGCGCGATCACGATGTAGAGCTGATAAGGATCGGTGGTCATGCGCCATCCCCCGGCCGCGTGCGGCGAGGCTAGGGCAAGGAGAGGCCGGATGTCGAGCGGCAGCTCAGCCCTGCCGCCGCTCCCGCTTCGCCAGCGTCCTCAGCCGCAGTGCGTTGAGCTTGATGAAGCCCGCCGCGTCGTGATGGTCGTAGCCGCTCTGGCCCTCCTCGAAGGTGACGAGATCCTGGTCGTAGAGGGAGAGCGGGCTTGTCCGGCCGATGACGATCGCATTGCCCTTGTAGAGCTTCATGCGGACGGTGCCGCTGACGTGCTCCTGGCTCTTGTCGATCAGCGCCTGCAGCATCTCGCGCTCCGGCGCGAACCAGAAGCCATTGTAGATCAGCTCCGCATAGCGCGGCATGATGCTGTCCTTGAGGTGCATGGCGCCGCCGTCCAGCGTGATGCTCTCGATGCCGCGATGGGCGGCGAGCAGGATGGTGCCGCCGGGCGTCTCGTAGACGCCGCGCGACTTCATGCCGACGAAGCGGTTCTCGACCAGATCGAGCCGGCCGATGCCGTTGTCGTGGCCGAGCTGGTTGAGCTTGGTAAGGAGGGCGGTGGGGGAGAGGCGTTCGCCATCGATAGCGACGGGATCGCCGCGGTCGAATTCGATCGTAATGATGGTCGGATTGTCCGGCGCGTCCTCGGGCGAGATGGTGCGCTGGTGGACATATTCGGGGGCTTCGACCGCCGGGTCCTCCAGCACCTTCCCCTCGGAAGAGGAGTGGAGGAGGTTGGCGTCGACCGAGAAGGGGGCCTCGCCGCGCTTGTCCTTGCTGATGGGAATCTGGTGTTTCTCGGCGAAGTCGATCAGGGCCTCGCGGCTCGCCATGTCCCATTCGCGCCAGGGGGCGATGACGCGGATGTCGGGCTCGAGCGCATAATAGCCGAGCTCGAAACGGACCTGGTCGTTGCCCTTGCCGGTGGCGCCGTGACAAACCGCGTCGGCGCCAACCTGGCGGGCGATTTCGATCTGCCGCTTGGCGATGAGCGGCCGGGCGATCGAGGTGCCGAGGAGGTACTGGCCCTCATAGACGGTGTTCGCGCGAAACATCGGGAAGACGTAGTCGCGGACGAACTCTTCGCGCAGGTCGTCGATGAAGATGTTCTCCGGCTTGATGCCGAGTAGTTCGGCCTTCCTGCGCGCGGGCTCCACTTCCTCGCCCTGGCCGAGATCGGCGGTGAAGGTGACGACCTCGGCGCCATATTCGGTCTGCAGCCATTTCAGGATGATCGAGGTGTCGAGGCCGCCCGAATAAGCGAGGACGACCTTCTTCGGCTTCGGCAATTCACTCATTTCGTAATCCTGATCTCGTGCTCCGGCGATGGCCGGAGCGTTGGCCGCAAATTCTCACACCGCTCCTGCTTTCGCAGGAGCACAATGAAGCGGGTCATGCGATCATCTCTTCCCCCCGGCCCATCATGCGCCGGAAGCGCTGGAGCAAGGCGGGAATCGGGTGGCCGTCGCGGACGGCCAGGAACAGGGTGTCGTCGCCGGCGAGGGTGCCGGCGATCTCGGGCACTTCGCTATGATCGATCGCCGAGGCGACGAGATGGGCGGAGCCGGGCGGGGTGCGGATGACGATCAGCTGGCCGGCGGCCTCGATCGACACCACCCATTCGCGGAGGATGCGGGCGAGGCGGCCCGCCTCCCAGTCGCGGCCGCCGAGCTGATCGGGAAGGGCGTAGCGGAGCGCGCCGCCCTGCTTGACCTTGACCGCGCCGAGCAAATCGAGATCGCGGCTGACGGTGGCCTGCGTGACCGGGAAGCCGAGCGCGGCGAGGCGGGCGGTAGCGTCCTCCTGGCTGGCGATCTCGCCGGCCCGGAGCAGATCGGCGAGGCTGCGGAGGCGGCGCTCGCGGGTGTCGGTCACAGCAGCACCCAGGCGAGCGCGCCGCGGGCGGCGTGCATGCGATTCTCGGCTTGACGCCAGATCCCGCTCTTCGGGCTTTCCATCACCGCGTGGGTGACTTCCTCGCCGCGGCGGGCGGGGAGGCAGTGGAGGAACCAGGCGTCATCGGCCTTCGCCATCAGCGTCTCGTCGACCTGATAGGGGCCGAGCGCCTGCATGCGCTCGCGCGCCTCGGCGTCCTGGCCCATCGAGACCCAGACGTCGGTATAGACGAAGCGCGCACCGCGCACCGCCTCCGCCGGGTCCTCGGTCTGGCGGACGCCGTCGGGGGCGTCGCTGAGGCGATATTGGGCGGGGCTGCACAAGGTCAGCTCGGCGCCGACCGCGAGGCAGGCGTGGGCGAGGCTGCGGGCGACATTGTTGTCGGCATCGCCGACATAGGCGATCTTCAGGCCCGCGAGGTCGCCCGCCAATTGTTTCATGGTTAAAACATCGGCCAGAGCCTGAAGCGGATGTTCCTTGTCCGACAACAGGTTAACCACCGGTTTGTCCACCGCATCTGTCATTTTGACGAGATCGTCATGGTCCATGACCCGCGCGCAGATGATCTCGTGATAGCAGGCGAGGGTGCGGGCGACGTCCTCCGCCGTCTCGCGGGTGCCGAGGCCGACCTCCTCCTTCTGGATGTAGACCGGATGGCCGCCGAGCTGGACAACCGCCATCTCGGTCGAGTTGCGGGTGCGGGCCGACGGCTTCTGGAAGACGAGCGCGACGCCCTTGCCGACGAGCGGCTTGCCGAGATCGGGCTGCTCGGCGAGGGCCAGCACCTCTGCGATGCCGTCGGCGCCGAGATCGGCGATGGTGAGGATGTTGGTCATGCCGTCTCCTTCAGCACCATCGTGCCGATGCCCTTGTCGGTCAGGATCTCGATCAGCAGGCTGTGCGGGGTGCGGCCGTCGATGATGTGGGCCGAGCCGACGCCGCCCTCGACCGCGTCGGCGCAGGCGCGCAGCTTGGGGATCATGCCGGCCGAGACACTTTCGTGGGCGATGCGGTCGCGCAGTTCGGCGGCGGTGAGGCGCTGGATCAGGCTGCTCTCGTCCTTCGGGTCCTCGAGCAGGCCGGGGGCGGCAGTGAGGTAGACGATCTTCTCCGCCTGCATCGCCACCGCGATCGCCATCGCCGCTTCGTCGGCGTTGATATTGTAGGGCTGGCCCGACGGGTCGGCGCCGACGGTCGAGACGACCGGGGCGAGGCCCTGATCGAGCAGGCCGTGCAGGCGCTCGGCGCGGACCTGGGCCACGTCGCCGACGAAGCCGAGCGCCGGATCGCGGGGCTTGGTGATCAGCAGGCCGCCATCCTCGCCGGCGACGGCGACCGCGACGGGATCGTTGGGCGATTCCCTGTTGATCGTCGCGACAAGGTTACGGCTGACCTCGCCGACCAGGACCATGCGGACGATGCGCAAAGTCTCGGCGTCGGTGACACGAAGGCCGTCGCGGAACTCCGGCTCCTTGCCGACCGCGCGCATCATCTCGTCGACTTGCGGTCCGCCGCCATGGACGAGCACGCAGCGGACGCCGACTGAGCGCAGCAGCAGAACGTCCTGGGCGAGGGCGCGGTCGAGATCGGCGTCGATCGCCGCGCCGCCCAGCTTCACCACCACCGTCTTGCCGCGGAAGCGCTGAATATAGGGCAGGGCCTCGACGAGGATGCGGGCGGTGTCGCTGGCGCTGATCATGACGTGACCGAATTTTCCTTGATGTAGCCGGGGCCGAGATCGATGCCGATCATTTGCGCGGTGCCGTCGCCGCCGGTGCCGAGGTCGACCTCGATCTCGATCCGCTCGTTCTTCATATGGGCGGCGACGGTGTCGCGATTGTGGTCGATCTCGATCCCGGCGCGCGAGACGGTGACGCCGCCATAAGCGACCGCCGACAGGTCGCTGTTGAAGTCGACGCCGGCCGAGCCGGCCGCGCCGAGCAGGCGGCCCCAATAGGGATCGGAGCCGTACCAGGAGCATTTGACGAGATTGTTCTCGGCGATGCTCTTCGCCGCCGCTCGCGCCTCGGCCTCTGAAGTGGCGCCGGTGACGCGGAGCATGACCATCTTGGTCATGCCCTCGGCGTCCTTGGCCATTTGCAGGGTCAGGTCCTCGCAGAGCGTATGAACGGCGTCGGCGAATTCGATCAGGTCCGGCGCCCCGGCGCGGCCATTGGCGAGGAGGATGACGGTATCATTGGTCGAGGTCGCGCCGTCGACGTTGAGGGTGTTGAAGGTGCGATCGACGGCGGCTTTCAGGATGCGCTGCAATTCGGCCCGCGGCACGTCGGCGTCGGTGGTGAGGTAAGCGAGCATCGTCGCCATGTTCGGCGCGATCATGCCGCAGCCCTTGGCCATGCCGCCCAGCGTGAAGGTGGAGCCCTTCACCACCGCTTCCTTGGGGCAGTGATCGGTCGTGAGGATGCCCTTCGCCGCATCCGCTCCACCCGCGACCGAAAGCTTCTTCGCCAGCTTGGGGATGGCGGGAAGGATCACGTCCATCGGCAGCGGGTTGCCGATGATCCCGGTCGAGGAGACGAGGACGTGGGCCTTGTCGAGGCCGAGCGCGGCGGCGGCGGCGGCGCTCATCGCCTCCGCGTCGGCCATGCCGGCCGCGCCGGTGCCGGCATTGGCGTTGCCGGAATTGACGACGACCGCCGCTGCCTTGCCGCCGCTCGCCGCCAGCCGCGCGCGATCGAGCGTCACCGGCGGGGCGACGAACTTGTTCTGGGTGAAGACGGCGGCGCAGGTTACCGGCTTGCCGTCATCGGTGGCGATCAGCGCCATGTCGTGCTTGCGGCGCTTGATCCCGGCATGGCAGCCGGCGGCGACGAAACCGGGCGCGGCGGTGACGCTCATGGCCAGAACTCCGCAGACGGGCAGGCCCGCAGTCTCGTCGAGGCCGAGCATGAGATTGGCGCACTGGATCATCTGGCCGGCGGCTCCCTTCACGAGATTGTCGAGCGCCGCGATGGCGAGCACGCGGCCGGTGCGTTCGTCATAGCGCGCGGTGAGGTGGACCGCGTTCGAGCCCAAAGCCCATTTGGTCGAGGGCGGGCGACCGGAAACGTGGACGAAGGGCTCGTCCGCATAAGCCTCGCGGAGCGCCGCGAGCGGATCGCAGGGGCCTTTGGCCATCGCGGTGCAGGTGGCGAGGATGCCGCGGTTCATCGGCGCGAGGTGCGGCGTGAACAGCACCTTGCCGCCTAGCGCCATCTCCATTTCCGCCGTGTGGCGGTGATTGAGCAAGCCGTAGGCGGTGAAATTCTCGTCCACCGTGTTGAAATGGGTCTCGTCCTTCAGACCCTTGCCGGCGCCGCTGACGCCGGAGGCGGCGTTCACATTGATCGTATCGGGATCGATCAGGCCGAGCAGAGGTTTGAGCGCTAGAATCGCGCTGGTCGGGTAGCAGCCGGCGGCGGCGACCGTTTTCGACGCCGCGATCGCGGCGCGGTTGAGCTCGGGAATGCCGTAAACGAAGCGGCCGAGCAGGTCGGGCGCCTCGTGCGGCTCCCTGTACCAGCGCTCATAAGCGGCGGCGTCGTCGAGGCGGAAGTCGGCGCCGAGGTCGACGAACGGAATGTTGCGCGCGATCACTTCCGGCGCGATCCGCTGCGAATGACCGTGGGGCAGGGCGGCGAGGACGAGGCCGGCGCCGTCCAGCGCCGCGGGCTCGAAGCGCTCGACGACAAGGTCGGGATAAGCCGGTGCGAGATGGGGATGGACGTCCGCGAGCCGGATCCCGGCCTGGCTATCGCCGAAAACCCTTGCCGGCCGCAGCGCCGGGTGTCCGGCGCAGAGCCGCAGCAATTCCGCGCCGACGAAGCCGGAAGCTCCAAGGATCACTACATCGATCATCCGCGCCTTATTCACTCAGATGAATAAATATGCAATAACAAGCATAAAGAAAAACGCCCCGGCGGACCGGGGCGCTTCTCCGTAATCGCGATGGCCTACGGGCTGTCGGAATTGTCCGTCAGCTCGATGATGCCCCACACGATCAGCCCGAGGGCGACCGCGGCGAGGATCCACGCGGTGGTGCCGACCAGCTCGTTCGAGCCTTGGGTCTGCTCACCCGCACGCGCTGCCGGGGCGCTAATGCTCAGCGGCGCTGCCGACTGGGCGACGGCCGCGCTGCTGGCGGTGATCATGGACAGAGCGGCAAGGGCCGCCAGCTTCTTCGAGAACATTATAACTCCCCTTGATTCGGGTTTGCCAAGACGACAGTCTCGGACGATGGGCGCTTAGCCCGACAATTGTGACATTTGCAAGGCCGACAGTAACGGATGCACAAATTTCATCCGTTACGGCCCCGTTCCCACTCGGCCACGACAGTAGCAAGTATTTCGAGCGGCATGTCACCGTTGACCAGGACTGCGTCGTGGAACGAGCGCAAGTCGAAGCTGGTTCCCATCCGCGCCCTCGCTTCGTCGCGTAAACGAACGATTTCATTATGTCCGATCTTGTAGCTGCAGGCCTGTCCCGGCCAGACGATGTAGCGCTCGATCTCGCTCGTCGCCGAGATCGGGTCCAGCCCGACCTGGTCGGTGAAATACTGGATCGCCCGTTCGCGGCTCCAGCCCCGAGCGTGCATGCCTGTATCGACGACGATCCGCGCCGCCCGGTACATGAAGCTCTGGATGCGGCCGATCCGCCCTTGCGGGAAATCGGCGTACATCCCGGCCTCGTCGGCAAGCTGCTCGGCATAGAGGCCCCAGCCCTCGCCATAAGCCGGGATGCCGATATTGCGGTGGAGCAGCGGGATCGACTGATTTTCGAGCACGGTCGAGCCCTGCCAGAGATGGCCGGGGATGCTCTCGTGATAGCAGAGCGTCGGCAGCGACCAGCGCGGCCAGATGCGAGTATCGACCAAGTTGATGTAGAAGGCGCCCGGCCGTGAGCCGTCGAGGCTGGGCCCCTGCGCGTAGCCGCGCGGCGCGCCGACCTCGATCGCCGGCGGCACCCGGCGGATTTCCATCGGCGAGGTCGGGATGGTGTTGAAATATTCCGGCATCCGCGCCCGCACCGCCGCCATCATCGCGTTCAAATCGGCGAGCAACTGGGCGCGGCCGGCATCGGTATTGGGATAGAGATAGCGCTCCTGCGCCCGCAGCGCGTTGATCCGCGCCCCGGCCGTGCCCTGGGTCAGGCCCTCGCGGCGAAGCAAAGGATCGACCTCGGCGCTGAGCTCGGCCATCTGACGCAGGCCGATCTCGTGCGCCTGATCGGGCGTCAGGCCGGTGCTGGTATGGTAGCGCAGGCATTGGGCGTAGAAGCGCTCGCCCTCGGGCAACCGGCCCGCCGCGGGATCGGTGCCGGCGGTCCGGCGCAGATCGGTCAAATGGGCGAGCTGGCGGTCGAGCGCGGCGGCGAGCGGGCCGTCAACGATCGCCGCCGCCTGACGCGCCCAATCGCCGGCGATATTCCGTTCGCCCGCCCGACGGACCAGCGAGCGGACGAGGCCGGCCTCGGCGCCATGCTCGCCGCGCAGGTTGCGGGTTTGGGTGAGCGTCTTGTCGAGAATGTAGGCGGGCGGCACGACGCCGCGCGCGGCATCGGCGCGCGACTGCTCGACCTCCAGCCCCACATTGCGGGCAAAGGCCTGCAGACGGGAGAGATAGGCGTCGCAATCCGCGCGCGTTTCGATCCGGTGCTGACTGTCGAGGAAATCGGGGACGGACTGGTAAGAGCCGGTGAGCTGCGAGATCACATAAGGGATCGGGTAGCCGGAGAAGTTGCCGTACGGGATCGATACCGCCTCGCGGACCCGGTCGCCGAGCCACAGGGCCGTGTCGAGCCAGGCGCGCTCGCGGCCGGCGAGCCCGTCGCGGCCGATCCGGCGCAGGCGAGGGAGACCGTCGAGCAGCGCCTGATAGCCGCCCGCCTTGCCGGCCGGTCCGGAATCGCCGAGTCGGCTCTTCAGTTCGGCGCGCGCGCCGGTGTCGAGGCCAAGCCCGGTCGCGGTCTCTGGCGAGTGCCGGAGCATGGACTCGAAAATCTCGTCATAGACGGCGCGCGGCGTCCCGGCCGGCGCGCGGGGCTGAGCGGCGAGCGGCCCGGCTAAGCCAAAGGCGCCGGCGGCGGCCGTCGAGAGGAGGAAAGCGCGGCGATCGAGAGTCATCATCTTCTTAAGGCTCCTGTCTGTGGACGCGGCCGCGGGACATGACGAAATTCATCTGCCTCAGCACGCCGACATCGGCGAGTGGATCGCCGCGCACCGCGACGATATCGGCGATCCGACCGGGCTCGATCGTGCCGACCTCGCCGCTCAGCCCGAGCAGGTCGGCGGCATTGACCGTCGCCGCCTGGATCGCCGCCATCGGCGTCATGCCGTGCTGGACCATCAGCGGAAACTCGTCGGCGTTGCGGCCGTGCAGCGAGACGCCGGCGTCGGTGCCGAAGGCGATGCGGACGCCGGCCGGGACGGCGCGCGCCAGCGCCATGCCGGTGACCTGGATGCGCCATTCGATCTTCCGCCGAACCTCGCCGGTATAGGCGTTGGGATTGGCGCGCAGCCGCTCGAGATAGCCGTTCACGGTCGAGAGCGTCGGAACATAATAGGCGCCGGACTGGCGGAAGAGGCGGATGCTCTCGGCGTCGAGCAGGGTGCCGTGCTCGATCAAATCGGCGCCGACGCGGAGCGCGAGGTTGATCCCGTCGGTGCCATGGGCGTGGACCGCGACCCGGCGGCCGTACATGTGCGCCGTCTCGACGATCGCCCGCGCTTCCGGCTCGGACATCTGGGCGCCGAGGCCGAGGCCGATGCGGCTGTTCACCCCACCGGTGGTGGCGATCTTGATGACGTCGACGCCGCGCGCGATCTGGCGGCGGACGGCGCGGCGGCAATCGTCCGCTCCGTCGCAGGTGCTGCCGGATGCGCGCAGGATCTCGTGGAAGTCCTCGCGGATGCCCAGAGTCTCATCCATGTGGCCCGAGCTGGTCGACATGCTGGTGCCGGCGTCGATGATGCGGGGGCCGATCGCCCAGCCGCGCGCGATCGCGTCGCGCAGGCCGAGCGTGACGCCGTCGGCCGAGCCGAGGTTGCGGACGGTGGTGAAGCCGGCGTCGAGCGTCTTGCGCGCGTTCATCGCCGCTTCCTGGGCGCGCAGCGCGACGCTGTCGGTGAAGCCCGCCACCAGCCCCTCGACTCCGGCCCGGTCGCTGTCGAGATGGACGTGGCTGTCGATCAGGCCGGGCAGCACGAAGCGGTCGCGAAGGTCGATGACCCGGGCGCCTTCGGGCGCGGCTATGAACCCGTCCTCCACCGAGACGATGCGGCCGTCGCGAATCAGGATGCTGGCGTTGCGGCGGGGCGGGCGGCCGGGCCGATCGAGCAAGGTGCCGGCATGGATGATCGTCACGCCGGGCGCGCCGGGCGGGGCGGGAGAGGAGGCGGCGGGCGGTGGCGGGATCGGCGTTTGCTGGGCCTGGAGCGGTCCGGCGGCGAGAGCGAGGGCAAGGAGGGAGGCGAGGGGCGGAAGGAGGCGCATGTTGGCGGGATCCCGATGGTGGCGCGGGGACGATAGCCGATCCACCCGATCGGCCAATCCCCTATGTGGTGCTACAAATTTGTTGCGGTGCCGCAACAGGGGTCGCAAAATAGCGGCCGTTAACCTTTGTCGGCCTGTTTTGACGCGGCGCGGGCGCGTATTCGGGGGTCGAACAACGCCAATGACAAGGGGCAAAATCATGGCTTTCACCGTCGCCACCCTCCGCAAGCACGTCGCCGCGCCGGCCGTTTCGGTCATCGCGCTGATGGCGGCCGCACCGGCCTGGGCGCAAGGCGGCCAGACCGCCGCGCAGCCGGATGAGCAGGAGATCGTCGTCACCGCGACCCTGCGCTCGACCTCGCTGCTCGAAGTGCCGTTCTCGATCAATGCCCAGACCGAAGAGGACATCCAGCGGTCGGGGGCGCAAACGGTCGAGGATCTCGCGCGCAACGTCGCCGGCCTCGCCGTCCAGAATCTCGGGCCGGGCCAGAGCCAGGTCGCGATCCGCGGCGTTTCCGCCGGCCAGGTCGTCCGTGACCAGCCGGGCGTGAAGGAGCAGGTCGGCGTCTATCTCGACAACAGCGTGATCTCGCTGTCGCTGTTCACCCCCGATCTCGACTTGTTCGACCTCAACCGCGTCGAGACCCTGCGCGGGCCGCAGGGCACGCTGTTCGGCGCCGGCTCGGTCGGCGGCACGCTGCGCTACATCACCAACCAGCCGGCGCTCGGCCGGACCGAGGCAATGGTCGAGGCCAATGTGAACCTGGTCGCCGAGGACGATTTCGGCGGCGCGCTGCGCGGCATGATCAACCTGCCGCTGGGCGATAGCGCGGCGATCCGCGCGGTCGCCTATCACACCGAATATGGCGGCTTCGTCGACGCGATCGGCCCGGCCGGCGGTGACAATATCAACGGCGGCCACCGCACCGGCGGCCGGATCGCGCTGCGCTTCGACCCCGTTGAGGGCGTCTCGATCACGCCGCGCGTCGTCTATCAGCAGATCCGCGCCAACGGCTTCAACCGGCAGGAGCTCTACAACCTCTACGCCAACCCCTTCACCAACACGGCGGTCCCGGGCGGCCGGGCGCCGGTGACGTTCGACGAGCGCGAGCAATACCTGCTGCTGCGCGAGCGGTTCGAGGACGACACTCTGCTCGCCGACCTCAATGTCACGGCCGATCTGGGCGCGGTGACGCTGACCTCGATCTCGACCTATATCAACCGTGACATCGTGGTCAGCCGCGACGCCAGCGCATTGACCGGATCGGTCTCGGTCGATCTCGGCTTCCCGACCGCGGCGGTGTTGCTGCCGTCCAACCTGGTCGACACGACCGATCTCGAGACCTTCACCCAGGAGGTCCGCCTCTCCTCGAACAACAGCGGGCCCTTCCAGTGGCTGGTCGGTGGCTTCTATTCGGAGGTCGACCGCTTCTACCGTCAACGCCTGCCCACGCCGGGCTATGACGCCGCGACCGACGCCACGCTCGGCGCCGGCACGGCGGTGGCGGTCCGCAACGGCTTCCCGGCCAATTCGCCCTACAATTCGGACCTGCCCTATGACATCCGCCAGTTGGCGATCTTCGGCGAGTTCAGCTACGCCTTCTCGCCGGTATTCACGGTGACGGCGGGCGGCCGCTATTACGATTTTCAGGAGGAGCGGCAGTTCATCTCCGGCGGCCTGTTCTCCAATCTCGACAACCGCACCGACACGACCGAATCTTCGGGCTTCAGCCCGCGCTTCATCGCCAGCTGGGAAGTGGGCGACCGGATCCGCCTCAACGCCCAGGCGTCGAAGGGCTTCCGGCTGGGCGGCGTCAACGATCCGCTGAACCTGCCGCTCTGCTCGCCGGCCGACGCGGCCCTGTTCGGCGGGTTCCAGGATTATGACGACGAAACGATCTGGAATTACGAGGTCGGGGTACGGGTGCAACGGCGGTCGGTCAGCTTCGCCGCCGCCGCCTTCCACACCGACATCAACAATCTGCAGGTGACGCTCGACGCCGGTTCCTGCTCGTCGCGCATCGTCTTCAACGTGCCCAACGCGCATACGTCGGGCGTCGAGGGAGAGGTGACGGCCGAGGTCGCGCCCGGCCTGACCCTCGCAGTGTCCGGCTCGATACTCGAATCCGAATTCGATTCGACCCTGCCCGGCGTGCTGGCGGCGACGACCGGCATCCGCGAAGGCAACAGGCTGCCGAGCGTGCCGGACTATCAAATGTCGGTGGGCCTCAACTACACTTGGCCGATCGCCGACGGCGCCGACGCCTATCTCGGCGCGACCTATCAGCGCGTCGGGAGCCGCTACACCCAGCCCAGCGACCAGGAAAACAATCCGCGCAGCTTCGTTTCCGGCCTGCCGTTCGGCGGCGCGACCGGCAATGTCGCGACGATCGTGGACCTGAAACTCCCGGCCTATCAATATGTGAACCTCTCGGCCGGGATCGACTGGGACAATGGCTGGGGCGCGATGCTCTACGTCAACAATCTGTTCGACGAGAACGCCCTGCTCTCGTTCGACCGCGAACGCGGCGGCCGGGCGCGGCTCGGCTTCAACGTCGGCCAGCCGCGGATCATCGGCCTGACGGTGCGGCGGCGGTTCGGCGGCCAATAGGCCGGTGACGGAGATCAGCCGCCGCGATCTGCTCCTTGCCGGAGCGGGCGCGGCGGCGACCGTCTCGCTGCCGAAACGGGCGGCGGCCTTCAGCCAGCGCATCCGCTGGGACGTGATCGTTGTCGGCGCCGGCGTGTTCGGCGCCTGGACGGCGAAAAAGCTCCAGGACGCCGGCCAAAATGTGCTGCTCCTCGACGCCTGGGGCCCGGCTCATGCCCGCGCCTCGTCCGGCGGGGAATCGCGGATGACGCGCGGCTCCTACGGCGCCGACGAGCTCTACACCCGCATGGCATGGAATTCGCTGCCGGACTGGCGGGCGCTGTCGGCCCGTGCGGGGCTGCCGATCTTCCACGAATGCGGCTTCCTGTTCGTCTTCCCGCGCGACCATCCCTATCTCGAGCAGACGCTGGCGACCTACCGCCGGCTCGGGCATGATTTCGAGGTCAGCGGGCGGGCCGGCATCATCCAGCGGACCCCGGTCATGGAGATCGGCGCGGACGAGGTCGGCTTCTTCGACATCCCGTTCGGCGCGTTGATGGCGCGCCGCGCGGTGCAGACGCTGGTCGCCGAGTTCGTTGCCGCGGGCGGGACTTATATGAGGGGCTCGGTGGCGCCGCCGGAAGGCGATGACGGTCAACTCACCGAGATCACGGCCGACGACGGCCGGCCCCGCCCGCAGCGGCCGAACCCGATGTCGGTCAACGACGGACGGCATATGGCCGACCGCTTCGTCTTCGCCTGCGGCCCATGGCTGCCGCGGCTGTTCCCGGACGTCGTCGGCTCGCGCATCTTCGTGACCCGGCAGGAGGTGTTCTTCTTCGCGCCGCCGCCGGGGGATGGGCGATTCCTTCCGCCCGTCGCACGCGGGGCCTCCGGCCTGCCCGGCTGGGCCTTCTTCAATGGCGGCGACCTCTATTACGGGTTTCCCGACCTCGAAGGGCGCGGCTTCAAGATCGCCCGCGACACGCATGGGGCGCGGATGGACCCGGACAGCGGCGACCGCACGCCCTCGGCGCAGGCGCTCGCCGACGTCCGCGCCTTCATGGCGCAACGCTTCCCGGCGATGGCCGATCGACCGCTCAACGAGGCGCGGGTTTGCCAATATGAGAACAGCTCGAACGGCGATTTCCTGGTCGACCGCCATCCGCGTTGGAGCAATGTCGTGCTGGTCGGGGCCGGTTCGGGGCACGGCTTCAAGCATGGCCCGGCGGTGGGCCGCTACGCCGCCGACCTGGTGCTCGGCCGGGTCGCGACGCCGGAGCCGCGCTTCAGCCTGGCGACCAAGGGCGAGGTCGAGGCGCGGACGGTGGTCTGAATCTGATGAATGGCCGATTCGATCGCGGCGCGATCAAGCAGGCACATAGGTCAACCTGATCACATCCTCGCCGATCCGATCGCTGCCCATAAGGCGGAGCGACGGGCGGGCGGCGGCGAAATAGGGTGTGCCGCCGCCAAGCACGACGGGGTGCAGGTAGATCCGATATTCATCGATCAGGCCGAAGTCGCTGAGGCTTCGCGCGAGGTCCGGGCCAGCCACCTCGATTTCCCCATCGCGCCCGGCCTTCAGCGCGCGGATCGAACCCTCGAGGTCGCCCTCGACGAGCGTCGCGTTGGGGCCGAGCGGCGGAGCCGAGCGCGAGACGACCCATTTCGGCTGCTTCCGCCACGCCGCCGCGAAGGCGCGTTTGTCCGAATCCCATTCGGGATGATCGTCGTCCCAATAGCGCATGAGCTCGTAGACCTTGCGGCCGTAGACGCTGCCCGCCTGCCCCTCGGCCTCCGCGATGAAGTGGCGGAAGAGCGTGGGATCGGGCGCGAACTCCATATGGTCGACATAGCCGTCGAGCGACACGTTCATTCCAAAGACGAGCTTCGCCATGCTGTGAAAACCTCCGCCCCAAGCGCTAGTCCCAGGTGGTCGCACCTTTCGGGAAGCCGTCGCGCTGGACACGCACGACACAGAAGCGCTGACCCGACGGCGCGCGCATCACCACCCACCGTTCCATGCGCTTGTCGACCGTCGCGCCGAGCTTCTCGAGCCGCGCGACCTCGGCCGGGATATCGTCGGTCTCGATATCGAGATGGATGCGACTTTCGTGGTCGACGCGCTGGATCTGCACGCTGATCTCGTCCGGCGGCGTTTCGAGCATCACATAATCGCCGCGGGTGCCGGGATGATCCGGATCGATAGGGCGACCCAACGCCTCGGCCCAGAAACGCGCCGCCGCCCCGATGTCCTCGACATTGCAGTCGATCAATATGCCGTTGATCCGCGACCGGTGCATTCAGTCACTCCCATTCGATGGTTCCCGGCGGCTTCGACGTGTAATCGTAGACCACCCGATTGATGCCGCGCACCTCGTTGACGATCCGCGTCGCCACCCGGCTCAAAAACGCCGGCGTCGAAGGGGTAGATGTCGGCGGTCATGCCGTCGGTGCTGGTCACGGCGCGCAGGGCGCAGACATTGTCGTAGGTGCGGTAGTCGCCCATCACGCCGACGGTCTTGACCGGCAGCAGCACCGCGAAGGCCTGCCAGATCGCGTCGTAGAGGCCGGCGTTGCGGATCTCTTCCAGATAGATGGCGTCGGCCTTGCGCAGGATATCGCAGCGCTCCTTCGTCACTTCGCCGGGGATGCGGATGGCGAGGCCGGGGCCGGGGAAGGGGTGGCGGCCGACGAAGGCCTGGGGCAGGCCGAGCTCGCGGCCGAGGACGCGGACCTCGTCCTTGAATAGCTCGCGCAGCGGCTCGACGAGCTGCATGTTCATCCGCTCGGGCAGGCCGCCGACATTGTGGTGGCTCTTGATCGTGACCGAGGGACCGCCGGTGAAGCTGACGCTCTCGATCACGTCGGGATAGAGCGTACCTTGCGCCAGGAAATCGGCGCCGCCGATCTTCGCCGCCTCGGCCTCGAAAATGTCGATGAAGGTCTTGCCGATCAGCTTGCGCTTGGCCTCCGGCTCGTCGAGCCCGGCGAGGCCGCCGAGGAACTGGTCGGCCGCGTCCACATGGACGAGCGGGATGTTGTAATGGTTGCGGAACAGCGAGACGACCTGCTCCGCCTCCGCCTGCCGCATCAGCCCGTGATCGACGAACACGCAGGTCAGCTGATGCCCGATCGCCTCGTGGATCAGCACCGCCGCGACCGCGCTGTCGACGCCGCCGGAAAGCCCGCAGATCACCCGCCCGTCGCCGACCTGGGCGCGGATATCGGCGATCTTGGTCTGGCGATATTCGGCCATCGTCCAGTCGCCCGGCAGGCCGCAGACATGGCGGACGAAATTGGCGAGCAGCCTGCCGCCGTCCGGCGTGTGGACGACCTCCGGGTGGAACATCAGGCTGAAGAAGCGCCGGCTCTCGTCGGTCGCGATCGCATAAGGCGCGCCTTCGGATGAGGCGACGACGCTGAACCCCTCCGGCAGCGCCTCGACCCGGTCGCCATGGCTCATCCAGACCTGGTGCGTCTCGCCCTGCTTCCAGAGGCCGTCGAAGAGCATGCTCTCGCCGGTGATCTCGATATAGGCGCGGCCGAATTCCTTCTGGTCCGATGGCGCCACCCGGCCGCCGAGCTGCTGCGCCATCGTCTGCTGGCCGTAGCAGATGGCGAGAATGGGGATGCCGGCGTCGAAGAAATGCTGCGGCGCCCGGGGGCTGTCGTCCCACATCACCGAGGACGGCCCGCCGGAGAGGATGATGCCTTTGGGGTTGAGGCGCGCGAACGCCTCGTCGGCGCGGTTGAACGGCGCGATCTCACTGTAGACCCCGGCCTCCCGCACCCGCCGGGCGATGAGCTGGGTCACCTGGCTGCCGAAATCGACGATGAGGATGGAATCGGTGTGCGCCGTCATGGGCAGCCGATAGGAAGCGAGAGAAAGCCTGTCCAGCGCGCAACCTCGTGCAAGTTCCGCTCGTCCCGAGCGAAGTCGAGGGGCGCTGGGCACGGGGCTCACCACATACGCCCCTCGACTGCGCTCGGGACGAGCGAGCGGGCTTCTTGCTGCTTTCAGAACGGCAGCGGAAACGCCAGCAGGAAGCCGTTGGCGGTCAGGATCGTGCCGACCAGGCCGAGGCCGCTCGCCAGCCACAGGATCGGCCGGTTGATCGCCAGGATCGCGATCGAGCCGAGCACGAGGGCGAGCTGCAGGAAGACTTCGGCGAAGTCGAAATTGTCGTCGCGCGCCGCCGCCACCTCGCGCGCCGCGACATGCGCCTGCGCCCGGGCGCGAAGCTGAGTCAGGCCCTCGCCGCGCAGCGGATCGTTGGGCGCTTCCGGATCGGGCTCGCTGTCGTAGCGCGCGACGGTGGCGCGGTAGCGGGCGAGCCGGCCTTCGAGATTCGTCCGCGCCGCCGCGTCGAGCCCCGGCGCCGCCAGCCGCGCCTCGAGATCGTCGACCGCCAGCTCGTACATGGTCTGGCGCTGGTTCTTGGCCTGATAGAAGGCCCAGGTGTCGCTGGCGTGGATGTTCTCGCCGATCATGTCGTCGGTGGCATTGCCGCCGCCCAGCCCGCCGATCGCCAGCACCGCCGCGAGCACCGCGATCAGCAGCGCCGCCCGGTTGCGGAACCGGTTCGCCGCCTCGTCGCCGCCATTCTCCTCGCTCGTCCCGGCGACCAGATCGGCCGCATCCGCGCTGTCCATGAGCCCCTCCATCGTTTCGCGCTCGAAACTAGGCCGACGGCGGTCATTGTCCAGCGCGCGAGGGCATGGCAGAGCACGTGCCGGTCAAGGGGAGGAATCGATGCGGTTGCGGATTCTGCTGGCGGCGCTGACGCTGCCTTTCTCCAGCGCCTGCGCCTTCGCCCAGACCGCGCCGACGCCGCCGCGCCTGATCGTCGCGATCTCGGTCGATCAGCTCTCGGCCGATCTGTTCGCCGAATATCGCCAGTATTTCACCGGCGGCCTGCGCCGGCTCAGCCAGGGCGCGGTTTTTCCAGCCGGCTATCAGGGCCATGCGGCGACCGAGACCTGTCCCGGCCATTCGACGATCCTGACCGGCTCGCGCCCCTCCCGCACCGGCATTATAGCGAACAACTGGTACGATCTCGGCGCAGCGCGGGAGGACAAGTATATTTATTGCTCGGAGGACCCCCGCGTCGCCGGCAGCAGTTCCCGGAGCTACACCGTGTCGCCATATCATCTGCGCGTCCCCGCGCTCGGCGACCTGATGCGCGCCGCCGACGCGCGCAGCCGGACCGTTGCCGTTGCCGGCAAGGACCGGGCGGCGATCATGATGGGCGGGCAGCAGCCGACGGCGCGCTGGTGGTGGGCCGGCCGGGCGTTCGTCAGCCAAGCCGGCACCGTCGCCACCGCCGCGGTGACGCAGGTCAACGAACGGATCGCCCGCGACCTCGCCCGCGCCGGCGCGCCCTTGCCGCTGCCGGCGGTCTGCGAAGGGCGCGACCGCGCCGTCACCGCCGGGCCGGCGACGGTCGGCAACGGCCGTCTCGCCCGCCCCGCGAACGACCCAAGCGCCTTCCGCGCCACCCCGGCCTTCGACCAGGCGGTGCTCGACATCGGTGACGGCCTGCGCTCCGAGATGCGCTTAGGGCAGGGGCCGGCGACCGATCTCCTCATCCTCGGCCTTTCCGCCACCGATTATGTCGGCCACAGCCTCGGCACTCAGGGCGCCGAGATGTGCATCCAGCTGATGGCGCTCGACGTCGCTCTGGGCCGCTTCTTCCAGCGGCTCGACCGCACGGGCATCGACTATGTCGTGATGCTGACCGCCGATCATGGCGGTCTCGATTTGCCGGAGCGGGCCGGAACCGAGGGCGCGTCCGGCGCGGCGCGGGTCGATCCGATGCTGCTCGCCGCCGCGATGGGCCGGACGATCGGCCAACGGCTGAACCTCACCGGTCCGGTTCTGTTCGGCGACGGCCCGGCCGGCGACATGTATGTCGATCGCGCTTTGACCGCCGCCCAGCGCCAGCGGGTGCGGGACGAAGCGGTGCGCGCCTATCGCGCCCATCCGCAGGTCGCGGCGGTCTTCACCCGCGACGAGATCGCCGCCGTGCCCTCGCCATCAGGCCCGCCGGATGCGTGGAGCCTGATCGAGCGCGCCCGCGCCTCCTTCGATCCGGAACGCTCCGGCGATTTCCTCGTCCTGCTCCGCCCGCAGATCACGCCGATCGCCGCACCCGGCCGAGGCTATGTCGCCACCCATGGCAGCCCTTGGGACTATGACCGCCGGGTACCGATCCTGTTCTGGCGACGCGGCATGACCGGCTTCGAGCAGCCGCTGAGCGTCGAGACCGCCGACATCATGCCAACCCTCGCCGGCCTGATCGGCCTGACAATCGCGCCGGGTTCGATCGACGGCCATTGCCTCGATCTCGCCGCAGGCCCGGCGACGACCTGTCCCGCCCAATAGGGGTCAGCGCGTCGGGCACGGCGTTTTCAGATCAATTTCGGGCGCAGCGTGAATCGCCGGCAGGAGGATCAGGCCGGGTGGTTGGTGGAGCCGAGGGGGATCGAACCCCTGACCTCTGCAATGCCATTGCAGCGCTCTCCCAGCTGAGCTACGGCCCCGAACCTTTTTCGCCCGCGCCTGGGTGGCGGACGCGCGGCGGATTTAGGCAAGCCGGCGGGCCTTGGCAAGCGCGCGGCCGGCATCACCGCCCGCTTTAGCTTTCCTCGTTCTCGCCGGTTGCCGCGATCTCGCCGAGATCGTCGTCGCCGCCGGGAAGATCGACCTCGTCGTCCGGATTCTGCTCGGCGTCCTCGTCGACCCCCTCGAGCTCCAGATCGGGCGCCGCCAGATCCTCGTCTTCCTTCTCGACCTCGACCTGCGGCTTGGCCGCCTCGAACGGCATCGGCTGCTTCGATTTCAGCACCGGCTCCGGATTCCAGTTGATCCCGCAGGCGATGCAGTTGACCGGGTCTTCCTTGCCCAGATCATAGAAGCGGGTTCCGCATTTCGGGCAGGTCCGCTTGGTGCCCCATTCAGGCTTCACCATGGGTGAAAACACTCCGTATTCGTGAGTTGATGTGCGCCGCCGCCCGAAGGGGCGGGCCGCGCGTCGGCGGGCGCATTGCCACACGCTCCGGCCCCTGTCAAAGCCCGCGCCGATGACTGCGCCCGCCGCCTTCGGCCCGCGTGGGCCCCTCACCGGGACGGCGCGGCTGCCCGGCGACAAGTCGATCTCCCACCGCGCTTTGGTTCTCGCCGCGCTGGCGGTGGGGACGAGCCGGATTTCGGGATTGAACGACGGCGCGGATGTCGCCGCGACGGCGGCGGCATTGCGCGCGCTGGGCGCCCGGATCGAGCGCGAGGGCGAGAGCTGGGCCGTGACCGGCGCTGGCCTCGGCGCGCTGCTGCAGCCGGAAGCGGCGCTGGATTGCGGCAATAGCGGCACCACGGCGCGGCTGCTGATGGGGCTGATCGCCGCCCATCCGATCCGCGCCGAGCTGATCGGCGATGACTCCCTGTCGCGCCGGCCGATGGCGCCGCTCGCCGCGCCGCTGCGGCGGATGGGAGCGCGGATCGATGGCGATCGTCTGCCGCTGACAATCGGTGGCGTCGCACCCGCTTTGCCGCTGGTCCACCGCCTTTCCTCGCCCTCGGCCCAAGTGAAATCGGCGCTGCTGCTCGCCGGCCTCAACACGCCGGGGGTCAACGGCGTGATCTCGCCCGCCCCGACTCGCGATCATCTCGAACGGATGCTGCCCTTGTTCGGCGCGGAGGTGGCGATCGACGGTCTCGCGATCCGCTTGCGCGGCGAGCCCGCACTCCGGCCCTGCGATGTCGCCGTCCCCGGCGATGCGTCCGCCGCCGCCTTTCTCGCCGTGGCGGCGGCGATCGTGCCCGGCTCGGCGATCGAATTGACCGGCACCGGCGTCAATCCCGGCCGCATCGGCTGGATCGAGGCGCTGCGCGAAATGGGCGCGGACATCGCCCTCACGAACGCGCGCGAACAATCCGCCGAGCCGGTCGCCGACCTCATCGTCCGCCATGCCTCGCTATCCGCCATCGATCTCGCGCCCGAGCGCGTCCCCGGCCTGATCGACGAAATCCCGATCCTCGCCATCGCCGCCGCGGCGGCACGCGGGACGAGCCGGCTGCGCGGGCTCGGCGCACTGCGTGACAAGGAATCGGACCGGATCGCCACCACCGCCGCCGGCCTCGCCGCGATCGGCGTGAAGGCCGAGATCGAGGGCGACGACCTCATCATCCATGGGCAAGGCGGTGCGCCGTTCCAGGGCGGCGCGACGGTCGCCGTGCAACGCGACCATCGCATCGCGATGGCCTTCGCGGTGGCTGGCCTTCGCGGGGCTGCGCCCTTACGGATCGACGACATGATTTGCGTTTCGACCAGCTTCCCCGGCTTCGCCGCCGCCCTCGACGGGCTCGCCGCGTCGTGATCATCGCCGTCGACGGCCCCGCCGCGAGCGGCAAGGGATCGATCGCCCGCGCGATCGCCGCCCATTACGGCCTGCCCCATCTCGACACCGGCCTGCTCTACCGGGCGACGGCGCTCAACCTGCTCGAGACCGGCGGCGATCCGGAGAGCGAGTTCGCCGCCGCCCGCGCCACCGACATCTCGCAAATCCGCTTCGACGATCCCGAGCTGAAGAGCGAGACGGTCGGCGGCCTCGCCTCGCGCATCTCGGCTTATCCGCTCGTCCGCGAGGCGCTGCTGGAGCGGCAGCGGCGGTTCGCGGAGCAGGACGGCGGCGCGGTGCTCGACGGGCGCGACATCGGCACTGTGATCGCGCCGCAAGCGGACGTGAAGATCTTCGTCACCGCGACCAGCGAAATCCGCGCCGAGCGCCGCTTCTCGGAGCTCAAGCGGGCCGGCCTCGACGTCCATCTGCCGGACGTGCTCGCCGAAATCCGCGCCCGCGACGAGCGCGATTCCGCCCGCTCCGTCGCGCCCTTGGTGGCGGCCGAGGACGCGTTCGTGCTCGACACGACCGAGATGAACCTGGCGCAGGCGATCGCCGCCGCGATCGAAGCGGTCGAAACCCGCCGCGGCTAGGCCGCCAGCGCCTTCTCCCAGTCCGCGACGACGAAGCCGAGCAGCCGCCGGCGGCCCAGATCGAGCAAAGGCCGTTTGATCATCGACGGCTGGGCCCGCATCAGCGCGATCGCCTTGTCGGCGTCGAGATCAGCCTTGTCGGAGTCGGGCAATTTGCGGAAGGTCGTGCCGGCCCGGTTCAGCACCTTCTCCCAGCCGAATTCCTCCTCCCAACCGCGCAGCCGCGCCTCGTCGATCCCGGCGACCTTATAGTCGTGGAAATCGTAGGCCATGTCGCGCGCGTCGAGCCAGGCCCGCGCCTTCTTGACCGTGTCGCAATTCTTGATGCCGTAGAGTGTGATCGTCATGACGCCTCGCTAGCCGCCGGTCGGGTGGCGCGCCACCCGCAGCTTCGCGATTGACCACCGGCAAGGCGGCGCGCACTCTCGATCGGGAGAGTCGCGCAAGGAGGCCGGGTCATGATTTTGCGCAGCATGCTGATCCTTTCTCTGAGCCTCGTGCCGGCGATCGCCGCCGCACAGGATCAGTCAACGCCGCCTCCCGATCCCGCGACGCTCGGCGCCTCGGCGGCGCGACCGGGTGACGAGCAGATGAGTTGCGACGCCATCATCGCCGAACTGCGGACGTTGCAGGTCAGCGGCGTCTCCGCGCAAAACGCCGCCGAGGCGCAGGCGGCGGGGCAGGCATTGCGGGCGGAGATGCAGGGGCAGCAGGCGGCCGCCGCTGGCCAGATGGCAGCCGGCACGGCGGCGACCGCCGCAGCCTCGGCTGCCGCCGCGGCGGGCGTGCCCGGCGCCGATCAGGCGCTGCTTGCGAACCAGGTCGCCGCGCAGGCGCAGGCCCAGGCCAATGCGGCGCGGATGGCTCCGGTGCGCGATCGCGCCACGGCCGCGAACGCGGCGGCCACCGCCGACCTGATGGCGAGCATCCAGAGCAATCCACGCTTCGGCCGGCTGATCAGCCTGGCGGGCGCGAGAGGTTGCTCGGGAAACTTCTAGATGGACATCGAACGGATCGCCACGCCCGACGCACCGACGCCGGCCGGCCATTATTCGCAGGCGACTGTCCATAACGGCCTGCTCTATGTCGCCGGCCAGATCCCGGTCCACCCCGACGGCACCCACCTATTCGACGCGCCCTTCGAAGATCAGGCACGACAGGCGATCACTAATGTGCTGGCCATCATCGGCGCGGGCGGCTCGTCGCCGGAGCGGGTGCTGAAGGTCAACGTCTACATTGTCGGCGTCGAGCATTGGCCCGCCTTCAACCGCGTCTATGCCGAGATGTTCGGCGACGCCCGGCCCGCCCGCGCGGTGATCCCGGTGCCGGAGCTGCATCACGGCTATCTGGTCGAGATCGACGCGATCGCCGCGCGCTGATCTAACGGCGTGACGCCGCTGATTGTTCGCGCACCGCGCGGAATTCGGAACTCTCCCGCCATTGCGGCCAGTCGCGGCCGTTCGCCAGCTCGCGGCCGATGCGATAGGCGAGGCTGGCATCCTGGGCGGCGCCGGCTAGGTTCCACGACGCCGACCATTCGTCGCAGGGCTGGTGGTAGCAGCGGGCGGTGAATTCGCTGACCCAGCGGTCACCCGCCTCGCGGCCGCCGTTGACCAGGTCCGCGCCGCCGCCGAGCGCCATCAGCAGCAGCACCGGCACGCCCCGCCGTGCGAGCGGGAAATGGTCGGCCCGGTAGAAAAGGCCGCGCTGCGGCTGCGCGTCGGGAGTCACCCGGCGGCCTTGCGCGGCGGCGTGGACCGCCATCATGTCCTCGAGGCTCGACTGGCCCTGGCCGATCAGGATCACGTCGCGCGCCGCGCCGGCGCTTTGCAGCGTGTCGAGGGTGAGGTTCGCGACCATCGTCTCGGCCGGATAGAGCGGGTTCTGGGCGTAATATTCGGAGCCGAGCAGGCCGCGCTCCTCGGCCGTCCAGGCGGCGAAGAGCAAAGTGCGGTCGGGACGCGGGCCGCTGACGAAATTGCGGGCGATTTCCAGCATCCCGGCGAGGCCAAGCGCGTCGTCATGGGCGCCGTTGCGGATCGTGTCGCCATTCGCGTCGGCCGGGCCGATCCCATAGGCGTCCCAATGGCCCGAGAACATGATCGTCTCGTTCGGGTGGCGTGCGCCGGGTAGGCGGGCGATGACGTTCCGGCTTTCGACCCGGGTGGTGGTGACCGGGATGTCGGCGGAGAGGGTGGCGTCGAGCGCGAATGGCTGGAACGAGCCGGAGCGGGCCTCGCGGCGCACCGCCTCGAAATCGCGGCCGGCCCGGCGGAACAGCTCGATCGCCTGCTCGCGCTGCAGCCAGCCCTGGACCAGCACCGGCTGCCGCTGGCCGGGGCGAAGGACGACATTGTAATTCTCGCCGGCCGGCGCCTGGACGGTGTTCCAGGCATAGCCGGCGCCCTCGGTTTCGTGGATGACGAGCGCGCCGATCGCGCCGCGCCGCGCCGCCTCCTCGAACTTGTAGGTCCAGCGGCCATAATAGGTCATCGCCCGGCCGCCGAAACGGCCGGCGACCGGCTCGCCGGCGGCCGCCTCGAAATCGGGATCGTTGACCAGGAAGACGGCGATCGCGCCGTCGAGGTCGGCATCGCCGAAATCGTCCCAGTTCCGCTCCGGCGCGGTCACGCCATAGCCGACGAAGACGAGCGGCGCGTTGTCGATGCGGATCCGGTCCACCTCGCGGACGGTGCTGAGATAGATGTCGCGCGGTGCTTCCAACATGGTTTCGCCGCCGCCCTGGCTGATCTCCACGGTCGGGCGCGCGGCAAGCTGGGTGCGGATCAACGGCACGCGCTGGGTCCAGCCGCCATTCTCGCCGCCGGGCTGGAGGCCGAGGGAGCGGAACTGCTCGATCAGCCAGGCGATGGTGCGCCGCTCGCCCTCGGTGCCGGGCGCGCGGCCCTGCAGTCTCGTCCGAGGCCAAGGCGCGGGTGAGCTCGGACATGCGGGCCGGGTCGATCGGCGCATAGCTGGCCGGCGAGCCAGGATCGGCGGCGGGCTGCGCGGAGGCGCCCGCGGCGGTCAGGGCCAAGGCCAGCGGAAGCAGGATCGAACGCATCGCTTACTCCTTCGCGGCGCTTCTTTCGCCGAATCCGGAAACCGCGCAAGCGGATTGCCAGCGGGCGCGGCACCGGGCAATCTCGCGCCGGGCGAACAGGGAGAAGATCGATGGACGGATCGACACGGCCGCCGGCCTGGTACTGGATCGTCGCGGCGCTTGCCTTTCTGTGGGAAGCGACGGGCTGCTATTTCTACCTCGTTCAAGTGCGGATGACGCCGGCCGATCTTACCCAGCTGCCGCCGGCGCAGGCCGAGGCCTTCGCCGGCATGGCGACCTGGCAATGGGCGGCGTTCGCGACCGCGGTCTGGCTTGGCCTGCTCGGCGCGATCGGGCTGCTGCTGCGGCGGCGCTGGGCGAGCCTGGGGTTCTGGGTCTCGCTGATCGCGGCGGCGATCCAATATGGCTACACCTTCTTCGCGACGCCGATCCTGCAACGGATGCCGGCGAGCGAAGCCTTGCCGCTGCCGCTGTCGATCATCGTGCTGGGGCTGATCTTCGTCTGGTTCGCCGGGCTGGCCGCGAACAAGGGCTGGCTGCGCTAGAAATCGGCTGAACGGCGGCTGACAGGCGCGTTCAGGTCGCGGCCAATCGCGCGACCGCATAGCGCCCTCATCGCGGGTGGGGCCTTCTCATGTCCGCTGCTCAAGGAGTTTCGGAACATGAAGAAGATGCTCGTTCTCGGCGCGGCGACCGTCGCCGCCATGACTGTCCTGCCCTCGGCCGCTTCAGCCGGCCAGCGCGACGGCTATTATGGCCGCGGCTACGAGCGCGACGGCTATCGGGACGGTTACCGCAATCGCGACCGCGGCGACTATCGCGACGGCCGCCGCTATCGCGAGGGCCGGCGCTACCGGCGCGGCGACTATTATGGCCGCAACCACTACGACCGAGGCTATGGCAACGGGTACGCCGCTTATGGCCGGGGTTACGGCTACGGCTATCCCGCTTACGGCTACGACGACGGCTACGGCTATGACCGGGGCTATTACGGACGCGGACGCCGCGGCTATCGCTGCGACGACGGCACCACCGGCGCGATCGTCGGCGGCGCGGCGGGCGCGCTGGTCGGCCGTTCGATCGACCGCAACAGCGGCCGCCGCCAAGGCCGGGGCGACGGGGGCGGCGGCGCCATCATAGGTGGCGTCCTCGGCGCGCTGGTGGGCAGCTCGGCCAGCCGCTGCTAGGCGAAGCGACGCGATGAAAAGCCGGGCGAGGCGTGCAGCTCCGCCCGGCTTTTTCTTGTGCTCGATTCAGGCGGTTGCGCCGAGCTCTTGCGCAAGTTCCTCGAGCTGGTCGGCGCATTTGCCCCAGCCCTCCTGGAAGCCCATCTGCTCGTGCGCGTCGCGATCGGCGGTGCTCTTGTGCAGCGCGACGGCACGGTAGAGCGTCTTGCCGTCACCGGCGTCCTCCATCGTGACGACCGCGGTCATCGGGAAGGACTCGCAGCCTTCGCCCATCTCGGCTGGCCGGTAACCGGGGGCGAGCGCGCTGGTCCAGACCAGCTTCTCGCCCTCGACCACCTCCAGCACGCAGCCGGGATTGCCGTGGCCGGTGTCGAAGCCGTCCGGGCCGACCATACGCAGGCGGAAGATGCCGCCGGGGCGCAGGTCCATCTCCAGCTCGCTGATCTCGTATGGCTTGGGCGCGAACCAGCGCTTCAGATGCTCAGGATTCGTCCACGCCTTCCAAACCAGGTCGCGCGGGGCGTTGAGGGTGCGCTCCAGCACCAGATCGAGGTTGTCGGTCATTTCTTTTCTCCTTGGTCTTGCAGGGTTGCGAGATAGTCTTCGAGCCGGTCGGCGCGTGCCTCCCAGAGCGAACGTTGCTCGGCGAACCAGCGTTCCGCGGCATTCATCGCGGCCGGCTCGATCGAGACGGTGCGGACACGGCCTTTCTTCTCCGACCGGACCAATCCGCTCGCCTGCAGCGCCTGGAGGTGCTGGAGGACGGCGGGGAGGCTCATCGGCAAGGGCCGCGCCAGATCGCTCACCGATGCGGGCCCGCGGCTCAGCCGCGCCAGCATCCCGCGCCGGGTGGGATCGGCGAGAGCCTGAAAGGTGCGGTCGAGAAGACTCGAATCGTTAAGCATGGACTTAACTATCCCGAGTCGGCGCGCCCGGTCAAGACACTTTAGCGATCACTTAACTTTAGGCGGCTCCAGCCCCAGCCAATCGGCCATCAGCCTCAGCTCTGCTGCCAGCCTCTCGCCCGTATCCCGCGGCGCCTCCGGTTCCAGATGGATGTTCTTCGCGATCAGCCGGCCGGCCTGACGGTCGCTCTTGAGGTCGACGCGGGCGACGAGCGCGTCGTCCGTCAGGAAGGGCAGGACATAATAACCATGCTGGCGCTTGTCGGCCGGGGTGTAGATTTCGATCCGGTAGCGGAAGCCGAACAGGCGCTCGGTGCGGGCGCGTTCCCAGATCAGGGGGTCGAACGGGGCGAGCAGCGCCTGCCCCTGGATGCGGCGCGGGCGGCGGGCTTCGACGTGGAGGAAGGCGCTCTGGCGCCAGTCCTTGACGGTCACCGGCAGCAGTTCGCCCTCCTCGACCAGAGTCTCGATCGCCGGCTTCGCTTCTTCGGGCTTGAGACGGAAATAGTCGCGCAGGTCGGTCGCGGTGGCGACGCCATGGGCGCGGGCAGCGAGCGCGATCAGGCGGCGATGGGCTTCCGCCGGCGCGGGCGTCGGCAGGCTGAGAATATTCGCAGGGATCACCCGTTCGGGGAGATCGTAGACCCGCTCGAAGCTGCCGCGCCGGGTCGCGGTGGTGATCTGGCCGGCCCAGAACAGGAATTCGAGCGCCTGCTTGGTATCGCCCCATTCCCACCAGCCGCTGCGGCTCTTGCCCTGCTCGAAATCGCTCGCGGCCATTGGCCCTTCGGCGCGGATCCGGGCGAGGATCGCTTCCGCCTCCGGCCGGCGCTCGTGCGCGAACGCCTTGAGCCGAGTCCAGCCGCGCAGGCCCCGGGCCGCCTCGGCCATCCGCCAGCGCAGCAGCGGGTGGAGCGCCAGCGGCAGCAGCGATGCTTCGTGCGCCCAATATTCGAACAGACGGCGCTGCCGCTTCGGCCCCCAGGCGGCGCGGTCGAGCAGGCCGCGGTCATAGGCGCCGAGGCGGGAGAAAGCGGGGAGATAATGGGCGCGGGCGAGGACGTTGACGCTGTCGATCTGATGCAGGCCGAGCCGGGCGACAGTGCGGGCGAGGTGAGCGGCCGTCACCGTCGCGGGGCGCGCGGCGCCGAAGCCCTGCGCGGCGAGCGCGATCCGCCGGGCGGCGGCGAGGTTGAGGCGATCGGGGCGGGGCGGCATCGTCGTGCTATGCCGTCCCGCACGGTCGTGATACAAGCAGGCTCATGTTCACCGACATGCGCGAAGGCCAGGCGCAGGACTGGGCCCATATCGCCGCCGAGCATGGCAAACACCAAGCCGCAACGGCGCCCCGCCAGATCATGGAGAGCCTCGCCCGGCTGGAGGCGATCGAGGTCGGCTTCGCGGCCAATCAGCTCACCCACTCGCTGATGGCCGGAACGCTCGCCCGCCGCTCGGGGGCGACCGGACGAGGAGGTGGTCGCCGCGCTCTGCCACGATCTCGGCAAGCTCTTCTCGATCCCCAATCACGGCCCGATCGCCGCCGAGATGCTGAAGCCCTATGTCCGCGAGGATATCTACCACGCCGTTTACTGGCACCAGGAATTCCAGGGCCGCTATTATTTCGAGCATCTCGGCAAGGATCCGGAAGGGCGCTCGCGCTTCGCGGGGGAGAGCTGGTACGGCTTCGCCGAGAAGCTGGTCGATGAATGGGACGCACCGGCCTTCGATCCCGAATTCGATGTCGACAGCCTCGAGAGCTTCGAGCCCGAAGTGACCCGGGTGTTCACCCGCCCGAGGGCGATGGTTTGAGCCAGTCGGCGACGGCGCGCGCATAGGCGCGGCCGACCGGAATTTCGCTGCCGTCGCTCATCATCAGCAGCATGCCGCCGCCGGGCCGCGGCGCGGCGCCGGTGACATTGGCGCGGTTGACGGCGTGGCTCTTGTGGACGCGCATGAAGCGCGGCGGCAGGGTGTCGAGCAGCCGCGCCAGGGTCATCGTGACCAGCAGTCCGCGCCCGCCCGCGAGCGCGACGTCGCAATAATCGTCGGCGGCGCGGATCGCGAGCACGTCGCCCTCGGCGACGCGATGGATCCGGCCGCCGTCGCGCAGCGCCAGGATCGGCTCGCCCGTCTCCTCTGCATCGCGCAGCCGCGCCGCCAGCGAGACCGCCAGCCGGGTTTGCTCGTCGCGCTCGGCGCGTGCCCGCCGCAACGTGATCACCTGCTCCGAGACCAGCAGGATGATCAGCGCGCCGAGCAGCAGATAATGGCTGCGGTCGAGATAGAAGCCGCGGTCCCAGGCGATGAGCAGGAGAGCGGCGAGGGCGACGCTGACCCCGACAGCGGCCGGTCGTCTCGCCGCCCCCAAACCCCGCGTGGCGCAGGCTCCGGCCACCAGCGCGCCGGCGGCGATAGCGCCTACCGCCTTGGTGTCGAAGGAGGCGATGAAGATCAGCGCGCCCGCCGACAGGAGCACAGTGAGGATCGTGGCCGGTAGCACCCAGCCGCCGGCAAAGCGCCGCGCCGCGTAGAAAACGAGTGCTGTCCCGGTTCCGGCCGCCAGCAGCGCGATCGCGCCCACGCGGGCGATGTGCCATGGGTAATCATAGGCGATGAAGGTGCGGCTGACCTCGATCAGCAGTTGCGCGGTAGACGCGGCCGAGGCGAGCGCGAGGGCGAGCGCGCCCTTGTCGCGACGGTCGGCGAGGAAGGTCGCGGTGAAATAGACCAGGCCGGCCAGCAGGGCGCCGAGCGTGAGCAAGGCGGGGAGATAATTGTCGAGTCCGGGCAGTGCGGGTGTCTCGTAAAAGCCCACCCAGACGTCGTGCACCGGCGACTGAACCGGAAGCCAAAGATGTTGCGCGGTCAGCCGCACGGTGAGGACATTCGCGCCCGGCCGCACCTGCCGCGCCGGCACCATGAAGCTGGAGACATAGCGCCCGGCCACTTCATCGGCGCCATCGAGGGCCGGGACGCCGTTGCGCCCGATCACCGCACCGTTCCACCGCACTTCGGCGCTGGCGAGGGCGATGATCGTAACCATCAGCGGCCGGCCGTCCAGGCCCGCCGGATCGGTCATGATCTCGCGCCGCAAAACCGTCTCGCCGTCGCCGAGCCGGATGTTCCACGGCGCGACTGCGACGCAATCCGCCGCCGGGTCGGCGGAACGGCAGAGCTGCAACGGCCCACGCCGGATCGGCGCGGCGGCGATCAGCAGCCAGCAGCAGAGGAGAAGGGCGAGCAGCCGCATGCCCTCTTATAGCGTCGTTCGCCGATCCGTAACGGTCGCTCCCCGAGGTGAGCCGTCGTTCACCGATCCGATCTGGCGCGTCGGTCCCGGCGCGCGGAGTGCTGCCGGCACGATTTTTCCGTGGGAGGGAATGATGCGCCGCGTTCTGTTCGGGCTGTTTCTGTCGGTTCTCGGTCTCGGGACGGCGCCGGCCATGGCGCAAGGGCAGCCGCAACTGCAGCTGGAACCCTATGCTTTTCGCCTCCGCGACGGCACCGACCTCGCCGCCGAGCGCGGCCGTTTCCTCGTCCCGGAGGATCGCAGCGACCCGCGCTCGCGGCGGATTGAGATCGGCTTCGTCCGCTTCCGCTCGACCGCGCAGCGCCCCGGCAACCCGATCGTCTATCTCGCCGGTGGTCCCGGCGGGTCGGGCGTGTCCACCGGGCGGGGCCCTCGTCAGCCGGTCTTCCTCGCGCTTCGCGCCGTCGCCGACGTGATCCTGCTCGATCAGCGCGGCACCGGCTTTTCCAACCATATCCCGGCCTGCGCCGCGCCGCGCCGGCTCGATCCGGCGGTCGTGCTCACCGAAGCCGTGCTGAACGCTTATTATCGCGCCACGCTCGACGATTGCATGACCCGCTGGCGCGCGGCAGGCGTCGCGACCGGCGGCTACACGACCGAGCAGAGCGCCGACGACATCGACGATCTGCGCCGCGCCCTCGGCGCGCGCCAGGTCGATCTGATGGGCACGTCTTACGGTAGCCATCTCGCGCTGACGACGATGCGCCGCCACCCGCGCGCGATCGGCCGGGTCGCCATGTCCTCGGTGGAGGGCATGGACCAGACGGTGAAGCTGCCCGCCCATATCGACGCGGTCTATGTGCGAATCGGACGCGCGCTCGGCATCGATCTTCCGGCGCAGATGCGGCGGGTTCATGCGCGGATGGACGCGGACCCCTTCACCTTCACGGTCGGTGGCGATCCGGCGCGCAGCTTCCGCTCGGATTCCTTTCTGGTCCGCAGGCTCGCCTCCGGCATTGCCTCGAACCCCGGCGGCTATCCGCGCCTCGTCGGTGGCTATGCGGCACTCGACGCCGGCCAGACCGCGCCCCTGGCCGAGTTTCTGTGGAACGCCTTTTACCGCGATCCGCTGACCATGAGCGGAATGCCGGAGCTGATGGACATCGCCTCGGGCATCACCGACGCCCGCCTCGCTCTGGTCCGGCGGCAGGCGCCGGACTCGCTGCTCGGGCTCGCGGTCAATTATGCCATGCCGCAGATGCGCGGCGCGGTGCCCGGCCTCGACATGGGCGACGATTTCCGGCGCGAGGTCCGCTCGCGGATCCCGACGATCCTCTTCGAGGGCGATTTCGATACGCGTACCCCGATCGAGGAGCAGGCGATCGCGACTGCCGGCCTCGTCAACGCCCACCGCATCCGCTTCGTCAATGGCGGCCACGATCTTTACGAGGCGCATCCGCGGGTGGCGGAATTCCTCACCGCCTTCTTCTCCGGCCAGCCCGTGACGGTGCGCGAGCTCGTTTTGCCGCAACCCTCGGCGCGTCCGCCGGCGGGGTGAGTGCCGTCCCGAAACGGGATCGGCCGGCCGTCGTGGCGGCTTGCGCGAAGATGGTGAATCGATTGTTAATCGGGGCGATGAATCGCCTGTCGCCCCTGATCGTTCGCCGGGTGGGCCGCTTCGCGCCGGCCCTGATCTATCCGGCGCCCTTCGCGTTCGACACGCTTCCCGCCGCGCGCTGGTTTCAGGATGTGAAGCTGTTCGCGACCGGCTGGATCGCGGGGCTCGTCGTTTTCGGCACCTTTTTCGGCTGACGGCTAGAC
>CAVSFG010000002.1:0-230000 GCA_963727345.1 uncultured Alphaproteobacteria bacterium
TATTTTCGGCGCTCGCCGCCATTTCCATTCTCACCGCCGCCACTCCGGCGATCGCCGAGGCCGACGCGCTCAGCGTGGCCCCGGCCGCCCGCGCCGGCGAGTCCACCGAAGGCAGCGCGCTGGAGGGCGGCTCCTGGTTTCCGCCGCTGCTCGCCGGCCTGATCGTGCTCGGCGGCGTCCTGATGGCGACCGGAGTGCTCTTCGACGACGACGATCCGGCCAGCCCGTAAGCACGAAGCGCCGAGCGCAGCGCCGCCGGCGCAGCGCGAAGAGCCGCACAGTGCCGGCCAGCCTGCGCCCAAAGGGCGACAGGACTGACGTCACGAGAACCATCTCATGACGACACTGACGCGGCACATGAAAAAGGCCCCGCAATCGCTCGCGGGGCCTGTTTCCCCTCCACGCCTTCGTGGAGGGGTTAGGGGTGGCTGCTTCTTCTTAGAAAAGAGAAGAGGCCACCCCCGGCCCCTCCAGCAAGTGCCGGAGGGGAGGAGGTGAGGATCAATCCTCGCGCGTCAGGAACGCCGGGGCGAACTCGGGCGCAGGGCCGTCATCGCCACCGCCGCCACGCTCGGGGCGCGGGCCGCGATCGTCGCGGTCATCCCGGCCACCTTCACGGCGCGGGCCACGGTCGTCGCCACGGCCTTCGCCGCGCGGACGATCGTCACGACCGCCACCGCCGCCTTCGCGACGCGGACCGCGATCGTCACCGCCACGACCGCCGCCGCCATCGCGACGCGGGCCACGGCCACGGTCGCCGCCTTCACGGCGCGGGCCGCGCTCGCCGCCGCCGCGCGGACCGCGGTCCTCGCGGGGCGGGCGGGTGTCCTCCAGCTCGGCGCCGGTCTCCTGGTCGACGACGCGCATCGACAGGCGGACCTTGCCGCGCGGATCGACCTCGAGCACCTTGACCTTCACTTCCTGGCCTTCGGAGACGACGTCGGTCGGCTTCTCGACCCGCTCGTTCTTCATCTCGGAGACGTGGACGAGACCGTCCTTGCCGCCCATGAAGTTCACGAACGCGCCGAAATCGACGATGTTGACGACCTTGCCGTCATAGATCTTGCCGATCTCGGGCTCCTCGACGATGCCGGCGATCCACTTGCGGGCCGCTTCGATCTGGCTGAGGTCCGAAGACGAGATCTTGATCACGCCCTCGTCGTCGATGTCGACCTTGGCGCCGGTCGTGGCGACGATCTCGCGGATGATCTTGCCGCCCGTTCCGATGATGTCGCGGATCTTCGCCTTGTCGATCTGCATCGTCTCGATCCGCGGCGCGTGAGCCGACAGCTCCTCGCGCGTATGATCGAGCGCCTTGGACATCTCGCCCAGGATATGGGCGCGGCCCTCGTTCGCCTGGGCGAGCGCGACCTTCATGATCTCCTCGGTGATGCCGGCGATCTTGATGTCCATCTGCAGCGAGGTGATGCCCGCCGACGTGCCGGCGACCTTGAAGTCCATGTCGCCGAGATGGTCCTCGTCGCCGAGGATGTCGCTGATCACCGCGAAGTCCTTGCCTTCCATGATCAGGCCCATCGCGATGCCGCTGACCGGCCGCTTGAGCGGCACGCCCGCGTCCATCATCGAGAGCGAGCCGCCGCAGACGGTCGCCATCGACGAGGAGCCGTTGCTCTCCGTGATGTCGCTGAGAATCCGGATCGTGTAAGGGAATTCGTCATGCGTCGGCAGCACGCCCTTCAGGGCGCGCCACGCCAGCTTGCCGTGCCCGACCTCGCGCCGGCCCGGGGCGCCGAAGCGGCCCACTTCGCCGACCGAATAAGGCGGGAAGTTGTAGTGCAGCATGAAGCGCTCGTAGCTGAGGCCGGTCAGGCCATCGATCATCTGCTCCGATTCCTTGGTGCCCAGGGTGGTGGTGCAGATCGCCTGGGTCTCGCCGCGGGTGAACAGGGCCGAGCCGTGGGTGCGGGGCAGGAAGCCGACGATCGCCTCGATCGGGCGGACGGTGCGGGTGTCGCGGCCGTCGATGCGGCGGCCGTCCTTCAGGATCGCGCCGCGGACGATGTCCGCCTCCAGCTTCTTCACCAGCTTCAGAGTGCCGAGATATTGCGCCGGATCGCTTTCCTTGAGGTCGGCAAGGGCGTCGCGGGCCTTGGTACGGGCGTCGTTGATCGCGTTCTGGCGCTCGGATTTGTTGGTCAGCTTGTAGGCCGCCTCGAGGTCCTTGCCGATCAGGTCCTTCAATTTCTGCTTCGCGGCGCTCTTGTCCTCCAGGGGAGCGAGCTCCCACGGGTCCTTGGCGGCCTGCTCGGCCAGGTTGATGATCGCGTCGATCACCCTCTGCAGCTCGCGATGGGCGAACATCACGGCGCCGAGCATGACCTCTTCCGACAGCTCCTTGGCTTCGGATTCGACCATCATCACCGCGTCATGGGTGCCGGCGACGACGAGATCGAGCTCGCCTTCCTTCACTTGGTCCATCGACGGGTTCAGCTGGTATTCGCCGTCCTGGTAGCCGACGCGGGCGGCGGCGATCGGGCCCATGAAGGGGACGCCCGAAATGGTCAGCGCCGCGGAGGCCGCGATCATCGCCAATATGTCGCTCTCGGTCTCGCCATCATAGGAGAGCACCTGAGCAATAACATTGATCTCATTCAGGAAATTTTCCGGAAACAAAGGCCGTATCGGCCGATCGATCAGGCGGCTGGTCAGCGTTTCCTTTTCGGTCGCGCCGCGCTCACGCTTGAAAAAGCCGCCCGGGATGCGCCCGGCGGCCGAGAATTTCTCCTGATAGTGGACGGTCAGCGGGAAGAAATCCTGCCCTTCCTTGACCGAGCGCGCGGCGGTCACCGCGCACAGCACCACGGTTTCGCCGTAGGTCGCGAGCACCGCGCCGTCGGCCTGGCGGGCAACTCGGCCCGTCTCCAGAGTGAGGGTCTTGCCGCCCCACTCGATCTCTACTTTCTTCATGTCGAACATTGGTTTTCCTTATCCTCCCGCGCGCCCGATGCGGCGGGGGCCTCTGTTGCGGGCATCATCGCCCGCCTCTTGTCGGACCCCTATGGTCCGTTCCCCCGGACCCGCCGAATTGCAGGCGCCGGATGTGCGAAGCGGCCCCGCAGGGCCGCTTCAAAATGCCTATTTGCGAAGGCCGAGCTTGGCGATCAGCGCGGTGTAGCGCGCATTGTCCTCGCGCTTCAGATAATCGAGCAGCGACCGGCGCTTGTTGACCAGCATCAGCAGGCCGCGCCGCGAATGGTTGTCCTTGGCGTGGGTCTTGAAATGCTCGGTCAGGTTGGCGATCCGTTCGGAAAGGATCGCGACCTGCACCTCGGGGCTGCCGGTATCGGTCTTGGCCCGGGCATTGTCCTTGATAATCTCTTGCTTGCGCTCGGCGGTTACCGACATCGTCTACTCCTTGAATTCACAGGTTGAAGCCACGCAACACCCGCAATTCGGGGCGAAGACCATCCTCGCGAAGCTCCACGAGCGCGACGGGCGTGTCGCCCGATATCGCAAGGTGAAGCCCCGGCTGTGCGGCGATCCCGATCAATGTCCGCCCCTGGCGGAGCGCCCCTGCCTGATCGGGGGTGACGGGTAGAGCCGGGATGTCGTCCAGCCCCGCCGCCAGCGGCAGGAGGTGTTGTTCAAGGCTGCGCGCCTTAGCGGCATCGGCCAATTTGTCCAGCGAAATCGCGGAATCGAGGGTGAAGGGGCCAGCCTTGGTCCGCCGTAGCATCGAGACGTGGCCGACCGTGCCGAGCGCATGAGCGATATCACGGACGAGGGAGCGGATATAAGTGCCCTTGGAGACGCGGGCTTCGAGCTTCGCCCAGCGCATGCCGTCATCCAAGCCCTCCCCAAGATAGCGAATGTCGTGGACCGTGACCTTGCGAGCGGCCAGCACTGGCGCATTGCCGACCCGCGCGAGATCGTAGGCGCGCTTGCCGTCGACCTTCAGCGCGGAAAACGCCGGCGGGACCTGTTCGATCTCGCCGATAAAATCGGCCAGCACATCCTCGATCTCGCCCCAGTCGGGAATTTTGTCCGAGGTTGCAACGACCGCACCCTCCAGATCCAGCGTGTCGGTCTCTGCACCGAACGCGATCGTGAACTCATACACTTTGTCGCTGTCGAGCATCCGCCCGGCGAGCTTGGTCGCCTCGCCCAGTGCAACGGGCAGCAGCCCGGACGCGAGCGGATCGAGCGTGCCGCCATGGCCGACCTTCACCTTCGGATAGCCGCCTTCGCGCAGCGCCCGCTTGACCGCGCCGACGACCTGGGTCGAGCCGATCCCGACCGGCTTGTCGATCACCAGCCAGCCATGCATGTCCGTCAAGCCCGGGTGGCGCGGGTCAGAGCGAGCCGCAATTGCTCGCCATTCGCGTCGGCCAGCTTCTCCATGAAGTGGCGGCGGCAGAGCGCGACATAGCGGTCGTTGCCGCCGATCTCGACCGAGGCGCCCTCGCTCACCGCATTGCCCTCCGCATCGACGCGCAGGTTCATCGTGGCTTTGCGTCCGCAATCGCAAATGCCCTTGAGCTCGACCAGCGTGTCGGCGAGCGCGAGCAAAGCGCCGCTGCCCTCGAACAGATTGGCCTGGAAATCGGTCCTCAAGCCATAAGCGAGGACCGGGATGTCGAGCTCGTCGCAGATCGAGCAGAGCTGGACGACCTGCGCCCGGGTCAGGAACTGCGCCTCGTCGACCAGGATGCAGTGAAGCCTGCGCCGCTTCAGCTCTTCCTCGACCTCGTGGCGGATATCGGTCGCCTCGTCATAAAGATGCCCGCCGGCGGCGAGGCCGATCCGCGACGCGACCTGCCCGATCCCGGCGCGATGATCGAGCGCCGCGGTCCAGAGCATCGTCTCCATGCCCCGCTCGCGATAATTGAAATCGGCCTGCAGGAGCGTGGTCGATTTGCCCGCATTCATCGAGGCGTAGTAGAAATAGAGCTTGGCCATCGCGGCGACCCTAACGCGCCGGCCATTCGGCGGCGAGGATCGAGAACAAGGCCGTGTCCCGGACATGGCCGGTCCAGGTGATCCGGTCGGCGCGCAGCACGCCTTCCTTGACGCCGCCGATCTTCGCCACCGCCGCCTGGCTACGGGCGTTGCGGGCGTCGACCCGAAACTCGACCCGGCGCACGCCGCAGGCGAAGGCGCGGCGCAGCATCATGTCCTTGGCGCGGGCGTTGAAGCCGGTGCCGCGAAAGGCGGGGCGGTAATAGGTCGCGCCGATCTCCACCACCTGCCGGCCTTCGTCGATGCCCAGGAAACTCGACATGCCGACCAGTTCGTCGCCCTCGAACAATACGAAGGTGCGGCATTTCCTGTTGCCGCTCAGCAGGTCGATGGTCTCGTCGAAACCCTCGGGGCCGAAATTCATCGAGTAGATCTGCCAGATGTCGAGATCCTCGGCGCAGACGGCGCGCAGGGCGTCGCGATGCCGCTCCTCGAAGAGTTCGCCACGAACGCCATCGCCGACCAGAGGCAGCCCCAGCTCAGCGGTCTTCATCAAGGTCCCTCGCAACCGTTGGCGAGCGTAGCAGCGCCTCGATATGACTCCCCTCGTCGAAGCTCTCGTCGAGCAGGAATTTCAGCTTCGCCGCATATTTGGTGTTCACCCGCCGGGCGACCTCGCTTTGCAGAAAGGCGGTGTGGGTCCTGAGCGCCTTCAGCACCACTTCGGAATTGGACCCGAGCAGCGGAATGACGAACGCGGTGGCGTGACGCAGATCGGGCGACATCCGGACCTCGGTGACCGACACGAGATGGCTCGCCAGAGTCTCGTCATGGACGTCGCCGCGCATCAGGATGTCGCTCAGCGCGTGGCGGACCTGCTCGCCGACGCGCAGCAGCCGGACCGAGCGGCCTTCCGGGGTCTCGTTGCGCTTCACCAACCTCTCCTCAAACGCAATCGGGCGCGGCAACGCGCCGCGCCCGATCGAAACCGAAACCAGCGCTACTTCTTGTCGTAGCCGCCCTTGTCGCCGCCTTTGTCCACGGGCTTGTCGACCGGCTTGTCCTGCGGCTTACCGCCCTTGTCGTCCGTCATTGCGACTCTCCTATTCGATGAACGAGCCTAGATGCTTCGTTCCGCTGCCACAACGTGTGATCGCCGCCAAAGGGTCCGCGTTGCGAGCGGGTTCAGCCGAACGCGCCAGCCGTCTCGCGTGTCATCGCGCGGGAGCTGAACGTGCCGCGGGCGACCAGTGCGCCCTGCTCGTCGAACAACTCCGCTTCGGTGAAGACGATCGTTTTGCCGAGGCTCACCACCCGGCCCTTGCCGACGAAGCGGCCCGGCCGCGCCGCCTTGATGAAGGAGACCGAGAAATCGACCGTCGGCGCATAGACCGCGCCGCCGGTCATCGCGAACAAGGCCGGCCCCTGCGTGTCGTCGAGCATCGCGGCGAGGAAGCCGCCCTGCACTGTGCCGGCCGGATTGACGAAGCGCCCGTCCGCCTCGAAGCCGATCTCGATCGTCCCCGCCTGGGTATCGACGGCCCGCAAGGTCCAGCCAAGCAGCTTCGACGCCGGCGGCAGCGGGAAGTTATCGAAGACCGAAGGCGGCGGCGCGGCCATCCTTACAGCGTCCGCTCGCGCTCCTCGATCTCGAACGTCTCGAGCATGTCGCCGGGCTTGATGTCGGTGTGACTCTCGAAGGTGACGCCGCATTCTAGACCCGCGCGGACCTCCGGCACGTCGTCCTTGAAGCGCCTGAGCGAAGCGATCGATCCGTTGTAGATGATCACGTCGTCACGCATGATGCGCGCCTTCAGCGCCTTGCGGATGAAGCCCTCGGTGACCAGCAGGCCGGCGGCCTTGCCATGCTTGCCGGCCGAGAAGACCTCGCGGATCTCCGCCCGGCCGACGACATTCTCGATGATCAACGGGCCGAGCTCGCCGGCCATCGCCGCCCGCACCGCGTCGGTGAGGTCGTAGATCACGTCGTAATATTGCATCGCGACGCCCTGCCGCGCGGCGATCTCGCGCGCCTTGGCATTGGCGCGGACGTTGAAGCCGATAATCGGCGCGCCCGACGCCCCCGCGAGTGTGACGTCGCTCTCGGTGATGCCGCCGACGCCGGCATGCAGCACGCGCGCCTTGATGTCCTCGTTGGAAATCTTGTTGACTGCCGAGACGATCGCTTCGACCGAGCCCTGCACGTCGCCCTTGATAACGAGGGGAAACTCGACCGCCTGCTTTTCCTTGAGCGCCGAGAACATCGTGTCGAAATTCGCTGGCGCCGAAGCGGTGCGCTTGGTGTCGATCACGCTCTGGCGATAGGCGGCGACTTCGCGAGCGCGGGCCTCGTTCTCGACGACCGTGAGCGTGTCGCCGGCGGACGGGACGCCCGACAGACCGAGCACTTCGACCGGGAAGCTCGGACCGGCTTCCTTCACCTGGCGGCCATGATCGTCGATCATCGCCCTGACCTTGCCGGAGATCGGCCCGGCGACGAAGATGTCGCCGACCTTCAGGGTGCCGCGCTGGATGAGCACGGTGGCGAGCGGGCCGCGGCCCTTGTCCAGCTTCGCCTCGACCACGGCGCCTTCGGCGGCGCGGTCGGGATTGGCCTTGAGCTCGAGAATCTCGGCCTGCACCGCGATCGCCTCGAGCAGGCCGTCGAGATTGGTCTTCTTGAGCGCCGAGACCTCGACATCCTGCACCTCACCCGACATCGCCTCGACAACGATCTCGTGCTGGAGCAATTCCTCGCGCACTTTCTGCGGATTGGCGCCGGGCTTGTCGATCTTGTTGATCGCCACGATCATCGGCACGCCGGCCGCTTTGGTGTGGTTGATCGCCTCGATCGTCTGCGGCTTCAGGCCGTCGTCGGCCGCCACCACCAGGATGACGATGTCGGTGACGTTGGCGCCGCGGGCGCGCATCTCAGTGAACGCCTCGTGGCCCGGCGTGTCGAGGAAAGTGACCTTCGACTTGTCCTTCAGGGTGACCTGATAGGCGCCGATATGCTGGGTGATGCCGCCCGATTCGCCCGCGACGACATTGGCGCCACGAATGGCGTCGAGCAGGCTGGTCTTGCCATGATCGACATGGCCCATGATCGTCACCACCGGCGGGCGCGGCTGCAGCGTTTCCGGCGCATCGACATCGGCTTCCGCCTGAATGTCGACATCGGCGTCGCTGACCCGCTTGATGTTGTGGCCGAACTCGGTGACCAGCAGCTCGGCCGTGTCCTGATCGATCACCTCATTGACGGTGACCGGCATGCCCATCTTAAACAGGGATTTGACGAGATCGGCGGCGCGCTCGGCCATGCGGTTGGCGAGCTCACCGACGGTAATCGCGTCCGGCACGGTGACGTCGCGGACCTGCTTCGCGGCCGGGCCGGACTGCATATGGGCGCGCTTTTCCTTCTCGCGGGCGCGCTTCAGCGCGGCGAGCGAGCGGGCGCGGGCGTCGCCACTGTCGTCCAGGGCGCGGGAGACGGTGAGCTTGCCGCGCTCGCGGCGATGCTCCTCGCGACCGCGCGCCGGGCGCGCCGGCTCCGGCCGCTTGACCGGGGTGAAGGCCTGGCGGGCGGGACGGACATGGCCGGGACGGCGCTCTTCTTGCCCGTCCTCGGCCGCAGTCTCGGCGGGCTCATCCTCGGGCGCGGGCGCCTCGGCGGGACGGCTCGCGTCCTGTTCGGCCTGAACCCGGGCCTCCTCTTCCGCCTTGCGATTCTCCTCCGCGCGGCGCTTCTCGTCCTCGGTCGCTTCCTTCGCCTGCCTGTCGTCGCGGCGGCGGGCCTCCTCAAGCGCGGTCAGCCGGGCTTCCTCGGCCTCGCGCAGCAATTTCTCCTGCAGTTCCTTGCGCGTAGCGGCGTCGTCCACCGGACGCGCGGCGGGCTTGGGCGCCGGCTCAGGGGCGCGCGCGACCGGGGCGGGCGGGGGCGGAGGAGGCGGCGGCGCGGCGGCTTCGACCTCGCCCGGCCGGCCGAGAATGCGGCGCTTCTTCACCTCGACCACGACAGTGTTCGACCGGCCATGGCTGAAGCTCTGCTTCACCTTGCCCGTCTCCACCGTGCGCTTCAGGCCCAAAGGCGCCCGCGCTCCCAGCTTCGGCTTGTCCGTCGTCTCGCTCACGCAATATCCTTCTGGTCACTCAAAGGCGCAGCACCCGGCGTATCCGCCGACGCGGCGCTTAACCCAACATCCGGTCCGATAAAAGCGCGCCACCGCTGGATCGCGTGGAGCACACGCGCCGCAGCAGCCCGGTCTACGATGGCGACATGTACCACATTTTCGCGGCCCAGCGCCATCGACAATATGGTGCGCCCCAAGGGCGAAACCAGCCCTTGCCGGCCGCTGCCCTCTTCATCCTCGCCGACCCGCCAGGCTTGGTCGAGCTTGCGGTTGCCTTCCTCGCCGGCGTCAGCGGCATGAATGAGGGTGTGAACCTTGCCGCTGCGCGCCGCCGCCTCGATCCGTTCAGAGCCAGTGACGAGATTGCCGGCCCGCGCCTCCAGCCCGAGCCGGTCGAGCATCGCCTTTTCGAGCGCAGCCGCGATCCGCGCGCCGAGATCGTCGGGCACGGCGAGCGCGTTGGTCTTGAACGCCCGCGCCAGCGCGCCGCGCAACTTGCCCTTCGCCTGCGCCGCTTCGAGCGTGGCCTTGTCGACGCCGATCCAGGCGCCGCGGCCCGGCGCACGGGCGCGAACGTCCGGCGCCACGCTGCCGTCGGGGCCGAGCGCGAGGCGGATCGAGGTCATCCCGAGCGGCGTGACTGCCGCTCAGGATGCACTTGCGCTCAGGCGTATGGCCTTCGGCTAGCGCCTCATTGGGAGGTGTCCGCAACCGCGTCCTCCCCGGCCTTGGCGTCCTCGTCCTCGAACCAGTGGGCGCGGGCGGCCATGATGATCTCGTTGCCCTGCTCTTCGTTGAGGCCGTAGTCGGCGAGCACGCCGCCTTTGTCCTCGGGCCGCTTGGCGACCGCGTCCGAACGGCGGCGCGGCTCGACGCGGCGCTTCTGGATCAGCTCGTCGGTGGCGAGATCGGCGAGGTCGTCGAGCGTCTTGATGCCCGCCTTGCCGAGCGTGACCAGCATCGCCTCGGTGAGATAGGGCATTTCGGCGAGTGCGTCCTCGACGCCGAGGCCGCGGCGTTCCTCGCGCGCCGCCTCCTCCTGGCGCTGAAGCGCTTCCTGGGCGCGGTTCTGCAGCTCGGCGGCGAGATCCTCGTCGAAGCCCTCGATCGTCGAAAGCTCCTCCGCCTCGACATAAGCGACCTCTTCCAGCGCGCCGAAGCCCTCGGCGACGAGGAGCTGGGCGAGCGTCTCGTCCACGTCGAGCTCGTTCTGGAACATCTCCGAGCGCTCGATGAACTCGCGCTGGCGCTTCTCGGAAGAATCCGCCTCGGTCATGATGTCGATGCCCTTGGCGGTCAGCTGGCTCGCCAGGCGGACATTCTGGCCGCGGCGGCCGATGGCGAGGCTGAGCTGATCGTCGGGCACGACGACCTCGATCCGGTCCTCCTCCTCGTCGATGACGACCCGGGCGACCGTAGCCGGCTGCAGCGCATTGACGACGAAGGTGGCGAGATCCTCACTCCACGGGATGATGTCGATCTTCTCGCCCTGCAGCTCCTGGACGACGGCCTGGACACGGCTGCCCTTCATGCCAACGCAGGCGCCGACCGGATCGATCGAGCTGTCATGGCTGATCACGCCGATCTTGGCGCGGCTGCCCGGATCGCGGGCGGCGGCCTTGATCTCGATGATGCCGTCGTAAATCTCCGGCACTTCCTGCGCGAACAGCTTCTTCATGAAGTCGGGGTGGGCGCGACTGAGGAAAATCTGGGGCCCGCGATTCTCGCGGATGACGCGCAGGATGATCGAGCGCACCCGATCGCCGACCCGAAGCAGCTCGCGCGGGATCTGCGCATCGCGGCGGATGACGCCCTCGGCGCGGCCGAGATCGACGACAACATGGCCGAACTCGACGCGCTTGACGACGCCGGTGATGATCTCGCCGGCGCGGTCCTTGAATTCCTCATATTGGCGCTCGCGCTCGGCGTCGCGGACCTTCTGGAAAATGACCTGCTTGGCGGCCTGGGCGGCGATGCGGCCGAACTCGATCGGCGGCAGCGGATCGACGATGAAATCGCCGATATTGGCCCCCGGCTGGAGCTTCTGCGCGTCCTCGTGACTCACCTGCTTGAAATAATCCTCGACCTCCTCGACCACCTCGACGACCCGCCACAGGCGCAGATCGCCGGTGGTCGGATCGAGCTTGGCGCGGATGTCGTTCTCGGCGCCGTAGCGCGAGCGGGCGGAGCGCTGGATCGCGTCCTCCATCGCCTCGATGACGATCATCCGGTCGATCAGCTTCTCGCGCGCGACCGCATCGGCGATCGCGATCAGCTCGGCCCGGTTGGCGGAGACGGCGCCCGGTGCGGACGGGGATGCGCTGGGAGCTTCGGTGGCCATGATGTTCAGTCCTGTTCCTCAGTGAGTTCTTCAATCTCGTCGGCGCCCTCGGTCGAGAGCGGCGCCGTCGCGGCGATCAGCTTGTCGGTCAAGATCAGCTTGGCCGAATGGATGGAGTCGAGCGGCAGGCGGGTTTCGCCCGCGCCCGGCACATCGAGCAGCACGTCGTCGCCGGCGAGACCGAGCAATGCGCCGGACAATTGCTTGCGGCCGTTGATCTTCTCGACGAGGCCGATCCGGGCGTCATGCCCCTTCCAATTCTCATAATCCTGCCGCCGGGTGAGCGGCCGGTCGATGCCCGGCGAGCTGACCTCGAGCCGGTAATCGTCCGACAGATGCTCGTGCCGCTCGGCGATCCGCCGGTGCAGCCGCTCGCAATCGTCGATGGTGAGCTGGCCGGTGTCCGGCCGCTCGGCCATGATCTGGATGGTCGGGTCGGAGGTGCCGCCGATCACCATCACGCGCACGAGCGCCAGCCCCTCGGCCTCGACCTCGGGCTCGATGATGGTTTTCAGATCGGCGATCTCCGCCACGCGCGCTCCTGAAAAGATAAAGCTTCTCTGCCGCCGGCCCCACCCCGGGGCCGACCTCAACGTCTAACGATGTCGAGAAAGGCAAGCGGCATATAGGCACTTGGGCCGGAAGCGGCAAGCGGCTTCGCGCCGTGCCGCGAGCGGGTAGTGGGTCAGTTTCAAATTGGTCGCTAAGCCCTATCCCTTAAGCCGGTTCCTTGTGGCCCAATCGCTGGCTCGATAGGGTTACACGGATCAACCTAGAAGGGGTGCCATGAGTATTTTCGCTTGGAATTGGCTCTGGCGAATAGTCTTTGTGGTCGGAGTGTCCGCCTTCATCGCCGTTCGATGGATGTTTCCCGATTTTCACCGTGCTGCCGTGCTTGCCGGCTTTACGCTGGCGGGTGTCGGGCTAGCCACGTGGCTAAAGAAGCTGGGCGAAACCCGGCTCTGGTGCCCTGGTTGCGGTATCAACACCAACAATAAAGACGGCGAAGACGGTTACCGGACTCCGAAGGCGATCTTCCCCCGCCATTCCTGTTCGCGATGCGGACTGGATTTCACGATTGCGCGATAATGAATAGAGGAAGCCGATTGTCCCTCGCTGCTCTCTAGACGGCAGCCCGCTTCTTGTAAGGCCCGCGCTTCATCGCAATCGGCAGCGGCTTCGCCATCCGCCAGACCGGCTAATTTACAACTGACCCACTAACCCGCGAGCGTAACGGCTTGACCGGTCGCAGCGGCACGCTCACCCTCCGGCGCGGGAGGGTTGTCATGCGTGTTTTCGCCTTGTTCGTCGCGGCGGCGGCCGCCCTGATCGGAGCGCAGGCGATCGCCTACGACATTCGTCCGGTCGCCGGCGTGCACGAGGCCTTCACTTTGCTCGCCGAGCGCTGCCAGACCGAGGCCGGCGCGGCGCAGCCGCGCGATTGCCTGCGTTATGCGGACGAGGTGGGCCGCTGGACGGGGCGGCGGGACAATTCGACCTACGATCCGCTCCAGATCGCGGTCCGCTGGGCGGACGATCCGCTGCGCCAGCTGAGCTCCGCCGCCGGCACTTTGCGCTATGGCCGGTCGATGACGAGCAGCTGCCCACGCATCGTGCGCGAGACCGCCGCGATCGACCGGATGAGCATGACCTGCGCCTCCCATTTCGGGCCGCTGCAATTCTTTCACGCGATGGCTTCGGCGGACCGGGAGTCGGCCGAGCAGACGCGGGCGCGGGTGCTCGACTGGTCCGATCTGCTCTACCGCCTCGCGCTCGGCCAGGTGCCGATGTCGGCCAATATCTGCGCTTATTTCCGCGCCAATCCGTCCGACATCTCGCCCTCCTTCACCTTCGACGATCAGGCGATCTGCACGCCGGGCGAGCCCCAGGAATGGACCTTCGCGGTCTTCTTCGGCCAGCAATGCGACAGCCCGACCAACACCGCGAATTGCGACCGGGTGAGCGAGGAGCGGACAATGGCGGCGGTGCGCGGCGCGCTGATACACGTCATCCAGGACAGCTATTCCCAGAGCCACGCGGTGCGCGGCCGGATCCAGACCCAGTTCCGGCCGCGGGTGGTCTGCCGGCTGCCGACCAGCTTCTACAATTATCTCGGCCAGGCCGGGCATGGCGACGCGGACAGCCTGCCCGAATTCGACCAGACCTGCGGCGCCGGCGCGGAAGCCGACGACGTCATCACCGCTTCGGCGATGGCGCTGCACTTCCTGAACCGGCGCGCCGATCCGGGCGAATTCAATTGCTATCTCCAGGCCCGCGTGTTCGGACGGCGGACGGTCTGGGCGAATCCGAACCCTCGCGCGCGTTACGTTTGCCGGACCGCATGATCAGGATCATCGGCAGCTACGTCAGCCCGTACGTGCGCAAGGTGCTGGCCTGCATGGCGCTGAAGGGCATCGACGAATACGAGATCGATCCGATCACGCCCTTCTTCGGCGGCGACGAATTCGGCCGGCTGTCGCCGCTGCGCCGCATCCCGGTGCTGATCCAGGGCGATCTGGTGCTCAACGATTCGACGGTGATCTGCGCCTGGCTGGACGAGGCTTATCCAGGCCACCCGCTGCTCCCCGTTGAGCCCGCCGACCGGGCAAAGGCGCGCTGGCTGGAGGAATATGCCGACAGCCGGCTCGGCGACCTTTGCATCTGGGGCCTGTTCTACCAAAGAGTCGTCGGACCGATCGTCTGGGGCGATGCCTGCGACGAGGCGCGGGTCGAGGCAGTACTCAACGAAGGGCTGCCCGGCGCACTCGACTATCTGGAGGGCGTCGCGCCCGAAAACGGCGCCCTGTTCGATGAAATCGGCCTCGCCGACATCGCCATCGCCAGCTTCTTCCGCAACGCGGCTTATGCCGGTTTCGAGATCGATGCGGGGCGCTGGCCGCGAACCACCGCTTGGGTGGACCGCACGCTCGCCCATGATTGCATCGACCGATATCTCAAGTTCGAGCGGGCGCAGATGTCGACCAATCCGGCCGGCCGTCGCCAAGCCCTGCTCGACGCCGGAGCACCGCTGGTCGCCGAAAGCGTCGGCACGCGCGAGCCGCAACGCGGGATGATGACGCTTTAGGTCCCGTCCGTTCGGGCTGAGCCTGTCGAAGCCCTGCTCTTCTCTTCCATCAAAAGAAAGGACAGCCCTTCGACAAGCTCAGGGCGAACGGCGTGTGATTTCACGTTCAGCCCTAGTCGAACGGCCGGTCGATCGACGGCGGCGGGGTCGAAAACCAGCGCGGCCCTTCCGCCGTCATGTAGAAGCAATCCTCCAGCCTGATGCCGAAGCGGCCCGGAATGTAGATGCCGGGCTCGTTCGAGAAGCACATGCCGGCGGCGAGCGGGGTCGTCTCGCCATGGACGAGGTTGACCGGCTCGTGGCCGTCCATGCCGATGCCGTGGCCGGTCCGGTGCGGCGTGCCGGGCAGGCGATAGCCGGGACCATAGCCCCAGCGCTCATACTGGGCGCGCACCGCATCGTCGACGCTGCCCGCCGGCCGGCCGATCCGCGCCGCCGCCATCGCGATTTCCTGACCCTGATGGACCTGATCCCAGACGCGGCGCTGGTCGGCGGTCGGCTGGCCGAAGACGAAGCTGCGGGAGATGTCCGACTGATAGCCATGGACGCTGCAGCCGCAGTCGAGCAGCACGACCTCGCCTTCGCGCACCGCCTGCGGCTGGCCGGAGCCGTGCGGATAGGCGCTCGCCTCGCCGAGCAGGATCAGGCCGCCGTCCGCGACGGCGCCGAGCGCGCGGACCGCGGCGACATAAAGCGCCTCGATCTGGGCCGGAGTCATGCCGGCGCGGATCAGCGGATAGATGTGGCGAAAGGCGGCGATGGTGACGTCCGACGCCTTCTGCATCAGCGCCAGCTCATGCGCGGTCTTGATCATCCGGCAGCCGCGCACGACCGGCGCGCCGGGGCGGATCTCGACACCGGGCATCGCCTCGCGAAGCCCATCGACCGCGAAGAAGCGCACCGTCTCCTCGATGCCGACCGGCCCGGTCGCGCGGCGATCGCGCAGCACCGCGGCGACCAGCGCGTGCGGGCTCTCATGCTCGTTCCAGACCCTGACCTCGGCCGGAATCCGCAGGCTCTCGCGGACCGAGGGTTCTTCGAAATGCGGGGTGACGACGCAGGCCTCGCCGTCGCGGGGGATGACGAGCGCGGTCAGCCGCTCGCTGCGCCACCATTGCACACCGCAGAAATAGGTCATCGACGAGCCGGGCTCGATCAGCAGCGCGGAGAGGTTGTGGCGCGCCATCAATTCGCGGGCACGGGCGATGCGGGCGAGATATTCCGCGCGGCCGATCGGGACGACATCGCTGGTCATCGGGCGAAGACCGGCGGCGGTGTCCTGGGCGAAAGCGGCGAAGGGACCGAGCGCCGCCAGTCCTGCCGCCGATACGCCGATTCCAAGAAGCACCCGCCTGTTGACCCGCATCGCGCCCTCCATTCGTCCGGCGATGCGATGGACCGGGCCGCGCCGGCTGACAAGCGCACGCCGGTTGAGACCCGCTTCGGTTCTGCTAGAGCGCGCCATGGCCGACATTCCCGACTCCCGCTGGCGGCTCGTCATCCATGGCGGCTCAGGCCGAATGGAGCGTGGCAGGATCTCCGAATCGGACGAGGCGGAGATCCGCGCCGCGCTCGGCCGCGCGCTCGATGCCGGAGAGGCGATCCTGGCCTCCGGCGGCGCGGCGCTTGACGCGGTCGAGGCGGCGGTGAAGGTGCTGGAGGACGATCCGCATTTCAACGCCGGCCGCGGCTCGGTCTTCACCTATGAAGGCCGGATCGAGATGGACGCGGCGATCATGGACGGGCGCGACCGCAATGCCGGCGCCGTCTCGGGCGTCACCGCGACCCGCAATCCGATCAGCCTCGCCCGCGCGGTGATGATGGATAGCCCGCACGTCTTCCTGAGCCGGGACGGCGCCGACCAATTCTCCCGCGACGAAGGGCTGGCGCAGGAACCGCCGCCCTATTTCGAGATCGCCGAGCGTCGCCGCCAGGTCGAGGAGCTGCGGGCGCGGCCCGAGTCCGAGCAGTTCGACGTGCATCTCAAATATGGCACGGTCGGCGCGGTCGCGGTCGACGCGGCCGGCCATGTCGCCGCCGCGACCTCGACCGGCGGGCTGACCGGCAAGCGCTGGGGGCGGATCGGCGATTCGCCGATCATCGGCGCCGGCTGCTTCGCCGACGATCGCGCCTGCGCCGTCTCCGCCACCGGGGCGGGCGAATATTTCCTGCGCATCGGCGTCGCGCACGAGATCGCGGCGCGGATGAAGCTGTCGGGCGAGAGCGCCCAGGCCGCCGCCGACGCGGTGATGGCGGAGGTCAAGGCGCTGGGTGGCACCGGCGGGGTGATCGTCGCCGCGCCGGGGGGCGAAGGGGCGTTCAGCTTCAACACGCCCGGCATGTACCGCGGCACCGCTTCCGCCGAGGGCCGGACGGTCGCTATCTACGGAGACGAATGATGAGCGGGCTGCGCTCGATCCTCGCGGGCGCCTTGCTCGCGCTTTCGGCCCTCCTGCCCTCGCCCGCCGCTGCCTGGTGGGAATATGGCCATGAGACGGTCGGGCGGATCGCCTGGCTGGAGATCAGCCCCGGCACCCGCGCCGAGCTCGCGCGACTGATGCGGCAGGAGCGCCTGCTCGAGACGCCGACCTGCCGCGCCAACCGGATCGAGCTGGCCGCTTATTGGCCCGACTGCATCAAGACGCTGGGCGAGCGCTTCACCTACGCCTCGCCCTGGCATTACCAGAATGTCGACATCTGCCGGCCGTTCGATCTTGCCGCGCCCTGCCGCGACGGCAATTGCGTCTCGGCCCAGATCGACCGCCAGCTCCGCCTGCTCGCCGATCGCCGGGTGCCGGCCCGCGAGCGGCTGATGGCCTTCGCTTTCCTCGTCCATTTCATGGGCGACCTGCACCAGCCGATGCACGCCGGCGATCATGGTGATTTAGGCGGCAACCGGGTGCGTATTTCCTATGGCGTCATCCCGACCAATCTGCACGCGGCCTGGGACGGCTATCTGGCCGACCGCGGCATTTCACAGGCCCAGGCCGACGCGGCGGGAATCCTGTCGGAGCTGGGCGCAGCGGACCGCGCGGCGATGCGGCAGGGCGACATCACCGCCTGGTCGCGCGAAGGCTGGGAGGTCGCGCGCGAGTTCGCCTACGGCACGCTGATGGCCGATCCCTGCGCCGCGCCGGCCGAGGGCGCGCCGCGGCCGGTGATCACCGAGGAGATCACCCGCAGGCTGGTGCCGGTGGTGCGCCGCCAGGTCGCGCGCGGCGGGCTCAGGCTGGCCCGCCTGCTCGACGAGGCGTTCCAGTCCGATTCGCCCTGGCTCCGCCCGCGCGAGCGGCGCCCTTCCTGATTTATTCCGGCACCACCGTCACGGCGCGGCGGTTCTGGGCGTAGCTGGTCTCGCTGTCGCCGACGACCGCCGGGCGCTCCTTGCCGTAGCTGATCGTCTGCATCCGGCTCGGGTCGATCCCGCGCGACTGGAGATAGTCGCGCGCCGCGCTGGCCCGGCGATCGCCGAGGGCGAGATTATATTCGCGGGTACCGCGCTCGTCGGCATGGCCCTCGATCGTGGCCCGGACATTGGCGTTGCGCTGCAGCCATTGCGCCTGTGCGTCCAGGGTGCGCCGCGCCTCGCCGTCCAGCGCATAGGAATCGAGCGCGAAAAAGACGCGGTCGGAGGGCACCGACTGGACGAAATCGGCCCGGCTACCCGGCACCGCGACGCCGCTGACATTGCCGTCCTGGTTGGCGCCGTCCGGCGTCGAGGAGCTCGGCGGTTCGGGCGGCAGGTCCGCGGCGGTGCGCGAGCGGCAGGCTGACATGGCAAGCAGCGCCGCAGCGCAGGCGGTCAACGTGGTGAGGTTCGACTTCATACTTTCCTCCTCAAAATTTCAAGCTTCAAAGATCAGTCGCGCAGCGGCGACCAGGCGGGATCGGAACCGCCCAGCGGCGTGGGCACACGGCGGGTCGCTCCGGAGGCGACGTCGACATACCAGAGCTGGCCGGCGGACAGGCCGCGGGTGAACATGATCGCGCGGCCGTTGGGCGCCCAGCTCGGCCCCTCGGCCGCGCCGCCGCTGGTCAGGATGCGCCCTGCCCCGCCGCTCGGCGGCATGACGCCGATCTGGAAGCCGCCGGTGCGGGTGAAGGCGATGAGATCGCCGCGCGGGCTCCACACCGGCGTCGCATAGCCGCCGCCGCCGAAGCTGATCCGCTGCTGGCCCGAGCCGTCGGCGCTCATCACATAGAGCTGCTGCGTGCCCGAGCGGTCGCTCTCGAACACGATCCGGCTGCCGTCCGGCGAATAAGAACCGCCGGTGTCGATGCCCGGTGCGTTGGTCAGCCGCTGCGGCGTCCCGCCGCCGACCGGCACGCGATAGATGTCGGTGTTGCCGTTCACCGCCATCGAAAAGATGATGTAGCGGCTGTCCGGCGAATAGCGCGGCGCGAACGTCATGTTCTGGGTCTGGACCAAAGGCCGGGCCTGCCCGGAATCGAGCTGGTAGAGCATCACCCGCGGCCGCTCATTCTCATAGGTCATGAAGGTTATCGTCTGCTGGTTCGGCGCGAAGCGCGGCGTCAGCACCGTCCACTGGCCGTTGGTGAGGAAGCGGTGGTTGGCGCCGTCATAATCCATGATCGCGAGACGCTTGACCCGCCGCCGCGCCGGCCCGGTCTCCGAAACATAGACGATGCGGGTGTCGAAATAGCCGCCCTCGCCGGTCAAACGGGAGAAGATCGAATCGGCGCAGCGATGGGCGGCGCGGCGCCAATCGCGCGGCTGAACGACATAGCCTTGGCGCGCGAGCTCGGAGCGGGCCGAGATGTCGTAGAGATAGCAGCCGACCGTGATCCTGCCGTCGGGATTCGCTTGCACGAAGCCCTGAACAAGGTTCTGCGCGCCGGTGGTGGCGAAATAGCCATAATCGGGCGCGGTCACCTGCGGGAAGCTGGGCGCGTTGAGGCCGGACGGGCCGATCGGCGTGAACAGCTCGGAATTGCGCAGATCGGCGGCGACGATGTCCGCGACCTGCCGGCCGAGCGCGGCGGTGTTGCCGGCGGCGGTATCCGCCGCGGCGGGGGTCGGCATGACCGGAACGGCGATCGGCAGCGCGGCGCGCTGGCCGCCGGTGACGTCGACCACGAGCTGGTCGTCCTGTCCTTGCGTCGGCGGCGGCGGCGCGACCGGTGGCGCCTGCTCCTGCGCGACGGCCGGCGCGGCAACGCTGAGCAGGAGGGCGATCAGGGGGATACGCACGGGGATCTCCTCATCCGGGCAAGCGGTAGTTCATGGTGAAATTGCTCCAGCCACGCGGCACGGCGTAGAGTTCGGCGGGCAGCCCGCGCAGCGGCGCGCAGGACACGAAGGCGTTGACCGCGAGATCGGCCACACGCTGCGCATAGCGGCTGTTCTCGTCGTCCATGCCGCGCTGGCCGGCCACCACCGGCCGGCCCTGCAGCGAGCCGTCGCGGTTGAGCCGGAGGCGGAGCGAGGTGACGATCCGCTCGGCGCCGGGCCCGGGATGCACTTGGCGGTCGGCGCAGGGTTGCACCTGGCGAACGATCGCCTGGGCGATGCTCGCCGCCGCCTGCGACGTCATCGCCGCCGCGCGGCGCGCGCGGCCGGCGCGGGGCGGCGGGCCGGGTCGCGGCCGAGATTGTCGAGATTGAGGTCGGCGAGACGCGCGGCGCGGTTGCGCTGGCCGGGCGTCTGGCGCGGCTCCTCGGGGCGGCGGCGGTCGCGCGAGTCGCTTTCGCGCGGCGGGGCCACCGCAGCGGGTGCAGGAGTGGACGGTGCGGCGGCACCCGCGCCAGCGTCCGGCGTCGCGGGAGCCTCCTCGGTCGGGCCCAGCTCATCCGCTGCACTGGGCGGCGGCGGCGCGCTCGCCGGCGTCGGCGAGGCGGAATCGAGCGCGACGTCCTCGACGAACGACACCTCGATCGCGTCCTGGGCAGGCGGCGCCGTCGTCGCGGCGAACAGGCCGAGGCTGAGCGCGGCGAGCAGGCCGAGATGGCCCAGAACGGCGACGCCGAGCCCGGCCGCTTCCGTGCGCTCGATCGCCATCGCCATCAGCGTTGGTCCGTTCCGGTCGAGACCATCGCGACGCGGCGCAGGCCGGCGCGGTTGATCTCGCCCATCACCGCCATCACCCGGCCGTAATCGAGGCCGCGATCGGCGCGCAGGAAGATGCGCGGGCCGCCCGGCTCGGTCGCGCCGCGGGCGATGTCGGCGAGGCGGACAGAGAGCTCACCCTCAGACACCGGCATGTCATCGACGAAAATCTGGCCCTGCGCGTCCACCGAGATCGACACCGGCCGCTGGTCCTGATCGAGCGCCGCTGCCTTGCTTTCCGGCAGATCGACCTGGACGCCGGTCACCAGCAACGGCGCGGTCACCATGAAAATAATCAGCAGCACCAGCATCACGTCGACCATCGGCGTGACGTTGATTTCCGCCATCGGCGTCCGCCGGCCGCGCCGGCCGGGGCCGAGGATCGGGCCCATCGCCATCTAGGCCTCCACCTCGAGCTCGCGGGACAATGTGCCGTGGAAGCCGTCGGCGAAGCGCTGCAGCCGCGCCTCGAGCCGGTTCACCGAGAAGCTGAAGCGGTTGTAGGCGATCACCGCCGGGATCGCGGCGAACAGGCCGAGCGCGGTCGCGAACAAGGCCTCGGCGATGCCCGGCGCGACCACCGCGAGGCTGGTGCTCTGCTGGCCGGCGATGTCCGAGAAGCTGCGCATGATGCCCCAGACGGTGCCGAACAGGCCGACGAACGGCGCGACCGAGCCGATCGTGGCGAGGATGTTCAAGCGCCCGGCGATCCTGTCGGTCTCGGCCGTCACCGCCGAATGGAGCGCGATCATCAGCCTCGAGCGCGTCCCCTCCCGATCGACCTTGCGGCCCGATGTCGAGCGGCGCCACTCGGCGAGGCCGGCCGCGAGCACCTTGGCGCTGGGGTGCTCCTCCCTGCCGCGCATCTGATCGAAGGCATCGATGTCGTTGGATCGCCAGAAATCGCGCTCGAAGCGCTCGCTCTCGCGGTTGGCGCGGCGCAGCTTGAGCCACTGGCCGATGATGATCGTCCAGGTCCAGATGCTGGCGAGGACGAGCCCCACCATCACCGTCTTCACGACGATGTCCGCCTGCATGAACAAGGCGATCGGCGACATCGCGTCGCCCGAAACCCCCAAAGACGTCACGCGGCTCCTTTCCTTCTCAAGCTCTCGAACCGTTCGATCCAGGCGCGCGGCTGCCGGGTGGGGCGGCCGTTCGACAGGAAGGCGGCGGTGATCCGAGCCTCGGCCAGATTCTCAGCCCCGCGCCTGACTCGCTGCTGAATGACGCAGGACGCGGCGCGGACTTCGTCGACCGTGCTCAGGATTTGAAGCGCATCGTCGAGCTTCGCCGACCGCAAATAGCGGATATGCGCCTCGGCGACGACATAGACGCCCGCGCCGCCCTCCAGCGCGCCGCGCTGGTCGATCCCGGCGGCGCGCAGCATGTCGGACCGGGCGCGCTCCATGAACTTCAGATAATTGGCGTAATAGACGATGCCGGCGGTATCCGTGTCCTCGAAATAGACCCGGAGCGCGAAATGGTGGACGCCGTCCACCCACGCGCCCTCATAGGGCCGATCCAGCGCCGCCTCGCTCATGCGCGCGGTCCTACCGGTCGAAGGCCTTGCGGCAAACCGCGAACGACGAGGCGAGCCGTTTGCGCGTCGGCTAACGGCGGTGCCGCTGGTGATAGGCCATCGCCTGATCCTGGACGAGGCTGATCAGATTGCCCTGGGCGATGTTCACGTCGACGAGATGAATGCCCCAGCCGGGCTGCGGCACGCCGGCGATCGCGACGTCGCCGGGAATCCGATCGGTGCGCGCATCAGTGGGATCGGCGTTCACCGTCACCGCGAGATAGCCCGCCGCGCCCTCGTTGACGCAGGCCGCGGAGACGAGGCCGCTGCGTGTGCAGGAACAAGGCCGGCGGCGGGCCGGCGCTCGACCAGGCGAAGCCGGGCGGCAGCGAGGTCGAGTTGGCGAACCAGTAGGAATCGAGCGGCGCCGCGGCAGTGCTGCCCAAGGCGGCGGGATTGGTGCAGGCGACCGTGTTGCCGGGCCGGGCGGCGCGGCCGAACAAAGCCCCTTCCGGCGGCGGCGAACCGGCGCGGAAGGAAACATAGGTGACGACGCAGCCGGTCTGGCCGGCGCGGGTGCACAAGGGGGTGCGCTGGAAGCTGCCGCCGACGTCGCGGCCCTGCGGCACCTCGACATTGAAGCCGATCAGCAGCGCCGAGATCATTCGCGCCGCTTCGGGACGGCCCTCGATCTCCCGCGCCAGCAATTGCGTCAGGTGGATCGTCCCCTGGCTGTGGCCGATCAGGACGAACGGCCGGCCGTTGTTGCGATGCTGGAGATAGTCGCGCCAGGCGGCGACCACGTCGCCATAAGCGAGGCCGAGGATGGGCAACGGATTCTGCCCGCTTGCGACCGCGCCGATGCTGTTGATCGTCCCCTGCCGATAGATCGGCGCGAACGTCCGGCAGATGCCGTTGAAGCGGCCGAACTGGACCGCGGCGGCGGCATTTTCCTCGATCCCCGCGGTGAGATCGCTGTTCATGCCGGGATCGCGCGAGACGGTGGGGTAGACGTAGAAGCAGTCGATGTCGGGATCCGGCGGCGGCACGTCGACCATGACAAGACCATAGCCGGCCGGCTCGAGATCGGCGGTCGGCTGCTCCCGCCCGCAGGCGTCGGCGCGGCCGGGCAGGCAGAGCCAGGCGCTGTCCTGGCGATAATCCGGGGCGGGCGGCGCGGCCGGCGGCGTCTGGGCCAGAGCAGGCGTGGCCGCGAAGGCCAGCAGGAAAGCAAAAGCGGCCCGGATCATCCTTTTCCCCCCGTTGGATCGTCGAACAAAGTCGCCTGTCCCTTCGGCATCGGCAAGCCCAGATGCGTCCAGCCCGGCCCGTTGAGGCAGCGGCCGCGCGCGGTGCGGGCGACGAGGCCGAGCTGGATCAGGAAGGGCTCGATCACTTCCTCGATCGTGTCGCGCGGCTCGGCGAGACCGGCGGCGAGCGTCTCCACCCCGACCGGACCGCCGCGATAGATGTCGGCGATCATGTGCAGATAGCGCCGGTCCATCGCGTCGAGGCCGAGCGTGTCTACCTCCAGCCGGTTCAGCGCCGCGTCGGCGATCTCAGCCGTCACCAGCGCCTGGCCCGCGACATTGGCGAAATCGCGCACCCGGCGCAGCAGGCGGCCGGCGATGCGCGGCGTGCCGCGGGCGCGTCGGGCGATCTCGGCCGCCCCGTCCGGGGCAATGTCGAGCCGCAGCAGCGAGGCGGCGCGGCGGACGACCTGCTCCAGCTCATCGACGCTGTAGAAATTGAGCCGGACCGGGATGCCGAAGCGGTCGCGCAGCGGCGTCGTCAGCAGTCCCTGCCGCGTCGTCGCGCCGATCAGGGTGAATTTGGGCAGGTCGATTCGCACCGAACGGGCGGACGGCCCCTCGCCGATCATGATGTCGAGCGCCCGGTCCTCCATCGCCGGATAGAGGATCTCCTCCACCGCCGGCGCGAGCCGGTGGATCTCGTCGATGAACAGGACGTCGCCATCCTCGAGATTGGTGAGCAAGGCGGCGAGATCGCCCGACTTGGCGATCACCGGCCCGGAGGTGGCGCGAAAGCCGACGCCGAGCTCGCGCGCGACGATCTGCGCCAGCGTCGTCTTGCCGAGCCCCGGCGGGCCGAAGAAGAGGACATGATCGAGCGCGTCCGACCGCCCCTTAGCGGCGGCGATGAAGACGCGGAGGTTTTCGCGCGCCGACTTCTGGCCCGACGAACTCGTCGAGCGACTTCGGCCGCAGCGCCGCGTCGATATCCTCGGGCTGCCGGTCCGGCGTGGTGAGGCGGGCGGGGTCGGTCATGCCGCCTCTTCGAACAGGCCGACGCGAGTCTCGCAACTGGCAAGACCTTCGAGCGATGCATCGAGCCGCCGATAGTCCGCGCCGAAATCGTGCTTGAACCGGTCGAATGCCTCGGCGGAGCCCCAGCGGTCGATGGTCAGATAGACGCCGTCCCGCTCGTCGTCGCGAAGCAACTCGGTGCCGCGGAAATCGGCGGCGTGGCGGAACAGCCGCGCCCAATCGCCGTCCGGCCCGTAGGCGGCCTCGAAGCGAGCGCGGTTCGCCGCCGGCACGACGAACTCCCAGACGATGGCGATGGCGTGTCAGTCACTATGCTCGACCTCGTCGCCCAGGATCGCGACCCACGGATGCTTGCGCTTCTCCCATACCGAGAAGCGGGGCGGCGGGAAGGCGGGATCGGCGAAGGCGCCGACAGGGATCGCGATCGCCTGCGGCAGCGGTCCACCCTGATACCAGACGGTCGAGCCGCATTCCGGACAGAAATGATAGAGGGTGACGTTGCCGCTGTCGGTCGTCCGACGCCATTCGCGCGAATCCCCCTCGATCCGGACATCTCCGGGATCGTAGCGGGCCTGCACGGCAAAGGCGCTGCCGGTCCGCCGCTGGCAGGCGAGGCAGTGGCAGGCCGAGATGCGGATCGGCTCGCCGGTGACGGTGGCGGAAAGTTGCCCGCAACGGCATTCGGCGCGTCGGTTCACTTCGCCGCCTTCCTCAGCGCCAGCCTTACGAGCGCGTCGAGGCTCGCCTCCCCGCCCAGCTCGTCATTGGCCGCGTTGACGGCGGCATTGGCTTCGGCCGGCCTGAAGCCGAGATTGATGAGGGCCGAGACCGCGTCCGCCCCCGCTCCGCGCGGCGCGGCGGCACCGGCCGGGCCGAGGGCGACGCCGCCGGCCTTGTCCTTCAATTCGTTGACGATGCGGGCGGCGAGCTTGGGGCCGACGCCTTGCGCGCGGGCGACCATCGCGGCGTCGCCGCTCGCGACCGCGCGGTGCAATTCCTCCGGCGGCAGCACCGACAGGATAGCCAGCGCGACCTTGCCGCCCACCCCCTGCACCCCGGTCAGCAGCCGGAACCAGTCCCGCTCCCCGGCCGAGCCGAAGCCGAACAGGGTCATCGAATCCTCGCGCACCTGCATCTCGGTGAACAGCCGCACCTCGCCGCCGACCGGGCCGATCGCCTCCAACGTGCGGGACGAGGCCTGGACCAGATAGCCGACCCCGGCGACGTCGATCACCGCATGATCAGCGGCGCTTTCGGCCAGCGTTCCGGTTAGGCGGGCGATCATCGGTCTTGAAACACTCCCGTTCGCCCTGAGCCTGTCGAAGGGCTGCTTTTGTTCTTGTGACGGAAGTGCAGGGCTTCGACAAGCTCAGCCCGAACGGATGAGTTATCGCGGTATAGAACGCGCGCTCGCCAGGTGGTGGGCGTGGGTGATGGCGACGGCGAGCGCGTCGGCGGCGTCTTCGCCGGCAATCTTCACGCCGGGGAGCAGGCGGGCGACCATGGCGTGGACCTGCCCCTTCTCCGCGCCGCCGGTGCCGACCACCGCCTTCTTGACCAGACGGGCGGCATATTCGGCCGGGTCGAGCCCCGCTTTCGCGCAGCCGAGCAGGATCACGCCCCGCGCTTGCCCCAGCTTCAATGTCGATTGCGGATTGGCGTTGACGAACACCTCCTCGACCGCCGCCGCTTCGGGGCGGTGCGCGGCGACGATCTCCACAAGCCCGGCGTCGAGCGCGGCGAGGCGAGCGGCCAACCCCGCCTTCGCGTCAGTCGCGATCCGGCCATTGGCGAGGTGCGAGAGGCGGTTGCCCTCCGCCCGGATCACGCCCCAGCCGGTCGAGGCCAAGCCGGGATCGAGGCCGAGAATGATCATCGCCCAGCCGCTGCGCCGCGCCGCGCGCCCAGTCAACTCGCCGCATGTTTTGTATCGGACGTGGAACATGCTTGCCCGTCGCGCGCTTAGGGATCGACGCGCCATCTGCTTTTCTTCGTCCCTTCGACGTGGCAGGACGTAACGGTTGCGTAAGGAGGACTCCAATGAAATTCCGTTTGCTCGCGCTCGCCTTGACGCTCGCCCCGATGGCGGCCGTCACCCTTCCCACCCCCGCCGCCGCGCAATCGCGCGCCGACGAAGCGCGTTATCGCGCCGCCGAACGCCGGTTCGCGGCTGAGCGCGACATCTTCGAACGCGAGCGCCAGCGTTATGAAGCCTCGCGCCGCTATGGCGGGCGCTATGACGACCGCCGCGGCTATGGCGACCGCGAATATGGCGACGACGCCTATGACCGCGACTATGACGCGGTCCGCTATTATCGCGACGATCCGCGCTATCAGGAACGCGTCCTGACCGCCGAGGACCGGGTCTATCGCGGCTCGGACGGCCGCTATTATTGCCGCCGCAGTGACGGCACGACCGGTCTCGTTATCGGCGCCGGCGCCGGTGCGTTGATCGGCCGCGGCATCGACGGCGGCCGCAACCGGGCCGGCGGCACGATCGTCGGCGGTGTGCTCGGCGCGCTGATCGGCCGTGAGATCGAGCGCAGCAACGATCAGGTCCGCTGCCGCTAAATTCCGCCATCCTCCCTCTCCCGCTTGCGGGAGAGGGCTAGGGGTGAGGGTCTAGCCGACGGTTTCGTCGCGGTTGACGCCCCAGATCCGGTCGGCGCGGAGGAAGCCCGCCCGGCCGCGCACGTCGAACCGGCACCAGCCGCTGGCGCAGCGCGAGATGCGCCCGACGACGCCGGGCTCGGCGCGATAGGTCACCGGCGAGGTGCCGTCGGGCTGTTCGTGCATGTCGGCCGGCTCGCGGCCGCGGACGATCGCGGTGCGGGCGGACGAGAGGAGGCTGACCAGCATCCAGCCCTGGGTCCCGTCCGGATCCTCAATCTTGCGCCAGCTGCGATAGACCTCGACCACCCGGATCGGCAGGTCGGCGCGGACATAGAGCCACTGCCCGGGATAATTCTCGCCCGGCCCCGAGCGCATCATCGCCCGGCCCGACGCGATCGACGCCCAATAAGGCGTCTCACGCGGCGCCTGCGCGGCGGCAGCGCCGATCGCGCCCACCACGCCGATAAGGCCAAGGACGATCGCGCGCTTCATCGTCAGTCCCCCGTCCGGATACGATCCACCAGCTGCTTCACCGTCGGCACGAAGCCGTTCGAATAGAACGGGTCCTTCTTGAACCGGAACGCCGAGTGACCGGCGAACATCAGATTCTCCTCGGTCGGGCCGCCATGAGCGATGTCCTGCAGCGTTTTCTGGATGCAGAAGCTGCGCGGATCGGCGAGCCGGCCGGTGCTGTTCTTCTCATTGTCCGCCCAGGACGAGAAGCCGCACTGGCTGAGGCAGCCCATGCAATCCGCCTGGTCCTTGCGGATGAGCTTCTTTTCCTGCGGGGTGACGAAGATCAGCGTCTCGTCCGGCGTCTTCAGCGTGTCGGTGAAACCCTGCGCATACCATTCGCGGGCATGGTTGAGGTCGCCCTTCGTCACCCAGTAATTCTTCTTCCCCGTCACCCCGACATCGAGCTCGAACGCATGGTCGCCGAGCGGCTCCTTGGTGAAGGCGATCTGGCGATGCGAGCGCGCCTCGAGATTGCGCAGGAAGGGGTTGCGGACGGCCGAGCTGTAGAAGCCGGTCGGGGAGAAGCGGTGGAGCAGGACATCGCCTTCCTCCAGCGTCATCAGCCGCTGCTTCCAACCCTCGGGGATCGGGCTTTCCTGAGTCAGCAGAGGGCGGGTGCCGAATTGGAAGGCGATCTGCCCCAGCTCCTCATTGTCGATCCAATGCTCCCATTCCTTCAGATTCCAGACGCCGCCGGCCATGACGATCGGCACGCTGTCGGCGATGCCGCCGGCGCGCATCGTCTCGCGCAGCGCCTTGACCCGGGGATAGGGGTCTTGCGGGACCAGCGGGTCCTCCGCATTGGAAAGGCCATTGTGACCGCCGGCGAGCCAAGGGTCCTCGTAGACCACCGCCGCGAGCCATTCCGCCGCCTTCGAATAGGCCCGCTTCCACAAAGCGCTGAACGCCCGCGCCGAGCTGATGATCGGCAGATAATTGACGCCGTAAGACGCGGCGATCTCGCTGAGCTTGTAGGGCATGCCGGCGCCGCAGGTCACGCCGGAGACGAGGCCCTTGGTCCGCTCCAGCACGCCGTGCAGCACCCGCTGCGCGCCACCCATTTCCCACAATACATTGATGTTGATCGCGCCCCGCCCGGACGCGATGTCGTACGCCCGTTGCACCTGCTGGACGGCGCCGTCGATCGCGTAGCGGATCAGCTCCTCGTGCCGCTCGCGGCGGGTAAGCGCATGATAGATTTGCGGAATGATCTTGCCGTCCGGATCGTAGCTGTCGGCATTGACCGCCGAGATCGTGCCGATGCCGCCCGCGGCCGCCCAAGCGCCCGAGCTCAGATGATTGGTGGCCGCGACGCCCTTGCCACCCTCGATCAGCGGCAGCACCTCGCGCCCCGCATAAAGGATCGGGCTGATACCCTTGAACATTCGGCCTCCGGAAAAGAACGCCCCAGCCTATAGGCCGATCGGGCCCGTCACGCAAAGATCATGACGTCCGCGTCAACGCATCCGGGCGGCCGATCGCCGCGCCATAGAGCGCGGAATAAGCGGCGATCATCGCCTGCTCGTCGTAGAACGACTCGGCTTTTTCGCGATTGGCGAGACCGATCTCGCGGCGCAGGTCGTCGCGATCGGCGAGCGTATCGAGCGCGGCGCTGAACGCCGCCTCGTCTTCGGGTTCGACGATCAGCGGCCGATTGTCCTCCGCGACTATCCCCGCCACGTCGCCGACGTCGGTCGCCACCGCCGGCAGCCCGGCCGCCATCGCCTCGACCAGCGAGATCGGGAATTGCTCGCTGTCCGAGGACAGAGCGAAGATATCGAAATGGCCGATCCAGTCGGCCGGGCGGGCGAGGAAGCCGGGCATCAGCAGCCGCGCCGCGACGCCGCGCCTCCGCGCTTCGGCGGCGATCGCCTCGCTTTCGGGTCCCTCCCCGACGATCACCAGCCGCGCCCGCTTGTGGGTCATGGCGGCGAACGCGCGGACCAGGCGGGGCAGGTTCTTCACCGCGCGCAGGCCGGCGACGGTGCCGATGACGATCTCGTCCCGCTCGCGTGCGAAGCCGGGAATCGCGCCTTCCACCGGCGGCTGGCGATAGGCGGCGAGATCGATCCCGTTCGGGATGCGGGTGAGCCGCTCCGGCGGCTGCTTCCACTCCTCGCGCGCGATCCGCTCCAGGCGCTGCGAAGGCACGACGAGCCGGAACGCGCCCGGCAGGCCGAGGCGGCGGTAGAGATTGCGCTTGGGATTGAGGCGCACCGCCTCATCCTCGTTGAAGCCGTCTTCATGATGGATCAGCGGCGGCCCGCCCAACAGCCGCCGCGCCATCACCGCGTCGAACGATCCCCAATTGTAGGTGAGGACGAGATCGAAGCGCCGCATGTAGCGCGCCAGCTTGCCATAGCGGATCGGTCCGGGCTTGCCGGCGAGCGACGGCGCGTCGGCGGGAAAATCGACCCTCACGTTGCGATCGATCGCGTCGCGCGCGCCCAGCTTGTCCGCCATCGCGCTCAGCACGACATGCTCCGCCGCGCCGCCGAAGGCGTTCATCAGCCGAACGCTGCGCGCCTCCTTGCCGCCGAGGTTGAAGGTCGAGTGGCAGTGGAGGATGCGGACCGGCGCAGTCATCCCGTCCTTATGCCGCAGCGACGCTTGTCAGGCGCGAAAAATCTCTCCATCGATTACTGACAAGAATGTTCGTTCAGGGGAGAGTGTTGATGTCGAAGGAGTTTAAGGCGCTGCTGCTGGCGGCCGTCGGCGCGATGGCGGTGGCAGCGCCGGCGGAGGCTCAGCGGGTGAACCGGATCGTCGCGTTCGGCGATTCCTATGCCGACGACGGCAATCTGTTCGAACTGCTCGGCATCCCCCGCCCCGCCGCTTATGCCAATGGCCGGTTCAGCAACGGCACCAATTTCGTCGATACGATGGGGCTGCAGCTGAACGCGCCCATTCAGAATTTCGCGATCGGCGGCGCCTTCACCGGCAACGGCAATATCAACGGCCCCGGTATTCCGGGCTTCGTGACGGAATGGCAGTCCTTCCTCGCCGGCGGCGGTCCGGCCGCCTTCCCGCGCACCAACGGCCAGTTCGCGCCGAACGATCTGCTCGTCATCTCGATCGGCGGCAATGACGCGCGGGCCTATGAGCGCAGCCTCGGCCTCAATCCGAGCGCGGCGCAAATCACAGGCCTGATCACCGGCGTGCCGGCCCAGGCCACGCAGCGGATCGCCGAGGCGACCGCCGGCCTCAATGCGTTGGTCAATGCAGGCGCGCGGAACATCACCTTCCTCGCCGGCGATGTCGGCCGCCTGCCGGAAGTCGCCGGGCTGCCGGTGGCGGCGGTCGGATCGGCTTATGCGACGGCGTTCAACAACGGCATGCAGGCCAGCCTCGCGACCTATGCCAATCAGGGCGTCATCGTGAACTATCTCGACGTCAACCGGATCGGCGACCGGGTGTTGGCCAATCCCGCCGCCTTCGGCCTGCGCAGCGCCGGCGCGGTCTCCCCGGCCGAGGCCGCCGCCGGCCTCTCCGATCAATATCTGTTCTATGCCGACCAGGTGCATCTCACCTCGGCCGGGTTCGCGATCGTCGGCACCTATGCTGTGCGCCAGCTCCAGGCGCCGCTGCAATTCGCCGCAACCGCCGATCTCGGTCTGCTCGCCGCGAACAGCTTCTCCTCGACCCTGGGCGGCCGGCTCGACCTGTCCGACGCCCGCTTCGGCGGCGGCGAGGGCGGCCGGCTGCGCGTCTTCGTCGGCGGCGATACGGCGCGGCGCGACCGGCCCGACGCGGCGGCCAACTTCCGATACGAGATGGACAGCTTCGGCGTGCATGGCGGCGTCGAATATGATGCGGGCGGCGGCCTGGTCGTCGGCGCGGCCGGCAGCGTCTCGCGCGGCGAATCCGATCTGCAGGGCGATATCGGCGCGGCGCGCGTGCGGGCGATCCAGGGCGGCGTGTATGGCGGCTGGGCGATGGGCGGTTTCTTCGTCCAGGGCCATGCCGCGATCGGCTCGCTCAGCTATACGATCCGGCGCAACGGCGTGATCGACAATATGCGTGCCAGGCCGGACGGCGAGGTGTTCTCCGCCGGCGGCGAGGCCGGCTATCTGTTCGATCTCGGCGGGCTGCGGCTCGGCCCGGTCATCGGCCTGCGTTATGCGGACGTCGATGTTGACGCCTATACCGAGCAGGGCGACGCGGCACTGACTCTGAACGTCGAGGGCCAAAGCGACACCAGCTTCACCGGCCATGCCGGGATCGAGGCGCGCGGCACGCTCGACATGGGCGGGCTCACGGTCCGGCCCTATCTGTCCGCGGCGGTCGAGCAGGAGTTCGACGGCGACGCGCGGACGATCCGCTACGCGCTGACCACGGCGCCGGGGATCGTCAACCGATGGAACCTGCCGGCCCGGTCCGACGAGCTCTATGGGCGGATCACCGCCGGGGCGAATTTCACGCTGACCGATGCGGTTTCGCTGCAGGTGAGCGCCACGACCTCGGTCAGTCAGGACGAGGGCAACGAGGCTTCGGGCTTCGCCGCGGTGCGGGTGGCATTCTAACGGGTTTTGTCGGCGCGGCGGCTATTTCCGCCGCGCCGCCACCCGCTTCAGCAGCCGATCGATGCCGGCGATCGCTTCCGGTTCGTCGAGGGTCGGGGCGTGGCCGACGCGGGGCACGGTGACGAGTTCCATCGCCGGCGCCTCACCCAGCATCTGCTCCGCCGTTTCGATGCTCAATATGTCGCTATGCTCGCCGCGGACGAGCAACGACGGCGTTTTCGCAAGCGCGCGGAAGAAGGGCCAGAGATCCACGTCGGCGACCGGACCGTCGAGCTTGAACGGCTCGGCGATCCGCATGTCGTAATCATAGACGATCCGTCCGCCGGGGGTCAGCTTGCAGAGCCGCTTGGCATAGACCAGCCACTGGTCGATCTCCCAATCGGGATAGCGGTCCCGCTGCGCCTCGGCGATGAAGCGGGCGGCGTGGAGCCAGGTCGGCCAGTCGCGGGCACGGCCGACATAGGAGCGGATATGCTCGACGCCGTGCGGCTCAACGACCGGGCCGACATCGTTGAGCAAAGCGCCGGCGACACGGTCGGCATTGGTGGCGGCGAGCAACATGGTGAGCAGCCCGCCGAGCGAGGTGCCGAACAGGACGAAACGCTCCAGCTTCAGCTCAGCGATCAGCGCCTCCAGATCCTGGAGGTAGACCGGCGGCAGATAGGTCATCGGGTCCTTGGCATAGCCGCTCTCGCCCCGGCCGCGCAGATCGACGCAGATCAGCCGCCACTTGCCGGCGAGGCACTCCGCGACCCCCTCGAAATCGCGCGCGTTGCGGGTGAGGCCGGGAATGCAGAGGATCGGCGGCCGATCGGCGCCGCCGGCATAGTCGCGATAATGGAGCTTCAGGCCGTCGCTCGAGTCCCAAGTGCCGTCGGTCCAACCGGTCATGTACGCCCCCTGATCGTGCGACCGGCCTATCAGCGCGCCGGGCTGGGGTCCATCAGGGCCGTGCGTCCAGCTCCTTGACCAGCCGCTTGGGCGCCTGGGCGCGGTAGCTTTCCTCGACCCATTCCTTCAGCTGGTCGAGCGGCGGAATCTGGTGGTCGGCCGGGCTGAGCGAGACCCAGCCACTGTGGCCGAGCCCATAGGCGGTCGGCGTCGCGAAGGGCAGGTCGAGCACGGCCTCGCCGGTGTAGGGCAACTTCACCGACAGGGTGAACCGATCAGTACCGGCGGCGGGCAGATAAGCGAAAGTCTTGTCGTTCACCGCGAGGTCGTCATGCTCCGGCCATGGCGCTTTGCCGTGCGCGCCGGGCAAGGTCAGGCCGAAGGTGCGCAATTCGGCGACCAGGGCGTCGGCTTTTCCGCTCATCGTCATCCTCCTCGCCAGCGGCGATAGTTTGGGACAGTAAGGGTCATGGCCTCAACCCGCTACCGTGCCGAGCGCGCCATCCTCGAGCTGGGCGGGGATTTCTATGATCCCGTCGCCGCGGCTGCGTTCCCGCAGACAATCCTGCGTTTCCGCAACGACCGCGCGGCGGCGGAGGTCGGGCCTCGACGGGCTGAGCGACGCCGACTGGATCGGCCATTTCGGCCGCTTCGCACCGCTGCCGGATAATCTCACCGAGCCGCTGGCGCTGCGTTATCACGGCCACCAGTTCCGGGTGTACAATCCGGATATCGGCGACGGACGCGGCTTCCTGTTCGCGCAGATGCGCGACGCGGCGGGCCGGCTGATGGATCTCGGCACCAAGGGCTCCGGCCAGACTCCGTACAGCCGCTTCGGCGACGGCCGGCTGACGCTGAAAGGCGGGGTGCGCGAGCTGCTCGCGACCGAGATGCTGGAGGCGCTTGGGGTCGAGACCTCGCGGACCTTCTCGCTGATCGAGACCGGCGAGGCGCTGGAGCGCAATGACGAGCCATCGCCGACCCGCTCGGCGGTGCTCGTCCGCCTCGAGCCACGGCCATATCCGGATCGGCACCTTCCAGCGGCTCGCGACGCTCGACCAGCCCGACAATCTCCGCAAGCTGACCGCTTATTGCCTGCGCCATTTCTTCGGCGCACGAGAGCGACGATCCGGCGCTGCTGCTCGATCATGTCGCCGACCGGACGGCGCGGCTCGCCGCCTCCTACATCGCCGCCGGCTTCGTCCATGGCGTGCTCAACTCGGACAATATCAACGTCACCGGCGAGAGCTTCGACTATGGCCCGTGGCGCTTCACGCCCTATTGGAACGGCGCGTTCACCGCGGCCTATTTCGACCATGCCGGGCTCTACGCCTTCGCCCGCCAGCCCGAAGCGATCCACTGGGACCTCGTCCAGCTCGCGCTGTCGCTGAAGCCGATCTCGTCGGCCGAGGCGCTGACGCCGGTGCTCGAGACCTTTCCCGACCGCTTTCGCCATGCCTTGCGCGACGCGCTCTTCGCGCGGCTCGGCATACTGCCGGCCGACCTTGCCGACGATCTCGCCCTGATCGCCGCGATCGAGGCGGCGCTGGCGGCCGAGACGGTGACGATCGACCGCTTTTATTTCGACTGGCGCGGCGGGTCGCTGCGCGTGCCGACCGACCGCTATGACGGCGAGATTTTCGACGAGGTTCGAGCCGGGCTCGCGACACGAAAGGCCGTGCCAGGCGCGATCGATCATCCTTATTGGTCGAAGAGCGAACCTTGCTCGATGCATATCGAGGAAGTCGAGGCGATCTGGGCCGCGATCGACCGCGACGACGATTGGGCGCCGCTCCACGCCAAGATCGCCGCAGTCCGCCAAATGGGCGCGGCGCTTGAAAAATCCCCCCGCTCCGGCATGAAGCGCGCGTGACCGCGACGTTGACCTCGTTCGAGCCCGCCACCGGGGCGCAATTGTGGTCGGGCGCGGCCGGCGATCCCGACGCGGCGGTGCGCGCCGCCCGCGGCGCCTGGGCGGCCTGGGCCGCCAAGCCCTTCGCAGTCCGGGTCGAGACCTTGCGCCGCTTCGCCAATCTCGTCCGCGCCGAGGCCGAGCCGTTCGCCGACCTGATCGCGCGCGAGACCGGCAAGCCGCTCTGGGAGACCCGCACCGAGGTCGAGGCGGTGATGAAGAAGGTCGACATCTCGGTGTCGGCTTATGCCGAGCGCAGCGCCCAGCGCCGCCAGGAAGGCGCGATGGGGGCGCGGGTCGCGGTGCGCCACAAGCCGCACGGCGTGCTCGCCGTGCTCGGCCCCTATAATTTCCCGGCCCATCTGCCGAACGGCCATATCGTCCCGGCGCTGATCGCCGGCAACGCGGTGGTGTTCAAGCCGAGCGAGAAGACGCCGGCGGTCGGCGAGTTCCTCGTCAGGCTCTACCATCAGGCCGGCGTGCCGGAGGACGTGGTCACCTGCGTCCAGGGCGGGCCGGAGACCGGCAAGGCGCTGGCCGCCCATGCCGGCATCGACGGGCTGCTTTTCACCGGCTCGGCCCGGGCGGGTGGCGCGCTCCATCGCCAGTTCGCCGAAACCCCGCAGAAGATCCTCGCGCTCGAGATGGGCGGCAACAACCCGCTCGTCGTCTGGGATTGCGCCGACATCCAGGCCGCCGCGGCGGTCGCGGTCCAGTCCGCCTATATGAGCGCCGGCCAGCGCTGCACCGGTGCGCGCCGGCTGATCGTCCAGGAGGGCGAGCACCAGCCGCTGATCAATGCGATCGCGCGGCTGATCGACCGGATCATCGTCGATCATCCCCATGCCAGCCCGGCGCCGTTCATGGGCCCGGTGATCGACAATGACGCCGCCGATCATCTCCAGGAGGCGGTGATCGACCTGATGGGCAAGGGCGGCCGGGCAATCCGCCGGCTCGACCGCAAGACGCCGGACCTGCCTTTCCTTACCCCGGCCCTGATCGACGTGACCGATGTCCAGCGCCGCCCCGACGAGGAGCTGTTCGGCCCGGTCCTGCAGGTGGTCCGCGTCCCCGATTTCGACGCCGCGATCGCCGAGGCGAACGCGACCCGCTTCGGCCTGTCGGCCAGCCTGGTCGGCGGCTCGCCGGAGCTTTACGACCGCTTCTGGGCCAATGTCCGCGCCGGCGTCATCAACCGCAACGGCCCGACCAACGGCGCGCCGTCCAACGCGCCCTTCGGCGGCCTCGGCCTCAGCGGCAACCACCGCCCGAGCGCTTGGTATGCCGCCGATTATTGCGCCTATCCGGTGACCAGCAGCGAAGCCGAGAACCTGCGCGCGACGATCGGCGTCGGCCTCGCCGATCCTAATATGATCGCGAGCTAGCCCCGCACCTCCGGCAGATATTCGGCGTCGGCATGGTCGCTGAAGCGGGTGATCTTGGCGTCGAACTTGAGGCGCACCTTGCCGGTCGCACCGTGGCGCTGCTTGGCGATGATCAGCTCGGCCATCTGGTAGACCCGGTTCATGTCCTGCTGCCATTGCTGGTGCGCTTCCCAGACCTTGGCGTCATCGCCCTCGATCGGGTGCTTGGGCTCGCGCGAGGCGACATAATATTCCTCGCGATAGACGAACCAGACCATGTCGGCGTCCTGCTCGATCGAGCCGGATTCGCGCAGGTCGGAGAGTTGCGGGCGCTTGTCCTCGCGCTGCTCGACGGCGCGGCTGAGCTGCGAGAGGGCCAGCACCGGGACGTTGAGCTCCTTGGCCAGCGTCTTCAGGCCGCGCGAGATTTCGGAAATCTCCTGGACGCGATTGTCGTTCGCGCTTTTGCCCGCGCCCTGCAGGAGCTGGAGATAATCGACGACGATGACGCCGATCCCCTTCTGCCGCTTCAGCCGCCGGGCGCGGGTGCGAAGCGCCGCAATGGTGAGGCCGGGCGTGTCGTCGATATAGAGCGGCAGGCTTTCGAGATCGGCGGCGGCGCGGGCGAGGTTGCGGAAATCGTGCTGGCCGATCTTGCCCATGCGCAGCATTTCCGAGCTGATCCCGCTATTTTCGGCGAGGATGCGAGTGGCGAGCTGATCGGCCGACATTTCGAGGCTGAAGAAGGCGACGCCGGCGCCGGCCGAGCGATCGGCGGCGATGCCGTCCTCGATATCCTGCACCATCCGCCGCGCCGTGTTGAACGCGATGTTGGTGGCGAGCGCGGTCTTGCCCATTCCCGGCCGGCCGGCGATGATGACGAGATCGCTGTGGTGGAGGCCGCCGGTCTTGGCGTTCAGCGTATCGAGGCCGGTGGTGATGCCGGAGAGGCCGCCGCCGGTGTTGAGCGCCTTCTCGGCCATCCTGACCGCCTCGGCCGCCGCCTTGGCGAAGGTCTTGACGCCGCCTTCGGTGTCGCCCTCCTCGGCGACCCGGTAGAGCGCCGCCTCGGCCTGCTCGATCTGGCCCTTGGGATCGACCTCCTCGGACGTGTCGAGCGCGGTCTCGACCATCTCGCGGCCGACGCCGACCAAAGCGCGCAGCAGGGCGAGATCGTAAATCTGATCGGCCATGTCGCGCGCGCCGATGATCGCCGCGCCCGAGCCGGTGAGCTGGGCGAGATAGGCCGGGCCGCCGAGCTCCTTCATCTCCTCGTCGGCGTCGAACAAAGGCCGCAGCGTGATCGGGCTGGCGATCATGTTGCGGTTGAGGAAGGCGAGGATCTGCTCGTAGATGCGGCCGTGCAGCGGCTCGTAGAAATGCTCGGGGCGGAGCTTGAGCTGGATGTCCTCGGCCAGCCGGTTGTCGATCATCAGCGCGCCGAGCAACGCCGCCTCCGCCTCGATATTGTGGGGCAGGGATTGCGCCGTGGGCGGCGATTCGATCAGCGTCAGCGGGTGGGCCATGGCAATCCTCTGAACCCAACGACTCTCGCGCTCAAGCCAGCAAGCCTGTGGAACTGATGTGGATAAGCAATGCTGCACCCGCTAACAAACCCCATGACCGACGCCCGGATCATCGCCATCGAGCTCGACGAGCGATCGATCCTGAAGCGCGGGCCAGACATCGAGCAGGAGCGGCGGGTCGCGATCTTCGACCTGCTCGAGGGCAACCGGTTCGCGGTCAAGGATCGGCCCGGCCCCTATCGCATTCGGCTCCGGGTCGAGGAAGGCCGCCTCGCGATCGAGCTGACCGACGAAGGCGGCGCCTTGCTCGACACGATCCGCATGGGCCTCGGCCGCTTCCGCCGGCCGATCCGCGATTATTTCCTGATCTGCGATTCCTATTTCAAGGCGATCCGCGCCGATTCGACGCGCGGCATCGAGGCGATCGACATGGCCCGGCGCGGCCAGCACAATGCCGCCGCCGAGCTGCTGCAGGAATGCTTGAAGGACGAGGTCGAGATGGACTTCGACACCGCGCGGCGGCTGTTCACCCTGATCTGCGTCCTCCACATCAAGGCGACGCCGACGGCGGTTGACGGGCATGGCCACGGCCCGGCATCGCACGCGGCATGATCCTTTCCGACAAATGGATTCGCGCGGCGGCGAACGAGCGGGGGATGATCGAGCCGTTCGTCGAATCGCAGCGGCGCGAGGGCTGCATCTCCTACGGCCTCTCCTCCTACGGCTATGACGCGCGGGTCGCCGACGAGTTCAAGATCTTCACCAATATCGACAGCGTGATCGTCGATCCGAAGGACTTCGCGGCGAACAGCTTCGTCGATCGCAAGACCGACTGCTGCATCATCCCGCCGAACAGCTTCGCGCTCGCCCGCACGGTCGAATATTTCCGGATCCCGCGTGACGTGCTGGTGATCTGCCTCGGCAAATCGACCTATGCCCGCTGCGGCATCATCGTGAACGTGACGCCGCTGGAGCCGGGCTGGGAGGGACATGTCACGCTGGAGTTCAGCAACACGACGCCGCTGCCGGCCAAGGTCTATGCCAATGAAGGCGCGTGCCAGTTCCTCTTCCTGCAGGGCAACGAGCCTTGCGAGACCAGCTATGCCGACCGGGCCGGCAAATATATGGGCCAGCGCGGCGTGACCCTGCCGAAGCTCTAGGCGGCCGGCTTGCCTTTCGCATCGTCAGCCAGCTCGCCGGGGCCGCGGACGAGCTTTTCGATCCAGTCCGCATAGGCGGCCATGAAGCGAGTCAGCAGCTTCTTGAGCCGCTCGTCGGTCACGGCGCCGTCATCGCCGAACATTTCTTCCTTGATGCCGCTCAAATAGGCCTCGGGCTGGGGCATCAGCGGCACGTCGAGAAAGACGCAGGACTGGCGCAAATGATGGTTGGCGCCGAAGCCGCCATAAGTGCCGATCGAGGCGCTGATCACCGCGCCGGGTTTCCGCGCCCAGACCGATTTTCCATAAGGCCGCGAACCGACGTCGATCGCGTTCTTGAGCACGCCGGGGATCGAGCGATTATATTCCGGCGTCACGAACAGCAGCGCCTCGAGCGGCCGAACCGCGTCGCGGAAGGCGCGCCATTCTGCCGGCGGATCCGCTTCCCGATCCTCATTGTAGAGCGGTAGATCACCGATCCCGATGTCGTGAAAGGCGAGGCTTTCCGGCGCGAGGTTCGCCACCGCGCGCGCGACCTTGCGATTGAACGAGTCCTTGCGGAGGCTGCCGACGATGAGGGCGACCTGGCGTTGCTGGGTCATATCTGCGCGCTCCTTGTCATTCACCGCCGTCCCTGATGGCGGATATTGGCCGGGCGGCCGCGCCGGCCCGGCGCGCGGCGGTCGCGGCGCTGCGTATCGGGACGCGCGCGTTCCGGCTGGTCCGGCAAGGCGAAGCGGAGCGCGCCACTGACCGGATCGGCTTCCACCAATCGCAGCTTTAGGCGCCGGCCGAGCGCGTAGGCCTCGCCCGTCTCGTCGCCGATGAGGCGCTGCGAGGCTTCCTCATAACGGAAATATTCGTCGCCGAGGCCGGCAGCGGGGACGAGGCCGTCGCCACCGAGCCCCTCAACGGTGGCGAAGAAGCCGAAGGGCTGGACGCCGGTGATGCGGCAATCGACGACCGCGCCGACCTGATCGGCGAGGAAGGCGGCGACGTAGCGATCCATCGTCTCACGCTCGGCGATCATCGCCCGACGCTCGAGGTTGGAGATGAGCTCGCCCGTCACCTCCATCGCCGCCGCTTCCTCGTCGGTCAGCCCGCCCTCGCCGAGCCGATACGCGCGGACCAAAGCGCGGTGGACGACGAGGTCCGCGTAACGGCGGATCGGCGAGGTGAAATGGCCGTAGGAACCGAGCGCGAGGCCGAAATGGCCCTGATTGACTGGGGCGTAGTAGGCCTGGGTCTGGGTGCGGAGCACCTGCTCCATCACCTGCGGCTTGAACTCGGCCTCGCCGACCAGTTCAATGATCCGGTTGAAGGTTTCCGGCCGCACCACCTGGCCGAGCGCGAACTCGATGCCGAAGGTCTTCAGATAATCCTTGAGCGCGACCAGTTTCTCGCGGCTGGGCGGCTCATGGACGCGGTACATGACAGGCGCCTTCTTGGCCTCCAGCGCCTTCGCCGCCGCGACATTGGCGGCGATCATATAATCCTCGATCAATTTGTGGGCGTCGAGGCGCTCGCGCGGGGCGACCGACAGGATGCGGCCTTTCTCGTCGAGCATCACCCGCCGCTCGGGCAGGTCGAGCTCCAGCGGGCCGCGCTTCTCCCGCGCCTTGTAGAGCGCGCGCCAGCAGGCCCAGAGCGGCTTCAATTGGTCGAGGATCGTGCCCTCAATTTCGGGCATCGAACAGGGCGATGAAGCAACGTCCACCGGCGAGTCCGCGTCGATCGCGGCCTGCGCGTCCTCATAAGCGATGTTAGCGGCGATGCGGACGCGGGCGCGGGTGAAGCGCCAGCTCTTGAGCGCGCCGGCCTTGGTCACCTGGAGGTGGCAGACGAGCGCGGCGCGGTCCTCGCCTTCCTTCAGCGAGCAGATGTCGGCGCTCAGCGTCTCGGGCAGCATCGGCACGACCCGGTCCGGGAAATAGACGCTATTGCCGCGCCGCCGCGCTTCCTTGTCGAGCGCCGAGCCGGGGCGGACGTAGAAGCTGACGTCGGCGATCGCGACGATCGCCTTCCAGCCGCCTTCATTGGCCGGATCGTCGTCGGGCGCGGCCCAGACCGCGTCGTCATGGTCGCGCGCATCGGCCGGGTCGATCGCGACGATGGGGATATGGGTCAGATCCTCGCGCTCGCCGAGGCCCTGTTTCGCGACCCGCTCCGCCTCTGCGAGCACGCTGTCCGGAAATTCGTGCGGAATCTCGTGCTTGTGGATCGCGATCAGGCTGAAGCTGCGGGGCGCGAAGGGGTCGCCGAGCACCTGATCCACGCAGGCCGCGATCCGCGGCGGCCGGCCGGTCTTCTCGGCTAGGACCAGATCGCCGGCCTGCGCCTCGCCCAGATCGGCGATCGGCAGCTCGCGCCGCTCCTTCTTCTCGACCGGGCGCAGCCAGTGCCGGTCGCCCTCCTTGTGGACGACGCCCAGGACGAGCTCGCTGCCCTTGAGCAGCTTCTTCATCGGAAAAGCGAGCCAGCCGTCGCCCTGTTCCTCGGTCCGAGAGAGGATGCGGTCGCCAACGCCCAGCGCCGCGCTCCCGCGCCCCTTGCGTTCCATTACCCGTAGGCGCGGCGGCGGCTCCTCGGCCTCCCAGCGCTCCGGCACCGCGAAGGCGCGGCCGGCATCGTCCACGTCGACAACGCGCAGCACCGTGACCTTCGGCACGCCGCCCATCCGATGGAAGGCGCGGCCGGGCCCGGCGTCGATCAGCCCCTCGTCGCCCATGTCCCGCAGCATCTGCTTGAGCGCGATCTTGTCCTGGCCCTTGAGGCCGAAGGCACGCGCGATCTCGCGCTTGTCCGCCGGCCGATCGGACGCGGCGATGAAGTCCAGGATCTGCTGCCGGGTGGGGAAACCGCCTTGAGTGGGTCGTCGGGCCATTTATTTCGTCATTGCGAGGAGCATGGCGACGAAGCAATCCAGAACAGCGAAGGTTCCTGGATTGCTTCGCTCCGCTCGCAATGACGATTACGGATTGCGCGCCGCCGCTGGTGCGGGAGGAGGCGCGACATAGGGCCGGAACGCGCCACCCGGCACCGCGGAGGCAACCGGGCTCTCCGACCCGTCCGCCGCGACCGAGGAGACGCCGAACACCCAGTCGTCGACCCGGACTCGGAAAAGGGTGGCCGAGCACGAAGGTTGAAAGGGCCTCCTCAATCCGCCCGACGGCTCCGACGAGGCAGCGACGATGCAATCCTCTCGGCCATCAACCCTCTGGCTATGCTGCCAATTAGCCGTGTCAGTGCGCCGCCAGCGAACGATGTAAGTCTCAACACCGCTAACGATAGGCCAGCGAACGGTTGTGTCGGTCGAAACGGCTCCCTCGATGATCGGAGCGGGCGGCATCGGCGCGCGGGCAAGTGCGGCGAGCGCCGCGACATTCAGCGCCGTCACCCGGCGCAGATAGGGAAAGTCCATCCGCTCGATCGTGTCGCCATAAACGATCCCGTTCTCGGTCCTCAGATCCTGGTGCTGCCAGTTGTAATTCTCGACCGCGACCGAGAAGCGCACGGCGGGGAAGCCGGCGTTGAGGAACTCGGTATGGTCGCCGCCGCGGCCGAAGCGGTCGTTGCGCCAGATCTGGCGGACGTCGAGGCCGAGGCTGAGATCGCTCGCGAGGCTGGCGAGCCAGCGCGACAGGTTGCGCGAGGGGGAATCGTTCTCGCCGCCTTGGCTGCGGACCTGAGCGCGGAGCTGGTCACCACCCTGCCAGCGCAGGCCTTCGGAGAAGACGCGGATATTGGCGTCGTCGCAGACGCCGTCCGAGCCGCAGCTGTTGCCGATGATGTCATTGTTGAGGTTGGCGACGACCTCCCAGCCTTGGGCGCGGGCATAATCGGCAAGGATTCGGCCGCCGACCAGGCCCTGCTCCTCGCCCGACAGCGCGGCATAGACGATCGTGCCGGGGAAGCGGTGGCGGGAGAGCACCCGCGCTGCCTCGATCACCGCCGCGGTGCCGGAGCCGTCGTCATTGGCGCCCGGCGCGTCGGCGGTCGCGTTGAGCGGGTCCGTCACGCGGCTGTCGATATGGCCGGTGATGATCACGACGCGATTCGGGAATTCGGTGCCGCGCTGGATGGCGACGACATTCTCGACCAGGCTCGGAGTGGGGATGCGCGGCGGTCGCGTGACGGTGTCGCCGGTGCGGATGACCCGCAGGCAGCCGCCGCAATCGCGGCTAAAGCGGCCGAATTCCTGCTCGGTCCAGCGCAACGCAGCGCCGATGCCGCGCGTCGGATGATCGCGCGCCGACAAAGTGTGGCGCGTGCCGAAGCCGACCAGCCGCTCGACCGTGGCGCGGAGGCGCTCCTGCGAGACCTCGGCGGCGAGGGCGGAGAGCGGCGCGGGCGGGGCGGCGGGAGCGCGGCGCTGGCGTTGGGCTTGTGCGCTGGAGGCAAGGGCCAGGAGCGCGGCGGCGATCAGGAATGGCGTCCTCATGGATGGCGGCGATGGACCGCTTCGCGCCCACGCGCAAGATGGCGGCCGGTCGAGCGCCGGACGTGCTTTGTCGAAAGCGGCGTCCCGGTAGATCGAAGCGCGCTATCGGGCACGGGAACGCCAGAACGGGAATGACGATGATCCGCTTTCTCCTGCTCCTCACCGCCTTGATCGCCGCTCCGGCCGCCGCGCAACGGACGCCTCAGGCCGCCTATGAGGAGCTGATCGCGACTGAGCGGGCCCTGTCCGAAGCGGCGGCGCGGTTGAGCCCGGCCGAGGGAATCGCCGGCATGCTCGCCGAGGATGGGGTGCTGATGGCGCGAGGCGGGCCGTTTCGCGGGCGCGCCGCGGCGCTGGAAGGCCTAAGGCAAAATCCGACGAACACGGGACGCCATGCCCGTTGGCGCTCCATTCGCGGCGGCGTTTCGGCAGACGGCCAGCACGGCTTCACGCTGGGCTATCTCGATATCGAGGGCGGCGATCCCGCGACCGCTCGCAGGCGCTATCTCGCTTATTGGGTGAGGGGGGCCGAAGGCTGGAGGGCAGCGACCTTCCGGCAGGCGCTCCGAACCGCAACCGAAACCGACGCGGCGGCGCAGCCGCCGGCGCTGCCCGCCGCGATCGTCGCGGCGCAGCCGGCGCGCCAGGCGGCCTTCACGCAGAGCCTCGTCGCCGCCGAGCAGGCCTTTTCCGACCGCGCCCAGCAGGTCGGCATCCACCAGGCCTTCCAGGAGAATGGCCGGCCCGACGCCATCCATCTCCAGGGGCCGACCGGTTTCGCGATCGGTCTCGCCGCAATAGGCGCGAACCAGGCCGCACAGGGCGGGCCGGCCTTGCCGGCCTCGGTGAACTGGAGCGCGGACAGCGCGATCGTCGCGTCGAGCGGCGACCTCGGCGTCACGATCGGTATGATCCGCGTCAATGGCACGCCGCCGGCGGGTCAGCCCGCCGCCTTCCCCTTCTTCACGATCTGGCGGCGGGACAGCCCGGACCAACCCTGGCGCTACATCGCGGAGTAGTCAGGCGTAGGCGACCATCTGCTCGATTGCGCCGAAGATCGAGCGGCCCTTGCCGTCGTCCATCCAGATGCGGACGGTGTCGCCGGTTTTGAGGAAGGGCGTGGCCGCGGCGCCGTCGAGAATGGTTTCCACCGTCCGCACTTCGGCGAGGCAGGAATAGCCCTTGCCGCCGCGATCGACCGGCTTGCCCGGCCCGCCGTCGGCGTCGCGGTTCGAGACCGTGCCGGAGCCGACGATCGTCCCGGCGCTTAGGTTGCGGGTCCTGGCGAGGTGAGCGACGAGGGCGCCGAAATCGAAGGTCATGTCGACGCCGGCGTCGGCGCGGCCGAAGGGCTGGCCGTTGAGATCGACGTTGAGCACGCCGGAGAGCTTGCCGTCCGCCCAGGCCTCGCCGAGCGCGTCAGGAGTGACGAAGACCGGCGAGAGCGCCGAGGCAGGCTTGGACTGGACGAAGCCGAAGCCCTTGCCGAGCTCGGCCGGGATCAGGTTGCGTAAGGATACGTCGTTGACGAGGCCGACCAGCTTGATGTGCCCCAGCGCGTCCTCGCGGGAAACTCCGCGTGGCACATCGTCGGTGACGACGACGATTTCCGCCTCGAGATCGCAGCCCCAAGCCTCGTCCGCCAGCGGGATCGGGTCGCGCGGGGCCAGCATCTCGTCCGACGCGCCCTGATACATCAGCGGGTCGGTCCAGAAGCTCGCCGGCATCTCGGCGCCGCGTGCTTTGCGGACCAGTTCGACATGGTTCACATAAGCCGAGCCGTCCGCCCATTGATAAGCGCGCGGCAATGGCGCGTCGGCCTCGCGCTCATGGAAGCGGTCGCGCGGGATGACGCCGTGTTCGAGGTCGATGGCAAGGAGGCGGAGCAAGGGCTCCGTCCGCGACCAGCTGTCCAGCGCCGCCTGAAGCGTCGGCGCGATATGCCCCGCCTCGGCGCACCAGGCGAGATCGTCCGACACCACCACCAGCCGCCCGTCGCGGCCACTCTTCAAGCTGCCCAGTTTCATGTCCCGTCCACTGGCATTTCCCCCTCGCCTTGGCTAGGGGTCGCCGCCGAGACAGGAGCGGCAAATGGGTAAGCAGGAACGAATTTTCGTCAGCGACGAGCGGGCCGAGGCCGCCGCCGAGATCGCGGCGCTGATCGCCCGGGCGCGGAAGGCGCAGGCCGAAATCGAGCATGCCTCGCAGGAGCGGGTCGACGAGCTGATCAGGGCGATGGTCTGGGCGGTCGCCAAGCCCGGCATTGCCGAGGAGATCGCCCGCCATACGGTCGAGGAGACGCAGCTCGGCAATTATGACGGCAAATATCTCAAGATCTTCCGCAAGACCCGCGCCGCCTTGATGGACATCATCGACGACAAGTCGGTCGGCGTGATCGAGGAATTTCCCGAGCGCAACATCGTCGTGTTCGCCAAGCCGGTCGGCGTGATCGGCGCGCTGTCACCCTCCACCAACCCGGAGGCGACACCGGTGATCAAGGCGATCAACGCGGTCAAAGGGCGCAACGCGATCGTCATCGCGCCGCACCCCCGCGCCAAGCTCACCAACAAGCTGGTCGTCGACAAGATGCGCGAGGCGCTGGTGAAGATGGGCGCCCCCGCCGATCTCGTCATCGCGATCGAGACGCCGACTCTCGACAAGACCGAGGAATTGATGCGGCAGTGCGACCGCATCCTCGCCACCGGCGGCGCGGTGATGGTGAAGGCGGCTTATGCGAGCGGCACGCCGGCGTTGGGCGTCGGCGCCGGCAATGCGGTGATCACGGTCGACGAGACGGCCGACCTCGACGAGGCGGCCGAGAAAATCCTGCTTTCGAAGACGCTCGACCAAGCGGCGTCCTGCTCGTCGGACAACAGCGTGCTGCTGGTCGATGCGATCCACGACGAGATGCTGGCCAAATTGCAGGAGAAAGGCGGGCTGATCCTGAACGACGATCAGAAGGCCAAGCTGCAGGCGGTGCTGTGGATCGACGGCGCGCTCAACCCGAAGATCGTCGCCCAGCCGCCGGAGACAATCGCCGCCATGGCCGGCTTCGAGATTCCCGAGGACACGAAATTCTTCATCGTCCCCGAGACCGGGACCGGGCCGGACTATCCCTTCTCCGGCGAGAAATTGACCGTCACGATGACGCTGTACCGGGTGAAGGACATCGACGAGGCGATCGCGATGACCAACCGCATCCAGGCCTATCAGGGCCAGGGCCATAGCTGCGGCATCTATTCGCGCTCCGACGCCAATATCATGAAGCTGGCCGAGGCGACCCGCACCTGCCGCGTGATGGTCAACCAGCCGCAATCCGCCTCCAACAGCGGCAATCTGTGGAACGGCATGCGCCAGACCTTCTCGCTCGGTTGCGGCTCCTGGGGCGGCACCGGAACCAGCAACAACATCAACTGGCGCGACCTGATCAACGAGACCTGGGTCTCGAAGCCGCTCGCGACGCCCAAGACGCTGCCCAGCGACGAGGCTCTGTTCGGGGACGTGATCGGGAAGCTGGGTTAGGCGAGCCGCGAGGGTGCGGCGGCTTGCTCTCTTTCTGCTCGCGATCCTGCTTGGCGCCGCGCCTGCTGTCGCGCAGCGGCGTATCGCGCTGACCTTCGACGACGTGCCGCGGTCGCGAGGGGCTTTCTTCACGCCGGACGAGCGGACGGAACGGCTGATCGCGCAGCTTCGTCGCGCCCGCGTTCCGCAGGCGGCTTTCTTCGTCACCACCGGCAATCTCGACCGGCCCGACGGCGCCGGCGGCGAAGCGCGGATCGCAGCCTACGTCGCGGCGGGCCATGTCATCGGCAACCACAGCCACAGCCACCTCTGGGCGACGCGGACGCCGGTTGCCGACTATCTCGCCGATCTCGACCGCGCCGCGGCCTGGCTCAGCGGCCGGCCGGGCTGGCGGCCCTGGTACCGCTTCCCGTTCCTCGACGAGGGCCGCGACACGGCGGAACGGCGCGACTCGCTGCGGCGGGGATTGGCGCAGCGCGGGCTCAGCAGCGGCTATGTCACGGTAGACAGCTATGATTGGCATCTGGAGAGCCTGACCAATCGGGCGGTGCGCGCGGGCCAGACCGTCGATCGCGATGCACTGCGCCAACTCTATGTCGACGCGATCGTCGGCGCGGCCGAGTTTAGCGACCGGATCGCGGTCGAGACGCTGGGCCGCTCGCCGGCCCATATTCTGCTGTTGCACGAAACCGATCTCGCCGCTCTGTTCATCGCCGACGCGGTCGCCGAATTGCGGCGGCGCGGCTGGCGGATCATCTCCGCCGACGAAGCGTTTCGCGATCCGATCGCGGCGATCGAGCCCGACTCCATGTTACTCGGCGGCGGCCGGATCGCCGGCATTGCCAATACGCGGGGCCGCGCGCGGCGCGAGCTGGTGCCGCAGTGGAACGAGGAAGACTATCTGACCACCCTGTTCAACCAACGCGTCTTGCACCAAAGAGCCACGCCATGAGCCAGTTCGACCTTACTGACGAGCAGCGCGACATCCAGGAGATGGCGCAGCGGTTCACCGCTTCGGCGATCACCCCTCATGCCGCCGAGTGGGACGAGAAGCATATCTTCCCGCGCGAAACCATCCGCTCCGCCGCAGAGCTAGGCTTCGGCAGCATCTATGTGTCCGAGGAATCGGGCGGCATCGGCCTCGGCCGGCTCGAGGCGGCGTTGATCATGGAGGCGATGGCCTATGGCTGCCCCTCGACCAGCGCCTTCATCTCGATCCATAATATGGCCGCCTGGATGATCGACCGGTTCGGATCGCAGGCGGTCAAGGACAAGTATTTGCCCTCGATGGTGACGATGGAGCGGATCGGCTCCTATTGCCTGACCGAGCCCGGCTCCGGCTCCGACGCCGCCGCGCTCAAGACCAAGGCGGTCCGCGACGGCGACCATTATGTCGTGACCGGCTCCAAGGCCTTCATTTCGGGCGGCGGGCAGAACGAAATCTACGTCTGCATGGTCCGCACCGGCATCGAGGGACCGAAGGGTATTTCCTGCCTGGTGATCGAGAAGGACATGGAGGGCGTCAGCTTCGGCGCGCAGGAGAAGAAGCTCGGCTGGCATTCGCAGCCGACCGCGCAGGTCAATTTCGACAGCGTCCGGGTGCCGGCCGAGAATCTCGTCGGCGGCGAGGGCGAGGGCTTCCGGATCGCCATGATGGGTCTGGACGGCGGCCGGCTCAACATCGGCGCGTGCAGCCTCGGCGGCGCCCAGCGCTGCCTCGACGAGGCGATTTCCTATACCAAGGAACGCAAGCAGTTTGGGTCCGCGATCGCCGATTTCCAGAACACCCAGTTCATGCTCGCCGACATGGAGACCGAGCTGCAGGCCGCGCGCATGCTGCTGTACGCCGCCGCAGTGAAGGTCACCGAGAACGCGCCGGACAAGACCAAGTTCGCGGCGATGGCGAAGCGACTGGCGACGGACAGCGGCTCCTCGATCGTCGACCGCGCGCTGCAGCTCCATGGCGGCTATGGCTATCTGCAGGACTATCCGATCGAGCGCTTCTGGCGGGACCTTAGGGTCCATTCGATCCTCGAGGGCACCAATCAGGTGATGCGGATGATCGTCGGCCGGGAGCTGACTCGCCAGTGACCAATTCGATCATCGCCCGCATCGAAGGACGCGCGGGCCGGATCAGCCTCAACCGCCCCAAGGCGATCAACGCGCTCGACCTCGACATGGTGCGGGGGATGACCGCCGCGTTGCAGGACTGGCTCAATGATCCGGCGATGAAGCTGGTGCTGATCGATCATGCCGAGGGGCGCGGCTTCTGCGCGGGCGGTGACGTGGTGACGATCGCGCGGAGTGCGGAAGGGCATGGCGCGGCGGGGCAGGCCTTCTTCTTCCAGGAATATCGGATGAACCACCTCATGTACACGTACCCCAAGCGCGGGGTCGTGTTCATGGACGGGATCACGATGGGCGGCGGGGTCGGCATTTCCTGCCCGTGCAAATATCGGATCGCGACCGAGCGGACGGTCTTCGCCATGCCCGAGACGTCGATCGGCCTGTTCCCCGATGTCGGCGGCGGGCGCTATCTTTCGCGGCTGCGCGGGCGGATTCCGCAATTCCTGGCGCTAACCGGGGCGCGGCTCGACGGGGCGGAGTGCGTCGCTCTGGGCCTCGCCACTCACTATATCCCGTCCGAGCGGCTGGAGGAGGTCAAGCGCCAGCTGATCGAGGTGCCGGAGCATGTCGAGGCGATCCTGAGGAAAGCCAGCATCGAGCCGCCGCCGGCGCGGATCGTCGACAATTATGCGATCATCGACCGCTGCTTCGCTTCCGACCGGTTCGAGGACATCCTCGACTGCCTGGACGCGGACGGATCGGACTGGGCTGGCAAGGAACTGGCGCGCTTGCGGACCAAATCGCCGACCGCCTGCAAGGTTTCGCTCCGGCTGCTGGTCGAAAGCCCGAGGCAGTTCCACTTCCTCGACGAGATGCGGCTGGAATATGGCATCGTCGTGCGCATGTTCCGCCATCCCGACTTCATCGAGGGCGTCCGGGCGCTGCTGATCGATAAGGACAATGCGCCCCGGTGGAACCCGCCGACGCCCGAAGGAGTCACGAACGAGATGATAGACGCCATCTTCGCGCCGCTGCCCGAGCGCGAGGCCTGGACGCCCTTGGGGAACGGCGCATGACCGAGACCGACACGCGCGTCTGGAAGCTGCCCGAAAGCGCCCCCGATCCGGCTGCGCTCGCCGCGGCCTGGAGCAAGGTCGTGGAGAACGGCCTTGCCGCGATGAAGGCCGGCGCGGCGCCGGGGAGCATGGCCTTCGACCCGGTTGCTCCGGCACGCGCGATGACCGAGTTCACCGTCCAGATGTGGCAGAATCCGATGGCCGTGCTGCAGGCGAGTCAGGCCGCCGCGTCGGAATGGATGGAGCTGTGGAGCGCCACCGCGCGCCGCGCGGCAGGGCATGACGTCGAGCCGTTGATCGCGCCGGAGCGCGGCGACCGCCGGTTCATGGACGCGGCGTGGAGCGAGGAACCGGCCTTCGACTATCTCAAGCAGGCCTATCTGCTGGCCAGCAAGCAGGCAGCCGACTTGGTGACGAAGGCCGAGGGCGTCGACGAGGCAACCCGCACGCGCGCGGAATTCTATACCCAGGCCTATCTCAACGCGTTGTCGCCGGCCAATTTCGCCTTCACCAATCCCGAAGCGATCCGCCGCGCGATCGACACAGGCTCGATCAGCCTGCTCTCCGGCCTCGCCAATCTGCTCGCCGACGCCGCGACCGAGGCCAAGCTGCCGGTGCGCCGCGCCTCGGCCGGGTTCGAATTGGGCAAGGATATCGCGGCGACGCCCGGCAGCGTGATCTTCCAGAACGAGCTGATGCAGCTCATCCAGTACGCGCCGATGACGGACGAGGTGGTGAAGCGCCCGCTCCTCTACGTGCCGCCGCTGGTGAACAAATATTATCTGCTCGATCTCCAGCCCAAATCCTCGCTGGTCCGCTGGCTGGTCGAGCAGGGGCACACGCTGTTCGTCATCTCCTGGGTCAATCCCGGCCCTGAGCTCGCGGACAAGGGGATCGACGATTATCTCGGCCTCGGTCCCGCCGCCGCGATGGACGCGATTCGTGAGGCGACCGGCGAAACCAGCGTCGATCTGTTCGGCTTCTGCATGGGCGGCACCCTCGCCGCTATGGCCGCCGCCCGCGCCGAGCCCGGCCGGGTCGCATCGCTCACCACGATCGGCTCGATGTTCGATTTCGCGAACATGGGGCAATGGGCGACCTTCAGGGAGCCCGCCCAGCTCGAGGCGATGGAGAAGCATCTCGAGGCCAAGGGCGTGATGGCGGCGCACGAGCTGCAGGCGCTGTTCTCGGTTGTGCGCGCCAACGACCTGATCTGGTCGTCGGTCGTCTCGCACTATCTCCTCGACAAGGAAGCGCCGCCCTCCGACATCCTCCACTGGTTCGCCGACGGCGCGCACATCCCCAAGGCCTTCCTGCTCGAATGGACGAAGCGCATCCTCGTCGCCAACGAGCTCACCCAGCCCGGCGCGCTGGCGATGGACACGCCAGCCTTGGTCATCTCACTCAAGGACGATCATGTCTCCGCTTGGCAAGCGACCTATGACAGCGCGAAATTGCTGGGCGGCGAGACGCGCTTCCTGCTCGGCGGCTCCGGACACAATGCCGGCGTCATCAACCCGCCCGCCGCCAACAAACATGGCTATTGGACCAACGCGGCGATGCCGGATTCGGCCGAAGCGTGGCTGGAGACGGCGACTCGCCACGAAGGCAGCTGGTGGCCGGAATGGCAGGCTTGGCTAACCCGCGACGGGGCCAAGAAGGTCAAGGCGAGGACGCCGAAGAACGAGATCGAGCCCGCGCCCGGCAGCTACGTCCGGATGTGCTAGGAGAAGCACCTATGGCCACTTACGAAACCATCCTGGTCGAGCAGCGGGGCGCGGTGACCTTGGTCACGCTCAACCGCCCGCAGGCGCTCAATGCGCTCAATTCGACGGTGCTCGCCGAGCTGATCGAGGCGTTCGCCGCTTATGATTCCGACGAGAGCCAGCGCTGCCTCATCCTCACCGGATCGGAAAAGGCCTTCGCCGCCGGCGCCGACATCAAGGAGATGGAGGCGCAGGGCTTCGCCTCGATGTATTCCTCCAACTTCTTCGCCGGCTGGGAGAAGGTCACCGCGACCCGCAAGCCGTGGATCGCCGCGGTCGCCGGCTATGCGCTGGGCGGCGGCTGCGAAGTCGCGATGATGGCCGATTTCATCATCGCCGGCGACAACGCCAAGTTCGGCCAGCCCGAGATTAAGCTCGGCGTCACCCCCGGCATGGGCGGCTCGCAGCGGCTCACCCATGCGATCGGCAAGGCCAAGGCGATGGAGATGTGCCTGACCGGGCGGATGATGGGCGCCGAGGAAGCGGAGCGCTCCGGCTTGGTCGCCCGCGTCGTCCCCGCCGCGGAATTGGTCGACGAGGCGATGAAGACCGCCGAGACGATCGCCTCAATGGGCCCGCTCGCCGCCATCGCCAACAAGGAGATGGTCAACGCCGCCTTCGAGAACGGCTTGGCCCAGGGCATATTGTTCGAGCGCCGCCTGTTCCACGGCCTGTTCGGCAGTGAGGACCAGAAGGAGGGGATGAAGGCGTTCGTCGAGAAGCGCCCGGCGGCGTGGAAGGGCAGGTAACATGGCACGCGTCGCTTTCATCGGGCTCGGCAATATGGGCGGCGGGATGGCCGCGAACCTTGCCAAGGCTGGGCATGAGGTGCGGGCGTTTGACCTCAGCGAGGATGCGCTGCTCCGCGCCGAGGCGCGCGGCGCATCGCGCGCGGCTTCGGCCGAGGAGGCGGTCGCCGATGCCGAGGCGGTCGTTACCATGCTCCCCGCCGGCAAGCATGTGCGGCAGGTCTATGAGGCCAGCGTGATCGGCAAGGCGCCGGCGAGCGCGATCCTGATGGACTGCTCGACGATCGATGTCGCCACCGCCCGCGACGTGGTCGGGCAGGCGGAAGCGGCGGGCTATCAGATGGTCGATGCGCCGGTCTCGGGCGGCATCGCGGCGGCCGAGGGCGGGACGCTCACCTTCATGGTCGGCGGCGCGGACGAGGCGTTCGCGCGGGCCGAGCCGATCCTGGCGCAAATGGGCAAGGCGGTGATCCATGCCGGCGCGGCGGGCTCCGGCCAGGCGGCCAAGATCTGCAACAACATGCTGCTCGGCGTGACCATGGTCGGCACCTGCGAGGCCTTCGCGATGGCGAAGAAGCTGGGCCTCGATCTGCAGACCTTCTACGACATTTCCTCCAAGGCTTCGGGCCAGAGCTGGTCGATGACCAGCTATTGCCCAGTCCCTGGCGTCGGCCCCGAAACGCCGGCCGATCGGAATTACGAAGGCGGTTTCGCCGCTGCCTTGATGCTGAAGGATCTCCGCCTGGCAATGGAGGCGGCGCAGAGCGTCGATGCGTACACGCCGATGGGGGCGGAGGCGGAGGAGCTCTACACCCGCTTCGCCGAAGCGCTCGGCGGCGGGCACAAGGACTTTTCCGGCATCATCAAGATGATCGACGAGAGCTGGACGCCGCCGGCTTAGGCGAGGACGCCAGCCACCGCCTTGTGCCACGCGGCGAGCCGGCCCTCGCGCATCGCCGCGTCCATCGCCGGCGCGAAGGTCTCGACGGAGCGGCGCATCGCAGCCGCTTCCTCAAGCGATCGGAACAAGCCGCAGCCGACACCGGCCAGCATCGCCGCGCCGAGCGCGGTCGTCTCGACGAAGGCGGGGCGCTCGACCGGCAGATCGAGCATGTTGGCGAGATCCTGCGCGATCCAGTCGTTGGCCGCCATGCCGCCGTCGATCCGGATGGTTTCCCAGGCCGCGCCATCGGCGGCGAAGGCGGTCATCAGATCGTGCGTCTGGTGCGCCATCGCCTCCAGCGCGGCGCGGACGATATGCGCCCTGCCCGCGCCGAAGGTCAGCCCAGTCAGCGCGCCGCGCGCGTCCGGCCGCCAGTAAGGCGCGCCGAGGCCGACATGGGCCGGCACCAGGGTGACGCCGCCATTGTCCGTCACCGAGCGCGCCAGCGCCTCCGTCTCGGCGGCGGTATCGACAAGGCCGAGCGCGTCGCGCAGCCATTTCACCAGGCTGCCGGCGACGAACACCGAGCCTTCCAGCGCATAATTGCGCCGTCCGCCGAGCTGCCAGCCGATCGTCGTCAGCAGGCGGTGGCGCGACAGCGGCGCCTGATCGCCGGTGTTGGTCAGCACGAAGGCGCCGGTGCCGTAGGTCGCCTTGGTGTCGCCGGGGGCGAAACAGGCCTGGCCGATCGTCGCCGCCTGCTGATCGCCGGCCATGCCTGAGATCGGGATCGGCGCGCCGAACAGATGCGTGTCGCCGAAGCGTCCCGCGCAATCGACGATCTCCGGCAGCGCCGCGCGGGGAACGCCGAACAGATCGAGCAGCTCTTCGTCCCAGCCGCCGGCATGGATGTCCATCAAGGCGGTGCGCGACGCATTGGTCGCGTCGGTGACGTGCAGGCCGCCGGTCAGCCGGAAGACCAGCCAGCTTTCGATCGTGCCGACGCGCAGATCCTCACCGGCCTCGCGGAGCCGCGGCCATTCGGCCAGCGCCCAGGCGATCTTGCTGCCGGAGAAATAGGGATCGAGCAGCAGCCCGGTCTTCGCCTGCACCGCCGCCTCATGCCCCGCCTCCTTCAGCCGCGCGCACAGATCGGCGGTGCGGCGGTCCTGCCAGACGATCGCCGGGGCGAGCGCCCGGCCGCTGCGCCGGCTCCAGAAGACGATCGTCTCGCGCTGGTTGGTGATGCCGATGCCGGCGACCCGCTCCGCCCCGCCCGCCGCCGTGACCATCTCGCCCGCGCAGGCCAAAGTCGCGGACCAGATCTCCTCGGCATCATGCTCGACCCAGCCGGGGCGGGGATAATGCTGCGCCAGCTCGCGGCCGGCGCTGCCGAGGCACGCGCCGTCCTGCGCGAACAGCATCGCCCGGGTGCTGGTCGTCCCTTCGTCGATGACGAGGATCGTGTCGGCCATGGCGTTTGCTGGCACGAAGGCGCGGCGGTTTCCAGCCTCGCTGCAAATGCCCTAGATGGAACCATGAACCTCGACGATCAGCTCCGCGAATATTTCGGCACGGCCGACCTTGCCGCGATCCCGCCGCAAGGGCTGGCGGCGGGGATCGAGCGGATGCAGGTCGATCTCGGGCTGGAGCAGGACCGCGCACGGCGCTTCGCGCTCTGGGCCTTGCTCCACGTGCTCGGCGCCGCGCCGGACCTCGACGTCGCCTTCAAGGACGAAGCGGATCGCGCGGCGGCGCGCAATTTCCTCGATCTGGCGGCCGGAGCCGGGGAAGCGTGATGGCGGACGCCTTCGATCTCCTCATCATCGGCGGCGGCATCAACGGGACGGCGATCGCGCGCGATGCGGCGGGGCGCGGGCTCGACGTGCTGCTGGTCGAGAAGGACGATCTCGCCAGCCATACCAGCTCCGCCTCGTCCAAGCTGATCCACGGCGGCCTGCGCTATCTGGAGCAGTACGAATTCGGCCTGGTGCGCGAATCGCTGCACGAGCGCGAGACGATGCTGCGCACCGCGCCGCATCTGATCCGCCCGCTCGAATTCCTGCTGCCCGATCCGCCCGGGGGCCGGCCATGGTGGATGATCCGCGCGGGTTTGCTGCTCTACGACATGCTCGGCGGCTGGCGCGGCAGCCTGCCCCGCGCCCGCGGGCTCAAGCGGAGCGATCCGCGCGGGGCCGCGCTGAAGCCGGGGTACAAGCTGGCCTCTTACTGGGACGCCTGGGTGGATGACGCACGGCTGGTCGCGCTTAACGCCGTCGCTGCGGCCGAGCGCGGAGCAGAGATCGCCACCCGCACCGAACTTCTCTTCGCCCGCCGCGATGGCGATGTTTGGATTGCCGAACTGGGCGGCGGCCGCACGGTCCGCGCTTTTACGATCGTCAACGCCGCCGGGCCCTGGGTGTCCGAGGTTTTGAATCGGCGGCTGGAGACCCAGGCGGAGAGCCGCGTGCGGCTGATCAAGGGCAGCCATATCGTCGCGCCGCGGCTCTATGACGGCGAGCACGCCTTCATCCTGCAGCAGCCGGACGGCCGGGTGGTGTTCGCGCTTCCTTATGGCGAGCATAGCCTGATCGGCACGACCGACATCGCCGTCGGCGAGCCCAAGGACGCGGTGATCAGCGAGGCGGAGATCGCCTATCTGTGCGACGCCGCGAACCTTTACTTCCTCCGCCAGATCGCGCCGTCCGAGATCGTCTGGTCCTATGCGGGCGTCCGCGCCCTCTATGACGATGGCGAGGCGGAGGCGAAGAACGTCACCCGCGACTACCGGCTGGAGCTGGACGACACGCCGGGACCGAAACTGCTCTCGATCTTCGGCGGCAAGATCACAACCGCGCGGGCGCTGGCGGACGAGGCGCTGGAGAAGCTCGGAATCACGACCAACCGCTTCACCCGCACGACCCCCGTTCCGGGCGGCGACCTCGACGCCGCTTTCACTCATTCATTGGTCACGCTCGCGACCTGGATGCCGCCGGAAATGGTACTCCGCCTGAGCCGCGCCTATGGTACCCGGCTGTCCGGGATCATCGGCAACGCAATCTCGCTCAAGGCGCTTGGCCGCCATTTCGGCGCCGACCTCTACGAAAACGAGGTTCGCTATCTGGTCGAGCACGAATTCGCCCGCACCGCCGACGACATCCTGTGGCGGCGCACTAAGCTCGGCCTCAAGTTCGATCGCAAGCAGCGTAAGGCGCTGGAAACCTGGCTGGGAACGCGGGCCGGCGCAAAAGGTTGAGCGGGCATGGCCCGCTCCAACTCCTCGATCGGCTGGAAGCTGGACCGCGACCAGCGAAGCGAACTGCTCGGCCGCTTCCCGCCACTTTATGCCAAGGCGGTTGCCGACCATGTAACCTTCCTCACCAAGCTTGCACCAGACGCGATGCTGCCCCCGGAAGCGAATGCCGAGATCGTCGGCCGTGCCGATGATGGCGAGGGCGTCGAAGCGATGGTCGTGGCGATGGAAGGGGAGACGGGCCGCCCTGATGGCTCAACCTGGCACATCACCTGGTCGCTCGGGCCGGGCCGCGAGGCGAAGGAAAGCAATGACGTGATCGCCGCACGCGACTGGACGCGGTTCGACGAGCCGATCCCGGTCCGCCTAACGCCCGCGCGATGGCCATGACGCGCCGGCTCTATCTCGACTGCGACGGCGTGCTCGCCGATTTCGACAAAGGAGCGACAGCGGTGCTCGGCCTGCCCCCGCGTGCGTTCGAGAAACGGCACGGCATCGGCCGCTTCTGGGCGAAACTCGCAAGCGCGCCCGATTTCTATTTCGGCCTGCCGCTGAAAGACGATGCGATGGAGCTGTTCGAGGCGGTCAGGCACCTCGATCCTACCATCCTCACCGGCCTGCCGCGCGGCAATTGGGCGGCGGACCAGAAGGTGCGCTGGGCGGCGCAATATTTCCCCGGCACCAGGATCATCACGACGATGGCCCGCGACAAGCGCGACCATGCGAAGGAAGGCGACGTGCTGGTCGACGATCAGCTGAAGCATCGTCACCTCTGGGAGGAGGTGGGCGGCGTCTTCATCCATCACCGGAGCGCGGCGGAGAGCATCGCCGCGCTCGCCGCTTACTTCCCGGTCAAGGCGCCCGCGGACACGGCGGGCGGTTGAACCGGTGGCGGCCCTGTTCGTTGTCGCGATACCCAATCCAAGCAGGAGTATCGCCATGCTGCGCGACAAGGACATCAGCACCCTCAATTCGCTCATCACCACCACGATCGACAGCGCCGACGGCTTCGAGCGCGCCGCCGAGGACTCGGCTTCGGGGCGCTTCACCGAGATATTCCGTGAATTCGGCAGGGAACGGCGCGGGGTCGTCGCGCGCCTGCAGCAGCAGGTGCGCAGCCTCGGCGGGGAGCCGAACGATGATGGCTCGCTCACCGCCGGCCTGCATCGCCGCTGGCTCGATCTGCGCGCGGCCATCACCGGGGGCGGCGGCGACAAGGCGGTGATCGAGGAGGTCGAGCGCGGCGAGGACCATCTCAAATCCAAATATGATTCGGCGCTCGAGGAGACCGACCTGGCGCCGGAAACGCTGGCCGCGATCCGCGAGGCTTATCAGTCGGTCCGCGCCGGCCACGACCGGGCGAGCCAGCTCAAGCATTCGATGCAGGGCAGCGAAGCCTGAGCCTTCCGGGCGCTTCAACAAGAAAGGGCCTCCCGCGGGAGGCCCTTTCCTTGATCCCGTGGGTCGGCCGTTCAGGCGGCTTCGAGCTCGCCCTCGGCCATCACCGGACCCGAATCCTGGCCCTTGGCGTCGGGGTCGCGGTCGACCAGTTCGATGATCGCGATCGGAGCGGCGTCGCTGGCGCGCAGGCCCGCCTTGATGACCCGCGTGTAGCCGCCCTCGCGCTCCTGGTAGCGCTTGGCGAGCACGTCGAAGAGCTTCTGGAGCTGGGCGTCGTCGAGCAGCCGGCTATGGGCGAGGCGGCGGTTGGAGAGGCCGCCGCGCTTCGCCAGCGTGATCAGCTTCTCGACATAGGGGCGCAGCTCCTTCGCTTTCGGTAGCGTCGTCGTGATCTGCTCGTGCTTGATCAAGGCGGCGGCCATGTTGCGGAACATGGCGGTGCGGTGGCTGGAGGTGCGGCCGAGCTTACGGCCGCCGACGCGATGGCGCATTCGTCATTCCTTCGTTCGTCCGGACGCCGTTTGAGGTACGTCCGGCCAGGCGGTCATGAAACGGGGACGGCCCAGACCCGGTCCGCTCGAAGCGGACGCGCGCTCAAAGCGGAGCGGGGTGGATTTGTCAACCTTCGGGCGGCTCGGGCAGCCGGCAGAGATCGACCCAATCCGCGCCGATCAGGACCGCGAGCCGCCGCGGCTCCACCTCGACCGAGCTGTTGAGCGACCCGGCGGCGGGGAACACCGTCTCATAGGCGCGCAGGCTGATGTCGCAATGGATGGGCAGCGGCCGGGCGAGGCCGAACGGACAGACGCCGCCGACCGGGTGGCCGGTCACTTCGAACGTCTCCTCCGGCCCAAGCATGCGCGGCCGGCCGCCGAACGCGGCCTTGGTCTTGGCGTTGTCGAGCCGCGCGTCGCCGCGCGCGACGAGCAGAAAGACGCGATCGTTGACGCGCACCGCCAGCGTCTTGGCGATCCGCCCCGGCTCGACGCCAAGCGCCGCCGCCGCGGTCAGCACCGTCGCGGTGGTTTCCTCGGTTTCGATCAGCGGCAGGTCCGGCGCATGTTCGGCCAGCCACGCACGGACGCTTTCCAGGCTCATGCGCCGCCGCTAACGGCCAGCGGCGCTACGGCCAAGCTTCAAGCCTCTTCCTTCGCCCATTGCTCCCGCCGCTCGAGCTCTGTTTCACTCGGCGGTTTCGTCTCGAAGCTGCCGGTCCGCACCTCGCCGCCCGGCTCGTAGGTCGTCAACACCACGCCCGTGTTCGAGACGAAATGGTCGACGAGCTTCAATGCGCCGGGCTTCTCCGATCCGTCGAAGATGCGCTTGCCCTCGCCAAGCAGCACCGGAAAGGTCATCAGGACCAGCCGATCGATCAGGCCGGCCGCGAGCAGCGGCACGTAAAGGGTGCTGCTGCCCTGGATGAGCAGGTCGCGGCCCTCACCGCGCTTGAGCTCGGCAACCGCATCCGCCGTGTCGCCCGACAGCCGGTGGCTGTTCTCCCACTCCAGCGGCTGATCCGAATGGGTCAGCACATATTTGTCGATGCGCTGGAATTTCTCGCCGATCGGATTGTCCTGGTTGTACGGCCAGTAAGCGGAGAAGATGTCGTAGGTCCGCTTGCCCAGAAGCAGGTCGTACTCGCCCATGATGAGGTCTTCGAACGGCCCCATGTCGGCGTCCCACAGCGGCTGCACCCAGCCGCCAAGGCGGAAATCGCTGGTCGGATCCTCTTCGGGCGCGCCCGGCGCCTGCATCACGCCGTCGAGCGACTGGAAGACGGCGCCGGTGAGCCTACGCATCGACCTTCTCGCCTCTGACGGCCGCTTCGATCGTCGCGACGTCGATCTTGCGCATCGTCATCATCGCCTCGAACGCCCGCTTGGCGGCCGCCTTGTCCTTGCTGGTCGTCGCCTCGAGCAGGACGCGCGGCGTGATTTGCCAGGAGAAGCCCCAGCGGTCCTTGCACCAGCCGCAATCGCTCTCCTGCCCGCCATTTTGCGTGATCGCGTTCCAGTAACGGTCGGTCTCCGCCTGGTCCTCGGTCACGACCATGAAGCTCACCGATTCATTGGGCTTGAACTCCGGCCCGCCGTTGAGGCCGACGAAGGAGCGGCCGAGCACAGTGAAATCGACCGTGAGCTCGGTGTCCTCGGCGCCGCCCGGATAATCGGACGGGGCCTTCATCGCCTCGCCGACATGGCTGTCGGGGAAGGTCGCGGCGTAGAATTCGGCCGCCTTGCGGGCTTCGCCATGATCGAACCACAGGCAGTTGACGATTTTGTCAGTCATTCTCTCTCTCCTTGATTTTCGCCAGAAACCAGGCCGAACGTGGCGCCCTGCGGATCGAGCCCGCAGAGCACGCGCTCGCCGCCGGGAACATCCGCCGGGCCGAACAGAACCTGCCCGCCGGCTGCCGCGATCTTGCCGGCCGCGGCGTCGACATCGGACACCCGGACGTAGAATTGCCAGGCCTTGGGCGATTCAGGCGAGGCGTTCATCACCGCGCCGACGGTCTCGCCGCCATGGCTGATGAAGCTGTACTCGCCCATCTCCGGGCCCATATCCATGCCGCCTTCCTTCACATAGCCGAAGTGGCTGCCGTAGAAATCGAGCGCCGCCTCACGGTCGCTGGTCATCAGCTCGTTCCAGGCGACATGGCCCAGGCCGCGCCGCTGATAGACATTGCTGTCAGCATCGCTGGCGCCGCGCATCAGGTAGATCGGCACACCCTGCGGATCGAGGATCATGGCGATCCGGCCGACGCCGGGCGCGTCGAAGGCGGGCATCTGGACCTTGGCGCCGGCGGCGACCGCTTTCTCGACCGCGGCGTCAACATCGTCGACGCCGAGATAGCCGAGCCAGATCGGCCGCGCGCCACCGTCGGTCATGTCCTTGGTCAGCGTCAGGACGCCGCCCGCATGGCCACCGTCCGCCGTGCCGATCATCCGATATTCGACGCCGCCGCCCGGGGCGGGGTCGCCGATGGTCCATCCGACGACATCCTCGTAGAAGCGTTTCGCTCCCTCCGGATCGGGCGTCATCAGCTCGTACCAGATGAAGCTGCCGTGCGGATTAACCATCGTGCGTCCCCTTCCCTTCGCGTCAGGCTTGTTCGTCGACGATCGGCCGGAAGCCGCCCCAGAACATGCGCTTGCCGTCGAACGGCATGTCGCCGCCCGGTTGCATGTCGGGATCGGACATCATTCGCTCCCAGCCCTTGTCGCGGGTCTCCTTGTCCGGCCATTCGACATAGGAATAGATGATGCCTTCGCCCGCCTCGGCCTTCACCGCGCGCTGATAATCGGTGACCTTGCCCTCCGGGACGTCATCGCCCCAGGCCTCGACGACGCGGACCGCACCATAGTCCTTGAACTTGCCGGCCGCCTTTTGAGCAAGAGCCCGGTAGTCCTCCTTCTTCCCTTCGGGGACAGGAAGCAGATAACCGTCGACATAGCCCGTCGCGCCGGCCTGCCTCTCGTCGACGATCGATTGGAAGCCGCCCATGATCATCCTTTTGCCGTCGAACGGCATGTCCGCGCCCATCTCCTTCATGCGCGGGTCAGCCATCATCTTCTCGTTGGCGGCGTCGCGGGCAGCCTTGTCGGGATATTCGAACCAGGAGAAGACGATGCTCTCGTCATCCTTCGCCTGGACGGCGCCGTAAAAGTCGGTGACCTTGCCCTTCGGCACATCGTCACCCCAATTCTCGACGAACCGCTGAACCCCGAATTCCTTGAACAACGGCGCCGCTTCGGCGGCATGCTGGCGATATTTCTCCTTATTCTCGGTCGGCACCGCGGCGACGAACCCTTCCACATAGGTCATTTGCTCTCTCCTTGCTTGGCCGGGGGTTGATCCAGAAACTCATATCCAGGCGGCGGTTTGCCGGTGAAGCCGGCCAGCTGGGCGTCCAGCGCCCGCTGGAAGGCCGGCCGTGCCTCGCCCCTCGCCACATAAGCGGCGAGATTGTCGTGTGCGGACTCAAGCGGCGTGCGCTTCAACTGACGCAGCACCGTGATCATCAACAGGTCACCGGCCGAAAAGCTGCCGTCGAGCCACTCGTTTTCGCCGAGCCGCTTCGCCAATTCGTCGAGCCGTTCGGAGATCCGCGCCATGATCGCCGGAAGGCGCGGCTTCGACCAGGGCTTCTCCGCCTCGAACAGGGTGGCGACCGCATAATCCATGATCGGCGGCTCGACCGTGTTGAGCGCCGCGAACATCCACTCGGTCGCCCGCGCCCGGCCGGCGGCATCATTCGGCACCAGGCCACCATGGGTCGCCGCGACATGGAGCACGATCGCGCCGGACTCGAAGAGAGTGAGACCCTCCTCTTCATAGGTCGGGATTTGGCCGAACGGCTGGAGGGCGCGATGCGGCGAATCCTTCTGGCTGCCCTGCGGCAGGTAGCGGACGTCATAATCCTGCCCGACCTCCTCCAGCGCCCAGCGCACGCGCAGGTCGCGCACCAGACCCTTGGCGAACCACGGCACCCAGTCATAAGCGGTGATGAGGGGTTTGCTCATGAAGGGCCTCAAGCGTCGGCCGTTTCGGCCTGGGCCGACGCCGCCTCGAAGCCGGCCATGTCCATCCACATCGGCTCCCAGATATGGCCGTCCAGATCCGCGAAGCTGCGCGAATACATGAAGCCGTAATCCTGAGGTTCGTGCGTTTCCGCGCCGCCGGCGGCGAGCGCGTTGTCGGTGATCGCATCGACGCCTTCGCGGCTCTCCTCGGAAATGCAGATCAGCACCTCGCTCGTCTCATGGGCGTCGGCGATCCGCTTCGGCGTGAACTGGGCGAACTTCTCGTGCGTGAGCAGCATGACGTGGATGACGTCGGACAGCACCATGCAGGCGGCGGTCTCGTCGGTGAACTGCGGATTGTTGGTGAACCCGATCGCTTCATAGAACGCCTTGGCGGCGTCGAGATCGGCGACGGGCAGGTTGACGAAAATCAGTTTGGACACGCGCATTCTCCTTTGAAACGCCGTTCGAGTCAGGCCGGGTAGCTCAGCTTTGGATACCAGTCCGTTCCGCGCCCCTCGGGCGTCCAGTCGAGAATGGTCCAAAGCGGCGTGGGATCGGGCGCGAGATGCGGATCGAAGCCCGGATCGGCGGTCTCGGCGCCGCCCTCGGCCGCCCAGAACAGGCGGACCTGATCGCCGTCGCGGCGCCAGACTGTCGGCGCGGCACCTTCGCCTTCATCCGTCACCGCGTGGACATCGCGGCCATAATCATCGCCGACCGTCTGATAGAATTTGAGGTTCCGCCAGCCGCGCTCGCGAGCGAAAGCGAGCTGGCGCGCCACCGGCGAGCGGCCGACGATCGCGATGGCGAGACGCTGCTCGATGTCGGGCGCCGGGATGTCGAGCGAGCCGACGAACGAGGTGCACATCGGACAGGGCCGATCGCGCTGCGGCCCGTACATCCAGAAATAAGCGAAGAGCGTGTCGTGGCGGCCGAACAGGTCGGCCAGGCCGATCTCGTTGCCCTGCTCGTCGAGGAAACGATAATCCTTCGCGACCGGGCCCGGCGGCAGCGCCCGGCGGTGCTCGGCGACGCGTTGCACCTGGCGCCGCAGTTCGATCTCCTCGGCGAGCAGGTCGGTCCGCGCCCGGCGATAGTCGGCGCTCTCCCCGGCCCAGCGGATCGGCAGCGCCTCGGCCATCTCGCGGGCCGACCTGAGAGCCGCCTGGGGCGGCAGTGTCGCCGTATCGGTCATCTTGCTCTCCCTCACGCTCTCAACGCTCTGATCGGCGAATCGGTTTGACGCTGATGCCCGGTTGAGTTATAAAAAGCAACTATGGAGTCACAAAAAATAACCGACTCGAAGAACGGTTCGTCGCGGCGGCGCTATGAGGATGCCTGCGGCACCGCCCACGCGCTGGATCTGATCGGCGAGCGCTGGGCGCTGCTGGTCATGCGCGAGCTTATGCTCGGTCCAAAACGGTTCAGTGACATTCGGGCCGATCTGCCCGGAATCAGCGCCAATGTGCTCACGCAGCGGCTGGAGGGATTGGAGGAAGCGGGGATCGTGGCGCGGCAGCGACTCGACCCGCCCGCTTCGGGGCAGGTCTATGCGCTCACCGAATGGGGCCATCAGGCGCGGCCGATCATGGGCGCGATGGGCCGCTGGGCGACGCGCTCCCCGGCGCACGATCCGGGCCAGCATTTCAGCGCCGTCTCGCTGATGCTGTCCTTCCAGGCGATGGGCCAGCCGGCGCTGATGAAGGACATGGATGCCTGCGTCGGCTTTCGGCTCGGCCGGGAAAACTATGTCCTCACCCTCGACCACGGCATGCTCAATCCGGTCCGCGGCGATCCGGCGGGGTGCGATCTGATCTTCGAGGGCGCGCCGGCGGCCGTGGCCGCCGCCGTCTATGGCGGTGTGGCGCTCGCCGAGCTGGAGACGCAGGGCGCGCTCAGGATCGAAGGGGATCGCGCCCTCGCCGAGCGTTTCGTCACGCTGTTCCCGTTGCCGCCGAAGGCAGTGATACCGGCACGACGGGGCTTTCTCGGGTAGCCCGCTCCGCGCTAAAAGGTATGCGACGTGATCGCTCGTCGCGCCTTGACCATTCTCGCTCCGGCCTGCGCGCTCGCAGCCTGCGCGCCGGCGACACCGCGCTACGTTATGCCGCTGGCGCCCAACAACCCGGTGATGGTGCAAGCGATGAATGAGGCCGCGCGGCAGGTCCGGCGCTGCTATCGCGCCCCGCGCGTCGCGACGATCGGCCGCGGAATCACCACCCAATTGCGGGTCCGCATCACGCCGGACGGCGCCATATCGGGATTGCCTTCCATTGTCGGGCAGAGCGGCGTCGACGGCAGCAATCGGGCCTACGCCGATCGCATGGCCCAGGCGGCGATCGAATCCGTGCTGCGTTGCGCGCCGCTGACGCTTCCGACGGAAGCCTATCGCGGCATGGCGATCGTGATGGACCTGACCTTCAGCCCGACCCAGTCCGCCTGAGCTCAGCCGTAGCTGAAGCGCCGCTGCACGCCGCGCCAGATCCGGCCGATCCGGTCGCGCACGCGCCGTCTGGCCGAGGACCGCTCGGGCAGCGCCACCGCCTCGACCATCGCTTCCGCCGCCGCGCTCTCCTCGGCGTAGAGGCGCAGATTGCCGGGCCGGCTCGGCCGGAGCCGCTCGCGGCCGCGGACGATGTCCTCCGCCGCCTTGAGCGCGCGGACCAGATCCTCCTCGCTGAACGGCTTGACGAGGCAGCCCAAAGCGAGGTCGGGGATCGGAAAGCTCGGCGCCTTGCCGCTGGTGAACAGGCAGGGGATTTCCATCTCGGCGAGCTTCGCCGCAACCGAAAAGCCGCTCGAGCCATGGGCGAGCTGGAGATCGACCAAAGCGAGGTCCGGCCGGCGCTGCGCGACCGCGGCGAGCGCTCCGGCGCTGTCCTCCGCGACGTCGGTCACGGTGTAGAGCGGATTGAGCTCGATGAGGTGCCTGAGCGTAGTCGCGAACAACGGCTCGTCCTCGACGATCAGGATGTTCAGCATTCCTGCCCCTTCGCGTTGGACGCGATCCAACCGTTTCGATTCTTTACCGAAATTGATCGAAGGGGAATCGAGGACGGGCCCCTTTGCGACGAACGAGTTCCTGCGCCGCGACGAACCGTTTCAAATCCGCATGATTCCTTCGAGCACGGTGACGCAGCGGCCGCCCAGAATGACCCGCTCGCCGGCGCGGCGGCAGTCGACCCGCCCGCCACGACGACTGGCCTGGAAGGCGGTGAAGCTGTCGCGGCCGAGCCGCTCGGCCCAGAACGGGGTCAGCGCGGCATGGGCGGAGCCGGTGACCGGGTCCTCGTCGATGCCCCAGGCGGAGACGAACACCCGGCTCACAACATCGGTGTCGCCATCGCCCGGCGCGGTGACGATCGCCATCACGTCGATCTTGGCCAAGGCGCCGAAATTGGGCGCGCACGCGCGAACCGCCGCCGCGTCTTCGAGCAGGATGATCGCCGTGTCCTCGACTCCGGCATGGGACAGGAAATAGGCGGCGTCCGGCGTGCCCAGCACGGCGAGCAGAGCATCGTTGCGCGCCGGCGCGACATGGGTCGCGGGCAGGTCCAGGGTGAGAGCGTTGCCGTCGCGGCCGACGATCAGGATGCCGGCCTTGCGGGTGCGGAAGCGGATGTCGTCTCGCTCCATCAGCACATGGCCGCTCGCCAGCGTCGCATGGCCGCACAAGGCGACCTCGACCGTCGGGGTGAACCAGCGCAGCTCGTAATCCGCCTCGCCGGTCGCGTCCGGGATCGTGAAGGCGGTCTCGGCGAGGTTGTTCTCCATCGCGATCGCCTGCAGCACATCGTCGGGCAGCCAGGCGTCGAGCGGCATCACCGCGGCCGGATTGCCGGTGAACGGGCGGTCGGCGAAGGCGTCGACCTGGATCAGCTTCAATTCGGTCATTCGGGGATCGCCTCTCTTGTCTCGTCGGTTTCGCGCAGCGGATCGCCGGGATGATCGACCCGGCCTTCGGGATCGAGATGGATCAGCACCTCGCAACCCGGAAACTCGCGTGCCAGATCGCCCTCGATCGCCTCGACCACTTCATGCGCCGCGGCGACGGTCATCGCCGGATCGACCCAGATGTGGAACTGGGCGAAATCCTGCGCTCCGCTGCTGCGCGTCCTGACGTCGTGGATGCCCTTCGCCTCCGGCCGGCAGGAGGCGACGGCGAGGAATCGCAGCCTTTTTTCCTCAGGCCATTCCTTGTCCATCAACTGGTCGATCGCGTGGCGCGACGCCGAGAGCGCGTTCCACAGCAGCCACAAAGCGATGCCGATTCCGAACAGGGGATCGGCGCCAGTCAGATGGGCATATTGATCGAGCGCCAGCGCCGCGATCACCGACAGGTTGAGCAGCAGGTCGCTCTGGTAATGGAGCCGGTCGGCGCCGATCGCGAGCGACCCGGTGCGGCGGATGACGCTGCGCTGATAGGCGATCAGCGCGAGGGTCAGCACGATCGCGACCAGAGAGACGGCGATGCCCTGCTCCGCCTGGGCGGTACGCGCGCCCGTCGTCAGCCGCGCCGCCGCCTGCCAGAAGATGCCGAGCGCCGAGACGATGATGATGCCGACTTGGATCAGGGCCGCGATCGCCTCGGCCTTGCCATGGCCGAAGCGATGGTCGCTGTCCGCCGGCATCGCCGCGACCCGGACGCCGAACAAGGTGACGAGCGAGGCGATCACGTCGAGCGCCGTGTCGGCGAGCGAGCCGAGCACCGCGACCGATCCCGTCGTCCAGGCCGCCCAGCCCTTGAGACCGAGCAGGAACAGCGCCATCGCGACGCTCGCCAGCGCCGCGCGGGTGGTCAGCGCGGCATGACTGGGCCCGTGCGCCGCGCTCATGGATAGAGCAGGCTTTCGGTCCAGCCACCTGCGCCATCGCTGACGAACAGGCGGCGGTTGTGGAGCCGGTGCGGCCGGTCTTCCCAGAACTCGATCCGCTCGGGCGTCAGGCGATAGCCCCGCCAATAAGGCGGCCGGGTCACCTCGCGACCGTCATGCTCGTCGACGAGGCGGCGGTAGCGCGCCTCGAACACCTCGCGGCTCTCCAGCGGGCGGGACTGGTCCGACGCCCAGGCGCCGAGCCGCGCATCGCGCGAACGGGTGGCGAAATATGCGTCGGCCTCGGCCGCGGTCGCCGGCTCGATCCGCCCTTCGGCGCGGACCTGCCGCCGCAGCGATTTCCAGTGGAAGACCAGAGCAGCTTGGGGATTGGCGGCGAGGTCCGCGCCTTTGCGGCTCCCCTCATTGGTGTAGAAGGCGAAGCCGCGTCCATCGTGGCCCTTGAGCAGCACCATCCGCACCGACGGCCGGCCGTCAGCATCGGCGGTGGCGAGCGCCATCGCCTCGGGATCGTTCGGCTCCTCGGCGCGCGCCTCGGCGAGCCAGGCTTCGAACAGGACGTGCGGATCGGTCATCGCGCGCGCTCTAGCGGTCGCGCCGGCTCGCGCACAAGACGACGGAATCGACGATCCGGGGCATGATGCCGGATCGGAAGTTTCATAAGTTTCAGCTTTCCTGGAAGAAAAAAGCCTCCGTCCCGAGCGCACGCCGTGGCGCTCGGCGCGCGGGAAGATGCGGGTGGCGCAAAGCTGATCATCGACGCCGTAATGACAGATTCAGTTCGTGTAGGAAAACGATCAGCCCGCTGCCTTCGGCCGCCGACAAGCCAAGAGTGGACTTTTTCCGCCGTCTGGAGAAGACAGCCAGCCATGGCCGACCCTTATTCGACCCTCGGCGTGGCGCGCGGCGCGAGCGAAGCCGACATCAAGAAAGCCTATCGCAAGCTCGCCAAGGAGCTGCACCCGGACCGGAACAAGGACAATCCGGCCGCGACGGCGCGTTTCTCCAAGGTCACGCAGGCCTATGACATCCTGACCGACAAGGACAAACGCGCGCAATATGATCGCGGCGAGATCGACGAAGACGGCAATCCCCGGATGCCGTTCGGCTTCGGCGGCGGTGGCGGCGGACCCGGGCCGGACTTTCGCGGCCCCAATGGCGAGCGGTTCGAGTTCAGCAGCGGCGAGGAGGCGGGAAATCTCTCCGATCTTTTCGAAGGATTGTTCGGGGGCATGGGTGGGCGGCGCGGGGCCGGCGGCGGTGGACCGTTCGGCGGCTTCGGCAGGCGCAGCGCGCCGCCGCAAAAGGGCCCGGACGTCGCCTATCGGCTCGACGTGCCGTTCGAGGATGCGGCGCGGCTCGCCGGCCAGCGCGTCACCCTGAGCAGCGGCAAGACGCTCGACATCAAGCTCCCCGCCGGAGTCGAGGATGGCGCCCGCATCCGGCTGGCCGGACAGGGCCAGAGCGGCCCGGGCGGCCGTGGCGACGCGATCGTCACCATCGCGATCAAGGCGCATCGTTTCTTCCGCCGCGAGGGCGACAACATCCGGCTCGATCTGCCGGTGACGCTCGACGAGGCGGTGCTCGGCGCCAAGGTCCGGGTGCCGACGGTCGACGGGCCGGTGATGCTTTCGGTGCCCAAGGGGTCCAGCTCCGGCAAGGTGCTGCGCCTCAAGGGCAAGGGCTTCACCGCGAAGGGCGGCGCGCGCGGCGACCAGCTCGTGACGCTGATGATCGACCTCCCCGCCGACGATGCCGGCCTCGCCGGGTTCGCCGAGGGGTGGCGGGATGGCCGCAACGTTCGCGACGGACTGGGCGTTTGACTCGTCCATGAACGCCGCCGCCGATGTCCCGCCTCTGCCTCACGACGGCGAGGCGACGGCCGAAGCGGTCCAGCACGATGTCGCCGAGAAGTTCCTCGCCAAGGGGCATAGCCCCCATTCCCCCGAGGCGCGCCGGGAGACGGCGATCCGCACCGAGCAGGCGTTGCGCCGGGAGGGCATCGGCGAACGGCTCAAGCCACCCCCGCGGAGCCGCAAGGCGCTGGAAATCGGCAAGAGGGTGCTGGTCGGCGCCTATTATGACGGCTTCATCCACGCCGGCAACCTCGCCTACATGGCGCTGATTGCGCTGTTCCCGTTCTTCATCACCGCCACCGCCTTGATGAGCGCGGTCGGCCGGACGGCGGAGGGCGTGCACGCGCTCGAGGTGATCCTCGCCACCATGCCGCCGGCCGTCGCCGACACGCTCGACGAGCCGGTGCGCGAGGTGCTGATGGCGCGCAGCGGCCTGCTGCTCTGGCTGGGTGCGATCGTCGGCCTGTGGACCGTCGGCAGCCTGGTCGAGACGATCCGCGACATCCTGCGCCGCGCTTACGGCACGACCTACAGCAAGAGCTTCTGGCACTACCGGCTCTATTCGATCGGGCTCATCATTGCCGCCGTGCTGCTGCTGCTGCTCTCGTTCAGCGCCCAGGTCATCGTCACCGCAGTCGACGAGTTCGTCACCCGCGTCCTGCCGACCCAATTCGACGCCTATTTCCAGATCGCGTTGACGCGCGGGCTATCGGCGCTCGGCCTGTTCCTCTCGCTCTATCTCTTGTTCTACACGCTGACGCCGAAGCGCTACCGCTCGCGCCGCTATCCGAAATGGCCCGGCGCGCTGCTCACAACGCTCTGGTGGGTCGGCGTCACGCTCTCTCTGCCGCCGCTGCTCGCCGGCCTGCTCAGCTATGACGCGACCTATGGCAGCCTGGCCGGGGTGATGATCAGCCTGTTTTTCTTCTACCTCGTCGGCCTCGGCCTCGTTATCGGGGCGGAGCTGAACGCCGCGCTGGCGGAAACGCCGAATGAGCAGGATCTGATCGGGCAGGCGGACGACCGGACGCGCAAGGAGGCATGATGGCCGGATTGATGGAGGGCAAGCGCGGGCTGATCATGGGCCTCGCCAATGACCGGTCCCTGGCGTGGGGGATCGCGAAGGCGCTGGCCGAACAGGGCGCCGAGCTTGCCTTCTCCTACCAGGGCGAGGCGATGGAGAAGCGGGTGCGGCCGCTCGCCGCGCAACTCGGCGTGCCGCTGCTGATCGATTGCGACGTGTCGGACACCGCCAATCTCGACGCCGCCTTCGCGACGCTTGCGAAAACCTGGCCGACGATCGACTTCCTCGTCCACGCGATCGGCTTTTCGGACAAGAACGAGCTGCGCGGCCGCTATGTCGACACCAGCCTCGACAATTTCCTGCTGACGATGAACGTCTCGGTCTACAGCTTCACCGCCGTCGCCCAGCGCGCCAAGGCGATGATGCCGGAGGGCGGCAGCCTGCTCACTCTGTCCTATTATGGCGCCGAGAAGGTAATCCCGCACTATAACGTGATGGGGGTCGCCAAGGCGGCGCTGGAGGCGAGCGTCAAATATCTCGCAATGGATCTGGGTCCGGACAGGATCCGGGTGAACGCCATCTCCGCCGGGCCGATCAAGACGCTGGCGGCGAGCGGCATCGGCGACTTTCGCTACATCATGAAGTGGAACGAATATAATTCGCCGCTCCGCCGCAACGTCACGATCGAGGATGTCGGCGGCGCCGGGCTCTATCTGCTCTCCGACCTCGCCTCCGGCGTCACCGGCGAGACCCACCATGTCGACGCGGGCTACAACGTGATAGGCATGAAGGCCGAGGACGCGCCGGATATCAGCGTGGCCTGAAAAGGGGAGGCGACTATGCTGCCGATTATCTTCGCCGTCGCGATGCTGGCTGGCCAGGACCATAACGGGCACGGCGCGCCACCCCGTCTTTGCGATCACAGCGCGGCCAGCATCCCGGCCTTGCAACAGCAGATCGCCGGCGCCCTGCCCGCCACGGGCGGCGACGAGAGGTTCGCGACCTATAGCGACGAGCCGAACATGCGGAACTGGTCGTTCACCACCGCGGCGCATCCGGCTTATCCCGCCGCCGCCTGCAGGTCGCTGGTCCAGCGTAACGGCGCCTGGCATGTGGCCACCGAAATCGTGTGTCACTCCAGCCGCGCAAATTGTGACGCGCTCCGGCGCGAATATGAGCAGCTCGACGCCGCGATGAGGCAATCGCTCAACCAGCGTTGACGGGCCACCAGCGTGTCGTTCAACATGTTCGGCCGACTCTTTCGCGTCACGACCTGGGGCGAGAGCCATGGGCCGGCAATCGGGGCGGTGGTGGACGGGTGCCCGCCGGGGCTGGGGCTGAGCGAGGCGGACATCCAACCTTTCCTCGACGCGCGGCGGCCGGGGACCGGCGATCACGTCTCGCCGCGCCGCGAGCCGGACCGGGTGCGTATTCTCTCCGGCGTCTACAAAGGCCTGACGACCGGGACGCCGATCAGCCTGACGATCGACAATGTCGATGCCCGGCCCGCCGATTATCCGCCGGAGGCGTCGCATCGCGCCGGCCATGCCGACGCCGCCTACGACGCCAAATACGGCTTTCGCGACCCGCGCGGCGGCGGCCGGGCCTCGGCGCGCGAGACGGCGGCGCGGGTGGCGGCCGGGGCGATCGCGCGGCTGGTGATCCCCGAGGTGACGATCGCGGCGCAGGTGATCGAGATCGGCGGCGAAGAGGACGAGGCGCGCTGGCCGGCGATGATCGAGGCCGCGCGGGATGCCGGAGACTCGCTCGGCGGGGTGATCGAAGCTGTCGCGTCGGGCGTTCCGGCCGGTTGGGGGGCGCCAGTCTATGGCAAGCTGGACGCCGAGCTCGCGGCGGCGATGATGTCGATCAACGCGGTCAAGGGCGTCGAGATCGGCGCCGGCTTCGCGGCGGCGCGGGCCAAAGGCAGCGACAATAAAGATCCGGCGCTGGCGGGGGGAATCACCGGCGGCATCGCGACCGGCGAGCCGATCCTGGTCCGCGCCGCTTTCAAGCCCCCCTCATCGGTACCCGCGCTGGGCGTGACGGGACGGCACGACCCGTGCGTCGTCCTGCGCGCCGCGCCGATCGTCGAAGCGATGCTGGCGCTGGTCCTCGCCGACCATAAATTGCTGCACCGGGCCCAGTGCGGATGATCGCGCGGCGCATCGTCGTCCATGGCCGCGTCCAGGGCGTCTGGTATCGCGGCTGGGCGGTGGACGAGGCCCGCGCGCTTGGCCTGGACGGCTGGGTGCGCAACCGGCGCGACGGCACTGTGGAGCTGGTCGCTGTCGGCGACGAGGCGGCGGTCGACCGGATGATCGCGCGCTGCCGCGACGGGCCGCCGGCCGCCCGCGTCGAGCAAATCGACGTCGAGGAAACGGACGAGACGGCGCCGGCCGGCTTCGCGCAGCGGCCGACCGTCTAGCCGCGCCTGCGGCCGATCAGGGTGCCCTTCGTGCCGCTTTTGTCGAGCGTGAAATCGAAATCCGGATAGGCCTTGCGCCAGCGGCGGGCGACGACCCGCTCGCCGGGGCGCGCGGCATCGTCGAGCATCACCGTGCCGCCCGGCGCGATATGGCCGAAGAGCGACGCCGCGGCGCCGCGCGTGAACGGATGGATCGACCAGGGCGGGCCATCGATCAGCATCAGATCGATGCCGTCCGGCAGCGGGCCGTGATCGTACCACAGGCCCGGCCAGCCGCCCGGCGACGGCCGCAGTGCGACCGCGTGCAGATCCGCCGTCAGGCCGTGCTCGGCCAGCCAGTCACGCGACGCCTCGATGAAGTCGGCGTGCTGGTCGAAGCTGATCAGCCGTCCGCCGCCGGCCTGCTTGAGCGCCTTGGCGAGAACCAGGGTCGAGGCACCGGTGCCGAATTCGACGACCAGTTTCGGCTTGTGGGCGAGGATATGGTCGACCAGCAGGGTCAGCAGCCCGACATCCGCCTTCCAGCTGCCGAGATAGGGCAGAGCATCGTCAGGCAGATCGAGCCGGTCGAGCAGCTTGTGCTTGTCGGCCAGCCGGCCGCCGTAGAGGCTGCGCAGCAGCCACGGCCACTGGATCGCGCCGAAGGCGAGCGTCGTCGCCCGATCGCCGAACGAGCGGCCGTCCGAGCCGATGATCGGGGTGTCGCCGGCGCGGGCCAACAGGCCGGTGGCTTCGCGGGTCGTCATATCAGTCTCAACTCCATGTTCCGCCCCGCTGATGAACGCTTGTCGCCGATGATCAATTCAGTTTTGTGACCCGGCAGCCGAATTTCTCTAACCACTGAACGGGTCGCGCACGAGGATCGTGTCCTCGCGCTCCGGGCTGGTGGAGACCAAAGCGACCGGGCAGGCGATGAGTTCCTCGATGCGCCGGATGTACTTGATCGCCTGCGCCGGCAACTGCGCCCAGCTGCGCGCGCCCGCGGTGGATTCGCTCCAGCCCGCCATCGTCTCGTAAACCGGCTCGACCGCCGCCTGATCGGCCGCGTGAGCCGGAAGATGGTCGATCTCGACACCGCGCAATCGGTAGCCGGTGCAGATGCGGATCTCCTCGAGCCCGTCGAGCACGTCGAGCTTGGTAAGCGCGATGCCGGTCACGCCCGACACGGCCATCGACTGACGCACCAAAGCCGCGTCGAACCAGCCGCAGCGGCGCTTGCGTCCGGTGACGGTGCCGAACTCGCGGCCCCGCTCGCCGAGCCGCTGGCCGATCTCGTCATCGAGCTCGGTCGGGAACGGGCCGGAGCCGACCCGGGTCGTGTAGGCCTTGACGATGCCGAGCACGAAGCCGGCCGCGTTGGGGCCGAGCCCGGTGCCGGCCGCCGCCGTCCCGGCGACGGTGTTGGACGAAGTGACGAACGGATAGGTGCCGTGGTCGACATCGAGCAGAACGCCCTGCGCGCCTTCGAACAGGATGCGCCGGCCGCGGAGCCGCGCTTCGTTGAGCGTTTTCCACACCGGCCCGGCATATTGCAGGACGAATTCGGCGATCTCGCCGAGCTTCGCCTCCAGCCGGGCGCGGTCGACCGGCGGCTCGCCGAAGCCGGCGCGCAGCGCGTCATGGTGGGCGCAGAGGCGATCGAGCTGCGGCCCGAGATCGCCGAGATGGGCCAGATCGCAGACCCGGATCGCGCGGCGGCCGACCTTGTCCTCATAGGCCGGGCCGATGCCGCGCCGGGTCGTGCCGATCTTGCCGGCACCGCTGGCATCCTCGCGCAGCGCGTCGAGATCGCGGTGGATCGGCAAGATCAGCGGGCAAGTGTCTGCGATGCGCAATGTCTCGGGCGTGACGGTCACCCCCTGCTCGGATAGCTTCTCGACCTCGGCCTTCAGCGCCCACGGATCGAGCACGACGCCGTTGCCGATCACCGACAGCGTGCCGCGCACGATGCCGGAGGGCAGCAGTGACAATTTGTAGGTCTGATCGCCGATGACGAGCGTGTGGCCGGCATTATGGCCGCCCTGGAAGCGGACGACGAGATCGGCGCGGCTGGCGAGCCAATCGACGATCTTGCCCTTGCCCTCGTCGCCCCACTGGCCGCCGATTACGGTGACGTTCGCCACAGTCGCTGATCCTGAGATTGCGCCCGTGCTGTCGGGCGGCCCGCCTCTAGGGCGGGGAGCCGCGTTCGTCCACCCGCACCTTGCCGGGGCGATGAACGAAACGTTGTTTTAGGTTCATGCAACCGCCCGCGATCAGGGGACGTTGATGACACGGTTCACAAGGAGGATTTCATGCGCACTCTCATTCTCGCCGTCTCTGCGACGGCGCTGGCGGTACCCGTCAGCATGGCGTTGCCGACGACCGAGGCCCAGGCGCAGCGTTACGACCGCTATGGCAATTATGTCGGCCGCACCTGGCGCGGACGCGATGGACGTTATTATTGCCGTCGTTCGAACGGCACGACCGGCCTGTTGATTGGCGGCGCCGCGGGCGCCCTTGTCGGCCGGGAGATCGACGGCGGCCGCAACCGGACCGCCGGCACCGTGGTCGGCGCCGTCGCCGGCGCGCTGATCGGCCGCGAGGTCCAGAGGAGCAGCCGTCGCGGTCGCCGCTGCCGCTAACCAACCGATGCGATGAAGGAAGGGGCGCTCGATCGAGCGCCCCTTTTCCTGTCAGCTTGCCGGGGGAGTCGCCGGCTTGGCGCGGGCGCCGGTCGCGCGGCGCTTGGCCGGCGCCTTGGCGGCCGCGCGCTTCTTCGGCGTGGCGGCGCGAGCCGGCTTCGCGGCCGCTTTCTTGGGAGCGGCTTTCTTCGGAGCGGCCTTCGCCGCCTTCGGCTTGGCTCGGGGGGCAGCGGTCGACGCCGCGCGCTGCGGCGCCTCGGCAGGCGCCGCCGCACTGGCGGCTGTCATCCGGCGGACCATCTCCGTCGCCGCATTGATCATCGCCGCGCCGATCTTGTTGGCGCTCTCGGCCGCCGCATCGGCCGCCGCCTCGGCGGCGCTCTGCGCCTGGCGCGCGCCGCGCCGCGCGCCGTCCCGAACATTCTTGTTCGCGGCCAGCGCCGCCGCGGCGGTCACCAGGCCGGCGGCGAGCAGGCTGCGCGCCACGGGGTTCTGGGCCAGGTCCGCAGCCCGACGCCCCGCCTCGCCCAAAGCGTCCTGGATCGCGTCGGCTGCGCCGCGGGCCTTACCGCCGCTCGCCTTGCTGCCGGTCTTGCCGGTGGTCTTGGTCTTCGCCATCGATCCTTCTCCCTCGCGAAACATGCCGCCCACGTAACAGACCGGGGCCACGGATAACAGTTTCGCCGCCGGTTCGGCGGATAAGCGAAAGGCCGCCGGGAAAGGTTCCCCGGCGGCCTCTCGACATGGTCAGCGGCCGGAAGCCGACTGAACGGAAGATATTGGAAAGCCTAAGCTTTCATCTCCCGAACGGACTTGACCGACCCCTCTGCTGAACCATGAGACATCGGATCACCTCCTTTCGCTAGCGTTGCGCCTGAGCAAGATATGATTCGTCCGCGAATCCACGAACAAGTCTTGTTTTCGATTTTTTCGGCGTTAGGATTCCATGCTTCGCGCCGCCTCCGGGCGGCGTTTTTCATGTCAACCCGGAACTCCGCCCCGCGCCCGCCAGAGCGCCAGGAAGTCGCGTCGCGTGCTCGGCCCGTAGGTAGCGAAGCTGGGATTGGGCTCGGCCCGATAAGCGAGCCGGCGCTCGTGCAGCTCGCCCCGGCGATGCAGCGCGGCGACGTCGATATTGTAGACCCGCGCGCCGTTGAGGCCGAAAATCTTGCGCCGCGCCTGATCGGTCAGGGCCGGATAGCCGAACCGCTCCTGAAACTCCTCGCTGATCCTAAAGGCACGGAACGCCTGGATTTGGTCCTGCGGGGAGCCGTACCAGATCGAATCGGTGCCCCACATGATCCGATCCTCGCCGAAAGTGCGCAGCAGCTTGCCCATCACATGCGCCGCCTCGTCCGGGCGGCTCATGAAGTAGCGCCAGAGCGAGCCCATCTCGGCATAGAGATTGCCCTGATTGGGCCTGAGCCCCGCATCCTGGTGCGACTTGATCAGCCGGTCGACACCCTCGGGATTGTTCGGATTGTAAGGCCCCTCGATCTTCCCGCTTTCGAATCCGCCATGATAGACGAGGAAGTTGATGTCCGGATTGGCGGCCGCCGCCGGGCCCATGTCGCGCGGGCTGCTATACTCATATTCCAGGCCGGGGAGCGGCACGCCCTTGTGGACCGCGACCGTCTTCACATTCAGCGCCCTCGCCCGCTCGAAGAAGCGGTTGGCGGCGTCGGAGCGGTCGAGGAAGATGCCGCGGCCGTTCGCGCCATATTGCGGATAGAGCTTCCACGCCTCGACCCGGTAGCGCTGGGCCATCTCGTCCATCGCCTCGATCGCGCCCGGCTCCTGCGGAAAGACGCCGCCATGGATCAGCGCGCGCGCCCCTTCGCCGCCGATCGCGGCGACGATCTCGCGCGCCTCAGCGGCATAGTCCATCGGCGTCGGATTGGGCTGGCCCCAGAGCGCCGAGACGACCGCGACGTCGGTGTCGCTGTCGAGGAACACCTCGCGGGCCAGGGTTTGGGCGGAATAGCAATCGAAGCTGTCATGGGTGCAGCGGGTACGCTGGCCGAAGACTTGCCGGAGCGTCCGCGCCCAGCGTTCGCCGTCCGGCCCTTGCGCCCAGCGGCCGGTCGGCTCGACGCAATGGGTCTGGACGTCAAAGATGAACTCGTCGCCGCCGACCGCCGCCTGCGCCTGCTGACTGTCGAGCGCCGCCTCGGCGTCGACCGCGAAGGAGCCGCCGGCGCCGGCATACGCGCGATTGACCGCATAAAGCGTCGAGGCGGCGCCCGCCGCCGAAACGAGGAAAGCGCGGCGCGACAACCCGAGCCTGCGCGCATTCTCGCTTGCCGCGTCATGGGCGAGCGCACGCGCCAGCTTCTGTCTGCGAGTCAGCCGGGGCGGTTCATATTCGCCGTTCGAAGTCCGGTCGATCTTGATCGGCAGCCTCGTGCCGTCGGGGTCGAGATCATCCACGCGCGCCATCGCCGTCTCCAACGAATCGCCCACCCCGAGCCATCATCGCGCGGGGCGGGCGAGTGGTCAAAGGCGGGCGTGGAGTCCGGCCATGGAGAAAGAAGGGTCAGATCAGGGTGACGGTCACATGCATGCCGCGGTCGCTGGTCAATTCGACCGGCTGGCCGCGAACCAGCGGTTGCTGATAGGGCCAGCATTCGCGTCCGCGCGGGCGCCATTCGGTGCAGAGCCGTTGCTCGCGGACGAACCAGCGGCCGGTGCGCGAAGCGCCGTCCGGCTCCTCCTCGAGCCGAAGCGTGCCGTCGGCATCGAGATAGAGCGTGTTGACGACCATTCCGCCGATCGCGCGAATGCGGAGCGTCTGGCCGCCCAATTCGGCGCCGACGCTGGCCGTGGCCGCCTGGTCGGCCGGCGTCTCCTGCGCCGGGCCGATGCCGGCGGCGGCGAGCAGGAAGCCGCCAAAAGCGGCGAAGCGGATCGCGCGGGTCATCGGAAAGTCTCCCTGAAAGCATTACCTGCGCGGATCAACGCCGGGCGGGGCGCGGAAGCACTCGCTTCCCCGCGTCGCCGGCTCCGCTGGTCGCTCTTCAGTCCCTCGCGATCACGATGACGCGGTCTTCGGCCGAGTAAGTGATCGCTTCCGACTTGGTCGGATTGACGATGACGCCGCCCAGGCCCCGGCCGCTGTCGTCCGCTCCGCCGGCGCGGTGATGGCCGATCGCCACCTCGCCGCGCGCCGCCGCCGCGGACGCGACGGCGTAGAAGGTGGAGCTCTCACCCACCGGCACATAGTCGGAAGCCGGCTTGAGGCAGATTTCCGAGCCTTCCTCGTCGAGCAGATCCTTGAAGATCGCCTCGAGATGCTCGTTTTCCGACGCCTGGGCGAGCATCAGGCTGACCAGTTTGTTGCTGACCACGAAATCGTCGACCCTTGTGACCTCGGCAAGCGCGCGGTTGCGGACGTCGATCATCTCGCTGACGACGCTCATCGACCTGTCCGCCGCCTCGGCGACTCGGCGCAGATGGAGCAGGGTGACGAGCGTGCGCGTATCGGCCGGCTGGGCCGCCATATGGTCCGAATAACCGAGCACCAGGACATGGTCGTAGCTGAGCGGATCGAGGCCGGCGATATCGGCGGCGCGGCCGGTATCGACTTGCTTCAGTTCGACGCGCAGATTTTCGCCGGCCAGCTCCAGCGCCGCGACCTCCTCGTCGAGTTCCGGCGTGTCGGCGGCGATGGTGAGCAGCGAGCCGGGCCCGACATAACGCGACAGCTCCAGCGCGACCATCGGCGCGCGCCGGTTCCAGCCAATCAGCAGGGTGCGCTCGGCGGGCGGCGCGGCGGCGCGCGGCGGCGGCGGATTGGTTGCGCCGACCGAGGCGGGCGGCGTCGCGGTCTCGATCCGGTCGTCATCCTCGGCGATCAGGATCGCCTTCATGTCCGCCGTGATGACGGTGTCCATCGCCGGGTTGAGCGCGACGACGCCGTCTTCGCCGCACAGGCCGATCAGGCTGCTGCTCTCATAGGCCATGATCGCCTCGCCGAACGTCTTGCCGGTGAGCGCGGGCTGCTCGATCGCGTAGATTTCGCAGCCGTCGAAATCGAGCAGTTCGGTATAGACGCCGCTGAGGCCCGGCTGGCGGGTCGACTGGACCATGATCCGGGCGATCAGATCGTCGGCGAGGACGAGCTGGACCTCGCTGCCGCCGACCACCCGGGCGACCTCGGCATTGGCGACGTCGCGGATCTCGGCCGCGATCACATAAGGCTCGGCGCGCCGCTCGGGATCGTTGACCAGAGCGAGCACCGTCTTGATCACGCAGGGGTCCGGATCGTCGATCTCGGGCGAGAGGATGATCGCCGAACGGCAGGTGCGCGGATTGGCGATGCCGATGTCGTAGAGATCGGTGGGATCGCCGCTGCGGCAGATGATCCGGGTGTTCTTGAGATCGCCGACCTTGCCGGCGATCTCGTCCTCCATCTCCACCTTGTCGCGATCGGCCATGATGACGATGCGCGGCCGGCTGCGGCTCTCATTGGCGATGACCAGCTCGGAGATGATGTCGAAGATCGAGGCAGACCAGTTGAAAATGATCGTGTGATCGCTGCTCGAGCACGACCGACGCGGCCCTTGCGCAATTCGTCGAGCTTGCCCTCCAGGCCGGTGCTGAGCACGCCGATCAGCGCCGAGACGACGAAGATGCCGGCCAGGGTCACCAGCAGCATGACCAGCCGGAACGGCCAGCCCGCGTCACCGCCCATCGTGCCGGAATCGAGCGTTCGCATCAGCGACGCCCAGGTTCCCTCGATGAAGCCCATCGGCTCCTCGCCGGCCGGCGCGATATCGAACAGGGAAACGACGATGCCGGCGACGACGATCAGCGCGAGGCTGACCAGCCCTAGCCAGCCGATCAGGGCGATCGTGCCCCCCGCCATGCTCTTGTCGAACGCATAGCGCAGCCGCGCACCCAAGCCGTTTCTCGCCATTAGATGATTTCCCCCGGTGCCGATGGTGGCAGGTTGCTCCGTCCACGCTCCAGCGGCGACATTCAAGCCCCATTTGCGCCCCTGCCGTGCTGTTTCGGTATGCGCCGATTGCCGCTAAGCGCGTGTAATGCTGAAGAAGACCGAAGGCCCGGACCTCGACGCGCTCAGGCTGATCGAGGAGCGGCTGCGCTGGCTCGCCTGCTGGACGATCCACCACGCCAACCATGTCCGCGAGAGCGACGACGGGCTGAAGGTCGGCGGGCATCAGGCAAGCTGCGCGTCGATGACCGCGATCATGGCGGCGCTCTATTTCCACGCCCTTGGGCCGAATGACCGGGTCGCGGTGAAGCCGCATGCCGGGCCGGTGCTGCACGCGATCCATTATCTCCTGGGGACCCAGACGCGGGAGAAGCTCGAGGCGTTTCGCGGCTTCGGCGGCGCGCAGAGCTATCCGAGCCGGACCAAGGACGCGATTCCGGTGGATTTCTCGACGGGATCGGTCGGCCTCGGCGTCGCGATCACCGCCTTCGCGAGCCTGGTGCAGGACTATCTCGTGGCCCACGGCCTGATGTCGGCCGGGGAGACGGGCCGGATGGTCGCCTTGATGGGCGACGCCGAGTTGGACGAGGGCAATATCTACGAGTGCCTGATCGAGGCGGCGAAGCACGACATCCGCAATTGCTGGTGGATCATCGATTACAACCGCCAGTCGCTCGACGCGACTAGCGCCGACCGGATGTTCCACCGCTTCGACGAGATTTTCGCCGCCTGCGGCTGGCGGGTCGTCACCCTGCGCTACGGCAAGGCTTTGGAGGCCGCGTTCCGGGAGAAAGGCGGCAAGGCGCTGAAGGCCTGGCTCGATACGGTCTCCAACGCCGATTATTCGGCGCTGACCTATCTCGGCGGCGCGGCTTGGCGGGAGCGGCTGCTCAAGGAAGCGCCGGCGGCAAAGCCGATCCTCGACGCGCGCGACGACGAGGCGCTGGCCGCTTTGATGACCAATCTCGGCGGCCACGACATGGACGCTCTGGTCGAGGCGTTCGACGCCGCGCAGGACGATGTCCCGACCCTGTTCATCGCCTTCACGATCAAGGGCCATGGCCTGCCCTTCGCCGGTCACAAGGACAATCATGCCGGGCTGATGAACCCCGGCCAGACCGCCGCCCTGCGCGACAGGATGGGGATCGCCGAGGGCGAGGAATGGACGCCCTGGGCCGGCCTCGGCGGCAACAGCGCCGAGGCGGCGCGGCGGCTCGTCGAAGGCAGCCGGATCGCGCGGGCCAAGCGAGTACGGGCCTGGCATCAGGCCGAGGTGCCGGCGATCGCGGCGCCGGCCGGCGAAGAGCAATCGACGCAGGCGGCGTTCGGCAAGATATTGCTCGATCTGTCGCGCACCGGCGGGCCGCTCGCCGACCGGATCGTGACGACCTCGCCCGACGTCACCGTTTCGACCAATCTCGGCGCGTTTGTAAACCAGCGCGGGCTTTTCCGCCGCGCCGAGATGGCGGACGTGTTCGCGGCGGCGAAAATCCCGTCGGCGCAGAAATGGGCGGCGCGGCCCGCCGGCCAGCATATCGAACTCGGCATCGCCGAGAACAATCTGTTCCTGATGCTCGCCGCTCTGGGGCTGGCCGGCGATCTCTTCGGCGAGCGGTTGTTCCCGATCGGCACTGTCTACGACCCGTTCATCGCCCGCGGCCTCGATGCGCTCAATTACGCCTGCTATCAGGACGCGCGCTTCCTGCTCGTCGCGACGCCCTCGGGCGTGACGCTCGGCCCGGAGGGCGGCGCGCACCAGTCGATCAACCCGCCGCTGATCGCGCTCGGCCAGCCGGGTCTGCGCCATTACGAGCCCGCCTTCGTCGACGAGCTGGCGGCGATGATGGAGGAGGCGTTCCGGCTGCTCCAGGACCCCGCCGGCGAGAGTGTCTATCTGCGCCTCACGACCCGTACGATCGCGCAGGTCGCGCGGGAGGATGAAAGCTGGAAGGCGGGCGCGCTGGCCGGCGGCTATTGGCTGCGCGCGCCGGCCGAGGGCGCAAGCGCGGCCTTGGTCTATTCCGGCGCGATCGCCCCCGAAGCGCTGGCCGCGTGGGACGCGCTGAAGGACGACGTGCCCGGCCTCGGCCTGCTCGCAATCACCTCGCCCGATTTGCTCCACCGCGGCTGGAGCGCCGCCGGCGCATCGCGCTGGAAAGGCGGCGACCGGGAAACAAGTCACGTCGAGAAATTGCTCGCGCCGCTGGCGCCGGGCGCGGGCCTCGTCACCCTGCTCGACGGAGCGCCCGCGTCCCTCTCGTGGCTGGGTGGCGTGCGCGGGCAGCGGGTAAGCCCGCTCGGCCTCGACCGCTTCGGCCAGACCGGCAGCCTCGCCGACCTCTATCGCGAATATAGGCTGGACGTGGACGCGATCGTCGAGGCGGCGGCGGAGCTCTTTCTCGACCGCTGATCAGTTGCGAGGCGGCGCGTCCTGCTTCGGCACCGGCGGCGGCAAAGCGACCTCGGGCGGCGTCGGCACCTGCGGCGTGGGTGGTGCCGGCTGGTTCGGCGCGGGCGGCGTTTCCGGCTCGATCGCATTGGTCTCGGGCGGGCCGCGGTCGGTCTGCGACAGCGGCACGCGCCGCACCGGCGGCCGCGTCGCCCTGAGCCCGAGCGCGTCGGTCATGAAAGCGCGCCAGATCCGCGCCGGCGCCCCGCCGCCCGACGTGCCGGGCAGCGGGCTGTTGTCGTCATTGCCGATCCAGACGCCGACGACGAGATCGCCTGCGAAGCCGACGAACAAGGCGTCGCGATAATCGGAGGTCGTGCCGGTCTTGCCGAACGTTGGGACGGACAGGCCAGCGGCGCGCCCGGTCCCGCGCTGGACGACGCCGTACATCAACTCCCGCAGCATCCGGAACGCGGGGTCGCGATGGAGCTGATCGTCGGGCCGCGACCAATCGAGCCAGCCGGGCGGTTCGCCCGGAATGCCGCGCGGGCGGATCGGATAGCGCCCCGCCGCGACCGCCGCATAGGCCGCCGTCAGCTCAAGCAAAGAGACACCGTTCGAGCCAAGCGCGAGAGTCGGATCGGGCCTCAGATCGGTGGTGATGCCGAGATCGCGGGCCGCGCGGATCACCGCGTCGCGGCCGACCCGCTCCTGCAGCTGGACCGCGACCGAATTGCTCGACATGGCGAAGGCGTCGCGCAGCGTGATCGCGCCGCGATACTGGCCGTCATAATTGCGCGGCCGCCAGCCGGCGAGATCGATCGGTGCGTCGTTGACGATTGTGTCCGGCCGATAGCCGGCGCGCAAAGCGGCGAGATAGACGAAGAGCTTGAAGGCGGAGCCGGGCTGGCGGCGCGCCTGGGTCGCCCGGTTGAACGGGCTGGCGGTGTAGTCGCGGCCCGCCGACCATCGCGACCACCCGGCCGTCGAGCCGCATCGCGACCAAAGCCGCCTGCGCCCGGCCGAGCCCGGCGCGGCGGACGAGGCGCGCGGCGAGGCGCTGTAGATCGCCGTCCAGCGTCGTCACGACCTGGCGCTCGCCGTAGGAGCCCTCGGCCAGTTCGCTCGCCTGCGGCACGATCCAGTCGGCGAAATAGGTGCCGGTCGGGACATTGTCCGCACGGCCACGGCGGACTCGTGCCGGTGTCGCGCCGCGGCGCTGCGCCTCGGTGATGTAGCCCGCCTCCTGCATCGCCGCGAGCACCAGCCGTGCCCGCGCCCGCGCCGCGTCGATGTTGGTCGTCGGCGCGAGCCGCGATGGCGCGTTGACAACACCGGCGAGCATCGCCGCCTGCGACAGGGTCAGCGCCTCCGGCGTGGTGTTGAAATAATGCCGCGCCGCGGCGCGCAGGCCATAGACATTGTCGCCGAAATAGACGTTGGAGAGGTAGCGGCTGAGGATTTCCTCCTTGCTGAGCCGCGCCTCCAGCCAGAGCGTGATCACCGCCTCCTGCGCCTTGCGGCCCCAGGTCCGGTCGGGAGTCAGGAAGCTGGTCTTGGCGAGCTGCTGGCTGATCGTGCTGCCGCCCTCGCGCACCCGGCCGGCGCGCAGGTTTCGCCACATCGCCCGGGCGACGCCCCAGGGATCGATGCCGATATGGCGGAAGAAGCGCCGGTCCTCCATCGCGACGAAGGCCTGGCCGACATAAGGCGGCAGACGGGTGACGTCGATCGGCTCGGCCATGATCGCGCCGCGCCGGGCGATCGGTTCGAACTCCGCAGACAGCACGGTGAGCCCCGGCGCGCCGGCCGGCTGGAGCGAGCTCGACAAAGGCGCGGTGACGATCAGCCAGACGACGACCAGGGCGAACAAGGCGAGGGCGACCTTGAGCGCGCGCTTCACCCAGCGCTCGCGCCAGGCGGGCGGCTGCGGCAGCGGCGGCTCGGTGGGCGGCGCGGGCGCGGCGACGTCGGTCATTCCGCCTCCCGCTCCAGCGCATCGAGCCGCATCGCGCGCAGCATGAAGGCGCGCCACAGCCGCGCCGGCAGGCCGCCGCCGGTGACGCCCTGCATCGGCTGGTTATCGTCGTCGCCGACCCAGACGCCCACGACCAGATCGCCGGCGAAGCCGATGAACAAGGCGTCGCGCGAATCCTGGGTGGTGCCGGTCTTGCCGAAGGTCTCGACCGGCAGCTGCGCGCGCCCGCCCGGTGCCGTTCCGAACCGCGCCGAGCAGCATCGAGCGCAACGGATCGAAGGCGGAATCGCCGCTGCCGGAATTGGTCGCGCCGATCAGCGGCCGGAACAGCCGCTCTAGAATGCCCATATCCTCGGGCCGGACGATGATCCCCTGCGGCGTCACCGGATAGGAGCCGGCGGCGATCGCGGCATAAGCGGCGGTCATCTCGAGCAGGCTGACATTGGCCGTGCCGAGCGCGATCGAGGGATCATCCTCGCGCATCGGCGCGGTGATGCCGAGATCGCGGGCGGCACGGATGACGTTGCCGATCCCGACCCGCCGCGCCAGCCGGACCGCGGCGACATTGCTCGACCGGGCGAATGCGTCCGCAAGCGTGATCTCGCCCTGATAGGAATCGCCATAATTGCGCGGACGATAGTCGCCGCTGGTGATCGGCGCATCATCGATCATGTCCTCTGGTCCGATCCCGGCGCGGAGCGCGGCGAGATAGACGAAGATCTTGAAGGTCGAGCCCGGTTGGCGGCGCGCCTGGGTCGCGCGGTTGAAAGTGGAGCGGCCATAATCGCGGCCGCCGAGCATCGCGACGACCCGCCCGTCGGTCCGCATCGCGACCAAAGCCGCCTGATGACTGCCGATATCGACGTCGCGCATCGCCGCGATCGCCGCGCGCTGCAGGTCGCGCTCCAGCGTCGTATCGACCCGCCGGTCGCCATATTCCTGGCTGTCGCTGGCATCGAGCTGGGTCAGCACCCAATCGGCGAAATAGGTGCCGGTCGGCGTCGTGTCGCGCGGCGCGAGGCGCAGGCGCGCCGGCGTCGCGCGGCGTGCCTCCGCCTCGGTGACGAAACCGACATCGGTCATCGCGCGCAACACCAAGGCGCCGCGCGCCTGTGCACCGGCGAGGTTGCGGTCGGGCGCGAGCCGGTTGGGGGCGTTGACGAGGCCGGCGAGCATGGTCGCCTGGGAGAGCGTCAGCCGCTCCGGCTCGACGCTGAAATAGTAACGGGCGGCGGCGCGCAGACCGTAGACGTTATTGCCGAAATAGACGTTGGAGAGGTAGCGGCTGAGGATTTCCTCCTTGCTCAGCCACGCCTCCAGCCAGAGCGTGATCAGCGCTTCCTGCGCCTTGCGCGCCATTGTCCGCTCGCCGCCGGTGAAGCTGGTCTTGGCGAGCTGCTGGCTGATCGTGCTGCCGCCCTCTGTGACCCGGCCGGCCCAGAAGTTGCGCCAGACGGCGCGTCCCATACCCCAGGGATCGACGCCGAGATGTCGGAAGAAGCGCCGGTCCTCGATCGCGATGAATGCCTGGCCGACATAAGGTGGCAGCCGGGTGACGTCGACCGGCTCGGTTCGAATTGCGCCGCGCCGCGCGATCGTCTCGCCATCGGCGGCGACGACGCGATAGGAGGGCGCCGCGATCGGCTGCAGCGACTGGTTGAGCGGCGCGGTGACGGCGAGCCAGAGGACCAGGATCGCGAACACCGAGAACAAGGAATAAGCGGCATATTTGGTGATCTTGCGGATCCGCGCGACGACCGCGCCGCCGCGCCGCCGGTGGCCCTCGATGGTCGCGACGACGATCCGCGGCGGGCCGCCGCCGAAATCCGCGAGGCCGACATAGATCGGCTTCAGATCGAACAAGGCGTGCTTGAGATAATGTTCGCGCAGATGCGGCGGCGCGCTGCGCCAGGGCGGACAGCCGGCGCCGGAGGCGTCCATCTCGGCATAATAAAGCTCGGACGCCTTCGCCTCGACGGTCGCCTGCTCGCGCATCGTCTCGGCGATGCGGGTGCGGTCCGATTCGGCGAGCCCGTCCCAGATCTCGCTCGAAATGCCGGAATCGGGAGGTGGGGCGGTGAGCATCGAGTCCATTCAGCGCAGCCGCGCCGGAGCGAGATGATCCACGGTGATGCCGCTTTCGGCAAGCGCTTTCGGCCAGGCCGCACCGATGACGAGAGCGGCCGTCCCCGCCGCCATCGCCGGCGCGGTCTGCAGACCGAAGCCGCCCTGCCCCGCGAGCCAGAAGAAGCCGGGCGCGGCGGCGTCGAAACCGGTGACCGGCGTGCGATCGGCCGCGAAAGTCCTGAGGCCGGCCCAGCGATGGGCGATGCGGGCGACGGAGAGCGTGGTGTAGCGCTCGACCTTCCAAGCGGCGAGCGCGATGTCATAATCCTCCGGCTGGGCGTCGCAGGGATCGGTTTCGATCTCGTCGACCGGCGAGGCGGCAAGCCGCCCGCCTTCGGGAAGGATGTAGAAATCGTCCACCGCCGTCTTCACGAACGGCCAGCCGCGGACATCCGCGCCCGCGGGCGGATCGACGATGATGATCGTGCGGCGCAGCGGCTTCAGGCCGAGCGGCGCGACCCCGGCCAGAATCGCGAGCTGATCCGCCCAGGCGCCGGCGGCGTTGATCAGGATCGGCGCGCTCCAGCTCTCGCCGCCTTCGGCCGCCACCGTCCATTGCGGTCGGACGGACGTGACGCGCCGGCCGTTCAGCACCTGCCCGCCGGCGACGCGGATCGTGCGGGCATAATGCTGGAGCATGGCGTCGGAATCGAGCCTCAGGCCGTCATGATAGACGATCCCCGCGACGACCGCGTCGCCGCCGAAGCGAAGCGGCGGGAAGAGGGTGCGCATCCGCGCTTCGTCGGCCTCCTCGAGGCTGTCGGTGAAACGGCTCATGTCGTGGCCGAGCGCGGCAAGCGCCGGGCGCGTCGCCTCGTCGGCGACGAACAAAGCCGGGTGGCGCCGGACCAGCGCGCCGCCTTCCGTTTCGAGGAACCAGGCGCGGCTCTCCATGGTGAGCGCGCGCACCACCGCATTGCCGATGCCGTAATGGGAGAAGGTGGCGCTGCGGCCGGAGCTGTGATGGCCGAGCGCATCCTCGGCCTCCAGCACGACCACCTTGCCGTGCGGCGCAAGCGCCGCCCCCGCAGAGAGACCCGCGACGCCGCCGCCGATGATGAGGAAATCCGCGCGCTCCACGGCGCGCGGCTAGCGGATCAGACGCGCCGGGTCACGCCCGGCGTCGCCGATCAGTTGTTGTTGCGGCGGGCGTCGTTGCGGCCGGCGAGATAGGCGGCGCAGCTGGAACGCAGCGACGTCGCTTCACCCGCGGAGAGCGAATAAGCGGTGCTGATCCGCGACAGGAACAGCGCCGGGTTCGTCTGCCCGCCGGAAGCGCGGCAGATCGTCGTCGTCTGGGCGAAATCGAGCCCGCTGGTGCTGGCGCGGCGCGTGACCGGCCGGCGAACCGGCGTCTGCTCGACCGGCGCGATGCGGCGCGGCTGACGCGCCTCGATCCGCGCCTGCGCGGCGAGCGCGCTGCGGTCGATCTCGGTCAGAACCGACTGGCCTCCAAGGAGAGCGGCGAGAAAGATGACCATGTTAATACCCCTCCGACAGGATTGCTCCGTCAGGGACGGGTGTTAACGGGGAAATGGTAAAGAGGCCGTTAACCGCATTTGCCTTTCGCGGCCCGGCGGCGGAGAGGAAGCGGGTGACGGACGAAGATCTGGCGGCGCATCTGGCGGATGGGGCGGGCAAGCTGCTGCTGGCGCTGCGCGAGGGGCCGACGGCGACCGACGCGGCCCTTGGCGCGATCGCCGACAAGGCCGCCAACGCATTCATCCTGACCGCGCTGGCCGAGCAGCGGCCGGACGACGCGGTTTTGTCCGAGGAATGTCCGGACAATCCGGCGCGGACCGCCAACGCTCGCTGCTGGATCATCGATCCGCTCGACGGCACCCGCGAATATGGCGAGGGGCGGAGCGACTGGGCGGTGCATGTCGCGCTGTCGGTCGACGGGCGGCCGGCGGTCGGCGCGGTGGCGCTGGCGGCCCTGGGGCGGCTGTATCGGTCGGACGGTCCGCCGGCCGTCGCGCCGGACCGGGAGCGGCCGGTGATCGCGGTCAGCCGCACCCGGCCGCCGGAGATCGCGCTGGCGCTGGCGGCGGAGCTCGACGCCGAGCTCAGGGAGATGGGCTCGGCCGGGGCGAAGGCGATGGCCGTGGTCGGCGGCGAGGCCGACCTTTACGTCCATGCCGGCGGCCAGCATCAGTGGGACAATTGCGCGCCCGCCGCGGTGGCGCTCGGCCTGGGCCTCCACGCCAGCCGGATCGACGGCGCGGCGCTGACCTACAACGGCCCGGACACCAATGTGCCGGACCTGCTGATCGGGCGGCCCGATCTCGCCCGGCGCGCTATCGCCTTCATCGCAGGAAGGCGCTGAGCGCGGTCCAGGCGGCCCGCTTCTTCTCATAAGGCAGGCTGGCATAAGCCGGGCTGCTCGACGGCAGGTCGACCAGAGCGAGGCCGGGGGCTTCGCCCAATTCCCTACGGCCGATCCGCGCCGACGTGGCGCCGTTGAAGGCGATGGCCCGCAAGTGCGGCAGAGTGGCGACGAGGCTCGATAAGTCGCTGGCCGCGTGGAGGCGGATGTCGGCGTCGAGGCTGCCGGGCCGCTCCGCCGCCGCGACCGTGTCCCACAGGCCGACGCCGGCATCGAGCAAGGCAGCCAGCCGCGCCTCATAGTCCAGCGGCTCGAGATCGCGTCCGATCGCCGCGCCGATCAGCCGCCAGAACAGGTTGCGCGGATGGGCATAATAGCGGCCGGCGGCAAGCGACGCGCGGCCCGGCAGGCTGCCGAGGACGAGCAGGCGCGTGTCTTGGCGGATGACGGGCGGGAAGCAGTGGTGCATGGGAGCCCCATGAAGATCGAAGGCGGCTGTCATTGCAAGAAGGTCCGGTTCGCGGCGGAGGTTCCGGCGGCGGTCGAGGTGCTCGACTGCAACTGCTCGATCTGCGCGATGACCGGCTTTCGCCACCTGATCGTGCCGCACGGGGATTTCACCTTGCTGAGCGGCGGCGACGCCCTCACCGCCTACCGCTTCGGCACCGGCGCGGCCGAGCACCTCTTCTGCACCACATGCGGCGTGAAGAGCTTCTACCAGCCCCGCTCCCATCCCGATGCATGGAGCGTGAACCTCAACGCGCTGGATGACCCGGGCGCGCTTGAGGTCCGCGCGCAGGCTTTCGACGGACGCAATTGGGAGCAGGCGGCGGGGACGCTCGTCTAGCCTGCTTGCCGCTGAACGAAGCGCACCTTAGTCTCCTCGCAAACAAGGGGGATTTGCATGAGCGAGGCGATCGCGGAGGCGGGGAACAGCGCAGCGGCGCGGGCGACCGACGAGGGCTATGTCTTCGACGCGAAGCGCGACCGCCTCGTCATCGTCGCCTCGACGCTCGGCACCGTCTTCGAATGGTATGATTTCTTCATCTACGGGACGCTTGCGGCGATCATCGGCCGGCAGTTCTTCCCGGTCGGCAACGAAACCGCGCAATTCCTGCTCGCCCTGGCCTCGTTCGGCGTCGGCTTCGGGGTGCGGCCGATCGGCGCGCTGCTGTTCGGCTATCTCGGCGACAAATTGGGACGCAAATATACCTTCCTCGTCACCATCACCCTGATGGGCATCGCCACCGCGGCGGTCGGGCCTGGTGCCGAGCTATGCCGCGATCGGGATGGCGGCGCCGATCATCCTCGTGACGCTTAGGGTGCATGCAGGGGCTGGCGCTGGGCGGCGAATATGGCGGCGCGGCGATCTATGTCGCCGAGCACGCGCCGCGCAACAAGCGCGGCTTCTACACCAGCTTCATCCAGGCCGGTGTGATCGGCGGCTTCCTGCTGTCGGTCGCGGTGGTTTTGATCTCCGAATGGTTCGTCGATCGCGAGGCCTGGGCCGCCTGGGGCTGGCGGATCCCCTTCCTGTTCTCGATCGTGCTGCTCGCGGTCTCGCTCTGGGTGCGATTGAAGCTCAAGGAGAGCCCGGTCTTCCAGGCGATGAAGGAGGCCGGCGAGACGGCGCGCAACCCGATCACCGAAAGCTTCCGCGGCCGGCGTCAGCTGAAGATGGTGATCGTCGCCTTGTTCGGAGTCGCCGCGGGGCTGACCGTGATCTGGTACACGGCCCAGTTTCAGGCGCTCTATTTCCTCCAGAACGCGCTCAGGATCGACGACACCGCGGCGCGGGCGATGATCGGCGCCGCCGCGTTCGTCTCGATGTTCTGGTTCGTCCTGTTCGGCTGGCTGTCGGACCGGATCGGCCGCAAGCCGCTGATCGTCACCGGCTATGCGCTGACCATCGTTCTGCTGTTCCCCTTGTTCCACTGGATGGCGGCGGCGGCCAATCCGCAACTGGCGGAGGCGATGGCGCGCAGCCCGGTGACCGTCCAGGGCGCCGAGTGCGACTACAATCCGTTCGCGCAGACGCAGCCGACGCCCTGCGGCCGGGCGCTGGCCGCGCTCACCTCGCGCGGTATCGCTTATCAGATGCTGCCCGCGCCGGGCTGGGGCGGGCAGGATTATCAGGTGCGGATCGGCAATGCGGTGGTGAACGCCGAGGACCCGGCGGCGCTGGAAAGCGCGCTGACCGCGGTCGGCTATCGGCTCGAGAAGACCACCCCAGCCTTCAGCAGCATGATCCAGGTGGTGCTGGCGATCGTCGTCATCGGCATGCTTTCGGGCATGACCTACGGGCCGGTCGCGGCCTTGCTGGTCGAGATGTTTCCGGCCCGGGTCCGCTACACCTCGCTCTCCGTGCCCTACCATATCGGCACCGGCTATTTCGGCGGCTTCCTGCCCTTCATCAGCCAATATATCGTGGCCCGAACCGGCGATCCCTTCTCGGGCCTCTGGTACACGATCGGGGTCGTCGCGATGGCCCTGGTGGTCAGCCTTTTCTGGCTTCCGGAGACCTCCGGCAAGCGGCTGGATTAGCCGGTGACGCGCGGCTAGGTCCGCGATCATGGTCCATCGCCCGCTCCGCCTGACTCTCGACGGCGACGCTCTGGTCGCGAACTGGCGCTGGCTCGCGGAGCGGAGCGGATCCGCCGCGTGCGGGGCGGCGGTCAAGGCCGACGGCTACGGTCTTGGCGCGCGCGAGGTGGTGAGCCGGCTGCAGGCGGCGGGCTGCCGCGACTATTTCGTGGCGACCTGGGCCGAAGCGGCGAATTTGATGCCCTGGGCGAACGACCTCGCTCTGTCCGTGCTGCACGGCGTCGGCCGGGACGACATGGAGGCGGCGCTCGCCTCGCCGGCACGGCCGGTCCTGAACAGCCCCGAGCAGGTCGCGCGCTGGAAGGAGACCGGCCGGCCCTGCGACGTGATGATAGACACCGGCATCAACCGGCTCGGCCTGACGCCGGAGCAGGCGCGTTCGGGTCTTTTGGATGGCCTCGCCATCGACACGCTGATGAGCCACCTCGCCCGCGGCGACGAGGATTCGGCGATGAACGCGGCCCAGCGCGCGGCATTCGTCGCGGTCGCCGGGAAGCTGCTGGCGCGGCGGCTGAGCCTGGCCAACAGCGCCGGAATCTGTCTCGGCGCCGATTACGCATTCGATCTCACCCGGCCCGGCCTTGCTCTCTACGGCGGCGTGGCGCGGCCCGAAGCGGCGGGACAGACCCGCCAGGTCGCCCGGATCGAGGCCCGGATCGTTCAGCGCCGTCGGGTCGCGGCCGGCGAGTCGGTCGGCTATGGCGCAAGCTTCGTCGCCGACAAGGATTGCGAGCTCGCGATCGTCAACCTCGGCTATGCCGACGGCTATCTGTGCGGCTTCTCAGGCGCGGGCCGGGCCCGGATCGCCGGCGGTTTCGCCCCGGTGGTAGGGCGGGTTTCGATGGACCTGACCGCGATTCGCGTCGACGCGGCGCCGGACCTGGCGGAGGGCGACTGGCTGGAGCTCGATTTCCGCCTGCCCGACGCGGCGGCGCAATCGGGCATGAGCCAGTATGAGCTGCTGACCTGCCTCGGCGCGCGGTTCGAGCGGCGCTGGGTCTGAGGCGCCGCGCCGGAGCCTAGCCGAATTCGGGAAGCAACGGCTGTGGCGGCGGGTAAGTGAACGGTGATCGCCTGATCCACCGCGTCGCGATCATCTTCTCGCCGCGTGTCACTGGCAGTCCGGCATGGAGCGACAGCGGATCGGGTCGGTCCTCCGCATCGACGTTGCAGAACAGCAGGGCGTCGCCTTTTCGGCCGCGAAAGCTCAGCCCGGTTCTGGGGAAGCAGGTTTCGCCGCCGGCATAATCGTCCGACAGATAGACGATCACCGTCAGGATGCGCTGGTTTGGCTCCCTGGCGAGACCGTCCATATGCGGGCGATACTCGCCGTCCACGCCATAACGGAGGATCTGCAGCGGCTCGCCCTGCTCTACCCCGGTCCCACTAAAGGCTGCGATGCGGCGGTTGATGGCGTTGACCACCAAATCCTCGTCATACACGCCGAACATGGCGCCGTCAGACTTTCGCACCGGATGAGGAATGCTTTGCCCCGTGATCGAATCGATGACGACGGAGGGCTGGAGGCCGGGCGTGGCCTTGCGCTGCAGATAGGCGCATTCGGCCGCCGACAGGAGGCCGTGTGCGCTGACGACCAGCGGGCGTTCGCTCAATCTGTCGCCTTCAGGAGTGGATTTGGGGAATCCTTCCTGGTCGAGGTCCATCGCGCCGATCAAATTAAGCTGTGCGGACAAGCTTGTGTCGCCCACGGCGAGGCCTTGCATCGCAGCGAGCGCGCCCGTCCAATCGCTGTGGCCCCCCACACCTGCAGCAAGAAAGTAGGCATGGAGAAGCGATGAGCTGGGGTCGCCGGCGGCGCCCGCCTTTCCAAGAAGGTCGCGCGCCGCGCCCAGGTCTCTTTGAACAAGATCGCCGAGGATCCGCCAATGGGCAAGCTCGGTGATCGCGGCGACGTCTCCTGCCTCCGCCCCCTGGATCAGCCGCCGCGCGCCGTCGTGAACGCGGCCGGCGTCGATGTGGCGCTGAACCTCCTGCAGAATTGCCGCGGTCATCCTCTGGATGGATACCGTCCTCGATTCGGCAGCGGAAGCCCCGGAAGCGGTATTTCCCGCGCCTGCTTGTGCATCATTTGGCGGCGCTCTAGCGGTGTGGAATGAAGGTTGTCGGCAGTTACCACGACAGCGGCTATGCCCACGTGCAGAACCTGATCGCGCCGGAAGTGGCGAATGCCTTCCTGCAGATGCTGCGGCGGGACATCGGGCCGGGCGCCATCCCGCTGAGCCGGGTCAAGGAGCATCCGAACCTATTGGCCAGACCCGCTTTCGAAGTCTACGGGCACCACTATCCTCCGATGCTGCAATTTCTCTGGGGACTAACGCCCATCGTCAGCGAGATCATCGGCCGCGAGCTGCTGCCGACCTACGATTATTTCCGCATCTATCGGCGCGGCGACGTCTGCCGGGTCCATTTCGACCGCTATTCCTGCGAGCACAGCCTGTCGCTCACGCTCGGCTATAGCGACGGAGAAGCCTGGGACCTGGAGATCGGCAAGACCCGGCACGATGCGCCGTCCGCCCAAGTAGAAGAGGGGTTCGGCGCCGAGCCGCGGGCGGCCATTCCGATGGCCGTGGGAGACGCCGTCCTTTATCAGGGCGTGCATCATCGGCACGGCCGAACACGACCCAATCCAAACGCCTGGTCAGCGCACCTATTCCTGCATTGGGTAGACAAAAACGGCCCCCAGCGGGAGCATGCCTTCGACGGGCAGATCAAGCCGGCGCCGGTGCAATTCAGTTTTACTTGAACCGAATGGCCGGTCGTCGAGCGGGTTCGCTCGACGACATACTCAGCTCCCGTTATCCTTGCGGACAACAAAAAGGGGGCCGGAACTTATCCCGGCCCCCTTGGAGTTCTCCGTCCCGCTCGATTTAGAACCGGGCGCGGAAGCCCGCAAAGAACCTGCGGCCCTGCGTCTCGTAGATCGCGGCGTTGCCGGTGCCGCGGTCGCCGCCGGCGCCACCCGTGCCGGTGCCGGTCACGCCGAGCGGCGGGAACGTGTTCAGCAGGTTATCGACACCGACGTAGAAGCGCAGGTCACCCGGACGGCCCGACAGGCTGGGGCTGCCCCGCACATTCCATTCGAACCGGATGTTGTGGTAGAAGGTGCTCGGATACTCCGCCGTGTCGGCATAGTCGGCATTTTCAGGCGCCCGACCCTGCAACTCATTGAAGTCCTCATAGGTGTTGACCCACATCTCACCGATGTAGCGAAGCTGATAGCCGAAGGTGAATTCACCGTAGGTCAGATCCAGATTCCACCGGGCTTCGTCCACCGGATCGCCCAGCTCGCCCAGGATGCGGTTCTCGAAGTCCGGACGCGCCGGATCCTGGAAGTTGCTGGTCTGGAAATTGTGAACGTAGATCAGGCTGGTATCGAGGCGAACATTGCTGCCGAGGTTGGCGCGATAGTTGACGTTGAAGTCAATGCCGCGCCGGACCCGGCTCGCGAAGTTGACGCCGGCCTGGGTGAGGGTGTTGCCCTGCACCTGACCGGGAATTTCGCCGAACGGACCACCACCCGCCGGCCCGCGATAGCGAATGAACAGCGGACAGAAGGGGTTGGTCAGCGTCGGAGCGTCATAGCAATTGTTGACGATCGTTTGCGCGGCCAGCGAGACAATCACGTTGTTCACAGTGATGTCGAAATAGTCCGCGCTGACCGAGAGGCCCGGGATCCAGCGGGGCTGGATGACCACGCCGGCCGTGTAGGAATCCGAGGTCTCTTCGGTGAGGTTCGGATTGCTGCCGCTCAGCACCGGAAGCGATGGCGCACCCAGCGTCGCCAGATTCGCCAGAAGCGCCGGGCCGAGATCAGCCAGACAATTGGCCGCGCGCGTTGCCGAACCCGAACCGAGGGCACCGCCGGAGCAAGGATCAACGAAGCCCGGCGCGAAGTTCGGCACGACCGGGAAGCCGGTTTCCGACACGTTCGGCGCCCTGACCGAGCGGCCGTAATTGGCCCGGAAACGGATATCGCGGACCGGCGCCCACTCGATGCCGGCGTTGTAGGCATAAACCGTGCCGACCGCGCCCCGGTAATCGGAAATACGGCCCGCGCCGGTAACGGTCAGTTCTTCGAAGAACGGCGTGTCCCGCAGGATCGGAAGCTGGATTTCGCCATAAGCCTCTTTGACCACAAAGGCGTCCTGCGGATCGAACCGGCCGATGACGACCGCGTTCGTGCCGCCGTTAACGACAAACGGATCGTTCACATAGAGCGCTTCCTCACGACGATATTCAGCACCGAGCGCGAAGCGGATGGGTCCGCCCGGCAGCTCGAACAGCTGGCTGCTATCGCCCGAAACGAAACCGCTGACGACGAACTGGTCGAGCTCGGCATGATTGCGCGCATTGTAGTTGAAGTAAGCGATGGCCGCGGCGTTCTGCGCGCCACCGGCGCCGAACGCATTGTAAGGCCGGCAAGCGGCTATATCGGCTGCCAACCGTGCGGCGACGAACGCATTCTGCGCTGCATCAAGACCGGCCGACTGGAACGGATAAGCGGCCGCCGGATCGAACCTGGACCGACATTGGATGCCCGCTGCCGGATTGGCCGGATCGATGCCCGCATCGAGCGAGAGCAGCAGACGCTGCCTGTCCACATAGCCGAACTGGACCGTATCTTCCTCGAAGTGGCCGTAATTGGCCGAAATCTCGTAGCTCCAGTCGTCGTTGAACGTGCCGCGCAGACCGAGGACGCCCCGCCACGTATCGCGGGTGAACGCCTCGTCGCGGGCGCCGATGTCAGCGAACCGCTTGCCGATGACGAAGCGATAGGTGCCTGCGGCAATCTGTGCCTGCTCAGCAGCTGAGAGACGCGTGCCACTCGCCGCACTTGACGAGCAAGCAGCGCCTGTGATCGTGTTGTCGCAGTTCGACGCCAAAAGCGCGTTCGCGATCGTCGCCCGATCGGCGGCGCTGAGGAACGGGTTGTCGAGACGGAACCGCTCGCGCTGCGACGAGGCGGGCAACGCCGCCGCCGCGCCCAACGTGTTTTCCGCGAACGAGGCACCTTGCGTGAAGGTATTGGCCGGATTGGAGCCGCGCGCATTCACCCGGCCCCACTTGGCCTCGAGGAATAACTCGAACGCAGGGCTGAACTCGTAGCGGCCAAGCAAATTGAAGGTGTAGCGCTCAAGGAAAGGCATGATCGACAGCTGGGTGCCTTCGCGCCCGGTCTCGCCATTGCCGCCGATGAACGAGCCGTTGATGGTCGTACCGACCCGCGTTCCCGTCTGCGGCGTCAGGCGACCATTGACGTCAAAGATGAAATTGCAGTTGAACGGCACCGATGGGGCGAGGCTGGTGCTCGTTCCGCACGGCGCGGCGCCGCCCGTCACCTGGGTGATCGGAACGACACCAGTGGTGGCGATCGTGGCGCTGCGAATGTCGCGGAAAAAGACGCGGTCGGGGTTGCCGTCGCTGCCATTCGCAATCCCCCCTGGATCGACGTCAACAGTGAGGAGACCGTCGACCGTCCGATAGCGCGGAATGTCGGCGCCAAAAATACGGTCCTGGTTAAAGTATTCGCCGTGCACGGTAAGGTTGCCGCGACCGTCGGCGAAATTCCTGCCGATCATCGCCGACACATATTGGTTGGCGCCATAGCCTTCTTCGGCGATGGAAGCGTTGCCGCGCACCTGGATGCCGTCGAAATCACGGCGCAGGATGAAGTTGACGACGCCGGCGATCGCGTCCGAACCGTAAATCGACGATTGGGCGCCGGTGACGATATCGACCCGCTCGATCAGATCGGCCGGGATGCTGTTGATGTCCGGCGACACCGCATTGCTCAGGATGTCCGCGGCAACGTGACGGCGGCCGTTGACCAGCACGAGCGTCCGGACCGGGCCGAGGCCGCGAAGATCGAGCAGGTTCAGGCCGGCGACGCCGACGCCGAGACCGGGATTCTGCTGAGCGAAGGTGCTGCGCAGCTGCGGCAGCTCGTTCAACGTGTCGCCGACGTTGAGGTCGCCTGACTGGATGAAGCTGTCGCCGGCGATCGACGTGATCGGCACGTTCGATTCCAGATTGGGCCGACGGATGCGCGAGCCGGTGACGGTAACCGCCTGCTCGGTATCGGCCGCGGCCGTGTCACCCTGCGCCGCGGCGGCGGCGGCGACGTCGGTCACGGCGTCCTGGGCAAAAGCCGGCGTGGTGGCAAAAGCCATCGCAGCAATGGCGCCCGTGCGCAGCGCGCTGGAGCCGAGCAAACCGAAATTCCGCATATTCTTGTCCCCCATGCAATATGGACACGCCGCGCCCGGCGCGGTCGTCACATTTCACCGAGAGACGATTCCGGGGCGCGCGACAAGAGTTTGGCCCCGCATATTCATCGAAAGTTCAGCCGTGTAGCACTTTTGCAACAGCGCCCGGCGCCAAGAGCCACGTTCCTGAATTGGCCACCGGGCTTTGAAGTTGCCGCTCAGTCCCGCTCGACGCAGACCGCGATGCCCATGCCGCCGCCGATGCAGAGGGTGGCGAGGCCTTTCTTGGCGTCGCGCTTCTGCATTTCGTAGATCAGGGTAGTCAGGACGCGGGCGCCGCTGGCGCCGATCGGATGACCGATGGCGATCGCGCCGCCGTTGACGTTCACTTTTGCAGCATCCCAGCCCAATTCCTTGCCGACCGCCAGCGCCTGGGCGGCGAACGCCTCGTTCGCCTCGATCAGGTCGAGATCGGCGATCGTCCAGCCCGCCTTCTCCAGCGCCTTCTTCGACGCCGGGACCGGGCCGATGCCCATGATCGAGGGATCGACGCCGGCGCTCGCCCAACTCTTCACCTTGGCGAGGATCGGCGACCCCCGCCGCTCGGCCTCTTCGCGGCTCATCAGGACGAGCGCGGCGGCGCCGTCGTTGAGGCCGGAGGCGTTGGCGGCGGTGACGGTGCCGTCCTTCTTGAAGGCGGGCCTCAAGCCGGAAAGACCGGCCTGATCCACCCCGTCGCGGATATATTCGTCATTCTCCACGATCGTGTCGCCCTTGCGGCCCTTCACCGTCACCGGCGCGATCTCGTCGCGGAAGCGGCCGGCGGCGCGCGCCGCCGACGCCTTGTTCTGCGAAGCGGTGGCGAAGGCGTCCTGATCGTCGCGGGTGACCTGATATTGCTCGGCCAGATTCTCGGCGGTGATGCCCATGTGATAACTGTTGAAGACGTCGGTGAGGCCGTCCTTGATCATCGTGTCGACCAGGCCGACGTCGCCCATCTTAGTGCCGCCGCGCAGATTCTGGGCGTGGTTGGAGAGGCTCATATTCTCCTGCCCGCCGGCGACGACGACGGTCGCGTCGCCGGTCTGGATCGCCTGGGCGGCGAGCGCGACGGCGCGCAGGCCCGAGCCGCAAACCTGGTTGACGCCCCAGGCCGGCACTTCCTTCGGCACGCCGGCCGCCATCGATGCCTGGCGGGCCGGGTTCTGGCCCTGGCCGGCGGTCAGCACCTGGCCGAGGATCACCTCCGACACATCCTCCGGCGCGACTCCGGCCTGCTCCAGCGCCGCTTGAATCGCGGTGCGGCCGAGCTCGTGCGCGGGCGTGGTGGCGAAGGCGCCGAGGAAGCTGCCGACGGGGGTGCGCTTGGCGGCGGTGATGACGACGTCGGTCATTTCAGCGAGTCTCCGAATTTTGGGGTCGGCGCGCCTCTATCAGCTTGGGCGGGGCTGCGAAAGCCAAGCGGCGAGCGGCTCCCACAACGCCTCCCGGGCGCGCGAGCCGACGACCATCCCGACATGGCCGAGCGCGAGATCGAGCCGCTCGCCGGCAGGCGGCGCGCTGGCGGCGGGGACGATCCGGTCGGTGGTGGAGGTGATGTTGAGCAAGGGGCAGTCAAGCGCGCCGGGATCGATCGTCTCGCCGCCGACGCGCCATTCACCGCGGCCGGTGACGTCGTTCTCGAACAGACCTTCGAACATCTCCCTAGCCGCCGCCTCCGGCACCGGCGGGCCGTCATTGGCCCAATCCTCGAGCATGACGAAGGTGCGCGCCTCGTCGCCCGTCATCGCGGCGAAGGCCTCGAACTTGGCGACGGTCCGGGCCGGATCGAGATTCCAGAACGCGCTTTGCAGCACCTCCATCGGCAGCACGCCCAGCGCCTTCGCGGTCGGCTCGGCGCTCCGCCAGAGCTTCGTGAGATCGGCGCGGGCATCGTCCGGAAAGCCGGAGAAATGCCAGGGCGCGGCGATGGTCGCGACTGCGCGCGAGCCGGCAAGCTGGGCCGCGGCAAGCGCCATCGTCCCGCCAAGGCAGTAGCCGACCAACGCCGCTGGTTCGCCGATGGTCGAGAGCAAGGGAAGGATGATTTCCTCGACATGGCCGGCGACGTCGAGGGTGCGCCGCGTGTCATCCGGCCAGCCCCAGTCGACCAGCAGGACGTGATGACGGCGACCGGCGAGCCAGCGCAGCAGCGAGCGGTCGCCCATGTCGAGCACGTTCGGCGGGTTGATCAGCGACGGGATGAAGACGACCGGCGGCCCCGACCCACCATAGTCGCGCAGCGTCGCGCCGCGCGCCTCGGCGATCGCCGCCGGCGGCGGCGGGGACGGCGGGCGCTCCGCCTCCTGATACTTTCTGAGGCCCGCCAGCGCGGCCTGCATCCGCGCCGGCTCGCCGTCCGTCATGCTGCGCAGCAAAGCCAGAAAGAGCGGCAGCGGTCGCGGCCGATGTTGCGGTGCGGCAAGAGTCGGTGCTAGAGCGCTTTTCCTGTCTTTCCGCGGGGGTTCCATGGCGTCCGACACCGATCCTGTGATCATCAAGAAATATGCGAACCGACGCCTCTACGACACCGAGAGCTCGGCCTATATCACGCTTGAGCGGCTCGCGCAGATGGTTCGCCAGAAGCGCGACTTCAAAGTCGTCGACGCCAAGTCGGGCGAGGACATCACCCGCTCCGTGCTCGCCCAGATCATCATGGAAGAAGAGTCGCACGGCGCCGAGATGCTGCCGGTGAACTTCCTGCGCCAGCTGATCGGCATGTATGGGGGCAACATGCAGGAGGTGGTGCCGCAATATCTCGAGGCCAGCCTCGATCAGCTGCAGCGCAACCAGGCGAAGATGCAGGAGGCGATGACCGGCGCGCTCGCCGCCAACCCGTTCGCCGAGATGGCGCGGCGCAACATGGAGATGTTTACCGCTGCCGCCACCGGACGTGGTCAGGCCGCGCAGGCCGCCGCGCCGGCGGAGCCGAACAAGAGCGATATCGACGCGCTACGCGCCGAGCTTGCCGCGCTCCAACAGAAGCTCGACAAGCTCGGCAGCTGACCGCCTAGAAGCGCAGCATCACGCGCAGCGCGACCCGCCATTCGCTGAGGGCGATCCGGGTCGGCCCTGGATCCGAGCGCGGATCATTGTTGGGCGGGCCAATCTGGCCGGTGCCGTTCTCGGCGCCGGGAAAGGTCGTCGCGCCGGCGCGCGTGATCGCGACATTGGTGAAGGTGAAGGTCTTGCTGCCATAGTCGGCATATCGGGCGTCAAGGCCGATCGCGAAGCGACCGAGCAGCTGCTCGATGCCGCCGCCCGCAGTCCAGCCGATCATCGACCGGCGCTGCGATGCGGTGGTCACGATAGGCCCGATGGCCGGACCGACCACTCCGCCCGGCGAGGTGCCGGCCGGGATCGCATAGGTATTGGCGGCATCGACCTCGACGCTGGCGCCCGCGACACCCGCGGCGACATAGAGCAGCGTACGCCCCAGCGCCGCGCCGATCCGGCCGCGCACCGTCCAGCTGTAGCGCGTGTCCGCGTCGCGCACCTGAGTCAGCGTTGACGCCGGGCTGAGCAGAGTGCCGGGCAACGCATTGTTCTGCGTCACCGTCGCAAGATCGTGCGGACCCTGAACGTCGGCCTCGAGGCCATAGGCCAAGCCACCCGACTGCAGCAGGAAGCCGACGACCCCGCCATAAGTGACATTGCTGTCCGAATCCGATCCCGCCAGCGCGACGGTCGTGCCCGGTACGACGGTGATCGGCTGCGCACCGGCAGGATTGATGTTGGTGAGCTGGTTCACCGTGTCGGTGGAGGCCACATCCACATCCGCCCCTGCGAAACCGGCATCGACGCCGACATAGAAGCCGGACCAGTCCCAATTCTGCGCCGCGGCAGGCGCGGCGATCATGGCGACGCTGGCTGCCAACAACAGGCGACGGCAGTGAGTTTTCATCTCAATCCCTCCCTCATGGCAGAGTGCCACAAGGTAAAGGCGTAACCGATCTTCGTTTCGGGTCAGGCTCTGCGCAATCGCTGGATCGCACGCTTATTCAGCTTGCCGGTCTCACGAAGCGCAGCGTCATCCGGTCGCTCTCGCCGATCTCCAGATAGCGGGCCCGATCGACATCGCCGCGGCGCAGCGCCGGCGGCAAGGTCCAGACGCCGTCCGGATAGTCGGCGGTGTCGCGCGGATTGGCGTTGACCTCGGATGCGCCGACGAACTGGAAGCCCGCCGCCTCCGCCATCCGCCGGACGGTCGAAACCTTGATATAGCCGCTGGTCCGCTCGCGCTCCGCGTCGGCGCTCTCCGGCAGCCGGTGATCGACGATGCCGAGCGTGCCACCGGGGCGAAGCATCGCGAACATCTGGCGGAATGCCTCCTCCGTATAGGGCTGCCGGCCTTCGCGCTGATAACCCATCTGCCAGTTGTGGACGTTGCGGAAGGTGAGGACGACGTCGGCGGTGCCGTCCGGGACGCGCGCGCCGGTGCTGCCGTCGAAGAAGGGGAAGGTGGCAAGCCGCGTCTGGCCGTAGAGCTCGGCATTCGCAGTTTGCAGCCGGCGGATGCCGCCGAACATAGCGTCGTTCATCGCCGCGGCATAATAAGTGCCGCCACCGGCGCGCAGATAGGGTGCCAGGATCTCGGTATACCAGCCGCCGCCCGGCCAGATCTCAACCACCGTGTCGTCCGGCTCGACGCCGAAGAAGCTCAAAGTCTCCATCGGGTGGCGATAGCGATCGCGGGCGACATTGGCCGGCATCCGGGTGCTGGCGGCGATCACGGCGCGTAGCGCGTCCTGATGCGCGGCGCCGAGCGGCGCGGGATTATGCCCAGCGCCATGTCCCGCATGCTGGGCGAGGGCGGCGGCGCCGGAGAGACAAAAGGTCGCGGCGGCGGCAAGCACGGTCTGGCGGATCATGAGTCTCTCCCTAGATAAGACGGCGCGAGCAATGGCGGGCGGCGGATGACGATGCAAGACTGGCTGTGGACGGCGGACGGCGCGTTGGTCGCGCTGGCTTTGGTGGCGGGGGTCGCGGACTGGCGGCGGGTGCGCCGGCGTTCGATCGACGGCTGGGGCTGGGTACCCTGGCGCGGGGTGCAGGTGTTCGCTCTGTTCGCCGCCGCCGGCCTGACCATGCTGCTGGTCCAGGCGCGCTAGGTCAGTCCATTGCCGCCGCTGGCGTGCGGGGCCATGCCTTATCCCGAAGACGCTGTTCGCCTCGTTGGTTGACAAGCCATTATTGATTGATCAATCAACCAACATATTGGGAGCACGCGATGGCCGAGGACATGTGGACGACGATTGACGCCGGTCTGACCAAGAATACCAGCCGCGGGCTCGACGCGTGGGTCGCTACGGCGCGGGCGAGCGGGATTGGAAAGCACAAGGCGCTGGTCGATCACCTGAAGGCGAATGAGGGTCTGACCCACGGCTATGCCAACAGCGTCGCGCTGAGGACGTTCGGCACCGACGCCAGCGCGATCGGCGACGAGGCGCTGATGGAGGCGATGTTCGCCGGCCCGAAGGCGGTGCTGAAGCCGATCCATGACAAGCTGGCCGCCTTCCTTGAGTCGCTCGGCGGCGACGTCGAATTCGCGCCGAAGAAGGGCTATGTCAGCGTCCGCCGCGCCAGGCAGTTCGCGATCCTGCAACCTTCGACGAAGGACCGCTTCGACCTCGGCATCAATCTAAAGGGCGAGCCGCCTGCCGGCCGGTTGGAAGCCTCCGGCAGCTTCAACGCGATGGTGAGCCACCGCCTCCGACTGGCCAAGCCGGACGAAGTGGACGATGAGGTGAAAACCTGGTTGCGCGCCGCTTATGAAAGGGCCGGTGCATGAACGTCGCCACCCGCCAGCGGATCGTGATGACGGCAATGGAGCTATTCTGGGAGAAAGGCTTCCAGTCGACCTCGATCGCCGACATTCTGAGCCGCTCGCAGGTCCATTCGGGCAGCCTCTATCACTTCTTTCCCGGCAAGCAGGACGTACTCGCCGCGGTGCTGGAGGCCTATCGCGACGGGATCGAGGAATGGCTGCTGAAGCCCGCCTGGTCCGGCGTCGACGATCCGGTCGAGCGCATCTTCGCGTTGCTCGCCGGCTACCGCACCCAGCTCGTCACCACCGAATGTACTTATGGCTGCCCGATCGGCAGCCTGGCGCTGGAGCTGCACGAACCGGACCTCAGGATCCGGGAGCTGCTCGCGGTGAATTTCGCGCAATGGACGAGCGCGATCGAGCGCTGCCTGGACGAGGCCGGGTATCGGCTGCCGGCTGGCCTCGACAAGCGCCGGCTTGCCGAATTCACCCTGACCGTGATGGAAGGCGCGATCATGCAGGCGCGCACCTATCGCGACATCGCCAGCTTCGACCGCAACATCGCGGTGCTGCGCGAGCATTTCGATTTGCTGCTGGAAAGGGCCGGGCAGGAGACAGTGTCGGCCGAATAGAGAGGGGGAATGACCATGCCTGAAGTGAATTATGTCGCCGTCGCCGCTGCGGCGATCTCGGCCTTCCTGCTCGGCGGGTTGTGGTATTCGCCGCTTTTGTTCGCGAAGAAGTGGATGGCCTATACCGGCAACGAATGCGCCGAGGGCGAAAAGCCCAAGGGGAATATGGCCGTGATCTTTGGCGGCGCGTTCGTGCTGAACCTGATCGCCGCCTTGGTGCTGGCGATGTTCATCGGGCCAATGCCGCTCCGGTTCGCGACGCTCGCCGGCCTCGCGGTCGGCCTCTGCTGGGTCGCGACCAGTTTCGGCGTCAACGATCTCTTCGAGCGCCGGCCGTTCGGCCTGTGGCTGATCAACGCCGGTTACGTCGTGCTGCAATACACGATCATGGGCGCGGTCATCGGAGCGTTCAATCAGGCTTAGTGCCGCTTGAAATACTGAACCTCGCGCTCGTGCTGCTCGGCCGCGGCGCGCGAAGCGAACGTGCCGAGGTTGCGGCGCTTGCCGGTCTTCGGGTTCTTTTTGCGCGAGTAGAGGCGATACTCGCCGGATTTGAGCTTGCGGATCACGCCGCATGAAACAGTGCTGAAAAGCGATCGTTCCTCAGGCCGCCCGAGGGGCGATGCGATCCAGCTTGCCGTTCAGCGCGCGCTTAGCCTCCAGCAACTCGTAGTCCGCCTGCAAGCCGAGGAAGAACCCTTCCGACATCCGGAAATAGCGGGCCAGCCGGAGATCGAGTTCCGCGTCCATCGGTTGGGCTCCAGCGATCACCGCCTCGATATGCACGGCGTCCACGCCAATGGCGTGCGCCAGCGACCCGGCGTCGAGGCCGAACGGCTCCATGAATTCACCCACCAGCATCTCGCCGGCATGGGCGTTATGCAGCCAGTCGGGATTAGTGATAGTCCGTGATCTCGACACCGTCGGCGCCTCCATCGCGCCACACGAAGCATATACGCCATTGCATGTTAATGGAAATGGAGTGCTGCCCGGCGCGGTCGTCCCTCAGCGCATGAAGGCGATTGCTGAGCGGGTTGCGGAGATCGTCCAAGCTCTTCGCCTGATTGAGCATCCTGAGGCGGACGAGCGCGCGATCCTGCATATCGGGCGGCAGCTTGCGGCTGCGTCCGCCATTCCAGATGCGCTCGGTTTCCTCGTCGGCGAAGGTTTGTATCATATTCCGGCTCGAGCCAGCGCAGCCACCACATTGTCGGGCAAACGATATGAATATTGGCCTTCGTCGATATCCCATTTCCAATCCCAGAGGTTAAAGTCAGAGACGTAGCCCTCCGTAGCTGATAGTCGGCGACCTAGACCTCCAAGGACACCTCCAAGCTGATTCGGGGTCCAGCCTAAAGCCACTTGTAATTCTGATGACAGCATCCACTTCGGATGGGCGTCGCGCAGTGTTTGTAGAAGCTTCTTTTGAGATGCAGATATTGGGATGCGCTTTAGTGTCCGATATGCGAAGCGCTCCGTAATTCCATCGTCCTCAGAGCGGTCTGTTTCCTCCAAGGCAGGAGACGAGGTTGGCTGCTTGGATCCCGAATGTTTTTCGGCCCTTATAGCGACCAGAAATTCCGCGATTTCCTCAGGGCTGCCTTCAATCTCAATTCCGTCAATCGTCGCGCGCATGGCCTGTCTCCCTGACAGGCGGACCTATGCCGAATCGGCGGACCCATGTCAAGACACTTAGACTACATTCAAAGACACTCTAGGGGTCTCTTCCGCAGGCGTTATCGCCCCCATTTCCTCTGCGTCTTGCCGTAGCGCATCTTCCGCGTCCCCGGCTTGCCCTCGTTGGAATGGCCGACGACCGGGGCGCGTTTCTGGGTGTCCGGGAGGCCGAGCTCGTCGGCCTCCAGGCGCCTGATCTCGTCGCGGAGGCGGCCCGCTTCCTCGAACTCGAGGTCGGCGGCGGCGGCGCGCATGCGCTTTTCGAGGTCGTCGATGTAAGCGCGCAGATTGTGGCCGACGAGGTGGGGCGCGCCTTCGTCGCCGGTGTCGATGATGACGCTGTCGCGGTTGGAGACATCGGCGAGGATGTCCTGGATGTTGCGCTTGATCGTCGTCGGGGTGATGCCGTGGAGGGCGTTATATTCCTGCTGCTTCTCGCGCCGACGGTCGGTCTCGCGCATCGCCCGCTCGATCGAGCCGGTGATCCGGTCGGCATAGAGGATGACCTTGCCCTCGACGTTGCGGGCGGCGCGGCCGATCGTCTGGATCAGCGAGGTCTCGGAGCGGAGGAACCCCTCCTTGTCCGCGTCGAGAATCGCGACCAGGCCGCATTCCGGGATGTCGAGGCCCTCGCGCAGAAGGTTGATGCCGACCAGCACGTCGTAGACGCCGAGCCTCAAGTCCCGGATCAGCTCGATCCGCTCCAGCGTCTCGACGTCGCTGTGCATGTAGCGGACCCGCATCCCCGCTTCGTGGAGGAATTCGGTCAAATCCTCCGCCATCCGCTTGGTGAGCGTGGTGACGAGGGTGCGATAGCCCTTGGCGGCGGTCGCCTTGGCCTCGGCGATCAGATCGTCGACCTGGTCCTCGACCGGCTTGATCTCGACCGGCGGATCGATGAGCCCGGTCGGGCGGATCACCTGTTCGACGAAGACGCCGCTCGCCTGTTCCATCTCCCACGTTCCCGGCGTCGCCGACACCGCAGATCGTCTGCGGGCGCATCACGTCCCATTCGTTGAACCTTAAAGGACGATTGTCGATGCAGCTCGGCAGGCGGAAGCCGTATTCGGCCAGCGTGATCTTCCGCCGGTGGTCGCCGCGCGCCATCGCGCCGATCTGCGGCACCGTCTGGTGGCTTTCGTCGACGAACAGCAGCGCATTGTCGGGGAGATATTCGAACAGGGTCGGCGGCGGCTCGCCGGGCAGGCGGCCGGTCAGGAAGCGGCTGTAATTCTCGATCCCGGCGCAGCTGCCGGTGGCGGCGATCATCTCCAGATCGAAATGGGTCCGCTGCTCCAGCCGCTGCGCCTCCAGCAGCCGTCCTTCCGCCTGCAATTCCTTCAGCCGCTCCTCCAGCTCGTGGCGGATCGCGTCCATCGCCTGCTTCATGGTCGGGCCCGGCGTCACATAGTGGCTGTTCGCGAACACGCGGACATACTGCAGGCTGGCGGTTTTCTTGCCGGTCAGCGGATCGAACTCAGTGATCTCCTCGATCTCGTCGCCGAAGAAGGCGATCCGCCAGGCGCTGTCCTCATAGTGGGACGGGAAGATTTCCAGGCTGTCGCCGCGGACCCGGAAATTGCCCCGCGCGAAGGCCTGGTCGTTGCGCTTGTACTGCAGCGCCACGAGCTTGCGGATGATCTCGCGCTGGTCGACGCTCTGGCCCTTCTTGAGATCGAAGATCATCGCCGAATAGGTCTCGACCGAGCCGATGCCGTAGATGCACGAGACCGAGGCGACGATGATCACGTCGTCGCGTTCGAGCAGCGACCGGGTCGCGGAATGCCGCATCCGGTCGATCGCCTCGTTCACCGAGCTTTCCTTCTCGATGTAGGTATCGGACCGGGGCACGTAGGCCTCGGGCTGGTAATAATCATAATAGCTGACGAAGAACTCGACCGCATTGTCCGGGAAGAAGCTCTTGAACTCGCCGTAGAGCTGGGCCGCCAGGATCTTGTTTGGGGCGAGCACCAAAGCGGGCCGCTGCAGCGTCTCGATCACCTGGGCGGCGGTATAGGTCTTGCCCGAGCCGGTGACGCCGAGCAGCACCTGGGTCTTCTCGCCGGCGCGAATCTGCTCGACCAGCTCGGCGATCGCCTGCGGCTGATCGCCCGCCGGGGTGTAATCGGAGACGATCCGGAACGGCTTGCCGCCCTCGACCTTGTCCGGGCGCTGCGGACGGTGGGGGACGAAGGACTGGCCGGTTTCGGGCTCGTCGAGGCTGGTGCGGATCTGGATCGCCATGTTCCCGATATGGTCGCGCGGGCGCGGGCGCGCAACGCTGGACGGTGATGGTGGACAGGCTGGCGCTTTTCCGACACAGATTTGCACGCGGGCGAACCGCCCATTGAGGGAGATCGACATGAAGAAGGTTGTGTTGCTGGCACCGTGCATGGCCTTGCTTTTCGCCTGCTCCGGCGGCCCGCTCGGCGGCGGCGTGTCGCTCCAGCCCGGCCAGTGGGAGACGACCGTCCAGTTCACCACGATCGACATGCCCGGCGCGCCTCCCGGCGCCGCCGATGCGATGCGCTCGATGATGGGCCAGCCGCAGACGCGCTCCAGCTGCCTGACTCCGGAGCAGGCTGCCAACCCGGCCGGCACCATCGCGGCGCCGGAAGGCGGCGACAATGCCGGCTGCCAGTTCGAGCCGAACCCCTTCGCCAACGGCACCATCAACCTGCGCGGCACGTGCACCAATCCGTCGCGCGGCAGCCTGCAGATGACGATGACCGGGAGCTATACGGCCACGACAATGGAGGCGACGGTCAACCAGACGATGTCGGCGCCGCCGAACACGCCGGGCCCGCAATCGATCCGTCTCGAGGGCCGGCTGACAGCGCGGCGCACCGGCGATTGCCCGGCCGGCGCGACGCCGGGGAATAGTGCCGGCAATAGCGCCGGCTAAGCGGCGATCGGCCAAAGGACAGGCTCATGCGGATTGCGATCACCCTCATCGGCGCCGGCTTGCTCGCCGCCTGCGGACAAGGCGCGGGCGGCAATGACGCCGGCGGCGGCAACGGCGCGGCAGTCAACGGCCCGGCAAGCGGGAGCGGCGCGCCGGCCGCGGGCGGCGGGGCCGGCGGCGCGGCGAGCGCGATGATGCAGATGCAGCCGGGCGAATGGGAGATCAGCATGACCCTGCCCAATGGCGGACAGCTGCCGGGCACGCGCGTCTGCATCACGCCCGACGATGTCGCGCGGGGCGCCGCCGCGATGATGGGCGGCGGCCGGCAGCAGCAGGGCATCGATTGCGATTATAGCGGCGTCACCATCGCCGGCGGCCGAATCCAGGGCACGTCCACCTGCACGCAGCAGGGGGGCATGACCATCAGCATCACGATGGACGGGACGATGAGCCCGACCGCCTATGACGTGAGCCAGCGCATGCGCACCACGGTGCGCGGCCAGACCCGGGAGACCGAGGCGCGGATCACCGGCCGGCGTATCGGCGAATGCCAGGCGGGGCAGCGGCCGGCCGGTTAGCCGCAGCGACACGCAAATGTGATGCGTCGGCTCGCTTCGCTCTCTCTTCTCGCCGTCGCCGGGTGCGGCCAGCCGTCGCCTGAGCCGGAGCAGCCGCCACGCATCGTCGCGGGCGAATGGGAAATCCGCAGCGCGGTAGTCGCGGCGCGCGGACCGACCATGCCCGTCATGGCGCGCGACCGGCTGACCGGCCCGCGGCCGACACGGCGCCTCTGCATCACGCGCGCGCAGGCGGAAAGCGCCGACGCGACCTTCCTCGCCCAGCGGCCGGGCGATTGCGTCCAGCGCGGCGTCGCCCTGCAAAGCGGACGGCTGACCGGCGCGATGGTCTGCAGCGAGGCGGGCCTGCCGCCGAGCGTGATCGCCCTCGACGGCCGCTATGGACCCGATCGCTACGTTCTGCGCATGGAGATGACGAGCCCGCTGCCGGACGGCGCGACGATCGCACTCGATGTGGTCACGGTCGGCCAGCGCATCGGGAATTGTCAGGGAGGAGAGGACAGATGATCGGCTACGTTACCGTCGGATCGAACGACATGACCAAGGCGCGGGAATATTATGACGCCCTGCTCGGCAGCGTTGGGGCGAAGCGGCTGATGGAGTTTCCGGACGAGTTCGGCGGCTTCACCATGTGGGGCACGGAATGGGGCAGGCCGGCGATCGCGGTGACGACGCCCTACAACAAGCTGGCGGCCGTGCCCGGCAACGGCAACATGGCGGCGATCGTGATGGACAGCCGGGACAAGGTCGATACCTTCTACGCCAAGGCGCTGGAGCTGGGCGGCAGCGACGAAGGCGCGCCCGGTGTACGCGGCGACGAGGGTCCGCAGGCCTTTTACGGCGCCTATTTCCGCGATCCCGAGGGCAACAAATTCTGCGCCTTCCGGATCGGGGCCGCCGAAGCCTGAATTTCGTGAAAGTCCGGGTGATCGCCAACCGGGGCGGCGGGGCGTTCATCCGGGACAAAGGGGTCGAGGAGCGGCTTCACGCCGCCCTCGACGCCGCCGGCGTCGAGGCCGACATCCGGCTGGTCGCGGCCGACGAGATCGCGGCGTCCTTCGCCGATGCCGCGCAAGCGCCCGGCCTCGACGCGGTGGTCGCGGCCGGCGGCGACGGCACGGTGAGCTGCGCCGCCGGCCAACTCGTTGGAACGGATCGGCCGCTCGGCCTGTTGCCGCTCGGCACGCTCAATCATCTCGCCCGCGACGCCGGCATTCCCGCCGATCTCGACGCCGCCGCCGCATTGATCGCGACGGGCCATAACCGGCCGATCGACGTCGCCGAGGTGAACGGCCGGGTGTTCGTCAACAATAGCGGCGTGGGCCTCTATCCGGACATGGTCCGCTTCCGCGAAGCGGAGCAGGAGCGCGGCCGATCGAAGCGTTTGGCGATGCTCTCGGCGAGCCTGCGGGCGTTGCGCTCGTTCAGGCACCGGCGCTTGTGGATCAGTGCCCCGGGAGTCGAGACCCCGATCCGCACCCCGCTCCTGTTCGTCGGCAACAACCGTTACCGGGCGAGCCTGTTCGCGCTCGGCCATCGCGAGACGCTCGATGCCGGCGAACTGTCGCTCCACGCGGTCAGGGCCCGGAGCCGGGCGCACCTATTCTGGGCCGGGCTCAGGGGCCTGATCGGCCGGCTCGACCAGCAGCGCGACTTCGTGACGATTTATGCGGATCGCGCCACGATCTCCTCCGACCGGCCGCGCCTGACCATCTCTGCCGACGGCGAGAGCCTGACGATGGAAACGCCGCTGGAATATCGCATCCGCCCGAAGGCGCTGCGGCTGATGGTGCCGGAGCCGAAGACTCAATAATTGCGGTGGTAGCGCAGGTTCACATTGGTGCCGCTCTGAGTGCCGAATTGCGAGAGCAGGCTGAGCGTCCGCGACAATGAGATCTCGACCTGCGTGGCGGTGAAGCCCTTCGCGTCGGTGATGATCTCTACGTAGATGTCGTCGGACAAGTACATGCCGGCCGAGACCGCGGTGCCGCGGCCGGTGGCGCTGTCGGCGTCGAGGATGCGGATGCGGCTGAACCCGGTCGCCGAGCGCAGCCGGCCGAGCGGATTGAGACCGCCGCCGCCGCCTCGCAGGCTGTTGAGCGACGCGGCGAGCTGGACTGCCTGGATCGCGGAAATCTCGGTCACCGAGCTGCCGAACAGGATCCGCGCGACGACTTCCTCCTGCGGCAGGCTGGGCGAGGAGGTGAAGGCGATCTGCGGGAATTGAGCGCTGCCGGTGACGTTGATGCCGACCTCGACATCCTCGACATTGCTGGTTGCCTCGAGATCGATGCGCGGATTGGGCGGGCGCTGGCCGGCGAAGGAGATATGGCCGCGCTGGACCCGGAAGCGACGGCCGGCGACGCTGAGATCGCCGCGGATCAGGTCGAGCTCGCCGACGATGGCGGGGGTCGCCGTGGTGCCCTGCACGCGCAGGTCCGCCGACCACTCGGATTCCAAGCCCATGCCGCCGACATACACGCGGTTGTCGGCGCGAAGCCGAAGGTCGAGCGCCCATGTGCTCGGCACGCCCTGCTCGACGACCAGCTGGTTCGCCGGGCGGATCGGCTCGCCGCGGCGGCGCACGCCGGCGAGCTGGCGCACCTCGGCCGCGGCCTGGCGAACGAACTGGTAGCGCACCTCGCCCAATGCCAGCTCGCCGGAAATCCGCGCGCCCTCGGCGTCGTTGACGATCGCCAGCGTGCCGGTCGCGGTTGCGCCGAGATCGTCGGAGCGGGCGAGCTGGGCGTTCTCGAACCGCATCTGCAGGTTGATCGGGAAGCGAGCCGAAGCGGCAAGGCCGATCGTGCCGGTGCCGGTCACCGTCCCCTGCCCGGCCCGGCCGCTGAACTGCTCGAGACGGAGCGTCGAGCCGTCGAACCGGCCGAGCAAGGCGAGGTTGGTAATCCGCGTACCGTAGAGCTCGTTCTGGTAGGACAGATTGGTCGCGCGGATGAGACCGGCGAATTGCGGATTCTTCACCTGGCCACTGAAGTCGGCGCCGATCGCGACGCCGCCGGAAAATGCATGGCCGGGCAGGTTGGCGAAGGACATCGGCACCTCGGCCGGACCGTTATAGCGGACGCCGCCGCCGAGCGGAGCGGAGAGCAGCCGATCCAGCCAGCTTCCCGCCTGCGGGCCGAGCGGGCGCAACGTCACCTGCGCCCGGCCGATGATCGCGCCGTTGCGGCGGATGATCGCGGCGCCCGCGCCGCCTTCGGGCTGGAGGTTGCCGGCGAAGGCCATGTCGACCGGCACTGAGCGGGTCGCGATCCCGGTGCGGGTGAAGCCGATGATCGCCAGCCGCGCCTCGGCGCGCGGGAAGCTGGCGTCCGAAGCTTGCGCGAAATCGAGGCTGCCGGTCGCGCGCCCACCGGCTCCGAGACCCGGCGAGAAGGCGTTCAGGATCGAAAGGTCGAGCCCGTCCAGCCGCGACTGGATGACGAGGCCGTCGCCCCAGGTTCCGGCGAGGCGGATGCGCCCTTCGCGCATCGCGACCGTCACCGGCGCCAGTCGCCAGCCACCATTCTCGCGCGCGATCTGCGCCGGCTCGGCGAAGCGGAACGGGATGTTGTTGACCTGTCCCTGCAGCGCCGCGCGGATCAGCTGCGGCGCCAGCGCGGCGTTGCCGGCGACCCGGAAGGAGACTCCGCGGCGGCCTTCGGCGAACAGTTGCGCGGTGCCGGACCCGCCCTGGTAATTGACCCGGACCCGCGCCCGATCGACGAACAAATCGCCGCTGGCGAGGCCGGCGAGCTGGGCGTCGCCGACGATCTCGGGCGCGTTCGGATAGAGAATGATGCGCGCGTTCACGAAGCCGCGCTGGAGCAGGATCGGGTTCTGTCCCGGAGTGGCCGCGCCATTGGCGGTCGCCGCGACGTCGATCCGCTGGAAGCGGCCGGCGGCGGCGAGCTGGACCGTGCCGTCCAGCCCCTGCCCCGCCATGCGGAGCGTGCCGGCGAACGGCCCCGCGCTGGTACGCACCAGCCGTCCGGCGAAGTCGATCCCGGCGAAGGTCAGCCGGTTGACCGCGATGGTCATCGGCCCGCGACTGGCGAGAATCACGACATCGGCGGTGAACGGCCCGTAAGCGGATTCGCCGTTCGCCCGGATCGCCCAACCGCCGTGGGTGGCTCGAACGACCGCGTCGACATTGGCGAGGCCGATGCCGAAGCCGGGATTGGCGGCGGCGAGACGGATGTTGGGCGCATTCGCCGTGCCGGTGAGCCGCACGCCGAGCGGCCCGTAGGCCTGGCTGACGCCGGCGAGCCGCAGATCGAGCGCTCCGTTGGCCGCATAGGTGCCGCCTCCCGACGTGACCCGCAGCAGGGGCGACGCGAGCCGGACATCGTTCACCCGCACCAGACCGTTCGGCAGGACGGCGATATTGGCGGTCGCGGTCATCGGGCCGCCGAGCAGATCGGCGATCGAGCTGTTGGTGATTCGCCGGCTGCGCGCCGCGACCCGGCCGGTGAGGCCGAAGCCCTGGATCGTGCGCACCATGTCGAAGCGGGTCTGGATGTTGAACAGGCCGACGCTCTCGACCCGATAATCGTTCACCTGCCCGTTGATCGCGGCAAGATAGCGCCCGCGCGACAGATCGAAGGCGAGCGCGAGAGTCGCGTTGATGCGGTCGGCGCGCAGCCGCATGTTATCGGAGACCAGTCGAGTCCCGGTGATTCCCAGCTCGCCGTCGAGCAGGACATTGGTGATCGTGCCGCCCGCGATCGCGTCGAAGCCGAGGATCCGGCTCGCCCGGGCGGAGACCGGGACGATGATATCGTCGGCATTGACCCGCGCCGAGCCGACCGCGCGCAGCCCTTCGATCGTCGTGCCCGCCATCGTCAGCCGGCCGGCGCGAAGGTCGTAGGCGACGCTGGGCGTGGCGAAGGCGCCGTTCAGGATCATCGCGATCTGGACGTCGCGGCCGGACAGATCGGGCGCGATCGCGCCGGGCTCGGTGAGGCGGGCGGCGAGGCGAAGATTTTCGAAACGGTTCCGGCCGAGATCGACCAGACCCTCGGCGGCGGCGGACGCGGCGCGGCTCGATGCGCGCATGCGGATGTCGGCGCGGCGCCGGTCGAGCGTCGCGATCAGGCTCAGCATCGTCGACGGACCGGCGAGGCGCTCGACAGGCCCGCGCAGGATCAGGCCGGGGCTGAGCGGCCCCTGAAGCGTAAAGGTGCCGTTGCGTGCGCCGATCGAAAGATTGGCCAGCGCCTGTCCGCCCAAGGCGGCGCGGGCGCGGCCCTGCCAGCTCGCCCAGTCGCCACCGCCACCGATTTGGGCGACAACCGCGCGATCCGTCCCGATCAGTCCGGCGATGAAGCCGTCCGCCGGGCCCATGGCCGCGAGCTGGATGTCGAGCCGGTTCGATTCCGGCACCGCGTCGAGGATCAGGGCCAGCCGGTCCCCGCCGGCCAGGCCGGGCGCGGCGATGGTGCCGGCGATCAGGTTCGTCTGGGCGCGGCCCGCGGCGATCTTGAGATCGCCGTCGAGCCTGAGCAAGTGGCGTCGACCGGTCACCGCCGGATCGATCAGCAGGCGCCCAAGCCGCAATCGCCCGATGTCGATGTCGATATCGGGCAGCAGCGGCGCGTCGGGGTCGCCAGGCCTGAGCGCCGGCAAGCGGGAGAGGCGCGCCACCGGAATATTCAGCTCGCGGATGTCGATATGCGACCGCAGATAGGCGAACGGGCGGTAATCCACCTCGGCAGTCGGCGCGCGGAAGAAGACGCCTTGCGGATCGCTCAGCGTCACCCCGTGCAGCGTGACCTCGCCGAAGATCGAGCCCTCGATCCGCTCGACTCCGACCCTGAGGCCGGAGACGGTCTCGAAGGCGTTGATCTGGCCGACGACGTAGCGGCGGCCGGATTCGCTGTTCAGCCAGAAGGCGAAGGCGCCGAGAAGGAGAAGCAAGGCAAGCAGCGCAACGCCAGTCCACTTGGCGACGGTGACCGCGGGGCTGCGGCGACGGACGACGATCGTCTCCACGGGCGCTTCGCTAGCCATCTAGAAGGCCTGCCCGATCGAGACATAGACCGAGATTCGCGCCTCGCCCTGCCGCCGCCCGATCGGCGTCGCGATGTCGAGCCGGACCGGGCCGAAATTGGTATAGACCCGGCCGCCGATGCCGACCCCGAAGCGCATCGAATCGAAGGTCGGATATTCGGCCTCATAGACCTGGCCCGCATCGACGAAGGCGACGACGCCGTAATCGCCGAACCGATAGCGGCCCTCGAGCGCGAACTCGGCGAGGCTCCTTCCGCCGAGCGGAACGGAAATCGTCGGCGGATCCTCCTCCTCGGGATCGGTCGGATCGAAATTGGGGTTCGGCTGGATGTCGCGGGGGCCCAGCTCCTGGAAGCCGAAGCCCCGGACCGAACCGCCGCCGCCGGCATAGAAGCGGCGCGACGGCGCGAGATCGTCGCGAGCGATGCCTGTAATGGAACCGAAGCGAACCCGGCCGGCAATAACGAAATTCTCAGCCACCGGATAATAAGCACTGCCGTCGATCAGGCTGCGGAAATAGACGCTCGAGCCGTTGCCGAGCGACACTTCCGGATTGACCCGCGCGGACAGGCGGAAGCCGCGGGTCGGATCGAGCAGGCTGTTCGAGCGGTCATAGCCGACCTGGCCGATCAGGCCGCCGATGAAATAGGCGTCGGAGAGCGAAATCTCGGCCTGGCCGTTCCGGCTCTCGTTGGTGGCGAGGATCTCGGCCCCGGCCTGCCAGGTCCAGACCTTCTGCCAGATCGGGGTGGATTCGCGGACGACAAGGCCCTGGAGGCGGGCGGTATAGCCCTGGAACGCCTCATAGTCGCGCTGGCCGGCCTCGAGCTGGAGAATCAGGGCGCGGTCGCGGCGGCGCCAGTTGCTGCGGCGGAAGCGGACGTTCGCCGATTGCTCGAGCGTGCCGGCGATCGCGGCGACGCGCAGCGCGCCCTCCGGCGGGAACAGGTTGCGATGCTCCCAGGCGCCCTCGATCCGGAGCCCCTCGCCGGTGCTGTAGCCGGCCGAGACGTCCAGCGTACGCGCCGGCCCCGCCTCTTGCCGGACGAGGATATCGACATATTCGGTGCCATCCGGCCCCGCCTCCCCGGTGCGGACCGGCTCCGCCGAGACGGTGCGGAACAGCCGCGTCGAGACCATCGCCTCGCGCAGATCGTCGACCAGCCGGCGATCGTAGAGCTGATTCTCGCGGAAGCGGGAAAGGACGCCGACATGCTCAACGTCGAAGGCGAGCGTTCCTTCGACGGTGATGCGGCGGAAGCTGGCGCGCGGGCCGGGTTCGAGCGGCAGATTGTAGGCGCCGAGCAGCGTCTGGGGATCGAGCTCGATATCGCGCAGGCCCAGCTCGGCGAACGGATAACCCTGTTGCGGCAGGCGCAGGAGAACATTCGCCTCTGCGCTTTCGACATCGGCGGCGACGATCGGCGCGCCGGATTCGAGCCGCAGCGCCTCGCGGGCGAGGCCGGGCGGGGTAGTGTCGGGCCCGACCACGGCAATGTCGCCGAAGCGATAGCGCTGGCCGGGCGCGGCCGTGATCGTGACCCGGAGCCTCCCCGGCTGGCCCTCCGCGCCGGGGAGCTGCTCGATCGCCGAGGTGGCGACCCCGTCATAATAGCCTTCGGAGCGCAGCAGCCGCACGGCGAGCGCGACATCCTCCTCGGCGCGGCGCTGGATCATCGCGCCGTTGACCGCCTCGCCGCGCGCATCCTCCAGCGCCGAAAGGTCGCGGAAGCGGCCGGCGAGATCGACCTCGTCGAGGCCGCTGACGACCAGATCGTAGCGCACCGGCGCCGGCTCGCTCACGTCGCCGAGCTGGACCTCCTGGATCGCCTCGGTCTCGAAGGTCGAGAGCGGCGGCAGCGGTTCGGTCAGCGCCGGATCGCCGAGCGGCGCATCCTCGACCGGGCCGGGGACCGGCGGGAAGGGCGGCGGCGGCGGGGCGTTGGGGTCGGCGGGCGGCTGGATCGATTCCAGCGGTTCGAGCGGCTGCTGGAGGGCAGGGTCGAGCGACGGCAGCGCCTGCTCGAACTGGCTGTCGGGGACAATCGGATCGCTAGGGCTTGGGGTGCTTTGCGTTGGGTTGCGGGGCGGGCGTCTGGGCGAACGCGGCGCCTGGCGCGATCAGGGCGCCTGCCGCCGCCAACAGGAAAGGCTTGTTCCGCAATGCACCCACTCAGCCGATCACAACCGCGCTCTGCCGAAAAAGTGCCGGGGGCGGAAGCATTTATATGGGACCGTTGCGCTTGGGTAACGGTCCCATATGGCCGACAAAGCTCAGCCCGGCGTGACGCGGTCCAGATTGAGCTCGCGCTGATGGATGAGGAAAGAGCGCGGCCGGCGCATCAGCCGCCGCACCAGCTCGACCCGCAGCCCAAGCGCGGACGCCACCGCGGCGACGAAGTGGATGCAGTTGGCGCGGCTGAGGCTGTAGGACGGTTGCGGCCGGTTCCGCCATTCGTCGACCACACCCATGACGATGCCATATTGCTCGTCGGTCAGCGTGAGGTGGAACTGGCGGTCGCTGTTGCGCACCCGCGCCTCGCCCTCGATGAAGACCTCGCCCGGAACGGGACCGAAGAGAATCGCGGGCGAGACGGCGCGGGCGGTGAAGCCGTAGCTGATGTCGACCGCCTCGCCGGTGGAATCGAGCGTCCCCACCAGCCGGACGAAGGCGTGGGGAAAACTACCGCCCAGCTCACGCGAATGGAAGGCGATCTCGACCGCGGCGAAGGCCGGGCCGTGCAGGCCAAGCAGCAGGGCCGTCAGCAGCGCAAGGCGCGTAATCACAGCGAAAAACTCGGATCTGGCATGACGGGCGCTAGACGCTTCTATTTCGCAGCCTTGGCCCGGTTTCCCTTGGGTCTTTGGGCGATTGCCCGCTCGCGCCTTCGCCTTCGATACGCGATCAGCTCAACCAGAGCAAAAATTACAAATGGCGCGGCCACGATCGCCCCGGCCAGCTGCCACTCCCACGCTTCCATTCCAAAGGCTTCCCGACATATCGTATGCCCGCCGGTTCCCTTTTTAGCGCAATTTGACCTGTGTCAATATCGCGACTCCCGCAACGTCGCGGCGGGGTGGTGCATTGAAGCTCTTCCCCTCCGACCCTATCTGCCGGCCTTCCTCTCTCAAGTTGCCACTCATGCCAGTCCGCGCACTGCTAAACTTGGTCAAGCCTAAGCCACCGTTAAGGCACCGGGTTCCGGATGGGATGCGGGTGTATGCCGTCGGCGACATTCACGGCCGGCTGGATTTGCTGGACCGTTTGTTGGCCGACATCGCCACGGACGACTCACGTCGAGACCCAGCGGAAACCCAGATCATCTTCGTGGGCGATCTCATCGACCGGGGTCCCGATTCGGCCGGCGTGGTGGAGCGGCTTCTGGCGTTCAGCAAAGGTCCGGTGGCAAGCCGGTTTCTCACCGGCAATCACGAGGAAGTGTTCCTTCGCGTTCTTGCCGGCGAGGTGAAGGCGATGCGCTTCTTCCTGCGGATCGGCGGGCGGGCGACAGTGATGAGCTACGGCTTCGATGCACAGGAATATGCCTCGCTCGATTTCGAATCGCTGACCGCGCGGCTGATCGAGCGGGTGCCGGAAGCGCATGTCGCCTTCCTCTCCTCGTTCGAGGAGATGATCGAGATCGGCGATTACCTCTTCGTCCATGCCGGGATCCGGCCCGGCATCGGTCTCGCCGCACAGAAGACGAGCGATTTGCGCTGGATTCGGGAGGATTTCCTCGATTGCCGTGACGATCATGGTAAACTCGTCATCCACGGTCATTCGATCACCGAAGAGGTCGATCTCAGGCCCAACCGGATCGGTATCGACACCGGCGCTTTCGACAGCGATCGATTGACCGCGATCGGGATCGAGGGCGCCGAGCGCTGGTTCCTGTCGACCTAGCTCGCGGGTAGCAGAAAGGCGGGCCGGCCATTGGGCCCGGCGGCGCGCATCGCCGCAACCTCGGCCTCGATGCGCGCCACGCGGCCCTGCCAGCCACCGTGAGTCGGGCTGCCGAGCATGTTGAGCCCGCGCCGCCCGAACCAACTCCAGAAGCGGACCGCCGCGGCCGGATCGTAGCCGGCGCGGGCCAGCAGCCAGACGCTCAACCGGTCCGCTTCTTCTTCCGTCTCCCGAATCAGCCGCGCGTTGCGGCCGAAATTGCCGAGCAGGCCGCGCTCCACGCCGGCCGCGTCGAGCCGCGCGCGGTGGCCCAGCACATGGTGCGCGAACTCATGCGCCAGGACCGCGGCGAGCTCGTCCTCGCGCCTCGCTTGCTCCGCCAGCCGGCTGGTGACCTGGACGCTGCGGCCATTGGCGAAGGCGTTGAGCTGACGCGAAGGCAGGATCAGGAAGCGGCTCGCGCAACCCCGCTCGGCACGGACTTCGAGCGTGCGCGACGCCGTGCCGCGCCGCAGCCCGAGGACGGCGCGGCCGTCGGCGAATGCCGCCTCGAACGCGTTTCTTGCCTGCTCGACGCCGATGAACGCGCCGTTCGCGGCTTGGCTCGCGGTCGGGAGCGGCACGCGGTTGGCGCTCTCGACCACCTCGTCGGGCGCAAGGCCGGCCTGGGACGCGGGCCCGTTGCGCGCCAGCGCCAGCACCGTGAGGCGCAACTCTCGCCGGCCGAGACGAGTCGCGATCGTCGGATCCTCGACGCCGAGCGTGACTCCCGGCAACCACTGCGCGTCCCGGCACCAGGCAAGGTTGGCGACGGCGAGCCGATGCCCGATCGTCGCCACCTGCTCGTCCAGCGTCCGCCCCGACGGCTGCGCCGGCGCGCGTGACGGTTGCGCGGCGATCGGCGCCGTCCAGCCGAGCACGAGGCACAGAAGAGGGAGCGCGCGTCGGATCAAGGTCAATTCCATCGCTGTGGCACGGCTCGGAAAGCCCGCTTACCGGCTGTTAACCGAACTCCCGGATAGAGGCCAAGCACGTCTTCCGACGCGCGCCGCAGCACCGATAGTGCAGAAGTGCAACACCTGTGCCCGGCACGCGCGGCAGGACGAATTTGGGGGTTGTCAATGCCAAGGCGCTGTGGCAGTCCGATCCGAGCCAGCTCAAAGGGGAGTTTACGATGAGTTTCAAGAAGGCAACTGTGGCGGCATTGCTCGCGGCCTCTATGTCCAGCGCGCCAGTTCTGGCGCAGACCGCCTCTGCCTCTTCGCTTTCGGTCGCGGCGCGCGCCGGCGAGTCCACCGAGTCCGCGAGTGAGCTGCGCGGCGGTTTCGTCATTCCGCTGATCGCGGTCGTTGCGGTGATCCTCGGCATTCTCGCTGCGACCAGCGGCGGCAGCGAGCCCCCGCGGAGCCCGTAGGCTCCTACGCCCGATTTTGATAATTATAGCGGCCTTCGGGCCGCTATTTTTTTGTTGAAGAAAAGAAGGCGGATTTTGGGCCGGGGAGAACCCGCCAGTGGCGCCGCCTCAACTAAGTTGGTTCAGGAAATAGGATGAAGCTGGCAAGCAATCCAAAAATCGTTGTCGTTGGCTTGGGCTATGTCGGTCTGCCGCTCGCAATCAGACTTGCGGAATTCTATCCCACCATTGGCTTGGACATCGACAAAAGCCGGATCGACGAGCTGCGGCGCGGCGCGGACCGCACGAACGAGGTTGAGCCGAGCCGTCTTGCAACCACGACCCTGCAGCTGACTGCCGAGGCGGCCGACGTCCGGGGCGCCGATGTCTACATCGTCACCGTCCCGACGCCGGTTCATCCCGACCACAGGCCGGATTTGCGCCTCATCATAGCGGCCACGCGTACGGTCGCGGCGGCGATCGATTTGGAACGGCCGGCGATCGTCGTGTACGAGAGCACGGTCTATCCGGGGGTGACCGAAGATATCTGCGGCGAATTGCTACAGGAAGCGGGCCTGCGTCGTGGTGAACATTTCTGGCTGGGATACAGTCCCGAGCGGATCAATCCCGGCGATCGGGAACACACCGTGGACCGGATTACCAAGGTCATCGCCGGCGAGAATGCCAAGGTGACCGATGCTCTGACGAGCATCTATTCCAAGGTCACGACCGGTGGCGTTTTTCGCGCCGCCTCAATTCGCGCCGCCGAAGGCGCCAAGGTCATCGAGAACGCGCAGCGCGACATCAATATCGCGTTCATGAACGAGATTGCGCAAATCTTCTCCAAGGCCGGCCTGTCCATCTGGGACGTGCTGGCAGCCGCCCGAACGAAGTGGAACTTCCTACCCTTCGAGCCTGGTTTGGTCGGCGGTCACTGCATCGGAGTCGATCCCTATTATCTAAGCTACCTGGCTCAGCAGCTCGGGCAGGAGCCCCGGGTCATCCTTTCCGGCCGCGCTATCAACGACGGGATGGGTGGCTGGATCGCGGAACAACTCCACGCCGAACGGGCAGCGCCGGGCAGAGCGCTTGTCCTCGGATTGACGTTCAAGGAAAATGTGCCGGATCTTCGCAATTCGCGCGTCATCGATATCATTCGGGGGCTCTCCGAGCGCGGTCACGAGGTTACCGTCTACGATCCGCTCGCCAATGCGCCGGAGGCGCAGGCGGAATATCAGGTGGCGCTGGATCCGGACGCACTCGCGCGCGCTTACGATCTCGTCATCTGCGCCGTTGCACACGACGAGTTCCGGTCCCTGGATGACGCTTCGATCGAGGCCTTGCTGGCACCGGGCGCCACGCTTGCCGATCTCAAGGGCACCTGGCGCGACCGGCAACTTAACGACGACATTCGGCGCTGGTCGCTGTAACGGAGCGACGCAATGGCCACACTGGTTACAGGCGCCGCCGGTTTCATCGGCTATCACGTCTCGAAGCTGCTCATCGAACGCGGCGACGATGTCATCGGCATCGACAATCTCAACGCCTATTACGATCCGAAGCTGAAAGCTGACCGGCTGGCCGGCCTAACCGCGCTGCGGGGCGGCCGCTTTCGATTCGAGCGCGTGGATTTCGCCGATCACCAAGCGCTCGATCTGGCGCTGGCGGGGGCCGACTTCGACCGAATCGTGCATCTCGGCGCCCAGGCCGGCGTGCGCCATTCGATCGAGCATCCGCGCGACTATGTGTCCGCCAACCTGGCCGGTCACCTCAATATGCTGGAGCTGGCCCGGCATCGCGGCGCCGCCCAACTGGTCTACGCCTCATCGTCCTCGGTCTATGGCGGCAACAAGGCGCTGCCCTTTCGTGTCGAGGACAGGGTGGACCACCCGATCTCTCTGTACGCGGCGACGAAGAAGGCCGACGAGCTGATGAGCGAGAGCTATGCTCATCTCTATCGCCTCCCGCTCACCGGTCTGCGCTTCTTCACCGTCTACGGGCCCTGGGGCCGGCCCGACATGGCGATGTGGATCTTCACCAGGAAGATTCTGACCGGCCAGCCGATCGAGGTGTTCAACCAAGGCAGAATGAAGCGGGACTTCACCTATATCGATGATATCGTCGCCGGCATCGTCGCCGCGCTCGACAATCCGCCGCTCGACGACGGCGCGGCGAAAGCGGGCGGCAGCGTCGCGCCGCACCGGCTCTACAATATCGGCAACCACTGTTCCGAAGATCTCATGCGGATGATCGGGCTGCTTGAGCAGGCGTGCGGCCGCAAGGCCGAGTGCAGGTTGCTGCCGATGCAGCCGGGCGACGTGCCCGAGACGTTCGCCGATATCAGCGCCATCCAGAATGAGCTCGGCTTCCAGCCGCGGACGCCGATCGATGTCGGCATCCCTGCCTTTGTAAACTGGTACAAAACCTATCACGACCTGAGGTGACCAAGGAAAAAATGGTCGATAATGTTCTCGATCGACGCAGCATGTTGGCCGGCCTGGCCAGCGGAACCGCACTTGCCCTGGTCGCGCCGGTCGCACTCGCTCAATCGACGGATCATGTTGCGCTCCCCAACTTCCGCGAGCCGGGTGCGCGCGACGACGTCGCCGCGCTAGAACGGGCGCTGGCGACGAGCCGGCCGATCCATCTGCCGGCGGGCGGCGGGAGCGCGGCCGACGGCGCCTATCTAATCGGGTCCGGTGGTGAGGCGAGCAACCTCGTGTCGGGAGCACGCCTGTTCGGCGATGGCGCCGGCCGGACCATCCTCCGCAAGCCGAATCCTGAGACCGGCTACATCTTCTTCTGCGACAGCGGGTCCGCCGATGCGGCGAACAATCTGGGCAATATCTCTCTGTCGGCTCTGACGCTCGAGGGCGATGTCGTCCGCCTGGGATTTGCCGAGCATTCACATCTGATGCACGTCAACGGCGTCACCGATCTCACCCTCGATCGGGTCGAGTTCAAGGGCTTCCGCGGCGATGGATTCTATCTCGGGTCGAGCACGCGCCGGGACGGCGAACGGCACAATCGCCGAATCGTCCTGCGCGCCTGCCGCTTCGACGGCGTCAATTCCAACAACCGCAACGGCATCTCGATCATCGACGGCGACGGAGTGACCATCCAGGACTGCGCGTTCGTCAACGTGACGCGTCGGGGCGACGGCACGGATCGATATCCCCAAACTCGGGCTCAACTGCTTGATGCCGGCTACGGCCTTGCCATGCCCGGCGCGATCGACTGCGAACCCGACCCCAATCGCTTTTCCGTCCTGCGCGACATACGGATCGAGCGCTGCCGGTTCAGCGGCGGCGGCGGCGCGGCGGTCAGCCTGCTGCTCCCGCCCAATAATCTCGTGCGCGCGCCGCTGTCCGGCTTCGTGATCAGCAATTGCGTGATCGAACGGCAGCGGATCGGCTTCAGCCTGTTCGGCTACACCGGGCGCGACGCGGCCGGCCAAGGCGCCGGCTACGACGTGCGCTACGAAGGCAATGAGGTTCGCGAGTGCGACACGCCGTTCATCATCAACGGCGCGCGCGGCGTCAGAATGACGGGCAATCGTTTCACGGACTGCCCCAAGCCGGCAGAGCTCGGCTACACGGATTACAATCACGATTGCCTGCTGCTCGCCAACCGCTTCCTTCGCCTCGGTTATTCGCGAAAGGGCATCGACGGCTTGTTGATCCGCTACGCGGACGGGGTGATTCTGGAACGCAACAGCTTCGTCGATTGCGGCCAGGCGGATGGCTCGGGCGGACGCGCGATCAGCTTCGTGGCGGGGGAGATCAGGAACTTTCGCCTGATCGGCAATCGCTTCGAAAGCCCGACCGGCAGGACGACCTTCGCGATCGCCGTGTCCGGCGCCGTACTGGACCGCGGCAGCTGCGAAGCGAGTGGCAACATATTCACCTTCGCCACCAATCGCGATTTCGGCTGAGCGGCACTTCAGCCCGAGACGCGGTGCGCGCGCGGCGCCTGTGAAAACTCAGGCTTGGCTTCGCGCCACGCGCCGAACATCAGGATCGGCCAGAGCGCCTGACCGGCCTCTTGCCGGCCCGCGAGATGATCCGCCCATCGGCGCCTCACCGGGCCCGGATCGAAGAAGCCGTCCTCGCGCAGCCGCCGCTCGTCCAGCAGCGCTTCCGCCCACGCGCGAAGGGGGCCCCGCAGCCACTCGCCGATGGGAATCGAGAAGCCCGATTTGGGGCGCTCGAACAGCTCCCGCGGGGCATGGCGATAAAGCAGCTTTCGCAGGATGAGCTTGCCCTTGCCGCCATGGATCTTCATCCCGAGCGGGATACGCGCCGCGACCGCTGCGACGCGGTGATCGAGGAAGGGAACGCGGGTCTCGAGACTGACCGCCATCGCCGCCCGATCCACTTTGCACAAAATGTCGCCGGGAAGGTAGGTGAGGGCGTCGCAGGCCATCATCCGTACCGCGTCCGGAACGTCAGCATCTGGAAGCACGTTGGTCGGCATCAGTGGCGTCAGCTCCGCGGCGCCTGGGACCAGGCCCGCTTCCTCCCCCCATTCGTCCACGAAGCTGCCATAGACCGCATCCAGGCTGTCCGCCCGGCCCATGGACCGGAATGCCCGGCGCGCCTTCGACCCAAAATGCGCTGGCCGTCGGCCGCCGGGCAGCAAGGGCGACACTGCGTTCCAGAATCCCGGCGGCAGCGCGGCGAGCGCGGAACCGGCGCCGGCCCGCAGCGCCGGAGGCAACCGCTTCAGCCGCGCCCAGATGCGGGCGGCTTCCAGATAGCGGTTATAGCCACCGAACAGCTCGTCGCCAGCGTCGCCCGACAGGGCGACCGTGACCTGCTCGCGGGCGAAACGGCTGACGAGATAGGTCGGGATCTGGGACGAATCGGCGAACGGTTCGCCGTAGATGCCGGGCAGCGACGGAATGACGTCCAGAGCGTCGGCGGCGGTGAGATAGAGCTCATTATGGTCGGTGCCGAAATGCGTCGCCACCTTGCGGGCATGATCCGCTTCGTTGAACGCCTGCTCCTCGAACCCGATCGAGAATGTGCGGACTCGCTGCGTCGAATGCTTCTGGTAGAAGGCAACGACGGTTGAGGAATCGATCCCTCCGGACAGCAACGCCCCCACCGGCACGTCCGCCAGCGCCTGGCCGCCCACCGCGTCGGCGAGCGCCAAGTCCAACGCGTCCAGGGCCTCCTGCTCGGTCACGAAGGACGAAGCCAGCCCTTCGGCGACGACGTGCTCGTAGTTCCAATAGCGCTCCAGTTTCAGGTTGCCCTCCGCCGTGTCGACGTTGGGCGGCGCCAGCAAAGGTGTCCGGCTCGCCTCGTGCGAGACGGTCAGGATCGTGCCGGGTGGCAGCTTGTAGACGCGCTCGTAAATCGAGTGCGGCTCCGGCACATAGGCGCGGCCAGCGTAGAGCCGGAGCGCGGCGCGGCTGATCGGATTGTCGAAGCTTGGGATCGCGCGGATCGCGGCGATCTCGGAGGCGAAAACGAACTGCCGGGCGACCCAGCCGTAATAAAGCGGCTTCTCGCCGAATCGGTCGCGGGCGAGAATTAGCTGCTTTTCGCGACGGTCCCACAAGGCGACCGCGAACATCCCGACGGCACGCTCGATCGTCTCGCGCACACCCCAAAAGGCAAAGCCCGCGAGCAGTGTCTCGGTATCCGAATGGCCGCGCCACCCGGCGACTGGGCCGGCGCCGGCCCGCTCCAGCTCCTTGCGCAGCGCCGCATGGTTATAGATCTCACCATTGTAGATGAGTACGTAGCGCCCGTCGGGCGAAAGCATTGGCTGGTGCCCGGCCGGGGAAAGATCGACAATCGCCAGCCGCCGATGCACCAACGCGACATGCGGGTCCTGGTCCAGCCAGAAGCCGCAATCGTCCGGCCCGCGATGGGCGAGGACCGACGAGAGTTGCTGCGGCAGATCGGGGTCAATGGGCCGACCGCTGATGATGCCTGCAATTCCGCACATTTGCGCCTCGCGACCCGCGTTTCGAAACCCCGCTGCCCCTGTATCCCCTACGCCCGCTCAATCAAAGAAGGAGCGCTGCTTCTGGCGCAGAACGAACAGCGCCACCTTGACAAGGCTCGTCATCGCCAGCGCGGTCAGTATCCAAGCCATGCCGGCATCTGTTCTACCGATCGCAACTAGTGTTCTGCCGATCGCAACTAGCGTTCGCCCGCGCCGACCAGTCTCAGCCGCGCGCCCGCGTCCGCCGTCGCTGCGGGCTCGGCGCCATCATGCTCTGCCGGCTGATATTCGGGAGCGATTTTGCGCAGCTGCGCTAGGCTGCCGGAGACATCGCCGAGCGCGATAAGCCGCTCCAGCTCGTCGAGAGCCGCCATGAGCACATCTAATGGAATGAAATGCTCGCGCGCGTGAAGAATGCGCTCATGGTGAGTCGGTTGGGGGTCGTTGCCGATCAGCAGTTCTTCGTAAAGCTTTTCGCCCGGCCGCAGGCCGACGACACTGATCTCGATGTCGCCGTCCGGATTGTCAGGGCCGCGAACGGTCATCCCCGACAGTTCGATCATGTTCACAGCCAACTCGCGGATGATGACCGGTTCGCCCATGTCGAGCACGAAGACCTCGCCGCCGCGGGCCATGGCGCCGGCTTGAATGACGAGCTGGGCCGCCTCGGGGATGGTCATGAAGTAGCGGGTGACGTCGGGGTGGGTGATCGTCACCGGACCGCCGTCGGCGATCTGCTGACGGAACAGCGGCACGACCGAGCCGCTCGAGCCGAGAACGTTCCCGAACCGAACCATCGAAAAGCAGGTGTCTGTCTGGGTTTCGGAAAAGGCCTGCAGAACCAGCTCGGCGACCCGCTTGGTCGCGCCCATGATGTTGGTCGGGCGGACCGCCTTGTCGGTGCTGATCAGAACGAAATTCGACACCCCCGCCTCCAGCGCGAGGCGGGCCACGTTCATCGTCCCGAAGATGTTGTTTCGCATCCCTTCGAGGGGATTCTGCTCGACCAGCGGCACATGCTTGTAGGCCGCGGCATGATAGACGGTGTTGGGGCGCCAGGCGGCGAGGATTTCGCGAATGCGCTGCTCGTCCTGGACCGAGGCGAGCACCGGCAGAACGATGGTCGGTTGCCACCGCGCGCCCGACATCTGTGACGTGAGCTCGCGGTGGATCGAATAAAGCGCGAACTCGCTCGAATCGACGAGCAAAAGCATGGCCGGCCCCATGGCGAGGATCTGGCGGCAGAGCTCGCTGCCGATCGACCCGCCGGCGCCGGTCACCATCACCACCTTGTTCGAAATATCGCGTTCCAGCATTTCGCGATTCGGCGGCACCGCATCGCGACCGAGCAGGTCCTCGATATCAAGCGGCCGCATGTCGCTGACCTGGATCCGGCCCTGCGCGATGTCGACCATGCCGGGCAGCGTCTTCACCTTGACGCCCGAGTCGCGCATCAAATCGAGGATTTCGTGTCGCCGTCGCCGTGAAGCCGAGGGCAGTGCGAGCAGCACCTCCTTGATCCCGTATTCCTCGACCAGCCCGTTAATCTCCGCGGGATTGTAAACCATCAGTCCTTCGACAACCGCGCCCTGAAGCGAGGGATCGTCGTCCAGGAAGCCGGCCGTTTCCATCTCCCGGCTTCGGCGCAGGACCGCGGCGAGCTGCCGCCCCGCCTCGCCGGCGCCGTAGATCAGTACTTTCGGAGCGCCATTCTCGCCGATGATCTTCCGATAATTGTTGCCGAGCAGATATTGGACGGAAATGCGCGAGGCGCCGATCATCAGGAACAGCAGCACCGGCTGGATCAAGCCGACCGTTCGCGGCACGCCCGGCACGCTGATGAAGGTGAACAGCAGCGAATATAAAGCGCCATAGAGGAAACAGGCGCGGACCACGGCGATCAGCGCTGGCCAGCCAGTATGACGAAAGATCGCCCGATAGAGGCCGAACCGCACGAATAGGGGAATGGCGATCAACACCGAGGCCAACGCCGCCAGCCAATGGCTCCCGACCAGTACGAACCATTCTTCCATGCGCAGGTAGAAGGCGGCCCAGGTACTGGCGACACACAAGATCACGTCAACAGCGATCGCAAGCAGCCGCTTCTGGGTTCTCGGAAGACTGAGCAGCCTATTTGTCATTCGCTTACAATCACTTTGGTTTGCCGGTATCGCGCTCAATCGCACGACTTCTGAAGGGGAGGGGCCTATTAACAGCCTGAACCGCCTTGAGAAGCTGATTCTCGCGAACCATGCCGGGCCCGACGGCCGCGCCGTTCGGCGCTTGGCGACCCCGTTTCACGAATTCATTGCTCCTGGCGGCGGTTGAAGCTAGGCGCGCCACCGCGGATCATACGAGACGTGACTGCACCCATTGCTGCGAGATGGAACGTTGGCTGCGCAAAGAGTGGCAGTGACCGGTGCGGCCGGATTCCTCGGCAGACGTCTCGTCAGACGGCTGCTCGAGAGAGGCCTGGAAGTGCGGGCTTTGGTCCGCCGGCCAGTCGGCGATCAGTTGTGGGGCGCGGAAGTTGTGGTCGCCGGCGACATTGCCCAGGCGGCGTTGCCGCCGCTGCTTGCGGGATGCGACATCGTCATCAACTTGGCCGCGCGGGTGCACGTCACGCGCGAGACCGCCGCGGATCCGGATCAGCTCTATTTTCAGCTTAATCGAGACTTGCCGCTGGCCTTGGCGCGGAGTGCCCATGAGGCCGGCGCGGTCCGGTTCGTCCAGATGAGCTCGGTCGCGGCCATCGGTTCGGTGACGCCGCCCGGGCAGATATTCGACGACGATACGACGTCCAATCCCCAAAATGCCTATGGACGGAGCAAGCTTGCCGCGGACGAAGGCTTGCAGGCATTGTCGTCGGAATGCGGCCTTTCGACCATCAGCCTGCGCCCGCCGACCGTGTTCGGACCCGGCGTCGGGGCCTATTTCCGCCGCTTGATGAACTGCGCCCGGTTCGGCCTGCCGCTGCCGATCGGCAAGATCGAGAATGCCCGCAACTTCATTTTCATCGATAATCTCGTCGATGCCGTCGCCGCAGCCGCATACAGGGACCATCAAGGCGCGTTCATCGTGACGGACTCGCCGCCCATCTCGACGGCTCATCTCTATGCTTGCCTGCTCGATGCTTATGAACGGCGCGCCTGGGTGCCGCGCGTCCCGGCCGGGCCGGTAAGGCTGGTTGCACGAACCCTGCTCGGGGACCGCGCGGAAAGCCTGCTGGGCTCCTCGGCCTTCGACGGGTCCCGCTTCGGAGCGACCTTTGGATGGACCCCGCCAACCTCCTTCGCCGAGGCGATCGCGGCGACCGTGAACGCGGACCACGACGCATGAAGCGGTCGTTCGATATCCTGGTCAGCCTTTCCGCGCTTCTGCTGCTTTCGCCGCTGCTGCTCGTCGTGGGCATCATGGTGAGGATCGCGAGCCCGGGCCCGGCGCTTCATTGGTCGAAGCGTATCGGCCGCGGGAACCGACTCTTCTGGATGCCGAAGTTTCGCACGATGCGGATCGATACGCCGCAGCTACCGACCCATTTGTTGACCGATCCCGGCCGCTGGGTGGCGCCGGGAGGCCGCTTTCTGCGCGCGACCAGTCTCGACGAGCTGCCGCAGCTGTGGAGCGTATTGCGCGGCCATATGAGCCTGGTGGGACCGCGGCCGGCATTGTTCAACCAGGACGATCTGGTGGAATTGCGGACCCAGGAGGGAGTCCACCTGCTTCGTCCCGGGATTACCGGCTGGGCGCAGATCAACGGCCGCGATGAACTGCCCATTCCCCTGAAGGTGGAATTCGACGCCGAATATGCGCGCCGCATGTCGTTCCTGTTCGACCTCAAGGTGATGGTCCTGACGGTGGTCCGGGCGCTCGCCGGCCGGGGAGTCAGCCATTGAAGATCGCGGTTCTCGGCTCCCAGCCCGAATATCTGACCGGGCTTCGGGGCCCGATGATCCGCGACTTCCTGGGGATGGGGCATGAGGTCACCGCGATCGGCGCCGAGGAGATGGCGAGCGTGCGCACCGACCTCGAGGCGTGGGGCGCAAGCTACGAAGTCGTTCCGATCCGGCGCGCCGGCATCAACCCGTTCGCCGACCTGCGGGCGATCCTCGCGCTCTACCGGACCCTCCGCCGGCTCAAGCCGGACATTCTGTTCGCCTACACGGTCAAGCCCATCGTCTACGGCCTTCCCGTCGCTTGGCTGGCCGGCGTCAAGCGGCGCTTCGGAATGGTCGCCGGGCGGGGCTTCGCCTTGCTTCCGGGGAATGAACGGCGGCGGCGTCTGGCGCGGCTGATCACCGTCATGACCTACCGCTTCTCGCTGCGCTTCGCCGATGGCGTGCTGTTCCACAACCAGGATGATCTGGACCTGTTCAGGGAAAAGCGCCTGTTGCCCGCCGCGGTCAGGACGAAGCGCATATTCGGGTCCGGAGTCGACCTCGATTATTATCGTCCCGCGCCGACCCCGGCCGGGCCGGTCACCTTCCTGATGATCTCGCGGCTGATCGCAGACAAGGGCGTGCGGGAATATATCGAGGCGGCGCGTCAGCTGAAACGCAGCTATCCGGACTCCAGATTCCGCCTCGTGGGTCCGGCCGATCCATCCCCCAACGGCATCGCGGAGAGCGAAATCGCGGCGCTCGCCGGTGAGGGCTTCATCGAATATCTGGGACCTCTTACGGACGTCCGTCCGGCGATCGCGGAATCCCACGTCTACGTCCTGCCTTCCTATTGCGAAGGCCTGCCGCGCTCCGTGCTGGAGGCGATGGCGATGGCGCGGCCCGTCGTGACGACCGACGCCCCGGGGTGCCGGGATACCGTGGCGTCGGACAGCAACGGCTTTCTCGTTCCGGTGCGGGACGCCACATCGCTGGCAAATGCGATGGAACGATTCATTCAGGCGCCGTCACTGGTCCAGTCGATGGGTGATGCTGCGCTCGCCTTCGCCCGGGATCGCTTCGATGTGCGCAGCGTCAATCGATCGATCGCCGAATTTCTCGGCCTGCTCCCGAATCAGTCTCAGGTCAGCCGGTGATTGCCGCGAGGATCGCTCCGGCCTGACTTTCCACCGAATAGTGGTCGGCAACCGCCTGCCGGCCATTGGCCTGCATCTGCGCCCGAAGATCGTCGTCCGAGAGCAGGCGATCGAGCGCGTCACGCCACTCCTCCGGGTTAGAGGCGAGCAGCCCGGACCCGCTGCCCGAGACGATGTCGATGTTCGCCCCGACCGGGGAGGCGCAGACGGCGGCGCCTCCGGCCATATATTGAACCAGCTTGTAGCCGCACTTGCCCCGCTCCCAAGGCTTGTCCCGCAACGGCATGATGCCGACGTCCATCCTGGCGACCTCGAGATGCTCGGTCGCCTCGTCCCACTGCCGAATGTCCACCTCGATGCCGGGGAACTGCGCCGCGACATTCGGCTGGGCGCCGACGAGCATCAGCCGGGCGTCGTGCCGCTGGCAGACCTCGGCCAGGACTCCAGCGACGTCGGCAAGGAAATGCTGCGTCGCCGGCGAGCCGATCCAGCCGATCGTCAGCTTCTCGCCGCGCCCGGACGGCGCCGAAAGATAATGGCGATGATCGACCACGGTCGGCACGATCCGCACCGTCCGGGCGCCGGCTTCCCGGGCGCGCTCGGCGATATAGGCGTTGCCCGCGATCACTATCGCCGCCCGCGCCATCACGACATCGATCTTGCGGCCGAGCAGGGTGCGGACGAGCCCCGAGCCCGACATGTCGTAATTATGGAAGACGGCGTCGTCATAATCCACGACGTAGCCAGCTTTCAGCCGCGACAGCAGACGCTCGAGCGTGGCCGGAGCGGATGGAAACAGCTCCTTCTCGATCCAAACCCTGTCATAGCGTCCGACCCGAGCAAGGCCGGCCAGCCGGCGGACATAGGCGGCGGCCAGATTGAGCAGCGAGCGACCGCCGGACGCGTAGAGCCGCCGCAAATATTCGTCGGAAAGCAGCGGGGAGACGGTGCAGCGCACGCCCTGCTGCTCCAGGCTCGGTATATATTGGAGCATGCGCAGCCGGGAGCTCGCGCCCAGTCTCTCGTACCGAGTCAGCATCAGGAGCTCCATGGTCGCGTCCTCAAACAGGCCGCGCTCACTTGCCCAAGGGCCGGAACGTCGACGGCGTCGAGCATCATCGCGGATGTCAGGGCCGCGTCCCCGATCGCACCATTGCCGCGCGACGGCTTCTCGTCGCTTCAAGGCTGAGCAACGGGAGTATGAACATCCATTGGAAAATGAATGACTCGATATAGGGGTTGGTGGGCGCCGCAAACGCCGCGCCAACGAAGCCGGCGAACATGAACTTGTTGTGGACCGTCAATGTCCCGTCCGCCATTTCGCGAATAGATTTGCCAACGTAGATGGCGAATGGCAGCGCATAGATCGCGGCGCCGATAACTCCCGTTCGGAATAATACGGCCAACGGCACATTCTCATAGCGCCAGGGATAAAGCTCGTTCCGCTGCACCGAGGCGGGTACGCCATGTCCGGCGCCGAGGCCGTTGGCGTCCTGTATCCCCTGCCACAACGCGGCATTTTGATCGAGGCGCTCGATGCCGCCGCCGCTGATCAGCTTTTCCCAGAACAAAGTGCCGATGACTGTCAGGTCTATCTGCTCGAATTGCCAGTCGATCAAAAACACGACGGCGCCGACCGGCAGGATGAGCCACAAATTCCGCAGCCATCCACTGCTTTGACCAGCCGCGCGTGAACCGCTGGTGTCGAACCGGCGAAAGCAGATCGCAGCCACGACCCCGAGGATGCAGGCGAGGATCAGGGCCGATCTGCCGGACGTCAGCGCGGTAATCGCCAGCGACCCCAATAAGAGAACCCTCACCGTCCGATTGCGAATGAGCTCCGGCGTGGAGAAGAACGCGGCCGAAATGAAGATCAGCGACCCGTACACATTCATCGTGGCGCCCGAAAACCCGGCCGTGATGTTGACATTCGGATTTTCGATGAAGAACGTGACCGAGCTACGTCCGTAATTCAGAAACAGGAAAAAGAAGAGAGCGACGCTCATGCAGCACAGGAATGAGAGCCATATCAGGTATTGAATGATCTTATCCGCGCCGAGATACTGCAAAGCAGCACCAAGTATGATGAACCACAACAGTGGAGATATCACATAGATAAGAATTGTCTGCAGAAATGCCGTGGTGGATATGCCACTTTGCATTCCTATGAATATGAAAACACATGTGACGGTCACGCTGGCCACATAACATATGCCGATATATGACATTGATTGCCCGATACGCAGCGAAAACAGAGACATGGCTGCCGTCAGGACAATCAGGGCGCCGGTAATCGCCTGGAGCGAATGCGGAATGACGACGCAGATCGCGAACATAAGATAAAAGACGAGCTTCGTCTCGTTGGCGAGCGAGTAAAACTCGCGGCCAGCATAGCTTCTGTTACTTGCGGTTATCCGATTCATTATTGCTCGTGAACCTTCCGTTGCGACGGCTCGCCGGAGCTCCGGCGCCAGGCTTCATCGCCACATAGCGCGGGCCGCGGCATCCCGCCACCGCCTCTTCCCGCCATTCACGCAGGGGCTTGCGCTCGATATAGGGTAAAGAATAGTCGGGACATCTCCCCGCCCGAACACGAGGCAGCCGTGCACGCGGGCCGCTCGCTCATCGGGCTCGCTGCGGACCGCCCTTGCTGAAGGATTGAATTTTCAATGACACGACCACGACGGGTGGCCCTAGTGACCGGCGTCACCGGTCAGGACGGCGCCTATCTGACCGAGCTACTGCTGGAAAAGGGCTATATCGTCCATGGCCTGAAGCGGCGCGCGTCGCTCTTCAACACCGCCCGTATCGATCATCTCTACCGCGATCCGCACGAAGAGGATGTTCGCTTCTTCCTTCATCACGGCGATCTCACCGATTCGACGAACCTCATCCGCATATTGCAGCAGACGCAGCCGGACGAGATCTACAATCTCGCCGCCCAGAGCCATGTCGCGGTGTCGTTCGAAGTGCCGGAATATACCGCCAACGCCGACGCGCTCGGCACGCTGCGGCTGCTCGAGGCGATCCGCATTCTCGGGCTGAAGGACAAGACCCGCTTCTACCAGGCCTCGACCTCGGAGCTTTACGGGCTGGTTCAGGAGACGCCACAAACCGAGCGGACGCCTTTCTATCCGCGCTCGCCTTATGCAGTGGCGAAGCTCTACGGATATTGGATCACGGTAAACTACCGCGAAGCCTATGGCATGTTCGCCTGCAACGGCATTCTCTTCAATCACGAATCGCCGCTGCGCGGCGAGAATTTCGTAACCCGGAAGATCACGCGGGCGCTGGCCCGCATCAAGCTCGGCCTCCAGGACCGGCTTTATCTCGGCAATATGGACGCCAAGCGGGACTGGGGCCACGCGCGCGATTATGTCGTGATGCAGTGGATGATGCTCCAGCAGGACGAACCGGAGGATTTCGTCATCGCGACGGGCGTTCAGCACAGCGTGCGCGATTTCGTCACCGCCGCCGCCGCCGAGCTCGGGATCGTGGTGACATGGCAAGGCTCCGGCCTCGACGAAAAGGGCATAGACCAACACGGCAATTGCATCGTTTCGGTGGATCCGCGCTATTTCCGCCCCGCCGAGGTCGAGACGCTGCTCGGCGACGCTTCGAAAGCGCGCGAGAAGCTGGGCTGGCAAGCGAAGATCAGCTTCGAGGAGCTGGTTCAGGAAATGGTGCGCGAGGACTTGATCGCCGCCGAGCGCGACGAACTGGTGCGAAAGCACGGATATTCCACCAACAATTTCCACGAGTAAGCGCGGGTGAGGCTCGCCCACGATCTGGTGGCGGGTCTCGCCGCCTCGTTCTGGTCGATGGCGGCAGCGCTGATCGCCGTCCCTTTCCTGCTCCACTATCTTGGGGTCGAGGCCTACGGGCTGATCGGCTTCGGTACCGCGCTCCAGTCCTTCCTGATGTTGCTGGACCTCGGCCTCTCGCCCACGATCAGCCGGCAGGTGGCGCGCGCGACGGTCCATGGCGACATGGCGGGCGCGCGCAACCTGCTCCGCAGCCTCGCCTGGATCTACTGGTCGGTGGCGGCCGCGATCATTGTCTTGCTGGCCTCCCTCGCCGGCTGGTTGGCAAATAATTGGCTGAATGCGAGCACGATCAGCGCGTCGACGCTCAACAATGCCATCCTGTTGATGGCGCTCCAGATCGGCTTTCGCTGGCCGGCCGGTCTCTACATCGGCGCCCTGACCGGGGCGCACCGGATCGTGACCGCGAACGGGATCGGCGCCGTCTATTACACCTTCGCCAATCTCGGCGCGGTCGCGGTCGTGGCATGGTGGAGTCCGACCATCGAGGCCTATTTCATCTGGCAGGTGGCGACCGGCCTCGCTTATACGATGGCGCTGCAAATTGCGGCGTGGCGCTCGCTCGGCGGCGGTGCGGGCGCGCGCTTCAAAGTGGACGAGCTGCGCCTGATCTGGCGCTTCGCGGCGGGCATGAGCGGCGTCGCTTTGGCCAGCGTGATCATGACCCAGCTCGACAAGATCATCCTCAGCCGGCTGCTCAGCCTGGACGCCTTCGCCCATTATATGATCGCGGTGCTGGCGGTGAGCATCCTCTACCGGGTGCTGGGTCCGGTCTTCAACGCCATCTATCCGCGCTTTTCGGCGCTGGTTGTGAAGGGGGAGGAGGAGGAGCTGAGCCTGGTCTACCGAACCGCTTCGAACGTGTTTGGGATCTTCTGGTTTCCCGGGGTCATGCTGCTCGCGATCTGCGCGCAGCCGCTGCTGCTGCTCTGGACCGGCGACCCCCGGATCGCCGACGAGGCGGCGGCGCTGTTGTCGCTGCTCGCTATCGGCACCGGCCTCCACGGCACGATGTTCTTCCCCTACGCGCTCCAGCTCGCTTACGGGGAAATCCGGCTGACACTGAAGATCCACCTGCTGCTGCTGGCGGTCCAGCTGCCGCTGCTGCTGACGCTCGCGATCACTTTCGGCGCCCTGGGCGGGGCGATGGCCTGGGTGACGCTCTATTTCCTCTACGTGGCGATCGCGACGCCGATGACCCATCGCCGCATGCTGCGCGACGTGGGCGTTGCATGGATCGCCACCGATCTCGGGCGACCGTTCCTCGTGTCGGCGGCCCTTGGCGGAGCGGGGTTCCTGCTGATGCCGATGCTCAGCGGGAATCCGATCCTGCAACTGCTCGCCGGAGCCGCGCTCGCCGCTCTGGCGGTGTTGACTTCAGCGGCCCTCTCCCCGCATAAGCTGGCCCGGATCAAGGCCGTGCTAGCGGGCTGAATCTCAATCGAAAGTTGCGGATGTATTACTCCCAGTTTGGCGAGGACCGGGTCCTTGCTGAAATCTTCCATGACAAGCCTCGCGGCACTTGCGTCGAAGTCGGCGCGAATGACGGCTATCATGGCAGCACCAGCCTCTATTTCGAGAAGCTCGGCTGGAATTGCGTCCTGGTCGAGCCCAACCCGAGCCTCGCGACCAAGCTGCGCGCGGAACGGACGGGCAAGGTCTTCGAATGCGCGGCGTCGGACGTCGACGGCACGGCGACGCTTCAGCTCGCGGAAGGCGCCGAAATGGCGCACGCGCTCTCGTCGATCTCCGACGATGCCGCCACCAAGCGAATCGTCCGCCGCCACGGCTATGCGACGCGGCCGGTGGAGGTCGCCACCCGACGGCTCGACACGATCCTGCAGGAAGCCGGCTTTACCGAGATCGACTTCATCACGATCGACGTCGAGGGGCATGAGCTCAGCGCCTTGCGCGGCTTCTCTCTCGACCAATGGCGCCCGACCATCGTGATCGTCGAAGATAACGGCCTGTTCGGTGATCGGCCGGTTCAGCGGCATTTAAAAAACCACGGCTTCGTCCGCTTCCACCGGACCGGCGTCAACGACTGGTACACCCACAGATCGAACGCGGCGCTTACCGCGCGCGGCCGCGGCTGGCCCTATGTCCGCGCGTTGGTGAAGGGCCGTATGTTCCTGGTCCGCCACTCGACCGCGCAGCGCGTGAAGAAGATTCCGGGCGCCGAGCACCTGTATCGCCGGCTGCAGCGGCTCTGGAAATGATGCCATGGCGACGGTGAAGCTGTCGATCGGCATCCCGACCTACAATCGAGCGGATTTCATCGTCGAGACGCTGGATTCGATCGTGCCCCAGCTCACGCCCGGGGTCGAACTGCTCATCCTCGACGGCGCTTCGCCCGACGACACGCAGCAGGTCGTGCGCGCCTATATCGAGAAGCATCCGCAGGTCCGCTACCACCGGCGGAAAACCAAGACCAACCCCGACGCCGACTTCGACAGGACGGTCGAACTGTGCAGGGGCGAATATTGCTGGCTGTTCCCGGACGATGATTTGATGTCCCCGGGGACGATCGCCAAAGTGCTTTCGGTGCTCGATGAGAAACCCGACCTCGTTGTCGTCGATGGCAAGGTCGAGGACGTCACGCTCTCGATGACGCTGCGGCCCCGGCGCATGGCGTTTGAAGGCGTCCGTCGCTACGGGCCGGAGGATGCCGACGCCCTGCTCGTCGATACAGGCGGCGTCCTGTCCTTCATCGGCGCCGCGATCGTCCGCCGCGACCTGTGGCTGTCGCGTGACCGCGAGAGCTATTTCGGCTGTTATTTCCTGCATGTCGGCGTGATCTTCCAGAAGCCGCCGGCCAGCGCCGTGGCGATCGGCGAGCCGCTGGTCCGGATCCGTTACGGCAACTCGCTCTGGACGCCGAAGCGGTTCGAGATCTGGGGCTTCAGCTGGCCGGAGCTGATCCAGGGCTTCCACGGCTACTCGGCCGAAGCCAAGGCCAAAGCCGGCGGCGAATATCCCTGGCGCAGCTTCAAGCACATGCTCAGCTTTCGCGCGCGCGGCGCCTTCTCGTTGCGGGAGTACCGCAGGTTCTTTGCCGACCGGAGCGTGGGAGGAACGCGGGTCCTGCTGCTTCTGGCGGCGCTGCTTCCGGGCCGGCTCGCGCACGTCCTCGGCACCGCTTTCTTCCTTGTCCGTGGACAGATTCACAGCGAAAGCGCCTACGAATTCGTCCGCTCCAGCCCGTATAGCAATGCGGTGAGCCGCTTTCTTGCTTCCGGAGCGAAGTGGGTGACGCTGCCGACGACGGCGCGATGAGCCGCCTGTTGAGATGGAGATGTCGATGACCGCGCTGGATAGTCCCTCAAGGGTTGAGGATCACCCGGTCGCACGGGAGTTCATCCCCTGGGCGGAGCCGCGCTACTGGGGACAGGAGGAGGCCTATGCGCTCGACGCGCTGCGCTCGTCCTGGATCTCCGGCGGGCCCTATGTCGATCGGCTGGAGGCCGATCTCGCCGCCTACCTCGACACGCCGCATGTCGTCGCGACCTCCAATGGCACGACCGCGATTCACGCGGCCTTTCTGGCGCTGGACGTGAAGCCGGGCGACGAGATCGTGGTGCCGGGATTCGCCTTCCTCGCCGCCGCCAACATCGCCCTCCACATGAACGCCGTGCCGGTGTTCGCGGACATCGACCCCGACACCTGGTGCGCCACGGCGGAGACGATCGCCAAGGTCATCACACCCCGGACTGTCGGCATCGTACCCGTGCACAGCTACGGCAACATGTGCGACATGCAGCCAATCCTGGACTTGGCGGCCGATCGCGGCCTCTGGGTGTGTGAGGATGCGGCCGAGGCGTTGGGTTCGACCTACCGGAGCAAACAGGCCGGCACGATCGCCGAGATCGGCACCTACAGCTTCCATGCCACCAAGACGATCACGACGGGCGAAGGCGGCGCCGTCGCGACCCGCAATGCCGAGCTGCGCGACCGCCTGAGGCTGTTTCGCAGCCATGGGGTCAAGGCGCGGCGCTACTTTCATGAGGTTCCAGGCCACAATTTCCGGCTCACCAATATGCAGGCGGCGCTCGGCTGCGCGCAGCTCGAGCAGATCGAACCGATCCGGCGCGAGCGCCACCGGGTTTATAGCAGCTACGTGGCGGCGCTGAGCAAGCTGAACGGGGTGAAGCTCCAGCGGATGACCGACGGTGTCGAGCCACTGATGTGGGCGATCGCGATCGCGCTGGACGAAAAGGCATTTCCGCAAGGTCGCGACGCCGTCATCGCGAAGCTGGCGGAACGCGGCATCGAGACGCGACCCGGCTTCCATGCCGCGAGCGAGATGCCGGCGCTTTACGCCTCGTCCGACATCCCGGTCGCGAGCCATGTCGCACGGCAGGTGATCAGCCTGCCCTCGAGCCCGACGGTGACCGACGCGGAAATCGACATGATCGTCGCTTCTCTGGCCGCTTCATGACGCCGCAGCCGACTCTCGAGATCGTCCGCTTTGATCTGCGCCACGTCGATGGGCTGGCGGCGATGCTTGCCGCGATCAAGAAGGAAGGCATGGACGGCTGGTTCGAGCCGCATCCGTCCGACCGCGAGCATTTGAAGACGCTTTGCGCACCCGGCAAACAGGATCTCCATTATCTCATGACGCGCGGTGGCGACGTGATTGGATACGGGCTGCTGCGCGGGTGGGACGAAGGTTATGAGCTGCCGAGCCTCGGTATCGCCATCCATCCCGATCACCGCGGCCACGGGCTCGGCCTGGCCATGATGGAGTTTCTGCACGCCGCCGCGGCCATCCGGGGCAGCACGCAGGTGCGCCTGCGCGTCTATCCCGACAACCATGTCGCGATCGCCCTCTATCGCCGGATGGGCTATCAATTCGACGCAACGGAAGGCGGTCAATTGGATCAGCCGATCGTCGGCATCAAACAGCTTTGAAATGATCGGCGTCGGTCGCCCGACGCCAGCGAGTGGAGTTTGCAATGTTGAGAACCCTGGAATCATGCCGGATCTGCGGCAACTCCCAGCTCGAGCCGGTGCTCGATCTTGGCGAGCAGATGCTGACGGGCGTGTTCCCGGCCGCGAAGGATGCCGACGTCACGGTCGGTCCGCTACGGCTCGTCAAATGCACCGGCGAGGGCGACGTTTGCGGCTTGCTCCAGCTCGCGCACAGCTACGACCTCGGCGAAATGTACGGGCACAATTACGGCTATCGGTCGGGCCTCAATCCCAGCATGGTCGCGCATCTCCAGCGCAAGGTCGAACGAATCCGCGGCCTCGTCGACCTTCGACCGGGCGACCTGATCGTCGACATCGGCAGCAACGACAGCACCACGCTCCAGGCCTATGGCGACAGCGGCTTCGATCTGGTCGGAATCGATCCCACCGGCGTCAAGTTCCACAGCTATTACCCGGCGCACGTCCAGCTGATCCCGGACTTCTTCTCCGCCCCCCTCCTCCAGGAGCGGTTCCCGGGGCGCAAGGCAAAGGTCGTGACATCCTTCTCGATGTTTTACGACCTGCCGGCGCCGATGCAGTTCATGGAGGACGTCCACGCGGTGCTCGCCGACGACGGCATCTGGGTGTTCGAACAGAGCTACATGCCGATGATGCTCGACACCAACAGCTACGACACCGTCTGTCACGAGCATCTCGAATTCTACGCGCTGCGGCAGATCAAGTGGATGGCCGACCGGGTCGGGCTGCGGATCGTCGATGTCGAGTTCAACGACGTCAACGGCGGCAGCTTCTCCGTCAGCGTCGCGAAACAGGGTAGCGAGGCGGATGACGTGCGGCGGGTGTTGGCCGACGAGGACGCCAGAGGGCTCGACACGCTTGAGCCCTATCGGGCGTTCGCGGACCGGGTCGCGCAGTCGCGTAAGGCCTTGCTCGCTTTTCTCGATCGTGCGCGCTCCGAGGGGAAGCGGGTCGCCGCCCTCGGCGCCTCGACCAAGGGCAACGTGCTGCTGCAATATTGTGGGATCAATGCCGACCAGGTGTTCGCGGTCGGCGAGGTCAACGAGGAGAAGCTCGGCCACTTCACACCCGGCACCTGGCTGCCGATTGTTCACGAGAAGGAATTGCTGGCCGAAGGGCCGGATTATCTCATCGTCCTGCCCTGGCATTTCCGCAGCTTCTTCGAGCGCTCGCCGGCCTTTCGCGGGCAGAAACTGGTCTTTCCCCTACCCGAGCTCGAGGTCGTCGAGCCTGCGGGTTAGCCGGGGCCGGCATGCGCTACTGAAGGCGGCGGATGACCAGATTGTCCACCCACGGCTCGTCGGTCGGAGTAGCGTCGCCTGCGCCGATGGTTATCCGGGCCCAGATCCAGTCGCAGCCGGCGGGCGCGGAGAAGCTCCCGCGAAGCTGGGTCACCGCCGTCGTCTGCCCCGCGGCAAGGGTCGCCAGAGCCCTGCCGTCCGTCGCGCAGGTCAAGGCAAGCCGCGGTTGCTGAACCGGTTCGGCGGGTACGGCGCCGGCCTGCAAGAACACCCCGTAGCGCCCGGGCCGAAGCCGGAAGAGCTGACGGGCCACTTCCCCCGACCGACCGTTGCGCGCAGACAGGAAGAGTGCGTTGCCACGTACGCCGTCGGGCCGCGGACCGCGCAGGGCAAGCAGGTCCGGCTCTTCGCCCAAAGTCCAGTCGAACGGCGAAAAGCCGTCCGGGGTCTCGAAGCCGCCATCGCGGGGACCCGTATCATTTGCACCCGCCCCCCCGACCGCATCCGCAAAGAGCAGCCAGGCAAGATCGAACCGGTTTCGCTCGCTTAACCCGCGGATGTTCGATTGGATGAGCAGGCGCTCTTCCGGTTGCGCGGGACGGAGCCGCCCCCGGATCAGGACGGCGACATGTTCGGCCGGAATGTTCGATCGGGCGAGCTGGTCGAAAAACAGGCCCAGCCAGTCTGGCCGGGTGTTCAGTGCGCCCGCAATCGGCGGCAGCGCGCGGCGATCGGCGCTCGCCGCGACGAGCAAGGGAATGAGTTGATCGGTTCCGCGTGACGAGCTGCGCATCGCAAGGTCGAACTGGCGGACGGCCGCCGGATAATCGCCGCGCCGCACGGAATTGCCGATCATCCACATTTGCGTCGGCAGATCGCGGCGCGACACGGCGTTCGCCAGACCCATGAAATGGATCACTTGGGGTGCATTGCCCTTCGCCTCGGCCGCCAGGCCGAGGCTACGCAGCGCAACCACATTGAGCGGGCTGCGCCGCAGCGCAGCCGCGGCAAGCCGACGCGCCTCGTCCGGCCGGTCGGCTGACACCAAGCGTGCCGCCGCGCTGGCTTGGGCCTCGCCATGGTCGGGCGCCCAGAAGAGCGCCCGCGCGGGATAGCTGCGGCTGAATAGCTCGGCGACGGAGACCTTGGCCACGATCAGCAGGCACAAAGTCGCCACGATCGCGATCGTGGCGAGCCGCAAGACCCCTGCCGGCCTCAAGCCGCCGCCGCGAGACCGCGACCGGCTAGGATGGCTGGTTGGTCGCGCCTTCGCCATAGCCATAGCCATAATCATAGCCGTAACCGTAATCGGCGCGGCGCGACTCAAACTTGGTCAGCAACACGCCCAGAACCCGCGCTTGCGCGTCCCTGAGCCGGCCCACGGCAATCTTGGCCATGCTCGTCCGGGTCGCGTGGGATTCGATGACGAACAGAACGCCTTCCACCTGGCTGCCGATGAGCGGCGCGTCGGCGAGCCCCATGACCGGCGGCACGTCGAGAATGACGTTGTCGAACGTCGTCAGCAGCTCTTCCATCAGCTTGTTGATGCGGTCGCCCATCAGCAGCTCGGCGGCGCTGGGCGGAGACGGGCCCGCCGTCATCAGGGCGATGCCGTCGGCAAGGCCGCGATGCACCATGCTCGCGACATCGTCGGCGCCGCTCAGATAGTTGCTGAGGCCGCGCGCATTGCCGACGTTCAAAATGCCGTGCAACGAAGGCGATCGCATGTCGGCGTCGATCAGGATCACCTTGCGCCCGGTTCGGCTCAGCATGCGGGCGAGCGCGTAGCTCGTCGTCGTCTTGCCCTCGCCGGGCCGCGTGCTCGTCACCGTCAGCGTCCGCGGAATGCCGTGATCGGTGGTGAACGCAAGGCTGGTCTGCATCGACAGATAAGCCTCGACGATCGGGGACTTGCGGTCATCCAGCTCCGCTTCCGGGTCTCCGCCGGCCTTTGGAATCACGCCGAGCAAGGCCAAGCCAAGGGCCGGCTCCAGACTGGTCGGATCGGAGATCGCCTCGTCGATCTGCTCGAGCGCCATCGCGAGCCCGACGCCGATCGTCCCGCCGACCAGCAGCGCGAGCAGCAGGTTGAGGATGAGCCTGGGGCTGGACGGCCGATCGGGTACCTGCGCGGGATCGATCACCGAGATGTTGTTCACCCCGACGCCCCCCGCCACGCCGATCTCTTTGTAGCGCTGGAGCAGCGCGTCGTAGAGCTGGCGGTTGGTGTCCACCTCGCGCTGATAGATATTGTACTGGATGGTTCGGCCGCGCAGGTTCAGCAAATCGCCCTGCAGGCCCTGGACGCGTTGGCGCAGCGAGGCTTCGCGCGCCGCCGCTGCCTGATAGGTGCCCTGCAAGGTGCTGCGAACCCGGGTCTCCTCGCGGGCGATCGATCGATCGAGCTCGCGAATCTGGTTCTGCATGGCTTGCGCCGGCGGATATTGCGGCTCGAACTGGGTCAGCATCCGCGCATGCTCGGCGGCGAGCTCCGCCCGCCGCGAACGCAGGGTCGAAATCGCGGTGTTCTGGAGCCCTTCCATCGTCGAGCCGCCGGTGGCGCGCAGGCGGCTCTCCGCGGTCGTGCGCTCGGCGATGGCCTCGTTGAGCTCCGTGTTGATGGCCGCCAGATCGTCTGCCACCAGCGACCGCTCGGTGGTGCTGACGCCGCCGCCGTTCGCGCCGCCGGTCGTTGTGCTGGTGGAGGGAATATTGATGATCCGCTCCCGCGACGCATAGCCGACGAGCGCGCGCTCCGATTCCTCGAGCCGTTGGCGCAATTGCCCAAGCCGATCCTCGAGGAACCGACGGGCATAGGCCGTCGCTTCGAAACGGCGGGCGAGCGCGGCCTCGACAAAGTGGCGGGTCCAGGCGTTGACGACGTCCGCCGAGAAACGGGAATCCGCGCTGGTGAAGTGGATGGCCACCAGTCGCGACGCCCGCGTCGGCACGACATCGATATTGGCCAGCAGGATATCCGCGGCATCACTAATGCGCTGCTGGCGGACCGCTGGCGTGAGGCTTCTGCCCCCCTCGCGGATCGCGTCCGCAGTCTGGTCGGCGCCGAACATCTCGAAGAAGCCGGCATTTTCGTAAAGTCGCAAATCGGTCGCCACCCGCTCGGCGAGCGAGCGCGCCTTCAGCAACCCGTACTGGGTCTGGTAAAATTCCTCGTCGACCGCGCTGGTCTCGGGCTCGGCCCCGCGAACCTGAACGATCTGATTGTTTTCCCGCTGAATCTCGAGCGTCGCCTCGGCTGTATATTGAGGCGTCATGAGCAACGTAACGACAATGCCGATGATCGTCGCAATAGCGACAGAGCCAATCAGCAGCCACTTCCGGCGCTTCAATATCCGCAGCAAATGCAGAACGACGGGGGTCCTCGGGCTGTCTCCGTCCGAAACCGGCGCGGCATCTTGATAAGCGGGTCCTGATCGCTCATCGCCTGGCGCTCGCCGGAAGTTAAGATCATTCATCAGGGAACGCCTTGAAAACTAATTGTTGTTGCTACCGAGAACGGTAATCAAAGGCGCAAGCAGAAGGCTGGCGCCAGAAATGATCTGCGGGAATAGCCGGCGCGCCTGCGATTCTCCCACCACGATCACATCCTGCGGAGCGATCGACGGATCCGCATAAGCGCCCAGCCGAATGGCCCGCAAGTCGTGAAGAGCCGCCAATTGACGCCCATTCACGGTGCGGAAGAGCACCACGAAGCGGGTATTCGCAAACTCGGTCGTGCCTTGCGCGCGGGCGATCGCCCGCATCAGCGTCATCGAACCGGTGACTGGATATTGGCCGGGCTGGCGAACCTCTCCGTCGACCGTCATCACTTGGCTGACGGTCTCGAGCACGCTCACCGTAACCCGCGGTTCGCGCACATAGCCGCCACGCAAACGCTCGCCGATCAACCCCTCGAGCTCGCTCGGCGTGCGGCCGGTCACGTCGATTTCACCAGCGAGCGGAAGCGCGATGCGCCCGCTCGCGTCAACCTGGACCTGCCGGCTCAGCTCGGGCAGGCCGAACACTTCCACCGCCAACCGATCGAAAGGGCCTACGATATGGGGGCGCTGACCGCGTGCGAGGTCAGCGACCGAAGGTTGGGGAAGGTCGGCCGCCGGGATGATCCCGACCTGACCGGTATCGACGAGCTGCGGGCTCGAGCAGGCGGCGACGCCTGACAGGAAAAGCAGCACAATTACTCGCATTATGAACCCTTTGGGATACGATTGAGATGACCGGCTCGTTCGGCCCCGTTTCGTCGAGCGGCCCGAAAGGTAGATTGCTCGCCTGTAGGCACAACGGGCAAATGGGTAAAGTGGATTTACCCCCGGTCCGCCCCCTGCGATCCGGGCGCTGGTGATGCCAGCCACCCGCACGCAAAGGCGAAGAGCATGGCGTGAAGCGGCGTCCGGAGCGGATAATCAAGCAGGCTGCCAAATAGGAGAATGAAGATCATTGTCCCGCCCAGGAAGGCGAACCGCGTTCGAGCGCTGCCGCGGTCCCTGACGGCGGCAACGAGACGACCACCGGCCCAGACCACAAAGGCCAGCGCGAGCAACGCAGCGGGGACGCCGCCCGTGATCAGCAGCTCGAGCAGATCATTGTGCGCATGATTCAAATAGGTTGGGCGAATCATGCTGTCGGGTTCGTAAAAACGAAAGAGCGGATCGAATGAGCCAAACCCTGAGCCGAACGGAAAGAAGTCCTGGATCATGGTCACCAACACCGGCCAGTAGCTGAGCCGTGCCTCATCCCCGACCGAGGTCGAAAAAATCCGCTCGAAAGCCTCGGCGCGGGCAAACAGGATCGCCGCCCCGAGGACGACGACCGCGGCGACGAACGGACCGACGATCCAAACCCACCGAAGGGGCGCGCTATTTCGGTCGGACGCCGCCTTTCGCAACAGCCACCAGCTGGCCGCCAGACTGATCGGCGCCAGGACCAATCCGCCCCGCGAGCCGGTCACGGCGATCATGGGCAGCAAGGCCACCGCGCCAGAAAGCGCCACGGCCCGGCGCAAACGCTCGACACCCGGATCGGCCTGGCGTTGCGCGGCCCACACCGCGAGCATTGGCCATACCATGACCAGGAACATCGCCTGGTGATTGCGGTTGGAAAAGAAGCCGACCGCGGCGCTCGAATTCGTTACGGCGTAACGGTAAAAGCCGCTGCCGGGGCCACCCAGCAACTGGGCCAGACCGAGCAGCGAACCGAGCGCCGCCGCGACCAGCAGCCAGGCAAGCAGGTGCCGAGCGCGTTCGCCGGTCAGACCGCCGAACCCGATCAGGGCGGCGGCCGGAACGACCAGGCCGACGAGCGACGACAATGTCAGATCAGGGGTCAGCGTCAGCGGCCGCCACGGCGCCGGCTCGCCACCAGCAGCCGCAAGAGGCAACAATTGCTCATGACCGGGCAGGGAGGCCCACAAAGCGGGAGGCAGCGGAACCAGCTGCACGGCAATGATGATCGCCAGAGCGCCGAGGAAGATCAGCGGCGTCCGCACGGCCGCCCAACGAATCTCTCCGGGCAGGACAAGCACGGCCGCAGCACAGAGCACGGCGAGGGGCTGCAGCAGGATCAGACCGGGGATATCCAGCCGGGAGGCCCCGCCCCAGAGGAAGCAGGCGACAATCAGCGCGCCGACGATGCCAAAGCGCGCCTTTTCAGCCCAGCCGACGGTACCGTTCAAGGTCAGCCTTCTTCAATTCTGCGGGAAGGCGGCCGTCATAATGGACTGGCGGTATCTGTAAAGGCGCGAATGAAGCTCGGTTGCACGCCAGGTCCGTTATGAGTAGGCGCAGCGGCGAGGTCGTTCATGTCCAGCTTCGTCGCCATTTGCGCTGTATCCGCGCTATTCCTCGTCGCCCTCGCGCCGCTCGCATTGCTGGCGATACGGCGTCGGCCCGCGTTGCCCATCGCTTTGCTCACGATCACGTTCGTCACTGCCGCCGCCGGCTATCAGACGGGGCTATTCGCGCGCGGGGACTTTTCCGACCTGAGGGCGGCCGAGCTCGCCGGGCCAGTCGTCCCGACCGCGCGTTGCGTCGAGATCATTACGCTGCTCGAACGCGCCGGAGTGATCCTCGACCGCGGCTCGCCACCGCGTCTGCTTGTCTCTCAGGCAGCTTGGGCTCAAGTGCCGGAGGAGGCCCAGACGGTCGTGGTGGACTGTGTCCAGCGAACATGGCCGGGCTCGCCTGCTGTCCGACTTGAGCAACGGGCGAACTGACGCCCGTCCGCTGCCGCCTCGGCGACCGCGATCTATTGGCCGCGGCCGCGCCGCTCCGGAACCATCCCGGCGTAGAGGGGGCACGTCCCGGACTCAGGCATCGGCAGCGCCCACTCATTCGGCCCCTGCTCATAGACGCAGACCAGCGGCTCCCCGCTGCTCGCCTCCTGCCGCAGCCGCGCCGTCGGCGGAACGGGCAGGTCGCTGCGCGTCGCCGGAAAGGTCGCGGGACAATTCTCGCCGAATCCCGTCCGATGGACGCGCCGGCCCTGGCCGTCGCTCAGTAAATTGCCAGCCACCGGGGCGTAGGTGCAGACTCGCTGTCGTCCGTCGACCCGTTCGCTCAACAGCTGGGCGAAGGAAAGCGAGGGCATTGACGCGATGAGAACGGTGAACATGATCAATCGGATACGCATTGCCTGAATGTAGGCGCTTCGCGTCGAAAGGTCAGCCCCGGATTCAATAGCCGCGATGCCGCGGCACGCTCCGCCTCGGCACTGGAGCTGGGTTCGGTGCTGCGCGTGTCATCTCCGCCTGTCCCTGCGGCAAGGTCTACCTTACTCAGCTGAAGTCCGGACAGCGAGCGCGTCCAACGCTTCCTTGGCCCGCTGCCCTCGCCCGCTAAGCAGATCGGTGGCGGGAGCGTACAGACAGCGCCGCCGCTGCATCCCTGCCGAATAGCTGAGGGGCGCCGCGCAGTAGCCTGCGCGACGCCCCCCAAAGTACCCATCAGATCCGAAGTTAGATCACGATGAAGTCCGCCGCGACGATCGGCGGAAGGCCGTTCAGGGTCGCGAACTGCACCGCCGCGCCGGCGCCGTTGCCGTCGGCGTCGTAGGAGAGGGCGCCGGTGGCGCTGTTGTAGATGATCCGATCATCGGCATCGAGGGCGGCCGTTCCGACCACGAACGCGCCGGGTGCGAGCCCCCCCAGACCGAGCGCGGTGAAGATCGCGTCGTCGAGGAAGATCGTATCGTCGCCGGACACGAAACCGATGATCGTATCGACATTGTTGGCGCCCAGGGCAGTGGTGAACGCGAACCCATCCGCCCCATTCAGGCCGTTCAGGGTGTCGTTGCCCTCCTTGCCGTCCAGCTGGTTAACGCCGAAATTGCCGATCAGCGTGTTGGCCAGCTCATTGCCGGTCAAGTTGATCGCCCCTGTGCCGGAATTGTTCGAGGTCGACAGCGTTTCGACTGACTTGCCCGCGGCGAGCGTATAGCTGACTTGGGTGAAGACCAGATCGTTGCCCTCGCCGGAGACTTCGTTGACCACGTCGCCCGCATTATCGACGACATAGGTGTCGTCGCCGGCGAGGCCGGTCATCGTGTCGGCTCCGCCATTGCCGTTCAGCAGGTTGTTGCCGTTATTGCCGATCAGCGTGTTGTTGAAGCCGTTGCCGGTCAGGTTAATCGCCTCGGTGCCGGCCAGAACCGCCGTCGACAGCGTCTCGATCTCCCCTGTGCCCAGCGCATAGCTGACTCGGGTGTAGACGAGATCGTTGCCGCCGCCGTTGGCTTCGGTGACGACATCGCCCGCGTCGTCAACGACATAAGTGTCGTTCCCGCCGAGACCGATCATGATGTCGGCGCCGCCGTTGCCGTTGAGGTAATTGGCACCATTGTTGCCCGTCAACGTATTGTTGTTACCGTTGCCGGTCAGGCTAATCGCGGTGAGGCCGGCGCTGTCGACGGCCGCCAGGTTTTCGACGAAAACAGTTGAGCCCAGCGCATAGTTGATCGACGTGAAGATCGTGTCAGTGCCCTCGTTCTGCGCCTCGATGACGACGTCGCCGGCATCGTCGACGACGTACACGTCATTGCCTCTGAAGCCGGTCATCGTATCGGCGCCGCCGTTGCCGTTCAGCAGGTTGTCGCCGAAATTGCCGAACAGAGCATTGTTGATGCCGTTGCCGGTCAAGTCGATCGCGTCGGTCCCGGCGATGAACGAGGTGGACAGCGTCTCGATCGACTGGCTCGCGCCGAGCGCATAGCTGACCCGGGCATAGACCAGGTCGTTGCCCTCGTTCACCGCCTCGATAACGACATCGGCGGCATTATCGACGACATAGGTGTCGTTGCCGCCGCGGCCGAGCATCGTGTCGCTGCCAGCCCCGCCGTCGAGGATATTGGCGACCGCATTGCCGATCAGGGTGTCGTTGCCGCTGCCGCCGCTGGCATTCTCGATTACCACGCCATTGGCGATCGTGAAGCCGCCGAAGATGCCGTCCACGCCAGCCGTGCCCGGGATCTGGTCGACGAACGAGAGGACGCCGGCGCCGGTGGGCGAGTAATCCAGCGTCGCCGCGGTCAGGTCGATCGTGGCCCGGCCCGTACCGTCATAGCGAATCATGTCGTTGCCGCCGGTGTCCCAGATCGTCGAGTAATAGACGCCGCTCTGCTGCACGTAGGGGATCGTGTAGACGTCGTTGCCCGTATTATAGGCATGGACGCCGTAACGCTCCTGAAGCGCCGCGATGTCGAACGCGCCGAGCGTGCCCGACCAGCCATTGCCGATGCCGGCGATCGTGAACGGCGACGGGCCATCCGGATGGAAGTCCCACGCGTCGTTGTAGGACATGACCGTGTACACGCCCTGGTTGAGGTTGAAGATGCCGTAGGAGTTGGTCGGCGCGGTAACGCCGAGCATGACATCCGATCCGCCGCCATTGTCGTGCGGGTGAGCCAGGCCATGGGCGTGGCCGAACTCGTGCAGAATCACCGCATAAGCGAAGCCGCCCTTGTCGAGGCTGACCTGATTGCCCGGAATGTCCTGGGTGGACACGCCCGGCTTGTCCCAACCGCCGCTGTTGACGTTGAAGATGCCGATGCCCTTCTGAGCGCCGTAACCCGGATCCTGCGGGTAGAAATAAGCGCCGAAATTGCCGGTGCTCACCGTGTTCAGACGGAACGTGGCGCCCGCGACGGTCGCGGTTTCCTGATAGGTGATGCCGGTGATCTTGGTATATTCGAGCAGCGCGCTCATCACCGCCGCCTTCTCGGTGGCGTTCCAGCCGAAGGTGACGATGCCGGGCTCACCGAAGGTCTCTCCGGCGGCCCCGAAATAGACGGTAGCGGTCGGAACGCCGTTAACGGTCGTCGCATTGACATCCAACGGGATATTCGCGGCATCGACCCAGCGGATCGACTGAAGCGGATCCTCGTTCTGGTAGATGATGTTCTCGAACTCGATGGCGTAGCCGCCGGTCTGGCCGGCATAGCCCGTTACGTCGAGATAATAGGTGCCGGTGACCGTGGCCAGGAAGCCGAAGCCCGAGCTGATGTCGGACGGGAAGTTGTTGTCGTCGTTCTGGGCCACCAGCGTGCCCGCCGCATTGCGCAGGCGCAGGATCGTGTCGATCTCGCCGAGCGGCACGGCGGTGTAATCGGTGGCGTAATCGGCGCCAGCCGCCAGCTTGAAGGTGTAGAACTTGCCCGCCTCGAGCTGAACCTCATAGCGATCGAGATCGGCGCCACCGGAGACCGTGGCCGTCTCGCGGAAGCCGAAGGTAATGCCCTCGTTGAGCACCACGGCGGTGGCGTTGGTGTCGCCGACCGCATCGACGCCCTGGACGCGCACGTCGACCGTATAGCCCCCGGTGCCCGGATCGCCCGGATTGGAGAAGGAGGACGCCCGGATCGTGTAATTGCCGGTGGCGGAGGCGACAATGGTCATCATCGAGTTGGTGCCGATGCCGCCGTCATCGTCGAAATTCACCAGCGCGGCCGAGGGATTGTACACCTCGAGGAAGGTGTCGCTCACCGGGGTCGCGCCCGTGCCGCGCAGCGAGATGTGATAGGTCTGGCCGGCGACGAGGAACACGCGGATGTCGTCGGTGTCGCCGTTGAAATCGATATTGCCGGAGAAAGATCCGCCGACAGCGACGCTGACCGGACCTTCATCGGCGATCGGATTGCCGGAACGCGCATTTTGCTCCACATCGCTCGCTTCGATCGTGCCGATGCGCGCTTCATATTCCATCGTCGGCATCGTGAGGAAGCCGCGACCTAGCATCCACGCCTTGTTGGTGATGTCGAGATCGAAACCGCCGCTCGTGTCCTTCACCATCTCCGCTTCATCCGCGAAGCTCAAGCTCGGCGGGGCGTTGGTGCTGAAGTCCGTCAGATTCGCGGCCGGAGCGGCGGCGAAGTGGTTAAAGGCATCGGCCGAACTGATAAACGAAGCGTCGTCGGACAGGTTGTTGTACTGACCGATCACACCCGCGCGCGACAAACCCACTTTAAGCATAGTCCCCTCCAGCATTTAGCGACACTTCGACTCCGGACGGAGTTGAGATGGCCGGGTTACAGCACGCAATCGGTTGATTGCCAAGAGGTAAATGCCGCGTTGACCATGTGAATCGGAAAATGATGGGACGTTTCAGGCGTTAGGCGGCCAGACCGCAAGCCGCCCGATGAACCTGGATCAATCCCTCGGGTTGCGTGAGGCGCTTTTCCGACTCGGTTTTGGCGGCTCCGGCGAGCCCGTCACTCGCGGAACGCGCGCTCCCCGAGTCGGGTGATCGGGGTCAGGATATATTGCAGGACCGTGCGCCGCTCGCCGAGAAGATCGGCCTCGGCGACCATTCCGACGCCGATTGGGAAGGTCCGTCCTTGCGCGTCGCGCAGCGCGTTCGCCGCGGTGCGGACCCTGACCAGATAGTATGTCTCGCCGGTTCGTTCCTCGTTCACCGCGTCGGGCGAGATGCCGACGACTTCGGCGTCCAGCGCACCGTAAAGCGAGCGATCATAAGCCGTGAGCGAGACCCGCGCTGGCTGTCCCATCCGCACCGCACCGATGTCCTGCGGCCGGACCCGGACCTCGATCAGCAGGCTCTCGTCGGAAGGCACGATCTCGACCAGCGGCTGGCCCGGCTGGACCGCCGCGCCGCGGGTGGACACGAGAACCCGGTTGACGGTGCCGGGCAGCGGCGCGCGCAAGGTCGTGCGTTCCATCCGTTCGGCGAGCGCCGGGATCGAGCGGCGCCGGGCGGCGAGCTCGGCCTGGGTCGTCGCCAGCTCGGTCGATGCGCGGGCGCGCCAGTCCGCCGCTGCCTGGGCCAGGGTCGAGCGCGCCTCGGCGACGCTCGCCTGGGCGCGGGCGATCGAGGCCGCCGCCGCCGCCGCCTCGCTCGCCGCGGTCGCGGCGGCGCCCTCGGCCTGGATCAGCGCCAGCCGCGGCTCGATGCCGCGCTCGACGAGCGGCCGGAGAATCCGCGCTTCGGCCTGACGGGCGTCGCGAGTGGCGATCCGGGCGTGATAGGCGCCCTCCGCCTCCGCCACCGCGCGCTGGGCCTGGGCGAGTCGGGCATTCCCGGCGCCCGTCAGGCCGGCCAGTTCGTTCGCGCGCGCCTGATAAAGCGCCTGCTCGATCCGAATCTGGTCGCCCATCACCGCGTCGCGCGCCGCCGGGAAGACCGGGATGCGGCCGTTCGCTTCGGCGTCCAGCCGCGCCGCCTTCACCTCCAGCGCGCCGATCGTGGCCGAGCCGCTGCCCAACTCCGAACCGGTCAGAGTCGGGTCGAGCAGCAGCAGCGGATCGCCCTGCCGGACGCGCTGGCCGGCGCGAACGAATATCTGCTCGATCACGCCGCCTTCGAGATTGGAGACGATCTGGAGCTGCGAGCTCGGAATCACCTTGCCGATGCCGCGCACCGTCCGATCAAGCTCGGCGAACGCCGCCCAGACGAAAAAGGCGACGACGAACGCGACGATCCCCCAGAGCAGCAGATTGGAGGCGGCGCGCGGCTTGATCCGGTCGGCGAGATCCTCGAGATGCGCTTCGGCCATGGTTCAGGCCGCCTTCTGCGCGCGGGTGATCTGCTGCAGCACCATATCCCGCGGCCCGTCGGCGACCACTCGCCCCTTGTCGATCAGGATGATCCGCTGGACGAGCTGGAGCAACGGCGGCCGGTGCGTGATCAGCACCAGGGTGCGCTTTTCCATCTCGATGCGGAGCCGCTCGATCAAGCCGGTTTCGGTCTGCGCGTCCATCGCGCTGGTCGGTTCGTCCATGACGGCGATCGCCGGCTTGCCGGCGAGCATCCGGGCGATCGCGATCGATTGCCGCTGGCCGCCCGACAGGCCCTCGCCCCGGTCGGCCAGCCTGAGATCGTAGCCGTTGGCGATCTGGCCCATGAATTGATGCGTGCCGGAAATCTGCGCGACCCGGACCAGTTCGGCGTCGTCGACTTCGGGTCGTCCGAGCCCGATATTCTCCCTGACCGATCCGGTCAGCAGCACGCTTTCCTGCATCGCCGCGCCGACGTGGCGCCTGAAATCCACCGGATCGAGCTGCCGAATGTCGGTGCCGTCGATCATGACCAGCCCGTCCTCGGGCGGATAGAGGCCGAGGATCAGGCGGGCGATGGTCGATTTGCCGGAGCCGACCCGGCCGAGCAAAGCGACATGCTCGCCCGGCGTGATGGTGAAGCTCAATCCCTCCAGCGTCGGCTCCGACGCGCCGGGATAGCGAAAGGCGACATTGCGGAATTCGATCCGTCCCTCGACCTTGGCGAGCTTGAGCGCGTCGCCGGCCGGACCCTCCGGCGGCAGCGCCATCATCGCGTTGATCTGGCGATAGGCGGTTCGGGTCGCGGTCATCCGGGTCAGCAGCTGGGAGATTTGGGTGAGCGGCGCGATCGCCCGCCCGGCGAGGATCGAGCAGGCGATGAGCCCGCCCATGGTGATCGTGTTGTTGGCCATCATGCCGACACCGACGATCACCACGCCGGCATAAGAGATGGTTCCTGCCGACGTGGCAAAGGTCATACCGATGGCGGCGACGAGGCGCTGGCGCATCGAGCTGTCAGAATGCTGCTCGACCGCCTTCAGCCAGCGGCGCGATAGCAAGGGTCCGGCGCCCGCCGACTTCACCGTCTCCAGGCCGCCGATCGCCTCGACCAGCACCGATTGCTTGGCCAGTCCTTCACCCATGCTTCGTGCCGAAAGGCGCTCCAGCGCCGGGTTGGTGAGCCAGCCGACGAGGATGACCATCGGGACCATCAGCGCCGGCACGAGCACTACCCAGCCGCCGATCAGCGCGACTAGCAACAGGGTGATCAGGATGAACGGCACATCGACGATCGCGGTCAGGGTCGCCGAGGCGAAGAAATCGCGCAGCGCCTCGAGCTCGCGCATCATGCCGGCGAGCGCGCCGGTGGAGCCGCGCTTGAGCTCCAGCCGGATCGCGATCAGCCGCGCGAACACCGCTTCGCCGATGTCGCTGTCGATCCGCGCGCCGGCATGGTCGACGAAATAAGCGCGCAGCAGCTTCAGGATGAAATCGAAGATAACGACGATGGCGAGGCCGATGCTGAGTGCGACCAGCGACGAGGTCGCGTTGTTCGGCACGACGCGGTCGTAAACCGTCATCGTGAACAGCGAGGTCAGCAGCCCGAAGATGTTGATAAACACCGCCGCCAGCGCGACCTTCCAATAGGTCGCCCTGTTGCGCCGCATCGGCTCGGTGAGCCACTCGGCAATCCTCGGCTCGGGCACATTGACTAGACGATCGTCGCTCAATCCCCCCTCCCAAGGCGATCAGTGGGTATGTTGAGAGACGAGAGCAATCGTCCGGTGCGGGAGAGCAAGACATAGCGAGTCGCGTCCAGCTCCGTAAGACCCTGAATATACGCGGTTGCACTTTCGAAGAACGCGCTCTCGACCGAGGCCACGTCGAACAGGGTGCCGCGCGTGGCCTGAAAGCGGGCGACGAGCACGTCACGCGAGCGCCGCGCCGCGATATAGGCCGCTTCGAGCGCCACGCGTTGTGCCTCAAGTGCGTTCAGATCCGTCCAGGCGATAGCGGCGTCGCGCGCGGCTTCGTCGCGGGCCCGCATCGCGCGGGCATCGGCGGAGCGCGCCCGCGCGTGAAACTGATCCGCGCGCGCCTGAGCGCCGCCGCCGAAGCGCTGACGCAGCGTCACCCGGCCGCGGACATCATAATCGCCCTCGTTTTCGAACACGCCGTAACGGCCCGCATCGACGCCGACGGTAACGAGCGGCAGGCGCTCGGCGTCAGCGACGCGCGCATCCTGTCGCGCCGCGGCGGCATTCGCTTCAGCGCTGCGGACCCCTGCCGTATCCGCTGCCGCCTCCTCGACCGCCGCACGGTCGGCGAATGCAATAACAGGTGTTGGAGCGCGCTCGATTCCAGCCGGCGGCGCGAGGCCCGTATACGCCGTGTAGCGGGCCTCCGCATTGCCGAGCTGGCGACGATATTGGGCCAATCGGGTATCGACTCTCGCGATCGACGAATCGACCAGGGCAATGTCTCCTTCCGCCGACGCGCCCTGCCGAATTCGTTCCTGTACCGCGACGCGCAGGTCGGCAAGCCCGGCTCGGGCCGCCACGCTGAGCTCGATGAGCGCACGATAGCCGAACAAATCGTACCAAGCGGCGACGGTGTTCAGCGCGATCCGATCGGCGACACTCTCGACGTCGGCGGCCGCGCCACGAAGCCTGGCCGACGCGGCGCGCACCCGGCTCTCGCCGGCGCCGAAATCGAACAGAGTTTGGTTCACAGCGGCGGTTGCGTCGGTGCGCCGGCTCGGGCGCGAACGCTCCAGGATGTTTTCGGGATCGTTGGAGAAATCCCGTGAGATCACGCGATAGCTGCTCAACGTGAGGTCCGCCGAGGGAAGCTGCTGCTCGCGCGCTTGACGGATACCGGCTCGCGCTTCGTCCTCCGTGGCGGAATATTCCAGCAGTTCGGGATGCCGTTCAACGGCGGCGGCGACGGCGGCACGAAACCCTTCGCGCCCTGCCTGACGCCGACCGAGCAGGAGCACGGGATCTCTGGAAAAGTCGATTTCCATCGGCCGGGAGTCAGCAACAGGCATGCCCTGCGCCACGGCGGGCACAGGACAGCAGCTCAGCATCACTCCTACGATCCTTCTTAACACACGCCGGAACCTTGTTTCACGTCACTGACTATCCCAACCGACGGCGTAGCGGGTTGCCGCACGCCTCCAGGGCACGACCGATCACGTCGCGCGCATCTTCCGTTGAGAAAGTGATGTCATAGCGCCGACCTTCCGGTCCTCGGGCGCGTACGATCAACTGGCGGCTATCGACCACGCGGCGCACAAACCGCTCAACCCGGCCAAGACCGACAAGCATGGCGGCGCGCTCGCGGACGCTCCACATCATTCTGATCGGCGGCTGCTCGTCGAAGCGAAACATCAGGATTGCGTCGCCATTGAAGACGTTCCCTTCGCGGAGCCAGCGGTGCGACCTCAGTCTCACCCACAAGCGACGCACTTCAAACGGCGTGCAGCCGATTTCGAGCCGATCGTCGCCGGAATGGAAGGTCGCGGTCGTGCGGACCTCGCCGGTAACGCGATCGTAGGTGATCTCGCTGGTCGCCGGCTCGGAGGCGAGGGCCATGGCGACCAGCAGGCTTATCGCCGGCATCTATAGACTCCAAAAAGGGCAGCGGATTGGGGGCCTTATCATCCGTGGAGCGGGCAAGCGAGCCTCTTTCCACGGACCTCGATCAAGCTTGGGTCCGCGACTGTACTCACCCGTGGTTGGCGTCTATCGGCCCAAAAACGGTTCCACCACCCTGACCATCTCATGGCAGGTGTACCAAGGGAAAGGCACAGCAATGGCTGTAGGCGACTTTGAAAGACTCATCCGGCCCAAGATCACGAACCCGAAATGCGAGAGTTGTGGCCAGACCAATTGGGACGTGGTGGAGGACGCTGCCGGCGAAGAACCGTTCCTTGCCTGTCGCACGCCCGGCGGCTCGTTGGGGACGCCGCCCAACGGGATTCGGACGCTCATCACCGTCTGCAAGAACTGCTTCTACTATCGGACCTATGTGATTCCGGGAGGCGGCGGCGTCGCCTCTTAATTCCGAGGACGCCGGCCTGATTCTCTCTCGGCGGAAGGGCGGAGGGCTTCGTAAAAACGAGCCCGCTGAGCCCTCACCGACGGAAAGCAAACCAATCCAATCCCGCACCAGGCGCGGAACCTGATCGCCCGCACGCCATCGATGGGCGGACCGAAGAGGACGGCGACCGAAGAGTCCGCATTTCCGGAAATGGCTCCATGAGTGATGATCAGCGCGTCGGAATTTCGGGCGATTCCGAAGGGGCTATTCGCCCGAATCCATTGAACGGCCCGCGCACGCATGGTCTCGCACTCTGGCCCCACCCTGCACATCGTCACGACGCGCGCCGTCCTGGTGGCGCGATCGACCCAATCGTCGGAAAGCTCGCCTTGCGCGGCGAGGGCGAGAAGCATGGTCAGCATCCGCGCCCCAATATCAGGAGAGGGATTTCGGGCAAGCCGTTGCAATTGTCGGGCTGTGACGGCCCGTGGAAATCCACCACTTTCGATTCGGCGCAGCATCGGCCATTGGCTCGGTGCGGATCGACAGGGCCCGGTTGAAATGTACCCGAAGTAGGGCTGATCGGAGACACATGGATACGCCGGCTTCAGACAGAACGATCCGACTGAGCGTCTCGCGCGGATTCACGCAGTGGCTCGCCGAGCTGGGCGGCAGCCTGGCGCTGACGACCTACCAGGCTGGCCGCCTGATCTTGCTGAGCAGCGGTCAAAATGGCGAGATTTCGTTGTTCGAGCGCAACTTCGTGCGACCCATGGGAATGGCCGTCAGCGCGGACGCTCAACGCTTGGCGCTCGCGACGCAATTCCAGGTCTATCGCTTCAACAACGTGATCGAACCCGGCGACACCGGAGCCTTCGACGCCGCTTACGTTCCCCATGTCGGCTGGAGCATAGGCAGCGTCGATGCCCATGATGTGGGCTTTGACGTCGACGGCCGGCCGCTGTTCGTGAACACGCTCTATTCGTGCATCGCGTCCGTCAGCGACACGCGAAACTTCAAGCCGCTCTGGAAACCGCCCTTCATTTCGGAGCTCGTGCCGGAGGACCGGTGCCATCTGAATGGCATGGCCATGATCGATCGGCGCCCGCGGTTCGTGACCGCTGTCTCTCGCAGCGACAGCAAGGATGGCTGGCGCGATCATCGCGCCGATGGCGGCGTGGTCATCGACGTCGAAAGCGATGAAATCATCGTCGACGCCCTCTCGATGCCTCATTCGCCGAGATTCCACGACGGGCGGCTGTGGATTCTGAATTCCGGAGCCGGCCAATTCGGCTTCGTCGATCTCCCGGCCGGGAGATTTCAGCCGGTTGCGTTCTGTCCGGGCTATGCGAGGGGCCTGGCCTTCACTGGCCGCTTCGCGGTGATCGGCCTGTCCGCGCCCCGCGAAAACGGCGCGTTCGGCGGCCTGCCTTTGGACGAAGAACTGAAATCCCGCGGGGTTCAGCCGTTTTGCGGGCTGTTGATCGTCGATATCGAGACGGGCTCGATCGTCGAATGGGCCCGGATCGACCACGGCGGCGTCACCGAGCTCTACGACATCGTGGTTTTGCCGGGCGTCCTGCGACCTTCAATGGTGGGGTTCAAAACGGACGAAATCAAAAAACGCATCGCAATGGAGCTAACGTAAACGCCTGCAGCGCGAGCTACAGCAGTGATAGCGAAGCTGCCATCGAGACCTATTTCACAACCAGGATCGAGAACCGAGCCTCTTCGGATTGATCGTCATCATCCCGCAGCACGGGAAGACCGAAAAGGGCTTTCTGGATCGGAGGCTGCAGGTCGGCGTTATCGATCACCCCCTCGAACCGCAGGGCATTCAGCGCCGCGTCGTTCAGCTTCCAGCCGATGGGCTTTTTGCGCTCGACCAGCACCCTCGCCCGCTCGGCCGCCATTCTGCTGAAAAGATCGGACACCTTGTTCTCCTTGATCCGTCTGTTGCTCGGCCGCCCTCAACCCAAGGCCCCTAATGGACGGCCGGCCGGCTTGCCAACCCCGCCCGTCATCTTACCGACGCCGCTTGTCATATGGTATGCTGCGTCGCAATTGCTGACGTTCCCACTAAGGTTCGGTAGTTTCTGACATCGGGATAATTGCGGCAATGACTGCTCATTCAATTACTCCGCAACGGGTGGAACGCGTCTGGGGGCAGCGCAACCTCCCTTCGTGGGCGCCAGGCGAAAACGAAAGCGACGCGCCGATCGGCGAAATCTGGTTCGAAGAGCCGGACGGCGCGGATCGCGAACTGCTGGTCAAACTGCTTTTCACCGCGGAGCGGCTGTCGATCCAGGTCCATCCCGACGATGCGGCGGCGCGGGCGATCGGGCACAAGCGGGGCAAGGACGAGGCATGGCTGGTGCTCGACGCCGAGCCGGACGCGGTGATCGGCCTGGGTCTCCGCCGCGAAGTCTCGAAGGACGAGCTCCGCGCCGCCGCACGGTCGGGCGAGATCGAGCAGCTGATTGACTGGCGGCCGGTGAAGGCGGGCGAGGTTTATTATTCGCCGGCGGGCACCGTCCACGCGATTGGCGCGGGGCTTACGATCATGGAGATCCAGCAGAATCTCGACCTCACCTATCGCCTTTACGATTATGGCCGGCCGCGCGAGCTGCATCTGGAAGAGGGCGTGGAAGTCGCCGATACCGGACCATGGCGGCCCGATGGAACCGCGCGGGAAATCGGACCCGGCCGCGAGCTGCTCCATGCCGGCGGCGCATTCGTGCTCGAGCGATGGCGCGGCGGCACCGCGCGCGTGATCGCCGCAAACGACGATACCGTGCTGTTGATCCCGGTCGAGGATGGCGGCCGGCTGGATGGCCAGCCGCTGAAGCTTGGCTCGGTACTGCGCGTCGAGGGCGCTTCGCGCCTCGAGGGCGAGACGAACCTTATTGTCGCCTATCCGGGCGGCGTCGTGCGGCCCGAATTACTCGCCTGAATCGCGCGCGGCCAGCGCGTCGACTGCTTCCCTGACCCGTTGGCTGTGGCCGCGCGGCAGGATCAGCACCGCGTCCGCGGTCGCGACCACGATCAGGTCCGAGACGCCGACCGTCACCACGGTCGGCCCGTCCGATCGGACCAGGCAGCGTTGGCTGTCGATGGTCAGCACATCCCCTTGGCCCGCGACCTCATCGCCGTCCCGCTCGGCAAGGTCGAACAACGCGTCCCACGAGCCGACATCGGACCAGCCCATCGTCACCGGCACGACCGCGACGCGATCGGCCTTCTCCATCACCGCGTAATCGATCGATTCGGCCGGAGCAGCCGCGAACTCGAACTTCCCTGGGTAGATATGTCCGCCCTCGCGCCGCGCCGACTCCATCGCCGCACGGACCGCCGCGAGCATCTCCGGCTCGTGCCGGCCGAGCTCCTCCAGATAGCGCCCGGCGCGCATCAGGAAGATGCCGCCGTTCCAGTCATAGCCGCCGTCGGCCAGATAGGCCTCGGCGGTGGCCCGATCGGGCTTCTCGACGAACCGCTCGGCGACATAGGCGGCGGTTCCAAGCGCCTCCGCGCGCTTGATATAGCCATAGCCGGTCTCGGGCCGGTTCGGGTGGATCCCGAAGGTGACCAGCCAACCCTCGGCCGCCAGCGCGGCGGCAGCGCGGATCGCGGTGTGAAAGGCGGCGACGTCGGCGATCACATGGTCGCTCGGCAGCACCAGCAGAAGCGTTTCCGGATCGACGGCGAGCGCCGCGAGCGCGATCGCCGGGGCGGTGTTTCGCCCGACCGGCTCCAGGATCAGGGTCGCCGGCCGGATGCCGACCTCGGCGAGCTGCGCCTCGACCGCGGCGCGGTGACTGTCATTGGCGATGACGAGCGGCGCATCGAACAAAGCGGGGTCGGCGACGCGCAGCGCGGTCGCCTGCAGCATGGTCTCCGCGCCGATGATCCGCTGAAGCTGCTTCGGCCGCTCGCTGCGCGATACGGGCCAGAGCCGCGTTCCGGCGCCGCCGGAGAGGATCACGGGAAGGATAGGGTTCATCGGCTCACTCTAGTCCGGCGAACCGGGCCGCGCGCTGCCTTAGATCAACAAGGCAGCGCTGCGCCGTCGCGCCGTCCCAATATTCGGGCCGCGCAGGCCGGTGGATCCCGGCAAGCGCCGCCCGCAATTCCGCCGCCAGCGTCTCGGGCGTCACGAGCCGGTTCGTGCCCTCGCTGATCGTGATCGGCCGCTCGGTATTGGCGCGCAAAGTAAGGCACGGAATGCCGAGATAGGTCGTCTCCTCCTGCAGGCCGCCGCTGTCGGTGATCGCCGCCGCCGCATCCACGACCAGGCTCATGAAGCTGATATAAGGCAGAGGCTCGACCAGCCGCACCCCCGCCACTTCCAATCGGCCGCGCAGGCCGAAGGTGTCGAGCTTGGCCGCGGTCCGCGGATGGACCGGAAAGACGATCGGGAGCAACGCCTGCGCCTCCTCCAGCGCCGCGACGAGGCGGGTCAGCGCCTCGGGCGTGTCGACATTGCTCGGCCGGTGCAGCGTCGCGACGCCATAGCCGCCGCTCGGCAGGCCCAGCTTCGCGGCCTCGGCCGCGGCCGTGATCGCCGGGCGGACCATCTCGAAGCTGTCGAGCATGATGTTGCCGACGCGGGTGACCTTGGCCGAATCGATCCCCTCGGCGGCGAGATTCTCGTCCGCGTCCGGCGACGGCGTCCAGAGGACGTCGGAGACGACGTCGGTCGCCAGCCGGTTGATTTCCTCGGGCATCGTCCGGTCACGGCTCCTGAGGCCGGCTTCGAGATGGACAACCCTGATGCCGAGCTTCGCGCCGACCAGGGCGCAGGCGACCGTTGCGTTGACGTCGCCGACGACGACGATCCAGTCCGGCCGGTCGGCGAGCGCGACCGGCTCGTAGGCGATCATCACCCGGCCGGTCTGCTCGCCATGATTGCCGCCGCCGACGCCCAGCGAATGGTCCGGTGCGGGCAGGTTGAGGTCGGCGAGGATGTCGCCGGCCATGTTGGCGTCATAATGCTGGCCGGTATGGATCAGCACCGGCGCGAAATCATCCGCCTGGCGAAGCGCGTGCCAGAGCGGCGCCACCTTCATGAAATTGGGACGCGCGGCGGCGATCAGATGGACCTTTTGCTGGTTCATTTTCGCACGCTTCCCCGTCTGCATGCGTCGTAGCGGCGGGCTTCCCGCCTGTCGAGCAAGCCGCTAGAGCCCGCCCGGCATGACCACCCGCACTGAATCCTCACCCGCCGACGAGCCGCGCATCGAGAGCCGCGACGATCTGCTCGCTTTGTTCGCCAAAGGCGAGAAGCCCAAGGCCGACTGGCGGATCGGCACCGAGCATGAGAAATTCGTCTATCGCTGCGCCGATCATCGCGCCCCGTCTTATGCCGAGCCGGGCGGCATCCGCGACCTCCTCATGGCGCTCACCGAGTTTGGCTGGACGCCGGTTCGGGAGGGCGACAATGTCATCGCGCTGACCGGCCCGGACGGCGCGGTCAGCCTTGAGCCGGCCGGACAGTTCGAGCTTTCCGGCGCGCCGCGCACCCATCTTCACGAGACCTGCGCCGAAGCGGGCCGCCACCTCCAGCAGGTGAAGACGGTCGGCGACCGGCTCGGCTTGGGCTTCCTCGGCCTCGGCATGTGGCCGGACAAGACGCGGGCCGAGCTGCCGGTGATGCCCAAGGGCCGCTACGCGATCATGCTGAACTACATGCCGAAGGTCGGCTCGCTCGGCCTCGACATGATGCTGCGCACCTGCACCATCCAAACCAATCTCGACTATGAATCCGAAGCCGACATGGCGCGCAAGTTCCAGGTCGGCCTCGCGCTCCAGCCGCTCGCCACCGCTTTGTTCGCCAACTCGCCCTTCACGGAAGGACGGCCGAACGGTTTCCTCTCCTTCCGCAGCCATATCTGGTCGGACACCGACGCAGACCGCACCGGCATGCTGCCCTTCGTGTTCGAGGACGGCTTCGGTTACGACCAGTACCTCGACTATGCGCTCGACGTGCCGATGTATTTCGTCTTCCGCGACGGCCAATATATCGACTGCGCCGGGCAGAGCTTCCGCGACTTCCTCGACGGCCGGCTGCCCGCGCTGCCCGGCGAGAAGCCATTGCAATCCGACTTCACCGATCACCTTTCGACGATCTTCCCCGAGGTGCGGCTGAAGAGCTTCCTCGAAATGCGCGGCGCCGACGGCGGCCCCTGGGCGAGGATCTGCGCCCTCCCGGCGCTCTGGGTCGGGCTGCTTTACGATAGCCCCGCGCTCGACGCCGCTTGGGACGAGGTGAAGCATTGGTCGCTCGCCGAGCGCCAGCGGCTGCGCGACGAAGTGCCCGCGCGCGGCCTGCAGGCGATGACGCCCGGCGGCGAAAATTTGCGCGAGTTCGGCCGGCGCATCCTCGCCATCGCCGAGGCCGGCCTCAACGCCCGCGCCGAGCTCAATCCGTCCGGCGACAATGAATCGGGCTTCCTCGATCCGCTGCGCGACGTGCTGGCGAGCGGCCGGACGCCGGCCGAGCGGCTGCTCGAACGCTACAATGGCGAATGGGGCGGCGACGTTTCGCGCATCTACGCCGAAGAAAGCTTCTAATCGGCGATGATCGATTGGCTCTCGTCACTGCCCGACACCTATGCCGGTTGGAAAACGGCGATGTCCGAAGCCACCGGCGCGACCGAAGACCTGCTCCATGTTCACTTCGGCGTCCTGATCTTCGTCGTCGTCGCGGTGGTCTTCCGACGGCGGATGCATAGTTGGTGGCCGGTCGCGATGGTCTGGGCGTTTGCACTGACCAATGAGCTGGTCGATTATTTCGCGGCGGAGTGGCAGGCGGACACCTCCGCCCTCGACGTCCTCAACACAGTCTTCTGGCCGACAATCCTTTTTCTCGTCGCCCGCCGCCGCCGCATTCACCCGCCGATCGGCCGCTAGCCGCCGACGAGGCGCTCGACGACGATAGCGAGGGACTCCCGCCACGCCGGCGCCCGGTGGCCGAACGTCCGGGCGAACTTTTCGCTGTCGAGCCTGGAATTGGCGGGGCGCGTCGCGCGTGTCGGATAGTCGCTGGTGGGGATGCCGTTGACGAGGGCGCTCGGCCCGCCGCGCCCGGCGCTTTCCGCGAAGATGGCGCGCGCGAACCCCGCCCAGTCGGTCTCGCCCGCTCCCGCGAAATGATAGGTCGCGTTGGCGCTGTCGTGCGGCGCCACCCGCCAGCGCTCGGCGATCGCCAGGATCGCATCGGCGATATCGAACGCCGAAGTCGGAGAGCCATGCTGGTCCTCGACGACGTTGATGGTGTCCCTCGTCTCGGCGACACGGAGCATCGTCCTGACGAAATTACTGCCGAACGGACTGTAGACCCAGGCGGTGCGCAGGATCGCATAAGTCGCGCCGGATGCGGCGACCGCTTGCTCACCGGCCAGCTTGGTGGCGCCATAGACGCCGAGCGGCGCGACCGGATCGTCCTCGCGCCACGGCCGATCCATGCTGCCGTCGAACACATAGTCGGTCGAGAGGTGGATGATCGGCGCCCCGATCCGTCCCGCGACTCTGGCGAGCACGCCAGGCCCTTCGCCGTTGACCGCCATCGCCAGCGCCGGCTCGTCCTCGGCCTTGTCGACCGCCGTGTAGGCCGCCGCCGAGACGATCAGCTCAGGCCCGACCGCCTCGACAATGCGCTCGATGCTGGCCGGATCGGCGAGGTCCAGCTCCGGGCGGGCGGCGAAGACCAGCTCGTGTCCCGTCCCGCGCTCGGCGAGGCTTCGCGCGACCTGGCCTTCGCGGCCGGTGACGAGGATCTTCACGCCTTGCCGAGCCGCTCGCCGGCATAGGTGCCGGCGCGGATCGGCTCCCACCACCAGCGATTGTCGAGATACCAGTCGATCGTCTTGCCAAGGCCGCTGTCGAAATCCTCTTCGGCCCGCCAGCCCAGCTCGCGCTCCAGCTTGGTCGCATCGATCGCATAGCGGCGGTCATGGCCGGGCCGGTCGGTGATGAAGGTGATCAATTCGCGTCGCCCGCGGCCGTCGGCCAGCGGCATGCGCGCGTCGAGCTCGTCGCAGATTGCCTCGACCACCTGAAGGTTTGTGCGCTCGTTGCGCCCGCCGACATTGTAGCTCTCGCCGACGACGCCCCCGGTCAGCACCAGCTCAAGCGCCCGGGCGTGGTCGTCGACATAGAGCCAGTCGCGGACATTCTCGCCCTTGCCATAGACCGGCAGCTTCTTCCCCTCGAGCGCGTTCAGGATGACGAGCGGGATCAGCTTCTCCGGGAAGTGATAGGGGCCGTAATTGTTCGAGCAGTTCGAAAGCACGACCGGTAGGCCATAGGTCTCGTGCCAAGCGCGGACGAAATGGTCGCTCGCCGCCTTGGAGGCTGAATAAGGGGATGAAGGAGCGTAGGGCGTCTCCTCGGTGAAAATGCCGCTGTCGAACGGCAGGTCACCGAACACCTCGTCGGTCGAGATATGGTGGAAACGGAAAGCGGCCTTGCGCTCGCCCTCCAGCCCCTTCCAATATTCGAGCGCGGCGGAAAGTAGCCGGAAGGTGCCGACGACATTGGTCTCGATGAACGCGCCCGGCCCGTCGATCGAGCGGTCGACATGGCTCTCGGCGGCCAAGTGCATGATCCCCTCGACCTGCTCCTCGCGGAGCAATGACAGGACGAGCGGCACGTCGGCGATGTCGCCCTGGACGAAGCGGTGGTTCGGCGCGTTCTCCAATCCCTTCAGGCTCGCCGGATTGCCGGCATAAGTCAGCTTGTCGAGATTGACGACGCGCACGCCCTTGCGGACCAGGTGGCGCACGACCGCCGAGCCGATGAAGCCGGCGCCGCCGGTGACGAGGACGGTCTTCATCGCGTCAGCCTTCGTAGACGAACGGGGAGTCGAAATCGGCCAGCAACGGCGCTTGGAGATCCTTGTCGGACAGCACCGGCTCGCTGCCCAGCTCCGGCCAGTCGATGCCGAGCGCCGGGTCGTTCCAGCGGATCGCCCCCTCATGCGCCTTCGAATAAGGTGCGCTGACCTTGTAGAGCACTTCCGTGTCCCGGGTCAGAGTCATGAAGCAGTGCGCGAAGCCGACCGGGACCAGCAGCTGGTTGAGTTGCCCCGCCAGCAGCTCGGCGCCGACCCAGCGGCCATAGCTGGGCGAACCCTTGCGGATGTCGACCGCGACATCGAAGATGGCGCCCTTCAGTACCCGGACCAGCTTGTCCTGCGAGAACGGGGGCGCCTGGAAATGCAGCCCGCGCACCGTGCCGGCCTGGGCAGAGAAGCTTTGATTATCCTGAACCCAGTCGATCGCGATGCCCTCGCTCTCGAAGGTGTCGCGCTTGTAGACTTCGGAAAACCAGCCGCGATGATCGCCGAAGCGGGCCGTCGTGATCTCGATCACCTCGGGGATGTCGAGCCGGCGGAAGCGCGTCATCTTTGGCTCTCCACCAGCCGGCGGAGATAATCGGCATAGCCGGTCTTGCCGAGGCTCGCGGCGCGGGAGAGCAGTGCCTCGCCGTCCAGCCAGCCGAGCTCGAACGCCACTTCTTCGGGGCAAGCGATCTTGATGCCGGTCCGGTGTTCGATCGTCCGCACGAACGCGCCGGCTTCGTGCAGGCTGTCATGCGTGCCGGTGTCGAGCCAGGCATAGCCGCGGCCGAGCCGGGTGATGTGCAGGTCGCCGCGTTCGAGATAGGTCCGGTTGACGTCGGTGATCTCGAGCTCGCCGCGCGGCGAGGGCCGGATCGAGCGGGCGATGTCGACGACATCCGAATCGTAGAAATAGAGACCGGTCACCGCCCAGTTGGACTTGGGGCTGGCCGGCTTCTCCTCGATGCTGGTCGCCTTGCCGGTCATGGAATCGAAGGCGACGACGCCGTAACGCTCCGGATCCTCGACATGATAGGCGAAGACATTGGCGCCGCCATTGGCCGCCTCGGCGGCGGCGGCGGCGGCTTTGTCACCCAGTTTGTCGCCATGATAGATATTGTCGCCGAGGATCAGCGCGCTCGGGCCGCCGGCAACGAAGTCCGCGCCGATGATGAACGCCTCGGCCAGGCCATTGGGCTGCGGCTGCTCGGCATAGGACAGGTTGATCCCGAACGCCGAGCCGTCGCCCAGCAGGCGGCGGAACAGCGGCAAATCATGCGGCGTCGAGATGATCAGCACGTCACGGATGCCGGCCAGCATCAGCACCGACAGCGGATAATAGATCATCGGCTTGTCGTAGACCGGCAGCAGCTGCTTGGAGATCGCCAACGTGGCCGGAAAGAGGCGGGAGCCGCTACCTCCAGCCAACACTATGCCCTTCATGCCCGCTCCTGATTGAGGTCGAGCGCCCGTAGCGCAGACGGCACCCTATCGCCACCCAATGGCTTGCTTTTCTATCCGCCGCGCCTGGAACAAACCGGCGGCCCCTGTCCAAAAGCGCTTGCTCGATGCGCCAGCGCAAAATAAGCCGGGGCGTGATGCGTAGTGGGGTGGGGCTTTCGCTTTTCATTTACGGGCAAGTCATCATGCTCGACTGCGGATAGCCTGATGGTAGCCGCATTCCTCGCGGCCGCGCTTTCGCTTCAGGCACCAGCCGGAGCGGGCTTTGCACCGCCGGCGCCGGAAGCCGTGGCGGCCTATCAGCCCGCGCGGGGGGATGAAGGCGAGTTCTGGCGCTATTTCTTCTTCTGGAGAGGGGGCATAAGCCTGGAGGAAGCCCGCGCCGACCTTCGGGAGTGCGCCGACTATGCGCGAGACCCGGTGCTGTGGGCGCGCATTCCGGAGCGCATGCCGATCGAAGGCGGCGTCCAGGGGCCCAACGGAACCGAAGGCCAATTTGGACTGACCGGCGCGGTTATCTTCTCGCTGGTTGAAGGCGGGCTGGTGCGGCGAATTGCGCTCGCGAACATGCGCCGCTGCATGGGTTTCAAGGGTTACCGCCGCTACGGCCTTTCCGCCGATTTATGGCGGCCGCTGAACCGGGGCAGCCCGGAGCAGATCGTCGAGCGCCTGGCCGCGATCGCCGCCGGCCCCGAGCCACGGCAGCCGGGCATCGCGCCATGAGACGTCTGATCGCAGCCTTCCTCCTGCTGGTCACGGGCGCCGCCGCCCAAGCCCAGGAGGCGCGCCAGCTCAGACAGGGCCAGCCGGTCGCGGCCGACGGCGCGACCGCCTACCTGCTCTTCCGCGAGGATCCGCGTCAGGGACCGGGCGACTTCGATTTCGTCCTGGCGAGAGAGGCGGGCGCCCCCGCCCCGTCAGGCCGCTATGCCGCCCCGCCCGACTTCGATCGCGCCGCGCCGCTGATCCGCACCGATTCGCGCTATCCGTTCGTGAACGAGCAGGGGCGCCGCGCCTACCTGATCGCCGTCCCACCGGGCAGCTATGTCATTACGGCGGTCACCTATCGGCGGATGCCGGCGATCGGCACTTGCCTGTGCATGGGCACGCTTCGGTTCGAGGCGCGGGCCGGGGTCGTTAACGATCTCGGCTTCCTGCTCGGCGCGATCGAGGACAGCCGGACGGATTTGCCCGAGCTCGCGCCGTTCACCGGGTCCCCGAGCTGGACCCACACCGCCCCTGCGCTGGCGATCATGAGCGTGCGCCCACCGGCCGAGGGCATGGAGGTGCCCACGGCTCTGCAGTCATTGCCGCTGGTCCGCGCCGAGTACCGTGCGGTCGCGAAGTTCCCGAACTATTTTCGAACGATGATCAACCGGGTTCCTCCCGTACCGGGCATTCTCGATTATGAGGGCGACCGCGCGATCGACCTGCGGTCGCCCGGAGGCTGATACGAGGCAGCCCTCCGGCAGCGCCGGCCTGCCCGTTGGAATCCGTAAGCGCACCGTCGAGTTTATGCCGCCGATGCTCGGCCAGCGCCCTTCCCCCGTGGGCGCGCGCTTGCTAGACCGCGCCATCACCGCAAGCGCGAAGGGGAGAGCGCATGACCGCCGTTGGCCGGGATTCACTGGGCGTCCGCGACACGTTCAAGGTCAGCGGCAAGACCTACGCTTATTATTCGCTGCCCAAGGCGGGCGAGAAATTGGGCGACGTCTCCCGCCTGCCCTTCTCGATGAAGGTGCTGCTCGAGAATCTGCTGCGCTTCGAGGACGGCGTCACCGTGACCGGCGACGACATCATGGCGCTGGTCGACTGGCAGAAGGAGCGGCGGTCCGAGCGCGAGATCCAGTATCGCCCGGCCCGCGTCCTGATGCAGGACTTCACCGGCGTTCCCGCGGTGGTCGATCTCGCCGCGATGCGCGATGCGATGGCCAAGCTCGGCGGCGACGCACAGAAGATCAACCCGCTCGTCCCGGTCCACCTCGTCATCGATCACTCGGTGATGGTCGACGCCTTCGGCACCCCCCAGTCGTTCGCGGAGAATGTGGCGCTCGAATATAGCCGCAACATGGAGCGCTACGAGTTCCTGAAATGGGGCCAGAGCGCGTTCCGCAATTTCGAGGTCGTGCCGCCCGGCACCGGCATCTGCCACCAGGTGAACCTCGAATATATCGCCCGCGCGATCTGGTCCTCGAACGATCCCTCGGGCGAGGAGGTCGCCTATCCCGACACTTTGGTCGGCACCGACAGCCATACTACGATGGTCAACGGCCTCGGCGTGCTCGGCTGGGGTGTCGGCGGGATCGAGGCGGAGGCGGCGATGCTTGGCCAGCCGGTCTCGATGCTGATCCCCGAAGTGGTCGGCTTCCGCCTGACCGGCGAATTGAAGGAAGGCATCACGGCCACCGATCTCGTCCTCACCGTCACGCAGATGCTGCGCGCCAAGGGCGTGGTCGGGCGCTTCGTGGAATTTTACGGCCCGGGCGTCGGCGCGCTCAGCCTCGCCGACCGCGCGACGATCGCCAACATGGCGCCCGAATATGGCGCGACCTGCGGCTTCTTCCCGATCGACGACAAGACGCTCGATTACATGCGCCTCACCGGCCGGCCGGAGGAGCAGATCCTGCTCACCGAAGCCTATTGCAAGGCGCAGGGCATGTGGCTGGTCCCCGACGCGACCGAGCCGGTGTTCACCGAGACGCTCAGCCTCGACATGTCGAGCGTCGAGCCGAGCCTCGCCGGCCCGAAGCGGCCGCAGGACAAGGTGACCCTGGCCGAGCTGGACAACGAGTTCCGGGTCAATTTCACCAAGGAATATGGCCATCCCGAGGAGGAGCTGCCGGATCGCTACGGCGTCGATGCGCCCAACGCCGACGGCGTGAAGCACGACATCGGCCATGGCGACGTGGTGATCGCGGCGATCACCAGCTGCACCAACACGTCGAACCCGGCCGTCCTGATCGCCGCCGGTCTCGTCGCCCGCAAAGCGCGCGCGCGAGGGCTGGATTCCAAGCCCTGGGTGAAGACCAGCCTCGCGCCGGGCAGCCAGGTCGTCACCGACTATCTCGACAAGGCTGGCCTCAGCGAGGATTTGAACGCGATCGGCTTCGATCTGGTCGGCTATGGCTGCACCACCTGCATCGGCAATTCGGGCCCGCTGCCCGAGGCGATCAGCGCCTCGATCCACAAGAATGACGTGGTCGCCGCCTCGGTGCTATCGGGCAACCGCAATTTCGAGGGCCGCGTCTCGCCCGACGTGCGCGCCAACTACCTCGCCTCGCCGCCGCTCGTCGTCGCTTATGCCCTCAAGGGCACGGTAATCGAGGATATGGTGACGACGCCGATCGGCAAGGGCAGCGACGGGACCGACGTCTACCTCAAGGACATCTGGCCGTCGAACGAGGAGGTCCGCTCGTTCATCGACGCCTATGTCCATGGCGACATGTTCCGCGCCCGCTACGGCAACGTCTATGACGGCGACGCCAACTGGCGCGCCATCCCGGTGACCGGCGGCGACACCTATGCCTGGCCGGCCGGATCGACCTACATCGCCAACCCGCCTTATTTCGAGGGCATGACGATGACCCCGGTCGCGCCCGGCGACATCGTCGACGCGCGGCCGCTGGCGATCCTCGGCGACAGCATCACCACCGACCACATCAGCCCGGCCGGATCGATCAAGCTCGACAGCCCGGCCGGAAAGTTCCTTACGGATCATAATGTTAGCCGCGCCGACTTCAACAGCTACGGCGCCCGCCGCGGCAATCACGACGTCATGATGCGCGGCACGTTCGCGAACATCCGGATCAAGAACAAGATGGTCCCCGGTATCGAGGGCGGCATCACCCGCTATATCCCGACCGGCGAGCAGATGCCGATCTACGACGCGGCGATGCTCTACAAGGCAGGCGGGAACGCCGCTCGTCATCGTCGCCGGCAAGGAATATGGCACCGGCTCGTCACGCGACTGGGCCGCCAAGGGCACCAACCTGCTCGGCGTCCGAGCGGTGATCGCCGAGACCTATGAGCGCATCCATCGCTCCAATCTGGTCGGCATGGGTGTGATCCCGCTGCAGTTCCTCGAGGCGGCGCCGGAATTCGACGGCACCGAGATGTTCACCATCCTTGGCGTCGCCGAGCTCTCCCCGCGCAAGGAAATCGCGGTGAAGGTCACCCGCGCCGACGGGACGAGCTTCAGCTTCCCGGCTCGCGTGCGGATCGATACCGCTAACGAGCTGGAATATTTCCGCAGCGGCGGCATCCTCCAATATGTGCTGCGCAGCCTGGCGAAGGGCACGGCATGATGCTCCGCCGCCTCGCGACATTGACCGCCGCCTTCGCGTTGAGCGCGGCGCTTCCGGCCGCGCCGGCGCAGGCGCAAATCCGCAACGGCGGCACGCCGGTGCCGGCGGGTTCGCCGATGCGTCGGGCGATCCTCGACGCCGTCCGTCCGCCGATCGAGCGCGCCTTGCGCGGTCCGGTCGAGTTCGTGGTGCAGACGATCCGGGTCCAGAGCGGCTGGGCGCTGGTGATCGCCGATCCGCAACGGCCGGGCGGCGGCGCGATCGACGCCAGCCGTTACTTCCCAAACGAACAGGAGATGGACGGGCTCACGGTCAACGCCATCTTGCGGCTGCGGAACGGGCGCTGGGTGTTGGTCGACCATGCGATCGGACCGACCGACGTCTGGTATTGCGATCCGGCGCTGGGAGCGCCGCGCTCGCTCACCGGGTGCTGATCCTCGTCGAGATCGTCGGCTGGCTCGCCGCCCTCCTGATCCTCGGCGCCTACGCATTGTTGACGGCGGGCAAGCTCGATGCACGCTCGCCGCTCTATCAGTGGATGAACGTCGCCGGCGCAGCCGGCTTCATCGTCAACAGCGGCGTCAACGGCGCCTACCCTTCCGCGGTGCTCAACGTCATCTGGATGGGGATCGGCGCGGTCGCGCTGTGGAGCATCGCCCGCGCTCGGACACGGGCACCCTCGTCGTGACCCTGATCGACCTCAGCCACCTGATCGAGGAGGGCATGACCACCTATAAGGGTCTGCCGGGGCCGCATATCTGCGACTTCTGGACGCGGGAGATGTCGGCCCAGTTCTACGACGACGGCTCGACCTTCCAGATCGGCCGCATCGACATGGTCGCGAACACCGGCACCTATCTCGACGCGCCTTTCCATCGCTATGCCGACGGCGCGGACCTGGCGGGGCTGGAATTGCGGCAGCTGGCGGCGCTGCCCGGCATCGTCGTCCGTGCCGAAGGACAGACCGCCGTGGACGTCGACGCCTTTGCCGGCCGCGATGTCGCCGGCAAGGCGGTGCTCGTTCATACCGGCTGGGACCGGCATTGGCGTACCGAGACCTATCAGAGCGGCCATCCTTTCCTGACCGAAGCGGCGGCGCGGCTGCTTGTCGAACAAGGCGCAATCCTCGCCGGCATCGACAGCCACAATATCGACGACACGTCCGGCCGCTCGCGCCCCGTCCACACGATCCTGCTCGGCGCCGGCGTGCTGATCTGCGAGCATATGACCAACCTCGCCGCGCTGCCCGACGAAGGCTTCGCCTTCACCGCCGTGCCGCCGAAGATCGCCGGCATGGGCACCTTCCCGGTCCGCGCCTTTGCTGCAGTGTGAACGAGACATTCAGAGCCAATAAAGTTTCGGAGCCGCATCAATCTCGCCTCGCCAAAAGGAGGCCTGTCATGTTGCGTTTCGCTCTTCCGCTTTTGCTTGCCTGCGCCGCCGCACCGCTTTCCGCTCAGCGGGTGCCGCTCGATTCGCTGATGGATTATGACGGCTATGCCGCGCTCATCCAGGAGGTCCGGCCCTATCGCATCGCCCGGCTGGTCGACTGGAATGCGTTCGCCGCCGCCGCCCGCGAGCGCAACGTGCTGATCCTCGACGCCCGCTCGGAGCGCCAGTTCGCCGAAGGACATATTGCGGGCGCGGTGAATCTGCCGCTTACCGAGTTCAGCGTGCGCCAGCTCGCCGAGGTCATCGGCCCGGACCGAAACCGGCCGATCCTGATCTACTGCAACAACAACTTCAGTGAGGACCGCCCGCCCGTCGTCAACAAGGCAGGCCGGCTAGCCATCAACCTGTCCACCTTCACCCATCTTTACGGTTACGGCTATCGCAACATCCGAGAACTCAACGAGCTCGTGACGATGGACGATCCGCGCATCCGGTGGGTGGCGGGGCCGTCGCCAAGCGGCACAGCGCGCGCCCGCTGAAGGTCGCTCCGGCGCGGCTTCACCTCCGCCGCGACGCCGCATAGGGTGGCGAGGATGGCCCGCATCCTCGCCGCTCTGTTCCTGCTCGCCGCGCCGCTGGCCGCGCTCGCCCAGCAGGCCGCACCGGCCCAGTCCAGCCTCGAGCAGCGGCTGGCGGCCGTCGCGACCGCGAGCGCCGGGCGGATGGGCGTCGCGGCGTTGCATCTGGAGAGCGGCCGGGCGGTCCGGATCAATGGCGGCGAGCGCTTCCCGATGGCGAGCACCTACAAGGTCGCCGTCGCCGGAGCGGTGCTGCAGGCGGTGCAGGAGAGCCGCCTTCGGCTCGACCGGATGATCGCGCTCGGCGAGCGGCTGCGGGTGCGATCGGACGGGATCGCGACCTTCGCGCCGCATCCCGGCGTCGCGCTCTCGGTGCTCAACCTCATCGAGCTGATGATCACGCGCAGCGACAACACCGCCACCGACATGCTGGTCCAGGCGCTGGGCGGGCCGCAGGCGGTGGACGCCTGGCTGCGCGCCGCCCGCATCGACGGCCAGCGCGTCGACCGCGACACCGCCGGCATTATCCATGACGATTTCGGTATGGTCGCGCCGCCGGGAACCGGCGTGGCCGAGAATCTCGCAGCCGGCTTCCCGCCGCAGCCCTGGCTGACCGCCGGGCCGGATCGCCCGATCAATCCGGGCTTCGACGCCGATCCGCGCGACACCAGCACGCCGGACGCGATGGTCCGCCTGCTCGCCCGGCTCCATCGCGGCGAATTGCTGAGCGCGGAGCATACCCATTTGCTGTTCGAGATCATGGCGCGAACCCGGACCGGCGCGGCGCGGGTCCGTTCGGTGCTGCCGCCCGGGACGATCTGGGCGCACAAGACCGGCAGCCTGTCGGGCATCTCCGCCGATGTCGGCGTGCTGACCCTGCCCGATGGCAGCCATGTCGCCCTGGCGATCTTTGTCCGCGGCGCGCCCGATGCCGCGGCGCGCGACCGCTCGATCGCTGCGGCCGGCCGGCTGATCTGGGAGTCGTTCCGCGCCGCGCGCTAGCGTGCCGGCCGGGTCGGCACGAAGTTCAGCCGCCCGGTTTCGCGGATCGCGCCCGTATCGCCCAGCCGGCCCTCGACCAGCTCATAGCCGAGCAAGGCGAAGGTCCGTCCGCGCAGGAAGATCGGCCTGGCGTTGCCGTACCAATCGACGCAGGACGCGACGCAGCCGTCGTCGACCAGGCTGGTGACCTGCGCGTCGAGCGTTCCGGCCGGGCTGAACTGGCGCTGCCGGCGGCGCAGGAACATCATCGCCGCGGCGCCGCGGGCGATGCTGTAATAGCGGGAGTCGATCGGCCGCGCGATCGGCAGGCCGAGCACGCCCGACGCGCCGTCCGGAGTCGTCGGATCAGGGCTGTAGAAGAACGCCTGGCTGCGCGATTCGCCTTCGCTCGCCGCGGGCATGGCGTAGAAATCCGCGAGGCGTGCTTCTGGCGAGCGAAGGTCGAGTGCGGTGAAGCCGAGGCTGCCGCGCTCGCCCGATCCGATGACGACCGCATCGCTGCCCATCGCCTCGATCCGGTCGACGCCGTGCCGCAGCGGGAAGGGTGTCGCCACCGGCTCGCGCAGCGACGCCGCCACCGCGGTCGGGGGAACGGCGCCCTGTCGATTATAGTTCAGCAGTCCGTAAACGATGTGGCCGCCAATGAAGCGGTTTTCCATGACGTCGGTGTTCGTCGGGTTGGGCAGGAAGCGGTAGAAGCGCCGCCGCACCTCGCGCGAGCCGTCATTGAACTCACTGAGCGGCACGCGGATCAGCGCGATCGTCCCGCGCGGCGCCTCCGGTTCCCACAACTCGCCACCATAATCGTTCGCCTGCACCAACACATTGAGGACGCTATCGGCCGGATCCTCGCGGAAGGCGAACTGATTGCGCACTTCGCCGCGCGCGCCGATCGCCGACGGCCGCTCGTTCGAGAAGGGCAGGCGGAAGATGTAGTGATTGAACGGGAAACGGCGGGTCTGATCCTGGTTGCGGTCGCCAAGCCACAGATAGACGCCGCTGCCCGCCACATAGAATTGCCGCGACGCCGGGCCGAGCACGCCGGTCGCGGCGCAATCCAGCTCCGGCGCCGTGAGATCGCAGGTGGTGACGCTGTGCAGGGTCGAGATCACGCCGTCGGGATTGGCGAGCATCGCCGGCGAGACGAAAATCTGGCGGGGCTGGATGATCGGCCGGAAGTTGCGGTCGGCGGCGTCGCCGTTCCACCGCTTGATCCCGGGCAGCGAGCCGGCGGGATTGTCGTAGCGAAGATAGAGCGGCGTGTAGAAAATGAGGCGGTTGCCGATCAGCCGTGAGGCATAGTTTTCCGCGCTGTAATAATCGTTCGAGCGCAGATGATGCGCGTCGACGAAGGTCAGCCGGCCCTCCGGCGACAGGCGGAAGCGATTGATCTCGGTGCCGCCGCGCGCATAGCTGTAGCCGACGACGACCACCCATTCGCCGGAGACCAGCATCTCGTCATACCAGTCGGCCTGCCAGCTGTTGCGCGGCGGCGCGACGCCCGGCGGCGAGGCGGCGATCTGGTCGATCGCGCGCATGCCGCCATTGGCGGTCGAGACGGTGAACAGCCGGCCGCGGCGCAGGATGACGAGGATGTCGCCGCGCACCTTGACGATGCCGCCCTCGTCGACCCCGGCCTCCTGTACGTTGGTGATGCCCTCGGCATCGATAGCCGGCGCGGCGGCCTGCGCCATCGTGCCCGGCGGAGGTGGCGGAGGCGACGGCGGGGGTGGCGGCGGCGGCGGCGGAGGGGGCGGCGGATTGGCCTGCTGCCAGGCGCGCAGCCGGCGCAGAAGCGTCGCGAACTCGGCATCGGAGCGGAGCGGCCTCAGGCCGCCGGCCGGGCGGGCGGCGCTTGCCTGAGCCTGAGCCGGGGCGGGAAGGGCGGGTGCGGCGACCGTCAGGATCGCGGTGGCGAAGCAGGCTCCGAATCGAACGAGCCAGGTTCCCCGGCCGCCACCCCTCTTACGCATCTTACTCTCCACGATTACCGAGCCGAAACTTTTATGATCGGCCGCCGCGCTCCGCGTCAAGCGAAGGCATTCAGCGGCGCGTCAGTTTCGCGGGCGCAACGTCCCCGACGGAAGGAGCCCGTCATGCGTATCGTTCTTGCGCTCACCCTTGCCTGCCTCGTTGCGCCGGCAACGGCCCAGCCGCCGCGCAACCCGCAAATCGACTATCCCGGCTTCCAGCGGCTGACCGCGCAGGTCGGCGGCCAGCGGCAGGAACGGCTTATTAGTCATTCGCGCTTCCGCGAGATGGCGCGCGATCCGCATGTCCTCGTCCTCGACGCCCGCTCGCGCGAGGCGTTCGCCGCCGGCCATATCGAGGGCGCGGTCAACCTGCCCTTCACCGATTTCACCGCCGAGAGCCTGGCGGTGACGATCGGTGCCGACCGTGACCGGCCGATCCTGATCTATTGCAACAACAATTTCCGCAACAACACGCCGCCAGTGATCCGCAAGGTGGCGACCGTCGCACTCAACATCCAGACCTTCATCAACCTGGTCGGCTACGGCTATCGCAACGTCTACGAGCTCAACGACGTCGTCGATTTCAATGACCCGGCGGTGGGATGGGTGACGGGCTAGATTTGCGGCGGAACGGGTAGAAGAACTGACGCACATAGCCCTGCGGCACCTGCTCCGGCACGCCATAGCCCTGCGGCCAGCGCCCCGGCGGCATGTGGAAAGTGCCGAACAATCGGTCGAACAGCGGGAAGTGGATCGCGAAATTCTTGTCCACGCCTTCCGCCTCCAGCGCGTGGTGCCAGTGATGGAAGCGCGGCGTCGCGACGAAATGGCCGATCCGGTCGAAATCGCCGCGCACATTGGCGTGGAGCAATGACGAATAGACGTAGACGATGCCGATATAGATTTGCAGCGCCGTCGGCGTGAAGCCGAAGGTGAGCATCGGGATCGCGGTCACGCCGCGCAGCAGCACGATCTCGACAAAATGCATCCGCGCCCCCGCCAGCCAGTCCATCGCCCGCGTGCTGTGATGGACGGCGTGGAAGCCCCACAGGAACGGCACCCGGTGAAAGACGCGATGGAACCAATATTGCGCGAAATCGGTCAGGACCATGATCTCGATGACCTGAAGCACCAGCGGCTGGCCGCCGATCGCGGCGCGGATCGCGCTCAGATTGCCGGTCTGGGCGAGGATCAAATTGGACGGCGCGAAGGTGAGGAAGGTCGCCGCCTGCACCAGCATCGAGCTGATCAGGAAATAGAACAGATCCTCCTTCCAATCGACGCGGAACAGCCGTTGCTCCGCATTGTGCGGCAGGACCCGCTCCAACGGCGCGAACATGAAGCCGGCGAGCAGCATGTTGAGGATGAAGAAATCCAGCCCGAAGAAAATGCCCCAGCTCGCGACGTCCTGTTCGGTCGCGTTCGATCCGCCGAGCAAGGCGGCGCTGAGCGCAATGGCCAGCGCCGCGAAGCCCAGCACCTTCTTTGTCCGCAGCATCAGGCTGATGATCGCGAGCGCATAAGCGGCGAGGATGACGACATGCACCGTCGGCCGGAACGCGGAGGAATCGCGCACGATTCCCAGCTCCGGGCTGCCGAGCCAATCGGGGTAGCGCAGCACCAGCACCATCGCCAAGCCGCTGAGCGCGAACAGCAGGCCGAAAAAGCCCGAATACCAGCCGCTGCCGAACCGCCGCACCGACACCGGCGCCTGCAATTCGTCGATCAGGTCGATGCCCGTTTCGCTCATGCATGCTCTCCCCGCCACCGCCATCTTATGGGTCGGGCGAGGCTCCGGCAATCAGCGCCGCGCCGAGCCAGTCCGGAATGATCGCGTCGCCGAGATCGTCGATCCGGCGATGCTCCACGGCGAGGCCAAGCTCCGGATAGTGGATGCGGGTGCGCGGACCCGGCGCGTCGGCGCGGACGACGACGAGGCGGCGGTTGACCTTGTTGCGCCAGTTCATCCGGGCGGTGTTCTCCTGCCCGACATAGCAGCCCTTGGAGAAGCTGACCCCGTTCAGCTCGGCGGCGTTGCATTCCAGCCAGAGCGTCTTGTCCGAGCCCAGCTCGGCATATGCCTTCGGTGACGCCGAGCGACAGGCGATGCCCGCGCCAGGCGTCCGCCGCGCCTTCGTCGCCTGAAGCGGGCGCGAGCCAGCGGCGACCGAGCGCGGGCAGGCGCGGATCGGCGGCGCCCTCGCTGTCCTTCGCCCAATGGACAGCAAGTTCGGGCTCTCGTTCGATCACGATCGGCCGGCGCAACCGATAGAGCGTCGAGGCGGCGCGCGAGATCGCCCGCCGCCTCGCGCTCGCAATCGACCAGCACGTCCTCGCCATCCGCCCAAAGGATGAAATCGAACAGCGCCTTGCCTTGCGCGGTCAGCAGCGCGGCCCAGAGCGGCCGGTCCGGCGCGAGCTGGTCGAGGTCGTTCGTCACCAGCCCCTGGAGGAAGCCGCGCACATCCTCGCCCGACAGGCGGATCAACGCGCGATCGACGAGGGTGGTGGCGGCCATGTTCCCCAGTTAGGGGGAGTGGATGACCGATCCAACCCGCCCAATGATCAATAAGCTGACCATCCGCCGCCCCGACGACTGGCACGTCCACTTACGCGACGGCGCGATGCTGGAAGCGGTGGCGCCTTATACGGCCCGGCAGTTCGCGCGGGCGATCGTGATGCCGAACCTCGTGCCGCCGGTGATCAGCGTCGGCGCGGCGGAGGCCTATCGGACCCGCATCCTCGCCGCTCTGCCGCTCAGCGACTTCACGCCGCTGATGACCTGCTACCTCGTCGATCGGGCCGAGCCGGCGGAACTGGTGCGGGGGTTCGAGAATGAGGTCTGGGTGGCGGCGAAGCTTTATCCCGCCCACGCCACGACCAATTCGGCGCATGGCGTCACCGACATCCGCACTCTCGGCCCCGCGTTGGAGGCGATGCAGCGGATCGGCATGCCGCTGCTCGTCCATGGCGAAGTCACCGACCCGGACGTCGATGTGTTCGACCGCGAGGCCGTCTTCATCGATCGGATCCTCGCCGACCTGATCCGCGATTTTCCGGCGCTCAAGGTCGTGTTCGAGCATATCACCACCGCCGAGGCGGTCGCCTTCGTCGAGGCGGCGGGGCCGAACGTCGCCGCCACGGTCACGCCGCACCACATGATCATCAACCGCAACGCTTTGTTCGCCGGCGGTCTGAGGCCGCACGCTTATTGCCTCCCCGTCGCCAAGCGCGAGCGGCACCGGCTCGCGGTCCGCAAGGCGGCGACCTCGGGCTCGCCCAAATTCTTCCTCGGCACCGACAGCGCGCCGCACGCAATATCCGCCAAGGAGTCCGCCTGCGGCTGCGCCGGCATCTTCAACGCGCCTTATGCGCTCGAAGCCTATGCGACCGTCTTCGAGGAAGAAGGCGCCCTCGACCGGCTCGAAGGTTTCGCCTCGGAGCATGGCCCGCGCTTCTATGGCCTACCGCTCAACCAAGATCGGATCGTGCTCGATCGCGCCGCCACACGCGTTCCCGATCAGCTTGACGCCGGCAATACGCCCCTCGTGCCGTTCCTCGCAGGAACCGCGCTCAATTGGTCGCTGGCACCGCCGGCCCGCGCCGAAAGTTGACCGTTCAGAAGGCGTTAATGGTTCGATACGCACCTCTCCCGAAAGACAAAGGGAGGACGAAATGGCGCGTCGAACCTGGCAGGCACTCACCGTCCTCCTGTTCGTCCCATTGGGTGGCTGCGTCGGCGGCAATCCGCTGGTCCACAGCCAGTCGATCAGGATCAACTCGACGCCGGCCGGCGCGATCGCGACCTCCGAATATGGCGACAGTTGCCGGACGCCATGCAACCTTCGGCTGCGGACGAGCCGAGGCGGCCATGTCAGGGTCGCCAGGGACGGCTATGATCCGGTCGACGTTTTCGTCGGCACGCGCCCGGACAGTTTCCGCCGGGGGCTGATCGCGGCGAACGCCGCCGCCCATGCCGTCGACCCCGATCCGTTGCTGATCGGTGTCGACCTGCTGCTGCTCTCGCGGGACTGGCGCGGAGCGACGCGCCGGTTGAACGCGAATCACGTTTCGGTCGACCTGCCGGTGGCGAGCGGTCCGCGGATCAATGTGGATCAAGAGGTGGCGGCGTTGCCGCCGCTCCAGGACGGCCCGGGCGTCGTCCGGCTGAGCCAGGCGCAGGTCCAAGCGATTCTGGGCACACCCATCGCAGAGCGGCGCCTGTCCGGCGTAGGCGGAAGCGCGGCGCCGCGCCGGATGGCGTCAGAACGGTAGCCAGCGGCTCCGTTCGGAGAAGCGCATGTAGCCGGCGTTCGCGCCCAGCCGCCAGCCGACGCCGAGCCGGATCGGCACCAGCACGACATCGCCGCGGCGCAGATATTGGGCCGCGAAGCCGCCGACGAAGTGGACATTGCCCTCCGCCTGCGGGTAGCGGCGGAACAGCCGCTGACTGTCGTGAAGATTGTAGACGAGGATGAACACCTTGTCGGCATTACCGCCGACGTCGAAGCCGATCGATGGCCCGGTCCAGTAGACCCGGCGCTGGCCCTCGACCTGGTGGAACATCGTGCCCGACCCGTAGCGCAGACCGAAGACGAACGCGCCGCCCGCTTCCTGGCCGGTGATATAGGCGATCGGCTCGCCCTGCTCGCGCAGGATGCCCTCGACGATATTGGCGAGGCCGCGCGCGCCGCGCCCGAACACGCCCTCGGCCGCGGCCAGCACGTTGCCGGCCGGCACGCGCGTTTCTTCGCCGACCGGGATGTTGCGCGCGTCGAAGGCGGCTGAACCGGGCTCGGCCGGCGCACCGGAAGGCGGCGGCGCGGATCCGATCGGGGTGTATTCGTCGACCGGGTCACGTTGCTCGCTTTGACGAGCGGCGGGATCGGCCGCGGGCTGATAATCGTCCTCGGACTGATAGGGGACCTGCTGGTCCGCGCCGGCCGGCTGGTAGCGATCGGCGCCCTGATAGGCGTCGGCCGCCTGGTTGGGATCGACGGTTTCGATCTGCGCCGTTGCGGGCGCGGCGGCGAGCAGCAAAGCGGCGAACGTCACGGAAATCTTTAACATGGCCCTATCCCCTCCCTGGAGGTCGCGGCCCGTTAAACGCCTTCATCCGTTACCATTTCATTAACCACGTTCCGATTGGCCCCGCCGCCCGGTTGAACCTTCGCCGACCCTTCCTTATAGGCATGCCCGGCCCGGCTCGGAGACGTGGGTGAGTGGCTGAAACCAACGCTTTGCTAAAGCGTCATACGGGAAACCGTATCGAGGGTTCGAATCCCTCCGTCTCCGCCATCCCGCGGCCCAGCGAACCGCCGATTGCTTGCGCAATTTTAACACCTGCCGCGCTAGGTCGCCGGCGGGGCGCGTAGCTCAAGACCAGAGCGGGCCGCAGATTACGGCAGGATGCAGGTTCATATCCCGCCGCGCCCACCAATCCTTGTCCTTACCGAGACCCTAACGGCCCGCGCCGGCGCGCTTGACCCGTGCGGCGCCGCGCTGCTACCCGGCGGGCAGGGAAGCGGTTCGCGTGTCGCGCGCCGCCTCCTGCATCAAGAGTGGACCGGCGTTCGGTCCACGCCAACCTGCCCTCCCGGGCAAGGTGGCGGTCCCTCAACCGGGGACGATGCGGCCGGACCGGCAATCATACGGGTCTCTCGGCTGCCTTCGTCCGACTACGAAGGAATGCTGTCATGTTTCTCTCCACCGAACGGCTCGCCGACGCGCCAATCGCGGACGTCGCCGAAGCTCTTCCCGTTGTCGCGCGACAAGGCCGCCGACCCTTGAGGATCGCGCTGGCCGGCTATGGAATCGTCGGCCAGGCGCTCGCGATGGCGCTGCGCGGCAGCCCCGATTTCGAGATCGTCGCGATCCTCGTTCGCGACACCGGCCGGCCGCGCGCCGTGCCACCGCCCGTCCCGCTCACCGACGAACTCGACCGCTTCCTTGCCACAGAGGCCGACATCATTGTCGACGTCCTCTCCTGCGCGCAGATCGGGCGGGCGATCAGCGCCGCCCGGCTGGCGGGCGGCACCGACGTGGTGAGCGCAAGCAAGCGGGTGGTCAGCGCCCACCTCGCCGCGCTGCAGGCGAGCGCCCGGCAAGGCGGCGCGCGTTTGCTCTATTCCGCCGCGGTCGGCGGCGGCGCGCCGGTGCTCGAGACGGTCGCCGAGGCGGCGGCGCATGGCGCGGTGCGCGAGGTCCGGGCGGTGCTCAACGGCACCGTCAACTTCATCCTCGACCGGCTGCATCGCGGCGCCACGTTCGACGAGGCGCTCGCTTTGGCGCGGGTCGCCGGCTTCGCCGAGGAGGATCCGTCCGAGGATCTCAGCGGCGCCGACGCGGCGGCGAAGCTGCAATTGATCGCGCACGCCGCCTGGGGCCGGGCGACCCACAGCGTCACCGTCGAGCGCGAGGAACTGGACGCCGCCCTGGCGGCGCGCATCGCCGCCTCCGGCGAGCGCTGGGTGCAGTGCGCCGAGCTCGACGCGCCGGAAGGCTTCATCCGCGCCCGCGTGCGACTGCTACCGGTGAAGCAGGCGGGCGGCATTCCCGCCTTGCGCGACGAGCATAATTGCGTTCGTATCCTCACCTGTGACGGCAGGACGTTTGGCTGCGAGGGGCGCGGCGCGGGCGGACCGGCGACGGCGGAGGCGCTTCTGGCCGATCTCAACCGCATCCGCGACGCCCGCGCCTGGCGCGACGTGACTGCGCCCTTGCCCGCCAGCCTCGCTTGCTACGGCGCCGAAGCCCGAGCGCGGATCGGCGGCCGGCCCGACGGTCCGCTGACGGTGATCCTCGGCGGCATCTCCGCCGACCGCTTCGTCGCCGATGACGGCGCGGAAGGGCCCGGCTGGTGGCCCGGACCGGTCGGCGAAGGCAAGCCGATCGACCCGTCGCGCCGCCGGATCCTCGGCTTCGACTTCATCGCCGACGAGGAGGGCCGCAGCGCGCCGACGACTGACGAGCAGGCCGACGCGCTGGCCGCGATCCTCACGCCGCTCGGCCGGCCCGCGACGATCGTCGCCGCCTCTTATGGCGGCATGGTCGCGCTGGCGCTGGCCGCGCGCCGGCCGGAGCTGGTCGAGCGGCTGGTGCTGATCTCCGCCCCGCATACGCCGCACCCGGCCGCGACCGCGGTGCGCGAGCTTCAGCGCCGGATCGTCGCGCTGGGGCGCGGCACGGGTCAGGAGACGGAAGGGCTCGCCATCGCCCGCGGCCTCGCGATGCTCACATACCGGACCAGCGAGGAGTTCGCCTTACGCTTCACCGGCGGCATCGACTGCGCGGACCCGCTCGCCTGCTCCGATCCCGGTCGCTACCTGAGGGCCCGGGGCGCGGCCTATCAAGACGTCATGTCGCCGGGCCGCTTCCTCAGCCTCTCCGCCTCGATCGACCGGCATGACGTCGATCCCACGGCGGTGCGCGCGCCCACCCTCGTCATCGGCGCGGCGAGCGACCAGCTCGTTCCGCCGGAGCAGTTGCGCGACCTCGCCGCCACCTTGCCCGATGCGCGGCTCGAAATCTTCGACAGCCTCTATGGCCATGACATGTTCCTGAAGGAGGCGCATCGCATCGGCGCATCGATCGCCGATTTCCTGGAGCAGCCATGACCGATCCCGCCACCATCCTCACCCGCGCCCTGCCGGATCGCGACGGCGCGCATCGCAGCGTCACGCCGCCGCTCTGGGCGTCCGATTCCTACGAATGGGCGGATGCCGACACCAAGCCGGACTACGATTATTCGCGCACCGTCAGCCCCAATCGCGACCTGCTGGTCGAGGCGCTGGCGGCGCTCGAAGGCGCGGCGGGCGGCGTCGTGACGGGAAGCGGCCAATCTGCGGCGTTGCTCGCTCTGCTCCTGCTTCCCGCCGGCGCGAAGGTCGTCGCGCCGCACGATTGCTATGGCGGCACCTACCGGCTGATCAGCGGGCTTGAGGAGCAGGGCAAGCTCACTGCCCGCTTCGTCGATCAGCGAGACGAAGCAGCGCTCGACGAAGCCCTGGCGGGTGGGGCCGACCTGTTGTGGATCGAGACGCCCAGCAACCCGCTGCTCCGCCTGGTCGACATCGCGGCCGTCGCGGCGAAGGGCAAAGCGGCCGGCGCGCTGACGGTCGCGGACAACACGCTGCCCACGCCCTTGCGCCAGCGCCCGCTAGCGCTCGGCTGCGACCTCGTCCTCCATTCGACGACCAAGGCGATCAACGGCCATGGCGACGGCTTCGGCGGCGCGTTGCTGGCGAAGGACCCGGCTCTGGTCGAGCGCCTGCATTGGTGGGCCAATGCCGCTGGCCTCAACGCCGCGCCGCAAGTGGCCTGGCAGACCTTGCGCGGTCTGCGCACGCTGCCCGTCCGCATCGACCGGCAGGAGGCGGCCGCGCATGAGCTGGCGTGCTGGCTCGCGGACCGGCCGGAGATCGCCGCGGTCCATTATCCCGGCCTCGCCGATCATCCCGATCATGCGCTTGGCCGCCGCCAGCAATCCGGCGCCGGCTTCATGATCGCCTTCGATCTGGCCGGCGGCGCGGACGGCACTGCCGCCTTCCTCGCCGGGCTTGAGCTGATCACCCTCGCCTCCTCGCTCGGCAGCCATTCCAGCCTGATCTGCAAGCCGGCGACGATGACCCATCGCGGCATGCCGCCCGAGGCGCAGGCGGCGGCGGGCCTCGGACCGAACCTGCTGCGCTTGAGCGTCGGGCTGGAAGCCCCCGCCGACCTGATCGCCGATCTGGAGCGCGGCCTCGCGAGGCTGGCCTGTACCGCCCTGCTTGATTTTTGAAGCCCTCGCCCGCAGGGCAGGCCCATGCTCGGCCTGCCCTTCATCCGCGACAATCAAGACATCGTCCGCAAGGCAATCGCCGACAAGGGTGTGACGCTTGACCTAGATGCGCTGTTGGCGCTCGACGGCGAGACGCGCGCGTTCAAGACCCGGATCGATGCCCTGCGCGCCGAGCGCAACGCGATCTCCGACGGCTTCCGCACCGCCGCGCCAGAGGACAAAGCGGCGCTGGGCGCGAAGGCCAAGGCGCTCGGCGCTGAGATCGGCACCGTCGAGGCCCAGCTTGGCGACAAGCAGGCGGCGCTCGAGGCGCTACTGCTGCGCGTCCCCAACATTCCCTGGGAAGGTGCCCCGGTCGGGCCGGACGAGAGCTTCAACACTGTCGTCCGGCAGGAAGGCACGATCCCCAGCTTCGATTTCGAGCCGCTCGACCATGTCGCCCTGATCGAGAAGAACGACTGGGCCGATCTCGCCCGGATCACTCAGGTCGCGGGCTCGCGCACTTATTGCCTGAAAGGCCGGCTTGCGTTGCTCGAGCAGGCGCTGATGCTTTGGGCGCAGAAGCGGCTCGCCGCCGACGGCTTCACCCTGATGACCGTGCCGGCGCTCGCCCGCCCGCACGCCTTCGTCGCCACCGGCCATTTCCCGGGGCATGAGGAGGAAGCCTATCATATCCCGGCCGACGATCTGTATCTCGCCGGCACCGGCGAGATCGCGCTGACCAGCCTGCACAGCGGCGAGATCATCGAGGCGGACAAGCTGCCGATCCTTTACGCCGGCTATTCGCCCTGCTTCCGCCGCGAAGCGGGCAGCGCCGGGCGCGACGTGCGCGGGCTGCTGCGGGTCCATCAGTTCTTCAAGCTTGAACAATATGTCATCTGCCGCGACGATCCGGCGGAAAGCGCGGCGTTCCACCAGCGGCTGCTGCACAATGCCGAGGCGATGCTGCAGGCGCTGGAAATCCCCTATCAGGTGATCGAGGCGTCGACCGGCGACATGGGCAATGGCAAGTTCCGGATGAACGACATCGAGAGCTGGGTGCCTTCGCTCGGCAAATATCGCGAGACGCACAGCTGCTCCACCCTGCACGACTGGCAGGCGCGCCGCGCCAACCTTCGCTGGCGCGACGAGGAGCGCAAGGTGCGCTTCGTGCACACCCTCAACAACACCGCGCTGGCCACGCCGCGGCTGCTCGTGCCGCTGCTCGAGAACCACCAGACGGCCGACGGGCGGGTGAAGCTGCCCGAGCCGCTGCGCGAGCTGATGGACAGCGACTATCTCTGACGAGGCGAAGCCGCCGTTGCGGCGCTTCCTGCTGGAAGGGCCGGCGCTCTGGGCGCGGGTCTGGCGCAGCTTCGGCAGCCTCGCCCCGCGCGGGCCGGCCGACGGGCCGAAGCTGATGGTGATCCCCGGCTTCGTCGCCAACGATCGCACCACGCTCGGCCTCCAGCGCGCCCTCGCCGCCGCCGGCTATCGCGTGATCGGCTGGGGCATGGGGGTGAACAAGGGGGTGCGCCCCGACACGCGCGAGCGGATCGCCGAGCGGATCGAGGAATTCGGCGGCGGCGCGCCGATCATTCTCGTCGGCTGGAGCCTTGGCGGCGTGTTCGCCCGCGAGGTCGCCAAGGTCCGCCCCGATCTCGTCCAGCGGGTGATAACCCTGGGCTCGCCCTTCTCGGGCGACATGCGGGCGAACAATGTCTGGCGGCTCTACGAATGGATCGCCGGCCATCCGGTCGATCAGCCGCCGATCGACGTCGCCCTGCACGAGAAGCCGCCGGTGCCGACTTTGGCCCTCTGGTCGCGCCGCGACGGCATCGTCTCGGTCCGCTCCGCCCGCGGCCTGGCGGGTGAAAGCGACGCCCAGGTCGAGCTGAATTGCTCGCACATGGGCTTCGGCGTCAGCGGCCGCGCCTATCCGGCGATCGTCCGCGCCATCGCGGCATTCGACCCGTCGCTTTCGGGCGGCTGGCTGATTGGGCGCCATGGGAAGCCGAATCCCCGTCATCCGCCAACCGAGCCCGCGCCGTTCGAAAATCAGCGCCGCCCCGTCCTGCCCGATTATTCTGAACTGGTCGAAACTGTCCCGGACGAGTTCGGCATTGCTGGCGTCGATGCGGAAAGGCGGCCGGACATTCTCGGCCGCCTGGCTGGTGTCGAGCATCAGCCGAAGCGCCTCCGGCGTTACCGTCGCGTCGACCATCCGGTCGATCACCGGGCCCATCAGCGTCGCCGCGGCGGCGCCGAGCCGGACATGATTCGCGGCCGACGAGCCGTTGGGTGAATCGCGCGCGCAATTCCGCCCGGAGGCTCTCGCGCAAAGCGGGATAGTCGACATAGGCCGAAAGACGATCGGAATCGCGCGCCTGGGCCGCCTCGCTCACCTGGTAGACGGTCCAGACCGGCGCGCCGAAATACCAGCCACCAACGCTGCCCAGCGCCAGCGCGACGAGGATGAGCATTGTCCGCATCGCCTCAGCTCCTCTGGAGAAATGGCGCCGCCACCTCGGGCGGCACGCGCAGCGGCCGGCCGGTCGCCTTGTCGAGGATCGCCCAGGTCGTCTTCGCCCGCACTCGCGCTTTGCCGTCGTCGCCGAGAAACTCCATGTGACGGTCGAAACGGGCGCCCTTGGGCGGATCGGGCACCCATGTCCGTCCCGTCACGGTTTCGCCGGGGCCGACGGCGCGAAGATAGTCGATCTCGTGCCGGGTCACGACCCAGACATAGGCATCGATATGCTCAGCCGGCGCGACCGCCTGCCAGTGCGCCACGGCGATGTCCTGGATCCAGCGCACCCAGGCGGCATTGTTGACATGGCCCAGCTCGTCGATGTCCTCCGGCCGGGCCGTGATGCGGCGCTCGAAGGGCTTGCTCATATCCCACCGCCGTTCGGTCTGAGCCTGTCGAAGACCGCCACTTTTCTTCCGACCAAAGCGCAAAGGAAGGAGCGGCCTTCGACGGGCTCAGGCCGAACGGAGCGGCAGGGAAGCGGCGTCATTCCTCCGCGCCGCCATTCTGGGTCAGGATGAAGGCATAGGCCTCGGCCTGCTCGCGCAGATGCGTCCAGCGGCCGGACTGGCCGCCATGGCCGGCGCCCATGTTGATCTTGAGCAGCTGGAGATTGTCGTCGGTCCGCGTCGCGCGCAGCCGCGCCGCCCATTTCGCCGGCTCCCAATAGGTGACGCGCGGATCGTTGAGGCCGCCGGTGATCAGCATCGGCGGATAATTCTGCCGCCGGACATTGTCGTAAGGGCTGTAGCTCTGCAGCAGGCGGAACACATTGGCGTCGGTGATCGGGTTGCCCCATTCGTTCCACTCGCCCGGGGTGAGCGGCAGAGTATCGTCCAGCATCGTGCTCAGCACATCGACGAACGGCACGTCGGCGACCACCGCGCCCCAGAGCTCGGGGTCGGAGTTGACCACCGCGCCCATCAGCTCGCCGCCGGCTGAGCCGCCCTGGATGGCGATCCGGCCGGCGCTGGCGAAATCCTGCGCGATCAGGCCGCGCGCGGCATCGACAAAATCGTTGAACGTGTTGGTTCTTTTGTCGAGCTTGCCGTCCAGGAACCATTGATAGCCCATGTCGTCGCCGCCGCGGATATGGGCGATGGCGAAGGCGTAGCCGCGGTCGAGCAGGCTGAAGCGGTTGGTGTTGAACGCCGGCGGGATCGCGATTCCATAGGCGCCATAGGCATAGAGGAAGAGCCGCCCCGTCCCGTCACGCGGAAAATCGCGCCGATAGACGATCGAGACCGGGATCTGCCGCCCGTCTCGCGCCGGGATCATGAGCCGCTCGGTCGCGTAAAGGCTCGGATCGTAGCCCGAGGGAATGCGCTGTACCTTCAGCGTCTCGAGCCGATCCTCCACGGCATGATAATCATAGGTCGTCGGCGGCGTGACCATCGAGCTGTAGGTCAGCCGATAGGCGTCCGGCGCATATTCGGGATTGGGGCCGAGCCCGGCACTGTAGCTCGCCTCGGCGAAGGGCACCCGCCGCTCGCCGCCGTCATAGGAGCGTAGTCTGAGCTGATCGAGCCCGTCGACCCGCTCGGTGATGACGAGATGGTCGCGGAACGCGGTGATGCCCCGCATGTAGACCGCGTCCGATCCGGCGATCACCGTCCGCCATTCGCCCGGCCGCGTGTAGTCGGCTTCGGCGAGGCGGAAGTTCACATGCTCGTCATTGGTCAGCACCCAGAAGCGATCATGGGCGGAATCGACCTCATATTGGATGTTGGGCCTTCTGCGGGCGATCAGTACGGGCGCGGCTGCGGGATTGTCGGCCGGCACGAAGCGGATTTCGTTCGAGCTGTTCTCGCCGGTCGAAATCAGGATGAAACGGCGGTCTTGGGTGCGCTCGACCCCGACCGTGAAGGCGATATTCTCCGTCTCCTCGTACAGTGTCCGGTCCTCGGCTACCGGCCGGCCGATCCGGTGCAGGCGGGCGCGGTAGGAGCGCCATTGCTCATTCACCTCGGTGAAGACTACGCTTTGGCCGTCGGCGGTCCAGACCGGGCGGCCGATGCCGACTTCGGTCACCGTCTCGAAGTCCTCGCCGGTAGCGAGATCGCGGATGCGCAGGCTGAACCGCTCAGACCCGTCGTCATCGATCATGATCGCGGCGAAGCGCCCGTCCGGGCTGATCTCCATCGCGCCGAGCCGGAAATATTCCCGGCCCTGCGCCTCCGCCGGTTCGTCGAGGATCGTCTGCTGGTCGCCGCCTGACGCCGGGCGGCGATACCAGGTCCGGTATTGCGCGCCGGGCGTGAACGCCCACCAATAGAGCCAGTCGCCGTCGCGGACCGGGACCGAGCTGTCGTCCTCCGGGATCCGCCCGCGCATCTCCTCGAACAAAGCCTCGATCAGCGGCCTGTGCGGCGCCATCGCCGCCTCGAAATAGGCGTTCTCGGCCTTTAGATAGTCGAGCACGTCCGCGTCGGTGACGGTCGGATAGCCGGGGTCGCGCAGCCAGTGATAAGGATCCTCGATCCGGATGCCGTGGCGTTCATAGCCATAAGCGCGCGTCTCGGCGCGTGGCGGCGGCGGCAGATCGGAAATGGAGGTCATCGAACGCTCCGGCGCTCTGGCGCGGTGCGCCGTTCGGGACTATCTCGCGGGCGATAAGGTCGATCCGGGAAAAAGCCAATGTCCACCTATGAGGCGCGCCTCGCCGCACTGCGCGAGCAACTGAAGGCCGATCGGCTCGACGGCTTCGTCGTGCCGCTGACCGACGAGCATATGAGCGAATATGTCGGCAGCTATGCCCAGCGCCTCGCCTGGCTGACCGGCTTCCAGGGGTCGGCGGGATCGGCGGCGGTGCTGCCGGAGGAAGCGGCGATCTTCACCGATGGCCGCTACACGCTGCAGGTCCGCGATCAGGTCGACGGCAGGAACTGGAGCTACCAGTCGGTGCCGGAGACCAGCGTCGCCGACTGGCTGAAGGTCCACGCGCCCGACGGCGGCCGAATCGGCTACGACCCCTGGCTCCACACCAGCGACTGGGTGAAGCGCGCCAAGGAAGCGCTGGCGGCGAAGGGCGCCGAGCTGGTCGCGGTCGGCCGCAACCCGATCGATGCGGTGTGGCGGGACCGGCCGGAGCCCTCGCGCGCCCGGCTGATCGTCCATCCCGAGGCCTATGCCGGCAAGAGCTCGGCGGCGAAGCGGCAGGAGATGGCCGACTGGCTGAAGAGCGAGGGCGCGAACGCGGCGGTGCTCGCCGCGCTCGATTCGATCGCCTGGACGTTCAACGTCCGCGGGCCAGGACGTCGACCGCACCCCGGTCGCGCTCACCTTCGCGCTCGTCCATGACGACGGCACCGCCGACCTGTTCGTCGCGCCGGAGAAGATCGACGCCGACAGTGCGCCAGCATCTCGGCAACGGCGTGCGGGTCCATGACCGCACCGCCTTCGAGCCGGCGCTCGCCGCGCTGGCCGGCAAGACGGTCGCGGTCGATCCGGAGCGGTCGGTCGCGGCGATCTTCGAGGCGCTGGAGGGCGCGGGCGCGAAGATCGTCGCCCGGCGCGATCCCTCGATCCTGCCCAAGGCGATCAAGAACGAGATCGAAATCGCCGGCCACAAGGCGGCGCAGGCGCGCGACGGCGCGGCGCTGACCCGCTTCCTCCACTGGCTGTCGATCGAGGCGCCGAAGGGCGGCCAGGACGAGTTGTCAGCGCGGCCGCCAAGCTGCACGCGTTCCGCCAGGCTTCGGACGATTTGCGCGACCTCAGCTTCGACACGATTTCCGGCGCCGGCCCGAATGGCGCGATCTGCCACTATCGCGTGTCGGAGGAAACCAACCTGCCGATCGAGATGAACTCGCTCTATCTCGTCGACTAGCGGCGGCCAATATGCCGACGGCACCACCGACGTGACCCGGACAATCGCCATCGGAACGCCCACCGCGGAGATGAAGGACCGCTTCACCCGCGTCCTCAAGGGCCATATCGCCATCGCCCGCGCCCGCTTTCCGCAAGGCACGCGCGGCACCCAGCTGGACAGCTTCGCCCGGCAACCGCTCTGGGAGGTCGGGCTCGATTACGCGCACGGCACGGGCCATGGCGTCGGCAGCTTCCTGTCGGTGCATGAGGGGCCGCAGCGCATCTCGCCGGCGGGCAGCAGCCAGGCCGGCGGCGACGAGCCGCTCCAGCCCGGCATGATCATCTCCAACGAGCCGGGCTATTACAAGGCGGGCGAGTACGGCATCCGGGTCGAGAATCTGGTGCTCGTCGTGCCGATCGAGGTGGCGGGCGCGGAGAAGCCGGTGCTCGGCTTCGAGACGCTCACCTTCGCGCCGATCGACCGCAATTTGATCGACACCGCGATGCTGACGGCGGACGAGCGCGCCTGGGTCGATGACTATCACGCCCAGGTGCTGAAGGTGATCGGGCCGCAGCTCGACGGCGCGGACCTCGACTGGCTCCGCGCCCAGTGTGCGCCGCTCTGAGTAGCTTCTACCTGAGCCGATTCACTCAATCCGTTGACCAACCCCCCCGCGTCTCGCGCGCACAAAAAATGAGAGCCGACATTGCTGCCGGCTCCCACTTCTCCCGATCCGGATCCCGCGCCGGTGAGGGCTTGGGTCCGTCCGAGGGAGGTTCCGGCCGAGGCCTTTCGGCCCCGGTCGGTCCCTTGGGTTCCTTCCGAAGCCCGAAGGCTTCTTCCGGTTCCCTAGCCGGATGTCCGTCGAGCCATTGCTGCCTCTCCGCACAACCAGCATGGGTCCGTATCGGAACAAGTTCCGACCCTTTCCCTTCGCGGCTCCGTCGATCCGAAGATCCCGGTCTTCCGCCGGACGCATCCAGAAAAGTGGGTTCGGCTTGCGCCTCGCGCTTCTTCCTGTTTCCGCCCGTTCCGCCCGCTTCCGCCTGCTTCGACCCTTGCGGGTCTCCGCCGCTTCAGCGGTGGTCTCCAACTCGTCAGATCGTTCGTTGCCTCCCGATCATTCCGTAGCTGGTGAGTGGCCAAGCTGGACGAGTTTGCCGATTCGACAAAGGGGATTCTGCGCCGCCTGGCCTGTGGATAACGGGGATATCGTGGATAGAAATGGCGGCGTCGGAGCATTGCTTTGACAGCTCCGACTGTCCGCAAGGCGCATCCGACTCTTCAGGACGCTTTGCCGGCAGGCGGGTCTCTGCTATGTTGCGATGGGCTCTTCGCGGGAGATTAGTGATGCGTGTCATGCGTTTGACGACGATCGGAATCGTCGCCTTGGCCTCGGCGGCGGTTGCGCTCGGCCAAGGCGGCACACCCCCCGCGGGCCGGCAGGCCAACACCAAGGATCCCGAGCAGGTCATCTGCCGGCGCCTGCGCGATACGAGCTCGCTTGCCGGCAGCAGGCGCGAGTGCCGCACGCGCGCCAATTGGGACCGGATCGCGCAGGAGAATCGCGCCAACAGCCCGATGACCAGTGCGATGTCGGGCGGCAGCAGCTCCAACAACTGAACGGGTGCGCGCCTGCGCCACGCGCTTGCTGGTCAATAATCGTCGCGGCCGGGTTCGTCCCTGACTTCCCAGCTGTGGCGCTCGATCACGTCGGCCGGGACCGGCGCGCCATCTTCGCCACGCGCCGGGGCGAAGCGATAGCGGCGCTGGAGCAGGTCGCAGGTCCAGACGTCCAGCTCGCGATGGCCGCTCGAACGCGTGATGCGGCAATTGGCGACTCGCCCATCAAGCGCGACCGTGAAGCGCACGCCGACGGTGCCGCCGATCCCGCGCTCCCACGCCCAGCGCGGATAGTCGCCGTCGCGGATGGCGCCGCGCAGCAGGCGCGGCCCGGTTTCCCGACCGAAGCCGCGACCACCGCCGCCTCCGCCTCCGTCGCCGCCGAAACCGCTACCCCGGCCATTGCCGAAGCCGCCGGCGCCGGTCCTCGGCCCCCGCACCGGCGCGGCGCCGGCCGACGGATCGGCGCCCCGGCCGGCGATCGGCGCGGCCGCGATCGGCGGCGGCACAGGCATGGGGATGATCGGAACCGGCGCCACGACCGGAGTCGGCTCGGACCGGAGATTGGGCGGCGCGGCGGCGCCCTCCCGCCCCGGCGCGGCCTGGCGGCGCGCGGCAGCTTCCCGCGCGCCGGGCGGGGGTGGAATCGAGATGACGGGCGCAGGCGGCGGCGTGACCGCGAACACCTCCAGCACCCGTTCGCTGACGCGCGGCAATGGCGCGCCTAGCCCCCAAAGCAGGGCCAGACCGAGCAATGTGTGGACGACGAGCGTCGCGGCCGCGCCGCCGAGCCGCTCGCCCCGCCGCATCGTTTCGCTCTGTACTGCCACTCTCATCATGAAGACGTCGTCTGGCATAGGCGCCGTGAATGAGGCCTTGCCGGCGCATCATGCCGCAGACGCCGGAGGGCCGGCAACCCGGGCAAACCCTTATTGCGGCGCGCCGGGCAGCCGGACGTTCCGTTCGGTGGCGCACTGGCGCATCGCCTCGCCCCGGCCCGCGCCGGCCATCACCCGATCGACCGCGCAGCCGCACAAACCGGGGGCGTCGGCGCCGGGAAGCTCCGAGGTGACCTCCTGGGTACACTCGGCCAGCATCTGCGTGCGATCGCCGCCCCCCGCGGCCATCCCGTTTCCAGGCCCGGCCGCGTCACTCTCGCCGCCCGGCAGGATCATGTTCGCCGGCATGCTCTGGCCCGAGGACGCGGCGGCGTTGCCCGCCGCGGCGGCATTGCCGCTGCCGTTGCCGGCGTTGGGGGCGCCGCAGCCGGCGAGCAAAGTGGCCGTGAGGCCGACCAGGAACATGCGCATGAGATCATCCCTTTTCAGGCGGGACGGCCCCGCGCGGCCGATAAGGGCAGGCCGCGCTCGGGTTGTAAAGGCCCGGTCGGGCGGCCGGGCCCGGGGTGCGGCCGCTAGAGGCGTTCGCTAGCGCCCGTTGATCGCGCGCATCGCGTTCTCGACGTCACGGTTCGCTTTCTCCAACTCGCGATTGGCGTCGTCGACGGCGCGCTCGGCCTCGTCGCGCGGGCGGCTGCCGCCGACCACCGGCGGCGGCGGATTGGCCGGGCCATAGGCGCCGGGCAGCGGCTCCTCGGCCGGCGGCGGCTCGCCGCCGTCGCCGGGGCCGGGCATCACCTGATTGTCCGGATCGCGGGTCCAGCCGGTGGCGGGATCGAAGATTGCCGGCCGGGGCCGCTCGCCCGCGCTTTCCCGCGCCGCGACGCCGTTCGCCCGGCCGCCATTGGCCGCGATGCAATCGGGCAGATGGCGGCGCGAGGGGCCGAGCGCCGGACTGGGCCGCTCCGGCACGGTCGCGACCGGCGTCTGTCCCGCCGCTTCGCGATCGATCGCGCAGGTGCAGGCGCGCTCGAAGGCGGCGCTGTCCATTTGCGGATCGCGGCTGTTGTTGAAGAATTCGGCGCACTCGCGGATCTTGGCTTCGCGGATGAACTGGCAACCGCCGAGGGTCAGCAGCGGCAGCAGCACGAGGATGGTGCGGTAGCGCATAATTCTTCTCCCCCTCAGGACGGAATTTCCCGGATGCAGCGGCGCATCTCAGCCTGGAAGGGGGCGCGATAGACGCCGGATTCCTGCTCGGCCTCGAGCTGGGCGAGGGTCTTGCCGGCCATCGTCCGCTCGATCGCGCAGCCGCAATGCCGCTCGACCGGAGTCCCCGGCGGCGCCGCGTCGCGCGCCCCGCCCACGCAGGCCTCCATCCATTGCGCCCGGAACGCTGCCAACCCGGCCGCCTCGTCACCGGCGACGTCGCCGGCACTGTTGAGCGCCGGCCCCGGCTCGGGGGTCGCGTGGTTGTTGCCGCCGGTCCCAGCCCCGCAGGCCGCGAGCAGGCCCAGCATGGCGAAGGCGAAAAAGCGGCGCATGTTTCTGTCCACCTATTGCAGGCCCGGCAAGGCGACGTTCTGCTCGGTGGCGCACTGGCGGACGGCGTCGCGCTGCGGGATCCGCTCGAACATCTTGTCGACCGAGCAGGTGCACAAAGCGGCGATGTCCGTTCCGGGCGGCGCGTTGCGGCCGAGATCCTGGCTGCATTCGGCGATCATGCCCTCGCGGCTGGTGCGGCTCGGGCCCATGGAATTGCCGCCGCCGAGGCCGGGCATCATGATGTTGCCCGGCATCCCCGGCCCGCCGGTCGCCGAGCCGTTGCCCATGTTGCCGACCAGGGCCGGGTTGCCGCAGCCGGCGAGCAGTACGGCCGACAGGCCGGCGATGAAGATGCGCATTGGACCATCCCTGTTTGTACGGGAACGCCCCCGCGCCGCGATTTAGGCCGCAGCGGCGGCGGCTTGTAAAGAGCGGTTCGCGTCCGCGTCCTCCCGAAACTCAACCCTCAAGCTGCCAGCGCACCGCGCCCCGGTCGCGGTCGGCGACGGCCTGGCCCCGCGCGTTGCGGGCCGGGGTGTAGCGGGGGCGCGAGCGCATGATCCGGCAGGTCGTCATGTCCAGCCGGGCCGAGCCGCTCGATTCGGTCACCACGCAATTGGTGACTCGCCCATTGGGGTCGATGTCGAGGATGAAGGACACCCGCCCCTGCTCGTTGTTGCGCAGCGAGGCGGCGGGATAGTCGTCGGCGGTGACGTAGCGGGCCAGCGAGCCGACGCGGGCGCGGCTGCCGCCGGGCGCCGACGCGCCGGTGCCGGCATCGGGCCCGTCCGCCATCTCGCCGCCGCCGGGAGCCGGGCCGTCGCCGGGCTGCAGGGTGCCATCGCGCACCAGAGGCGGGGGCACGTCGCCGCTGATCGGCGGCGGCGGCGCGTCCGGCGGCGGCGAGTCGTCGGCCTGGCCCGGCCGGCATTGCAGCCGCGCCACTTGCTCGCGCTCCGGGGGAATGCCGCCGTTGCGATAATAAGTGCGCAGCTGATCGTCATTGCTGCCGGCGAACACCGCATCGACGATGCAGGTGCACAGGCGGTTCCGGTCCGCTTCGGGGACATTGGTCGAATTGTCGCGCTGCAGGCGGCCCTCACAGTCGGTGACGCTCTGCGCCTTGTAGCCCTCGCGATCGAAGCTGCCGTCGCTCCGCTCGAACCCCGCTCGGTCGCAGGCGGCCAAGGCGAGCAGCGGGATAAGGAGCGCGAAAGCGTGACGCATGCGAATTGCCTCCCGTTCGGCCGGCGAAGGCCCAATGCGGGGGCGAGCGTAACAGAATGAACGGGCCTTCAAAAGTTACACCAAAGTTACCCCAATGACGGGTCGGGCGGAGGAGTCGAGGGGCCGGACGCGTGAACGGATGAGCGGTCCCGGGCGGCGCGGAAGTTTCATAAAGTTCAGCTTCCCTGGGCGAAAAAAGTCAGGGGCGCGAGCGCGGCCGGCGGCAAGCGCCGGGGGGTGTGAGGATCAGCGCCGAAGACGGCAGCGCGGCGGGCATGAACGTCCTCCTCATCGCGTGAAGGGGACAAACGAGATATGGGAAATGGGGACGTGTAGGAAAGCAGAAAGCGCCGCCGGTCCCGCGCGCAAGACGCTTGCGCCGCAGGCCGATCAGGCGGAAACTCCTGCGCTGACAATCGGGGAGAGCAGGCCATGACGGCAAGGCGAAGTCTCAACCGGCGTTCGTTCCTGACGCGAGTCGCGGGCGGCGCGGCGGCGGCCGGCCTGACCGGCTTCATCGCCGGCACCGCGCGGGCCGGGCAGACTGGCCCCTGGACCGGGGTCACCGACAGCGACAGCGGCTCTTATGCCGACAATGCCGGCCATGGCCGCGGCCCGGGCGGTAATGCCTATGGCCAGCCGCAGCAGCAGACCCGCCCGCAGACCGGCTATTCGGACAGCGACAGCGGCGCCGGCGCCGATCCTTCCGGCGGCGGACGGCGCGGCGCGCCGACCGGGGTCACCGACAGCGATCCCACCGATCCCGTCGGCCGGGGCCAATCGAGAGGCGCCGTCCGCCCTCCGATACGGCGGCCCGACAACAGCATCGCTCAATATACCGGCATCACCGATTCCGACAGCGGCGCGACCCGCGATCCGGCCAATTACGGCCTGGGCAGCCGCGCGTGCCGCGACGCCGACTATCAGCAGCCGGATTTCCGCAGCCGCGATCCGGAGCGGCGCTGCCGATGAGGCCGGAGCGGCGCTGATGGGCAAGCGGCTGTGGCTCGGGGCGGGGATCGCGCTGGCGGGGCTGACCCTGGCGGAAGAAGCGCGGGCGCAGCCCGGCGCGGCCGCCGTCACGGAGGCGCCGGTGGTGGCGGAGGCGCGCTCGTTCATGGCGGCCTATGCGCGCGACCTGATCGCCGGCGACCGGGCGGGAATCGCGGCGCGCTACGACCGGCGCGGCTCCTGGGTGATGGGCCGGGGCGCCAAGCGCTACTCCACCCAGGCGGAGACGACGGCTTATTATGCCGGGCCGGACTGGTCGCCGCCCGCCGCCTTCGAATGGCGCGACCTGAGCTACGAGCCGCTCGGGCCGGACGCGGTGGCGGTGGTCGGCACCTTCCTGTGGACTCGCGCGTCGGGCCAGCCGCCGGTGACGGTCTCCTATACCGGCCTGCTGGTGAGGCAGAATGGGGCCCTGCGGATCAGGATCGAGGACGAGGACGCCGCGCCGGAGCCGCGTCGGCCCTGAGAGAGGAGAAACAGATCGTGCGGCATGGATGGCTCATGATGGCAGCGCTGCCACTGATGGGATGCGGGGCCGCCGAAGGCCAGAGCAACGGCAGCGCCTATGCGCGCGCCGTCGCGACCCAGGAAGCGGCGACCTGCACCCGCGCCCGGGCGCCGACGCCAGCCCATGCGGCGCATCTGCGCCGACTTTGCGCCTGTCTCGAAGCCAAGACCGCCGGGAGTGATATTCAGGCATCGGACGGCGAGGATGCTATCAACGCAAGGCTTCGTCGATTTGCCGATGAGTGCATGGCGGAAGTCGGCGACGGATCGGAGCTGCCGCTGCCGGCGAACAGCCAATAGCCGAGGCCCGCCTGCGCCGCATCGCGCGCGCTGCAGCTCAAATAACGCCGCTCAGCGCCCGATCAGCGGCAGCAGCCGCGCCTTGGCCTCGGCGAACTCGCGGTCGGTGAGGGCGCCGTCCTTCCAGAGCGCGGTGAGCGTCGCCAGTTCCTCGACCGGGCTGTCCTCGCCGTCACCCTCGGCCGCACCACCCGCCGCCCGGGCGCGGGCGAACATCTCCTTCACTTCGGCCGGCGCGCCCGCCTCCATGTCCGTGCCCCACATCCATTTCTCCGGATCGGCGCGGTCGAACCAGACCGGGTAGCGCTCGCCGGCGCGGGGGATCGCGACCCGCGACACGGTCACGATCTTGCTCCGCTCGACCGGCGGCGAGCCGTCGAGCGGCGCGACCCGCATCCGGACCTTGACCCGCGGATTGTCGTTGATCGTCATGCCGGTGTCGCTCACCTCGACGATCGTTCCGACCGCCTTGATGCCGTCGGCCATCAGCTCCCCCGCCATGCAACATCTTGCCCGCGCCGATCCGCCGCAGCACGACGCCGCCGAGCAAGGGCAGCAGCCCGCCGACGAGGAACATCCCGCCGAACATCCAGCCGAACATTTCCATGCCCGGCATCATGCCGAGCCAGGTGGGGACGAGGGTCGAGAGGCCGATCGCCAGGAACAGCGCCGAGAAGACGATCATCCCGCCGCCCAGGAACATGCCGATCACCGACAGCAGGATTCCGCCGACCAGGGCCAAAGCGACCCAGCCCGGCGGGTTGGACGAGCAGACCTGATAGGCGGCGACCTCGGCCGGGCTTTGCAGGCAGGGCGCGGTGACGGCGTTGAACAGGCCCCAGCCCATCAGGGCGGCCCCGCTCAGGCCAACGGCCAGACCCAGCCAGGCGCGGGATTGCGACATGAGTGGGAGATTAGGGGAGGCGTTTCGGGGCCGCAAGGATGGGGTGGCGCCCACAGCGGGATGGCACCGCAGACCTGGTCGCAACGGGCCGGACGATCAGACGTGGGCGCGAGACGGCCATCTTGACACCAGCCGGCGCTTCGCCCCAGCTATTCCCAATCACGGTCGGTTGCTGTGTGCGTTGATACTGCGCATGATTCGGGTACCAAAGACATGCCATCTGCGATGTTACATGTTGCAGATTCGCCGACGTTGTGGAGGTGAGAACCGACCGTGATCCCTCCAACTCCGCGCTTGAATGCGTTATTCAACAAGTCGCAGCTGGCGGCAGAGATCGGAGTTCCAGAAGAACTCGTAATTCGGCGCGCGTTTGAAACTCCCCAGCAGCACTTATACTCAACGTCTGTAATTCCCAAGCGATGTGGCCAAGCCAGGCTAATTCATGCGCCTTACTGGCCCTTGATGAACATGCAGCGCGGGATACTGCGATTACTTGAAGAGATATATAGACCATCGCCCCGCGCCATGGGATTCGTAAAACGACGAGGGATAAGGCTCAATGCATCTCTTCACGTCGGGAAGAGATTAATATTAAATATCGACCTCGAAGATTACTTTCCGTCGATACATTTTGGTAGGGTGCGGGGTCGGCTTATGGCTGCTCCTTATAATTTATCCGACGATGTCGCTACAACGATTTCTAAGCTCTGCACTTTGGATGGATCACTTCCGATTGGCGCGCCAACGTCACCGATACTAGCTAACATTGTTTCCTCGTCATTGGACGGAGAACTTACGAGAATCGCTCGCGAAAATGGGTGTTTCTACACGCGCTATGCCGACGACATTACCATATCTACGAATCGCAAGAACTTCCCGCCATCGATTGCTAGTAGATCTACGGTTGGAGCGGTCCAGCTAGGAGAAGCGCTAGTAAATGCTGTAACCCAGAACGGATTTCAAATAAATAATTCTAAGACCAGAATCTTAACGAAACAAGATAGCCAAGAGGTTTGTGGAGTTATCGTTAACAAACGCCTCAACCCAAGGCGCAGCATCCTGCGGGAGGTTCGCGGCACAATACACGCTTGGCAAAAGTTTGGCAGGGAGGCCGCGGAGGCTGTGTGGCGGCAAAAACACAACTGGCGCGGCGCGACTTCACTTGAAAGTAGCTTGCGAGGGAAAATAGAACATATCATTCATATTCGGGGACAAAATGATGAAAGCACTGCGCTGCTCGTATCAAGATTTAACTCGTTAAGCGGGCGAAATCATCGAGACATCGAATATCAATATACAGGCGACCCGCGCGACAGGCTCGCTGAGAGCATTTGCCTAATTGAGGCAGGAAATGAAGAGGCAATGATTTGGAAGCAGGGTTCGGGCTTCGTTATACCTGGCGGCGCTATTGTCACCAACTTTCATAATATCTCAGATGATGGGAAAATATTTCCTAAGATCGAAGCGATATTTCCCAGCAAAAATGACTTTCGCTATGAAATGCAGATAGTGTATTCTGATCGAGATAAAGATGTCGTGGTGTTAAGAACCTTGGATGAAGCTTGGCGACCTTTTCTCGAAACTCTGGCCGTGCCGCTTAGTTTTGCCGAACCTGAGGTTGGAAGCATAATCTACGTTGGTGGCTTTCCAAGTTACACTGTAGGGGATAGCTATACGGTTCTATCTGGAGAAGTAGTGGGAACCTCCGTTGCAAACGGACAGAGATACTTTCGCGTATCTCAGGTGATTGTAAAGGGAAATAGCGGAGGCCCCGCGTTTGATACGCTGGGGCAGGTGGTAGGAATAGCTACTAGGGGAGTTGATACCGAAGACGTCATGAATGTTGCGTTCAACGGATGCATCCCAGTACATACAATAGACCGTATCTTCTTGGGCGGTTGACCTTCCAGTGTTCGGCCTTCCTATCCTGCGGGCCCTCGCTCACGCATCGAGTAGCGCCGCGCTTTGACAGGCTTCGGCGCTGTTTCGACGGTTGGCGTCTTTCCGGTGAGCAGCGGGGCGAGATATTGACCAGTGTATGAGCGCCGCTCCTTCGCTACCTGCTCCGGCGTCCCCTCCGCCACAACCTCCCCGCCCTTGTCCCCGCCCTCCGGGCCGAGATCCAACACCAGTCGGCGGTCTTGATGACCTCCCGCTGACGCGTATGCTCGATCCGTCCGTCCCCCGGACGCCCGTCCCTTCGGGCACCACCACTATTCTGCGGGCTCTCGCTCGCGCATCGAGACGGAACCCCGCTTCTTCCGCGTGGCGACAATGGGAAGCTCCGAGCGAACCGATTTTGCCAGCACGTCCTTCAAATAGTGCCCGGTATAGGAGCGAGGTTCCTTAGCGACCTGTTCCGGCGTCCCTTCGGCGACAATCTCCCCGCCTTTGTCGCCGCCCTCCGGGCCCAAGATCCAGCACCCAGTCCGCCGTCTTGATCACTTCCAGATTGTGCTCGATCACCACCACGCTGTTCCCCTGCTCCACCAACGCGTGGAGCACCTCCAGCAGCTTGCGCACGTCCTCGAAGTGAAGCCCGGTGGTGGGCTCGTCGAGGATGTAGAGGGTCTGGCCGGTCGCGCGCCGCGACAGCTCCTTGGCGAGCTTGACCCGCTGGGCCTCGCCGCCGCTGAGCGTCGTCGCCTGCTGGCCGACCTTGATATAGCCGAGGCCGACCTCGGCCAGCATCGCCATCTTGTCGCGGATCGGCGGGACCGCCTTGAAGAACTCGACCGCGTCCTCGACCGTCATGTCGAGCACGTCGGCGATGCTCCGCCCCTTCCACTTCACCTCCAGCGTCTCGCGATTGTAGCGATGGCCGTGGCATTCCTCGCAGGTGACGTAGACGTCGGGGAGGAAGTGCATCTCGATCTTGATCAGGCCGTCGCCGGCGCAGGCCTCGCAGCGGCCGCCCTTGACGTTGAAGCTGAAGCGGCCGGGCTTGTAGCCGCGCGCCGCGCTCTCGGGCAGGCCGGCGAACCAGTCGCGGATGTTGGTGAAGGCGCCGGTATAGGTGGCGGGATTGGAGCGCGGGCGTGCGGCCGATCGGCGACTGATCGATGTCGATCACCTTGTCGAGGAAATCGAGCCCGGTGACCTTCTCGTGCCGGCCGGCCTGGAGCCGGGCGCCGTTCAGGTGGCGGGCGGCGGCGGCGTAGAGCGTGTCGATGGTGAAGCTCGACTTGCCGGAGCCGGAGACGCCGGTGACGCAGGTGAACGTGCCGAGCGGGATCGAGGCGGTGACGTTCTTGAGATTGTTGGCGGTGGCGCCGGAGAGGGTCAGCTTCCTGCCGGTGCCCTTGCGGCGGACGGCGGGGATCGGGACGGAGCGGCGGCCGCTCAGATAGTCCGCGGTGAGGCTGGTCTCGCACTTCAGGATTTCGTCGAAGCTGCCGCGGCAGACCACCTCGCCGCCATGGACGCCGGCGCCGGGGCCCATGTCGATGACATAATCCGCCTGGCGGATGCTGTCCTCGTCATGCTCGACGACGATGACGGTGTTGCCGAGATCGCGCAGGCGGCGGAGCGTGACGAGCAGGCGGTCATTGTCGCGCTGGTGGAGGCCGATGCTGGGCTCGTCGAGCACGTAGAGGACGCCGGAGAGGCCCGAGCCGATCTGGCTGGCCAGGCGGATGCGCTGGCTCTCGCCGCCCGACAGGGTGCCGCTGGTGCGGTTGAGGTCGAGATAGTCGAGGCCGACATTATTGAGGAAGCCGAGCCGCTCGTTGATCTCCTTCAGGATCGCGCGGGCGATCTCGTTCTGGGTCGCGGTGAGCTTCTCGTGCAGCGTCTCGAACCAGGCGAGCGCGTGGCGGACCGAACGGGCGGTGGCCTGGCTGATATGCTCGCCGGCGATCTTCACCGCCAGCGGCTCGGGGCGGAGGCGCGCGCCGAGGCAGATTTCGCAGGGCTGCGGCGTCTGATACTTGGCCAGCTCCTCGCGCATCCACGCCGATCTCGGTCTGGAGCAGGCGGCGGTTGAGGTTGCCGATGACGCCGTCGAACGCCTTTTCGACCTCGTAGCTCTTGCGGCCGTCGATGAAGCGCAGCGTGACCTTGCGGCCCTTGCTGCCGTTCAGGATGAGCTCGTGGATCTCCTCCGGCAGCTCCTTCCACGGCGTCTCGAGGCTGAAATCGAACTCGCGGGCGAGGCTGCCCAGGACCTGCATGTAATAAGGGCTGGGCGGGTTGGAGCGCGCCCAGGGCACGACCGCGCCCTTCTTGATGCTGAGATTCTCGTTCGGGACGATCAGGTCCGGATCGAACAACTGCTTCTCGCCGAGGCCGTCGCAGCCGGGGCAGGCGCCCTGCGGCGCGTTGAAGCTGAACAGCCGCGGCTCGATCTCCGGGATGGTGAAGCCGGAGACCGGGCAGGCGAATTTCTCGGAGAAGACGATCCGGCCTTCGGGGGCGTTGGTGGCGAGCACGGCGCGCTCGTGCGCCTCCTCTAACGCCTTGGAAACACCGACATTTTCTGCTCCCGGAGGTGGGGCGGGCGCGTCCGCCGGATCCATATAGACGGTCCCGTCGGCAAGTTTCAGCGCCTGCTCCAGGCTGTCCGCCAGCCGCGTCTCGATCCCTTCGCGCACCACCAGCCGATCGACCACCACCTCGATGTCATGCTTGTACTTCTTGTCGAGCGCCGGCGCCTCCTCGATCTCGTAGAAGGTGCCGTCGATGCGGACGCGGGTGAAGCCGGCCTTCTGCCACTCGGCCAGTTCCTTGCGATACTCGCCCTTCCGCCCGCGGACGACCGGGGCGAGCAGATAGAGCCGCGTACCTTCGGGCAGCGCCATCGTCCGGTCGACCATCTGGCTGACCGTCTGGGCGCTGATCGGCAGGCCGGTGGCGGGGCTGTAGGGAACGCCGACCCGCGCCCAGAGCAGGCGCATATAATCGTAGATTTCGGTGACCGTCGCGACCGTCGAGCGCGGGTTGCGGCTGGTCGTCTTCTGCTCGATCGAGATCGCCGGCGAGAGCCCCTCGATATGATCGACGTCCGGCTTCTGCATCATCTCGAGGAACTGGCGCGCATAGGCGCTCAGGCACTCGACATAGCGCCGCTGCCCCTCCGCATAGATGGTGTCGAAGGCGAGGCTCGACTTGCCCGAGCCCGACAGGCCGGTGATCACCGTCAGTGTCTCGCGCGGGATATCGACGTCGATATCCTTGAGATTGTGCTCGCGCGCGCCGCGGACGGATAGGTGAGTCAGCATGAGGCCGTTCGTTCCAGCTATGTTCTGTCGTTAGAAGGGCGCGCGAACTCCGTCAACGCGGCCGGAGCGAGATGGGATGCAGCGGCGTGTAAGGCAAGGGGATCGGCGTTGCGCGGCAGGGGCGGACAGATAACGAAGCGACGTGGAGCAATGTCCGCAGTCGCGGTTCCGTTTCGAAAGAAGCGGGGCTAGTCGCTTCGGACCAGTTAAAAACCCCATCGCGTATCTTGGCAGCACGAATTGGGACGTGCCCCGGGCTGATTAGTCCCTCCTGGATTCAAAAAACCTCTCGTCAATCAAAAAAAGATCGAATAGGTCCCTTGTAGTGGCTGCGATGGGGGCGGTTTATGTCTAGCGACTATGATAAAGCCGGCATAGCAATCAGGGACACAATCATCGATTGGAACTTATCGGGTCAAAACAACTGGGGCCCCGTCATTCCGGCCAATAACTGGGGAATGAAACTCAAAGATTGGCGACCGATGCTTGCTGACATCGTCCGCCGCTTCGACAGTGCGATCACGCCGCGCAAAGTCGACCCAGACGAAACCTTTCCCGCCTCACGGACCAAGGAGCTGAGTAAGCTGCAGCGCCGCCTCGAGAAAGCAATCCAGTGATGGGACGGCGACTTGGCATAGGCGCGCTGTACGGCGGTGTTTCGGTGCTACTCTTGGCTTGGACATCTCCAGCGGCGGCGCAGGATAATGTCGCGTCGGTCATTGAGCGCGCCTGCCGGGGAGGGGCGGTGGGGCGACATCCGGTCGATCTCAACCGGCTCGCTTATTTCATCCTGGCGGACGCCGGTGAAGTTGCGGGCACGAATGCTCAGGAGACCTTGCGCGCGGCGGTGGCGACGGACCAGGACGATGTGGTCGACCTAACCTATGACATCCAGGGATTTCTGGCGGCGCAGCCACCATTGGGCCCACGCGACGCCGGCATGGTTGCCGGAACTCCAGGGCCGGGCCGAGAGGCGTTTTGGCTGCTGGAGGGATCGCTCACTTGCGTTCGTCCGGTCGAGATTGCCGACGCCGGACCGGACGAGGATGCGCCGCGCGGCCTACTTCCCAATGGCGAACCGATCCTGCGATTGCGCGCCACGGCCGAGGATCTAACCGTAACCGGCGAGGATCGTCTAACCGCCGGCTCGGCCAGGGTGACATTGCAGCGTGAGCGGACAATTCTGGACGACGGAAGCAGGAGGCGCGACACCACGCTTTCCATTCAGGGCGCGCTCGGCATCGCCCTGACCGAGCGGGAAGGCGATTCCTCGTATCTGTACGCAGCTTATCAGCTCGAACGGGTGCGCAGCCAGCCGGCGCCGACCCTGCCCGCAGGTCAGACTGCGGCGGACGGCGACACCAACGTCCTGGAGCTCGGGATCATCGCCAATCGGCTGTTCGAGACGCGAGGGTCACGCATGACCTTCGACGTCACTGGGACCGCCGCCTTGATCCTCAACCGGGTCGACCGCTCGGAACGGCTGCAATTCAATATGCGCATGTCGCCTGGTTTTGGCCCGACGCAGAATCTGGGCCTTTGCGGCTATGGCGCCTTTCTGACCATCGTGCCGGGCATTTCGGGCCGTTGCGACGCGGCGCTTCGCCTGCAGGTCAATCATTTCCTCGACCGCGGCACCGCAGCGCCAACCGCGAACGACGAATTCGTATTCGGAGGCGGCGAGTTCGGCATCGAGTTCGCACAATCCAACGAAAATGGGGTTACCGGGGACGGCGTCTTCGCCGGCGCGACCTACCGATATGAGGCGTCGTTGAGCGGGGCTGTGCCCGACATCGACCGATTCACCGCCTTCCTCAAATACCGACATTGGTTCGGCACCCGCTTCGGAGTCGATTTCGGGCTCGACTTCGTGGACGGAATCAACCCCGAATCCTTCGCCGACGAGAACCGGATCAGCGTGAGCTTTGGCCTGATCTTCTAGCCGAACACGCTTTTGGCCACCTTGCGGCTTCCATGGCCGGAATGCGACGCGGCCGCGAGAGGCGCCAGGCGCCCGGTTCATCCCCCGGCAAGCCGCCTTGGGGGACAGCGGCTCGACATTCCCTCGCCGCTTGCCCAGAAGGCCGCATGACTTTCCTTCGCGCGCTGCTGCTCGCTTTCTCACTGCTCCTCGCTCCGCCGCTCCTCGCCCAGACCGGCGATGCGGACTGGCTCTATCGCGGATCGGACATCGCCCGCGACGAGGCCTGGCGGTTCGGGACCTTGCCCAATGGCCTGCGCTACGCGGTGCGGCGCAACGCCCTGCCGGCGGGCCAAGTCTCTATCCGGGTGCGGATCGACGTGGGGGCACTGAACGAAGCCGACAACGAGCGCGGCTGGGCCCATTATGTCGAGCATATGCTGTTCCGCGGCACCGAGAATTTCCCGGACCGGCGGGCGCGGGAGATTTGGGCCGAGCTGGGCGCGAGCTTCGGCAGCGACACCAATGCGACCACCGATTCGACCGAGACCGTCTACCAGCTCGATCTGCCCCATGCCGATCGCGAGCATCTCGACCGCAGCCTCAACGTGCTCGCCGAGATGATGACCAGCGCCCGCTTCGAGGCCGCCGCCGTGGCCGCCGAACGCCCGGTGATCCTGTCGGAGAAGAACCGCCGGCCGGAGCTCACCCAGCGTTTCTTCGAGACCAGCTGGCCGCTCATCTATGCCGGCCTGCGTTATGCGACACGCGACCCGATCGGCACCGAAGCGACGCTGAACGGCGCCACCGCCGAGGGGCTGCGCGCCTTCTACCGGCGCTGGTATCGGCCGGAGCGGGCGACCGTCATCCTGGTCGGCGACGCCGATCCGGCGATGCTGGAGGAATTGGTCCGGGCCCGCTTCGGCGGCTGGCAAGGCGAGGGGCCGAACCCGCCCGATCCCGATTTCGGCCGGCCCGCGGAGCCTGCGTCGCCGGTCGCCGCGCTTGCCTATCCCGGCGTGCCGGTGACGGCGACGGCGACCTGGGTGCGTCCCTATGAGGCCGCGCCGCACACCGTCGCGCGCGAGCGGCAATTCCTGGAGGAGATGCTGGCGGCGCGGATCGTCAATCGCCGGCTCGAGGCGCACGCCCGCGGCGAATCGGCGTTCATCGCCGCCTCCCTCGCCCCGACCCGCCAGCGCGAGGCGGCGAACCTGACCTCTCTCTCGATCACGGCGCGGGACGGCCGCTGGCGCGAGGGGCTGACCGAGGCGTTCGCGATCATCGGCGACGCGCTCCGCGCGCCGCCCAGCGCGGCCGAGATCGAACGCGAGCTGCGCAACATCCGCACCTCCGCCAATGCCGCCGTGCAGGGCGAGGCGACGGCCTTGTCGCCGCTCCATGCCGACCGGCTTGCCTCGGCGATCGACAGCGGCGCCGTGGTCGCGACCGCGCAGACGACCCTCGACAATTTCGAGCGCAATGCACCGGAGATGACGCCGGCGCGAATCGAAGCGGCGATGCGCGGGCTGTTCACGGGCTCCGGCCCGCGCCTGCTGGTGACCGCGCCCGAGGCGATTCCGGGCGGCGCGACCGCGCTCGCGGAGGGGCTGGCCGCCGCCCGTGCCGCCGCTCCCGCGACCCGCGCCGCCGAGCGCCTGGTGAGCTTCGACGATCTGCCGGCGCTCGGCCGGCCGGGGCGCGAGGTGTCGCGCCGCGTGATCGCCGACATGGGCGTCACCATCGTCCGCTTCGCCAACGGCTCGACCTTGACCCACAAGCGCACCGAGTTCGACCGCGGCACGGTCAACGTCCAGCTGCGCTTCGGCCATGGCATCGCCGGCATCGCGCCGAGCGGACAAAACTTCGGCTGGATGAGCCCGCTGGTCGCGCCCTCCGGCGTCGCCGGGCTCGACCTGGACGGGATGGAGCGGCTGCTGACCGGGCGGCGGATCGGCATGTCGTTCAGCATCGACGAGGACGCCTTCGTGCTTGGCGGCCAGACCAGCGCGACCGACCTGCCCGATCAGCTCAGGCTGCTCGCCACTAAGCTGGTCCAGCCGCGCTGGGACCCGGCTTTGCTCGCCCGCTTCCGGTCGAGCGCGCTGGACGGCTACGAGCTGCAATTCGCCTCCGCCTCGGCCCGCGCCGGGCGCGAGCTGGGTTCCGTGATCCGGCCCGGCGACGGGCGCTGGCGGCCGGTCGATCGGGCCGACATCGAAGCGGCGACGGCGGAGACGTTCCAGCGCGCTTATGCGCCCTTGCTCGCCCAGGGTCCGGTCCATGCGATCATCGTCGGCGACGTCGACCTGGAGACGGCGATCGCGGCGATGCGTCGGACCGTCGCGGCCTTGCCGCGCCGGGCGGTGCGCGACCGCGCCACCTATGCGCCGCGACCGCCGGCGCCCAATCCGGAGCCGGTCCGCTTCACTCATCGCGGCGACCCCAACCAGGCCTATGCGCTGATCGGCTGGACGACGCTCGGCGGGCGCGACCGGACGCGGGAGCGGCGCGCGCTCAGCCTCGCCGGCAACATCCTGCAGGCGCGGCTGTTCGACCGGCTGCGCGAGGAGGAAGGCGCGACCTATTCGCCTAACGCCGCCTATCTCGGCGCCGAGAGCTTTCCCGACTGGGGCATCGTCTTCGTCACCGCCGAGATCCGGCCCGAGCGGACCGAGACCTTCTTCCGCGTCGCGCGCGAGATCGTCGCCGACCTCGCCGCGCGGCCGGCCACGCCGGAAGAGTTCGCGCGAGCGCAGAACCCGGTGATCAGCGGCATCGAGCGACGGCTGGCAACCAACGGCTATTGGCTGCAGGCGCTGGAGAATTGGGAGAATGACGAGCGCGACATCGCGAACGTGCGCTCCTATCTCGCCGACTATCGCGCGCTGACCGCCGAGGACGTGCGCCGGGCGGTGGCGACCTGGGTCACGGACCAAGGCGACTGGTCGATGCTGGTGCTACCCGCTAGGGAGACCGCCGCGACACGCGAATAATGGCCGACGGCATCGCCTCGATCGCCGCGCCCGAGGCGCGGCCCACCCCCGCCCCGACCGGCTGGAACCCGTTCCGGCTGCACGGCCGGCCCTTTTTCGAGGACAAGAACCGCGCCTTCTGGACGCTGCAGTCGCTCGGCTGGGGCGGTTATTTCGTGCTCCGCACCCTCTCCGGCTTCGCCAACGATTTCGGCTGGTCCTACGTCATCCACACCTCGCTGCTGACCGCGACCGGCTATTCGATCACCCTGCTGATGGCCGCCGCCTATCGCCGGCTGATCCAGATGCGGGAGATTTTCACCTGGGTCGGCTCGATCCTGATCGTGATCGGCGCCGCGGCGATCTTCTCGGCGATCGAGACGTGGAGCGTCGTCACCTTCATCCAGCCGGGGATGCGGTCCGAGGGGGTGCGCTTCCTCGGCGCGATCCTGCTCACCGTCTCGCTGTTGCTCGCCTGGTCGGCGCTCTATTACAGCATCAATTTCTACATCCTGCTGGAGGAGCAATCCGACCGGCTGCTGCGGCTGGAGGCGCAGGCCTCGAACGCCCAGCTCGCGATGCTGCGCTACCAGCTCAACCCGCATTTCCTGTTCAACACGCTCAATTCGATCTCGACCCTGGTGCTGCTGAAGCAGACCGACCGGGCGAACGCGATGCTGTCGCGGCTCTCCTCCTTCCTGCGCTACACTTTGGTCAACGAGCCGACCGCGATGGTGACAATTTCTCAGGAGGTCGAGACGCTGAAGCTCTATCTCGAGATCGAGAAGATGCGCTTCGAGGACCGCCTGCGCGCCCATTTCGAGGTCGATCCGGGATGCGCGCGGGCGCTGCTGCCGTCGCTCCTGCTCCAGCCGCTGATCGAAAATGCGATCAAATATGCGGTGTCGCCGCAGGAAGAGGGCGCCGACATCAACATCGAGGTTCGCCGCCAGGCCAATAGGGTGATCATCAACGTCGTCGACACCGGGCCGGGGGCGGATGCGCAATATACGATCAGGGCGGAGCAATCGACCGGCGTCGGTCTGGCGAACATTCGCGACCGTCTGGCGCAGGCCTATGGCGACAATCAGAGGTTCGAGACACAGTCCGACGCGACAGGGGGGTTTCGCGTTTTCATTGAAATCCCATATCAAATCGAAATCGAGGAGCGTTGAATGGCCATCCGAACCATCCTGGTGGACGACGAGTCCCTGGCGATCGAGGGGCTGCGTCTGCGCCTTGAGGCATTCGACGACATCGAGATTGTCGACACCTGCCAGAACGGCCGCGAGGCGATCCGGTCGATCAAGACCCACAAGCCCGACCTCGTCTTCCTCGACATCCAGATGCCCGGCTTCGACGGCTTTTCGGTGATCCAGGGGCTGATGGAGGTCGAGCCGCCGCTGGTCGTCTTCGTCACCGCTTATCAGGACCATGCGCTGCGCGCGTTCGAGGCGGACGCGGTCGATTATCTGATGAAGCCGGTCGAGGAGGCGCGGCTCGCCGATACGCTGGAGCGGGTGCGCCAGCGGCTGGCCGAGAAGCGCGGCGTCGAGGAGGCGACCCAGCTCAAGGAAGTGCTGGCCGAGGTCGCGCCCGATGCGATGGAGACGCACGAGGCGTCGGCAGAGGGCGGCGACCATGCCGCCAGCCGCTACGAGAAGATGATCAACATCAAGGATCGCGGCCAGATCTTCCGGGTCGACGTCGACACGATCGAGCAGGTCGAGGCGGCCGGCGACTATATGTGCATCAAGACTGCCGACAACACCCTGATCCTGCGCGAGACGATGAAGGATCTGGAGAAGCGCCTCGACCCGCGCCGCTTCCAGCGCGTCCACCGCTCGACGATCGTCAATCTCGACCAGGTCCGGCAGGTGAAGCCGCACACCAATGGCGAGTGCTTCCTGGTGCTCGGGTCAGGCCAGCAGGTGAAGGTGTCACGCTCTTATCGCGACGTCGTCGCGCGGTTCGTTCACTGACCGTTGTTGATCGCAAGAAGCGGTAGGACGGGCGGCACCTGTCGCGCTAGGACGAGGCCATGACCCAGACCGAGAAATATGCCGCCTTCGCCGCGCTTCACGTGCCGGGCGATCCGCTGATCCTGTTCAACATCTGGGATGCGGGCAGCGCCCGGGCGGTGGCCGAAGCGGGAGCGAAGGCGATCGCGACCGGCAGCGCCTCAGTCGCCGCAGCGCATGGCTTCGACGATGCGGAAGGGCTGCCGATCGGCATGGCGCTCGCCAACGCGGCGCTCATCGTCCAGGCGGTCGACCTGCCGGTGACGATCGACTTCGAGGGGGGTTACGCGGTCGAGCCGGAAGGCGTCGCGGCGAACATGAAGCGGCTGGCGGCGACCGGCGCGATCGGCTGCAATTTCGAGGACCAGATCGTCGGCGGCGAGGGGCTGCATGGGATCGAGGCGCAGGCGGCGCGGATTCGAGCGGCGCGCGAGGCGGTCGGGCCGGATTTCTTCATCAATGCGCGCACCGACATTTTTTTGAAGCAGCGCGAAGGGCATGACGCGGCGATGGTCGATGCCGCGCTGGAGCGGGCAAACGCTTATGCCGAGGCCGGGGCGAGCGGCTTTTTCGCGCCGCTCCTTTCCGATCTCGCCTTGCTCGAACGATTCTGCGCCGGCTCGCCGCTGCCAGTCAATTTCATGGCGTTCCCCGGCGCCCCGGGCACTGCGGACGTGGCCGCGACCGGAATCGCGCGGATCAGTCACGGCCCGTTCCCGCACATGCAGGCGATGAAGGCGCTGAAGGACGCCGCGGCCGCCGAATATAGCGGCGGATAGACTTGGGGCAGGCGCCGCCCTAGCGTCGGCGGATGGCCGTCTTCGCGCCCCGGTTCGCCGATCCCGAGACGGAAAGCGCCTTCCTGAGCGCGGAACGGGACAAGCGCGGCCGGGCGATCCGGGCGCTGATCGTGATCGCGGTCGGGACCCTGCTCGGCTACATCATCATCAACCCGCTGCACTTCCCGCCCGAAGGGGTGAAGGCCTATGTTCGAGCGGCGGGTTGCCTGATCCTGCTGATGGTCGGCTTCTGGCTGCTGACTCGGACCCGCTTCTACCTCGACCAGGCGTGGATCGACCTGCCGGCCTTCGTCGCGATGGGCGGCGCGATGACCTGGGTCACGCTCGTCCTCGCCGATCTCAGCGCGACCACCGGCTTTCCGCCGCACGTCATGGCGATGATCCAGATGGGCATGCTGATGGTGTTCGCCAGCATCGGCTTCGCCGGCACCTTCCGGCTGTTCCTGATCTGGTCGGCGCTGCTGCTCGGCCTGTTCGGCTGGTGGCTGATGAGCCGGGCCGATGTGACGGAGATCAGCCGGGTCTATGCGCTGACCAATTTCTCGACCTTCTTCATCTTCGCGATCTATTTCAACTGGGACATCGAGCGGCGCGCGCGCGAGGTGTTCGCCGCCAACATGGCGCTCGACGCCGAGAAGGCGAAGACCGAGGAACTGCTCTACAACGTGCTGCCGCAGGAGGTCGCGGCGCGGCTGAAGGCGGGCGACGCGGTCGCCGACGCCTTCACCGACGTGACGGTGGTGTTCGTCGACCTGGTCGGCTTCTCGCGGCTGGCGAAAAGGCTGTCGCCCGGCCATCTCGTCCAGCTGCTCAACGCCTATTTCTCGGCCGGCGACCGCTGCGGCGACCGGCACGGGCTGGAGAAGGTGAAGACAATCGGCGACGCCTATCTGGCGGTGGCGGGCGGCATGGCCTCGCGCGACGCCGACGCCCGCGCCGCGATCGCCTTCGCCCGAGACCTGATCGGCGAATTGAAGGCGCTCAGCGCCGAGCGCGGTATCGCGATGCAGGCGCGGGTCGGCATTCATGTCGGGCCGGTGGTGGGCGGGGTGATCGGCAGCCGGCGGCTCGCCTACGATTATTGGGGCGACACGATGAACATCGCCAGCCGGCTGCAAAACGTCGCGCCGCCGAACGGCGTTGCCGTCTCGGAAGCGGCCTATCTTCAGGTTTCGAGTAGCCTGAACTTCGAGCCCTGCATGCACATCCTCAAGGGGATCGGCGAGACCGAGGTCTATATCGCTTCGCTTGAAGGTGCCTAGCCGGCCGAACCGCGCCGGGCGAAGTTGAAGAAGCCGCCGCTGGAGCCGGACTTGAGCACCGTGCGGCGGAACAGGCGCGACGACACGCGGATGATGAGCGCGACCCAGATCGCCTGCCACACCAAGGCGAGGAGGTGCGGCCAGACCGTTTCGGACTCGGCCGCCAGCGCGATCATCGCCATCGGCGAGCTGAACGGCATCAGATAGGCGAACCAGGCGAGCGCGCCACTGCCCTGGCCGACGACGGTGACGGCGAGGAAGAAGACGCCGACCTGCAGCATCGTCACCGGCATGGTCAGCGTCTGGATCTCGCGGATGTTGCTCGCCTGGCCGCCGATGCCGAGGAATAAAGCGCCGGAAATCATGTAGTTGGTGCCGTAATAGAGCAAAACGAGGATGATGAAGAGCGGCCAGCCGACCGCCGGCCCGGCCTCCGGCAGGGTCATGAAATCCTGCACCACCTGGACGAACAGATAGCCCAAGCCCGCCATCCCGCCCCAGACGGCGAGGCCGACGAAGGAGATGCCCAGCATCGCGATCAGCTTGCCGAGGAACACCGAATCGAGCGGCACCGCGGCAGCGAGGATCTCGATCACCTTGCTGGTCTTCTCCTCGGCGAGGTTGGAGAGGAGCAGGGTGGCGAGCAATACGGTGATGCCGAAGATCAGGCCCATGACCGTTCGGGCGATGCCGCGCCGGATGAGCTGGAGATTGCCCGCCGCCTGGGCAGTGATCACCCGTTCGACCGGCGTCGCGACCGGCGACCGCCCGGCCGCGGCCAGCGCCCCGACCCGCCGCGCATCCTCGACGATCAGGCCGATGCGCTGGGCGAGGCTATTGTCGATCCGCGCCGGACCGGTCAGCGTCAGCCGATCCAGCGTGCCGCTCAGCACCGCCGAATAGCTGCCGCTCTCGTCGGCGAGCAGGCGTTCCGCCTGGGGGCCGACATGCTCGGCCGGCTGGACGACCTCGAGGATCGGGAAGCTGCGGCTCTGCCGGCCGTCGCGCCGCTCGCTGACCGGGGTCAGCGCGTCGGCGAGCCGCTGCCGCGCCGCGGTGAGCGCTTCGGCGGTGGCGCTGTCGGCGACCACCGCGACGCGCGGCTGCGAGGCGCTGGCGTCGGCATCGTCGATCCACAGACTGGCGCCGATCATTACCGCGAAAAGCAGCAGCGGCACGGTCAGGAACAGGATGAAGCTGCGCGAATAGACGGTGGCGATGAAATCGCGCCGGGCGATCACCCAGGCCGCTTCGAGCACGCCGGTCATTCCGCCGCCTCCAATTCGGGTTCGGCGGCGTCCGCCATCGCACGCGCGGCGGCTTCGCCGGCAATGGCGACGAACGCATCGTGCAGCCCGCGGCGTTCGATCGCCAGCTCCTCAATCCCCGCCTTGCCGTCGAGCAAAGCGCGAAGCAGCGGCTCGACGCCCTCCTTCGGCAATTCGAAATGCCACATGCCGTCACTGAGCTCGGCATCGGCGGGCAAAGCGCTCCGCCACGGCCCCTCGGCGGCGCGAGTCTTCAGCCGCACCTGCGGCCTCAGGCGATCGCGCGCCTCGGCCACCAATCCCTCGAACCGGACCTCGCCATTGGCGATGATCGCGATCCGTTCGCAGAGGCGCTCGGCATGATGGATGACATGGGTCGAGAAGATCACCGTCGTCCCGGCCGCCGCTTCCTCGCGGATCAACTGCTCGAGCCGGCCCTGGTTGATTGCGTCGAGGCCGGAGAAGGGCTCATCGAGGACGACCAGCTTCGGCCGGTGGACGATCGTTCCGAACAGCTGGATGGTCTGGGCCATGCCCTTGCTGAGGCTCTTGATCGGCTTGTTCACATAATCGCCGAGGCCGTTGTCGGTGAGCAAGATCTCCGCCCGCTTGCGGCCGATGTCGAGCGGCAAGCCGCGCAGCGCGCCCATGAAGGCGATCGCCTCCTTGGTCGTCATCGCCGGATAGAGGCCGCGCTCCTCGGGCAGATAGCCGACGATCTTCGCCGCCTCGAGCGGCCGCTCATGGCCGAGCAGGGTGCGGCGGCCCTCGTCCGGCTCGATGATGCCGAGCAGCATTCTGAGCGTGGTCGTCTTGCCGGCGCCGTTGGGGCCGAGGATGCCGTAGATGCTGCCTTGGGGCACGGCGATGTCGATCCCGCGCACCGCCGGCTTGCCGTCGAATGATTTGACGAGACCATGGGCCTCGATCGCCAGATCGGCCATACGCGCGTCCTTCCCCCGCGGACGTAAGGGCGGGTAAAGCGGAGAAGATGTTGGAAGGCAAGCCGAAGTGCGCGCAGCGCTAGCAAGAAAAGCGTCCGAAACGGGCTTTTGCGCGATCGGCGTCGCGCGCTCCGACGCGGCGCCGAAAACAGCCGAGCGGCTGCGCCAGTGGCTGGCGAGCGGCGCGCATGGCGACATGATCTGGATGGAGGAACGGGCCGCCCAGCGCGGCGCGCCGGCCGGGCTGTGGCCGGAGGTGAAGAGCGTGATCGCGCTCGGCATGAGCTATGCGCCGGCCGGCGATCCGCTGGCGCTCGCCGAGAGCCCGGAGCGGGGGCGGATCTCGGTCTACGCGCAAGGCGCGGATTATCATGACGTCGTCAAGAAGGCGCTGAAGACGCTGGCGCGCTGGCTGGTCGAGACCGCAGGCGGGGACGTGAAGGTGTTCGTCGACACCGCGCCGGTGATGGAGAAGCCGCTGGCCGAGGCGGCCGGGCTCGGCTGGCAGGGCAAGCACACCAATCTGGTCAGCCGCGCGGACGGCAGCTGGCTGTTCCTCGGCACGATCTACACGACATTGGAGATCGAGCCCGACGCGCCGCACGCGATGCGCTGCGGGAGCTGCTCGGCCTGCATGACGGCATGCCCCACCGACGCCTTCCCGGCGCCGTTCCAATTGGATGCGCGGCGCTGCATCTCCTACCTCACGATCGAGCATAAGGGGCCGATCCCGGAAGAATTTCGCGAGGCGATCGGCAACCGCATCTATGGCTGCGACGATTGCCTCGCGGTCTGCCCGTGGAACCGCTTCGCGGACGCCGCGCGCGCCAACCAGGCCTTCATTCCCCGCGCCGAACTGGTCGCCCCGGCGCTCGCCGACCTGCTGGCGCTGGACGACGCGGCGTTTCGCAAGGTCTTCGCCGGTTCGCCGATCAAGCGGATCGGGCGCAACCGGATGGTGCGCAACGCGGCGATCGCGGCGGGCAATAGCGGCCGGGCCGAGCTGGTGCCGGTGCTGCGACGGCTCACCGGCGACGAGGATGCGGTGGTGGCTGAAGCGGCGGGCTGGGCGCTGGATAAACTAAGCCCCTCCCCTTGATGGGAGGGGTAGGGGTGGGGTGAACTTCCGAGGCCCGCGAGTGCATGGAGGCGTTTCACCCCCACCCGGCCTCCCCCATCATGGGGGAGGAGGGATAAGGCTCAGCGCGTCTGCCGCTGCGCCGTGAGCGCCGCGACGCAGGAGGCGCGGTCCATGTCGCGGCCGTCCGGCTGGCGCGCGTCGACATAAGTAACGGTCGGTTCGCCGCGGCCACCGCGCGGCGGATAGAGATAGGCGTCGAGCACGCAGGCGGGGCCAAGGAACTGGAGCTTGCGCGCCGGCCCTTCGCGCAGATCGAGGTCGGGATTGCCGAACTGGGCGATCAACCGTTGCGCGGTCGCGCCCATCACCGCCTCGAGCCCGCCCGGCGAGATCGGCAGCGGAGCGGAGGCGACCGGCGGCGGCGCCGAAGTCTGTGGCGCGACGCAGGCCGCGAGCGGCAAAGCGGCCAGACCCGCGAACGAAAGACCACGCATCACGCCCTCCCCGTAGCGGCGCGCAGGGAATCACGGAAGCCCGGCGGCAGCAAGCCGGCGTAGCCCGCCCTGGCCACGGGCCGCCGCAACATCGCCCTCGCCTTTCCGCTCCACACGGCTAGTAAGCAGCGATGACCAATGTGCCGCCTTTCCACCTCGCCTTCCCGGTCCACGACCTGGAGGCCGCCCGCGCTTTCTATGGCGGCGTGCTCGGCTGCCCGGAGGGACGCCATTCGGACGCCTGGGTCGATTTCAACTTCTTCGGCCACCAGATCGTCGCCCATCTCGATCCGGCGAAGGTCGCCGCCGCGCCGCACACCAATCCGGTAGATGGCGACCATGTGCCGGTACCGCATTTCGGCGCGGTGCTGCCGATGGCCGAGTGGGAGGCGACGGCGAAGCGGCTGACCGACGCCGGCACGCAGTTCGTGATCCCGCCCAAGGTGCGCTTCCGCGGCGAGGTCGGCGAACAGGCGACGATGTTCTTCCGCGACCCCAGCGGCAACGCGCTGGAGATCAAGGCGATGGCCGACCCCGCCAAGCTGTTCGCGCAGGATTAGCCCTTCAGAACTCGCTCGGCCGTCGGCAGTCTAATCCCCCACCGCGCCGTAGCGGCCGTCGAGATAGACCAAAGGGCTGACGCCGGCGCGGTTGGTCACCGCCTCGACGACGCCGATGAAGATCGAATGGGTGCCGAACTGGTGGAGATCGATGCGGCGGCAGAGGATCGCCGCCTGTGCATCGGCGAGGCGCGGCGGGCTGTCGCCGTCCCGCATCCAGCCGTCGGCGAAGCGCTCGGCATGGAGACTGCGGTCGGCGAAGATGCGGGCGACCCGCTCCTGATCGCGGTGGAGGACGTTGACCGCGAAGCGATCGACGTCTTCCATCGACGCATGGACCGAGGCGGCGCGGTTGATGCAGACGAGCAGGCTGGGCGGGTCCATCGAGATCGGCGAGACGGCGGTCGCGGTGATCCCCATCGCCTGCCCGTCGACACAGATCGAGATCACGTTCACCGTCGAGGCGACGCGGCGCATCGCCTGACGGAAATCCTCGATGAGGGCGGGATCGGCCTCAATCATGATCGCGCCTGATAGCCGGCAATGACCTCGCAGAGCCAGCGAGCCGCGGTGAGCGCGCTCAGATCGGTCGCATCGAGGCTGGGATCGAATTCGGTGAGATCGACCGCGCGCACCCGCTCTTCCTCGGCCAGCCGGCGCGCGGCGCGGAAGAAGTCCCAGACCGGCAGCCCGCCCGGCCGCGCACCGGGCGCGCCCGGGAACTGACCGCGGTCGATCACGTCGATGTCGAAATCGACCAGGATCGCCTCGACATGACTGAGCCGCTCCAGCGCCTCGTCGATCGCCGTCTCGATCCCCTCGTTCAGCACGAAAGCGAGGTCGAACACGCCGATCCCGGCGGCAAGCGCATCCTCATGCATCCTGCGGGTGTTGGCGAAGGGGGCGAGGCCGATCTGGCAGATGTTCGCCCCCGGCAGCCCGTCCTCGAGCAGGCAGCGGACCGGGTTGCCGTTCATCGGTCCGGCGTCCGTGTCGCGCATGTCGAAATGAGCGTCGAGGGTGATCAGGCCGACGCGATTGAGCGGCAGGCCGAGACCATGCGCGGCGGGGCGGGTGATAGCATTGTTGCCGCCGAGCAGGAGGGTGAGATCGTGCACGGCCGTCGCGGTGGATACCGCATCGCGGATCGGTGCGAAGCCCTCGGCGGGGCTGACGCCCTGCACGGCGATGTCGCCGAGATCGCGGAGCGCGACCGCCAGCTCCATCTCGCAGGTCAGATCGTAAGTACTGAGCCTCCTCATCGCCTTGCGCACCGCCGCCGGGGCGAGGTCGCAGCGGCCGGGGGTGACCGAGCCGGCCTCCATCGGCGCGCTGAGCAGGGCGACCGGCGCGTCGCCATCGGTCACGATCAGGTCGGCGATCGATTTCCAGCTCATCCCTTTGCCCTATCGCTCGCTGGCTCTAAAGGCGAGCCATGTGGGACCGGCTGCTGATCGACTGCCATATCGCGACGATGGACCCGGCCGTCGCCGGCGCGTTCGGCGCGATCGAAAATGGCGCGATCGGCATCCAGGACGGGCGGATCGTCCGGGTCGGGCGGCGGACCGAACTGGCCGGCTATCAGGCGAAGAGCGTCGAGAAGCTGGACGGCGCCTGGGTGACTCCGGGGCTGGTCGATTGCCACACCCATCTCGTCTTCGCCGGCAACCGCGCCAACGAGTTCGAGGCGCGGCTGGAAGGCGCGACCTATGAGCAGATCGCGGCGGCGGGCGGTGGCATTCTCTCGACCGTGAAGGCGACGCGGGCGGGGACGGAGGCGGAGCTCGTCGAGGCGTCGCGCGGTCGGCTGAAGGCGCTGATGGCGGGCGGCGTGACGACGGTCGAGATCAAGTCGGGCTATGGGCTCGACGTTGATACCGAGATGAAGATGCTGCGCGCGGCGGGGGCCTTGGGCGAGAGCGAGAAGGTGCGGGTCGCGCGTACCCTGCTCGCGCTGCACGCACTGCCGCCGGAATTCGCCGAGCGGCGGCATGAGTTCGTGCAACTGGCTTGCGGCACGATGATTCCGGCCGTGGCGCGCGAGGGGCTGGCGGAAGCCGTCGATGCGTTCTGCGAGGGGATCGGGTTCACCACCGATGAGGTGGACGCGCTGTTCGAGGCGGCGGCGGCGCATGGCCTCAGGGTCAAGCTCCATGCCGAGCAGCTCAGCAACCTGCACGGCGCGGCGCTGGCGGCGGAGCACAAGGCGCTGTCGGCCGATCATCTCGAGCATCTCGACGAAGCCGGCGCGGCGGCGATGGCGGATGCCGGGATGGTGGCGGTCCTGCTGCCCGGAGCCTTTTATGCACTCAAGGAAACGAGGAAGCCGCCGGTCGATTTGCTGCGCCGGCATCAGGTGCCGATGGCTATCGCGACCGATTGCAATCCCGGCACCTCGCCGGTCACGTCGCCGAGCCTGATGCTCTCAATGGCCTGCACTTTGTTCGCGCTGACGCCGGAAGAGGCGCTGGCGGGGATGACGCGCGAGGGAGCGAGGGCGCTGGGGCTTCAGGACGAGATCGGCACCGTCACCGCCGGCAAGGCGGCGGACCTGTGCGTCTGGCGGGTCGAGCGGCCGGCCGAGCTTTGCTACTGGATCGGTATGGCCGGCCCGGAACGGCGGATTTTCGCCGGCGAGGACGCTTGAGGGGACCTATGCATTCGAGACGCGACAACAGCCGCCATATCGCCGCGCCGACGGGGACGGAGCTCAGCTGCCGGAGCTGGACGACCGAGGCGGCGATGCGGATGTTGATGAACAATCTCGACCCCGACGTGGCCGAGGCGCCGGAGGAGCTGGTCGTCTATGGCGGCATCGGGCGGGCGGCGCGCGACTGGGACAGTTATGACGCGATCGTTTCAACCTTGAAGCGATTGGGCGAGGACGAAACGCTGCTCGTCCAGTCGGGCAAGCCGGTCGGCGTCTTCCCGACCCACAAGGACGCGCCACGGGTCCTGATCGCCAATTCGAACCTCGTGCCGCACTGGGCGACCTGGGATCATTTCAACGAACTCGATCGCAAGGGGCTCATGATGTACGGCCAGATGACGGCCGGCTCATGGATCTACATCGGCACCCAAGGCATCGTTCAGGGCACCTACGAGACCTTCGTCGAGATGGGCCGCCAGCATCATGGTGGCGACCTCCGCGGCAAGTGGATTTTGACCGCAGGCCTCGGCGGCATGGGCGGGGCGCAGCCGCTCGCCGCGGTGATGGCCGGGGCGCATTGCATCGCGATCGAATGCCAGGAGAGCCGGATCGCGAAGCGGCTGGAAACCCGCTATCTCGACAAGCGAGCGACCAGCATCGACGAAGCGCTGGCGATGATTGCCGCCGCCGACGAACCGATCTCGGTCGGCCTGCTCGGCAATGCGGCGGAGATATTGCCGGAGATGGTCCGGCGCGGGATCAAGCCTGACGCGCTCACCGACCAGACCTCGGCGCACGATCCGGTCAACGGCTATCTGCCGATCGGCTGGAGTGTGGAGCAGTGGATCGAGCTGCGCGAGCGCGATCCCAAGCGGGTGGAGCGCGAGGCCCGCGCCTCGATGGCGGTCCATGTCGAGGCGATGCTCGCCTACAAGAACTTGGGTGTGCCGACCTTCGATTATGGCAATAATATCCGCCAAGTCGCCAAGGACGAGGGCGTGGCGCACGCGTTCGATTTTCCGGGCTTCGTGCCGGCTTATGTGCGGCCGCTCTTCTGCCGCGGCATCGGCCCGTTCCGCTGGGCGGCGCTCTCCGGCGATCCGGAGGACATCTACAAGACCGACGCCAAGGTGAAGGAGCTGATTCCGGACGATCCGCATTTGCACCGCTGGCTCGACATGGCGCGCGAGCGGATCGCCTTTCAGGGCCTGCCGGCGCGGATCTGCTGGGTGGGGCTGGGGCAGCGCCACCGGCTCGGGCTGGCGTTCAACGAGATGGTGGCGCACGGCGAGCTCAAGGCGCCGGTCGTGATCGGTCGCGATCATCTGGACAGCGGTTCGGTCGCCAGCCCCAATCGCGAGACCGAGGCGATGAAGGATGGATCCGACGCAGTCTCGGACTGGCCGTTGCTCAACGCGTTGCTCAACACTGCCTCGGGCGCGACCTGGGTGTCGCTTCACCATGGCGGCGGGGTGGGCATGGGCTTTTCGCAGCATAGCGGCATGGTGATCGTCGCCGACGGCAGCGAGGATGCGGCGCGGCGATTGAAGCGGGTGTTGTGGAACGACCCCGGCACCGGCGTGATGCGCCACGCCGATGCGGGTTATGAGATCGCGGTGGAGTGCGCGCGGGACCAAGGGCTGGACTTGCCGATGGTGGGATCGTGAGCGCGCTTCGCCCCGGCGCAGTGACGTTGGCCGAGTTGCGCGCCGTCTGGGATGGCGGACCTGTCGCTCTGACGGACGAAGCCTGGACGGCGATCGACGTCTCGGCGGCGGCGGTCGACGCGATCGTCGCGAGCGGGCGGACGGTCTACGGCATCAACACCGGCTTCGGGCTGCTCGCCAGCACCCGGATTCCGCCGGAGCGGCTCGCTGAATTGCAGCGCAATCTGATCCTGTCGCACAGCGCCGGCCTCGGCGAGCCGTTGCCGGCCCGGATCGTGCGGCTGATGACGGCGCTGAAGGCGATCGGGCTGGGGCGCGGATGTAGCGGCGTGCGGCGGGAGATCGTCGAGCGGCTGCTGGCGCTGATCGAAGCGGACGCGCTGCCGGTCGTACCGAGCCAGGGTTCGGTCGGCGCCTCGGGCGACCTCGCCCCGCTCGCCCATATGAGCGCGGCCCTGATCGGCGAGGGCGAAATCATGCTCGGCGGGGAGCCCTTGCCAGCCGCGGACGCGCTGACGCGGCTCGGGCTGGAGCCTTTGGTGCTCGGCCCCAAGGAGGGGCTGGCGCTGATCAACGGCACCCAGGTCTCGACCGCGATCGCGCTCGATGTCCTGTTCAGCGCCGAACGCATTTTCGCCACAGCGCTCGTCAGCGGCGCGATGGCGACCGATGCGCTGAAGGGCACCGACACCGCCTTCGATCCGCGCATCCACGACGCGCGCGGCCAGCCGGGCCAGATCGCGGTCGCCGCCGTGCTGCGCGGCCTGCTGGCGGAAAGCCCGATCCGGCACAGCCATGACGATTGCGACCGGGTGCAGGACCCGTACAGCTTCCGCTGCCAGCCGCAGGTGATGGGCGCGGCGCTGGACCTGATCCGCAATGCCGCGCGGACGCTCGAGATCGAAGCCAATGCTGTCAGCGACAATCCGTTGTTGTTCGGCGAGGACGCGCTCTCCGGCGGCAATTTCCATGCCCAGCCGGTCGCCTTCGCGGCGGATATCCTCGTCCTGGCGCTGTGCGAGATCGGCTCGATCGCCGAGCGGCGGCTGGCGGTGCTGATCGATCCCAAAATGAGCGGCCTGCCGCCCTTCCTGATCGCGGACAGCGGCGTCAATTCCGGCTTCATGATCGCGCAGGTGACGGCGGCTGCCCTGGTCTCGGAGAATAAGAGCCTCGCCTTCCCGGCGAGCGTCGACACGATCCCGACCTCAGCGGGCCAGGAGGACCATGTCTCGATGGCGACGCACGGTGCGCTGAAGGCGCGGCGGGTGGCGCACAATGTAGCGGGCGTGATCGGGATCGAGTTGCTGGCCGCGGCGCAGGGGCTGGATTTCCACGCGCCTCTGGTCAGCTCGCCGCCGCTGGCCGAGGCGCTGGCCGCGATCCGCGCCGCCGTGCCCTTCCACGCCGCCGACCGTTATCTGGCGCCCGACATTGCATGGGCGAAGGCGGCGGTGCTGGACGGCGCGCTTGGTCACGCCGTCCAAGCCGAATTGTTCAGCGTCTAGTAGGCACAAGGCCGGACGCCGCGGCGTCCGATCGGGCCTACATTACCCCGCCGTAGACCATCCCGCTCCAGATGACCCGCCACGCCACTTGCTGCAGGACGATGAACAGCACGACCCAGATACCGATCGCGGCAGCGGCATAGCCCTGCACCTTGTCCGCCGGGACGCGCATCAGGATGGGAAGGCCCTGCCACAGCAGAAAGCCGCCATAGCCGACGCCGCCGACCAGCCAGAGCCACCACAGGCCCGGCAGGACCAGTGCGATCGCGGCGACCCAGAAGGCCGTGCCCGAATAGACGGCGAGCTTCATCGCCTGGACGCTGTTCTTGGCCGCTCCGAACGTCGGGGCGAGCATATCGATCAACAAGCCGAGGATCAGCACGGTCCCGAGGCTGATCCCGTAGATCACGAGCAGGATCTTGACGAGAAAGCCGATATTGCTGGTGACGCTCAGCGGACCCAGAAACAGCCCGAGCAACATTGCGATCGGCGCGAGCGCGGCCAGGATCACCGCGTAGCCGGTGACCAGCCGCGATACCGTCGTCGTCTCGCCATCGATACGGGGCCATTCCGTTTTCGGCGTGAGGAGGATGTTCTTGGCGCGATCGACGAGCGACGCCGGAACGCCGGGCAGCGAGGAACGGGGATCTGTCATTGGAAACGGCCTTCCCTGTTGGATCGAGCCAGCAAAGCACGTCACGCCTTGAATCTCAAGCGGAGCGGGACGGGCGACTTGCGAGGGCGGAGGGCGGCCGGCATGATCGGCGGATGAGCGCATCTTTCGTCCTGACCGTCATCGGCACGCGGCCGGAGGCGATCAAGATGATGCCGGTCGTCCGGGCGCTGCGCGAGGCTGGCGTTCCGCAACAGCTGGTCGCGACCGGGCAGCATCGCGGGCTGACCGATCAGGTCTTCGCCGTGTTCGGTGAACGGCCCGATCGGAATCTCGGGCTGATGACCGACAAACAGACGCCGTCCGACGTGGCGGCGCGGGTGATGCCGGCCGTCGCGCGGCTGATCGAGGCGGAGCGGCCGGCGCTGATGCTGGTCCATGGCGACACGACGACGGCGATGGCCGCGGCGCTCGCCGCCTTCCATGCCGGCGTACCCATCGGCCATGTCGAGGCGGGCCTGCGCTCGCACGACATGACGCGGCCGTTCCCGGAAGAATTCAACCGGATCGCGATCGACGCGGTCGCTACATTGCTGTTCGCACCGACCGAAGGCGCCGCGGACAATTTGCGCCGCGAGAGCCCGCGCGACCGCATGATCCTCGTCACCGGCAACACTGGAATCGACGCGCTGCTGCACGTCACCAGCCGGCTCGATGGTGCCGAGCTGGCCCGTGCCGGGCTGGCCCGCGATCCCGACAAAAGATTGATCCTGGTGACCAGCCATCGCCGGGAGAGCTTTGGGCCGGGTCTCGAGCGGATCTGCTTGGGCCTCGCCCGGCTGGCCGCGCGCGGCGACGTCGAGATCGTCTATCCGGTTCATCCCAGCCCCGACGCGCGCGAGCTGGTGCATGCGCGGCTGACCGGCCAGGCGAACATTCGCCTCGTGGCCCCGGTCGGCTATGTCGAGATGGTCGCGCTGATGCAGGCGGCGGCGCTGATCCTGACCGATTCCGGCGGCGTGCAGGAGGAGGCCCCGGCGCTCGGCAAACCGGTATTGGTCATGCGCGACGTGACGGAGCGGCCTGAAGCGGTGGCGCTCGGCGCGGCCCGGCTGGTCGGTACCGATCCCGACGTCATCGTGCGCGAAGCCGCGATCCTGCTCGACAACGAGGCCGAATATGCCGCGCGGGCGAAGTCGGTTTTCCCCTTTGGTAACGGCCACGCGGCACCGCGCATCGCGGCGGCGGTGACGCAGTTCCTTGTCAACAAGACATGAAAAAACCCCGCCGAAGCGGGGTTTCCAGGCTTGGTTGCGGGGGTAGGATTTGAACCTACGACCTTCAGGTTATGAGCCTGACGAGCTACCGGGCTGCTCCACCCCGCGACACTGCTTGTGGCCTCAGGCGCCGGCGGCTGCGTCCGCAGCCTTGGCTATCCTCCCGGCTTGCGCCGGTCCGGGCGGCCGTTCGGCCTTGCGAAGCCTTCGGCTTCGGGGTCGATCCCGGAGTAACATGTGAATGGGTTCTTTTTCGATCCGTTCATGCACCGGCCGCAAAGCCTGGCGACGACCTACTCTTCCAACGCTTAAGCGGTAGTACCATCGGCGCTGTCCGGTTTCACGGCCGAGTTCGGGATGGGATCGGGTGGGTCACGGACGCTATGGTCACCAAGCTATGAGGCAGGTGCATGAAGGGAATCCGCCGAAGCGATGCTTCGATGAATTCCCTGTTGGATCTAGAAATCGTGCAACTTTGATCTGCTGAGCCACAAGATCAGCGACAGTCAAAAACTGTCGTTGACGGTGTGAACTCTCAAGCGCGAATAGAGCAATTAGGACCGGTTAGCTCCATGCCTTACGGCACTTCCACATCCGGCCTATCAACGTGGTGGTCTTCCACGGCTCTGAGATATCTTATCTTGAGGGAGGCTTCCCGCTTAGATGCTTTCAGCGGTTATCCCGTCCATACATAGCTACCCAGCTGCGCTCCTGGCGGAACGACTGGTGCACCAGAGGTATGTTCAACCCGGTCCTCTCGTACTAGGGTCAACTCCTCTCAAATATCGACGCCCACGGCAGATAGGGACCAAACTGTCTCGCGACGTTCTGAACCCAGCTCACGTACCACTTTAATTGGCGAACAGCCAAACCCTTGGGACCTGCTCCAGCCCCAGGATGTGATGAGCCGACATCGAGGTGCCAAACAACCCCGTCGATATGAGCTCTTGGGGGTTATCAGCCTGTTATCCCCGGCGTACCTTTTATCCGTTGAGCGATGGCCCTTCCACGAGGGACCACCGGATCACTATGACCGACTTTCGTCTCTGCTCGACTTGTCAGTCTCGCAGTCAGGCGGGCTTATGCCATTGCACTCTAACAGCCGGTTTCCAACCGGCCTGAGCCCACCATCGCGCGCCTCCGTTACTCTTTGGGAGGCGACCGCCCCAGTCAAACTACCCGCCACAGAGGGTCCCAACACCGGCTAACGGTGCGTGGTTAGACATCAGGATTGGACAGGGTGGTATTTCACCATTGGCTCCACCCCAGCTGGCGCCGGGGCTTCAAAGCCTCCCACCTATCCTACACAGTTCAATCCTAATGCCACTCTGAAGCTGCAGTAAAGGTGCACGGGGTCTTTCCGTCTAACCGCGGGTACTCCGCATCTTCACGGAGAATTCAATTTCGCTGAGCATGTACTGGAGACAGTGGGGAAGTCGTTACGCCATTCGTGCAGGTCGGAACTTACCCGACAAGGAATTTCGCTACCTTAGGACCGTTATAGTTACGGCCGCCGTTTACCTGGGCTTCATTTCGCAGCTTGCACCACTCCACTTAACCTTCAGGCACCGGGCAGGCGTCAGACCCTATACGTCGTCTTGAAGCCGACTTAGCAGAGCCCTGTGTTTTTGCTAAACAGTCGCTACCCCCTGGCCTGTGCCCCCTCAAAATGCTTGCGCACAATGAGGGCCTCCTTCTTCCGAAGGTACGGAGGCAATTTGCCGAGTTCCTTCAGTACACTTCTCTCAAGCGCCTTGGTATACTCTACCATCCCACCTGTGTCGGTTTCGGGTACGGTCTATAATGGAGGGGCTATTTCCTGGAACCTCTTCGAAGCCAGTCCAATCCAATAAGGACTGACAACTTACGAGATCCGTCACACACCTCCAGGTACAGGAATATTAACCTGTTTCCCATCGACTACCCCCTTCGGGCTCGTCTTAGGGGCCGACTCACCCTGCGCGGATTAGCCTTGCGCAGGAACCCTTGGGATTTCGGCGAGAGGGCATCTCACCCTCTTTATCGCTACTCATGTCAGCATTCGCACTTCCGATACCTCCACGACCCGTCACCAGATCGCTTCATCAGCTTACGGAACGCTCCGCTACCGCTTGGAACCGAAGTTCCAAACCCTAAGCTTCGGTGCATCACTTTAGCCCCGTTACATCTTCGCCGCAGGATCTCTTAATTAGACCAGTGAGCTGTTACGCTTTCTTTAAAGGATGGCTGCTTCTAAGCCAACCTCCTGGTTGTTTTGGAAATCCCACATGCTTTCCCACTTAGTGATGACTTGGGGACCTTAGCTGTAGGTTAGGGCTGTTTCCCTTTTGACGACGGACCTTAGCACCCGCCGTCTGTCTCCCGGATATTACTCGATGGTATTCGGAGTTTGGTTAGGTTTGGTAGGACTCGCGTCCCCCTAGCCCATCCAGTGCTCTACCCCCATCGGTATTCGTCCGAGGCACTACCTCAATAGTTTTCGCGGAGAACCAGCTATTTCCCGGCTTGATTGGCCTTTCACCCCTAAACACAACTCATCCGGTAACTTTTCAACGTTAATCGGTTCGGACCTCCAGTGCGTGTTACCGCACCTTCATCCTGGTCATGCCTAGATCGCCGGGTTTCGGGTCTAATGCATCAAACTCAGTCGCCCTATTCAGACTCGCTTTCGCTGCGCCTACACCTATCGGCTTAAGCTTGCTTGATACATTAAGTCACTGACCCATTATGCAAGAGGTACGCGGTCACCCCTCAAGGAGGCTCCCACTGCTTGTAGGCAATCCGTTTCAGGTCTGTTTCACTCCCCTCATCGGGGTGCTTTTCACCTTTCCCTCACGGTACTAGTTCACTATCGGTCATGCACGAGTATTTAGGCTTCGAGGGTGGTCCCCCGATGTTCAGACAGGATTACACGTGTCCCGCCCTACTCAAGTCCTGATGTCTCGCTTTCGAATACGGGGCTATCACCCTCTATGGCGCTTCTTCCCTGAAGCTTCTTCTTGCTGAACACCAGGCACTGGCCTGGTCCGCTTTCGCTCGCCACTACTAACGGAATCTCGGTTGATGTCTTTTCCTCCGGGTACTGAGATGTTTCAGTTCTCCGGGTTCGCTTTACCAAAGCTATTTTATTCACCTCGGTAATATCCTCTCCCATTTAACTCCAACCCCGATCGCTCGAGGCTGAAATTAAATGGTAAGGATGGGTTTCCCCATTCGGAAATCTTGGGGTCAA
>CAVSFG010000002.1:232500-818380 GCA_963727345.1 uncultured Alphaproteobacteria bacterium
CAATGTCAAAGAGCCGACGCGCCACTCTTGCCCGGTGTGAGCCGGGTTACCGGAGATCGGTTAAGAGAGGCGCGAACGGGCCGGGGCGAAGCGCCCTGTCCCGCTGACGAAGGGCCATATATGGAGGACCCTGCCGCTGGTCAACACCCTTTTTCGCGCTTTTTCGCCTTTTTTAGGGTGATCGGCGCGTCGAAGGGTCAATCAGCGCTTAACGCCTCTGCGCTAGGCATGCGTCATGCAAGCGCGCGAAACGGATCGGCCGGAGGACGGCGCGGCGACGCTGGGCGCACGCGTCAAGGCCGGCGTGTTGTGGCGATCGGGCAGCCAGATCGGCGGCCAGATGATCGCCTGGGGGGCGACCTTCCTCGTCCTGCGCCTGCTCTCCCCGGGCGACTATGGCCTCGTCGCGATGACCGGCGCGGTGCTCGCCTTCCTCGACCTGTTCAAGGGCTGGGGCTTCGCCAGTGCGCTGGTCCGGCACGAGCGGACCGATCACTATCGGATCGGCCAGGCGTTCGGCCTGCTGATCCTGCTCAACGGCGCGCTCGCCGCGATCCAATATGCGATCGCGCCGCTGGCGGCCGATTATTTTCGCCAGCCGATGGTCGCCGATCTGCTGCGCGTCCAAGCGCTGTTCTATCTCGCCAATCCGTTCACCGCGCTCGGCCACGCGCTTCTCGCCCGGCGGCTCGAATTCAAGCGCCAGTCGCAAATCGACCTCGTCGCCGCGGTGCTGAGCGCCGCGACCGCCCTGATCTGCGCCTTTTCCGGCGCCGGCGTATGGACGCTGGTCATCGCGCCCGGAATGCTCTGGTATGCGCGCGGGGCGGGCTATTTCGTCGCGACCCGGATGTGGGAGATTCGCCCGCGCTTCCGATTCGCCGGCGCCGGCGAGCTGATTTCCTATGGCGGCGCGATGATCCTCGTCCAGCTGTGCTGGTTCGCGCAGAGTCAGATGGACGTCTTCATCGGCGGCCGGCAGCTCGATCCGCACCGGCTCGGCCTCTACACGACCGCCTTGTTCGTCACCCAGATCCTCGCCACCAAGTTCATCCCGCCGCTCAACGAGGTCGCCTTCGCCGCCTACGCGCGGATGCAGGGCCGGCCGGAGACGATCGCGCCCGCGTTCCTGAAGACGGTGCGAATCATCTCGCTGGTCGCGATGCCCTTCTATTTCGGCATCGCCGTCACCGCCGAGCCTTTGGTCGCGGCGGTGCTCGGCTGGCGCTGGCTCGAGGCGGCGGCGCTGATCCCGATTCTGGCCATGGCGATGCCGTTCATGACCTTGCAGATCCTGTTCGGGCCGGCGGTCAACGCGATCGGCCGGCCGGCGCTGCAGCTGCGCACCGGCGCGCTCGGCGCGGTGCTGATGACGGTCGCCTTCCTGATCGGAATTAGCTGGGGCGCGACCGGCCTCGCCTGGGCGTGGCTCGGCGGCATGGCGTCACTGCTCGTCGCGACGCTCTTCGTCGCCTTGCCGGCGATCGGCGCGCGGCGGCGCGAGTTCCTCAAGGCTGCGGCGCCCGGCGTGGCGGCGGCGGCCGCGATGGCCTTGCTGGTGATCGGCTTCGATCGATTGCTGCCGCCGCTCGACGCGGCGGCGCGGCTCGGCCTGCTCGGCTCGTTCGGCGCGGCGTCCTATGCCGGCCTGCTGCTGCTGTTCGCGCGCGGCGCGGTGGACGAGATGGTCGCGCTGGTGCGCCCGGCGAGGCCGACCGCTCAGACGCTCTGAATATAGGTCAGCATCGCCTCGGCGTCGGCCTCGATCTTGTCCATCCGATATTTGACCAGGTCGCCGATCGAGACGATCCCCACCAACTTGCCGTCCTCGACGACCGGGAGATGGCGGATCCGCCGCTGGGTCATCATCGACAGCGCCCCGAGCACCTCCTTGTCCCGATCGACCGTGATCGCCGGCGACGTCATGATCCTCTCGACCGGCCAGTCGAGCACCGCGGCGCCGTCGCTTTTCAGGCAATAAATGATGTCGCGCTCCGACATGATCCCCGCGACCTCGCCGCCGCGGACTACCGGCAGCGCCCCGATTTTCTTCTCGGCGAGGATGGCGACCGCCTCGCGCACGCTCGTCTCCGGCGCGATGGTGAGGGTCTCGAACGTCCGTTTCGCGAGGATCGCAGCGATCGTCATGGCGCGGCTCCAATTATCTTCGAATGATCAACGCCGACTCAAGCCTTGATGATCCCATGCCCGGCGACCAAATGGAAGCCATGCCCCGCCACGACCCCATTCCCGCGCCGCCACCGGCGGACAACGCCGCCGCCGCGGCCTGGAAACGATACAAGGCGTTGATGAGCTGGATGGCGCTGGCCTCGGTCGTCACCGCCGCGCTCGCCTTGCTCTGGCTCCAGCAGACCGGAACCGAGATGCGGCTTCACCTCATCATCGCGACGATTGCCGGCGTCGGCTTCTCGGTGCTGGTCGGCACCGCCTTGATGGGGCTGGTCTTCATGTCCAGCCGCGGCGGCCATGACGATGATGCGGGAGGCCGGCATGGCGACTGACCAGGGGCGCGAGCCGATCCTGCGTGTGGTGCCCCGGCCGGGCGACATCAACGCCAATGGCCATATCTTCGGCGGCTGGGTGCTAAGCCAGATGGACATCGCCGCCGGCATCGTCGCCTCGCGCGAGGCGGAGGGGCCGGTCGCCACGGTCGCGATCGACGCGATGGAGTTCCTCGCCCCGATCCTGCTCCACGATCTGATCTCGGTCTACGCGACGGTCGAGCGGATCGGCCGCACCTCGATCTCGATCCGGATCGAGGTGATCGCGACCCGCGACAGGGGACGCGAGGAGGTGAAGGTGACAGGCGGCCTGTTCACCTTCGTCGCCCTGGACGAGAATCACCGGCCGCGGCCGGTCAGGCGGGACTAGGCGCGCCGCGGCTCAGGCGGCGGGCGCGATGTCCTCGTCGTCGGTGCGGGGGCGGCGCGGGCGGCGGGCGCGGGTTGGCGCGGCAGGCGCATCGTCCTCGTTCGAGGCGACGGGCGTCGCCGAGATCGCTGGCGGCAGGCTGTCGAGCGCGATCCGCTCCTCCTGCTCCGGGCGCTGTTCCTGATCGTCGCGGCGCGGCCGGGCCGGGCGGCGATTGCCGAACTCGCCGTTGCCGCGGGCGCTGCGCTCCGGCCGCTCGGCGCGTTCAGGGCGCTCTTCGCGCTCGAAACGCTCGCCACGGTCGGGCCGCTCCTGGCGCTCGGGACGCTCGTTGCGTTCCGGGCGCTCGTTGCGCTCGAACCGCTCCGGCCGCTCGCCACGAAAGTCCCGGCGCGGCTGTTGCTCGCGTCCGTCGTCGTCATTGTCATCGCGACCGGAGGTTTCGAGCTCCTGCTCGTCATCCTCGTCGCCATAATCGTCGTTCGGCCGGCGCTGCTCCTCGAAGCGGGCGCGGCTCTCGCCGAGGACGCGGAAATAATGGTCCGCATATTGGAGATAGGTCTCGGTCAGGACGCGGTCGCCCTGCATCTGCGCGTCGCGCGCGAGGCCCTTGTACTTCTCCAAAAGCTGGGCGGCGTTGCCGCGCTGGCGATTGTCCTGGCGATTGCCAGCACCGGGGTTCATCCCGCGCGGCTGATTGCCGCCACGGCCGCGGCGACGGCCGGCTTGTCGATTGTTGATCAAACGAAAATCCTCACCAAAGGGTGCCTTGCACTTCCCCCACGCGGGCCGGAATTCCGGCCCTGATCCTGCACAACCCCGGAGGCGAAGCCCGAAGGCTCGCGCCGCCTCTTACCAAACCGCATCCTCTTGAAGCGGTTCTGCAATCGGGGGTCGGCGACGGTCGGCCTCAACGCTTGCTTAGCGGTGGTCGGCCCCGTCCCTGAGTTCCTATCTAATGGCCATCCGCCCCAAATCCAAGCGGAAAAGCAGCAACCTCGATCACAGGCTTAGGATGAGCGCCCGCGGGATGCCCCTAAGGTCCGCGCGTGACTCAATTGTGAATCCCTGTTCTGCAAAGAGCGCGGCCACCAGATCGCGCTGACGCTCCCCGATCTCGACGCAGGCGATCCCTCCGGGCGCGAGCAGCCGGACGATCTGCGGCGCGAGCCGGCGGTAGTCGTCGAGCCCGTCCGCGCCGGCATAGAGCGCGCCTGCCGGCTCCCAATTCGCCACGTCCAGCGGCAGCGAAGCGCCGGCCTCGATATAAGGCGGGTTGCACAGGATGAGATCGAAGCGGGCGTCGAGCCCCTCCGCCCAGTCGCCCTCCCGGAACTCGGCGCGATCGGCGAGCCCCAGAGCGGCGGCGTTGCGGCTGGCGTAAGCGAGCGCCTCCGGCGACTCGTCGACGCCCAACCCCCGCGCCTCGGGCCATTGCGCGAGTGCCGCGAGGAGCAGCGTGCCCGGCCCGGTGCCGAGGTCGAGCACGCTCTTGGGTTGGATCGCGCCGAAGTGATCGACCGCCGCCTCGATCAGCGTCTCGCTGTCCGGCCGGGGAACCAGCGCGCCCGGCCCCACGCCAAGCCGGATCGTCCAGAACTCGCGCCGGCCAATGATGTAGGCGACCGGCTCGTGCTTGCGCCGACGTTCGACCAATGCATGAAACGCGGCGGGCGCGCGCCGATCGGGATCGCCCAACAGCAAAGCGTCGCGCTCGACGCCGAGCGCATGCGCCATCAGCAGTTCCGCATCGAGCCTGGCGGTGTCGCTCACCGTCGCCAGCCGTCGCGCGGCGGCGGCAAGCGCCTCACGCACTGTCATCGAGGCTCGCCAGCCGCTCGGCTTCGTCCTCGGAGATGAGCGCGTCGAGCAATTCGTCCAACTGCCCTTCAAGAATCTCGGGCAGCCGGTGGAGGGTCAGGTTAATGCGGTGGTCGGTCACCCTCCCTTGCGGGAAATTATAGGTACGGATGCGCTCCGAACGATCACCCGACCCCACCATCGACTTGCGCGCGCCCGAGCGCGCGCTCGCCAGCCGCTCCCGCTCCGCCTCGTAGAGCCGGGTGCGGAGCACCTTCATCGCCTTGGCCCGGTTCTTGATCTGCGAGCGCTCGTCCTGCTGGATGACGACGATGCCGGTGGGCAAGTGGGTGATGCGGACCGCGCTGTCGGTGGTGTTGACGCCCTGCCCGCCGGGCCCGGACGAGCGGTAGATGTCGATGCGCAGATCCTTCTCCTCGATCTGGACATCGACCTCCTCGGCCTCGGGCAGCACCGCGACGGTTGCGGCACTGGTGTGGATCCGCCCGCCGCTCTCGGTGACCGGCACCCGCTGGACGCGGTGGACGCCGCTCTCGAACTTCAGTCGTGCGAACACGCCCTGGCCGTTCACCGAGACGATCGCCTCCTTGAAGCCGCCCATCTCCGGCGCGGTCGCCGAGACCATCTCGAAGCGCCAGCCCCGGGCCTCGGCGTAGCGCTGATACATGCGCAGCAGATCGCCGGCGAAGAGCGCCGCCTCGTCGCCGCCGGTGCCGGCGCGGATTTCGAGCATCGCCGAACGATCGTCAGCGGCGTCGCGGGGCAGGAGCTTGAGCGCCAGCGCGCGCTCGGCGGCGGCGAGCGCTTCCTGATTGGCCACCAGCTCCTCGGCGGCCATCGCCCGCAGCTCCTCGTCCCCATCATGGGTCATTTCGTGGAGCGAGGCGGCCTCGTCGCGCAGCCGCCGCACGTGCTTCGCCGCAACCGCGACCGGCTCGATCTCGGCATAATCCTTGGACAACCGAACGAATTGCTCGGCGCCGAGATCGCCGGCCGCCATCGCCGCCTGCAACTCATCCCGCCGCGCCTCGATCTGCGCGATCCGTTCTGCGGAGATGCGGGTCATTGCCGAGCCAGTTCCCGCAAATGCCTCGATACCGGCAGCTCGAACCAAATCATCGAGTTCCGGCGAACGCCTTCGATGTCGGTGCCGAGATAGCGAACATAGTACTGTCCACCGCTTGCTCCGGGCTCCCTCACATAAAGTATGGCTTCTGCGCCTCGCTTCGCAGCCAACTCCACGCGTCTTTTTGCGTTGCCTCTAAACGCGATGTCGGTTGGCACTCCGGCCGATCTCAGCCGTTGCACGATTGCTATGGCCTCCGCCGCAAGTTCTGGCTTGTCGGGCACAACGGCAATGATGGGGTCCATTGGCGCTGAATTGAGGAGCATCGCCAGCCGCTCGATTCCGCAGGCCCACCCGACCGCTGGCGTGGACGGCCCGCCCATGCTCTCGATCAGCCCGTCATAGCGGCCGCCGCCGATCACCTGGCTTTGCGCGCCCAGCTCCTCGGTGACATATTCGAAGGTGACGTGGCGGTAATAATCCAGCCCGCGCACCAGCCGGGCGTCGCGGGTCCAGTTGATCCCGACGGCATCGAGTCCGGCGGTAACCGCCGCGAAGGTGTCGGCCGCCGCGGGTGTCAGGAATTCGTCGATCGCCGGCGCGGTGTCGACGATCGGGAAATCCTGATGCTGCTTGGAATCGAGGATCCGCAGCGGATTCTTGTCGAGGCGCGCCCTGCTCTCGTCGGACAAATCGAAGCGGCGGCCGCTGAAATGCTCGACCAAAGCCGCGCGCCAGGCGTCGCGCGTCTCGGGATCGCCCAGTGTATTGAGCTTCAGCGTCACTTTTTCGGTCAGGCCCAGCTCGTCGAGAAGCTGCGCCGCCATCGCGATCAGCTCGACATCCGAAGCGGGCTCGGCGGCGCCGATGATCTCGGCGTCGAGCTGGTGGAATTGCCGGAACCGCCCCTTTTGCGGCCGCTCGTAGCGGAACGCGGCGCCCCAGGTCGCGACCTTCAGCGGCGTGAACTGCTGCCAGCCGTCCGAAATGAATGCGCGGCAGATGCCGGCGGTGAATTCAGGGCGCAGGGTCAGGCTTTCGCCGCCCCGGTCCTCGAATGTGTACATTTCCTTCGAGACGACATCGGTGGTCTCGCCGAGCGATCGGGCAAAGACCTCGGTCGCCTCGAAGACCGGCACCTCGATATGCTGGAAGGCGTAGAGTCGGCGCACCCGGTCGAAAGCCGAAATGACCGCGTGGAAGCGGTCGGCCTCCTCGCCGATCATGTCCTGGACGCCCCGGACTTTCTGCGGACCCTTGCTCATCGGCGGGGCCTATAGCGGATTCCGCACTTTGCGGAAGAACCCCTTGGGCGTAAGGCCGCGCGCCATGAACTTCGACCTCATTCCCGTCGGCGACCATCCGCCCGAGCGGATCAACGTCATCATCGAGGTGCCGCTCGGCGGCGAGCCGGTGAAATATGAGTATGACAAGAAATCCGGCGCGATCTTCGTCGACCGGATTCTGCACACCTCGATGCGCTATCCGGCCAATTACGGCTTCGTCCCGCATACGCTGGGCGAGGATGGCGACCCGCTCGACGCCTTGGTCATCGCCCGCTCGCCGATTATCTCCGGCGCGGTGATCCGCGTCCGCCCCGTCGGCGTGCTGTTGATGGACGACGACAAGGGCGGAGACGAAAAGCTGATCACCGTGCCGATAGACGCGACCTTTCCTTATTACAGCCAGGTCGACGGGCTGGAGGATCTGCCGCCGATCGTCACCCAGCAGATCGAGCATTTTTTCGGCCATTATAAAGACCTCGAGCCCGGCAAATGGGCGAAGCTCAACGGCTGGGGCGACCGCGCCGTGGCCGAGCGGCTGATCCTCGAAGCGATCGAGCGCGAGCGGGCCGCGAAGCACTAGACCTCATCTCCGTCATCCCGGACCTGATCCGGGATCCATCTTCTTTGCGACCCTGGCCACGAGAAAGGCGATTGATAGGTAGACGGGCCACTCATGTTGCGGCAGCCTCGCCAGCCATGATCCGCCCTATCCTGATCGCCATGATGCTCGGCCTTGCCGCGGCGCCCGTCCCCGCGCAGAACCGATCCGCAGTGACCAGTCAAAGCGCCGAAATCCGCGCCCGCGCCGCCTTGAGGCGGATCGAGCAACTCAATCCGCGCCTGAACGCGGTGATCGCCGTCGATCCCACCGCGCTCGATCAGGCCCGCGCGCTCGACCGCAACCGCGCCGCGCGCGGCCCGCTGTTCGGCATGCCGATCCTGATCAAGGACAATATCGAGACAGCGGGGCCGCTGCCGACCACCGCCGGCAGCCTCGCGCTCGCCGAGCAACGTCACCGATCGCGACGCGCCTCTGGTCGCTCGGCTGCGCGCCGCAGGCGCCGTAATCGTCGGCAAGGCGAACCTCTCCGAATGGGCGAACATCCGCTCGACCAGCTCGATCTCCGGCTGGAGCGCGGTCGGCGGCCAGACCCGCAACCCTTATGCGCTCAACCGCAATTCCTGCGGCTCGTCGTCGGGGAGCGCGGTCGCCGTCTCGGCCGGCATGGTCCCGGCCGCGATCGGCACCGAGACCGACGGATCGATCACCTGCCCGGCGGCGATCAACGGCATCGTCGGCTTCAAGCCCACGGTCGGGCTGGTCAGCCGCACCCATGTCGTGCCGATCAGCCACAGCCAGGACACGCCGGGGCCGCTGACGCTGACGGTGCGCGACGCGGCCCTCATCATGAACGTGATCGCCGGGAGTGACCCGGCCGATCCGGCGACCGCCGAGGCGGACGCCCGCCGCGTCGATTACACCGCCGGCCTGTCGCCCGACGCGCTGCGCGGCCGCCGGATCGGCGTGATGCGCTTCTCGGCCGGCTTCGGCACCGACGTGCCGTTCGAGGCGGCGCTGGCGGTGCTGCGCGCCCAGGGCGCCGAGCTGGTGGAAATCGCCGACCTTCCGGGCCGACAGGACATCGGCCGCAACGAGATCGTCGTGCTGCGCACCGAGCTGCGCGAAGATCTCAACGCCTATCTCACCACTCTTCCGGCTGCGGTTCGCACGCGCACCCTCGCCGATCTGATCGCCTTCAACCGCGAGCATGCGGCGGACGAAATGCCGCTGTTCGCCCAAGAAACCTTCGAGGCGGCGGAAGCGACGCGCGGCTATGACGAGGCCTATCGCACCGCCCGCGCCACCTCGCTGCGCCTCGCCGGGACGGAGGGGATCGACCGGCTGCTGCGCGAGAACAATGTCGTCGCTTTGGTCGCGCCGACTCGGCCGGCGGCCTGGCTGATCGACGCCGTCCATGGCGATCGCTCGCCGGGTGGCGGCAGCGCCGGCAGCCTCGCCGCGGTCGCCGGCTATCCGCACCTCACCGTGCCGATGGGCGACATTCGCGGCCTTCCGGTCGGCCTCTCCTTCATCGGCCCGCGCTGGTCCGACGCGCTGATCCTGTCGCTTGGCTACGCTTATGAACAGGCCTCGCACGCGCGGATCGAGCCACGCTTCCTCGATTCGATCGAAGAGAGCGAAAACGTTGCACCGCATTTGCGGCCTCATCGCCGCTAACTCTCGCGACTCACACCATTTCGGACGTTGTTCTCCGCCGCTTGGCGGCGTGCCTGCGCCATTGTCCGCTCGCGACTCGCGGGCAAGGCGAAGAAAGGGGAGGCGATGCGCGACATCGGAACCGACCGGCGGCGCTATCTGGCGCGCCAGATCGAGCAGGTCAGGGACAGCGAAGGCTCGATCCACGAGATCATCGTCAAGGTGAAAAGCGAGGGCGTTCGCGACGACCGGTTCATGATGACCGTCGCGGAAGCGCTCAAGCGGCGCGGCCTGTCATCGAGCGCGCGCGACTGCCTGCCGGTGACCCGCGACGTGCTCGACCCGAACATCAAGGGAGGCTCGCGAGCGCTGCGGTCGGCCGACCGCAGCCTGGCGGCAATGATCGCCCAGGCGAATGTCGATCCGGAGCCGACCGCCAAGCGCAGCTCGATCTCCGCGCTCAACAAATTCCTTAAGTCCGCGGTCGTGCAGCGCGCCCAGGCCACCAAGGAATCGGCGCGGGAGGGGATGGCGCCGCTTGGTGATCGCCGTCCGCCCGACGTGCAGCCGGTCAGCTTCTGGCCCGCCAACAGCGCTTTGATTCAGGTCCACAGCGACGATCTCGACCGGCTGGTCGACGAGCGGCCGGAGATCGAGGACATTTTCCTCAACCAGCGCCTGTCGACACCGCCGCTCGTTTCGCCGCGCACCATTCGATCGAGGAGAACAAGGTCAGCAGCTGGGGGGTGCGCATGATCGGCGCGCTCGGCGTGTGGGGGGCGTTTGGCAGCCGCGGCAAGGGCGTTCGGATCGCGGTGCTCGACACCGGCGTCGACGCCGAGCATCCCGATCTCAAGGGCAAAGTGACCGCCTGGGCTGAGTTCGACGCTCACGGCCAGCTCGTCACCAACAAGCTTCAGAATGCACATGACAGCGACAAGCACGGCACCCATTGCGCGGGCACGATTGCCGGCGGCAATGCCAGCGGCCGCTGGATCGGCGTCGCCCCCGAAGCCGAGATCGCTGCTGGTCTCGTTCTCAACGGCCGGGAAGGCGGCACGCACGCACAGATTCTCGCCGGCATGCGATGGGCGATCGAGCAACAGGTGCATGCGATCAGCATGTCGCTGGGCGGCTTCATACTCGGCCCCGAAACCCCGAGTTCCTATACGAGCACGATCCTGACCGCTCTCCAGGAAGGCATTCCGGTGGTGACCGCCATTGGCAATGAAGGGTCGCAGACGAGCGGCTCACCCGGAAGCGACTTCCTGGCCTTCGCGGTCGGCGCCACCGACTATAACAATCTCGCCGCCGGCTTCAGCGGCGGGCGCACGCAGATCATCAAGCAATCAGAGTTTTTCCGTCAGGACATCCTTCCTTTGGTCTATTCCAAGCCCGACGTATCGGCGCCGGGCGTTGCGGTCTGCTCGTCCATCCCGGGTGGGAAATGGGATTATTTCAACGGCACATCGATGGCGACGCCGCACGTCGCCGGCGCGATCGCGCTGCTGCTCAGCGCCACCGCGATCGATACGGTGCCAAAGGACCAGCGCGCCTTCGTCATCCAGGACTTGCTGACCGGGACCGCGGAAGAATATGGGGAAGCCGGCCAGAATCACCGGTTCGGCTTTGGACGCATCGATGTCCTTCGCGCGATCGGCTACGCAAGGGAGCTCGGCTATTAGCCTCGACACGCGCCGCCCGCGGCCAGCAGGCAGATTTGCATGAGCGGCGAAGCTCCGCCGTTGGCCAAGCTTCACCCCGATCAATTCAGGGAGGCGGTGGCGCAGGGGCGCATCGGCAGCATATCGGTACTGGTCGAGGTCGAGAGCAGCGGGCCTTCGATCGAATTCGACTCCGATGCGGCCGGGAAGGGCTTCGGCTCGCCGCGCCCCTTCCGGATCGCGCCAGCCATCCGTCCGGCCGCCGCGGCCTCCGCCGTGCGCGCTGCGATCGAGCGGATCGTCGGCATACCCGCGGCCTCGCCTTATGGCACGACCTCGACTTTCGTCATCGACGCCGATCTCGATCAGATTCGCAGGATCGCCGAGCTGGACGGTGTCAAGGAAATCTGGCCCAACGACCGCGCCGCGGAATTTGACCGACCGACCTAAATGGACCGGCCTCTCTTCGGTCTTTTCTTCGCGGCGCCCCTGAGCCCCGCCTCGACCGCGAGCCGGGCCCAGCACTGCATCTCCTCGGGATCGTCATAGACGTCGCTGGGCGCGCGGCGATAGTTCATCGTCTCCACCCGGCCATCCTTGCTCGTGAAGATGAAGCGCTCGCAGCCGGCCTCGTCCCAGATCGCCGCGCTCTCCGCGTCCGCCTTGAACCAAATTTCGCCATCGTCCGACACCGCGAAGATCACGCCGTCCAGATAGAGCGTCGCGGCGCCCATCATCTTGCGCATGGTGACGGTCCCGAGCGGCTCGAGCGCCTCCTTCACCCACTCGATGAGGCCCTCGTCGACGCTCATGCGGTCAGCTTCAACCCGGCAATGGCGGCGACGATGGCGAAGATCAGCAACACCCGGATCGTCGTCGTCGGCTCGCCGAACCAGGCCATGCCGACGATCACCGTGCCGATCGCCCCGATCCCGCCCCAGACCGCATAGGCCGTCCCCATCGGGATCGTCCGCGCGGCGACTTCGAGCAGAAACATCGAGATCGCGACCGAGATCAGGAAAGCGAGCGTCCAGCCAAGGTTCCGAAAGCCCTCGACGAAGCGCAGCGAGGTGGTGAATCCCACCTCGAACAAGCCGCCGACGATCAGCCAGACCCACGCCATCGGCAAAAGCGTTAGCGCCCACCCCTTCCCGGCGCTAGCGTGGCGGCCATGGCTCGCAGCATCGGCAACCGGATCGCGCCCGCCCGGTTTCTCGCCTTCATTGTCTTACTCGCCGTCGCTGCGCCACTGCTCGTCGCCCTCCTGGCGCGGAGCGGAAGCTACGAGCCGAGCGAAGCGGCGGCGAAAGGCTTCATGCTCGCCTTCGACATCGCCGCCACTGTCTTCCTGATCGCCTGTGCGCCGCTGCTCCGGATCGCCGACAAAGCGACGATGCGCGCCCATGCGGCGGCCAACGACGCCAACCGGACGATGCTGCTGGTGATCACCGCGATCGTCTGCGCGGCGATCCTGGCGGCGGTGGCCATCGAATTGGCCGAAACTGAAACGCTCGGCTGGAAGACGCGGCTGTTGGTCGTCTTCACCTTACTGCTCGCCTGGGCCTTCTCGAACGCGATCTATGCGCTGCATTACGCCCACCTCGTCACGGCGAGAGGCGGCGGGGTGGAGTTTCCTGGCGACGACGCGCCTGGCTATGCCGACTTCGCCTATTTCTCGTTCACCCTCGGCATGACGTTTCAGACCTCGGACGTGAACGTCAGCGACCGGGGAATCCGCAACGTGGTGACGGTCCACTGCCTCGCCGCTTTCGTCTTCAACCTCGGCATCCTCGCCTTCACGATCAACGTGCTCGGCGGCTAGATCTCCATCGTCGCTTCGGCCAGCGGCGCGCGCTTCGGCTTCGCCGCGACATAGCAGCCGGCGACGATCATCGCTGCGCCGAGCATGGTCAGGGGCCGCACCGGCTCGGAAAACAACGCCAGTCCGAACAGCGCCGCCCAGACGAAGGCGGTATACTCGACCGGCGCGAGATATTGCGCCTCCGCCCGTCCGTAGGCCCAGGAGAGCAGCATCAAGGCGGCGACGCCGAACAGCGCCGAAAGTAGAATCGGACCATACTGGTCCGGCGGCGGCAGCGCGCCCCAGAAAGGCGCGAAGGGCAGATAGCAGGCGGTGATGACGAGGCCTGTGAACAGGGTCGCTTCCAGCGGCTTGGCGACCAAAGCTTGTTGGCGCATCAGGACGATGTTCCAGGCGTAGAACATCGCCGATGCGAGGATCGACAGCGCGCCCCAGATGGCCTCTGGGCCGAGATCGGCCTCGGCCTGGGCGAGCATGATCACCAGCACGCCGCCGAAGCCGAGCACCGAGCCCAGGATCGCCCGCCGCTCGATTGTCTCCTTGAGCACCAGCGCGGCAAGGTAGAGCGCGATCAACGGCGCGATGAACGCTAGCGCGACGCCCTGCGCCAGCGGCACGCGCGCCAACCCCCAGAAGAACAGAATCGCCATCAGCGACGACATGATGCCGCGGATCAGATGGACACGAAGGCCGGCACGGCTGGGTCGAGGGCTGCGCAGCGCAAGCCAGATCAGGCCGGCGATCGCCGTCGCGACGAGCATCCGCCAAAGCATCGCGTTGTAGACGCCGATCGCGATCGTCAGCGCCTTCATCACGGCGTCCATCGCCGAATAGAAGGCGATCGCCGCGACCGCGACGGCGATCGGGATCGCGATCGAACTGCGCCCCTGTTGCAAACCACGCTCCCGCGATAAGATCCTTGCGTTCGCCGACTAGGGGGCACGCCATGAAAAGCCTAGCCCGTCCGTTGCTCGCTACTCTGCTGGCCATCCTCGCGCCTTCCGCACCCGCGCAGACCGGCGAGCGGACGATCGTCGAGGACCCGGCCGCGCTGCAGCGCCTCAGGCGCAACAGCGGCATCACGCTGCAGTGGATCAGCTTCGAATCGCCGCGCCGAGGCCATGTCCGGGTGACCGATCGAGACGGCATGGTGCATTTGAACGGCCGGCAGGCCAGCGCCGACGGCAATGAGCGGGTGGAACTCGATGGCGACCTGCTGAGGATCGGCCGGGACCGCTTCACTTTGGCCGGCAACATCACGATCACCAACGCGCCCGATCAGGGCCGCGTCTGCGTCCGCGAAGGCGAGTTCGAGTTTCGGGTGACGCAGAACCGGCGCTACTGGCGACTGCAGCAGATGACGGTCTGCGACGGCCTGACGGATTACGTCGACATCTATTTCTGAGCGTCTCGCCCAGCATCGTCCAGACGGATGATGCGCCCAACCTCCAGTTCGTCGATCCTGAGTTTGCCGATGCGCGCGCTACCGATCCAGAGGCGGCCGACGGCAAGAGCACCGAGTGCGAGCGCTCCGAAAGCAAGCGCGCCGACGGCGATTGCGGTCAGCGCCGAAGCGCCCGTCGCAGACGCGCCAACGGCGATTGCGCCTCGCGCCTCCGCCGGACTGTGAACGACGTCGCTCTTTGGCTTGCCGGTCATTCCGCGGCGTGGGCTACGGCGGCATTCGCCGCCTCGATCTCCGCCGCCTTCGCTTCGACCAGCTTGACGATATGATCGACCATGTCGGCGTCCTGGACATGGTGGTCGGTGACGCCGCTCAGATAGACCATATGCTTGCCGTTGCCGCCGCCGGTGATGCCGATGTCGGTCTCGCGCGCCTCGCCGGGGCCGTTGACGACGCAGCCGAGCACGGAGAGCGACATCGGCGTGCGGATATGGCTGAGCCGCTCCTCCAGTTTCTCGACGGTGCGGATCACGTCGAAGCCCTGCCGCGCGCAGCTCGGGCAGGAAACTACGCGCACGCCGCGGTTGCGGATGCCGAGCGCCTTCAGGATCTCGTAGCCGACCCGGACCTCTTCCTCGGGCTCGGCCGAGAGCGAGACCCGGATCGTGTCGCCGATGCCGAACCAGAGCAATGAGCCGATCCCGATCGCGCTCTTCACCGTGCCGCCGCGCTGCCCGCCCGCCTCGGTGATGCCAAGGTGCAGCGGGCAATCGACCGCTTCGGCGAGCTGCTGGTAGGCGGCGACGGCAAGGAACTGGTCGGACGCCTTCACCGCGACCTTGAACTCGTGGAAGTCATGGTCCTGGAGCAATTTGATATGGTCGAGCGCGCTTTCGACCAGCGCCTCGGGGCACGGCTCGCCATATTTCTCGAGCAGATCCCGCTCCAGGCTGCCAGCATTGACCCCGATCCGCATCGAGCAGCCGTTCGCCTTGGCGGCGCGGACCACCTCGGCGACGCGCTCGGACGACCCGATATTGCCCGGATTAATGCGGAGGCACGCCGCACCGGCATCCGCCGCCTCGAGGGCGCGCTTGTAGTGAAAATGGATGTCGGCGACGACCGGCACGTTGGCGGCGCGGGTGATCTCGCGCATCGCCGCCGTCGATTCCACGTCGGGGCAGGAGACGCGGATGATGTCCACGCCCACCTCCTCGCAGCGGCGGATCTGGTCGATCGTCGCTTTGGCGTCGGAGGTCGGCGTGTTCGTCATCGTCTGCACCGTGACCGGCGCGTCGCCGCCGACCGGCACATGGCCGACCATGATCTGGCGGGACTGACGGCGCGCGATGTCGCGCCACGGGCGAATGGACATGGGCACGCATATAGGCGGCCGCGCGTTACAGGGAAAGAACGGCCCTCTCGCCCGACGCGCCGCGCGGCGCTAGGAGGCGCGCGGGCTCATCGTCTTACGGAGTTTGTCCGATGCGCGTTCTTCGCCCAATCCTGCTTTCCACCGCGCTGCTCGGTTGCACCGCAGCCAGCGATGCCGACCAAAGCACCGAACCTGCGGCCGCGGCGGGGCGTCCGTTCGCGGTCGAGGAGATCGCGCGCTTCAACCAGCCCTGGGCGATGACCTTCCTGCCCGGCGGGCGGCAGGCGCTGATCACTGAGCGGCCCGGCAAGCTGCGGTTGTGGACGCAGGGCGGCCAAGCGGTCGAGGTCGGCGGCGTGCCGGCGGTCGATTATGGCGGCCAGGGCGGCCTCGGCGACGTGATCCTCGATCCGGGCTTTGCCGGCAACGGCCTCGTCTATCTGAGCTTTGCGGAAGGCGGCGAGGGTGGCACGCGCCACGCCGCGGTCGGCCGGGGCCGGCTGGTGACGGAAGGCGGCCCGCCCCGGATCGAGGGCTTCCAGGTGATCTGGCGGCAGACGCCCGGCTTCACCGGCCAAGGCCATTACGGCCACCGGTTGGCTTTCTCGCCCGATGGCCGCCACCTCTTCATCAGCTCGGGGGAGCGGCAGCAATTCACCCCCGCGCAGGACATGACCTCCAACGCCGGCAAGATCCTCCGCCTCAACCCCGACGGCAGCGTCCCGGCCGACAATCCCTTCGCCGCGCGCGGCGGCGTCACCGCGCAGATCTGGAGCTTCGGCCACCGCAATCCGCTTGGCATCGCCTTCGATGCGCAGGGGCGACTGTGGGAAGTGGAAATGGGCCCACGCGGCGGCGACGAGCTCAACCTGATCGAGCGCGGCGGCAATTACGGCTATGCCAACGTCTCCAATGGCAACCATTATGACGGCCGCGACATTCCCGATCACCGGCCGGGCGACGGCTATGTGGCGCCGCTGGTCTCATGGACGCCGGTCATCTCGCCGGGCGACATGATCATCTATTCCGGCAGCCTCTTTCCGCAGTGGCGCGGCGACGCGTTGATCGGCGCGCTTTCCGGCGAAGCACTGGTCCGGGTGGATATCGATGGCGAGACGGCGCGCGAGGCGGAGCGCTGGCCGATGGGCGAGCGCATCCGCGAGGTCGAGCAGGCGCCGGACGGCTCCGTCTATCTGCTCGAAGATGGCGAGAACGGACGCCTGCTGAGGCTGACGCCGCGCCGCTAGACGCGGCGGTAGCGGAAATACCAGACTTCGCGACCCTCGCGCCGCGCCTTGGCCTCGTAGCGCGTCTCCGGCCAACCGCCGGGCCGGACGAGGAAGTCACCCGGGGTCTCCGCCAGCCATTCGAAATCAGTCCGCCGGCCCATCACCATCATCGCCCAGCTGCAATAGATGGGATCGTCGGTGCCGAGCCGGAACTCGCCGCCCGGCAGCATCTTGGCCGAGATCAGGTCGAGCGGGCCGTCATTGATCATCCGCCTTTTGGCGTGGCGCGCCTTCGGCCAGGGATCGGGATGGAGCAGATAGACGAAGCGCAGGGACGCGTCGGGCAACCGCTCCAGCACCTCCAGCGCGTCGCCCATATGCAGCCGGACATTGGCGAGCCGCCGGTCGCGGATGTGCGTCAGCGCGCCCGCGACGCCGTTCAGGAACGGCTCGGCGCCGATGAAGCCGTGATCCGGCAGCAGATCGGCGCGAAAAGCGAGATGCTCGCCGGCGCCGAAGCCGATCTCGAAATGGAGCGGGCGGTCATCGCCGAACAGGGTGCGGCTACTAATTTCTCCCTCTGGCGGGACTGAAAGCGCCGGCAACAACGTCTCGACCAGCTCGGACTGGCTGGCGCGGAGCGGCCGCCCTTTCGAGCGGCCATAAAGACGGCGGATGGTCCTTGGATCGCCCATAGCCGGCCCTATCGCCGCAATTGCAGCCAGCGCCAAGCGGGGCTAGCCTTCACTTATGCAGGGACGCCTTCTCATCGCACTCGCCCTGCTGATCGCGCCGGCCCCGGCGCTGGCGACTGGAAGCATCGATTGCGGCGCCACCGACGGCAGCAATATCGACATCGTCATCAACACGGACCGCGATGGCCCGGCCGATCGAGCGCGCGGCGCGACTCTGACGGTCAGCGGACGGACACTGACCACCGCGAGCACCCCGCCCGGCCTGCGCATCGGTCGCAACCTGCTTGGTCGCAGCCAGATCCGGGTCGAGTTGCTGGCGGCGCGCGAGACACGGGTGATCGCCGTCCTGCTCGTACGGGTGAACCCGGATGACGCCTCCACCGGCACGCTGACCGTCGAAGGCCGCCCACATCCCGTGTCCTGCGAGTTCGGCTGACATCTCAGCCCGCGAACAGGTTCCTAAAGGCTTCCCGCAGCGTCGCTTTCTGCACCTTTCCCATCGCGTTGCGCTGCAGGCTCTCGGCAAAGATGACGTGGCGCGGCTGCTTGAATCGGGCGAGATCGGCGAGGCCGGCAAGCAGGGTCGCCTCGTCGAGCGCGGGATCGGTGCGGGTGACGACAGCCACCACCGCCTCGCCCAGATCGGGATGCGGAACGCCGATCACCGCGCTCTCGCCGACGCCGGGCAGCGCGTCGATCGCCAACTCGATCTCCTTCGGATAGATGTTGAGCCCGCCGGCGATGATCAGGTCCTTCGCCCGGCCGACGATCGCGACCCGCCCGTCCTCGGCCATCGTCGCGACATCGCCGGTGATGAAGAAGCCGTCGGGGCGCATCTCCTCGGCCGTCTTTTCGGGCTGGCGCCAATAGCCTTTGAACAGGTTCGGGCCTTTGATCTCCAGCACGCCCGGCTCGCCGCGCGGCACTTCGCGACCGGCCTCGTCGCAGACACGCGCCGCCACGCCGGGCAGCGGAAAGCCGACTGTGCCGGGAAGGCGCTCGCCCTCATAGGGATTGGAGCAGATCATCCCCGCCTCGGTCATGCCGTAGCGCTCGAGGATGCGGTGACCGGTCAGCACCTCGAATTCGTCGAAGGTCGATTCGAGCAAAGGGGCCGAGCCGCTCACGAACAGCCGCATTCCGGCTGCCGCCTCGCGGGTGAGGCGCGGACTGGCGACGAGCCGGGTGTAGAAGGTCGGCACGCCCATCAGGATCGTCGCCCGCGCCATGTCGTCGATCACCGCGTCGGCGTCGAAGCTCCTGTGCCAGAGCATCGTCGATCCGTTGAGCAGCGCCCCGTGCAGCGCCACGAACAGGCCGTGGACATGGTAGATCGGAAGCGCGTGGATCAGCACGTCACCCGCCTGCCAGCGCCAGGCGTCCTTCAGCATCAGCGCGTTGGACGACAGGTTCGAATGGCTCAGCATCGCCCCCTTGGAGCGGCCCGTCGTCCCCGATGTGTAGAGAATGGCGGCGAGATCGTCCGGCCCGCGCGGCACCGTCTCGAACGCGGCCGGCGGAGCGGCGAGATCGGCGGGATCGAGATGGCCGGGCGCAACGATCAGCGCCGGATCGGCATCCGCGATGAAGTAGTCCAGCTCCGCTGCGGTGTAGGCAGTGTTGAGCGGGACGTAGATCAACCCGGCGCGCAGAGCGGCGAGATAGAGCAACGCCCCCGCGACCGACTTTTCCGCCTGAACGAGGATGCGATCGCCCGGCCTCGCGCCACGCGCGACCAGCGCCGCCGCATGGCCGCCCACCGCGCGATCGAGCTGGTCGTAGCGAAGGCGGGTTTCTCCACCTTCGATAAAGGCAGGCGTATCGCCCGCTCGCGCCACAGCGGCGGCGATCAGTCCGTAGAGGCTGGCGCTCAGAGCGCCGCCTTCAGCCGATCGACGAGGTCCGTCTTCTCCCAGGTGAAGAGATCGCCCTCCGCCTTGCGGCCGAAATGGCCGTAGGCCGCGGTCTTCTCGTAGATCGGCTTGTTGAGCGCGAGATGGGTGCGGATGCCCTTCGGCGTCAGCCGGACCAAGGTCGGCAGCACTTCCTCGAGCCGCGCCGCGGTCGCGCCGTTCAGCTCGGTGCCGTGCAGATCGACATAGAGCGACAGCGGCTCGGCGACGCCGATCGCATAGCTGAGCTGGATCGTGCAGCGCGTGGCGAGGCCGGCGGCGACGATGTTCTTGGCGAGATAGCGGGTGACGTAAGCGGCCGAGCGATCGACCTTGGTCGGGTCCTTCCCGGAGAACGCGCCGCCGCCATGCGGGGCTGCGCCGCCATAGGTGTCGACGATGATCTTGCGCCCCGTGAGGCCGGCGTCGCCATCCGGCCCACCGATCTCGAAGCTGCCGGTCGGGTTGATGTGATAGACGGTCTCGTCGGACAATAGATCGGCGGGGATCACATCGGCGATGACTCGCTTCACATAGGTGTGGAGCTCGGCCTCCCTGTCGCCCTCGTCATAGCCCGGCGCATGCTGGGTCGAGACGACGACGGTGGTCGCGGCGGCCGGCTTGCCGCCCTCGAAGCGCAAAGTGACCTGGCTCTTGGCGTCCGGCTCCAGGAACGGCGCGGCGCCGGAATGGCGATCGGCCGCCATCCGCTCCAGGATCTTGTGGCTGTAGTAAAGCGTCGCCGGCATCAGGTCCGGCGTCTCGTCGCAGGCGAAACCGAACATGATGCCCTGATCGCCGGCGCCTTCGTCCTTGTTGCCCGAGGCGTCCACGCCCTGCGCGATGTGCGCCGATTGTGGATGCAGGTTGTTCTCGAAACGCAGCGTGTCCCAGTGAAAGCCGGACTGCTCATAGCCGATCCGCTTCACGGTCGCGCGAACCGTCGCCTCGACCTCCTCCGGCACGCCGGGCGCCCAATTGCCATCCTCGTCCATGATGCCGCGGCCGCGGATTTCGCCGGCCAGCACGACGAGCTGGGTCGTCGTCATCGTCTCGCAGGCGATCCGCGCCTCCGGGTCCTTGGCGAGGAACAGATCGACGATCGCGTCGGAAATCTGGTCGCTGACCTTGTCGGGATGCCCTTCGGAAACCGATTCGGACGTGAAGGTGTAATTGCTGCGCATCGTGAGAGGCGGTCCTTGGCTTTGATTTGGGATATAAAGATGTCTTTAAGTGCGCTGCCCGCTAGCGACTTTTCCGCCCGACTGCAATCGCCGCCGCGATGAGCAGCAGTGCGAAGATCAGCGACAGGACGTTGCCGAACTGGGCGAACGGGGTCGGCGACGCGGCGCCGGGGAGCAGCGAATCGATCATTCCCGCCACCTGCGGCCGCACGCTGCCCAGGATCCGGCCGTTCGCGTCGATCACCGCCGAAATCCCGGTCGGCGTGGCGCGGATCACCGGCAGCCCCTCCTCGATCGCCCTGAGGCGCGCCTGGGCGAGATGCTGCGGCGGTCCCCAGGCGCCGAACCAGGCGTCGTTGGAGGGGTTGAAGATGAAGTCCGGCCGGTTCTCAGGGTCGACCACCTGGCCGGAGAAAATAATCTCATAGCAGATCTGCACGCCGGCCCGGCCGAAGCCCGGCAGATCGATGGTGCGCGCGCCGGGGCCTGACAGGAAATCGAGATCGCCGGGGGCGAGGCGGCTGACGCCCAGCATCGACAGAAACGGCCGCATCGGCAGATATTCGCCATAGGGGACGAGGTGCGCCTTGTCGTAGCGGCCGCGCAGCCGCCCGGCCGGATCGAGCGCGTAGAGGCTGTTATAGGCGCCATTGGCCCGACCGTCGGGGCCGAAAGTCAGCTCGACGCCGCCGAGCAACAGCAGATCGTTGGGCCCCAGCAAGGCGGCGATCCGCCGTCGGGCGCGCGACTGGACGGACAGGAATTCTGGCGTCGCCGCCTCGGGCCAGAGCAGCAGCCGCGGCCGGTCGGCGCGGGCATCGCCGCTCAGCCGGGCATGGCGGCGGAAGCTCTCGGCGGCGAAGGCGGGGTCCCATTTGTCCTGCTGGTTGATGTTGGGCTGGACGACACGGATCGCGACGTCGCGGACCGGCGCGTCGGGCGACATCGCCCAGGCCAGAGCGCCGGAGCCGCAGATCGACAGCGCGATGACGCCGCCGGTCAATCGCGCGCCCGGTCGAAGGAGCAGATAGAGCACACCGCCGAGCAGGACCACCACGCCCGACAAGCCGTAGGTGCCGATCCAGCGCGCCATGCCGGCGAGGCCGGTCGGCAGCAGGGAAACGCCGATCGGATTCCACGCGAAGCCCGTAAACAGGCCGGCGCGCAGCCATTCGGTGACGATCCACGCCGCACCCAAGACCAGTGCGAGCACGACGCGGCGATGCCGACCCCAGCGCCAGCTAAGCCCGGCCGCCGCCGCCGGAAAGATCGCGAGATAGAGCGACAGCAACACCACCGCGACCCAGCCGAGCCAGGCCGGCATCGCCGCCTGATAGGTGAAGGCGGTCGCGATCCAGTTGAGGCCGACCGCGAACTGGCCGACGCCGAACCACCAGCCCCGCGCCAGCGCGCTCCGGAGCCGTGGCGCCTTCTCGATCAGCCACAGCAGAGCAGCGAACGAAATGAGCGTCAGCGGCCAAAGGCTCAGCGGTGCGAAGCCCAGCGCGCCGATGGCGCCGGCGAGGGAGGAGAGGCCGAGCGGCTTCATCGCGTCGGTTCAGGCCCGGCCCGGGCGATCACTCGCCCTGCGGGTCGTACCCCGGATCCTCTTCGTACGGCTGCTCGGGTGGCTGGTCATCCTGCCTCTGCTCCCGCGCGCCGCGCCCTTGCCTGGCGCCACGGTCGCCCGGCTCGCGAGGGCGGGGCGGGCCCATGTCGCGCGGTTCCTCCGGCTCGGCATTCTCGGCGATCAGCGCATTCTCGTCCGGCCGGCCGCGCCGGGCCGGCGGCGCCTGCGTGTTGCCGTCGAAGCCGGGAAAGCCGGTGGGCCCGGCAACGTCATTGCTTATGCTGGTGTTCGCCGCCGGCGGCGGGGGCGGCGAATAGGCCGGGCGCGATCGGCCCGCCATCATATAGCCGCCGCCGAAGGCGAGCGCGCTCGCCGCCGCGATGACAATGAAATGGGGGCCTTGCCACTGGGTCGCCATGGCGCGCGACCCTACAAACTTTTGCCGCGAAGTCGAGCCGGCGCGTCGCGGTTGCGGGCGGGGCTGGCGGCGGCTAGGGGCGGCGGCTTCTCAGGCTCCTTCCACGAAAGACCAGTTCATGACCGAAGCCCGTCTCGACGTGCTCGCGATCGGCAATGCGATCGTCGACGTCATCGCCGATTGCGACGACGCCTTCCTCGCCACCGAGGGCCTCACCAAGGGCATGATGCGGTTGATCGACGCCGATGAGGCGACGCGGCTCTACGATCATATGGGCCCGGCCCGACAGATCAGCGGCGGATCGGCCGGCAACACCGCGGCCGGCGTCGCCGCGCTTGGCGGCAAGGCCGGTTTCATCGGCCAGGTCGCGCCCGACCAGCTCGGCGAATTCTACCGCCACGATCTCACCGCCACCGGCGTCGAGTTCACCACCCCGGCCGCCGATCTCGGCGAGCCGACGGCGCGCTCGATGGTGCTGGTGACGCCCGATGCGCACCGGACGATGAACACCTTCCTCGGCGCCGCCCAGCTGCTGCCGCCGGCCGCGCTCGACGAGAAGCAGATCGCCGACGCCTCCATCCTCTATCTCGAAGGCTATCTCTGGGATCCGGAGACGCCGCGCTACGCGATGGTCCAGGCGATCGAGGTGGCGCGTGAAGCGGGCCGCAAGGTCGCCTTCACCCTCTCCGACACCTTCTGCATCGACCGCCACCGTGACGGCTTCAACCAGCTCATCGACCAGGGTCGGATCGACATCCTCTTCGCCAACGAGGCGGAGATCATCATGCTGACCGGCGCGACAAGCTGCGAGCTCGCCATCGAGGCGGTGCGCGGCAAGGTCGAAACCTTGGTGGTCACACGAAGCGAGCAGGGAGCCGTGGCAACGCAGAAAGGCGCCGATGCCCGCGTCGCGGCCGAGCCGGTCGGCAAGGTCGTCGATACGACCGGAGCAGGCGACCTGTTCGCTGCCGGCTTCCTGTTCGGCCAGACCAGCGGCCGCGACCTGGAGCAGTCGCTCCGGATCGGCGCCATCGCCGCTGCCGAGGTGATCTCCCATTATGGCGCGCGGCCCGAGGCGGACCTCAAGGCGCTGGTCGCGGCCCGGCTGGGCTAAGCGGTCGGCGCTCCGGGTTCCGGTGTCGATGGCATGTCGGGCGCCGGCGCGGGCACGTCGACGTCAGGACCCGGCGGATTGATTTCCGGTGGCGGCGATGTCGGCTGACCGGGTTGCGAGGGCTGCGGCGGCAGCTCGGGTGGCGGCTGGGTGGACATGAACGAACTCCTCTCCCTGGCCAACGCGGCGCGGAGACGAGGGTTGCCTAGCGGGAGCGCTTGAGCTCGATCTGGTTGCCGGCCGGATCGCGGATGTAGAAGGACAGGTCGTCGCCTTTGGCGCCGGTGCGAACGCCTTCCTCCTCGATCGCGATGCCGTGGGCGGCGAGGTGGGCGCGCATCGCCGCTTCGTCCCAATCGCCGGTGTCGAGCGCGACATGATCGACATTGCGCCCGCCGGCCACGTTCGGCCGCGCCCAGGCGCCTTCCTGTCCGCTGATGTCGACCAGATCGATCAACGCCGCGCCGGCGCGCAGCTGCGCCATGCCGTATTTCGGAATCTCGCGTTCAACGGTGCAGCCGACAACTTCGCGATAGAAATTCTGCGCCGCGGCCATGTCGTCGACAAGCAGGACGACATGGTCGAGGCCTTGAAGCGTGAAGGGCGGGGAGTCGGGCATGGCGGCAATCTATCGGACCGGAGCGGAAAAGGGGAGGCCGTGAACAGGTGCGACTTATCCCGTAAGTCGCAGCCATGCCGGGGGCATGGCGAATCTGTTCATCCTCCCCTTCCCTAGTCGAGCCGCAAGGCTACGGACGAATGACCGGCTGCCCGTTCTCGTCCAGCGGCGCATCCTCCGGGAAATAAGGCGTCTCGTCGTCGGCCATCACGTCGCCACCCTTGGCGAGCACCGAATTGTGCATGCCGTAAACGAAGTAGAGAACGATCGCGCCGAGCACGTACCAGCCGAAGAAGACCAGCACCCGAGTTTCGACCGTGTAGATCAAGGCAAAGCAGGAGACGATGCCGAGCGCGGGCACCGCCGGATAGAGCGGCACCCTGTAGCCGCGCGGAATCTCCGGATGAGTCCGGCGCAGCCAGATCACGGTCAGGCAGACGATGCCGAACGCGGCCAAGGTCCCAACCGAAGTGGCGTCGCCGAGGAAGTTGATGTCGAAGAAGCCGGCGGCCGTCGCCACGGCCAGGCCGACGACCAGGGTGTTGATCCAGGGCGTGCGGAACTTCGGGTGAACCGTCGAGAAGACCCGCGGCAGCAGACCGTCGCGCGCCATCGTATAGAAGATGCGGGTCTGGCCGTACATCAGCACCAGGATGACCGAGGTCAAACCGATGATCGCGCCGATCTTGATGGCCTTGGCGAACCATGCCCATTGCGGTCCGAAAGCGTCGACCGCGACCGCGACCGGATCGGGCACGTTGAGGTTCTGGTAGGGAACGATCAAAGTCAGCACGATCGACACTAGAATGTAGATTATCGTGCAGGCGACGAGTGAGCCGATGATCCCGAACGGCATGTCCTTCGCCGGGTTCTTCGCCTCCTGGGCCGCGGTCGAGACCGCCTCGAAGCCGATATAGGCGAAGAAGACGATCGAGGCGGCGCGCAGGATGCCGCCCCAGCCGAACTTGCCCTCCTCGCCGGTCGGCGGCGGAATGAACGGGTCCCAATTGGGCGCGAAGGCGCTCCAGTTGGACAGCACAATGATGCCCCCGACCAGGATGAAGGCGGTCAGCACCGTCACCTTGATCGCGACGATGATGTTGTTGACCTTCGCGGATTCCGAGACGCCGACGACGAGCAGCAAGGCGAGCACGAGGCAGACGAGGAAGGCGGGGAGGTTGAAGATCGTCGTCACTGGCACGCCGTTCGCCAGCACCGGCGCGCCGTCGCGCACGAGCGGATATCCCGCCGGCCCCGTGAATTCGGGCGGTATGACGACACCGATGTCGGCCAACAGGCTCACCACATAGCCCGACCAGCCGACCGCCACGACCGAGGCGGCAAGGCCATATTCGAGCAGCAGCAGCGCGCCCATCACCCAGGCGGCGAACTCGCCGATCGTTGTGTAGCTATAGGTGTAGGCGGAACCTGACACCGGAAGCGTCGAGGACAGCTCAGCGTAGCAGAGGCCCGCGAACGCGCAGACGATGCCAGCGATGACGAAGGAGAGCAAAACCGCCGGCCCCGCGTGAAGCGCGGCCGCGTTGCCGGTGCGGACGAAGATGCCGGCGCCGATGATGCAGCCGATGCCAAGGAAGACCAGGTTCCAGGGGCCGAGCGAGCGCTTGAGCTCACTGGTTTCCGTCTCACGCTGAATCTGCGCCACGGTCTTGCGCAAGAAAATGCGGCCCAGGAAACCCCTCGGTGCGCCACTGGCCATGTTCGTCCCCTCGAAACGGATTATTGATTTGGCGCGGAGCCTAGCCGGTTCGCGCGCCGGGGCAAGCCTCTATCGCGCCAGCATCGGTCCGAGCGGCCGGCCGCCGAACAAATGGACATGAAGATGGGGCACCTCTTGTCCCGCGTCGCCACCGACATTGGCGAGCAGGCGATAGCCCCGCGCGACCAGCCCAAGGTCGCGCGCAACGATGCCGACGGCGCGGACGAAGCCGGCGATCTCCGCGTCCGCAGCGCGCGACGAGAAATCGTCCCAGGAGACATAGGCGCCCTTCGGAATGACGAGGACGTGCACGGGCGCCTGCGCATTAATGTCGTGGAAGGCGAGCGCGTGCTCGTCCTCATGCACCTTCTTCGCCGGAATCTCGCCGCGCAGAATGCGGGCGAAGATGTTGCTGTCGTCATAGGCCAATGTGGCGTCGATCGGCATAAGCAGCTCCCTGGTCTCGCGATAAGGCGGTCGCAAGCGCCCGGCAACGTGGCTTGACCCCCACCCGCGCCGCGCTACGAGTCCAGGCGATGAGCGAGCCGCCGCCCGACAGCCTGATTCCCTATGACGAGATCGTCCAGGAAGCGCTGCGCGCCGTCGTCGGACGAGTGCTGGACGAGGTCGCGGCGACCGGCCAGCTGCCCGGCAACCACCATTTCTACATCACGTTCAAGACCCATGCGGCGGGCGTCTCGATCCCGCGCCACCTCGTCGAGCGCTTTCCGGACGAGATGACGATCGTCATCCAGAACCGGTTCTGGGATCTGAAGGTCGGCGAGGATCATTTCGAGGTCGGGCTGTCGTTCAACCAGACGCCGGCGAAGCTCTCGATTCCCTTCGCCGCGATCACCAATTTCCACGATCCCGAGGTCAATTTTCAGCTCGCCTTCCAGGCACATGAGGACGATCCCGGGCCGGACCTCCACGACCGCGGCGAGAACGACCAGCCGGCCGCGACCCCGATCGAGGACGGCTCCAACGTCGTCGCGGTGGACTTCAAGCGGAAGAAATAGCGACTGCGTTTCGCTCATGTGAGCCGGGGAAGATCCATGAACGTCACCAACACCCGCACCGAAACCGACAGCTTCGGCCCGCTCGAAGTGCCCGCCGATTCCTATTGGGGCGCGCAGACCCAGCGCTCGATCGAGAATTTCCCTTATGGCCATCGCGAGCAGATGCCGGTCGAGATCGTCCACGCGCTCGGCTTCGTGAAACAGGCGGCGGCGCGGGTGAACGCGCGCAGCGGCGGCCTCGACCCGGAGCTCGGCGAGGCGATTCAGCAGGCGGCCGGCGAGGTCGCTGCCGGCGTCCACGACGAGCAATTCCCGCTCGTTATCTGGCAGACCGGCTCCGGCACGCAGTCCAACATGAACGCCAACGAGGTCGTCGCCGGCCGCGCCAACGAGATCCTGACAGGCGCGAGGGGCGGCAAGTCGCCGGTCCACCCCAACGACCATGTCAACAAGGGCCAGTCCTCCAACGACAGCTTCCCGACCGCGATGCATGTCGCGGCGGCGCGCTCGGTCCACTCCAGGCTGTTGCCCGCCCTGCGGACCATCCACCGGGCGCTGGCGGCGCGGGCGGCGGGTTGGGACCATATCGTCAAGATCGGCCGCACCCATCTCCAGGACGCGACGCCGCTGACCCTCGGTCAGGAATTTTCCGGCTACGCGTTCCAGATCGAGAGCGGCATCGCCCGGGTCGAGGCCGTGCTGCCGAGGCTGCACCAGCTGGCGCAGGGCGGCACCGCGGTCGGCACCGGCCTCAACGCCCCCAAGGGCTTCGCCGAAGCCTTCGCAGCCGAGATTGCCGGCCTGACCCGGCTGCCGTTCGAGACCGCGCCGAACAAGTTCGAAGCGCTCGCCGCGCACGACACTCTGGTCGAGCTTTCCGGCGTGCTCAACGTAATCGCGGTCAGCCTGACCAAGATCGCCAATGACATCCGCCTGCTCGGCTCCGGTCCGCGCTGCGGACTCGGCGAATTGAAGCTGCCCGAGAACGAACCGGGCAGCTCGATCATGCCCGGCAAGGTCAATCCGACCCAATGCGAGAGCCTGACCATGGTCGCCGCCCAAGTGATGGGCAATCATGTCGCGGTGACGATCGGCGGCCTGCAGGGCCACATGGAGCTGAACGTGTTCAAGCCGTTGATCGGGGCGAACGTGATCCGCTCGATCAACCTGCTCGCCGACGGCATGGAGAGCTTCACCACCCGCTGCCTCGACGGCATGGAGGCGGACGAGGCGCGGATCGCCGACCTGATGAACAAGTCGCTGATGCTGGTCACCGCGCTCGCGCCGGAGATCGGCTATGACAATGCGGCGAGCATCGCCAAGCATGCCCACAAGAAGGGCCAGACGCTGAAGGAAGCCGGGATCGAGCTCGGCCTGGTCGACGAGGCGACCTTCGATCGCGTCGTGATCCCCGAGGACATGCTCGGCCGCTGAGCCGGGATTGCCCCCGGCGCGCGGGCCGCTTAGGCTCGCCCGCAGGGGGCTATCATCATCGCGATCGATCCGATCCAGCGCCGCGTCTCGCGGCGGTCGTTCCTCGCACGGGTCAGCGGCGGCACGCTCGCCGGCGGGGCGCTCGCGCTGGTCACCGGCTGCGCGGGCGAGACCTCGAACAATTCCGCCTCCGGCAACCAGTCGGGCGGCCTCACCGATTGCGACACGGGTCCGAACGCCGACCAGGAGGGCCAGGGCCGGACCGGTGGCCGGACCGGCTTCTCCGATACCGACAGCGGCGCCAATGCCGACGTCGCCGGCTGCGGCCGGCCGCGCGCCGGGGCGCCGGTCACCGATAGCGACCGCGGCCCGCTCGCCGATCCTGCGGGCCGCGGCCGCGGCGAAGCCGGGCGCTATTCGGACAATGACATCGGCTGGTCGGCCGATCCGATCGGCCGGGGCAGCCGCGGTGGACCGCAAGGGAACAGCCGGTGACCGCGCCCGCGCCCGCCGCCTCCGGCCGCATCTACGGCCTCGACATCGCCCGCGCGTTGGCGATCTTCGGCATGCTCACGGTCAATTTCCGCTCGAAACTGACCGACACTGAGGAGCCCGCCTGGCTGCTGCGCCTCGCCGAGCAGGTCGACGGGCGGGCGGCGGCGACCTTCGTCTTTCTCGCCGGGATCGGCGTCGCCTTGCTGACGCGAAAATCCCGCCAGTCCGGCGATGGCGCCGCGATCCGCGCCGATCGCTGGCTGCTCTGGCGCCGTGCCCTGTTCCTGTTCGTGATCGGCCTCGCCTTCCGGACTGTGTGGAATTTCGACATCCTGCATTTCTACGGCGTCTATCTCTTCGCTATCGCCTTCCTTATCACCCAGCCGAGCAATCGGCTGATCGCCCTCGCCGTCCTTCTCAGCCTCATCTTTCCGGTGCTGTTCTATGTCGTGCCGGCCCAGCTCGGCATTTCCTTCTGGGACACGAATACCGGCCTCTCCCCGCGCGACCTCGCGATCGACATCTTCTTCCAGGGCTTTCATCCGTTCGCGCCCTGGTTCGCCTTCATGTTGTTCGGTTTCGTCGTCGGCCGGCTCGATCTCGGCGACCGTGCGCTGCGCCGACGGCTATTGGTGACGGGCCTCCTCCTCGTGCTGATCGCGGAAGCGCTGGCCCAGGCGTTGCTCGAATTTGGCGGCCTGAAGCTCGCTTTCGGTTTCGCGCCGCGCGCCGCGGTCGAGCTGGCGGCGGACAGCTTCGGCACCGATCCCTATCCGCCGACGCCGCTCTTCGTCGTCGCTGGAACCGGCTGGGCCCTTGTCGTCGCGATGCTCTGCCTCTGGATCGGCGAGCGGTGGGGCGATCGCTTTTGGCTCACGCCGCTGATCCATACCGGCCAGCTCGCGCTCAGCGTCTATGTCTTCCACGGCACGGTCGGCGCCTGGGCGCCGGCCTGGGCCGGTTATCCGCCCCCGCAGAGCCTCCCCTGGGTGCTCGGCTATTGCGTTCTCTTCTACGCGGGAACGATTCTGATCGCGACGCTCTGGCGCAGACTCTTCGCGCGCGGTCCGATCGAGACCGCGATGCGCTGGCTCACGGCGAAGCGGAGCTGGCGGCGCACGCCCGAAGACGCCGCGCCGCCCGCCGAAGCTCAATAAGCGCAGATGCTGAAATCGTCGCCGACCCAGCAGGCCGGGTCGCGGCGCGACCGGCGCGCCTCGCCCCAACGCGCGTTCATGCCGTGCTGGGTGATCACGCGCACCTCGGCCTGGCCGGGCGCGGTGAGGGTCACACCGATCTGATCGGTGCCGTCCGGAAACGACCCGGTACGCGTCCGGATGCTGAAGCTCCCGCCGCGCTCCGAGAAGAAATAGCACGGTCCGCGCCATGTCCCCGGCCAGTCCTCATTGTCGCCGTTGGTGACCACACAGCGGGCCGGGCGCCAGCCCGGGCCCGGATGCTGAGCCGGGGCGGCGGTATCAACCGCCAACAGCGCCAGCGGCGCCAATGCGACACAGATCTTCCTCATGATCATCCCCCTACATCCCGCTCTGCCAGACGCGGATCGCGTCGATCGGCCAGACCAGCATCAGCACGTTGAGCGTCAGATTGTCGCGAATCACAATCAAGGTCAAAGTTTCGAAGGCGAGCGCGAGAGCGACCGTTCCCCAGACCGGCAGCCGCCGGGCGACGCCGAAGCCGAGGATCATCCAGAGCACGTCGGCGACCGAGTTGATCACCGCATCGCCGGTATAGCCCAGAGCGATCGTCGCTTCGCGATAGCGATCGATGATGATCGGGCTGTTCTCCAATATCTCCCACGCCGCCTCGATCACCACCGCGCCGATGAGGCGATCGCCGGGCGGGTTCCGGCGCAGGAACAGCCAGCCGAGCATGTAGAACAGCATGCCGTGGATGATGTGGCTGGGCGTGTACCAGTCGGCGAGATGCTGGCTGTTGTCCGGCCCGTTCACGGTGTCGACCCAGAGCTTCACCGTGCCGCAGGTGCAGATCGGGTTGCGACCCATCCAGAGCAGGATGACGGCCATCAGCCCGGCCAAAGCGAAGGCGATTACCCAATAGCGGCGCGGGATGAGCGGGGCGGCGGTCATGCGTCGAGCATCTCCTGCAGGGTGACGACCGTCCGGTAGTTGCGGCTGGTGGCGGGCGAGCCGATCGCCTTGTCGATCAGGGTCGGCGTTAGCTTGGACGTGCCGGAGCCGTTGGGGAAATGGATCCAGAGCGCCTCACCCGCCTGGCGGACGATCTCGCCCGCTGCCGCGCGCGCCTGGATCGCATCGGCCGCGCCCGCCGCCATGGGCTTCTTCGACAGCAGCATGAGCAAGAAGTTGGGCGTCTCGCGCGCCGCATCCGGGAAGGGATTGGCGGGCGCATATTGGCCCCACTGCGCCGCAGTGCGGACGATCGCCGGCGCCTCATATCCGTATGCGTTCCTAATCCGTGCCTCCAGCGCCGCTTCCGCGTCGGCAGGGGAGCAATCGGCATCGAAGACGATATTGCCGCTCTGGATATAGGTCGCGACATCCCGCCAGCCGAGGTCGGCGCAATGCGCGCGCAGTTCCGCCATCGGCAGCTTGCGTCCCCCGACATTGACCGCCCGCAACAGCGCCACCATCCGCCCCATAAGCGCAGCTTAGCGATAATTACGGCCCCGTCTGCCCTTGACGCACGTTAGGCGCCTCCGCCACTAGCGCGCATGGAAATTGCCAGCGCATTCCAGCGGCGGGGGCTGCTCTTCGTGCTTTCGAGCCCCTCGGGCGCGGGCAAATCGACGATCGCGCGGATGCTGATGGCGAGCGACGACGGCGTCGCGATGTCGGTTTCCGCCACCACCCGGCCGATCCGCCCGGGCGAGACGGACGGGATCGACTATCATTTCGTCGGCAACGAGCGGTTCGACCAACTCGTCGATGAGGGCGCGTTCCTCGAATGGGCGCATGTCTTCGGCCATCGCTACGGCACGCTGAAGAGCGAGGTCGTGAAGGTGATCGAGGGCGGCCGCGACGTGCTGCTCGACATCGACTGGCAGGGCACGCAGCAGCTCAAGCAGGTCGATCCCGACATCGTCCGAGTCTTCATCCTGCCGCCATCGATGCAGGAGCTCGAGCGGCGGCTGCGCAATCGCGCCACCGATTCGGACGATGTGATCCGGCGCCGGATGGAGCGCGCCGCGGTCGAGATCAGTCACTGGGCCGAATATGATTATGTGCTGATCAACAACGACGCCGAGAAATGCCGCGAGCTGGTCCACAACATATTGAAGGCGGAACGGCTGAAGGCGGCGCGGCGCGTCTTCCTGCACGATTTCGTCCGCGATCTGACCGGATAGCGCCGGCCGCGATCAAGGCGTAGGCTGAACCCCGACAACAAGGGGAGAGTCGCGATGATCCGGACATTGCTGGGCGGCCTCGTCGGCGGCGTGATCCTGTTCCTGACCGGCTTCATCTTCTGGGCGACGCCGCTCGGCGAAATTCCCTATGTCCGGGCGGGTGAGCCGCAGAACGCTGCGCTGCAGATCGCGCTGGCCCAGAACCTGACGCCGACCGGCACCGGCGCCTATATGATCCCGGAACATAGAAACAGCGCCGCCGGAACCGTGCTCTACGGCACTGGGCCGATCGCCGTGATCCACTTCAACCAAAACGGTTTCCCAACCGAGGATTCCAGCATGATTGTCTCCGGCTTCGTGGCCGCCGTGATCGCGGGTTTGCTCATGGCGTTTGCCCTGGGAGCGACCGGCGCGGCGAGCTTCGCGGCGCGGGCGCGGCTGGTCGTCTGCTTCTCGCTCGCCGTCACCCTCTGGACGATCCTCGCCCAGCCGATCTTCAACCATTTCGGCTGGGGCTATTGGATCTACAGCTTCATCGCCGAGAGCACCGGCCTGATCCTCGCCGGCCTGGTCATCGCCCGCTGGTTCGTCGCCGCGCCGGCGGCAGTCGCGGCGGCCGAGCCCGAGGCTCCGGCGGAAAGCTAGAGCAGGCTCAGGAAACGAGTGCCGGCCTCGAAATCGGCGCGGCGCAGGCCAAGCGCCTGTTCCGCCTCGGCGTCGGCGCCCCAGGTCTCGAGCTGCCATTGCTCATCCAGCGTCGCCGCCCCCCAGGCAGTCTGCAGATCGATCCCGCCTTCGGCCAGCGCCAGCGCGATCACGACCGAGCCGCTCACCGTCACCAGATGCGACAAGCCGGCGAGGGCGAAGGGGTCGCGGACCAGCACGGCCTGGCGCAGCGCTTCGACCGTCGCCTCGGGCTGCGGCTTGTGGATGACGCCGGCGGAAACCGCGAACTCGATCCCGTAGCGCGAGCGCGCCCAGGCGAGGATCGGATCCCAGCGCTTCACCTGTCGCGCGACCAGCGGTGCCGGCCCTTCGGCGCGGTAGCAGAGCAGGTCGCTTTCCCCATAAGCTGCGAGGCCGCGAGCGAAGGCCTCGCGCTCCGGGCCGATCCGGTCGATCGCCGCATTGGCGAGGCCGGTCATCCGCATCCCGCGCGGGTCGATCGTCTCGCCTTGCTCGCTCCATTCCGCCGCGATCGCCTCGGCCAGTCCCTGCGTCGGCGCGGCGAGATCGGCGCGGCCCGGCGTCTTCACCGGCTTGCCGTCGAGCAGGATGCGATTGCCCGCCGCGACGGTGACGATCTTGTAGAAGCGCCTCATTCGCCCGGCGGCGTCCGCCAGCGGCGCGCCAGCCACAAAGGCGCGCCGAAGCTGATCGCAAGGCCGGCGAGCGCCAGCGGGAAACCGGCGATATGGCCGCCCTGCACGAACGTATCGCTCTGCCAGAGGAGGACGCCCAGCAACGCGATCACGGTGCCGCCGATCCGGCTGAGCTGGATGATCACGAAACGGTTGCGCCACATGGCGACGTCTTGGGGCTCGGTCATGCGAATGCCTTGGTCAGAGCGAGGATCTCGCCGGGGGTCCGGGCAATATGGTGCGCGCCGGCGCGGCGTAAATCCTCAACGTCATGATAGCCCCACGCGACGCCGATCGCGGTGACGCCGGCGGCGCGGGCCATCTCCATGTCGTAGCTGGTGTCGCCGATCATCATCGTCGTCTCCGGCGACGCGCCGGCCTCCGCCATCGCCGCCTCGATCATCGACGGATGCGGCTTCGAAGGATGGCGATCGGCGGTCTGCAGGGTCGCGAAGCGGGACTGGAGCGCGTGATGCTTCAAGCATAAAGCAAGTCCGCGATCCGACTTGCCGGTGGCGACGCCGAGCCGCCAGCCATCGGCCCCTAGTTGGTCGATCAGCGCCGCGATGCCGTCGAACAGCGGCTCCTCCTCTAATCCGTCCGCCCGCATTGCCTGGAACGCGCGCTTGTAATCCTCCGCCATCGCGACATGGGTGTCCCGCTCGTCGTCCGGAAGCATCGCCGCCATCACCTCGATCAGGCTCAGGCCGACGACGCGACGGGTCCGTTCGGGCGGCGGCGCCTCACGACCCGAGGCGATGAAGCATTGCGCCATCGCCGCGCAGATATTGTGCTGACTGTCGACCAGGGTGCCGTCGCAATCGAACAAAGCGAGCCGGTTCACCTTTTCGCCTCGCGCATCAAAGCGGCGAGCGTCGGATTATAGGGCGCCAGTCCGTCGGCGGCGCCCTGCCGCTCGGCCTCGCTCTTGTGCTGGCCGAGCTTGTTGACGCCGCGCAGATCCTCGATTCTCATCTCGAAGCCAGTGATCGCCTTCAGCATCGCCTCGAATCGGCCCGGATTCATCTTGGTGCGGGTCCAGGGCAGCTTGGGCGCGAGCCGCGCTTCATGGGCGTCGCTGAGATCGTCGAGCAGGACGGCGAGCTCGTCCTCACCGAGGCGGCGCAGCGGCCCTTCCGCCTCGACGGCGCGGTAGTTCCACGTCCCGACCTGATCCGGCGTGCCGTACCAATCGGGACTGATATAGGCGTCCGGGCCGAGGCAGGAGACCAAAGCCCGCACTCCGTCCAGCGCCTGCGCCGCCCGGTTGCCCCGCGCGATGTGGAAGCGGAGGCGATCCGGCGGATCGACGACGACCGGCACATGAACCACGAACGGCCCGTCCACGGCGATTGTGCAGAAGGCGATGTCGGCGACGAAGGCGAGCATCGCCGCGCGATCCTGCCAGTCGAATGTACGGTTCGGATGCATCAGCCGCCGCGCCGGTTGCGCCGTTCGCCCTTGCGCTCCTTGCGGCGCGCCTTGGCGGCGGCGCCCGCCGCCTTGCGCTTGCCTTCGGGCGTCTCGCCATATTTCACTTCGTCGAGCGGCAGCGCGTCGCCGAGCGCGGGATCGAAGCCCAGGCTGGCCAAGGTCGCGGCGAAGTGATCGGGCAGATCGGCCTTGACGTCGATCTTTCCCTCCTCGTCCGGGTGAGGAATCCTGAGCCGCCGCGCGTGCAAATGCAGCTTGCGGCTGATCGTGCCGGTCAGGAACGCGTCCTGTCCGCCATATTTGCCGTCGCCGAGGATCGGGTGGCCGATGGCGAGCATGTGGACACGCAGCTGGTGGGTGCGGCCGGTGAGCGGCTGCAGCTCGACCCAGGCGGCGCGATTGCCGGCCCGCTCGATCACCCGATAGCGGGTCCTGGCCGGCTGGCCCGCCTCGCTCTCGTCGACATGCATCTTCTCGCCGCCTGTCCCCGGCTGCTTGGCGAGCGGCAGATCGATCATGCCGTCCGCGACCGAAGGCACGCCGGTGACGATCGCCCAATAGACTTTGCGGGCGCTGCGGCCGGAGAAGCTCTTCGAGAAAGCGGCGGCGGCGCGCGGGGTGCGGGCGACGAGCAGGACGCCGGACGTGTCCTTGTCGAGCCGGTGGACCAGCTTCGGGCGCGGCCCGCCTTCGTCGGCGAGCCCATCGAGGAGCCGATCGAGATGGTCCTTGGTCTTGGTGCCGCCCTGGGTGGCGAGGCCGGGCGGCTTGTTGACGACGATCGCGGTGGCATCCTCGTGGATGACGAGCGAGCGGACGAACTCGATCTCGTCCTCGGTCAGCGTCTCGCGCACCCGCTGCGGTCTGGCCGGCGCGGCACTCTCACCCAGCGGCGGCACCCGGATCACCTGCCCCGCCTCGATCCGGTCACCTGGCGTGGCGCGCTTGCCGTCCACCCGGAGCTGCCCGGTCCGCGACCAGCGCGAGACCTGGCCGAAGCTGGCGGCCGGCAGGTTGCGGCGGAACCAGCGGTCGAGCCGGATGCCGTCATCCTCGGCCGTGACGGTGAAGCTGCGGACGTCGCTCATGCCGTCGCCCGTATCGCGGCGAGGCCGGCGAACAGCAGGACGATTGAGCCGATCACGGACGCCGCGACATAGAGCGCGGCGGGCGCGAACTGGCCGCGCTCGATCATCAGGAAGGTCTCAAGGCTGAACGCCGAGAAGGTGGTGAAGCCGCCGAGCACGCCGACGGCGAAAAACAGCCGCGTCGCCTCACTGCCTCCCGTCCGGGCGAGCCAGCCCGCCAGCAGCCCGATCGCCAGGCCGCCGGCGAGATTCACGAACAGCGTGCCCCACGGAAAGCCCGGCCCGGTCCAACGCAGCGCGCCGAGCCCGGCCAAATGGCGGGCGCCGGCGCCGAGCGCGCCGCCGAGCATGACGAGAAGGAGATTGGGCACAAGCGCGCTCTAGCCGCGCGCCGCGCGCCGCGCCAGCCGCGGGCGTCAGGCGCCGCGGTTGACGATCAGCGCGACGTCGGAGCCATGCTCCGTCGGCGTGACGATCAGGTAATAAGCGGCATCGCCGCGCACGCCGCCGAGGACATGCGCGTCGCCGCGCCGCTGTTGCTCGGCCGAGAAGCCGACGCGGTCGGCGTGGCTGCGATAATATTCGAGCACGCGGGCGAAGGGATCGACGGTGGTGAAAGACACGACCCGCATCTGGCATGGCCCGGCATCGACCCCCGCCGCTTCGCTCACCTGCCCGCCCGGATAAAGGGGGAATTCGCGCGGCAGGCGGCGCGCCCATTCCGAGCCGCGCACGAAGTCCGGACCGCAACGCGATGCGCCCAGCCGCGCCGGTTCGGAACCGTTGGGATATTGCGCCTGGATCGGCGCCTCCGCCGGGCGGGCGCTGTTCGGCTGGTTCTGCTGGACGAGATCGGGATCGACGAGGATCTGGTCCTCGAGCGCGCCAGTCAGCGCCGGATCGACGCCGTTCGCCATCAACTCATTGTCGAGCGCGGCGAGATTGTTCTCCGCGCTCCCTGAGCAGGCGGCGAGCGCCAGCAGTCCGGCGAGGGCAAGGGCAGAAGAGGCGGGCCGGCTTCGCATGGCGGCGCTTATGCCGGACGGACGCGGAAAATGGGTGAGCGGATATGGTTAACGGGGCCCGGCGCGCCGACCTGTCCCGCTTTCGGACTGCCAGAAGGAGAAGGTTCTTGCCTGAACAGCGCGAATCAGCGCCGCCGCCTCCGGGCCTTCCCACGGCCCCGCATAATCATGGTCGCGCGCGCCGCCGTCGACCCACCAGCCCTGGCCGGGCAACCCGTCGCTGGCGCGGACGACCAGCACCGCAAACTCCGGCTCGCCGCGCGCCGCGCCCGCGCGGTCGATCGCGCCGAGCATCGCGCACAAAGCGCGCATCTTGGGCCGGCTGAACTGATAGCCGAGTCGTTCGAGCAATTCGCCGTAGCTCAGCGCCACGCCCGCTTTCGCCGCGGCGACGAGATGGGCGCGGACCTCCTCGGGATCGGCGAGCGGCTCGGCCATCAGCCGCCGTCGGCGAGCAGCAACCGCATGTCCGATCCGCCGCCGGCGCGCGGCGCGATCCGCAGCGTGAAGCGCTGATGGTCGTCCCGGGCGGCGCCGGTGATCAGAGTCGCGTCTCCGTCACGCGCCGTCGAGGCGACACTGAAACGCTCGGCGCGCGCAGGGTCGCGATACCAGGCGGCGACCCGGTCCGGCGCGTCGGTGCTGGTCAGCCGAATCTCGACCTCGCCGTTTTGTCCGCCGCGCCCCCCGCGCCCGCCCTGCACATGGACGCCGGCGATCGTCGCGCCGGGATAGACCAGGCCGTCGCTGCTCTGGACGCTGCCGCGTTCGTCCATCCCTTCGGGGATGGTGACCGATAGGTTGAAGCCCGGCGCCTCGACGGTGAGCTGGCCGTTCTCGGCCCGGCCGGCGGCGCTGGCATTGTCAGCAACCGGTCCGGTATCATCGCCGATCCGCATGTCGCAGCCAGTGAGCAGGAAAAGAAAAACCGGAACGAGAACCGCGCGGCGCATCGGACGTCTCCTTCGCCGGCCGCCCTAGCGATTGTCGACGGGCGCGGCTAGGCGCCACTCATGTCCGAAGCAGAGGCCCGGACGCGCGCCGGGCTGATGCTCGGCGTCGGGGCCTACCTCATCTGGGGCCTGATGCCCCTCTATTTCCGGTTGATCGCGCAGGTGCCGGCGGCCGAGATCGTCGCCCATCGGGTGGTCTGGTCGCTGCTCTTCCTTGCCGTGTTGATCGCCGTGCGGCGCGGCTGGGCGACGTTGAGAGGTGCGCTGGAGCGGCGCTCGCTCGGCATCCTCGCCGCCACAGCCGTGCTGATCGCGATCAACTGGCTGGCCTTTACCTGGGCGGTGACCCACGGTCATGTGCTTGCCGCCAGCCTCGGCTACTATCTCAATCCGCTCGTCAACATCCTGCTCGGCGTCGTTTTGTTGAAAGAGCGGCTGGGTCCCGCGCGGATCGCGGCGACGGCGCTGGCGGCGCTTGGGGTCGCCGTGCTGGCTTTCGGCGCCGGCGCGGGAACGGGCCTGTGGATCAGCCTGACGCTGGCGGCCAGCTTTGCGCTCTACGGCTTCCTGCGAAAGATCGCTCCCGCCGGCGCGCTCGAGGGGCTGGCGATCGAAACCGCGCTGATGACGCCGCTCGCGCTCGTCTGGATCGGAGCAATGCATACGGCCGGCACAGCTGGCTTCCTCGCCCATGGCGCGGCGGTCACGGCGCTTGTCGCGCTCGGCGGCGTGATCACCTCCATTCCTTTGCTGCTCTTCACCGGAGCGGCCCGGCGGTTGCCGTACTCCACCCTCGGCTTCCTCCAATATATCGCGCCGACGCTGCAGTTCGCGATCGGCGTCGCCTATGGCGAGCCGCTGACGATCGCACACTATATCTGCTTCGGCGCGATCTGGACCGCCCTGGCTCTGGTCGCGATCGACGGCTGGCGCGGGGCGCGAAGGGCGCGAGTCGCCGAGCCCTTGTGAGTCAAGCCGAGCGGCGGCATTTTTGAATCTATGGGAGCGCAGCCATGAAGACCGATCCCAGGATCGACGCCTATATCGAGCGGCAGGCCGAGTTCGCGAAGCCGATCCTCATCCATCTGCGCAGCGTCCTGCACGAGGCCTGCCCGAATTGCGAGGAGACGCTGAAGTGGAGCATGCCGAGCTTCCTCTATAAAGGGAAAATCCTGGCCGGCATGGCGGCCTTCAAGGCGCACGCGACCTTCCACTACTGGTACGATTCGATGCTGAACGAAGACGAGAAGAATCGCAGCGCGATGGGCCAGTTCGGCCGGCTGACCTCGACCGACGATTTACCCGCGAAGGCAGTGCTGATCGAACTGACCCGCAGGTCGATGGCGCTGATCGAATCCGGCGCGAAACCACCGCGCGCGCTGGCGACGAAGGCGGCCTTCACGGTGCCGCAAGACATGCACGCGGCGATCGACGGCAATCCGGCGGCCAAGGCGACCTTCGACGCCTTCCCGCCGAGCGCGCAGCGCGAATATGTCGAATGGATCACCGGTGCGAAAACCGACGCGACCCGCGGCAAGCGGCTCGCCCAAGCGGTGGAATGGCTCGCCGAAGGCAAGCGCCGGCACTGGAAATACGAAAATTGCTGAGCGCAACTCAGGCTAGAGATTGTTGACGTTGTTCTCCGACTCCGGCGCCGCCTCGACCGGCCGGCATTGCGGCAGGCGCAGCTGGTGCATGTCGCCGCAGTCCCGCACCTGGGTGTCGCCATTGGGGGCGATGAAGATCGCGAAATGCCGCCCGCCCTCGCACAGCGCCACCCACATCACCATGCCGCGATAATCTTCCTGATAGCGGGCGCCGTCGACCCGCGGGCAGCGCCGGCCATTGTCGCGGATCGCCCGGGTCAACGCGATACGCTGGTTGAGGCCGCTGAGCTTCAGCAGCCCCTCGTGCATCGGATTGGCAACCTTGATCTGGGTCCGGTTGGCCGGCGGCTCGCCCGATTCGCAAGCCGCCACCACAAGGCAGCCGGCGATCGCGAAGGTAGCTGCGGCGCGCGAGCTCATAGGCGGTTGCCGGGCGCGACGCTGTTGCCGCCCAGTTGCGCCGCCTCGGCCGGGTTCAGCACCGCGGCCGTTCCGTCGTTGCCGAGCACGATCGTCCAGGTGACGCCATTCTCGCACCGCGCCGTCCATAGCGGCAGCCCACGATATTCGCCGCCCCGTGCCGAGGATTCAACTTGCTGGCACGGCTGGCCGGAGTCGCGGATGGCGCGGATGAAGACGGCGTTGCGCTCGCCTTCGCTCAGATTCCCGAGCTGGTTCTGGGTTGCTTGCGGCCCGGGGACCTGCACCGCATTGTTGGTTACCGGCGTCACGTCACCGCAGCCGGCGGTGACGATCGCAAGGGCCGCGGCCGATCGGGTTAGAAGCATGCGCATGTTTCATCTCCCATCATCCCGCGTTCCAACAATGACCGATGGGCGGTTCGGTTGCCTCATGCCGCCGCCAGCGCGCGAAAATGCTCGCGCAGCCGCACCTTGTCGATCTTGCCGGTGCCGAGCTTGGGCAGCGGATCGGGCGAGACCCAGATCCGCTCCGGCACCTTGAAGCTGGCGATCGCCTCTTCAAGAAATGCGCTCAGCTCTTCTGCGTCGACGCCGCCTTTCTCGCACCAGATCACCGCCGCCGGCACCTCGCCGAGCCGCTCGTCGGCGATGCCGAACACCGCCGTTTCCGACACCGCCGGGTGGGAATAGATAGCTGCCTCGACCTCGGCGGCGCTGATATTCTCGCCGCCGCGGATGATGATGTCCTTCTTGCGGTCGACGATGAACAGGTAGCCGTCCTCATCCAGGTAGCCGATGTCACCGGTGCGGAAATAGCTATCGGCGGTGAAGGCGGCGACGGTCGCCGCCTCGTTGCGCCAATAGCCGCGAATGTTGGCGGCGGATCGGATGGCGATCTCGCCGCGCTCGCCGGCCGGCAAGTGGGCGTCGCCGTCGGCCAGGATAGCGAGTTCGACAATCGGCACGTGCGCCCGCCCGGTCGAGGCTGGCTTGTCATGATAATTGGACCAGAAATTGCCGCAGCCGACCGCATTGGTCTCGGTCAGGCCGTAACCGAGCGCCGGCCTGGCATACGTGAAGCTGTCTTCCAGACGCTTCACGTGCGCGACCGGGCGTGGCGCGCCGCCAGCGGCGATGTCAGTCATCGTCGAGAGGTCGTATTTGTCGCGGTCCGGGTGCTGCATCAGCTCCAGGCTCATCGTCGGCACGCCGACGAAATAAGTGATCTTCTCCTTCTCGATCAGCCGCAGCGCCTCGCCCGCATCCCATTTGGGCATCAGCACCATCGTGCGGCCGATGACGAAGCTGTTCAGCAGCATCGGCACCTCGCCGGTGACGTGGAACAAGGGCACGTTAACCAGGGTCCTGGGCTCGGGAACCGTCTCGCCGGCGCCTTCACGGATGCCGCGCAGCACGGCGAGGCCGATCGTATAGGCATAGACGCCGGTGGTAACGGCGCGATGGGTCGAGACGGCGCCCTTGGCGAGGCCGGTCGAGCCCGAGGTGAACAGAATCGTCGCGTCGTCGTCGGGGCCGACCGGCGGCGGCGTTCCTTGCGGCCCGCCCAACAAGGGCGCGAGCGCCTCGGCGAGCGGTCGCTCGATCGGCAGCGCGACGACGCGGCAGCCGCCGCAGCCTTCCTCGATCCGTTTCGCCCGGCCTTCGTCGGCGATCACGAGCTTGGGCTCGACCAGCTCGAGCGCGCAACGCATCTCCTCGGCCTGCCACCAGCCGTTGAGCAAAGTGGCGATCCCGCCCGCCTCCAAAATCGCCATGTAGGAGACGATCCAGGCCGGGCAGTTGCGCATCGCGATGCCGACCCGGTCCCCCTTGAGGATGCCGGCGCCGACGAGCGCCTTGGCGAGCCCCTGCGCATGGCGATGGAGATCGGCGAAGGTGAGCCGCTCGTCGCCGGCGATGACCGCCTCGGTCGCGCCGTTGAGCGTGCAGAAGATGTCGAACAGGATCGGCAGCGTCGCCGGCAGGTTGGCAACGATCGCGCGGCCCTGCGGATCGCGATCGATGACGAAGCGGCCGCCCTCGCCGGTGACCGCGGCCAGCACCGCGTCATATTTGCGGTCGAGCTCGCTCGGCATCCTTGTCCGTTCCCCTCGCCTTTGCCTTTTCTTCGCCCCTCCTTATGAAGGCGCGAACCTGAAGGGGAAAGCCTTGATCGACGCGCTCATGACGATGCTGGCGACGGCCGCCGATGCGATCAGCTATCGCGAACTCGGTCTCAGCCCGATCGCGCTCGATCTCGGCTGGTTTCAGCTGCGCTGGTACAGCCTCGCCTACCTCGCCGGGATCATCCTCGGCTGGTGGTATCTGCTGAAGCTGCTCGACCAGCGGGGTGCGCCGATGGCGCGGCGGCACGCCGACGACATGGTGTTCTACGCCACCCTGGGCGTCATCCTCGGCGGCCGGCTGGGCTATGTCCTGTTCTACAAGCCGGCGGAATATTGGGCGGACCCCCTCGCCATATTACGGCTGTGGGACGGCGGCATGTCCTTCCACGGCGGCGTGATCGGCGTCTCGCTCGGCATCCTGTGGATAGCGCGCCAGCACAAGCTCGATTGGCTGCGCATCCACGATTATGTCGCCTGCTGCGTCCCCTTCGGCCTGTTCTTCGGCCGGCTCGCCAATTTCGTGAACAGCGAGCTTTGGGGCGGGATGACGAACGTGCCTTGGGCGGTGCGCTTCTGCGAGCAGTTCGACCCGTCGGGTGTCTGCCAGATCGTCGGACCGGCCCGCCATCCGAGCCAGCTCTACGAGGCGGTCCTGGAGGGGCTGCTGCTCTTCCTCGTGCTCGGCTGGATGTTCTGGCGGACGCGCGCGCGCTACCAGCCCGGCAAGCTCGTCGGCGCCTTCATCCTCATCTACGGACTCAGCCGCTTTCTGGTCGAGTTCATCCGCGAGCCGGATTCCCATCTCGTCTCGTTCGCCCGCGATACCGGTTTGCACATGGGCCAATGGCTGAGCCTGCCGATGATTCTGGGCGGCCTCTATCTGGTCCTGACCGCGAAACGCCGCGAGGCGCGGGTGCGGCCGGTGCCGACCGAGGATGCGTCCGTCGAGGAAACTCCCGCCGATGAGCCGGCTTGAGGAGCAATTGCGGGCGCGGATCGAGCAGGACGGGCCGATCAGCGTCGCCGACTATATGGCGGTCTGCAACGGCCATTATTACGCGACCCGCGATCCGCTTGGGCAGGGCGGCGACTTCATCACCGCGCCGGAGATCAGCCAGATGTTCGGCGAGCTGATCGGCGCCTGGCTCGCGGATTTGTGGGAGCGGGCGCGACGGCCCGACGCGGCCTATGTCGAGCTCGGGCCGGGCCGCGGCACGCTTGCCGCGGATGCGTTGCGGGTGACGGCGAAGGCGGGGCTGACGCCGCCGGTGCATTTCGTCGAGACGAGCCCGGTGTTGAGAGAGGCGCAGCGCGAGCGCGTTCCGGACGCGGCCTGGCATGACGACATCGCGACGCTGCCGAACGACCGGCCGCTGCTGATCGTCGCCAACGAATTCTTCGATGCGCTGCCGGTGCATCAATATACGGATGGCGGGTGCGAACTCCGCGTCGGCTTCGCCAACGGGCGGTTCGTTCGCGATACGGCGGAGCAGATCGTCGAGGTCTCGCACGCCTCACTGGGCCTGGCCGGTGACGTGGCGGCGCGGTTGCGGGCGCAGGGCGGCGCGATGCTGGTCGTCGATTACGGCCGGCCACCTTCCATCGCCGGCGACACGCTGCAGGCGGTCTCCGGCCATGCTTATGCCGATCCGTGGCAGGCGCCGGGCACGCGCGATCTCACCGCGCTGGTCGACTTTGCGGCGCTGGCGCGGATGAGCGTGGTCGGCGGCGCGCGCTCCTTCGGCCCGGTGGCGCAGGGAGACTGGCTCGACGCGATGGGGATCGGCCTGCGCGCCGCCGCGCTCGCCCGCGCCGTGCCCGACCGGGCCGAGGAGATCGAAATCGCGCGCGCGCGACTGACCGCGCCCGACCAGATGGGCCGGCTGTTCAAAGTGCTGGCGATGGTGGCCCCAGACTGGCCGCAACCGGCGGGATTTCCGGCATGAACGAGATCGTCTGGCGCGATGCTGGTCCGGACGACGCCGCGACGCTGGCGGCGATCGGCCGCCAGACCTTCATCGAGACCTTCGGTCATCTCTACACGCCCGAGAATCTCGCCACCTTTCTCGAAATTCACAGCGAGGAGAATTGGCGGCAGGAATTGTCCGATCCCCGTTTCGCGGTACGGCTCGGTTTGGTCGGCGACATTAACGTGGCTTATGTGAAGCTCGGGCCGCCTTCGCTCCCGTTCACGCCGCCCGGGGACAGCATCGAGCTCAGACAATTCTACATCCTGAAGCCCTGGCACGGCGCGGGCTTCGCGCCGGCGATGATGGACTGGGCGCTGGCCGAGGCGCGGCGGCGAGGCGCGGCGGAGATCTATCTGTCCGTCTTCACCGACAATCACCGCGCGCGCAGGTTCTACGAGAAGCAGGGCTTCGAGCCCGTCGGCCGCTACGACTTCATGGTCGGCACCCATGCCGACGAGGACATCGTGATGAGGCGGACATTATGAGCATCAGCTATCGCGACGCGGAAATCGCGGACGGCCCGGCGCTCGCGAACATGGGCCGGCGCTGCTTCGTCGAGACTTTCGGGCCGCATTTCCCTCCCGGAGACATGGCAATTCATCTTGAGCGCATGTTCGGTCCGGGCGGCTTGCCCACGGAGATGCGCGACCCGAAGCTGCGCATCCTCATGGCGGAGGAGAATGGCGAAATCGCCGCCTATCTCAAGCTCGCGCCGATGAGCCTGTCGGCGCCGCACGAGCCGGGCGCGCTCGAGATCAAGCAGCTTTACGTGCTGGAGCCCTGGCAGGGCGCGGGCGTCGCCGCCGCGTTGATGGATTGGGCGGTCGAAAGCGCACGTGCGCAGGGCGCACCCGCAATCTATCTCAGCGTCTGGGAACATGGCGCGCGCGCCATCGCTTTCTATGCTAGGCACGGCTTCGAGATCGTCGGCGTCGCGCCGTTCCAGCTCGGCACGCGCACCTATCAGGATCCGGTGATGAGGCTCGGCTTGTGATCGACGTGATCCGCGCCGCGACGCTCGCCGGCCTGCCGCACGGCTTTCTCGGCCGGCGCGGCGGCGTTTCGACCGGCCATTGCGAAGGGCTCAACACTGGCTTCGGCGCGGATGACGAGCGCGACGCGGTGATCGAAAACCGCCGCCGCGCGCTGGATGCGGTGGCGCCCGGAGCCGCCCTGGTCACGGTCCATCAAATTCACTCAGCCGAGGTCGTCGTCGCCACCGCGCCCTGGCCGGACGACGCCCGTCCCAAGGCCGACGCCCTGGTCACTAACCGCTCCGGCCTCGCACTCGGCATCGTCACCGCCGATTGCGTGCCGGTGCTGTTCGCCGACCGCGACGCCGGCGTGATCGGCGCCGCCCATGCCGGCTGGAAAGGCGCGTTCGCCGGCGTCGTCGAGGCGACAGTGGTGGCGATGGAGAGCCTCGGCGCGAACCGGGGCCGGATCGCTGCCGCGGTCGGCCCCTGCATCGCGCGCAAGAGCTATGAGGTCGACGAGGGCCTGTTCCGTCGTTTCGCCGAGGCGGAGCCGGCGAACGAGCGCTTCTTCACCCCCGGCCGGCCGGGCCACTATCAGTTCGACCTCGAAGCCTATGTCCTGTCGCGGCTTGGCGCGGCGGGGTTGACCCGGGCCGAGGCGCTCGGTCTCGACACTTACACCGATCCCGGCCGCTTCTTCAGCTTCCGCCGCGCCACCCATCAAGCCGAGCCGACCTATGGCCGCCAGCTCTCGCTGATCGCGCTTCCGGGCTAGCGAGCCGCGCGCCGGCTCGCTAAAGAGCCGGCCGGGCAACGGACCTCACCCCTGGGCCGCTTGGACCAAGCGGCCTTGAGCCCCGTCTCCTGACGGCGGGCTCGGTCTCCACGCAGATTTGCGCCAGAGGAGACATGACCATGCAGGACGAATCCGACCTTACCGGCGGCACCCCGCGCCGCCGCCCCAAGCCAGCCGTGCTCGAAATCGGCGGACGCAAGCTGAAGCCATCGACGCTGATGATGGGCCACGGCTTCGACCCGGCCCTCTCGGAGGGCTCGCTGAAGCCGCCGATCTTCCTCACCTCGACCTTCGTTTTCGAGAATGCCGCAGCCGGCAAGCATCATTTCGAAGGCGTCACCGGCAAGCGGCCGGGCGGCGCCGAGGGCCTGATCTATTCGCGCTTCAACGGCCCCAATCAGGAGATCCTCGAGGATCGGCTGGGGCTTTGGGAGGATGCCGAGGACGCGCTCAGCTTCTCGTCCGGCATGTCGGCGATCGCGACGCTGCTCCTCGCCTTCGTCCAGCCGGGCGACTGCGTCGTCCATTCGGGCCCGCTTTATGCCGCGACCGAGACACTGATCGGCCGTATCCTCGGCCGCTTCGGGATCACCTGGCTCGATTTCCCGGCCGGCGCGACCGAGGAGGAGATCGCCGCGGTGGTCGAGCAGGCCAAGGCCAAGGGCCGGGTGCCGCTCATCTATCTCGAAAGCCCGGCCAACCCGACCAACGCCCTGGTCGATGTCGAGGCGGTCGCGCGGGTCCGCGACGCTTTGTTCAGCGAAGGAGAGCGCCCGCCGATCGCGATCGACAACACCTTCCTCGGCCCGCTCTGGGCGCAACCGCTCCGCCACGGCGCGGACCTCAGCGTCTACAGCCTGACCAAATATGCCGGCGGCCATAGCGATCTCGTCGCCGGCGGCATCACCGGATCGAAGGAGCTGATCAACACGATCCGGATGCTGCGCAACACGATCGGCACGATCACCGATCCCAACACGGCGTGGATGCTGCTGCGCAGCCTCGAGACACTGGAGCTTCGGATGTCCCGCGCCGGCGAGAACGCCGCCAAGGTCTGTGCCTTCCTGCGCGATCATGCCAAGGTGGAGAGCGTCGGTTATCTCGGCTTCCTGGAGGAAGGCGGCGACGCGCGGCAGGCTGACATCTACCGCCGCCATTGCACCGGCGCCGGATCGACCTTCTCGCTCTACCTGAAGGGCGGCGAGCGCGAAAGCTTCGCCTTCCTCGACTCGCTCAAGATCGCCCATCTCGCTGTCAGCCTCGGCGGCACCGAGACGCTCGCGAGCTGCCCGGCGGCGATGACCCATTTGTCGGTCCCGCCCGAGCGCAAGGCGGCGCTCGGCATCACCGACAACCTGGTCCGCGTGTCGATCGGGGTCGAGGATGCGGACGATCTGATCGCCGATTTCGACCAGGCGCTGGCGGCGGTTTAGGGTCCGCCGTCAGGCCCGCTTCCGGTCGCGCCATTCCAGCACTTCCCAGCCCGAGTCGCGTGCGACTCGGGCGAGGCGGTCGTGAGGATTGGTGGCGAAGGCTTCGTCCGACCAGGCGTGGACAGGCGCGTCCGAGACGTGATCGGAATAGAAACGGATATGCACCGCCTTGCGCTCCAATCCCTCGCGTTGGAGCCAGGCCTCGATCATGTCGAGTTTGCCGAGGCCGTAGCAGTTGCGCCCGTCGATCTTGGCCACGATGCGGCCCTTCGTGTCCGGCAGGGTTTCAGTGGCGATGACATCGTCGAAGCCCAAACGCTCGGCGATCGCGGCGACGTAGAGCCGGTAGGAAGCGGTGGCGAGAACGAGGCGGCGGCCGGCCGCCTTGTCCTCGGCGATCCGGGTTCGCGCGCCGGGCAGGATGTTGGTCTCGACCTGGCGGTCGGCAAAGCCGCTGATCACCGGCTCCAGAACCTCCGGCCGCGGCCGGCCGATGAACAGGCGGTAGGTCATCTCCTTCAAACGGCCGCGATCGATCAGCCGCAATCCGTATAGCAACGTCGCGCCGAGGGCGGCCGGAGCGAACAGCGCGCGCCACGGCGCGAGGTGGGTCATCGCGTACCAGAGAAACGGACCCCAGGTCGGGCCGCGCGTCACGGTCCGGTCCATGTCGTAGATCGCCAGCGCCTGGGTCAGCGCCCGTTCCGCCGGCGTCGAAGCGTCACTCTTCACCATGCCTCCTTGCCGCTCGCCGCTTTTTGAAGCACGGTCAAGGCGATGAGCGAAGCGGCCGAACTCGATCCCCACATGGAGAACGACGCGTGCGTGCTGCGGTTTCGCGGCAACCTCTCATTGCTCCGCGTCCGCCGGCTGAGCGAGGAGATCGACGAGATCACCGCGGAGAAGATCACGGTCGACCTGGCCGAGGTCGAGCGAATGGACACGGTCGGCGCCTGGCTGATCCACAAGCTGGAGCGGGACCGGGGCGCGACGATCATCAACGTCTCCGCCGATCAGCAGACGCTGATCGATCAGGTCGCCAAGGCCGATCGGCCGATGCCGGTAGAGGAGGAAGAAGAGCCGGTGATCGAGGAGATCGTCGGCCGGGTCGGCAGCGCGACCCAGCTCGCGGCCCAGACCATGCTCGGCCTGCTCGGCTTCTTCGGCGCGCTCTGCATGTCGCTGTGGGGGATTGCCCGCCACCCGCGCCGCTTCCGCTTCAATGCGGTCGTGACCCGGTTCGAGATCGTCGGCGTCCATGCGCTCGGCATCATCGGCCTGATGAGCTTCCTGGTCGGAATCGTCATCGCCCAGCAGGGCGCGGTGCAGTTGCGGCAGTTCGGCGCCGAGGTGTTCACGATCAATCTGGTCGGCCGCTCGGCGCTGAAGGAGCTGGGCGTGCTGATGACCGCGATCATGGTCGCCGGCCGCTCCGGCTCCGCTTTCGCCGCCCAGCTCGGCACGATGAAGCTCAACGAGGAAGTCGACGCCATGCGCACCATCGGCGTCTCGCCGATGGAGGCGCTCGTTGTTCCGCGGGTGATGGCGACGGTGCTGATGATGCCCTTGCTCGGCTTCTATGCGGCGATCCTCGCCATCGTCGGCGGCGGCATCTTCTGCTGGGTCTCGCTCGGCATTCCCCCGATCACCTTCATCCAGCGCACCCGCGAGGTCGTGCCGATGACCGATCTCTACCAGACCCTGATCAAGGCGCCGGTGTTCGGGCTGATCATCGCGATGGCGGGCTGCTATCAGGGCCTGCAGGTGAAGGGGAATGCGGAGGAGGTGGGCCTGCGCACCACCACCGCGGTCGTGCAGGGCATCTTCCTGGTCATCGTAGTCGACGCCTTCTTCGCCGTCTTCTTCACCGCGATCGGCTTCAATTGATGGCGAAGGACGACGACGAGCCGATCATCAGCGTCCGGGGCCTGAGGAACGGCTTCGGCGACCAGATCGTCCATGACGGACTCGATCTCGACGTGAAGCGTGGCGAGGTGCTCGGCGTCGTCGGGGGCTCCGGCACGGGCAAATCCGTGCTGATGCGATCGATCATCGGCCTCCAAACGCCGCTCGCGGGCGAGATTGACGTGTTCGGCGAGCCGATGGTCGGCCGCGACGAGGACGAAGCGAAGCATGTCCGCCGCCGCTGGGGCGTATTGTTCCAGGGCGGCGCGCTCTTCTCGAACCTTACCGTCGCCGAGAATATCGAGGTGCCGATCCGCGAATTCTATCCCGGCGTTGACGAGGAATTGCTGCGCGAGATCGCCGGCTTCAAGATTTCGATGAGCGGGCTGGCCTTCAATGCCGGTGCGAAATATCCGGCCGAGCTTTCCGGCGGCATGCGCAAGCGCGCCGGCATCGCCCGGGCGCTCAGCCTCGACCCCGAATTGCTGTTCCTCGACGAGCCGACCGCGGGGCTGGACCCGATCGGCGCCGCCGCCTTCGACCAGCTGATCCGCGAGCTTTCAGATGCGCTCGGCCTCACGGTGTTCCTCATCACGCATGACCTCGACACGCTGCACGCGATTTGCGACCGGGTCGCAGTGATCGCCGACAAGAAAGTGATCGCGGTCGGCACCATCCCGGAATTGCTGGCGTTGGACCACAAATGGATACAGGATTATTTCAATGGGCCACGCGGCCGGGCCGCGCTGGCCGGGCACAATAGTCACCAGGAAGTCGAGGCCTGATGGAGACGCGTTCGAACCAGGTTCTTGTCGGCAGCATCGTGCTGGGGCTGATCGCGGCCCTGGTCGTGTTCGCGATTTGGCTGACCTCGCTGGGCGAGGGCGGCCAGCGGACCTATGACGTCTTCTTCCAGCAATCGGTCGAAGGCCTCGCCAAGGGATCGGGCGTCACCTTCCGCGGCGTGCCGGTCGGCCAGATCGAATCGATCAACCTGGAGCCGAACAGCCCGCAATTCATTCGCGTGCGCATCTCGGTCAGCGACACCACCCCGGTTTTGCAGGGAACGACGGCGACGATCCGCGGCGTCGGCTTCACCGGCGTCAGCCAGATCCAGCTCGACCCGCCCGAGCAGCAGGCCGACGCGAGACAGGCGGCGCGGCAGGAAATTCGCTGCCCCGAGCAGAATCCGCAATCGGAATGCCCCTATGGCTATCCGGTCATCCCGACCCGGGCGGGCGGCATCGCCGCCTTGCTGAACAGCGCGCCGGAACTGCTCGAACGGGTCTCGCGACTGACCGAGCGGCTCACCGCCTTGCTCACCGACCGCAATCAGGAATCGATCGCCGGCATCCTCGACAATCTCGAGGAGGTCAGCCGCAACCTCGCCGAGCGCTCGCCGGAGATCGCCGCGACTTTGGCCGAGGCGCGCACCGCGATCCGTCAGGCGGGCGCGGCGGCGGACCAGATCGGGCGGCTCGCCGAATCGACCTCGACGATGCTCGATCGCGACGGCCGGCCGCTGGTCGCCGATCTGCGCCGGACGCTCGCGCACCGCCGACCGGAGCATCCAGGAAATGCAGGCTGCGATCAGCGACGCGCGGCCGGGCCTGCGCGCCTTCTCGAACCAGACGCTGCCCGAAGTCGGCCAGCTCACCCGCGATTTGCGCGCGACCAGCGAATCGCTGCGCGAGATCACCGATCGGTTGAACCAGCAGGGCGTCGGCGGCGTGATCGGCGGCCCGCGCCTGCCGAACTACCGGCCCGGGAGACGATGACGATGAGGCTTGTCCGCTTGCTTGCTTCCGCCGCGGCCCTGTTCGCACTCGCCGGCTGCTTCGGCGGCGGCGCACCGAGCCAGTTGCTCACCTTGACGCCCGCCCAAACCCGCCCCGCCGCCAGCCCGCAAAGCGCCGGCCAGGGCGCGGCGATCACCGTCGTCGACCCGACCGTGCCGCAGGCGCTCAGGACGACACGCATCCCGGTCTATGTCAGCGACACGACGATTCAGTATCTGGAAGACGCGGCCTGGGTCGAGAATCCCGGCGTGCTGTTCGGACGGCTGATCGGCGAGACGATCGCGGTGAGGACCGGCCGCGTCGTACTCGACGCGCGCCAATATTCGCAGGATCCGGGCACCCGGATCACCGGCCAGCTCCACCGCTTCGGGCTCGATCCGGCGCGGATGGAGGCGGTGGTCGTCTATGACGCGACGATGCCGCGCGGACCGGGAATCGTGACCAACCGCTTCGAGGCCCGCGTCCCGGTCGCCGAGGCGACGCCGGCGGCGGTCGCTCCCGCCCTCAACCAGGCCGCCAACCAGATCGCCGAGCAGGTCGCGGCCTGGGTCGGCGGAGGCTAGACCAGGCTCTTCGAGGCCTGCTCGAATACGTCCTTGCTGAGGCCGGGCGTGCCGACGATCCGTTCCAGCTCCGCCTTCATCCGCGCCGCGCGGCCCTCGTCGAAGCGCCGCCAGCGGCCAAGCGGCGGCACCAGCTTCGCCGCGGTCTGCGGGTTGAGCTTGTCCTCGCCGAGGATCATGTCGGCGAGGAAGCGGTAGCCGCGCCCGGAGGCGTCGTGGAAGGCGCGCTGATTGGCAGAGAAGGCGCCGACCAGTGAGCGGAGCCGGTTCGGATTGGTCAGGGTGAAATCCTGGTGCCGGGCGAGCGCCTCGACCCGCTCCGGCGTGTCGGCCCGGGTCGCGAGCGCCTGCACGGTGAACCATTTGTCGATCACCAAAGCGTCGCCTTTGTAGCGATCGTAAAAGGCCTGCAGCGCCCGGCCACGCTCGGGCGCGGTCGTGTTGACCAGTGAACCCAATGCGCCCTGGCGGTCGGTCATATTGTCCGCTTCGTCATATTGAGTCATCGCCAGCCAGGCGGCGTCCTCGGCGCCCGTCGCCATGATGTAGCCCAAGGCGATCGAGCGCAGCCGGCGCGCGCCCTTGGCGGCGGGGTTGTAGGAGTAGCGATTGGCGACGTGGGTCGCGTAGGCGTCGCGCCACAGGGTATCGAGCGCGCGGCCGAGGTCGCGGCGCAGCGCCTCGCGCGCGGCGTGGATCGCCTCCGGATCGACCTGGGCCATCCGGTCGCCGATAAAGGCTTCGCTCGGCAGCAGCACCGCTTCGGCGATGAAGGCCGGATCAAGCGCCTGATCCATCAGCGTCCGCCGCACCGCCTCGATCACCGGTTGATGATCCGCCGCGCCGCCGATCGCGGCGAGCAGCGTATCCAGCATCAATTGCTGCATCGCCTCGTAGCGGGCGAAGGGATCGTCGTCGCGGGCCGAGAGGAAGGCGAGCGCATCGGCGGCGCGGTCCGTCTCGAGCACGATCGGGGCGGAGAACTCACGGTTGAGCGAGACCACCGGGCGGGCCGGCGCGCTGTTCAGCGGCACTTCGGCGCTGGCGGTATCGAAGACGAACAGCCGCTCCTCGGTCGTCGCGCCGCTGTCCTCGTCGAGCACCGCGAGCCGGAGCGGAATCGGCATCGGCTGCTTGACCGGCTGCCCGGGTGTCGGCGGCACCTCCTGCGCGAGCAAAAGCGCTTTGCGATCCGGCGAAAGCCGCGCCGTGACGCGCGGCGTGCCGGCCTGTGAGTACCAGAGCCGGAACTTCGTGAGATCGATCCCGCTCGCCTGCTCCATCGCCAGGACGAAATCCTCGCAGGTGACGGCCTCGCCGTCATGGCTGTCGAAATAAAGGTCGCAGCCGGCGCGGAACTTCTCGGGCCCCAGGATGGTGTGGATCATCCGGATCAGCTCGGCGCCCTTGTTGTAGACGGTCGCGGTGTAGAAGTTGCTGATCTCGATATAGGAATCGGGCCGCACCGGATGGGCGAGCGGACCGGCATCCTCCTGGAACTGGGCGGCGCGCAGCATCCGCACGTCCTCGATCCTTTTCACCGCGCGGCTGCCCATGTCGGCGCTGAACTGCTGGTCGCGGAAGACGGTGAAGCCCTCCTTCAGCGAGAGCTGGAACCAGTCGCGGCAGGTGACCCGGTTGCCCGACCAATTGTGGAAATATTCGTGCGCCACCACGCCGGCGATCGCGTCATAATCGGCGTCGGTCGCGGTGTCGGGATCGGCGAGGATGTAGCGGCTGTTGAAGACGTTCAGCCCCTTATTCTCCATCGCGCCGAAGTTGAAATCGGCGACGGCGACGATGTTGAATACGGCGAGGTCATATTCCCGGCCATAAACCTCCTCGTCCCACTTCATCGCCGCCTTGAGCGATTCCATCGCATGCTCGGTACGCGGCAGATCGCCGGCGCGGACCCAGATGCCGAGATCGACCTTGCGGCCGGAGCGGGTGACGAAGCTGTCGCGGTTGCAGACGAGATCGCCGGCGACGAGCGCGAACAGATAGCAGGGCTTGGGGAAGGGATCGTGCCACTCCGCCCAGTGGCGGCCGCCGTCCAGTTCGCCCGCGTCGATCGGATCGCCATTGGCGAGCAGCACCGGATAAAGCGCCTTGTCGCCCTCCATCCGCACCCGGTAGATCGAGAGGACATCGGGCCGGTCGATGAACGGCGTGATCCGCCGAAAGCCCTGCGCCTCGCATTGGGTGCAAAGCATTCCGCCCAATTCGTAGAGGCCCATCAATTTGGTGTTGGCGCGCGGCCCGATCGCGACCTCGGTCTCGACCGTGGCGGAATCGCCCGCGATCAGAACGACGATCGCGTCGTCCCGCCGCTCGGCCTCGACCGCGACGCCATCGACCTTGACGCCGAGCAACTCCAGCTCGTCGGTGTCGAGCACCAGCGGACGGCTATGCGCGCCGTTGCGCGCGACCTGCAGCGTCGCCCGGATGATCGTCCGCGCCGCATCGAGTTGAAAATCCAGTTCGATCTCGGGAATCAGCCAGTCGGGCGGGCGATAATCCTCGCGCCGGATCGTGGCTGGCGAAGCGGGAGCGTTCTGGGCGTCGAGCATGGATCGCCTCTAGGCGTGGCGGCACGAATCCGCCAGATGTGCGTTGAAACCGGATGACACGCGCCTGGACCATCGTGGCGATCCTCGCCGCCGGCTTCCTGCTCGGCGCACCGGCCACCACCGCCACAACGGAAACCGTGGGTTCCGCCGACATGCAGTCACGGCCGGCGCGCGATTGCTTCTCGGCGCGCAGCGTCAACGGCTTCCGGCCCGTGGGCCGCCGCTACGAGGCGGTCGACGTGACGGTGAGCCGCACCCGGCAATATCGCCTCACCCTCGCCGGCTATTGCCCCGACGTGGACTGGTCGCTGCGTCTCGCGCTCCGGACGCGCGGCGGCTCGTCGTTCATCTGCGCCGGCCTCGATGCCGAGATTCTGGTGCCGAGCCCAACCGGATTGCAGCGCTGCGCCGTGACCGAAGTCCGCCGCCTCTCCCCCGAAGAGATCGAGGCGGCGCGGCGGAGTCGCTAGGCACTAGCCGACTCGCGTCACCTTCACATTCTGCTCGATCAGCTCGGCGGTGCCGAAGATCGTCATGAAGGCGATGTCGGTGGCGTCGCGGCCGACGCAGATGCGCGCGATATTCGCTGTCGGCGCGAGGCGGGTGGCGTCGATCAGGTGCCAGCCGCCCTCCAGCCAGACCTCGACGACCGCGTGGAAATCGGGCGGATCCAGGTCGAGCGCGTAACCCGAGACGAGCCGCGCCGGGATGCCGGCCGCGCGCGCGAAGGTGGCCAGCAGATGGGCATAATCGCGGCAGACGCCCTGGCGGGAGACGAAGGCGTCGGCAGCGGTGGTATCGACGGTTGTCGAGCCGGAAACGTAGGTCATCTCGCGGCCGATCCAGTCCGCCATCGCCATGATTTTGGCACCGCCTTCGACCTCTTCGAAATGGCGCTCGACGAAGGCCTCGAACCGGTCCGCCTCGCAATAGCGGGTGGGGAAGAGATAGGGGACGACAAGCGGCGGCAGCTCCGGCTTGGGCGTCGCGGCGAGCCGGGCGACGTCCACCTCCGGCCGGTTCAGATCGACCATCGCCCGATAGGTCGCGCGCCAGCGCCCCTCGGCGGTCAGCCAGGTCCGCTGGCCGATCCCCTCCTCGCCCGCGATCGGGGTGAGCGGCTTGGCGCCATCGACGATCAGCCGGTCCTCGACCAGGATCTGGTCGGGGAGCTGAGCGACTTCGACCGCCAGCAGCACGTCGGCGGCGGCCGGGAAGTGATAGTCCAGCAGAACGTCGATCTCGAGCCGCATAGGCTCCCTTGGCCCGCCGTCGGCGCGCCGTCCAGCGGCAGGTTCAGTCGGCCGGCGGCGGCGGCAGAACCCGCCGCGAGCGCAGCGCGATGATCAGCCCGGCTATTCCCAGCATTCCCCCCGCGAGCGCGAGCGGCGACCAGCGATAGTCTTCGGCGACCGTCGAGATCGTCATCGCCACGATCGGGATCAGGACGCTCGAATAAGCCGCGCGCGCCGCGCCCACGGCCCGGATGATCCGATAGTAGAGCCAGAAGGCGAGCGCCGAGGCGATCACGCTGAGATAGATGAGACCGAGCCAGTAGCCGAGCCGCGCTTCGGCCACCGGCGGGCCGGAAACCGCCCAGGCGAAGGCGGCATCGATCAGGCCGCCGTAAAGCATCCCCCAGCCGAGCATCACCGCGATCGAGCGCGAGCGCATGCCCTCGGCCAATTGCATGACGTTCGAAATGGACGCCGCGAGGACGGCCAGCACGGTAAGCCCAAGCCCGGTGAGCACCGCCACCGGCGGCACGAGCGTTTGCCGCGCTTCCTGAACGAACAGCAAGGCAACGCCTGCCATCGCCACCGCCGATCCCAGCATAAAGCCGGCCGTCATCCGCTCGCCGAAAAATATCCGCGCCAGCACAGCGTTGGGTAGCACCAGCAACGCGAAGACGACCGCCGCCAGGCCCGACGTGATGTAGAGCTCGGCCGCGTAGACCAGATTGTAATTGAGGACGAACTGCAACAGGCCGGTCATCGCCGCCAGCCGATGGCCCGCCGCATCAATGCCGAGGCGCACGCCGCCGAAACGCGCCAGCGCGAACATCGCGGCGGCGGCGATGAGGAAGCGATAAGCGACCGACCAAGACGGCGGCACCGCCCCCAATTGATCCTTGATGACGATCCAGGTCGAGCTCCAGATCAGGGTGATCAGGATGAAGGACAGGAGGATCTTCGGATCGCGAAAGCCCGTCTCTCCTTGCGATCCGCTCATCATATATGCAGATATAAAGAAGTCTTTATATGCAGGTCAAGCCGTCGCGAATCCGTCGGCGTCACAAGGCGCGAATCGCCGCGGCGAGCGCATCGACATCCACCGGATCGCTCTCCCAGCTCGTCACCACCCGCGCCTCCCCCGGCCCCCAATCGTAGAAATCGAAGCCCTTCGCACGAAGCGCGGCGGCCTCGGCCGGGGTGACGCGGATGAAGATTTCATTCGCCTCCACCGGATGAATGAGGCGCTCGGCCCCGGCCGCCTCGGCGAGGCGCGTCGCGGCGGCATTGGCGGCGCGGGCGTTCCGCAGCCAGACGCCATCGTCGAGCATCGCCAGGATCTGCGCGGCGAGATAGCGGCCTTTCGACAGCAGATGGCCGCCGCGCTTGCGCCGGTAACGGGTCGCATCGGCCAGCTCGGGGCGGAAAAGGACAAGGCATTCCGCCGAAAGTCCGCCATTTTTGACGAAGCCGAAGGAGAGGATGTCGACGCCGGCCCGCCAGGTCAGGTCCGCCGGCGCGCAGCCCAGGCGCGCCACCGCATTGGCGAAGCGCGCGCCATCGAGGTGGAAGCCGAGCCCCCGCGCCTTGCAGAGTTCGCCGAGCGCCGCCGTCTCTTCCGGCGTGTAGACGAGGCCATATTCGGTCGCGTTAGTGATCGAGAGGGCAGCGGGCTGCATCTGGTGAACGTCGTCCCGGATCGTTTCCGCCAGCGCCAGCACCGCCTCCGGCACCAGCTTCGCGCCGGCGCCGTCGCCGAGCAGCAGCTTGGCGCCATGGGTGTAGAATTCCGGCGCCCCGCATTCGTCGACCTGGATATGGGCGTCCCGATGGCAGAGAATTGCGCCATGCGGCGGGCAGAGCGCGGCGAGCGCGAGGCTGTTCGCCGCCGTGCCGGTCGCCACCCAGAGCGCCGCGACCTCCGTCCCGAACAGGTCCGACATCGCCCCGTCGAGCCGCTGGCTCCAGGCATCGCCATCATAGGCGGTGTCCATCCGGTCCGCCGCGGCGATCGCCGCCAGCGCCTCCGGGCAGGCCCGCGCCGCATTGTCGGAGAAGAAACGCACGACCCGGCCATGAAAGGCGCGGCAACGCCCGTCAACCGACCGACGAACGCGCCGTTTACGAATATTTCGGTCTCCACGCGTATGCCCGCGCGTAGAACAGGAGATTTGGAAAGCGGATGGGCGTCGAACGCTTCGAGACTGCAGAGACCGGTAAGCGGGCGGCGAAGCGCGCGCGGGTGCTGCTCGCCGCCAAGCTGCACACCCCGGCGGGCGTGTACGACGCGCGGCTGCGCGATCTGTCACGCCACGGCGCGCTGATCGAATCGCCGGCGATCGTGAAGCCCGGAATGACGGTGACTTTCGAGCGCGGCGCCAGCCGCGTGGCAGGCACCGTCGCTTGGGCGTCCGGCATCCGCATCGGGCTCGCCTTCGATCATCCGATCGACGAAAACGAGCTGCTGATCCACATCGGCCGCGCCAAGCCGGTCGCCGCCCCGATCAGCTACGGCCGGTCGGGCCTCATCAACGGCATGTCGGCGAAGGAGCGGCGCATGGCGCAGGCCTGGAGCGTCGCGGTCGGTCTCAACCTCCCCGAGAAGGACGGTTGACGGGGCAGCGATGGACGCCTTCCGACCCGATCCGGTCACAGATGAGTCGCACGGCGCGATCCAGGGAGAGCTGTATTTCGATTCGGCGCTGGCGCCGCCGCGTGAGCGCAATGCCGACCGCGTCCCGGTCGCGGTTCGCGCTGACGTGCGCCAACGCGGCGCGAGCGCCGTATCGGTGCAGATCCTCGATCTTTCCACCCACGGCTTCCGGATCGACACCCATTTGACGCTGGAGAACGGCACCCAGATCTGGGTGCGCCTGCCGGGGCTCGAGGCGATGCCGGCGCGCATCGCCTGGATCGAGGGCCATCTGGCCGGCTGCGCGTTCGATCGGCCGCTGCATCCGGCCGTGCTGGATATGATCGTGGCGCGATCGGGAGGGGTGCGAACGCTCTCCTGATCGAGCCTTGGACCGATTCGATCAAACACGGGCGCTGTGATAAGCACCGCGAATCGGGAGGGGGAGGCGACCGATATGGAGTCGGATTTTCGCTATTATAGCCGACGCGCCGCGGAGGAGCGGCACCGCGCCGCCCGCGCCATCACCGATGCCGCGCGCCACCGGCATGACGAGCTGGCGATGATGTTCGCCGCCAAGGCCGCCGAGCGCGCCGAGCGCTACGCCGAAGGCTGACCCTTCACTCGCTCCGGGACGGCGATGGTGCTGCCGGTGAGGATTGAACTCACGACCTCAGCCTTACCAAGGATGCGCTCTACCACTGAGCTACGGCAGCATCGTCGTGCGAAGCCGCGGCGCTATGGCCGCTGGCCCGTCAAGGTGTCAAGGCGGGCATAATGAGCAAGGACAAGGAAGAACGCGAGAAACGGCTGGCCGCGGCGCTGCGCGAGAATCTGAAGCGTCGCAAGGCGCAGGCGCGCGAGACAAGCCCGCCGGCCAGTGACGAGCCGGAGCGCTAGCGCGGCGCGACGACGATCTCGGTCTTCAGCGAATTGGCGATGAAGCAGCGCTCGTGCGCCTGTTGATGAAGCCGGTCGAGCACCGCCGCGTCCGGCGGCGATCCGGCGAACGCGATGGCCGGCCGCAAGGTGATCCGCGTCATCCCGATTCTGCCGGGCCCGAGCCGCCCCATCACTCCTTCCGCCTCATCGGCATAAGATAAGACGTCGAGGCCCTCCGCCAAAGCGAGCGACAGGAACCAGAGCATGTGGCAGGATGAGGCGGAGGCGACCAGCGCTTCCTCCGGATCGACGCCGGCCGGATCGGACATCGGCACCGGCACGACGTCGGGCGATGACGACCCAACGACCCTGGCGCCGCCGTCGAAGCGCCATTCGTGCCGGCGGCTGTAACGGCCGCTCAGATATTCACCGTCCGAGCACCATTCGACCGTCGCGCGATGGACCGACATCGGTCAGTCCACCGTGAGCCGGGTCGGCTGGCCGGTAAAGAGCGTCGGCGCGGCCGGCTTGTCGTCGTTCCGCGCCGTCGGCGTAGCGACAAGCAGGTCGCCGGTGCTCCCGACCAGCGCCTCGCGCCGCGCCAGCCGGCCCTCGACGCGCGCGCCGGCGGCGATGGTGATCGTGTCATAGGCGACGTCGCCGGTCACCCGGCCGCTCGCCTCGATCACCACCGTCCGGGCGGTGACCGTGCCTTCGACCAGGCCGCCGATCCGCGCCTCCTCGGCGACGATGTCGCCGGCGATCACGCCGGTCTCGCTCTGGCAGAGATTGGCGCAGCGGACATCGCCGTCGATCCGGCCATCGACGTGCAGGGCGCCCGCGCTCGCCACGTCGCCGCCGATCGTCATTTCCCCACCGATCAGCGAGAGGCCGCCCGCGCCGCCTTTCGCCTTCGGCCGCGCCGCCGCACTTTGCTTGCGTGAAAACATCCCGCCCCCGTTTGCGCGACTATCGGCGCGGGGTTGCCCGAGATCAAGCCGGCCGCGCTCGGCCGGTCGCAAAAGCGAATGGGGGCCGACGTTGCCGCCGGCCCCCACTGTCCCGTTCCTTGCCGGCCCGTACCTGGGAGGCGGGGCCGCAAAAAGCGGGCGGTTTCGAAAGCTTCGCGCGAACCGGGGGTTCGCCTTCCGCTTTCCGGACTCCCGATCAGGAGCAAGCTCCTTGTCGGGTCTGGCCGTTTGGCGCGCCGGCCCGGGATCGAAACCCCGGCGGCTCGCCATCCGGACCCTTGTCGCCCGAAGGCGTCGTCGGGTCCGGATGGGGGCTCACGAAGCATCGCCGCTTTCGCTTCCGCGAGAGGGACGAGCCCGCTGCTTCCGCCTGGCGGCGGCTTCGTCAGCCGCCCCGCCGTCCCGATCCGGCCTGGCGCTCCGAAAAGCGCCGCCCCGATCGTTCTGGCTGTGTCCCGGGCAGTCCGCCGTCGCCGGCCTTCCGCCCCGTCCACATCCGAAAGCTGTCACGGGCGCACGAGTCGCGCCAAGCGGATTCGCGCTGTGGATAATGAGGATAACGGGCATAAGCGGGGCGGCCCAACGCCCGGCTTGCGGCCCGCGCCCCGCCCGCATAAAGAAAGCGCCCGACGGCCGCCGGACAGGCGATGGGGCGCGCGAAAGGTTCGAACAGGGATGGACGATCGGTTCAACACCATTGCGGGATGGACGCTCGGCGCGGGCATCGTCCTGCTCGGCGCGACTCTCGTGACCGGCGAAATCTTCAAGGCCGAGCGGCCCGAGCATATGGGCTATCCGATCAATGGCGTGGTCGAGGAAGGCGAGGGCGGCGCGGCCGCCGAGCAGCCGATCGCCCACTTTCTCCAGACCGCCGACGCGGCCCGCGGCCAGGCGACCTTCGCCCGTTGCGCCGCCTGCCACACGATCAACCAAGGCGGCGCCAACGGCCTCGGTCCCAACCTCTTCGGCGTGATGGGCGAGCCGGTGGCGACCGGCCATGGCGGCTTCGCCTTCTCCGACGCGCTGCGCACTCATGGCGGCACCTGGGACTGGGACACGATGAGCCAGTGGCTGCGCTCCCCGCGCACCTTTGCGCCAGGCACGCGGATGACTTTCGCCGGCCTCTCCGATCCGCAGGACCGCGCCGATGTGCTGGTCTATCTCAACCAGAATGGCGGCCATCTCCAGATTCCGCCGCCGCCTGCCGCGGGCGCGGCCGAGGGCAATGCCGCGGCGCCCGCCGGCAATGGCGCCGCTCCGGCAACGAACGGCGCGGCCGAGGCGAACAGTGCCGCCGCCGCGCAGGCCAACCAGACCGCGACCAACAACAAGCAATAGCGGCTTCGCCGCGCCGGCTCAGCAACCCGTCAGCGGGTCTTCCTCGCTGCCGGCATAATGGGCGCACACCGCGGCCCAGGCTTCGTCCGCCGTCTCGCAGAAAGTGAAGAGATCGAGGTCGGTGGCCGAGATCACGCCTTCCTCGACCAGAGCGCGGAAGTTCACCACCCGCTCCCAAAATTCGCGGCCGAAGAACAGGATCGGCATCGGGCGGACTTTTCCGGTCTGAACGAGGGTGAGAAGCTCGAACGCCTCGTCGAAGGTTCCGAAGCCGCCGGGGAAGACCGCCACCGCCCGTGCCCGCAACAGGAAGTGCATCTTCCTCAGGGCGAAATAGTGGAAGCGGAAGCTGAGGTTCGGCGTCACATAATCGTTCGGCGCCTGCTCGTGCGGCAAAACGATGTTGAGGCCGATCGATTCCTGCCCCTCGTCCACCGCCCCGCGATTGGCCGCCTCCATGATCGAGGGGCCGCCGCCCGAGCAGACGACGAACTGACGTCGCCCATCGGGGTTGGGCGGGATGCGGCTGACCTTGCGCGCCAGTTTCCGCGCCTCGTCATAATATTGCGCCTTGGCCTTCAGCCGCTCGGCGATCAGCCGCTGCTGGTCGGTCGCCGCCGTTTCGATCAGCGCATTGGCCTTGTCCGGCTCGGGGATCCGCGCCGAGCCGTAGAAGACGAAGGTGGTGGCGATGTTCGCCTCGTCGAGCAGCAATTCGGGCTTCAGCAGCTCGAGCTGGAAGCGCACCGGCCTCAGATCGGGACGCAGCAGGAACTCCGTGTCCTGGAAGGCGAGCCGATAGGCGGGATCAAGCGTCTGCGGGCTTTCGACAATTTGCTCGGCATCCCGCGCCTCGATATGGGCCGGCCGAAAGCCGGTCTTATGTTGTTTCGGATCGGTCATCATGGCCGATTAGCGGCAATAAGGGCCGCGGCCCATATCGAAATGGAAATGGTTGGCGTGCTGTCGGTTCGCCTCGGGGCCCAAAGTGATCGCGAAGCGGCGGCAGCCGGCGTCGTGCACTGCGCGAAGGAAGCGGCGGACATTGTCGTCGTCGCCGCGCCAGTCGTCGAGTACGGTGATCCGCCGGCCGTCGGCGAGGACGAAGGCCGACACGTCGACCGCGTTGGCGAAGGCATGCTCGGACAGGCGCGCATTGGGATCGCCGTTGACGCCGCGGCAGGAATAGGTGCCGAACGTCTCGATCCGCCGCACCGCGGTCCCCAGGAAGCGGCGCGCGGCGGGCTGCACCTCCTCGCGCGTCCATGAGGTGAAGGCGCGCGCCAGCGGACAGGTCATCGCGCCGAGATTGGTGACTGGCGTGCCGATCTCGGTGAGTTGGACCGCACCGAGCGCCGAGCAACCGCCGCCGAATGTCCGGTCCGGCAGGACCCGGAAGCCGACCCGCTCGCGGGCGAGATCGACCGTGCATTGCGTCGTCACCGGATTGCGGATGTCCGGGCGGGGCGGCTCGGGCCGATCCCGGCCGCGCGGGATGCAGGCGCTCAGCAGCGCCGCCGCCAGAAGGATCGCCCGCCGGATCATGCCGGCATGATCGCTTGATGTGCCGCGCCGACGCAAGGGCTTGAGCCGAAACCCGCCCGCCCCTAAGGCCGTCGACGGGCCACGCCGTCCCAACGCGGCGCGAGCTCTCTGGAAGGAGAGACATGACTGACTTGCTTGCCAAGCCGGCGGAGAAGCCGGCGCGTCCCTATTTCTCCTCGGGCCCGTGCGCCAAGCCGCCGGGCTGGTCGCCCTCCAAGCTCGCCATCGGCAGCCTCGGCCGCTCGCATCGCTCGAAGCTCGGCAAGGCGCGGCTCGCCCATGCGATCGAGCTCACCCGCCATGTGCTGCGGGTTCCGGCCGGCCACCGCATCGCGATCGTCCCCGCCTCCGACACCGGCGCGGTCGAAATGGCGCTCTGGGGCCTGCTCGGGCCGAAGCCGGTGACCCTGCTCGCCTGGGAGAGCTTCGGCGAGGGCTGGGTCACCGATGCAGTGAAGCAGCTCAAGCTCGACGCGACGGTGCTGCGCGCCGATTACGGCCAGCTCCCCGATCTCACCGCGGTCGATCCGGCGAGCGACGTCGTCTTCACCTGGAACGGCACGACCTCGGGCGTTCGCGTGCCCCACGGCGACTGGATCGCCGACGACCGTATTGGCCTGACGATCTGCGACGCGACCTCGGCCGCCTTCGCGACCGACCTGCCGTGGGACAAGATCGATGTCGCAACCTACAGCTGGCAGAAAGTGCTGGGCGGCGAGGGCGGCCACGGCGTGCTGATCCTCTCGCCCCGCGCGGTCGAGCGGCTTGAGAGCCACACCCCGGCCTGGCCGATGCCGAAGATCTTTCGGCTCACAAAGGGCGGCGCGCTGGTCGAGGGCGTGTTTAAGGGCGAGACGATCAACACGCCGTCGATGCTCGCAGTCGAGGATTATATCTGGGCGCTGGAATGGGCGGAGTTGCAGGGCGGTCTCTACGCGCTGATCGCGCGCGCCGACGCCAATACCGCCGCTTTGTCCTCTTGGATCGAGAGCAGCAACTGGGCCGAGCATCTCGCCGCCGATCCGGCGACGCGCAGCAACACCAGCGTTTGCCTGAGGTTCGCCGAAGCAGCCGTCGCCGATCTGGACGAGGACACACGCCGCGCCCTCGCCAAGAAGATCGACGCGCTGCTCGAGGCCGAGGACGCGGCATACGACATCAACGCCTATCGCGACGCGCCGCCTGGGCTGCGCATCTGGTGCGGTGCCACCGTCGATGCCGCCGATGTCGAAGCGCTCGGCCCTTGGCTCGATTGGGCCTTCCACACCGCCATCCAAGCTTAAGGAACGCTCATGTCCAAGGTGCTGATCTCGGATCAGATGGATCCGAAAGCCGCCGCGATTTTCCGCGCCAACGGCGTCGAGGTCGACGAGCGGCCGGGCCTCACGAAGGATGAGCTCAAGGCGATCCTGGCCAATTATGACGGGCTCGCCATCCGCTCGGCGACCAAGGTCACGGCGGAACTGCTCGCCGCCGCGCCGAACCTCAAGGTGATCGGCCGCGCCGGGATCGGCGTCGACAATGTCGACGTGCCGGCCGCCACCGCGCGCGGCGTGGTGGTGATGAACACGCCGCTCGGCAATTCGATCACAACCGCCGAGCACGCGATCGCGCTGATGTTCGCGCTCGCGCGCGAGCTGCCGCAGGCCGACGCCTCGACCCAGGCCGGCAAGTGGGAGAAGAACCGCTTCATGGGCGTCGAGCTGACCTCGAAGACGCTCGGCCTGATCGGCTGCGGCAATATCGGCTCGATCGTCGCCGACCGGGCGCTCGGCCTCAGGATGAAGGTGATCGCCTACGATCCTTTTCTGACCCCGGAGCGGGCGCTCGATCTCGGCGTCGAGAAGGTCGAGCTGGACCAGCTCCTCGCCCGTGCCGACTTCATCACCCTGCACACGCCGCTCACCGAGCAGACCCGCAACATCCTCTCCGCCGACAATCTGGCGAAAACCAAGCGCGGCGTGAGGATCGTCAATTGCGCGCGAGGCGGCTTGATCGACGAGGCGGCGCTGAAGGCGGCGCTGGAGAGCGGCCAGGTGGCGGGCGCGGCGCTCGACGTGTTCGTCGAGGAGCCGGCCAAGGAAAACGCCTTGTTCGGCGCGCCCAATCTCGTCGCGACGCCGCATCTCGGCGCCTCGACCACCGAGGCGCAGGTCAATGTCGCGATCCAGGTCGCCGAGCAGATGAGCGACTATCTGATGCGCGGCGGCGTCTCGAACGCGCTCAACATGCCCTCGCTCAGCGCCGAGGAGGCGCCGAAGCTCAGGCCCTATATGGAGCTGGCCGAGAAGCTTGGCAGCCTGGTCGGACAGGTCGAGGGCGAGGGGATTTCGGGCATCGCGATCGAGGTCGAAGGCGCCGCTGCCGAGCTCAACCAGAAGCCGATCACCGGTGCCGTGCTCGCCGGGCTGATGAAGACCTATTCGGACACCGTGAACATGGTCAATGCGCCCTTCCTGGCGCGGGAGCGCGGGCTCGACCTGCGCGAGGTGCGCCACGACCGTGAAGGCGACTATCACACCCTCGTTCGCGTGACGGTGACGACGCCGGCCGGCGAGCGGACCGTCGCCGGCACCCTGTTCGGCAATGCCGCGCCGCGCCTCGTCGACATGTTCGGCGTGGCGATCGAGGCCGAACTGGACGGCGAGATGCTCTATTTCGTCAACGAGGACAAACCGGGCTTCATCGGCCGCGCCGGCAGCGCGCTGGGCGAGGCGGCGGTCAACATCGCCACCTTCCATCTCGGCCGGCGCGAGGCGGGCGGCGAGGCGGTCGCCCTGGTTGCCGTCGATGGTCATATCGACGCGGCTTTGGTCGATCGGCTCGCTGCCATGCCGGACGTGAAGCGGGTTCAGCCGCTGCGTTTCTGATTCGCTCGTGCTAGAGCGGTGACCGAAAGGGTCGCCGATGCGTGGGTTGCTTGCGCTTGTTCTGGTCCTCGCCGCCGCGCCGACGGCGGCGCAGCGCGAGCCCGAATGGCGGACCGCCCCCGAATATGACGTGCTGTTCCGCCCCTTCGCGTTCGAGCCGCGCCTGATCCGGCTGGAGGCCGGCCGGCCGGTGCGGCTGCGCTTCGTCAATGAAGGCCGCGCCACGCACAGCTTCCATTCACCCCGCTTCTTTCGCGAAGCGCGGCTGCGGCGCGGCGACGAGGATCTGGCGCTGACCGGCCGCTTCCGGCTCGCGCCCGGCGAGCGCCGCACGATCGCGCTGGTTCCGGCGCGCGGCCGCTACTCGGTCAGCAGCTATAACTTCATCCAGCGGGTGCTGGGCATGCGGGCGACGATTGTCGTCGAATAGAAGGGAACGACATGGCCAAGGAAAAGACCAAGGTGCCGAAGCGGGTCGGCGGCGTGAAGGTGCCGAAGAAGGTCCGCCGGCAGGCGAAGAAGACGTTGAAACTGGTCGATGCATCGGTCGTGCGCGATTTCGCCATCGCTGGCCTCACCGCCGCCGCCGAGGCGATCGTGCAGCGCACCTCGTCGCAATTGCGCGCCGCCGGCGACCGGCAGCGCAAGGCGACGCTCGACGCGCTCGATCTCGGCGACATGATCCGCGCCGCGGCGATCGAGGGCGCGCGCCGCTTTGTCGAAGGGTTCGAGGAGACGCGCCGGGCGCCGAGCGCGGCGAAAGCGCCTCGCACGGCCTCCGACACGGCGAAGCCGGCGCGGAAGACTGCAAACCTGCGCAAACCCGCAGCGGCGAAGAGCGCAACAAGTGCCAAGGCGGCGCGCAAGGCCAAGCCGGCCCGCAAGGCGCCGGCGAAAAGTCGCAAGTCTACTGGCCGGACTGGCCGTTCCGCCGCTGCTGCGCCGGCCGCTCCCGAATGATCCCCTCGCCGCGCAGCTGGCCGCGGATCGCGCCGGCCGGCTGCGCAATGGTGTGGACGTTCACGTAGAAGTCGTAGCCGCGCATCCCGATCTCCCGGGCAAGGCCGAGTTCGACGATCTGGCAGCCCTGGCTGCGCCCCGCCGCGTCGGGCACGGTGAGCGTCAGCACCGGCGGCCCCGCAATCCCGGCCGCGCCGCGATGGATATGGGCGGCGGTCGCCGGCTCGATCTGGCGGGCATAGAGATTCCAGCAGATCTCGCCGGTGCGCGGATCGACCCTGACCTCGACCGTGCCGTTGCCGTCGGGATCGCCCGGCCCCGGCACCTCCTGGATGCCGGTCAGCGTGACGCCGAGCCTGGCGGTCTGCATCTGTGGTCCGCCCGCGCAACCGACGAGCAAGGCGGCCATCGCGGCCGCACCCCAAACCGCTCTCATCCGCTCTCTCCCTCTTCCTCGACCCAGCGGGTCAGCAACGTGTTGGCGATCGCATAAGGCGGCGGCGCCTGGAACAGGGCATCGGCAGCGCCGGCCAAGGCGGCGCGGACCTGATCGCGATCGACCCAGATCGCATGTTCGATCTCGGTCTGATCGAGCGTCAGCGCGTCCGACGCCGCGACAGCGTGGCAGCCGATCATCAGCGATCCCGGAAAGGGCCAGGGCTGGCTCGCGACATAGCGGACCTGCTCCGCGATCACGCCCGCTTCCTCGAGCAATTCGCGCGCCACCGCCTCCTCGATCGATTCGCCATGCTCGACGAAGCCGGCAAGCGCCGAATAGCGGCCGGGCGGATATTGATGCTGGCGGCCGACCAGCACCCGCCCCTGATGCTCGGCGAGCATGATCACCACCGGATCGACGCGGGGAAAGTGCTCGGCATTGCAGGCGCCGCATTTGCGTCCCCAGCCGGCCCGGAACGGCGCGGTCGGTGCGCCGCAGCGGGCGCAACAGGGATGGCCCGAATGCCATTCGTTGAGGCTGCGCGCCGTCGCCCAGATCGCCGCGTCGCGCCGCTCCATCCGGCCGAGCAGGCCGAAGATGCTCCAGGCGCGGCGGCCGGGCGGCGCGTCCGAGACCAAAGGCGCGAACAGCGGCGCGCCGTCATCGAAGCCGAGGAAGATCATCTCCTCCGCGATGGTCATCGACGACCAGCTCAGCCGGTCCGCTTCGTCCAGCACCGGATCGAGCAAGGCGAGATCGAGCAGGCGGGCATCGTCCCGCGCCGCGAGCGCGGCGACCTGAGCGGGATCGAAGCGCAGGTTGTCGGCCCGGTCGAGCCCGGCACCGGTGAAGCCGGTTGCCGTCACGCCGACTCGCGCCAGGCGAGCCCGCGATCGGCGAGCTTGGCGAACAGGGTCGGCAAGCCTGCTTCGCCGATCCGTTCGACCGGCCACCAGAGTCCGTCGGCGTCCGCCCGCCCCTCTGCGCAGCGTAGCCGCATCGTCAGGCTGAAATGGGTGAAGACATGATCGACCGCGCCGGCGTCGCGCCACCGCGCCTCGGCCGGCCGCTCCTCGGGCAGCGCGAGCATGCCGCCGAGCAGGCCTTTGGCGGGCCGGCGGACCAGCAACACCTTGCCGCCCTGCTCCAGCCAGTAGGCTGTGCCCTCGCGATGCGGCCGCACCGCCTTGGCCGCCCTCACCGGAAAGCGTGCGGGATCGCCGGCCGCGAATGCTCGGCACCCCTCGCGCAGCGGGCAGATGGCGCAGGCAGGATTACGCGGCGTGCAGACCGTCGCGCCGAGATCCATCATCGCCTGGGCGAAATCCCCGGCGCCTTCATCCGGCGTCATCGCGTCGGTGAGCGTTCGGATACGGGGCCGCGCCTTGGGCAAGGGCTCCTCGATCGCGTGGAGCCGGGCGATCACCCGCTCGATATTGCCGTCCACCACGACCGCACGCCGGCCGAAGGCGATCGCCGCGATCGCGGCGGCGGTATAGGCGCCGATGCCGGGCAGCTTCCGAAGCGCCGCCTCGTCGGCCGGGAAGCGACCTTCATGCTCGCTCGCCACAGTGCGGGCGCAGGCGAGCAGATTGCGGGCGCGGGCATAATAACCGAGCCCGGCCCAAGCGCGCATGACCTCCTCGTCCGCCGCCGCGGCGATCGCCTCGACCGTCGGCCATTGCGCCGTGAAGGCGGCGAAATAGGGCTTCACCGCCGCGACCGTGGTCTGCTGGAGCATGATCTCCGACAGCCAGATGCGGTATGGATCGGGCGTCTCGCCGGCCTTGGCGCGCCAGGGCAGGTCGCGCTTATGCACATCATACCAACACAAAAGCGTGCGCGAGGCATTGGCGGCCATGCCCCGCCTATGCCATGCAAGCTCCCAAGGTGAAACAGGCGTGACCAGAGCGGGATCGAGAACGAAGAAAGCGGCGCCCGAGGCGGCGCGCGCGAAGCGGATGCGCGCGGTCAGCGAGCTGGTGCCCGCGGCCGGCGGCGCGGCCTTCCGCCGCTTCGGCTTCGTCCAGTCGGCGATCGTCAGCCGCTGGCGGGAGATCGTCGGGCCGCGCTACGCTTCGGTCTCGGCGCCGGAGGCGATCCGTTTCCCGCCGGGCCGCAAGAGCGGCGGCGCCTTGCTGCTCGTCGTCGAAGGCGCGCATGCGCCGCTGATGCAGCACGTCGTCCCGGAGATCATCGAGCGGGTGAACCGCTTCTTCGGCTATGCGGCGATCGAGAAGGTGCAATTCCGGCAAGGTCTGGTTCAGCCGGTGCGGGCGAAGCCGCGGCCGGCGCAGGCGCTTCGGCCGGTGCCCGCCGAACTTGGGGAATCCTTACGGGAAGTGTCCGATCCGGAGCTGCGCGCCTGTCTCGAATCGCTTGCGCGCGGCCTTGGCAGCGGCGAAGGGGCCGTTCCAGTGACGACGGTCCCGCTCGTCGGCAAAATAGGTGGAGAGAAGAAGAGATGAAGTCAGTTAGCCTCATCGCCGTCTCGGCGTTCGCTCTGGCCCTGGCCGGCTGCAATGGGACCGGCGGCGACCTCAACGCCGCGGCCAATGAAAGCACGAACCTGGCGGCGGTCAACCAGACGCCGCTCAACCAGATCGCGGCGCCGAACAATCAGGACTGGAGCCAGGTCGTCAGCCAGACGCCCGAGGGCGGCTATCGGATGGGCAATCCGGACGCGCCGGTGCGGCTGATCGAATATGCGTCGCTGACCTGCCCGCACTGCCGCGACTTTTCGGTCGAGGGCTCGGCGCGGATGCGCGACACCTATGTCCGCTCCGGCCAGGTGAGCTGGGAGTTCCGCAACTTCATCCTCAACGGGCCGGACATGGCGATGTCGATCCTCGCCCGCTGCCAGCCGGACGGCGCCTTCTTCAGCACCGTCGAGCAGCTCTACGTCCAGCAGACCGAGTTCCTGTCCGCGATCGATGAGGCCGAGCAGCGCCAGCTCTCGGCGCTGCCGCCCGAGCAGGTGATCCCGCCGCTCGCCCGGGCGATGGACCTCGAGGCCTTCTTCGCCCGGCGCGGCATGCCGGCGGCGCGCTTCAACCAGTGCCTCGGCAACCCCGCGGCCGTGCAGCAGCTCACCGAGATGACCAACCGCGCCGCCGCGCCCGGCCCGATGCAGGTCACCGGCACGCCGACCTTCGTCCTCAACGGGGAGAAGCTGGAGGTGAACACCTGGCGCGCGATCGAGCAGCGGCTGCGCACGGCGATCGGCGGCTGATGCGGCTCCTCGCCGCCTTGCTCGCGGTCTTCGCGCTGGCCGTTCCTGCCGCCGTCGCGGCGCAGGGCGCGGCGCGCCCCGCCCAGCGCGACTGGACGCAGGTCGTCAGCCAGACACCGGAAGGCGGCTACCGGATGGGCAACCCGCAGGCGCCGATCCGGGTCGTCGAGTTTCTGTCGCTGACCTGCCCGCATTGCGCGCAATTCGCGCGCGCCAGCGGGCCGCAGCTGATGACCTATGTCCGCAGCGGCCGGGTGAGCCTGGAATATCGCAACTTCGTTCTGAACGGCCTCGATCTGGCCGCCTCCTTCCTCAGCCGCTGCGCCAGCCCGCAAAGCTATTTCGCGCTGACACACTCGATGCTGGCGAGCCAAGGCCAGTGGATGGGCCGGATGCAGGCGCTGACCCCGGCGCAGCAGCAGGCGATGGAGGGCCAGCCGCCGCTGGAGACGATGCGCCGCGTCGTCGCCGCCTCCGGCCTCGATGCGATCGCCGCGCGCCATGGCATCACGCCGGCGCAGACGCGCGCCTGCCTCTCCAATCAGGCGGGATTCGATCGGGTGCTCCAGATGCAACAAGCGGGCGCCAATTACGGCGTCACCGGCACACCGACCTTCGCGATCAACGGCCGCATCGCCGGCAGCGTCCACGACTGGGCGACGCTGGAGCCGCTGCTGCGCGGGCGCTAGCCGGCGTGAACGGGGGCAGGACAGATTAGGTGAAGGTCAGAAGGCTCAAGCTTTCCGGATTCAAGAGCTTCGTCGAGCCGGCCGAGCTGACGGTCGAGCCGGGCCTGACCGGCGTCGTCGGCCCGAACGGCTGCGGCAAATCCAACGTGTTGGAGGCGATCCGCTGGGTGATGGGCGAAAGCTCGCCCAAGTCGATGCGCGGCGCCGGCATGGACGACGTGATCTTCGCCGGCACCACGCTCCGCCCGGCGCGCGACTTCGCCGAGGTCTCGCTGCTGGTCGAGCGCGAGCAAGGCGAGGTGGCAGGCGACGCGGCGGTTGCCCCGGTCGGCGAGATCGAGATCACCCGCCGGATCGAGCGCGGCGCGGGCTCAGCCTATCGGGTCAACGGCCGCGACGTCAGGCAAAAGGACGTCGCCCTGCTGTTCGCCGACGCGGCGACCGGCGCCCACTCACCGGCCCTGGTCAGCCAGGGCAAGATCGCCGCCGTCATCGCGGCCAAGCCGACCGAGCGCCGGCTGCTGCTCGAGGAAGCGGCGGGCGTCGCGGGCTTGCACGTTCGACGCAAGGACGCCGAGCAGAAGCTGCGCGCGGCCGAGGCCAATCTCGTCCGGCTCGACGAACTGCTCGCCGACACCGAGTTGCGCGCCGCGGCGCTGCGCCGTCAGGCGCGGGCGGCGGAGCGCTATCGCAAGCTTTCCGACCAGATCAAAGTCGCCGAGGGTCGGTTGATCTTCGCCCGCTGGCGCGAGGCGGCCGAAGCGGCGGACGCGGCGAGGCGCGAAGCCGAGGCGGCGGAGAAGGCGGTCGCGGCGGCCGGCGAGGCGCAGCGCGCGGCCGCCGCGCACCAGACCGAAGCGGCGGCCGAGCTCAGTGCCGCGCGCAAGGCGGCCGAGGCGGCGCGCGAGCATGCGTCCGAGCTCGGCCACAAGCTCGCGACTCTGCGCGCGGAGCGCGATACCGTCCAGCGGCGGATCGCCGAGCTGGCGGCGCGGCGCGAGACGCTCGCCGCCGATCTCGCGCGCGAGGCCCAGCTCGGCGACGACGCGGCCGCCGCGATGGCGCGGCTCCAAGCGGAGCTGGCCGCGATCGGTGCCCGGCTCGACGAAGCGACGGCGCGACGCGGCGACATCGACATCCGCTCGGTCGAGGCCGAAAGCCTGGCCCAGGCGGCCGAAGCCGCGCTCGGCCAGGCGCGCGCGGTCGAGGCGGCCGAGCAGGCGCAGGCGCGGGTCGCGATGGCGGCGCGCGATGCAGCGCGACAACGGCAGGAGCGCGCCGAGGGCGAGGCCGCGCGGCTCGCCGCTCAAGCCGCGGAGCTGAGCGGAGCGACGGATTCCGAACGCGCCTTGGCCGAGGCCCGCGCCGCGCGCGAGCAGGCCGAGACGCGGCTCGCAGTAGCCGCCGAAGCGCTGGCCGGGGCTGAGACCGAACGCCAAGCGGCCGCTCTCGCCCGGGACGCAGCCGAGAGCGACGCCGCGGCCGCGCGCGCCGCGCTCGCCGCGTTGCGCTCGGAAGCGAAGGCGCTGACCGACGCGCTCGACCGGCAGAGCGGCGACCGGGCGCTCAACCATATCATCGCCGCGCCCGGCTATGAGCGGGCGCTCGCGGCGGCGCTGGGCGAGGATCTCGACGCCGATCTGGCCGGCGACGGGCCGCGACGCTGGGCCGGGGCGGACCCGCTGCCCGGTGATCCGGCGCTGCCGCCGGGCTGCGAACGGCTCGGCGATCACGTGCGGGCGCCGGCCGCGCTCGCCCGCCGTCTCGCCCAGATCGGCGTCGTCGAAACCGACGATGGCCGCCTCGCCGCTCGCCGTCGGCCAGCGGCTGGTCACGCTCGACGGCAAGCTGCGGCGGTGGGACGGCTATGTCGCGCGCGGGCTCGGCGCGGCGGCGGCGGAACGGCTGGTGCGGGTGAACCGGCTCGCCGCGATCGAGCAGGCCCTGCCCGGCGCCGAAGCCAAGGTCGGCGAGGCGGAGGCGCGGTCCGAAGCGGCGCGCGGCGCGACCGACGCCGCGCGTGCGGCCGGCGAAGCGGCGCGGCGGGCGGAGAGCGAAGCGACCGTAGCGATCCGCGACGCCCAGCGGGCCGAGGACCAGGCCGGGGTCGAGATCGAGCGGCTGGCGCTGCGCCGTGCCGCGCTCGCCGAGCGCGCCGGCCAGATCGAAGCGGATCGCGCCGAGGCGGCGCGCGCACTCGCCGAGGCGCAAGCCGCCGTGGACGCGCTGCCCGACACTGAGGCGACCGCCGCGACCGTCGCCACCCATCGCGAAACGGCCGAGACGGCGCGCGAGGCGCTGGCCGAGATTCGCGCCGAGGCCGCGACTCATGCCCGCGCCGTCGCCACCGATCGCGAGCGCGCCGAGGCGGCCGCCGCCGAGCAGGCCGACTGGAAGACCCGCGCCGAACGCGCCACCGCGCGCCGGGGGGAAGTCGCCCGGCGGATCGAGGAAGCGGCCCGCGAGGCCGATACGCTGGCCGCCGCGCCGGAGCGGCTCGACGCCGACATCGCGAACCTGACCGGCGAGGCGACCGCCGCCGCCGAGACGGCGACCGCGGCCGCCGCCCACGAGCGCGCCAGCGAGGAAAAGCAGAGGGCGATGGAGGCCCGGCTCGCCGAAGTCGCCGAGTTGCTCGCGGCGTCCCGCGAGGCGCGGGCCGGCGCGGCGGCGCGGGCCGAGGCGCAGGACGCGCGGCGGATCGAGATGGCGCGCATCTCCGGCGAGAAATTCGAATGCCCGCCGCCTTTGCTTCCCGAGCGGGCCGGCTTCGACGCCGATTCGATCGCCGAGGTCGGCGTGGAATCCGCCCGGCTGGAGCGGCAGACGCAGGAGCGCGAGCGGCTCGGCCCGGTCAACCTCGTCGCCGAGAGCGAGCTGACCGAATTGGAGGAAGGCCGGATCGCCAGCCAGGCCGAGCGCGAGGAATTGGGCCAGGCGATCAACCGCCTGCGCGGCTCGATCGGCAGCCTCAACCGCGAGGGCCGCGTCCGTCTCCTCGCCGCCTTCCAGGAGGTCGACCGCCACTTCCGCAGCCTGTTCACCACCTTGTTCGAGGGCGGGCAGGCGCATCTCGAGCTGGTCGAATCCGACGATCCGCTGGAGGCTGGCCTCGAGATCATGGCGCAGCCGCCCGGTAAGCGCCTCGCCGCGCTCACTTTGCTGTCGGGCGGCGAACAGGCGCTGACCGCGATCGCGCTGATTTTCGCCCTGTTCCTCACCAACCCCGCCCCGATCTGCGTCCTCGACGAGGTCGACGCGCCGCTCGACGACGCCAATATCGAACGCTTCTGTGGCCTGCTCGACCGGATGACGCAGGAAACCGACACCCGCTATTTGATCGTCACCCACAATGCGGTGACGATGAGCCGCATGCACCGCCTGTTCGGCGTCACGATGATCGAGAAGGGCGTGAGCCGGCTGGTCAGCGTCGACCTCGGCGGCGCGGAAAGCCTGCTCGCCGCCGAATGAGTCAGGCCGGCTGCGGCAGGAGCAGGCGGCCGAACACCAGCTTCACCGCCAAGGAAGATCGTCGCGGCGCCGAGGATGGCGGCGACGTGGATGCCCCAGAACTGCCCCGCCGGCATGATGTCGAGCCACCCGCCGACGATCCCGACGAGGATGTTGGCGAGGAACAGGAACAGATAATAGACGCCGATCACCGTCCCCGCGATCGCCCGCGGCGCGGCGCGCGAATAGAGCGCGAGGCTGACCGGGAAGACGTTGGCGAAGCCGAGATTGTTGAGCAGGTTGATGACGAGCGCGATCCACAGGCCCGGCCGCGCCCCGGTCGTGGCGTAATCGCTGGCGACGATGGTCACCAGGACGAAGGCGGAGGACGAGATGACGCAGCCGATGATCAGCTTGGTCATGTCGTCGGGCTCGCGCCAGCGCCCCGCGTACCAGCGCCAGAAGGCGACCGCGCCCGGCCAGAGTGAGGACGCCGGTGATCGCGTCGAACGAGACCAGGAACGAGGTCGGCATGCGGTAGCCGAACAGCATGAATTCGTAGGAGCGATCGGCCCAGACCAGATAGGCATTGAACATCTGCTGGTTGCCGAGCGCGCTCACCGCCAGCACCGGGATCATCAGGCCGAGCAGGAGCAGAACCTGCCAGTCGCGTCGCGTCATCGCCGGCGCCGGCGCCGTGGCGGTCGCGCGGAGGGTGCGCGGCTCGGGCGGCAGGTGACGCCGTCCCGCCAGATAGATGACGAGACCGATCAGCATGCCGACTCCGGCCGCGCCGAAGCCCCAATGCCAGCCGACCTTTTCCCCCAGCGCGCCGCACACCAAAGGCGCGAAGAACGCTCCCGCGCTGATGCCGATATAATAAAGCTGGTAGGCGTCGGTCGCGCGGCCGTCGCCGGGCGGGTAGAGCGCCGCGACCTGGCCGGCGAGATTGCCCTTGAGGCAGCCGACGCCGAGCACGAGCAGCAGCAGAGCGAGCAGGAACGACGTGTCGAACGCCATCAGGAAATGACCCGCCGCCATCAGCACTGCGCCGAGCGTGATCGTCCGCGTTTTGCCGAGCCAGGCGTCCGCGAGCAGACCGCCGAAGATCGGCGTGAAATAGACCAAGGCGGTGTAGGTGCCGAAGATGTGCGAGGCCAGCGCCTGGGTCGTCGGCGGCGCCCCGTAGAGCCAGCGCAGCACGTCGGTGAACACACCGAAGCCGGCGATATTCTCGACGTGCGGGGTGAGCAGAAGCGCGTGCACCATGTAGAGCACGAGCAGGGTCTGCATGCCGTAATAAGAGAAGCGCTCGAACGCCTCGGTGAAGGCGATGACGGGAAGGCCGACCGGGTGGCCGAGGAACTCGCGGGGGCGCGGCGTCGCCGCCATGGCGGGCGTCGCTTCCAGCTCCTCGATCGCCATCGCCGCCCTTTCGCTCGCGCCCGATCCAGCCTAGCCAGCGAAGCGGATGAGGGAAAGCATGTCCAGCGCGCGTTTCGTCCCGCCGTTTCCGCCGCGCAATTCCGGCCCGGTGCCGGTCTGGCGCGGCTTTGTCGGCGAGCGGGCGCGGACGGCGGTCTATGGCTGGTCGGAGCGAGCGTTCACCCTGCCCTACATCCGGCGCAAGGTGTTCGGCTACAATGTCCATATCCCGCTCGAGCCGGACGCGGTCGGCCGGGTGCTGCTCGACAACGCCGCCAATTATGTGAAGCCCGACATCGTCAAGACGTTGCTCAAGCCGACGATCGGGCGGGGCCTGCTTTCCTCCGACGGCGAATTGTGGCGCGAGCAGCGCAAGATCGTCGCCGCCAATTTCGCGCCGGGCGCGATCGATGCCCTCATCCCGGTCTTCGCGCAGGCGGCGAAGCGGGCGGCCGAGAGTTGGACCACCGAGAGCCGCGATATGGCGGCCGCCTCCACCGCAACAACGATGCGGATCATCGCCGACGCTTTGTTCGCGGGCGACGCTCGGCTGACCACCGAAGCGGCGATGGACCATATCGCCGCCGCGCTGGAGGGGGTGAGCGAGCAGCGGCTACAGGCTTTGCTCGGCCTGCCGCTGATGCCGTGGAGCCGGCGCGGCCGGCGGGCGCGGGCGAGCCGCAATTTCCTGCGGGAGACGCTCGCCGCGGTCGTGCGCGACCGGCTGCCGGACGGCGGGCCGGACGATTTTCTCGGCCGCCTGATCCGCGCCCTGCATGCGCGCTTCGAGGCCGGGGAGGCGTTCGAGCTGGCGGTCGACAATGCCGCAACCTTCTATCTCGCCGGGCACGAGACGACCGCCAATGCGATCACCTGGACCTTGTTCCTGCTGGCCGAGCAGCCATCGCTCCAGGACGAGGTCGCGGCCGATGCGCGGGATGCGCTCGGTGCCGGCGAGGATGATATCGAGCTCGCCCGAACGGCTGCCGCTGCTCCGCCGGGTGATCGAGGAATCGATGCGCCTCTATCCGCCGGTGCCGCGCTTCGACCGGCAGGCGGTGGCAGCGGACCAACTGGGCGAAGCGGAAGTCGGGCCGGGCGACATCATCTCGATCTGGCCGTGGCTGCTGCACCGGCACACGGCGCTCTGGGACGATCCCGATGCCTTCGACGCCGATCGCTTCGCGCCGGAAACAGCCCGCCATCGCTTCCAGTATCTGCCCTTCGGCGGCGGCCCGCGTTTGTGCGTCGGCATGCGTTTCGCGATGGCGGAGGCGCTGACCGTGCTTGCCCACTGGCTTGCCCGCTGGCGCTTCGCGTCCGAGCCGGGGCGCGAAATGCGGCTTTCCGGGATGGTGACGCTCAGGCCGAAGGGCGGATTGCCGCTTCGGCTGAGCCCACGCTGACTATTCGGCCGGCTGCGGGGTCAACCTGGCCTTGCGCTTCCTGTCCAGCGCCGCGCGCCAGCCCCGGCTCCTCAGCCACATCACGATGCCCGTGATCGCGAGCAGGGCCGGGATGATGCCGCCGATGAAGATGATGATCTGCCAGGCGAGGCCCATGCCGGTGCCGTCGTGCAGCCGCCGCATGAAGCGGGCGCGGGTCTCGGGACGGGGCGGGCGCGGCGGCGTGGCCTGGGCCGAGCCGTCGGCGACCGTCACCTCGGCCGGGCCGCCCTCGCGCGCATAGGCGATCCGCCATTCCGGCGCCTGGTCGGTCGGCCAGGTGATCGAGACGAGCAGCCCCGGTGGCGTGGGGCTGGGCGGCGGCGAGCGCCGCGTCGACGGCGGTCGCGGGGCGCTCTAGCGGCCGCGCGCGCATCGCCTGCTCGCGATTGGGCGGCGGCCCTTTCTGCTGGGTCGCGGCCGGCTCGAACATGCCGAAGATGCTCGGGAAGGAGATCCAGAAGCCGGTGAAGCTGAGGATCGCGAGCGGCACCATGATCCAGAAGCCCATCTGGTGATGCAGATTGGCGTTGGTCGAATTCTGCCGCCGCCAGCGGAAGCCGCGCCTCACGCTGCCGGTCACCGGCCACCACAGCCAGAGGCCGGTGAGGCAGGAGACGAACATGAAAACGCCGACCCAGCCGACGATCGTCCGGCCCCAGCCCGGCACCATCAGGCTGCCGTGCAGGACGTGCATGACCTGAACGAGCCCGCCATTGCTCGCGGCGCTGTCGAGCACCCGGCCGTCGATTGGATCGAGCCAGACATTGGTCCGCACTGGCCGGCCGCCGCCCGGCTGCGGCGCGCGGACCGCGCTCGCCAGCAGCGGTCCCTCGCCGCCTTCGGGATAGCGCAGCGACGCGAGCCGCTCGCCGGGCGCCAGCGCCGCCTGGGCCGAAGCGGCATAAGCGGAGGGCGCGAGCGCCGCCTGGCCGCCCTTCACCGCATAACGCTGCGGATTGACCGCCTCGTCGACCCAATCGTGCCAGACGAGCGCCGATCCGGTCAGCGAGATCGGGACGATCAGCACCGCGAGCAGGATGCCGATCCATTTGTGGATCGACATCCACAGTCCGCGCAGCTTCATCGTCGTGGATTGGGCCACTTCAGTTCCCCGATGTTTCGCCGGCTTTAATGGCTATTGCGTGTCGTTTTCAACGCCTCAAACTGCCGCGAGATGTATCAGAAGCTGTAGAACAGGCTGAGCACCGCCTGCCGCCGCTCGCCGGGCGCGGCCCAGCCGCCGGTGACCGCGCCCGAGGTCGCGTTCACATTGTTGCGGATCGCGATGAAGTAGCGCTCGTCGGTCACGTTCTGGACGTTGAGCTGCGCCGTCAGCCCCTCGCGGATCGTGTAGGAGGCGAACAGCCGGTGGATCAGGTAATCGTCGCTGAAATATTGCGTCCGCTGCAGCAAGGTCCGCTGGTGGGTCGCGAAGCCGCCCTGATAGGTCAGGCCGTAACCGAGCTCGAGCCCGAACGGGAAGCGATAGGTGGTGAACAGGCTGCCCGAATGGCGCGGCGTCTGGATCAGCCGATCGCCGGCCTGCGGGTCGGGGATGACGACCGTGCCGGCCGCATTGCTGTTGAGGCAGGCGACGCTCGGCGTCGGCGATGCAGAGTGTCCGAAACGCTCTGCAGCACCTCGCCGTCGAGATAGGTGTAGTTGGCGAAGATCGTCCAGTTCGGCGTGATGGCGCCGGTGAGGCCGAGCGCGAGGCCGTCGACCCGCGAACGGCCATCGACGACCTGCGTGTTCGGGAAGGCCGGATCGTTCGAAGGCACCCGGAAATTGCTCCGCTCGTTGCGGAACAGCGCCACGGTCGCGAGCAGCCCGGCGGCGATTTCCGCCCGGCCGCCGATCTCGTAGCTGCGCGCGGTTTCGGGCGCGACGTTGCAGAAGTTGACGAAGGTCGCGCCCGCGCCCGTGGTGCAGCCCAGCCGCACCGTCGCCGATGACGGGGTGCGGGCATTGCCGAAGGCGACATAGATCGCGCTGTTCCGGGTCGGCTTGTAGACCGCGCCGAAACGGTAGGAGAACAGGGTTTCCTCGCTGACCTGCGGGGCGAGCTCGGCCGCGGTCGGCGGCACGGTCGCGGGCGGATAAGCGGCGAGCGGGACGATCTGGAAGGTCGCCTCGTTGCGCTCCAGCCGGATGCCGCCGTTGAGCTCGAAATGGCTGCCGATCTCCAGCGTGTCGAAGGCGTAGATCGCCAGATTCTGCGTCTCGGCGCGCGAGCGGGCGGTCACCGTATAGTTGATCGGACCATTATAGATGCCGGTCGGATTGGCGATGCTTTCCACCGGCAGCAAGATCGGCGCCCCGGCCGCGTTGCGCGGCAGCGAGGCGGATTCGATATTGTAATCCTCCCAAGTCATCTGCCCGCCGATCACGAGCGTGTTGCGCAGCGCGTTCGCCGTTCCCGAGACGATCCGAAGATCGGTCTGGTTGGTGAGCAGCCGGTTCTGCTGGTCGCGCACCAGGCCGCGCGGGCCCGGACGGCAGCCAGGTGCCGGGCTGAAGCGTGACCGAGACGGTGCGCAGCGTGCCCGTGTTGTCGGTCGAGACATTGGCGACGTTGAAGGTGCAGGAGAGGCCCGTCGCGTCGTTCGGCCCGGCCGAGACCGGCTGACGCCCGGTGCCGGCGAGGCAGAAGGTGCCCTGCGGCGCGCTGGTCTGGCTGTACTGGTCGACGCCCTGCCAGCGGGTCAGGTTGCGGATCGAGATATTGTCGCTGAACTCGTGCTCCAGGGTCGCGGTGAGCCGGGTGACGTCGATCCGCTGCTCGTCGAGGTTGCGATAGCCGTAATAGGCGCTGTCATCGCCGCCGGCGACGATCCCGTTCGTTGAGCTGGTTGATGAAATAGGGGACGCCGTAGAGCGGCGTATTGTTGTCGTGCTGGTAGAAAGCGGCGAGCGTCAGCTGGGTGCGGCCGCCGATGCCGAAGGTGATCGCCGGCGCGACGCCCCAGCGCCGGTAGCGCTCGAAATCGCGGCCCGGCACGTCGTTGCGGTGGAACATGGCGTTGAGCCGCACCGCGATATTGTCCGACACCCGGTGATTGGCGTCCACCGTGCCGCGGAAATAGTCGTCCGTGCCGACCGCCGCCGACAGGATGGTGAGATCGTCGCCCTGCGGCACCTTGGAGACGATGTTGATCGTGCCGCCGACGCTGCCCGATCCGTTGAACACCGAATTGGCGCCGTTATAGACCTCGATCTGCTGGATGTTGAACGGGTCGCCGCGGCTGTACTGGGCGCTGTCGCGGATGCCGTCGACGGTAATGTCGTTATTGGCGCTGTAGCCGCGCAGGTTGATCGAATCGCCATAGCCGCCGCCGCCTTCGCCGGCGCCGAAGGTGATGCCGGGCAGGGTCGTCAGCACATCGCGCAGGGTGACCAGATTCTGGCGCCGGATCGTCTGGTCCGAGACGATCGTCACGGTCTGCGGCGTATCGAGCAGGTCGCTGGTCGCGCGCGGCGATTCGAGCCGCTCGCCGCGCTCGCCGGTGACGACGATGTCGCGGTCGCCCGGGGCGCGGCGCTGGACGTCGCTCTGGCCATCCTCCGCCGCGGCCGGCGAGGAGAGAAGGGCGGCGGCGCCAAGCGCCAGGAAGGAAGCGGGCGCGCGGACGAGCATAAAAACGAGACATGAAGACAGACCCTTGCCGGCGCCGGTGCTCCGGTCGCAAAAGGCTATTGCAAATCATTCTCATTAGTGTCAATGATCAATGCGAACGGTGCGCTGCGTCATTGCGCGCCGCTCCGGATGGGCGGCTCTCCCCAATTGCGCGTCCATCAGCGCCGGCGTGGCAGCAGCCGCCACGCCGGCGCTTTTCATTTGGAGGTTTTGGCGCCTTGCGCCGCCGCAGATCAGAGCCGTCAGATGCCTTGCGTGTAGCTCGCGCAGACCTGCGGATTGCCGCCGCCGTTAAAGCCGCGCATCAGCGCCTCCTGGCGCTGCGCCGCGCTGCCATGGGTGAAGCTTTCCGGCACCACCGCGCCGCCGCCGGCGCGCTGCAGCGTGTCGTCGCCGATCGCGGAGGCGGCGCGCAGCCCTTCCTCCATGTCGCCCGGCTCGAGCGCGACCCGCTCGCGCGCCGCCCAGACGCCGGCATAGCAATCGGCCTGCAATTCCATCCGCACCTGCAGCGCGTTCGACTGCGCCTCGCCGGCCGCCCGCTGGGCGCCGCGGATCTGGTCGGACGTGCCGGTGATCGTCTGGACGTGATGGCCGACCTCATGCGCGATCACATAGGCCTGGGCGAAATCGCCGGGGGCGGAGAAGCGCCGCTCCAGCTCCTGGAAGAAGCTGGTGTCGAGATAGATGCGATGGTCGGCGGGACAGTAGAATGGCCCCATCTGCGCGTTCGCCGCGCCGCAGCCCGATCGACCGCCGCCGGTGTAGAGCACCATCCGCGGCACCTCATATTGCCGCCCCATCTCGCGGAACATCTCGGTCCAGCGCTCCTCGGTCGAGCGCAGCACCTGGCAGGAGAAGCGAGTGATCGGATCGGACTGGCAGACATTGCCGCCCTGCGCCTGCGGCTGGCCCGGCTGCTGCGGCCCGACCGCGCGGTCGCCGCCGCCGGTCAGGCTGCCGAGGCCGCCGAAGATCAAAAACAGGACGACGAGAACGAGGACGCCGCCGATGCCGAAGCGGCTGGCGACCAGGCTGATGAGCATGCCCGCGCCGCCGCCGAGACCGCCGCCGCCCATGCCGCCCGAATATTGGCCGCGCTGGCTTTCGACGTTGCTGCTCGTGTCGCGATCACCGAAGCGCATGGCCATCCTCCTGATTACGCCGGTGCAACCTCCCGGCGCGGGATCGGTTGCAAAGTGCGCCGCCGCTGGCGATAGCCAAGCCTAATCCCGGACTCTCCGAAAGACCACTTTCATGTTCCTGCAAGGCAAGACCGCGCTCGTCACTGGCTCCACTTCGGGCATCGGCCTCGCCATCGCCCGCGCGCTCGCCGGCGAGGGAGCGCGGGTGATCCTGAACGGCTTCGGCGACGCCGCCGAGATCGCGCGGCTGCAAGAGGAGCTCGGCGCGGGCTATAGCAATGCGGACCTCACCTCGCCGCCCGCGATCGAGGCGATGATGGCCGAGGCCGGGCCGATCGACATCCTGGTCAACAATGCCGGCACCCAGCATGTCGCGCCGGTCGACGCCTTTCCGCCCGAGAAATGGGACCTGATCCTGGCGCTCAACCTCAGCGCCGTCTTCCACACCACCCGCCTCGCGCTGCCGGCGATGAAGGACAAGGGCTGGGGCAGGGTGATCAACACCGCCTCCGCGCACAGCCTCGTCGCGAGCCCGAACAAATCGGCCTATGTCGCGGCGAAGCACGGCGTCGCCGGCTTCACCAAGACGGTCGCGCTCGAGGTCGCGCGGGACGGCGTGACGGTGAACTGCATCAGCCCCGGCTACGTCTGGACGCCTCTGGTCGAAAGCCAGATCCCCGACACAGATGGCCACCCGCGGCCTCACCCGCGAGCAGGTGATGACCGACGTCCTGCTTGCCGCCCAGCCGACCAAGCAATTCGTCACCGTCGATCAGGTCGCGGCGCTCGCCTTGTTCCTTTGCCGCGACGAGGCGGCCAGCATCACTGGCGCGAACCTCAGCATGGACGGCGGCTGGACGGCGGCCTGAGGCCTATTGGCTGTAAAGCTCCGAAATATGCAGCCGGGCGTTGCGCAAGGTCGCGCTGCCATAGGTGCCGACCCAGATTTCGTAGCGGCCGGATTGCGGCGTTTCGAAGCGGATCGAGGGATTGAGGCCGCGCGTGCCGCCATCGTCGTCGCAATACCATTCGCCGTCCGGGCCGTTGATCACGAGCGTCGTGTCGGCGCTCGACTCGACCGAGATGTAGAGCGGCAGCGTGCCGGCGTCGTAATTGAGCCGAACATCCGGCGCATCGGTGATGAAGCCGCGGCAATTGGCGTTGAGCCGCGAGACGTCGATGCTCACCGCCCGACTGGAGCGGAATGACCTGCGGATCGGGAAGGAAGCCCGAGCGCAGGTTGATCGTGCCGTAATTCGGATCGGCGTCGATATTCTGCGCCACGGCGGCGGGAACGGCCGCGCAACCGATGGCGGCGGCGGTGAAAACAGCGAGCGTGCGTGCGATACCCATGACGAAGCCCCCTCTTAAGCTGACCCGAGCCCATGGCGCGGTCGGCGCCGATAACGGTGGTGCAACGAAAAGGGACAGAGCGCAACGGCCTCGCGCGCCCTTGCCGGGACGGCCCGATCTGGCGCAAGGATCGCGCGATGGCCGCCCTGCTCCTCATTGCCGCGCTCGCGGCCCAGCCCTGCGCAGCCCAAGGGACCGAAACACCCACGGCGTCGGCATCATTGGCGCGCGACGCGCCGGCCGAGTGCCTGCCGGCACGGCCGAACTGGCGGAGCATTGCGACCGAAGCGGACCGGCGGCGGCTGCGCGATTGGCGCGATGCCTGGGTCGAGGCGCTCGCCCAGGCGCGCGCCGAAGGCCATGAAGCGGCGATTGCCGCCGAAGGCGCCGTCCTCGATCCCGATCTGGAGCTCGACGACCCGGCCCTGCCGGCCGGCAATTACCTTTGCCGCACAGTGAAGCTCGGCAGCCGAGAGCCGGGCCGAGTCCCGTCCTTCTCGGCCGAAACCGCCGTCCCGTGCCGGATCGGCGCGGTCGACACGCGCCAGACCTTCGCGCAACTGGCCGGCCTGCAGCGCCGGATCGGGCGGCTTTATCCGGACAACGATTTGCGCCTCGTGTTCCTCGGCACGCTTCAGCTCAGCGACGAAGCGCGTGCCTATCAATATGGCGTCGATGCCGACCGCGACGTGATCGGCCTCGTCCAGCGGATCGGCGAGCGGCGCTGGCGCCTCGTCCTGCCGCGCCCGGCCCACGAATCCCTGCTCGACGTGATCGAGCTCACCCCTCGATGAGGAGACCGGCGCGATGCCGCGTACACTGCTCGCCGCCTTGCTGTCGGCCGCCGCGATGACCGCCGCGCCGCTAGAGGCGCAGGACTTGCGCGACACGATCCGGGCCGACATGCCGGCGCTGCTCGCCATCTATCGCGATCTCCACGCCAATCCCGAGCTGTCGATGCAGGAAACGCGTAGCGCCGGCATCATGGCGGCGGAAGCGCGGCGGCTGGGCTTCACCGTCACAACGCAAGTCGGCGGCACCGGCGTCGTCGCAGTGCTGGAGAACGGGCCGGGCCCGGTGCTGATGCTGCGCGCGGACATGGACGGCCTGCCGATGGAAGAGCGGACTGGCCTTCCCTTCGCGAGCCGCGCGCGCGGCCAGACGCGCGAGGGGCTCGACACCTTCATCGCCCATAGCTGCGGCCATGACACGCACATGACTGCCTGGATCGGCACCGCCCGCCGGCTCGTGGCGCAGCGCGCTTTATGGTCCGGCACTTTGGTGATGATCGCCCAGCCCGGCGAGGAGACGAGCCAAGGCGCGCGGGCGATGCTGGAGGCGGGCCTCTTCACCCGCTTCCCGCGCCCGACCCACGCCATCGCCTTCCACGATTCGGCGACCTTGCCGGCCGGCGTGATCGGCTTCTCGCCCGGGCCGGCGCTGGCCAATGTCGACAGCGTCGACATGGTGGTCCGCGGCGTCGGCGGGCATGGTGCCGCGCCGCACACGACGCGCGATCCGATCGTCTTGGGTAGCCGAATCGTCATGGCGCTGCAGACCCTGGTCAGCCGCGAGCTCGACCCGCTCGACAGCGCCGTCGTCACCGTCGGCAGCTTCCAGGCCGGGACCAAGCACAACATCATTTCCGACGAGGCGCGGCTGTTGCTGACCGTCCGCAGCTACACGCCCGAGGTGCGCCGGATGCTACTCGACGGGATCGCGCGCATCGCCCGCGGCGAGGCGATCGCGGCCGGCGTGCCGGACGATCGGATGCCGCAGGTGACGGTGCGCGAAACCGAATCGACGCCCGCCACGGTGAACAGCGACGCGCTGACCCAGGCGATGGCAACCCGCTTCAGGGCCCATTTCGGCGAGGCGCGCGTTCGCCAGATCCGCCCGGTCATGGCCGGCGAGGATTTCGGCCGCTACCGGCTTGCGCTTCCCGAATTGCAGAGCCTGATCTTCTGGGTCGGCGGCGTGCCGCAGGCGCGCTACGACGCCGCGCAGCGCGACGGCACGATCCTGCCCTCGCTGCACAGCCCGTTCTGGGCGCCGGAACCGGATGCGGTGATCTCGACCGCGACCGAGGCGATGGTCGTCGCGGCGCTCGACGTGCTGCAGCGGCGCTAGCTGCCCCAGACCCGGCGCAGCGCCGCGTCGCGCCCGCAGCCGCGGCGATAGGCGGCGTAACGCTCGGGATTGCGCCGCGCATAATCCTGATGCTCTGTCTCGGCGCCGTAGAAGCGGCTCGCCGCCCGCACCGGCGTGACTACGCGACCACCCAATTGCCGGTTCGCCTCCGCCACCGCGGCCAGCGCCTCGCGCCTTTGCGACGCGCCGATCGCAAAGATCGCGGTGCGGTAGTTGGCGCCGCGGTCGCAGAACTGGCCGCCGCTATCGGTCGGATCGATGCTGCGCAGGAAGCGGCGGACGAGCTGGGCGTAGCTGATCCGCGCCGGATCGAAGACGACGACCACCGCCTCGACATGGCCGGTGTCGCTGGTGACCGTCTGACGATAGATCGGGTTGGCGACATGGCCGCCGGTGAAGCCGGAGACGGCCGAGATCACGCCCGGCACATGCTCCATGTCATGTTCGGTCGACCAGAAGCAGCCGCCGGCAAAGACCGCACGCTGGGTGGCGCCGCCGGTCTGGGCGACCGACGAGCTGGTCAGCGCCGCAGCGGCGAGCAAGGTCGGAATCAGAAAGACCCTGATCATGTTCGCGCCCCTGGCGCCTTCACCATGAAGCCCTGCTGAACCCTCAATCGGAAGCGGCCGTCAGCCGCGCGACCTGATCGGCGGAGAGATCGAGCGTCATCGCCCCGACCAGTTCCTCGACCTGCGCCACGCTGGTCGCGCTGGCGATCGGCGCGGTCACGCCTGGCTGCGCCGCGAGCCACGCCAGGGCGACCTGCGCCGCCGTCGCGCCGGTCTCGGCCGCCACCTCGTCGAGCGCCGCGAGGACGCGCGGCCCGCTGCCGTCGAAATAGCCGATGACGCGGTCGCCGCGAATGCTCTTCCCCTCGTCCGCCTTGCTGCGATATTTGCCGGTCAGGAAGCCGTTGGCGAGCGCGTAGAAGGCGGTCATGCCGAGTCCGCGCGCCTGCACGAGGTCCGCCAGCGGCCCTTCATATTTCGGCCGATCGACGAGATTGTACCAGGTCTGGAGCACGCTGTAGCGCGGCAGGCCTTCGCGCTCACTGGTGTCGAGCGCCTCGCCGAGCCGCGTCGCGTCGATCTGCGAAGCGCCGATCGCGCGCACCTTGCCGGCGCGGATCAGCGCGTCGAAGCCGGCCAGCGTCTCGGTGAACGGCGTCGCCGCGTCGTCGCGATGGGCATAATAAAGATCGATCGTGTCGATCCCGAGCCGCCGCAGCGAACCCTCCGCCGCCGCAGCGATGCCGGCCGGGGTCAAATTCCCGTCAAAGCCGCATTTGGTCGCGATCAGCACCTCGTTGCGCCGGCCGCTGCGGCGCAGCCACTCGCCGATCGAAGCCTCGGATTCGCCGCCGCGATGACCGGGCACCCAGGCCGAATAGACTTCGGCGGTGTCGATCATCACGCCGCCGGCATCGACGAAGCGGTCGAGCAAATCGAACGCCTCCTCGCCGCGCACCGTCCAGCCGAAGACGTTGCCGCCCAGCACCAGCCGCGGCGTCTCGAGGCCGCTGTCGCCGAGAGGCCTTTTCTGGATCATCGCGCCGCGCGCGGCAGGAGGTCGGCCGGCAGGAACGGCTCCGACAGCAACCGCAGCATCGCGCCCCAGCGCGCCCGCGGGCTGCGCCCCGCGCTTTCGATATGGGTCGCCACCATGTCGCGGCCGAGGCCGTAATTGATCACATAGGCGCGGTAGCGATCGGTGAAGCTGACCGACTGCTCGGCGCGCGCGCGGGTCATCAGCTGATAGCGCTGGACGAGTTCGATCGCCTGATCGCGGGTGAGCCGGCCTTCGAGATAGTCCCGGGCGATGGTGAAGCGCGCGCCGGTCAGCGCGTCGATCGCCTGCAGCAGCGCGGCATAAGCGGGTGCATCCTGCGCCGGCAATCCCGCCAGCGGATAGAGCACGCGCGTTTCGTATTGCAGCCGCTGGCCGCCTGGAAAGGCGAGCGCGATGCCATAATTGGCGCTGCCCTCGGCGATGAAGCTTTGCGGGCTGTAGAGCGGATAGAGCTGGAACTCGATCCACCCCAGCCGGCGGGCGAGATTCTGCTCGAGCAGCATGTTGTAGGCGTGGTGACCGGGATAGCCTTCGTGGCAGCCGAGATCGACCGCACGGCTGAGCCGCACCGGCTGATCGGTGTTGACCTGAATACGGCTGCGATAATTGCCCTGATACCAATTGTAGCCGGACCAAGGCTGGTTGGTGACGAACTCCAATGTGAACGCTTCGCCACGCGGCAGCGGAACAAAAGCGGCCGTCCGCCGCCGGCATTCGGCGATCGCGCCGCGCATCACCGCGTCGAGCCGCTCGCGGGGAATGGTGAAGCGGGCGAGGAACGCCTCGACCCGATCGGCCAGCGGCCCGTCGCCCGGCACCAGCCGCTCGATCCGGGCGAGGATCGGATCATAATGCGAAAGCGGGTGAAGCAAGCCTTCGAGATCGACGCCGTAAAGCCCGCGCGCTTCCTCGGCGAAGCTCAGCCGCTCGCCGCGCAGCATACGCAGCCGGGTCGCCGCCGCTATGAGCTGGGCGTCCAGAAACGCCTGGCGTTGCCCGACCCGGCCTGCCGGCGCGATCTGGCGCAGCCGGCCTCTCAGCGCCTCGACCGCTGACGCCAAATCCTCGATGCTGCGCGGATTGGCGGTCGCGGCCGCGCGAACCTCCGGCGGACCGTAATAGGCGTCGATATAGCCGTCGTCGCGCGCACCGATCTCTAGCTGAAGCCGGACATAATCGCGCGCGACGGCGTCCATGTTATCGCGCTGCGCCGCAGACGGAGCGGCGAGGCCGACACAGGCCAGGACCAGGCCAAGCATCGCCAATCGCCGCATCAATCTTCTCCCCGGTCCTTGCCCCTCGCCGCATTATCGCGCGACGCGGCGAAGGCGAACCGGAATCTGGCGGGCGCGGCGATCGCGGAGCAGCGTCAGCGCGTCTCGGGAATGCCGCCGTCGGCCTCCCATTCGCGCGCGGTGCGGCAGACGCGCCGCATGATCCGCGTGCCGGATGAAAGATCGGCGCGGATGCAGATCGTGCGGTTCGGATCGCCCGCATTGGCGGCACTATTCGCGGCCGCCGGGGACTTTTCCTGCGCGCTGCCGTGTTGAGCCATGACCGGAGCGGCGAGGCCCAAGGCGATGACGCCGGCGATGGATAGCAAGGTAACCTGACGCATGATGATCTCCACTTGCGGACGCGCAACGGTCGCGCCGTCGCTGTATTAATGGAGTAACGCGCCTCGGCGCATTGATCGGCGCTGCGGACTTGTTGATCGCGCTTGCCGAATCGCTGATCGCTCTTGCTTCAGCGTGGCCGGTCGGCGCGTTTTGTCCTGAGCGTCGGCGGCGCGGCGGCCGGGTCGTCCGGCCAGGGATGCCGGGGATAGCGGCCCCGCATTTCCTTCGCGACCGCTGCCCAGCTGCCCCGCCAGAAGCCGGGCAGGTCGCGGGTCGTCTGGATCGGCCGCCCGGCCGGCGAGGTGAGCGACAAGACGAGCGGGATGCTACCGACCTGCGGATGATCGGCGAGGCCGAAAAGAGCCTGGACGCGCGCGGTGACCGTCGGTCCGGCTTCGGCTTCATAGTCGATCACATGGCGGCTGCCGGCCGGCGTCTCGAAATGGCTCGGTGCGAGCCGGTCCACCGCCTGGCGGCCGGGCCAGCCCAGGCGCGCCTCCAGCGCCGCAGTCAGCGCGCCGGCGTCGATCTCGTCGAGCCGGCGGACTCCTTCGAGCAGCGGCGGCAGCCACTGGTCGAGATCGGCGAGCAAAGCCGCGTCGGAGAGGTCGGCGAGCGACGGATCGTGCCGGCGCGCGAAACCCGCCCGGACACGCAGCGACCGCGCGGTCTCGCTCCACGGCAGCAGATCGAGGCCGCGCGATCGAATGCCCTCGAGCAACGCCGCCGCGATCGCGGCCGGCTCGGCGCTTCTGTCCTGGCCGCCGGACAAAGTGATCGCGCCGAGCCAGCGGCCATGGCTGGCGCGTACGCCGCCACTGGCGGGATCGAACGCAACCTGCGTCCCGGTCTTGATCCGCTCGGCGAACAGCGCCTCGACACTCGCCTGATCGATCGAAGCGGCGGCCAGGACGCGCGCGCCGCCGGCCGCGCCGCTCACCTCGGCGACCGCGAGCCAGGCATTGCGGGCGAGCGGATCGGCCGGATCGAGCCGAAAGCCACGCCCACCGACGCTAAGCCAGTCCGCGCCCGTCGCATCGCGCCTTTTAGCCACCCTGTCCGGGAAGGCCAGCGCGATGCAGCCGCCGATATCGTCGCCTGAAGCATCGCTTTTGCGAGACGAGCGCGTGAGACGACGCCAGTTTCTTGCCAGCCCTCGCGCCGCCTCGGCCCGCCTACCCTTGTCGCCGCGCCATCGACGCAGGCGCAGCTCCAGATCGGCGTCATGGCCGCCGAGGCCACGTTCGGAGAGCAGCACCGCGATCTCGGCCGCCGTCTCGCTCCAGCCCCGGGCTTTGGCCTCGATCATCATATGCGCGAGCCGGGGCGGCAGCGGCAGCGCCGCAATCGCCCGGCCATGCGCCGTGGGCCGCCCCGCTTCATCGATCGCGTCCAGCGCGACCAAGCGCCGCCGCGCCTCCGTCACCGCAGCTTCGGGCGGCGGATCGAGCCAGCGCAGCGCGCGCGGATCGGCGACTCCCCACAACGCGCTATCGAGCAGCAGCGCCGACAGGTCCGCTTCGAGGATTTCCGGCGGATCGAAGCGCGGCAGGCTCGCTGTCGCCGCCGCTTCCCACAAACGATAGACGGCGCCCGGACCCTGCCGCCCTGCCCGGCCGGCGCGCTGCGTCACCGAAGCCTGGCTCGCCCGTTCGGTGACCAGCCGGGTGAGGCCGGCGGCGCGGTCGTAGCGCGGCCGGCGGGCGAGCCCCGAATCGACGACGATCCGCACCCCGTCCAGCGTCAGGCTGGTCTCGGCGATCGCGGTCGCGAGCACCACCTTGCGCCGGCCCGGCGGCGCGGCGCGGATCGCGGCGCGCTGCGCGGCGGGATCGAGCGTGCCGTGGAGCAGGTGCAGGTCGGTGTCGGCGGACAGGGTCAGCCGCTCCGCCGTCCGCTCGATCTCGGCGACGCCGGGCAGGAAGGCGAGCAGATCGCCGGGCCGCTCCGCCAGCGCGCGCCGGATCGCCGCCGCCATCGCGTCCTCGATCCGCGCTTCGGCGGCGCGGCCGAGATGGACGATGTCGACCGGATGCGCTCGGCCCTCGCTCTCGATCACAGCGGCATCGCCCATCAGGGTCGCGAAGCGCGCGCCATCGAGCGTCGCCGACATGACGAGGAGACGGAGGTCCGGTCGCAGCCCCGCCTGCGCGTCGAGCGCCAAGGCGAGGCCGAAATCGCCGTCGAGACCGCGCTCATGCGCCTCGTCGAACAGCACCGCCGAGACGCCCTTCAGCTCGGGATCGCTCTGCAACCGCGCGAGGAAGATGCCTTCGGTCAGCACCGTGATCCGGGTCCGCGCCGAGCTTTTGCTATCGAGCCGGGTGGCGTAGCCGATCAACCCGCCGGCGCTTTCGCCCGCCAGCTCCGCCATCCGCTCCGCCGCCGCCCGCGCCGCGAGCCGGCGGGGCGAGAGCAGCAGAATCTCGCCGCCAGCCACCCAAGGCTCGCCAAGCAAAGCCGGCGCGACCGCCGTCGTCTTGCCCGCTCCAGGCGGCGCGACCAAAACCGCGTTCGGCCCCTCGCGCAGCGCCGCAAGCAGGTCGGGGAGGACGGCGGCAATGGGGAGCGCGCTCACGCCGGCTTCCTTAGCCTTTGTAAGAAGCCGTTAAAGCCCCGCTGCTAAGGTGCGGCGCTCATCGGGGGACCCAAGCATGACCGCACCCTTTCTGTCGCTCGCCGCCGAACTGAAGGCGAAGGCCGCGCTCGCGCCTGCGGACATCCTGTCGCTGCGCCGGATCTGCTGGCCCGATGGCCGGATCGATCCGGCCGAGGCGGACGCGATCTTCGACCTCAACGAAGGGCTGAAATCCGCCGATCGCGAATGGGTCGATTTCTTCGTCGAGGCGATGACCGACTATGTCGTTCGCCAGGCCGCACCGGCCGGTTATGTCGACGAAGGCAAGGCGCATTGGCTGATCGCGCGGATCGACCGGGACGGCCGCGTCGATTCGCTAGGCGAGCTCGAATTGCTGATCAAGGTTCTCGAAAACGCGACCAATGTGCCCGACAGCCTGAAGAATTACGCGCTGTCGCAGATCGAAGCGGCCGTTTTGACCGGCGCGGGACCGACGCGCGATGGCGAGGCGCTCGATCCCGGCTCCGTCAACGCCGCCGAGGCCAGGCTGTTGCGGCGCATCCTGTTCGCCCAGGCCGGTGATGGCCCGGCCTGCATCAGCCGCGCCGAGGCCGACCTGTTGTTCCGCATCAAGGATTTGGCGCTCGGCGCCGCGAACGCGCCCGAATGGGACAAACTGTTCGTGCAAGCGGTCGGCAACCATCTGATGGCCTATAACAGCTATCGCCCGCTCGCCCGCGACGAGGCTGCCCGGCTCGGAGCATTCGTGGGCGAAAACCAGCCGCATATCGGCGGCTTCTTCCGACGAATGGCGGCTGCGGGGCTTTCAGGCTTCTCGTCCGCCGCCGAGCCCGCCCCGCAAGCCCCGGACCGCGACACGCTTGAGGCCGCTGCGCGCGCGATCGAGCCGGCCGAGGCCAACTGGCTGAAGGCGCGCCTCGCGGCCCAGCCGGAACTCGATCCGCTTGAGGTCGCCTTGCTGACCTTCATCGCCGAAGAAAGCGGACAGCGGCTGGGTCAATAAGCCCGCTGGATCGCGAACTCGACGGTCTCGACCAGGGCCGCCTTGGCCCGTCCGGCCGGGAACGCACCGAGCGCATCGATCGCCCGCCGGCCGAACAACCGCGCCCGCTCCTGCGTGTCGGCTAGGGCGCCGGTCGCTTCGAGCAGGTCGGTGGCGCGGGCGAGGTCGGGCTCGACGCCGCCGCCGGCGATCGCCTCGCGCCAGAAGGCGCGATCCGCTTCGGACCCGCGCGCATAAGCGAGGATGACCGGCAGGGTCACCTTGCCGTCGCGCAGATCGTCGCCCACGCGCTTGCCCATCGTCGCCGCGTCGGAGGAATAGTCGATCGCGTCATCGACGAGCTGGAAGGCGATGCCGAGATTGCGGCCATAAGCATCGAGTGCCGCCTCGGCTGCCTCCTCGCGCTCGGCGACCACCGCCGCGATTCGACAGGCGGCGGCGAACAGGGCCGCGGTCTTGGCCGCGATGATCTCCAGATAATGATCCTCTTGCGTGTCGATCCGGCGCTGGGCGGTGAGCTGGCTGACCTCGCCCTCGGCGATCACGCTTGACGCGCGCGACAGGATCTTGAGCACCTTGAGCGAGCCATCCTCGACCATCAGCTCGAAGGCGCGGCTGAACAGGAAATCGCCGACCAGGACGCTGGCCGGATTGCCCCAGATGACGTTGGCGGTACGCCGCCCGCGCCTTAGCCCTGAACCGTCCACGACATCGTCGTGCAGCAGCGTCGCCGTATGGATGAACTCGACTGCGGCAGCGAGGCGGTGGTGGCGCGCGCCCTGGTAATCGAGCAGCGACGCGCAGGCCAAGGTGAGCATCGGCCGCATCCGCTTGCCGCCGCCGGCGATCAGATGGCCGGCGAGCTCGGGGATCAGGGCCACTTCGCTCTGCATCCGGTCCAGGATTACCGCATTGACCTTGTTGAGGTCGGCGGCGACGAGCTGGACGATCGGATCGAGCGACGGCGCGGCGCTCGGACGGAGGGGATGGACAGTCGCGGTCATGCGCTGCGGCGATGCGCGCGCCGGGGCGCAAAGGCAAGACTCAGGCCGCCCTGGGTAGCTTGAGCCGCGCGAGCAGGCCGCCCAGATCCTCGCTCTCTTCGAGCGTGACCGAGCCGCCATAGATTTGCGCCACGTCGCGGACGATGGCGAGACCGAGGCCGGTGCCCGGCTTGCCGGTGTCGAGCCGCGCGCCGCGATCGAAGATCGTCTCGCGCTCACTCTCCGGAATGCCGGTGCCGTCGTCCTCGACCTCGATCTCCACACATTCAGGTGTCACCGACACGGTGACGAAGACCCGGCCTTGGCCATATTTGGCGGCGTTCTCGATCAGATTGCCGAGCAGCTCGTCCAGATCCTGCCGCTCGACCCGCGCCTCCGCCTGCTTGTCGCCGGCGATGTCGATCGTCACATTCTCATAGAGCCGGCTCACTGCGCGCTCGACCGATTCGAGGCTCGGCCACACTGCGCTACGAGCCTGTGCGCTGGAGCGCCGGCCGATCGCCCGCGCCCGGGCGAGATGATGGTCGACCTGACGCCGCATCACCCGCGATTCGCGGATCACCGTGTCGGCGAGATCGGGCGCGTGCGCGGTGGCGGCGTTGTTGACCACGGTGAGCGGTGTCTTCAGCGCATGGGCGAGGTTGCCCGCATGGCGGCGCGCCTCCTCCGCCTGCTTCTCGTTGTGCTCGAGCAAAGCGTTCAATTCCTCCGTCAGTGGCTCGATCTCGGCCGGCAGTCGCTCGTCTATCCGCGATTTTTGCCCAGACCGTATAGCGGCGATCGCGCGGCGCATCTTTCGGAGCGGCCACAGGCCATAGATCGCCTGCAGCGCAGCGAGCACGATCAGGCCGAGGCCAAGGATGGTGAAGGACTGAATGAGCGTGCTGCGCAATATGCCGATCTGCTCATCGAGCAGCTCGCGGTTCTGCGCCACCTGAAAGCGCCAGCGCACCGGCGAGCCTGGAACGCGCACGTCGCGCTCGCTCACCCGCAGGGTTTCGTTCGGGAACTCCTCGCTGTCGTAGAAATGCGCCTCGCCATCGGCATGACCTTGCGTCGCCAGCCGCCGGTCCCAGAGCGAGCGCGACGGGAAGGGATCGAACCCGTCGCCGCTGACCTGATAATAGAGACCCGAATAAGGCTCGAGGAAGCGCTGATCGGCCGGCGCGCGGGTGAACAACACCTCGCCCTCGGGCCCGATCTCGGCCGACGCGATCATCGCGGTCAGCACATATTCGAGCTGGGAATCGAAATTCTCGGTCACCGCCGAGGTCAGCATCCGATCGAGCGCATAGGCGCCGACCGAGAGCAGAAGCCCGATCCAGAGCGCCGCGATGCCGATCATCCGCCGGGTGAGCGAACCGGACGAACGTTTTTCCGCGCGGCGAATCCAGAAGCGGCGGAGCGGCGGGACCTTCAGCTTCATCGCCACTGCTCCGCGGCCATGCGCGCCGGCCCGGTGGATCGTGCCATGGCTATGGGAATGCCGGCGGCGCCCTGAATGGCGCCTTACCCCCGCGGCTCATCGAGCGAATAGCCGAGGCCGCGGATCGTGGTGATCACATCGGGCCCGAGCTTCTTGCGGATGCGGGTGACGAACACCTCGATCGTATTCGAATCGCGGTCGAAATCCTGATCGTAGATATGCTCGATCAGCTCGGTGCGGCTCACCACCTTGCCCTTGTGATGCATCAGGTAGGACAGCAGCTTGTATTCCTGGGCGGTCAATTTCACCGGCTCGCCGTCCAGCGTCACCTTGCCGGAGCGCGTGTCGAGCCGCACGTCGCCGGCGATCAGCTCCGACGACGCATTGCCCGCGGCGCGGCGGATCAGCGCACGAAGGCGGGCGATCAGCTCCTCGGTCTGGAACGGCTTGGCGAGATAGTCGTCGGCGCCGGCGTCGAGCCCCGCCACCTTGTCCGACCAGCTGTCGCGGGCGGTCAGCACCAGCACCGGAACCTTCATCCCCTCCTTGCGCCAGCGGTCGAGGACAGTGAGCCCGTCCACCTCGGGCAGGCCGAGATCGAGGATGATCGCGTCATAGGTCTCGGTCGAGCCGAGATAATGGCCGTCCTCGCCGTCGGTGGCGAGATCGATCGCATAGCCCGCGCCTTCCAGCGTCGCGCGCAGCTGCCGCCCCAGATTGGGCTCGTCCTCGACGATCAGCACCCGCATAGACATCCCCTTCTGTGGCGCCCGGAAGCGCGAAAGCACTCAGATGGGAATAGCAGTGCCGGCAGTCCAGCGCCATGCAGTGCTTATTGCCGGCCGATCACCCGGCCGGTGCGCGCATCGACGTCGATCCAGATCATCTCGGAGCCACGCATGAACTTCAGCCGATAGATGCGGCCATCGAACTCCACCCCGATGAATTGGGCGCCGGGCACGCTGATCCGGGCGCGAATCTGGGCGAGCGGCAGGATCGCGCCCTGATTCATCGCCCGATAGGCAGTGTCCTGTTCGCCGCGCGACGCGCCCGACCGCTGCGCCGTGGCGGGCGCCGCACAGGCCAGGACAAGCGGGATGAGCAACAGCGGACGCATGGCGAGAATCGAAGGATTTGCCTTTCGCGGGAGGAATCGCAAGCGACAATAGCCGAAGCCATTGAATAGGCCATGAATAGGGCGGTAGGCTCGGCTTAACGTTCGGGGGATCGGAATGCGGCTACGACGGATGGCGGGTTGGGCGGGACTGTTGCTGGTGACGCTCGCCGTCCAGCCGCCCGGTCTCGCGCAGGACAGTGGCGCGCGCATGGAGCGGGTGCCGGACCGTCAGCCCGGCGAGGGCGAAGGCCCCTATCGCCGCCTGGTCATCCGCAACGCGACCTTGGTCGACGGCACCGGCGCACCGCCGCGCGGCCCGGTCGATATCGTCGTCGCCGGCAACCGGATCGAGAGCATCCGATCGGCCGGAACTCCCGGCCTGGCGCAGGCGTCGAATCGCGCCCCGAACGACTCCGACCGCGAGATCGACGCGACCGGCATGACGGTGCTGCCCGGCTTCGTCGACGTCCACGGCCACAACGGCGACCCCGACAAGGCGCCGAACGCGACCTATGGCTACCGCCTCTGGCTGGCGCATGGCGTCACCACGGTGCGCGGCGTAGGCTTCTATGACGGCCCGGGCGACATGTCGCTCTCCGACCGGCAGCGCAGCCGCGACAACACGATCGTCGCGCCCCGCCTCTTCGCTTATGCCGTGATCGGCGACGTCTGGAATCGCGGCCCGGTGACGAGCCCCGAGCAGGCGCGCGCCTTCGTCCGCTGGGCCGCGCAGGCCGGCTATGACGGGATCAAGTTCTTCAACAGCGAGCGTCCGGCGGTGCTGGAGGCGGCGATCACCGAGGCCCGCACGCTGCGGCTCGGCACCGTCGCCCATCTCGGCCAAGGTGGCGTCGCCGAGGTCAATGCCGAGCGGGCGACGGCGATGGGGCTGCTGGACGTCACCCATTTCTACGGCCATTTCGAATCTTTGCTGCGCGACCGGCGGCTACCCTCCTACCCGCCCGACTACAATATGGCGGACGAGCAGTGGCGGTTCAGCCAGGTCGCCCGCCTCGCCGACCAGATCGTGACGCCCGGCAGCCCCGAATGGCGCGGCTATCTGGAGCGGCTGCGCGAGCGCGGCGTCTTCATGTCGCCGACCTTCAACATCTATTCCGCTGGCCGCGACGTGATGCGGGCGCGGACCGCCGAATGGCACCAGCGCTATACCTTGCCGTCGCTGCAGCGCTTCTTCCAGCCGAGCCGGACCAATCACGGCTCCTATTTCTGGGACTGGACGACCGCCGACGAGGTCGCCTGGCGGCGTTTCTACACGCCCTGGATGCGGCTGGTGAACGATTACAAGAATATGGGCGGGCTGGTGACCGTCGGCTCCGATCCCGGCTTCATCTACCAGACCTGGGGCTTCTCCTACATCCAGGAGCTGGAGATGCTTCAGGAGGCGGGCTTCTCGCCGCTCGAGGTGATCCAGGCGGCGACGATCAACGGCGCGCGCGAGCTTTACGCGCCACGAGGGGAGGAACCGCCCTTCGGCATCGTCCGCCCCGGCATGCTCGCCGATCTCGTCATCGTCCCCGGCAACCCGCTCGCCAATCTCAAGCTGCTCTACGGCACCGGCCATGAGCGGCTGAACCCCCAGACCCAGCAGGTCGAGCGGGTCGGCGGCGTCCGTTGGACGATCAAGGACGGCATCGTCTACGACGCGCCCGCCTTGCTGGAGAGCGTCGCGCGGATGGTGGCGGAACAAAGGGCGCGGGAGGCGGCGGCGCGCTAATACGATGGCGTCAATTCAGGCTTTCAAAGCCTCGCCGGATGATCTGCGCCATCAGCTTTCTTCGCGCTTCAAGAAAGTCGGGATAGGTCATGTGCTCCCAGCCGTCAGGCAGCGCATGGTCCGCCAGCATCTTTTCCCATAGCGTCTCCTGACCGCCAAAGCGCAGTTTGATCTCAACGGCATATTCGCTTGGCGGCGTCGCTCCAATGTCGATATTTTCGGGCCATTCCAGCAGGGCGTAATTAGCCATCTGGTTGATCTCGGTCTGCTCGGCGCCCAGGCTTTTTTCGAGCCAAGCACGCGGGAACAAGTGATGCCGCTCAAGGGGCTTTTTCTTGGTCTTGAGGGCAGGATCGATGAGGTCGGACACCTTCTTATGAGAAAACAATACGTAAGCTCCCAGCCGATTCTGTGAAGCGACGTAAGCGAAAAGCTGCGGGTTGCGCGCCGATGAGGTCGCCAGGTCGGCAGGCAGGGTGATTGCCCAGAAATCGTTGGTCAGCTCGCTGGAAATCAACCCATCGAGCACGGCGAGAAACTGCTCACCCGATTCCAGATTCTTGATGCGGTTGAGGTCGGCGTCCATCACCGTTTCGGGCGAGCTGGTGTAGCGCCCCTTCAGGCTGGCGAAAAAGAACCACCGGCCGATCGCTTTTTGCAGCTGATGCTCCGCGATGCTGAACTTCACTCGACCCCACAGGTAGAATGCGTAGGCATAGAGCAGGGCGTTTTGCGACGAAATCATCTCGCCGCTTCTGAATCCGGCGCCGATCAACGCGCTCAGGAATTGGTGCCAGTTTCGGAGGTTGAGAACGTGCGCTTGCGCCTCGGCGAGAATGGCGAATTGCTCGTCTCGCCGCGTCGGCGAAAACTCACCGGTATCCGGGTCCTTGCCGCGCAGTACCTGGTAGACGCTCTTCAATCGCCCCCGGCCAAAGCCGAGCGCGACCGAAACGCGAAGCAATTGGTCCGGATCGGGTTCGATGAAATGATTGAAAGGCGATGCTTCTTCGCCTGGCGACGGGGCTTTTCGAGCCGCCCGGCAGAAAGTTTCGAGGCGCGCGCGCCCCTCATCCCAAAACACCGATAGCAGCGTGAGAATGAAGTCCGCTTGGTTGAGCTTCACGCCCTCGCTGTTGATGCGAACGAAGATATCCGCGACCTGCTCCTCGTCAACAGAGGGTGCGATCTCCAGCGCGGTAAAAGGGTATTTTTGGAGATCGAAGAGACGGTCGAGATTGTGTGAGACGGCTTCCTCCTCCTCCTCGGTAAGCGGCGCCTTCCTGCTGGCTTGGGCGATGTAATCGTTGACCAGTTTCCGGCTGGATTGGCCAGACGACCACAAGGACGAGATGTTCGGAATCCACTCGGGATCGCGGCGAATCGCAGCGTCGGCCACTTCGAACTTGCAGCTGCGCGGGTTGAACGCGACCTCGATCGCGCGCTCTTTGTAGTCCGCGTCGAGCACCTTCTGGCCGCGAAAAACGGCGTAGAGTGACGTGAGGCGCTGCTGGCCATCGACGATAAGACGATTCGGAACCTTGTGTTGCTTGGCCCCGGCACCGATCTGCTTGGCGCCGTCGATCGCGCCATTCTCCCAGAACAACAGATAACCGACTGGAAAACCCTTATACATGCTGTCGAAGAGATCGCGGACCTTGGCGTTCGCCCAGACGAAGGGGCGCTGAATGTCGGGTAAGCCGATATCGCCCAAGTCGATATAATGAAGCAGCGCGCTCAGGTCATAGTCAACGCGCTTGAAACAGGTCTTGAGATCGCTCATTTCATACCCCGCTCGGACTATCCTTATTCGTTGCCGCCGGCATGAACGCAAGTCGCCCGCCAACGGTGGGTGACGGTCGCGTCCGGACGCTCTATCTGCGCCGCCATGGCCGCGCCCGTTCTCGCTTATGAAAAACTCGGCCTGATCCAGGGATCGGGCTGGCTGTTTCGCGGCCTCGACCTGTTCATCGGGCCGCGCGACCGGTTGGCGCTGATCGGGCGCAACGGCGCGGGCAAGACGACCCTGCTCAAATGCCTTGCCGACCTGATCGAGACCGACGAGGGCCGGCGCACGATCCAGCCTGGAACTAGGGTGGTGCTGCTCGAGCAGGATCCCGATCTGACCCCCTTTGCGACGTTACGCGATTTCGCCTTGTCCGGCGGCGCGGCCTCGCACGAGGTGGACGCGATCGCACACCAGATCGGCATCGATCTCGACCGGCCCGCGACCACCGCTTCCGGCGGCGAGCGGCGCCGCGCCGCCATCGCCCGGGCTCTGGCGCTCGATCCGGACGTGCTGCTGCTCGATGAGCCGACCAACCATCTCGATCTCGCCGGGATCGAATGGCTGGAGGACTGGCTCGGCCGCTATACCGGCGCCTTCATCGTCATCAGTCACGACCGCACCTTCCTGACCCGTCTCACCCGCTCGACCTTCTGGCTCGATCGCGGCCAGCTCAGGCGCGCCGAGGTCGGCTATGGCGGCTTCGAGGCCTGGACCGAGAAGGTCTATGAGGAGGAGGCGCGGAACGCCGAGAAGCTCGACGCGAAGCTGAAGCTGGAACTGCACTGGCTCCAGCGCGGCGTCACCGCGCGGCGGCGGCGCAACCAGGGCCGGCTCGCCAAGCTTGGCGAGATGCGCGCCGCCCGCGCCGCGATGCTGGGGCCGGCGGGGACAGCGAAACTGGCGCTGCAGACCGACGAAACCCGATCGAAGATGGTGATCGAGGCGGACCGGGTGACCAAGCGCTATGGCGAGCGCATCATCGTCCGCGACTTCAGCTTGCGCATCCAGCGCGGCGACCGGATCGGCGTCGTCGGCGCGAACGGCACCGGCAAGACGACCCTGCTCAAGCTGCTCACCGGCGAGATCGCGCCGGATGACGGGACGGTGACGCGGGCGAAGACGCTGGCCGGGGTGATGATCGACCAGCAGCGCAAATTGCTCGACCCCGCCAAGCGCGTCCGCGACGTGCTCGCCGAGGGTGGCGACTGGATCGAGGTGCGGGGCGTCAAGAAGCACGTCCAGGGCTATCTCAAGGAATTCCTGTTCGAGCCCACCCTGATCGATGCGCCCATAGGCAGCCTTTCCGGCGGCGAGCGCTCGCGACTCCTGCTCGCCCGCGAGTTCGCCCGCGCCTCGAACCTGCTGGTGCTCGACGAGCCGACCAACGATCTCGACATGGAGACGCTCGACCTGCTGCAGGAGGTGATCGCCGATTATGAGGGCACAGTGCTGATCGTCAGCCACGACCGCGACTTCCTCGACCGCACCGTGACGATCACCCTCGGGCTCGACGGCTCCGGCAAGGTCGACATTGTCGCGGGCGGCTATGAGGATTGGGAGCGCCGGCGCCGGCCCCATGTCCACAATCCCAAAGTCGCCGCGCCGCCAAAAGGCGAAGCGCCGGCAAAGCCGCGCGCCAAACTCACCTACAAGGATCAGCGCGACTACGACCTGCTACCCTCGCGGATCGACGAACTGGAGGCGGAGATCGCCCGCGACGAAGACATCCTCGCCGATCCCGATCTCTATGCGCGCGATCCCGCCCGTTTCGCCCAGCTCACCGCGGCGATCGAGAAAGCACGCACCGAGCGCGACGCCGCGGAGCAACGCTGGCTGGAGCTGGCCGAGATGGTCGAGCTGCTCGCCAATCCGGCTTGACGCCGTCGCCGCTTCTGCCCAGCGTCGCTTTGGGCTCAGGGAGACGAATGTGACGACGAACTGGCTGATCCGGCTGGGCCTTGGCCTCCTGCTGCTCGCCCCCGCCGCCGCGCCCGCCCAGGCACCGGCCGTCCCGCCGATCGCTTATCAGACCCGAACCCTCGCCAACGGCCTTCGCGTCTATTCCATCCGCGATCCCCTGAGCGCCAATGTCTCGGTCCAGGTCTGGTACGACGTCGGCTCGCGCGACGATCCGCGCGGTCGCTCCGGCTTCGCCCATCTGTTCGAGCATATGATGTTCAAATCGACGCGGAACCTGGTGCCCGAGCAGTTCGACCGGCTGACCGAGGACGTCGGCGGCTTCAACAATGCGTCGACCAACGACGATTACACCAATTATTACGAAACCGTCCCCGCCAACCATCTCGAGCGCCTGCTCTGGGCCGAGGCGGAGCGGATGAGCTCGCTGGTGATCGAGCCCGGCTTCTTCAATTCCGAGCGCGACGTCGTGAAAGAAGAGCTGCGCAGCCGCGTCCTCGCCGCGCCTTATGGCCGCCTCTTCTACCTCTACCTCCCGCAAATCTCCTACGACCGCGATCCTTATGGTCGGCCCGGCATCGGCAGCATCGCCGATCTCGACGCGGCGACGATCGAGGACGTGCGCGCCTTCCACGCGACTTATTACCGGCCCGACAATGCGGTGCTGTTCGTCGCCGGCAATTTCGACGAGGCGCAATTCAATGCCTGGGTCGATCGCTATTTCGGTCCGATCGCGCGGCCCACGGCAAGCATCCCGCGCGTCCGCGTCGAGGAGCCGGATAGACGCGAGGCGCGGCGCTACACCGTTTATGAGCCCAACACGCCGCTGCCGGCGGTGCTCCTCTCCTACCCCGTTCCCCCCGCGAACGATCCGGACGCGGCGGCGATGGAGGTGCTCGACGGCATCCTGTCGACCGGCGAAAGCTCGCGGCTTCACCAGACCCTGGTCTATCGCGACCGGATCGCGGCCCAGGCCAGCTCCTTCGTCGACGTTCGGCGCGGCCGCGGCAATCTCGCCGTGTTCGCGATCCTCTCGCAGGGCCAGAGCGCCGAGGCCGGCGAGGCGGCGTTGCGCCGCGAGATCGCCCGCTTCCGCGACGAATCGGTCACCGCCGCCGAGCTTGCCGAAGCGCAGAACGAGCTGATCACCGGCGAGCTCAGGGAACGCGAGACGGTTGAAGGGCGGGCGCAGACGCTGGCCGAGGCGGTTTTGCTCGCCGGCGACCCGCGCGCCGCGGATCTCCGCCTGGCCCGGATCGCCGCCGTCACGCCGGGCGATATCCAGCGCGTCGCCCGCCGCTGGCTCGCGGAGACGAGCAGCGCCGCGGTCCGCTATCTGCCCGAAGAAGGCCAGAACGGCGCGCGTGAGGACACTATCCAGACGGCCGCCACGGTCGAGACCACGCCGCTCGCGACGCCGCCCAATGTCTGGATCTGGGAGCCGGCGCCCGCCGCCGAGCGCGTCCAGCCGCCCAGGCCCGGACCGGAAATCGCGCCCGCAATCCCCGCGCCGAACCGGCAGCAACTCGCCAACGGCCTGACCGTCATCACGATCACCAACCGCCGCCTGCCGATCGTCACCGCCGGCCTCGTCGCCCGTGGCGGATCGGCCACCGATCCCGAGAGCCGCGCCGGCACCGCGACCCTGACCGCCGCGGTGATGACTGAAGGCACCCGCACCCGTTCAGCGGCGCAGATCGATCAGGCAGCCGAGGCGCTGGGCGCGTCGCTTGATTCCAGCGCCGGCTGGGACGGCGCATCGCTGGCGATGACCGTCCGCACCGCCGAGGCGGACCGGGCGCTCGGCCTGATCGCCGACGTCGCCCGCAACGCGACCCTGGCGAATGAGGAGGTCGAGCGGCAGCGCCAGACGGCGCGCGATGCCGTCCAAGTCGCGATGAGCGATCCCGGCCAGATCGCGAGCCTCACCGCCGCCCGCGCCGTCTACGCTCTATCGCCTTACGGCCATCCGCCCGGCGGCACCGCGGCCAGCCTCGCCGCGATCACCCGAGCCGATATCGAGAACGCCTATCGCACCCAATGGCGCCCGGCCAACGCGACCCTGATCCTGACCGGCGACATCGACCCTGAGACCGCGCGCCGCCTGGCCGAGGTGCATTTCGGAAACTGGAGTGGAGAGCCCGCGGTCGACAGCCCGATGGCTCAGACCCAGCGCGCGGCCCGCGCGGACGTGATCGTGATCGACATGCCCGGCGCCGGCCAGGCCGCGGTCGCCGTCGCCCGCGAGACGATCGCCCGGCGCGATCCGGCCTTCTACCGGATGCTGGTCGTCAATGCGGTGCTCGGCGGCGGCTACAGCGCGCGGCTCAATCAGGAGATCCGGATCCGTCGCGGCCTCTCTTATGGCTCGGGCAGCAGCCTCGATGCGCGCGCCCAGCCGGGGCCGTTCACCGCCTTGACCCAGACCCGCAACGATGCGGCGGCGGAGGTGCTGGGCCTGATCCTCGCCGAGATGCGGCGGCTTGGGGCGGAGCCGATCCAGCCCGCCGAGCTGGCCGCCCGCCGCGCCTCGCTCACCGGCGACTTCGGCCGCAATGCCGAGACCACGTCCGGGGTCGCTTCGCTGATCGCCTCCTATGTGACGCGCGGCATCGATCCCGGCGAGATCGAACGTTACATCCCCTCGGTTATCGCCGTCACACCGGCACAGGCGCAGGCAGCCGCCGGTGCGCTGCTCGCGCCCGAGGGCGCGACCATGGTGATCGTCGGCCAGGCCGACCAGTTCGTCGAGCGCCTCCGCGCCGCCGGGCGGACGGTGATCGTGATCCCGCTCGCCGAGCTCAATCTGGACAATGCGGCCTTTCACTAACCCCTTCGGGCTTGCTCCAGCCGCCGCCTGATCGCGGCGTTGCTCGGCGCGCCCCGCGCGGCCTGTTCCATCAGAGCGAGCCCCCCGACCGGGTCGCTGCCGCCGCGGTAGAGGATCCAGCCCAGGGTGTCGGCAGTCGCCGGATTGTCGCGGTCGAGCGACCAGGCGCGGCGCGCATAAGGCAGCGCCCGCTCATAATCGCCGGTCTGGGCATAAGCCCAGGCGAGGTTGTTGAGGATCGTCGCGTCATTGTTGCCGAGCCGGCGGCGCAGGCCTTCATAGACCTCGATCGCCTCGGCCCATTCCTCGCGCGCCATCATCCGCGCCGCGACCATGATCTGGGCCGGCACGTTGCGCGGATTCTGCTGGAGAAAAAGCGCGAGGACGCCGTCCGCCGCGTCGAGCTGGCCGGAGCGGCGCAGCGCCTCGATCAGCCGCAGGGCGACCGGTTCGGAGAAAGCGAGATTGGCGGCGCGGCGATATTGCTCGACGGCGCCGGCGAAGTCGCCGCGCGTGCCGAGCGCATCGCCGACCAGCATATGAACCTCCGGTGCGCCGGGATTGGCGGCTTGCAGCCGGCGGGCGCGATCGAGCGCCTCGCCGCCGAGGCCGCGGGCCAGCAAGGCGGAGATCAGCCGGACCTGCACCGGCCCGTTGCCGGGTTCCGCTTCCGCCTGGCGGCGCAAGGCATCAAATTCCTCCGGTGCAAGCGGATCGAGCGCCGAGCGCGCCGGCGTCGGCGCCGCGGCACGGGCGAGATAGGCCGAGGCCCCGGCCGCGTCACCGCGCCGGGCGAGCGCGCGGCCCATCAAAGTGAGACTGTAGGAATCGGCGTCGGGTCGCGCCACCAGCGGCTCCAGCGCCGCGATTACCCCGGCCGGATCGTCCATCCGCCAGCGCGACGCGGCAAGCAGGCGGCGGGCGCGGCGATTGCCGGGCTGCATGGCGATCAGCCGGGTCAGCCGCGTCGCGGCCTGCTCGACATTGCCCATGCCGAAGTCGATCGCGCTTTCCAGCAACATGCCCGACGGCCGCTCGGCGAAGGCGCCGTTGGTGCGATTGAAGATCGACCGCGCCAGCTCGTAATCGCGGGCGCGGGCGGCCAGCACCGCCTGGAGATAATAGGCCATGTTGTTGGCGCCGCCCGACAGACGGTGGGCCTCGCGCGCATCGGCGAGCATGTCCTCCATGCGGCCGAGATCGCCATAAGTGATCGCCCGCTCCAGCCGGGCATCGACATAGCCGGGATCGATCTGGATCGCCCGGTCGAACCACGGCAGCGCGGCGGCGAGGCCATATTGGCCGCGGGTCAATTCGCCGCGCAGCAGCAGGGCGCGGGCATTGTTCGGCCCCGCCGCCACCGCCTGATCGACCGCCTGCAGCGCGCCGGCGATGTTGCCGGAAGCGCGGCGGAAGATCGCGACGTCGGCGAACACGTCGCTGTCGCGCGGGCCCAGCGCCATCGCCCGGTCGAACATCGCGCCGGCGGCGGAATCTCCCAATGCGGCCAGCGCTCGGGCGCGGATGCGGGCGCGGTAGGCGGCGTCGGCGCCGGTCGGCTCGCCGACCTCGTTTAGCGCGCCGCGTGGGTCGCCCTGCAGCAGCCGGGCATGGGCGAGCAGGTGCCGGGTCTCCTCGACGCCGGTGCCGGCCTGACGGGCTCGGACGACCTCCGCCTCCGCCGCGACGCCGTCGCCGAGCGCGAGATCGACCCGCGCCTTGAGCAGCCACGCCGAGGCATTGGCCGGATCGGCCTGCAGCGCGTTCATCAACTCGACTCGTGCCGCGCGCATGTCGCCCGCCTCGAACGCCGCCCGGCCACGCTCGAACGCCCCGCCGGAATCGGCGCAGGCGGCGAGCAAGGCGAGCGCGCCCAAGAGAAAGGCGAGAGCAGGCCTCACGGCTGCAGCCCATATTGCTTCATCAGATCGTAGAGCGTCGGCCGACTGATCCCGAGCATTTTGGCGGCACTGGAAATGTTGTTGCCGGCGCTCGCCAGCGCCTTGCGGATCGCGCGCCGGTCGGCGGTCTCGCGCGCCGCCTTGAGATTGACCGGCATCTCCTCATCCGCCGGCGCGGCGAGATCGAGATCCTCAGCCGAAATGAGCTTGCCGTCGGCCATGATCACCGCGCGCTTCATCCGGTTTTCCAGCTCGCGGATGTTGCCGGGCCAGCGCCAGCATTCGATCGCGGTCAGCGCGCCCGGCGCGAAGCCGGTCACCTTCGGGTTCATCTCGCGCGCGAAGCGGGCGAGGAAATGCTTGGCGACCAACGCCGCGTCACCCGGCCGCTCGGCCAAAGTCGGGATGCGGACGACGATCTCGGCGATGCGATAGTAAAGGTCTTCGCGGAAGCGCCCGTCGGCGATCATCGCCTCCAGATTCTGGTGGGTCGCGCAGACGATACGCGTGTCGACCGGGATCGGCCGCCGGCCGCCGATCCGCTCGATCACCCGCTCCTGCAGGAAGCGAAGCAGCTTGACCTGCAAGGGCAGCGGGATGTCGCCGACCTCATCGAGGAACAAGGTGCCGCCCTCGGCCAGCTCGATCTTGCCCTCGGTCGTCCTGATCGCGCCGGTGAATGCGCCTTTCTCATAGCCGAACAGCTCCGCCTCGAGCAGGGTCTCCGGGATCGCCGCGCAGTTGATCGCGACGAAGCCGCCGCTGCGCCGCCGGCTCGACTGGTGCAGGCCGCGCGCGAGCAACTCCTTGCCGGTCCCGGACGCGCCGAGCAGCAGCACCGAGACGTCGGCATCCGCGACCCGCTCGATCGTCCGCGCCACCTTGGCCATTTCGGGCGAAGCGGTGACCATCGCGCCGAGCACCGTCTTGTCCGCCCCAACCTCGCTCGCCAGGCGGCGATTCTCCGCCTCGATCTCATGCAACTGGAAGGCGCGGCGGACGATCAAACCGAGCTGATCGATATCGACCGGCTTGGCGTAGAAATCATAGGCGCCCGCGGCGATCGCCTTCAGCGCGCTCTCCCGCGCGCCATGACCGGAGGCGACGATGATCTTGGTATCGGGCTTGAGCGCGAGAATCGCCTCCAGCGCCGCGAAGCCCTCGGTGACGCCGTCCGGATCGGGCGGCAAGCCGAGGTCGAGCGTCACCACCGCTGGCTCGGCGGCGCGGACGAGGTCGATCGCCGCGCTCCGGTCCGAGGCGGTGATCACCTGGTAATCGTCATAGGCCCATTTGAGCTGGCGCTGCAGGCCCTCGTCGTCCTCGACGATCAGCAGCACCGGCTTGAGCTTGTCGTGGTTCATCGGGGCGTTCATGCGCGGATCCGTTCGCTGGTGGCCGCGCGCTCGCCAGCGCCCGGCAGATAGATGGTGAAGCAGGTGCCGCGGCCCGGCGCGCTCTCGACCTCGATCCGGCCGCCCATGCCGAGGATCAGCGCCCGCGCCTCATGGGCGCCGATGCCGAAGCCTTCTTCCCTGGTCGAGACGAAAGGCTGGAAGAGCCGGGTGGCGACGAAATCGCCCGACATGCCGCAGCCTTGGTCGATAATCTCGATCGCCACGTCGCCGCCGCTCTCGAAATAGTTGATGCCGACCGGCGTTTCGGTGGGGCTGGCGTCAATGCCATTCTGGACGAGATGGCCGATCGCTTCTTCGAGCGCGTCGGCATCGGCTCGCGCGACGAGGCCAGCATCGCCCGTCACCACAATCGGCCGTGCCCGCCGCTTCGCCGCCGCCACAGCCTCCAGCACCGGCGCCAGCGCTGTTTCCCGCGGCGCCTCGGCGAGGCGCGGCGCGCCGGGCGATAGCCGGGCGAGCAGAGCATTCATCTTGGTCACCGACCCCTGCAGTGTCGCGATCATGTCGGCGCGGAATTCGGGATTGTCCGCGTGCCGCTCGGCGTTGCGCGTAACGAGGCTCAACTGGCTGACCAGGTTCTTGATGTCGTGAAGGATGAAGGCGAAGCGCCGGTTGAACTCGTCGAAGCGGCGCGCGTCGGCGAGCGCCTGCTGGCCGCGCGCCTCGGCGAGATAGGACGCGGCCTGGACGCCGGCGGTGCGGAAGAGATCGAGATCCTCCCAGTCGAGCGGACGGCGGAAGGCTGGGTGCTCGAGCACCACCAGGCCGAGCAGTCGTCCGGCATGGATCAGCGGCACACCGGCCCAGGCCTGATCGAGATTGGCGAGCCAGCCCGGGACGGCAATGCGCGCCTCGCGGGCTGCGAGGACGCCGTCGCGCAATTGCTCGAAATCGAGGACGTAGCGATGTTCGCGCACGAAGCGCAGCAGCGCTTCGGCTCCGTCGCCGGAAGGCGGCAGCGTCGCCGTTGCGTTCCAGCGCGCGGCCGGGCTCAGCCGGTCGTGATCGTCGATCAACAGCAGCAGGCCGCCCGGCGCCTGGGCGAGGTCGGCGAGCCCCTTCACGATCCGCTCTTCGAGCGGCGCGCCGTCGCTCTGCTCGCGGCCGACCGTGTCGGTGAAACGCGCCCATTCGCGGCGATAATCGTAGCGATGCTCGAAGATATGCTTGGCGACGAACACCCGAACCGCGGCGCGCGCTCGACGCGACGTCATGACGCCGAGCGCGACGGCGGTGGCGAGGCCGATGAGGGCGAGTTCCGCCGCTCGGCCGGTGTCGCCACCGATCATCCCGGCGACCCAGGAGGCGGACATCATCGCGCCGAGGTAGATCAGGATCGCGATCAGCGAGACCGACTGGAAGGTCGCGGCGCGCGACAGCTGGAAACGCCAGTTGGGCGCCCCGCGCAGGCCGAACGCGAACAAGGGTGCGAGCATGACGAGCGCCGGGCCGCGCAACGCGACCAGATCGGCCGCAAATTCCGGCGACATGTAGCCGACCGTGTAGAGGTGGAGGTCGAACGCCCACATCGCGGCGAGCGCGATCGTCGGCAGGCGCAGCATCGCGCGCGACTTGGGGTCGGCTTGCCCATAGAGATTGTGGACCAGGATCAGCGCGCCGGCGGCGATGGTGAGGCCGAGGAGCTGGCTCGCCGAATGGAGCGCGTCGAAGGCGAGCGGCAATGCACGGAACTGGCCGGTGACGCCGCCGACCGCGATCTGCACGCCGATCGCGCCGGCGACCGCCGCATAGACCGCCTTCACCGCCCGCTGCCGGTCGTCCTCGCCCGCATCCTTGAGCAGGCCATACATGAACGCCAGCAAGGCGAGATTGCGCGCGCTTTCGGCGAAGCGGGTCGGAAGCGCGTCGGGATCGAGAAAGGCGAGAAAGATCGCCCACAGGCTGATCACCGCGAACGCAGCGACGAGCGGGCGGTGGCGCGGCTCGTCCACCCAGCGGCGCAGCTGGTGCAGCGCGAGCGCGCCGAACAGCAGGGCCGCGACCAGATGGCTGGCGAGGATGACCACGTCGCCGATCACCGCGCGCCCTCCGGCCAGATCACGACGCGGGCGGTCTGAAGCAGGATCAGGAGATCGAGAAAGGGGGTGTAATTCTTGGCATAGTAAAGATCGAACTCCAGCTTCTCGCGCGCGTCGGCGATCGAGGCGCCATAAGGGTAATTGATCTGCGCCCAGCCGGTGATCCCAGGTTTCACGACGTGGCGCTCGGCATAATAAGGCAGCCGCTCCTCGAGATCGGCGACGAATTGCGGCCGTTCCGGGCGCGGGCCGACGAAGCTCATCTCGCCCTTCAAGACGCTCCACACCTGCGGCAGCTCGTCGATCCGGGTCTGGCGGATGAAGCGGCCGACGCGGGTCACGCGCGGATCGTCCTTCTGCGCCCAGACCGCCTTGCCGCCGACTTCGGCGTCGGTCCGCATCGAGCGCAACTTGATCACCTCGAACGTCTCGCCATAGAGGCCGACGCGGCGCTGCCGGTAGAAGATCGGGCCCTTGCTTTCGAGCTTCACCGCGATGCCGGCGAACAGGATGAGCGGCGCGAACAGCACCAGCCCGGCCAGGCTGACAGCGACGTCGAACAGCCGCTTTCCCCAGGAGGACAGGCGGCGCCCGGCCGAGAAACCGTCCGAGAAGATCAGCCAGGAGGGGTTGAGGCTGTCGAGATCGACCCGGCCGGTCTCCCGCTCGAGGAAGCTGGAGAAATCGTGGACCTCGACTCCGGTCGTCTTGATCCGGAGTAGATCGTTGAGCGGCAGAGCGTTGCGCCGTTCCTCCAGCGCAAGCACGACTTCGGTCGCGCCGAGCGACAGGAGATGATCGGGCAGGCTGGCGATGTCGGCCCGGTTGACGGCGCCGGCCACGGCAGCCGGCCCGTCGTTCATCGCGACGAAGCCGACCACGGCGAGGCTCGCGCCGGGCTTTTGCGTCAGCGCCTCGATCCGTGCCGCGCGGGAGCCGGCGCCGAGCACGAGCAGGCGGCGGCGGAAGTGTTTGCCGCTCAGCACGTCGCGCAGCAGCGCGCGAACGAGGATCATCGCGGCCAAGGCGATCCAGATCGCGTAGAGCAGGCTGGAGCGCCAGAAGGCGACCGGCGGGAAGATGAAGAAGAGCAAGGACAAGGCGATGATGCCGAGCGCCATGCCCGCGACCAGCCGGGCGGTGGCGAAGCGGACCGAATGGAGCGCCTCGACGCCATAGACGCCGACGGCGACCATCGCGACCTGCACCGCGGCGGCGAAGGCGAGCATGTTCGGAATGCGATCGGCGGTCTCGCCCCCATCGACGCCGACCTGCCAGAGGCGCAGCATCCAGCCGGCCTCGGCGGCGAGCAGCAGCAGCGCGAAATCGATTCCCGCGAGGATCAGCACCGCATAGGGGACATAATGTTTGAACAACCGGATCATGGGCGAGCGCCCTCCGCCGCCAAGTCAGGTGTAAGGCGATCCGACATGGCTGCACTGTCGGATAAATTGACAAAGAAAGGGTGAAGGCGGCGTTCGCGATCGCTTCATTGCGACACGACGCGGCCAGGCGGTAAGGGCAGGCGATGCGCGCTTTCTTCGATCCCCGCCAACTCGCCCATGCGCCCGCGATGGAGCTGCACAATGGCGCCTTCGTGCCGTTCGCCGAGACGGTGGCGCGGGCCGAGGCCGTGCTGGCGGCGATCGGGCCGTCCGAACCGGCGATCGATCATGGCGAGGCGCCGTTGCGCGCGGTCCACGCCGAGGACTATCTCGCTTTCCTCTGGTCAGCCCACAAGGACTGGCGGGCGGCGGGGCGTGAAGGCGACGCGGCCGGCTATGCCTGGCCGGTGGTGCGGCGGCGGCCGCTCAAGCTCGACCGGATCGACGCGCGGCTCGGCCAATACAGCTTCGACGCCTCATCGCCGATCGCGGCCGGGACCTGGGAGGGCACCTATTGGTCGGCGCAGACGGCGCTCAGCGCATTGGACGTGGTGCTGGCCGGCGAGCGCAGCGCCTTCGCCTTGTGCCGGCCGCCGGGCCATCATTGCGGCGCGGACTATCTGGGCGGCTATTGCTACCTCAACAATGCCGCCATCGCGGCGGAAGCAGCGATCGACGCGGGCCGGCGCAGGGTCGCGATCCTCGATATCGACTATCATCACGGCAACGGCACGCAGGACGTCTTCTACGGCCGCGGCGACGTGCTGTTCGTCTCGATCCACGCCGACCCGGCAACGGATTACCCGTACTTCTGGGGCCATGCCGACGAGACCGGCGAAGGGCCGGGCGAGGGGACCACGCTCAACCTGCCGCTGCCGCGCGGCACCGACGTCGCGGCTTACCTTCCGGCGCTCGACGCGGCCTTGGAGGGGATCGCGGGCTTTGCGCCGGAGCTGCTGATCGTCTCCTACGGCGCCGACACCTTCTCGGGCGATCCGATCTCGCATTTCCGGCTGGAGACGGCGGATTATGCCGTCATCGCCAAACGCATCGCCGCACTGGGTCTGCCGAACCTGATCGTGATGGAAGGCGGCTATGCGGTGGACGCGCTGGGCGCCAACGTCGCCTCCTTCCTGTCAGGATTCTGATCGCGGGGCGGATGGCGCGGCTTTGAGCGGCAGCCGGAGCTGATCGAACAGATGGCCGGCGCGCGGATCGAAAGCGTCGCCAAGTCCTATGCGGACGCGCGGGAGATCGGCCTGCTGCACGTCGCAATAGGTGCCGAACAGCCGGTCCCAGATGATCAGCACGTCGCCATAATTGCTGTCCGTTTCCTCCCGGCGCGCCGAATGGTGGAGGTTATGCGCGGCCGGCGTCATCAGGACCGTACGCAGCGCCCGGTCCACGCCGTCGGGCAGCCGGATATTGGCATGCGTCCAGAGCGCGAAGGCGCCCGCGGACAGCGAGTAGAGGGCGATCGCCAGGCCATCGAGACCAGCCAGCACTGTCAATCCCGACAGGATCAGGCTGTTGTAGAGCGGCTCCAGCGGATGATGGCGCACCCCCGTGGACAGATCGATCTCCGCATCGGCATGGTGAACGCGGTGCACGCGCCAGAGTAGCGGGACGCGATGGCCAAGCACGTGCAGCCCGTAAACGGCCAGGCTCCAGACGAGGAGAGTGACCGAAAAGGCTGCCCATGAAGGGAGGCCTATCCAGTGGAAGGCGCCGAAGCCTTCGCGCGCCCATTCCGCCACGATCACTGCGGAGACCGGGATGATCGACGGGATCGAGACGTTGATGATGCCGAGGCCGAAATTGGCGACCAGCCGGCGCTCGTCGCGCTGCGCGTGGCGGTGAAGGGGCCAAAGCAATTCGAACACGGTCAGCGCGACGACCAACAACAGGAAGCCGGCGACGGGCCACCAGGCCGAAGGAATGCCGAGGAAGTGGCCGCCCTCTTCCAACTTCGTCTTTCTCCCCGGCGCGCGTTGACACATGACGTGCGCAGTCGCATCCTTACGCCTGTGCAACAGTCGCACAAGCCGATCCCGAAGGAGGAAGGCAATGAGAGTATCACTTGCCGTCGCCGCGCACGTTCTGGGCGCCGCCGCAGTCGCTTTCGTCGCCGTCGATCCCGCATTGGCCAGCGCCCCGATCCCGGGCCCACTGCTGGGGGCCGGCGCGCCCGTGCTCGCCTTGTTCGCAGCCGGCTATTACCTTTTGCGGAAGCGAAGGATGCGCTGACACACAACTTGACGGGAGGGAATGAGATGATCGGCCGCTTCGCTCGAAACGCCGCCGTCGCGGCTGTCGCCGCCTTCGCCGCAAGTGATCCGGCATTGGCGGCGCCGGTCCCGGGGCCCTTGCTCGGCGCCGGGGCGCCTGTGCTGGCCGTGCTCGCGGTGGGATATTATCTGATCCGCCGCCGGCGCTGATCGCCGAAACCGCCGATGGCAGCAGCCGGCGACACCGAGCCGAACTTCGCGACGCGAAGCCAGCTCTTCTCCGGACTCTTCTTGGTCGCGACGCTGAACGGGTTCGTCGGTGTCGCGGTGCGCGAGATGGAGTCCGTAGGGTGGGCGGGGTCGGCGCTGAACCTGTTCGGAATCAGCGCGATCCTCTGGGTCGGCCTCGCCGCCGGGCTCGCCATCCTTGCCGAGGACGAACGAGCGGACGCCTTGCGCCGGGGCGATGTCGCGGTCGCTTTTCTCGTGCTGCTCGCCGCCCTGTTGCCGACCGCGCAGGCGAGCAGCTTCGGGCTCAGCCTGATCGCCTTGTGGGCCATCGCCACATCGGCGCGCGACACGCCGCTGCGCCGGGCCGGCATATTGTTCCTGGCGATCACGGCCGCCTTGCTCTGGGGCCGCCTCTTGCTCGCGATGTTCAGCCGGCCGCTGCTCGACATCGACGCGATCTTCGTTTCCGGGCTGATCGGCGCAGGCCATGAGGGCAATGTGCTCTGGTCCGACGACCGCGCGACGCGGCTGGTTGTCGCGCCCGGCTGTTCCTCGATGCAGGGCATGTCGCTGGCCTTGGTCTTCTGGGCCACGGTCAACCAGTATTTCCGGGTGCCGGTCAGCTGGCGATCGCTAGCCTGGTGCCTCGCCGCGCTGGCCGCGACGATTGCGATCAATGTGCTGCGGATCGGCGCGATGCTGCGCTGGCCCGAGCATCTCGACGCGATTCACAATGGCTGGGGTTTCCAGGTTTCGATGTGGGTGACGCTGGTCCTGGTCGTCGCCTTGTGCCTCTATGGAGCGCGCCGTGACGTTTTCGCGGCCCGCTAGCGTCGCCCTCGCCGCCGCGCTGGCGATCACTTTGGGCTCGAAAGCAGCCTGGACGCGCGGCGTCGAGTTTCCGGACAACGCCTTGTTCGTCGAGCGGGCGGAGGCGCTGCTTCGCGCGGAGGGCTTCGCGACCGACCGCCTCACCCGGCCGTTCGGCACTCTGCTGTTCGGCCGCAGCGGACGCTGTCGGGTGATGATCGGCGAATATCCGCCGAACGGCACCTTTTCAGACATCCTCGCGGTCGTCGGCCGCTCCGTCGGGCCGCTCCGCTACGCCTGGGACGGCACCGTGTATGACGCGCCGCCCAAGCTCGTCCCGCTCGGCGAGTATTTCATCCAACGCGAGCTCAGGCGGATCGGCTTCGAGCCGGTGAGGCGGCCGATCGTGGCCGTCGCGGCGAGCGACGAATGCCCGCCCCGCGCCGGCATCGACTGGGCGGCGCTCGCGATGCTGCCGCGCTAGAGCTTCTCGGTCAGCTCCGGGACGATCTTGAACAGGTCGCCGACCAGGCCGACGTCGGCGACCTGGAAGATCGGGGCGTCCTCGTCCTTGTTGATCGCGACGATGACCTTGGAATCCTTCATGCCGGCGAGGTGCTGGATCGCGCCGGAAATGCCGATCGCTATATAGACTTCGGGCGCGACGATCTTGCCGGTCTGGCCGACCTGATAGTCGTTCGGCGCATAGCCGGCGTCGACCGCGGCGCGGCTGGCGCCGACCCCGGCTTTCAGCTTGTCGGCCAGCGGATCGAGCAAAGCGTGGAACTGCTCCGACGAGCCGAAGGCGCGGCCGCCCGAGACGATGACCTTGGCGCTGGTCAGCTCGGGCCGCTCCGACTTGGAAAGCTCGGCGCCGACGAAGCTGGAAAGACCCTTGTCGCCCTCGCCCGATACCTTCTCGACGGTGCCGGAGCCGCCCTCCGCCGCCGCTTTCTCGAACGCGGTGCCGCGGACGGTGATCACCTTCTTGGCGTCGGACGACCTCACCGTGGCGATCGCGTTGCCGGCATAGATCGGCCGGGTGAAGGTGTCCGGACCCTCGACCGAGAGGATGTCCGAAATCTGCATCACGTCGAGGAGGGCGGCGACGCGCGGCGCGATATTCTTGCCGGTGGTCGTCGAGGAGGCGAGGAAATAGTCGCAATGATCGCGCACCAAAGCGGCGGCGACCGGAGCGACATTCTCGGCCAGATTGTGGGCATAAGCCGCATCGTCGGCGACATGGACCTTGGCGACGCCGGCGATTTTCGCCGCGGCCTGGGCGACAGCATCGACCCCTTGGCCGGCGACGAGCGCGTGCACCTCGCCCAGCTGCGCGGCGGCGGCTACGGTGGCCAGGGTGGCGTCCTTCACCTGCCCGCCCTCATGCTCGACCAGAACCAAAGCGACGCTCATGCCACCACTCCCAGGGTCTTGAGTTTGCCGACCAGCTCGTCGACCGAGCCGACCTTGACGCCCGCCTGCCGCTTCGAGGGCTCCACGACCTTCAGCGTCGTCAGTCGCGGCGCGGTGTCGACGCCGTAATCGGCCGGGGTCTTCTGGGCGAGCGGCTTGGACTTGGCCTTCATGATGTTGGGCAAAGAGGCGTAGCGCGGCTCGTTGAGGCGAAGATCGGTGGTCACCACCGCCGGCGTGTTGAGCTTCACCGTCTCGAGGCCGCCATCGACCTCGCGGGTCACGTCGACCTTGTCCCCGGCCAGTTCGACCTTCGAGGCGAACGTGCCCTGCGGCCAGCCGAGCAAGGCGGCGAGCATCTGGCCGGTCTGGTTGGAATCGTCGTCGATCGCCTGCTTGCCGAGGATGACCAGCCCCGGCTGTTCCTCGTCGACCACGCCCTTGAGCAGCTTGGCGACGGCCAGCGGCTCGACCTCGTCGTCGGTCTGGATCAGGATCGCGCGGTCTGCGCCCATCGCCAGCGCGGTGCGCAGCGTCTCCGTCGCCTTGGCCGGGCCGATCGAGACGGCGACGATCTCACTCGCCGCGCCCTTCTCCTTCAACCGGATCGCCTCCTCGACCGCGATCTCGTCGAACGGGTTCATGCTCATCTTGACGTTGGCGAGATCGACCCCCGTGCCGTCCGCCTTGACCCGCGGCTTCACGTTGAAATCGATCACCCGCTTCACGGCGACCAGGAGCTTCATGTTCGTTTCCCTCAATCCTCCTCTCCCCTGAGGGGAGAGGGATACGGAGACTTGCCAGCCTGCTGGCTAGTCGAAGTTGGGTGAGGGTGGCAGCGTTTGATGTGAATCACCAGCGCTGCCACCCTCACCCAGCTACGCCTAAGTTCGCCAAGAGGCTCACCAAGGCTACGCAACCCTCTCCCCTCAAGGGAGAGGGAAGAACTAAGCGGCGACCTTCCCCTTCACTTCCGCGACGATCTTCCTTGCCGCGTCGCCGAGATCCTCTGCCGGCACGATGGCGAGGCCGGAATCGGCGAGGATCGCCTTGCCCGCCTCGACATTGGTGCCCTCCAGCCGCACGACCAAAGGCACCTTGATGTCGATCTCGCGCGCCGCGGCGACGATGCCCTCGGCGATAATGTCGCAGCGCATGATGCCGCCGAAGATGTTGACGAGGATGCCCTCGACCGCCGGATCGGAGAGGATGATCTTGAACGCCGAGGTCACCTTCTCCTTCGAGGCGCCGCCGCCGACGTCGCAGAAATTGGCCGGGAAGGCGCCGTTCAATTTGATGATGTCCATCGTCGCCATGGCGAGGCCGGCGCCGTTGACCATGCAGCCGATATTGCCGTCGAGCTTGATGTAAGCGAGGTCGTGCTTCGCCGCCTCGACCTCCATCGGGTCCTCTTCGGTCACGTCGCGCAAGGCCTCGAGATCGGGATGGCGGAACTCGGCGTTGGAATCGAAGCCGACCTTGGCGTCGAGGACGAGCAATTCGCCCTTGTCGGTGATGGCGAGCGGGTTGATCTCGATCTGGCTCGCGTCGAGCGCAACGAAGGCGTCATAGAGCAATTTCGCGACCTTCTGCGCCTGCTTGGCCAGATCGCCCTCCAGCCCGAGCGCGAAAGCGACGGCGCGGCCGTGATGCGGCATGAAGCCCTGCGCCGGATCGATCGTCAGCGTGTGGATCTTCTCGGGAGTCTCGTGCGCCACCACCTCGATATTCATGCCGCCCTCGGTCGAGGCGACGAAGGCGATCCTCCCCGTCGCGCGATCGACCAGCAGAGCGAGGTAGAATTCCTTCGCGATGTCGACGCCGTCGGTGACGTAGAGCCGGTTGACCTGCTTGCCGGCCGGCCCGGTCTGGATCGTCACGAGCGTGTTGCCGAGCATGTCGGACGCGGCGGCGCGGACCTCCTCGGGCGTATGGGCGAGCCGGACGCCGCCCTTGGCGTCGGGGCCGAGCTCCTTGAACTTGCCCTTGCCGCGCCCGCCGGCATGGATCTGCGCCTTCACCACATAAAGCGGCCCGGGCAGCTTCGCGGCGGCCGCGACCGCCTCATCGACGCTCATCGCGGCATGGCCGGCGGGGACCGGCACGCCATGCTTGGCGAGCAGATCCTTCGCCTGATATTCGTGGATGTTCATGGGCCGGGGCTAAAGCATAGCGAGGCACGCGAATCCACCCCCGCCGCCCGCCGGGCGGGCAGACGCCGGAAGTTTCATAAAGTTCAGCTTCCCTGGGGAGAAAAAAGTCCGGGGTCGAAGGGGCGCCGAGGCGCGTATCGAACGAGGGCAGATCGGAGCCGCGTCCATCGCGTCTTATTGCCTCATATGGGCCTTGTAGGAAAATCGCGGTTGAGGCCGTCACCCAGCAAGTTCGTCCTCCAGCGCCCAAGGCGGCGCTTCCAGCGCTTCCGCGAGCTTGCGGCGCGTCTCCCTGCGAGCCATGGCCGCCGCCCCGCTCGATGCGGCTGATCCAGACCTGGCTTACTTCGCCTTGCGGGCGAGCGCGGCTTGGCTGAAGCCGCGATAGCGCCGCCAAGCGGCGATTGGATGGAGGTCTTCGTCGAGGATGAGGTTCAGCACCTCACCGGGCATCGTTCCTTCGCCGGCTTCGATCCGCGCCAGTATCTTCTCGGACTCGATCGCGTCTTCGGCGTCTTCGGCGAGCAGCTTGAGCCGGGCATAATCCGCCGCAGGAAGGATCACCATTTCGGTGCCGTCGGGCGTGGAAAAGATCTGCGGTTCGTAGGTCATAATCCCGTCCTCAATCATAAGCCGATCCGCGCGGCGCGACCTTGACCACGTAAAGCACGCGCAAATCATCAGTGAAAATTACACGCCAGTCCCCGACCCTGAGGCGCTTCAATCCAATCTCGCCTTTCATCGTCGTCACGTTGTTCGCGAGCGAAGATGGATCGCTGGCCAGCAGAGCGACCTTTGTCCGGATACGTCGCGAGGTCGCCTGGTCAATGTGCCTAAGCGTCCTTTGCGCTTCGCGGCTGTAATCGATCCGCTTCGGCATCAGCCGCGCTTATATACATTTTGTTTTAGCGAGCAATATCAAATCGTGTTAGATCAGGCCGCCCGGCCGATCGCCTTCTGCCGGCGGCGCTGGACCGAGGAACCCAGCCCGATCGCCTCGCGATATTTGGCCACCGTCCGTCGGGCGATGTCGAAGCCTTCGGCCTTCAGCATGTCGACGAGGGTGTCGTCGGAGAGGATGGCGTCCGGCTCCTCGGCGGCGATCAGCGCCTTGATGCGGCTCTTCACCGCCTGGGACGAGGCCGCTTCGCCGCCCTCCTCGTTGCTCTGGATGCCGCTGGTGAAGAAATATTTGAGCTCGAACAGGCCGCGCTCGCAGGAGAGATATTTGTTCGAGGTGACCCGGCTGACGGTCGATTCGTGCATGCCGATCGTCTCGGCGATCGCGCGGAGCGTCAGCGGCTTCAGGTGGCTGACGCCGTGGCGGAAGAAGCCGTCCTGCCGGGTGACGATCTCGCTCGCCACCTTGACGATGGTGCGGGCGCGCTGATCGAGCGCCTTCATCAGCCAGTTGGCGCTTTGCAGACATTCGTTGAGCCAGGCCTTGGACTGCTTGTCCTGCGGGCCGCTGGCGAGCTCGTTATAATAGACGCGGTTGACGAGCAGGCGCGGCAAGGTGGCGCTGTTGAGTTCGACCGCCCAGCCGTTCTTGCCGCGGGTGACGAAGATGTCGGGGACGACCGCGTCGACCCATTCCGAGGCGGCGGAGAAGCGGCAGCCGGGCTTGGGATCATAGGCGCGAAGCTCGCGGATCATGTCCGCCATGTCCTCGTCGTCGACCTGGCAGATGCGCTTCAAGGCGGCGATATTGCCCTTGGCGAGATAATCGAGATTGGCGATCAGCCGCGCCATCGCCGGATCGTAGCGATCGGCCTCCTTCGCCTGCAGCGCGAGGCATTCGGCGAGGTTGCGGGCGGCGATGCCGGCCGGATCGAAGGTCTGGACGACGGCGAGGATCTGCTCGATGCCGGTGAGCGGCACGCCGAGCCGCTGGGCGATCGCGAGCAATTGGCCGGTGAAATAGCCGGTCTCGTCGATCTCCATGATGATCGCCTCGGCGACCATCAATTCGGCGCCGCTCAGCGCCTCGCCGGCCTGGGCGACGAGATGCTCGTGCAGTGACAGGCCGCCGCCCTCGAAGCTGTCGAAATCGGGCGCCTCGCCGGCGCTTTCGTGGCCGCCGCCGCCGATCTCGCCGAGGCTGAGGTCCGGGCCGCTCATCCGGTCGGCAGCGCTGTCCTGGTGAAAGTCCTCGCCGTCATGATCGATGTCGAGCGCCGTCTCGCCGCTGCCGGCGTCGGCCCCCGGCGCGGCGTCGAAATCATCGAACTCGAAATCGTCGGCGCCCGCGTCCGGTTCGGCCTGCGCCTCGACGGGAACTTCACCCGGCTGCGGCGGCTCGGCGTCCGGGGCGGCGCTTTCGAGCAACGGATTCTTCTCGATCTCCTCGGCGATGAAGCTCTCGACCTCGAGGTTCGACAGCGCGAGCAGGCGGATCGCCTGCTGCAGCTGTGGCGTCATCACCAGGGACTGGGATTGTCTGAGTTCGAGGCGGGGTCCGAGCGCCATCAGATCGATCCGCTAAAGCTCAAAGCTCTCGCCGAGATAGAGGCGGCGGACATTTTCGTCTGCGACGAGATCCTCCGGGCTGCCCGCGAACAGGACCTGGCCGCCATAGATGATGCAGGCGCGATCGACGATCTCCAGCGTCTCGCGGACATTGTGATCGGTGATCAGCACGCCGATGCCGCGCGTCTTCAATTGGGCGATGAGATCGCGAATGTCCTGGATCGAGATCGGGTCGATGCCGGCGAAGGGCTCGTCGAGCAGCATGATCGAGGGCTTGGCGGCAAGCGCGCGGGCGATCTCGCAGCGGCGACGCTCGCCGCCGGAGAGCGCCATCGCTGGGGAATCGCGCAGACGCTCGATATGGAATTCGGACAGCAGCTGCTCCAGCCGCTCCTCGCGCGCCTGCCGGTTCGGCTCGGCGATCTCCAGCACCGCCATGATGTTCTGGCTGACGGTGAGGCCGCGGAAGATCGAGGTTTCCTGCGGCAGGTAACCGAGGCCGAGGATGGCGCGGCGGTACATCGGCAGGCCGGTAATATCCTCGCCGTCGAGCAGGATGCGGCCGGAATCCGGCTTCACCAGCCCCATGATCGAATAGAAGCAGGTCGTCTTGCCGGCGCCGTTGGGGCCAAGCAGGCCGAGCACCTCGCCGCGATCGACGCCGAGGCTGACGTCGGTCAGCACCGCTTTTTTGTCGTAGGATTTGGCGATCGACACCACCGCCAGGCCGTGCGTCATCGCCTCCAGCGCCGCATCCGCGGCGGAGGGTTCAATGGCGAGCGTCTCGTTCATGCAGGCTCCGGCACTGGTGCTGCGACGGTTAGGCGATCAGTCGCGCGGGTGGCAAGAGTCTTGCATGGCGAACCGTGGCGGAAACGGCGCGGATCAGCCGTTGGTGCGGCGGGGGACGGTGAAGCGGCCGGTGACCCGGCCGGTCTGGCCCGGCGCGCCCGCGGCGCCGCCGTCCATCACCGCCCGGCCGGTGGTGAGATCGATCACCAGCCGGCCGCCGCGGACGTTGGAATCGCCGCGGGTCAGCACGACGCCGCCGATCATCGTCACCAGCCGCCGGCCGGTGTCGTAGATCGCGAACTGGCCGCGCGCCGTCTCGGACGGGCTGCGCAGGGTGACCCCGCCGCTCGCCTCGACCCGCTCGACCTCGATGCCGCCGGCATTGGCATAAGCGACGGTGATCCGGCTGGCGGCGAGGTTCATATTGCCCTGCCGGACCTGGACGTTGCCGGAGAAGATCGCCCGGTCGGCGCGGTCCTGGACCTCGATCCGGTCGGCGGCGACGTCGATCGGCGCGTTGGTGTCGTGGCCCTTGAGCGCCGATGCGCCGCCTTGGCCCGCCGCGGGCTGGGTCGCCGCCAGCATGACGGACAAAGCACTGGCGGCGCCGAAAGCGGTCCAGCGAAGACGGCTCATCGGATCGCTCCCTGGACGATATGCAGGCGCGGCCGGCCGGTCAGAACGACCGTGCGAGTACCGAGATCGGCCTCCAGCCGACCGCCGGCAAAACGGCCGAGCGGCATCTGCCCTTCGACGGCGCCCTGACTGGCCAGCCGCCGGCCGCGCAAATCGACGGCCACGTCATGCGTAACCATCCGATAGCCGTCGGCGGCGGAGAGGAGGATCGGGCCGATCACCTGGACCCGCTCCTGGCTGGTATCGTAGCGGGCGCGGCCGGCCTCGAGCCGGGCCGGGCCGTTCTCCAGGTCTAGCTCGGCGTTCATCCCGGCGATCTCGACGATCGGCACCCGCGAGCTTTGCTGGAGCGCCTGGCGGGCATTGAGCACGAAGGCGCGGCCCTGATTGTCTTGGCCGCGATATTGCGCCGCCTGGACGCGCATCCGCTCCTCGGCCCGGCCGACCTCCTCCTTCTTCAGCAGGAAGCTCACCTCCTGCTTGTCTTCGAGCGGGGCGAAGACGAGGAAGGCGATGACGAGCCCGATCAGCGCCGGCAACGCGATCTTGAGCACGCCGATCAACCGGTCGTGCGCCGCGCCGGGCCGGGCCCAGCCGCGCTTGATCGCGGGATCCGGGACGGCGGCCTCAGACATGAGCGAAAATATCCTGCTCGGCCCAACCGGCGAGATCGAGCGCGGCGCGGTGGGGGAGGAAATCGAAGCAGGCCTGAGCAAGCGCGGTCCGCCCCTCGCGCGCCAGCCTTTCGTCCAGCTTCTCCTTCATCGCGTGGAGGTAGCGCACGTCGGCGGCGGCATAATCCTTCTGCGCGTCGGAAAGCTCCGGGGCGCCCCAGTCCGAGGTCTGCTGCTGCTTGGAGATCTCGACGCCCAGCAACTCGCGGACCAGATCCTTGAGGCCGTGCCGGTCGGTATAGGTGCGGATCAGGCGCGAGGCGATCTTGGTGCAATAGACCGGCGCCGCGACCACGCCGAGATAGGCCTGGATCGAGGCGAGATCGAAGCGGGCAAAATGATAGAGCTTCAGCCGCGCGGGATCGGCCAGCACCGCCTTGAGGTTCGGCGCGGCATAGTCGCTGCCCGGCGAGAAGCGGACGAGATGCTCGTCGCCGCGGCCGTCGGCGATCTGCACGACGCATAGCCGATCGCGGCCGAGCGCGAGCCCCATCGTCTCGGTATCGACCGCCACCGCGCCCGGCGCCAACACGCCGGCCGGCAGGTCGTCCTCATGAAAATGAACAGCCATCCGGCCCAGCAGATAGGCGCAAGAAGATGAACGCTCAATGCCCGCCGCTCCCCGCGGGCTTGATCGCGTGCGGCGAGCATCTAGAGGAAGCGGCGAAACAGAAGCGAGGGAAACCCATGCCGAGCGGCCTCGCCGCCTTACTCGACGACGTCGCCGCGATCGCGAAACTGGCCGCCGCCTCGGTCGATGATGTCAGCCTCGCCGCGGGCCGCGCCGGCACCAAGGCGGCGGGAGTGGTGATCGACGATGCGGCGGTGACACCGCGCTACGTCACCGGGTTCACCCCGGACCGCGAGCTGCCGATCATCTGGCGGATCGCCAAGGGCTCGCTGAAGAACAAGCTGCTGTTCATCCTGCCGGTCGCGCTGCTGCTGAGCGCATTTCTTCCATGGGCGATCACACCGATCCTGATGCTCGGCGGCGCCTATCTCTGCTTCGAGGGCGCGGAAAAGGTGATCGAGAAGCTGCGCGACGTCGCGAAAACCGAACCTGAAGAGCTGGCGGAGGAGGTCGCGGCGCTCAGCGCCTCCGACCATGAGGAGACGATGGTGGCGGGCGCGATCCGCACCGACTTCATCCTCTCGGCCGAGATCATGGCGATCGCGCTCGCCGAGCTGGCTTCCGGCGGCGCGCTGGCCGAGGTGGGTGAAGGACTGCCGCCCGTCGTCTCGCAAGCGCTGGCGCTGGGAATCGTGGCAGTCGCCATCACCGTCGGCGTCTACGGCGCCGTCGGCCTGATCGTGAAGATGGATGATATCGGCCTCCACATGGCCAAGGAGGGATCGGTGGCGCGCCGCGCGACCGGGCGGGCGCTGGTGCGCGCGATGCCGAAGCTGCTTTCCGGCCTGGCGCTCGTCGGCACGGCGGCGATGCTGTGGGTCGGCGGCCAGATCATCGTCCATGGCCTGGGGCTGCACCCTGCTGAGTGGGTCGGCGCCCATGGTGGCCTCGCCGAATGGGCCGCGGACGCGGGGATCAGCGGGGTCATCGGCCTCGCCATGGGCGCGGTCATCGTTGCGGTCCATCACGGCGTCGCGCGGCTGCGCAGCGGCGGCGAGGACGCCGCCGACACCACCTGAATCGCGGATGAATCGAAAGTGCCTCGCCGCCAAGCGCGTTTTCGGCTATGGATTCGCGGACGCGCCGGCCGTTCCGGCGCGGCAGCCTCTTCGCGCTTTGCCCGGCGCAGTGGTTATGACAGGGGATCGGGCGCGGGAAGTGTTTGAGCAAGATGGGTTTTAACAGAGGCGGCCGCGGCGAGCGCGGCGGGCGTGGCAGAGACAAGCGCGACAATATCGGCGGTGGTGACGAGTTCGGCGGCGGCGATCGCTACGGCGGCGGTGGCGGCGGTTATGGCGGCGGCGGCGACCGTTACGGTGGCGGTGGCGGCGGCTATGGCGGCGGCGGTGGTTATGGCGGCGGCGGCGATCGCTTCGGCGGCGGTGGCGGCGGCTATCGTGGCGGCGGCGGCGGAGGTGGCTTCGGCGGCCCGCGCGGCGGCGGCGGTGGCGGAATGCCGCCCCAGGTCGTTGGCGAGGCCAAAGGCATCGTCAAGTTCTTCAATCCGCACAAGGGCTTCGGCTTCATCACCCGCGAAGATGGCGGCGAGGACGTGTTCGTCCACATTTCCGCCGTCGAGCAGGCCGGGCTGCAGGGCCTCGCCGAAGGCCAGCCGCTGGATTTCACACTCGTCGATCGCGGCGGCCGGATCTCGGCGACGGACCTCAAGATCGAGGGCGATCCGCTCCCGGTCGAGGATCGTGGCGGCGGCGGCGCCGAGGGCGGCGCCCGCGGCGGCCCGCAGCGCCAGCTGACCGGCGAGAAAGCCTCGGGCACGGTCAAGTTCTTCAACGCGACCAAGGGCTTCGGCTTCATCACCCGTGACGATGGCCAGCCGGACGCGTTCGTCCACATCTCGGCCGTTGAGCGGGCCGGCATGATCTCCCTCAACGAGGGCGATCGGGTCGAGTTCGAGCTGGAGGTGGACCGGCGCGGCAAGACCGCGGCGGTGAACCTGGTCCCGATCCAGTAAAGCCATGAGCGTCGCCGCCCTGCTGCTCGCGCTGCAGGGCGCCGGTGCGCCGGGCACGCTTAATTTCGACGTGCGCTGCATGGTCGCGCTCGGCCAGCTCAGCCAATCCGGCGAGCAAGCGATCCGCACCGCCGCCAGCACGGCCTCGCAATATTATTTCGGACGAATCGACGGCCGGGTCGCCGACGCCGAGCTCGAGGCGGCGATCTGGCGCGAGACTCGCGGCATGCGCGGCGAGGACCAAGCGCCGCTGATCCAGGCCTGCGCCGCTTATATGCAGGCGCGCGGCCAGCGGCTGGTCGAGGTCGGCAACCGGATCAGCGCGCGCGAAGGCCAACCGGCCCAGCGCTGAAACATGGCTACCGGAACGTAAACCAGTTCCGGCGAGCCATCTTCCATCTTTGCCTAATATTTGGGCAAGCATGGAAAGCGTGCTCATCGCCGCCCTTTTGGCGGCCTCACCCCTTGCCGCGCCAGGCGATAACGCCGGCCCGGCACTGCACCGTCAGTGCTTCGGCCTGATGGCGTCGCTGGCCGGGGACGACGATCCCCGGTTGAGCGCCGCCAGCAGCCAAGCGGCGCAATATTTCCTCGGCCGGATCGACGCTTCGGACACGGACTTCGATCCGGATGCGGCGACCGAGGGGGCGCCCACCGATGGCGCGGCGCGGATGGCGCTGCTGCGCCGTTGCGGCGCGGCGATGCCGGCCGGGACGCGGGACTTCCGCGCGCTCGGCGAGGCGCTCGCCCCGCCGGCATCGAACCCGACCGCCTGACCTAATCTAATCGAGTCCGGCCAGCGCCGGATCGAGATCGCCGGCGAGCCGGCGTGCGGCGCGACGCGCGAAGCGGAGCACCTCCGCCTTGCGCCGCGCCGCCGCCAGCGGCCGGCAGGGGGCATCGCGAATCACCTCGGCATCGTAGCGATCGGCGACGATCAGCCCGGCGCATTCGTCGCTGCGGCAGCCGCCGTCGAACGGCGACAGATCGAAGCCCGTCGGCACCGCCCAGAAGAAGCGGTCGCAATAATCCAAATAGTCGGTCCACTTGCGATCGCCGAGCAGATCGGCGCGCGAGACCTTGATCTCGACGATCGTCAGCTCGCCCTTGGGGCTGAGCGCCATCATGTCGGCGCGGCGGCCGTTGGGCAAAGGCGCCTCGCACAAGGCGAACAGATCCTGGCGGAAGAACATCCGGGTGATGCCGCGCGCCACGTCGCGCGCGACCATCGGCATGTCCGCGAAGCAGCCCTCGAGGCGCGAATCGGGCAGGGTCGCCATCCGGCGAACCTAGAATGAAACGGGAACGCTGAAAAGCGGGCGACCGCTAGACCGCCTGGGTTTAACGATAGAAAACGTGATTGCCGACGGTCGCGACGCGGGTCAGCCGCCAGCCGGGATTGACCCGCCGGGCGTGGAAGAACAGCGCCCGCGGGGCGGGGCTGTCGGCGAGATCGGCCATCGCGATCCGCGAGATCGCGACCGCCGTGCGCCAGTTGCGCGCGCTTTGCGGCGGCTGCGGGATCGCGCCGCGGCGGACGAAGGAGAATTGGCCCGCCTGGCGGACGACGCCGCAGATGCTCGACGGGAAGCGGCCCGAGCGCGAGCGATTGATGATCACCTCGGCGACGGAGAGCTGGCCGGCGAGCGATTCGCCCTGCGATTCGTAATAGACGGCGCGGGCGAGGCATTCCTGCTCGGCGTCCAGGGTGTCGGCGCCGGCATGATCGCCGACCAGGTCGGCCAGCGAGCGGCGCTCATTGCGTTCGGGCGCGGCGACATCGGGGAAAGCGGGCGCCATTGCATGGGTGGCAACGGGCTGGTTGAGGGTTTCGGTTTGCGGAGCCGGAGCGGCGGTTGCGGAATCTTCGAGGTCGTTGAGACCGAGATTCTCGGCGGTCAGGCCGCTGGCGGCATGCTCGATATAGGCGGCGGTCGGAACCGTTTCGGCTTCGGAGGCGACCGAAGGATCGGCGATGGCGACGGCCGCGCAACAGGACAGAATCACCGCGGACAGGGCCGCGGCGCGGAACGGAAATCGCATTTGAACGTCTAACCTATGCGGTCGGGCGAGGCCGGGCGACTCCCTAGTCGTCTTGCTCTTCCGTCCGTCTCGCGTGGCCGTCTCACCGAAAGGGTGAGGCACGGCGGCCCCCGCTCATGCAGTTCATTTCGGGTAGGAACGACGGCAAAGCCGGTCAACCGAAAGCGGTCATTTCATCGGCGAACCGTTCGGCGGACGGGATATCCAGTTCCACCACCCACAGATCGGGATCGGCGCGGCGTCGGCGGGCGATCAGGTCTGCGAACCCTTCTTCGTCACGTTCGGCCTCACCGCCGGGATCCGACCAGCGATAGTCGCCTCTCGGCCCGAGCGCCCGCTCGAGGAAACGGCGCTTGACGCCGCGCTCCGCCAGGATGACGGCGATCGCGCCGGCTTGCGCGTCGCCTTTGGCGAGCACCGCGCCGACGCCGCCCTCAGCCTCCGCGGCGCGAATCAGCCCGCCGACCAGCACCGAGCTCGCGAGCCGCGCCTGCATCAGCCCGGCCGGTAGCCGTCGAGTCCGGAGAGCGGGATGTGCGAGCGCATGAAGGTGCCGGTGCCGCGCGCTACCTCCTCGCCATCGCCCAGCACGATCCGCGCTTCGCCGACGAACACCCGCCTTTTGCCGCTGATCCAACGGCCTTCGGCAAGCGCCGGCCCCGCCTTCATCGGCCGGGTGAAGACCAGGTTGAACGCGGTGGTAAGCAGGAAGCGATCGCTGACCAGGCTGTTGCAGGCATAGAAAGCCGCGTCGTCCATCATCTTGAAATAGAGCGTACCGTGCGCCGCGTCGGCCGCATGGAACGTCTCCGGCGTCACCTCGAACGCGATGCGGGCGACGCCGGCCGCCGGGATTTCTAGTGTCGAGCGGAACAGGCCGTTGATCGGCGCGACGCGATAAAGCGCGGCGAGGCCGTCGAAATGCGCTTGCTCGCCCGCTTCAGGCCGCGTCGCGCGCGTCATGACCGGCGAGCAGGGCGTAGAGCGCGTCCTTCGAGCGGGCGCCGCGCAGCTTGGCGAGCAGGGCCCGGTCCCGAAACACCCGGCTCACCGCCGCGAGCGCCTTCAGATGGTCCGCGCCGGCGTCGGGCGGCGACAGCAGCAGGAAGACGAGATCGACCGGCAGCCCATCGACCGCGCCGAAATCGATCGGCGTCGCGAGCCGGGCGAAATGGCCGACGACCCGCGGCAGGCCTTCGAGCTTGCCGTGCGGGATGGCGGCGCCGCCGCCGAAACCGGTCGACCCCAGTTTCTCGCGAGCGTTGAGGCAGGCGAGGATCGTCTTCTGGTCGAGCCCGGTGCGCCGCGCCGCCGCCGCGCCGACCAGCTGGAACAGCGCCTTCTTGTTGGCGACGACGAGATCGGACTCGACGGCATCGGCGGTGAGAATATCGGAAAGATCGTTCATGGCGCTCACGAAGCGGGCGCGGTGGCCCGGAAAAAATGAAGAAGCGAGAGGCGAGGCACCTAAAGGCGGGGCTCGACCCAGCCGATCGTACCATCGCCTCGTCGGTAGACCATGTTGAAGGTTCCGGTCGCCGTGTTGGTGAACAGCAGGGCATTGGTGTTGCGAAGATCGAGCAGCATCACCGCGTCGGACACGCTCGCGGTTGGAATGTCCACCCGGGTTTCGGCGACGACGGGCGGATTATCGACCGCCGGCTCCGCCTCGGGCGGCGGCGCGAACACGGTGTAGCCGGCGTCGAGCGCCTCCGCTTCGGCGGCCGCCTGCGCGGCGTGGCGGTCCTTCAGCCGGTTTTTGTAGCGGCGCAGCTGGGTTTCGATCCGGGTCGCCGCCTGCTCGAACGCGGCATGGGCGTCGGCCGCCGCGCCGCCGCCCTTCAGCACGATGCCCTGTGGCACATGGGCGACGATGTCGCAGGTGAAGCTATGGTCGTAGGGGCCTTTGCCGAAGGTGACCTGGGCGGAGATGGCGCGGGCGAAATATTTCTCGGCGATGCCAGCGAGCCGGCTATCGACATCCGCTTGCAGCGCTGCTCCGGTGTCGATCTGGTGGCCCGAGACCCTGATGTCCATGGACAAGCTCCGCGGCGATGATCGCGGCGCATTTGGGCGCGCGCGGGGCGGAGGTCAACTGCGCCGCCTGGGCCCTAGAGACGGTTCCAGATCGGATCCTTGATCCGCGCCAGGAAGGCGGCGTGGCGGGCCAGCTCGTCAAGGCTCGGCTCGTGCGGGCGGGCGGGACGGACCGTCGCGACGATCATGTCCGCAGCGGGGAGCGATGAATCGTCCGCCGCGGCGACCAGCGATTCGGCGACCAGGGTTAGGCCGATCTGCCGGCCCCCGGTCAGCTCGACATAAACCTGGGCGAGCAATTGCGCGTCGATCAGCGCGCCATGCTTGACCCGGACCGAGCGGTCGACGCCGAAGCGGGTGCAGAGCGCGTCGAGGCTGTGCTTCGCGCCCGGGAATTTCGACCGCGCGATGGCGAGCGTATCGACCATCCGGCTGGTGCAGACCGCGGCGCGGCCGCAGGCGCCGAGCTCGTGATTGATGAAGCCGAAATCGAAGCTCGCATTGTGGGCGACGAGCGGCGAATCGCCGATGAACTCGAGCAGCGCCTCGCAAACGTCGTGGAAGCCCGGCTTGTCCGACAGGAAGCGGTCGGACAGGCCGTGGACCGCCTCCGCCTCGCTCGGCATCGGCCGGCCGGGATTGAAATAGGAGTGGAACGTGCGGCCGGTCTCGACCCGGTTGAACAGCTCGACGCAGCCGATCTCGACCACCCGGTCGCCGTTTAGCGGGGAGAGGCCAGTGGTTTCGGTGTCGAAGACGATCTCGCGCATTGGTCTGCTATGAATCGACCGATTCGGTCAGGCAAGCGATGATTGCGGTCACCGAAGCCCTTGTTTCGTCTAGGGAACAATCGGTCGGGATGACGAAGTCGGCGCGGGCGCGCTTCTCCGCGTCGGGCAGCTGGTGGGAGAGGATGCGGAGGAATTTTTCCGGCGTCATGCCGGGCCGGGCGAGGGTGCGCATGCGCTGGACCTCGGCGTCGGCGGAAACGACGGCGGTCTTGTCGCACTGGGCGTCCAGCCCCTTCTCGAACAGCAACGGGATGTCGAGAACGACGACAGGCGCATCTGTATGGGTGGCGAGAAAGCCCTCCTGCTCGCGCCGCACCGCGGGGTGGATCAGCGCCTCGAGTCGACCGAGATCCTCGGGCTCGGCGAGAACGCGCTCGGCGAGCGCGGTGCGGTTGACCCCGTGCGCTCCGGTCGTGCCCGGAAAGGCCGCCTCGATCTCCGCGACGAGTGCTCCTTCCGGCCCCTGCAGGTCGTGGACGACTGCATCGGCGTCGAACACCGGCACGCCGGCCTCCGCGAACATCCGCGCGACGGTCGATTTGCCCATCCCGATCGAGCCGGTGAGGCCGAGAATTACGGTCATCTGGTCAGCAGCTCCCGCAATCCGTCATTGTCGATTGGATGAGGTGAGTCCCTGAAAAAAAATGTGAAAGCCATAGCGGCCTGTTCCATCAGCATCTTCAGCCCATCGATTGTCCTGAAGCCCGCTGCTCGCGCCGTTTGCAGCAAGGGCGGTCTCAAGCGGCCGATAGACCATTTCCACGACGGTGGCACCTGCGGACGAGTCTCGAAAGATCGATGTTCAGCGGCGGAAACCCGTCCATGCCGAGAGGGCTCGCATTGATCAAAAGGTCGGCGTCCGGGGCGGCGCCATGAGGCCGAACCATCTCCGGCCAGGTTCAAATCGATCGAGCAGCGCGTTGGCCTTTGCCTCATCCCGATTGATCAGAATGACGTAAGGGACGCGGTTAAGACTGAGTTCGTGGAGGGCTGCTCGCGCCGCCCCACCCGCTCCGATCACCACGGCCCGCTGCGGCTGTAGCCGATAGGTGTCGATGGCGAGATTGAGGGCCTGCCAATCCGTGTTGTGGCCGATCAGCATGTCTTCGTAGCGGACCACCGTGTTTAACGCGCCGATCCGCCGCGTAGAGCGGATCCACGTCGAGAAGCTGGTAGGCGGCTTCCTTGAGCGGCATCGTCACGTTGCACCCGCGCCAGTCCGGATCGGAACGGCGCGCTGCGAAGTAAGCTGGCAGCTCGTCCGCCGTCACCCGCGTGGCGCGATAGTCGCCCTCAATGCCGAGCTTCTCAAGCCAGAATTTATGGATCAGCGGCGATTTGCTGTGCGCGATCGGGTCGCCGATCACTTCGGCATAGGGGACGCCCATCAGCTCATCCAGCAGGCCGCGCTCGCGCAGGAAAGCGAGCAGCGGCAGCAGCGGCAGGCCGAGGATGGCGAAATGGCTGCCGTCGATATGATCGAACAATTGCGCGCCCGGCCCTTCGATCCGATAGCCGCCGACGCTCCAGCGGATCGCGTCATATTCGGCGTCGAGATAGCGCTGGAGGAAGCCCTCGCCGAGCGGGCGCATGGCGAGCGTCACCGTCTCGGTCACGCCCCAGATCCGTTCGCCCGCCGCGACCACGACCGCGGCCGAATGCAATTGATGGGTCGAGCCGCTGAGCCGGCGGAGCTGGCCCAGCGCCTCTTCCCGCGACGCCGGCTTGCTCAGCATTCCGCCGTCGTCGAGCTCCAGCACCTGGTCCGCGCCGAGGACGAGATCGTCGCCCGATCGCGGCGACGCTCTTCGCCTTGAGCTCGGCGAGCATCTCGGCGAGGTCGCGCGGGTCGAAGCCCGAGGCGATCAGTCCCGCTTTCGCCTCCTCCTCGTCGAACGGCGCGTCGACGATCGCGAAGGGCACGCCGGCATTTTCCAGCATCCGCCGCCGCGCCTCGCTTTTCGACGCGAGCAGCAGCCTCACCCGATCCTCCTCCAGCCGGGCCGTGTGAAGCTGAGCGATCGCCAGCGCGCTTTCCTCGATCGAGCGGCGGGTGACGTCGATCACCGGCCAGCCCTTGTCGGCGAACATCCGGCGCGCGAAGGCGAGCTCGCCATTGACCGCGTCGGTATCGACATAGTCGGTCTCCGGCGCCTGATTGAGCGACAGCAGCCGGTTGCGGCGGATCTGGATCAGCCGTTCCGGATTGGTCGTGAGCCCGACGATCAGCGGATGCTTGAGCGTATAGAGGCTGGCCGGCGGCGGCGATTGCGGCACGAGCGGCACATTGGCGACCTTGAAGCCGCGATTGGCGAGATAGATGCTGGTCGGGGTCTTGGAGGTGCGCGAGACGCCGACCAGGACGATGTCCGCCTCTTCCCAATTCTCCGCCCCGACGCCGTCGTCATGGGCGATGGTGAACTGGATCGCGTCGACCCGGGCGAAATAGGCCGCGTCGAGCGCGTGCTGGCGCCCGGCCCGACCCTTCGCCGCCTGCCCGCTCACCGCGGCCAGCGCGTCGAGCACCGGATCGAGCACCGGCACCGCGTTGATCTTGCGCTGACGGCATTTGCGCTCGAGATCCTTGCGGATCGTCGGGTTGACGAGCGTGTAGAGGACGAGGCCCGGGCGCCGCTCGATCTCGTCCAGCACCCGGTCGAGATGGCCCTCCGAGCGGACCATCGGCCAGGGGTGACGGATCGTCTCGATCGTGTCGAACTGGGCGAGGCAGGCGTTGGCGACCATGTCCAGCGTCTCGCCGGTCGAGTCCGACAGCAGGTGAAGATGGAGTTGGTTCACGGGCTACCGGCGGGCGGAAACGCTGAAAGGCCGCTGTGGAAAACCATGGGGACATCGCTAGGCGAAGCCTGGGTGCGGCGGCAAGGATGGGTTTAGCCCACAATGTCGCCCAATCCGCCCACAGCCGCGCGCACGGTGGATCAAAGCCGGCCCAACACTGTGAATCATGGGGACGGCCGGCGCGACTCCCAGCGCTTGCGCGAGTCGCGCCGGCGTCAAGCTGTTGGAAAAAACTGTGCGAACCCATAAGCCCCGCTTTGCTGCCGGCAACTAACCACTGCAGAATCTAGATTCTAAGAGAATGGGTAAGAGAAGAGAGGGGCGTCGCGCCGGTATGCCGGACCGAAGGAAACTGTTGCTCTCCGTTCTAAGTGGCGGAAAGGAGACGAGAAAACCAATATGGCTGATGCGTCAGGCGGGCCGTTACCTGCCCGAATATCGCGCGCTTCGGGCCGAGAAGGGCGGTTTCCTCGCACTCGCTACCGATCCCGACGCGGCGGCTGAGATCACGCTGCAGCCGATCCGCCGTTTCGGTTTCGACGGCGCGATCCTGTTTTCCGATATCCTGATCGTTCCCTGGGCGCTGGGCCAGGAATTGACCTTCACCGCCGGCGAGGGGCCGCGCCTGTCGCCGCCCTTGGCCGCCGCGGCGCTGGGCAGCCTGACGCCGGCGCCGGAACGGTTCGCGCCGATCTATCGAACTGTGGAGAACGTGAAGGCGGCGCTCCCCGCCGAAACGACCTTGCTGGGCTTTGCCGGCAGCCCCTGGACCGTCGCGACCTACATGATCGCCGGCGAGGGCAGCCGCGAGCAGGCCGAGGCGCGGCGCTATGCTTATGCCGATCCGGCGGGGTTCGGGGCGATCATCGCGGCGATCGAAACGGCGACGATCGATTATCTGTCCGGCCAGATCCGCGCGGGCGTCGAGGCGGTGCAATTGTTCGACAGCTGGGCCGGCAGCCTCGCTCCCGACCAGTTCGAACGCTGGGTGATCGCGCCGACCGCACGCATCGTCGTGGCGCTGAACGCCCGCCATCCCGACGTTCCGGTGATCGGTTTCCCGAAGGGCGCGGGCGGCAAGCTCGCCGCTTATGCGCGTGAGACCGGAGTCACTGCGATCGGCCTCGACGAGACGATCGATCCCGCCTGGGCGGTGCGCGAGCTGCCCGACGATATCGCGATCCAGGGTAATCTCGACCCGCTCGCTTTGCTCGCCGGCGGCGCGGCGCTTGAAAAGGCGGTGGCGCGCATCCTATCTGCGTTCGCGGGGAGGCCGCACATCTTCAACCTGGGGCACGGCATCATCAAGGAAACGCCGATCGCCCATGTCGAGCAGCTGCTTGGCTTGGTGCGCGGGGAATGATCGATGCCCTCAATTGGGCGCTTGCCATGACCTATGTGTGGCTGAAAGCGGGCCATATCATCTTCGTGATCTTCTGGATCGCGGGGATGTTCATGCTGCCGCGCTTCTACGTCTATCACCAGGAGGCGCCGGCAGGCTCCGACGAGGAGGCGCGGTGGATCGAGCGCGAGCGTAAGCTGCGCAACATCATCATCACCCCGTCGATGATCATGGTGTGGCTGCTGGGGCTGAGCCTCGCCTACATCACCAGCGCCTGGACCCAGGGCTGGTTCCAGGGGAAGCTGGTGCTGGTCATCGCCTTGTCCGGCTATCATGGCTGGATGGTGCGCTACGGCAAGCGGCTCGCGGCGGGCGGGCCGCGTCTCGACGGGCGCACATTGCGGCTGATGAACGAGATTCCGGGCATCGCCGTCATCTTCATCGTCACGCTGGTGGTAGTCGGCCGGGCTTATAGCTGAGCCTTGCTTGACTTGACCCGGCCCCGGGCATAACGGCCCATTCAGTCGTTGGCCCGCCGTTCCTCGCGCGGGCGATTCCGCCGAATTTCACAACATACTCACGGACCTTCCCGCCCGAAGTCCGTATCCATCCGAGAAAAGACATGAATCTCAAGGAACTCAAACAGAAGACCCCGGCCGAGCTGGTGGCGCTGGCGGAAGAGATGGGCGTCGAGGGCGCCTCGACCCTGCGCAAGCAGGAGCTGATGTTCTCGATCCTCAAGGTCCGCGCCGAAAATGGCGACGAGATCATGGGCGGCGGCACGATCGAGGTGCTGCAGGACGGCTTCGGCTTCCTGCGCTCGGCCGATTCCAACTATCTCGCCGGCCCCGACGACATCTACGTCTCCCCCAATCAGGTCCGCAGGCTCGGCCTCAGGACCGGCGACACCGTGGAAGGCGAGATCAAGGGGCCGAAGGACGGCGAGCGCTATTTTAGCCTGGTCCGAGTCACCCAGATCAATTTCGACGATCCCGAGGCGGTTCGCCACCGGGTCAATTTCGACAATCTGACGCCGCTCTATCCGGACGAGAAGCTGACTCTCGACAGCGCCGATCCGACGATCAAGGACCGCTCGGCGCGGGTGATCGACATCATCTCGCCGCAGGGCAAGGGCCAGCGCGCTTTGATCGTCTCGCCGCCGCGGACCGGCAAGACTGTGCTGCTGCAGAACATCGCCAAGGCGATCACCGACAACCATCCCGAGGTCTTCCTCCTCGTCCTGCTCGTCGACGAGCGGCCGGAGGAGGTGACCGACATGCAGCGCAGCGTGAAGGGCGAGGTCATCTCCTCGACCTTCGACGAGCCGGCGCAGCGCCATGTCCAGGTCGCCGAGATGGTGATCGAGAAGGCCAAGCGCCTCGTCGAGCACAAGAAGGACGTCGTGATCCTGCTCGATTCGATCACCCGCCTGGGCCGCGCCTACAACACTGTCGTGCCCTCGTCTGGCAAGGTGCTGACCGGCGGCGTCGACGCCAATGCGCTGCAGCGGCCGAAGCGCTTCTTCGGCGCCGCGCGTAACATCGAGGAGGGCGGTTCGCTCTCGATCATCGCCACTGCGCTCATCGACACTGGCTCCAAGATGGACGAGGTGATCTTCGAGGAGTTCAAGGGCACCGGCAATTCGGAAATCGTGCTCGACCGCAAGGTCTCCGACAAGCGCATCTTCCCGGCGCTCGACGTCGGCAAGTCCGGCACCCGCAAGGAAGAGCTGCTCGTCGAGCAGGGCACGCTTTCCAAGATGTGGGTGCTGCGCCGGATCCTGATGCAAATGGGCACGGTTGACGCGATGCAGTTCCTTCTCGACAAGATGAAGGACAGCAAGACCAACGAGGACTTCTTCGCCTCGATGAACCAATAGGCGCGTCGAGGGGTTAGAGCGCGATGCCCGATATCTGGCACCATATCGTCAACGACATCAGCATGCTGTTCAGCGGCTCGGCCTCGGCCTGGCTCGCCTTCGGCCAGGTGCTGATGATCGATATCGTGCTGGCGGGAGACAATGCGATCGTGATCGGCGCGCTTGCCGCGGGCTTGCCCGCCGACCAGCGCAAGAAGGTCATCCTGATCGGCATCATCGCCGCGCTGGTGCTCCGGATCGGCTTCGCGCTCGTCGTCACCCAGTTGATGCAGGTCGTCGGCCTGATTTTCGCCGGCGGCCTGCTGCTGCTCTGGGTGGCGTGGAAGATGTATCGCGAGCTGATCGCGACCCACGACGATCCGGACACGCCGGGCAACGAGGCATCCGGTCTCCGGCCGGCCAAGAGCTTCGCAGCAGCCGCTTGGGCGGTGGCGGTCGCCGACGTCTCGATGAGCCTCGACAATGTGCTCGGCGTCGCCGGCGCGGCGCGCGATCATCCCGGCATCCTGATCATCGGCCTGATCTTCGCCGTCGCCTTGATGGGCATCGCCGCCAACATCATCGCCCAATATATCGAGCGCTACCGCTGGATCGCCTGGATCGGCCTCGCTGTCATCCTGTGGGTGGCGGGCACGATGATCTATGACGGCTATATCGACCCGCGCGTCGGCATCTCTACCTTCTTCGGCTAGTCTTCGCTCTCCAGCCGCGCGGCGCAATCCGCGAACGCCAGAGCGATCCCTTCGATTTCTCCCCGTGACCATGCGTCGCCGTCGCGCAGCAACCGCGGAAATTCTCCTGTCAGGAGGCCGGGCTTAGAATGGAGCAAATTGTTACGGCTCCTGACCAGCGCCTGGAAGCGGCGCGCGGCGGCAATCCGCGCCGCCTTCGGCGAATCTTCGTGCAAGGTCAGCGACAGCAATTTGTCGGCGACGCGGCCGGCGGTGCGCTCCTCGAGCAGGTCGAGGCTGGCCGGCTGCAATCGCTCGCAGAGGCGGATCGCGACCGCCTCCAGCGCCGCGAACGCCCAGACGGCGCGGCCCAAGGCGGCGAGATAATCGGGTTCGGGCGTTTCGGTCAGGAGAGATGCTCCGCGAAGAACGCCTCGGTGCGCGCGTCGGCCCGGTTGGCGGCTTCGGCGCTGCGCCGCGCGCCGTTATCCGAGGCGAAGCCATGGTCGACGCCGGGATAATCGTGGAGCGTCACCTTGGGATGGTCGTTCAGGCCTTCATGAATGAGCGCCTGCTTGTCGGGCGTCACGAAATGATCGTTCTCGGCGATATGCAGCATCAGCGGATGGGCGATGGCGTGCTTCTCGCCGAGCAGCCCTTCCAGGCCGACGCCATAATAGCCGACGCTCGCATTCGTATCGGTGCGCGCGGCGCACATGAATGCGAGGCGGCCGCCGAGGCAATAGCCGACCACGCCGACCTTGCCGCCGCCGGTCTCGTTCCGGGCGTAGCGGATCGCCGCCTCGATATCCTTCACGCCCTGCTCCTGATCGAAACGGTTCATCAGGCCGAGCGCCGTCTGGAACTGCTCCGGCACGTCGGGATCGAGCTCGACGCCGGGCTCCAGCCGCCAGAAAAGGTCCGGCGCGATGGCGAGATAGCCGAGCGAAGCCCAGCGGTCGCAGCGGTTGCGGACGCCTTGGTTGACCCCGAAAATTTCCTGGATGACGATGATCGCGGCGCGCGGAGCTCCGGACGGATCGGCGCGATAGGCCGGGAACGCGCCGTCATGGGAGAGAGTCGGGATCTCGATCATCGGCGGCTCCACTTGCGAACCGGGCGCTTATAGCCATAGAGCCGCTCGGCCGCCAAACTGGCCGGGAGAGGCGATCATGAAGTTCACCGTCGATGTCGATTGCACGCCGGAGGAGGCGCGCCGCTTCCTCGGCCTGCCGGACCTCACCCCCGTCCACGAGGCCTATATCGAGAAGATGAAGAGCTTTGTGACCGAGGGCGCGAGCCCGGAGATGTTCGGTGAGGCGATGAAGGCGTGGGGACCGATGAACGAGGCCGGGATGGCGATGTGGCGCCAGATGCTTGGCCAGATGGGCGGAGCCCAGAAGCCCTGACCGACACGATCTTCGCGCTTTCTTCCGGCGCGCCGCCCGCCGGTGTGGCAGTGGTGCGGATTTCCGGGCCCGGCGCGCGCAGCGCGCTCAAGTCGCTGGCTAGGTCAGTTCCGAGCCCGCGCCAGGCGACGTTGCGAACCTTGCGCTGGCAAGGCGAGACGCTCGATCGGGCGCTGACCCTTTTCTTCCCCGGCCCGGCGAGCGCGACCGGCGAGGATGTCGCCGAGCTCCATCTCCATGGCGGCCGGGCGATCGTCGCCGCGGTGCGCGCCGCGCTGGCGGCGATGCCGTGCTTGCGCGAGGCGGCGCCGGGGGAATTTACCCGGCGCGCGTTCGAGAACGGCCGCATCGACCTCGCCGAGGCGGAAGGGCTGGCCGATCTGGTCGAGGCGGAGACCGAAACGCAGCGCCGCGCCGCTCTCGCTCTCGCCGGCGGCATGCTGAGCCGCCAGGTCGAGGCGTGGCGCGAGCGGGTGCTGATGCTGGCGGCCCGGGTCGAGGCGGCGCTCGATTTCGGCGACGAGGACGATGTCGGCGATCCGCTGGCCGGCATGAATGAAGAGATCGCGGCGTTGCGCGACGAGATTGCGGTCTGGCTCGCCCGGCCGCCGGTCGAGCGGCTCAAGGAAGGCATCCGGGTGGTCATTGCCGGTCCGCCGAATGCTGGAAAATCAAGTTTATTCAATGCGTTGATCGGAAGGGAGGCGGCGATCGTGGCGGCTACGCCGGGCACGACGCGTGACTTGATCGAGGCGCCGGTCGCCATTGGCGGCACGGCCTTCCTGCTGATCGACACGGCCGGCCTGCGCGAGACGGCCGACGCGATAGAAGCGATCGGTGTCGACCGCGCGCGCCTCTCCGGCAACACTGCTGACATCGTGCTCTGGCTCGGCACCCCGGAACACCGGCCGGACGGCGCCATTCTGGTCCACCCGAAGGCCGACATCTCGCCAGCATTGTCCGGTGCCGGTCTGGCTGTGTCCGCCGTCACCGGACAAGGGCTCGACGAGTTATCTCTACTGCTGGTCGACCGGGCAGCACAACTCCTTGGTCCGCAACGAGAGGTCGCGCTCAATCAGCGCCATCGGGATGCTCTGACCGAGACCGTGGAGGCGCTCGACGGCGCCGGCAGCGCCGACCCGCTGGTGCACGGCGAATCACTGCGACTCGCTCGGCAGACGCTCGACAGGATCACCGGCCGGGCCGGCGTCGAGGACATGCTCAACGCGCTTTTCGGCCGATTCTGCATCGGAAAGTGAGCGGCATTATGTAGCAAATGCACCAGCACGCGGATAGATGTAATCGCCTGCGATGGTATAAGCAAGCATGGCCGAGACTCACGTCATATCCGCCCTGGTGGACAAGCGCGCTCGCATTGACGGGGCGATCAAGGTCCGCCGCTTCCAGATCATGCGCCTGGAGATCGAGCTGGCGCAGATCGACGCGGTGATTCGGATGTTCAAGCCCGGCTATGACGTTGAAGCCATTCTTCCCAAGCGCAGCTTCACGAAAAACCCGGCCGGTGTGAAGAAGGGCGCTGGCGGGCGCCAGGCGCTCACGGTGCTGCGCGAGGCCGGTGAAGCCATGACGTCATCGGAGATCGCGGAGCGCGTTCTCAGGAAGCTCGGCAAGCCGATCACCGACGAAGCGCGCCGGATGCTCGCCAACACGATCACCAGCACGTTCACGCGGCGGCGCGATGGCGCGGTAACGTTCGATGCGATGACGCAACCGGGGCGGTGGCGGCTAACGGGGTAACGATTTTCGCCACTTGACCCGACTCGCCGCGTTCTGCTTCCGTTCTCACATGGACGCTGAAGAAGACCATCGCCGCCTAGTCAGCCGTTGTGCTGCCCAGATTGATCCGATGCCGCCTAGTCCCACGCGCGGGCCGAATGTTTTCGCCGCCTGGAAAGCGGAGGCCGAGCGGAAGGCGGAGATCGTCATCCGCATCGTCAGGAAGTGGGATCGGGGCGAGCGGTTCTAAGTTCCGCGGGTGCCAATTTGTTCACGGCGAACGGCCGGGGAACAGGAGCCCGTTTGAATCGACAGCTTGGTTAATATCGGGTAAGAAACAAGCTGGCCCGGCCGCTTGGACACGACCGGGCCACTTAACCGCCTACGGGGGCGGCCTGTTCCCAAGCGGCAATATGCCTACATATTGTCGTCACAGTCAACCTCCGTCGGCATAGACCGAGGACGTTTGACTATGGCTGCATATCAAATCACGCACATCATTCCGGACCGCTCCGATCCCGATCGGCGCATTGACGCCGTGTATGGACCGGAGTGCGGATTGCTCTGGCTGGACGACGCAATTCGCTGGATTGCGAACGGACACACCTTCTGGACTTGGGTCGGGTTGTACCGCGCCGCCGTGCATTATGTGCGGGCGACCGCACTTGCGCGACACCACCTCAGCACGTCGCCGGACGGCTTTCGGCCGAACAATCTGCTGAGTTTGCCCCACTTCGGGTAGCAGCGTAGTCAAAGGGCGCTTGGGTCACGTCTGGCTCAAGCGCCCAGACTAGCGCCTGCTGGATCGCATGAAGCATGCGGTGACGCTGCGTAAGCTGCGGCTCGAGGAATAGCGCGGCTTTTACCCGTTCCAGCTCTTTTTCGATGCGATCCATCGCGGTATCTAAATACCGCGCTTAGTTGACTCTGTCAACCGTTGCGCTGCCAGTACCCGGCCCACTTGCGGCTAACCGGCGACGTCATGGCGGCAACCGCCACCATTGCCGCCTGCGCGCCGTTATCGACCCGGCGATTATCTTCACGCCACGAAGCCTCCACCGCATAGGCGGCGAGATACGGGCCGGCGATGTGATGGTGCGTCCCGATCTCCATACGGCGCAGCCGGGAGAAGTAGGACTCTGCCTGATTGGTGCACGCGCCTTCGTCGCATGAACGCGATGCTGTGGTTGACGCGGCGCGTGTCCCAGCCCGCATGAAGCGCGTCCCAGCCCGAACCTTCGTCGGCCATGATCGTCGCGACCGTGCCAACGTGATCGCGGACCATCGGCACCGCATCGCCTTCCGTGCGAACGACGAAAGGAAGCGAGCGGCCGTTGCGCTCGCGCATGATGACGACGCACTGGCGCTTGCCGGTAAGGTTCGCTTTGAGGCGGCGGTCCTTACGGTCGGCAACGTTGTTCTCCGGCTTGGAATAGCCGCCGAAATACGCGCCATCGATCTCGACAACGCCGCCCAGCTGGCGACCGCGGGCTTCAAGCGCCATCGCCTCGCGCAGCTTGTGGGACAGCACAAACGCGGTCTTGTATTGCACGTCCAAATCGCGGCTGACTTGCAGCGCGGAGACGCCCTTGGCGCCGTTCACGAAGATAACGATCGCCGCGAGTAGATCCGTGAAGGACAGCTTGCGGCTGGCGAAAATGGTCTCGCTCGTGACGCTGAATTGATGATGGCAGCCGACGCACTTGAAGCGGCGGCGCGACGTGATGTTGTACGTCTCGACACAGCCGCAACGCGGGCAAACGGCCTCGCCGTCCGTCTCCGGCCAACGAAGCTGGCAGAAGGTGCGGTAAGCCTGGTCCTCGCCCATGCGAAAGACCGCCTTCAGCGAGAGGGTCCGGGCGGCGGAGGAGAGGAGGAAGTGCTGCATTGTCATCGTTTCCGTTGCTTATGCATCGGATATAATGGCAATCACGCACTGTTGTCAATGGCGTTAGCATCGCTTATGATGGCATTTGCGACGAATGGAGTGGCATATGCCGGATACGGTTTGGGAAGCGAAGGTGAAGGGGCTGCTCAAAGGGGAGCTGAAGCGCCGGAACGTCACCTATAACGAACTGGTGGAAAAGCTGGCGGCAATAGGCGTCGTGGACTCCGAGCCGAATATCAGGAACAAGCTGGCGCGGGGCAAATTCACAGCGGTGTTCATGGTCCAATGTCTGGAGGCGATAGGGGCGGACACTATTCGGCTTTAGCCGCTGTCCTCACTGTTGCTGTCCTGCTGGCAATCGCCACGGCCTCAGCGATTGGCTGGCAACTAGGCGGCCAACAGCACGAACCCTATCCCGCCTACAAAGAAGCCAGAGACAATCAGCTCGGGGCGCAAGCGCCCCCGCGCCTCAATGTCCAAGCCCAAGAATACAAGCACCCATGCAGCGATCCACAGAGCCGCGATGAGAGCGACCTTTGCGCCCAGTATCGCGCTGCCGCCGGAGCTAACGACGCGGCGGCCTGGGCCTTCTATCAGCTCGTTTTGAGTGCGCTCGGCTTGGCGGGCCTGATCGGAACGATTTACTTCACGATCCGCGCCACCAACGCCGCCGTCGAGTTTAACCGAATTGCTCGCGATACCGCCAAGCGAGAGCTGAGAGCGTATATCACTGTCGCCTCCGCTCAGTTCGGCGACTTGGTAGTAAACGGGAAAACGCCCGTTCTGATTATGTTGAAAAACACCGGCCAGACGCCAGCCTACAATCTCCGCACGTTGTCCAACACGACCTTGCACTACGCGGGCAAGGTGCTGACATTCAGTGAGCCGACCTTTGATGACATCGGAGTCGGCATGATGGGCGCCAACGGAGAAACCGAACTTAATTCGGAAAGCGTCGCGCTCACGATGCAGCACGTCATGGGCTTGGAAACGGGCATCCTGTCGTTCTACGCGATGGCGCGCGTTCGATATGAAGACACCTTCGGCGACATCCATACGCTGTCGATCACTTACGAAAGCATCCGCCCTGTTGCCCAAGGCAAGTTCCGCCCCTGCGCTTACGGCAATGAGGAAAAGACCGAGCCTCGCAAGGACGCGTAAGGGCTGCGCACCGCAAACGATGGCAAGCGCCAGCGCGAGGCTACGCATCCGCCACCACCTTGGTGCATTTGCTACATAATGCCGAAAGTGAGCTGTTTCACGTGAAACGGCTTTCGAGCGAGCCGCCGCCGGCCTAGAGCGCAGCGGTGCGGAATTTCGATGTCATTGTCGTTGGCGGGGGTCATGCCGGCGTGGAGGCTGCGGCTGCGGCGGCGCGGCTCGGTGCGCAAGTGGCGCTGGTCACCTTCGATTCGGCGCAGATCGGCGCGATGTCGTGCAATCCGGCGATCGGTGGCCTCGGCAAGGGCCATCTCGTCCGCGAGGTCGATGCCTTTGACGGGCTGATCGGCTTGGCGGCGGATGAGGCGGCGATCCACTACCGGATGCTCAACGCGAGCAAGGGGGCGGCGGTCCGCGGACCGCGTGTTCAGGCCGATCGCAAGCTGTTCCGGCGCGCGATTCAGCGGACGGTCTCCGCGCAGCCGGGGCTGTCTGTCGTCGAGGGCGAGGCGGCGACGCTTCGCCTGGAGGCGCGGCGCGTTGCCGGCGTGACGCTGGCGAGCGGCGAAGAGCTCGCCGCCCCCGCCGTCGTGCTGGCGACCGGCACCTTCCTCGGCGCCAAGCTGCATTTCGGCATGCACAGCGAGGCGGGCGGCCGGATCGGCGAGCGCGCCGCAACCGCGATGGCGCACCAGCTGCGCGACCTTGGATTGCCGCTGGCGAGGCTGAAGACCGGCACGCCCCCTCGGCTGGACGGTCGCACGATCGACTGGAGCGCGCTGGAGCGGCAGCCTTCCGACGGCGACCGTTGGACGATGTCGCCGATGACCAGGCGCCGCCGCAATCCCCAGCTCTTCTGCGCGATCACCCGCACCAATGCGCACACTCACGAGATCATTCGCGCCAATCTCGACCGCTCGCCGCTTTTCGCCGGCAAGATCAGCGGCGTCGGCCCGCGCTACTGCCCCTCGATCGAGGACAAGGTCCACCGCTTCGCCGACCGCGACGGGCATCAGATTTTCCTTGAGCCAGAGGGACTTGATGACACTCTCATCTATCCGAACGGGATCTCGACCTCGCTGCCCGAGGATGTGCAGCTGGCGATGATCCGCTCGATGGCGGGGCTGGAGCGGGCCGAGATCGTGAAGCCCGGCTATGCGGTCGAATATGATCATGTCGATCCGCGCATTCTCGACGCCCGCCTTGGCGCGCGTGATGTGGACGGGTTATTCCTGGCCGGACAGATCAACGGCACGACCGGCTATGAGGAAGCCGCGGCGCAGGGCCTGGTCGCCGGGCTGAACGCCGCCGCTTATGCGCTCGATCGCGACCCGATCCTGTTCGACCGCGCGGAATCCTATCTCGGTGTGATGGTCGACGATCTCGTCCTGCAGGGCGTCACCGAGCCCTATCGGATGCTGACGGCCCGCGCCGAATACCGGCTGCGGCTCCGCGCCGACAATGCCGATGTCCGACTGACGCCCAAGGCGATCGCCGCCGGCTGCGTCGGCGAGGCGCGAGCGGTGCGATCCGCTGCGGATCGTGACGAGCGAGATCGTATCGAAATTCTGCTTGGCGAGCGCAGATCGGCCTCTGAACTTGGGATTTTAGGAGAAATTGAGAAGAGCACTCGCACCCTTGCGGACTGGCTGGGCTTCCCTGAGGTCGATTCGGATACGCTGCGACACGCCTCTCCTCAGCTCGCGGCATGTAGCGCCCGATTGGTCGATCAAATGGTCCAGGACCATCGCTATGCCCCCTATGTCGAACGTCAGCAGGCGGAGATCGCTCGGTTGCGGCAGGAGGAGCGGCTGCCTATTCCCGCCGCGTTCGACTATGCGGCCGTGCCGGGGCTCTCGAAGGAGATGATCGGGCGACTTTCGGTATCGCGACCGTCCAATCTCGGTGAGGCGAGTCGGGTGCGGGGCGTCACGCCGGCCGCGCTGGCGGCGATCCTGGTCGCCACGCGCCGCAAGGCGGCGTGATGGACGAGGCAACGGCGCGGACGTGGCTGGTCGAGACGCTGGATGTTTCACGTGAAACAATGGCGCGTATTGAGGCATTCGGCGCTCTGTTGCGGGGAGAAAACGAGCGTCAGAACCTCGTTTCGGCGGCGACGCTCGACAATTTTTGGTCTCGCCATATGGTGGACAGCGCCCAGCTGCTCCGCTTCGCCGCCGATGGGAGGCCTTGGCTGGACTTGGGTTCCGGGGCCGGCTTTCCCGGATTGGTGGTCGCGGCGTTGCGCGATGGGCCGGTGACGCTGATCGAATCGCGACGGCTCAGGGTGGAATTCCTCCGCCGCGCCGCTGAGACGCTCGGGGTGGCCCCTGAAATCATCCAGGCCACTGCGGAGCGGGTTCCGACGCGGACATTCGCGGTGATCAGCGCCCGTGCGTTCGCGCCTTTGCCGCGCTTGCTGGAGATCGCGCACAGATTTTCCACAGAAAAGACGCTCTGGCTGCTGCCGAAGGGCCGTGGCGCCAAGTCGGAACTGGAAGCGGTGCGCGACGCGTGGCAAGGTGATTTTCGCCTCGAACCGAGCCTCACCGACGCTGACGCCCAGATCATCGTCGCGAGCGGGGTGCGCCGGCGCGAAGGCAGGAGCAAAAGATGATCCGGATCGCGGTTGCGAACCAGAAAGGCGGGGTGGGCAAGACGACCACCGCGATCAACCTCGCCACCGCCCTGGCCGCGACCGGGCTCAAGGTGCTGCTGATCGACCTCGATCCGCAGGGCAACGCCTCGACCGGACTCGGCATCGGCCAAGCGCTGCGGACCCGTTCGAGCTACGAGCTGCTGACCGGTAATGCGAGCTTGAGCGAATGCGTCGTCGCCTCCCCGGTGCCGCGGCTCGATCTCGTGCCCGGCAAGGTCGATCTGTCCGGGGCCGAGATCGAACTCATTGATTTTGAACGAAGAACCCATCGTCTCGACGCGGCCCTCGACAGCGCGGGGCCGATTCGCTGGGACGTCTGCCTGATCGATTGCCCGCCGTCGCTCGGCCTGCTCACCGTCAACGCGCTGATCGCCGCCAATGCGATCCTGGTGCCGCTGCAGGCCGAGTTTTTCGCGTTGGAGGGGCTGAGCCAGTTGCTCCAGACGGTCGAGCGCATCCGGGCGCGCTTCAATCCCGAGCTGTCGATCCTCGGCGTCGTCCTCACCATGTACGACCGGCGCAACAATCTCTCGGCTTTAGGTGTCGGACGATGTCCGCGCCTGCTTGGGCAAGGTCGTGTTCGACACGGTGATCCCGCGCAACGTGCGGCTCTCCGAGGCGCCGAGCCATGGCCTTCCGGCCTTGATCTACGATCATCGCTGCCCGGGCTCGCAGGCGTATATATCACTGGCGCGCGAGCTGATCGCGCGGCTGCCCAAGCAGGCGGAGGCGGCATGAGCGACGAAATCCCCCGCCGCCGCCCCTCCGGCCTCGGCCGCGGCCTCTCCTCGCTGCTCGGCGACCTCCAGCGTGAAGCTCCGGTCAGCGGCGGCACGAAGGGCGAAGTGCGGCAGATTCCGGTGGCGAGCATCGAGCCGCATCCCGACCAGCCCCGCCGTGTCTTCGCCGAAGCGGCGCTGGACGAGCTCGCCCAGTCGATCGCGACGCGGGGCGTCATCCAGCCGATCGTCGTCCGCCCGCACGGCCATCGCTTCCAGATCGTCGCCGGCGAACGGCGCTGGCGGGCGGCGCAGCGCGCCCGGCTGCACGAAATTCCGGCCATCGTCCGCGCCTTCAGCGACGCCGAGACGCTGGAGGTCGCGCTCCTCGAAAATATCCAGCGCGAGGATCTCAACGCGATCGAGGAGGCAGAGGCCTATCGCCGGCTGATCGGCGATTATGGCCATAGCCAGGAAGCGCTCGGCAAGCTGCTCGGCAAGTCGCGCAGCCATGTGGCCAACCATTTGAGATTGCTGGAACTTCCCGAAAGCGTTCGGACGATGGTTGGCGATGGCCGGCTGAGCATGGGCCATGCGCGGGCGCTGATCGGTGCGCCCGACGTCGAGGCGCTGGCGGAAGACGTGGCGCGGCGCGGCCTGTCGGTGCGCGACACCGAGAAGCTCGCCAAGGCGGCGAAGCCGAAGCGCGCCCGGGTCGGCCCGATAGAATATAAGGGCGCCCATGCCGACATCGTCGCGCTGGAGCGACAATTGGGCGATCTCGTCGGGCTCAGGGTCGGGATCAAGCACAGCCCCAAGGGCGGCCAGGTGACGCTGACCTATACCAGCCTCGACCAGCTCGACATGATCTGCCAGCGACTGAGCGGCGGGAAGTTTTAGTCGGACGCTTGCGGGGCAAGAGTTCCGGCTAAAACTCTAGCGCCGCCGCCCGGCCTGCCGCGCGATGGCGAGCAGTTCCGCTTCGGCTGCAATTGGGCCGGGTCCGCCGGTCATCATGGTCTGCCGCTCCGCTTCGATGAGCCGGGAGATCCCCTTGGCCAAGGTCTCGGCGCGCCAGCGACCGAGCTCGGCCTGGATCGCGCCTTGCTCCTTGAAAAATATGGCTTTTCCGGCTGACGCCATGACTGCAGGGACGCTCTTGCCGCGCTCGACTTCGGCGCGCAGGCGGGCGAGCATCGTCATCCGGCGCAGTGCCGCCCGGATCAGCTGGACGCCGTCCTTGCCCTCGGCGCGCAGCCGGGCGAGCTCCGCTTCGGCCTGGCCGGAATCGCCGCCCGCGACGGCGGCGAGCAGGCGCGAGAGATCGCCTTCACCGACGTCGGCGCCGACGGCGTCGATCGCCTCATGGTCGAGCGCCTTCGGCGCATCGGGCGCGGCGTCGAGGAAGGCGGCATATTTTTCGAGCTCGCGGACGATGATGCCGCGATTGCCCGCCGCGGCGGCCGCGATCCGCGCCGCGACTCCGGGGGCGGGGCGCAGGCCGAGCGCGTTCGCCTGCTCGCCGACCAGCGCCTCGGCGTTGCGATCGTCGACGGGGTAGCTGGCGACGCCCACCGCGCGATCGCTGGCTTCGACCAGCTTCAGCAGCGCCGCGCTCTTCTTCAGCTCGCCGGCGAGGAGGACGACCGGATTGGTCGCCGTCTCCAGCGCCAGGACGTTGGCCGCGGCAGAGGCGCTTTCGTCGCCGGCGCGGTCGACGACGATCAGCCGGGCGCCGCCGAACATCGACAACGAGGCGGCCTCGTCGGCGAGCCGCGCCGGATCGGCCTTCAACTCCGCGCCGGTGAGGTCGACCCGCTCGACATCGCGCGCCCAATGCGGCGGCGACGAGCGGCACGAAGGCGCGCGAGGCGGATTCGTCCGGCCCGTAGAAGAGGAACAGCCGGAGCCGGGGCAGATCGGCGAGCTGGCGGCCGAGCTGGGCCGGCTTGACGATCATTGGCCGGCGGTGCGGGTCGCGTAGAGCGCCAGCCGCGCCACGATCTGGTCGGCGATCACCACCGCGAGCCGCTCAAGCGCCGACTGCTCGGCGGCGACGGTCGCATATTCGGAAGAAACTACGTCGACGCCCGCATCCGATCCGGCGGTGGCGTCGAGCAGAACCGTGCCGCGTTCCGCGTCCACGAGCCGGTAGCGGGCGCGCAAGGTCCTCCGCTCGCGGGTCACCGCGTCGTCCGAACGGATGCCGAAGCCGGTGATCGCGTCGTCGAGCTCCACTTCGAGCCGATAGCGCGGCGAATCGCTCTCGCGGCGGCCGAGCCGATCCTCGAGCGCGGCGCGCACCAGCCAGCCGGCGCGGCCGCCCTGGATCGGCGCGACCTGGACGGATTCGAGCGCGGTCGCAACCGCGCCGCTACTGCCGCCGGCATACATCGGCTGGAGCGCGCATCCCGGTGCGAGCAGCAGCAAGGCGGCGAGGAGGATGGCGCGTGTCATGCGACGATGTTCACCAGCCGGTCGGGGACCACGATCACCTTGCGGGGCGCATTGCCTTCGAGCAGTCGCGCGACCTTGTCCGAGCCGAGCGCCATCGCCTCCAGCGCCTCCTTCGGCGCGCCCTTGGGCGCGGTCAGCGTGTCGCGCAACTTGCCGTTGACCTGAACCGCGATCGTGACCTCGTCCTCGACCAACAGCGCCGGATCGGCCTCGGGCCAAGGCGCGTCCGTGATGAGGCCCGCGCGGCCGGCCGCGGCCCAGGCCTCCTCGGCGACATGGGGCGCCATTGGCGCGACCAGCCGGGTCAGCGTCTCGACCGCCGCCGTGCGCGACGCGGAGGGCGCCGCCTTCTCGATCGCGTTCGCCAGCTCGTAGATATTGGCCACCGCCTTGTTGAACGCCAGCGCCTCGATATTGGCTCCCACCGCCGCGATCGTCTGATGGAGCTTGCGGTCGAGTGCCTTGTCCTCGCCAGTGCCCTCGCCGCTGTCGGACGCAAGCCGCCACAGCCGCTGGACAAAGCGCCAGGCGCCTTCGATCCCTGCCTCGCTCCATTCCAGGTCGCGTTCGGGAGGCGAGTCGGAGAGCATGAACCAGCGTACCGCGTCGGCGCCATATTGGTCGACGATCGGCTCGGGATCGACGGTGTTACGCTTCGACTTGGACATTTTCTCGACCCGGCCGGGCGTGACGGTCTGGTTCGCCTCGATCGCCGCTTCTGCTTCCTCGGGCAGCAGCCAGTTGCCGTCCGAATCCTGATAGGTGCGGTGCGTGACCATCCCTTGCGTGAACAGGCCCCGAAACGGCTCGGCAAGATCGATCATGCCGATCCGCTGCAGCGCCCGGGTCCAGAAGCGGGCGTAGAGCAGGTGCAAAATGGCATGCTCGACACCGCCGATATACTGATCGACCGGCAGCCAGCGCTCCGCCGCCGCCTTGTCGAACGGCCTGTCCGTCGGCTGGCTAGCGAAGCGTATGAAATACCAGGAGGAATCGACGAACGTGTCGAGCGTGTCGGTCTCGCGCACCGCTTTGGCCCCACAGCGCGGGCAAGCGACATGCTTCCAGGTCGGGTGGCGCTCCAGCGGGTTGCCAGGGGTCTCGAAATCGATGTCCTCGGGCAGGACGACGGGGAGCTGGTCCTTCGGAACCGGGACCGCGCCGCAGGTTCCGCAATGGATTATCGGGATCGGCGTGCCCCAGTAACGCTGGCGCGACACGCCCCAGTCGCGCAGCCGCCAGACGGTGGTGCCCTCGCCCCAGCCGTCCTGCTCGGCGCGGGCGATCACCGCCGCCTTGGCCGCCTCGACCTCCAGCCCGTCGAGGAAACGCGAATTGACCAGCACGCCGTCGCCGCTCTCGGCCTCGCCGAAGATCGGCCGGTCGGCTTCGTCTGCGCTCGGCGCGACCACGCGCTGGATTTCGAGACCGTACTTCTTGGCGAATTCGTAATCGCGCTGGTCGTGGCCCGGTACGCCGAAGATCGCGCCGGTGCCGTAATCCATCAGCACGAAATTCGCGATGAAGACCGGCAGCGTCCAGTCGGGATCGAGCGGGTGGACGACCTCGGCGATCTCGAGGCCGAGCTTCTCCGCGGTCTCGAGCTCGGCGGCGGTGGTGCCGCCCTGCTTGCAGCGGACGATGAACTCGGCGACCTCGGGCGATGTCCTTGCATGCGCGGTCGCCAGCGGATGATCGGGCGAAACGGCGACGAAGCTGGCGCCGAAGATCGTGTCGGGCCGGGTCGTATAGACCTCGATCTCGGGAATCGCGGGCTTATCCTCCGGGTCGAGCGCGAAGCGGAACTTCATGCCCCGGCTCTTGCCGATCCAGTTCTCCTGCATCAGCCGGACCTTGTCCGGCCACTGGTCGAGGCCGGCCAGCCCGTCGAGCAGATCCTCGGCGAAATCGGTGATCTTCAGGAACCACTGGCTGAGTTTGCGCCGCTCGACCAGTGCGCCCGAGCGCCAGCCGCGGCCGTCGATCACCTGCTCGTTGGCGAGCACGGTCATGTCGACCGGGTCCCAATTGACCTCGCTCTCCTTGCGGTAGACGAGCCCGGCCGCGAACAGATCGACGAACAAAGCCTGCTCGTGGCCGTAATAAGCGGGATCGCAGGTCGCGAGCTCGCGGCTCCAGTCGAGCGCGAAGCCAAGCCGCTTCAGCTGCGCCTTCATCGTCGCGATATTGGCCCAGGTCCATTCGCCCGGATGGACCTTGCGCTCCATCGCCGCATTCTCGGCCGGCATTCCGAAGGCGTCCCAGCCCATCGGATGGAGGACGGAGAAGCCCTTCATCCGTTTGTAGCGGGCGAGCACGTCCCCCATCGTGTAGTTGCGGACGTGGCCCATATGGATGCGCCCCGACGGATAGGGGAACATCTCCAGGATATAGGCCTTGGGTTGGCCGCCCTCGGCGCCAGGACCGTCGGGCGCGCGGAAGGTGCCGCGCTCCTCCCAGATCTGCTGCCAATTGGCATCGGCCTTGGCCGGGTTGAAGCGCGACGCCATGGCCGGCGAAACTTTCCTGGCTGAGCCTTATCCGGCGATCGCGTTGCGTCGGAGATCGCGGGCGCGGGTGAGGATGATGTCCTCCAGCCGCTGCACGGTGGCGGCGGTAACCGGCGCGTCGACCCACTGGCCGTTCTGCAGCGTCTGGCGCGCGGCGGCGACGCGCAGCGCATCGGCGCGCAGATCGCGGTCGAGGATGGTGACGGTCAGCTTCACCCGCTCGCTGGGATTCTGCGGGTTGGCGTACCAGTCGGTCACGATCACGCCGCCGTTCGAATCGGTCTGGGCGAGCGGTGCGAAGGCGAGCGTGTCGAGCGCGGCGCGCCACAGGAAGGCGTTGACGCCGATCGTCATCGTCTGCCGCGCGGGCAGGTCGACGCGGGCGGTGTCGGTCTGGGCGCTGCCGCCGAGGCCGAGCGAGCGATCGATCTCGCGCGTGTCGATCAGCGGGCCCGCACAGGCGGCCAGCGTCAAGGCGCCGGCAACGGCCAGCAGGAGAGAGGGGGCGCGAGACATGAGGGAATCCTTGGCAACCTGGGTCGGAATGACCGCGTTATAGATATCGGCGCGCGCCCGGCAAGCGCTCGCTTCGGTCATCAGCCAGTCACATTCGTTGTGTGAAAGATGCAACAGGCGAAATGATTCGCATGGGGCACAAAGACACGGGCTCTAGGAAAGCGGTGTCCGCGGGTCTATTTTCGCGGATCGAATGGAGTCGAACGGCTTGAAACGCATTGGGGGTATGGCTGCAGCAGGGGGCGCGTCGCTGATCGCGCTCGCGCTGCTGTTCGCGCCGACCCTGGCCGCGAACGCGCAGCTGTCGTCGTCGCGCGCCCTCGCGTCGCAGCCGAGCCGGCCGATGGGGGCATTTACGCCCGCCGTCGCCGATCCCCGGCTCGCCGCCGTTCTGGCGCGCAGCGGGCTCAGCTTCAACCGCGACTTCCGCTTCACGCCGGCTACCGCCAATGAGCGCGGCCGCCAGGTCCGGGTCGCGATCCGGGCGCGGGCGAGCACGCCGGGCGAGGCCGAGCGGACCGCGCTGGCGGCGAGCTCGCAATTGCCGGTCACCGCGATCACCCCGGTCTCTTACACGCTCGGCGCGTCGGTCGGCTGGCGGCGGTTCGCGGTTACCAGCGACGTTTCCGAATCCAGTGGCGGCGTTCTGCCTGGGCAGCGCAACTCGGCCGAGGTCGGCGTGAGCTACCGCGCGACGCGGCGGATCACCGGACGGGTCGCGGTCGCCGCCGAGCGAACCGAAGGCGCACAGCGGCTGGTCGCGGACGACGAGGCCTATCAGCTCGATGTCGGCGGCGCTTATTCGATCGCCCGCAACCTCGATGTCACCGCCGGCGCCCGCTACCGGATCGCCCGCGACCGGCTCGAGCCGCTGCAGCGCGACTATCGCCGCGACAGCCAGGCGGTTTACGTCGGGACCGCGTTCCGCTTCTAAGCTCCGTCTTCGCCCCAGGCGTCGATCCCAGCCCAGCCATAAGCTCCGAACGAGGCGAGCCTGCGCCCACGCGCCTCGTCCATGCCGCCGAGCGCGATGACGGGCAGCGCCGTGCGGCGCGCGAGCCAGGCGAAGCGGGCGAGGCCGAGCGGTTGCGCTTCGGGATGGCTTCGCGTTGCGAAGACCGGTGACAGAAAGAGCAGGCTCGCGCCGTCGCGTTCCGCCTTCCTGATCTCGTCGTAGGAATGGACCGGGGCGCTGCGCAGCCCGCCGTCCCGGCCGCGGCCATGGCTGCCGTCGGCGCCCCAAGCGCGCGCTTGATCGGCGGAGCCGGCAAGCAGCAGGAGCCCCGGATGGGCCTCGCGAACCCGATCGAACAGCGCGCGCCGGTCGGTTTCCGCCAAGCTGGAATGGCGGAAGACGATTCCCGCATCGACCGGCAACCGGCCGATCGCCGCGAACAGGTGGTCGCCCAGCCGCTCGTCGGTCATCAGCCAGCGGCGGGGAAAGGCTTGGCGCGGCGGCATCGCGCTTCCTATAGCCGCATGGATGGCGCTTTCATCCCTCGCCGACGTCAAGGGCCGGATCGCGAAGGCGGGGGGGCTGGCCGGACGCGCGCCCGAATCGGTGACATTGATCGCCGTCTCCAAGACCCGGCCGGTCGAGGCGATCGAAGCGTTGATCGCCCAGGGCCAGCGTGAGTTCGGCGAGAACCGGGTGCAGGAGGCGCAGGCCAAGTGGCCGGGCCTGAAGGCGGCGAATCCGGACCTGCGCCTGCACCTGATCGGCCGATTGCAATCGAACAAGGCGGATGAGGCGGTGGCTTTGTTCGACGCGATCCATTCGCTCGACCGGCCCTCGCTGACCGACGCTCTCGCCAAGGCGATGGCTAAGGCGGGCAGGCGTCCCGACTGCTTCGTCCAGGTCAATATCGGCGACGAGCCGCAGAAGGGCGGCTGCGCCATCGCCGACCTGCCCGATCTGCTCGCGCGCTGCCGCGGGGCAGCGCTGCCCGTCGTTGGGCTGATGTGCCTGCCGCCGGACGGGGTCGAGGCGGCGCCCTATTTCGCACTGCTCGCCAAGCTGGCCCGACGGCACGGGCTGGCCAGCTTGAGCATGGGCATGTCGGCCGACTATGAAAGCGCGGTGATGATCGGGGCCACGCATGTTCGCGTCGGCACCGCCTTGTTTGGAGACCGCTGACGGAGGGGACGGAAAATGACCGACATGAGAGCGGAACTGGGTGCGCCGCCGCCGCGCCGCTGGCGAATCTGGCACTTCATCCTGATCGGGCTCGGTGCGCTCGCCTTGCTTGGCGCCGTCCTCTACTTCGTCCTGTCCGCCGTGCTGACCCCGATCGTCGCCAGCGGCGACGATTTCCTGACCGCGATGAGGGACGGCGATTTCGAGCGCGCTTACAGCCTGACGACGCCGGCGTTGCAGCAGCAGTTGGGCGACGCGCGCCGGATGGGCGAAACCGCCGGCGCCTATCGCCCGCAAAGCTGGAGCTGGTCGCAGCGCCGGATGCGCAACGGCATCGGCATGCTGGAGGGCGAGGCGACCTACCAAAGCGGTCGGACCGGCACGGTAAGGCTTGTCCTGCACAAGGTGGGCGATCAGTGGCGGATCGACGGGTTCAACCTGAACTGACCATGCGTTTCGATGAGCGCGCCGAAGCCGGCCGATCCCCCGGATCAATCCGTTTCGACGCGCTGATCTTCGATTTCGACGGCGTGCTAATCGAAAGCGAATGGGCGGGGAACAAGCAGATCGCCGATTGGCTGAGCGCGCACGGCCATCCGACCAGCGTCGAGGAGTCGATGCGCGAGTTCATGGGATTGGCGGGGACGGACTTCATCGGCGCGATCGAGCGCTGGATCGGCCGCGCTGTTCCGGATGAATTCCATAGCGACCGGGAAGCGGAAGACGCGCGGGCGATGGCGGAAGGCGTCGGCGAGGTGGCCGGCGCGGTCGCTTTCGTCCGCGCGTTGCCGGCGGCGCTTCCGAAGGCGGTCTGCTCGTCCAGCTCGTCCGCTTGGGTGCGCCGGCATCTGGAGCATCTCGGGCTGGAGGACGTGTTCGGCGCGATGATCTTCTCCGGCCGCGAGCATGTCATGCGCGGCAAGCCGGCGCCGGATCTCTATCTGCACGCCGCGCAAGCGCTGGGGGTGCCGATCCACCGATGCGCGATCATCGAGGATTCGCCTGTGGGCGTGACGGGCGCCATCGCGTCCGGCGCGACGGTGATCGGCTTGGTCGCGGGCCAGCATTGCCTCCACGGTCATGAAGACCGGCTGCGCGCGCTCGGCGTCCGCCATATCGCGCACGATTTCGACGAGGTAGCCGCGCTTCTCGCCTAAAGCTGGTGGCCGCTGCGGTCGCGCTTGGTGGCGAGATAGTCGCGGTTATGTTCGCTTTCACCGACCTGGAGCGCGACGCGCTCGGTTACTGCAATTCCGAGCGCCTCCAGCGCCGCGACCTTCTTGGGGTTGTTGGTCAGCAGCCGGACCCGATCCTGCCTCAACCGTTTCAGCATCCGCGCCGCGACGGCGAAATCGCGCTCGTCGTCCTGGAAACCGAGCCGGAGATTGGCGTCGACCGTGTCGAAGCCCTGATCCTGCAGCGCATAGGCGCGCAGCTTGTTGACCAGGCCGATGCCGCGGCCCTCCTGCCTGAGATAGAGCAGGATGCCCCAGCCCGCCTCCGCGATCCGGGCGAGCGCCGCATCGAGTTGCGGCCCGCAATCGCATTTGAGGCTGCCGAAAGCGTCGCCAGTGAGGCACTCGCTGTGGACTCGGACCAGCGGCGGCGCGCCGGTCGGCGCGCCGAGGAGCAAAGCGACATGCTCGGCGGTGTCGCCGTCGGCGCGAAAGGCGACGATCTCGCCCCGCTCCGCGAAGCGATTGGGCAGCCGCGCCCGCGAGACGATGCGCAGGTCCTCGCCATGGCCGAAAGCCATGACGTCCGCGGCAATCGCGCTCGCCTCCGCCGGAGCGTCACGCCGGGTGAACAAGGCCGGCAGCAAGCCCGCAAGTCGGGCGAGGCGCAGGGCGGCGCTCGCCGTCGGCGGCGCGCAAAGCGGCGCCGTCTCGAACGGTCCCTTGAGCGGCGTCGCGAGATCGAGCGCCGGGTCGGCGATCGCGGTCGCGGCGTCGAGATCGATCCAGGGTGCGCGCTTGATCAACACCGGCATGTCCGGCTCGGCGTCGCGCTGATTGGTGAGCTTCAGAGTCGCGGCGCGGTTGCCGGAGATCAGGATCGCGGCCGGCGCTCCGTCGCCGTCGAAGGCGGCAAGACCGTCCGCGTCGGTGCGCTCGATGGCGAGGAAAGAGACATCGTCGACTATCACCGGCCAGCCGCGCCGGAGCGCGTCGATCGCCCGGGCGACGTCGTGCGCGCCCATCAGAGCGCGAAGTCCGTCACCAGCGGCACATGGTCGGACGGCCGCTCCCAGGCGCGGCAGGGCTCGTGGACGACATGGGCGGTGGCGGTCGCGGCGACATCGGCGGTCGCCCACATATGGTCGAGCCGCCGGCCGCGGTCGTTCCTCGTCCAGTCGGGCGAGCGATAGCTCCACCAGGTGTGGAGCCGCTTCGGCGCGGGATGGAAATGGCGGCCGAGATCGACCCAGTCGTTGCTGCCCTGCAGCCGGGTCAGCGTCTCGACCTCGATCGGCGTATGGCTGACGACGTTGAGCAGCTGCTTGTGGCTCCACACGTCGCATTCCAGCGGCGCGACGTTGAAATCGCCGACCATGATCGTCGGACAGGTCACGTCCCGCGACCAGTCGGTCATCCGGCCGAGGAAATCGAGCTTCTGGCCGAACTTGGCGTTGACCTCGCGATCGGGAATGTCGCCGCCCGCCGGCACATAAACATTCTCCAGCCGGACGCCGTTCTCCAGCCGGACGGCGAGATGGCGCGCCTCGCCATTCGCCTGCCAGTCGAGCCGCTCCTCCGCGACGATCGGGACCCGGCTGATCGTCGCGACGCCATGGTGCATCGGCTGACCGCAGGTGACGATATGCTTGTAGCCGAGCCTGCGGAACATCTCCTGCGGGAAGTCGTCGTCGCGGACCTTGGTCTCCTGCAGGCAGAGGATATCGGGCGCTTCCTCGATCAGGAATCGCTCGACGATCGCGGTCCGGGCGCGAACCGAGTTGATGTTCCAGGAGGCGATCTTCAGCGTCGACATGACCAAGCCGGCTTAGGGTCGGTTCGCAGAGGAGGGAAGGCCGCGCGGGTCTTCGCGAAATGAAAGGCCCCCGCTCCGGGGGCGTGGAGCGGGGGCCGCCAAGCGTTGCTACGCGAGGTCAATTGCGGGGTGCCAGACCGGGCAACAGGGGGAAAACCCGAGACCTTTCCCCGCAATCGAAGGCTGAGATTTATCAGCGCCGACCTGTCGCCCCGATGAACGGGCCTGCTATCCGCGCGGCGCGCGCCGCCGCGGGTCGCGCCAGGTGAACAGGTTGTCGGCAACCGGCTGGTTGAAGCGCTGGGCGGACAGGCGGACGCTGGTGCGGTTGTTCTGCGCGTCGATCATGTTCCAGCCCTGGAGGATCAGGCCGGATGGGGCGCTGGCGACCTTGGCGAAGGCGAGGGTGATGGTGCCGAACTCGCGCCGGCGCGGATCGCGCGCCTCGATCATCAGCACCTGATCGTCGTCGCGGACGACGCGGCCGAAGCGGCCAAGATCCTGGGTGGGATTGAGCAGCACCGAGAGCGGCGAATCGTTGATCGGCCAGCGCTGAACCTGTCGGACGTCATAATCGATGAAGTTGAGCGACCGGCCGTCGCCGACGATCAGGATATTGGCGCCGCCGCCATAATCGAAGCGGATCCGGCCCGGCCGCTTCACGGTGAGGGTGCCGGAAAGGCTGCGACCGCGCCGGTCGGTCTGGGTGAAGGTCGCGGTCATCGTCTCCACGGCGCGCAGGTGGGCCTGGACCTGGGCCAGGCCGCCCTGCGCCGCCTGCGCGACCAGCGGCGCCGGCGCGGCCGTAAGAGCCAGCGGCGCGAGCAACAGAGCGAGAGCGCGAAGGCGCATGGAAGACCTCATCGAAAGCGGGAGTTCAGACGCGCATGTGGCGTTTCGCGCTTGAATGTCCAGTGAACCCGCCGGTTCCTTGTGCTCAGACGACGGCCGGCCCTCGGTGTCGACCAGCACCTCGCGGCGGCCGACATGGTCTGGGGCGCTGACGACGCCTTCCTTCTCCATCCGCTCGATCAGCCGGGCGGCGTTGTTGTAGCCGACACGCAGCTGCCGCTGGAGATAGGAGGTCGAGGCCTTCTGGCTCTCGGCGACGACCTGAACCGCCTTGCGGAACAGAGCGGTCTCGGCGTCGTCCTCGCCGGTCGGCTGGCCCTCGAACATATAGCCGCCGTCCTCGGGCTCCTCGGTGACCGCCTGGATGTAGGCGGGCCGGCCCTGCGTGCGCCAATGGTCGGCGACGGCGCGGACCTCCTCGTCGGAGACGAACGGGCCGTGGACTCGGGCGATCTGCTTGCCGCCGGGCATGTAGAGCATGTCACCCTTGCCGAGCAGCTGCTCGGCGCCCTGCTCGCCGAGGATGGTGCGCGAATCGATCTTCGAGGTCACAGCGAACGAGATCCGCGTCGGCAGGTTCGCCTTGATCACGCCGGTGATGACGTCGACCGACGGTCGCTGAGTCGCCATGATTAGGTGGATGCCGGCTGCGCGCGCTTTCTGCGCCAGGCGCTGAATCAGGAACTCGACCTCCTTGCCGGCGGTCATCATCAGATCGGCGAGCTCGTCGACGACGACGACGACCTGCGGCAGCACCTCGTAATCCAGCTCCTCCATCTCATATTTGGGCTGGCCGGTTTCCGCGTCATAGCCGACCTGGACGCGCCGCCCGAGCGGCTGGCCCTTCATCTTCGCCTCGCGCACCTTGGCGTTGAAGGAAGAAAGCTGACGGACGCCGACCGAGGCCATCATCCGGTAGCGGTCCTCCATCTGCTCGACCGTCCATTTGAGCGCGCGGATCGCCTTGGCCGGCTCGGTGACGACCGGCGCGAGCAGATGCGGGATGTCGTCATAGACGCTGAGCTCCAGCATCTTGGGATCGATCAGGATCATTTTGCACTGCTCCGGCGTCAGCCGGTAAAGCAGCGACAGGATCATGCAGTTGAGGCCGACCGACTTGCCCGAGCCGGTCGTTCCGGCGACGAGCAGATGCGGCATCGGCGCCAAATCGGCGACGACGGGATCGCCGGCGATGTTCTTGCCGAGGATGATCGGCAGCGAGGCGACCTGGTCCTCGAAGGCCGGGCTGGCCATCAGCTCGGAAAGGACCACGCCTTCGCGCTTGGCGTTGGGCAGCTCGATGCCGATCACCGAGCGGCCCGGGATGGTGGCGACGCGGGCCGAGAGCGCCGACATGTTGCGGGCGATGTCGTCGGCGAGCTGGATGACCCGGCTCGCCTTGATGCCGCTGGCCGGCTCGAGCTCGTACATGGTGACGACCGGGCCGGGGCGGACTTCGACGATCTCGCCCTTGACCGAGAAATCGTCGAGCACGGATTCGAGCAGGCGCGCATTGCGCTCCAGCGCCGCCTTGTCGAATTGGACCGCCGTCGAGGGCGGGGCGGGGTTGAGCAGATCGATCGAAGGCAGAGTGTAGCTGTCGCCGAGCGCGAGCGACGGCTGGCGTTCGCGCAAGGGGCGGCGGGCCGCGCCGCGGCCGGGCTCGGAGATCAGCGGCGCGCGGGGTTCTGCGGCCGGCTCGACCGGCGCGCGCGGCGTCCGGCGGGTGACGACGGGGGCGGGCTCACCGGCTTCGCTGCGCCGCAGCCGCCGGTTGGCCAGCCAGGCGCGCTCCTCGCCGGTCAGGCCGAGCCCGGAGAGCCAGGCGGTGAGGCCGCCCGCCGCGAAGAGCACGACCAGGGCGATTCGGAACGGCTGGACGATGCCGGATTCGCCCAGCTGCGCGAGGCCCATCTCGATCGCCGAGGCCAAGCCGAGGCCGAGCGCGCCGCCCCAGCCCGCCGGCAGGCCGCTGACCGCGCCGCCGACTAGCAGGCCCGCGGCGAGGCCGACGAACAAAGCGCCGGTCACAGTGAGGAAGAGCGAGCGGCCCCAGCGTCCGGCCGGCAGGCCACGGAGCAGCCTGAGGCCGGCCACGAACGGCATCGGAAGCAGCAAGGCGACCGGCAGGCCGAACAGGCTGAGCAGCAGGTCGGCCGCCCATGCGCCCGGCACGCCCATCCAGTTGCCGACCGGGCCGGCGGCGGCGGTGTTGGGCGAGGGGTCGGCCGGCTGATAGCTGACCAGCGCCACCAGCGCCGCCAGCACGGCGACGATCAGCAGCAGGCCGCCGATGAAGCTGCCCGAGCGCCGCGCCGCCGCGCGGCCGCCCTCACGCAGCCGGTCGAGCCGTCCGCCGCTCTCGTTGCGGGCCCTGGTCGCCATTTTCGTGCCCCAAATGTTCCCCTGACGCTCTCATGCGCCCGCGCGGACTCCCCGGTCAAGCGCTTGGCGGCGAACCGCGCCGGGGATAGGGAAGGATATGCGGCGAACGGACGTGATCATCCTGGGCGGCGGCCTGGTCGGGCTCACGCTCGCCATCGCGCTCGATCGGCATGGTCTCTCCAGCATCGTCATCGATCCTGGCGATCCGGAAAAGCAGGTCGCGCCGAACTATGACGGCCGCGCGACGGCGGTGTCGAGCTCGTCCTGGCGGATGCTGGAGACGATCGGCGTCGCCGACCGGCTGGCCGGGGAGACGCGGGCAATCGGCGCGATCCGGGTCAGCGACGGGCTCAAGCCCGGCGGCATCCTGTTCGAGCCCGAGGATTCGGACCCGCTCGGGATCATGGTCGAAAACCGGCTGCTGCGCGCCGCGCTGCGCGAGACCACGCTGGCGGCCGAGCGGCTCACGCTGCTGATGCCGGCGACACCGGTCAAGGTGGAGCGCGACGGGGCGAGCGCGCGCGTGACGCTGGCCGATGGAGAGACTGTCTCGGCGCCGCTCGTCGTCGGCTCGGAAGGCCGTAATTCCCCCTCGCGCGAGCAGGCGGGAATCGCGCTGGCGCAATGGCGCTACGATCATGCGGCCATCGTCGCGACGGTCGCCCATGAACGCGACCATGAGAGCGTCGCCTACGAGATTTTCTATCCCGCCGGGCCGTTCGCGATCCTGCCGATGCCGGACGGCGTAGAGGGGCGGCATCGCTCGGCGATCGTCTGGTCGGTGGTGGCGCGCGACGGGGCGGCCGTGAAAGCGCTGCCGGACCGGGCGCTGGCGCACGAGATCGAGAAGAGGATGGGCGGCTTCCTCGGCGCGGTGACGCTGGCGGGGCCGCGCTTTTCCTATCCGCTCGGTTTCCACCATGCCGCCAACATCACTGCGCAGCGGTTCGCGCTCGCCGGCGACGCGGCGCACGGCATTCATCCGATCGCCGGCCAAGGGCTCAATCTCGGCTTCCGCGACGCCGCGGCGCTGGCAGAGGTGCTGGTCGAGGGCGCGCGGCTGGGCCTCGATCTCGGCGACGCCCAGCTGCTGGCGCGCTACGAGCGCTGGCGCAGCCTCGACACGATGATGGTGGCGATGGCGACCGACAGCCTGACCCGGCTCTACGGCGTGCCGGGCCGGGCGGCCTCGGCGGTGCGCCGGATCGGCATGGCGGCGGTGAACCGGATCGGGCCGCTCAAGGACCGGCTGATGGCCGAGGCGCGGGGCGAATCGGGCGATCTGCCCGCCTTGCTGCGCGGCTTCACGATCTAGGCCGTGACGGCTTTGGCGGCGGCGCATCGCGCGCTATGATCGGCGCCACGCGATTCTTGATCGGGAGAAAGCGCATGAGAAACCGTCTTCTCGCTTTGACCGCAGCCATCGCTCTCGCCAGCCCGTCGGCCGCCCACCATGGCTGGGGCGAATATGAGGATTCCGAATTCTCGCTGACCGGTGTCGTCGAATCCGCCAACCTCGGCGGCCCGCACGGTCTGTTGCGGGTGCGCGCGGGGCAGGCTGTCTGGGATGTCGTACTCTCGCCGCCGACGCGGATCTCGCGCGCGGGCCTCACCACCGACGCCGTGCCGCGCGGGACTCGGGTCACGGCGCGCGGCCATCGCCACCGCAACCATCAGCGTATGGAGATGAAGACCGAGCGGCTCGTGGTCGGCAACCGCACCTTCGATCTCTACCCGGAACGCAGCTGAGCGGGCTCGAAACCTTCGCGGGCTGGCTGGAAAGTACCCCGCTCGCGCGCTTCCTGCAGGACTGGGGCTGGCTCTATGCTGGCATCAACACGCTGCATGTGCTCGGCATCGCCTTGCTCGTCGGGGCAATCGCGGTCCTCGACCTGCGCCTGATCGGCCTCTGGCGTTCCGTCCCGGTGGCGACGCTCGCCCGCCCGGCCCTCGCGGTCGCGATCGCCGGGCTCGCGCTGGCCCTGGTCACCGGTCCGCTGCTCTTGATCGTGCAGGCGACCGAATATGTCGCCAATCCGTTCCTCTACCTTAAGTTCGGCGCGATCCTCGTCGGTCTGCTCAATGTCGCGCTGCTTCGTCTGGCCAGCGACTGGACCGACGAGCGGCGGGTGCGCCGCCAGCGCTGGGCCGGCCTGCTCTCCCTGCTCGCCTGGCTGACCGCTCTGACCGCCGGCCGGATGATCGCTTATTGGTGAAAGCCTAGCGGACCTCTTCCGCGACCTTCCGCTCCTCGGCCGCCTTCGCCTTGCCGGCGCGGATCATGAAGAAGGTCCCCGACCAGTCGCCGGGAATCGTCCATTCGCCCTGCACCTCGTCGCCGCCGGGCAGGATCGTGCCCCGATAATGCGGCGAGGGCCGGTCGAGATCGTCATAGATCTTGATGAAGCGCAGCTCGCTTCCGTCGCGACTGCCCTCGACGACCGCCTGCAGGATCGTGCCCGGCGGATAGAAAAACTCGCCCGGCTGGGTGATCAGGCCGCTGATCGCGTCGCCGATGTCGGTCAGCTCGGCTTCAAACGGATTGGGCGGGAATTGCGATGGATAGTTGAAGAAGCCGCGCCAATGGCCGCTGAGGTCGTCCTCGCCGCTCACTGCAGCGTTTCCGGCCCGTCCGCGCCGCCGGGCGCCATCCGCTGGAACTGCATGAACTGGACGAGGAGATCGGCCCTGAGCGGCAGGTCGGCCGCCTCCAGCAGCGCCTGCTTCGAGCTCACGTCGAGCGGCGCGATCTGGGCGATGCCGTTGACCAGCATCTCGTCGTCGAGCTTGCCGACCGATTCCCAATTGACCGCATAGCCGAGCGAATCGGCATAGGCCCGCGCCTCGCGCTCGATCTCGGCGCGCTGGACGATGCCGAGCACGTCCTCGCCCTCCTCGAAGCCCGAACGGTCGGCGTCGACCTGGCGGTAGGGCGTATCGACCCGCGCCTCGCGCGCGATCCGGAAGCGGCTGAGGCCCTCGAGGACGATATTGTAGCGGCCGTCCTCCAGTTCCTCGCAGGCGTCGATCCGGCCGATGCAGCCGATGTCGAACAAGGCCGGCGTCGAGTCGTCGTCGGGACCTGGCCGGGGCTGGATCATCGCGATTAGTTTGTCGCTGGCCAGCGCGTCGCGGATCATCGCCCGGTAGCGCGGCTCGAAAATGTGCAGCGGCAGCTGGCTGCCGGGAAAGAGCAAGGCGCCGGCGAGCGGGAAGATCGGCACGCGAAGGAGCGCATCCGGCGTCATCAGCCGAACAGGATCGCCGACAGCCGGCGCCGCTGCTGCGCCGTCCACGGGTCTTCGAGGCCGGTCGCCTCGAGCAGCTGGAGCAGCCGCTGGCGGGCGGCGCCCTCGTTCCATTCGCGGTCGCGAGCAATGCTCTCCAGCAGCTGGTCGGCGGCGCCGTCGCGGTCGCCGCGCGCCATCAAGCGCGCCGGCGAGGTCGTAGCGCGCCTGATGATCGTCGGGATCGGCGGCGACCTTCGCTTGCAGCTCGGCATCGTCGCCGGCCGGCGCGATCTCGGCCAGCGCCAGCGCCGACCGGGCGCGCGCGACGGCGGGGTCCTTCGCCGCCTCGGGCAACGCGTCCAGCGCGGCGCGCGCCTCGTCCGCCTTGCCGGTCGCGATCAGCGCGCGGGCGAGCCCGGCGACGGCCTCGGGATTGTCGGGCGCCATCTCGACGATCTGGCCGAAGATGTTCGCCGCCCGCTCGGCATCACCCTCGTCCAGCACCTGCTCGCCCATCGCGATCAACGGCTCGATCTCGGCCTCGAGCTGCTGGGCCTCGCCCTGGATGGGAAGCTGCGCCAGCAACTGATCGAGCGTGGCCTTGAGCTGGCTCTCGGTCCGTGACCCGCCGAGATCGGCGACCGGCTGGCCCTGGAACATCGCATAGACGGTGGGGATCGACTGGACCCGGAACTGGGCGGCGATGAACTTGTCCTTGTCGACGTCGATCTTGACCAATTTGACGCCCTTGTCGGCATAATCGGCCGCGACCTTCTCCAGGATCGGCCCGAGCTGCTTGCAAGGGCCGCACCATTCGGCCCAGAAATCGAGGATGACGAGGTTCGTCATGCTCGGCTCGACGACGTCGCGCCGGAACGCCTCGACCGCCTCGCGCTCCGTCTCGCTCATTCCCAGCGTCGCCACGTCTTCGATTCTCCTTTGTCCGACGCCCTATGTGGGAAGCGTAGGGGTCCTGCCAAGCCTTGGCGGCAGAGGGGTTGCCGGGCGCAAAGGCCCATGCTAGCAGCCCCCGCCTTACCCGGACCGGCCCCGTCGGTCACGCAGGAGAGCGGGCGTAGCTCAGGGGTAGAGCACAACCTTGCCAAGGTTGGGGTCGAGGGTTCGAATCCCTTCGCCCGCTCCAGCGCGCAGCGCGACAATTTGACGAAGCAAATTGACGCACCTTGTGGCGCGCTCGGCCGGCCTCGCATTTCGCGAGGACCGACGGCGCGGCTTTGCCGCGACGCTGACCGATTAGCGAGTCTGGTTGCTCGTGTGCCGAAGGAGTCGGCGCAAGCGCAGGTGCAGGCGCCGCAGCGACCGGCGCCGCCACCTGCGCCGGCGCCAGCCGCGGCTCGACCAAGGCCGCCGTCTCGACGACGTCCAGCGCCCGGCGCGCGCCGACATAGCGGCGGGCCCGCAAGATCCAGTCGCGGCCATGCTCGCGGCCCGGCATGCGGAGCACTTCGGCGAGCGCGACCTCGGCCTGACCCGCCTCCAGCCGGCGGGTGGCGCGGCGCAGCCGCTCGGCCGGCTCGGGCGAGGGCGTGTTCTCGCGCCGCACCGTGATCAGGCTGCCCAGCTCGACCATGAAGGCGTCCCACCAGCCCTGCTCCGGGCCGGCGCCGATCAGCTGCGGGCCGATTTCCTGCAGCCCATCCTGCAATTCCTGCAATGTCACCGGCTCGCGCGCGGCGGCGATGATCATGCCGACCGCCTGCGGCTGCGAGTCGCCGAAGCGCTGGCGCAGCAGCGCCTCCAGGAACCCCAGCGAGACGCCGCGATCGAGTGCGCGGCGGGCGGCGAAGGCGACGAGCAGGCCTTCGGCCCGGTCGGCATCGCCGCTCGCGGTTCGCGCCTCGCTGCCGACCTGGCCGAGCCGTTGCTCCAGCGCCGCGACGCGCCGGGCGATCTCGGGGTCGATGACGATCGGCGTCTGGCCGGACGGTGCGACGACCGTTGCCGGCTGCTGTGGCGCGGGCGTCGCCGTGGCCGGTTCCGGCGCGGGCATGACCACCGGCGGCTGCTCCGGCGCGATGCCGAGCACGCGGGCGCCGCCGTCCCAGCGGGAGAGCAGCCAGCCCATCGCGCCGAGCCCAAGCACGAAGCAGAGCAACGGGACGCCGAGCCAGAGCAGCCAGCGGCGGCGCGGCGGGTCCTCGGCCAAAGCGGGCGAAACGGGATCGTAGACGGCTGGCATCAGTCTTCCTGACCGCCTGTCTGGCACAGCTTGGCGGCAAGCTCCAGCAAGGCGTGGTCGCGTGGGCCGGCGGCGATCGCCAGCTGCTTCCAGCCGCTCCCGGCCGCGCGCGCCGTCCGCCCGCTGATCGCGGCCACGGTGATTCGGGAACGATCGCCGACCAAAGCGGCGAACAAGCGCGCGGCGCGGGCGGAATGGAGCAGCGCCACCGCCTCTCCCGCCAAGGCGGCTGCCGCTTCCGCGGGGAGCGCTTCGACGGCCTGGGCTTCATAGACGGGAATGCGGGTGATCCGCATCGAGGCCGGCTCCAGCGTCACATGGTCCGCGCCGCATGGATGCAGCGCGCGCGCGATCCCGTCGCCCTCCATCGTCATCAGCAGGGCGACGCCGTCCTCCGGGCCGACCCTGACATCGGTGAAGCCGGCGTCGCTGGCGGCGGCGGCGGTCGCGTCGCCCACCGCGTAGCAGGGCAGGCCGAGAAAGGTGGTGAGGCCGGCTCCCGCGCGCCGCGCCGCATTGGCGCTGGTCAGCATGATCGCATCGAACTCCGCGGCGGGCGGCGGTTCCCAGCTCAGACCACGCACGATGAACAACGGCGCGACGATCGGGCTGAGGCCGAGCGCCCGGGCGCGCCCGGCGGTCTCGTCGGCGCCCGGCTGCGGCCGGAGGATGAGCAGGGGCAGGGTCACCGGCCGAACATCGCGCGCAAGGCGGGGCTGGCCTGGCCGAGCAGCTCGGCGGCGAGGTCGGCCGGCGTCGCGCCCTCTTCCAGACGGATCGATCCGGCACGGACCTCGCGGCCGTCCGCGCTCAAAATCTCGGCGTCGAGGCGTACCTTGTCGTTCTCGATCACGGCGCGGGCAGTGATGGCGGAATGGCAATCGCCGCCCAGGGCCGCGAGCAGGTCCCGCTCGGCGTGGACGCAGCGGCTGGTCGCCTCGTCGTCGATCGCAGCGAGCAGCTGATGCAAATCCGCGCGCGACGCCAGCACCTCGACTCCGATCGCGCCCTGCGCCGGCGCGGAGAGCAGGTCGTCGAGCGGCGTGCCTTCGGCGATTCCGAGCCGATCGAGCCCGGCCGCCGCGAGCAGGGTCGCGTCGATCTCGCCGCGCGCGACCTTGGCGAGCCGGGTCTGGACGTTGCCGCGGATCGGCACGATCCGGAGGTCCGGCCGCCGCGCCAGCAGCTGCGCGGCGCGGCGCGGCGACGAGGTGCCGACCACCGCGCCCTCGGGCAGATCGGCGATGCGCGCCGCCCCGATCAGCCGGTCGCGCGGATCGGCGCGCGGCAGCATCGCCGCGATGGCGAGGCTGTCCGGCCGGATCGTCTCGACATCCTTCATCGAATGGACCGACAAATCGGTGCGTCCTTCCGCCAGAGCGCGGTCGAGCTCCTTGGTCCACAGCGCCTTGCCGCCGATCTCGGCGAGCGGCCGGTCCTGGACGATATCGCCGGTCGTGGTGATCGGCACGATCTCGGTGGCATGACCCAGCGCGCCCAGCGCGTCCGCCACCATCCTCGCCTGAGCGAGCGCGAGCGGGGAGCCGCGAGTGCCGATGCGTAAAGGGGTGACCATGCCGCGCTTGTGCTAGACGCGGAACGAATGGCAGGGAAGTATGGCATGAGCCTGATCCTCGGCATCGAATCGAGCTGCGACGAGACGGCGGCGGCTTTGGTGACGTCGGACCGGCGCATTCTCGCCCATCGGCTCGCCGGGCAGGCGGCGGCGCACGCGCCTTATGGCGGCGTCGTGCCGGAGATCGCGGCGCGCGCCCATGTCGAGATCCTGCCCCGCCTGATCGAGGAAACGCTGGCCGAAGCGGGCGTGACGCTGGGCGAGGTCGACGCGGTCGCCGCGACCGCCGGGCCGGGGCTGATCGGTGGCGTCATGGTGGGGCTGGTGACGGCGAAGGGGCTGGCGCTCGCCGGCGGCAAGCCGCTGGTCGCGGTCAACCATCTCGAGGGTCATGCGCTCTCGCCGATGCTCGCCGATCCGGAACTCGCTTTCCCTTATCTGCTGCTGCTCGTCTCGGGCGGCCATTGCCAGCTGCTGCTGGTCCGCGGGCTGGGCGACTATCGCCGGCTGGCGACGACGATCGACGACGCCGCCGGCGAGGCGTTCGACAAAACGGCGAAATTGCTCGGCCTCGGCCAGCCGGGCGGGCCAGCGGTCGAGCAGGCGGCGCGTGGACGGCGATTCCGGCGCGGTGCCGCTGCCGCGCCCGCTGGTCGGCTCGGGCGAGCCGCATTTCTCCTTCGCCGGCCTGAAGAGCGCGGTGCTGCGCGCCAAGGAAAGCGGCCGGCATGCCGATGCCGACATCGCCGCCTCGTTCCAGCAGGCGGTGGTCGATTGCCTGGTCGACCGCACCCGACTGGCGCTCGAGGCGGGCGACGAGGCGACCGCTCTGGTCGTCGCCGGCGGCGTCGCGGCCAACCAGGCGGTTCGCGCCGCGCTCCAGGCGCTCGCCGCGGATCATGGCCTGCCCTTCGTCGCGCCGCCTTTGTGGCTGTGCACCGACAATGCGGCGATGATCGGCTGGGCCGGCGCGCTGCGCTTCGACGCCGGCCTCACCGATCCGCTCGACGCGCCCGCCCGCGCCCGCTGGCCGCTCGATCCCGACGCCGAGCGCGCGCGTGGCGCGGGGGTGAAGGCATGAGGATCGGAGTCATCGGCGGCGGCGCCTGGGGAACGGCTTTGGCCCAGGTCGCGGCGGCGGGCGGTGAGGATGTGCTGCTCTGGGCGCGCGAGCCGGAGGTCGTCGACTCGATCAACGACGCCCACGAGAACCGGCTGTTCCTAGCCGGCGTGGCGCTGTCGCCCTCGATCCGCGCCACCGCCGATCTCGCGGACCTCGCCGACTGCGAAGCGCTGCTCGTCGTCGCGCCGGCCCAGCATCTTCGCGTCGTTCTCGGCGGCCTGCCTGCTTCGGACGCGGCGCTCGTCCTGTGTGCCAAGGGCATCGAGGCCGGCACGGGCCGGCTGATGCACGAGGTGGCGCACGAGGTCCGGCCGCAAGCGCCGCTCGCCGTCCTCTCCGGCCCCACCTTCGCGCATGAGGTGGCGGCGGGGCTGCCCGCGGCGGTGACGCTGGCGAGCGAGGACTCAGTCTTGGCCGAAAAGCTGGCGGCGCGGCTCGCCCGGCCTAATTTCCGCCCCTACCAGTCGAGCGACGTGCCCGGCGCCGAGGTCGGCGGCGCGGTCAAGAACGTGCTCGCCATCGCCTGCGGCGTCGTCGAGGGGCGAGGGCTCGGTCTCAATGCCCGCGCCGCGCTGATCTCGCGCGGCTTCGCCGAGATGACCCGTTTCGGTCTCGCCAAGGGCGCGCGGCCCGAGACGCTCGCCGGCCTCGCCGGGCTCGGCGATCTCGTTCTCACCTGCTCGTCGGAGAACTCGCGCAATTTCAGCCTCGGCAAGGGGATCGGCGCCGGCCACCGTGCGGCCGACCTACTCGCCGAGCGGCGCACGGTGGCGGAGGGCGCATCGACCGCGCCGGTGCTGGCCGAGGCGGCGGCGAAGCTCGGCGTCGACATGCCGATCGTCGCGGCGGTCAAAGCGCTGCTGGCGGACAGGGTTTCGGTGGACGAAGTGGTCGAACGCCTGCTTGCCCGGCCGCTCAAGCCCGAAACGGGCTGATCAGGGCGCCCTAAGAAGCACCATCGCTGCCGCGCCGCCGGTGACGATTGCGGCCAACAGCCAGACCCACCAGGGTGGTGGCCACTTCATCCAGAAGATCGTGTCGTAAATCTTTCCCATTTCGGCGACATCCTCGGCGAAGCTCAGAAGTCCCAGGCGATGCCCTTATTCTCCCAGTCGCCATAGCGGGTCGGCTCGCGCCCCTTGGGCCCGCCGCTCTCCTGCGCCGGCTCGGCCGCGGCCGGCTCGGGCACCGGCGGGCTTTTCGACAGATAAGCCGGCGCTTTGACGTGCGGCGGACGCTTTGCGGGGTTCATTCCCGATGGTTTCGGCGCAAGAGGGGCCGATGGCAAGACCGCCCGCTCCACCGGCCCCGATCGGCGACCCGCCCGGCGTCCCGGCGCGCCGTGCCGCGCTGCGCCTGCACGATGCGGTGCTGCGCCAGGGGCTGCCGCTGGAAGGCGCGCTGGAGCGGGCGACCAACAATCTCGTCAAGCCGGAGGATCGCGCCCTCGCTTATGCGATCGCGGCCGAGATCCTGCGCCGCCTGCCCGATCTCGACGAGTTGATTGATCGCGCGACCGCCCAGCGCCTGCCGGACGACGCGAAGGCGCGCGCCGCGCTCCGCATCGCCCTCGTCCAGGCGCTGGTAATGCGGACGCCCGCGCACGCCGCGATCGCGACCGCGCTACCATTGGTAGAAGGCGGCCCGCGCCGGCTCGTCCACGGCGTGTTCGGGACGGTGATGCGGCGCGGCTGGACACTGCCCGATCCGCCGCATCTGCCTTTGGACGTGGCCGACCGCTGGCGCGCCGCCTGGGGCGAGGAGGTCGTCGAGGCCGCGTGCCGGCTGATCGCCGCCCCGCCGCCGGTCGATCTCTCCTTCCCCCCCGATCGGCCGCCGCTGGTGGAGGGCGTCAGCCTGCTGCCCGGCCACCTCCGCCTCCCGCCGGGCACGCGAGTTCCCGACGTCGAAGGCTATGCCGAAGGCGGCTGGTGGGTGCAGGACATCGCCGCCGCTTTGCCGGCGCGGATGCTCGGGCCCGGCGAGGGCAGGACCGTGCTCGACCTGTGCGCCGCGCCGGGGGGCAAAACGATGCAGCTCGCCGCCGCCGGCTGGCGGGTGACCGCGCTCGATGTTTCCGAAAGTCGTCTGGCGCGACTTTCCGCCAATCTCGCCCGCACCGGGCTTCAGGCCGGAATCATCGTCGCTGACGTCATGACGTGGTCGCAACCGGGTCCGGTCGACGCGATCCTGCTCGACGCGCCCTGCTCGGCGACCGGCATCTACCGCCGCCACCCCGATGTGCTGCACCGCGCCCGGCCGGCCGCGATCGCCGCCTTGGCCGATAACCAGCATGCGATGCTCGCCCGGTCGGCACGCTGGCTGAAGCAGGGCGGAAATCTTGTTTATGCGGTCTGCTCGCTCGAACGCGAGGAAGGCGAGCAGGTCGTCGGTAGGTTCCTTGGCCAGAACCCACGCTTCCGTCTCACCGAGCAAAGACGCGTCCTGCCCGGCGAATGGCTGGAGGAAGGCGGCGCCGACGGCTTCTTCATGGCGCGATTGACCCGCGATTAGCGGGGGATAAGTCCGCCCGTTCCTTGCGGGGCGACTCGCGGCGTCATAGGGTCGCAATCGTGCAGCAGCCGGTCCGCATCGCCCCGTCGATCCTCTCGGCCGATTTCGCCCGCCTGGGCGAGGAGGTGCGGGCGATCGACGCGGCCGGCGCGGACTGGATCCATGTCGATGTGATGGACGGCCATTTCGTCCCCAACCTGACGATCGGCCCGGCGGTGGTGAAGGCGTTGCGAAAGCACACCGCCAAGCCCTTCGACGTCCATCTGATGGTCTCGCCGGTCGACAATTGGTTGGAGGCGTTCGCCCAAGCGGGCGCGGACACGATCACCGTCCATCCCGAGGCGGGCCCGCACCTCCACCGCACGATCCAGGCGATCAAGGCGCTCGGCAAGCGCGCCGGCGTCTCGCTCAATCCCGCCACGCCCGCCAAGGCGCTCGATTATGTGCTGGAGGAGCTCGACCTCGTCCTGGTGATGAGCGTCAATCCCGGCTTCGGCGGCCAGGGCTTCATCGACAGCCAGCTGAGGAAGATCGAGGCGATCCGCAAGCGGATCGACAAGCTCGGCAAGGCGATCGACCTGGAGGTGGACGGCGGCGTCGATCGGGAGACCGCGCCGCGCGCCATCGCCGCCGGCGCCGACGCCCTCGTCGCCGGCACCGCCACTTTCCGGGGCGGGCCGGATGCCTATGCCGCGAACATCGCGGCGCTGCGCGGGCCATGACCCGGATGGACCCGGTCGAGGTCGACGAGGGCGATACCGAGATCGCGCCGGGCCGCAGGCTGATCCGCGCCGACGATGCCGGCCATGGCTGGTTCGGCCGGATGGGCTACCGGCTGCAGCGCTTCATGTGGCGTACGCCGATCCATCAGGTGCGGCTGCGCGGCAAGATGCCGCTCCGCCTCGTCGCGGTGCCGAAGGACCCGGTCGCGGGCGACAAGGCGCGGGGCGAGGCGCTGCTCGCCGGCCGCCTGCTCTGGCGGGACGAGGAGCGGGCCATCGACGCGCTCGACTTCGCCGATCCGGCGCTGCCGCCCGATCTCGTCGATCATCTCCAGTCCTTCGCCTGGCTGCGCGATCTCGCCGCGGCAGCGACGCGCGAGCATGGCGCGCGGAGCGCCGAGGCGGTGATGCGCCGCTGGCTCGCCGTCCATGGCGAGCAGGTGTCGGAGCCCGCCTGGCGCGCCGATTTGACCGGCAGGCGCACTCTGCTCTGGCTCGCTTACGCGCCCTACATCCTGTCGGCGCGCGACCCCGTCTATCGCTCGGCGGTGCTGCGCGCGCTGGCGCGCGGCGCCCGCCATCTGGAGCGAACCTCGGACCGCGCCCCGCTCGGCATCGGCCGGATCGCCGCCTGGGCCGGCGTGATCGCCTCGGCTCTGGTGCTGCAGGGCGGGCCGGCGCGGCTGGCGTCCGGCGAAGCCGGTCTAGCGCGGGCGCTGCGGCTGGCGCTGCACGACGATGGCGGCCTCATCAGCCGGGCGCCGATCGAGCAGGTCGATCTGGTCGAGACCTTGGGTCAGCTCCGCGCCGTCTATCTCGCCGCCCGGCGCGACGTGCCGGACTGGCTCGGCGAGGCGCTGGCCGGCGGCGCATCGGCTTTGCTCGCCGCGACCTTGGGCGACGAGGCGCTGTCGAGCTGGCAGGGCGGCAATATGGCCGATCGCCGCCGCGTCGCGCGCGCGCTGGATGCGGCCGGCGGCGAGGTCCGGCCGCTTCGCCGGGCGCGGGGCTGGGGCTATCAGCATCTTCAGGCGCGGACGACGATCCTGGTGTTCGATGCGGCGCCGCCGCCGCCGGCCCGGGCGCTCGCCGGCGGCGCGGCCTCGACTCTCGCCTTCGAGCTCAGCGACGGCCCGCACCGGCTGATCGTCAATTGCGGCGGCGAGGGTGCGGCGCGCGGCGCGCTGTCGACCGGCTTGGCCTTCGCGCTCAGGACGACCGCCGCCTGCTCGACGCTCACTCTGGGCGACCGTAATTCCACCGCGATCCACCAGGACGGATCGCTCGGAAAGGGCGTGATCGAGGTCGAGGCGTCGCGCGACGACACGGGCGGCGCCCCGCGTGCCGAGGCGAGCCATGACGGCTATGCCCGGCGTTTCGGCCTGATCCACGAGCGGCGGCTCGCGCTCACCGCCGACGGCCGCCAGCTCGCCGGGGAAGACCGGCTCTATCCGGCGGCCAAGCGGCGGCGGAGGGCGGATGTCATCCCGGTCGCGGTTCGCTTCCATCTCCACCCGGAGGTCGAGGCGGTGACGACGGCGGACGGACAGGGTGCGTTGCTCCGCCTTCAGGGCGGCGGGGTCTGGCAGTTCCGCTGCCGCGGCGGCCGGCTGGAGATCGAGGACAGCGTCTGGATCGACGGCGCAGCGAAGCCGAAGCCGACGCTGATGCTGGCGATCACGAGCGAAACGCCGGCCGACGGCATGACCATCTCCTGGGAGCTGGCGCGGGCGCGTTGATCAGTTCGGGCGTCTGACCATGTTGGTTTCGCCCGGCGGGACATGGTCGATGACGATCAGCCGCACCGGCTCCGCGCCGACGACCTCGCCCTCGTGCCATTGGCCGATCGCCTCGATCACCGCCTCGCCGGGCCCGAATTCGCGAACCAGCCCGGCCTCCACATAGCGCACCCGCAGCCGCCCCTGCTCGACGACCGCGTAGCGTGGCCAGGGATGGCGATGCATCGTCAGCACGCCGCCCGCAGGGATCTCGGTGCGCGTGATGACGACCTCAAAGCCTGGCACGGGCAAAGCGATCGGCTGGCCGGTGATCGTCGTCGCACTCCGGTTCAGCACCGTGCTTTGCGGTGCTGAAGGCTGCTGTGCCGACGCCATGCAGGCTGCGCTCATCCCCAGGAGAAAATAAGTCGCGCGCACCATCTTGCCCATCGTCCGCTCCCTCGACATGGCTCGTCGCTCCGTTGAAGGGGCGAGATGTGACCGAGGTCAAGATCAAGCGGGCGTTGCTGTCGGTGTCGGACAAGACGGGGCTGGCGGAATTGGGCCAAGCGCTGGCCGGGCACGGCGTCGAACTGGTCTCGACCGGCGGCACCGCCAAAGCGTTGCGCGACGCCGGGCTCGAGGTGCGCGACATCTCGGATCTCACCGGTTTTCCGGAGATGATGGACGGCCGGGTGAAGACGCTTCACCCCAAGGTCCATGGCGGCCTGCTTGGCGTGCGCGACGATCCGGCCCATGCGGCGGCGATGGCCGAGCATGGCATCGGCGCGATCGATCTCGTCGTCGTCAATCTCTATCCGTTCGCCCAGACCGTCGCGCGCGGCGCGAATCGCGACGAGATCATCGAGAATATCGACATCGGCGGCCCGTCGATGGTCCGCTCGGCGGCGAAGAACCATGCTTTTGTGGCGATCGTCACCGATCCGGCCGACTATGCCGATTTAATCGCGGCGCTCGATGCGGCTGGCGGCATGACGTCACTCGATCTGCGCAAGCGGTTGGCGGCCAAGGCTTTTTCGGCGACGGCGACCTATGATGCGATGATTTCGAGCTGGTTCGGCTTCGCCGACCAGGGCCAGCTTTTCCCCGAGACGCTGCCGCTGGTCCTGAAGCGGGGCGACGAATTGCGCTACGGCGAGAACCCGCACCAGAAGGCGGCCTTCTATGCCCATGCCGGTCCGGCGACGCCCGGCATCGGTCAGGCGGAGCAGGTCCAGGGCAAGGCGCTCAGCTATAACAATTACAACGACGCCGATGCGGCACTGGAACTGGTTGCCGAGTTTCGCGATGCCGGGCCGACCTGCGTCATCGTCAAGCACGCCAATCCCTGCGGCGTCGCGACCGCAGCGACTCTGGCCGAGGCCTATCGCGCCGCGTTCGAGTGCGACACCGTCTCTGCTTTCGGCGGCATCGTCGCGCTGAATCGCCCGCTCGACGGGCCGACGGCCGAGGCGATCGCCTCCATCTTCACCGAGGTCGTCGTCGCGCCGGATGCCGACGAGACGGCGCGGGCCGTCTTCGCGGCGAAGAGGAATCTGCGCCTGCTGCTCACTGGCGCGCTGCCCGATCCGGCGCGGGGCGGGCTGGCGATCCGGTCGATCACCGGTGGTTGGCTGGTCCAGTCGCGCGACAACGGCCGGACTGCGCGTGACGACCTTAATGTCGTGACGAAGCGCGCGCCGACCGACCGGGAGCTTGCCGACTGCCTCTTCGCCTGGACCATTGCCAAGCATGTGAAATCGAACGCGATCGTCTATGCGAAGGACGGCGCGACGGCCGGGATCGGCGCGGGGCAGATGAACCGGCTCGAATCGGCCCGCATCGCCGCCTGGAAGGCGAAGGACGCGGCGGCCAAGGCCGGCTGGCACGAACCGCGCACGATCGGCTCGGCGGTCGCCTCGGATGCCTTCTTCCCCTTTGCGGACGGGCTGTTGGCGGCGGCGGAAGCGGGCGCGACGGCGGTGATCCAGCCCGGCGGTTCGATCCGCGACGCCGAGGTGATCGCCGCCGCCGACGAAGCGGGGCTGGCGATGGTCTTCACCGGCATGCGCCACTTCCGCCACTGAGCGGCGCCTGAAAGGAAAAGGGCCCCGCCGTCGCCGGCGAGGCCCTCCTTGCTCCCCGCGTGTGACCCTAGAAGCGGAACCGGCCGGTAATGCCGTAGGTCCGCGGCTCGGCCAGGAAGCTGGCGAACAATTGGTTGGCGGTGGCAAAGCCCGGCGCGCCGAACGCCTGGATCTGGGCGCGGGTGTTGGCGCCCTGGAATGGCGCGTTGAACGCCACCTGCTGATAATCGACGTCGAAGATATTCTGCGCCCACAGCTCGAGCGACCAGCGCTGATCCGGGCCGCGAATGCCGATGCGGGCATTGACGATTTCATAGGCGTCCTGCTCCTTCTCCGGGAAGAGATCGGAGCCGGTATTGTAGTTCGAGCTGAGGCGCGCATCCGCATAGAAGAGAGCGCTGAGGCTGGTGCCGGGGATCGGCGGAGTCCAGGACACCGAGCCGGTGACCACCGTCGAGGGCGCGTTGGACAGATTGTCGCCCGGCAGCAGGAACAAAGCCGTATCGAGCGGAGAGCCGGTGTCGCGGCCGACCAGGTTGTTGCGGTAGCGGGTGTTGGCCCAGGTCACACCGGCATTGATGTTGAGGTGCGGCGCCGGGTTGAGCTGCAGCTCGAGCTCGATGCCGGTGCTCAGCACGCCGGGCACGACGTCGTCGACCGCGCAGGCGCCGGTCGCATTGCTGGCGTCGGAATCGGTCGTGCCCAGATCGGCGCCGCAGCCGTTGATGTTCTGGACGAGGAAGACCGAGCCGTTGAACGTGTTCAGCTGGAAGTTGCTGAACCTTTGGTGGAACGCCGCGACGTTGAAGATGAAGTTGCGGCCGGTATATTTGAAGCCGAGCTCGAAAGCGTCGACCGTCTCGGCGTCGAACTGCAAATTGCCGGTGTTGAAACCGGCATTCCGGCCGCCGAACTGGCGCGGATCGGTCGGCGAGAAGATCGGCTGGCCGAGCGCCGAGCGATCGAGATTGAAGCCGCCCGCTTTATAGCCATGGCTGTAGCTGCCGTAGAGCAGGATGCGATTGTTCGGGCGCCAAGAGAGCACGCTTGTGCCGGTGAACTCGTCCTCGTCGCGCTCGTCGGACAAGTTGAGGCCATTGAGTGCGCTCGACGAATTGCCTTGGCAGGTCAGGTTGACGATGCCCTGCAAAAAGGCCGAAGCGGTCGCCGGAACCGCGCCGGCCGCCGCGCCGCCCGGCAGGAAGTTCGAGAACGTGGCCTGCTGAGCGGGACAGGCTGTGTTGGTGTTGTTGAAGGTGGCCGAGAAATCCTTCTGCTCGCTGGTGTAACGGAGGCCGAGCGTCAGCGCGAGATTGTCGGTGATGTTGATGATGTTGTGGGTGAAGATCGCCCAGTTGCGGCTCTCCTGGAAATAATTAGCGCTGTTGTCGCCGACGTTGTTGACGGTGCTCAGGCGGTCGAGGCCGGCAAGGACCAGTGGCCCAAGCACCGGGCCGAACGCGGCCGGGGAGACTACCGTCGCGCGGCCGGCGGCGCTGAGGCAGCCTGGCGCCGCCGGGCTGCGCAGCGCCGCGGCGGGATTCAGCGTCGCGACAAGGCGACACGAGGCGAAGGCGCCATATTGGCTGCCGAACCTCAAATTGTCGCGGACCTGCAGATCTTCGCTGGCGAAATAGGCGCCGACGAGCCAGTCGAGCCGGCCGCCGAACGCTTGGCCCTGGAGCCTCAGCTCCTGGGTAAAGGTCTCGAAGCGGCGGAACGCATTGCCGTCATCGGCGCGGAAGAGGATGTCGACATTGTTATAATCCACATCGCCGGGCTGCTCTGAGCGATAATTGCGGAAAGCGGTGATCGAGGTCAGCCGCGCCCCGCCCAGGTCCCAATCGACCTGGCCCGACACGCCCCAATCGCGCGTGTTGCCTTCGAAGCTGCGGCCGGGCGAGACCGAGATCAGTCGGTTGTACGGGTTGCCGACAGACGGGAGGATGCCACCCAGGCTGGTCAGGATGTCGACGATGCGGTTGCCACTCGCAGATCCGGTCACGGGATCGTTGGGCACTCGGTAGCCGAAGTCTCCCAGTGTCCCCGGCGTTGGCGGCGGCCCTGCCGTGGGCGGGGTTGGATCGAAGGTCTCGCGCGTCTCGACATAGACCGCGCCGCAGCAGGATTCCTCGCGGCGGGTGTAATCGCCGATCAGGCGGATGGAGAGCGTGTCGCTCGGCTCGAACAACAATTGACCGCGCACGAACAGCCGGTCGCGATCGTTGACGCGGTCTTCGGTGCCGCCGGTCGGGTTCACCACCTCGTAGAAGCCGTCGCGGCGGGCATAAACCGCATCGATCCGGCCGGCGAGATTCGAGGTGATCGGGCCGGTGACGCCGATCTGGCCGCGGATATAATCGTAATTGCCGTAAGTCACCTCGGCCATGCCGCCGAACTCGAACCGCGGCCGCTGGGTGATGACGTGGATCAGGCCGGCCGAGGCGTTGCGGCCGAACAAGGTGCCTTGCGGGCCGCGCAGCACCTCGATCCGCTCGACCTCGCCGATCTCGTTGAGACCGATACCCGAGCGCGAGCGATAGACGCCGTCGATGAACACCGCGACCGAGCTTTCCAGGCCCGGATTGTCGCCGACCGTGCCGATGCCGCGGATACGGGCCGAGCCGTTCGCTTCGGTGCCGGTCGAGGAAACGAGCAGCGACGGGGCGAGCTGGTTCAGCGCGCGGATGTCGTTGGCGCCGCTATTCTGCAGCGATTCCCCGTTCACCGCGGAGACGGCGAGCGGCACGTCCTGCAGGATCTGGCGGCGGCCCTGGGCGGTGACGACGATCGCATCGTCATTCTCGGCGGTCTGCGCCGGCTGGGCGGGTTGCGCTCCGCCTTGCGCATAAGCCGGCGTCGCCAGCGCGGTCAGGCCTGCGGACAACAGCCAAAAGGTCTTCGACATGCACCCCTCCCAAATATGATTTTGTTTGGGACGAGGCTAACCCTCCGTCGATCGTTCCGCCAGCCGAAAAAGCGCAGTTTCCCGCCGCTCCCGAAAGGCTTATTGCAAAGAAGCAACATGTTAGTTGCGATTAGAAACGAATAGGTTCGCCTGCCGCTACGGCAAGGCCGATTCCCGTTTTCTTGCGCGATGGCTCAATTTGCCCGTGCAAGAGCCTCCGCGATCAACTTGCGGCTGTTGTCGATGCCGTAGAGGGCGATGAAGCTGCCCATGCGCGGCCCCTGACTGGTGCCGAGCAGGGTTTCGTAGAGCGCCGCGAACCAGTCGCGCAGATTCTCGAACCCGTGGGCCTTACCGACCTCATAGACCAGGTTTTGGATTTCGACGGGATCGTCGTGCGGCTGACGCAGAAGGCGATCGTCCAAATCCCGTATGGCGGCCGCCTCCTTTTCCGTCGGCGCTCGTCTATTGAGTGCCGGCGCCACGAACGCGTTGAAATAGCTGATTGCATGTCCGATCAGCCTGTCGATCGTGGGGACCAGATGGTGCGTCAATCCATCATATTCGGTCTTGTCCAGATACTTGCTGACGAAGCCCCAAACGACAGCCTTGTCGGCTGTCCCGGCGGCGCCAACCAGGTTTAGCATCAGGCTGAAGCTGATCGGGAGATCGATGAGCGGCACTTGGCCGGCATGCACGTGGTGGACCGGATTGCCGAGCTTCTTGTCCAGTTCCTGTCCCGGATAGGCGGCGAGGAACTGGTAATATTCATCGACCGCCTTGGGGATGACCGAGAAGCTGAGCTGCTTCGCCTTTCTGGGGTCGCGATAGATGTAGAAAACGAGGCTCTCCTCCGGCGCATAAGTCAGCCATTCGTCGATCGTGACGCCGTTGCCCTTGGTCTTGGAGATTTTCTCGCCATTCTCGTCGAGGAAGAGCTCGAAATTGAAGCCCTCCGGCGGACGGGCGCCCAGCACGCGGGCGATTTTCGAGCTCTGGGTGACGCTGTCGATCAGATCCTTGCCCGACATCTCGTAATCGACGCCGAGCGCGACCCAGCGCATCGCCCAATCGACCTTCCATTGCAGCTTGGCGCCGCCGGACAGGATCGATTGCTCGACGCGCGCGCCTTCGTCCTCGAAGGCGACGAGGCCGGCTTCGGGATCCAGCACCTCGACTGGCACCTGCAGCACCTTGCCGCTGGTCGGGCTGATCGGCAGCACCGGCGAATAGGTTCTGCGCCGTTCCTCGCCCAAAGTCGGCAGCATCACGTCCAGGATCGCGTCGTAGCGGCGTAGAATCTGCGTCAAAGTGGCGTCGAACCGGCCCGATCCATAAGCGTCGGACGAAGCGATGAACTCGTAGTCGAAGCCGAACCGGTCGAGGAAGTCGCGCAGCATGTTGTTGTTGTGGTCGGCATAGCTGGCGTGGCCGCAGCCATAGGGGTCCGGCACTCGACTCAGAGGTTGGTCGAGATGTTCACGCATCATGTCCTGACGCGGCACGCCGGGCGGCACCTTGCGCATCCCGTCCATGTCGTCGGAGAAGGCGATCAGCCGGCTCGGCCAGTCGACCAGCTCGGCCAGCGCGTGGCGGACCATCAGGGTGCGCGCCACCTCCTGGAAGGTGCCGAGATGAGGCAGGCCCGAGGGGCCATAGCCGGTCTCGAACACGATACCGCCTGCCGGCGGCCCGTCCGGATAGCGCTTCAGCAGCTTGCGCGCTTCCTCATAGGGCCAGGCCTTGCTGACCCGGGCAGCCTCGCGAAGCGCGGGATCGATCGCCACTGTTGTCCTTTCGTTCCGGCCAGTCCATGTCCGGCGGATGGCCGCCTCCTTGCCCTATCCGGCGCTGCACGCAACCCATGCGGGCATCTGGCTGGCGCATGGCGACGGCCGGGTCGAGGCGATCGGGCGCGGCGCGGCGATCGCCCGGGCGGCCGAAACGCCCCTGATCCTGCTCAACGCGCCCTTGATCGGCAGCCGTCTCGGTTACCCCGAAATCAACGGGCTCGACTTGCTCGAGCTGTTCGCCTTCGTCCATCCCGCCTGGTTCGCCGTGCCGACGCCGAAGGGAATGGCCGACGCGCTCGGCCTCGCAGCGCCGGCGGACGACGCGGCGGCGGCGATATTCCTACGCGACGCGGCGGCGGCCTTGCTCGCGACATTGGCGGCGGACTGGCCCGAGCGTGAAGGCGCATGGGCCTCGGCGCAGGCGCTGCATCGGCTGCGCTGGCCCTGGGCGGCCGCCGTTTCGCAGCGGCTCGCCCGGCCCGAGCGCGACGAGCGCTGGCTCTTCTCACGCCTGCCCGAATGGGAGGAGGCGAGCGCGCGCGGCCAGCCGCGCTCGATCCGGATCGCCGATGAGGCGGCGCTCGGCCGTCTCGAAACATTGGTCGGCAAGAATGCCGAGCCGCGCGAAGGCCAGCGCGCGCTTGCCGCGGCCACGACCCAGGTCTTCGCGCCGCGCCCCGACCGCGACCGGCCGAACCTCCTGCTCGCCGAGGCTGGGACCGGGATCGGCAAGACGCTCGCTTACCTCGCGCCGGCCTCGCTGTGGGCGGCGGAGGCGAACGGCGCGGTCTGGGTCTCGACCTATACCAAGGCGCTGCAACGCCAGCTTGATCGAGAAGGCGCGCGCCTCTTTCCCGATCCAGAGGAGCGTAAGCGGCGCATCGTGATCCGCAAGGGACGCGAAAATTATCTCTGCCTGCTCAATCTGGAGGACGCGCTGCAGGGCGGCTTCGCCGGCCGCGCCGCGATCCTCGCCCAATTGGTCGCGCGCTGGGCCGCTTACACCAAGGACGGCGACATGGTCGGCGGCGATCTGCCCGGCTGGCTGACCTCGCTGTTCCGTCGCGCCGGTGCGACCGCGCTCACCGACCGGCGCGGCGAGTGCGTCTATGCCGGCTGCCCGCATTACCGGAAATGCTTCATCGAGCGCGCGACCCGCGCCAGCCGCGAGGCCGATCTGGTGATCGCCAACCATGCGCTGATGATGGTCAACGCGGCGCGGGCGCGGGAGGAAGGCGCGGCGAGCCGGATCGTTTTCGACGAGGGTCATCACTTGTTCCAAGCGGCCGATTCGACCTTCGCCGCCGCGCTGACCGGACAGGAAACGATCGAGCTTCGCCGCTGGATCATGGGGCCGGAGGGCAAGAGCCGCGGTCGGCGGCGCGGGCTCGCGGCGCGGCTGATGGACGTTGCTTCCTATGACGAAGCCGGCGCGGCGGCGCTGGACGCAGCGGTGGTCGCCGCGGGTGCGCTGCCGTCCGACAGCTGGCTGCAGCGCCTCGCCGAGAACGTGCCGTTCGGGCCGGTCGAGGCGTTGCTGGGCGCGGTGCGCGCGCAGGTTTATGCCCGCGCCAACGCTCAGGATGCGGGCTACGGGCTGGAGACCGAGCTTGCCGAGCCGGATGCGACCCTGATCGAAGCCGCGGCTGGGACAGTCGAGGCGCTGGAGCGGCTGCACCGGCCGCTGGTCGCTTTGGCCGGCCGGCTGGAGGCGGTGATCGAGGCGGCGCCGGACTGGCTCGACGCGCAGGCGCGGGCGCGGGTCGAGGGCGCGATCGGCGGCCTGTCGTGGCGCTGCCAGACGCTCGCCGGTTGGATCGCGCTCGCCGCCCGGGTCGGCGGCCCGGCCAATCCCGATTTCGTCGACTGGCTCGCCGTCGATCGGGTCGAGGGCCGCGAATATGATATCGGCCTGCATCGCCACTGGCTCGACCCGACCCGGCCGCTCGCCGAAACGGTGCTGAAGCCGGCGCATGGCGTGCTCGTTACGTCCGCGACGCTGCGCGACGGCGAGGATTGGGCGAGCGCCGAGGCGCGCACCGGCGCCGCCCATCTCGGCGCTCTGGCCGCACGCTTCGCGACGCCCAGCCCGTTCGACTATGCGGCGAATAGCGAGGTGCTGATCGTCACCGACATCAGGAAGGGCGACTTGCCCGCTTTGGCCGGCGCCTATGCCCGGCTGATCGAGGCGGCCGATGGCGGCGCGCTCGGCCTGTTCAGCGCGATCCAGCGGCTGCGCGCGGTGCAGGCGCGGATCGGCGACCGGCTCGCCCGCGCCGGCCTGCCGCTCTACGCCCAGCATGTCGATCCGATCGACACCGGCACGCTCGTCGACATCTTCCGCGACGATCCGCGCGCCAGCCTACTCGGCACCGATGCGCTGCGCGACGGCGTCGACGTGCCTGGCGAATCGCTCCGCCTGGTGGTCATGGAAGGCGTGCCCTGGCCGCGGCCGACTGTGCTGCACGCGGCGCGGCGGGCGGCGGAGGGATCGGCCTATGACGACCGGCTGGTCCGCGGCCGGCTCGCCCAGGCGTTTGGGCGGCTGATCCGCCGGCAGGACGATCGCGGCGTCTTCGTCCTGCTGTCGGCGGCGACGCCGTCGCGGCTGCTCATCGCCTTCCCGCCCGGCGTCCGTGTCACGCGGTTGCCGCTCGACGAAGCGATCACGCGGGTGAAGGCGAGGCTCGCGCCGGTCGAGGCAATCATGGATAGCGTCGAGGCATGAAGACGCTGTTCCTGCTCCGCCACGCCAAGTCGGACTATCCGGCCGGCGCGCGCGATTTCGATCGACCGCTGAACGCGCGCGGCAAAGCGGCGGCGCTGGCGATGGGGGAGGAGCTGCGCCGGCTCGGCCTCGCCGCCGATCGCATCCTCGCCTCGCCGGCGGCGCGGGTGGAGGAGACGCTGGCGATGGTCGCCGACGGCTATGGCGGCCGGATGGCGGTGAATTTCCACGAGGATCTCTATCTCGCCGGTCCGGAAACGCTGCTCGCCTTCATCCGGGAAACGGAAGACGAGCACGAGCGGCTGCTCGTCGTCGGCCACAATCCGGGCCTCCAGCAGCTCGCTTTGCTGCTCGGCGGCCCCGGTCCGGAGCATGATGTGATCGCCGCCAAATATCCGACCGGCGCGCTGGCCGAGATCGAATTGCCGGTCCCGCGCTGGTCCGATGTCGAGGAGCCGGGGCCGATCACGCGCTTCCTCCGCCCGCGCGATCTGAAAGGCGGGTCCGAAGCGGACGAGGATTAGGCGTCGGCGGCTAATGCGTCGGCGAGCGTCCGTCGGATGGCGCGCAATTCCTCCAGCGGAAACGCGGCATGCTGGGTCGACGGCGCCGCGGCGACCGGCTCCGGCACGGCAGCTTCGCCGCCGCTCCGCCGGTCGAGCAATTGCTGGACGCCGCGAATCGTATAGCCTTCCTCGCTCAGCAGGCGATGGATGCGCCTGGCGAGGGCGACATCGTCGGGGCGGTAATAGCGACGGTTGCCGGCGCGCTGGAGCGGCTTCAGCTGCGGGAAGCGCGTCTCCCAATAGCGCAGGATATGCTGGGGCAGACCGAGCTCGGCCGCGAGCTCGCCGATCGTCCGGAAGGCCTGGTCGCTTTTGCGGCTGGAGCTCGCCATTGCCGGGCCTTCGCCCTCAATCGCCTTCGGCGATCCGCTCGCGCATGATCTGGCTGGCGCGGAAGGTCAGCACCCGGCGCGGCGCGATCGGCACCTCGACCCCGGTCTTGGGATTGCGGCCGATCCGCTGGCCCTTGTCGCGCAGGATGAAGCTGCCGAAACCCGAGACCTTGACGTTCTGCCCATTCGCCAGCGCGGCACACATATGATGGAGGACGCGCTCGACGATGCCCGCCGAATCGGTCCGCGACAGGCCGATTTCGCGGTGCACGAGATCGGACAGATCGGCGCGGGTCAGCGTGCCGGCGCTCGGCTTCCGGATCATCCCTGCGTCGGCCATGAAATCCCCCATTTGCGTCTTCCCCTTGCAATAGAGCAGCTTGGACGGCAGCGCAACGCGGCTGTTTCGCTGCCGCAATCAATATCGGACGACAGCCGCGCCCCAAGTGAAGCCGCCGCCCATCGCCTCGAGCACGAGTAGGTCGCCGGCCTTGATTCGCCCGTCGCGAACGGCCGTGTCGAGCGCCAGCGGCACCGACGCGGCGGACGTGTTGGCGTGCCGGTCGACGGTGACGATCACCTTCTCCGGCGCGAGGCCGAGCTTCTTGGCGGTGGCGTCGAGGATGCGCTTGTTCGCCTGATGCGGCACGACCCAGTCGATCTCGCCGATCACATGCCCCGCGGCGGCGAGCGTTTCGCCGAGCACGCTGGCGAGGTTGGCCACCGCGTGACGGAACACCTCGCGGCCCTGCATCCTGAGCTTGCCGATGGTGCCGGTCGTCGAGACGCCGCCGTCGACATAAAGGAGATCGCTGTGCCGCCCGTCAGCGTGCAGGCGGGTGGCGAGGATGCCCATATCCTCGCCTTCGACCGCCGACAGCACGACCGCGCCGGCGCCGTCGCCGAACAGGACGCAGGTGCCGCGATCTTCCCAGTCGAGGATGCGGCTGAACGTCTCGGCGCCGATCACCAGTGCGTGATCGGCCATGCCGCCCTTCATCATATTGTCGGCGATCGAGAGGGCGTAGAGGAAGCCGGTGCAGACCGCCTGGACGTCGAAGGCGATGCAGTCGGGGATGTCGAGCATCGCTTGGACCCGGGTCGCACTCGCCGGGAAGGTCTGGTCTGGAGTCGCCGTCGCAAGAACGATGAGGCCGATCTGGCCCGGTTCCAGCCCCGCTGCATCAAGCGCCTTACGCGCGGCCTCGGCCGCCAGCGTCGCTGTCGTCTCCCCGTCGCCGGCGATATGGCGCGCCTCGATGCCGGTGCGCTCGACGATCCATTCGTGCGTCGTGTCGACCCGCTCCGCCAGCTCGGCATTGGTCACCCGCCGCGTCGGCAAGGCCGATCCGGTGCCGGCGATTCGCGCCCGCCTCATGCCTCGACCCCGTTCGCGGCGCGGGCCGAGACGTTGGCCAGGTCTTCGGTGATCTTGCGGGTGATGTCCTCGCGCACCATCCGCGCCGCGACCCGGATCGCGTTGGCGACGCCCTTGTCGGTCGCGCTGCCATGGCTCTTCACGACCAGGCCGTTGAGGCCGAGGAAGACCGCGCCATTATGGTTGTTCGGGTCGAGATGGTGCTTGAGCAATTCGGTCGCCGGTCGCGAGATCAGGAAGCCGATCTTCGAGCGGATCGAGCTGGTGAAGGCGCGCCTGAGGAGGTCGGTGACGAACCGCGCGGTACCCTCCAGCGACTTCAAGGCGATATTGCCGGAGAAGCCGTCGGTGACGATCACATCGACGTCGCCGCGCGACAATTTGTCGCCCTCGACGAAGCCGTCGAAGCTCAGATGCAGGTGGGTCGATCCACGCAGGATCGCGGCGGCCGCCTTCAATTCGTCGGTGCCCTTCAGTTCCTCGGTGCCGATGTTGAGCAACTGCACCCGCGGCCGCTCCAGCTCCAGCACCACCCGGGCATAAGCGGCGCCCATCACCGCGAACTGGACGAGGTTGTCCCGGTCGCATTCGGTATTGGCGCCGAGATCGAGCATGACGACATCATTGTCGCCGAGCGTCGGCAGCAAGGCGGCGAGGGCGGGGCGATGGATGCCCGGCATGGTGCGCAGCGCCAGCTTGGCCATCGCCATCATCGCGCCGGTATTGCCGCCGGATACCGCCGCCCCCGCAAAGCCCTCCTTCACCGCCGCGATCGCGCGGCCCATCGAGGTGGTCTTGGCCCGGCGGATCGCCTGGCTCGGCTTGTCGTCGCCGGAGATGACGTCGGGGCAATGGACGATCTCGCTCACCCGGGCGAGCGCCTCATGCCGGCCGAGCTCGGCGCGGATTGCCGCCTCGTCGCCGAACAAAAGGAAGCTCAGATCGTCGCGGCGGGCCAGCGCCAGCGCGGCGCCGGCGCACATGACCTCGGGGCCGGTGTCGCCGCCCATCGCGTCGATGGCGATCCGCGGCGCCGCTGCCCAATTCAGCTCTCCCCTGCTTGACGCGGGGCTGTCTTACGCCTCGGACTTCAGGATTTCACGCCCCTTATAATGTCCGCAGCTCTGGCAGACATTGTGCGGCAGGCGAAGCTCGCCGCAATTGGGGCATTCCTGGAACTGGGTGACCTTCAGCGCATCGTGGCTGCGGCGCATGTTGCGCTTCGACGGCGAGGTTTTTCTCTTCGGGACGGCCATATTGCGCCTGTTCTTTCAGTGTCGAAATCTGTGATGCGAACGCCGGGGCGCGGCGGCTGTTGCCGGCCGATGGCCCTGATGCTCTCGCGCGAAGCAGCGCGCTATAGCGATTTCGGCTCCGGTTGCAAGCATCGCCACGCCGTGCGAACCAGCCCCGCGCGAGGGAGAAAGCCGATGATCCTGCAGATCACCCTGACCATGGCCGGAGCGGCCGCGATTCTCCATGTCTGGCTGAGCCTGCGGGTCAGCGGCCTGAGGCGGCCGCTCAAGATCGGCTTCGGCGACGGCGGCAACGAGGTGCTGCTGCGCCGGATGCGCGCCCACGCCAATTTCGCCGAGAACGTGCCGATCTTCCTGGTCCTGCTGGCCGCGATCGAGCTGGCGATCGGCGGAAATTTGATCCTGTGGACCGCCGGCATCCTCTTCATCCTCGCCCGCATCGCCCACGCCTTCGGCATGGACCGGCCGGGGGCCAACCCGCTCAGGGTCGGGGGCATCGGCATTAGCTGGCTCGTCCTGCTGGGCTTGGGCGGTTACGCGATCCTGATCGCTTATCAGAGCCCGCCGATCCGTAGCGGCTTCGATCTTGCTCCGGGCCGGCAGGCGAGCTTTGACAGCAGGGGCGCTCCCGCCTAGCCTCTTGTCCGGGCTCGAGAAAGGCGCGCAAGCTCGCCGACCATGATCGCCGATTGGCCTAGACGCCGTCCCGGCCTCGTCTTCGCCGCTTTGGCGCTGGTCCTGCTCGGCTCGCTCTTCCCGCGCGGCTATATGCCGGTCAACGACAACGGCCGGCTCACCGTCAACCTGTGCTCGGCTTATGGCGAGCGGACGATCACGATCGAAGTCGGTGGCGACCGCGCGCCGCGCCAGCACACCGGCTCCAGCAATTGCCAGGGCGTCTTCACCGGCTTCGCGATCGCGCCGACGGTGGCGCCGCTGGTGGCCCCGGCCCTCGCCTGGTCCGAGCCCCGGCCGGAGCAGCGGCGGGCGTTCGCGGTCGCTTCGCTCTTCCATTTCGATCCCAACGCGCCGCCGCAGGCGCCTCCGCTCGCCGCCAGCTGAAGATCGGAGCCGACGGCTCGGGCTGCGCCCGGCCGTCCGCTGCCGGTCGCACCCGGCCATTCCCGCACTGCGAGGACGGCGCATCCGCCGCGTCTTTGAACGACGAATCGTCGCCCGTGTCGGGATGGCCGATCCTGTTTGCGAATTCGAGATGGAGTCTTCCCATGAAGTTGAGAACATTTGGCGCTTCCGCGCTGCTCGCCCTTTTGGCGATGGGCCCAGCACAGGCCCAATCCACGGTTGATTGGAGCGCCTTGCCGGCCATCATCGACGGACCGGGCGGCGAGGCCTGGCTGACCCGCCACCCCGACGGGCGTCTCATCGTCTTCGGCCGTCATGACGAAAATTGGCAGAACCACCGTTTGTACATGACGCGCCTGGTCGACGGTGCGTGGACGGAGCCCGTCCGGCTGCCATTCACCCAGGACGTTGACGGTTCGGCGCCGCATTTCGCGCCGGACGGCCGAAGCATGCTGTTCGTCTCATCCCGCTCGGCGGCGGGCCAGCCGCGGCCGCAAGGCGAGCGCGAGGTCAACGTCTGGCGCGTGAGCTGGGACGGCACGAATTGGAGCGTGCCGCAGCTGCTTCCCGCACCGATCAACTCTCCCGGCTACGAGATCGACGCCGTCGAGGTGAACGGCGGCGTGATCTATTTTTCCTCGATGCAACTTGGCGAGAATGTCCCCCGGCCCGACCTCTATCGGGCCGTGCCTGCGGGAGGCGGCTACCGGGTCGAGCCGCTCACTGCGTTCAACACCGAGCGGACCGAGTCGACGCTTTATGTGACGCCGGACGAAAGCCTGATCATCTTTCATCGGGCCGACGATCCGGTGGGGCTTGGCCGCGACGATCTCTTCGCCGCCCGCCGCACGGCATCCGGTTGGGGACCGGCGGTTCACCTCGGCGGCGGGACCAATTCACCCGAATATGAATATGGTCCCGAGCTCTCTCGCGACGGGCGAACGCTCTATTTCACGACCCACCGCGGCGGACGCGCCGGCCTCATGGCGATCGACCTCGATCAAGCCATGGGTCGCTGATCCCTCCTTCGATTTGCGGAGACATGACATGCATCCGATCAACGAATTTCTCTTCAACCGCCGCCAGCTGATCGCCACCTCGATCCTGGCCGGCGCCACGGCCTGCCTCGGCCCGGCAGCGGATGCGCAGGATCGCGACGGCGCGTTGCGTGCGCCCGCGGACGGCAGCCCGATCCCGGTCGCCTTCCTGCTCGACGAGGGCGCGACGATCATCGACTTCTGCGGTCCGTGGGAGGTGTTCCAGGACGCCGGCGGCCGCTTCAACCTGTTCACCGTCGCGCCCTCGACCGCACCGATTCGCGCGAGCGGAGGAATGCGGATCATCGCCGATCACGCTCTGGCCGACGCGCCCGAAGCCAAGGTTATCGTTATCCCCGCGCAATCCGGTGGGCGGCAGGATCGACCGACGACGGCCGCGAAGGTCGCCTGGCTGCGCGAGCGCCATGCCGCGGCCGACGTGGTGCTGTCGGTCTGCACCGGTGCCTTCCTTCTCGCCCGAACCGGTCTGCTCGACGGGCTGAACGCCACCACCCATCACGATTTCCTCGCCGACTTCACCCGCGATTTCCCGCGCGTGAACCTGCAGCGGCACCGCCGCTATGTCGACAATGGCAAGATCGTGACCTCGGGCGGCCTGACTTCCGGAGTCGACGCGGCGCTGCACATCGTGGCCCGCTATTTCGGGCTCAACGTGGCACGGCAGGCGGCCGACTATATGGAATATGAAAGCCGTTCCTGGATCGAGGGGACGGCCGGCAGCGCCTGACCGGTCGGCGGCGGGGCGGAAGCGCTCCGCCGCCCTACGCGCGGGTCAGCACCCGGTCGGCGACGAAGGGGTTGCTGCGCCGCTCCTGGCCGAAGGTGCTCATCGGGCCGTGGCCGGGAACAAAGGCAGTGTCGTCGCCGAGCGGCCAGAGCCGGCCGGTGATCGCGTCGAGCAGATCCTGATGATTGCCCATCGGAAAATCGGTGCGGCCGATCGATCCCTGGAACAGCACGTCGCCGACGATCGCCAGTTTCGAGGCCGGATGGTGGAAGACGACATGGCCGGGCGTGTGGCCGGGGCAGTGGTAGACGTCGAGGGTGAGCTCGCCGACCGTCACCTGGTCGCCATTGACCAGCCAGCGGTCGCTCTCGAACGTCTTGCCGGTGATGCCGTAGGTGCGGCCGTCATCCTCCAGCCGCGAGATCCAAAAGCGGTCGTCCTCATGCGGTCCCTCGATCTTCACGCCGAGCTCGTCGGCGAGGATCTTGGCCGATCCGCAATGGTCGATATGGCCATGGGTGAGCAGCAGCTTCTCGATCGCCACCTCGTGCTTGGCGGCGGCCGCCTTCAACTTGTCGAGGTCGCCGCCCGGATCAGTGAAGGCGCCGCGCATCGTCTTCGTGCACCAGATCAGGCAGCAATTCTGCTGCAAGGGGGTCACCGGCAAGATCGCGGCGCGGAGCGGCGGCATCGTCATGCGCGGTGAGATGGCGCGATGCGGGGGAGGATACAAGCGCGACGGCTTTTGCTAGGCGCGCGTCCATGCGTCCTTTCCTTCCGCTCGCGCTCGCCGCCGCGCTCGCGTCCTGCACGTTCGAAGGCAGCGGCATCGCGCCCTTCCGCCCCGCCGCGACGGTGCCGGCCGAGCTCGATCTCGACGTGCCCTATGTGCCGACGCCGCGGCCCGTGGTGCAGGCGATGCTCGATCTCGCCGAGCTGACGCCCAGCGACTATTTGATCGACCTCGGCTCGGGCGACGGGCGGATCGTGGTCGCGGCCGCGCAGCGCGGCGCCCGGGCGATGGGCGTCGACATTGATCCGGCGCGCGTTTCCGAAGGCTATGCCGCGGCCCAGCTGGCCGACGTCGGGCAGCGGACCAGCTTCCGCCGCCAGGATATTTTCGACACGCCGATTCGCGAGGCGAGCGTCGTCACCACCTATTTGCTGCCGGCGATCAATTTGCGTTTGCGACCGCGGCTGCTCACCGAACTACGGCCCGGCACGCGGGTCGTCACCCACGCCTTCACGATGGGCGATTGGCAGCCCGACGCGCAGCGCGTCGTCGACGGGCGCAACATCTATTTGTGGATCGTGCCGGCGATCGTCGGCGGCGCCTGGACGCTGACCGATGGCGCCGCGACGATGACGTTGACTCTGGACCAGCGTTTCCAGCGAGTCACCGGGACGCTCGCCGCGGGCGGCCGGACGATGGCGTTGCGCGATGTCGCGCTCCGCGGCGCGCGATTCGCCTTCACCGTCGATACCCCGGCCGGCGCCCGTACCTATCGCGGCCTGGTCGACGGCGACGCAATCGCGCCCGATCCGGCCGCCGGCTCGGCCGGCTGGATCGCCAGACGCGCGGCGGATCCGCAATGATCGAGCAATATGGCGTCCTCGCTTACCGCTTCGCGCCCGGCGGCGCGGTCGAGTTGCTGCTCGTCACGTCGCGCGAGACCGGACGCTGGATCGTGCCGAAGGGCAATCGCGTCGCCGGGCTCAGCCCGTCCGAATCGGCGGCGCGCGAGGCCTATGAGGAAGGCGGCGTCGAGGGCGATGTCGCGCCGGAGCCAATCGGATCCTATCGCTACGTCAAGCAGAAAAGGAGCGGGGCGGTGAGCCCGGCGAGCGTCCTCATCTATCCGATGCGGGTCACGCGGCAGCTCGGCGACTGGCCGGAGAAGGGCGAGCGAGAGAATCGCTGGTTCAGCCTCGCCGACGCCGCCGCCTCGGTCGCCGAGCGGAGCCTGCGCCAGCTCATCCTGTCGTTCGAGCCGCCGCCCGGGCCGGACTATGCGCCCGCCCTCGCCCGGCTTAAAGGCGTGGCGAGTTTCGGGGGATTCGGAATGCTCAAGGTCTTGCGCGCGCTGATGCCGAGGGAGGACCGGTTCTTCGACATGTTCCAGCGCCACGCGGACATCATCGTCCAGGGCGCCGATGCGATGGAGAAGATGCTCGCCGGCACGGTCGGGATCGCCGATTCTTGCCGCGACATCGCCCATCACGAGCATGCCGCCGACGACGTCACGCGCGACGTCCTCGTCGCCGTCCGCCGTTCCTTCATCACCCCGTTCGACCGCAGCGCGATCACCGCTTTGACCTCGGCGATGGACACGGCGATCGACGAGATGTGGCAGACGGCGAAGGCGATCACCCTGTTCGAGGTCGATCGCTTCGATCCGCAGATGCTGGAGATGAGCCGTCAGGCGCAGGAGGCGGCGCGGTTGGTGCGCGAGGCGATTCCCCTGCTCAGAAATGTCGGCCGTAACGGCCAGCGGCTGCACCAGATCACCGAGCAGATCGTCCACCTCGAGGGCAAGGCGGACGAGCTGCACGCGGAAGGGCTGAAGGCGCTCTACCAAGCCCATAAGGAGCAGCCGATGGCGTTCATCGTCGGCCGCGAGGTGTACAGCCATATCGAGCGCGTGCTCGACCGGCTCGAGGACGTCGCCGACGAGATTCAGGGCATCGTGATCGATCACGCCTGATGGACGGCGCGCTTCCTTTCTATCTGCTGGTCGCCCTGATCGGCGTCGCGCTGGCGTTTGATTTCCTGAACGGCCTGCACGACGCCGCCAATTCGATCGCCACCGTGGTTTCCACCCGGGTCCTCTCGCCGCAGCTCGCCGTGCTCTGGGCCGCCTTCTTCAACTTCATCGCCTTCCTGTTCTTCGGCCTCCATGTCGCCGACACGATCGGCAAGGGGATCGTCACCGTCGACGTGATAACGCCGGCGGTGATCTTCGGGGCGCTGACCGGGGCGATCGCCTGGAACGTGCTGACCTGGCTGCTCGGCATTCCGTCGAGCAGCAGTCATGCGCTGGTCGGGGGTTTGGTCGGCGCCGGCGTGTCGGCGGGCGGCTTCGGCGCCATTGTCGCCTCGGGCGTGCTCAAGACCGCGGCGTTCATCTTCATCGCGCCATTGGTCGGGATGCTGCTGGCGATCCTGCTGGTGGTCTTCACCTCCTGGCTGTTCAAGCCGGTCGCGCCGATCACCGCCGACCGCACCTTCCGCCGGTTGCAGCTCGTCTCGGCCGCCGCTTACTCGCTCGGCCATGGGGCCAACGACGCGCAGAAGACGATGGGCATCATCGCCGTCCTGCTCTTCTCGCAAGGCTATCTCGGCGGCGCCTTCCACATCCCGTTCTGGGTGGTGATCACCTGCCAGGCGGCGATGGGTCTCGGCACCTTGATGGGCGGCTGGCGGATCGTCCACACGATGGGCTCGAAGATCACCCGCCTCACGCCGCATCAGGGCTTTTGTGCCGAGACCGGCGGCGCGCTGATGCTGTTCGGCGCGACCAATTTCGGCATTCCGGTCTCGACCACCCACACCATCACCGGCTGCATCATGGGCGTCGGCGCGGCGCGGCGGGCGTCGGCGGTGCGCTGGGGCGTCGCTGGCAATATCGTCATCGCCTGGTTCATCACCATCCCGGCCAGCGCGACGATCGCCGCACTGACCTATGGCGTCACCCGCCTCTTCTAGCGGTCAGCATTCCACCACGTTGACGGCGAGGCCGCCGAGGCTCGTTTCCTTGTAGCGCTCGTTCATGTCGAGGCCGGTCCTGCGCATCGTCTCGATCACCTGGTCGAGGCTGACCCGGTGCGATCCGTCGCCGACCAGAGCGAGGCGCGAGGCCTCGATCGCCTTCACCGCACCGACCGCGTTCCTTTCGATGCAGGGGACCTGAACGAGACCGCCAACGGGATCGCAGGTGAGGCCGAGATTGTGCTCCATGCCGATTTCGGCGGCATTCTCGACCTGGGCCGGCGTGCCGCCGAGCGCCGCTGTCAGTCCTGCCGCCGCCATCGAGCAGGCGACTCCGACTTCGCCCTGGCAGCCGACCTCGGCGCCGGAGATCGAGGCGTTCTCCTTGAATAACGAGCCGATCGCGGCAGCGGTGAGCAGGAAGATGCGCGTCCCCTCCTGCGTCGCGCGCGGGGTGAAGCGCTGATAATAACGCAGAACTGCGGGCACGATCCCGGCCGCGCCGTTGGTCGGGGCGGTGACGACCTTGCCGCCCGCCGCATTCTCCTCGTTCACCGCCAGCGCCCAGAGGTTGACCCAGTCGAGCACGGTCAGCGGGTCCTGCAGCGCCCGCTCGGCCCGCTCGGTGAGCAACCGATAAAGGTCCGGCGCGCGGCGCTTGACGTTGAGGCCACCGGGCAGAATCCCCTTCTGACCCATGCCGCGATCGATGCAGGCCGCCATCGCCGCGTCGATCGCGTCGAGCTTCGCGTCGATCTCGTCGTCGGACAGAGCGGCGCGTTCGTTGGCGCGGGCGATGTCGGCGATGGCCAGCCGGTCACGCTCGGCGATTTCTAGCAGCTGGTCCCCGGAGCTGAAGGAAAAGGGGATGTCCCAGCCCCCTTCCGGGGGTGCGTTGCGGGCGACATCGCTCTCGTCGACCACCGCGCCCCCGCCGACCGAATAATAGACGGCGCTCTCGTTTCCGCCGCCCGCCAGCGTCGCGGTGAAGCGCATGCCGTTCGAATGGTGGGGCAGCTTTTCGCGCTGGTTGAAACGCAGATCGCGCGCTTCGTCGAAGGGGATGACACGCCCGCCGCCGAGCTTCAGCCGCCCGGTCTCGCGGATCGCGAACACCAGCCGCTCGGCGGCGTCGGGGTCGATTCCGTCGGGCCGCTCGCCGGCGAGGCCGAGCAAAACGGCGCGGTCGGTGGCGTGGCCTTTGCCGGTCAGAGCCAGCGAGCCGTAGAGATCGGCCTCGACCCGTTCGACGCTTTCGAGCAGCCCTCGCGCGCGCAGCGTCTCGACAAAGCGGCAGGCGGCGGTCATCGGTCCCATCGTGTGCGAACTCGACGGGCCGACGCCGATCTTGAACAGGTCGAACGTGCTGCAGACCAAGCGGCCTCTCCTTGGCGCGGGGAATGGACCCGAGGCGGCAGCGTGACAAGGCCGCTCGGCCCCTTCGTCCTGCTCGACGACGCGCGGCCGGACGGCAAAACCTGGCTTCATTCCGAGCCCCGCGAGATCGTAGCGACGCGCGATTCCGCTGAGATTCGGGATTGCTTCGCAAGGCTGCGCGAGCGGAATGCGGCGGGCTTCGTGGCTTACGAAGCGGGTTATGCGCTGGAACCGAAGCTCGCACCGCTTGCCCACGCGCCTGACGACCCGTCGCCACCGTTGCTCTGGTTCGGCCTGTTCGACCGCGTCGAGCGGGTCGATCCGGCCGTCTTGCTGCCGGACCCGGCCGGCGGCTGGCTCGGCCGCCCGCGCCCGCTGATCGAGGCTGACACCTATCGCGCCGCCGTTCGCCGAATCCTCGACCATATTCTCGCCGGCGATGTCTATCAGGCCAATCTGACCTTCCAGGCCGAGGTGACGGCGCTCGGCGATCCGCTGGCGCTCTATGCCGGCCTTCGCGCGCCGCGCCCGCGCCGGCCATGGCGCGCTCGTCTTCACCGGCGCGCATTGGCTGCTGAGCGGGTCGCCGGAGCTCTTCTTCACGCTCGAAAACGGCCGGGTGACGACCCGGCCGATGAAGGGAACTGCGCCGCCCGGCTCCGATCCCGCCGCGCTTCGCGACGATCCCAAGAATCGGGCCGAGAATCTGATGATCGTCGATCTGCTGCGCAACGATCTCTCGAAGCTCGCCCGCACCGGCAGCGTCGAGGTGCCGGAGCTGTTCCACGTCGAAACCTATCCGACCGTGCTGCAGATGATCTCGACTGTCACCGCCGAGCTGGACGAGGGCCGCGACGCGATCGATCTGCTCGACGCGATCTTTCCCTGCGGCTCGATCACCGGCGCACCCAAGATCCGCGCGATGGAGATCATCGCCGGCCTCGAACCGGAGCCGCGCGGCGTCTATTGCGGCGCGATCGGCGCGCTTGCGGCGGACGGCTCGGCGCGCTTCAATGTCGCCATCCGCACCCTGACCTTGCGCGCCGGCGGGAACGTGGCGCGGATCGGACTGGGGTCGGGGATCGTTGCCGACAGCGATCCGGACGACGAGTGGCGCGAGTGTCTGGCCAAGGGAGTGTTCGTGGCGAGCGGGCGGAAATTCGATCTGATCGAGACCATGGCCTACGATCCGCGCGACGGCATCGCCCGGCTCGATCGCCATCTCGAGCGGATGAAGGCGAGCGCCGACGCCTTCGATTTCCGCTTCGACAGGCATGAGGCGCGTAACGAATTGCAGGCCGCGACCTTTCGCGCCGGGCCGAGCCTGGTCCGGCTGCTGTTGTCGCGCAGCGGCGCGATGGCGATCGAGTTACGCCCGTTGCCGCCCCAGGCGAAGGAACCGGTGGAGGTCGTGCTCGCGCCGCTGCCGGTCGATCCGCAGGACTTCCGCCTGCGCCACAAGACCAGCGACCGTTCATTCTACGACATGACCAAGGGCGGCGCGTTCGAGGTTCTGTTCGTCGATCCCGAGGGGTTCCTCACCGAGGGCAGCTTCACCAGTCTTTTCGTCGAGCGTGAGGGAAAATTGCTGACGCCGGCGCTGGCGCGCGGGCTCCTGCCCGGCGTGCTGCGCGCGGCGTTGATCGGCGAGGGCCAGGCGGCGGAAGCGGATCTGCGCGCCGACGATCTCGCCGGCGGCTTCCTGATCGGCAACAGCGCGCGCGGCCTGATCCGCGCCCGGCTGGCAAGCGCCGGTTCAGGCGCGGTGGGCTAAAGCGGGCGTATGGCGATCGATCGGCGCACCTTTCTCGGCGTTTCCGGCGCGGCTTTGTGCGCGGGCGTTGCCTTGTTCGTGGGGGGTCATCCGGTCGAGGCGCAGCGCGAGAATTTTCCGTTCCGGCTCACCGACGCCGAATGGCGTCGCCGGCTCAATCCCCAGCAATATGCGGTACTGCGCGGCCATTCGACCGAGCGACCGGGCTCCAGCCCGCTCGATGGAGAGCATCGCCGCGGCATCTTCGCCTGCGCCGGCTGCGGCCAGCCGCTCTTTTCCTCGACGACCAAGTTCGAGAGCGGCACCGGCTGGCCGAGCTTCTTCCGTCCGCTGCCGCGCGCGGTGGGCACAAGCACCGACCGAAGCCTCGGCGCGGCGCGCACCGAGGTTCATTGCGCCCGCTGCGGCGGGCATCTCGGCCATGTCTTCCCCGACGGTCCGCCGCCGACCGGCCAGCGCTATTGCATGAACGGCGTCGCGATGACCTTCCGCGCCGCTTAGGCAGCGAGCGGAAACCTCAGCAATTTGTCCTGCACCGGCACCAGCGCTTCGGCTGGCGCGCCGAGCGCGCGGACGATCTCGGGATGCGTCGCGTCGAGTCCGCCGGTGAGGCTGCCGAAGGCCGGCAGAATCAGCTTGCGCTGCGTGGCGACGAAGCAGCGGCGCGAGACCAGCCGGCCGCGATGGTGGATGCGCAGCTTGGGATGGAAATGGCCGGACAGCTCGCCGCGGGCCTCGCACGGCTCGGCCTCGTGGCGCAGGATCAACCCGTCGACCTCGGCCTCGTCGGCCAGAGCGCCGCCGCATTGATCTGCGAAAGCCGGGTCGTGATTGCCCACGATCCAGGTCCAGCGCGTCGTCGCGGTCAGCGTCAGCAGCGTGGCGCGCGCGCGCTCCGGCAGCCGTTCGCAGCCGTCGCGGTCGTGGAAGCTGTCGCCGAGGCACCAGATTTCCTCGGCCGCGAAAGCGGCGGCGAGCGCGGCGATATCGCTCAACGTGGCGAGCGAATCGTAGGGCGGCAGCATCTGGCCGCTCTTGGCGAACCAGCTCGCTTTTTCGAGATGGAGGTCGGCGAGCAGCAGGGCGCGGCGGGCGGGCCAGAACAAGGCGCCTTGCGGCAAAGCCGCCAGCTCATGCCCACAGAACGAAAAGCGAACCATCGGCCCGCTATATCGCGGCCGCGTTCGCGTTCAAGCGGTCAGCGGCTGGTCGCGACCGTGGCCGGCGCCGGCGCGGCCATGGCCTCGCGCCCGTCCTGGGTCGCGAGCACGATCAGCCCGCCGAACAGGAAGCCCTGACCGATCAGAACATAAGGATTGCGCAGCGCGGCCCGCAGTCTCGACACGATTGCCTCCCGTCAATCCGCCTAAGGGCGACGCGTAAAAGGATCGTAAAACCGCCGACGTGGGAATGAAAAAGGCCCGGCGTCAGGTGACGCCGGGCCTTTCATGCGGTCGCGTGGTTTAAGCGGGCTGCGTTTCGTCCGCCGCCGCCTCGGCTTCCGCCTTGGGGGCGGCGTCGATGCTCGCCGGCGCGGCGCTGCCGATGTCGATCCGGCGCGGCTTCATCGCCTCCGGAATCTCGCGCACCAGCTCGATGGTGAGCAGGCCGTCGCTCAAATCGGCGCTCGTCACGCGGACGAAATCGGCCAGCTCGAAGCGGCGCTCGAACGCGCGGGTGGCGATGCCGACGTGCAGGAAATTGCCGTCGCGGTTGCGGTTCTCCGCCTTGCGGCCGGTGATCGTCAGCATGTTCTGCTGGTTGACGATGTCGAGCTCGTCGCGGCGGAAGCCGGCGACGGCGAGCGTGATGCGGTAGCTGTCGTCGCTCAGCTTCTCGATGTCGAAGGGCGGATAATTGTCCTCGGTCGCGCGGCTATTCTCGAGAAAATCGAACAGCCGGTCGAAGCCGACGGTCGCGCGGCGATAGGGGGTGAAATCAAGGCCTCTCATCATGTCCTCCATTTGAGCAACAATGTTGGACGGCCCCGGTCGGGCGCCGCCGCGGCGGATGGCGCCGGCCGTGGCCGGTCCGTCCCCGCAGAAGAGAATCTAGGAGGAGGAAGCGCGGCTTCAAGGCCTCCGGCTGGTGGGCAGCGCGCTTCGGATCGCACTCGCCAGCGCCGCGATGCCGAACGGCTTCTTGAGCAAAGGTACGTCGGCGAAACCGGCGTCGAGCTGGTCGCTCTGGGCAAAGCCGGTGACGAAGACGATCGGCAGATCCGGGAACATCTGGCGCGCGGTGCGGGCGACCTCGGCCCCGTTCATGCCGGGCATGGCGAAATCGACCAGCATCAGGTCCGGCGCGCTTTCCGCCAGCGCCGCGAGAGCCGCCGGTCCGTCCTCCGCCTCGCGCACCGCATGGCCGAGGTCCGTCACCGCGCCGGCGAGGAAGGCGCGCACGTCTGGGTCGTCGTCGACGATCAGGATGCGCGCCGCCGCCACGCGGGGCGCAACGGCGCCGGCGACGGCTTGCTGTTTCGCGATCGCGTCGGCCTGACCCGCCTGCGGCAGGATGATGTGGACGACCGTGCCCTGCGCCTCGTCGCTTTCGATGCGGAGCGTGCCGCCGGCCTGGCGGGCGATGCCATAGACCTGGGCGAGGCCGAGCCCGGTGCCCTGGCCGAACGGCTTGGTGGTGAAGAAAGGCTCGATCGCCCGCGAGGCGACCTCGGGCGGCATGCCTTGGCCGGTGTCGGCGACGCTGATCCGGACATAATCGCCGTCCGGCAGATCGGGGCAGGCGGGCTCGCAGGTCAAAGCGGTCGAGATGGTGAGCACGCCGCCATCCGGCATCGCGTCGCGCGCGTTGATCGCCAGGTTGAGGATCGCATTTTCGAGCTGGTTCTCGTCGCACAGAGCCGGCGCGCCGGCAGCCAGCTCCATCCTGATCTCGATCCCCGCGCCGATCGAATGGGTCAGAATCTGGCCGAGATTGGCGATCACCGAATCGACCGCGACCGGCGCCATGCTGAGCCGCTGGATGCGCGAGAAAGCGAGCAATTGGGTGGTGAGCTTGGCGCCGCGCCGGCTCGATTCGAGCGCCCCCTCGGCCAGCCGCTTCAGCCGCTCGTCGCCCAGGGAACCGACGATCATCTCCAGCCCGCCGATCACCGGCGTCAACAGATTGTTGAAATCATGCGCGATGCCGCCGGTGAGCCGACCGACCGCCTCCATCTTCTGCGCCTGACGGAGCGCCTCCTCGGCCCGCTCGCGCTCGCCCATCTCGGTCTGCAGCCGGTCGAGCGCGGCCTGCAAGTCGGCGGTGCGCGACGCGACGGCGCGCTCCAACCTGTCGTTGATCTCGCGCAGCGTTTCCTCGGCCTCTTTCCATTCGGTGATGTCGTGGGCGACGCCGATGAAGCCGATATGCTCGCCGCCCGGCCCCCAGCGCGGCTGCGAGATCGAGCGCAGCCAGCGATACTCATCGCCGCCGCGCCGGAAACGCGCCTCCAGCACAAACCGTTGGAGGCTCGCCTCGCCGGCAAGCGATTCGGCGAGGATGCGCGGCGCGTCCTCGGGATGGATGATGTCGCGCCAGTCGTAGGTGACCGCCTCTTCGTAGGTGATCCCCAGGAAGTCGACATAAGCGCGATTGACGAAGCTGCGGGTGCGATCGAGCTTGGTGACCCACATCGGCACCGGCGCGGAATCGGCGATCAGCCGGAAGCGCTCCTCGCTTTCGCGCAGCCGCTGCGCTTCATCCCGATCCTCGGTGCCGCTGGTGATCACGGCGAAGATGCCGGCGACGGTGCCGGCTTCGTCACGCACCGGGGTATAGCAGACGCTGAGCCAGGCGGTCCGGACCTGGCCATCGCGCTTCAGCGGTCGCTCCGCCGCTTCGTTGAAGATCGTTTCTCCGGCCATGATGCGGGGAACGTCGCCCGCGATCCGGTCCCAGACGTCGCTCCAGACCTCGCGGATCGGCTTGCCAAGGGCCGGGCGGCGATCGCCGAGAAGCTCGCCATAGGCGTCGTTGTGGATCAGCCGCAGCTCCGGACCCCAGCACAAAGCCATCGGCACATTGCTGCCGAGCACGATCGCGGCCGCCGTTTTCAGCGACTGGGGCCAGCGCTCGCGCGGGCCCAGCGGCGTCGCGGCCCAGTCCATCGCCTCGGCGGCGGTCGCGGTGCCGCCAGGCGGCAGCGGCGGTCTTGGCTGCGCTATCGACTCCATCGGACGCCATGCTCCACGCGCACGTCCCCCGCCCTTGGCGGTCGTCCTAGCCGGCAGCGGGAGGCGATGAAAGCCTTCTCGATCAGCGCCGCGCGGCGACCTGTTCCACTCGGCGCATTACACGGACGAGATTGCCGCCCATGATCTTGGCGATGTCGCGCTCGCTGAGGCCCTCGCGGCGGAGGCGCGCGGTGATCCGCGGCAGCAAAGTGATGTCCTCCATGCCGATCGCGCCGCCGCCGCCGTCCCAGTCCGCGCCGAGCCCGACATGATCGACGCCCATCACCCGGATCGCGTGCATCACGCTCGCCATGACCATATCGAAGGTGATCGTGGTGCGCGGGGTGCGCGCATTCTGGGCGGCGATGTCGGCGAGCAGCTGGCGGCGCTCGGCGGGCGACAGGCTGCCCCAGCGCTCCTGACGCCGGTCGAGCGCGCTGCGCGCGTCGCTATTGTCGTTCGGCCCGAGGAAAAGCGTGTTCATGAACATCACCCCGCCCGACGCGGCGAGCCGGCGCAGCCGCTCGTCGGTCGTGTTGCGCGGATGGTTGTAGAGATCGCGCGGGCCGTGATGAGAGAGGACGATCGGCGCCCGCGAGAGCTGGATCATCTGGTCGATCGCCGCATCAGACGAATGGCTGCCGTCGATGATGATGCCGAGCCGGTTCATCTCCGCCACCCATTGCCGGCCGAGCGGCGAGAGCCCGCCCCACCGTCCCTGGCCGGTGGTCGAATTCGGCGAGCTGGTTGTCGCGGCTGTGCACCGGGCCGGCCATGCGGAGCCCGAGTCGCTGGAAGGTGGTCAGCAGCGACAGATCCTCGCCGAGTGGCCAGCCATTCTCCATGCTGATCAGCGCGATCCGCCGGCCCTCGCGGTGGAGCCGCTCGATATCGTCGGCGGTGAGCGCGAGGCTCATCACGTCGCGATTCTCGCCGATCACCCGGCGGATCGCGGCGGCTCGGACCAAGGCCGCATCGCGCGCCTGGCGGTAGCCCTCCGGCGTCAAATCGCCTTGGCGGGTATAGATGACGAAAAAGCCGCCATCGAGGCCGCCCTCGACCATCCGCGGCAGATCGACCTGGCTGCCGTCCCAGTCATAGCGGTGGCGATCGGTGAAGTTCCAGCTGCCGTCGTCCATCCGCGCCGGCGTATCGAGATGGGTGTCGAGCACCAGCATCCGCTCGTGCATCTCGCGCACTTCCGGCGTCACTTCGTCCTGCGCCGAAGCGGGGATGGCGAGCGACAGCGCCAGAACGGGGGCGAGCAGGTAGCGCATGAAATCTCTCCTCATCGGCGCGGGCATAGAGCGGAGCCCGGCCGCCTGCGGTCAAGCGTCGAGCCGCATCGCCTCGGCGGCGAGCGCCTCGGCCTCGATCAGCAGCACGTCGTCGGTCGTCCCCTGCGCGACCCGCTCGCGGCCGATGATGACCAGCACTGGCACGGCCATCGGCGAGACCCGGTCGAGCTGGACATGGAGCATCGTGTCCTGCGCCCGGTCGAGCAGGCGGGCGAGGCGGCCGACATCGGTCATCTTCTCGCGCGCGTCGGCCCAGGCGGCCTTGAGCAGCAGATGATCCGGCTCGTAGCGGCGCAGCACGTCGTAGATCAGGTCGGTCGAGAAGGTGACCTGCTTGCCCGACTTGCGCTTGCCGGGATGGGCGCGCTCGACCAGGCCGCCGATCACCGCCACCTCGCGGAAGGCGCGCTTCAGCAAATGCGAGCCCTCGACCCATTCGACGAACTCCTTCTCCAATATGTCGGGCGAGAAGAGCGGCTTCGGGTCGGCGATCGGCTCCAGCCCATAGCAGGCGAGCGCATAATCGTTGGCGACGAAGCCAAGCGGCTTCAGCCCGGCGCTCTCCATCCGCCGGGTGATCAGCATGCCGAGCGACTGGTGCGCGTTCCAGCCTTCGAAGCTGTAGGCGGCCATGTAGTGGACGCCTTCGTGCGGGAAAGTCTCGACGAGCAATTGGTCGGGCGCGGGGATGACGGAGCGGTAATCCTGCACCCGCAGCCATTCGCGCACCGGATCGGGAAAGCGCGGCCATTGATCGCGGTCGTACAGGAAGGCGCGGACCCGGTCGGCGAGATTGGTGCTGATCGCGATCCGCGCGCCCATATAGGTCGGGATGCGGGCCGATTTGCTCGTCGCGTGGACGATCAGGTCGATGCCGTCGATCCGGTCGACCTCCAGCACCAGCCCCGAGAAGAAGAAGGTGTCGCCGGGGCTGCAGCGTCTCGGCGAAATTGTCCTCGACCGTGCCGAGCAGCCGGCCGTTCTTGAAGCGGACATAATAAAGCGGCGTATCGACGATGATGCCGGCATTCATCCGGTGCTGCTGGATGAAGCGCGGATGCGACACGCGCCATTTTCCGTCCGGCCCCCTGGCGATGCGGCGGAAGCGGTCATAGGCCTTCAGCGCATAGCCGCCGTTCTCGATGAACGAGAGGATGGCGCGGAACAGCTCTTCCGAAAGCCCGGCATAAGGCGCCGCGGAGCGAACCTCGTCGAGCAGCTCTTCCTCGCCGAACGGCGCCGGCGCAGGCGACGGCCATGACATGCTGGGCGAGCACGTCGAGCGCGCCGGGCCGGAACGCCTCGGTGTCGAGCTCGCCGTCCTCAATCGCGTCCAGCGCGGCGCGCGCCTCCAGATATTCGAAGCGGTTGCCGGGGACGACGATCGCCTCGCTCGGCTCGTCGAGCCGGTGATTGGCGCGGCCGATGCGCTGCGTCAGCCGCGACGAGCCTTTCGGCGCCCCCATCTGGATGACGAGATCGACATTTCCCCAGTCGACGCCGAGATCGAGGCTGGCGGTGCAGACCAGGCCGCGCAGTTCGCCGCGCGCCATTGCCCCCTCCACCTTGCGCCGCGCCTCCAGCGCAAGGCTGCCATGATGGATACCGATCGGCAGATGCGTTTCGTTGATCGCCCAGAGATCCTGGAAGATCAGCTCGGCGAGGCTGCGGGTATTGCAGAAGATGAGCGTCGTTCGGTGCCGCTCGATCTCGCGCATAACATTCGCCGCCGCCCAGCGGCCGCTGTGGCCGGCCCAGGGAATCTTGTCCTCGTCCGGCAACATGATCGAAAGCTCGGCTTCCGCGCCCGGATCGCCCAGCACGACATCGACGCTCTCGATATCGCCGTGCGGCGCGAGCCAGCCCTGATAGGCTTCCGGATCGGCGACCGTCGCCGACAGCGCGACCCGGCGCAGGCCCGGCGCCAGTGTCTGCAGCCGGGCCATGGCGAGATTGAGCAGATCGCCGCGCTTGCCGCTGGCAAAGGCATGGACCTCGTCAATGATGATCGTGTCGAGCTCGGCGAATAGAAGGGCGCTGTCCTCATGGCTGAGGAGCAGACTGAGCGATTCCGGCGTGGTCAGCAGCATTTGCGGCGGCCGGACCCGCTGCCGCGCCTTGCGGTCCGAGGGCGTGTCGCCGGTCCGGGTCTCGACTCGGATGTCGAGCCCCATCTCCGCGATCGGCGTCAGCAGATTGCGCTGCACGTCCACTGCGAGCGCCTTGAGCGGCGACACATAAAGCGTGTGCAACCCCGCCGTCGGCCGCTCGATCAGGCCGACTAGACTGGGCAGGAAACCCGCCATCGTCTTGCCCGCCCCGGTCGGCGCGACCAGCAGCGCGCTCCGCCCCGCCTGCGCCGCGGCGAGCATCTCCAGCTGGTGCCGCCGCGGCGCCCAGCCGCGCGCGGCGAACCAGTCCGAAAGCACAGCGGGGAGCGGAGAGGACTCGGAACCGGGCGGCATTATGACCATATAGCGCGCGATGGCCCGTCTCGGTTCATGGATCGATCCCCGTCCGGAAGGCATCTATGTGAAGCCCGCCGACGCGTGGGTCGATCCCTCGCGGCCCAAGGCCCGCGCGCTGGTGACGCACGGCCATGCCGATCATGCTCGCGGCGGTCATGACCAGGTCTGGGCGACGCCGGAAACGCTGGCGATCATGGACTGCCGCTACGGGCCGCAACCAGGCAATCCCGTCGCCTATGGCGAGACGATGAAACTCGGCGACGTCGAGATCAGCTTCGTCCCCGCCGGCCATGTCCTCGGCTCCGCTCAGATCGTGCTGGAGCATAAAGGCGAGCGCATCGTCGTCTCGGGCGACTACAAGCGGCGGCCGGATCCGACCTGCGCGCCGTTCGAGCCCGTCCCCTGCGATATCTTCATCACCGAGGCGACCTTCGGCCTGCCGGTCTTCCGCCATCCGGCGACGGAAGAGGAGGTCGATCGGCTCCTCCTGCGCCTCCACGACAATCCCGAACGCTGCATCCTCGTCGGCGCCTATGCGCTCGGCAAGGCGCAGCGGCTGATCATGGAGCTGCGCGGCCGCGGCCATGACGACCCGATCTACATCCACGGCGCCCTGGAGCGGCTGTGCGAGCTCTACCGTCAATTCGGCGTGGAACTGGGTGACCTGCGACCGGCGACGGGAGCGTCAAAGGACGAGATGAAGGGCAGGATCGTCTTGGCTCCGCCGGGCGCGCTCAACGATCGCTGGTCGCGCCGTCTGCCTGATCCGATCACCGCGATGGCCTCGGGCTGGATGCGGGTCCGCCAGCGGGCGCGGCAGCGGCTGGTCGAGATGCCGCTGATCGTCTCCGACCATGCCGATTGGGATGAGCTGACCCAGACGATCCGCGAGATCGCGCCGAAGGAGGTCTGGATCACCCATGGCCGCGAGGAAGCGCTGAAGCACTGGTGCATGACGCATCAGATCAAGGCGCGGGAGCTCAATCTCGTCGGTTATGAGGATGAGGACGACTAGGTCCGGTTGCGCGGGCCGAAGAGCCGGCGGACTTCGGTGAGCAGTTTGAGCGGCAGGTAGACGAACAGGAACATGAAAACGGCGGTCAGCATCACCAGCACGATGCCGAACATCATCATGCAGCCCTTGCCGGTCTCAGCGCTGGGTCGCCTCCAACTCATCGGGTTCAACGAAGGGTGAGGTATAGCGCGAGGCCGAGGCTCGCGACGACCAAGATCGCCCAGCGCACCTGCCGCTCACGCGCGAGATCGCCGGTTTTGTCGAGAACCAGGCTGCTCGCGGGCATGATCAACAGCAGCAGACCGACCGACATGACCGATCCGACGAGATAGCCGGCGCGGATGAAGGCGAGGATGGCGAGCGCCGCCCAGGCGAGGCAGAAGATCAAAGCCTCGGCGTGGAATTTCGGCATCAGTGTCCGGCCTGCGGTCCGCGCTTGAGGCCGGATAAAGCGAGCTGCTCGTCGATCTGGGCGAGCAGCCGGTTCAAAGCGGCCTGATCCTTCGCCTCGGCGCGGGCGACGAGCACGTCCTGGGTGTTCGACGCGCGCAGCAGCCACCAGCCGTCCGGCGTGTTGACCCGGGCGCCGTCGGTCCGGTCGACCGTGGCGCCCGACGCGGCGAGGCGATCCAGCACCTCGTCGACGACCGCGAACTTGCGGGTTTCGTCGACCTGGAAGCGCATCTCGGGCGTGTTGACCAAAGCCGGCATCGCGCTCCTCAGCGCGGTCAGCGAGCCGCCGAGCTGGGTGACGGCGCGGATCAGCCGCACCGCCGCGTAGAGCGCGTCGTCGAAGCCGTAATAATCGTGGGCGAAGAAGATGTGGCCGCTCATTTCGCCGGCCAGCGGGGCGCCGGTTTCCTTCATCTTCGATTTGATCAGGCTGTGGCCGGTCTTCCACATGCAGGGCGTGCCCCCCAGCTCGGCGACGCGATCGAACAGCGCCTGGCTCGCCTTCACGTCGGCGATGATCGTCGCGCCGGGCTCGGCCTTGAGCACCGGCTCGGCGAGGATCGACAGCAATTGGTCGCCCCAGACCACCCGGCCCTCGCCGTCCACCGCGCCGATCCGGTCGCCATCACCGTCGAAGGCGAGGCCGAAATCGAGGCCCTTTTCGGCGACGAGCGCCTTCAGGTCGGCGAGGTTCTTCTCCTCGGTCGGGTCGGGATGGTGGTTGGGGAAGCGGCTGTCGACCTCGGTGTAGAGCGTGTGATGCTCGCCGGGCAGGCGCCGGACGAGCCTGTCGACCACCGGCCCGGCGGCGCCGTTGCCGGCGTCCCAGCCGATCCGGTAGGCCGCGCCGTCGAAGCCTTTGAGCAGGCGATCGACATAGCGGTCCATGATCTCGACGTCCTCGACGCCGCCCTCTCCGCTCTCCCAGTCGCCGGCCGCCGCCATCCGTCCGGCCTCCTGGATACGCGCGCCGAAAAAGGCGTCGCCGCCTAGCACCATCTTGAAGCCGTTATAATCGGCCGGATTGTGGCTGCCGGTGATCATGATGCCGCCGTCTACGCCCAGCTCGGCGGCGGCATAATAGAGCATCGGCGTCGGCCCGAGCCCGACCCGAACCGCGCTGACGCCGCTCTCGTTGAGTCCACGCACCAGCGCCGCTTCCATCGCCGGTGAGCTTTCCCGCCCGTCGCGGCCGACCGCGACCTTGGTGCCATTGGCGCGGCGGACGAAGGTGCCGAAACTGCGGCCCAAGGCGTAGGCGTCTGCCTCGGACAGGGTTTTGCCGACGACGCCGCGGATGTCATATTCGCGGAGCGAAGTCGGGTGGAATTGGTGGGTCATCGCTTCTTCAGTTCGTTCAAGAGGGTGTCGCGCGCCGCGTTGACGCGCCGGGCGAGGTCGGCCGAGCCACCGGCATCCGGATGGACGCGGGCGATCAGCCTGCGGTGCGCGTCGCGAACGTCGGCGGCGCTCGCCTGTTCCGTGAGCTGGAGAATCGACCGCGCCTCGGCGGGCCGCATCGCGTTCGCCGCCACCGCACGCCGCCGCCACCAGAGATAGGCGATGGCGACGAGGCCAAGGAGGACAGCGAGCTTGGCGATCATTCGGCCGCCTGGAGCGGGGCCATGCTTGGCACGGCCTCGGGCAGGCCGAGCCCGGCGATCATCTCGCGCAATTCCTGCCGGGCGGCGACATGGGCGATGCTCGCATGGCCGATCTGGGGAAGGTCGAGCAGGGTCAGCCCCTTGGGGAAGAGCTCGCGATAGATCACCCGCTCGCCCAGGCCCGGGATTACCCGGAAGCCGACCCGACGCGACAGCTCGTCGAGCGCGGCACCGACCCGGCGCATATTGTGCGCTTCGACATATTGAAGGCGGTTCCTGAGCAGCACCCAGTCGACGCTGCGTCCCTGCGTCTTGGCGCGCTGGGTGCGGCTGTTCCAGACCAGCTCGGCATAGAAGCTCGGCCGGCGCACCTTATAGGTCTCGGCATCGACCTCGCCGATCAGATCGAGGTCGACGAAGCTGTCGTTGATCGGCGTGACCAGCGTGTCCGCCATCGTCATCGCCTCGCGGCCGTAGGGATCGTCGCGGCCGGGCGTGTCGATCACGACCATGTCCATACCCACGGCGATGTGAGCAACCACCTCGGCGAGGGGTTCGCCCTTGGCCGGATCGAAGGTGGCATGGGTCGGCATCGGCAGGTCGATGTTCAACCGCCGGATCGTCGCGGCGCGATTGTCCAGATAGCGGCCGAGCGTGCGCTGGCGGGTGTCGAGATCGAGCGCCGCCACCCGCCGCCCCTCGGCGGCGAGCGCGACGGCGCAGTGCACCGCCGTCGTCGATTTGCCGGTGCCGCCCTTTTCATTGGCGAAAACAAGGAAATGCGGCCCGCTGCCGGCCATCGTCAAAAGCCCCGAACGCTTGATCTTGAACCCGCGCACGGCCAGAAGCCCGCGCTCTTGTCGTCGCTCTATCGGAGGCCTCCCGGCGGTGCAAATCATCCGTGACATCGCCGGGCTGCGGGAGTCCGTCGACGCGCTGCTCGAAGGCGGCGGGACGATCGCGCTGGTGCCGACGATGGGCGCGCTTCATTCCGGGCACATGGCGCTCGTCGCCGAGGCGCGGGCCCGCGCCGACCATGTCGTCGCCTCGATCTTCGTCAACCCGACCCAGTTCGGCGCCAACGAGGATCTCTCGACCTATCCCCGCCGCGAAGCCGGCGATGCTGCGATGCTGGAGGCGGAGGGCTGCGCGATCCTGTGGGCTCCCGACGCGGCCACCATGTACCCCAATGGGCTCGAAACCCCGATCAAGGCGAGCGCGCTCGGCGACGATCTCGACGGCGCGGCGCGGCCGGGCCATTTCGACGGCGTCGTCACCGTCGTTGCGCGGCTCTTCGATCAGGTGCGTCCCGACATCGCTCTGTTCGGCGAGAAGGATTATCAGCAACTCTGCGTGATCCGCCGCATGGTCCGCGATCTCACACTTCCCGTCGAGATCATCGGCGTGCCGACCCAACGCGACGCCGACGGCCTCGCCCTCTCGTCCCGCAACGCCTATCTCTCGGAGGACGAGCGACTGGCCGCGCGCGCCCTCCCGCGCGCGCTCGGCGAGGCGGCGCGGGCGATCGGCGAAGGGGGCGGCGTTGCCGAGGCGCTGGAGCGCGCGCGGGAGCGGCTCGCCGCCGCCGGCTTCGATCCTATTGACTATGTCGCGCTGCGCGACGCCGAGACGCTAGAACCGATGCCGGCGCTCGACCGGCCCGCCCGCCTGCTCGCCGCGGCACAGATCGGCCGCACTCGTCTGATCGACAATCTTCCGGTTGCGCCGGCCATCTAGGGTCAAATCCGCGTTAACCATTTGTTGGGAAGTGGTGCGCCAGACAGCATCCCGGACACGAAGGTTCAGGGGGCTGACGCATGGCTCATAGTTCGAAGACCGCCGCTTTTCTGGTCGAGACCCGGATTCGGGACGCGATCGCCGGCGACGTGCGCGCGCTCTACGAGCTCGGCGTCGCTTATTCGACCGGTTCGGGCGGCATCCCCGTCGACCTCGTCGAAGCGCACAAATGGTTCAATCTCGCCGCCCTCAACGGCATGGATCTCGCCCAGGAATGCCGGGCTGATATCGCCGAGGACATGTCGGCGCGTGAGATCGCCGAGGCCCAGCGCCAGGCCCGCGCCTGGCTTGCCGAGATTGCCCCCGCGAACCACCGCGCCGCCTGAAGCCGGCGTCTACTGGGACGTCGCCGCCGGTCGTGGCGGTGCCCCATTCCGATAACGTTCGAACCAGGCGAGGATCGCATTCGCCTTGGCACCGCTCTGCGAAGGCCGTGCCGCGATGCTGCCATGGCCCGCCCCCGGCACCCGGATCAACGCGGTCGGCACCCCGCGCAGCTGCAGCGCGGTATAATATTGCTCGGATTCGCTGACCGGCGTCCGGTAATCCTCGGCGCCGACGATGACGAGCGCGGGCGTTTGCACATTGCCGACCAGGCTGAGCGGCGAGCGCCGCCAGAAAGCCTCGTGATCCTCCCAGGGGAAGCGCCCGAACCAGTAGCGCGAGAAGAGGCCGGGATTGTCAGCGGTGAGCACGAAGCTCGCCCAGTCGATCACCGGCTTTTGCACCGCCGCCGCGCGGAAGCGGTTGGTGCGGCCGATGATCCAGGCGGTGAGCACGCCGCCGCCCGAGCCGCCGGTGACGTAGAGCCGCTCCGGATCGGCCAGCCCCTGCGCGATCGCCCCGTCGACGATGCTGATCAGATCGTCATAGTCATTGCCGGGATAGGCATGGTGGATGAGGTTGGCGAATTCCGCGCCATAAGAGGTCGAGCCGCGCGGATTGGCCGAGACGACGACATAGCCCGCCGCCGCGTAGAGCTGGTTGTCGGTCGAGAAATTCGGGCCGTAAGCGGCGAAGGGCCCGCCATGGATTTCGAGGATCAAGGGATAGCGCTGCCCCTCGACATAATCGGGCGGCAGAGTCACCCAGGCGTCGATCGGCCGCTGGTCGTGCGTCGAGGGCACGGTGATCCGCCGCACCTGCCCGAGCTGCTTGTTGTCGAGCAATTCGGCATTGAGCCGGGTGAGCCGGCGGGGAGCTCCGCCGGAAACCAGGGCGATATCCGAAGGCCGCGTCGCCGAGCCCATCGTCACCGCCAGCGCCCCGCTCCGCGACACGCTGAACGCGCCGCCGGCATAAGGCCGGTCGAGCGCCGCTCCGGTCAGTCCTTCAGCGACGACTCGGCGCGAGCCGTCGAGGCCGACGCGGGCGACGCTGACGCTGCCGCGATCCTCATAGGACACGAAGATCGAGCGGCCGTCCGCCGCCCAGACCGGATTGTCGACGCCGCGGTCGAAGCCGGCGGTGAGCGCCCGCGGCGAACCGTCGACGCCCTGCACGTAGAGGATGCTGTTCTCATAGCCGCGCTCGCGGTCGTCGAAGCCGACATAAGCGATCGAGCGGCCGTCCGGGGAGACTGCGGGCGCATTGTCCGGCCCGTCGCGGCTGGTGATCGCGGCGATCCGGTTGCTGGCGACATCGAGCGCGTAGACTTCGCTATTGAGCCCCTCGCGCTCCCAGCCTTCCGAGCGGTTGCCGCTGAAATAGAGCGTTCGCCCGTCCGGCGACCAGGAGAGCGGGCCGTTGTTGTTATAGGGCCCGAAGCTCAGCTGGCGCGGCGCGCCGCCCTCGGCGGAGACCAGGAAGATCTGCTCGTAACCGGGGCGGAGATAGCCCTGACCGTCGAACCGGTAGGTGACGGCGGTGATGATCTGCAGCGGCTCGGCCCAGGTCGCGCCCTCCGGGCGCTGCTGCGCCGGGCCGAGACGCGCGCCTTCGTCGGGCACGAACATGGTATAGGCGATCTGCCGCCCATCCGGGGACCAGGCGATGCTGTCCGGCGCGTTCGGCAGGCCGGTGATGCGGACCGATTCTCCCGACGCCATCCAGCGCACGAAGAGCTGTGCCTGCCCGCCCTCGGCGGTGGAGACATAGGCGAGCCGGTCGCCGCTCGGCGACCAGCGTGGGCTGGTGTGCGCTCCGGTTCCCGCGACGAGCGGCATCTGCCGGCCACTGGCACTATCGATCAGCCAGATCGTGGGCCGGAAGCGATCGGTCATGATGTCGCCCGAGCGGCGCACATAAGCGATCTGACGCCCGTCCGGGCTGATCTGCGGATCGGTCGCGACCTCGAGGCTGAACAGGTCGCGCGTGGTGAACAGGCGCTCGGGGCCGGTCGGCGGCACCGCGGAAGCTGGGGCGAAGCCGAGCAACACAAAGGTCAGAACCGCCAGCCATTTGCGCATCGTCGCTCTCCCTGTTCGCGGCGCCGACCATAAGCGGGCCGGCGCGGCGGGCAAGCGTTCAGCGCTTCCGGAACGGCGTCATCTCATCCAGCGCCGCGATCTCCTGCGCGACGGCGGCGCGCTCGCGGCGCAGAAAATCCGCGACCGCGGCGCGAAAGCCGGGATCGGCAATGTAGTGGGCCGACCAGGTCGGCGTGGGCCGATAGCCGCGGGCCAGCTTGTGCGCGCCCTGAGCGCCGGCCTCGACCCGCGCGAGGCCGCGCGCGATCGCCGCCTCGATCGCCTGGTAATAGCAAAGCTCGAAATGGAGGAAGGGCACGTCCTCGACGCAGCCCCAATAGCGGCCGTAGAGCGCCTCGCCGCCGATCAGGTTCAGCGCCCCGGCGATCGGCGCGCCGTCTAGCAGCGCGAGGATCAGCAAGGTCCGGCCCGCCAGCCGCTCGCCGAGCAGCGAGAAGAAGGCGCGGGTGAGATAGGGCCTGCCCCATTTGCGCGCGCCAGTGTCCTGGTAGAAGGCCCAGAAGGCGTCCCAATGATGCTCGCGCAGATCGGCGCCGGAGAGATGGACGATCTCCAGCCCCTCTTGCGCCGCGGCGCGCTCCTTGCGGATCGCCTTGCGCTTGCGCGACGACAAAGTGGCGAGGAAGCCGTCGAAATCCGCATAGCCTTCGTTGAGCCAGTGGAACTGGCTGTCGGCGCGGATCAGCCAGCCGGCGCGCTCGAATTGCGGCAGCTCGCTCTCGGCGATGAAGGTGGCGTGGGCCGAGGAGAGGCCATTGGCGTCGACCAGCCGCTCGGCGGCGGCGATCAGCGCCGGAGCGAGCGCGGCGTTGCGGGTCAGCAGCCGCCGGCCGGGCACCGGCGTGAACGGGACCGCGATCTGGAGCTTGGGATAATAAGCGCCGCCGGCCCTTTGGAAGGCGTCGGCCCAGCCATGATCGAAGACATATTCGCCCTGGCTGTGGCTCTTGAGATAGGCGGGCAGCAGCGCGTCCGGCCGCCCGTCCGGACCGTCGATCGCGATCGGCAGCGGCCGCCAGCCGGCCTCGGCGGTGACGCTGCCCGATTCCTCCAGCGCCGACAGGAAAGCGTGGCTCAGGAACGGATCGTCCGTCCCGGCGCAGCGGTCCCAATCAGCGGCCGCGAAGCCCGCCACGCCATCGCCGACGCGGGCGACGATCGCCTCGCCGCTCATGGCTGCGCTTCGTAGATGATCTGGTCGGCGTAACGGGCCGCGGTGGCACGCTGCGCCTCGGTGCGGACCGTCCAGGTGCCGACCATCAGCCCGCTCGCGGCGGCGAAGCGCGAGGGCAAGTCGCGGATGTCATAGGCGAGGAAGTCCGCTTTGCTCCACCAGAGCGAGAAGCGGCGTTTGAGCCGTGCGCGTTGCGGCTTTCCCTCTTCGGTCACGACAAGGCCCCGCAGCACGTCAGGCCGATGGCGCGCGAACCAGCGCGGGACGCCGGGGTTGAAGGACATGACCGCCACCGGACCGATATAGTATTCAAGCGCCCGCGCCACCGCGCCGCTCAGCGCGGCGACGCGGCGGCCCGGCGATTTCACCTCGATCAACAGGGACGCGCGGCCATCGATGAGCGCTAGTATCTCGGCGAGCGTCGGCAGGCCCTCTCTTTCGCCCTTGAGCGGGATCGCGCCGAGCGTCGCCGCATCCATCTCGGCCAGCTTGCCCTGCCCGTCGGTCAGCCGGGCCAGCTCATAATCGTGGAAAACGATCGCCTCGCCGTCGCCGCTCGCCTGCACGTCCAGCTCGACACCGTGCCCGGCAGCAATCGCGGCGCGGAAGGCGGCGCGGCTGTTCTCGGTGATGCCCGCCCCATGCAGGCCGCGATGGGCGAAGGGCTTCGCGAACAGGTCGCTAAGCCTAGTCTCCCGTGACGGCGACAATCGCGTCGATCTCCACCGCCGCGCCGAGCGGCAGCACGGGCACGCCGACCGCGCTTCTGGTGTGGCGGCCGGCCTCGCCGAATACCTTCTCCATCAGCTCCGACGCGCCGTTGGCGACCTTGGGCTGATCGGTGAAGCGGGGATCGGAGGCGACGAAGGCGCCGAGCTTGACGATCCGCTGCGACCCGGTCCAGCGAGCCCAAAGCCTTCTTCATCTGCGCGATCAGCATCATGCCGCAGCGCTCGGCCGCCGCGCGCCCTGCCTCGACGTCGACATCCTCGCCAAGCCGCCCGACGATCAGCGACCCATCCTCGCGGAACGGCAGCTGGCCGGAGATATAGAGCATCCCGCCCGCCTCCAGCGCCGGCACATAAGCGGCGACGGGCGCGGCGGGCTCGGGGAGGACGAGGCCAAGCTCGGCCAGGCGATCGGAGACGGCATCGGTCATGCCCCCGCTTGGCACCCGCGCCAGAGTCGGGTCAAGCGCCACCCGAGCCTTCCTTGCGTTCTCCGGCGGAAGCCGGAGCCCTGGACAATTCCGCTCAGGGCTCGGGCCTTCGCCGGAGCGCAAGTTGCTATTCCCGATGAACCTGAAACCCCGCGAAGCTCTGGTTGACCGGCATCAGCTCGATCGCGTTGATGTTGAGATGCGGCGGCAGGGTCGCGATCCACCACAAAGTCTCGGCGATGTCCTCCGCGGTCATCGGGTTCATGCCGGCATAGAGCGCGTCGGACGCCGCCTGGTCGCCGCCGGTGCGGACAAGGGTGAATTCGGTTTCGGCCATGCCGGGCTCGATCGAGGTGACGCGCACCCCGGTGCCGTGCAGGTCGCATCGGAGGTCGAGCGAGAATTGGCGGACGAACGCCTTGGTGCCGGCATAGACCGCGCCGGCGCGATAGGGATAAGTCGCCGCCACCGAGGACAGGTTGAGCACCGCGCCCTTGCGCGCGATCAGGCCGGGCAGCATCGCCCGGGTGAGCGCGACCAGGCCGATGACGTTGGTCTGGATCGCATTGTCGAGCGCCGGAAAATCGCTGTCCTGCAATGTGCTCATCGGCGGCGCGAGGCCGGCATTGTTGAGCAGCACGTCAACGCCGGCATGGGCCTGGCCGACGGCAGCCAGCGCGTCGGTGTCGCGCATGTCGAGCTCCAAGGGCTCGAATGCCTCGCCCAGCTCGGCCTTCAGCCCGTCGAGCCGTTCGACCCGCCGGCCGGCGCCGATCACCCGCCAGCCCTCGCCCGCGAAGCGCCGCGCCGCCGCCGCACCGATCCCGGCCGTCGCGCCGGTGATGAAGATCGTTTTCGTCATGCTTCCTGCTCCGCTGGCGCGCCGGCCAATCTGTCGAGTATCCACGGCAAGGCCGCGTCCCAATCGTCGATCCGGGCATGGGCGTGCGGCGCCGGCGGCCAGAGCTTGGCCATGTTCGGCTCCGCGACCATGTGCAGCCGCCAGACCTGCGGCGCGTGCTTCAGCACCGATTCGTGATGGACCGGCAGATCGTCGACGAAGACCGCGGCAGACGGCGTCAGCTCATCGAGCAGCTCCCTGACCGGCCGGCCCTTGCCGCCCTGATTGCACAGCACCCGGTGGCGGATGTCGAAGGCGGCGAGCTGCGCGACGCGATTGGCCTGAAAATCGTCGCCGATATTGGTGAGGATGACGATCTCGGCCTGCTCGGCGATCGCGGCGAGCGCCGCGACCGCGCCGGGGACGACATTCTGCCGGTGCATCTCGGCCTCGAAGAACAGGTCGAGCAAAGCCCAGATCCTCCCCTCCGCCACGGCCGCGCCGGTCTTGCTGGTCAGCGCCCCCGCGAAGCTCGGCGCGTCGAGCCGAAGCCGCAGGTCGGTAGTCTCGTCGATCCACTCGGCGAAATGCGGCATGAAGTGGAGGATCACCTCGTCGCAATCGCTGATGAAAAGCGGCCGCCGCCTGTCCTGAGCCTGTCGAAGGGTCATGCCTCCAGCCGCCGCCGCGCTTCGGGCAGATCACGGGGGGCGACACCGATCGCCTCGGCGCAGGCGAGGAGGTCGGGCTCGTGCGCCTCCAGGAAGCGGATTGCCGCCGCCAGCATAGCCGGCTCGTCGAGCCGCGCGCGCAGGTCGTCCGGGGTCACGCCGGTGAGCGCCAGAAAACGCTCGGCCCGCTGGTCGTCGCCCAGCGTCCAGCCGAGCGCGTGGAGCGCCACCGCCGCATCATTTGTCGGATCGTCCGCCATCTTCTAGTGTCGCGCCCGTGGCGCAGAAAATCCTGGTTGTCGAGGACAACGAGCTCAATTTGAAGCTGTTCTGCGACCTGTTGCGCGCCCATGATTATGAGGCCGAGCCGGTGCGGGACGGGCGCGAGGCGATGGCGAGCGCGCGCGCCTTCGCGCCGGACCTGATCATCATGGACATCCAGATGCCGTACATCTCCGGGCTGGAGCTGATCGAGCAGCTGAAGGGCGACGGGGAGCTCAAGCGCACGCCGATCATGGCGGTCACCGCTTATGCCGCGCGTGGCGACGAGGAGCGGATCCGGGACGCCGGCGCCGAGGGCTATGTCTCGAAGCCGATCTCGGTGGTGCGCTTCGTTGAAGCGGTGCGCGCGCTGCTGGAGGCGGCGCGCAGCGAAGAGCCTGCGGCGGACGAACCCGGCGATGAAACGGAAGAAGGCCCCGAAACGGAGTCGGAGCCGGGCAACGCCGACGGCGACGCTATTTGATCTTGGCTTCCTTGAACTCGACGTGCTTGCGCACAACGGGATCGTATTTCCGGAAGGTCATCTTCTCGGTGATGTTCCGCGGATTCTTCTTGGTCACATAATAGAAGCCCGTGTCGGCGGTGCTGACGAGCTTGATCTTGACCGTGGTCGGTTTGGCCATGGCGGGCCTCTTTCTGGGACTGGAAAAAACAAAAGCGGCGAAACCGCCGCCTTGCGTTGCCGCGCCCTCTGCCGCCGCAGGGCGATTCTGTCAAGGCCGAGGCCCGTCCTGCCCGAGTTAACAGGACGGTAACCATAAGCGTCCATGGTCTCCGATGAACAGCCTGGGGGCCGGACCATGCGAAGCGATGTGGACGGAATGACCATCATTCGCGCGGAATTGTGCGATCGGCTCGACAGCCTGCGCGTTACCGCCGGCAAGATGAACGTGCGCGACCTCGTCCGGGGCATCGGCGCGATCCGCACCGTCGCTTCCGCTTACGGCATGATCCCGGTGGTCTGCGTCGCCGACGCCTTCGAGCGCGCCATCCGCGCCGAGCCGCGCGGCTGCCCGGCCGGTCTTTACTTCGAGCGGCTGCGCGACGCGATCGGCTGCGGGGCTGCCGATGAGGACGCCGGCGAGCGCATGGTCGCCTCGATCTCGGTCCGTCTCAGCGCCTGAGGGCGCTCGTCACTACCTATGGACGCGCTCGTCGCCAGCTTCGTCGCCGCCTTCCTCGGCGAATGGGGCGACCGGACCCAATTGCTGCTCGTTCTCCTCGCCGCACGCACCGGCCGGCCGGGCGCGGCCTTCGCCGGCATCGAACTCGCCGTCCTCGCCGCCAACGTCCTCGCTGGTTTCGCCGGCGGCGCGCTCGTCGGGTTCATCTCGATCCGCGCGACGGAACTGCTGCTCGCCCTCGCTCTGCTGCTCGCCGGCCTCGCCGGACTGCTGCAACGGCGCGCGTCCGATCCCGGCTCGCTGCGCCTGCCGCTGATCGCCGTCGCCTTCATCATCGCCCTCGCCGCCCAGGTCACGGACCGGACGCCGTTCATCACCTTCGCGCTGGCCGCCCGCTTCGATGCGCCATTGCTCGCCGCCGCCGGTGCCACAGTCGGTGCCCTCGCTGCTTGCATCCCGGCCGCGCTGCTCGGCGACACGCTTGGCAAAACCGTCCCGATCCGCGCGATCCGGCTGCTCGGCGCCGCGCTCTTTGTCCTCGCCGGGCTGGCAACCGGGCTCAACGCGCTGCGGCTGGTCTGACGCCGCCGACCTCCACCAGCCACAAATCGGGCGGAGCGCGGAACCGAAACGGCAGAACGCTGGTGCCGAGACCGGCGCTCACGATCAAGGTCCGGCCGCTTTCGCGCACAATCCCGCAGGCGTAGCGCTCGCCATATTCGGAAGCGGTCGCGAGCGCGCCGAAATAGGGAAGGACGATCTGGCCGCAATGCGTATGGCCGGCCAGCATCAACGGCATGTCCGGCGGCAGATCGGCGAAGGGATCCGGACTGTGGGTAAATAGCACTGGCGCTCCCCCCAGCGCCCGTACGGCCGCAATCGTCCGTTCGGGATCAGCGTGATCGCTGTGCTCGTCGTCCATGCCGCCCAGCGCGATCGGGCCGACGCGCACCGCTTCGTTCGCCAGCATCGTCACTCCCACAGCGCGCAGCGCCTGGACAGCCGCCGGGGTATCTCTCCAATGATCATGGTTGCCCAACACTGCGTAGACGCCGAGCGGCGCGCGCAAGGCACCGAGCGGCGCTACCGCCTCCGGGTAGGAATAATATCGCGTCGCCAGCTGGCGATCGCCGATGAAATCACCAGCCAGCAGGATCAAATCGGGCCGAAGTGCCATCATCCTTTCGACAAGGCTTCGCAGCCGCTCGGGAGACATGTCCGGTCCTTGCACATGGATATCGGCGACGAGGAGAATCCGAACGGGGCGCGCGTCCTGCGGCCAGCCGGGAAACGCGATCCGCGCCTCGCGCAACACCGGCTCGGCGACGGCGCTCCAATACATCCAGCCGAGCAGCGCCAATCCGATCGCAACCAGAAGGGCGAGGAAGCGTATCATCCGCATGCCTCTTGCGTGACGGGGACTGGTCGGAAAGAAAAGCCCGCTCATGCGCGAATTCTCCCAGCTGCTTGACGCTCTCGTTTACACCAGGTCGCGCATCGCGAAGCTGAAGCTGATCGGGGATTATCTGCGCCGCACGTCGGATCCGGACCGCGGCTATGCGCTGGCGGCGCTGACCGGCGAGCTCGATCTGCCGGGCGTCAAGCCGGCGGTGATCCGCGCGCTGGTCGAGGAGCGGATCGATCCGGTGCTGTACGGCATGAGTCGCGACTATGTCGGCGACATGGCCGAGACGGTGTCCCTGCTCTGGCCCAAGCCGGCCGAAGCCTGCGATCTGGACGACGGCACGCTGGGGCTCGCGGCGATTGTCGAGCGGCTGGCGACTCTGAGCAAATCGGAGGCCCCGGCGGCATTGGCGCAGATGCTCGACCATCTCGATCCGAGCGGACGCTTCGCTTTGCTGAAGCTCGCCACCGGCGCGCTTCGCATCGGCATCTCAGCCCGGCTTGCGAAAGTCGCACTGGCGCAGGCCTTCGACCTCGACGTGGATGCGCTGGAGGAGGTCTGGCACGGCATCGATCCGCCTTATCTGCCGATCTTCGCCTGGGCCGAGGGGAAAGGCGAGCCGCCGACGGCGCGGGATGTCCCGGTGTTCCGACCCTTCATGCTTGCCCATCCGCTTGAAGAGCTGCGCGTGTCGATGGACGACTATGCCGCCGAGTGGAAATGGGACGGCATCCGCGTCCAGCTAGTCCGCGCCGGCGGCGAGACGCGGCTCTACAGCCGCGCCGGTGACGATATCACCAAGAGTTTCCCGGATGTCGCCGAAGCGTTCGATGCGACAGGCGTGCTGGACGGCGAATTGCTGGTCCGCGGCGAGACGCAAGGGGGCGGGCTGGAGGCGGCCGGCGCGGCGAGCTTCAACGCGCTCCAGCAAAGGCTGGGCCGCAAGATCGTCTCGGCGAAGATGCTCGGCGACTATCCCGCTTTCGTTCGGCTCTATGACATCCTGCTCGACGGGACGGAGGATTTGCGCGCTTTGCCCTGGTCCGACCGGCGCGCTCGCCTCGAAGCGTTCGTGCCGCGTCTCGATCCCGATCGTTTCGATCTCTCCGCGCTGATTGACGCTGCCGACTTCGAGGCGCTGGAGGAAATCCGCGTGGGCGCGCGCGACGCGGCGATCGAGGGCGTCATGCTGAAGCGCCGCGACAGCCCTTATGTCACCGGCCGCCGCACCGGCTTTTGGTACAAATGGAAGCGCGATCCGCTCACCGCCGATTGCGTGATGATGTATGCCCAGCGCGGCAGCGGCAAGCGCTCGTCCTTCTACTCCGATTATACGTTCGGCTGCTGGACCGAGGCGGGCGAGCTGCTCCCCGTGGGCAAAGCCTATTTCGGCTTCACCGACGAGGAGTTGAAATGGCTCGACCGCTTCGTGCGCAACCACACGCTGAACCGCTTCGGGCCGGTGCGTGAGGTCGAGAAGACCTTGGTGCTGGAGGTCGCGTTCGATTCGATCCACTTGAGCAAGCGGCACAAATCCGGCCTCGCCATGCGCTTCCCGCGCATTGCCCGGATCCGCACCGACAAGCCGGCCGCCGAGGCGGACCGGATCGCGACGCTACTGAAGCTCGCGACTTAGGGCTGGCGGGGCGGTGTCGGGCCCTGGACCGGCCGCGCCGGAGGTTGCGCCCGCGTCTCTAGGACTGGGATCAGCGCCTGGCCGCGCCGGTCCTGCCGAGCATAATCGAGCGCCGAATAGCCGGACAGACTGTCGGTCTGGTTGGGGTCGGCGCCACGGCTCATCAGCAGCCGCACCATCGGCCCGTCGAAGCGGCGCACCGCATAGATGAGCGGCGTTTCGCCCGAGCTGTTGGCGACATTCGGGTTGGCCCGCCCCGCGAGCAGCTGCTCGGCGCCCTCCCGCCAGCCGATCTGCGCGGCGAGCAATAGCGCCGTCGCGCCCTGATTGTTCTGCAAATCCGGCCGCGCGCCGCGCGACAGCATGAAGGCCAGCCAGGAAAGGTCGCGACCGCGCACCAGGATGTGCAGCGCGCCATCGCCGGTCGAGGGATCGCGGCTGTTGATGACGGTCGAGCCGGGCAGAGTGGAGGCGGTGGCGGTTTCGGCATTGCGTTCGCGCACCGCCTTCAGGAAAGCGTAAGCCGGCGAGAAGCCGACCTGCGCGGTCAGCGGCGCCGCCGCGATCACGATCAGGGCGGCGATCAGGGCACGAATTCGGTTGGACATGGTGCTGATTTCCAAAGCGTACGGCTTGATCGCCGTCGCTTAGCAAAGCAAGGCGGGCGCTGTCATGAACCAAAGCAATTCATTTCATCCGCTGCTCGCCCTTGCCGCCATTCTGCTTCTCGCCGCCTGCGGCGGGCGGGTCGAGGCGCCGCCGCTGCAGGGCGCGACGATGGGCGGGCCGATCAACCTGATAGGCGGCGATGGCCGGCGGGTGCCGGACAGCCGGTTCGCCGGCCAGTATCGGATCGTCTATTTCGGCTTCACCTTCTGTCCGGACGTCTGCCCGGTCGATCTCGCTTTGATCGGTGCCGGCCTGCGCCGGTTCGAAGCCGAGGACGCGGCCAGCGCGGCGCGGGTAACTCCGATCTTCATCACCGTCGATCCCGCCCGCGACACGCCCGCCGTGGCCAGCGCCTATGCCGCCCGTTTCCATCCGCGCATCGTTGCATTGAGCGGCAGCGAGGAAGAGGTCGCCCAGGTGGCGCGGCGCTACGCCGTCTTCTACCAGCGCCAGCCGCCGGCCCAGCCGGGCGGCGCCTATCTCGTCGATCACAGCCGGCAGATCGTCCTTTACGGTCCGGCGGGCGAGCCGCTCGCAATCCTGCCGCACGATCAGGGAATCGATGCCTTCGTTGCCGAATTGAGGCGTTGGGTGCGATGAGGGAGAAGTTCTGGGAGCTGCCGCTGGAAACCCTGGACCGGGCCGAGTGGGAGGCGCTCTGCGACGGCTGCGGCAAATGCTGCCTGCACAAATTGGAGGATGCCGAGACCGGCGAGCTGTTCCCGACCAACGTCGCCTGCCGCCTGCTCGACCGGCGCTCCTGCCGCTGCCGCGACTATAAAAACCGCAAGACCTACGTGCCGGATTGCGTCCGTCTCGATGTCGAGAGCCTGTGCGGGATCGACTGGCTGCCCTCGACCTGCGCCTATCGCCTGCGCGCCGACGACCAGCCGCTGTTCGAGTGGCATTATCTGATCAGCGGCGACCGCGAGACGATTCATGAGGCCGGCATGTCGGTGCGCGGCTGGACGGTGACCGAGGACGAGGCCGGCGACCTTGAGCATCATATGGTCGACCGTGAGCTCTGAGGCGACGATCGGCGGCGTCGCGGTGACGCTGCGCGAATCGGCGCGGGCGCGGCGGATGCGGCTCGGCGTCGATCCGCGCAGCGGCGCGGTCGTGCTGACCATCCCGCGCCGCTCCTCCCGCCGTCGCGCGCTCGCCTGGGCGGCCGAGCAGCAGCAATGGATCGCCGAACGGTTGGCGGCGCTGCCGCAGGTCGTGCCGATCGCGCCCGGCGCCGCGATCCCCTTCTGCGGCGTCGGGCGGCGGATCGACTGGTCGCCGGATCGGCCGCGCCGCGTGACGCTGGACGGCGAACGTTTGCTGGTCGGCGGACCGGCCGAGGGCCTCGGCGCAAGGGTGGAGCGCTGGCTGAAGGCCGAGGCGCGGGTGCTGCTCGCTGACGAGACCCGCGAATTCGCCTTGCTCGCCGGGGTCGGCGTCGCGCGGACCGGAATCGGCGATCCGGTCTCGCGCTGGGGCAGCTGCTCGAGCTCGGGCACGATCCGCTACAGCTGGCGGCTGATCCTCGCCCCCGATTTCGTCCGCCGCGCGACCGTCGCGCATGAGGTGGCGCACCTCGTCCACCTGAACCACGGCCCGGACTTCCACGCCTTGGTCGCGCGGCTGTTCGGCGAGGACCCGCGGCCGGCGCGGCTGTGGCTGCGACGTCATGGCGCCGCCCTCCACATGATCGGCCGACCGATCAGGGGCTAATAGGCCTCTTCCTGATAGTCCTCGGGGACCTGCTCCTCGGGCCGGGCGACGTCGCGGCCATAAGGGTCCTCGTCATAAGGCTGCTGCTGTTCGATCGGTCCGCCGTCCGGACCGACCAATTGGCCTTCGTCCGGCGGCGGCGCCTCGAAGAAGACATTTTCGGCCTCGCCGGTCGGCCAGTCGGGCGCCTGCGCGTCGGTGGCGAACGGCTCGACCGGCCGGCGCGCGACGGCGCGGATCATGAAATCGTGGAAGGTCCGCGCGGGCGCCTGGCCGCCGGAGAGGCCGGGAATGGCGCGGTTGTCGTCGCGGCCCATCCAGACGCCGGTGGTCAGGCCGCTGGAGAAGCCGATGAACCAGGCGTCCTTGCTCGATGAGGTGGTGCCGGTCTTGCCGGCGGTCGGCCGGCCGAGATCGGCGGCGCGGGCGGTACCCCGGCTGACGACGCCGGCGAGCATGTCGGTCATCTGCTGCGCGACCCAGGGCTGGAGCAGCTGGCGCGACTGGTCGTCCTGATGCTGGTAGATCAAAGTGCCGTCGGCGGTGGTCACCCGGCGGATGCCGTAGGGCGTGACGCCGACCCCGCCCCGCGACACGACGGCATAAGCGCGCACCATGTCGATCAGCCGCACCTCGGACGCCCCCAGCGCCATCGACGGCGCGGTCGAGATGCGCGTCGTGATGCCCAGCCGCTGCGCCATGTCGGCGACGGTCTGGATCCCCACCTGCTGGGAGATACGCACCGCGACGGTGTTCACCGAATAAGCGAGCGCCTGGCGGAGCGGGATCGGGCCGGCGTAGCGGCCGTTCGAATTGCGTGGGCTCCAGCGGCCGATCGTGATCGGCGCATCCTGGACGATCGAATCGGGCGTCAGGCCCCCCTCCAGGCCGGCAAGGTAGACGAACAGCTTGAACGAGGATCCCGGCTGGCGCAGCGCCTGGGTGGCGCGGTTGTAGCTCGAATTGCGGTAATCGAGGCCGCCGACCATCGCCCGCACCGCGCCGTCGCGATCGAGGCTGACCAAGGCGCTCTGCACCCCTTGCGGCGCATTGGCGGTGATCGATCGCTCCGCGACCTCCTGCATGCCGAGATGGACGGTGGTCCAGACGTCGATCGGCTGCACCGTCTCGTCGATCAGCGTGTCGAGCTGCGGCATCACCCAGTCGATGAAATAGCGGGTTCGGGCGCCGACGGTGCGGTTCTCGGAGATCTGGACCTGATCCGGATTTGCGGCGGACGCCTCCGCGGGTGTGATCGCGCCATATTCGACCATCTCACCGAGTACGATGCGCGCCCGCGCCCGTCCGCGCGCGGCGGCAGCGCCGGCGGTGGGAGCGTAATTGGAGGGCGCCTTGACCAGGCCGGCGATCATCGCCGCCTCGCCGGTGCTGAGCTGCCCCGCGCTATGGCCGAAGAAGCGGCGCGACGCGGCGTCGATGCCGAACGCGCCGCCGCCGAAATAGACCCTGTTGAGATAGAGCTCGAGAATCTGGTCCTTGGAGAAGCGCCATTCGAGCGCCATCGCCAGGATCGCCTCGCGCACCTTGCGGATGAAGCTGCGATCGTTGGTCAGGAAGATGTTGCGGGCGAGCTGCTGCGTGAGGGTCGAGCCGCCCTGCGCCCAGATGCCGCGCTGCAGGCGGACGATCAGCGAGCGGACGATGCCGATCGGATCGACCCCGATGTGCGAATAGAAGCGCCGGTCCTCGACCGAGACGATCGCGTCGCGCATGATCTGCGGGATTTCGGCCGAGGGCAGCCATTCGCCGAAGCTCGGTCCCTGGGTGTGGATGATCGTGCCGTCGGCGGCGCGCACCCGCACCATCTGGCCGAGATCGTCGCGCCGGATCAGCTCGGCATAGCTCGGCAGCTGGTTGACCGCGACCGCCACCGCGACGCCGACCGCGATGAAGAAGATCAGGAGCGCGCCCAGCCCCACCTTGAAACTGGTGACGATGAAGCGCCGCAGCCGCGATCTCTGGGGGGGTGGGGCGCTGGCCATCGGCCCTCATGGATAGGAGAGCGGAATCGCCGCCGCAAGCGTCCCCGACATATGTCAGTCCGGCGCCTTGTCCTTGCTGAAGTCGAGCGACGCGGAATTGATGCAATAGCGCAGCCCCTCCGGTCCGGGGCCGTCGGGAAAGACATGGCCGAGATGGCCGTCGCATCTGGCGCAGCGCACCTCGGTCCGCACCATGCCATGGGCGCGATCCTCGCGCAGGGTGACGTGGTCGCGTGCGGCAGGGCCGGTGAAGCTCGGCCATCCGGAGCCGCTGTCGAACTTGGTCCCGCTGTCGAACAGTTCATTGCCGCAGCCGGCGCAGCGATAAGTGCCGTCGGCATGATTGTCGTAGAGCACGCCGGTAAAGGCGCGCTCGGTGCCACCCTCGCGCAGCACATGATAGCGTTCGGGCGACAGCCGCTTGCGCCATTCGGTCTCGGGGAGGTCCATCTTTTCCATACCGCTCATGTGGGTTTCCCGCGCCGTTGATCAATCCCGTCCCAGCCGCCGGTCGAGCCAGACCAGCAAGAGTCCGGCGAGCAGGAATCCCGCCGCGACCTCGACCGCGTTCAACCCGGTCTGCAGCCAGCCGAGACGGCCCGCGTCCATGAACGGATAGGGATAGCGCCCATCCAGCTGGGCCCGCGCCAGCGCATAAGCGAAGTAGCAAAGCGGATAGAGCATCCAGAGGAAAGGATCGGTCTGCTTCAGCCCGCCCTTCGGCGAGAAGGCCAGCCACCAGACCGGCACCAGCACCGGCGTCGCCCGGTGAAGCAGCGCATCGGCCAGCAACGCGCCGCCGCTCAGCTCGACCAAACCGTTGAGCAGCAAGGCGAAGACGATGCCCACCAGCAGGATCGCCAGCGTCGCCCCGCCGAGCGCGAACGGCGACGCGCGACCGCGCAAGGCGGCGACGGTGAAGGTCAGCGCGACCAGCAGGTTGGTGAGGACGGTGAAGAAGCGCGCCATTGCCCAGAGCGCTGCGCCCGCCGAACCGGTGAGGCCGATGCTCGCCTGTAGCTGCACCGCCAGCCCCACCCAGGCGACCAGCGCGATCAGCAAAGCGGCGAGGCGCGCGACCGGAGAAAGCGAACGTCGCATCGGCCCCTCATGCCACGGCCGCAACGAAAAGTCGTCTGGCGCGACTTTCTCCCCGCGCCATGCTAGGCGGCCGCTCATGGCCGCCCGCTTCGCGCCCCCCGCCGACGATCCGCTCGACGACCTCAGCCTGCCCGGCTGGGTCTACCACGACCCCGATTATTTCCAGGTCGAGATGGCGCGGGTGATCCGGCCCGCCTGGCAGATCGTATGTCATCGGAGCGACCTATCGGGCCCCGGCGACTGGCGGACGCTCGAAATCCTCGGCGAGTCCATCCTTGTCATCCGCGGCGCGGACGATCGAGTCCGCGCTTTCGCCAATGTCTGCCGCCATCGCGGCTCGCGACTGGTCGATGGCGAGGCAGGCTGCGCCAAACGGCTCACCTGCCCCTATCACGCCTGGACCTATGCCGCCGACGGCCGGCTGATCGGCGTGCCGGACCGGGAAGATTATCCCGGCCTCGATCCGGCCGGGCTCGGCCTGATCCCGGTCGAGCTGGAGGAGTGGCGCGGCTTCCTGTTCGTCAGGCTTGAATCGGGCGGGCCGAGCGTCGCGGCGATGATGGCGCCGTACGATTCCGAGGTCGCGCCGCATCGGTTCGAGGATCTGGAGGCGATCGGCCGGATCACGCTGCGCCCCCGCGCGGTGAACTGGAAGAATGTCGCCGACAATTATTCGGACGGGCTGCACATCAACGTCGCCCATCCCGGCCTCACCCGCCTGTTCGGCACAGGCTATGGCATCGAAGCGAACGAGCATGTCGACCGGATGTGGGGCGACCTGCTCGACCGGCCGTCGAGCAATGCTTCGGAGCGCGCCTATCAGCATTTCCTGCCCAAGGGGGCCGGGCGGCGCTGGCTCTATTTCAAGCTCTGGCCGAATGTCGCCTTCGACATCTATCCCGACCAGGTCGATTTCATGCATTTCGTGCCGGTCGGGCCGACCGAAACCATGGTCCGCGAGATCAGCTACGCCGTTCCGGATGCGCGCCGCGAGATGAAGGCGGCGCGCTATCTCAACTGGCGGATCAACCGGCGGGTGAACGCCGAGGACACCGTTTTGATTACCCGCGTCCAGCAGGGCATGGCCTCATCCTATTACCGCCCCGGCCCGCTCGGCGAGAGCGAGGTCTGCCTGAGGAGTTTCGCGCGGAAGCTGCGCCGGATCATCCCGGAGACCCGGCTGGAGTCGCCGCCGTCCGGCTGGCGAGGCGGATGAGCCAATAGACCGGCACCGCGACGGCGGTCATGCCCAGGCTCCACAGCGACTCCTTCGTGCCGGCGCCGTAAAAGGCCCACAGGCAGTAAGCGACGGCGAGCAGCGCGATCAGGACGAAGCCCGCCGAGCCCTCCAGCTTGCCCTGCAGCCTGAGCCGGAGCGCGGCCAGCGTCCCGACAAGGTAGAAGATCAGCGTCACCGACGTCGTCACCAGGATCATGAACCGGTAGAGCTCGGTCAGGCTCTCGGTATAATTGGCGAGCACCAGCAGGGTGGCGAGCCCGCTCGAGATGATATGGATCCGGTAGGGGATCTCGCGCCGGTTGAAGCGGGCGAACCAGGCCGGGAGCAGCCCCTCCCGCGCCACCGCCAGCGGCATTTCGGCCTGCACCAGGATGATGCCGTTGAGCGCGCCCAATGCGGCGATCGCGACGAAGGCGGCGATGATCCCGCCCACCATCGGATCGACGAAGGTCGAGAAGAACAAGCCGAAGGGCGAATCGGCCTCGGCCAGCGCCGCGGGCGGCAGCAGCAGGCTGATCGCCGACGAGCAGAGCAAATAGATCAGGCCGGCCAGCAAGGTGCCGATGATCGTCGAACGAGGCACGTTGCGCTCGGGATCCTCGACCCGGTCGCCGACCGCCATCGCGGTCTCGAAGCTCAGCATCGCGAACAAAGTCAGTGTCGCCGCGGCCTGAATGCTTGCCCTATCGATGGGCACGGAATCGTGCGGGAGCGGCGTCGTCGCGCCCTGCGCCACGAGCCAAAGCGCCACGAGGACGACGCCGGCCAGCGGCAGCAGTTTCAGCAGGGTGGTCAGCACCTGGACCATGCCGGCTTCCCTGACGCCGAGGCAGTTGACCAGGGTGAACAGCCACAGGATGGCGAGCGCTGCGGGCGCGGCGACGCCGGGGGCGGCGAGGCCCGGCCAGATGAAGGACAGGTTCTGGACGACGGCGACGGCCAGGGTCGCGTTGACTGTCCAGCAGGAGATCCAATAGGCCCAGGCGACGACGAAGCCGGTGCCCGGCCCGAACGCCGCGGCCGGATAGGAATAAGGGGCGCAGCCGTCGGCCCGCCCCCGCGCCAGCCGGAGCAGCACGAAGGCGAGGCAGAGCGTGCCGCCGATCGTCGCCAGCCAGCCATAGACGCTGTTCCAGCCAAGCGGCGCGAGCACGCCGGGGAGCTGGAAGATACCGGTGCCGATCATGTTGCCGACGACCAAGGCGACGCACATGACGAGGCCGAGCTTGCGCGTCGGCTGCATCGCCGCCTGGTCCCGAGCCCCCGCCATGAGGGGGTGATGCGCTATCTGAAATGAATGGGGAAGGATGAATTGGCGAAACGTCCCCCGGACGTTTCGATCAGGCCGATGGCCTGATTTCCTAATTCATGGTGCGGTCGAGAAGACTCGAACTTCCACGGCCTTTCGGCCACAGCGACCTCAACGCTGCGCGTCTACCAGTTCCGCCACGACCGCACGTCATGCCCCGGGCGATGCCGCCAGGGTCGGTAGGAGCGGCGCCTCTAGCAAAGCCGATAGTGGGCCGCAATGCGCCTAATCGACCGGCGCGCCCTGGAACAGAGCGGTGAGCTCCCGGCGCTCCTGCGCGCTGAGCTCGGGCCGCCAGATGTCGAAGATCAGCACCACGCGATCCTGCGCGCTGCCGTTCCAGGCTTCATGCTCGATCGTATCGTCGAAGATGAGGAGCTTGCCTTCCTCCCACTGCCGCACCTCATTGCCGACACGGAAGCCGCAATCGGGGGGCACGATCAAGGGCAGATGGCAGGTGAGCCGCGCATTGTGGACGCCGGTATGGGGATTGATCCGCGCCCCCGCTCGAAGCAGCGAGAACATGACCGTCGGCGAGGATTTCGGGATCTGCGGCAGCGGCGCCGCCTGCACCGCCGCCCAGGTCTCGGGAAAGCGCGCGATCGTCTCCTCGTCCCTGTTCGAATTCTCGCAGAGGAACAGGGTGCTCCAGTCGGCGCTGTCCAGCAGCGGGTTCAGGTCCAGCCGGGTGCGATTGGCCTCGGTCTGGATATAGGGACGGAAGCCTTGCGTCCCCACGGCCAGCGCCGCTTCGATCTCCGCGCGGATCGGCCGCCAGGCCGCCTCGATCGCGGGGACCCAGTCGAACGCTTCGGTCTCGTAGAACTGGATCTGCGGCAGGCCGGGAAAATAGAAGACGGTCGGTTGCTGGAGAAAGATCTCCTTCTGGCCCGCGCTGATGTCCAGCGCCTGCTGGAAGCGGGGGCTGCGCCGTCCCTTCGGGAAGCCTGAAGCCGCCAAATTTTCTTCCACTTTGGCCACCCGTTGCGCGCCGAGCGCGGTCATGGCCGCTTCGACGCGGCGAAGCTCCGCCAACAGGTCGTCCGGAAGCCGCTGGCCGTCCGCGCTCTGAACCGCGCTTCGGTAATAATGCTGGGCGGACCGCTCGTCGCCCGCCCTGAGCCGGCAATCGGCCTTCATGACATGCGCGCGCGTCGTGCGCGGTTCGATCTCGAGCGCCCGGTCCAGCGCGGCTTCCTCGGCGGCCGCATCGCCTTGCGCGCGGCAGGCGGTGGCGAGGAACAGCCAGATCTGAACATTGGCACGTCCGCTCCGCGTTACCTGCTCGAAGCGGCCGCGCGCCTCGGCCGCACGCCCGAGGCGGAGCGCCTCGACGCCTTCCCTCGCAATCCTCTCCAAATCCGCGACCTGCATCGTGCCTCCGAAGCCCTTTTTGCCTCAATAAAGGAACATCGGCATGCCCTCGACCCGCATCAGGCGGGCGCGATAGGCCCCGGCGTCATAGAGCGCCTCGACATCGACCGTCTTGGTGCCGTGCAGCAAAGTGTCGATCGGCACATGATCGTAATTGCCGTTGGCGAGCGCGACCATCCGGGCCTTGCTCGCCGCGGTGGAGCAACTGCACGGCGAGCGCGCCGAACGCGAAGCCGACCATCCGGTCCATCGCGTCGGGCTCGCCGGCGCGCATCAGATAAGCCAGCTCCTGATTCACCGTGCCGGACCCCAGCCGCGCCTCGATCGCGTCGCCGATCCGTGCCCCGACCCGGGCCTCGTCGCGCTGGCTCGCCGGGCGTGACATGTCGTCTGCCGCCTCCCCGGCGATCGTCGCGCCCTCGGAGACGACGCACATCGCATAGCCGGCCGGGTTCGACGCCTTGTCCTCGGCGAGCAACGGCAGCAGCCGGTCGAGATCGACCGGCACTTCGGCGATCACGGTCCGGTCGACCTGGGCGAGGAAGCCGGCGAGCAGAGCCGTCTCGCCGCTGCGCCGTCCGAACAATTCGACGACGCCGATCCGCTCATGGCTTTCGACCGTAGTCCTGAGCGCGTTGATCGCCTCGACCGAACGGCTGACGGCGGTCGAGAAGCCGATGCAATAGTCCGTGCCGAAAACGTCATTGTCCATCGTCTTGGGAACGGAGACGACCTTGACGCCCTGAGCGGCGAGGTGGGCCGAGAAGCGCAAGGTGCCGTCGCCGCCCAAGGTCACCATCGCATCGACGCCCATCGCGTCGAGCACGCTGAGCACCTTGCCGGTCTGGTCGCCATCCGCGTCGGTGCGCGGGTCGGTGCGCGAGGTGTGGAGGATCGTGCCGCCGGTGCGGTCGATGCCGCGCACCGCCTCGCGGTCGAGCGGCAGGCTGTGCGCCGCGATGCTCTCCGGGTCGGCCGGGTCGATCGCCATCACCCCTTCCCAGCCGCGCCGGAAGCCGATCGCTTCCCACCCGAGATCGTCGGCGTTGAGCACCACCGAACGGATGCAAGCGTTAAGGCCCGGCACGTCGCCGCCGCCGGTGAGTATTCCGATGCGCATGGGCATCGTCTATCGGCGCTCGCCATGAGCGACAACCGCGCAGAACGGAAAGCCGAGGCGCGGCGCATTCTCTCGCTCGCCTGGCCGATCATGCTGACCAGCCTCAACTGGACATTGATGCACATGATCGACGTCGCGGTGGTCGGCCATTATGGCACCGATCAGCTCGCGGCGCTGGCGGCGAGCCGGATCCTCACCTTCATCTCGATCGTGATCGGCTTTGCCGGGCTGACCGGCATCCTCGTCTACGCGTCGCGGGCCGACGGCGGCGGCCGGCTGGCTGAGACCGGCGACATATTGCGCGCGGGCCTGATGCTCGGCTTGGCTCTCAGCGTTGCGATGGTCATTGTCCTCGGCGGCTTCGCCGAGCCGTTGCTCGCCTTGTTCGGCGTCGCCCCCGATCTGCACCGGCCCGGCGCGGCGGTGGTCGAGGCGATGGCCCTGGCCTTCCCGGCCCAGTTCATCCTCGCCGCCTCGTCCTATTTCCTCGAGGGGATCAGCCGGCCACAGCGGGTGATGGCGGTCAATCTCACCATGCTGCCGTTGAACGGGATTCTCGCCTGGGCCTGGGTCGGCGGCCAGCTGGGTCTGCCGGCGATGGGCGCGGTCGGCGCGGCTTATGCGACGGCGGCCGCCTCCTGGGTCGGCGCGGCGGCGATGCTGGTCCTGATCTGGCGGCTGCCACGGGCCGAGGCGCGCCGCGTACGTGACTGGTCCGGCGCGGCGCTGGCCCGGGCGGCGCGCGGCGTGCCGCGGCTCGCCTGGTTCGGGCTGGTGCCGGCGATCGGCGCGGGGCTGGAGCTGGCTGGCTTCGCCTGGCTGATGGTGCTTTCGACCCAGCTCGGCAACGCGGCGGCGGGCGCGTTCCAGGCGATGCTCTCGGTCCACAACATCGCCTTCGCTTTGTCGATGGGGCTCGGCTCCGCGGCCGGGGTGCGGGTCGGCAATGCGATCGGCGCCGACGAGCGCGATCAGGCCTGGCCGCGCACGATGACCGCCGCCGGCATCGCCGCCGTGATCCTGGGCGCCATCTCGATCCTGCTCGTCTTCGCCGCGCCGCAGCTCGTCTGGCCCTTCTCCGACGATCTCGAAGTGCGCCTGCTCGCCGCCTCGATGCTGCCGATCATCGGCGCGTTCCTGGTGTTCGACGGCCTGCAGTTCGTTTTCTCCTCGGCGCTGCGCTCGCTCGGCGAGCAGGTCTGGGCCGGGGTGAACGGCATCATCGGCTTCTTCCTCGTCACCGGCGGCCTCGGCGGCTTGCTCGTCGCGCGCGGCTGGGGCGCGGACGGGCTCGCCTGGGCGGCGGGGGCGGGGATGCTGGTCTGCGCGGCCTTGAACTTCGGCCGCTTGTGGGTTGCGCTTAGCCGACCGGACCGAAGTTCAGCGTAAGCGTCCGGCCGCCCTGCGGCACGCCGATCTCGGCGCTGTCGAACGCGACCCGGCCGCCGGGCTGGATTTCGCTCACCGGGGCCGCGATCTGCCAGGAATAGATCACCCGTCCGTCACCGTCCTTCAATTCGGCGCGGATCTGCGGCACGCGCTGCACCTGATCGGTCCGGTTGACGATCGCGCCCGACACTTCGAGCATGTCGTTGCCGCTTTCCAGCCGGCGCGGCCGGGCACTCTCGTCAACGATCGCCAGCGCGTCGCCGGATTGGACCGGGATACCGATCCCAGCGCTCCAGGCCGGCAGGCCGAAATACTGGATGCCGAACGCCGCCCCGGTCATCAGAGCCGCTGCCACGATCGCGACGATCGTCCACATCTTGGCCGGGTTGCGGCGCGGGCGGAGGAACGAGCTGTCATCCTCATAGACGGGCTCGGGCGGCGCCGGAGCTTCGATCGGTGCGGGGGAGGGCGCAGGCTCCGGCGCGGCTTGGCGCGGCGCGACGTTGGCGGGTGCTGGCGCGGCCGGCGGCCCCTGGAACCAGCTGTGCCGGCAGCCGGCGCAGCGCACCTGCCGCCCGGCCGCGCCGATCGCGCTGTCCGGCACGACATAGCGGTTGCCGCAGGATGGACAGGACAGGATCATATGCGTCGTCGGCCCAGATTTATGACAGACTCTAAGCACGCACCGGGCCGGGGGCGCAAGCGATAGCGCCCCTACGCGAATCACGCGGGCTTGAAGCGCGGGCGAAGGCCGTGCGATGGCTCGGTCTGCCGCGGGGAGGCGGCTTGTGTTGAGCGCGAGTGGCACGATCGTCCAGTTCGACAATGTCGGCCTGCGCTACGGCACGGGCGCCGAGACTTTGTCGGATCTCTCGTTCTCGCTCAAAAGCGGCGGCTTCTACTTCCTCACCGGCCCTTCGGGCGCCGGCAAGACGTCATTGTTGAAGCTGCTTTATCTCAACCTGCGCCCGAGCCGCGGCGTCATCCGACTGTTCGACGAGGATATCGTCACCATGCCGCGCGACCGGCTGCCGGGCTTCCGCCGCCGGATCGGCGTCGTGTTCCAGGAATTCCGGCTGGTTTCGCACCTGTCCGCTTATGACAATGTCGCGCTCCCCTTGCGCGTCGCCGGCGTCGCCGACGAGGATCTGGAGACGCCGGTCAGGGAGATGCTCGCCTGGGTCGGCCTCGCCGACCGCGCCAGCGCCCGGCCGCCGACCCTGTCGGGCGGCGAGCAGCAGCGGGTAGCAATCGCCCGGGCGGTGATCGGCCGGCCGGACATGCTGGTCGCGGACGAGCCCACCGGTAATGTCGATCCCGACATGGCGCGGCGGCTCATCTTCCTGTTCGATTCGCTGAACAAGCTCGGCACGACGGTGATCGTCGCCACCCACGATCTCCACCTGATCCCCGAAGTGCCCGGCGCGGAGCTGCTGCGCCTCGACCGCGGCCAGATTTCCGATCCCACCGGCGCGCTGCGCCACCCGCCGCGGCGGAGCGAGGTATGAAGGCCGGCGTGCGCAAGTTCGGCGTCGCCGATCGCCGCCTGCTGCCCGAGGGGCGGCTCGCCGGGCCGATGCCCTGGGTGATCGCGATCATGATGTTCCTGACCGTGCTCGCCGCGGCGGCCGGGCTCGGCCTCGCCGGCGCCGCCTCGCGCCTGGCCGAGCAGATCGGCGGCCGGGTCACGGTCCAGGTGGTCGAGGCCAACCCCTCTGCGCGCGCCGCCCAGACCGCGGCCGCGGTCGCGGCGCTTGGCGACGTGCCCGGCGTGGTCTCCGCGCAGCGGGTTCCGGAGGCGGACATGCAGCGGCTGCTCGAGCCCTGGATCGGGCCGGGCGGGCTGGAGGCGGATCTGCCGATCCCCACCTTGATCGATGTCGATCTGTCGCCGGAGGCGCGGCAGAACCTCGCACCGTTGCGGGCGGCGCTTGCGCGGGTGTCTCCCGCGGCGCGGGTCGACGACAATGCCCAGTGGCTTGCGCCTCTGGCGTCGCTGATCGGCGCGCTGCAATGGCTCGCCGCCGGCTTGGTCGTGCTGATGATCGGCGCGACCGCGGCGACGGTGGTGCTGGCCGCGCGCGCGGCGCTCGACACCCATCGCGCCACGATCGAGATCCTTCATCTGATGGGCGCGACCGATATCCAGGTCGCGCGCCTCTTCCAGCGCCGGATCGCGCTGGACGCCTTGTTCGGCGGCCTGATCGGCTTCATCCTCGGCGGCGTCGTGCTGATCGGCCTGGGCGAACGGGTGACGGCCCTGGGCTCGGAGCTGATCGGCTCGGCCACGGTCCCGGTGCAGGGCTGGGCGGTGCTGGTCGCGCTGCCGGCGCTCGGCGTATTGCTCGCGATGCTGGTCGCGCGAATGACGATCCTGCGCGCCTTGGGGCGGATGCTGTGATCCGCTTCCTCTACCGCGTGATCGTGCTGCTGCTGATCGTCTATCTGCTCGGCTACGCCCTGTTCGCGGTGCTGTTGCCGCTTCCGGCCGGGTTCGAGCGCACCGATGCGATCGTGGTGCTGACCGGCCGCCGCGAGCGGCTCGATCGCGGCTTCGATCTGCTGCGCCGCGGCGTCGCCCAGCGCATGCTGATTTCCGGCGTCGATCCCAGCGTGCGCGCGCGGGAGATCGCCCCGGCTTATCATGTCGAGCCGCGGCTCATCGCTTGCTGCGTCGATATCGATCAGCGCTCGTTCGACACCCGCTCGAACGCGGACGAAGTGAAGCTGTGGATGGAGCGGCGCGGCTACCACTCGATGCGCCTCGTCACCGACGATGTGCACATGCCGCGCGCCCGCAACGAGATCGCCAGCCGGCTCGGCGAGGCGACCACGATCGTTCCCGACGCGATCCCGACCAGCCCCGGTTTTCGCGAGCTCTACTGGGAATATAACAAGTTCCTTTTCGCCTGGGCGGCCGACCGGCTGGGCATCTGATGATCGTCATCCGCTCGGCGCTGTTCGCATTGGCCTTTTATGGCTGGACGGCGATCGCGGTTCTGCTCGCTTTCCCGATCAGCCTGCTCGGCACCCACGCCGTTCGCCGCTGGGCGCATGGCTGGTGCCGCGCGCACCGGTTCCTCGCCCGCTTCCTGCTCGGCATCCGTTCGCGGGTGGAGGGGGCGGCGCCCGCCGGATCGGTCCTGGTCGCGGTCAAGCACCAGTCGATGTTCGAGACGATGGAGATGATCCTGCTGCTCGAGGAGCCGGCGGTGGTGCTGAAGCGCGAGCTGGCCGACATTCCGCTCTGGGGCTGGGTGGTGCGGCGCTATGGCGTCATCCCGGTCGACCGCTCGGGCGGTGCGGCGGCGCTCAGAAGGATGATGCGCGCGGCGGAGGCGGCGGTGGCGGAAGGGCGGCCGATCCTGATCTTCCCGGAAGGGACGCGGGCGCCGGTCGGAACGGCGCCGCCGCTCCAGCCGGGCTTCGCCGGCCTCTATCGCGCGCTCGGGCTGCCGGTCGTGCCGGTGGCGGTGGACAGCGGCCGACTCTGGCCGCCGCGCCGTTTTCTCAAGCGGCCGGGCACGGTCACCTTCCGCTTCGGCGAGATCGTGCCGCCGGGCCTGAAGCGCGGCGAGATAGAGACGGCGGTGCGGACGGCGATCAACACGCTCGAGCCCGAAACGCTGTCAGCCACGTAGGCTCGCGCCCAGCTTGCCGGCGGCGGCGACGATCTTCTCGGAAATCTCCTTCAGCGCCGCCTCGTCGAAGCTCCTATCGGTCGGCTGAAGCACGACCTCGATCGCCACCGATTTCAGCCGCGCGCCGACGCTCTCGCCGGTGAAGACGTCGAAGATCCGCGCTTCGGCGATTGCGGCCTTGTCCGCGCCCCGCACGGCGCGCAGCAGGCGGTCGGCGGCGAGGTCGTCCGGCACGATGAACGCGAAATCGCGCGTCACCGCCTGCAAGGGCGGCGGCGCATAGGCCGCGCGCATATGGCCGCTGCCGCCCCTTTTGGCCGGGATCGCATCGAGGAACAGCTCCGCCGCCATCACCGGGCCGTCGAGATCGAAGGTGCGGGCGATGCGCGGGTGGAGCGCGCCGAACTCGGCGAGGATCGTCTTCGGCCCGAGGCCGAGCCGGCCCGACTGGCCGGGATGGTACACGCTGGCCGCGTCGCCCAGCACCTGCAGATTGTCGACCGGCGCGCCGGCGGCGGCGAGGATCGCCAGCGTCTCCGCCTTGGCGTCATAGACGTCGAACGGCACCGCTTTGCCGCGCCGCCAGTCGCGCGCGGCGCGCTCGCCGGCGAGGACGATGCCGAGCGTCGGCCGCTCCTCGCTCTCCAGATAACGCCGGCCGATCTCGAACAGGGCGACCCGCGCCGCGCCGCGCGCCTGGTTGCGCGCCGCCGCGGCGAGCAGGCCGGGGAGCAGCGAGGGGCGCATCGCCTTCATTTCCTCGCTGATCGGATTGGCGAGCAGCCAAGGCGCGCCGCCGAAGGGCTCGGCCTCGGCCTCGGCGATGAAGCTCCAGGTCACCGTCTCGTCGAGCCCGCGCCCCGCCGCCGCGCGACGCGCCCGCCGCTCGATCAGCTGCGCGGGCGTTGCCGTCGGCTTCGCGACGCCCGGCTCGCGCGGCAGCGGCGTCGAAGGCACCTGATCCATGCCCTCGATCCTGACGACCTCCTCGACCAGGTCCGCCGGCCCGTCCACGTCGCGCCGCCATGACGGCACCGCGACGCGCCAAACGTCGCCGCGCGTCACGGTGAAGCCGAGCCGCTGCAGGATCTGCTGCTGCCGGTCGTCGGGAATATCGACTCCGGCCAAGGCGAGACACCGCGCCGGGTCGTACTCGACGACCTTGTCCAGGCTCGGCGGCGTCCCCGCCTTGACGAGCTGCGACGGCGTGCCGCCGGCCAGCTCGATCGCCAGCACGGTCGCGATCTGGATGCCGTCCTCCAGGAAAGCGGGATCGGCGCCGCGCTCGAACCGCTGACGCGCGTCGGACGTCAGCCCCAGCTTCTGCCCCGTAAGCGCGATCCGCTCCGGCGTGAACCAGGCGCATTCGATCAAGATGTCGGTGGTCGCCTCGGTGACGCTGCTCGGTTCACCGCCCATGATCCCACCGATCCCGTCCGCGCCCTTCTCGTCAGCCATCGCGGTCATCGAGGTATCGAGCGTGTAGGTCTTGCCGTTCAGCGCCGCGACGGTCTCGCCGTCGCGCGCCCGCCGCGCCGTGATCCCGCCCTGGATCTTGGCGAGGTCGTAGACGTGCAGTGGCCGGCCGAGGCCGATGCTGACATAATTGGTCATGTCGACGAGGGCGCTGATCGGCCGCTGCCCGACCGCCTTCAGCCGCCGCTGCAGCCATTCCGGCGACGGTCCGTTGCGCACGCCCTTCACGACTCGGCCGTAGAAAGCGGGGCAGCCCTCCTCGTCCTCGATCCGGACATGGACCGGGCAGGGGAAATCGCCGGCGATCTGGGGGATGTCGAGCGGCTTCAGCGTGCCGAGCCCCGCCGCGGCGAGGTCGCGCGCGATGCCGCGCACGCCCATCGCGTCCTGCCGGTTGGGAGTCACCGAAACGTCGATCACCGGATCGTCGAGCTCGGCATAAGCGGCGTAGGCCATGCCGACCGGCGCGTCGTCGGGCAGAGCGATGATCCCGTCATGCTCGTCGCCCAGCTCCAGCTCGCGCACCGAGCACATCATGCCGTTGCTCTCGACGCCGCGGATCGCCGTCACTTTCAGCGTCATGTCGCTGCCCGGCACATAGGCGCCCGGGCCGCCGAACACGCCCTTCATGCCGGCCCGCGCATTGGGCGCCCCGCAGACGACCTGAATCGCCTCGCCGCTGCCGGTGCTCACCGTCAGCACCTGCAATTTATCCGCCTGCGGGTGCGGCGCCGCGGTCAGCACCTCGGCGACGACGAACGGCGCGAGCGCGTCGGCGGCATTCTCGACGCCTTCGACCTCAAGCCCGATCCGGGTCAGCGTCTCGACGATTTCGTCGAGGCTCGCCTCGGTCTCAAGGTGCTCCTTCAGCCAGGAGAGGGTGAACTTCATGCCCCCACCCCGCCGCTCAAGGTCGGCACGTCGAGTGCCCTGAAGCCGTAATGCTTCAGCCAGCGGATATCGCCGTCGAAGAACGCCCTGAGATCGTCCATGCCATATTTGAGCATCGCCAGCCGGTCGATGCCGCAGCCAAAGGCGAAGCCCTGCCACTCGTCGGGGTCGAGCCCGCAATTGGCGATTACCTTGGGATGGACCATGCCGGAGCCGAGCAGCTCCATCCAGTGATCCGTTCCGCCCAGCACCCGCCGGCCGTTCTGCAGCGTGTAGCCCACGTCGACCTCGGCCGAAGGCTCGGTGAACGGGAAATAAGACGGGCGCAGGCGCAGGACGATGTCGTCGCGCTCGAAGAATGCCTTGAGGAAGGTCTCCAGCGTCCATTTGAGATGGCCGAGCGTGATCCCCTTGTCGATCACCAGCCCCTCGACCTGGTGGAACATCGGCGTATGCGTCGCGTCGCTGTCGGAGCGGTAGGTCCGGCCCGGCGCGATCACATAGATCGGCGGCTCCTGGCTCTGCATCGTCCGGATCTGCACCGGCGACGTGTGGGTGCGCAGCAGCATCCGGTGCCCGTCCGCGTCGGCCCGATCGAAATAGAAGGTGTCGTGCATCGCCCGCGCCGGATGGGTTTCCGGGATGTTGAGCGCGGTGAAGTTGCGCCAGTCGTCCTCGATCTCCGGCCCCGTCGCCACCGCGAAGCCGAGATCGGCGAAAATCTCGGCCAGCTCGTCCATCACCTGGCTGACCGGATGGACCGAGCCTTGCGGTCCGGCCTCGGCGGGCAGGCTGAGGTCGAGCCGCTCGGTCGCCAGCCTCTGCTCCAGCGCCGCCGTCTCCAGAACGTCCTTCTTCGCGGCGATCGCCTCGGTCACCGCTTCGCGCAACGCATGGATAAGCGGGCCCTGCGCGCTCCGTTCGTCCGGCGTCATGCCGCCAAGCGTCTTGAGCAGCCCTGTCACCGCTCCCTGCTTGCCCAAGGCCGCCACCCGCTCGGCCTCGAGCGCGCCGAGGTCCCCCGCGGCGTCGATGCGGGCGAGCCAGTCATTCTTCATCCGGTCGAGATCGGCGCTCATGCCGCGGCCCTAGCGAGCAGGGTCAAAGGCGTCTAGCAGCGGAGGCCATGGAAAGGGCCTGGCCCGAGCTCTCCGCCGCCGATCGGCCGACCATCGTCGCGCTGCACCTCTTCTCGCAGGTGATCGGCAAGGTGCCGACCGCGATCCTGCCCTGGCGCAACCATGGCTGGCATCTCACCCTCCATGTCACCCCGCGCGGCCTCGCGACCGAGCCGATCCATGCCGGGGTGGAGACATTCACCCTAGCGCTCGATCTCGTCGATCACCTGCTGGTCTATGAAAGCGCCTCCGTACGATCGGTCTCGTCGATCTGGGCGATGCCGGTGGCCAATTTCCACGCCCAGGCGCTCGCCATGCTGCGCCAGGCGGGCCACGACATCCACCTTCATCCCGCCCCCAACGAGGTCGATCCCGCCATCCCCTTCGCCGAGGACCGCGCGCCGCGCGTCTACAACCAGGACAGCGCCCAACGCCTCCACGCCGCCTTGGTGCAGGCCGACCGCGTCTTCCGCCTGTTCCGCTCCTCCTTCCTCGGCAAGGTCAGCCCGGTCCATTTCTTCTGGGGCAGCTTCGATCTCGCCGTCACCCGCTTCTCCGGCCGGCCCGCGCCGCCCCATCCCGGCGGCATCCCCAACCTGCCCGACGATGTGACCCGCGAGGCCTATAGCCACGAGGTCTCCAGCGCCGGCTTCTGGCCCGGGGGCGCCGGCAGCGAAGGCGGCCCGTTCTTCTATTCCTACGCTTATCCGGTGCCGGACGGCTTCGCTTCGGCCACAGTCGCGCCGGAGCTGGCGCGTTTCGACGCCGCGCTTGGCGAGTTCATCCTCGATTATGAGGCGGTGCGGTCGGCCGCCGATCCCGACGCGGCGTTGCTCGCCTTCCTCCAGAGCACCTACGAAGCGGCGGCGAATCTCGCGGACTGGGACCGGCTGCTCTGGAATGCGCGTTGGCGAGAACCCGGCACGCCGCGCGCGGTCGCACCATGAGTGTCGCCTTCCGCCGGGAGAGCGACGAGGAGCATAAGGAGCCGCGCTTCGAGCTGCCGATCCCGCCCGGCCCCAATCTCGTCACCGCCGCCGGCCTCGCCTTGACCAAAGCGAAGGTCGCCGAGCTGGAGGCGGCCGTCGCCGCCGAGCCGGATGCCGAGAAACGCGCCCCGGTCGAGCGCGAATTGCGCTACTGGCTGACCCGCTTGGCCACCGCGGAGCTCGCCCCGCCGCCGCCCGAAGGCGAAGCCGCCTTCGGCAGCCGCGTCACCTTCCGTCTCAACGGCGAGACCCGCACTTACGCGATCGTCGGCGACGACGAGGCGGACCCCGCCAACGGCAAGATCGCCTTCTCCGCCCCGCTCGCCCGGGCGCTGATCGGCGCCGGCCCGGGCGACTTTTCCGATTTCGGCGGCAAGGCGGATGCGATCGAGGTGATTGCGGTGACCGCGATCGAGGGTTGATCGGCGCGGCGCTTGTCGCGCAATCTCCATTCACGCCCCATCAGGCCGAATGGAGGAAGTGGCTTTGCGCACAGCGCTTCACGTTGCCGCGATAGCCTTGCTCGTCGCCTCAGCGCCGGCCTTGGCGGATGACGAGGCGAGCAATGCCCCGATCGTCGTCGCGAGCGCGCACGGCAATTGCTATGCGAGATCGGTTCCATCGAGCGCTTATGGCAATGAGGGATCGACCAGCGTCTACGCGGTCGCCTCCGGGGCCGATCGTCTGGTCGCGACATATGGCTGGTATGCGCCTACGATGCGCCTCGAATGCAACGTCGCCGGGGCGGACGGCCGGGTCGGCGTTTCGATCGTCCAGTTCGGCCCGTGGCCCCGAGGGTCGGCCGCCGATGCCGAAACCCTGGCCTTCGCTTTCCATCGCGACGGCCGATTGCTCCGTCGTTACTCGACGCTCGATATTGCCGGCCGCCCGGATAACGTCTCCGCTTCGGTTTCTCATTACACCGTCGTGGACGCCATTCTCGGTTATCGCTGGCTCTCCGATAATCGATATGCGTTCTCGGTCCGGTCGACGGATGGCCGCGTGCTGAGATTCGATGCGGGCACCGGCGAAGCCCTTGCTGACCCATGACTTTTTCGGCCCTTTGCGGACCCGTGAAAGTTCCGCATAATCCGGCCATGGCTCGCTGGCGCGCCTTGCTGGCATTGATGGTCTGCCTGCCGCTCGCGGAGGGCGCGGCTGCTCTGCCCGCCGGGGCATCCGCGGCCGCGACCCCTCGCCTGACCGGGCTGACCGCCGAAGAAGCCCAGGCGCTCATCGCCCAGCTGGCAAACCTGCAGCGGCGATTGCGAGCCGGCGAACCCGTTGTGTTCAGGCTCCTGTCCGGAGCGCCGGCCTCCTACCCGATGACCAATGTTGCGCCGCGCGAGGCGTTTCTCGCGCTGCGCTTCCAGAGCGCGTTCAGCATCGAGCGCCTGCGGACGGACAACCGGCTTCGGCAGCCGTTCAAGCTGACGATCGTGGAAGGCCCGAATCGACCGATCTGGAACGTGGAGGTGGTTCTCGGGCTCAACGGCGATGTCGAGCGCGTGGAGCTGCTCTACGAGCCCGCCGCCCCGTTCTGACGAGGCGGCGAGATCTAAGCCCCGCCGCCCATCAATCAGAATCGATGCGATTGCTTAGCCGCGGGTCCGGCACCGGCCGGTATTGGTGCGCTGACGCACGCCGTCGGCGTCGTAGCGGATGCCCAGCGTCATCCCGTCGCTGCCCATCGCCTCGATCGTCGCGTCATACCAATTACCGTCGGTCCAGCGGCAGGTGATCCGCGATCCCACGCGCCAGTTATAGGGCCGCACGGTGTTGATCAGCCGGGTCTCGGTCGCGCCGTCGTCGAAGCGGATGGTCAGGCTCGGGCCGGATCTGGCGATGATCACGCCCGGAAAATATTGCGTGCTGTCCCGCCACTGCGAAAGCACCCAATCGCCGACCTGCTGCGCCGAGACGGCGGTGGGGACGAACGACATGGCGGCCGCGGCGGCAGCCAGGGAAACAAGCTTCTTCATTGGATGGAACCCCGTCAAAGGGGACGAAGGCGCTCAAGCCCCCAAATCACCGGCATGCCCCCCGATCCGTGCCAGCGATGCTAAGGTGGTGACACAGGCTAAGGCGCTGAGCAATCGCTCTTGCTCAGCTCGGGCAAGCTTTACCCCGCCAGAATGGCGGCGGCGGTTTCCTCGATCGTCCCGGCCACGACCAGCGAATCGCCGCCGACGACCCCGACCTTGGTCTGGCCGTCCTCATGCGAGCGCAGCCAGGCGATATTTTGCGCCACCACCAGATAATTGCCGCCACGCGACTTGAGTGGAACGAACTTCATTGCAGATCTCCAGACGTTCCGCGCACGTGTAAAAGACTTAGATTAACGCCTTGCCCTCCGCCGCGGCTCATCCCCCGACAAACGGAAACGGCGATACGGTCTTGCGCGTCTCGTTGACGCTCAGCGTGCGGCCCGCCGGCGGCGCAGCGCGTTGCGGGCAGCGGGGGCGGGGGCAGAGCGCGCAGGCCGGGCCGATCGGGGTGACCAGCGGATTAATACGGTCGAGACCGTCGGCATAGACCAGCTTGCCGGCATATTTGAGGTCGCAGCCGAGGCCGAGGGCGAGCTGGCTGTCCTCGCGGGGGTCGAGCCGCACCGCGCGCTCGACCGTCCGGGCGAGGGTGAAGAAGCGCGCCCCGTCCGGCGTCTCCACCACCTGCGTCACCACCCGGCCCGGCGTCTGGAAGGCGGAATGGAGGTTCCAGCGCGGGCAGGTGCCGCCGAAGCGGCTGAACGGGAAGGCCTCGCCCGCGAAGCGTTTCGAGATGTTCCCGGCCGCGTCGGTGCGCAGCATGAAGAAGGGGACGCCGCGCGCGCCGCTGCGGTTCAGCGTCGTCAGCCGGTGCGCGACCTGCTCGACGCTGGCGCCGAACTCCGCGCAGAGCCGATCGATGTCGTAACGGTGCCGCTCCGCCGCCTCGAGGAACGGCTGGTAGGGCATCATGATCGCGCCGGCAGCATAATTGGCGAGGCTCATGTGGAGCAGCCGGCGGGTGGCCAAGTCGGACGGCACCGCCGCCTCGATCATCCGCTCGATCAGCGGCCGGAACTCGATCAAGGCGAGCTGATAGGCCATGGCGAAGGCGCGGCTTTCCGGCCGCAGTAGCGCCGAGAGCATCAGCCGCTTGCGGTGCAGGTCGTAATGCTGGCTCGCGCCCTCGATCAGCTCGGGCGGCACCACCCGCGCCTCGATCCCGAACCCTTCCTTCAGCCGCCGCCTTAACGGCTCGGCGATGGCGAGCGGATCGCCAAGCGCGCCGGCCAGGGTCTCGGCCGCCTCCTCCAGATAAGGGAAATGGTTGCGGCTCGCCTGGATATGGTCGCGCACCCAGCTTTCCGGCGAGAGCGGCGAGGCTGCTTCATCCTCTCCCGCCGGCCGCCGCCGAACGTCGCCGAGCGCCGCATAGAGCCGCGCCACCGCGTCCGCCACGGTGGGCGCGCTGTCCGCCAGCTCCAGCAATTCGTAGCGCGGCACCGCAAGGTCGGCGAACATCGGATCGGCGAAAATCTCGGCGAGCTGGTCCGGACCGGTGGCCTCGCCGCCCTCGGCCGCGAACGCCTTCAGGTCGACGTCATAGGCATTGGCCAGCCGGAGCAGCACCGATGCGGTCACCGGCCGCTGGTTGCGTTCGATATGGTTCAGATAGGAGGGCGAGACGCCGATCTCGGCCGCCATCGCGCTCTGGTTCAGCCCCAGCTCGCGCCGCAGCCGCCTGATCCGCCCGCCCAGGAACAGCTTGCGCTCCGCCATGTTGTGAAGCTGTCAAAAAACGACAAAAGTCGCAAGTCATATTGCGACGGCGCGACCCCTTTCCTCTGGTCCGGCGGGCCGCGGTCGCGTTCTTGGCGTGACTTTAGCGTGACTTTTGGGAAGCCGATGACCGATTTCAGCCACCTCGTTCCCGCCCCCGCCGGCCGCTTCGCCGGCATCGAGCGGCCCTATTCGCCGGCCGAGGTCGAGCGGCTGCGCGGCTCGATTCCGATCGAGCACAGCCTCGCCCGCCGCGGCGCCAGCCGGCTGTGGGAGCTGCTGACCACCATGATTATGTGAACGCCCTCGGCGCCGTCACCGGCAATCAGGCGATGCAGATGGTCCGCGCCGGCCTGAAGGCGATCTACCTCTCCGGCTGGCAGGTCGCGGCCGACGCCAACACCGCCGGCGCGATGTATCCCGACCAGTCCCTGTACCCCGCCAATGCCGGACCGGAACTCTGCCGCCGGATCAACCGCGCCCTGCAGCGCGCCGACCAGATCGAGCATATGGAGGGCGGCGCGAGCCGCGACTGGTTCGCGCCGATCGTCGCCGACGCCGAGGCCGGCTTCGGCGGGCCGCTCAACTGCTTCGAGATCATGAAAGCCTATATCGAGGCGGGCGCCGCCGGCGTCCATTTCGAGGACCAGCTCGCGGCTGAGAAGAAGTGCGGCCATTTGGGTGGCAAGGTGCTGATCCCGACGCAGGCGCATATCCGCAACCTCGACGCGGCGCGGCTGGCGGCGGACGTTTGCGGCGTGCCGACGATCCTCGTCGCCCGCACCGACGCGGAAAGCGCGAAGCTGATCACCTCCGACGTCGACGAGCGAGACCGCGAGTTCCTCACCGGCGAGCGCACCCAAGAGGGCTTCTTCCGCCTGAAGGACGGCACCGGCCTCGATCATTGCATCAAACGCGGCCTCGCCTTCGCCCCGCATGCCGATCTACTCTGGTGGGAAACCAGCCATCCCGACCTCGACGAAGCGCGCCACTTCGCCGAGGCGATCCAGCGCGACCATCCCGGCAAGCTGATGGCTTATAATTGCTCACCCAGCTTCAACTGGGCCGCGAAGCTCGACGCGGACACCATCGCCTGCTTCCAGCGCGAGCTGGGTGCGATGGGTTACAAGTTCCAGTTCGTCACTTTGGCCGGCTTCCACAGCCTCAACCATGGCATGTTCGAGCTCGCCGCCGGCTACAAGGACCGCGGCATGGCGGCTTATTCCGAGCTGCAGCAGGCCGAGTTCGCCAGCGAGGCGGCCGGCTATACCGCCACCCGCCACCAGCGCGAGGTCGGCACGGGCTATTTCGATCGCGTCGCCCAGACGCTCGCCGGGGGCGATTCGTCGACCACGGCCCTGGCGGAATCGACCGAGACCGCCCAGTTCGTTCAGGCAGCCTGAGGAGAATCCGCATGAGCACCCGCTACTGGATCGTCGGCGGCGAATATGAGGGGCCGGACTTTCGCTCGCTCATTCCCGGCAGCGAGACGATGTCCGGACCGTTCGAGGACGAGCGCAAGGCGCGCAACGAATGGCTCCGCCTCACCTATCGCCCCGGCACCGACGCCGCGACGACCCGCTACTCCATCGCTGCGGAGACGGCGCACTGACCTTAAATCCCTCCCCTTGATGGGGAGGGGTTTGGGGTGGGGTGAACCTAAGAGGCCCGCGAGGCGGAGGCGTTCACCCCCACCCAGCCTCCCCCATCAAGAGGGAGGAGAAACGAAAAGGGCGCGAAGACTTTCGCCTCCGCGCCCTTCGAATTTGGGTTCCGGTGCGGCTCAGCCTTCGGCCGGCAGCGCGCCCTTCACCTGGGCGACGATCGCCTTGAAGGCCTCGCCCTCGTGCATCGCGATGTCGGCCAGGACCTTGCGGTCGAGATCGACGCCGGCGAGCTTCAGGCCGTGCATGAAGCGGCCGTAGGTCAGCCCCTCCATCCGCACCGCCGCGTTGATCCGCTGGATCCAGAGCGCACGGAACGAGCGCTTCTTCACCTTGCGGTCGCGATAGGCATATTGCCCGGCCTTCTCGACCGCTTGGCGGGCGATCCGGATCGTGTTCTTGCGACGGCCGTAATAGCCCTTCGCCTGTTCCAGGATCCGCTTGTGCTTGGCGCGTGTGGTTACGCCGCGCTTGATGCGTGCCATTGTCTATATCCTCCTAGTTCAGGCCGTAAGGCGCCCAGAGCTTCACCCGCGCCGTATCGGCGTCGGCGAGCACGTCGGTGCCGCGGTTCTGGCGGATATATTTGGCGTTGTGGCTGATCAGCCGGTGCCGCTTGCCGGCGACGCCATGCTTGATCTTGCCGGTGGCGGTGAGCTTGAAGCGCTTCTTCACACCGCTCTTCGTCTTGAGCTTGGGCATTTTGTCTCCTTCTGCCGCGCTTTGGCGGACGTTCTGAAACAGCCACGGCAGCCCTTGATGGCCGGGCCGTTCGATTCTTCCACTCCTGCGGAAAGCGGGCGCCTATAAGCGCGAGCGACCTATCTGGCAAGGAGCGAGTCGATGGCTAACGAAGAGCAAGGCCCCACCGGCGGCGTGACCGCGCACCTGACGATCCGCGACCGGCGCGCGGCCGAAGCGGTCGATTTCTACAAGCGCGCGTTCGGCGCGGAAGCGGCGATGGAGCCGTTCAAGGCCGAGGATGGTGAGCGCATCATGCACGCCCATCTGCTGATCAACGGCGGCCATCTGATGCTCAATGACGACTTCCCCGAATATGGCGGCGGCGAGAAGGAACCGGGCGGCCTCACCCTTCACCTCCAGGTCGCGGATGCGGATGCGGCATGGCAGCGGGCGATCGGCGCCGGCGCGACCGAGATCATGCCCTTGGCCGACCAGTTCTGGGGCGATCGCTATGGCCAGGTCCGCGATCCGTTCGGCTTCCGCTGGTCAATCGGCGCGCCAGTGAAGGCGTGAACGCTCACCAGGGGACGGTGTCGCCCTTGTAATCGAGGAACGGCGCGCGGTCCGAGGGCGCGAGGCCGTCGATCACCCGCATCATCCCGGCGACGCTTTCCCCGACGGTCAGCGGCGCCTGCGCGCCACCCATCCGCGTCTGCACCCAGCCGGGGTGGAAGAGGGCGAAGGAAACGCCGCGTCCCGCGTTGTCGATCGCCAGCGAGGTCCAGGCCGCGTTGAGCGCCGCCTTGGCGCCGCGATAGGCGATGAAGCCGCCGGAATCATTGTCCTCGATGCTCCCCATCCGGCTGGTGATCGCCACCGCCTTGCCCTTGGCGGCCTCGAGATTGGGCAGCAGCGCATGGGCGAGCAGCACAGGCGAGACGGCCATGACGCCCAGCGTCTCTAGCCAGCCTTCGCCGTCCTCCGCGGTCTCGATCCGCCGCGGCCCATAGGTGCCGGCATTGGCGATCAAGAGGTCGAGCAGCAGCCCTTCGAGCGCATCGCCGAACGACGCGACCCGGCCGAGATCGGCCACGTCGAGCGGCTCGACGCGCGCGACCTCGCGCAATTCGCCGGCCGCTTTCGGATCGCGGGCGGTGGCGATCACCTCCCAGCCCCTGGCGGCATAGCGGCGCGCGAATTCCAGTCCGAGGCCGCGATTGGCGCCGGTGATCAGCACGGTCGGCATGGCATGCTCCTGCGAACGTGGCGTGGCCGCTTAGGAACCGCAGGCGGCGCACGCAACTTATAGAGGGCATGATCGGCGGCTTCGAAACGCGCCCCGCATCGGCGGGCTCGCTGGACCTCAACATCGCGATCGGCGGAGTTGGGCCGCCCCTGCTCCTCCTTCACGGCTTTCCCGAAACGCATCTGATGTGGCGGCAGGTGGCGCCGACTCTGGCGGGCGATTTCACCGTGATCTGCGCCGATCTGCCAGGCCAGGGCGCCAGCGATATCCCGCAAGACGACCTGGATCCGCCGCCTTTCTCGAAGCGGGGGATGAGCCTCGCCCTCGTGGAGATGATGCGGCGGCTGGGCCACGAGCGCTTCTCGGTCGTCGGCCATGATCGCGGCGGCCGCGTTGCCTATCGGATGGCGCTCGATCATCCCGACGCGGTCGGCGCGCTCGCCGTTCTGGACGTGGTGCCGATCGCCGACGCCTGGATGCACGCCGATGAGCGGCTTGCTCGGGCGTTCTGGCCCTGGTCGCTATTGTCCCAGCCGTCGCCGCTGCCCGAGCGGCTCGTTGTCGCCGCGCCCGAGGCGGTGGTCGACGATGCGGTGACGCAGTGGGGCACGCCGCCGAGCTGCTTCCCGGAGTGGGTCCGCGCAGCCTTCGTCGCGCCGCTGCGGAATCCGCACCGCGTCCATGCCGTTTGCGAGGAGTTTCGCTGCGCCGCGACGCTCGATCGGGAGCATGACGAAGCCGATCGGAAGGCCGGCCGGACGATCGTCTGCCCGACCTTGATCATCTGGGACGAGGAAGGCGCGGTCGGGACTTGGTACGAGGCCTTCGGTGGGCCGCTTGGCCTGTGGCGGCAATGGGCGCCTGGTGTCGTCGGGCAGGCGATGAGCGGCGGCCACTTCTTTCCGGAGGCCCGGCCCGATGAAACCGCCGCTGCCCTACGCGACTTCTTCCTGTTTCACGCGCGATGACGGCGCGCCTAGTCGAACAGGCTCGACACCGAACTCTCGTCGGCGATGCGGGTGATCGCCTCGGCGAGCAAAGGCGCGATGGTGAGGATGCGGATCTTGGCGCTCTTCGCCGCCGCCTCGTCCGGCGCGATCGAATCGGTGATGATCAATTCCGTCAGCACCGAATTCTCGACCCGCGCCACCGCGCCGCCGGAAAGCACGCCATGGGTGCAGTAAGCGACGACGTCCGCCGCGCCCGCTTCCTTGAGCGCGGCGGCGGCGTTGCAGAGCGTTCCGGCCGAATCGACGATGTCGTCGACGAGGATGCAGAAGCGGCCCTCGACGTCGCCGATGATGTTCATCACCTCCGATTCGCCGGCCCGTTCCCGCCTCTTGTCGACGATCGCCAGCGGCGCATTGTCGAGCCGCTTGGCCAGCGCCCGGGCGCGCACCACGCCGCCGACGTCCGGCGAGACGACGGTGATCGGCTTGCCGGTGAAGCGCGACTGGATATCCGCCGACATCACCGGCGCGCCGTAGAGATTGTCGGTCGGGATATCGAAGAAGCCCTGGATCTGCCCCGCATGGAGGTCGACCGAGAGCACGCGATTGGCCCCGGCGGTGGTCATCAGGTTCGCGACCAGTTTGGCCGAGATCGGGGTGCGCGGGCCGGGTTTGCGGTCCTGCCGGGCATAGCCGAAATAGGGGACGACGGCGGTGATCCGCTTGGCCGATGCGCGACGGAGCGCGTCGATGCAGATCAAGAGCTCCATCAGATTGTCGTTGGCCGGGTAGGACGTCGACTGGATCACGAACACGTCCTCGCCGCGGACATTCTCGTGGATCTCGACGAAAATCTCCTCGTCCGCGAAGCGGCGAACGCTCGCCTGGGTGAGCGACAGCTCGCAATAGCTGGCGATCGCCTGGGCCAGCGGCGGGTTCGAATTTCCCGACAGCAACTTCATCGGCGACGATTCCCTTCGGCCACAAGCGCCCGGCGCTAGTGGCGGCGGGCGCGGGCGAAGGCAAGGGGCGTTGCTCGCTTGGGCGACGACGCATAGAGCCGCGAGCGATGACCATCGTCACCCGCTTCGCGCCAGCGCCCACGGGCAAGCTCCATGTCGGCAATATCCGCGCCGCGCTGCACAATTGGCTGTGGGCGCGGAAGAATGGAGGCCGGTTCCTGCTCCGGCTCGACGACACCGACCGCGAGCGCTCGACAGAGGAGAATGCGGCCGCGATCCGCGCCGACCTCGCCTGGCTCGGCCTCGCGCCCGATGGTGAGGAGCGCCAGTCGGCGCGGTTCGATCGCTATGAGGCGGCGCTGGCCCGGCTCGCCGAAGCGGGCCGCGCCTATCCCGCCTACGAGACGGCCCAGGAGCTGGAGCTGAAGCGCAAGGTCGCGCTCGGCCGCGGCCTGCCGCCGATCTACGATCGTGCCGCGCTGGCGCTGAGCGACGCCGACAAGGCGGCGTTCGCGGCGGAAGGGCGAAACCCGCACTGGCGCTTCCGGCTCGACCATGATTCACCGATCGAATGGCACGACCTGATCCGGGGGCCGCAGCATCTCGATCCGGCTTTGCTCAGCGACCCCGTCATCCGCCGCGCCGACGGCTCATGGCTCTACATGCTGCCGTCGACGGTCGACGATATCGAGATGGGCGTGACCCATGTCGTGCGCGGCGAGGATCATGTCACCAACACCGGGCTGCAGCTGCAGATGTTCGACGCGCTTGGGCAGCCGCGGCCGGCCTTCGCCCACGCCGCCTTGCTGACCGGATCGGAGGGCAAGCTCTCGAAGCGGCTCGGCTCGCTGGGCGTCGAGGCGATGCGCGAGGCGGGGATCGAGCCGGCCGCTCTGGTCGCCAAGCTCGCCCGGATCGGCACCAGCCTGCCCGTCGAGCCGTTCATCGATGCCGCGCCTTTGATCGCATCGTTCGATTTCTCGACCTTCGGCCGCGCCCCGGCCCGGTTCGACATGGCCGAGCTCGAGGCGCTGAACGCCCGCATCGTCCACCAGCTGGATTTCGCGGCGGTGCGCGATCGGCTGCCGGCCGGGCATGACCGAGGCGGACTGGACGGCGATCCGGCCGAACCTCGCCAAGGTGTCCGACGCGGCCGACTGGTGGGACATCCTCCACGGCCATGTCGAGCAGGCCGCCGCGAGCGACGACCGCGCCTATCTCGCCGCCGCCGCCGAAGCCGCCGCGGCGATCGACTGGAGCGACGCGCCCTGGCCGGCGCTCACCGCGCGGCTCAAGGAAACCAGCGGCCGCACCGGCAAGGCGCTTTTCCATCCCCTGCGCCGCGCCCTCACCGGCCGCGACAGCGGCCCCGACATGGCGGCCCTGCTGCCTTTGATCGGCCGCGATGAGGCGATCGCCCGTCTGGCCGCCGCGGCAGCCGCGGACGTGCAATAATGATATAGTGTAACATCGCAAGCTATGATACAACGTCTCATCGGCCGACTCGGCCGTGAGAGGAGGTTGTCATGGCGAATGCAGGTTTCTTCGAGCAGAAGTCCGCGAGCCCGACACGGTTCGCATTGGTGGCGGGAGCCCACGCGCTGGTGCTCGGCGCGGTGATGATGGCGGCGGGGCCGCAGTTCATCCGGCACAGGGTCCCGCCGATCATCATCACCTCCATCCCGGTGCCGCAGCCGCCACCGCCCGAGCCCCAGACGGAACGAACCGAGCGGCAGACGCCGATCCCGCAGGATCGGATCGTCATCCCGGAGCGTCGGCCCGATCTCCCGCCGCTTGCCGCCGCTCGGCCCTGAGATCGGCACGTCGCCGACCGGCGCCGGCACCGGTCCCACAGTCATCGCCGATCCGCCGCGCGATCCGCCAGCGCAGCCGGTGCGGGTGGACGCGCGGGTCGATCCGCGCTTCGCCTCGGCGCTGCAGCCGCAATATCCGCTCATCGAGCATCGCGCCCAGCGCAGCGGCACGGTGGTGATCCGGGTGACGATCGGCCCCGACGGCCGGGTGCGGGCCGCGGAGCGCGTCTCGGCGACCAGCGACCTGTTCTGGGCGGCGGCCGAGCGGCAGGCGCTGACCCGCTGGCGCTTCCGCCCGGCGACGCTCGACGGCCGCCCGGTCGAGAGCAGCAAGGTGATGACCGTCCATTTCCGGATCGAAGACGTCTGACGGCGTGTCGGCCATTTCTTAGCCCCTCCCCTTGATGGGGAGGGGTTGGGGTGGGGTGGAGTCTCCGCCTAAGCCTGCATTGACGTTCACCCCCACCCGGCCTCCCCCATCAAGGGGGAGGGGATGAGCAGCGGTCGATCAAGCATGGCGGGGCTGGCGGCGAAGGCGGCAGCGGCCTATCTTGGGCTCATGCCGCTGCCCCGCCCCGCCAGCCCCCGCGCCTTGTGGAAGGACATGGCCGCCTTCTGGCGGGACCGGCCGCGCCACCAATGGATCGCAGCCGTTCTGGCCATCGCGATGCCGATCGGCATCGTCGCCGCTTTCTATATCGACAGCGGCACCAATCTGACCCCGCGTCGCACCGTCACCATCGTCGAGAATTACCCTGCGAACCGCACCGACGAGCAGATCCGGGCCGACCAGAACCGCCGCCAGGCCGAGGTCGACAGGCGTGCCAACGAGCGCCGGGAAGAGTTCCGCAAGATCGATAGCGCGCTGAACCGGCTAGGCATTTGAGCGACGAACAGTGGATGGCGGCGGCGATCGCGCTCGGCGAGCGCGGCCGTGGCCGCACCGCGCCCAATCCCCATGTCGGCTGCCTGGTCGTTCGTGATGAAGCCGTCGTCGGCCGCGGCTGGACCCGGCCGGGCGGGCGGCCCCATGCCGAAGCGGTCGCATTGGAAGAGGCCGGCGAAGTGGCCCAGGGCGCCACCGTCTACGTGTCGCTGGAGCCCTGTGCCCACGAAAGCCCGCGCGGGCCGGCATGCGCCGATTCACTCATTGCCGCCGGCCCGACGCGGGTCGTGGTCGCGGCCGGCGATCCCGATCCGCGCACCAATGGCGCGGGCATCGAGCGCCTGCGCGCCGCCGGCATCGCAGTCGAAACCGGCCTCTGCCAGGCAGAAGCCGAAACAAGCATGGCCGGCTTCTTCAGCCGGGTGCGGCGGGGGCGGCCCTTCGTCACCTTGAAGCTGGCGCTGTCGATCGACGGTCGGATCGCTTTGGCCTCGGGCGAATCGCAATGGATCACCGGTGAGGATGCGCGCGCCCACGCCCATCTCGAGCGCGCCCGCGCCGACATGATTCTCGTCGGCCGCGGCACCTGGGAGGCCGATTCGCCGCGGCTCGACGTGCGGCTGGAGGGCCTGGAAGATCGCTCGCCCCGCCGCGCCTTGCTCACGCGCGGCGAAGCGCCCGAGGGCTGGGCCCGGCTCGCGGACCCCCAAGAGGTTTTCAATCTTGCCGATGTGAACGACTTGCTGGTCGAGGGCGGCGCCGGCGCGGCGACCGCCTTCCTCGCCCAGGATCTGGTCGATCGCCTGCTCGTCTATCGCGCCCCGATCCTGATCGGCGAGGGCCGCGCCGCCATCGCCGATCTCGGCCTCGCCAGCCTTGCCGACGCGCACGGCCGCTGGCGGCAAAGCGACAGCCGCGCCCTTGGCGAGGACCGGCTCGACGTTTACGAGCGCGTCCGGAGCTGAGGCATGTTCACCGGGATCATCACCGATATCGGTACCGTCACTGCCGTCGAGCCGCGCGGCGACACCCGCGTGCGCATCGCCTGCGGCTACGATATGGCCGGGGTCGATCTCGGCGCGTCGATTGCCTGTTCGGGCGTCTGCCTCACCGTGGTCGACAAGGGCCCCGGCTGGTTCGCGGTCGATGTCTCGGCCGAGACCCAGAGCCGCACCGCCGCCGGCCTCTGGCTCGAAGGCGCGCGACTCAACCTCGAACGGGCGTTGAAGGTCGGCGACGAGCTCGGCGGCCATATCGTCACCGGCCATGTCGACGGGCTCGGCACGATCGAGGCGGCGGAGCCGGTCGGCGATTCGACCCGGCTCACCATCACCGCCGACGCGGCGCTCGCGCCGTACATCGCCGCCAAAGGCTCGATCGCCTTGCACGGCGTTTCGCTGACGGTGAACGAGGTCGAGTCGGACGGCGACGGCGTCCGCTTCACCATCAACGTCATCCCCCACACCGCCGCCGCGACCACCTTCGGCGCGCTTGAGGTCGGCCAGACGCTCAATATCGAGATCGACATCCTCGCCCGCTATCTCGGCCGGATGATGGACGCCCGCCGCCTCACGGCCTGAGCATTTTCCTACAGACCCGGCGCCGTGATAGGCGGGCTCGCAGATTCCTTTGCAAAGGATTTCCGTTCCATGTTGCCGGCCACGCTCTCCAAGCCAGCGAGCATCCGTGCGAGGCACAGCACAATGAGCGCGTGCGAAAACGGAAAAATCTCCCAAGGAAGCCGAAACTTATGAAACTTCCGCCGCGGGCGCGTCGCGCAATGTGATGGAATGGGCTTGAGTCATCACATTAAGATGTGATAGCGGATCGCTATGAGCACACTTCTGATCGAACGATTGACCCAGGTTGTCGAGAGCGGCGAGATCAGCCGCGCCGGCCTCGCTCGCGCCTCCGGCCTGCACCCCAACAGCTTGCGCAAGCTCGGCGATCCGGACTGGAACCCGACCGCCGACACGCTCGCCAAGCTGGAACGGTTCCTCGCGAGCGACGGCTCGTCGGTGATGGCCGGCCCCGAGCAGATCATCGACGAGGCGCGCAACGGCCGGATGTACATCCTGGTCGACGACGAAGACCGGGAGAATGAGGGCGACCTGATCATCCCTGCGCAGATGGCGACTCCCGACGCGATCAACTTCATGGCCAAGCATGGCCGCGGCCTGATCTGCCTCGCGCTCACCGCCGAACGGGTCGCGGCGCTCGGCCTCGCGCCGATGGGCGGCACCAACACCAGCCGGATGGAGACCGCCTTCACCGTCTCGATCGAGGCGCGCGAAGGGGTGACGACCGGCATCTCGGCTGCCGATCGGGCGCGCACCGTCTCGGTCGCGATCGACGCCTCTAAGGGGCCGGAGGACATCGCGACTCCGGGCCATGTCTTCCCGCTCGCTGCCCGAGACGGGGGCGTGCTGGTCCGCGCCGGTCATACCGAGGCGGCGGTCGACGTGTCGCGGCTCGCCGGGCTCAACCCGTCCGGCGTGATCTGCGAGATCATGGCCGAGGACGGGCAGATGGAGCGGATGGACGGCCTTGTCGCCTTCGCCCAGCGCCACGGTCTCAAGATCGGCACGATCCGCGATCTCATCGCCTATCGGCTGAAGAAGGACCGGCTGATCGAGCAGACCGCCGAGGCGCGCTTCGAGAGCCGCTGGGGCGGCGTGTGGACGGCCAAGACCTTCCTCAACAAGGCGTCGGGCGCGGAGCAGATCGCGCTCGTCAAAGGCCATATCGATCCGGGCAAGCCGACTTTGGTGCGGATGCACGCGCTCAGCATCTTCACCGACGCCTTCGCCGAGGCCGACGGCCGTTCGCGCCTGCTCGAGGGAGCGATGAAGGCGATCGCCGAGGAGGGCGCGGGCGTGATCGTCGTCATCAACCGGCCGATGGCGGGCGGCCTTTCCCAGGCGCTGAAGCAGCGCGCCGGCGAGGCGAGCGCGCGGAGCAGCGAAGAGCTGCGCGATTATGGCGTCGGCGCCCAGATCCTCGCCGCTCTGGGCATCCACGACATGATCCTGCTCACCAACAGCCATCACACGCCGGTGGCGCTGGGCGGCTACGGCCTCACCATCGTCGGCGAGCGGCCGATCGCGGCGGCGCTCTAAGATGGCGCGGGTGCTGATCGTCGAGGCGCGCTTCTACGCCCATCTCAACGACCTGCTGCTGGAGGGTGCGCGGGGCGCGCTGACCGGCCATGCCGTCGAGGTGGTGACCGTTCCCGGGGCGCTGGAAGTGCCGGGGGCGATCGCTTTGGCCGCAGAGAGCGGCGATTACGATGCCTATGTCGCGCTCGGCATCGTCATCCGGGGCGAGACCTACCATTTCGAGATCGTCGCCGGCGAAAGCGCCCGGGCGTTGATGGCGCTGACCCTCGACGGGCTCGCGATCGGCAACGGCATCCTCACCGTCGAGAACGAGGACGCAGGCGCTTGACCCGCGCCCTGCCGGACTGAGAAAGACAAAGGCGGCGAGGCGGCGAAGGCGGCGCTCGCCATGCTGGCGCTGAAGGAGCGGTTCGCTTGAACGGCCCGATCCTGTTCACCGAACGGCTGCTGCTTCGCCCGCCGCTGCCGGAGGATTTCGAGGGCTGGGCGGCGTTCCAGGCTGATCCGGAGGCGACCCGCTTCGTCGGCGGCGCTCAGCTGCGCGCGCCTGCCTGGCGCAGCTTCTGCGCGATGGCGGGCGCGTGGCAGATCCGCGGCTTTGCCATGTTCTCGATGATCGAACGCGATTCGGGCCGCTGGATCGGCCGCACGGGACCCTGGCAGCCCGAGGGTTGGCCGGGCACCGAGGTCGGCTGGGGCGTGCTCCCCGAATTCGCCGGGCGCGGCTACGCCTATGAGGCGGCAGTCGCGTCGATGGACTATGCCGTCGATGTGCTCGGCTGGACCGACATCATCCACACCATCGATCCCGGCAACCTGCCCTCGATCCGCCTCGCCCAGCGCCTCGGCTCGGTCAATCGCGGCCCGACCCGCCTGCCGCCGCCTTATGAGGATTTTCCGGTCGACGCCTGGGGTCAGAGCGGCGCCGACTGGAAAGCGCGACGTCAGGCGCCGAGCGCCGGATAGTCCGTATAGCCCTCCGGCCCCTGGCTGTACCAGGTCGCCATATTGTCCGGGTTGAGCTCGGCGCCGCGCTGCAGCCGGGCGACGAGATCGGGATTGGCGAGGAAGGTGCGGCCGAAGGCGATGGCGTCGGCCTGACCGGAATCGAGCACCGCCTGGGCGTTCTCCAGCCGGTAGTCGGAATTGAGCACCAGCGGCCCGTAGAACGCCTTGCGGATGAAGGGATGGACGGGATCGACCTCGGCCTTGCCGAACGTGCCGTCGAAGCCCGGCTCGCGCAGCTCGAGGAAGGCGATGCCGATGTCGCTCAGCACCCGCGCCGCTGCGCTGAAGGTCGCGATCGGATCGCTGTCGTTCACGCCTTGGGAATCGCCATTGGGCGACAGCCGCACCGCCGTCCGGTCCGCGCCGGCGACCGAGGCCACCGTCACCGCCACTTCGCGCAGAAGCCGGGTGCGGTTCTCGATCGGGCCGCCATAATCATCCTCGCGATGGTTAGCGCCGTCGCGCAGGAACTGGTCGATCAGATAGCCGTTCGCGGCGTGGATCTGGACGCCGTCGAACCCCGCCGCCAGCGCATGCCGGGTAGCCTTGGCGTAATCGTCGAGCAGGCGCGGGATTTCGGCGATCTCCAGCGCGCGCGCCTCGTCATAAGGCTGGCGGCCTTCATAGGTGTGCGCCTTGTAGGGCGCGGTCGTCGCCGACGAGGAGACTGGCTTGGCGCCGTCGAGAAAGCTCGAGTGGACGACCCGGCCCATATGCCACATCTGCAGCATGATCCGCCCGCCCGCCTCGTGCACCGCCTCGATGATCGGCTTCCACGCCTCTTCCTGCGCGTCGGTCCAGATGCCGGGCGCGTACGGCCAGCCCAGCCCTTCGCGGCTGATCCCGGTTGCCTCGGTGATGATCAGGCCGGCCGCCGCGCGCTGCGTGTAATAGGTCTTCATCAGCTCGGTCGGGACATGCTCGCGGGTGGCGCGGCCGCGGGTCAGCGGCGCCATCAGCACGCGGTTCGGCGCTTCAATCGCGCCCAGCTTGATCGGGTCGAACAGGGACGGCATGGGCACTCCTTCAAGCGGATCGGCGGCGGAGATAGGGTTGCAAAACGAAATGCACCAGTCCCCGGCCGGGCGCTTCGCCTTTCCGGCGCTGATCGTCGCCAATCTCTTCCTCGCCGCGGGCCCGTGGATGGTGCGGCTCGCCGATGTCGGGCCGACCTCGTCCGCTTTCTGGCGCTTCGCCCTGGCGCTGCCACTGCTCGCCTTGCTGGCGATGCGCCGCGGCGGGACCGGGCGCATCGACAAATGGCTGGCGGGCGCGATCATGCTGGGCGGCCTGTTCTTCGCCATCGATCTAATGCTTTGGCACGAAGCGATCCTGCGCACCCGGCTCGCCAACGCGACCCTGTTCGGCAACATGTCGAGCTTCCTGTTCGTGCTCTACGGCTTCATCGCGCTGCGCGCCTTGCCGCGTGCGATCCAGGGTGTGGCGCTGGCGCTTGCCGGACTAGGAGCGGCGCTGCTGCTCGGCGGCAGCTACGAGCTGTCGCCCGACCATTTCACCGGCGATCTGCTCGCGCTCGGCGCAGCCTTCTTCTACGCGCTCTATCTGATCGCGGCCGACCGGGCGCGGCGGACGATGGCGTCCTGGCCGGTGCTCGCCATCGCGACCGCGGCGGGAACCCTGCCGCTGCTACTCTTCGCGCTGGCGATGGGCGAGACGGTGATGCCGGGCGACTGGACGCCGCTGATCCTGCTGTCGCTCGGCAGCCAGCTGATCGGTCAGGGCCTGCTGGTCTATGCGATGGGCCATCTCTCGCCGGCTGTGGTCGGCGTCGGCCTGCTCACTCAGCCGGTCGCCTCGGCGACGATCGGCTGGTTCGCTTATGGCGAGGCCTTGTCGCTCGCCGACGGGCTAGGCGCGCTGCTGATCTGCGCCGCCTTGGTGCTGATCCGCCTGCCGGCGCGCGGGCTTGCGACTCCGGTCGCGCCGGCCCAATGAGCGGACGATGGTCGCCGCGGATCAAATGAACCTCGACGAGCTGCGCATCGCGCTCGCGCCGCTGGTCGCGAAGCATGCGGTGTTCGACGGCTGGTCCGACGCGGCGATCGCCAGCGCGGCGACGGAGCTCGGCGTGCCGGCGGAGCGCGCCCGCCTGGCCTTTCCGGGCCGCAAGACGGCGATGATCGACGCCTGGTTCGATTGGCTCGACATTGCCATGCTTGAGGCTTTCCCGCCCGAGCGGATCGCGGCGATGAAGATCCGCGAGCGCATTCGCGAGCTGGTGCTATTCCGGCTGACGACGATCCTGCCGCAGCGCGAGGCCCTGCGCCGGGCGTTGGCGATCCTCGCCGCGCCGGTCAACGCGGCGGCCGGCGCGCGGCTCGCATGGCGCAGCGCCGACCGGATCTGGCGGCTGGCCGGCGACAATGCGACCGACTTCAACCATTATTCCAAGCGCGCGATCCTGATCGGCGTCTATGGCTCGACCAGCCTCGTCTTCTTGGACGACGAGAGCGATGATCTGGCCGCGACGCGCGCCTTCCTCGATCGGCGGATCGACGGCGTGATGCGGTTCGAGAAGGCGAAGGCGCGCTGGCAGGGGAGCGGCGCGCGGCTGCCGTCGCTCAGCCGTTTCCTGGGACGGCTTCGCTACCCCGTCGTCTGAACGGGTGGAGCAGTTGGGCGGCGTAGCCCGACGGCACCGGATCGGCGACGCCGAACGACTGCGCCTGTCGCCCGTCGGGCAGATGCGCGGTGCCGAAGGCGAAATCCCATAAAGCGAGCTGACCGGCGAAATTGCGGTCCCACGCCTCGCGCTCGCGGGCATGGTGCCAGTGGTGGAAATCGGGCGAGGCGATGAGCCACCGAAGCGGCCCGAAACCGAGCCGGACGTTCGAATGAAGCAGCAGCGAATGCCAGTGATAGAGGATCGCGAACGCCGCAATCGCCCATTCCGAGAAGCCGAGAGCGAAGCAGGGTATGAACGAAACGCTCTTGGTGATGATCTGGTCGACCGGGTGGACGCGGGCTGCGGCGAGCCAATCCATCTCCTCGATGCTGTGATGGATCTGATGCAGCCGCCACAGAGCGGGCACGGCGTGGAAGGCGCGATGGGCGAGGTAAAAGCCGAGGTCGGCGAGCAGCAGTACCTCGATCGCCTGCAGCCAGAGAGGTTGCCCCGCGACCGTGGCGCGGAGCGAGGCCGGCACGACGAGGGCGCTCAGCGCGAGGATAGCGAGCACCGCTAGCACCAGGCCGATGCGGACGATCGCGCCGTTCACGAACACATAGACGAGATCGTTCGTCCAGCCGTCGCGCAACAGCTTCTGGCCCTTGCGCTCGGCGAACAGCCGCTCGAGCGGAATGAAGACGAGCGCCGCCACCAGGAAGAGGCGGAAATCGAGCAGCTCGGCGAGGAAAGACATCAGAACACGAAGGGCAGCAGCCGGTAGCGGCTCTTCTCGGCCAGCGCGCGATAGGCCGGATCCTCCATCAGCACCCGTTCCTCGGCGAGAATGCGGCGCACGGCGATGACGAGCGTCGCGCCATAGACGGCGAGGTTCCACCAGGCGGGACCGGACAGCAGGAAGCCGACATGGGTCAGCGCATAGCCCGCATACATCGGATGGCGGATGATGCGGTAAGGCCCGGTCGCCTTGACGCCGCGATTGGCGGCGACGACGCCGAAGCTGCGCCTGAGCGTGAGCTTCGCCCACAGCTGGAACAGGAAACCGCCCCCCATCAAGCCGGCGCAGATCGCCAGCGGCGCGATCGGCGTTCCTTCTGGCGCGATCGCGGTCAGCGGCAGCAGTGTCCCGGCGAGGCCCAGCGCCCAGTCGGCCGGCCGGCGCGAGATGTCGCGGGTAGGGCGGCGCAGCAGAATGAACAGGACGACGACGCTTTCCGAGAGGAGGAGGAGCATGATCGGCGCCGAGAGCGTGGCGATCGCCTGCGGCACGAGGCGCAGCGCGAGCAGGGCCATGAAGGACGCGACCAGGCCCTTCTCGACGAGATCGAGATCGATCCGCTGGGCAAAAGACGGCGTGGCGTGGTCCGCGCGCAAAGTGTCGCTCCGCTTGAGACCAGCCGGCCTCGCAAAAATTGGTGAAGAAAGAATGAGCGACGCCTGGGGAGCGTGGTCGACAAAGGCTTCGGAGCCGAAATTACGTCATGACGCCATCGACCGGAAGCCTGCCGCGCGGGGCTTTGACCCGCTGGGGTCGAGATCGGGGCGAGCGTCGGAATCGCATTGAGCCGCATCTTCGGGCGCGATTTCGCGACCCTGATCGAGGCGGACGGCGCGCTTTATCAGGCGAAGGGCCAGGGGCGCAGCCGCTGGCGATCGCCAGCCGCCAGCCGCGTCTTGCTGCGAGCGCCGGTGAGGAATTGGCCTCCTCCCGCCGCCCCGCGCACGCTGTCGGCATCCGATCGCGTTATTGATAATCAGTTGCAACTTGGTTAGTCCCCGGCCTTCCGCCGGGGGCAATGATGCGCGTTTTCTCGTTCAGCAGATTGTTTCTGTTCGTGCTGTTGGCGTTCGCGACGCCGGCTCGGGCGCAAGACTCGGGCGCGCAGGTGGCGTGGCGGCTGCTCGACTATATCGCCGTCGACTATCGCGGCGCCGTCGCCGACGGGCGCGTGATCAGTCAGGCCGAATATGACGAGATGCGGGAATTTTCCGCTTCGGTCACGCAGCGGCTGGGTGCCTTGCCGGCCCGGCCGGAGCGGGCGCAGCTGGTGGCGGACGCGCGCTTGCTCGAAGGCGCGGTCGCGCGCCAGGCGGCGCCGGATGAGGTTGATCGGCTGGCGCGAAGCTTGGGGCAGCGGTTGCTCGCCGCCTATCCGGTCCCGCTCGCACCGGCGGCGGTGCCCGATCTGGCGCGCGGCGCGCGGCTTTACGCGGAAAATTGTGCCGCCTGTCATGGCGCGGCCGGCGATGCGAACGCGCCGATGGCGCGCGGCATGGAGCCGCCACCCATTGCCTTCACCGATCGCGATCGGGCGCGTCAACGCAGCGTCTTCGCGCTTTATCAGGTGATCGATCAGGGGCTGGAGGGCACGGCGATGCAGAGCTTCGCCTCGCTGCCGGCGCAGGACCGTTGGGCTCTTGCCTTCTTCGTCGGCCGTTTTGCCTACCCCGAAGGATTGATCGAGCAGGGCCGTCGATACTGGGAGGGAGATCCGGCGCTGCGCGCCCGTCTGCCCAACCTTGAGGCGTTGGTTGCGATCACCCCGGAGGCACTGGCTCGCGAATTCGGAGTGGACAAAGCGAATGCGGTCACCGCCTATTTGCGCTCCAATCCGTCTGCATTGACCGGGGCGGGCGGCTCGCAAACGCTGGCCATCGCTCGCGAGTTGCTGCGCCAGAGTCTCGCCGCCTACCAAAGCGGCGATCGTGCACGGGCCAGCGAGCTCGCGCTTGCCGCCTATCTTGATGGATTCGAGCCCGTCGAGGCCGTGCTCAACGCGCGCGACGGCGCGCTCGTAGCCGAAGTGGAGCGCGAGATGGGTGGGCTCCGGGCAGCGATTGGCCGGGGCGTACCGGTCGCCGATGTCGCGGCGAGGATCGAGCGGCTTCAGGCCCTGTTCGGCCGGGCCGAAGGCGCCCTGGCGCCCGAGGCCGGCGGCGGCCTGTCGACCTTCCTCGGCGCACTCGCCATCCTGCTACGCGAGGGGCTGGAGGCCCTCCTGATTGTGGTCGCGATGATCGGCTTTCTGCGTAAGGCGGAGAGACCAGACATGCTGCGCTGGGTCCACGCCGGCTGGCTGGGCGCGCTTGTCGCCGGCGTGGCCACCTGGTGGGCGGCAAGCCGTCTCATCACGATCGGCGGCGCGGACCGCGAGCTGACCGAGGGCTTCGGCTCGCTGCTCGCTGCCGCGATCCTGCTCTTCGTCGGCATCTGGATGCACGGCAAGGCGCAGGCGGGCGCTTGGCAGGCTTATGTCCGCGACAAGCTGGACAAGGCGCTTAGTCGCGGTTCGGCCTGGTTCCTGTTCGCCTTGGCCTTCATCGCCGTCTATCGCGAGGTGTTCGAGACGATCATCTTCTTCGCCGCGATGGGCGGACAGGGGAACGGCGCGGCGCTGGCGGGCGGGATCGCGGTGGCGGTCCTGCTGCTCGCGCTCACCGCGTGGGCGATGCTGAAGCTCAGCGCGCGGCTGCCGATCGGCAAGTTCTTCGCTTATTCGGCGGCGCTGATCGCGGTGCTCGCGGTCGTGCTCGCCGGCAAGGGCGTGGCGGCGCTCCAGGAGGCCGGCATGATCGGCGTCTCGCCGCTCGACGGCTGGCCGCGCAGCCCGATGCTCGGTGTCTATCCGACGCTCGAATCGATGCTCGCTCAGGGAGCGATGGTGGCCTTGCTCGTCATCGGGTTTCTCTACGCGCAGCGGCGGCCCGCCAACGCCTGACGCTTGGCGCACGCTGCCGCTTGGCCTATGCGGTGGTCTTTCCCGGGAGAATGAAATGGCGGGCGTGAACAAGGTGATTCTGGTCGGCAATCTGGGCGACGATCCGGAGGCGCGCAGCCTCAACAATGGCGGCGAGGTGGTGAACCTGCGCGTCGCGACGTCGGAGAATTGGAAGGATAAGGACGGCAACCGCCAGGAGCGGACCGAATGGCACCGGGTGGTGATCTTCAACGAGAATCTCGGCCGGGTCGCCAAGAGCTATTTGAGGAAGGGCTCGAAAGTCTATCTCGAGGGCCAGATCCAGACCCGCAAATGGCAAGACCAGTCGGGCCAGGACCGCTATTCGACCGAGATCGTGCTGCAGCGCTTCCGTGGCGAGCTGGTGCTGCTCGACAGCAAGGGCGGCGGTGGCGGTTCCTATGGCGACGACCATAGCGGCGGCGATTATGGCGGCGGTCAGCGCGCCCAGCCGCAGGGCCGGCCGCAACCGGCCTTCGACAGCGACCTGGATGACGACGTTCCCTTCTGAGGAAGAAAGTCAGCTCTTCGGTTTGCCCTTAAGCGCGGCCAGCGCCGCGAACGGCCCCGCCTCTGTTTCGTCCTTCACGCCGGCTTCCTTGAGCGCCGCCTCGGCATCTGGCGCGCGCGGGTAGGGGTCGAGCGCCAGCGCGAGGCTCTGCGCGACGGCCTCGCCGACGTCGATCGCGGCGCCGTCGTGAAACATCACGTCCATCTCGCCTTCGCCGAGCTCGATCTCGTCGTCGGACTGCGCCTCGGCGGGCGCGGGCCGGAACAGCAAGGCGATGGGCTCGTCGATTGCCGCATTCACCGGCGCCGCGCTCGCCACGCAGGCCTGCGTCGCTTGCGCTTCAAGCCGCCCGGTCAGCGTCACCGCATCGCCGTCGCGGACCAGGGTCAATTCGGCCGCGAGTCTGTCGAGCGCGATCAGGCCGAAGCGCCGCGCCAGCGCCGCCCGCTCCGCTTCGTCGGCGTGGATCGACAGGCTATGGGGCGCGGAACCGAGCGCATCGAACCGGATAAGACGGCTGAACTCGGTGTCGGTCATAATGTCGGCAGCCGTCCAGTCATCAGGGTCTCAATCGGAGCCGCCGCCAGCGCCGCTCGAAACGCATCGAGCCGCGCCGTCACCAGCGCCAGCGCCTCGGGCGAGGGCGGCGCGCCCCGGAAGACGTTGCGTTCCACCGCGCCGGTCAGCGCCTCGCGATCCTCCGCGGCGCGGAACGCGGCGAGCCGGCCGCCCAGCGCCCCCATCATCCGCCCGACATGCTTGCCGACGACATAGTCGCCGATGCCGATCTGCCTGAGGCTCGAATCCATGTCGGCGATGAACAGCTCGGTGAGCAGCACCGAAATCTCCCTGCCGGCCTCCTCCCGCTCCAGCCGCAGAAGCACCAAAGCGGTCAGCGTCGCGATCATGTCGAAGCGGCCGTCGATCGTGTCGGGAACGCCGCCGGCGCGATACCAGGCGGGGTCGCGCGCCGCCGTGACGATCGCGCGATAGAGCGGATCGAGCGTGTCGCGGGGCGGCGATGTGCGGAACAGGCGCGAAATCAGGGACAAAGCGTTCTTTCCGTGCCTCCGAGCGATTTCGAGCCGGGCGCCGCCCGGCGGCTCGGAAATCGCGACCACAGGAACTTGGCGCACTTCCCATAAAGGGAAAGCGCGCCAGCGGCTTGCGCCGGTCGGGCGATGTTCATAATGGAGGAGCTAGTCAAGGCCGCCCGGCCGGTTTGCGGGGCGCGCGGGAGAATGCGACCAATCATGCCTTTCCTCAATCGAACCGGCGTCCTCCTCGGCGCGGCCGCAGCGGCGACCCTGCTTGGCGGCTGCACCCGCATCGTCGGCCAGCAGGGCCACATCCTCGACGACACGTTGGTCGCGGCGATCCAGCCCGGCGTCGACAATCGCGAATCGGTCGCCGGGACGATCGGACGGCCAAGCTTCGCCGGCCAGTTCAACGGCGCCGAGCGCGACTGGTATTATGTGTCGCGCCGGACCCGTCAGTTCGGCTTCCAGACCCCGCAGCCGACATCGCAGACGGTGCTGCACGTTCGCTTCGACGACAGCGGGACGGTCGAACGGGTGGATCGCACCGGCCTCGAGCTGGTGGCGAACATCACGCCGACCCGCGAAGCGACCCCGACGCTCGGCCGCCATCGCAGCCTGTTCGAGGAGCTGTTCGGCAATATCGGCGCGGTCGGCTCGACCGGCGGCCAGCGCGGCCAGACCGCCGACAACCCGCAGTAGCTAGGCGGGCGCCGCGGGCGCTCAGCGGACGATATTGCCGGCGGCGAGGACGGCGAGCGTCACCAGGTCGGACGCGCTCGCGCTCATCGCGGCGATCTGGACCTGTTGCTTCATGCCGACCAGCATCGGGCCGATCACCGCGTCGCCGGCCAGCTCGCGCAACAGCTTGGCGGAAATGTTGGCGGTCTGCAGGCCCGGCATCACCAGCACGTTCGCCGGCCCGGTCAGGCGCATGAACGGGTAGAGCTTCTGGAGGTCCGGATCGAGCGCCGTGTCCGGCGACATCTCGCCTTCATATTCGAAATCGATATCGTCCCGCGCGTCCATGATCTTCACCGCGTCGCGGATCCGCTCGAGGAAGCTGCCCTCGGGATTGCCGAAATTGGAATAAGACAGGAAAGCGACGCGCGGCTCATGACCCATCCGCCGAGCGACGCCGGCGGTCTGGATCGCGATCTCGGCGAGCTGCTCGCCGCTCGGCCGCTCGGTAACGGTCGTGTCGGCGATGAAGACGGTGTGGCTCTGGCCGACCATCAGGTGGATGCCGAACGGCGTCACGCCATCCTTGGGATCCAGCACCCGGCGGATCTGGCGGAAGCTCTGCGCATAGGGACGGGTGACGCCGGTTATCATCACGTCCGCCTCGCCCATCGCCATCAGCAGCGAGGCGAAGATGTTGCGGTCCTGATTGACGATCCGCTCCAGCTCGCGGTGCATGTAGCCGCGCCGCTGGAGCCGCTGGTAGAGCATGTCGGCCATCTCCGGGACGCGCGGATAGTTGCGGCTGTTCACCACCTCGAATGACGACGGATCGTCGACGCCGAGCGCGCGCAGGCGATCATGGACGTCGTCGCGGCCGACCAGGACGGGAATGCCGTAGCCGCCGTCGCGGAAGGCGATCGCGGCGCGCAGCACGACATCCTCCTCGCCCTCCGCGAACAGGACGCGGCGCGGATTGGCGCGCGCCGCCTCGTAAGCGAGGGTGAGCACCGAGGTGGTCGGATTGAGGCGCGCGCGCAGCGACGTGCGATAGGCCTGCATGTCCTCGATCGGCCGCTGAGCGACGCCCGAATCCATCGCCGCCTGGGCGACGGCGGCGGGCACGATCTCCATTAGTCGGGGATCGAACGGCGCCGGGATGATGTAATCGGCGCCGAAACTATGCGCCTTGCCGCCATAGGCCGCGGCGACCTCTTCCGGCACCTGCTGGCGGGCGAGCTCGGCCAGCGCCTGGGCGGCGGCGATCTTCATCTCCTCGTTGATCGTCGTCGCGCGGACATCGAGCGCGCCGCGGAAGATGAAGGGGAAACCGAGAACGTTGTTGACCTGATTGGGATAATCCGAGCGGCCGGTGGCGACGATCGCGTCGGGGCGCGCCGCCTTCGCTTCGGGCGGGGTGATCTCCGGGTCCGGATTGGCCATCGCGAAGATGATCGGCTTGGGCGCCATCTCGTCCACCCATTCGGCCTTCAGCGCGCCGGCAGCGGAGAGCCCGAAAAACGCGTCCGCGCCCTTCAGCGCGTCTTCGAGCGTCCTGGCGTCGGTCTTCGCCGCATGGGCGGATTTCCACTGATCGAGCCCTTCGCGGCCTTGGTAGATGACTCCTTTGCGGTCGCACATCAGGACGTTGTCGTGCGGCACGCCCATCGCCTTGACGAGCTCGGTGCAGGCGATGGCGGCGGCGCCGGCGCCGTTGACGACCAGCTTGAGATCCTTGAGCTCGCGCCCTGTCAAATAGCAGGCGTTGATCAGCCCGGCGGCGCTGATGATCGCGGTGCCGTGCTGGTCGTCGTGCATGACGGGAATGTTCATCCGCTCGCGCAAGGCCTGCTCGATGATGAAGCATTCCGGCGCGGCAATGTCCTCCAGGTTGATGCCGCCGAAGCTCGGTTCCATCAACGCGACCGCTTCGATGAACTTGTCGGGGTCCTCGGTGTCGAGCTCGATGTCGATCGAATCGACGTCGGCGAAGCGCTTGAACAGCACCGCCTTGCCTTCCATCACCGGCTTGGAGGCGAGCGCGCCGAGATTGCCGAGACCCAGGATCGCGGTGCCGTTGGAGATGACGGCGACGAGATTGCCCTTGGCGGTATAATCATAGGCCTTGGAGGGGTCCTCAGCGATCGCGCGCACCGGGACGGCGACGCCGGGCGAGTAAGCGAGGCTGAGGTCCCGCTGCGTCGCCATCGGCTTCGAAGCGACGATCTCGATCTTGCCGGGGCGTCCCTCGGAATGGAAGGCGAGCGCTTCGGCTTCCGAGAATTTGACGTTGCTGCCCTCGCTCACGGCGCTCTCCCTGTTTTTTCTTCGCCCGGCTGTAGGACCGGGGCCGTGACGGGGGCAAGCCAAAGCCTTATCGATGCCGCGATGGCCGCCCGTCCTAACCCCGATGCCAGTCCGGCGGCTACGCCGATGATGGTGCAATATCTCGCCCTGAAGGCGGAGGTGGAGGATTGCCTGCTCTTCTACCGGATGGGCGATTTCTTCGAATTGTTCTTCGAGGATGCCAGGGTCGCCGCCGCCTGCCTCGATATCGCGCTGACCGCGCGCGGCGAGCATGAGGGCAAGCCGATCCCGATGTGCGGCGTGCCGATCCACGCCGCCGAATCCTATCTCGCCCGGCTGATCAGGGCCGGCCATCGGGTCGCGATCGCGGAGCAGACCGAGAGCCCGGCCGAAGCGAAGAAGCGCGGCTCCAAATCGGTGGTCAGCCGGGCGATCGTCCGGGTCGTCACCGCCGGTACGTTGACCGAGGAGGCGTTGCTCGATTCGCGCGCCGCCAACTGGCTGGCGGCGGTGGCGAAATCGGGCGAGCGCTGGGGGATCGCCGCGGCCGACATCTCGACCGGCCGGTTCGAGCTGACCTCGGTCCCGGCGGCGGGGCTGGACGCGGAGTTGGCCCGGCTTGGCGCGGCCGAGATCGTCTCGCCCGAGCCGCTGACTGGCGCGATCGAGCGTCGGGCCGGATTCGACAGCCTGGCGGCCGAGCGGCGGCTGAAGGAGAGGTTCGGAGTCGCGACTTTGGACGGCTTCGGACGCTTCGACCGCGCCGCTTTGTGCGCCGCCGGCGGCCTGCTCGCCTATCTCGACGAAGTCGCGCGCGACGCATTGCCCTTCCTGCGCCCGCCGGCCGCCGTTGCGAGCGGCGATCACATGGCGATCGACGCCGCGACTCGCGAAAGCCTGGAGCTGGTCCGCTCGGCCTCGGGCGAGCGCAGCGGCAGCCTGCTCGACGCGGTCGATCGCACCGTCACCGGCGCCGGCGCGCGGCTGCTCGCCGCCGATCTCGGCGCGCCGTTGCTCGATCGGGCGCGGATCGAGGCGCGGCTCGATCTCGTCGGCTGGTTCGCCCAGGATGGCGGGCTGCGCGAGGCGGTGCGCCGGGCGTTGCGCGCCTTGCCGGATATCGGCCGGGCGCTGGGCCGCCTCGTGGCGCGACGCGGCGGCCCGCGCGATCTCGCCCAGTTGCGTGACGGCCTGGGCGAGGCGCGCGCGCTGTACGACCGGCTGGGCCGAGCGAACGATGCGCCGCCCTTGCTCGAAGAGCTGGCGCCCGCTTTGGTCGGTCATGGCGCACTCGTCGATCTGCTCAGCCGGGCGCTGGTGCCCTCACCGCCGCTCGATGCGGCGCAGGGCGGCTATATCGCCGAAGGCCATGACGCGGCGCTCGATGCGTTGCGCGCGACGGGCGGCGAGGGACGGCGGGCGATTGCGGCGCTGGAGGCGCGCTACAGGAGCCAGACCGGCATCGCCTCGCTGAAGATCCGCCACAATAATGTCCTCGGCTATCATATCGAGGTGCCGGCGCGGAACGCCGACAAGCTGATGGCCGCGGACTCGGGCTTCACCCACCGCCAAACCTTGGCCGGCGTGGTTCGCTTCAATGCGCCCGATTTGCACGAGCAGGCGTCGCGGGTTGGGCAGGCGGGCGCGCACGCGCTGGCGGCCGAGGCGGCGCATCTCGAGGAACTGATCGAGAAGGCGCTGGCGACGGCCGAGCCGATCGCCGCGACCGCCGACGCGCTGGCCCGGCTGGATGTCGCCGCCGGGCTGGCCGAGCGGGCGATCGAGGGCGGCTGGACCCGCCCGGCGTTCGACGAGGCTGCCTGCTTCGAGGTCGAGGGCGGCCGTCATCCGGTCGTCGAGGCGGCGCTGCGCCAGACCGGCGAGCGTTTCGTCGCCAATGACCTATCCCTCGGCGAGGCCTCGCGGCTGTGGCTGGTCACCGGCCCGAACATGGGCGGCAAATCGACTTTCCTGCGCCAGAACGCGCTGATCGCGGTGCTGGCCCAGGCCGGATCGTTCGTGCCCGCCGAGCGGGCGAAGCTCGGGCTGGTCGACCGGCTGTTCAGCCGCGTCGGCGCCTCGGACAATCTCTCCCGCGGCCGTTCGACCTTCATGGTCGAGATGGTCGAGACCGCGGCGATCCTCGCCCAGGCCGGACCGAACAGCTTCGTCATCCTCGACGAGGTCGGACGCGGCACCTCGACCTATGACGGCCTCGCCATCGCCTGGGCGGTGGTCGAGGCGGTCCACAACCAGAGCCGTTGCCGCTGCCTGTTCGCAACCCACTATCACGAGCTGACGAGGCTCGCGGAGCGGCTCGACGGCCTCTCGCTCCACCATGTCCGGGCGCGGGAGTGGAAAGGCGATCTCGTGCTTTTGCACGAGGTCGCGGAGGGTCCCGCTGACCGCAGCTACGGCATCGCGGTCGCCAAGCTCGCCGGCCTGCCGCCACCCGTGCTCGCCCGGGCGAAGGCGGTGCTCTCGAAGCTGGAAGCTGGCCGCGCCGCGACCGGCGGCATCGCCGCTGGGCTCGACGATCTGCCGCTGTTCGCCGCCGCCGCAGCCGAGGAGCCCGTGACCGACCCGCTCCGGGAGGCGCATCGCCGAGACGCAGCCCGATTCGCTCACGCCGCGCGATGCGCTGGAGCTGGTCTACCGGCTGAAGCGGCTCGCCGAGGATGGCTCGTGACCGCCCGTATGGCCGCGATCCCGCAGCGCCGGGCGATCATCGACCGGCGGGCGCTGGCCGAGGCGCTTGCGCAAGCGGACCGCGCCGAGGCGGTGCGGGTGCTGAAGTCCGCGCTCGCCGCCGGCCGGGCGGAGATCGCGCGGCGGCTGGAGGAGCGGCCTTATGCCGGCACCGAGATCGCCGCCGCTTACGCCTTCCTTACCGACCAGATCGTCCGGCTGGCGCACGATTATGTCGTCGAGCGACTTCATCCCTTGTCCAATCCGACCAAGTCGGAGCGGCTGCTGCTGCTCGCGGCGGGCGGTTACGGGCGGGGCGAGATGGCGCCCTTTTCGGACGTCGACATCTCCTTCGTCACGCCCTGGAAGCCGACCGACTGGACCGAGACGGTGGTCGAGGCGATCCTGTATCTGTTTTGGGATCTCGGGCTCAAGGTCGGCCATTCGGCGCGCAGCGTCGAGGAGCTGATCCGGCTCGCCGCCGCCGACCACACGATCCGCACGGCGACCTTGGAGGCGCGCTACGTCTGGGGCGACGAGGCGCTCTATGACGAGGTCGCGGCCCGCTTCTGGAAGGCGATCGGATCCGGCAACATCCGCGCCTTCATCAAGGAGAAACTGGACGAGCGCGACGCGCGCCACGTCCGGATGGGCGACAGCCGCTATGTCGTCGAGCCCAATATCAAGGAGGGCAAGGGCGGCCTGCGCGATCTCCACACGCTCTTCTGGATCGGCAAATATGCCTATCGGGTGACCGACGTCGCCGGGCTGGTCGAGGCGGGGCTGCTCTCCGCCGGCGAGCTCAGGCAATTCCAGCGCGCCGAGCGCTTCCTGTGGGCGGTGCGCTGCCATCTCCACGTCGTCGCCGGCCGGGCCGAGGAACGCCTCACCTTCGACTATCAGCGGGAGATCGCAGAGCGAATGAACTATGCCGACCGGCCGGGGAAATCGGCCGTCGAGCGCTTCATGCGCCATTATTTCCTGCACGCGCGTACCGTGGGCGATCTGACCGGCGTCTTCCTCGCCCATCTCGACGAGAAGTTCGCCGCCCGCGGCCGGCGCTTCATGCTGCCAAGCTTCCGCCGCCGGCCCGGCAAGCTGGAGGGCTTCGTCCTCGATCGCGGCCGGCTGGCGGTGCCGGACGATGCGTTTCTAGCCGCCGATCCGGTCCGGCTCATCCAGATGTTCGCGCTCGCCGACAAGCATGGGCTGGAGATCCACCCGCTGGCGATGCGCGCGGCGGCGAGGGCCGCGAAGCTGGTCGATGCGATCCGCGACGATCCGCGCGCCAACGCCTTGTTCCTCGATGTGCTGACCAGTCCCCGCGACCCGGAAACGGTGCTGCGCTGGATGAACGAAGCGGGCGTGTTCGGCCGCTTCGTGCCGGACTTCGGCCGGGTCGTCGCGCGGATGCAGTTCGACATGTATCACCATTATACGGTCGACGAGCACAGCCTGCGCGCGATCGGCCTGCTGTCGCGGATCGAGCGCGGCCAGTTCAAGGACGAGCATCCGCTGGGCAGCGCGCTGATCAAGCGGATCGCGTCGCGCCGCGTGCTTTACGCCGCGGTGCTGCTGCACGACATCGCCAAGGGGCGCGGCGGCGATCACAGCGTGCTCGGCGCCGAGGTGGCGCGCGCGCTCTGCCCGCGGCTGGGCCTCGACGCGGCAGAGACCGAGACGGTCGCCTGGCTCGTGCGCTGGCATTTGCTGATGTCGGCGACCGCCTTCAAGCGCGATCTTTCCGATCCGGAATCGATCCAGGATTTCGCCGAGCGGGTAAAGAGCCCGGAGCGGCTCCGGCTCCTGTTCCTGCTCACCGTGGTCGACATCCGCGCCGTCGGGCCGGGCACCTGGAACAACTGGAAGGCGCAATTGCTCACCACTTTGTTCGAGGCGGCGGAGGAGACGTTGCGGCTCGGCCACAAGCAGCATGGACGGGGCGAGCGGGTCACCGCGGTGAAGGCCGAAGCAGCGGCCCTGATGCAATGGCCGCAGGAGCGCTTCGCCCGCTTCGCTGAGACCTTGCCCGACAGCTATTGGCTGGCCGAGACGCCGACGGTGATCGCCGCCAATGCGCGCCTCGTCGAAAGCGGCAGGAAGCTGGAGCTGGCGCCATTGCCGCAGCGCGGCGCGACGCTGGCGACGATCCATGCGCCGGACCAGCCCGGCCTGTTCCACGGCCTGGCGGGAGCGATCAGCTTGGCCGGCGGCAACATCATCGACGCGCGCATTCACACCACCGCGCACGGCATGGCGCTCGACAATTTCCTGATCCAGGATCCTGCGGGCGGCCCGTTCGCCGACCGGCACCAGCTCAAACGGCTGGAGGCCGGGGTCGCGAAGGCGCTGGCCGGTGAGGAGCCGGCGCGCGAGCGGCTGGCGGCGCGGGGCGCGGCGAGCCGGCGGACCGCGGCCTTCGCGGTGCGCCCGGCGGTGTTCATCGATGAGGCGGCGTCGAGCCGCTACACGGTGGTCGAGGTCAATGCGCAGGACCGCCCGGCCTTGCTCAGCGATCTTGCGCTCGCCATCACTCGCTCCAAGGCGACGATCCGCAGCGCCCATATCGCTACGTATGGCGAGCGCGCCGTCGACGTCTTCTATCTGACCGGGCTCGACGGCGGGCGGATCGCGCGGCCGGCGGCGCTGAAGGCGTTGCGCGAGCGGCTGCTCGAAGCCGCGGCCGGCGAGGAGCGCCGCGCCGCCGCCTGAGCGTTCAATCCCCGGGCGGCAGGGTCGGCGTCTCGGGGCCGTGACGACGGAACAGGGCACGGTCCTCCTTGGTCAGGCCGCGCCGCCAGATGATGATCCCGAAGGTGAACAGAATCGCCGGCGCACCGACCGACAGATGGAGCCATTCGAGGCTGCGCGGCAGAAGGTTGAACAGGCCGCCGACGATGATCGCGGCGGCGCCCGCCCAGATCAGCGACCAGCGCCAACCCTGCACCGGCGCGTCGAGAAGCCGGCAAAGCAGACGCGCCTTCAGTATCGAGGCGAGGCCCAGAGCGAGCGCGAGGCCGAGCGCGGCACCGGCCGCCTGGTAGGCTTGACGCCGACCCGGGTCGGCGGGCCATTCGAAGACATTCATGCCGTGAATGATCGCGACCGTGATCGCCGCCTGCGCCCCGATCATCAGGAGCGATAACAGCAGGTTGCGATGGCGCGCGATGTAGACGAGCGCAGCTTCCGAGACGACCGCCGTCGCCGCCACCGCCTCGGCCGCGAGCAGGAAGGCGAGCGCCGCCGCGCCGGCCGGGAATTGCGGGCCGACCAGGCCCATCACCGCCGCGCCGGTCATGCCGAGCGCGAGCGCGATTCCGGTCTGCGCGGAAATGATCCAGAAGCCGACCTGCCGCACCTGCCGCGCGACCGCGGCCTTGTCCCCTTCGGCGAGCTTCTGGGTGATGACGGGGGCGAGGATCGGGTCGAAGCTGGTTTTGAGCTTTTGCGGCAGCGAGGCGACCTGCTGGGCGACATAATAGATGCCGACCCAATAAGGCGCGACGAACAGGCCGAGGATCGCGATGTCGAGCCGCCGCGTGCTCCATTCGATCGCGTCGGCGGCGGCGAGCGGATAGTTGCGCCGCGCGACCGCGTTGATCGCGGCGATGTCGGGCCGCCAGCCATAAGGCACGCCATAAGCGCGAAACAGTCGCCAGAAGGCCATCGCAAGGCCGGCCACGACCGACAGCACATAAGCGAGGATCAGGCCGTCGCGCTGGAAATGGGTGAAGACGAAGGCGCCGGCGGCGATGCTGATCACCCAGGGCTCGACGATCGCGCGGACCTGGACGGTCGAGGCGACGTCATGGCGATAGGCCAAGCGCGGCGAGCGCGACATCGGCACCCGCGATCCCGAAGATCACCAGAGGCAACAGCCATTCCGCGCCGCGAATGTCGCCGGCCGGGAACATCGCCTGCGGAAAGATCATCAGGATCGCGCTCAGTATGGTCGAGGCGACGAAGGCCGAGGCGAGGCCGTCCCAGACGACGCAGACATGCGGCTTGTCGGTGGTGGCGAGCTGCTGGGCGAGGCCGCGCTTCAACCCCATCGTCGCGAGCTGCGCCCCGAGTTCCATGACGATCACCGCGAAGGCGAAGCGCCCCAGCAATTCCGGTCCGTAATAGCGCCCGGCGATGAACAGGAAGGGCAGCCGCGCGACGAGCCGCAGCAGAAAGCCGAAGAAATTGGTCCGGCCGCCTTTGGCCAAAGCGGCGATGTCGTCGCGGCCGCCCGGGGCGGTGGCGTCGGTCAATGCGCGGCGCCCCAGTTCGGGCCGGTGCCGATCTCGACGCCGAGCGGCACGGAGAGCTTGATCGCCGGCTCGGCGGCGGATTCCATCACTCGGCGGACGACGGCGCTCGCCCGTTCGACATCCGCCTCTGGCACCTCGAACACCAGTTCGTCATGGACCTGCATCAGCATTCGGGTGCCGGAGAGGCCCTCGGCGGCGAGAGCCGGACCCATTCGCGCCATCGCCCGCTTGATGATGTCGGCCGCCATGCCCTGGATCGGCGCATTGATCGCCGCCCGTTCCGCCCCTTGCCGCTCGTGCTGGACGTTGGACTTGATGCGCGGGAAGTGGGTCTTGCGGCCGAACAAAGTCGTGGTGAACTCGGTTTCCCGCGCGCGCGTCAATGTCTCGCCGATATAGGCGCGGATGCCGGGGAAGCGCTCGAAATAGCGGTCGATGATCGCCTGGGCTTCGTCGGCGGTGACGCCCAAACGGCCGGCCAGGCCCCAGCGCGAGATGCCGTAGAGGATCGCGAAGTTGATCGTCTTGGCCTGGCCGCGGGTGTCGCGGTTGGCCTCGCCGAACAATTCGACGGCGGTCATGTTGTGGATGTCTGCGCCCGCCGCGAACGCGTCCCTGAGCTGCGGCACGTCGCAGACATGGGCGGCGAGGCGGAGCTCGATCTGGCTGTAATCGGCCGACATCATCACATGGCCGGGTTCGGCGATGAAGGCGTCGCGGATGCGCCGGCCGATCTCGGTGCGGATCGGGATGTTCATGAGATTGGGGTCGGTCGAGGCGAGGCGACCGGTCTGCGCGCCGGACAGGCTGTAGCTGGTGTGGACCCGACCGGTGCTCGGGTTGATCTGCTCCTGCAGCGCGTCGGTATAGGTCGACTTCAATTTGGTCAGCTGGCGCCAATCGAGAATGAGCCGGGCGATCGGGACGCCCTCGCGGGACAGGCGCTCCAGCTCGGTCACATCGGTCGACCAGGTGCCGGACTTGCCCTTGCGGCCGCCGGAGAGGCCCATCTTGTTGAACAGCACGTCGCCGAGCTGCTGCGGGCTGCCGATGGTGAACTTGCACCCCGCCTCGCCGCAAATCTGCTCCTCCAGCGCGGCGATCTGGATATTGAACTCGGCGGAAAGCTCCTTGAGAACCGCGCGGTCGACCTTGACGCCGTCGCGCTCCATCGCGCCGATCACCGCGACCATCGGTCGGTCGACCAGCTCATAGACGCGGGTCACGTTCTCGAACGGCAGCCGGGTGCGGAAACGCCGCCACAGGCGCAGCGCCACGTCGGCGTCCTCGGCGGCATATTCGGTCGCCTTGTCGACCGGCACCTTGTCGAAGGTGATCTGCTTCTGCCCGGTGCCGCAGAGTGATTTGTACGGGATGCAGTCGTGGCCGAGATGCTTCTTGGCGAGATCGTCGAGCGCGTGGCTGTTGAGGCCGCCGGCGTCGAGATTGAAGCTCATCACCAGCGTATCGTCATAGGGCGCGACGCTGATGCCGCGCCGGTTCAGCACCACCCAGTCGAACTTGAGATTGTGGCCGATCTTCAGGATCGCCGGGTCTTCGAGCAGCGGCTTCAGCCGCTCCAGCACGAGCGTCGCGGCCAGCTGCGGCGGCCGTTCGTCGAACATGTCGCCGCCGCCATGCTCGAGCGGGATGTAGCAGGCGCGGTTGGGGCGGGTGGCTAGGCTGATCCCGACCAGCTTGGCGGTGACGCAGTCGCGCCCGTCGGTCTCGGTGTCGAACGCGACCTGACCGGTCTCGACAATGTCGGCGATCCAGCGGTCCAGGGCCGCCTCGTCGACGACGGTTTCATAGAGCGAGCGGTCGATCGCCGGCTCCGGCGCCGCCTCGGCCTGTTTGGGGGCTTGGGACGGCGTGGGCGAGCTCGGCTGCGCCTGTCCGCCGCTGAGCCGGCCGAGCAGTGTCTTGAAGCCGTGATGCTCGAGGAATTCGCGCAGGGGCTCTTCCGGAATCCCCTTCATCGCCAGCGTGTCGAGCGGCTCGGGAATCGGCGCGTCGCAGATCAGCTCGACGAGCCGGCGCGACAGCCGCGCCATCTCGGCATGCTCGATTAGGTTCGCCTTGAGCTTCGGCTTGGTGATCTCCTCGGCATGGGCAAGGACATTCTCGACATCGCCATATTGCTGGATCAGCTGGCTCGCGGTCTTGGGGCCGACGCCCGGCACGCCGGGTATATTGTCGACGCTGTCGCCCATCAGCGCCAGCACCTCGCCGACCTGCTCCGGCCCGACCCCGAACTTCTCGATCACCTGCTCGCGGCCGATCCGCCGGTCCTTCATCGTGTCCAGCATGTCGACTTTGCCGTCCTGGATGAGCTGCATCAGATCCTTGTCGGACGAGACGATCGTCACCTGCCAGCCGGCCTCCACGGCCACCTTCACATAGCAGGCGATGATGTCGTCCGCCTCCAGCCCCTCCTCCTCGATGCAGGGGATCGAAAAGGCGCGGGTCGCGTCGCGGATCAACGGGAATTGCGGCACCAGCTCGGGCGGCGCCGGCGGCCGGTTCGCCTTATACTGGTCGTACATCTGGTTGCGGAACGTCGATTCCGACGCGTCGAGGATCACCGCGAGATGGGTCGGCCCGTCCGCCTTGCCCAAGTCCCCGGCGAGCTTCCAGAGCATCGTCGTGTAGCCATAGACCGCGCCGACGTTGAGACCGAACTTGTTGGTCAGCGGCGGCAGCTGGTGGAAGGCGCGAAAGATGTAGGACGAGCCGTCGACGAGGTAGAGATGGGGCATCGCGTCTCTCTAGCGGAGTGGATCGGGCAAAAGGAAGGTTTATGGGTAAGGCTCCGTTCAACCTTGGCGGGCTAGCAGGAGTGCGATGAACCGCCGCTTGTTCCTTCTCGCCGGCCTCGCCTGCGCGTTCGCGGCCACGCCTGCGTTGGCGCAGCCGGCGCGTTTCCAGCCGACCCGCTTCTCGGTGCAGGTGCGCGGGTCAGGACCGGACGTGATCCTGATTCCGGGCCTCACCTCGGGCCGCGACGTCTGGGCGGATATGGTCGCGGCGGTGCCGGGCTATCGCTATCATCTGATCCAAGTCGCGGGCTTCGGCGGCGATCCGCCGCGCGACAACGGTCGCGGACCGATCATCGATCCGCTCGCCGACCAGATCGCACGCTATATCGAGACGCGCCGCCTCAGGCGCCCGGCCCTGGTCGGCCATTCGATGGGCGGCACGCTGGCGATGATGGTGGCGCTGGGACGGCCCGAGCTCGCCGGGCGGGTGATGGTGGTCGACATGCTGCCGCAGCCCGCCGGCCTTTATGGCGGTAGCGCCTCGGGCTGGAGCGGCCTGGCGCGCAGCCTCGGCGCGATGATGGACACCAACGGCGGGCGGCAGCTCTTCGCCAATCTGATGAACGCGTTCAGCCCGCCGGGCCGGGTGACCGGCAGCGACCCCCATGTCGTCGGCCGGGCGATGAGCGAGTTGGGCGCGATCGACTTAGGGCCGCAACTCGGCAGCCTGCGCGCTCCGCTGACGGTGGTCTACGCCTCACCGGCGCCGCAGGCCAACGGCGTCATGGACCGCCAGTTCGCCACCGCTTACGCCAACGCGCGCGGCGCGCGGCTGGTGCGGATCGACGGCAGCAGCCATATGGTGATGCGCGACCAGCCGGCGCGCTTCGCGGCGGCGATGCGGCGGTTTTTGGGGCGGTAGCTAGTTCATTCGACAAAAGCAGAGATGCACACTCGGCCCGGTTCGCCGGCTTCAAGACGGCGGTAGTTCACGAAAGCGGCCATCTCGAAAATCTCAGTAAGCAAGCGGGGTTCTCGTTCTTTTAGGTTCCCGGCATCGACCAAACGAATGGTCAGGATGTCTTCGTCCCGGAGACCGATTCCAGTCATACCTTCGAGGTCGGTTATGCAGTCGATCCAAGCCGCGCTGTTCGCACCGTAGAAATCAGGAAATTTGAACGCTCGCGCGAATTCTTCGTGGAACGTGCGCCAGTCTGAAATGCGCCTGCAGTCAATGTCGACGATCTTGCTCATCGGAAAGAGCTGCCATCAAACGCTACTCTCTGCAACCGAGGCCGCCTGCTTCACGGCGCCAGCACCGTATCCACCGCCTTCGTCAGCGTCTTGGGATAGTCCAGCGTGTAGTGCAGCCCGCGGCTCTCGTGCCGCTTGAGCGCCGAGCGGACGATGAGGTCGGCGCTCTGCAGGAGGTTGCGCAGCTCGACCAGGTCGGCGGTCACCCGGAAATGACCGTAATAATCCTCGACCTCGTCGTTGAGCAGCTTGATCCGATGGGCGGCGCGCTCGAGCCGCTTGGTGGTGCGGACGATGCCGACATAGTTCCACATGAAGCGGCGGATTTCGGTCCAATTCTGCTGGATCACCACCTCCTCGTCGGAATCCGTGACGCGGCTCTCGTCCCAGGCGCGGATCGGCGGCGGTGTCGGCAGGGCATCCCATTCGGCGGCGATATGGTTCGCCGCCGCTTCGCCGAAGACCAGACATTCGAGCAGCGAATTTGAAGCCAGCCGGTTGGCGCCGTGCAGGCCGGACTGGGTGCACTCGCCCGCCGCATAGAGGCCGGGCAGATCGGTCCGCCCGTCGCGGTCCACGACCACGCCGCCGCAGGTATAATGCTGGGCGGGGACGACCGGGATCGGCTGCTTGGTCATGTCGATGTCGAGGCCGAGCAGCTTCTCATGGATGTTGGGGAAGTGCGCGGTCACGAAGTCCGCCGGCATGTGACTGATGTCGAGATGGACGTAATCGAGGCCGTCGCGCTTGATCTCGCTGTCGATCGCGCGGGCGACGACATCGCGCGGGGCGAGCTCGGCGCGCGGATCGTAATCCGGCATGAAACGGTGGCCGGTCACGGGATGCTTGAGCCGCCCGCCCTCGCCGCGCACCGCTTCGGTGATCAGGAAGTTTTTGACCTCCAGATTGTAGAGGCAGGTCGGGTGGAATTGCATGAATTCCATGTTGGAGACCCGCGCCCCCGCCCGCCACGCCATCGCGATGCCGTCGCCGGTCGCGCCTCTGGGGGCCGTCGAAAACAGATAGACGCGGCCCGCGCCGCCGGTCGCGAGGATCGTCGCGCGAGCGGTGAACGTCTCGACCTTCCCCGTCGCCTTGTTGAGCGCATAGGCGCCCCAGACATGGCCGTCGCCGGAGTAACGCTGGCCATGGCGGCTGGTGACGAGGTCGATCGCGACCATGTCGGGGATGACATTGATATTGAGGTTGGAGGCGGCCGCTTTCTCCAGCGCCTGCTGCACCGCCCAGCCGGTCGCGTCGTCGACATGGACGATGCGCCGCGCGCTGTGGCCGCCCTCGCGGGTGAGGTGCCAGCCCTCGCCGTCGCTGTCGGCGTTGAACGGCACGCCGAGCTCGGCGAGGCGGGCGATCGCCGCGGGCGCCGCCTCGACGACGAACTCGACGACGCCGCGGTCGTTGAGGCCGGCGCCGGCGGTCATCGTGTCCTCGATATGCGCCTCGAAGCTGTCGCCCGGCTCCAGCACCGCCGCGATCCCGCCCTGCGCCCAACCGGTCGCGCCCTCGCCCTTCAACAGCACCGCGACCTTGAACCGCTCGGCGAGATTGAGCGCCGCGGTCAGCCCGGCCGCGCCGGCACCGATGATGACGATGTCATAGGCGTGGTGGTTAGCCATCAGGCCTCACCACCCCGTTCGGCCTGAGCCTGTCGAAGGCCGCTCCTTTCCTGGTCCACGGAAGGCAAGGAGTGGGCTTCGACAAGCTCAGCCCGAGCGGAGTTTGGGACATCACGCATCCGCCGCCGCCCGGGTGAGGTTCAGGAACACGTCCTCCAGATCCGGCTCGCGGGTCGAGACCTCGACGATGCCGAGCCCTTCCTGTTGGAGCGCGTCCAGCACTTGCCCCGCATTCACCCGGTCCTTGCGATAGGTGATGGTCAGCGTCCGTTCGCCGTCGAACTCGATCTTGTCGAAGCAGGGGGCGGCCGGCGCGGCGGCGAGGTCGCGATCGACGGTGACCTCGACGATCTTTTCCTGCGCCATGTTGACCAGTTCCCGGGTCGGCTGGTCGGCGATCACCTTGCCGTGGTTGATGATCGCGATCCGGTCGCAAAGCTGCTCGGCCTCTTCGAGATAATGGGTGGTCAGCACGATGGTGACGCCCTGCGCGTGGAGCGAGCGGACATAGTCCCAGAGCTGTTGGCGAAGCTCGACGTCGACGCCGGCGGTCGGCTCGTCGAGGACCAGGATCGGCGGCGAATGGACCATCGCCTTGGCGACCAGCAGCCTGCGCTTCATCCCGCCGGACAGGGTGCGCGCATAAGCATCGGCCTTGTCCTCCAGCCGCATCGCCCGGAGCAGCTCCATCGTCCGCCGGTCGGGCTTGCGAACGCCGTAGAGACCGGCCTGGATCTCCAGCGATTCGCGCGGCGTGAAGAAGGGATCGAAGATGATCTCCTGCGGCACGACGCCGATCGCGCGCTTGGCGTTGCGCGGATGTTCGTCGATGTCGAAACCCCAGACGGAGGCGGTGCCGCCGGATTTAACCACCATGCCGGACAGGATGTTGATCAGCGTCGACTTGCCGGCGCCGTTGGGGCCGAGCAGCCCGAAAATCTGGCCGCGCGGCACGTCGATCGAAACGCCGTCCAGCGCGCGCTTGCCGCCCTGATAGGTCTTCTGGAGGTCGCGGATCGCGATCGCGGCTTCGGTCATGCTCCCGCGCATAGCGGCGCGCGGGCGTCTGGCGAAGCCCCCAGACCATTGCTAAAGGCGAGGCCATGGCGACCGATCCCTATCAGCCCGAAACCGTCCTGACCGAAACCCGTCGCGTCGCCTGCGACGGCGCGACAGAGATTTCGCCGGCGCTCGGCCACCCGCGCGTCTGGCTGCAGATCGACGAGAAGGGCTATGTCGAGTGCGGCTATTGCGACAAGCGCTTCATCCTGAAGGGCGGCCCGGCGGACCTCGGCTGAGTCTACCAGTTGGCGGAAACCGGCCGCTCGCCACGATATTCCGCGATCCGGCGGAGCGTAGCCGCCGACACATTCTCCGGCAGCGCATCGAGCGAAAAGAAACGCGCCTCCGCCACCTCGATGCCGCACGGGCTGGGCGCTTCGGTCGCCAGGGCGGTGAACAGATGGATCGTGTCGCGCCTGCCTTCGTGCCGGGACTGATAGATCGATCGCGCCTCCAGCCGCTCGGCCTTGATCGCCGTCTCTTCCTCCAGCTCGCGCGCCGCCGCCTCGACGGGAGTTTCGCGCCGTTCGATGCCGCCGCCGGGCAGCATGAAGAGGTGGCTATGGCCATAGGTGTTGCGGATCAGCAGCAGCTCGCCGGCCGGATTGAAGGCCATCACCTTCACGCCGCGCGTCTTCACCCGCAGGAGGCGGAGCGCCAGATGCCGGCAGCGGTGGAGGAACTGGATGGCCGCGCCCTTCATCGCCGCGACTTTGAGCCGGTTCGCTTTCGCTCGCAATGACGACGAGCCGGCCTATATCGGGCGCATGACCTTCTCAGCCGATCCCCGCCGCTTCCTCTATCGTCCCGACGGCCTTGATCCCGACGCCGCGCTCAGGCTCACCGCCGAGGCGCTTGGGCCGTGCGACGATGGCGAGCTTTATCTGCAATATAGCGCGTCGGAGAGCTTCAACTTCGACGACGGCCGGCTGAAGACCGCCGATTTCAACACCCAGGCCGGCTTCGGCCTGCGCGGCGTGACCGGCGAGACCACCGCCTTCGCCCAGGCGAACGACATCAGCGAGGCCGCGATCCGCCGCGCCGCCGAGACGATGGCGGTGCTCGATCCGGCTTCAGCGCCGCGGCAGGCGCCGCCGCAGCGCACCAATTCGAAACTCTACACCGACGCCGATCCGCTCAGCCTGATTCCGTTCGCGCGCAAGGTCGCGCTCTGCCAGGAGATCGACGCGGCCGCGCGCGCCCGCGATCCGCGCGTCGCGCAGGTCTCGGTCAGCCTCGCCGGGGTGTGGAGCGTGGTCGAGATCGTCCGGCCGGACGGCTTCGTCGCCCATGACGTGCGGCCGCTGGTGCGGCTCAACGTCCAGATCATGGTCGAGCAGAACGGCCGGCGCGAGACCGGCTATCACGGCCTCGGCGGCCGCTATCTCTATGATGAACTGTTCGAGCCGGCGACGTGGAACAAGGCGATCGACGTCGCCCTCGCCCAGGCGCTGGTGAACCTCGAATCGGTCGCCGCGCCGGCCGGCGAGATGACGGTCGTGCTCGGCCCGGGCTGGCCCGGCGTGCTGCTGCACGAGGCGGTCGGCCATGGCCTCGAGGGCGATTTCAACCGCAAGGGCACCAGCGCTTTCTCGGGGAGGATCGGCGAGCGGGTGGCCGCGCCCGGAGTCACCGTGATCGACGACGGCTCGATGGATCGCCGCCGCGGTTCGCTCACTATCGACGACGAGGGCACGCCGACCCGCCGAAACGTGCTGATCGAGGACGGCATCCTCAAGGGCTATATCCAGGACCGGATGAACGCCCGGCTGATGGGCGTCGAGCCGACCGGCAATGGCCGTCGCGAGAGCTTCGCCCATGCGCCGATGCCGCGGATGACCAACACCTTCATGCTCGGCGGCACGGATGATCCGCGCGAGATCCTCGGCCGGGCGAAGAACGGTATCTACGCCAAGAGCTTCGGCGGCGGACAGGTCGATATCACGTCAGGCAAGTTCGTCTTCACCTGCACCGAAGCTTACAGAATTGAGAACGGCAGGCTCGGCGCGCCGATCAAGGGTGCGACCCTGATCGGCGACGGGCCGACCGTGCTGACCCAGGTCAAGGCGATCGGCGACGATATGGCGCTCGACGAGGGTATCGGCATTTGCGGCAAGGGTGGACAATCGGTCCCGGCCGGCGTCGGCCAGCCGACCCTGCTGATCGAAGGGCTCACTGTCGGCGGCACCGCGGCGTGACCCTTCGACAAGGCTCAGGGCGATCGGCAAGTGGTGAAGCCTGGGTCGGCGAGATTCTCGATTTCTGGTTCGCGCTCGGCTGGGACGATTGGTGGCGGCCGAGCGCAGCGCTCGACGACGAGATTCGCGAGCGGTTCGCAATCGAATGGGCGCGGCAGGCGCGGCGGGAGGCGTCCGCGTTCACCGGCGATGCCGACACCGCGCTCGCCGCGGTGATCCTGTTCGACCAGTTCCCGCGCAACATGTTCCGTGAAAACGCCGATCAGTTCGCGACCGATCATCTCGCGCTGGCGATCGCGCGGGAGGCGATCGCGCGCGGCTATGACGACGGCATGGCAACGGCCCGGCGCGGCTTCCTCTACATGCCGTTCCAGCATAGCGAGGAGCTCGCCGACCAGCGCCAGTCGCTGCTGCTGTTCACCGCTTTGGGCGATGACGAGCAGCTCAAATATGCGCGTAAGCATTATGAGGTGATCGAGAAATTCGGCCGCTTCCCGCACCGCAACGATGTGCTTGGCCGCAAGCCGACCGCGATGGAGCGGGCGGCGGGCGATGTGGTGCCCTGGTAATGGCGTTGGTCGAGCTCGCCATCTTTCCGGACGGGCTGGTCGCCGAGATCGTGCGCGGCCGGCTGGAAGCGGAGGGGATTGATGTCGTGCTGTTCGACGCCGGTCTCTCCAGCCTCGGGCTCAGTGCAATGACGCCGGTGCGGCTGATGGTCGACGAAAACGACCTCGCCGCCGCCGAGCGGCTGATCAGCGCAGCAGGTGAGGGCGAAGTGGGCTGAGGTCGTAGCCCGCCGCCTCGGCCTGGGCGATCAGCGTCGCGCCATCCATGCCATGGGCCTTTCGCGTCAATGCCCAAAGATAGGTCGAGCGGGTCCCCGAGCGGCAGAAGGCCAGAGTCTTGCCGCCCGTTTCCTCCAGCGCCGCGGCCATCGCCGCTAGCTGCTCCGGCGCGATCCCGCCCGCGACCGGAATATGGCGATAATCGAGTCCCGCCGCCCGTGCCGCCGCTTCGATCTCGGCTGACGGCGGCTGGCCCGGCTCCTCGCCATCGGGGCGGTTGTTGACGATCACCGTGACCCCCAGCCTCGCCGCCTCGGCAATATCCTCCGGTCCGATCTGACCGGCGACGAAAGTGGAATCGTCGATCCGGCGGAACATCAGGCCGGCTCCCACGCCGCGATGACCTCGACGAAGGCCTCGCCATATTTCTCCAGCTTCGCCGCGCCGACGCCCGAAACGCGCGACAAAGCGTGGAGGCTGGCGGGCTTCAGCTCCGCCATCTCGCGCAAGGTGCTGTCGTGGAAGATCACATAAGGCGGCACGCCCGCTTCGGCGGCCAGCTCGCGCCGCCGCGCGCGGAGCGCTTCGAACAGCGGATCGTGCGGATAATCCTGGCGCCGTTTTGCCGCGCCGCGCCTTGGCGCGCTTCGGCGGGATGACGACCTCCAGCTTTTCTTCGCCCTTCAGGATCGGCTTCGCGGCTGGACCGAACGAAAGCCCACCGAAATCGTCGGCGCGCAGCGCGTCGCGGGCGAGCAGGGCGCGGGCGACCGGCTTGACCAGCGCCAGCTCCGCCTCGTCGGCGATGCCGAACACGCTGAGCCGGTGATGGCCGAAGCCCAGCACCTTCTCGGTCTCGCGGCCGGCCAGCACGTCGGTCAGATGGCCGACGCCGAAGCGCATCTCGGTACGGAAAGCGGCGGAGAGCAATTTCTGCGCCGTCGTCGTTGCGTCCACGGCCTGCGGCGGCTCGATGCAATTGTCGCAATTGCCGCAACGCTCCGGCGGCTCCTCGCCGAAATGGCGGAGCAGGATGGCGCGGCGGCACTGGGCGGTCTCGACGAAGGCGGCGAGCGCGTTCAGCCGCTCGCGCTCTCCCGTCCGGCGCTCCGGCTCGACCTCGGTCTCGATCCGGCGCCGGGCGCGGGCGAAATCCTCCGCGCCCCAGAACAGCCAGGCCTCGGCCGGCTCGCCGTCGCGGCCCGCCCGCCCGGTTTCCTGATAATAGGCTTCGATCGATTTCGGGATGCCGGCATGGGCGACGAAGCGCACGTCGGGCTTGTCGATGCCCATGCCGAACGCGATCGTCGCGGCCATCACCATGTCCTCGGAGCGCACGAAGGCGGCCTGGTTGCGGGCGCGGACCGGCGGTTCAAGCCCGGCATGATAAGGCAGGACCGGCCGGTCGCCGCCCAGTTGCTCGGCGATCTTCTCGGTCTTGTCGCGGCTCGGCGCATAGACGATGCCGGGGCCGGGCTGCGCCGTCAGCAGCGCCTTCAACTGGCCGTTGACGCCGTCGCGCGGCCGGACATGGTAGCGGATATTGGGCCGGTCGAAGCCGGCGACGATCAGGCCATCGGCGGGAATGCCGAGCTGGACGAGGATGTCGTCGCGGGTGCGCTTGTCGGCGGTCGCGGTGAGGGCGAGACGAGGGACGTCCAGCGCATCGAGCAGCGGCCGCAGCAGCCGGTAATCAGGCCGGAAATCATGCCCCCATTCGCTGACGCAATGCGCCTCGTCGATCGCGACCAGCGAAAGCTTCATTCCTGAAACAAGCTGACGGAAGCCGTCCGTCGTCGCCCGCTCCGGCGCGGCGTAGAGCAGATCGAGATCGCCGCGCTTCAGCCGCTCGATCGTCTCGCCGCGATTGAGGTCGACGGAGGTGAGCGAGGCGGCGCGGATGCCGAAGGCTTCCGCCGCGCGGATCTGGTCGTGCATCAGCGCGATCAGCGGCGAGATGACCAGCGCCGTCCCCTCCCGCGCCAGCGCCGGCACCTGATAGCAGAGCGACTTGCCGGCGCCGGTCGGCATCACGGCGAGCGTGTGCCGCCCCGCCATCACCCGCCCGATCACCTCCTCCTGCGCGCCGCGGAAGGAGGAGAAACCGAAGGTCTTGTGGAGAATCTCGAGCGGCGTCATTCCGCCGCCTCGGCCTGCTCGGCCTCGCGCTCGCTCTGCTGGCGCGCCCACATTTCGGCATAGAGGCCGCCCTTGCGGAGCAGTTGGGCGTGGGTGCCGCGCTCGGCGACGCGGCCGGCGTCGAGGACGAGGATCTGGTCGGCGTTCACCACGGTCGACAGGCGGTGGGCGATGACGATGCTGGTGCGGCGGGCTGCGACATCGTTGAGCGTCTCCTGGATCGCCGCTTCGGTGCGGCTGTCCAGGGCGCTGGTCGCCTCGTCGAGGATAAGAATTGGCGGATTCTTCAGCAAAGTACGGGCGATCGCGACCCTTTGCTTCTCGCCGCCGGAGAGCTTGAGACCCCGCTCGCCGACCATCGCGTCATAGCCGTTCGGCAGCTCGCCGATGAAGGCGTCGATCGCCGCACCTTTCGCGGCCGCTTCGACATCCACCGGCGTCGCGCCCTCGCGGCCATAAGCGATGTTGTAGCCGATCGTGTCGTTGAACAGCACCGTGTCCTGCGGGACGATACCCAAAGCGGCGCGCAGCGAGGATTGCTTCACCGCGGAAATATCCTGGCCGTCGATCGTGATCCGGCCGGCGGTCGGCTCGTAGAAGCGGAACAGCAGGCGCGAGAGCGTGGACTTGCCCGCTCCCGACGGCCCAACCACGGCCGTCATCGTCCCCGGCGCGACATCGATGTCGACGCCCTTTAGGATGATCCGTTCGGGCTCATAGGCAAAATGGACGCCCTCGAAGCGGACGCGGCCGGCGGTGACGACGAGGTCGGGCGCATCCGGCGCGTCGACGATCTCGGCCGGCGTATCGACCAGGTTGAACATCGCCTCCATGTCGATCAGCCCCTGGCGGATGGTGCGATAGACCATGCCGAGCATGTCGAGCGGCCGGAAAAGCTGCGCGAGCAGGGTGTTCACCACCACCAGATCGCCGACGCTGAAGCGCCCCTGGCTCCAGCCCCAGACGACGAAGCCCATCGCGCCGGCCATCATCAAATTGGTGATCAGCGACTGGCCGACATTGAGCCAGGCCAGGCTGGTCTCGTTGCGGATCGCCGCCTCGGCATAGGCGCGCACCGCCTTGCCGTAGCGCCTCGCTTCGCGGTCCTCGGCGCCGAAATATTTGACCGTCTCGTAATTGAGCAGGCTGTCCACCGCCCGCGCCACCGCGCCGGTATCGAGATCGTTCATCTCGACCCTGAGCTTGGTTCGCCAGTCCGTGATCGTCCGCGTCCAGCTTATGTAGAGCCAGACCATGAAGGCGGTGGCGGCGACGAGGCCGAGGCCGAACTTCACCCAGAACAGGCCGAGCACGATGGCGAGCTGGACCAAAGTCGGGGCGATGTTGAAGAGGAGGAAATAGAGCATCATGTCGATGCTCTTGGTGCCGCGCTCGACGATCTTGGTGACCGCGCCGGTGCGCCGCTCGAGGTGGAAGCGCAGCGACAGATCGTGGAGATGGCGGAAGGTGGTCTCGGCCAGCCGCCGGGTCGCGTCCTGGCCGACCCGCTCGAACAGGCCGTTGCGCATATTGTCGAACAGGACGCCGGCGAAGCGCGCCGCGGCATAGGCACAGACGAGCCCGATCGCGACCTGGGCGAGCGGCTCCATCCCGGCCGTCATCCGGTTGACCGCAGCGCCGAAGGCAAGCGGCATGACCAAAGTGGTGACGAGGATCGAGACCAGGACGAGCAAAGAGGCGAGGACGACGCGCAGCCGCAGCCGCGGCGCGTCGGCCGGCCAGAGATAGGGGAGGAAGCGCCGCAGCACGCTCATTCCCGGCTCCGCGCCCCTGATTTGTCGTTCGTTCGCCATCGCCAGCGAAGATAGGCGGCGCGGGGCGGTTCCCCAAGCGGCGTGAGGAACCGGGTCGGACTTTCAAGCATTTTTATCTGCGAAGGAGCGGGTGATGGAACCGGTCTTATTCGTGATGGCGATCCTGGGCTGCGGCGAAAGCGCCGCGCCCTGCCGCGAAGTGGCGATGGTGAGCACGCGCTATCAAAGCGAAGCCGCCTGCCTCGCCGCGACCGAGAGAGAGCTCGCCCGCCGCGACGTGCTGTATCCCATCGTCGCGGCCCAGTGCCGCGCAGAGAATGAAGCGCCACGACTGATGCGCGGCAACGACCTCACCTTCCCCGGCGGTACGCTTCCTTCCGCCCCGCCGCGCTACGCGTCGGCGGCGCGCCCCGCTCAGCCCGGAACGTAGGTTCGCTCGAACACACCGTCCGGCAACGTCGGATTGAGTATCCGGCGCGTCACCTGATTGGTGGCGAGCGTCGCGCCACTGGCGAGATCGACATCGATATTGGCATGCGGCGCCGCGACGCCGTCGACCGTCTGGAAATCGGAGTAGCGGGTTTCGACCCGTTGCTGCGTCATGCTCGCATCGGGATGGTAAGCGCGCCGGTCGCGACGCCGGGCAATCATCCAGCTGACCGGATCGATGAAGAAATAGGTGATGTGGCCGGTCGTGTGGGCCACCTCCACTACCGGATAGTCAACGCCATCGATCCGCTCGCCCGGCATCATCCGAAGCCGGTGGCCGCGCTCGGCGAAGCTGTGCAGGCCAACCAGATTGAATTCCGCGCCATGGATCAGTGCATTTGCCGCGCCCGTCGCCACGCTCTCGCGCGGCGCCCCGGCATTGCCCGGCCACAGCCACACGCCACGGGAATCGACCCCTTCGCGGTAGACGAGATTGCCGCCAGCATAGATATCGATCCGGACGAGATCGCGATCGGGCGTCGCGCCGACCAAAGCGGCGTAGCGGCCGTGGATGGTTTGGCCGCGCTCGGTGATGTCGACTTCGATCAGGCATGATCGGACGCGATCGAGCGCCGCCGCTCCCCCGCGCGCCGCGACGTGTCGGCGTATGATCTCCTCAAGTGTAAGCGCCTGCTGTCCCCGCGCCATGCCGGCCCACAGTATCCCTGCTGCAACCGTAAACATGGCCTGCCGACGTCGCATCATGTTGCAATCTCTCCAAAATCCAGCCTTTATGCTACGTATGTGGCATATCGATTTCGGACTGTGGCGCAAGTCTAATCGGACTAAATCGTCCCGCTGATCGAGAGCGTGAAGACCGGGCCGTAAAGGCGGTCGCGGTCCTCGGTGAAGGCTTGGTTGCTATCGTCGGCGAGCCGGCGGCCATTATAGAAGGTGCGGCTGAAGCTCTCGTTGGTGTCGAGCAGATTCTCGACGGTGGCGCGCACCGTCAGCCCGAACATGTTCTTGTGCTCGACGAATGCGCCGAGGCTGCCCGGCCGGTCGAGAAAGCGGAAGCGCTGATCGAGCCGGAAGCCGGCGGACTGGCGATATTGGTAGGCGGTGACGCCCCAAGCCCATTGCGTATTCGGAACGTCGTGGCGAAGGGTGATGTTGATGTCGCGCGTCATCGTCTCGTTGAACGGCCGCCTGAGCCCGGTCAGCGGATCTTCCAGCGAGGTTCGCTGGAATTGCAGATTGGCGTCGAGCTTCGCGCCGCGCCAGCCGATCGGATCGAAGTTGATCGTGCTGATCACCTGCAGGCCGTAGAGCGTCGCGGCGCCGTCGAGGTTGCCGGGCGACTGGCCAGTGGCGCCGACAGGAATGATGTCGACGACATCGGTGATCAGGCTGCCGTAGACGCGGCCGGTGACGGTGCCCCAAGGGCCGAGGTTGCGCCGTACCTGCACCTGTCCGTTCCAGCGTTGCGGCGGGACGAGGTTGGCGTTGCCCGAATCCGACGTGCCGGCGCTGACGTTGGACGAGGGGACGAAATCGAAGAAGTCGAGCTGGCCCACGACACGTTCGATCCGGGCGCTGACGTCCAAGTTCGGATTGGGGCGCCAGGCGAGGTTGACGAAGCCCTTGGGGCGGACGAACTGGCGGGAGAGCCCGCCCGCGCCGGTCTGGACGAGCTCCGAATATTCGCCGCCGATCGCGGCCTGCAGAGTCACTGTCGGCGAAAGCGGGCGACCATAAGTGAGGATCGCCTCGGCCCGCCGCTCCTCGATGACGGAAGCGACCGCGCTGGTGGGGATGAGCACGAAATCGCCGCCCACGCCGCGGGTGAAGGAAGCATTCTCGATGTCGAGCCGGTTGAGCGCGCCTTCGAGACTCACCTGCCAGTCGTTGACTCCGCCACGCCAGCGATATTCGCCGCGCAGGATCGTCTCGGTCTCGTCGGCGTCCTGCGTGAAACGCTGGCCCTGGGTCGGACTGCCGTCGGCGAACGTCTGGATAAGCGTCTGGCGGTAGGGGCTGTGCTCGAACCTGCGGACCCCGATTAGCTTCAGCCGACCGCCGCCCAGGCCGAACTCATAATCGCTGCCGAACTCGTAATTATATTCGCGCTCGGTTTCGCGCAGGGTGCGGACGCGGTCCGGCTGGCCCGGGCCAGAGCGCAGGCTGTCCTCGCCGAGGTCGAGGTGGAACAAGGCGAAGGCGGCATTGGCGTTGAGGATCGATCCGTCGCCGAACGTGCGGCGCAACGTGCCAGCTATCCGCGGCGCATCCTCATCGACGAACAGCACCTCGTCGCGCCGGTCCAGAATCGCGCCTGCCGGGGTGGTCACGATCTCCGGCCCGGCATTGCCGTTGCGGCGGCTGACGTTGCGTAGGCCCAGGGTGAAATCCGTGCCGCCGATCGCGCCGCTGATATTCACCTCGCCGTCGAGCAGCCGCGGCGGCGTCCGCCGCGCCCTAATCTGCGGCCGCCACGCGAAATTGCCGGAAAGTCCGCGCGAGGTGGTGACGATGTTGGCGACCTGGCCGGTGAGCCCGGAAATGTTGAACGTCGCACCGTCGGCAATGTCGATGCGGGTGACGTTGGCGGCGCTGATCCGGGCCAACTCGGTGTTGATGTCGGTCGATCGGCCGGTGAACCGCTCGCCATTGATCAGCACGTTGCTCGTCGCCTCGCCCAGGCCGCGCCGCTCGGTGTCGCCGACGTTGATCGAGAAGCCGGGGACGTTGGTCAGCATGTCAAAAGCGGTGCGCGGCGCGAACCGGGCGAAATCGGCCGGGGTGTAGCTGCGCGCGCCTTGCGGCGTTGCTGGCGGCGTCTCGCTCGGCGGCGGCGCGTCGGCCGGCGGCGGCGGGGCCGGCGTCTGCGCGGCCAGCGGCGCCGCGCCGGCCAGCAACAATATCGCGAGCGCGTGTCGCGCGTTCGGCCCGGGCGCCTTCTTACGCATTCATCCTCCCCTTCGACGGCGCTTCGTCCGTGCCCGCTACGTTTGTGGCAGGCACGCGGCTTCCGTCAAACTGACCGGGAAGGCGGCGCCCTGTTTCGCGACCAGCCGGTGCATTAGTCCGATAGGGCAGCGGTGCGCCAGCCTTCATGAGCAGGGAACGGCGGTTCGACCAACAGGTTTTATGCTTCGATCAGCGCTGTCGGAGAGTTTGCGATGTGCGAGACCGAAACCGTCGAGATGGTCCACGAGGACGATCTGCCGGGTCATGAGAGCAAGCTGGAGCCTAAGCCGGACTGGGAGCCCTTCTACCCGGGTTCCGGACGGCTCAAGGACAAGGTCGCTCTCGTCACCGGTGCGGACAGCGGCATCGGCCGCGCGGTCGCCGCCTTGTTCGCGCGCGAGGGCGCGGATGTCGCGATCCTCTATCTATGCGAGCATGACGACGCCGCGAAGACGAAGGAGATCGTCGAGGCCGAAGGCCGCAAAGCGATCACGATCGCGGGCGATCTCGGCGATAAGGATGTTTGCGACCGCGCGGTCAAGCAGGTGGTCGACAAGCTCGGCGGGATCGACATCCTGGTCAACAATGCCGGCGAGCAGCATCCGGACGAGGAGATTACCGACATCACCGAGGTGCAGCTGAAGCGCACCTTCCAGACCAACATCTTCTCGATGTTCTTCCTCACCCAGGCGGTCCGGCCGCATCTGAAGGAGGGGTCGGCGATCATCAACTGCACCTCGATCACCGCCTATCAGGGCTCGAAGCAGCTGCTCGACTACAGCGCCACGAAGGGCGCGATCACCGCCTTCACCCGGTCGCTGTCCGAAAACCTGATCGGCGACGGCATAAGGGTAAACGCGGTCGCGCCGGGGCCGATCTGGACGCCACTCAATCCGTGCGGCGGCTCGACGCCGGACAAGATGAAGCATTTCGGCGAGGATACGCCGATGGGCCGGGCCGGCCAGCCCAACGAGGTCGCGCCGAGCTTCCTGTTCCTCGCTTGCGAAGACAGCCGCTACATGTCGGGGCAGGTGCTGCATCCCAATGGCGGAACGATCGTCAACGGCTAGACCGGCCGGGCAGAGCCGCTTATTCTTCAGGGCAAGGGGGGCTTTGGCTCATGCGCATGACTTTAGGGATCGTCGTCGGGATCCTGACGGCGCTGATCGTCCAATCCAGCGGCGATTTCCTCGCGAACCAGTTCTATGTGACGTCGAGTGTCGACCTGTGGGACCGCCGCCAGGTCGGCGAGGTCTTGGCCGCGCGGCCGACCGGCGCGCTGCTCATCAGCATCGCCGGCTTCCTGGTCGGCGCGCTGATCGGCGGAGTCATCGGCAAGATGGTGGCGAAACGGCCCGCCGCCGCCTGGACGCCCGGACTGGTGCTCGCCGCGATGGCAGGGCTGATCGGGGTCAGCTTCCCGCTGCCGGCCTGGGCTTCGCTGGGCATGGTGATCGCGGCGCTGATCGGGGCATTGGCCGCCAATCATCTGATCGCCAGCCAGGCGCCGGCGCCGGCCCCCATCGCGGCGGACGAGGACGCCTGAGCGCTAGGCGACTGTCCGGAACCGGACGGTCTCAAAAAATCGCACACCAAAAAATGGTGAAAATCGCCATGCGTTGGGGGCGTGTCGTTGGCCCTCAGGCAGTCTAAAATCCAGGAAATGGCAGTTTTCTGCGGATTTTCGCGGTTGGCACGGGGGCTGCAAATCTCCGGGCATGATCGCCGGATGGTCCGGTGATCGAAAAGGAGATGAGAAATGACTTTGTCCTACAACTTCCCGCAGCTGATGGTTTCGCTGGTTGGCGCGCTGATCGCCAGCACTCTCTTCATCACCGCCGCGGTCGGCCCGGTTCCGGTCATCTGATGACCGGACCGGGTTCGCCCGGAATTTTCACCCAGACTTTCAGGATCGACGCCAATGTCCCATTACGCTCTCGACAAGCCGAACGCCAAATTGCTCGGCGTCTGCGCCGGCCTCGCCCGCGCCACCGGCTGGGACGCATTGCTCGTCCGCCTCGGTGCCGTGTTCGCGACCCTCTTCCTGCTCGGGCCGCTCGCGATCCTCGCTTATCTGCTCACCGGCTGGCTGGCGGACAGTCGCTAGTCCTCAGGCGAGCTCCGGCTCCGGCCGTGTCATGGCCTTCTTCTCGGCAAGCGCCGTCGCGAGCGCGCGAAGCCCCTCGCTTCGCGCATCCTCGTCATCGACGCCGAGCGCGCTGACCCCGGGCAGATCGGGAAAGGTGGCGACCACCATCCCGTCGTAGCGCGTGGTGAGCTTGATCTCATATTCGGCCATTCTCGCCCTCCCCGAAAGGATGGCGCAGCATCTCTCGAAATTCCCGCCAAGGCGAGTCCGCGGCCCGCGCATCGGCGCGCCGGCCCGTCGTTTCGGCGCGTTCACGAACCCGATTTGCCGGATGAACGGCGGCTGACGGCGCCATTCAGCGCCTGCTCAAGCCGCCCGCGTCATAAGGATGACCGAATCGGCGGCGTATGGGCCGGTTCGACGTCCCTCTCGAAATATCCCTCGCGTCGCGTATCGAGGGAGGGGCCGGTGGAGAGATCCGCCGGCCCCGAGTTTTTTCAAGCCTGCGGAAACATGTGCGCGTAAGGCGCCGCCTCGGCCAGCACCCGGGCGAAGCTCGGCCGCGCCTCGAGCCGGGCGAGATAGGCGACCAATGCGGGGCGGTGCTCGCCGAACCGCCTCACCCGGCCGGCATAATGGAGCGCCGGGCCGGCGGCGCAATCGGCGAGGCCGAAATCATCGCCGGCCGCCCAGAGGCGGCCATCGAGCTCGCTCTCCAGCCAGCCATAGGCCTTGTCGAGCAGGGCCTCCGCCTCGCCGACGCCATAAGGGTCCTTGGCGTCGGCCGGCCGGATTCGATCAGCGACTATCCGCTGCATCGGCGTCATCACATAATCGTCGAACACCCGGTCCATCATCCGCGCCCGCAAGGCCGCGTCGGGATCGGCCTCATCGGGGATGAAGCGGGTGGGCCCGCGATGATGCAGGTCGAGATATTCGATGATGATGCTCGATTCGACGATCACCCGGTCGCGGTCGACCAGCACCGGCATTTTCGCGATCGGCCAGAGCGCGGCGAAGGCCGCCACCTCCGCCGGATCGCCAAAATCGAGCTCCTTCAGCGTGAACGGCGTGTCGTTCTCATAAAGCGCGATCAGCACCTTCCAGCAATAAGAGGAGAGCGGATGGGCGTGGAGGATCATGGTCTTGGGCTGGCAACCGCGCCGCCGTCCGAGGCATCGAGCGTCGTCCGCAGGAAATTCGCCAGCGCTTCCAAATGTGCCTCGCCGCCGCGGATCCCGATCATGTGAACGCCGAGCGGCAGAAGGGCGACGATGCCGAGCATAGCGATCGCCAGTGCCTTCTCCCGTGGCTCGATACCCGGCGCCCATCCGCCGAAGGCGATGAAGACGAGCACCATGATCCCGATCGCCGAATAGCCCAGCAAAAACGCAAGCCGCGTGGCGAGCCGGCCGCGATAGACGAGCGAGAGCACCGATCCGCTCCCGGCGGCTTCGATCGGGCCGGTCAGCATCGGCATTCCCTTATAGCTGAAAAGGCCCGGCCTGTACCGGAGTTGCACCCAGCCGGAACGGGCCTGTCCGAGCACTCCCGTCGCGAACGGTCCGAGGGGAGACGGCGCGGCGGCGTTGATGCGGCGCTCGACCTCCTCCGGCGGCAGCCTGGTCGCCACCCTCAGGGGCAGTCCGCCGAAATAGTCGCGCAGGCGCATCCGGCTGACATCCAGCGGTTGCGCGCCTTTTACAAGAGCGCTCGCGCAGCCGCGCTTTGGGACGCCGTTGAGGTCGCCTGCCGTCAGGCCCGCCGGCTGGCGATCCAGTCGCGAATCTTCTGCTCCAGCACCGGCATCGGCAGCGAGCCCGACATCAGCACCTGGGCATGGAAATCGCGCAGGTCGAAGCGGGTGCCAAGCGCCTGCTCGGCCTCGGCGCGCAGCCTGAGGATCGTCATCTGGCCGATCTTGTAGGCGAGCGCCTGGCCGGGGATGGCGATATAGCGCTCAACCTCGGCGACGACCTCGGTCCGGCTCATGCCGCTGTTGGCGAGCATGTATTCGATCGCCCGGTCGCGGCTCCAGCCCTGGGCGTGGATGCCGGAATCGACCACCAGGCGCATCGCGCGCAGCATCTCGTCATTGAGTCCGCCGAAGCGCTGATAGGGGTCGGTCTCCATGCCGAGCTCGTCCCAGAGCGTCTCGGCATAGAGCGCCCAGCCCTCGACGAAGGCGGTGTTGCCGCCGTAGCGCATGAAGTTGGGCAGCGCCTCATTCTCGGCGGCGAGCATGATCTGGAAGTGATGGCCGGGCGCGCCCTCGTGCAGATAGAGCGTCTCCATGCCCGAGGTCCGCCGCGACGGCAGATCATAGGCATTGTAATAAAAGACGCCCGGCCGCGAGCCGTCGGCGGTGCCGTCATTGTATGAGCCTCCGGCCTCGGTCCGCTCGCGGAAGGCCTCGACCTCGCGGATTTCGAGCCGGCTGCGCGGCAAGGTGGAAAAGAGCTGCCCGATGCGCTGATCGACCCGCCGGCCGATGGCATAATAGCCGTCGCGCAGCGCCTCGCGGCTCGCCGGCTCGAACTGCCGATCGGTTCGCAGGAACTCGAAGAAGGCGGCGAGATCGCCGGTGAAGTTCACCCGCCGCCGGATCGCGTCCATCTCGCCGCGGATGCGCGCGACCTCGCTGAGGCCGATCTCGTGGACCTGCTGCGCGGTCATCGGCAATGTCGTGTTGTCGCGGACGCGCCGCGCGTAGAGCCGGTCGCCGCCGCGCATATGGACCAGCCCATGGCCTTCGCGGGCATGGGGCAGATATTCGGTCTGCAGGAACTCGCGCAGCCGGCGATAGGCCGGATAGATGCCGTCGCGGATCGCGGCGAGCAGCTCGCTGCGCAGCCGCGCGCGCTCCGCTTCCGGAACCGCCTCGGGAAAGTTCTGCAACTGCCCGGCGAAGGGCGACGCTTCCGGCGCATCGGCGAGCTGCCCGTCGAGCTGGGCGATCACGTTGCGGATCGTCAGCTGGGTATCGACGACGCCCGAAGCGAGGCCTTGGCGGAAACGGGCGATGGACTGGTCGATCGCCCGCACGAAATCGCGATGGCGGCGGACATTGTTGTCATAATCCTGGACGTTGCGGAAGGGCGCGGCACTGCGGCCCGAGGCGAAGGTCGGATAGAAGACTTGCAGGCCGCTCATATGGTTGATCGGCCGGACCGCGGTCAGCGCCAGCATCTCCGGCGTCAGATCCTCGAGCGCATCCTCGCGCTGGTAGCGGAAGACGTCATAGGCGATGCGGTCGGTGGCGGTGAGCGCATTGCGGTCGATCGCGCGCAGCGCGGCGAGGTCGGCCTGGGCCGCCGCGCGCTCGGCATCGAAATAGGCGTCCGTGCCGAAATCGCCGAGCCGGTCGGCGTAGCGGTAATCGCCGCGGAACATCGCCTGGATCGGATTGCGCTGGAGACTCGCCTCGTCGCTGTCGGCGAACAGACGGTGGAGCCGCTCGCCGGCAGCGTTGCGGGCCGGCGCCTGCGCGGCGGGTTGCGCCGTGGTCTGGGCGAAACCCGGCGCGGCGAGACCGAGCGCGGTGGCGGCGAGCAAAAGGGCGCGAAGCTTCATGCGAGAAAATCCCCTCCGGAGGTGTGTCGCGGCCATAAGACGCCTCGCGGCGGGCGGCAATCGGATTTGCTTGGCGCTCAGTAAGTGGTGAGCGGGGTGAAGCTCCAGGGGTTCTCGCGATGCCACTTGGTGATGATATATTTGACGCCCGAAAGCACCGGCATGCCCTGGTGGATCGAATAGGGATTGGGCAGCCCCTCGACGTCCATATTGTTCCAGATCAGCAGGTTGCCGCGCCGCGGCGTCACCTTGATTCCGGCCGCCGGAAAGGCGGTCTGGCCGCCTTCCTCGGGCGCATTCAAAAAGACCATCGCGGTCCAGGTGCGCTGACCGCCGCTCTTCACCATCGCCTCCCAATAAGGCTGGTCGTCGTAGAAGAAATCGTGGTGCGGTTTGAACTGTTGGCCGACCGCGTAGCGCTGGCCCTGGATGGTCTCGCCGAGCGCGGGCTCGATCCCGGTCAGCCCGGCGATCTTCGCCTCGACCTGCCGGATCATCGGATGACTGGGATCGAGGTTGCAGCTTTCGCTCGTGCGAAAGTCGGGGTCGTCGCTCGGCGCGAGCAGCTGCGACGGGATGCGCTCGCCGTCGATCAGCCGGACCAGTGCCTTGGTCTCGGTGTCGGTCAGAAAGTCCCGGGCGACGAAAATCTCCAGCACCGAGGAGGGGATTTGCATCGCCCGCGTGTCGGCCGAAAGGCGGGCGCAGACGGTCCTGCCGATCTCGGCCCGCAACGCCGCTTCGCTCTCACTCACGCCGTCACTCCGCGATCCGACCTCGCGCCATCGCGAAGCTGACCCGCTCCAGCACCCGCACGTCGGCGAGCGGATCACCTTCGACCGCGATCAGGTCGGCGGAGAGGCCCGGCGCGATCCGCCCGACCTCATTCTCCATGCCGAGCAGGCGCGCCGCGCCGGTCGTCGCCGAGGCGATCGCCTCGGACGGAGTCAGACCGCCAAACTCGATGAGCTGGGCGAACTCGCCGGCATTGCGGCCATGCTCGAAGACGCCGGCGTCGGTGCCAAACACGACCGCGACGCCGGCTGCGCGCGCGGCGCGGGTGGCGACGCCGAGCTGGGCGAGCGCCTCGCGCGCCTTTTGCGCCACCGGCGGCGTGTAGCGGTTCTGGGCAAGCCCCTCGCGGACGCCGGTGAACGCCATCAAGGTCGGCACGAGGGCAACATTGTTGCGCCGCATCGCCTGCAGCGCGGCCGCGTCGGCGAAGGTGCCGTGTTCGATCGAATCGACGCCGGCCCGCGCCGCCGCCTCGATGCCGCGCGCGCCATGGGCGTGGGCGGCGACGCGCAGGCCCAGCGAATGGGCGGTGGTAACGATCGCGCGCATCTCCTCGTCGGTAAAATGCGCCTCGAGGCCGCGCGCCTGCTGAGAAAGAACACCGCCGGTGGCGGTGAACTTGATCACCTGCGCGCCGGCGCGGGCCATCTCGCGGACCCGCTCGGCGCACTGGACCGGACCGGTGCAGGTGTTGTGGGCGGAAAGCGCCTCGACGACCTCGGATCGGAAGCCGGTGACGTCGCCATGGCCGCCGATGATCGAGATCGCCGGCCCCGCGGCGATGATGCGCGGGCCGGGGATCAGGCCCTCGGCGGTCGCGCGGGAGAGGGCGAAGCCGACGCGCGGTCCCGAGCCAAGATCGCGCACCGTGGTGAAACCCGCGCGCAGGGTCAGGCGGGCGTTCTTGGCCCCGACCAAAGTCGCATATTCGTCCGTGTCCACCGCCTCGCGCCAGAAAGCGCCGGTCGGATCGCCGGAGAGATGGACGTGCATGTCGATCAGGCCGGGCAGCACGGTGCGGTTGGAAAGATCGATCAGCCGCGCGCCGGCGGGGGCGGGGGTGAGGCCGGGGCTGACACTCTGGATCAGGCCGTCGACGATCGTGATCGTGGACGGGCCGGCGGCGGGGCGAGAGGCGTCCGCGATCAGCCGGCCGGCATGGACGACAATCGTCTCGGCCGCTGCGGGCACTCCGGCGAGAAGCAGAAAGACGGCAAACAGACGCGCGAGCATGTGACAAAACTCCCCTATTGGCGAGGCGTCATGCGTCACCCGCGGCGGGCCTGACAAGCGAAAAGCCCGGCGCGTCGGTGGACGCGCCGGGCTCGCGTTCGGCTCGGTCGAAACGCCTTACCAGAAGAAGTCGTGGATCACGTCCAGAACCTCGCCGGTGTCGACATCGACCAGCAGCACGTCATTATAATAGCGTACCCACCGAGTTCCATATTCCGCCGGCGGCAACCGATAGGAATAAGGGTCGTTCAGCCAATAGCGCTGATCGTAGAACAGCCGGTCGAGGAACAAGCCGATCCCGAAGCGCTGGTAGCCGTAATTGTAGGGCGAATAATAAGGCGACAGCCGGAACAGGTTGCGGTTGCGATAGCGCCAGTCCTGCCAGGCATAGCGCCGGTCGTTCCGCCAGCCGCGATTCCAGTCGCGCCGGTCGCCGCGCCGCTCCTGACGCCAGTCACGGCGATCGTCGCGCCGGTCCTGCCGATAGTCGCGAATGGCATCGCGCCGCTGGTCGCGGGTGCCGTAGCGGATCGCGTTCTCCTGCGCGCGCCGGTTGTAGCGGCGCGCGGTGTCGCTGTTCTCGGTGCCCGCCGGCCCCTGCCAGCCGCGCTGATAGCCGCTCGACGACTGGCCGGTCTGGCCGCCGTCATTGCCCCGGCCGCGCCAGCCGCCGCGGTCACCGCGATTGCCGTCGCCACCGCGCCAGCCGCCGCGCCGGCCCTCGCCGCGCTGGGCGACCTGGACTTGCGCGGGAGCGGATTGCACCTGCTGCTGCCGCGCCTCGACGCGTGCCGAGCGCTGCTCCTGCCGGCTTTCCTGCCGCTGCTGCCGCGCTTCCTGTCGTTCCGCGCGCGCCGCACGCCACTCGGACCGGTCATCCTGCTGCGCGCTGGCCGCCGCCGGAACGAGCGCCGCGCCCGCCATCAGCAACCCGATCAAAGTCTTACGCATCTTGTGAGCCTTTCACTCCAAAGGGCGAAGCCGCCCCGATGAAGCCCATTTGCCCTGATTCGGATGAGCGGGGGCTGAACCGCGCCGAAAGGATGACAAAAGAATTCAGGGGGTTGAAGGGTCGCGCCGCCGCCGCGGCTCGGCCCTGAGCGCCGGCACGGCGCGCGCCGCGTCCGCCGGCCGGATCGACGGCGGCGGCGCGCCGGCCACCGTCTCCTGCCCGGTCTTGATCCGCGCGGCCCGGCGGATCGCCTCGCGCAGGCGGGGATAGACGCCGCAGCGGCAGATGTTGGTCACCGCCGCGTCGATCTCGGCGTCGGTCGGGCTGTCGGAGCGATCGACCAGGGCGGCGGCGGCCATGATCATGCCGGGGATGCAATAGCCGCATTGCGAGACATTGTCGGCGGCGAAGGCCTGCTGGACGGGGTGCGAGCGGCTGGCGGACAGGCCCTCGATGGTGACGATGAAACTGCCCTCCAGCGTGCCGATCGGCGTCCGGCAGCTCCGCGCCGCACGGCCATCGACATGAACGGTGCATGCGCCGCAATGGCCGGTGCCGCAGCCGAACTTGGTGCCGGTCAGGTTGGAGGCGTCGCGCAGCGCCCAGAGCAGGGGCGTCTGAGGATCGAGCCGATAGTGGACCGGCTGGCCATTCACGGTAAAGCGCGACATGGCCGGGTCTTAAGCGGGGAGAGGAATCATGGGAAGCGAGCGCGTCGCGATTCGAATCGAGGACGGCGTGGCCCATGTCGAGCTCGCCCGGCCCGAGAAGTTCAACGCGATGGACCATGACATGTTCGCCGCGATCGGCGACGCGTTCCGCTCGCTCGGCCGCGACGCCAATGTGCGCGCCATCCTGCTCAGCGGCCGGGGCAAGCATTTCACCGCCGGCCTCGACCTCGAATATGCCTCGCGCCAGTTCCCGCCGAGCAAAGACCCCGGCCGGGCGGCGGAGGCGCGGCTCAGGCACATCGAATGGCTGCAGGATGCGTTCAGCGTCGTCGAGGCGGCGCGGCCGCCGGTCGTTGCCGCGATCCAGGGCGGCTGCATCGGCGCCGGCGTCGATCTCGCCAGCGCCTGCGATTTGCGGGTCGCGCATCCGCAGGCCTTCTTTCAGGTCGCCGAGGTCGACGTCGCGATCACCGCCGATCTCGGCACGCTGCAGCGGCTCGCCTTCCTGATCCCGCACGGCGTGTTGCGCGAGCTCACCTATACCGGCCGACGGATGGAGGCGGAGGAAGCGGCGCGTTACGGCCTCGTCAACCGGATTGCCGACGACCCCCTCGCCGCCGGCCTTACGCTGGCGCGGGAGATCGCCGCCAAGTCGCCGCTCGCCGTCGCCGGCGCCAAGCGCAGCCTCAATTACAGCCGCGGCCGGCCGGTCGAGGAAGGCCTGCGCGATGTCGCGACCTGGAACGCCGCGACCTTGGTCAGCGCCGACCTCACCGAGGCGGTGCGCGCACGGCTCGCCAAGCAGGAAGCCCGGTTCGGCCCGCTCGACGATTGAGGCCGGAACCGCGCCGCCGGCGACGCATTGGCCTTGCTCCGGACTTTTCCAGTGGAGCCTAGCCCTATGTCGACCATCCCCAACAAAGCCATTCCGCACGCCTTCGCCGAGCCCGAGGGCGAGGAGCGCAACGGCTCCTCCTTCCTGTTCGACAATGCCCGGCGGCTGGCCGAGGCGGCGCGCGACAATCCGAAGACGGTGCTGGCGGTCGGCGCCGGGATGGTTGCGGCGACGGCGGCCGCGACGGTCGCGCTGGCGCGCGGTCGTGGCGCCGGTTCGAGCGGCGCAGCCAAGGCCCGCAAGCGCAAGGCTTGACCGCCGCGGGCGTCTGCCCGCCGACGTCGTTCGGAACATGAACGCCAGATGAAGGCGCTTGCCTGAGGCAGCGGGTTCGGTCATCTTCCGCGGCCATGAACGACCAGCCAATCGCTTCGCTCGCGGCCACCGTCGCCGCGGATCCCAACGCCACCAAGGTCAGCGACCTGATGTCGCAGCCGATCGGCGTGTTCAGCCGCGACATGACGGTCGCCGACACGGTCGAGCAGATTCGCAAGATCAGCGAGACCGCGCTCGTCACTTATTGTTACGTGACGGACTCCGACGGCCGGCTCGAGGGTCTGGTGGTAATGCGCGACATGCTGCTCGCCGCGCCCGAGACGACGCTGGGCGAGATCATGCTGACCGACGTCTTCTCGCTCGGCGAGACCACGAAATTGTCGGACGCGCTGAAGGAGGCGCTGCACAAGCATTTCCCGGTCTATCCGGTCTGCGACGCGCAAGGGCGGCTCAGCGGCCTGATCCGCGGCACCGATCTGTTCGCCGAGCAGGCGATCGAAATCTCCGCCCAAGCGGGTCAGATGGTCGGCGTCGAGAAGGAGGAGCGGACCAACACGCCGTTCTCACGCAGCCTTCGCTTTCGTCATCCCTGGCTGCAGATCAACCTGCTCACCGCTTTCGCCGCAGCCGCGGTGGTCGGCGTCTTCGAAGGCACGATCGAACGACTGGTCGTGCTCGCGGTTTTCCTGCCGGTGATGGCCGGGCAGACGGGCAACACTGGCCTACAGGCACTCGCGGTCACGTTGCGCGGTATGACCTTGGGCGAGCTCAAGCCGGGCTCCACCGGCGGGCTGCTGGCGAAGGAGACCATGCTCGGCTTCATCAATGGCCTTCTCGTCGGCATCACCGCCGGGCTCGGCATGTTCGCTTATGCCGTGATGACCGGTGCGGAGGGCGCGTTCATGCTTGCCGTCACGGTGACGGTGGCGATGACGGCAAGCTGCACGATCGCCGGCTTCGCGGGCGCGTCGATCCCGCTGGTGCTCAAGAAGTGCGGCGCCGATCCAGCCACCTCCTCGGGCATCTTCCTCACCACCGCCAGCGATATCGGCAGCCTGAGCATGTTCCTGGGCATCGCGACGATTCTGCTTTTGTAGCCCGCGCCGATGCGTTGGGGGGCGTTTACGGCCTTATCGGCACTCACTGCCCTTGCCGGCGCATCGCCTGCTCTTGCCGCCGGCGACGCACAGACGGTCGACGATGCGCCTGCCACAAACGCACAGGAGGAAGCGGACGAGCCCGTTATCGGTCTGCCGACGCCGGGGGAAACCCAGGGGCGTACGCGGCCGGTATCGCCGCTTTCCGAGACGCCAGTCGCGGAAACGCCCGCGATCGACTTGGCCGTCGTCTATACCGCCGATATCTGGCGCAACGCGCGCGGCGGGCTTCGTCGCGGCTGGCGATATCTCGACAATCTCGATCTCACGCTGACGGTCGACACCGAACGCGCCATCGGCTGGCGGGGCGGGACTTTGTTTGTCTATGGCCTGTACAATAATGGCCAGGCGCTGACGGGCGACTTGGTCGGCGACGCCCAGGGCGTCTCGAACATCGAGACCGGCGTGCGCGCGGTGCGCCTCTACGAAGCCTGGGTCGAGCAGCGCTTCGGCCGTGCTTCGGTCAAGTTCGGCCTTTATGACCTCAATTCCGAATTCGATGAGCATGTAACGGGCTCACTGTTTCTCAACTCGACCCATGGCCTTGGCCCTGATCTTTCGCAGTCGGGGCTCAACGGACCCTCCGTCTTCCCGGTCACCTCGCTGGCGCTGCGCGCCGATTATCAGATCAACGAGCGATTGCGGGTGCGCGCTGCAGTCCTTGATGCGGTTCCCGGCGATCCCGCCCGGCCGCGGCGGACGGTGATCCGCCTTGGCGGCGCGGAAGGCGCGCTCCTGATCGGCGAGGCGCAATACCTCACCCGGAATATTAGGGCGATTCTCGGCTATTGGCGCTATACGGCCGGCTTCGCTCCCGTCGGCCCCGCCCCACCGCCCGGCACCCAAAGGGGCAATGACGGGCTCTACATGCTGGTCGAGCAGCGGTTGTCGCGCGTCGGCGCCGATGGCGCGCGCGGCCTCTCGGGCTGGCTGCGGATTGGCCTCGCCAACGATCGCTTCAACCCGATCGACCAGAATCTGAGCGGCGGCCTCGTTTATACGGGCCCGATTGCGGCGCGGCCTGAGGACCAGATCGGCATCGCCCTCAGCTGGGCGCAGTTCGGCCAGCCCTACCGCGCGGCGATGGACGCCGCCGGAACCCCGAGCACACGCGCCGAACTCAAGATCGAGGCAAGCTATCGCGCCGTGCTGACGTCCTGGCTGAGCATCCAGCCCGACCTCCAATATATCGTCAATCCCGGCGGCGATCCCGGCCGGCGCGATGCGCTGGTGATCGGGCTGCGCACGCAGCTGGGATTCTGACACCGGTCGCGACGCGACCGAACTTCAAAGCCAGCGGGCGCTCTTGAAGCGATAGAAGAGCCAGCCGCAGGTGGCGGCGATCACCGCGAGCACCACGAAATAGGCGTAGTGCATCCGAAGCTCGGGCATATTGTCGAAATTCATCCCGTAGATCCCGGCGATCGCGGTCGGCACCGCTAGGATCGCGGCCCAGGCGGCGAGCTGGCGGGTGATCGCGCCGGTACGCTGTTGCTCAAGCAAATTGCTGAACTCGAACACCGAATTGAGCACTTCCAGCAAGCCGTCGACCATCGCCTGCACCCGGCGGACATGATCGAGCACGTCGCTGAAATAAGGCCGCGATTCCTCGTCGATGCATGGCAGGTGTTGACGGACGAACTTGCCCGCCACCTCGCCCATCGGCCCGAGCACGCGCTGGAAGCGGATCAGCTCGCGCCTCAGCGTGAAGATGCGACTGATCTCGTCGCGGCCGAGGAAATTGTCGATCGCCTGCTGCTCCATCGCCAGCACTTCTTCCTCGATCGCCTCGACCATCGGCAGATAGCCGTCGACGATGAAATCGAGGATCGCGTGCAGGACGTAGTCGACGCCGTGCATCAGCAGCGACGGCGCTGCCTCCAGCTTGTCCCGGAGCGAGCTGTGGGTGCGGGCCGAGACGTGGCGGACGGAAATGATGTGGCTATGGCCGACGAACGTCGCCGTCTCGCCATAAGCGATCACGCCTTGGTCAAGATGGGCGGTGCGTGCGACGACGAAGAGCTGCTCGCCATAGACATCGATCTTGGGCAGCTGGTCGGCCTTCAGCGCGTCCTCGACCGCCAGCGGGTGCAGGCCGTAATTGCCCTGGAGGATCCGCAGCTCCTCGACGGTCGGATTGGCGATGCCGATCCAGACGAACTCCGACTTGTCGTGGGGGCACTCGATCTTCTCGTCGATCGAGACTTCACGGACACGCTTGCCGTGGCGGTAGAGATAGGCGGCGATGACGGTCATTCCGGTCTCGCTATCATTTCAGCGCCCCGTTGCGTAGATGGAATGAAGGCGAAACGGGGGCGCGGGGCGAGGGCATGAGCGAACGATTCGAGCGCCACCGCCAGCCTTGGCGGCAGGAGGAAATCCAGAAGCTCCATTTGCTGGCGAAGAAAGGCTCGTCGCTGCGCTCGATCGCCAAGGCGCTCACCCGCAGCGAAGAATCGATCAAGGATCGCGCCAAGGCGGACGGGCTCAGCATTGCCAAGCTCCGCTGACGGCGGGCCGGCCGGTCCGCGCATCTTGGTCGACGCCGACGCCTGCCCGGTGAAGGAGGAAATCTACCGCGTCGCCTGGCGCACTGGCGTGCCGGTCACGATCGTCAGCAACATGCGGATGCGCATTCCCGATCATCCGCTGATCGACCGGGTGGTGGTGAGCGACGGCTTCGACGCCGCCGACGACTGGATCGCCGAAGCGGCGGGACCGCTTGCGATCGTCGTCACCGCCGATATCCTGCTCGCCGACCGCAGCCTCAAGGCGGGCGCAGCGGTGCTGGCGCCGAACGGCAAGCCCTTCACCGCCGATTCGATCGGCTCGGCGATCGCGGTGCGGGCGATCATGGCCGACCTGCGCGCCGGCGGCGACCAGCTCGGCGGCCCGCCGCCCTTCGCCAGGGCCGACCGCTCCCGCTTCCTGTCGGCGCTGGACGCGATGCTGGCCAAGCTGAAGCGGGCGGCGAACGGTTGAGAGGAAGACGGCAGATGCTTCAGAATGACGGCAAGCCCTCTCTCGGGGTCAACGTGCACCTGCTCAATGTCCCCGGCGGGCGGTGGCGGCTCAATACGCCGAGCCTGATCATCGATCTCGACCTGCTCGAAGCGAATATCGCGCGGATGGCGCGGCTGTGCATGGAGAGCGGGATTCCGCTCAGGCCGCACGCCAAGACCCACAAGTCGATCGAGATTGCCAAGCGCCAGCTCGGCGCGGGCGCGATCGGCATCTGCTGCGCGAAGCTGGGCGAAGCCGAGGTGCTCGCGGCCGGCGGAATCGAATGCATCCTGATCACCTCGCCCGTGGTGAGCCAGGAGGGTGGGCGGCGTCTTGCCGCGCTCAACCGGTTCTGTCCCGACCTCATGGTCGTCGCCGACTGCGCGGCGAATGTGGACGCGCTCGCCGGCGTGGCTGCCGCCTCGGGGAAAGCGCTCAAGCTGCTGGTCGATCTCGATGTCGGGCAGCATCGGACCGGGATCGCGCCGGGCCCCGATGCGGTCGCGCTCGCCATGAAGGTCGCCGCCGATCCCAATCTCACACTGGCCGGCATCCAGGGCTATGCCGGCCATTTGATGCATATCGAGGACCGTCCGGCGCGCGAGGCCGCGACCCTGGAGGTGATGAACCTGCTGGCCGGCATGCGAACCGCGATCGAGGCGCGGGGCCTTGCCTGCCCGATCGTGACCGGCGGCGGCACCGGGACGTTCGATCTCGATCCACGCACCGGCGTGCTCACCGATCTGCAGGCCGGCTCCTATCTGTTCATGGACGCCGAATATAACGACGTCTGGGAAAAGGACGGCGAGCCGGCACCGTTCGCCACGTCGCTATTCGTCCAGACCACGGTGATCAGCGCCAATATCCCCGGCAAGGCGACCACCGATGCCGGCCTCAAATCCTTCGCGACGGATTCGGGGGTGCCGCGGATCGTCGCGGGCGCGCCGAAGGGCACACGCTATTTCTTCCGCGGCGACGAGCAGGGCGGGCTGGAATTGGGCCCCGGCCAGGCGCTCGGGATCGGCGCGACGATCACCTGCGCCGTCCCGCACTGCGATCCGACCGTGAACCTCTATGACCATTATCACGTCGTCAGAGGCGACACGCTTGTCGATATCTGGCCGGTCGACGCCCGCGGCCGATCGCAATGAGGTGACGCGGAAAATGGCCGCCCATTGCGGACGTCCGTTTCCCGACTTACCAAATCGGCATGTCCGTCGGCCGTTCCGTTTCGCTGCTGCTCCTGGCCACCTCTTCGGCGGCGTTCGCGCAGGATGACGGCTTTTGCCGCAATGGGCGGTTTCCGATCGATAACCACCCGGTCGGGCTGGCCGTCATTGCCGGAAGCGGGCCGGCCCGGTTCCTGACCGACATGGACGGCTGCCCCAGCCCGGAAGCCCGTTGCCGGCAAGGGGCCTATGTCATTCCGGGCAACCGCGTCGTGACCGGCCGTTCGAACGGAAGCTACGTCTGCGTCTATTATCCGAGCCGGGGCGGCGGCACGGCGGGGTGGATGGACGCGACCCGCCTGAGCCCCGTCGCCACCAACCCGAACCCGCCGCTGTCGGCATGGATCGGGCGCTGGTCCGACGAGGGCAATCCCCGGGTCAGCTTCCGGAGGCGCGGCGCCGGTCTGGAGGTCGAAGGCGAAGCCCATTGGCCCTCCCCCAACCCGTCGCCGCGCGAGTTTCCCGGCGGACCGAATGAGGGAAGTATCGGCGAGCCGGCGCGCCTGAGCGGCAATTCCGCCCGCGCCGCCGAATGCAATGTCAGCTTCATCTTGCTCGGCGATCTGCTCATCGCGGAGGATCCGGAAGGGACCTGCGGCGGCATGAACGTGAACTTCACGGGGGTCTACCGGCGCGAGCGGCGTTAGCCTCACGCCGCCGCCGATCCATTGCGGGCCAGACCGCGCGGAGTCACGAAGGTGACGAAAGTGACGGTACGTCGCACACAAGGGGGCGCTACCTTCGTGAAGAACGCCGACACCCAGCCGGCGCCGCCGGGCGCGCATCGGCACCGGCGCGAAGGCATCCGATCAAGCGGGAGATCGGCGAGCATCGCACGCAGGCGCGGCGGGAGCGGGAAGGCTTCGGCCATCCTCAGCTTATTGCCGATTTGGGGGCGTGTAGGAAAATGGTGTTGCGGCTACCTAATCGAGCCCGTCGGCGATCCGCGTGTTGTGCCCGCGCGCGATGCGCCACACGCCGTCGCGCAGCGTCAGGATCATCGTTCGGCGATAGCGAAACATCTGACCCGGCGAGCGCTCGTCTCCGATCATGTTGGAGCGGACGCGGAGATAGGCGACGGTCGGCGATAGGAAATCGAGCGCCTCGATCCCGGCACGGTCGCGCGGGTATTGCGGTAATAGGTTTCGTGGATGAGCCGATGGCCTTCGTAGATGGCCGGCCTGCCGACCCAGAGCCCGCCTCGCCAGTGAACCCACGCGGCATCGTCGTGAAAAAGGTTGGCAAACGCGACCATGTCGTGGCGATTCCACGCCGCCTCGAAATCATAGACCATTCGCTCGACCTGGGCTCGGTCTGCCGGCGTCGGCACGGCGGCCTCGGGCGGTGGCGCGGGCTGGCCGGCATTGGCCGCCAAAGTCCACGAGCAAGGAATGGCAAAAGCGAGAAGCATCACTGGCATCTTCATCGACGATTCCTTTCAAAGGAAAGCGACGCTCGCCGAAGTGTAGCACGACGGCGCGGGCGGGGGGAGAACGGTCGTTCCAAGGCAATGCCGATTGCCCGTCCGTTCACCCAAAGCGGCTCTTCATTGACTTTTAACCCTGACGGCCCCACATGCTGCACCGCAGCGAGGCGTCATGCAGCGTGAATCGGCTTCGGCCCGGCTCCGCCTCGTGCTTTTTGAAAGAGCTTCCCTTTTCACGCGGGTCGTTCAGACACCCGCCGCGCATGCGCCGCCGCTCTATGGCCGCGCGGGCGCCGCTCAAATTTGTGAGTTTCCATTACCATGTCATTCCAAACCCTCGGGCTGTCGCAGCCCGTCCTCCAGGCGCTTGCGTTCAAGGGCTATAGCGAGGCCACCCCGATCCAGACGCAGGCGATCCCGACGGTCCTCAAGGGCCGCGACCTGCTCGGCATCGCCCAGACCGGCACCGGCAAGACGGCGGCGTTCATGCTGCCCTCGATCGACCGGCTCGCCGCCGGCCAGCGCCGCGCCTCGCAGCGCGCCTGCCGGATGCTCGTCCTCGCGCCGACCCGGGAACTCGCCGGCCAGATCGCCGACAGTGCCCGCTCCTACGGCCAGTTCGCCGGCATGCGGGTCGCCACCGTGTTCGGCGGCACCTCGCTCGGCAAGAACCGCGCCGACGTAGCGCGCGGCGTCGACGTCCTGGTCGCCACCCCCGGCCGCCTGATCGACCTGGTCGAGCAGGGCGCTTTGACCCTGCGCGAGGTCGAGATCCTCGTCCTCGACGAGGCCGACCAGATGCTCGACCTCGGCTTCATCCATGCGCTCAAGCAGATCGTGAAGATGCTGCCGGTGAAGCGCCAGACCCTGTTTTTCTCGGCCACCATGCCGAAGACGATCAAGGAGCTGGCCGACAAGTTCCTTACCGATCCGGCCCAGGTCTCGGTCGCGCCGCAGGCGACGACCGCCGAGCGGGTCGACCAATACGTCACCTTCGTCCAGCAGGCCGAGAAGCAGGCTTTGCTCACCATGATGCTGCGCCACGGTTTCTCCCAGCGCGGCAATATGGACCGCGTCCTGATCTTCACCCGCACCAAGCATGGCGCCGACCGGGTGGTGAAGCTGCTCGCCGGCAACGGCATCGTCTCGAACGCGATCCACGGCAACAAGAGCCAGCCGCAGCGTGAGCGCGCGCTGGCCGAGTTCAAGCATGGCCGGGCGAAGATCCTGATCGCGACCGACATCGCCGCGCGCGGCATCGACGTCAGCGGCGTTTCGCACGTCATCAATTTCGAGCTGCCCAACGTCGCCGAGCAATATGTCCACCGCATCGGCCGCACCGCGCGCGCTGGCGCCGCGGGCGTCGCCATCGCCTTCTGCGCCGATGACGAGAAGGCCTATCTGCGCGACATCGAGAAGCTGACCCGTCAGAAGATCGGCGTCGAGCCGCTGCCGGCCAATTTCCTCGCCGAGGCGCACCGGATCAAGACCAGCCGCATCGCGCCGCCGCCGCCGACTCGCGAAGAGCGGCGCGAGGAGGAGCAAGGTCGCCGTCGCTTCCCGCCGGCCCGGGTGCAGCGCGGCCAGGGCCGTTTCGCCAATCGGGTCAAGCCGATGGGCGACGGCCGCCGGCGCGCTTCGGGCAGGTAGTTGCCTTGCGCGGCGCGCGCTGCTAGGGGCGCGCGCTGACGCCGCAGGCTTGCGCCTCGCGGCGAATCCTTTTTTGATGGCTTAGACGAACAGGAAGAGTGGCGAGCATTTATGCAAATCATGGTTCGCGATAACAATGTCGACCAGGCGCTGCGGGCGCTGAAGAAGAAGCTGCAGCGCGAGGGCGTCTATCGCGAGATGAAGCTGCGTCGCCATTACGAGAAGCCGAGCGAGAAGCGCGCCCGCGAGCGCGCCGCCGCGATCCGCCGCGCCCGCAAGCTGGAGCGCAAGCGGGCCGAGCGCGACGGCGTCCGGTAAGCATCCGACAAGAGTTGGCATCCCGAGCGGGCGGCGATAAGCAATCGCCGCCCGCTTTCTTTTTGGGGATCGCCGATGTCAGCCGTCACCGCCGTGCCGATCCGCCCGCTCGCCCGCGGCAGCGTGCTCAAGCTCTGGCTCGCGTTGATCATGCTGTGCGTCGCTGGCGCGGCGCTCGCCTGGGTCGGCACCCGCTCGCTGCAGATCGTCACCACCGCGACCGGGGTGCGCTTCCAGACGATCCGCGCCGGTACCGGGCCCCGGATCCTGCCGCCCGATCTGGTCGCGATGCGCTACCGGCTGACCAAGCTGGACGGGACGCAGATCGAGAATAGCGACGATATGGGCCAGCCCTTCGTCGCCAGCACCGATCGGGTCTTCCCCGGCTTCGGCGAGGCGATGCAGATGATGCAGCAGGGCGGGCGCTACCGCATCTGGCTGCCGCCCGGCCAGCACGCCCAGGGGCCGCTGCCGCCGGGCACGCCGTTCAGCGCCGAAGATACTCTGGTGTTCGACATCACCGTCCTGCAGGTCGCGGAGGGCATGGCCGCCGCGCAGCGGATGATGGGGCCGGGCGGGCAGCCGGGTGGAGCGCCGCCCGGAGGCCTGCCGCCCGGAGCCTTGCCGCCTGGGGCGCTCCCGCCCGGCGCGGAAAGCGGACTGCCGCCGGGCGCGGGGCCGCATGGCGAGTTGCCGCCGGGGCTTGAGGCTGGACCACCGGGCCCCGAATCCGCGCGGCCGCCGGCCGGACGCTCGGACCGTCGCCGGCCGGGCGGCAACCGCTAGTCCACGAGAGGCGCGTCAGGCGGTTGCCGGTCGTGGCGGCGCCGTGCTTTCCGTCTGCGCCTCGTCGTCGATCGACTTCTGGTCGAGCGCCGCTTTCATCATCGCGACCAGCGGGTCGGCGAGCGCGAGACCCATGATCCCGAACAGGGCGCCGAAAATGACCTGCGCGCCGAGCACCAAAGCCGGGGCGAGATCGACCGTCTTCTTGGCAACATAGGGCACGATCAGATAGCCGTCGACGACCTGGACGACGACATAAACCATCACCGCCCACAGGCCCGTCTCGACGTTCACCGAGAAGCCGATCAGGATGATCAGCGCGCCCGAGATGATCGCGCCGATATTGGGCAGGAACGCGAGGATGCCGGTCAGCAGACCAAGCAAAGCCGCCATCGGCACGCCGCCGAGCAGCAGCATCAGCCAGGTGCCGACGCCCTCGACCGCCATGCCGAGCAGCCGGCCCATCATCAAGTGGCGCAGCGTCCGCCCGATCCGGTCCGAGGTGCGGAAGTAGCGCGCGCGCATGTCGCTCGGCAGCATCCAGGCGATGCCGCGCTCGTAGATGCGCGGCTCGATCGCGATGAACAGGCCGATGATGACGATCATGGAAAGATTAGTCAGGCCGCCGAGCACGCTCGAGACGGCCGAAGTCAGGCGGCCCAGCGAGCTCATCGCCTGCTCGAACAATTGCTGCGGCTGGACGGTCTCGACGCCGAGTCCGTATGTCGCGCCGAGCGCGAGCAGGCGGTTGATCTGAAGCGTGACGATGTCGCGCAGGGCCGCGAACTGAGTGGTGAGCTGGACTCCCGCAAACCAGACCGTGCCGACGATGAAGGCCAAAGCGAGCAGGCTGATGATCAGCAGCCGCCAGCCGCGGCCGATCGGCAGCACCCGGCCGAGCAGTCGGGTGCCGCCGTCGAGGATCGCGGCGAAGACGACGCCGCCGAAGATCAGCAGCAGCGGCTCGGCGAGGACGATCACCGCGGCGGCGGCGAGCGCCATTCCGATCCACACCGCCGCCTTCTTCATCTCGCGGCGGACGAAGGGGTCGTTCAGCTCTGCGGGCCCGCGCGCATCGAGCTGCTCCAGCTCCTCCGCGTCGAGCGCGCGGTCATCGCTCACTGGCGGTTTCCGGCGGCCAACGGTGCCGGGCCTTCGTCGGGCCGCAGCGACACGCCGGAGCGGCTGCCGCGCAGCGCGGTGAACCAGCTGATCGGGTTCCAGTAGGAGGACGAGCCGTCGAGGCTGAAGGTGATGAACTCGGCCCGGCCGCCCAGATTCTCCCACGGCACCGGTCCGCCGAGGCCGCGCTCGGGGAAGCCGGCGCGGAAGCGGCTGTCGGAGCTGTGGTCGCGATTGTCGCCCATCAGGAAGACATGCCCCTCCGGCACGGTGACGCGGGCGAAATCGTCGCCGGTCGAATGGCCGACGTCAATCGTGTCGTAGGAACGGCCGTTGGGCAAGGTCTCGCGGAAGACCGGCAGGCGGCAATACATAAGCCCGTCCGCGCCGCGCACCCGGAAATCGCCGAACGTGTCCGGATCGCACGGCGTGTTGGCGTCGATTGGGATCATCGTCGCCGGCCGCTCCTCGCGGCGCACCGCCTGGCTGTTGATGTAGACGGTGCCGTCGATCACCTCGATCGTGTCGCCGGGCAGGCCGATCACGCGCTTGATATAGTCGCTATTCTCGCCCGGCGGAGTGACGATGACGACGTCGCCGCGCTCCGGCATCGCGCCCCACAGCCGCCCCTGCCAGCGCGGCAGGATGTGGAAGCTCGGGGATACCCACGACCAGCCATAGGGATATTTGGAGACGACCAGCCGGTCGCCGACCAAGAGGCCCGGCATCATCGATTCGGACGGGATGTAGAAGGGCTTGGCGATGAAGCTATGGAAGCCGAGCACGGCGAGAATCAGCCAGAAGATCGCCTTGATCTCCCCCCACCAGTCGGTGCCCTCCTTCTTCGGCGCGGCCTTGGCCGGTGCGTCGGCGGCCGGCTCCGCAGACAAGGGCGCGTCGGTCGACGTCTGCGCCGCGACGGGCGCGGCCTCGCCGCTGGTGTCGGCCGCGTTCGCGCGGTCGGGGTCGGTCAATTCATTCACTCCCGGGCAAGGCCTCGATGACGACGACGGCCATGGCGAAGGGATGGTCATCGGTCATCGTCAGATGGATGTGGGCGCGGTGGCCCGGCGGGACAAGCGCGTCAAGCCTCTCGCGCGCGCCGCCGGTCAGCGCCAGCGTCGGCGCGCCGGAGGGAAGGTTGACGACGCCAATGTCCTTCATGAACACGCCGCGCTTGAAGCCGGTGCCGACCGCCTTGGAGAAGGCCTCCTTGGCGGCGAAGCGCTTGGCGTAGGTGCCGGCCCGGGTGAACGGGCGGCGCTCCGCCTTCGCGCGCTCGATCTCGGTGAACACGCGTTTCTCGAAACGCTCGCCGAACCGGTCGAGCGAATTGGCGATCCGCTCGATGTTGCAGAGGTCGGAGCCGAGGCCGATGATCACCTTGCCTCGTCCATCAGCGCCCGCATCCGCCTGACGCTGGCGTCCAGCCCGGTGAAGATCGCCTCGCCGATCAGGAAGTGGCCGATGTTCAATTCCGCGATCTGCGGGATCGCGGCGACCGGCTGGACATTGTCGAAGGTGAGGCCGTGGCCGGCATGGGGCTCAAGGCCGTTCTTCCGGGCGAGCGCCGCCGCGTCGGCGAGGCGCTGGAGCTCGGCCGTCTGCGCCTCGCCCTCGGCATGGGCGTAGCGGCCGGTGTGGAACTCGACGACCGGCGCGCCGAGCAGGAGCGCCGCCTCGATCTGGCGCGGATCGGGCTCGATGAACAGCGAGACGCGGATGCCGGCGTCGGCGAGGCGCGAGATCAGCGGCTGGAGATGGTTGTGCTGGCCGGCGGCGTTGAGCCCGCCCTCGGTGGTCACCTCCTCGCGCCGCTCGGGGACGATGCAGGCGGCGTAGGGGCGGTGCTTGAGCGCGAGCGCCACCATCTCCTCGGTCGCCGCCATCTCCATGTTGAGTGGCAGCGCGATCGCGCCGATCAGATGGGCGATGTCCTCGTCGATGATGTGCCGCCGGTCCTCGCGCAGATGGGCGGTGATGCCGTCGGCGCCCGCCTCCTGCGCGACCAGGGCGGCGCGGATCGGGTCCGGATAGGCGCCGCCGCGCGCGTTCCGGATCGTCGCGACATGGTCGATATTGACGCCAAGGCGGAGATGGCCGGTCAAGCGGCGGCCTTGCGGCTGCCCGGCTTCTCGGCCGGGATGGCGGCGAGATCGTCAGGAAGCTCCGCCGGATCGTAGGTCGGCACATTGATCCGGACGAGCGGGAAGAAGGGGACGCCCATATCGGCGCTGCCGCCCGAGCGATCGACCAGAGCGGCGGCGGCGATCACCTCGCCGCCCGCCTCCTCCACCGCCCGGATCGCCTCGCGCGACGAGAGGCCGGTGGTGACCACGTCCTCGACCAGCAGCACCTTCTGCCCCGGCTCCAGCCGGAAGCCGCGGCGAAGCTCGAAAGTGCCGGTGGGGCGCTCGACGAAGATCGCCTCGATGCCCAGCGCGCGGCCCATTTCGTGGCCGACGATGACGCCGCCCATCGCCGGCGAGACGACGATGCCGAGCTGCGACTTGATCTCGCGCGGAATGGCGCCGGCGAGCGCGGACGCCAGCCGCGAGGCGCGCATCGGGTCCATAAGCACCCGGGCGCATTGCAGATAGCGCGGGCTATGCAGGCCGGAGGAGAGGATGAAATGCCCCTCCAGCAGCGCGCCCGCAGCACGGAACTCGCCCAGCACTTCATCCTCGTTCATCGCCCTCGTCCCGCCGCGTCGTGCGCCCGGCAAATAGGCGCGGGGAGAAAGCCCGGCAAGCGGCCACCAGCGGGGTTGAGGGACGCAAGGTAGCTGCCTATAAGCCGCGCCGACACGCCTCTACGGGGCGCGAGTCAGCCATGTGCTGCGATGGCGACAGGGGTTTTGATGAAGATTTTTCTGAAGGCTTTCGCCATTGCCGCCGCCTTCGGGCTGGCGCCCGGGCGCGGCGCTGGCGCAGGCCCCGCGCCGACCGCGGCCGACCGGCGCCGCCGGCCAGCGCCAATGCCAGACCGCGCCGGCGGCCGATCGCGGACCGCCAGCGAACAGCGCCGCGCCCGCCGCCAATGCCGCGACCCCCGCCGCGCCGCCGCAGGCCGCGCCGACCGCCGGGTATCGGCCAGCCCGACGGGCGGATACGGGCCTGCCGGAGCAGGTGTCGCCGATCGGCGAGGAGGCGGCCTGGTTCCACGACTGGATCCTGTTCCCGGTCATCACGGTCATCTCGCTGTTCGTGCTCGCTGCTGCTCGCCTGGGTGATGTTCCGCTATCGCCGCGGCGCCAATCCGACGCCGTCGCGCAACAGCCACAACACGACGCTCGAGGTGGTCTGGACGCTGGTGCCGGTGCTCATCCTGGTGGTGATCGCGGTGCCGTCGATCCGGCTGCTCGCCAACCAATATTCGCCGCCGCCGGCCGATCTCACGCTGAAGGTGACCGGCAACCAGTGGAACTGGAGCTACGAATATCCCGATCTCGGCATCGAGTTCACCGCCAACATGCTGCCCGACGCTCAGGCGATCGCGCGCGGCGAGCCGCGCCACATCGCGACCGACAATCGCGTCGTCGTGCCGCTCGGCGCGAACATCAAGGTGCTCGTCACCTCCTCGGACGTGATCCATTCCTGGGGCGTGCCGGCTTTCTGGGTGAAGATGGATGCGGTGCCGGGCCGGATCAACGAAACCTGGTTCCGGGCGGAGCGCGAGGGCGTCTATTACGGCGTCTGCTACGAATTGTGCGGCGCGCGGCACGGCTACATGCCGATCACCGTCGAGGTGGTGAGCCGCGAGCGCTTCGCGCAATGGGTCGCTTCGCGCGGCGGCCATATGCCGGGCGCGACCGCCGCCGCAGCGCCGCAGCCGACGGTGAGTGCGAACCAGGCGACGGCGTCGACGCCCGCGCCGAGCAACGTCGTCAACGCCGTCGAGCCCGCGGCCACCACCAACCAAGCTGCCACCCAGAATTAGGACGGCGACACGATGACCGACACCACCGCAGCCGCCGTCCATTTCGAGGCCGATCATGGCCATGAGGCGCATCATGACGCCGATCACAAGCCGGGCTTCTTCGTCCGCTGGTTCATGTCGACGAACCACAAGGATATCGGCACCCTCTATCTGATCTTCGCGGTCATCGCCGGGATCATCGGCGGCGGCATTTCCGGCCTGATGCGCTGGGAGCTGGCGGAGCCCGGCATCCAGCATCTCGAGGCCTGGGCCGGGATGATGGCCGGCGCGCCGGTCGACGAAAACACCGCGCTCCACATGTGGAACGTGCTGATCAGCGCACACGGCCTGATCATGGTCTTCTTCATGGTCATGCCGGCGATGATCGGCGGCTTCGGCAACTGGTTCGTGCCGCTGATGATCGGCGCGCCGGACATGGCCTTCCCGCGGATGAACAATATCAGCTTCTGGCTGCTGCCGCCGGCATTCATCCTGCTGCTCGGCTCGTCCTTCGTTTCCGGAGGCAGCGGGCTCGGCGCCGGAGTCGGCTGGACCGTCTACGCGCCCTTGTCGACGATCGGTTCGCCGGGGCCGTCGGTGGATATGGCGATCTTCGCGCTCCATCTGGCCGGCGCCTCGTCGATCCTCGGCGCGATCAACTTCATCACCACGATCTTCAACATGCGCGCGCCGGGCATGACGCTGCACAAGATGCCGCTCTTCGTCTGGTCGATGCTCGTGACCGTGTTCCTGCTGCTGCTCGCGCTGCCGGTGCTGGCCGGGGCGATCACGATGCTGCTCACCGATCGCAACTTCAACACCCACTTCTTCGACGCGGCCGGCGGCGGCGATCCGGTGCTCTACCAGCACCTCTTCTGGTTCTTCGGTCACCCGGAGGTCTACATCATGATCGTGCCGGGCTTCGGCATGATCAGCCAGGTGATCGCGACGTTCAGCCGCAAGCCCGTCTTCGGCTATCTCGGCATGGCCTATGCGATGGTCGCGATCGGCGTGATCGGCTTCATCGTCTGGGCGCACCATATGTTCACCGTCGGCATGGACGTGAACACCAAGATGTACTTCACCGCCGCGACGATGGTGATTGCGGTGCCGACCGGCGTGAAGATCTTCTCCTGGATCGCGACCATGTGGGGCGGCAGCCTCACCTTCGAGACGCCGATGATGTGGGCGCTGGGCTTCATCTTCATGTTCACCGTCGGCGGCGTCACCGGCGTCGTGCTGGCCAATGCCGGCGTCGATACGATCATGCACGACACCTATTATGTGGTCGCGCACTTCCACTACGTGCTGAGCCTCGGCGCGGTCTTCTCGCTGTTCGCCGGCTGGTATTACTGGTTCGGCAAGATGTGGGGCCGGCAGTATAACGAGCTGCTCGGCCAGCTCCACTTCTGGACCTTCTTCATCGGTGTGAACGTGTTGTTCTTCCCGATGCACTTCCTGGGTCTGGACGGGATGCAGCGCCGCGTGCCGGATTATACCGACCAGCTCGGCTATTATAATCACATCGCCTCTTACGGCTATCTGATCATGGCCGCCGGCATGGCGTTCTTCTTCATCAACATCTTCTGGTCGCTGTTCGCCGGCAAGAAGGCGCCGGACAACCAGTGGGGCGAGGGCGCGACGACGCTGGAATGGACCCTGTCCAGCCCGCCGCCGTTCCACCAGTTCGAAACGCTGCCGGTGATCGACGACGACAACAGGCACTGAGCCTCTCACGCGGCCTTGCCGGCCGCGCGGGCGCGAGCAGATTATGACGACGCAGACGATCGCCACCCGCCTGCCCGCCGACTGGCGGGACCTGCTGGCGCTGACCAAGCCGCGGGTGATGACGCTCGTCGTCTTCACCGGGCTGTGCGGGCTGGCGGTGGCGCCGGTCGCGATCCACCCGGTGCTCGCCTTCACCGCGATCCTGTGCATCGCCTTGGGCGCCGGCGCGGCGGCGGCGCTCAACCAATGGTATGAGGCGGATATCGACGCGGTGATGAAGCGCACCGCCGGGCGGCCGCTTCCGGCCGGCCGGATGGAGCGGGACTCGGCGCTCCACTTCGGCGTCGGCCTGTCCTTCTTCTCCGTCCTGCTGATGGGTTTCGCGACCAACTGGCTGGCGGCGGCGATCCTGGCGGTCTCGATCCTGTTCTACGTCTTCGTCTACACGATCTGGCTGAAGCGGCGGACACCCCAGAACATCGTCATCGGCGGCGCGGCCGGCGCCTTCCCGCCGCTGATCGGCTGGGCCGCGGCGACCGGCGACGTCACCGCGCTCCCCGTCCTCCTCTTCGCATTGATCTTCTTATGGACGCCGCCGCATTTCTGGGCGCTGGCCCTGTTCGTGCGCACCGATTACGCCGCCGCCGGGGTGCCGATGCTCCCCGTCGTCGCCGGTCTCAAGACGACCCGCCGGCAGATCGCGCTCTACACAATGCCGATGGCGGCGGCGGCGATCGCGCCCTGGCCGCTCGGTCTCGCAGGCGCGCTCTACGGCGTCGCGGCGGTCCTGCTGACCCTTGTCTTCGCGGTCCTCGCCTTGCGCGTGCTGCTCAACAAGGCGACCGAGCCGGCGGGCATGAAGCCGGAAAAGAGCCTGTTCGCCTTCTCGATCCTCTATCTGTTCGCGATCTTCGGGGCTTTGGTGATCGACGTCTGGGTGATCGCATGAGCCTGCCCGATCCGATCACGGAGGAGGTGCGCCGCCGCCAGCGGACGCGCGCGATCCTGATGGCGATCGGTCTCTTCGCCTTCGTCATCCTGGTCTATTTCATCACCATCGCCCGGATGGCCGGCCGGTGACGGCGCTGGCTCGCCGCAACGGCCGCACCGCGGCGCTCGCCGCCCTGCTTGCCCTGGGCATGGTCGGCTTGGCCTTTGCCAGCGTGCCTCTCTACCGCCTGTTCTGCCAGGTGACCGGCTTCGGCGGCACGACCCGGATGGCGGTCGGCCAGGAGGCGCCGGGCGCGGTCGGGCGGCTGGTCTCGGTCCGCTTCGACGGCAATGTCTCGCCCGCTCTGGGCTGGGAGTTCCGGCCGGTCGACACTACCCGCCGGGTCGCGATCGGGGCGCGCAACATCGCGCTCTTCACCGCCCGCAACACCGGTCCCACGGCGATCACCGGCACCGCGACCTTCAACGTCAGCCCCAGTCAGGCGGGGCAGTATTTCGTCAAGGTCCAGTGCTTCTGCTTCACCGAGCAGACGCTCCAGCCGGGGCAGGAGGTGAGCATGCCGGTGGTCTTCTATGTCGATCCGGCGATCCTCAATGATCCGGACGCGCGCAACATCAGCGAGATCACGCTTTCCTACACCTTTTACCCGGTGGACCGGGCGCGGACAGGAAGTTAGAGCGGCACCAGCTTAGACAGGGAATGGCAGATGGCCGGAGCGAAGACCCACCAATATCATATCGTCAATCCCAGCATCTGGCCGCTCGTCGGCGCCTTCTCGGCGCTGGCGCTGACCGGTGGGGCGGTGATGTGGTTTCACGGCAACTCGGCCGGTGTCTGGGTGATGGTGCTCGGCTTTCTCGGCGTCGCGCTCACCATGGCGAGCTGGTGGGCCGACGTGATCAAGGAAGCCCATTCGGGCGATCACACGCCGATCGTCCAGCTCCACCTGCGCTACGGCATGATCCTGTTCATCGCGTCCGAGGTGATGTTCTTCGTCGCCTGGTTCTGGGCCTGGTTCAACGGCGCGCTCTTTCCGCCAACGGTGGAATCGGTCGGCGGCGTCTGGCCGCCCGAGGGCATGCACGTCATGGATCCGTTCGGCTGGCCGCTGCTGAACACTTTGATCCTGCTCTGCTCGGGAACGACCGTCACCTGGGCGCATCACGCGCTGATCCATGGCGACCGCAAGGGGCTGATCAACGGCCTGTGGGCCACGATCGTCCTCGGCCTCATCTTCACCAGCGTCCAGGGCTATGAATATTACCATGCGCCGTTCAGCTTCGGCGACAATATCTATACCTCGGCCTTTTTCATGGCGACCGGCTTCCATGGCTTCCACGTCATCGTCGGCACGATCTTCCTGATCGTCTGCCTGGTCCGGTCCTACAAGGGCCACTTCCAGCCGCAGCAGCATTTCGGCTTCGAGGCCGCGGCCTGGTACTGGCACTTCGTCGATGTCGTCTGGCTGTTCCTGTTCCTGTGCGTCTATGTCTGGGGCGGCTGGGGCGCGGCCTATCACTAGCATGTTTCCCTCCCGCAAGCGGGAGGGGACTAAGGGGTGGGCATGACATTCGACTCCCCACCCCCAACCCCTCCCGCTAACGGGAGGGAAGAGACCGCGCCCTCGCCGGCCGTCGTGGCGCTCCGCGGCCTGTGCCCGCGCTGCGGCGCCAGGACTCTGTTCGACGGGATCGTCCGCTTCGCCGCGAAATGCCGCGCCTGCGGGCTCGATTTCGCGGCATTCAATGTCGGCGACGGGCCGGCCGCCTTCCTGATCTTCATCGTCGGCGGTATCGTCACAGCGCTGGCGATCACGGTCGAGCTCAGAATCTCGCCGCCCTGGTGGGTGCACGTCCTGCTCTGGCTGCCGCTGACCGCCGCGCTGACGCTCGGCCTGTTGCGGCTGGGCAAGGGCCTGCTGCTCGCGCTCGAATATCGCCATCGCGCGCGAGAGGGGCAGCTTCGGGACCGGCCATGAAGCGTCTACCGCTCCTTCCCACGCTGATCGTCGCCGGCGCGGTCGCGGTGATGATTGGGCTTGGCGTCTGGCAGTTGCAGCGCGCCGCGTGGAAGGACCGGTTGCTCGCCGAATATGCGGCCGCCGCATCCCTGCCGCCGGTCGATCTTGATCCGTTGCTGGACGGTCGTGCCGAGCTGCCCCGGCTGTCCTTTCGGCGCGCGCTCGTCACCTGCCAGGTCCGCGAGGCCGGTCCGGAAATCCGCGCCGGGCGCAATGCGCGCGACGAGGTGGGCCAAGTCTACACCATCCCCTGTCGCCCGGGCGCGGAAGGGACGGCAGGGCGCATTCGGGTCAATGTCGGCTGGTCGCGCGACATCAGGCGCGACACGAGGCCCTCGCTCGACGGCATAGTGGCCGGGTGGCTCAGCGTGGTGGAGGGCGACGGGCCGATCGTGCTGGTCGCGGCGACGGCAGCGCCCGGCCTCGTCCCCAGCAAGCCGGCGAGCGTCGAATCGGTGCCCAACAGCCATCTGATGTATGCCGCCCAGTGGTTCTTCTTTGCGATCGCGGCGGCCTTGATCTACTGGCTCGCGCTGAGGCGCCGTGGCGCGCCCAAGTTGCCCCCGGAGCCGTGAGGCCGTAATGGCCCGCCTCCCATGATGCGGCTCAATATCCTCGACAACGGCCTCAAGGTCGCCAGCCGGTCGATGCCGGGCTTCGAAACCGTCGCCGTCGGCCTCTATGCCGAAGTCGGCTCGCGGCACGAGCCGGCGCATCTCAACGGCATCGCCCATCTCTACGAGCATATGGTGTTCAAGGGTGCCGGGCCGCGCAGCGCGCGCGAGCTCAACGAGGCGGCGGAGGATGTCGGCGGCGATCTGAACGCCGCGACCGACCGCGAGGGCACCAGCTTCTCCGCGACCCTGCTCGCCGAGCACCTCCCGCTCGGGATCGAGCTGATCTCGGACATGATCCTCCGGCCCCATTTCCGGGCCGAGGATCTCGTCCGCGAGAAGGAGGTCGTGCTCCAGGAGCTGGGCGAGGCGCGAGACACGCCGTCGGACATCATCTTCGAGGATCTGTGGGCCATCGCCTGGCCGGACCAGCCGCTCGGCCGCTCGGTGCTCGGCGACGAAACCAGCGTCGCGGCGATCACCATCGACGATCTGCACGGCTGGCGGACCGAGCGCTATCGCGGCGGCAGCCTGATCCTCGTCGCCGCCGGCAAGGTCGATCATGACGAACTGGTGCGGCTGGCGGAGGCGCGGTTCGGCGCCCTGCCGGACGGGATGATCGCGCCCGCCGAGCCGGCCTTCTTCGTCGGCGGCCGGCGCGCCAGCCGGCCGCGCGCCGACCAGGCCCATCTCGCCGCCGGTTACCAGGCGCCCGGCGTCCACGATCCGGATTTCTACGCGGCGCGGCTATTCAGCGACATCGCCGGCTCCGGCGCATCATCGCGGCTTTTCCATGCGGTGCGCGAGGAGCGCGGCCTCGCTTATTCGGTCTGGGCGGCGCTCCAGCCCTATCGCGAGGACAGTTTGTTCTATTGCTACGCCGCGACCGCGCGGCGCGAGGCGGCGGCGGCGGCGGCGTTGATCGCCGAGACGGTGGCGCAGACCGCCGAAACCGCGAGCGCGCGCGAGCTCGACCGCGCCAAGGCGCAGATGAAGGCCGGCCTGTTGATGGCGCTGGAAAGCACCTGGGGTCAGGCGAGCTATGTCGCGCGCCAGCTTGGGCTGTTCGGGCGCTTGGTCGAGCCGGCCGAGATGGTCGCGCGGATCGAGGCGGTGGCGCTGGACGAGGTGCGCGCGGCGGGCGCGAAGATCCTCGCCGGCCCGCACGCCGGAGCGACGATCGGCGTCGCCGCCGTCCGCGCCGCGTGAAGCTCGAGACGCTGATCGCGGAGCCTTGGGCTGATTACGGCCTCGTCGATTCCGGCCATGGCCGGAAGCTGGAACGCTACGGTCCATACCGCTTCATCCGGCCCGAGGCCCAGGCGATGTGGGCGCCGGCCGCGGCCGATTGGGATGCGCATGGCGAGTTCATCCCCGCCCCCGACGACGAGGGCGGAGGCCGCTGGCATTTTGCCGCGCCGGTGCCGCGTGAAGGCTGGGAGCTGGACTGGGAGGAGGTCCGCTTCCGCGCCCAGTGCACGCCGTTCCGTCACCTCGCCTTCTTCCCGGACATGGCGCCGCAATGGGCGTGGATGCGCGATCGGCTTGGCGAGGGATCAGAAGCGCTGAACCTGTTCGGCTATACGGGCGTGGGCACGCTGGCGATGGCGGCCAAGGGCGCGCGGCTCACCCATGTCGACGCGTCGAAGAAATCGGTCGAGGGGGGCAAGGCCAATGCGGCGCTGTCGGGCATGGCCGACAAGCCCGTCCGCTGGCTGGTCGACGACGCCGCCAAATTCACCGCGCGCGAGGTGCGGCGCGGCCGGCGCTATGACGGCATCATCCTCGATCCGCCCAAATTCGGCCGCGGGCCCGAGGGCGAGGTCTGGCGGCTGGAGGAAGGGCTGCCCGGCCTGATCGCCGATTGCCGCAAGCTGCTCGACGCCGACAGCCGCTTCCTGGTGCTGACCGTCTATGCGGTGCGGATGTCAGCGCTGGCGATCGGCGAATTGCTCAATCAGGCGCTCGGCGATCTCGGCGGCCAGATCGAGTGCGGCGACATGGCGGTGCGCGAGGAAGCGCGCGGGCTGCTGCTGCCGACGGCGATCTTCGCCCGCTGGTCTAGTCGCGCCCGGCCCTGATCGCCGCGCCGGCCGCGAAGGGCGCGCCGGCGACGAGCAGCAGCGAGACCGCGCCGAGCCAGTAAGGCGCGCCGCTGTCGCCGCGCTCGACGAAGCCCGCGCCGAAGATCAGCAGCGGCACCGCCAGCGGCAGCATCAGGAGGCCGGCGAGCGCGCCGGAGCGGCGCAGGCTCGCGGTCAGCGCTGCGAGGCCGAGCGTCAGCGCCGCAAGGCCCGGCGTGCCGATCAGCAGGCCGACCTCCAGCCGGATCAGCACGTCCGCCGGCAATTTGAGCAACGCGCTCGCCGGCAGCGCGGCGAGCATCAGCGGTGGGCCAAAGCTCAGCCAGTGGCCGGCGAGCTTGGCGAGCGCGACCGTCTCCTCGCTGATGCCGCGCAAGGCGAGCTGATCGAGCACGCCGGACGCCTGATCCGGCGCGACCAGTCTGTCTACCGGAAGCAAGGCGGCGAGCAGCGCCGCCATCCACAACGCGCCGCCGCCGGTCCGCGCCAGCAGCGGCCCGTCCGGCCCGACCGCAAACGGGAAGAGCGTCGCCACCAGCAGGAAGAAGACCACGGGCAACGCCGCCGCGCCGCCGGTCAGCGCCTGTCGCAGCTCGCGGGCGATCAGCGCGGTCATGCCAGCGCCACCGTCTTCGCATCATCGAGCCCGAGCGGCTGATGGGTCGCGGCGAGGATCGCGCCACCCGCCGCCCGGTGCTCCGCCATGGCGGCGGCCAACCGCTCCTGTCCTTCGGAGTCGAGCCCATTGGCCGGCTCGTCGAGCAGCCACAACGGTGCCCCGCTGGCGATCACGCGGGCGATCGCCGCGCGCTTTCGTTGTCCAGTGGAAAGGATCCGGACCGGCGCGTCGATCAGATGGCCCATGCCCATGGCGAGGATTGCCATGCGCGGTCCCCGGCCGTCGAGGGACGCCCAGAAGGTGAGCGCGTCATTGAGGCTGCGGCGTTCGTCCAGCGCCAGCCTGTCGTCCGCCAACGCGACAGGCGCCGCTTCGACCGTCCCCGCCACCGGCTCCAGCAGCCCCGCCACGAGCCGCAGCAAACTGGATTTGCCAACCCCGTTCGGCCCGGTCGCGACCGCGGCCTCGCCGGAAGCGAGCGTCAGACTCAGTCCCTCGAACAGCAGCCGCCCGCCGCGCCGGCAGGCGATCCCGTCGAGCCGCAGCAGGCTCAACCCGCTTGCTCCTCAATGGCGTGCATATCGCCGTCGGAAAGGCCGAAATGGTGGCCGACCTCATGGACGATGACATGGGTAATCAGCGCCTCCAGCGTTACATTGGTGTCGACCCATTCGTCGAGCAGCGGCCGGCGGTAGAGGTGAATCATCGGCCGCATCTCGCCCGAGGCCAGGCTCGATTCCTCGCGCATCGAGCGGCCGGAATAAAGGCCAGTCAGCTCGAACGGATCCTCGATCTCCATCGCGTCCAGTGTCTCCTCGTCGGCGAACTCCTCGATCCTCACGACGACGCCGTCGAGATGGTGGCGGAAGCGCTCCGGCAGCGCCGCGATCGCGGCATCGGCCAGCCGCTCGATCGCCGCCGCATCGGGCGCAAGGGTTTGACCGCCGCTCATCCTCCGGCTCATAGGAAAGCATAAGCACGGGAGGAAGGGCGATGGCGGTGCTGGGCGATGCGGAGCGGGACGCGGCGCTGGCGGCGCTGCCGGGCTGGACCTACGATTTGGCGCGAAACGGCATCGCCCGCTCGCTGCGCTTCGCCGATTTCAGCGCCGCTTTCGCCTTCATGACCCGGGTCGCGCTGGCGGCGGAGAAAGCGGATCATCATCCCGAATGGACGAATGTCTGGAACCGGGTCGACATCCTGCTTTCCACCCACAGCGAAGGCGGCGTCACCGAAAAGGACGTGGTACTGGCCCGTATGATCGACCGTCTTTCCGGCTAACTTGCCGAACCGGGAATGGCCGACTAGATCACGCGCCGTCCAGAGCATGCGGAGCGGTGGCCGAGTGGTCGAAGGCGCTCGCCTGGAAAGTGAGTATACGCCAAAAGCGTATCGAGGGTTCGAATCCCTCCCGCTCCGCCAGCTACCCATCCGAGGTGGCCCACTGCCATCCAGATTTTGCCCGGATTGCCAGAGAATTTTTGGCAGTTCTCTCCATGCTTGTCCATTGACGTCCAGCCGCTGCCACGTCAAAATGTGGTAACAAATGTTGGATCATTGTTATGGGAAAGCTCACAGCCAGGTTAGTCGCCGGGGCGAAGCCCGGTCGTCACGGTGACGGCGGTGGCCTGCACCTTCTAGTCAAAGAATCCGGTACGCGCTCTTGGGTGCTCCGCGTGGTGATCAACGGAAGGCGGCGAGATCTAGGACTCGGGCCCGCCGATCTGGTTTCCCTAAGCGAAGCCCGGGACAAGGCCACCGAAGGGCGCCGGATGGCTCGCGCTGGTGTCGACCCGACGATCGCATGGAAGCGAGCTGATACGTCGGTGCCGTCGTTCGAGGAGATCGCGCGCCAATATCATTCAGATCAAGAGGTCGGTTGGAAGAATCCAAAGCACCGCGCTCAATGGCTCTCGACTCTGGTGACGTATGCTTTCCCCACACTAGGCCGTCGTTTGCCTGATGAAATCGATGCAAACCTTATTTGGGCAGCGCTCGGACCAATTTGGCAGGATAAGCCTGAGACTGCTCGGCGGGTCCGCCAACGCATCCTTACAGTGCTGGACTTTGCAAAGGCGATGGGGTGGCGGGCGTCGGACGCGCCTGATCGTGCGTTAGCGAGAATCGTCTCAAAGCAGCGGGTGCGGCCCAAACACCATTCGGCGATGCCCTACAGCCAGCTGCCCGGGTTGATGGAGAAGTTGCAGCGTGAGCCAGCCTCTGTTGGTCGATTGGGGCTTCAGTTCGCAATATTGACGGCCGCGCGATCGGGTGAGGTGCGCGGAGCAACCTGGCGGGAAATCAACGCTGGAGATGCGTCATGGGTGGTCCCATCATCCAGGATGAAGGCCGGTGTGGAACACACTGTACCGCTATCGGCCGCCGCGCTCGACATAATCAAGCAGCTGCGCGGGTTAGTCGCCACTGGCCCGGATGACCCCGTTTTTCCGGGGGCCAAAGGGCGACCGCTCTCCGATGCCACACTCATCAAGGCGCTGCGCGTAGCGGGTGGGGGGAAACACACGGTTCATGGCATGCGATCATCGTTTCGCGATTGGATCGCCGAGAAGCTTCCGAGCGTTCCTCGCGATGTAGCCGAAGCCGCTCTCGCGCACGCGGTCGCGGACAAGGTGGAAGCTGCCTATCGGCGGACCAAATACCTGGACCAAAGGCGGCCATTGATGAAGGCCTGGTCCGAATTCTTGGCCGGGAGAACGAATGTCGTCGCGCTAGCCGAGCGCAGAGCATGACCGATTCCAAACCCGTGGATGATCCTGTCGCGGACTTCCTTCGCGACTGTCAGCTCCCATTGCTCGCCGTTGGGGCGAGAAGCGCCGAGGTCGAACACCGTCGTCAATGCGCGGGCGTCGTTTTGGGACGCCTCTTAGAATTGGGCACCCGGTTGGGCATGCCGCCGCATTGCGTTAACTTGGTGGACGAATTGATGAGATCGCTCGATGAAACGGTTTCGGGACGTCGTGCGGAGTTTTTCAAACCTGGCAAGGTAGCGCCAGGTACGAGTTCGACAACACAGCTCCTTCGGCAGGCGCTCGGGGCTGCCTCCGTAAATGCCTTAACGCGTCATCGTATGCCGCGAGGGGAGGCACGGAAGGCCGTGGCGCGCATTTTCCTAAGCCAGAGCATCCCAAGATCGGGGAGCGAGGCCATCAAAAAGTGGTGCGACTCATTGGCCGCCCCGGGCTGCCGACTGCACCCTGCCTACGCGATGTACAAATCGTATTGTGACGAATTTGGAGCGGCGCACGATGAGGCTTCAGCTTTGCGTCTCGTGCGGTCAATAGCCGCCCGTGACGCAGCCGAGCTCCATTTCAACAAAAGGTAAAAGCACCGGGGCACGGATACCTAGGGTCCACCCGTACTGTACTCCGTCCACACATGACGGAGGATTAAATGGAACCGATTGCCTATCGTATCGCCGCCGCTGCCGAAGCTGTCGGTCTCTCGCGTTCCCGCATCTACGAATTGATTAAAGACGGGACATTGGAGGCGCGGAAGATCGGAGGCTGCACCGTCATTCCGGGAGCAAGCCTGCGTTCTCTCGTTGCTGACGCGCCATCCAAAGGCGCTCGCAACCATGGCCGCCTGATCGAGAGCTAGTGTGAGCTTTTCTGCCCTTGCATGGGCCGGGTCTCAGAACGGACTTAGGCCATCGCAGAAGCTGGCGCTCTTGTGCTTGGCTAACGCCTCAAACAAGCGCAGCGGAGGCATAGCTTATCCCTCAATCGATGCCATTTGCGACTGGACTAGTCTCAACAGGAAAACGGTTATCGCCGTCCTGGATGCACTCGAAGCGCGAGGGCTGATCTCGGAAGCTGGGCGAACCGGGCGCACTGGCCAGATCAAGCGATATAGATTGCATCTGGAAAGGGGCCCAAATCTGGAACCGTCCCCAAAAAGGAACTGTTCCGAAAATGTGCGCCAAGGGTTCCAGAATCGGGACACGGAACCTGAGAATGGAACCTCAAAAGAAACTGGGTGGAGCGAAGTCGCTGTCAAACCGTCAGATCGGCGTCATGCCACAACACCGGGGGGGGCGCGCCCCATCGGCGAGTTCTCTCGCAGCCTGTTCGCGTCAGCCTGCCACACCATCGAAATGGGCTGACGCGCGCAATGGCGAGCCAGGCAGCCCGGCCACTATAACTGGGTGCGAAACGCTGCCCAAAGGCGACGCCATTTTGTTGGGATTCGTCCAATCTGAACCGACGCGCGCCGGTAAATACAAATCGGCTCGATGTCCCACTCTTGCGCGGTTTTACGTAGCCGTAGGCAAATCTCAAGTTGGCGAGCTTGCCGCGCTGCAGTTGCCCGGGTGCCGGGGCTAACCCTCGCGTCGATCGCTGCTCTCCTCAAAGCCAGCATGGTGCGGAAAACCGTTTCCTGATCTACGGGCCGTCGCATACCCACCGCTCCTGTCCTGCCCGTCGCTTTCCCCTCCGCCCAAGTGCCCCGGGTGGTGCAAATTCACGGGCGGTCAGCGCGATTGTAAATCTCTCGGCGGCCATCATAATCCACGGCTAGGCACCTCTCCCGGCTACAAATTAGCCCTTCGCCCGAGATTGTGTCGAAGCGTCGGATTTGATCGCCGGACACACTGAACGAATATCGACCTGCCCCATTTTGGCCAGGACGCGAGACAATCGCCAAACCGATAACTGCTCCCGCGATGACAATCGCTCCGGCAATTCGTTCTCTCGGTAACATGCCTCACTCACCGTAACGGGGAGGGCAAGGAGCGTTGATTGGCACGAGTAGGATGCGCTCGCCCTGTTGCGTGATGTACCGGCACTGCTTTTGCGTCGGTTGGCTGAAATCGTTGATTGACGGCTGCGAAGGGGGCGCGGGGGCGCGCGACGCGCCGACGGCGGCTCCAACACCTATCGCTATGTTGGCGTCGGTTTGGAATTGCTGTCCTCGTATGCGGTGCCAGCAGTCGGTGAACTCCTGCGTGCCTGGCTGTAGTCCAGCGTCGTAGCAGATGCGCCGCGAGCTTCCCGCCATCCCGGTAGCGCAGCCGGACAAGGGGATCATCGCCAAGATGGGCATTGCGATCAGGAGAGAACGGATCATGCGACCCCCCGTGCTCCACCGGCTGGCGCCGGGTGGTTAGTCACGTGCGAGCACGGTGGCAGCACGCCCCACGTATTTCCCGTGAGGGTGTTTTATTTCGCGGGCCGCCCGACATAGGCGGACCGTGCTCAGCGCATCATGCGCACCAACCGAAGGTGACTAAGCCTCGATCGGCAAGTCGGGGATACGTCATCAGGTCATGGCCGACAAGCGGGTCTTAGATCGGTTCGAAGCGCCTCTGATTGAATCCTGCCGATCGAATGCTCCGCCATTTCCACCCGTTTCGGGCAAGAATTCTCCGCCCCGGATGGCAGCATTCGATTTGTTGAAGGCGCGGTCTCCAATATTTCGCAACTCTCGCGCGTTGCGCGCGCGCGCGGGACCCGCAGAACGGGCGGCGAACTCCAGCCCGTCGTGGGGCTCAGAAGGCGGGATCGCGATTAACCACGTGCGAGCGAAGCCGCTGCATCTCCGTGGAGCCATCGCGCCACTTACGGCAAGCGCCAGACGTATCGGCGTCTCACGCACTCGCCGCCTGATCGTTTACGCGGCCCGCCAGATCGGGACGCCGCGAAAGCGTTGGACTCACACCTAACCCGTTAATTATAATCGTTCCGGGACCATTCCGGGTCATCGCGGCGCGCCCTGATACGGGCGGGGCACGCGAGGTGCTTCCGGGGTGAGCGACCCAACCGCTCGCTGGCAGTAGGAGTTAATCCAATGGCCAACGGTACCAAGATCGGAAGAAGCGCCGTTGATGGGCGTTTCATGACGGTCAAGAAGGCTCAAGGATCGCCACGCGCGGTTGTTGAGACCATCAAGAAGCCAAAGAAGTAGGGCCGCAAACCTGAGCTTCTAAGGCAACGGGAAGGGTCGCGGGCGATAGAATCAATCGCGGCCCTTCTTGTCAATCGGGATGAGGGGGCTTCATGGCAAAAAAGGATAGTGGCGGCCCCCATAAGGGGGGCAAGCGCGACTCTGAGAGCGGCCGGTTTATGCCGGTGAAGGAACGCGGTAAGCCCTCTTCGACTCATTCGAGCACGAAGCGGGATACCAAGCCCGGTGACCCGCCGCCGTCGCGAAAGGCCTAGAGAACCCAAAGCCAGGCAACCAACGACGCAACGGGGGCAAGCATGGCAACATTGAATCCGGCTCGAAGCCAAGCGTGGTTGATCGCCATGCGCTTGTCGTTAGCATCAATGCGGCGTTGCACACTTTCTGCCTCGCCGCCGATCATCGGCACGATGGCCGCCGTTCGACCAGCGTACCACTGTCTCGGGTGATTGCCCGTAATCTCGAAATTGACCGGTCGCGCGGCCCACGCCGCCGCTAACGCGCCTGTCATCAAAAACGCCGCCCCAATCAAGCCGCTCAACAACGCCGTCCGATCTTGCGAGTCGTCCCAGAACGCTATGAAGGCAGCCACGACCGCGGCTGCTGTGGAAGCGAAAATACTTGCTGCGGTTGTCGCCCTTTGATCCGCTGCCAAAGCTAACTGAACTTGGCCTTGGAGATAAAGCTCACCCTGTGCCAAGATTTGCCGCGCCATATCCTCCGAGACATTTGTCCAATCGACGTCCTCATTGGCTTCAGACATGACCATCCTAATTACTGCAAACACACTAGGGTGAAAGGCGGGCGCAGGCCCAGTTCCAAACCACCTCATGAGCCGTCTCAGGCGGCACGTTGTCGGGCATTGACCGTTCCTGATATCGCCCCACCACCTCACGGTCTTGGGCATCATAGCCCCTTAGGCTCTCCCAGCTGAACCTCCTGCTATCGCAGTAGAGGACGACGACGCCGCGCGTTGTCCGGATCGTTTCCGTTCGATCTCGCGCATGGTCGATGCGTATCCACATCCGGGTTGAGAATGAGGATGGCTGGACCGTTTCTATATCAGCATACCAGATCGATCCCGATCCCGTTTCGCCGACGCGAAGCCATCGCGAAGGCCACCCACGCTCCCACACTCTACATGTGGCTGCCCCAGATCGGCAGGGTGGGAGAGGCCCCAGATCAGAAAACGGATTAGGTTCCGCCTGTAGCAGCGCCAGCGCAGCTAGGATCACTCCGGCTTCTCCGGCGCGAGCTTATGCTTCACCGCCTTCTGGAGTTCGTGCGGCGTCGCCAGCATCCGCTTTAGCGCAGCCTCGCGGCGCGCTACGTTCTCGGCTTCGGAATAGGTATCTGTCTTAGGATCGTCAGCCATGGCTTTTGAACGCTTCGTCCCTCCGCCTAGGGGATGGGCTCCAAACACATGCGGTTTAACAGAACCTCAGCTTATTGGCATCGGTTCAGTGGTCAGCGCTTGGGCCATCCTAGAGTCGGTTTTGCAGGACGCTTTGGTTACGCTGGCCCAGTCGCCCAGCACACTGGGGCAGGCCCTGACGGAAGATCTAGGCCCTGACAATCGGCTGAAGGCTCTCAAGCGCCTATGCCAGACGTGGCAGATTATCATGAAGGTCCGGAACCGGGAGCAATCCGAGATGCTGGACGAGCTGGCCGCTGTCGGCGTGTGGATCGAGAAGCAAAAGGGCCTGCGGAACAAGATCGCTCACTGGCAATGGATGCGGCAGAGCGACCAAAAGGTTTTCGGGTTCAAATACTCGACGAAGCCGGAAGACCCGGCTCACTCAATCAATTTCATGGTCGCTGAGACTGCAGATTTTGCCAAATTCGCCGAGCAGATTCGGGATAAGGCCGCCGAGCTCATCGAGCTGGTGCGCGACCTTCGGAAGCTGCCAACATGGCCTGAAAGATGAGCCTCGCTCGCTCCTGATTCCCGTATTCGTCGCCGAGCATGTCCAGCACGACAGCCGCCCCCCTTCCAGCATCGCAGGGGTGATTGAGCGGGCGTGTATAAGCGTCGGAGACGTGGTGCTGTTCTGGGCCATGCTTTTGGTGGGTGCGGCAGGATGGATCGCACTCGGAATTGCCGCGGCTAGGTGGCTAATCGCTTAGGTCGTACTGACGCGCCTTTCGCGCCTTCTCGTCGATCTCAGCCCGCTCAATCGCGGTGCCCTTCACCGCATCAGCCATGCGCGCGCGCCGCCGGGCTTCAGGATTGCGGGCCTCAGACAGGCTGTGCTCGAATTTGACCGTCGGCTCGATCCCGACGCTTCGGCAGATACCCTTGAAATGAATCCCCGCGTAGGTGCGACGAACATAGGCGCGGCCGTTCGTTGAACCTGGCGCGTCGTTGGACCAGTCGTAGGGATCGCCCAGCACTTTCCAGAAGCTGTCATAAGGTTCGCGCCGCCCGTCGCTGCACGCGTAGAGAAACGCCATTGCAAGCCGCATCGCGACGGTCGGCTTTTGCGGCTCGGAGCCTAGCTGGCCGATCACCTCATCCACCGCGCACAACGCCAAGAAGATCAGGCGTCCGCGAGCGATCCGCAGCGTTTTCGGCGATTCGGGCATCGACTGCGATGTGGAACAGATGTAGAACACCTGCAACCGATTCGGATGGAGGCGTGACGGTGTGGCGGTCGGGCGCGAATCCTGGCGGGTGCGCCCGATATGCGATCTGCTGGACGCCGGGATGCAGCATGAGACCATTAAGGCGACCTGCCTTGGTTGTCAGCGGAGCGGCGTCTTTCACCCGGTCGGGCTATGGTATCGCTTCGAGAAGAAGGGCTGGCCCGATGGATTGCGTGACGTTCCCCGAAGGCTTCGGTGTCGGCAATGCGGGCGCCGCGGCCCGAAGCTGGAGCTAGCGGGATTTGAGGCGGTCACCGTGCCTTTGCCCCTCCCCGATGATCGGGAATGGAAGCGAGCGTTGAGCCGAAGGAGGTAGGAATGAGCAAGGTCACTCATATCAATCCGCCCGGTGCGGGGCGTTACTACGTCCTCGACGTCGATCGGCGGGCTATCCAGGTCACCGAAGCCCAGTGGCGGGCGCAGTCCCGGACCGATCGTCAGTTGGTCGCCGAAGACGAGGTGCCGCACGGCCGCGTTTGGACACGCTTCACGGGCATCGCGCTGCACGAGAGCGAGGATCGAAAGCCCTTTCTGACGGAATCACTGATCGGCGAGGATGGCATCCAGGAAGCGCACTACGCGACTTGGGAGGAAGCCGAGGCCGGGCATAAGCGGATCGTCGAGGAATACCGAAAAGCGTTCGGCACGGCGGAGGTGGTGAGCCTTCCCGGCGGAGCCGACTAAGCGTGGAGCCGATCGAGGTCTTCGGCGACGGCCCCGGCAAGATCGCTCGCATCGTCATCTGGAAGGATGGCGCCGCGACCCAGGTAGAAGCGCGCTGGGGGCTCAAGCCGTTCGAACCTGACGGCCGATCATACAACCTCCTACGCGCCGAGGGGCGGACCATCACAAACCCCTGCCTCATCATCGCCACCGAGTTCATGATCTCTGGCGAGGGGCGGAGCAAGAAGCGCCACCGCGTCACCTTCAATACGGATCAATTGTTCTTCTGCTTCGCAGGAGTCTGGCAGCCAGAGCGGGCAGATTGGCCAGCGGCGTTCGCCGGTCTGACTGTCGAAGCCAATCCCGACATTGCGCCGTTCAAGGAACGCCACCTTGCAGTGGTGCGACAGGAAGATTGGCAGGCCTGGTTGATGGCCTCGCGTCCGGCTGAGGAAATGCTTCGGCCGCATCCCCTGGGCAGCTTCAAGGTCGAGGGACCGCTTCCGCGCTCCGCGATCGGCGACCTCTTCAACGGCTGAAAGCAACGCACTGGCGACATTGCGATCAGATCGCACTAGGCTCGAACGAGACCAGGTTCAGGGATTTGACAGATGGTCGGAAAGCTTCCGCCCAAGCGGCCGCTCCTCCTCTACTCGACGTTATGCGATGCTATGCGCATCGCGATTTCAGACGATGCACGACGGAGGTGTCATCCATGAGAAAGCTGATGGTCGCATCATTGCTGACGCTCTCAGCGGCGCCAGCGCCCGCCCAAATGCAAGGAACGCCGGTTCTGACGACGGGCCGTTGCGAAGCGAGGTCGGGCGTGACCATCGATGATGGGGAGAACAGTCAGTTCAGTTGCGATTTGGTAGCGATCACTCGATCTGAGCGCGGCAGCGTGCTCATCCATTTCGCGGACAGGAGTGGTGACGATGGGCGGACATTAGCTTTCGCAGGAACCATCGAGGGACGGCAGGGCTTCGGCGCGGACCGGGTGCAGATGATGGCTGTCGAGCGGCTGTACCTTAGTAGCGGAGCCGAGCCTATTTCCGTCACGGCAGGTTCGTGCATCATGAACTGGACGGGTCTTCAACGCACCGGAGGTCGGCTCACAAGTGTAGTATGCGGCGGTCGCGGTCAGGCTAACGGTTCAGCCATCAGGGCGCTGGTTCAATTGGTAGCCAGCGACTGAAGGGGCTCCCTGCCATGCCGATTGACCTCGATAAAGAAGCTAGGATTTACGCCGATTTCATGTCGGAGATCAAAGCGCGAAGTAGATTGGCCGCGGATATCATCGGCAAGCTGCGCCGCGACACGTCCATACCCTACATGAATCAGCTCGTGGAAGCTGAAAGCGCCATTTTGCAAACGCGCGTGATCTGCGAATTGATTGCCCTCGCGTCCCTCGCGGCTCACAGCAAGTTCGGCCTAACCAGGGAACTGCTCAAAAGCTGGCACGCTCAAAAAACGTTCCGGTTTCTGGAAACTATTAATCCGGACTGTTTCCCCGGCGCGATCATTCCAACCCGGAATCAGCACGGCCTTATAATGGCCAACAAACCCGGTCAGCTTACGAAGGCGGGACTGGAGCGCATTTACAACCAATGCGGGCGATTGCTCCACCGAGGCGTCATTCGGCACGCACTCGAAGGCAAGGAACGGGTTTACGACCTCAACCGCGTGAACGAATGGCTGACGCAGATTGAAGGTCTGCTGCTCAATCACACGATCCTGCTGCTGAAGCACAATGTTGTGCTGATCGTCATAATGGCCGTTCCTCCGAACGGAGACGTCCAGGTTGCTTATGCGGAGTCGGGTGGACCATCCCAGAAACTATCCACGTGATAACGCAACCGCTCGTCCGCTTTCGACCCAAAGCGGACATCGGGTGCATACTCCGGGATCGCCCGGCATTCCAGGCGGGCTTCGGCTATATCACGGACGAGGGCCGGCCTGAGCCGACGAAGGGGCAATCGCATTTTGATCGCTGTCCGAGGCAGCAGAAATCTCCTGAATGTCATCCAACTTTAGAAGAGAGAAGCGGCCCACCCCAGTCATCAACAAGAGATGATCGGAGTCGCTAGAAAATATCTTACCTCTAACAAGGCCACGACTGGTTCGTATCGTTTCACAACGAACGCACTGTCCCTCCACCTGCGATAGTGTTTGTTGGGCGGATAAGAAGGCAAGCCCCATGCAGTATCCGGTGCCCAACAGGAAAACGCCAAGAAGCATAAACAACATCTCTTCCAAGCTACCCCAGGCCGCCCTTGCAAAAGGGGTGTCGGTAGGCTCCGCAATGCGGGGGCCTTCTTTAAAAGCGCGCTCACGTCTCCAGCGAAGGAAACGCCGAACCTGTTTGTCAAAGATACCAACGCTCGTGATCGTTAGGACTAATATCAGACCCCCTACCGTCCAAACCTGCTCAATTGGGCGGTCGATGATCTGGGGTGCGTTGAGGAAGCTATGTTGCCACGTAATACACTGCAGGCCGAATAGGTATGCGACAAGAGCAAGTGCTGGGATAGCGGCGGACGCCGACACGGCCTGTCGAAATACGAATTTTCGCGCCTCTTCAAACTCGGATGGGACCGCCGAACTCGACTCTGCCGGTGCTGGGGTGCCACCATCTCCGCTGGCCATCGGTCAGGCCGTCCGCTTGCTTAAGCACATGGCCATTAAACAGACGGCTGATTCTCCGCATTTCATTCTGCCAGCCTCGCAAATTGCTCGGGCTTTCGCAACGTTCGCTTTCCACCCATTGCAGACATTGCAGCCTCGCTGCCGACTGCTAGGTTACCGGCATGTGCAACCTCTACACGAACCGTGTCTCGGCCGCTGAGGTCGCCGCCGCGTTCGGCGCCGTGATGCCTACAAACTTCAATGCTGGTGAGGGCGAGGTCTATCCGGGCGGCCGCGGTATGGTAGTGCGCGAGGAAGGTGGCCAGCGCGTGGTAGAGGCGATGACTTGGGGTTGGCCACTGCCGCAAAAGAGCAAGAAGACCGGCCTGCCGATCAAGCCGAAGCCGGTGAATAACATTCGCGAGCTCGGCAAATATCCTTGGCGGTTCATCGCCGCGGAGCCTGAGCATCGCTGCCTCATCCCGATGACCGGATTTTGCGAGGCCGAGGGCGAGGAAGGTCGAAAGACCCGCACCTGGTTCGGCGTGCATGAGCGGCCGGTCTTCGCCTGGGCGGGCATGTGGGATCGCAGCGACGAGTGGGGCAACTGGTACTCAGGGCTGATGACCGACTGCAACGAGGTGGTCCGGCCAGTCCACAATCGCATGCCGGTGCTGCTCCATGAGGAAGACTACGACGTTTGGCTCCGCGGCTCGCTGGAAGACGTTATGAGCTTCCAGGGCCGCTGCTTTCCCGACGAGCTGACGACGATCGAGCGGACGGCGGATACGTGGTTCCGGCGTAAATCCCCTGACGCGCCCGCCGCATGATATCCGATCGCGAGATATGGGCCTGCGCTATCGAGACAATCCGCCAGCACGGCGAGGATGCGGCGATTCATGCCGCCATGAAGGCTGACGAGCTATTGGAAGTAGGCGCGATCGACGGCTCAGCGGCCTGGCAGAGGGTTGTGCGGAGAATAATCCAGCTGGAAGCCAATGTGCCGAGGAGCGTTCACTGAGTAGGGCACCGCGCCGCACTTGGTTGATTGAGGGCCGCGAGGGTAGCGGTCCAATCGCTTGGCGCGGCGAGGTTCCGTTTGGTCGCTACTCCGAAGGCCAAATGGAAGAGCTGTTGCGCCTGCTCGTCGCGCAAGCCGAATTGTCGCTCGATGAAATTCTCGTTTCCACCGGGCGGAAGCGGCTCGGGCGTGGATCGCTGCTCGATGTCCAACGCAGCTTCAACCCCTACGCTCTCAGCTGCGGTTCGGGTTGGTGGTTTACCGCCCGAATCTTGGTAGGCGGAAATGCGGGAGACTGACGCAGCATCCGAATGCCGAAGCTGTTGCGACAACGGCTCGTCGCAAAGCTGGGGGTTAATCCCCCTGCGGGAACCCGCTTATTGACTCAGGTCCAAGAAATCGATTCAACGGCGACATAAGGGGAAAACGCGTCATGCCGGACCGTCTTTGCCGATCGCGTCGAGTGCGATGTGTTTGGCAGGATTCGTGGTAGGCATGACTTAATTCCGACTCAGTCTTTTCGTAGACGTCAAACGTCGAGCTGGTCTCCAGGCGGGCTCGGCAGGGAAACTCAAGCCTTCCGCAAGGATTGAGAGCTAGAGAGGCGCGCAATGGCTAGCAATGTTGAGATTCCATCGGACGACGAGGTTGTCGCGGCCCTGACGCAGCTGGGACAAGGCATTGCGGCGCGCGTGCTATGCGCGGCACTCATCGCTGATGGTCATCCTGTTCGGCAAAGCCAGATCGCCATCCAACGCGCTGCTGAACGGGGTCGAATCCGAGTCAACGATGATTGGACGCTGAGCGTCGCTCAAGAGGCGATGGCAGCCTGACCACGTTGTCCTGGCTGGACAGCGACCGCGAGCAACGGCGCCACAAAAACACTGGCAAGGATCAACGTTCCGAGTTTGAGCGCGATCGTGATCGCCTATTATACTCGTCCGCGTTTCAGCGGCTTGCGGGCATCACACAAATTGTAAGAGCGGGCGAGGCAGACGTCTTTCACACGCGGCAACAGCACACCATCAAGGTCGCCCAGGTAGGGAGACGGCTGGCCCAAAAGCTCCTGACAGAACAACCGAAGGAGGCCGCCTACCGAGGTCTAGATCCGGAAATAGTCGAAGCGGCCTGTTTGGCCCATGACCTCGGTCATCCGCCCTTTGGCCACATCGGAGAAGATGCGCTCGACGAGCTAGTGTCGGAGCACGATGACGAGGGGTTCAACGGCAACGCTCAGTCATTCCGAATCGTCACGAAGCTAGCTGTCCGCTTCCCGGACTTTCCCGGCATAGACCTGACTAGGGGAACGCTCGCTGCTTGCCTGAAATATCCATGGACCCGTGGCAAAAAAGGCAAAAAGGCGAAAAGGTGGTCAGCGTATACCGCCGAGAAAGACGATTTCGAATTTGCCCGGCAATTCCACCCGCACGACGAGAAAACGCTGGAAGCGGAACTCATGGATTGGGCCGACGACGTCGCTTATTCCGTGCACGACCTGGAGGATTTCCATCGCTGCAATGCGTTGCCATGGCAGCGCGTGTTTGGAGAGAAAGAGCGCATCGTTGAGCACGCCGCGGCGTCAAACGGCGGCGACAAGGAGAAGCCAAAACTAGTCGCGGCTTACGCTCGGCTCGAAGAGTTTCTGGACGGCTTTTATAGCGCGTTGTTGAACGATCCTTATGAAGGCACTCGCCTCCAGCGGGAGCAGCTACGCCGCATGACATCCCAGCTGATCGGCCGATTCATTGGCGCCATCAGCATTACTAGCGACGCCTCCTCGAATCAGACTGTCATGTTCAATGAGGACAGGCTGGCTGAGGTTCGGATCCTGAAGCAGATAACCCGCGACTATATCATCGGTAGTCCGACCTTGGCTGCTCAACAGCACGGTCAAAAGCGGATCATCACAGAATTGTTCGAAGCTCTCTGGAAAGGATACGATGCGGAGCTCGGGTACCCGCCGTTTCTGCCGATCCGCCTGAGGTACCTAGCGGACCTAAAGAACACGACGAAAGCTCGGTTCGTTTCCGATTGCATCGCGGGCTTGTCTGAATCCGAGGCGCTCGGGCTGCATGCGCGGCTTACTGGGTCAGTGACCGGATCCGTGCTCGATCCCATCGTTCGGTGACCTGCGCGTGGGGACAAATGTGGGAGCAGCAGGTCAGGCGAGCAATTTTCCTATGGGGAGTTAGGCAGCCTCCCGCTCCGCCATATTCCCGCCGACTGCCCCGAAATGGCCCGCAGATGCGTAAGGCACGCTGATGATAGGTGTTTTTGGCGAACCGCCGAGCGTGCTACAGCGTGGCCAGGCACGGCCTATTTGTTTGCATGCTCCGATCATCGCGCGGGTGGGAATGACGCAAGATTCTGCTGATCGGGACGAGATGCTTGCGGACCTCTATGGCGAGCTGCGCGCCGCGGCCGGCCGAATGCTGCGGCGCGAGGCGGCTTTCCTGACCATCCAGCCGACCGAGCTGGTTCACGAGGCGGCGATGCGGATCGTGAAGCTTGACCGGATGAGCTGGCACGACCGGCAGCATTTCTTCGCCACCGGCGCGCGCATCCTGCGCCAGGCGATGATGGACGAGATCCGCAAGAAGCGGAGCGCCAAGCGGCAGGCGCCGACCGTCATGGTGACGATGGACGCGTCGCCCGGCGTCGACGTCGAGGCGCTCGACGCGGCGCTGGTCAAGCTGGAAGCGGCCTCGCCCGATCTCGCCCGTCTGGTCGAGCTGCGCTACTTCGTCGGGCTGGGCATTCCCGAGATCGCGGCGGTTTCGGATGCATCGGAATCGACCATCAAGCGCCGCTGGCAGACCGCGCGCCTCTGGCTGGCGAGCGAATTGCAGGTCGCCTAGTCGCAATAGCGCCGGATGGCGGCGGTGACCGGCGCCAGTTCGTTCTCGGCGTCGCGGGCGCCCAGATCGCCGTCGCGACGCAGCGCTTCCCATGCACTTTCCGAGGCTCGTGCAGCGGCGCATGCTTCCGCCCGCGCGCCGGCTCCGGCGAGCACCCGGGCATGGTTCGCGCCGGCCACGCCGACAGAGCGACGATTCTGGGGGTCGCGGGGCGATCGCGCCAGCCGTGCGGTTCTCAGCGAAAAGCCAAGCCGCGACATGGCGGCGGCTTCCTCGTGCCGGCCAAGGCCGTTCAGCACCAGGGCGCCCTGGCTGTAGAGGACCGACAACCGGCCTTCGAGGTTCTGATCGGCGCCGAAGCTCAGTGCGCGTTCGAGCGCGGCGATCCCCGCGCGCGCTTCGACCAACGCCTCTTCATGACGGCCGGGCAGGTCGGCGAGCACGCCTGAAAGATTGAACTTCGCCTCGCCGAGCTTGTCGGTCCAGACCACCGACGGGCGTCGGGATAGCTCGGCGCGAATCAGGGCATCCTGCTCGCGATACCAGGGCAGGGAACCGGGAATGTCGCCCGAATAATAGACCGCATCGCCGATCCGGCTCAGCATGCTCGCCTCCAGCGCGCGCGCATCGCGTCCGAGCTGCCCGTCGAATCGCTGATTGCGTAGATCGCTCAGCGCGGCGCGGATAACCAAGGCGGCCGCCGCCGGCCGGTTGGACCAGAGGAGATCGTAGCCGTGATTGCGGCGCGCCGTCAGCAGGCCCAGCCGCGCCTCGGGCAGGGCGTCGTCGAGGCGCAGCGCGGCGGCGAACAAACCGGCCGCGCGGCGGGTGGTGGCGTCGCTGTCGGGGCCGTTGCCGAGCAGAGTCCAACGTCCGAGCATGATCCAGCCGGCCTCTGCGAGCGCGCCGGGATCGGCTGGATTGAGCACCAGGATCGCCCGCACTTGCTCCTCGGCGCGATCGAGCGCTTCGCGTGCGCGCTCCGGCCGGCCAAGGCTGGAAACGCCGGACAAGCCTTCCACCGCCGCCAGCCGCCGCCAGCCGCGCGCGATGTCGAGCTGGAGATCGACCGGCGCGTCCGGCACCTGCTGAAGCTGCTCCAGATAGCGCCGTGCGGTTTCGGCGAGGCGGACCCGGCTGGGCAGGGTTCCGGGCGAGTCGGCCAGATCGTCATAGAGATCGAACAGCATGAAGCGCGACAGCGCGCGTACTTCCATAAAGCGCCGCTCGGCCTCGACCCGCGCTTGCTCCGCCCGGACATAGAGGATGGTCGAGGTGATCGCCGCCGCGCCGAGCAGCAGGATGATCGTGGCAGTGACCAGCGCGCCCACCCGGTGGCGTCGCAGGAACTTGCCGGCGCGATAGGCCGGCCCGATCGACGGCCGCGCCGCGACCGGGAAATGGGCCAGATAAGCCCGGAGGTCGGAAACGAGCGCCGGAACGTCCACATAGCGATCGGCGGGATCGTCCGCGCGCGCTCGCGCCACGATCGCCTCGAGATCGGCGTCCCGTGACTGCGCTTCGAGCAATTCGTCGAGCAGGACGCCGAGGCTGTAAATGTCTCCCGGCACCGTCGGCGCGCCGCTCAGTGTGCGCTCCGGCGCCGCATAGCCGGGGGTCAGCGGATAAGGCGCGCTCGTTTCGACAGGCTCGATCTCCTCGATCAGCCGGGCGATGCCGAAGTCGAGCAGCTTCACCGCCCCGTCGGCGCGCAGCATCACATTGGCCGGCTTGATGTCGGCATGGACGACAAGCGCGCGGTGAGCGAAGGCGACCGCCTCGCAGGCGTCGAGGAAGGCGGCGAGCCGCCGCTCGCGATCGGCCCCGGCCGCGTCGAGCGCCGCCGTGATCGCCTCGCCGTCGACATATTCCATCGCCAGCCAGGGGCGGCCGTCCTCGCTGCCGCCGTCTACCACCCGCGCGATGCCGGGATGGTCGAGCCGGGCGAGGATCCGGCGCTCTGCGGCGAAGCGGGCCTCGGCCTCGGCGGCGGAAAGGTCCCCGCGGATCAGCTTGATCGCCACAGTCTGGACATAGACACCGTCGTCGCGCTCTCCCCGGACGACGCTGCCCATGCCGCCCTCCGCGATCAGGCCGGCGATGCGGAAGGGACCGACCCGCTCGGGCAGGGGCAGCGGCGCGGCGCTGGCGGCCCCGAAAGCCCGGGTTGCCAGCACGTTGAACTCGTCCCCGGCGTGCGAGAGCAACTCCACGACCCGGTCGCGCAGCGCTGGGCGGCCCTCGGTCAGCCGGCGGACACGATCGTCGCGCGTCACCCCGGCCGGCAGATCGAGGCATTCCTCGACGATCGCCAATGCGTCCGCGTCCAGCTCCGCCACACGCCACCCCCGGCCTCATGACCGTGACGGAAGGTCGCATAGCAATGGGGAACGATCAACCGTCGCCCGCCGCGTCTGTCCTGGAAGCGGATGCCGACGGCAAGTCGGGATCGTCCAGCGCTGCGCTTCGGGCTATGAGCCCCGCATGACCCGCTTTTCCGCTTCTTCGGTCAGCGCGACCTTGCTCGCCCATCATCATCGCGAGGGGCGAGGGCCGACGATCGTTTTTCTGCCCGGCTATGCCTCGGACATGGCGGGCACGAAGGCGCTGGCGCTTGACGCCTGGGCGGCGGCCAACGGCCGGGCGATGCTGCGCTTCGATTATTCCGGCTGCGGCGAAAGTCCCGGCGAATTCGAGGCGCAGAGCCTTGCCCAATGGCGCGACGACGCGCTCGGGATGATCGACCAAGTTGTGCAAGGCCCGGTGCTGCTGGTCGGCTCGTCGATGGGCGGCTGGCTGATGCTGCACGCGGCGCTCGCCCGGCCGGAGCGGGTCGTCGGTCTCGTCGGGATTGCCGCTGCGCCGGACTTTACCGGCTGGGGCTATACCGAGGATGAGAAGATCGCGATCCTGTCCAAAGGCCGGCTGGAACGGCCCAATCCCTATGGCGACGCGCCGACCGTCACCAGCCGTGCTTTCTGGGAGAGCGGCGAGGCGATGCGCCTGACCCACGCGCCGATCGCGGTCGACTGCCCGGTCCGGCTGCTGCACGGCCAGCAGGATCCGGACGTGCCCTGGGCATGGTCGCTGCGGCTGGCGGAGCTGATCCGTTCACCCGACGTTCGGCTGACTTTGGTCAAGGACGGCGATCACCGGCTGTCGCGCGATGTGGATATCGCCCTTCTGGCCGCCACCGTTGCCGGTTTGATGGAGCAGCTCGACCCGTGACCTTTGCTACGCTTGCCGCGCTTCTCGCCCTCCAGGTCGGACCGGGCGGCACCCCCACTCCGAACCAGGAGCCCGTCGTCGCGCCGCCGCGCGCCCGTTCCGACGCGGCTGCGCCCGCGCCGACCGGCCCGGCCGCGCCCGCGATGGATGCGCTCACCGAGGGCCGTTATCGGGCCTGCGTCGCCCAGGTGCGCGAAAATCCGGAGCAGGCGATCCAGGCTGCCGGTGCCTGGCGGGTGGATGGCGGCGGCATCTATGCCCGGCTCTGCCTCGGTCTCGCCTATGTCGCGCTCGAGCGCTGGGCCGCGGCGGGGACCCTCTACGAACAGGCCGCAGCCGACGCGCAGCGCACCGGCGACGCCCGCCGCGCCGATTTCCTCGTCCAGGCCGGCAATGCCTGGATCGCGGCCGGCGAGCCGACCCGTGCCGTGCTCGCGCTCGACGCCGCGCTGGCGACGACCAATCTGACCGACGAGCTGCGCGGCGAGGTCCATCTCGACCGCGCCCGCGCGATGGTGGCGCTCAATAATCTCACCGCCGCCCGGCAGGACATCGACCGCGCCGTCGCTCTGGTCGCCAGCGACGCGATGGGCTGGTATCTGTCCGCCGAGCTGGCCCGCCGCGAGAGCAATCTCGTCCGCGCCCAGACCGACATCCAGCGCGCCATGACCCTCGCCGGCGACAATCCCGACATCGTCCTGCTCGCCGGCACGATCGCCGGCCAGCGCGGCGACCGGGCGCGAGCAGAAGCGCTGTATCGCCGCGTCGCCGAGGGCGCGCCGAACAGTGATGCCGGCCGTGCCGCGCAAGCGAGCTTGGCCGGCCCTCCGCGCACGAATACACCGGCGCCTCAACCGGCGCCGGCGCAGCCGCCTCGATCAGGCAATCAGTCCAGGTAGAACTCGATCGTCGTCACGACCCGGACCTTCTGGAACGGCGAGTCGCGTTCGCCGCCGCCTTCCTCGCTGACGTCGCCATCGCGCGCGCCGACCGAAAAATAGCCCTGCGTCGCCGAACGGATGCCGCCGACCGCGGTGCCGCTGTCATTGGCGAACTGATCGGCGCTCTGGCGGGCGTTGCGGGTCGCCTCGGCGATCATCTCCGGCTTGATCGCGTTGAGGCGGGTGAAGTTGTACTGGACGGCCGACCCGTCCTGGATCGCCACCCCGGCGCGGATCAGGTTGAACTGAAGCGCATAAGCGGCCCGTGCCCGCATCACGTCGGTGGTGCGCAGCTGGATCCGGCGGTTGATGGTGATCTGGTTCTCGCCGCGGTTGGTGTCGAAGAACTGGCTCACCGATCCGCCGCCGTCGCTCACCGCCTCGGCGGGGAAGCCGGCGCGCTGGAAGAACTGGTTGACCGTCGCCGTGTCGCGGTCGATCTCGGCCTGGACGGTGGCGAGATCGTTGCCCTGGGCCGAGAAGCTGATGTTCCAGGTCGCGAGGTCGGCGGTCACGTTGCGCTCGGCGAGGCCGCGCACGGTGACGGCGCGATCGGCCATCCGCGCCCGGCGCATGCCGTCACCGAGAAGGTACCCGCCCAGGATCACGCCGATGGCGAGAATGCCCGCCGCGACCCAGATGATGATGCGATTGCCCGTGAAACGCTCGGACATGATATAGATCCTTCCCCTTGGCCGCGCGCGATTGCCCGGCACGGTTCATCCGATGCGCTATGCACGATGAACCGTGCATTTATGTCGGTGAATTGAGGTCTTGTCGATGAAATATTTGCACACGATGATCCGCGTTTCCGACCCCAAGGAAACGCTGCGCTTTTTCGATATCCTCGGCCTCAGGGAGGTTCGGCGGATGGACAATGAGCAGGGCCGCTTCACTCTGATCTTCCTCGCCGCGCCGGGCGACGAGCAGGCGCAGATCGAGCTCACCCATAATTGGGACGTTCCGCAGGAAGGCTATGGCGAGGGCCGCAATTTCGGCCATGTCGCTTATGAGGTGGACGACGTCTACGACACCTGCCGGCGGCTGGCCGAGGCCGGCTACACGATCAACCGGCCGCCGCGCGAAGGGCGGATGGCCTTCGTCCGAACGCCCGACAACATCTCGGTCGAGCTGCTCCAGAAGGGCGGCCATCTCCCGGTTGCCGAGCCCTGGGCGTCGATGCCGAACATAGGCCATTGGTGAGCGGCTGGCCGGACAGCGGATTCGAAACGCTGCTCGGCAGCCGGCTGCCGCTGATCCAGGCGCCGATGGCCGGCGCGGGCGGCGTCGAGATGGCCGTCGCGGCGATCGGGGGCGGGGCGGTCGGCTCGCTGCCCTGCGCGATGCTGACGCCGGACGAGGTCGCCGCGCAGGTCGCGGCGGTGCGCGCCGCCGCTGACGGACCGCTCAACCTCAACTTCTTCTGCCACGACATGCCGGGCGACGTGGACGACCGCGCCTGGCGCGAATTGCTTCGGCCTTATTATGAGGAGCAGGGCGTCGCGCCCGGCGCGAGCGGCGGCGCGGTCCGCCGGCCGTTCGACGCGGCTTTGTGCGCGGCGGTCGAGGCGGCGCGGCCCGAGATCGTCAGCTTCCATTTCGGCCTGCCACCGGAGGCGTTGCTCGAGCGGGTCCGGCGGACGGGCGCGAAAATCCTCGGCAATGCGACCACCGTCGCCGAGGCCCGCGCGCTGGCCGAACGGGGCGTCGACGCGATCATCGCCCAGGGCTGGGAAGCCGGCGGCCATGCCGGGCGCTTCCTCGACGATCCGCCGGACGAGCAAATGGGACTGATCGCTTTGGTCCCACAGATCGTCGATGCGGTTTCTGTTCCCGTCATCGCAGCGGGCGGCATCGGCGATGCGCGCGGGATCGCGGCGGCGCTCATGCTCGGCGCGGCGGCGGTTCAGCTCGGCACGGCCTATCTCCACTGCCCGGAAAGCCTGATCGGCCCGGAGCACCGCGCCGGACTATTGAGCGACGCGGCGGAGCACAGCGCGTTCACCAATCTCTACACCGGCGGCTTGGCGCGCGGGCTGCCGACCCGGCTGACCGACGAGCTCGGCCCGATCCGCGAGGAGGCGCCGTCCTTCCCGCTCGCCAGCCTGGCACTGGCGCCGCTCGGCTTTCGCCCGCACTGGGCCGGACAGGCGGCGGGGCTCGGCCGGCCGGAAGGCGCGCAGGCGCTGACCGAAAGACTGGGCCGTGAGGCGCTGGCGCTGCTCGGGCGAAAGGCGTAATCCGGCGCGCCATGGCCATCGAGATCGTCCGCATCCCGGTCCTCTCCGACAATTATGTCTGGCTCGCGCATGATCCCGTTTCGGGCGAGACCGCGGTCGTCGATCCCGCCGTCGCCGATCCGGTGCTGGCCGAGGCGGCGAAGCATGGCTGGCAGATCACCCAGATCTGGAACACCCACTGGCATCCCGATCACACCGGCGGCAATGCGGCGATCAAGGCGGCGACCGGCTGCACGGTGACCGCGCCGGCGGCCGAGGCGGGGCGCATCCCGACGCTCGACCGCGCGGTGGGCGAGGGCGACGTGGTCTGCCTCGGCGACATCGAGGCGGAGGTGATCGAGGTCCCGGCCCACACCGCCGGCCACATCGCCTATCTGCTACCCCAAGACGAGTGCGCCGCGTTCGTCGGCGACACATTGTTCGCTATGGGCTGCGGCCGGCTGTTCGAGGGGACGCCGGCGCAGATGCATGCGAACATGCAGCGTCTGGCCCAGCTGCCGCCCGACACGCTCGTTTATTGCGCCCACGAATATACCCTCGCCAACGGCCGCTTCGCGCTCACCGTCGAGCCGGACAATCGTGCGCTGGCCGAGCGGATGGCCGAGGTGGAGGCGTTGCGCGCCCGTGGGCAGCCGACGGTGCCGACGACGATCGCGCTCGAGCGCGCCACCAACCCCTTCATGCGCGCCGGCTCGGTCGAGGAGCTGGCCGCGCGGCGGGCGGCGAAGGACGTCTTCTAGCGCTTGTACAGCGCGTCGAGCCGCTCGCCGTAAATGCCCTTGATCACATGCCGGCGGATCTTGATCGAGGGCGTCAGCTGCTGGTTCTCGACCGTGAACGGCTCGTCGGCGATGATGAAGCGGCGCACCTTCTCGATCACCGACAAATCCTTGTTCACCCGGTCGACCGCCAGCGACAGCGCCTTCACGAAATCCGGGTCGTGGGCGAGCTCGTCGAAATGGCAGGTCCGCTTGTTGGCCGCGCACCAGTCGGCGGTCCATTCTGGATCGGGCACGAGCAGCCCGACGACATAAGGCCGCTTGTCCCCCACCACCATCGCCTGGACGATCTCGTTCTGAAGGGTCAGCATCCCCTCCACCTTCTGCGGCGCGACATTGTCGCCCTTGTCGTTGACGATCAGATCCTTCTTGCGGTCGGTGATGACGATCCGGCCGGCCTCATCGATATGGCCGATGTCGCCGGTGTGCAGCCAGCCGTCGATCAGCGCTCGCGCCGTCTCCGCCTCGTTGCGCCAATAGCCGTGCATGACCAATTCGCCGCGGACCAGGATCTCGCCATCCTCGGCGATCCGGACCTCGACCTTGTCGAGCGGCGGGCCGACCGTGTCCATCTTGAGCCCGGCCTTAGGCCGGTTGCAGGAGATCACCGGCGCGGCCTCGGTCTGGCCGTAGCCCTGGAGCATGGTGAGGCCGAGGGCGTGGAAGAAGATGCCGACCTCGGGATTGAGCGGCGCACCGCCGGAGACCATCGCCTTCATGCGGCCGCCGAACTTCTTCTGGATCTTCGGCCTGAGCGTCCGGCTCAGGAAGAAGTTCATCGGCTTGTCCCAGACGGGCACCTCGCCATGATAGTCCTTGGCGCCGATCGAAAGCGCCCGGCCCATCAAATAGCTGGTCAGCCCGCCCTGCTTCTCGACCTGGTTGAGGATGCGCTGGCGAAGCACCTCGAACAGCCGGGGGACGACGACCATCAAGGTCGGCCGCACCTCCTCGATATTGGAGGCGAGCTTCTCCAGCCCTTCGGAATAATAGATCTGCGCGCCGAGCCCGATCGGGAACATCTGCCCGCCGCTATGCTCGTAGGCGTGGCTGGCCGGCAGGAAGGAGAGGAACACCTCGTCGTCCCAGCCGAAATCCTCGGAGATGACTTTGGTGCAGCCCTCGATGTTGCACAGGATCGCGCCGTGATGCTGCATCACCCCGCGCGGCGCGCCGCCGGTGCCGGAGGTGTAGATGATGCAGGCGAGATCGCCGCGCTGAAAGGTCGCGCCGGCGGCCGCGGCGGCGACGTCGGTATGCTCGGCGGCGATCAGCGCCGACCAGTCGTGGAAGGCCACCGTGCCGGCCTGCCCGCCCGGCAATTTCTCGATCCCGATCACATGCTCGCAGATGTTGGAGCGGATCGCGGCCGGGAGCAGGGTCTTGGCCAGCTTCTGGGTCGAAACGATCACCGCCCGCGCCCCGCTGTCGTCCAGGATGTGCTGGTGGTCGCGTTCGGTGTTGGTCGTGTAGGTCGGCACGGTGACGCAGCCGGCGGCCATGATCGCGAGGTCGGTGATCAGCCATTCCGGCCGGTTCTCCGAAACCAGCATCACCCGGTCGCCGGGATTGAGGCCGAGCCGGGTCAGCGCGGAGGAGAGGTTGGCGACCTGCTCGGCCACCTTGGTCCAGCTGAGTCGCGCGCCATTCGCCGCCGCTCTTCGCCCACAGGAACGGCACGTCGCCCTTCGCCGCGGCGCGGGTGAAGAACATCGAAACCAGATTGGGGAAATGTTCGAGCTGACGGCTCATTGCGCTGGGCACCCCTCCACTGCGCGGCTTTGCCGCGTCGACTCGGCTCCTAATGCGCTTGGCCGCCCGATGCCACGCTTGATCGGGTGTGGACGGCTTGCGGACGCTTGGCTAGGCCCGCCTCACCCTAAGGTGGCGCGGGGATGAAGGCATGACGGGGCTGTTCAGGTTTGTTGGGCTGATCGCGGCATTCGCGCTGGCAAGCTGCGCGACGCCTTCGCGGCAGAGCGCGACCAGTCAGCCTCAGCAGCCGCAGGCCCAGCGCCAGATCTATGTCGCCGCCGCCAATCCGATCGCGGCGGAGGCTGGGATGGCGGTGCTGCGCCGCGGCGGCAGCGCGGTCGACGCGGCGATCGCGGTCGAGGCGATGCTCAGCCTCGTCGAGCCGCAAAGCTCCGGCCTCGGCGGCGGCGCCTTCATGACCCACTACGACGCGCGCACCAGCCGGGTGACCGTCTATGACGGCCGCGAGACCGCGCCGGCGGGCGCGACTCCGGACATGTTCCTAGACGACAATGGCCAGCCGCTGCCGTTCCGCACGGCGGTGGTCAGCGGCCGCGCCACCGGCGTGCCGAGCGTGGTCAGGATGCTCGACATGGCCCATCGCGCCCATGGCCGGCTGCCGTGGAGCGGCCTGTTCGGCGATGTCGAGCGGACGGCGCGCGAGGGCTTCATCGTCAGCCCGCGCCTCGGCCGGATGATCGCCTCCTCGGCGCCGCAGGCGAGCGGACCGGACGCGCGCGCCTATTTCGCCGAAGGCGACGGCACCCCGCTCGACGTCGGCGATCGCCTGCGCAACCCGGCTTATGCCGATTTCCTCCGCCGCCTCGCCGCCGAAGGCCCGAACGCGCTCTATCGCGGGCCGACCGCCGCGCGAATCCTCGCCCGCCTCCACGAAGGCGACTTGCCCGGCACGATGACCCAGGCCGATCTCGACGCCTATCGGCCGATCCAGCGCGAGCCGCTCTGCCGCCCGTTCCGCATCTATGTGATCTGCGTGCCGCCGCCGCCGTCGAGCGGGGTCGGGGTGCTGCAGCTGCTGGCGATGCTGGAGCGCACCGACATCGCGTCGCGCGGGCCGACCGATCCGCAGGGCTGGTTCCTCTGGGCCGAGGCGAGCCGGCTGATGTACGCCGACCGTGATCAATATGTCGGCGATCCGGCCTTCGTGTCGGTCCCGGTCGAAGGCTTACTCGACCCGGCTTATGTCGCTGAGCGCGCCGCGCTGATCGGCGAGCGCGCCGGCCCGCCGCCTGCCGCCGGCACGCCGCGCGGCGCGCGGACGGCGGCGCGCGACATGACCCGCGAGCCGGCCGGCACCACCCATTTCATCGTCGGCGACGCTCAGGGCAATGTCGTCTCGATGACCGCGACCGTCGAATCGATCTTCGGCTCCGGGCGGATGGTCGACGGCATGTTCCTCAACAATGAAATGACCGATTTCTCGTTCAGCCCGCGCGACGCGCAGGGACGGTCGGCGGCGAATGCGGTCGGGCCGCGGCAAGAGGCCGCGCTCGTCGATGCTGCCGGCGATCATCCTCGACCGCGACGGCCGCTATGTCGGCGCGATCGGCTCGCCGGGCGGCAACGCGATCCTCGCTTATGTCGGGAAGGCGCTGATCGGCATGATCGACTGGAACCTGTCTGTTCAGGACGCAATCAACCTGCCCAACCTCATCGCCCGCGGCGGCAGTTTCGCCGGCGAGGTCGACCGCTTCCCGCCCGGCGTGGTCGAGGCGTTACGCGCGCGCGGCGTGGACGTGCGTCCCGGCCAGGGCGAGGATAGCGGCCTGCACGGTGTGATGTGGCGCAATGGCCGGCTCGACGGCGGCGCCGATCCTCGCCGCGAGGGCGTCGTCCTGATCGAGCCGGCGCGCTAGCCGGCGCCGACGGCCTCGGCGACGGAGGCGAAGCCGTCCCGCTGCAGCAGTTCCTTGAGCTCGCGGTTGATCTGCCGGACGAGCCCCGGACCTTTGTAGACCAGCGCGGTGTAGAGCTGCACGAGGCTCGCTCCGGCCCGGATGCGCGCATAAGCGTCGGCGCCGCTCGCGATCCCGCCGGCCGCGATCAGCGGCAGCGTGCCGCCTGTCGCCGCGCGGAAATCGCGCAGGCGTTGCACCGCCAATGACGCCAGCGGCGCGCCGGAAAGGCCGCCGGTCTGGTCCTTGTGCCGCGACTTGAGCGATGGCCGGCTGATTGTCGTGTTGCCGACGATCAGCGCATCGATCCGCTGCTCGATCGCGCTGCGGGCGATGGCGTCGATCTCCTCCGGCGCGAGGTCGGGCGCGACCTTCAGAAACACCGGCGGACCGGCGCCGCGCGCCTCCACGACCGCCGCGAGCAGCTCGTCCAGCGCCCCGGCGCCCTGCAGGGCGCGCAGGCCCGGCGTGTTGGGCGAGGAGATGTTGATCGGTGAGATAATCGGCGACACCGAGCATCGCCCGCACCCCGCCCGCATAATCGGCCAGCGCCGCGTCGCTGGCCACATTGTCCTTGTTGGCGCCGATATTGACGCCGACGATCCCCGCCTGCCGGTCGCGCTTCGCCAGGCGGGCCATCGCCGCCGGCTGGCCCTGATTGTTGAAGCCCAGGCGATTGATGACGGCCTCGATCCTCGGCGAGCCGGAACAGGCGCGGCTTCGGGTTGCCGGCCTGCGGGCGCGGGGTGAGCGTGCCGACCTCGACGAAACCGAAGCCGAAGCCGAGCATCTGGCGGAAGACCTCGGCATCCTTGTCGAATCCTGCGGCGAGGCCGACCGGATTGGGGAAGGCGAGTCCGGCGACGATGGTGGCGAGCATCGGATCGGATGCTGGGGGACGACCGGCGGGCTTGGCCTTCAGCGCCCTGATCGTCAGCCGGTGCGCCCGCTCCGGATCGAGCGCGAAGGCGAGGGGCCGAAGGAGCGGGTAGAGGGCCATCGGCGGCGCCTATGGCACAGCCCTGTCCTCCCTGCGAGCGAAGCTCGTGGGGAGGGGGACCGGCCGCAGGCTGGTGGAGGGGCAATTCGGCCGCTGGCCCCTCCACAGCGTTTCACGCGGCCCCCTCCCCATCCGCTGCGCGGACAGGGAGGACAAAAAGGTTGATTCCATTGGCGTGAGCGACCACATGGCAAATCGGAACGATTTGATCGTATTTGAGAATCGTTCGCAATTGGGGACAGTGATGCGCCTTTCCAGTCTCGCGGACTATGCCGTCGTCATGATGTCGGCCGCCGCGCGCCATTGTGGGCACGCGAAGGTCAACGCGACGACGCTGGCGGCGGAGACGCGCATCCCGCTCCCCACCGCGCAGAAACTGGTCAGCAAGCTTTCCGCCGCCGGCCTGCTCGAATCGACCCGCGGCGTCGGCGGCGGCGTGCGCCTGTCCCGGCCGCCGGCGGCGATCAGCCTCGCCGACATCGTCGAGGCGGTCGAAGGCCCGATCGAGATGACGAGCTGCGTCGATACCGGCCGCCACGAGTGCGCGCTCGAAAGCTGCTGCCAGGTCCGCCCGCACATGGGCGTCGTCAACGGCGCGGTGCGCGGCGCTCTGGCCGGCGTGTCGCTTTCCAGCCTCGCTGGAGCGCGGGCATGAGCGAGGTGCGCAACAAAGAGGCGCAGGACGCCGTCGATCGCAATTCGACCTACGAATGGGGCTTCAGCTCTGACATCGAGCAGGACTTCGCGCCCAAGGGTCTCTCCGAGGACACCGTCCGCTTCATCTCGGCCAAGAAGAACGAGCCGGAATGGATGCTCGAATGGCGGCTGAAGGCCTATCGCGCCTGGCTGACCATGGCGGAGGTCGACTGGGCCAAGCTCGACATCCCGCCGATCGATTTCCAGGACGCATATTACTATGCCGAACCGAAGACGAAGCCGAAGCTGGGCAGCCTCGACGAGGTCGATCCCGAGATCCTGCGCGTCTACGAGAAGCTCGGCATCCCGATCGAGGAGCAGAAGGTGCTCGCCGGCGTCGAGGGCGCGCGCAAGGTCGCGGTCGACGCGGTGTTCGACAGCGTCTAGCGTCGCCACCACCTTCCGCAAGGAGCTGGAGGCGGCCGGGGTCATCTTCCGGTCCATTTCCGAGGCGATCCGCGAATATCCCGATCTGGTCCGCAAATATCTCGGCTCCGTCGTGCCGCAGCGCGACAATTATTACGCCTGCCTCAACAGCGCGGTCTTCTCCGACGGCACCTTCGTCTACATTCCGGAGGGCGTGCGCTGCCCGATGGAGCTCAGCACCTATTTCCGCATCAACGCCGAGAATACCGGCCAGTTCGAGCGCACCTGATCGTCGCCGACAAGGGCAGCTACGTCTCCTATCTCGAAGGCTGCACCGCGCCGATGCGCGACGAGAACCAGCTCCACGCCGCGGTGGTCGAATTGGTCGCGCTCGACGATGCCGAGATCAAATATTCGACCGTCCAGAACTGGTATCCGGGCGACGCCGAGGGCAAGGGCGGCATCTACAATTTCGTCACCAAGCGCGGCGATGTGCGCCGGCGACGCGCTCGAAAGTTTCGTGGACGCAGGTCGAGACCGGCTCGGCGATCACCTGGAAATATCCGTCCTGCATCCTGAAGGGCGAGAACAGCGTCGGCGAATTCTATTCGGTCGCGCTCACCAACAACAGCCAGCAGGCCGATACCGGCACCAAGATGATCCATATCGGTAGCAACAGCCGCTCGACGATCGTCTCGAAGGGGATCAGCGCCGGCCGCTCGAACAACACCTATCGCGGGCTGGTGCGGGTGCAGGGCGGGGCGGAGAATGTCCGCAACTTCACCCAGTGCGATCAGCCTGCTGCTCGGCGACAAATGCGGCGCCCACACCGTCCCCTATATCGAGGTCCGCAACCCCACCGCCCAGATCGAGCATGAGGCGACCACCTCGAAGATCAGCGACGACCAGCTCTTCTACGCGATGAGCCGCGGCCTCTCGCCAGGAGGATGCCGTCGCCCTGATCGTCAACGGCTTCGCCCGCGAGGTGCTGCAGCAGCTGCCGATGGAGTTCGCGGTCGAGGCGCAGAAGCTGCTGGGGATCAGTTTGGAGGGGTCCGTTGGCTGAGGATTTTTCGGCGATGGCGGTCAGCGAGCGGCTAGGGGCGGCTGGACTCATGGATGCCTATGAAGAGGCTGTCCGCAGCGGCAATCTAGGCGCGATCAACGCGGTGCTCGCGAAGGTGCAACTGCGGCAGGACCGGAATGGAATGAACTGGACATTTGCGAACGATGCTTAGGATCGAAAACCTCCACGCCAATGTCGACGGCAAGGCGATCCTCAAGGGGATCAGCCTGACGCTGAACCCGGGCGAAATCCATGCGATCATGGGGCCGAACGGGTCGGGCAAGTCGACCTTCAGCTACGTCCTCGCCGGGCGGCCGGGCTATGAGGTGACCGAGGGCTCGGTCACGCTCGACGGCGAGGATCTGCTCGCGCTGGAGCCGCATGAGCGGGCCGCGAAGGGCATCTTCCTCGGCTTCCAATATCCGGTCGAGATTCCGGGCGTCTCCAACGTCCAGTTCCTGCGCACCGCGCTCAACGCCCAGCGCAGAGCGCGCGGCGAAACAGAGCTTTCGGCGGGCGATTTCCTCCGCCTCGCCCGCGAGCAGGCCGGGGCGCTCGGCTTCGACATGGACATGATGAAGCGCGGCGTGAACGTCGGCTTTTCGGGCGGCGAGAAGAAGCGCAACGAGATGGTGCAGATGGGGATCATCGATCCCCGCCTGGCGATCCTCGACGAGACCGACAGCGGCCTCGACATCGATGCGCTGCGCGTTGTCGGCCGGGCATCAACCGGATCATGCGCGCGCCCGACAAGGCGGTGCTGCTGATCACCCATTACCAGCGGCTGCTCGATATCGTGGAGCCGGACTTCGTCCACGTGCTGGCCGGCGGGCGGATCGTCCGCTCCGGCGGGGCGGAGCTGGCGCGCGAGCTCGAGCGCGAAGGCTATGTCGGGGTGGCCGCATGACGCATCTTCCTGCTCGCCGCGTCATGGCATGATCGCCGTCATGCCCGCGCGCCGCCATGTTCTGATCAGGCTGTCGACGGGTGGCGCGGAGGGGTCATCGTCATTTGCCCGCGGGAAGCTGAACTTTATGAAACTTCCAGCCCGTTTCGCGCGCGGACGCGGCGGGCGGCCGATGACCCTCGTCCTTCCTTCCAACCGGCTGGAAGGCTGGCGCTGGAGCGATCTTTCGGCGCTGCCGGGGCTGGCCGAGGCGCGGCCGACCGGTCGCGCGCCGGACGCTTTGCCGTGGCTCGAGGCCGAGCATGAGGCCGCGCGGCTGCTGTTCGTCGACGGGCGGCTGGACGAAGGCCGCAGCCGGCTCGGCCCGGTCGGGATCGGCGCGGTTGCCGCAGAGCCCGCCCACCCGCTCGGCCGCCTCGCCGGCAAGTCCGGCTGGACGCTCCGGCTCGGCCGCGACCATGCGGCGGGCGGGCTGATCCAGATCGTCCATGTCTCGACCGGTGCCGCCGATCACCTCGCCGCCGAGATTGCGCTCGCCGACGACGCCCAGGCCTCGATCGTCGAAACCTATGTCGGCGACGGCTGGACCAACCGAATGACAGCAATGACCCTCGGCAAGGGTGCGCGGTTGATGCTGAGCCACCGCATCCTCGGCGAGACGGGGTTCGTCAGCCTCACCGACCGGGCGATCGTCGGCGAGGGCGCGAGCCTCGATATCGCGACCCTCGCCGCCGGCTCCCGCGACACCAGGCTCGACGGCGAGATCGATCTCGACGGCGCGGGCGCGTTCGCCGAGGCCGGCGGCGCCCTGCTCGCCCGCGGCCGGCAGCGCCACGACGTCAATCTGGTCCTCCGCCATCGCGCCCCGTCCGGCACGAGCCGCCAGCTCTGGCGCTCGGTCGCCGACGACAAGGCGATCTGCTCGGTCGCCGCCCGGGTCGAGGTCGCGCGCGACGCGCAGAAGACCGACGGCGAGCAGAGCCTGAAGGGCCTGCTGCTCAGCCGCGGCGCGACGATCAACGCCAAGCCGGAGCTGGAGATCTTCGCCGACGACGTGAAATGCGCCCATGGCGCGACGGTCGGCGCGCTCGACAAGGCCGCGCTCTTCTACCTCGAAAGCCGCGGCGTGCCGCCTGAGGAAGCGGAGGCTTTACTCACCCGCGTCTTCGTCGCCGACGCGCTCGACCGGATCGGCGAGGAGAAGGTGCGCGAGGCGTTCTACGCCGACGCGGAAGGCTGGTTCGTCTGATGGACGCCGTAACCACCCGTCCCCTCGACTGGCTCGCCGATTTCCCGGCGATCCCCCAGGGCTGGACCTATCTCGACAGCGCCGCCACCGCGCAAAAGCCGCAACCCGTGATCGACGCGATCGCGCGGGCTTATGGCGAGACCTACGCGACCGTCCATCGCGGCGTCTATCAGCGCTCGGCCGAGATGACGCTGGCGTTCGAGGCGTCCCGCAAGCGGGTCGCCGAGTTCATCAACGCCGCCACCGCCGAGGAGATCGTCTTCGTCCGCGGCGCGACCGAGGGGATCAACCTGGTCGCGCAAAGCTGGGGCCGCGACAATCTCAAGCGCGGCGACCGGGTGCTACTCTCGACCCTGGAGCATCACTCCAACATCGTGCCCTGGCAGCTCGCCGGCGCGGAGATCGACGTCGTGCCGCTGACGCCGGATCACCGGATCGACTTGGATGCGATGGCGGCGATGATCCGGCCGGAGCACAAGCTGGTCGCGCTGGCCCATGTCTCCAACGTGCTCGGCTCGGTGCTCGACGCGAAGCGCGCCGCCCAAATCGCCCATTCGGTCGGCGCGAAGCTGCTGCTCGACGGCTGCCAGGCGGTGCCGCGCATGCCGGTCGACGTCCGCGATCTCGGCTGCGATTTCTACGTTTTCTCCGGCCACAAGCTCTACGGGCCGACCGGGATCGGCGTGCTTTGGGCGCGGGCGGAAATACTCGATGCCATGCCCCCCTGGCAGGGCGGCGGCGCGATGATCGACAAGGTGACGTTCGAGAAGACGAGCTTCCTGCCCCCGCCGGCACGATTCGAGGCCGGAACGCCGCATGTCGTCGGCGTGATCGGCCTCCACGCCGCGATCGATTATGTCGCCGGGATCGGCCTCGACGCCATCGCCGCACATGAGGCGGCTTTGGTCCGCGAGGCGCGCGACGCGCTCTGCAGCCTCAACTCGGTCCGCCTGTTCGGGCCGGAGGAATCGGCCGGCATCGTCAGCTTCGCCGTCGAGGGGGTGCATCCGCACGACGTCGGCACCATATTGGACGAGGAAAAGGTGGCGATCCGCGCCGGTCATCATTGCGCCCAGCCGTTGATGGCGGCGCTCGGCGTCGACGCCACGGCGCGGGCGAGCTTCGGCGTCTATAACGGCCGGCAGGACATTGCGGCGCTGATGCGCGGCATCGAACGGGTAAGGAAGATTTTCGGGTGATGGAGCAGGAGCGCAAGATCGAGGCCGAGGAGGTGGCGGCGGTGCCGCCGCCGCCCAAGGCGCGTGTCGACGATGTGCGCGAGGGTTTCGAGCGCAAGCGGGACTATCTCGAAGGCTTCCTCGCGCAGAAGCCGGCCGAACCGTCGGCGATCGAACCGGCCGGCGATCTCTACGAAGCGGTGATCGACGCGCTCAAGGACATTTACGATCCCGAGATTCCGGTGAACATCTACGATCTCGGCCTGATCTACGATGTCGAGATCACGCCCGAGCATCACGCCAAGGTGAAGATGACCCTGACCACGCCGCACTGCCCGGTCGCCGAATCCATGCCGGGCGAGGTCGAGCTCCGGGTCGGCGCGGTGCCGGGCGTCGGCGACGCGGAAGTGGAGCTGGTCTGGGACCCGCCCTGGGACCCGCAGAAGATGTCCGACGAGGCCCGCCTCGAACTGGGGATGCTCTAGATGAACGCCGAAACCAAAGTCCGCGCCCGCCCGGCCGCCGTCATCCTGACTCCGGCCGCCGAGCAGCGCATTGCCGACCTGATGGCGCGCGCGCCCGAAGGCGCTATCGGCGTCAAGCTGTCGACCCCGCGCCGCGGCTGCTCGGGCCTCGCTTATTCGGTCGATTATGTCACCGAGGAGGTGAAGTTCGACGAGAAGATCGAGACTCCCGGCGGCACCTTCTACATCGACGGCGGTTCGGTCCTCTATCTCGTCGGCTCGACGATGGACTGGGCCGAGGACGATTTCGCCGCCGGCTTCGTCTTCGCCAACCCCAACGCCAAGGGCGCCTGCGGCTGCGGCGAGAGCTTTACCGTCTGACCCGCTTGGCCGTAAGGCGGCGGCGATGATCCCCGCCCTCGCCCATGTCGATAACTGGATCTTCGATCTCGACAATTGTCTCTACCCGGCGTCGACCGATCTGTTCGCGCTGATCGATGTCCGAATGGGCGAATATATCCAACGCCTCCTCGCCTGCGATCCGGTGGAGGCGCGCGCGATCCAGAAGCGGCATTTTCTCGAGCACGGCACCACGCTCGCCGGCCTGATGCGCAGCCATGACGTCGAGCCGCGCGATTTCCTCGATTTCGTCCACGATATCGATCTCGCCCGGATCGCCGCCGATCCCGCTCTGGTCGCGGCGCTGGATCGGCTGCCGGGGCGCAAGTTCGTCTTCACCAATGCCAGCGAGGGCTATGCGGCGCGGGTGCTGGATCGGCTCGGTCTCGCCAATGCCTTCGACGGCATGCACGACATCCACGCGATGAACTATGCGCCCAAGCCCGATCCGGCTTCCTATCGCGCTTTGTGCGACCGCTTCGGGATCGCGCCGACCCGCGCGATCTTCATCGAAGACATGGCGCGCAACCTGATCCCCGCCAAGGCGCTCGGCATGACCACGGTCTGGGTCGACAACGGCTCGGAAAAAGGCGGCCACGACGCCGACCATGACGGCATCGATTTCGTCACCCATGACGTCGGCGCCTGGCTGACGGGATTGTTCGAAGAGGAAGCGGCATGACCCTGCAGGCGGTGATCGAGGCGGCGTGGCAATCGCGCGAGACGCTGGACGCGACGACCGAGCTGCGTGACGCGGTCGGCGAAGCGATCCGGCTGCTCGACCGCGGCGAAGCGCGGGTCGCCGAGCCGGGTGAGGACGGCTGGACGGTCAACCAGTGGCTGAAGAAGGCGGTTCTGCTCTCCTTCCGCCTCAACCCGATGGCGGCGATCTCCGGCGGCCCGGGCGGCGCGCATTGGTGGGACAAGGTGCCGTCGAAATTCGCCGGCTGGACCGACGCGGAGTTCGAAGCGGCGGGCTTTCGAGCCGTGCCCGGCGCGATCGTCCGGCGCGGCGCTTATGTCGCGAAGGGCGCGGTGCTGATGCCGAGCTTCGTCAATATCGGCGCCTATGTCGGCGAGGGGACGATGGTCGACACCTGGGCGACGGTGGGCAGCTGCGCCCAGATCGGCCGCAACGTTCATATCTCCGGCGGCACCGGGATCGGTGGCGTGCTGGAGCCGCTCCAGGCCGGACCGGTGATCATCGAGGACGATTGCTTCATCGGCGCGCGTTCGGAGGTCGCCGAGGGCGTGGTCGTCGAGCAGGGCGCCGTGATCTCGATGGGCGTCTTCCTCGGCGCTTCGACCAAGATCGTCGATCGCGCGACGGGCGAGGTGATCTACGGCCGGGTGCCGGCTTATTCGGTCGTCGTCCCCGGCACGCTGCCCGGCAAGGACGGCGGCCCCGGCTTGGCTTGCGCCGTGATCGTCAAGCGGGTGGACGCCAGGACCCGCTCCAAGACCGGGATCAACGAGCTGCTGCGGGATTGATCGCGACGAAGATCAGCGCGCTCCACACCACCAGGAAGACCAGCCCGACGCGGTGGACGGTCGGCGACCGAAAGAAGATCAGCAACAGGATCGGCAGCAGAACCAGCGCGATGCCGGGCGCGTCGCCCCAGGCCGGCTGCCATCCGAACAGCACCGCATCGAACCCGTAAGCGGAGACTTTCGAGGCCAGCAGCGACACGAAGACCCCGCGCGAATAGGTCAGGTAATAATCGTCCAGGCTGCTCCAGTCGCCGGGAACGGCCGGGAACATGATCGTCGTCGCGAACACATAGGGCAGGGTCACGCACAGGACGGAGGTCAAGGCGACAGCGTCGAGCGCCGCGATCTCCTGCCGTCCTGACAGGGCCAGCCAGAAGCGGGACATGTCCAGCAGCAGGAATGCCGCCAGCAGCGGCGTCAGATAGCCCACCCGGGTGCTGCGCCGGCTCTGCCACAAGGTGCCGAAGCCCCGCGCCACCGCCGCGACGGCAAGACCGATGAGCAAGGTGAAGAAGGAAAAATAATAGCCGAATGGGGTCACGCCACCCCGATAGCATCGGCGCGCCCATAAGCCGAGCTTATGACTTTGGTCGCAGCTTTCGTGACGCGCGGGACGCCGAAGCGTCTATATCCGCTGCATGATCGCGTCCGCGCCCGCCATGAACCGCCAGGACTGGACGATCCTGCTCGCTTTGTCGGTGATCTGGGGCGGGTCGTTCTTCTTCATCGAGGTCGCGCTCGAATCGTTCGGGCCGCTCAGCCTCGTTTTGGTCCGCGTCGCGATGGCGGCGGCGTTCCTGTGGCTGTTCCTGGCCGTGCGACGCGAGCGGCTGGCGATGCCGCCCGGCGCGGCGACGGCGTTCCTCGTCCTTGCGCTGCTCAACAACGTCATTCCGTTCATCCTCTTCGCTTGGGCGCAGCAGGAGATCACCGGGGGGCTCGGCTCGATCCTCAACGCGACGACGCCGATCTGGGGCGTGATCGTCGCCCACGCCTTCACCGCCGACGAGAAGGCGACGCCGGGCAAGGTGGCGGGCGTCGCCTTAGGCTTCGGCGGCGTCGCGGTGATGATCGGCGTGGATTTCCTCGCCGGTATCGGCGCGAATGTGATCGCCCAGCTCGAATGCCTCGTCGCGACCCTCTGCTACGCGCTGGCCGGGGTCTATGCGCGCCGCTTCAAGGCGATGGGCGTGCCGCCGGTGGCCGTCGCGACCGGGCAGCTCACCGCCGGCGCGCTGGTCATGCTGCCGCTTGTCCTGTTGTTCGAGCCGCCCTGGCGCGCCGCGCTGCCGACCGCCGAGGGCTGGGCGGCGCTGGCCGCGCTGGCTCTGGTCTGCACCAGCTTCGCCTACATCCTCTATTTTCACCTGCTTAATTCGGCCGGCGCGACCAATTCGCTGCTCGTCACCTTCCTGATCCCGATCAGCGCGATCCTGCTCGGCGCGCTGCTGCTCGGCGAGCAGCTCGAGCCCCGCCACTTCGCCGGCATGGCGCTGATCGGGCTGGGGCTGGCGGCGATTGATGGGCGGCTGTTTCGGAGGCGACGACCTCTACCCGTCTAAGAGTTGCCGTGAAGCGCTAACCGGGCACCTGCACTGACTCAGCTCTTGTATCTGAGCTGTTTCAGTAGCGCTGACGTCAGCCACGCAGCCAAAACGCATAGCGGTGTGTAGACAAACAGCGTGAAACAAATCGCGATGGCCGCGCCAGTCGGCGAATAACCCATTGTGGCGACCACAAAGCCGATGTGGAGCAACGTCGCGATTGCCGCAGCCAGCGCAGCGGCTGGAATTAGGCCTCCGAAGGTACCTTTCCACATCGCGAGAGGAACGCTGATGAGCAGCGGCAGTAGCCAAAAGAGAAGCGGCGATGGCGTGTCTACCAGCTCAGGCATCGCGAACGTTTAGAATGTGAATAGATCGCTTTCTACCCATGACGAATTCTCAGCCGCCTTCCGCCTCCCGGAGCAACCGCGTCGTCCGCTCATCGCCCCACTCCGCCATGCCGGTCATCCGCCACACCTCCCGCCCCTGCGCGTCGTAGAGGATCGTCGTCGGCAATGTATCGACGCGCAGCGCCATCATGATGTCGAGCCGCGGATCGAGATAGGGCTGGAGCTGGGCGAAGCTACGGGCCGCGAAGAAGCGGGTGACCAGCTCGCGCCCGTCCGTGTCCTGGCTGATCGCAACCACCCGCACCCGCTCGGCCTCGCGCGCGGCGAGCCGGTCGAGCGCCGGCATCTCGACGATGCACGGCCCGCACCAGGTCGCCCAGAGATTCACCAGCAGCGGCCGGCCCCGGAACGCGGCGAGACTGGTCGGGCGGCCCTGCGGGTCCTGGAAGCTGGTCGTCGGCGCGGCCGTGCCGGCATGGCTGCGGTCGAGCCGGCCGGTCGGGTAGCGCGCCGGCGCCGCTCCGGCGGCGTTCGCCTGATTGGCCGCCTCGCCTTGCGGGGCGGGGGCGCTTTGCCTATCGCAAGCGGCCAGCGCGAGGCTGATCGCCAGAGCGGGGAGAGACGAGATCACGAGCCGCAAGGACGAGCACTCCAACGCGATGTGGGGCGGGCGCTTCGCTGAAGGTCCCGCGGCGGTGATGCGCGAGATAAATGCCTCGATCGGCTTCGACAAGCGGCTCTGGCGGCAGGACATCGCCGCAAGCAAGGTCCATGTCGCGATGCTGGCCGCGCAGGGCATCGTCGAGCAGGCCGACGCCGACGCGATCGAGGAGGGGCTCGACAGGATCGCTGACGAATATGAAGCGGAGGGCGTGCCGGAGGATGCGGCGCTCGAGGACATCCACATGCATGTCGAGGCGCGGCTAGCCGAATTGATCGGCGCGGCGGCGGGGCGGCTGCACACCGCCCGCTCGCGCAACGACCAGATCGCGACCGATTTCCGGCTCTGGGTGCGCGATGCGATCGACGAGGTCAGGGAGGGGATCGCGGCGCTACAACGGGCGCTGGTTACGCGCGCCGCCGAGCATGCCGAGACGGTCATGCCGGGCTTCACCCATCTCCAGGCCGCGCAGCCTGTCACGCTCGGTCATCATTTCATGGCCTATTATGAGATGCTGCGCCGCGACCGCTCGCGCTTCGCCGACGCGCGGGCGCGGATGAACGAAAGCCCGCTTGGGGCGGCGGCGCTGGCCGGCACCGGCTTTCCGGTCGACCGCGAGGCGACGGCGGCGGCGCTCGGCTTCGACAGGCCGACCGCGAACAGCCTCGATGCGGTCTCCGACCGCGATTTCGCGCTCGATTATCTGATGAGCGCGACCCAATGCGCGCTGCATCTGTCGCGGCTGGCCGAGGAGTTGATCCTCTGGGCGAGCCAGCCTTTCGGCTTCGTCGCGCTTTCCGACGCCTGGTCGACGGGCTCGTCGATCATGCCGCAGAAGCGCAATCCCGACGCGGCCGAGCTCACCCGCGGCCATTCGGGCCGCATCCTCGGCGCGATGACCGCGCTCTGCGTCACCATGAAGGGCCTACCGCTCGCCTATTCGAAGGACATGCAGGACGATAAGCAGCCGGTGTTCGAGGCGCACGATCTGCTCGGGCTCTGCCTTGCCGCGATGACCGGCATGATCGAGAGCGCGACGTTCCAGCCGGGGCGGATGCGCGCCCTCGCCGGCGCCGGCCACGCCACCGCGACCGATCTCGCCGACTGGCTGGTGCGCGACGCCAATGTGCCGTTCCGCGAGGCGCATCACATCACCGGCCGGGCGGTGAGGCTGGCCGACGAGGCCGGCGTGGCGCTCTGGGAGCTGAGCATCGACCAGCTCCGTTCGGTCGACGAACGGATCGCCCCGGCGGTTTTCGATGTGCTTTCGCCCGAGGCGTCGGTTACAAGCCGGACGAGCTTCGGCGGCACCGCGCCGGCCCGCGTCGGGGAGCGGATCGCGGCGGCGCGTAAGGAAATGGGCTTGGACGAATGAGACGGATCGGGTTGATCGCGCTGACATTGGTGCTCGCGGGCTGCGGCCTGCGCGAGCCGCTGCAGCCGCCGCCCGGCGCCAGCCTGCCGGTCGCGCCGGTCGGCGCCCGCGCCCGACCCGACGCGCAGGCGTTGCTCGCCCAGCCGCCGATCACTCGCCCGGCCCGGGTCGACGAGATCGTCCGCCGCTCGGAGCTTCGCGACGAGGACCGGTTCGATCTGCCGCCGCCGGAAGTGCCGGCCGGCGTCGTCCCGATCCCGGTCGAGAATGGCGACCCGCAGGGCAGCAGTCCGCAACAATGAAGCCCGTCCGCACCGCCGTCTTCCCGGTCGCCGGGCTCGGCACCCGCATCCTGCCCGCCACCAAGGCGATGCCGAAGGAGATGTTGACGATCGTCGATCGGCCGCTGATCCAATATGCGGTCGAGGAGGCGCTGGAGGCCGGGGTCGAGCGCTTCGTCTTCATCACCGGACGGGGCAAGAGCGCGCTCGTCGACCATTTCGACATCGCTTACGAGCTCGAAGCGACGATGACGTCGCGCGGCAAGTCGCTCGATCAGCTCGGCGGCACCCGCTTCCAGCCGGGTTCACTCGTCTCGGTCCGCCAGCAGGAACCGCTCGGCCTCGGTCACGCCGTCTGGTGCGCGCGCGAGATCGTCGGCGACGAGCCGTTCGCGGTGCTGCTTCCCGACGATCTGATGGTGGGTTCGCCGGGCTGCCTGGCCCAGATGGTTGAGGCCTATAACAAGGTCAGCGGCAATATCGTCTGCGCGCAGGAAGTGCCGCAGGAGCGCACCGCCAGCTACGGCATCGTCACCCCCGGCGCGAGCGATGGCGCGCTGACCGAAGTGCTGGGGCTGGTGGAGAAGCCGAACCCGAAGGACGCGCCGTCCCGGCTCGGTATCGTCGGTCGCTACATCCTCCAGCCTGAAGTGATGGCGATCCTCGGCCGGATCGGGCGCGGCACCGGCGGCGAGATCCAGCTCACCGACGGCATGGCGGAATTGATCGGCCAGCAGCCGTTCCACGCCCTCACCTTCGCGGGTGAGCGGCACGATTGCGGCGACGCGGGCGGCTTCGTCGTCGCCAATCTCGCCCTCGCCCTCGCCCGCGACGATCTCGCCCCGCGTGTGCGGGCTTTTCTGGCTGACCGCGGCTGATGGAAGGCGCGCTGGTCTGCGAGGGCGGACAGGCGCGGCGGCTCACCCTGGAGGAGGCCGACGCTTATGCCGGGGACGGGCTGCTCTGGGTCCACCTCGAGGGCCGGGACGAGGCCGATCTCGCGCGGCTCAAGAGCAGTCGCGACATCCCAGGCGTCGCCGCCAGCGCCTTGATCGCCACTGAGACCCGGCCGCGCTGCGATCCGATCGACGACGGCGCGATCGTCAACCTGCGCGGCATCGGCGATTGCGACCCGGCCGATTCGGACCGGCTGGTGTCGATCCGGCTTTGGGTCACCGACAACAAGGTGACATCGCTGAGCCGCCGCACGCTTGCCGCGACCCAAACCGTCGTCGCCAAGATGGAAGCAGGCAAGATCCGCGATTCGGGCGATCTCGTCGCCGCCTTTGCCTGGGCGATCAGCGTCCAGCTCGATCCGGAAGTGTCGCGCCTTGGCGATATGCTCGACGACGTCGAGAGCGACATGGAGGAAGCGAAGCTCTACCGGCTGCGGCGCGACATCACCGCCGTGCGCTCCGAAGCGATCGGGTTCCGCCGCTTCGTCGCGCCGGACCGGGATGCGCTGCGCACTTTGGCCGGGCAGGAGTTCGAGTGGCTGGCGCAGGATGACAAGCTGCACATCAACGAGGCGGCCGATCGCTTCGCCCGGATGGCCGAGGAGCTGGAGGCGGTGCGCGAGCGCGCCGCCTTGCTGCACGAGCAGATCAGCGACCTGCGCGCCGAGCAGCTCGACAAGCGCGGCCTGATGATCTCGATCGTCGCCTTCATCTTCCTGCCGCTGACCTTCATCACCGGCCTGCTCGGCATGAACGTCGAGGGCATTCCCTACGCCCATTCGCCCTTGGCCTTCTGGGGCGTCGTGCTGTTTTGCCTGGCGGTCGGGATCCTTGTCTTCGGCTGGTTCTATTTCCGCCAGTGGCTGCGGCGCTAGGCGTCCAGCTCGATGTCCCAGTAGAGATAGTCGCGCCAGCTATCGTGCAGGTAATTGGGCGGGAAGCTCCGGCCATGCTCCTGAAGCTGCCAGCTCGTCGGCCGGAACGGGTAGCGCTGGATGAACATATGCGCCTGCTTCGGCGTTCGGCCGCCTTTCTTGAGGTTGCAGGGCGCGCAGGCGGTGGCGACATTGTCCCACGTGGTCCGACCGCCCTGGGCGCGCGGCAGGACATGGTCGAAGGTCAGCTCCAAGAGGCTGCCGCAATACTGGCACTGGAAGCGGTCGCGCAGGAACAGGTTGAACCGGGTGAAGGCGGGATATTCGCTCGGCCGGACATATTGGCGGAGCGCGATCACGCTCGGCAGCTGGAACGCCCGGCTCGGGCTGTGCACCTCGCGCTGATAGGAGGCGACGACGTCGACCCGCTCCAGGAACAACGCCTTCACCGCCGTCTGCCACGGCCAGAGGCTGAGCGGATAATAAGACAGCGGCGTGTAATCCGCGTTGAGCACCAGAGCGGGGCAGCCTTCCGGATGGCGGAGGAGGTCCGGGTGGTACAAGGGCAACAGGCTCCCGTTTCCTAAGCGAAGCCGCCCGCGGAAACGCTGCCCCCGATGCCGTCACACTCGAATTCGGGGAGAAAGCGGTCTCACGGCCGTCTTCTCCTTGTTCGCCGCGATCGTTTGGCGGACGACCGTGACATCGCCATGACACCATAGGTCGCGACTCGCGGTCAAGCGCGATAATGGGGTTATGTGCATCCGGTCACCCGCTTCGCCCCCTCACCCACCGGTCGGCTGCATCTCGGCCATGCCTGGTCGGCGCTGCTCGCCCATGATTTCGCGCGGGAGCGAGAAGGGGCGTTCCTGCTCCGCATCGAGGATATCGATCCCGGCCGGACCCGCGCCGCCTTCGTCGACGGGATCATCGAGGATCTGCTCTGGCTCGGCCTCGAATGGGATGGCGAAATGCTCTACCAGTCCGAGCGGCTCGATCTCTACGCCGCGGCGCTGGAGCGGCTGACCGTTGATGGTCTCGTTTATCCCTGCTTCTGCACCCGCGCCGACATCGCCGCGAGCGTGAGCGCTCCCCATGGGCCGGAGGGCGCGATCTATCCCGGGACGTGCCGCAGCCTCGCCGCGCCCAATTTCGACCGGCCGCACGCCTGGCGGCTCGACGTGGCGAAGGCGATGGCGCGCACCGGCCCGCTCTACTGGATGGACGATCATACCGAGGTGCAGGCCGAGCCGGAACGGTTCGGCGACGTGGTGCTCGCTCGCAAGGATGCGCCGGCCAGCTACCATCTCGCGGTGACGATCGACGACGCGGCGCAGGGCGTCACCGATGTCGTGCGCGGCCGCGATCTCTATGCCTGCACCGACGTCCATCGGTTGCTCCAGGCTTTGCTGGACCTGCCGACGCCGGCTTATCATCACCATGCTTTGCTCGCCGACGCCGAGGGCGGCCGTCTCGCCAAGCGCCACGGCGCGCCGACAATCGCCGATCTGCGCGACCAGGGTATGGACCCGGCCGAGCTGGTCGGCGGTCTGCGCGCCGGGCGTTTGCCCTTTGGCTATTCGATCGGACGGGATTAGAGGGACGCCATGCGCATCGTTCTCGTCGTCCTGCTCGTCCTCGCCGCGCTGGCGACCCTGGTCGTGCTGATCCGCGGCTTCGTCAACATGGCCGGCGGCAAGGATGTCACCGGCCAGCGCTCGCAGGAATTGATGCGCAAGCGGGTCCTCTTCCAGGCGATCGCGATCTTCCTCGCCGTCCTGCTGCTGCTCGTGGCCAGCGGCGGCGGCGGGCGCTAGTTGGTCAAGCTCAACAAGATCTACACCCGCACCGGCGATGCCGGCGAGACCGGGCTGGTCGACGGCTCACGCGTCTCCAAGGCCGATCGGCGCATGGCGGCGATCGGCGATGTCGACGAGGCCAATTGCGCGATTGGCGTCGCGCTGGCTGCGGTCGGCGACGCGGCGGCGCGGGAGATGCTGGCGCGAGTCCAGAACGAATTGTTCGATCTCGGCGCCGATCTCGCGACGCCGGCGGGGATCGAGGGCGCGCTGCGCATCCTGCCCGACCAGGTCGAGCGGCTGGAGCGCGAAATCGACCGGATGAATGAGGATCTGGAGCCGCTCAGGAGCTTCATCCTGCCGGGCGGCGCGAACGGATCGGCGGAATTGCACCTCGCCCGCGCTGTGGCGCGCCGCGCCGAGCGCTCGGCGGTCGCCGGCGTGGACGCGTTCAGCCCGATCGCGCTCACCTATCTCAATCGCCTGTCGGACCATTTGTTCGTGCTGGCGCGTTGGGTCGCGCGTGAACAGGGGGACATTCTCTGGCGGCCCGGCGCGACGCGCTGATATGTTCTTCTTTTGTGCCAAAATCCTGCTATAGCGGCGGGGCGGGAGGCGCTTGATGGCGACACAGGCAAAAGCGAGCACAGCGGACGATCTCGCCGATCGCTATCGGGCGGTGCGGCGGCTCAGCCTCGACATCGCCGCGCCGCTTTCCGAGGCTGACGGCTGCCTGCAACCGATGGCCGACGTTTCGCCGGCCAAGTGGCACCTCGCCCATACGACCTGGTTCTTCGAGACCTTCCTGCTGCGGGACCATGTGCCGGGCTACCGGCTCCACGACGATCGCTACGCCTTCCTCTTCAACTCTTATTATGAAGGCGAAGGCGAACGGCACCCGCGCGCTGAGCGCGGGCTGATCGCCAGCCCGACGCTCGACGAAGTGCGGGAGTGGCGCGGCGTGGTGGACGCCGCTTTGCTCGAGGCAATCGACGAGCTGCCGGCCGATTTGATCGAACTCGGTCTCAACCACGAGCAGCAGCATCAGGAATTGATGCTGATGGACCTCACCGCTGCCTTTGCGTCGAAACCGTCGCGGCCGACGCTTTGGGACGCCCCGCCGGCGCCGCCTTCCGCCTTGCCGGCGCCGATTCGATGGATCGAGGGACAAGAGGGGATCGCCGAGATCGGCCATGACGGCGCCGGCTTCGCCTTCGACAATGAAGGCCCGCGTCATCGCGTGCTCCTCCATCCGCACGCGCTGGCCGATCGGCCGGTGATCAATGGCGAATGGCTCGGCTTCATCGAGGCGGGCGGTTATCGCGACCCGTTGCTCTGGCTCGCCGATGGCTGGGCCTGGGTGCAGGCGGAAGAGGTGGAGGCCCCGCTTTATTGGTCGCTGGATGGTGAGGGCTGGGTTCGCTTCGGGCTCGACGGCACGCGCCCGGTCGATCCCGCCGCGCCGGTTTGCCACATCTCTTATTACGAGGCTGACGCTTATGCCCGCTGGGCCGGCGCGCGCCTGCCGACCGAGGCGGAATGGGAGGTCGCGGCCGGGCGCTTCGATCCGGATTTCGGCAACCAACTCGATGCCGCCGGCCCGGTTCGGCCTCTGCCCGCCGAAGGCGGCGCGCTGCGCCAGATGTTCGGCGATGTGTGGGAATGGACCGGCTCCGCCTATCTTCCCTATCCCGGCTTCAAGCCCGCGGCGGGCGCGGTCGGCGAGTATAATGGCAAGTTCATGTGCTCGCAGATGGTGCTGCGCGGTGGCTGCTGCGCCACCCCGCGCGGCCATCTGCGGGCGAGCTATCGCAACTTCTTCTATCCCCACCAGCGCTGGATGTATTCCGGCCTCCGGCTTGCGAAGGACCTCTAGATGGACGCGGTCGCGACCATCGCCGCCGATCCCGCCTTCCGCGCCGACGTGCTCGCCGGCCTCGCCGCGCCGATCCCGGCCGTGCCGGCGCGCTGGTTCTACGATCATCGCGGCTCGGAGCTGTTCGAGGAGATCACGCGGCTGCCGGAATATTATCCGACCCGGACCGAGACCGCCTTGCTCGAAGCGCACAGCGCCGAGATGGCCGCGATGGCGGCGCGCAATGCCGCGATCATCGAGTTCGGCTCCGGCTCCTCGGCCAAGACGCCGATCCTGCTCCGCGCCGTTTCGCCGGCCGCTTATGTGCCGATCGACATCAGCGGCGATTTCCTGCGCGAATCCGCTTTGGCGCTCCAAGTCGAGTTTCCCGATTTGCCGATCTATCCGGTCGAGGCCGACTTCACCCGCCGCATCGCGCTGCCCGATGCGATCGCCGGGCTGCCCCGGCTTGGTTTCTTTCCCGGCTCGACGATCGGCAATCTCGTCGCCCGCACCGCCGTCGATCTGCTGCGCGCGATGAAGGATACATTGGGCGAAGGCTCGCGGCTGCTGATCGGCATGGACCGGATCAAGCCGGTCGAGGTGCTGCTCGCCGCCTATGACGACGCGGCCGGAGTCACCGCCCAGTTCAACCTCAACCTCCTCCACCGCATCAACGCCGAGCTCGACGGCGACATCCCCATAGAAGCCTTCCGCCACCGCGCGATCTGGAACGACGAAATGAGCCGGATCGAGATGCACCTCGAAGCGGTGCGCGATGTGGCGTTCACCGTCTCGGGCCAGCGCTTCGCCTTCAAGGCGGGTGAGACGATCCACACCGAGAACAGCCACAAATATGGCCATCGCGACAGCCGGCTGATGCTGCGCGCCGCTGGCTGGGGGGTGATCGCCGAATGGACCGACGAGCGCCAATGGTTCTCGATCATCCTCGCCGAGGCCGAACCGCCCCGCGTCGCGCCCTGACCGGTTGCCGGGCCGCGGACGCCCGGCTAGAGGCAGGCCCTCGCCCGGAGGGAGCCTTTCTTGAACTTTGTCCTCGCCATGTTCGGCATCGCGGACCTGCTGCTGACGGTCGCGATGTACATCATCATCCTGCAGGCGATCCTGTCCTGGCTGGTCGCGTTCAACGTGATCAACCTGCACAACGATTTCGCCCGTTCCTTCCTGGGCGCGCTCGATCGGATCACCGCGCCGCTCTACCGGCCGTTCCGCAAGATCCTACCCGATTTCGGCGGCCTCGATTTCTCGCCGATGATCGTGCTGCTACTGATCATCATGCTGAAGGATTATCTGCTGCCGGCCGCGATTCTCTCGGTCGCGCAATAGGCCGCCAGTGAGCGCCGCACGGATCGACGGCAAGGCTTTCGCGCTCGGATTGCGCGAGCGAGTCGCGGCCGGCGTCGCGACCTTCGCGGCGGCGACGGGACGCAAGCCGGGGCTGGCGGTCGCGCTGGTCGGCGAAGATGCGGCGAGCCAGGTCTATGTCCGCTCCAAGGGCAAGGCGACGCTCGAGGCGGGCATGGCGAGCTTCGAGCATCGCCTCCCCCTGGAGACGAGCCAGGCGGAGCTGATCGGCCTCGTCCAATCGCTCAATGCCGACGATGCGGTGGACGGCATTCTCGTCCAGCTGCCGCTGCCCGCCCAAATCGACGAGGCGGCGGTGATCGCGACGATCGATCCGGCCAAGGACGTCGACGGCTTCACGACCGAAAATGCCGGCCGGCTGGCGGTGGGCGCCGACGCGATGGTGCCCTGCACGCCTCTGGGCTGCCTGATGCTGCTCAAGGACCGGCTCGGCGACCTGTCCGGGCTGGAGGCGGTGGTGATCGGCCGCTCGAACATCGTCGGCAAGCCGATGGCGCAGCTTCTGCTCCGGGAGAGCTGCACCGTCACCATCGCCCACAGCCGCACCCGCGACCTGCCGGCTCTTGTCCGCCGCGCCGACATCGTCGTCGCGGCGGTGGGCCGGCCGCAGATGGTCAAGGGCGATTGGCTGAAGCCGGGCGCGGCGGTGATCGACGTCGGCATCAACCGCCTCGCGAAAAAGGACGGCGGCACCCGGCTGGTCGGCGATGTCGACTATGCAAGCGCAAGCGAAGTCGCCGGCGCGATCACTCCGGTTCCGGGCGGCGTCGGGCCGATGACGATCGCCGTTCTGCTCCGCAACACCCTGGTCGCCGCACATCGCCGCGCCGGCCTGCCGCCGCCGGAGGGGCTATGAGCGCTCTCTTCATCTCCGCCTTCGTCACCTTCCTAGTGGTGATCGATCCGCCCGGCTGCGCGCCGATCTTCGCCGGGCTGACCCGCGAGGCGAGCGCCGCCCATCGGCGCGCGATGGCGATCCGGTCGGTGCTGGTCGCGGCCGGCATCCTGCTCTTCTTCGCCTTGCTCGGCGAGGAGTTGCTCGGCGCGCTCGGCGTCTCGCTCTCCGCCTTCCGGATCGCCGGCGGCATCATGCTGTTCCTGATCGCGATCGACATGGTGTTCGAGAAGCGCACCGAGCGGCGCGAGAACCGGGCCGAGGAGGTGGCGGCGAGCGAGGTGGACGACGTCTCGGTCTTCCCGATGGCGATCCCGATGATCGCCGGGCCGGGCTCGATCGCCTCGGCGATGCTGCTCACCGCACGCGCCGACGGGCTTGCCGCCACGGCGGTGGTCCTGGGGGCGCTGCTCGCCGTGCTCCTTCTGACCTTGATCGCCCTCCTCGCCGCTGGCCCCTTGATGCGCCTGCTCGGCCACAAGATGGAGGCGATGCTCACCCGTCTGCTTGGCGTCATCCTCGCCGCGCTCGCGGTCCAGTTCGTTCTCGACGGGATCGAACGCAGCCTGCTTTAGCGCGTCGCCGGCTGGACCGGCGGTTGCCGAACCACCCGCCACATCCGGAACGGCGAATCCGCCGGCAGCTGGACGCGCTGCAGCCAGTTCGGCACCCGATCACTGGCGAGCTGGGCGTAGAAGCCCTGCGGCGCCTCGGAGCGGTAGATCGTCGCCTCGGACATGTTCGGGCAGATCAGAACATAGTCGATCCGATAGCGGTCGACGGTGGCGCGGGCATTGGCGGCATTGCCGCGCCAGGCGCGCATCACGTCGAGGATCTGCCGGCTGTTGCGGTGATAGGGCCCGATCACCGCGTTCTGCGGCGTCACCGTGATCAGCCGCGGGCCGAGATCGACGAAGGTGAGGACAGTGCCCACCGGCTGCAGCGCCACCGGCCTCAGGTCGCGTAATGTCGAGCAGCGCCAGTTGGCGGTGTTGACCGACTGTCGATAGGCGCTCGGCGGCTCGTCCGGCCATAGGGTGGACAGATAGCCGCTGCCGAGCCCGGAAATGACGATGAAAGCGCCGACGACGCCGCCGACCCGGACCAGTATGTTGCGTTGCGCGAGCAGCCACAGGATCGCGACCCAGGCGAGCGCGGTCGCGCCGGGCGCGGCGAGCATCTGGGCGGCCGGACCGGCGCGCGTCTGCCAGAGCAGCAGGGCGGCGGCGAGCAAGGCGGGCGCGGCGATCGACGCCCAGCCGACGAACCGCTTCGGGTCCTTGCGATCGGTCCACAGCATCAGCGCGTATCCGATCAGGCCGGCGATCGGCAGGGTGACGATCTGGATCGCGGTGTCGAAGCCATGGCCATAGATCGGCATCGCCTCGCGCACCTTGCTGAGCCACAGCCGGTCGAGCTCCGGCGGCACCCGCTCCAGCCGGCCGAGGCAGTCCGGCCAGGCGAGGACGAACGCCATCGCGATGGCCGCGCCGGCGAGCGCCGCGAGGCCGAGCCGCATCGCCCAGTGGCGCGGGCTCGCCATCGCCAGCACTACCGCCGCGGCGCCGGCGGCAAGCATCGCCGACAGCCAGACCGGCGAGAGCGCGTCGCAGACCGGCATCCGATTGGCGTACGAGGCGAAGGCCGCGAAGCCGATCGCGCAGCCGCCGGCGAGCGAAACGCCATAAGCGAACAGCCGCTTGGCCTCGTCGCGGTCGTGGATCCAGCGCAGCCCGATCGCCGCGCCGGCGACGGCGAGATAGAGCAGCATCTCCAGCCCGATCGCCAGCGACAAAGCGGTCGCCGCGCCGGCGATGACGCCGCCGCGCGCGCGCCGGATGTCGGTCAGCGCCATCATCGTCACCGCCAGCATCGCGAGCTGCCAGCCATGATGGTCGATCCGGAGCGGCGCCCACATGCCGCGCGACGAGCCGCCGCAGATGACGAGGGCGACAGCGATCGCGAAGGCGCCGCCGCCGATCAGCCGCCTTACGATCACCGCGGTCGCGAACATCACGACCAGCATCGGCAGCATCGGCGCGATCGCCACCGCCGCCTGCTCGGCGTCGCGGCCGCCGATCAGCGGGCTCAGCACCAGATAGATGAAGGCGATCGGCAGGTCGACGAGCCGCGACCAGTGCATGTCCGCGCCGCCGGGCGGGCTCAGCCGATATTGCCTGAGATCGAACCAGCCCTGACCGGCGATGAGGTCGCGGACCTGCATCATCCGCATATTGTCGTCGGTGTCGCCGAGCGCGAACAGCCGGATCGCGTCCCAGCGCTCCCACAGCATGTAAGCGGAGGCGACGAACCAGAAGATGAGGACGAGCCAGCGCCAGTGCTTCTCCGCCCAATCCCCCAACGTCATTCCGGTCGCCCCTTCCCAAGCCGAACGCCGGTCATTAGTCGGTCCCCGGCAAAGGACAAGCGGACCTAAGGAGGCCGCGCCTGGTGGCAGAACGCGCGGTTTCAATATTGTTCGGGCAACTCGTTCGCTTCGGCATGGTCGGCGGCTTCGTCACCGGCCTCTATGCGCTCGTCTATTCGCCGCTGGCGAAGTTCCAAGTGGTGACGCCGCAGATCGCGAATCTCTGCGGCTATCTGGTCGCGATGGCGACGGGCTATGTGCTGCACAGCCGGTGGAGTTTTCGCGGCCATGGCGCGCGCGACAATGCCGCACGGACGACGAGCCGGTTCTTCATCGTCAGCCTGGTCAGCCTCGGCCTCAACGCCCTGTTCGTGTTCATCCTCACCGACAGCAGGGCGCTGGGCGGGCCTTGGTGGTGGCCGCTCGTCCCGATCCTCTTCGTGACGCCGCTCGTCACTTTCTCGCTCAACCGCCAGTGGGTGTTCGCCTGATGGAACGCGTCGTCTATGACCGGATGGCGGAGCTCGACCAGGTCCATTGGTGGTACCGGGCGCGCCGCGAAATCCTTGCCGATCTGATCGGCCGGCGGATCGCCCTGCCCAAAGACGCACGCATCCTCGAGGTCGGCTGCGGCACCGGCCACAATCTCGAGATGCTGAAGCGCTTCGGCCAGGTCGAGGGGATAGAGGTCGATCCGGCCGCGCGGCAGCTGGCCAGCCAGCGCCTCGGCCAGCCGATCATGGACGCGCCTCTGCCCACCCTGCCGGGCGTGCCCAACCGCGCCTATGACATGGTCGCGATCCTCGACGTCATCGAGCATATCGACGAGGATGTGGCGGGCATGCGGGCGCTGGCCGGCAAGATGAAACCGGGCGCGAAGATGCTGATCACCGTCCCCGCCTTCCCCTGGATGTGGAGCGCGCACGACGTGGTGAACCACCACAAGCGCCGTTACACGCGGGGCACGCTGCGCGCCCTGGTCGCCGATGCCGGCCTGAAGCTGGAGATGATGAGCTGGTTCAACAGCCTGCTCTTCCCGCTGGCGGCGACGGCGCGGCTCGCCGGCCGGCTGACCGGCAAGGAAGACAGCGACGACACATTGCCGCCGGCGCCGGTCAACAAGGCGTTGGAATGGATGTTCTCGCTGGAGCGTTATGCGCTCGGCAGATTGCCCTTCCCGCCGGGCGTGTCCCTGGTCGCGATCGCGTCAGCCGCCTGAGCCGCTTGCGCCGGCGCGGCGACATGACCGAGCACCGGCTGGCCGCCGACCGGCCCCGCAATCTCCTGGACGATATAGAGCGGCCGCCGCTTGGCCTCGATATAGAGCCGGCCGAGATATTCACCAATCATGCCGAGCACGAACATCTGCACCGCACCGAGCACGACGACGACCAGCATCAGCGACGTCCAGCCCTCGACCGCGCTGCCGGAGAGAAACCCGATCGCGATATAGAGGATGAGCAAGGCTGAGGCGGCGACCAGCCACAGGCCGACATGGCTGGCGAAGCGCAGTGGGGCGGTCGAGAAGCCGGTCACCGCATCGAGCGCGAAGCGGATCATCTTGCCCAGCGGATAGCCGGTCTCGCCGGCATAACGCTCGGCCCGGTCGTACAGGAACGGCACCTGCCTGAAGCCGATCCAGGCGACCATGCCGCGAATGAAGCGCGCCTGCTCCTGCAGGCTGAGCAGCGCATCGAGCGCGCGCCTGCTCATCAGCCGGAAATCGCCGGTGTCGCGCGGAATGTCGATGTCGGCGAGTCGCGAGAGGGTGCGGTAGAAAAGCTTGGCGGTGCCCTTCTTGAATGCCGTCTCGCCGGCGCGGGCGCGGCGGACGGCGTAAATAACGTCGGCTTGCTGCCGGTCCATCTCCGCCATCATCTCGCTGAGCAGTTCCGGCGGGTCCTGGAGGTCGGCGTCGATGATCAGGATGCGCTGGCCGACGCACAGGTCGAGCCCGGCGGTGAGCGCGAGCTGGTGGCCGTGATTGCGCGACAGGTTGATCGCGACCAGCCGGGGATCGCCGGCGGCGAGCTCGCGCATGATCTCCCAGGTCCGGTCGCGCGAGCCGTCGTTGATGAGCACGATCTCATAGCCCTCGCCGACCGCCGCGTCGGCCGCGCGGGTGAGGCGGACGTGCAGCTCGCGCAAGCACGCTTCCTCATTGTAGCAGGGAACGACGATGGACAGCGGCAGCGTGGGCATCAGGGGCTCGTGAACGGCGGGGGCATAACGGGCGTGCGGTCGGCGACCCTATAGAGGACGCTGGGCCCCTCGCGCCAGATGGGCACCAGCCCCTGCAGCAGCCGCGGGTCGTGGCGCGGCGAATCGATCAGCCAGACATAATCGAAGCTCTGGCGCGGGAATTGGGCGAGCGCCTGATCGATCGTCCGCCAGGGCTCGTAACGGCAGCGCACCTCGGTGACGATCTGGCTCGCATCCTGGACAAAATTGGCGCCGGGATCGAAGCGCACGCTGAGCAGTTGCGCGCCGGGAAGCATCCACTGGTCGTTGGAAAACGCCTCGCGCCGGACGATCGCCATCGCCGGCAGGTGGAGCAGGCGCGACATCGCCCAATCCTCGATACAGGGCCGGCCGACGAAGCTCACCAGCCGCGCGCCATGGGGGATATGCTCCACGGCGGCCAGGTTCGCGTCATAGGTCCGGTCGTACATCACCATGCTGACCGTCGTTCCGGCGGTGCGCGCCACGAAGAACAAGGTGCCGGCGATCCCGAACATCGCCATCGTCCGGCGCGAGGCCTGCGGGAAGCGGATCGCGATCAGGGCGATCGCGAAAATGTAGGGCGCGAGCCGCATGTCGGCATAGGCCGAGCCGAAGATCACGCGCGGCAGCAGGCAGAAGACGAGCAGCAGGAACAAGGCCGAGGCGGCGAGGTTGCGCGAATATTGGATGTGGCGCGTCCCCCAGGCGGCGACCAGCACGACGATCGCGATCGCCAGCGCCCCGAGGTCGAAGACCAGCCAGCGGTCGCGCAGCGACATGAACAGCCACATCGCCTTGGCCGGCCAGTTGAACCAGTCGCCGGTCTGGCCGCCGGCATTGCTCCGCCAATAGACCATCATCACGAAGGGCAGAGCGAGCGACAGGCAGTGCTTGGCCGCATGGATCGAGCCCAGAATATAGCCCCGCCCCCGGTCGTGCTGGCGGACCAGCTCGGCCGAGAAGGCCAGCACGCCCAGGGTCCCCCAGCCGAAGGCGTGGACGATCCAGAGAATGATCGAGATCGGCACGAACAGAACCGCGCGCAGCCGCACCTGATGGAGCCGGCCGAGCCGCAGCCAGAGCGCGAAGGCGTTGAGCGCGAGCGCCATCGCCAATGCGAAATTGACGAAGCCGAACAGGAACGGAAAATTATAGGCGAAGGGAAGCGCGAAAAGGACGGTCGGCGGGACGCGGCCGTGCACCTCGAACGCCGCCCAGATCAGCCCGGCCGCGGTCAGCGCCGGAATGAGCAGGACGATGAAGCGGACGGCCGGCTCCAGGCCCATCAGCGGCGCGAGCAGCTCGACCAGCAGATCGACGCCGAGATTGCCGATCAACGCCCAATCGTAAGTGTAGAATTGCTGCAGCGCCGGCGACTGGCCGAGATCGAGCTGCACCCGGTAGCGGCCCATATGGCCGGGCAGGTCGACGAGGGGCGCGATGTCCGGCCACAGCAGCGGCACCGCGCTCGCCACGACCAGGAAAGCGAGGAACGCCGGATGCTCCCAGAAGGGCCGGGGTTCGCCGGGGGCCAGCGGCTGGAAGTTTAGCTCTTGCACGCCCCTGCCATCGCCCACCGTTCAGACGCGGATGGACTTCCCCAAGTCATAAGGGCTTGCAAGGAGAAAATGCGTCCGTCCGCGGGACTATTCGGCCGCCAGATGCCAGGCCGGCGGCTCGTCCGATGCGCGCAGCCGTTCCGCCTCCTCATACATATAGTCGCGGGTCATCGGGATCGCGTCGCGCCGCTTCACATATTGCAGCTGCCAGTTGACCAGCCCGCCATGGCGGAAGGCGGCCTCGGCGCCGGCGAGGTAGAATTCCCACATCCGGTAGAAACGCTCGTCATAGAGCGCGGTGATCTCCTCGCGGTGAAGGACGGTGCGGCGGTACCATTCCTCCAGCGTCAGGGCATAATGGTAGCGCATCGCCTCGACATCGCTGACGACGAAGTCGTTGCGCTCCGCCTCCGCGACCAGCTCGGACAAAGCCGGGATGTAGCCGCCCGGGAAGATATACTTGCGGGTCCATTTGTCGGTGACGCCTGGCGGGCCCTGCCGGCCGCAGCAATGCGAGAACATCACTCCGTCGTCCTTCAGCAGGCGATGGGTGTGCTTGAAGAAGCCGGGATAATGCGGCGTGCCGAGATGCTCGATCAGGCCGACGCTGGTGATCCGGTCGAACTGGCCATCGACGTCGCGATAATCCTTGAGCTCGAACTTCACCCGGTCGGAGACGCCCAGCTCCCTGGCGCGTTCGTTGGAGAATTCGATCTGGTCCGGCGCCAGCGCGACGCCGAGCACATCGACGTCGTAATGGCGGTGCAGATAGAGGGCGAGGCCGCCCCAGCCGCAGCCAATGTCGAGCACCTTCATGCCGGGCTTAAGATACAGCTTCGAGGCGATGTGCGCCTTCTTGTCGAGCTGCGCCTGCTCGAGGCTGTTCGCCGGGTCGCGATAATAAGCCATCGTGTACTGCCGGTCCTCGTCGAGGAACAATTCGTAGAGGCGGCGGGTGAGGTTGTAAGTGTGCTTGGCGTTGCGGAAGGAGCGGGCGCGCCAGTTGATCTGGTCGATCTTGCCCGCCGCCTTGCTGATCGCCCGGCGGATCGGCCCGCGCGGGCCGAGGTCGCCATCCTCCCGAGGCGCGTTGGCACGGATCGTCAGCACCATGTCGCGCACGTCGTGCGGCGGCTCGATCTCGATCCAGCCGTTCATATAGGCCTCGCCGGCGCCGACCCGCGGGTCCTTGGCGATATGCCAGGCGGCCTTGGGGCTGGTCAGCCGGGCGCGGACATGGGCCAGCTCCGGATCGGGCGCGCCGTAATGATAGACCTTGCCGTCATGATTGGTGACCGTGAGCTCGCCGCGCTTCATCAGCGAGCGCAACATCTTGTCCAAAAGCCACATAACGTCTCTCATCCCCCTAAGCTGATGCAAGTCAGCCTATATTCGGGGTCGAGGTCAAGCATGGATGGTCACAAGAGCGTCACGGATGCGATCGGGGCGCGATATTCCTGCCGGGCGTTTCTCGATCGGCCGGTGCCGCGCGAGACGGTCGCGGCGATTCTTGGCCTCGCCGCCCGCGCGCCGTCCGGCGGCAATCTCCAGCCCTGGCATGTCGACGTGCTGACCGGCGAACCGCTGGCGGCATTGAAGGCGAAGGTTGCGGCCAGCCTCGCCGCCAACCCCAAAGGCGAGGGCACGGAATTTCCGATCTATCCGCCCGGCCTCGCCGATCCGTGGCGCGCCCGGCGCTTCGCCTGCGGCGAGCAGCTTTATGCGTCGATCGGCATTCCGCGCGAGAACCGGCCTGCGCGGCTGATGCAGTTCGCGCGCAATTTCGATCTGTTCGGCGCGCCGGTCGGCCTGTTCTTCTCGATCCCGCGCCATTTCGGACCGCCGCAATGGGCCCATCTCGGCATGTTCATCCAGAATGTGATGCTGCTCGCCGCCGAGCGCGGCCTCGCGACCTGCGCGCAAGAGGCCTGGGCGATCGTCCACAAGACCGTCGGCGAGGCGATCAGCCGGCCGCCGGAGCGGATGCTGTATTGCGGCATGGCGCTCGGCCATCCGGACGAGGCGCAGCCGATCAACCAGTGGCGGACGAAGCGCGAGCCGGTCGAAACGTTCGCCAGCTTCGCCGGCTTTCAGGAATAAGCCCGCCAGAAGAACAGCGCCGTGGTCACTCCCGTCACGGCCAGGGTGATCGCCCGGATCGTCCCGGGCGACAGCAGCAGCCCGACGCGCGCCCCATAATGGCCGCCGAGGATCGCGCCGCCGAGCATCGGTACAGCGAACCGCCAGTCGACCATCGCCATGACGACGAAGATCAACGCCGCGACGGCGTTGGCGACGGCGAGCAACAGGGTGCGGTGGGCGGCGAGCTGGTGCGGCGCATGGCCGGCGAGCAGCCCCCAGATCGCCATCATCATCAGCCCGACGCCGCCGCCGAAATAGCCGCCATAGACGCCGAGCGCGAACTGGACCGCGATCAGAGCGGGCGCGCCGATCGTCACCCGGGCGCGGAGCGCCTCCGACGCGCGCTTGTCGGCCAGCATGACGAGGAAGGCGGCGAGCAGCAGCCAGGGGATGACGATGTCGAAGGTCCGCACCGGCGTCGCGACCAGCAACAGACTTCCGATCGCTGCGCCCGCGAGAGTGATCGCGATCAGCGCGCCGACACCGATGCCGCCGATCGGCCCGAGCCCGCGCCGATAGGCCCAGGCGCTGGCGATCGCCCCCGGCTGCAGCGCGACATTGCTGGTCGCATTGGCGATGGTGGAGGGCAGGCCGAGCGCGACCAGAGCCGGCATGGAAACGAACGTCCCGCCCCCCGCCAGCGCGTTCATGGCGCCGGCGATGAGGCCGGCGAGGGCGGCGAGGAGCAGGGAGACGAGATCGGGCACGCGCTCTCATCGCGGGCGGGCGCGGGCTTGTCGAGGAGCGAGAGGTTCAAGCAGTTCGGCGCGTCCCTTTCGGGTAGATAGCGGACATTGCAGCAATGCTCTCCCGTGCATAACCTCGATTTACGGAATTGTTAGCGCGTGCCTCGCTGTGCCAAGGAGCTGAACGCAGGGGAGTTCCAATGCGCCGTCACGCCCGATCGCTTGCTGTCCTGATGTTATTGCTCATCGTCGGAGCGGTAGTCGGTCCGGTATTGGTTGCAGCCACAGCGGCAGCCCTGAGCCAAGAGCCGGATGTATATCGGCGCACAGGTGAGGCTGCGAGACTGGTCGATGCCTATCGAGATCAGCTGCCGCATGGGCACCTGTTTTGTCCATGGTCGCCCCACCGGACGGTGAAGAATGCGGATACGATCCGGAGACGCTCTTCGGAGAAAGACGTCTCGCGCGGGGCGCTTACTCTGATTACCAAGGCTATGCCGCGTTGAACGGATGGCGCGGCGAAAGGCGGGACGAGGCTTGGATCGAAGCGATCACCGCCAGCATCCAAGAGCGAATGAGCGCCTTCCGGATCGGTTTCCTGCGACGATGTATCGAGTTCGACGGCGTTTGCCGGCCTTTGCGCCAATCAAGTTGAGCAGTTTGGAGACATTGTTCCGCGATTTGGCCGCTCCGGGGCGGCCGAAGCCCAAGACTTCGAAGACCGAGTAGTCTGCACGTTCGTAGATGGGGTCGCAGCGCGAAGGCGTATCCCGCTGCCCCCTGCGCGGCAAATACCGGCCAATTAGGTGCCAATGTCCGAAATGGGTCGAAAGCGGACGGAATCCGGGAAGATCAGGAGTGCAGCGCCACCCTGTAGCTGTCGCGGCTGACGAGGACAGTAGGGCCTCCCTCTGCGCGCCGCGAAACGCCCACCACGCGGTGGCTGGATCGGTCAGTTCGCCCAATCTCCAACGCCATCGGCTCGATCCGCCGCGACGCATGCAACGATGCCCGCAACGTCATTTCCTCCACCGCGAACCGGACCGTGACCGGCACCTCATGCGGATTGGCCAGGCGCAAATCCTTGTGCGGCCACACCACGGTGGCGTCGAGGCCGAGCGGGGTGAAGCGCTCCTCCTCGGCATAGAGATCGTGCGAATGGGGGTGACGCTCAAGCGGGTCGAGACCGGCGCGCAGGCCCAGTTCGTAGGCGATGCCGCTGACCTGGCACAGGCCGCCGCCGATCTCGCCGCCCACCATGTCGTCGCGGATCGAGCGGCCGAGCTGGAACCCCGCTTCGGCGGTGGGTCGGCCGATCAGGGCCCAAAAGGACAGGATGTCGCCCGGCGCGATCGTCACCCCCTCGAGCCGCGCGGCGGCGAGCCGGATATTCGCGAGCTTGCCCTCGACGAAGGCGGTGTTGCGGATCTCCTGCACGATCTCGACGACGCAGTGTTCGGCCCGCCGTTCGGATACGGGCGCGCCCTGCCGGGTCATGCGCCCTCCATCGCCCGATAGCCGGTCGCGCAGCCCGCGCCGCGCCGACGCGAAAGCGAGCCGCGGCGCTTCGGGCACATGGGCGCGGGCCAGCCGGCGCAGCGCAGTGATCATCAGGCGTCCCCCCGGAAGAACGGAAAACGCAGGCTAGCGCCCTCAGCCCAAAGCGGCGAGCTTTTCCTCGGAGATCCGGTCCAGTTCGGCGCGGCTCTTCTTCTCCGCCGCGCTCTTGAGCTGGCCGCAGGCGGCCATGATGTCGCGGCCGCGCGGCCGGCGGATCGGGGCGCTGATCCCGGCTTCGAAGATGATCTCGGAGAAGCGCCGCACCCGCTCGTCGTCCGAACATTCATAGGCCGCGCCCGGCCAGGGGTTGAACGGGATCAAATTCACCTTGGCCGGCAATTTGTACTTGCGAAGCAGCCGGACCAGCTCGCGCGCATCCTCGTCGCTGTCGTTCTTGCCCTTCAGCATCACATATTCGAAGGTGATGCGCCGGGCATTGTTGGCGCCGGGATAAGCGGCGCAGGCGGCGAGCAGCTCCTCGATGCCGAACTTGCGGTTCAGCGGCACGATCTCGTCGCGCACCTCCTTGGTCACCGCGTGCAGCGACACCGCCAGATTGACCCCGATCTCCTCGCCGGCCCGCGCCATCATCGGCACCACGCCGGAGGTCGAGAGCGTGATCCGGCGGCGCGACAGGCCGAGCCCGTCGCCGTCCATCACGATCTTCAGCGCGTCGCGGACATTGTCGAAATTGTAGAGCGGCTCGCCCATCCCCATCATCACGATGTTGGAGAGCATCCGCCCTTCCGGTTGGCTCGGCCATTCGCCGAGCGAATCGCGGGCGAGCATCACCTGGCCGACGATCTCGCCGGCATTGAGGTTGCGGACCAGCCGCATCGTGCCGGTGAAGCAGAAGGCGCAATTGAGCGTGCAGCCGACCTGGCTGGAGACGCAGAGCGTGCCCCGGTCTGCGTCGGGGATGAAGACCATCTCATAATCATGGCCGTCCGGGGTCTTGAGCAGCCATTTGCGGGTGCCGTCGGTCGAGACCTGCTCCAGCACCACTTCGGGCCGGCCGATCGTGAAGCGCTCGGCGAACCAGGCGCGCTGCGGCTTGGCGATGTCGCTCATCGCATCGAAATCGCAAGCGCCGCGATTGTACATCTGATGCCAGAGCTGCTTGGCGCGCAGCTTCGCCTGCCGCTCGTCCAGCCCGGCCTCGGTGAGCGCGGCACGAATTTCCGCCTTGGAAAGGCCGATCAGCTCGACGCGCGCATCCTCCACCGCGGGTGCGGCGCGCGGCACGGGGACCGGGTCGATCAGACCGGGGATCGGCATTGCGGCTGTCATGAAGCGGTCCATGTAGGCGATTTGGCGCGTTTTTTCTAGGCCGTGCCGGAAGCGCCCAGATCGCCGCTGCCGAGCCCGACCACGGTCTCGACCTCATCCTCGATGCAGACCACCGATCCCTGCGGCAGCGGCGCGGCGACCGGGGCGCCGCATCCCTCCCGGTCCGGCGCGCCGGTCAGCATCCCGCGCAGCACCCGCGACGAGATGCCGTGCATGACGATCAGCCGGTCACCGCTCTCGCCGGCCGTGTCGTCGAGCCAGGTCCGCAGTCGCCGGGCGATGTCGTCATACCATTCGCCGCCGGGCGGCCGGCAGGTGAACAGGCCCGCCCGCCGATCGACGAAGCCGCCATGCGCCGCGTTGATTTCCTCGTAGTAGCGTCCGTTCCAGTCGCCCATCGCCATTTCGGAAAGTCGTTCATCGGTCCGCGCCTGGTGCCAGTCGACCCGCAGATGCTCGGCGGCGATCGCCAGCGTCTGCAGCGCCCGGCCGGTCGGCGAGGCCCAGAGGGTCAGCGGCGGCGCGGGGCCGAGCCGGGTCAGCATCGCGTCACCGATCTCTTCGGCATGGCCGAAGCCGGCGCGGGTCAGCGGTGTGTGCTCGGCCTCGCCCTGCATCCGGCGAGCGGCGTTGAACACGGTCTCGCCGTGGCGGGCGATGAAGAAGCGGCTCATCTTTGCGGCAGACAGGCCAGAGCGGCGGCGTCGATCGCGCTCGCCGCGCCGCGCAACTGATAGGCGTCGCGGAAGCGGGCGCCGTTCGCCGCTCTTGTCTCAACCACCATGTCGATCCCGGTACGCATCGCCCGCATCAGCGCCTCGTCGGCGCGGCCGTCCGGCGCCCAGGCGTCGCGGCCGCGGCCGACGAGCTGGAAGCTCGTCCCGTCGATCCGGGCCAGCACCGCCGATCCGTCGCGCTTCGCCCGGCTGAGCCGGACATGGATCTGGCCGCCGGCGCCGCGCGCCGTCCAGTGGCCGATCGAGAAGAAGGGCCGCCAGCCCTCGGCGCGCGGTCCGGCCACCGGCGCCGCGATCGCATAGCAGCGGCCGGGATCGCGGAACGCCGCCCAGTTGCCGAACACGCCGAGCGACTGGCGCTGCGCGATAGCGGGCGCGGCGAGCATCAGTGCGGTGAGCGGGATCAGGCGAAGGGTGGACATGCGGCCACCATCGCCGCCAGCCGTCCCTGCTGGCAAGCCCCGCATTTTCCTGTGGAACGCGCCACTATCCACTGGCGAGGTTCGCACTGGTCGCTATAAACCTTCGCCCAAGCATAGTGCTTGCCAATCAGGGGTGGCGAATGAAGGCGGTTATCGAACGGGCGACGCTGCTGAAGGGGCTCGGCCACGTCCACAATGTGGTCGAGCGGCGCAACACGATCCCGATCCTCTCCAACGTCTCGCTCGAGGCGGGCGAGGATAATGGCCTCAGGCTGATGGCGACCGATCTGGACCTGCAGATTGTCGAGACGGTTCCGGCCGAGGTCGGCGAACCCGGCGCGACCACCGTCTCCGCCCACACCCTGTTCGATATCGTCCGCAAGCTTCCGGAGGGCAGCCAGGTCGAGCTTGCCGCCGCCGAGGGTCGCCTCACGATCAACGCCGGCCGCTACCGCTCCAGCCTGCCGACCCTGCCGCGCGACGATTTTCCCGTCATCGCCGAGGGCGAGCTGCCGACCCAGTTCGAGCTGCCCGCCGCGACCCTGCGCCAGATCATCGACAAGACCCGGTTCGCGATTTCGACCGAAGAGACGCGTTATTACCTCAACGGCATCTACTTTCATGTGTCGGATGAAGCGCAACCGGTGTTGAAAGCGGCGGCGACCGACGGCCACCGCCTCGCCCGCGTGACGGTCGCCCGGCCCGACGGCGCCCAGGGAATGCCGGGCGTCATCATCCCGCGCAAATGCGTCGGCGAGCTGCGCAAGCTGCTCGACGAGGTCGATGGCACGGTCGAAGTCTCCCTCAGCGAATCTAAGATCCGCTTCGGTCTCGGCAATGCAGTGCTGACCTCGAAGCTGATCGACGGCACCTTCCCCGATTACAGCCGAGTTATCCCGACCGGGAACGACAAGTTGCTCAAGATCGACCCGCGCAGCTTCGAGGAGGGCGTCGACCGCGTCTCGACCATCGCCAGCGAGCGCACCCGCGCGGTCAAGATGGCGCTGGAGCGCGACCGGATCACCTTGTCGGTCACCAGCCCGGAGAACGGCACCGCCAGCGAGGAGGTCTCGGCCGATTACGGCGCCGAAGGGTTCGAGATCGGCTTCAATGCCCGCTACCTGCTCGACATCCTCGGCCAGATCGAGGGCGACATGGTCGAGGTCCACCTCGCCGACGCCGCCGCGCCGACCCTGCTGCGCGAGAATGACAAGGCGGCGGCGCTCTATGTGCTGATGCCGATGCGGGTCTAGCGCCGCCGCTGCCGCGCCCTTACATTGACTAAACGGGCCGTCGCTGGTAGGCGCGCGGCCTTTCCGACAGACCGGATTTTGAGTGGAGCAGCCGTATGGCGCGCGTGACCGTCGAAGATTGCGTCGACAAGATTCCCAACCGTTTCGACCTCGTTCTCCTCTCCGCGCAGCGGGCGCGGCAGATTTCGGGCGGGGCTGAGCTCACCATCGATCGCGACCGGGACAAGAATCCGGTCGTCGCCTTGCGCGAGGTCGCCGAGGAGACGGTGAGGCCCAAGGAGCTTCAGGAAGCGCTGATCAGCGGCCTGCAGAAGGTTCAGATCGACGATGACGACGTCGCCGATGCGGTCGGCAATCTCGCCCAGTCGGCCGAGGCGCTGCGCCTTACCGCCGCCGCCCCGGCGCGCAACACCAACAATAACGCCGATTACGAGGGCTGAGGGCAGGCTCGGGCGGCTCGCCCGGGTTCTGTTCTAACCGGTTCGCGCCTTATTTGGGCGCGAGCACCATCAGCATCTGGCGGCCTTCCATGCGCGGGTGCTGCTCGACCTTGGCGATGTCCGCCACGTCGGCCTGCACCCGCTGCAGCAGGTTCATGCCCAGCTGGCCATGGGCGAGCTCGCGGCCGCGGAAGCGCAGGGTGAGCTTCACCTTGTCGCCCTCGCCCAGAAAGGCGTTCACCTTCTTCATCTTGGTGTCGTAATCGTGGTCGTCGATGTTCGGACGCATCTTGATCTCCTTGATCTCCTGCGTCTTTTGCGACTTCCGAGCGATGTTGGCCTTCTTCTGGGCCTCATATTTATATTTGCCGATGTCGAGGAACTTGCAGACCGGCGGATCGGCGCCCGGAGAAATCTCGACGAGGTCGAGCCCCGCTTCGGTCGCCTGCTCGATTGCTTCGGCGGTCAGCAATATGCCGATATTCTCGCCATTCTCGTCGATGACGCGCACCTTCGGCGCGGTGATATGTTCGTTGAAGCGGGGGCCGCTGAACGCGGGCATGGCGGGACGCCGGTTGATCGGGGGACGTATGTGGTTTCTCCTGAGATCGAAAACTGCCTCCCACCTAATCGCTCCGCCGCGATATTGAAAGATGGCGCGGCGTCCGCGGGTCGCGAAAGCGTTCCGCCGCGGCGTTTGGTCAGGACGCCGGCGGCAGCGGCCAGAGCCGGTCGACGGGACGTTCCAGCACCCGCGCCGCGACCGGATGGAGGATTGGGGGCGCCAGCCGGCCGCGCGCCGCCGCGTCGGCGATCCAGCGCTCGATCGATCCGCCGCTGTCGACCCAGCGATCGTCGCGCAGCAGGCCATAGAGGCCGGCGGCAATCACATGCATGCCGTCGTCGGCGCGGCGCCAGCGGTCAGCCGGATTGCGCCCGACACCCAGCGCCTCGCTGATCAGTTGATCGAGCGCCTCGCAAATGTCCTCGTCAAGCAGCCCGGCGAGGGTCGTATAACCCCATTGCGGATTGTGCTCGCGCACGATGCGCATGATCAGCGTGTCGCGCTCCAGCACCGCGAGCGCCGCCCGCGCGGCGGGCCCGTCCATCGGGAAGGGCGGATGCAGCATCTCATGCGCGGCGATCCGCACCGTGGTGGCCGTGTTGTAATCGCCCGCTTGCAGGAAGGTCTGGCCCTGGACCTTGACGCCGTGCGGCTTCGACCAGCGCAGCAGCACTACATCGATACCGGGATCGAAGCTGCGTCCGGTGAGCTTCTCCTGCCAGCGAATCACGTCATAGCCGGCGAGCGCGCGCGCCGTGTCCCGCACCTGGGCTTCCAGCTCGGCGGCGTGCTGCTGCCGGAAGGCGACGAACCCGGCGTCGCGCAGAGCGACCAACACGCTCCGGATGCGGGAAGCCTGTGCGGTGAGCCACGTCCAGTCTGATTGGTTCCAATAGCTGCTCGCCTGATAGGCCGGCCGGATTCGGCCCTCGGGATCGGCGAACGCGTCGATCAGGTTCGCGAGCGTCTCGGCGCGAGCGCCTGAGACCACCGACGCCAGCACTGGCCAGAACAGGCCGAAGCCGGACCGCTCCGCTTCATCCCAGAGACGCGGGACATCGGCGCGGATCGCCTCGGGCAGGTTCGGCGCGAAGGCGTTGAGATCGGCGGCGTACTGGCTGCGATAGAGATCGCGACCCGATAGCGGGCCGAGGAAAGCGATCGCGTCCAGCGCCTCGGAGCTTCTTACCCGCCACTGCGTGCGCATGGCGGGCGCTTGCGCCGCAACCCTGGGCGCGGCGAGCGCGGCGAGGGCGACGGCGAGGAACTGACGGCGATCCATGCCGCCCGGTCTAACCGTGCCGGCACATTCCGGCTTGAACGGACTTTGCCCTGAGCGTTCGCGGCGTCGCGCCGGTCAAGGCGCGCAGGGCACGGGCGAGATGGGCCTGATCCGCGAAGCCCTGCTCGGCCGCGAACGCGGCGAGGGTGCCGCGCCAAAGCAGCAGAGCATGTGCGGCGCGGCGCGCCCGCGCCTCGAGGCGGAAGCGCTTGGGGGTGACACCGTAAGCGCGCGCGAAGCCGCGGCTGACCGAGGCGGGATTGAGTCCGATCCGGCCGGCCCACCCGGTGATGGCGATGTCGGGATCGTGCGTCAGCGCCGCGGCGAGCTGGTCCGGCCAGTCATCGGGCGAATCGGCTTCGGGCAGAAACTGCTCCGCGATGAGGAAGGCCGCCTCGCTCGGATCGCGCTCCGCCGCCCGCGCCACGGCATCGATGTCGGTGACGGTGCCGGCGCCGACGAGGCCGTCGATTCCCGGGACGTTGAGCACCACCGCGCCGGCCGCGCCGAATTCGTCGCGGTGCGCGCTCATCGCCCTGTGCGCGATCACGGTTCCGGCACGCGCGCGCACGCGTCCGTCTTCGCCTGCTTCGACATAGGAGCCGGCAAGGACGACCGCCACATAGGCCCCGGCATGCCGATGGCGCGCCAGGCGGTCAGCCGCGCCGTGGCGTGTGATCATTGCGGCGCCAGATCGGGCGGCAGCGCCTCGGCCCGCAGGCGTTCGATCACCGCGTCCAGGGTCAGCACTTCCTGCCGCACGCCTTCGCCCAGCGGCCGAAGCGCGATCGTCCGCTCCTCCGCCTCGCGCTTGCCGACGACGAGCAGATAGGGGACGTGGGCGAGGCTGTGCTCGCGCACCTTGTAGTTGATCTTCTCGTTGCGCAGGTCCGCCTCGGCGCGCAGGCCCGCCGCGTTCAGCGCGGCGACCACCTCGCGGGCATAATCGTCCGCGTCGGAGACGATCGTCGCCACCACCGCCTGCACCGGCGCGAGCCAGAGCGGGAAGCGGCCGGCATGATGCTCGATCAAAATGCCGATGAAACGCTCGAAGCTGCCCAGGATCGCGCGGTGGAGCATGATCGGCCGGTGACGCGCGCCGTCCTCGCCGACGTAGGTCGCGTCGAGCCGCTCGGGCAGCACCGTGTCGGTCTGCAGCGTGCCGACCTGCCAGGTGCGACCGATCGCGTCGGTCAGGTGGAACTCAAGCTTGGGCGCGTAGAAGGCGCCTTCGCCCGGCAGCTCCTCCCAGCCGAACTGCTCGGTGTTGCGGCCCGTCGCGGCGACCGCGTCGCGCAGCGACTGTTCGGACCAGTCCCACATCTCGTCCGTGCCGAACCGTTGCTCGGGCCTGAGCGCGAGCTTGATCGCGTAATCCGGGAAGCCGAGATCCTTGTAGACGAGATCGAGCAGGTCGCAGAACAGCCGCACTTCGTCGACGAGCTGGTCCTCGCGGCAGAAGATATGGGCGTCGTCCTGGGTGAACTGGCGGACACGAAGGATGCCATGCAGCGCGCCGTGCGGCTCATTGCGATGGCAGCAGCCGAATTCCGCCATCCGGATCGGCAGCTCGCGATAGCTTGTGATGCCCTGCCGGAAGATCAGGACGTGGGCCGGGCAGTTCATCGGCTTGATCGCCATCAGGTCGGAGTCGCCCGACAGGATCGGCGCATCGGCCTCGGTGCCCGGGATCTCGTCCGGCACGACGAACATGTTCTCGCGATACTTTCCCCAATGGCCGGACTGCTCCCACTGGCGGGCGTCCATGATCTGCGGCGTCTTGACCTCGCGATAGCCGGCCGCGTCGAGGCGTCGGCGCATATAGGCTTCGAGCGCGCGCCAGATCAGATAGCCCTTCGGATGCCAGAAGACGCTGCCATGCGCTTCGGCCTGAAGGTGGAACAGGTCCATCTCCTGACCGATCTTGCGATGGTCGCGCTTCGCCGCTTCCTCGAGCCGGACGAGATGCTCGTCGAGTTGTTTCTTGTTGAGCCAGCCGGTGCCGTAGATGCGGCTGAGCTGCGGGTTGTGCTGGTCGCCGCGCCAATAGGCGCCTGAGACGCGGGTCAGCTTGAACGCCTGCGGATCGAGCTTGCCGGTCGAGGGCAGATGCGGGCCGCGGCACAGGTCGATCCAGGCGTTTTCGCCCTGGCCGGTGCGGTACATCGAGATCGTCTCGTCGGCGGGCAGCTCCGTCACCCATTCGGCCTTGAAGCTCTCGCCCTGCCTAACGAAGAAATCGCGGACCTTCGCCCGGTCCCATTCCTCGCGCACCAGCGGCTCATCGGCGCGGATGATGCGCCGCATCTCCTCCTCGATGAGGGGCAGGTCTTCCTCGGTGAACGGGCCGCGCTCGGCGGTCGGGGCGAAATCGTAATAGAAGCCGTCGTCCGTCGCCGGGCCGAAGGTGATCTGGGTGCCGGGGAAAAGGTTCTGCACCGCCTCGGCGAGGACATGGGCGAAATCGTGCCGCGCCAGCTCCAGCGCGTCCACTTCGTCGCGCGCCGTGATCAGCGCCAGCGCCGCGTCGCCCTCGAACGGCCGGGCGAGATCGCGCACCTCGCCATTGACCCGCGCCGCCAGCGCCGCCTTGGCGAGCCCCGGCCCGATCGCCGCCGCGACGTCGGCCGGAGTCGCTCCTTCCGGCACCTCGCGCGCCGATCCGTCCGGCAAAGTTATCGTGAACATCTTCGTCATCGCGCCGGGCATGTAGCGAGCGACGCGGCGACGGGGAAGGGGCGAGCGGTCGGCTATCCGCCGGCACGACGGCGCTTTCCAACTCTAATGAGTGATGTTATATCATACGTACCAGAAACAGGAGGACTCGCCATGACCAGGCTTCCCGTCCGCAAACCCGTCGGTTCCCGCTTCCGCGCCGCGCCGGTCGACACCAGCCCGATCGCGACGATCAACACGACGCCGATGATCGACATGATGCTGGTGCTGCTGATCCTGTTCATCGTCGCCATTCCCATCCGCACCCACTGGGTGCCGCTCGACCTGCCTCAGGCGGGCCCGCCGCGGCCGGACCTGCGCCCCGTCCACCGGCTCGATGTCGACGCCGCCGGCCGGACGCGTTGGGACGGCGTCGCGGTCGACGACATCGCGTTGCGCCGCGCGCTCGCCGGCTTTTCCCGCGATCCCGCCCGCCCGGACCTGCACCTCAACGCCGATGGCGAGGCGCGCTATGAGCGGGTCGACCAGATCCTGGCCGACATCCGCCGCGCCGGCGTGACGCGGCTTGGCCTGGTCGACAACCGCGTCTTCACGCGCGACATCGATTGATCCGTTCGGCGGGCGCCGTCACCGTGAATAATGCAGGTTGCCGACCGCGCCGGTGCAGCGATCGATCGTCATTTCGATGCCGCCGCCGCCGCGGGTCGTGCCGCGCCCGGGCACCGGCACCGGGCTCTGATAAGCGAGCCAGCGGCCGGGCTGGCGCGGGTCCGGCTCGACATGCAGCACGAACCGGTCGCGTCCGGCGCGGGGCCGGGCGGCGATCTCCCGCGCGGCGATCCGGCGCGCGGCGGCCTCGTCGGGCGCGGCCGGGCGGGCGCAGGCGGGGACCTGGACGGCGGCGAGGGCGAGCGGCAGCAGGGTCAGCGGCACGTGTGAGGCTCCTTCGGGCGAACAATAGTCCCGCTCCGCGGTTTTGCGAAGGATCGGGAGCCGTGATCCGAACCGGGCGTTTCCGCCGGGCGGTTGAAGGGTTAAGCTGGCCGGCGGGCCGATGCGGTCATGCTCGCCCCAAGGAGGGACCACTCCATGCGCGTCGCGATCCTGCTGATTCCGCTCGTCGCCTTCGCCGCTTATTCCGCCGGCGCGCCGCCGACCGACCCTTATGGCTACAACGCGATGAACGCCGCCGAGCAGGCAGTCGCCAATGCGGAGGCCGCCGCCGACATGGCCATGGACGCCGCTTCGAATGACAGCATGGACATGGGCATGGACGCGAACATGATGGACATGACCATGGGCAATTCGACCGCGCCGGCGACGTCGCCCAGCCCAGCCTGGATGGCGGAAGGTTTCTGGCTGATCGCCGTCGAGGAGGCTTCGGGCGCGGCCTGGTATTTCGAGCCGTTCGCCTCCGATTTCACGCGCTCGCCTTTCCGGGTGATCCTGCGCACCGACGAGACTGGCGACGCCGCCCGCCGCCACAACAACACTGAGCGAAGGATCGAGCTCGACTGCGCCGCGCAAAGCTACCGGATCCTGAGCACCACCCATTATGACGACGCCGGCAACCGGGCCGACGTGGACGAGGACGGCGACGGCCGCATGATCCGGCCCGCGCCGGGATCGGCCTGGGCGGAGGTCGTCGATACCGTCTGCCGCCACGACGCGAACCAGCGCAGCGGCGAGCGCGAAGTCACGTTCAACGGGATGTGAGGACCACCGGCCATGGCACCGCATCGAATCTACAAGGTCAGCGTCGCGAGCGTCTATCCGCACTATGTGACCAAGGCTGAGAAGAAGGGGCGAACCAAGGCCGAGGTCGACGAGATCATTCGCTGGCTGACCGGCTACGACCAGGCGGCGCTGGAGGCCGAGCTCGCGGCGGGGACGAATTTCGAGGACTTCTTCGCAAAGGCGCCCCGCCTCAACCCGAACCGCTCCCTGATCACCGGCCTCATCTGCGGCTACCGGGTGGAGGAGATTGAGGAGCCGCTGATGCGCGAGCTGCGCTACCTCGACAAGCTGATCGACGAACTGGCCAAGGGCAGGAAGATGGAGAAGGTCCTGCGGACGGGGTGAGCGGGATGCGGGCGGTCCGGCACAGCACCACTGTGCTGTGCCGTCGGTCGGGAGCAGCGGGTTGAAACAGCCCCGGGCTGTTTCAAGTCCGTCCGGTGGACGGACGACCAGCTGCTCTTTGCGACCCGCCGTCCGGCCTTGCCCGACTCCGAGATTAGCGCGCGCTAATCACGGGCGGTCTGCGGCGGAAGTTTCATAAAGTTCAGCTTCCATGGGAAGAAAAAACCGGCCTTTCCGGCGAGGGTTGAGCGGGGGCGCGCGCCAGCGCCGCCGAACCTGGGTTCGGGCGAGATATGGCACCGGGCATTGGCGGCTTGCTCCTTCTGGCTGACCGAGGGAGCGCGCCATTTATCGCAAGCGGGGGCATGTAGGAAAATGATTTGCGTGCCGGCGCGCGTCCCGCGGGCCCCCTCAGCCGGCGGGGTCGGGCCGCGCCTCTTCGCACAGCTCGCGAAGCTGGCGGCTGATCATCGGGCCGGCGAGGTGCGCCTCGACCTCCTCATAGCCTTCGCGCCGCAGCCGGCTGCGGATTTCGGGGACGGTGGGGCAATCGCCGGAGCGGGCGAGGGCGAAGGCCCGTTCGAGCGTGGTGGGGTTTGCCATGCCCCTATATGGGGGCGATGCGGGGAAAACCTAACGCGGGCGGAACGACCTCCGGGCAGGGCGCTGGGCGCGCGTCAGCGGCCGCCGCTTTGCCGGCCGGCCATGATCTGGACGCTGGTGCCGGTCGGCGTCGCGGTCGCGGTGAGGTTGACGATCTCGCCCGGCTCGCGGGTGAGCCCCAGGATCGTGCTCGGCCCGGCCTCGGCCCGCCGGACGATGCGAAAGCCGGCGCGCTCGGCGGCCTCGGCGTAGAAGGCGATCACCGCGGCCGGCGGGTCGTCGGTGCGGAAGGCCGTGACCTGCAATTCGGCCCCGTCGTCCCGCCCGCCCATCTGGACCGCGCCGCCCGGCCGCATCCGCGGATAGGCGGGAAGGCCCTCGGGCAGGCCGGAGGCGGCGGCGGCGGCGGGAGCGGCGCTGTCGCCGCCCGGCGCGGCCGGAGCCGGCTGGGCCGGGGCCGCGACATTGTCGGCCGTGCCCGCTCCGCCGCTACAGCCGGCGAGCGCCAGCAGAGCCGTGCCGCTCAGGATGATCGCACGCATCTCTCGTCCTCCTGCGAATCCCCGCGCCGGACCGGGGGCAGGAGGCCGGCCTATAGCACAATCTATGCGAGACGGCGGCGCGCAGCTTTGCGAAAGGTTAGGGTTGGGGCGCTAATCGGGCCGAATGCCCTGGAAATGGCCTTTTCGCCGCAGCCCACCGAAACGAAACCTGGTCGGACAATGGGACCGGCATCGCTGGTCGATGCCCGGGCAGAAGCGGCTCAGGTCGCTCGACGAGTTCCCGCCCCCACGCCCGCGCAGGCGGTTCCGTTTGAGTTGGCGCGAGGTCTGGCTGGTGGTGCTTGGTGGCGCAGCCGTTGGGCTGATGAGCGCCTTCGTCCCGTTGCCGAGCGCGGTGCGGGTGATCGACGGGGACACCTTCGATTATCGCGGGGACCGGATCAGGGTGGCGGACATCGATACGCCGGAAGTGGAAGGGCGCTGCCCTTATGAAACGCGGCTGGCGGCGCAGGCGACGGCGCGGATGCGAGTGCTGCTCAACGAGGGGCCGTTCGAGCTGCATCCGCTCGCCAGCGGCCGCGACGAGGATCAGTATGGCCGCAAGCTCAGGATCGTGACGCGGGGCGGGCGGAGCTTGGGCGACCAGCTCGTCGCGGAGGGGCTGGCAAGGACGTGGAGCGGGCGGCGGGAGCCCTGGTGTTAGAAAGCTATCGGCGCACAACTTCCTCTACGATTTCGTCGCCATACTTCCGCTTCAGCCGATCCAGGAAAAGCGGCTCACATCCGGACGCAAACGCCAGTAACCCCTTCAATTCAGACAGCTCCGAAACGTTCAACTGCCCCAATGATGCTCTGTGGGTCATTGAAGAAATAAGGCGCTTGCGCTCGCGACCGATGGAGACACTACTTTGCGGCGTTATGACAAGTCCGGTAACCATCTGCCGCTGGCCTCTAACGTAAATACCTCGCTTTTTAGTGTTAAAACGCAACCGCGGATAATCAGAGTTAGAGATTATTTTTCTAAACCTCTTTTCAAATTCGAAAAGCAATTCGATGGTGGCAGCAGAAACAGTAATATCATCCGCATACCTAGTGTAAACTAGGCCTAAACCTTCAGCCAGTTCGGCTGTAGCAGTATCAATGTCATACATTAAGATGTTAGACATCATTGGTGAGCTAGGCGCGCCAATCGATAAGCACACAGGCTCGTATGAGCCCTTACCCCAGAACAATATGCGATGTAGCGCTAGAACGTCGCCACGCTCCAGCGTCGTCCCACGACGTTCGAGAAACAGGTCGAAGTCCCTCGGCTTAATGCTGTGAAAAAAGTCTCGAAAGTCGAGCTTCATTATCGCCGGCTTTACAAGATGCGCCTGCGCATTTTTTAAAATCGACCGTCCCTTCTCATACGCCATGGCAGCCGAATGGACAGGGTACTGGGACAAGACCGTGTCTATAACGAGCCGTTGCAACGCCTTTAGCTCACGGCTTGGCTGCGCAATGGTTCGTGTGCCAGCTCCCCGCTTCGGTATTTCGTATACCTTATAACGCTTTGGCGCAGTCGATACGATTCGAGTGATGTCCGTGCCGGAAAGAGCAGACCGCAATGCGAGATCAAGCAGGAGAAAGCTCATCCAACAAGCTCCTTCCGGCGCTTGAGGATCCTGCGCTTAGCTCTTCGATCTACAGGGTATTTGTTTTCGACCCACTCATAGGCTTCCTGCTTTCGAGCAGTGGCGTTGGTGTTCGCTACGCCTGCCTTGAACCTGTACTGAAATGGATCGTCATCGTGCAAGGCGAAAAAGTACTCTTTGCTGATGTATCGAACGCGCCCGATCCAGCCAAGCAACTCTAAGCAAAAAAGCATATTACGAAGATCGGCATCTTTGGCATCAGGATAAATAGATCGAAATATTTCATATATCGCTGTAGGACTCCGTCCCCCGCAAAGATGAACAATCCAATATAAGTAGAAAAATTGCCGTTTGCGAACGGCCGTGATGCCTAAGCGTTGAGACTTAGGAGATGTATTGTATTCATCATTTATATAGGAGACAATATCATCTATATCGGCGCTTATACTAGTCTTTATTATAGAACCAGCATTATTTACCTTCCAAGGGAGAAATGCGACACTGTCGTCATTATCCGCCATTAGCTGTAGTATCGGTCCGTTTCTGATAAAAGACTCATCGTCCTCAAATCTATCCTGTATGAGTACTCGAAGTCGGCGCCTTATGGTTTTGCTCGCCTCAAATGATCCTAGTTCCGCGAGCGAGCCGGGGCTTTCAGCAATCAGGACGACCAAGCCACTTAACATGGCTATGTCTTCCTCGAATCTGATTAGGCTCTGATAGGTGGTTTTCAGGAAAAGCTGGTTAGCCCGCTCAGCAAGAACGACTTTGTCGGCGAGCCTCGGTTCAATCTTGCGTAAGCGAATCAGGTAGTCACGGAGCGAAGGGCTGGAAGCCTTGTCATCGGTTCTGATGAGACCGCCACATAGAAAAATCGGTCGCCGGGGAAAGCGGAACCGCGTGTTTTGCTGGCTTAGATCACCAGCTAGCGATTGAGGCGTATCTGGCAAATGGCTCTTTACCTTTGGAAGGCATGAAGGATTTTGCGGAGCTTATCGGGCCCGAAGGGCGAGGAGCGAAGCGACGAGAGATGAGCTCCGCAAAAGCCTTCATGCCGATAATCTCGCTCAATAACGAACCGTCTGGCGAAGCGCCCGACTAAGCCTGGGAACCCAGAACTCGATACGCGTAAAGAGTGCCCCAACGATGGTCTCGCCTCAGGACTCTGTCAACCGCTCCTGGCGCCTATCGGATGCGTTTTAGTCGTCATTCCGCCGCCACCCCGGCCCGCGTGAACATATCCTCGCCATCCGCCTTCGCCGAAGCCTCGGCGGCTGACGCGCCGTCATTCGCCGCCTTGGCGTTCTGGCGCTTGTCGAAGCTGTCCCAGACCTCGTTCCAGTTCCCCCGGGTCGCGGCCTTCGAATATTCGGTCGCGCGGGTTTCGAAGAAGTTGGCGTGCTCGACGCCGTTGAGCAAAGGCGCGAGCCAGGGCAGCGGGTGCTCGTCGATCATGAACATCGGCTTCAGGCCCAATTGGCCGAGCCGCCAATCGGCGATGTAGCGGATATATTTCTTGATCTCCTTCGGCGTCATGCCGGGGACCGGGCCCTGCTCGAAGGCGAGATCGATGAACGCGTCCTCGAGGCCCACGGTGGTGTGGCAGACGTCGCGAATGTCGCGCTTGACCGCCGGCGTCAGGCAGTTCGCGCTCCGCGCAGAAGGCGTGGAACAGCTTGGTGATGCCCTCGCAATGCAGGCTCTCGTCGCGCACGCGACCAGCTCACGATCTGGCCCATGCCCTTCATCTTGTTGAAGCGCGGGAAGTTCATCAGCATCGCGAAGCTGGCGAACAGCTGAAGCCCCTCGGTGAAGCCGCCGAACATGGCCAGCGTGCGGGCGATGTCCTCGTCGGTGTCGACGCCGAAGGTGGCGAGATAATCGTGCTTGTCCTTCATCTCCTTATATTGAAGGAACATGCCATATTCGCTCTCGGGCATGCCGATCGTGTCGAGCAGATGGCTGTAGGCGGCGATGTGCACCGTCTCCATGTTGCTGAACGCGGTCAGCATCATCTTGATCTCGACCGGCTTGAACACGCGGCCATATTTGTCGTGGTAGCAATCCTGCACCTCGATGTCGGCCTGGGTGAAGAAGCGGAAGATCTGGGTCAGCAGGTTGCGCTCGTGATCGGTGATCTTCTGCGCCCAGTCGCGGCAATCCTCGCCGAGCGGCACCTCCTCCGGCATCCAGTGGATCTGCTGCTGGCGCTTCCAGAACTCGAACGCCCAGGGATATTCGAACGGCTTGTACTGGCTGCGGGCTTCGAGAAGGGGCATCTTACTGGCTCCAATCCAGGGAATTGTCGTTCTCTCCCTCCCCCTTGTGGGGAGGGGCAGGGGTGGGGGTGCCGGCCTTTCGGGACGGCGCGCGGCCTCGCCGCGCACCCCCCATCCGACGCTTCGCGCCACCTTCCCCCACAAGGGGGGAAGGGAGTGTAGCGGCGATCGCGGTCAGAACGCCGTCGAGATTCTCCAGCACTTCATTGTTCCAGAACCGCAGCACCCGATAGCCCTCGCCGCTCAAGAACGCCGTGCGCGCGGCGTCATAATCCACCGCTTCGCCATGCTGGCCGCCATCGACCTCGATCACCAGCTTCGCGCCGTGCGAGGCGAGGTCCGCATGATAAGGACCGAATGAAACCTGATGGCGGAAGTGCGCCGCGGGGAAGGTCACGCGCAGAGCCCGCCACAGCGCCCGTTCCGCCGGGGTCATGTCCCGGCGCAACGCGCGTGACCGGGCGATGGCCTCGGGCGCAAGATAAGGCGTGGTTCGCAGGGCGCTCACGTCCGGATCATCCTTCCGTCCTCGTCCGGCTCGCGATGCCGGTTGCGGATCGCGTAGATCGGCCACGACGAGAATGAAGACGGGGGCCGACCAGAGCCAGGCGAACAAGGCCGATCCCGGCCCAGCCCCGGTCGAGCAAGCCGGGGCTGCACGACAAGGCGCTCAGCATATAGGCGAACTTGCGGCCTTCGGGCCGGCAGGTGTCGGTCCAGGCCGCCGCCTCCATCAGCCAGGCGCCGACGCCGACATAAGCGACCGTCCCCACCAGCGCGGCCAGCAGGCTGAGCATCGTGTGCCCGCGGAAGGGATTGACGAAGGGCGACGCCATGACGCGTCACGTCCGGATCAGGCCGAGGCCGACGGCGAAGAAGACGCCCGAGGCGATGAGCAGCAGGCCGCCGAGCTGGCGCTTCTGCCCCAGCCCGCGCTCGCTGCGCCCGATCCAGAGCGTGGCGAGGCCGGCGAGGAGGAAGGCGACTCCGATACCGAATTTCAGCGGATCGACGATGGTCATGGCCTCAGCCCCTTACTGACAGGCCAAACATTCGTCGTAATCCGTGGACTCGACGTTGATCTCGCGCAGCTCCGGCGTGTTGTCCGCCTCGACGCCGCCCGCGAAGCCGGCGCGCTGGACGCTCTTGGAGCGGAGGTAATAGAGGCTTTTCACGCCCAGCTCCCAGGCGCGGTAGTGGAGCATCAACAGGTCCCACTTGTCGACATCGGCCGGGATGAACAGGTTCAGGCTCGTCGCCTGGTCGATATAGGGCGTGCGGTCGGCGGCGAGCTCGATCAGCCAGCGCTGGTCGATCTCGAAGCTGGTCTTGAACACGTCCTTTTCCTCGGGCGTCAGGAAGTCGAGATGCTGGACCGAGCCGCCCCGCTCGAGGATCGTCGACCAGATTCCTTCGCTGTTCTTCGATTTCTCGATCAGCAGCCGCTCGAGGTGCGGATTGCGGATCGAGATCGAGCCCGACAGCGTCTTGTGGGTGTAGATGTTGGCCGGGATCGGCTCGATGCAGGCCGAGGTGCCGCCGGCGATGATGCTGATCGACGCGGTGGGCGCGATCGCCATCTTGCAGCTGAACCGCTCCATCACCCCCATGTCGGCCGCGTCCGGGCAGGGGCCGCGCTCGTTGGCGAGCATGAAGCTCGCCTCGGCCGCCTGGGCATGGATGTGCTTGAAGATCTTCATGTTCCACGACTTCGCCATCGCCCCTTCGAAGGGGATGGACCGCGCCTGGAGGAAAGAGTGGAAGCCCATGACGCCGAGGCCGACGCTGCGCTCGCGCGACGCGCTATACTTGGCCCGCGCCATCTCCGGCGGCGCGCGGTCGATATAGTCCTGCAGCACATTGTCGAGGAAGCGCATGACGTCCTCGATGAAGCGCTTGTCGCCGTTCCACTCGTCCCATGTTTCAAGGTTCAACGATGACAGGCAGCAGACCGCGGTGCGGTCGGCGCCGAGATGGTCGCGCCCCGTCGGCAAAGTGATCTCGGAGCAGAGGTTCGAAGTGGTGACCTTGAGGCCGAGATCGCGGTGGTGCTTGGGCATCGACCGGTTCACCTGGTCGATGAAGATGATGTAGGGCTCGCCGGTCGCGAGACGGGTCTCGACCAGCTTCTGGAACAAGGCGCGGGCGTCGACGCTGCCGCGCTCCGAGCCGTCCTTGGGCGATTGCAGCAGCCATTCGCGGCCGTCGCGCACCGCTTCCATGAAGGCGTCCGAGACGAGCACGCCGTGGTGGAGGTTGAGCGCCTTGCGGTTGAAGTCGCCGCTCGGCTTCCTGATCTCGAGGAACTCCTCGATCTCCGGGTGCGAGATGTCGAGATAGCAGGCGGCCGAGCCGCGGCGCAGCGAGCCCTGGGAGATGGCCAGCGTCAGGCTGTCCATGACGCGGACGAAGGGGATGATGCCGCTAGGTCTTGCCGTTCAGGCCGACCGCCTCGCCAATCCCCCGAACATTGCCCCAATAGGTGCCGATCCCGCCGCCGCGCGCGGCCAGCCAGACATTCTCGTTCCAGGTGCCGACGATGCCCTCCAGGCTGTCGTCGACGCTGTTGAGGTAGCAGGAGATCGGCAGGCCGCGCCCGGTGCCGCCGTTCGACAGCACCGGCGTCGCCGGCATGAACCAGAGCTTCGAGATGTAATCGTAGAGCCGCTGGGCATGCTCGCCATCGTCGGCATAGGCCGAGGCGACGCGGACGAAGAGATCCTGGAACGATTCGCCGGGCAGCAGATAGCGGTCCTGCAGTGTGTCCCTGCCGAAATCGGTGAGCAGCGAATCGCGCGAATGATCGATCTCGACCGGATAGAGTTGCGGCGCGATCGACCGCGAATCGGGGACCGGCCCGGTGGTCGCGGGCGGCGATTCGAGAGTGGTGGCGACGTCGTTCGCGCGCACGGTTTGATTTCCTGACAGATCCATCTTCCTACCCCATGTTCCGCGAATGTTCCAGCGGGCTCTTGGCCTCTTTTAGGCGTGTCCCGGGGCTTGGCACTGGTGAAATGGGGCTTGTCCCCGATATCCACAAGCGCGCACTCAGCCGTGGCCGGCGAAATCCCCGCCGACTCTTCGTCGCCACAACTGCTAGCGGTAGCCCCCGCTGAACGCCACTATCCATAGTGCCTGATCTGGCGGCGGACACAAGTGGTTAAATTGCGCTCAACCGCTTCGGTTCGTCGCTTTTCGGATTCGGTTCGTCGCGCATGGAACGAGCGGACCGCCGCTCGAACCGGCAGATTCGTCGCGTTGTCCGAGGTTCATGCAACCGCGATTTGTCGCTCTCCGTTGAACCCGTGGCTCCCGCGTATCGGAGCCGATTTGCTTACAGGGAGAGATGAGATGAAAACCCCGATCCTCGCACTGGCGATGACCGCCGTCGCGCTGCCGCTGGCCGCGAGCCCGGCCGACGCGCAGCGCGGCTATAATGAGCGCCGCGAGGCGGCCGAATGCCGCCGCGAGCTCGCCAATGCCGACAGCCGCCGCGAATATCGGCAAGAACGGCGCGAATGCGCGCGCGAGCTCGCCGCGGCTCGCCGCGACGACTGGCGCTCCTACAACCGCTACGACTGGAACCGGCCGCGCTACGGCAGCGTCTATTATGCCGACGATTATTATCGTGACGGCCGCTACTATCGCGAACGCCGGCTGACCCGGGCGGACCGGATATATGTCGGCCGCGACGGGCGCTATTATTGCCGCCGTTCGGACGGCACGACCGGGCTGATCGTCGGCGCGGCGGTCGGCGGCCTGATCGGCAACTCGCTCGACGGTGGGCGCTCCAGCCTGCTCGGCACCCTGATCGGCGCCGCCGCCGGCGGAGCGATCGGCCGCGAGGTCGAACGCGGCAACGTCCGCTGCCGCTAACCGGAATGTCGGAAGAAGGGCGTCGCGGCTTCGGCCGCGGCGCCCTCTTTTTGCGCCTAACGCGCTTCGGCGACCGCGGCCTCATAGGCGTCGCGAAGTCGTTCCGACACGCTACGGCCAGGCTTGGGCGGCGCGCCAAGGTGGTTGGCGCGCAATTCGTCCATGAAATCGTTCCAGAGCACGGGCCCACCTTCTTCCAGCAGCTGGGCGCGGACGGAAAGCTCGTGCGTGACGGGCAGGTGCCGGCGTCCCCAGGCGCCCATATGGGCGAGCAAGGGCACGAGCTGGATCGCCTTCTCGGTCAGGCTATAAATCGCCTTCTGCTTGTGGCTGGGATCGTCGACCTTGCTGAGCAGGCCGGCCTCGACCAGTCGCTTCAGCCGGTCGGCGAGGATGTTGGACGCGATCCGCTCGTCCAATTCGTTCAGCAGCACCCGGAAGTGGCGGCGATTGCCGAACATCACGTCGCGGATGACGATCAGGCTCCAGCGATCGCCCAGGGTCTCGAGCGTCAGGTTGATCGGGCAGCCGGAGCGGACGTCGGTCATCGCGCCGATATAGGCACAAAAAAACCGCTTGCAATATAAAATCAGTTTGACTAGTTCGGCGCAACTGGTTGCATATTGCAATCACTATCATGCGATGGCAGGAGATAGTGATGACCAAGGTTCGCGTGAACGCTTTCAGCATTTCGATCGACGGCTTTGGCGCCGGACTCGACCAGAGCGTGGAAAATCCGCTCGGCCGGCGCGGCGAGGAATTGCACGAGTGGTTCGTGCCCACCCGCGGCTTCCGCCAGGTCTATGGCGAGGACGGCGGCACGACCGGAGTCGACAATGATTTCGGCGCGCGCTCGATGGACGATCTCGGCGCCTGGATCATGGGCCGCAACATGTTCGGCCCGGTGCGCGGGGAGTGGCCCGACTTCGAATGGAAGGGCTGGTGGGGCGAGGAGCCGCCTTATCATTGCCCGGTCTTCGTCCTGACCCATCACGAACGGCCGCCGCTGGAAATGGCGGGCGGGACGGTGTTCCACTTCGTCACCGGCGGCATTCATGAAGCGCTCGACCGGGCACGCGAGGCAGCGGGTGACAAGGACATCCGCATCGGCGGGGGTGCCGGGACCATCCGGCAATATCTTCAGGTCGGGCTGATCGACGAGCTGCATGTCGCGATCGCCCCGGTCCTGCTCGGCGGCGGCGAGCCGCTGTTCGCCGGTCTCGATCTGCCGGCGCTGGGCTACGCGGTGCGCGAGCAGGCGGCGGGCGAAAAGGCCATGCACGTCATCATCGCGCGCCGCTGAAGGGAGTCAGAGACATGACCATCGAGCTCTTCGCCCATCCTTTCTCGTCCTACTGCCAGAAGGCGATCACCGCTTTCTACGAGAACGACACGCCCTTCGCGCTGAGGATGCTGGAGCCGGGCGGGCCGGCCCTTGAGGAGATGACGCGGCTCTGGCCGATCGGCAAATTCCCGGTGCTGCGCGAGGGCGAGCGGATGGTGCCGGAGGCGACCAGCATCGTCGAATATCTTCATGTCCACCATCCGGGGCCCGCGCGGCTGATCCCCGACGATCCGGACGCGGCGATCGAGGTCAGGATGATGGACCGCTTCTTCGACAATTACGTCGCCACGCCGCAGCAGAGGCTGGTGTTCGACCTCATCCGCTCCGAAGAGGCGCGTAATCCGGCCGACGTCGCGGAGGCGCGGGCGCTGCTCGACAAGGCCTATGTCTGGCTCGACGCGCGGATGGCGGGCCGCGAATGGACAGCCGGCGACTTCAGCCTGGCCGATATCTCGGCCGGCCCGCAGCTTTTCTACGCCGACTGGAGCCATCCGATGGAGGGGCGCTTCCCTCATGTCGCCGCCTACCGCCAGCGGCTGATGGCTCGGCCCGCCTTCGCCCGGGCGATCGACGAGGCGCGGCCTTACCGCAGCTTCTTTCCCGGCGGCGCGCCGGACCGGGATTGAGCACCTAAACCCCCGCTGAACGGCGCGTCGCGGCCGGTTCAGGCGACCGAGCGCATGACTTGGGCGTTGACGACTTGGTCAGCTCAAGGAGTATCTGTAATGCGTAAACTGCTCATGCTTGCGGTGGCCGGCACGATCGGCGCGACGGCGCTGGCCGCCACGCCTGCCGCCGCCCAGCGCTATGGTGGCTATGGCTACGGCAACAGCCGCCACTACAACAATGATTATGGCGACTATCGCCGCGACGTCCGCCGCGCCCAGCGCGAATGCCGCCGCGACCTCAGACGCGCCGACAATCGGTGGGAATATCGCCGCGAGTTGCGCGATTGCCGCCAGGATCTCAGGGAAGCGCGCCGCGATTATTATCGCGACCGCTATGACGGCCACCGCGGCTACCGCTATCGCCGCTACTAAGGCACAAGAGGTTCAGGCCGGGCCGGGCGCCGCGTCAGCCGCGTGGCAGCTCGGTCCGGTCGATCCACTCCATTTCACCCAGCGACAGAGCGCGCCCGTCGGCGGCGCGGACCGCCATCGTCTGGATCGGCTGGCGGTGGCGAGCATCGACCAGCACGGGGTTGCTGGGCGTTTCGCAGACCCATTTCTCGCCCCATTGCCGGAGCGAGATCAGCACCGGGAGCAGGTCGCGGCCGCGGTCGGTCAGCCGATAGGCGATCTTGCGCCGGTCGACCGGATCCGGCTCGCGGGCCAATATGCCGCGCTCGACCAGCCGGCTCAGCCGGTTGGAGAGGATGTTGCGGGCGATGCCGAGCGTCGACTGGAACTCCTCGAAATGATGCAGGCCATTGAAGGCGCCGCGCAAGATCAGGAACGACCAGCGCTCGCCGACCACCTCCAGCGCGGCGGCGATGGAGCATTGTCGAAGCAGGGCGCGATGATGTTCGATATCCAGCATTTTTAATGGCCTTACGCCGTTTTGCCGGCGGTGAAAATCTCACGCGCCCCGGCAAAGTTCGCTTGGCCGCACCTTTGGGGTTGCAACCGGACGCCGCCGCGCCCCATCTCGGACCATGCTGCGGCAATATGAGCTGGTTGAGAAGGTCAAGGGCTATGACCCTGACGCGGACGAGGCGCTGATCAACCGCGCCTATGTCTTCTCGATGAAAGCGCACGGCTCGCAAACCCGGGCGTCGGGCGATCCCTATTACAGCCATCCGATCGAGGTCGCCGGCATCCTGACCGACCTCCATCTTGACGACGAGACGATCGTCACCGCCATCCTCCACGACACGATCGAGGACACGCTGGCGACGCCCGAGGAGATCCGGCAGCATTTCGGCGAGAATGTCGCGCGCCTCGTCGACGGCGTCACCAAGCTGTCGAAGATCGAGGCGGAGAGCGAGAACCAGCGGGCGGCGGAGAATCTCAGGAAGTTCTTGCTCGCCATGTCGGACGACATCCGCGTCCTGCTGGTGAAGCTCGCCGACCGGCTGCACAACATGCGCACCCTCCATCACATCAAGAGCGAGGAGAAGCGCCGCCGCATCGCCAAGGAGACGATGGATATCTACGCCCCGCTCGCCGAGCGGATCGGCATGTACGAATTCATGACCGAGATGCAGACGCTGGCGTTCAAGGAGCTCGAGCCCGACGCCTATGAATCGATCACCAAGCGGCTGGCGGCGCTGCATAAGGGCGGCGGCGGCGATCTGATCAGCCGCATCGGCCGGGGCATCAAGGCGCATCTCGAGGCGCACGGCATCGAAGCCGACGTGATGGGGCGCGAGAAGCATCCTTACTCGATCTGGCGCAAGATGGCCGAGCGGCACGTCAGCTTCGAGCAGCTCTCCGACGTGATGGCGTTTCGCTGCATCGTCGGCAGCGTTGAGGATTGCTACCGCACGCTTGGGTATATCCACCAACGCTGGCCGGTCGTGCCCGGCCGCTTCAAGGACTTCATCTCGACGCCGAAGCGCAACGGCTACCGATCGATCCACACGACGATCATCCATGACGAGAATATGCGGATCGAGATCCAGATCCGCACCCGCGAGATGCATGCCCAGGCCGAGAAAGGGCTCGCCGCCCACTGGGCCTATAAGGAAGGCGAGGAGATCGCGACCGGCGACCATCCCTGGATCAACGATCTGGTCGAGATCCTCGATCATGCGGGAAGCGCCGAGGAGCTTCTCGAACATACAAGAATGGCGATGTACCAGGACCGGATCTTCGCCTTCACCCCCAAGGGCGAGCTGATCCAGCTGCCCAAGGGCGCGACCCCGATCGATTTCGCTTATGCCGTCCACACCGATCTCGGCGACCAGACGGTGGGCGCGAAGATCAACGGCCGGGTGATGCCGCTGCGCACCCCGCTCGACAATGGCGACCAGGTCGAGATCCTGGCATCAAAGGCGCAGCACCCGCAGCCCGCCTGGCTCTCCTATGTCGTCACCGGCAAGGCACGCGCGAAGATCAGGCGCTGGGTGAAGTCGAAGGAGCGCGAGGAGACGGTCTCGCTGGGGCGCAAGATTTTCGACGAGATTTCCGCCCGCCTGCCTACGCCCCCCGGCTGGGAGGCGATCGCCGAGGGCTTGCGCCGGCTGCATCTGCCCAATGACGAGGCGCTGATGGAGGCGATCGCGCTGAAGCGGATCGACGACGGCGCGGTGATGGAAGCGCTCTCGCCCGGCTCGACCGGCAAGGGAACGAAGCCGCTGCCGCAGCAGACCGCGATCTCGATCAAGGGGCTGACGCCGGGCGTGGCGTTCCAGCTCGCCGAATGCTGCCACCCGATCCCGGGCGACCGGATCGTCGGCCTGCGTCGCGAGGGCGAGGGGATCGAGGTTCATACGATCGGCTGCGAGAGCCTCGCCGACGGGGTCGACGCGGACTGGGTCGATCTCGCTTGGGGCGACGAATCGGATGGCGGCACGGCGCGGCTCGCGGTGGTGGTGAAGAACGAGCCGGGCGCGCTGGCCGTGGTCGCCGGCATCCTCGGCAGCCATGGCGCGAACATCGTCAGCATGGACCAGACCGCTCGCGACGGATCGTTCCACACCTTCCATTTCGACATCGAGGTGCATGATCTCCCGCACCTGATGCGCATCCTCGCCGCGCTTCGGGCGACGGATATGATCTCGACCGCCGAGCGGCTCTAAAGCGTCCGCGCGGACTGCCCGGCTTCAGGGACTGGCGGGAGCATCATCATCGTTGCCGGTCAGCTCGATGATCCCCCAGACGATGAGGCCGAGGGCGATCGCGGCCAGGACCCAGGCGGTCGTGCCCTCAAGCCGGCTGGCGTCGCCAACTGCTTCGCCGGCGCGCTGGGATTGAGCGAGCGAGAGCGGCGCGGCGGATTGCGCGGCGGCAACCGGGCTGGCGATCAGCGAAAAAGCGGCGACCGCAGCGAGGCTCTTTAGGTGCATGACATTCTCCTCTCCACTGCAAACCTAACGCAACGCCACGTCAAATCCTGCGCTGTCGGCAACTCAAGTCGGCTCGATCCGGAAAATCTCGCCGTCATAATCGACGATGTAGAGATTTCCGGCCTGATCGACGCCGAAGCTGGCGACATTGTTGATCGCGCCCAGATTGGGGGTGAAATCGGCATTGCGCAGCACGAACTGGCTGCTCGGTAGCGTCGCGCCGAGGCTGATCCGGCTTACGGGCAAGGACCAGATGTTCGGACGCACGAAATCGGCGAAGAAATACTGGCCGCGCAACCCCTCGACAGGCCCGCGATAGACATAGCCGCCGGTCACCGAATTGCCCTCGCGCGGGCCGGTGCCGTGCGCATATTCGGCGACTGGCAAAGTGAAGCCGGGCTGCGGCGTGCCGGCGAAGTTCGCCGTTCCCTCGACCTGGTTCCAGCCGAAATTGGCGCCGCCATCAGTGGCGCGCATCAGATCGATCTCCTCGCGGGCGCCCTGGCCGACATCGCCGATCCAGAGGTTGCCGGTGGCGGGATCGAAGCTGTTGCGGAACGGGTTCCTGAGGCCGAATGCCCAGACCTCCGGCGCGCCGCCGCTAGCCGCGAACGGATTGCCGGCCGGAATCGCATAATCGCGGTTCGGATCGGCCGGGAAGGCGTCGCCCGCGACGTCGATCCGGAGCAGCTTACCGAGCAGGCTGTTGCGGTTCTGGCCGCTGTTCAGCGGATCGCCGGCGCCGCCGCCGTCGCCGGTGGCGATATAGAGGAAGCCGTCCGGCCCGAAGCCGATCCAGCCGCCATTGTGATTCGAGAAGCCGGGGTGCGGGATCGAGAGGAGCAGATCGGCGCTCGCCGGATCGGCCTGATCGCGATTGCCGGCCAGCGTCCGGTAGCGGCGGATTTCGAGCGAACCGGCGAGATTGGTGAGGAAGACGTAGAAGGTGCCGCTGGTCGCGAAATCGGGTGCGGTCGCGAAGCCGAGCAGGCCGCGCTCGCCGTCGGTCGTCGTCTGCGTCGTCACATTGAGGAACGGTGTCGCGGCGATCGCGCCGGTGGCGGGGTTGAGGATTCGGATCAGACCGGCCTGCTGGACGACGAACACCCGCCCGCTATTGTCTGGCACGGGGGCAAGGAAGACGGGCGCGCTGAAGCCGGAGCCGACGCGCGTGACTCGGAAGCCGTCCGGCCCGGCATTGGTCACGGTGACGGCGAGGTTCAATGTCGTGCTGGTCACGCCGTCGCTGACCGAGAGCGTGACCAGATAGACATTGTTCAAATCGGCGTCGGCCGGCGCCTCGAAATCGGGCGGGGCGGTGAAGGAGAGCGCGCCCGCGGCGGTGATTGCGAAACGCGCGGAGTCGGCGCCTCCCGCGAGGCTGAAGGTCAGCGGATTGCCGTCCGGATCGGTCGCGGTCGCCTGATAGATCGTGCCGGCGCTGTTCTCGGCCGCATTGGCCGTGGCAGCGGAGGTGAAGGCGGGCGGGGCGTTGCCTCCCGGCGGCGGCCCGGGCTGCGGCCCGCCACCGCCGCCGCAGGAGATCAGCAAGCCGGTGAGCGCAACTGCGCCGAGAGCCTTCTTCATCGCGACGCCCTCCCCTTGGAATGCGGGTCGTTCCATTTTCGAAACGCCTGTTTGCGCCAATGGGTCCGCATGGCTAGATCGATTTCGTGGTTAAGCCCGCCGACATGACCTACGGCCAGTATCTGGCGCTGGAGCCGCTGCTTTCCGCCCAGCATCCGATCTCGGATCACCATGACGAGCTTTTGTTCATCATTATCCACCAGACCAAGGAATTGTGGCTCAAGCAGACGATCCATGAGCTGAAGCTCGCTCGCGATCTGATCCGCGCCGACAAGCTGATCGAGGTGCACAAGAACCTGTCGCGCGTGTCGCGCATCCAGGCGGTGATGACCCTCTCCTGGGACGTGCTCTCGACCCTGACTCCGACAGATTATCTGACCTTCCGCGGCGTGCTCGGCACGTCGAGCGGCTTCCAGTCGGCCCAGTTTCGCGAGGTCGAGTTTCTTTTAGGCTTGAAGGATCGCGCGCATCTCAACCGTCATGCCGAAGGCTCGGCAGATCGGGCGGCGCTGGTCGACGCGCTCGAGCGGCCGAGCCTGTGGGACGAGGCGAACATGGCGCTCGCACGGGCCGGCTTCGATCTGCCGCCGGGCGCTTTGGCGCGCGACTGGAGCGAGCCCTACCGGCCCGATCCGGCGGTCGAGGCGGCGTGGGCGGAGGTCTACAAGGACACCGACGATCACTGGCGATTCTATCAGTTCGCCGAGAAGTTGGTCGACATAGACGACGCCTTCGCGGTGTGGCGGCACAAGCATGTCGTCACCGTCGAACGGGTGATCGGCTTCAAGCAGGGGACGGGCGGCACCCCCGGCGTCAAATATCTCGCCTCGACCCTCGCCAAGCGCGCCTTCCCCGAATTGTGGAGCCTCAGGACGATTCTCTAGCGCGCGAGCGGCGGGACCCGGAAGGATCGGCCGACTTCGGTGGTGACGAAGCGGCCGGGCGGCAGGCTCCGGGCGCGGGCGAGCGCGGCGATGGCGCGGGGCGGCGCGTCGACCGCCTCCCAGCTGAGCTGGAACGTCCCCCAGTGCATGCCGAGCGCCATATTGGGCGCAGGATGTCGAACACGGCGAGCGCCTCGCCGGGGTTGAGATGGCTGTTGCGCATCACCGCGCGCGGCGCATAGGCGCCGATCGGCAGGATCGCGAGCCGGTAGGGGCCGTAGGCGGCTGCCTCGCGCGCCCAGGAGCCGCCGCCGAGGCCGGTGTCGCCGGCGAAGAAGATCGCGCCCGATGGCGTCCGCACCGCGAAGGCGGACCAGAGCGCGCGGTTGCGGTCGGTGAGCCAGCGCGACGTCCAATGATAGTTGCGCGCCATCACCACTTCGACGCCGGGCCGGACGGACACCCGCTCGCCCCAGTCGCGCGCCGTCGCCTCGATGCCCTCGCTTCGCATGATCGTGTCGTTGCCGAGGCCGGTGATGATCATCGGTCGGTCCCGCTCCCAGAGGCGACGCAGGGTGGGCAGGTCGAGATGATCGTAATGGTTGTGGCTGACCAGGACGAGGTCGATCCTCGGCAGCTCCTCGAAGCGGACGCCCGGCTGACGGACGCGGCGCGGGCCGGTGAAGGAGAAGGGCGAGGCGATGTCCGACCAGATCGGATCGGTCAGGATGTTGAGACCCGCGGTCTGAACCAAGACGGTGGCGTGGCCGATCCAGGTGACGACCATGTCGTCCCCCTCGACCCGGCGCGGTGGCACGGTCGTGCGGACCGGCACCGCGTCCGGCCAGACCGCTTGCGGTTCCGACCCCGCCCAGCGGTCGAGCATCGAGCCGCGCCGCGCGGGCGGAGCAGGGCCGGGATTGAAGAAGCGCGCGCCGTCGAAATGGTCCGACGGCGGCCCGTCATAATAGACGCGGTCGAGGAAGGGCGGGATGATCGTCGGCGCGAAGCAGAGCGCGATGGCCGCGAAGAGCAGCGCCCGTCCAAGCCATGAGAGCGCCGTTCGCATCGCCGCCTCTTAGCCCGGCGCAGGCGGACGGCAAGCGGGCGCTAGGGCTCGATCGTGAAACCTGCCGGCGGCGCGCGTTTCGGGCTCGTCATGGTACATGTCCATGACAAGCTCGGTCCGGCCCGGCGCCGCTGCGCCGCAATCGAGCGGGTAGAGATCGAGGATCGTCCGATAGGGGCCGAGGCCGATATTGGCGCGCTGACCGACACGCGGCGGGGTTCCGTCGGCGCAGCGCAACCGGGCGATGTAGGAGCGTTCCCCGGTCGGGCCGCAGACCCGGATCGGATTCTCGCGTGAGCCGAGCGGGCGCGCTTGCGCGGTCTGGATTGCGGCTTGCAGCTCGGGTGACCGCAAGCCGGCGCCGAGCGCCGCGGCCATCTCCGCCTGCGAGCATCGCGGGGCCTGATCGACCGCGCCGGCCGCGAAGAGGGTGACGAGTGCCGCAACCATGCTCATTGGGTTATCCTCCTACGGCCGGATGGCAAAGCCCGCCGGGGCCCGGTTCTCGACATACTCGGCATGATACATGTCGAACACGATCCGCCGGGTCGTGCCGCCGCAGGCGACGGCATAGGCGTTGGTGATCGTGCCGAAGGCGCCCTGTCCGGCTTCGCTCCGGGTGCCGATCCGCAGCGGCGCCCCGCCCTCGCAGGTGAGGCGGGCGAGATAGGCGCGCTCGCCCTCCGGCCCGCCGACCCGGACCGGATTCTCGATCGTGCCCAGCGGATAAGGCGCGGCCGCAGCGACCATCCGGGCCATCTCCTGCTCCGGCGTTTCGGAGCTCATCTCGCGGAACAAAGCCTCGGGCGACTGGGTGCGCTCGCCGAGTTCGGCCGGGCGCTGTTGCGGCTGCTGCTGCGCGGAGGCCGGGACGGCGAGCAGCGCGAAGGGCAAAGCAAGGACAAGAATTCGCATGCAAATCTCCGGAAGAATCGCGCCGCTTGTGGCGATGGCCGAAGAATGGCGCAAGCCGTCGCGCGGCGGACCGCGCTCGTCGCGCGCGGAAAGGCCAGCCGGAACCTCGCCGTGCCTCGCGCGCTTTGCACCCATGGCGTTCCTGCTCCGCAAGTCGATCGATCCCGCCGAGGCGCGGTTGGTCCTGAGCCCGGTCGAGGCGGCGGTGCGCGCGGCGCTGGCGCCGCCGCGCCGGGAGCGCCGGTCGTGAGGCGACGCAGCCTCGGCGCAGTGACGCTCGGCGTCACCACCTTCCTTGGCGTCCTTGGGTTGGGCGTCGTGGCCACGGGGCCGGGCGAAGAGGTCGAAGCCGAAGCGCCGGCGCCCGCGGCGGCGCTGGAGCGGGTGGCCCGGAAGAATGCCGACGCCAACGTGATGGCCGCCGAGCGGGTGCGACGCGAGGGCCCTTCGGCCCTGTAGAATGCTCTTTCCCTGACGATGCCCCCCTCCTAGCATCGTGGCCGGGAGGGTTGCATGCGCATTCTTGGTGCGGCGCTGGCCGGTTCTCTGGCTTTGGGCGCGACGGGCGCGGCGGCGCAACGCAGCCGCATGGTCCCGCTACGGGTGGCCGCCGCCGTGTCGTCGGATGACTTGAACCGGCGCAGCGCGGTCTATTGCGTGATCGCCCGGGATTTCTGCCTGCGCGCGTGGCGCGAAGGGGATGGCGAGGGAATTTGGTTCCTCGATATCCACCAGCGCGTCCCGTCCGGCGCGGATGTCTCGCCGGTCGGCCGCATCGCCGTGCCGGCCAGCGCCGATCCTTCGCGCGAGACGCTGACGATCTGGCCGCATCTGATCCGCGAGGCGTCGGGCGCGCTGCTCTATGGCGTCCTGCGCAACCGGACGACGGGCTTTTCCGGCGGCGGCGCGAGCGAGACGCACCTGATCCTGTTTCGCCAGCTGCCCGGCACGGTGGAGGCGAGAGAGGTTCTGACCATCCAGACCCATTATGGGGCTATGATCCGGGCCTGCTTCTCCGAGGAAGATTATCGGCGCCGCGGCGCCTGTCACGACGAATATGAGCTGGCCGGGGTGCTCAGCCTCGCACCCGGCGCCGCCTCCGGCCCGCCTCGCCTGGCTTTGATCACGGCGGCGCGCAGTTTTCCGCGTGGAGTTCGCGGCGAGGAAAACGACAGGCCCCGCCTGCGTCGCAGCGACCTCGTCTGGGAGCGCGACGCGACCTGCAGCTACCGGCGCAGCTTTGCCTTCGACGAGGCGAGCCGGCATTACGAGCCGGATCAGCCACTGCCCGACTGCTCGACTTACACTTTGCCTTGAGTCCCCTGCCAATGGACGCCTTCTCCTATCTCTCGGTCCTGACCTCGATCATCCTGGGGCTCGGCATCCAGCAGGTGCTGCAGGGCTATCGGGCGCTGATCCTGTCGCGTCGGCGGGTGAAATTCTATGCGCCGCCCTTGGTCTGGTCGGTGCTGTTGCTGGCGATGGTCGCGCAGCATTGGTGGTCGAGCTTCCATCTCGCCGCGCGAACCGAGTGGTCGTTCGCGATCTTCGCGACGATCCTGATCATGACAGCGCTGATTTACATGATGGCGGCGATCGTCCTGCCCGACATCCCGCCCGACGAACCGATCGACCTCAGGGACCATTATTATCGCGAGGCGCCTGCCTTTTTCGGGCTTGGCGGCGTGGTGATCCTGTGGAGCCTGTTCCGCGAATATATGCTGACAGGGCGGCTGCCGGAGCCGGTCAACCTCGCCTTCCACGGCCTGTTCCTGGCGATGGCGCTCACCACGATGCTGGTTCGCCGGCCCCGCGTGCACGAAGCGTTCGCGGGTCTGATGGCGCTCGTCTTCGTCGTTTATGTCGCTTTGCTGTTCGCGCGGCTCTGAATCTCAGCCTTCGCAGCGCACCTGGTTGCGGCCGCCGCCCTTCGCTTCGTAGAGCAAAGCGTCCGCGCGGCCGAGCGCATCCGCGCCGGCGGCGATCCCGGCCGAAAAGCTGATCGTGCCCAAAGGCTTGTCCGTCTCGCGCACCTTGAGCCGCTTGGCGGCGAGATAGATGCGGGCGGCGTCGAGGTGGCGCGCCGCCTCGGCTGGCGCCAGGCCCTCGAACAGGACGACGAACTCCTCGCCGCCCAGCCGCGCCACCATGTGCTCGCCGCAATGCTGGTCGAGGATGTCGGCGACAAGGCGCAGCACGCGGTCGCCGACGCCATGGCCGTAGGTGTCGTTGACCCGCTTGAAATGGTCGATGTCGCAGATCGCGATGCTGACCGGCGCGCCGTCGCGGACGAGATCCTTCAGCTTCTCCTCGAACGCGCGGCGATTGGGCAGATTGGTGAGCGTGTCGCGGCGCGCCTCCTCGCCGGCCTCGGCCAGCTTGACGCGCAGCACCTGCGCCTCGTCGCGGGCGGCGGTGAGCTGCCGCTCGGCCGCCTGGGTGCGCTCGATCATCGTCCGGGTGATCGCGGCGAGTGCCGCCGCGCCGCCGTCCTGTTCGAGCTCGGCGACGCCGGCCTCGAGGTCGCGGCCGTAGCTTTGCGCCTCGGCGCGCGAGCTTTCGACCATGGCGGCGAAGTCGTCCATCTGCCGGCGCGCGGACGCGAGCGCCTCCGCTCCGGGCGCGCCGGGCTGGGCGCCGCCGCCATGCGCCGCGGCGATCTTGTCGAAATCGCTTTGGCTGAGCCTCAGGCCGTCGGCGGTGGCGGCGCGGATCGCGGCCGAAAGCGGCGAATCCTCGGTTGAGCAATGGGCGTAGACCAGGGCGTAGTTTTCGGGGGTCGGCCAGAGGCCGTGCCCGGCCAGAAACGCACCGATCTGGCGGTAAAGCGGTTCGCCGCTGATCTGGCTCTGCGCGTTCATGGTCGTTGTCCTGAGCCTGCGGCTTTCCCGGTATCGACTAGGGTCAGATGGTTAATTTGCTCTTAGCCCTTGCGGTCCGCCCGGCGGCCGGCCGGAAGGCGGCGGCCCGCGCCGCGCGCCATCCCCGCCGCGCCAGGCCAGGGTGACCGAAATGCGCCGGTTGCGCGGATCGTAGCGGTCGTTGGCGACGAAGGGCTGGCGGTCCGCGACCCCCTCGATCCGCGCGATCCGGTCGATCGGGATGCCCGAGCTCTGCAGCGTCTCGCGGGTGCTTTCGGCGCGTGCGGTCGACAGCATCCAGTTGTTCATCGTCTGGCCGGCCGAATAAGGCAGCGAATCGGTATGGCCGCGGACGACGACGCTGTTCGGCACGCCGCCGATCGCCCGCGCGACTTCCTGCACCAGCCGCCGCGCCTCGGGCAGCAGCTCCGCCGTGCCGACCCGGAACATCGAGAAGTTCGCTTCGTCCATCAGGTCGATGCGCAGGCCCTCGTCGCTCTCGGTGAAGCTGACGTGATTGGCCAGGCGGTTGAGCTGAGGATCGTTCTGGATCCGCCGCATCAGCTCGGCGCGCAATCGTCCGAACTGCTCGCGATCGACCGAGCGCGGCGCATCGCCCTCTTGGATGCCGCCGGTGGCGTCGCGCGGGATGGTGATCGCGCGGCTGCCGGTCTGGCCGGCGCGGTGCGGATAATTGTCCGCCGCGACGATCGAATCGCCGCCCAATATGCCGTCGGAACCGGCGCTGTTCTGCTTGTACTCGATCAACGTCGGCGTGAAATAATCGGCGAGGCCACGGCGCTGGTCCTCGTCGGTCGCGCCGAGGATCCAGAGCAAAAGGAAGAAGGCCATCATCGCGGTGACGAAGTCCGCATAGGCGATCTTCCAGGCGCCGCCATGGTGCGCGCCATGCGCCGCCGCGACGACCTTCTTGACGATGATCGGCGCCGGCTGTTGGACCGGCTCGTTGCGCCCGCGCCGGGCCGCCGAGGCCATCGCCTAGCGGCCCCGCATGCCGTCGAACACGTCGGCGAACGCCGGCTGGTTCGAATGGGCGATGCCCGAGCGCGCCGCCTCGATCACCAGCGGCAGCGGGTGGCCGTGGAGTGAGGCGATGATGATCTGCTTGACCACGTCATAGATCGCGCCGTCGCCCTCGATCACCTGCCGGGCGCGGTTCGCGAACGGGCCGAAGAAGCCGTAGGCCAGGAGCACGCCGAGGAAGGTGCCGACCAGCGCCGAGGCGACCATGCCGCCGAGGATCGCCGGCGGCTGATCGATCGAGGCCATCGTCTTCACGACGCCGAGCACGGCGGCGACGATGCCGAGCGCGGGGAAGGCGTCGGCGAGCGTCTGCAGATTGTTGGCCGGCGCGATGCTGTGGTGGTGGTTGGTCTTGATCGCATTGTCCATCACCTCCTCGACCGCGTGCGGATCGAGGGTGCCGGACGAGACGACGACGAGACGCAACGTGTCGCAGATCAGGTGGATCAGCGTCGAATCCTTCATCAGCTTCGGATATTCGGCGAAGATCGTGCTGTTCTGAGGGTCCTCGATATGCGGCTCGACCGCGACCGGGCCATCGGTGCGCAGCATCTTCATCAGCTTCGAGACGAGGAAGATCGTGTCGAGGAAGTCCTGACGATTGTATTTCGGCCCCTTGAACGCCTTGGCGATGCCGCCGAACAGCGCCTTGATCTCGGCCATCGAATTGCCGACCAGGGTCGCGCCGACCGCGGCGCCGCCGATGATGGTCATCTCGATCGGCAAGGCGTGCATGATGACGCCGATGCTGCCGCCGGCAACGACATAAGTGCCGAACACCAACACCAGAAGAACGACGATGCCGATGATAGCGAACATGCTTTTCCCCGCGGGATTCAGGCCTGCGGAAGGGAGAATACGCGCCCTTCCAAGGTGATTAACGGGCTGGGGAGGGCGGACTTAATGGTTAAGGCGGCGGCAACCACGAAAAACGCGGCGCCTCATTCGCCGGGCCGGTAAGTCCGTTCGACATGGCCGGCGAGCTCGTCGGGATAGAAGTAGACGGGGCGCAGGTCGCCCGCCGCGTAGCGCCCGGCCTGATCGTTGAAATGAGGCCGAGTGGGATCGCCGCTCTCGCCGCCGGCGCTCACCGCCCAAGCGCGGACGCGAGGGCCGAACTCGACGATCGCGACGAAGCTGTTGCCGCTGGTGCCGTACCAGCGCCGGGTGCCGGGATAAGCGCGGGACGCGAAGGAGGCGAGGCTGCCCCAGCGCGCCCAGGTGAAAGGGACGGGGATGCTCGGCCGCCGATCGTTGAACTCCTGCCGGATCGCGCCGTCGTTGCGCTGGAAGCGGTTGACCTCGCCCCAGCGCACCCGCCAGCCGCCCCATTCACGTTCCAGCCGCTCAACGGCCGCGGCGAAGGTCGCGATGCGGTCGCGGTCCGCAAGGCCGTGAATCGTCGCCCACATATTGGCGTGCGGGGCCCGGCGGCGCTCGGCGAGCGTCCACATCTCGATCGCCCAGAAGCTGGCGAGCGTCGTCGGCTCGGACTCGGCCGACCAGCGCAGGTCCCAGCCTCTCAGCAGCGCGACCGGCCCCCGAAGGCGGGCGCGAAGCGGATCGGCTTGCGGCAATGCCTCCCAGGCCCGGACCAGCGACGGCACCTCGGCCTCGAAGAAGGGCATGTGCGAATCATAGGCGATCCGGCGCAGGCCCTCCGCCGTCAGGTCGCGCGCGCCGGTCAGCAAGGCGATGGCATGGTCGCCGCGCGGATTGGCGCCGGCATTGTCCATATAGCGCGGGAAGTCCGCCTCTCGCGGGCTGTCCGCGCCCGCCGCGCGCCACGGCGAATCGTTGGCGTTGTAGAGCCAGCCGGTGCTTGGGTTCCCGACCGTCGGCAGGCGGTCGAGAGATGTCAGGCCGCGCCAGTCCGTCGCCGGATCGCTGCCGTCGACAGCGCCGCGATAATCGAAGCGGTCGTCGCGCATCGGCAGGAATTGCGGATGGAGATAGGCGATCCGCCCGTCCGCATCGGCATAGATCGTGTCGTTGGACGAATTGGCCTGCAGCGCGGCGACGCGCAGATAATCGTCGAAATTGCGCGCCCGGGTGCGCAGCCAGCTCTGCTGGAGGGCCGCGACCGGGCGGTGCATCAGCGCCATCGCGATCCAGCGATCGGAGTCGCCGCGGACGACCGGGCCGTGATGGGTGGCGTAGGTGGTGAAGCGGCGGCTGGCGAGGCTGCCGTCGGGCTGGCGGACGCGAAGCGCCACCGTCACGGCGCGGACCGGCCGAAGCCGACTGCCGTAACGATAGAGGATGCGGTTGCCGCGCCGGACGATCGTCTCGGTATATTCGTCGACATTGTCGATGCCGCTCGACGTGTGCATCCAGCCGGCCCGTTCGTTGAAGCCCTGATAGATGAAGAACTGGCCCCAGGTGGAGGCGCCATAAGCGTTGAGGCCTTCGTCGCTCGTCATCTGCAATTCGGAGCGGAAGAAGAAGCTGGTGTGCGGGTTGATCAGCAGCAGCGCATGGCCGTCGCGGGTCAGGCGCGGCGCGATCGCGATGCCGTTCGATCCGCGCCGCCCTTCCTCGTCCAGTGCGGCCATGATCGGCCGGTTCGCGGCGGGGCCGCCGTAGAAGGCGGCGAGCTGCTGGAGATCGGCGCGCTCGATGTCGCCGCCGATGCTGCCCTCGGTGAAGGACAAAGCCATCCACGGCTCGAAGCGGGTCAGCACGCGCGGCCGAATGTCGGAATGCGTGGCGAGGTAGAAATTGAGCCCTGCCGCCCAAGCGTCCATCAGCCGCCTGAGCCAGGCTGGCGACCGGCGATAATCGGCCCGGAGCTGATCAGGGTCGATCCACAGCCGCTGGCGCAAATCCTGCCACAGCGCGCTCTCGCCTTCGGCTTCGGCGAGCCGGCCGAGCGCGGTCAGATAATTGGTCTCGACCCGATTGAAGTCGTCCTCGGCCTGAGCATAGATCGCGCCAAATACAGCGTCGGCGTCGGTGCGGCCCCGGACATGGGCGATGCCCCAATCGTCGCGGGTGATCGTGACCCGCGACGCCTGCGTCCGCCAGGCGGCAAGCTCGGCCGGCGCCTGCGCCGCGACCGGCGCAACGAGAAGGAGCAGCAGAAGCGCGAGCAGGCGGCCCATGAAGCGGCGCTATCGTGCGCCGCTCGCGCCGGCAAGCTAGCGCAGGATGTCGAACAGGGTGTTCTGGTTGACTCGGGCGAAGACCGCCTGGGCGGCGTCGAGGGTGAGCTGCTGCGCCTGGATCTTCGCGATCGCGGCGGTGATGTCAGTGTCCTCGAGCGCGCTGCGTTCCTCGGTGAGCTCGATCTTGGTCGTCTCGAACCGCTCGACGAGCTGGTCGATGCGGTTGCCGCGCGCGCCCTGCTGACCGCGAACGTTGGCGACGTGTTCGACCCCGGCCAGAAGCCTGGTGATCGAACCGCTCATCGCGGTCGGATCGCCGGCCTGCAGCGCCGCCGCGGAGTTCCGGACGATATAAGCGAGATCAAGCGTGCCGCTGGCCGTCGGCACTTGCTCGAACACTGCCTCGCGGCTGCCGGCGGCGGTGACCGAAAGACCGTCGCCGACGGGAATCTGCAGCGACCCGCCGGCCATGAAGAGCCGGTTGCCGCGCGCGTCGCGGGCCTCCTTGAGGCCATCGATCTCATCAGCGATCGAATTCAGCTCGAGCGCGATGGCGGCGCGGTTGGTCGGCGAAAGCTGGCCGCTCGCGCCGGTGATCATCAGCTCGTGCGCGCGGGTGATGGCGTTGGCCGTCGCCTCAAGCGTGGTCTCGGCGCCGGCGGCGAGCGCGTTGGCGAGATCGAGATTGCTCTTCCAGCTTGCCTGATTGGCCTGGGCCCGACCGAGCTCGGAAATGCGGGCGGCGGCGACGGGATCGTCGGACGGCGCCTGAATGCGCCTGGTGGTGGAGATCTCGATCTGGCCGCGCGCGATCTGCCGCGCCAGTGACGCCTGGCGATTGGTCTCCATGGTCAGCCGATAATTGGTGCCGATCATTGCTTTCCCCTGTTGATTCAGAGCGCCGCGAACAGCGCGTCGATCGTCTCGCGCGCGACCTGGATGATGCGCGCCGAGGCGTTGTAGGCTTGCTGGTAGCGGAGCAGCTCCGCCGCTTCCTGGTCGAGATCGACGCCGGTCACTTCGTCCAGCGCGGCGCGGCTGAGGTCGCGCCACGCCGTGGAAGCGGCAGCCTCGGCTTTCGCCGTGGAGAGCTGGCGGGCGGTGCTGGAGACGATGCCGCCCCAGCGCTCTTCCAGCTTGCTCGCGGCGCGAACCGCTTCCAGATCGGCGAGATTGCCGTTCGGCCGCCCGTCCGCGGTTGCGGCCGCGATCCGGTCCGGATCGGTGATGGTGACGGTCATTCCGCCGGCGCCGCCGCTGGCGTCGAGCAGCGCGCCGCCGGGCGCGCCATGGGCATCGAGGCCGGCTGCGGACCAGGTGTTGAGCGTCGTCGCGATGTTGGCCGCCAGCGCGTCGAGCGCCGAGTGCCGGTCCGCGACGGACGCGGCGACGTCGACCAGGCCGGCGAGGCGGCCGCCGGTGACCGGCGCGGGCATCGTCGTGCCGTTCGCGGAAACCAGCAGCGCGATTCGACCGTCGGTCGCGCGGACGGCGCTGAACAAGGCGCTGCGCTCGCCGTCGATCAACGCGACGTTGGAATCGCTGCGCGACTTCAGGGTCGCGGTGCCGTCGCCATCGATGGTGACGTCGATGTCGACCCGCTCGGCGATCGTCTCGATCAGCCGGTCCCGCTGGTCGGCGAGCGACGCGCCGGCGCTGCCGCCATTGGCGGCGGCGCGCATCGCGCCGTTGAGATTCCTGAGCGCGGCGATCGCGCCATTGACCGCCATCACGTCGGACTCGACGGCGTCGCCCAGCGACGAGGCGATCCGGTCCAGGCCGTCCGCACTGTTGCGCAGCGCGCTGGCCATGCTGTCGAGCGCGGTCAGCATCTCGGTGCGGCCGAGCGGCGCGGTCGGATCGGCGGCGAGCCGGGTGGCGGCGTTGAAGAAAGCGGTGAGCGACGCGCCGACGCCGGATACGCCGTCGCCGAGCGCATTCTCGACGCTGGTCAGCCATTGCTCGCGCACCCCTGCGCGGGCGGCGCCGGTGGTGGCGTAGCGCGCCTCCGTCGCCTTGAAATCGTCCCAGGCGCGAATGACGCCGCCGGTGCGGACGCCGTTGAACAGAACCTGCTCGCCATAGCCGATGTCGCCGCGGCTGCTGATCTGCACCTGCTCGAGCGCGATCCGGCGGCGGGTGTAGCCCGGCGTCTGCGCGTTGGAGACATTCTCGCCGATCGCGTCGAGCGCGTTGCGATAGGCCGAGATGCCCGAAATGCCGATCGACAGGAGGTCGCTCATGACGCGCTCCTGTCGCCGTTGCCGTCAGCGTTGTCGCCGCTCGCGGCGGTCGGCGCTGCCGGCGGCGTGGCCGGGAAGGCGCGGTTGAACTGGGCGAGCAGCATCTCGGCGACGCCGAAGCTACCCTGCCGCGACATCGAGTTCGGCGAGCTGGGCGTCGCCCATGTCGCGGAACTGGTCCGACGACGCGCTGCCGAAGACATCCTCGGCGAGGCGCGCATTGCGCATGCTGCCGATCATCTGCCGCAAAAAGATCGCCTCGAACGCCTGGGCGGCGGTGCGCAATTGCTCGCGCTGCGCGTCCGTCGATGGCGCGCCGCTCGCATTGAGCGCGATCGGCGTCGCGGGATTGGTGATCGGGGCGGTCACAGGATCACCAGCTCGGCGTGGAGCGCCCCAGCCTGCTTCAGAGCCTCGAGGATCGCGACCAGATCGGACGGCGCCGCGCCGATCGCGTTCACCGCGCGAACGATCTCCGACAGCGACGCGCCGGGGGCGAAGTCGATCATCGGCGATCGGCGCTCGCGGATTTCGATATTGCTGTCCTGCTCGACCGCGGTCTGGCCGCGCGACTGCGGCAGAGGCTGGACGACGCGGGGATTTTCCGAAACCGCGACGGTGAGGCGGCCGTGGGAGACGGCGGCGGGGCCGATCCGGACCGCGCCGTTGATGACGACGGTGCCGGTGCGGGCATTGACGATCACCCGGGCCGGCGCGTCGGCTGCCTCGATCGGGAGGTTCTCGATCCGGCTCATCAGGGTCGAGCGGACCTCGGCGCCCGGCGGCGCCTCGATCGCGATCGACACCGCATCGACGGCGCGCGCGATCGGCTGGCCGCCCTCGCGGTTGATCGCGTCGGCGATCCGCTGCGCGGTGGTGAAATCGGCGTCGGCCAGGTTGAAGATGAGGGTCGGGGCGGTCGCGAAGCCGGTGTCGACCGCGCGCTCGACGGTCGCGCCACCGGGGATGCGGCCGGCCGACGGCACGTTGACCGAGACCTGGCTGCCGTCCTGCGCCGAAACGCCGAGGCCGCCGACGACGAGGTTGCCCTGCGCCATTGCGTAGATCTGGTTGTCGGCGCCGCGCAGCGGGCTCATCACCAAGGTGCCGCCACGCAGCGAGCGGGCGCGGCCGAGCGCGGAGACGGTGATGTCGACCCGCTGGCCCGGCCGGGCGAAGGCGGGCAGATCGGCGGTGATCATCACCGCCGCGGCGTTCTTGAGCGCCGGATTGACGCCGGGCGGCAACGTGAGGCCGAAGCGCGCGGCGATGCCGTTCATTCCCTGCGTCACATATTCCAGATTGTCGTCGCCGGTGCCGGCGAGGCCGACGACGATGCCGTAGCCGACCAGCTGGTTGGGGCGGACGCCCTGGAACGCGCCCAGATCCTTGATCCGGGTCGCATAAGCCGGGGCGGCCAGCACGAAGAGCGCGACGAACGCGATCAGGAACTTGCGAAACATCTTGGCTCCTCAGAACGGGCTCAGGATATTGAAGAAGCGCTGCAGCCAGCCCTGGCGGCTGGAGCGGGCGATCTCGCCACGGCCGATATATTCGATCTGCGCGTCGGCGATCCGGGTCGAGGCGACCCGATTGTCGGCGCTGATGTCGGCCGGACGGACGATCCCGCTCAGGCGGATGAACTCGTGGCCGCGATTGATGCGCAGCTGCTTCTCGCCCCGGATCCGCATCGCGCCGTTGGGCAGGACTTCGGACACCGTGACGGTGATCTCGCCCAGCAGGCTGTTCGACTGGCCAGTGACGCCGCGCCCCTGGAAGCTGTTCTGGCCGCCCATCGAGACATCGGTGCCCTGGAAGAAGGCGAGGGGCCCGGTCGCCGGCGGGGTGAGGCCGACATTGCCTTCGCGCTCGGTGTTCGAGGTGCTGGTCGACTGGCCCTGGGTGCGCTCGACGAGCACCACGGTCAGCACGTCGCCGATCGAACCGGCGCGCTGGCCGTTGGTGAGCGGCGTGTAACCGTTCGACGCCTGGAAAATCGCGCCGTTCGCCACCGCCGGCGGCGGCACGGGCGGCGCCACCGGCCGATATTCCGGCTGCGGCTGGGCGCGGCCGCAGAACAGGCAGGCGGCGAGGAGGAGGGCGGGGCCCATGCTAGAGCTGCTGGTTCGCGTTGCGGAGCATCTCGTCGGTGGCCGAGATCATCTTCGAGTTGACCTCATAGGCGCGCTGGGTCTCGATCATGTCGACCAGCTCCTGGACGACATTGACGTTCGAGCCTTCGAGCGCGCCCTGGCGGAGCGATCCGCGGCCCTCAGCACCGGCGGCGCCGGTCTGGGCCGAGCCGCTCGCCGCGGTCTCGAGGTAGAGGTTGTTGCCCACGGCCTGGAGGCCGGCCGGATTGATGAAGCGGCTGATTTCGATCTGGCCGACCTGGGTCGCTTCGGACTGGCCCTGCAGAGTCGCGGAGACGGTGCCGTCGCTGCCGATCGTGACCGACTGGGCGCCGTCCGGGATCTGGATCTCCGGCTGCAGCGGCAGGCCGTCGCCGGTGACGATCTTGCCCTCGTTGGAGAGGTGGAAATTGCCGGCGCGGGTATAGCCGGTGGTGCCGTCGGGCCGGGCGATGCGGAAATAGCCGTCGCCCTCGATCGCGATGTCGAGCGGATTGCCCGAGGTCTGGATCGTCCCCTGCGTCGTGACCCGGCCGGTGCCGGTCATTCTGACGCCGGTGCCGACGTTGAGGCCGACCGCATATTGGTTCTCGGCCGACGAGCGCGAGCCGGGCGCGGTCATCATCTGATAGGCCAGGGTCGCGAACTCGGCCCGGTCGCGCTGGAAGCCGGTCGTGTTCACGTTGGCAAGGTTGTTGGCGATGACGCGCATCCGCTCGGACTGGGCGTCGAGCCCGGTGCGGGCGACCTGGAGGGCGGCGATGGACATGAAAATGCTCCTTTGGGTCTTCGCTTAGGCGTTGGGCAGCCGCATCAGGTCCGCGGCGGAGGTGTCGATCTCGCGCGCGGCGGCGACGAGGTTGATCTGCTGGTCGTAGGCGCGGCTGGCGTCGATCATGTCGATCAGCGCCTGGCTGACCTGGACGTTCGAACCTTCCAGCGCCCGGGGCGTGACCCGGCCCGACGGATCGGAGGGCAAGGCGCCGCCATTGGCGACCCGGAACAGCCCGTCGACGCCCTTGCGGACGCGCGAGCCGGCGGGGGTGACGAGCTTGAGCCGGTCGATCTGCTGCGGCTGCGAGGGATCTCCCCCCGGCGGCACAATCCAGATCATGCCGTCGTCCGCGATCCGGATCGAATCGGCCGGCGGCAAGGTGAGCGGGCCGGATTCGCCGAGCACGGGACGGCCGTCGCCGGTGGTGACGAGGCCGCTCGCGCTGACCTGGAGGTCGCCGCGGCGGGTATAGGCTTCGGAACCGTCCTCGGCCTGGACGGCGAGCAGGGCGTCGCCCTGCATCGCCACGTCGAGGTCGCGGCCGGTCTGGTTGATGGTGCCGGCGGTCATATCGGCGCCGATCACGCCGCCCGTCGCCTGCGCCTGGGGCATCGCCCCCTGCGCATTCATCCACAAGGTCTGCGCCGCGCTCATCTCGGCCCGGAAGCCGGTCGTGTTCGCATTGGCGAGATTGTTCGCGGTGACGGTCTGGCGCGACATCGCCGCGCGCAGGCCGGTCATCGTGGTGCGGATCAGGCGGTCCATATGGTGAGCTCCTCAGCCTTCACTCAGGCCTAGCTGCGCATGTTGATGATGGACTGATCCATCTGGTTGGCGGTTTCGATCGCCTTGGCGTTCGCCTGGAAGTTGCGCTGCGCCGCGATCAGGGAGACCAGCTCCTCGGTGATGTCGACGTTCGAGCGCTCCAGCGCGCCGGACTGGATCCGGCCGAAAGCGTCGGTGCCGGCCTCGCCGACGATCGCCGGGCCGGAGGTGCCGGTTGTCGTCCAGCGGCCGTCGCCGCGCTGGCGCAGGCCCTGCGGATTCGAGAAATTGGCGATCATCAGCTTGCCGAGCGCCTGGACGGTGCCGTCCGAGAAGGTCGCGGAGATCAGCCCGTCCTCGCGGATCGATACGTCGCTGAGCTTCGCCGAAGCGATGCCGTCCTGCTCGATCGAGCCGACCGTGAAGGCGCCGGCCGCCTGCCGGGTCGAGGCGTCGAAGTCGAGCGTGATCGCGAGCGGCGCCGAGGCGCCGGACGGAAAGACGCTGCTGAAGCCGACCGGGCCGGCCGGAGAGACGAGCGCGCCGGCGGTGTCGAACTGCAGCTCCAGTGGCAGCGGCGTCGCCGAGCTGCTGCTCGAGGAGGCTTCCTCGTTGCCGATGAACATGTGCACGTCCCAGGTGTCGGTCGTATCGCCGGCGGCGATCGAGCCGGTGCGGACGAAATAGAGTGTCGCCGACTGGGCGTTGCCCTCGCCGTCATAGACGGTCTGCTGCTGGGAATAATTGTAGCTGTTCGGGTCGAGCCGGTTGAAGGCGTAGGGATTCTGCGGATTGTAGACCGCGCGCAGCTCCGGCTTGTCGGCCGTCGAGGGCAGGGCGACCGCGAGATCGATCAGGGTGGTGGAGCGCGGCGAGCCGGAGGTGAGCGGCAGCTGGATGTTGCGCGCCGCCTCAAGGCTGTTGGCCGTGGTGTTGCCGTCGGCGTCGACCGGCAACACCTGGATGTAGCCACCGTTCGAGTCGGTGAGGTAACGCTGGCCGTCGACCGACAGCGAGCCGTTGCGCGAGAAATAGGTCGTGCCGCCGGTCAGCGAATCGCGGGTCACGAAGAAGCCGCTTCCGCCCAAAGCGATGTCGAGGTCGCGGGCCGAGGCTTCGAAGCCGCCCTGCGTGAACTGCTGCTCGATGCCCTTGAGGCGTGTGCCCTGGCCGGCGGTCGTGACCGAGGCCGGCATGATGTCGCCGAACTGGGCGCGGCTGCGCTTGAAGCCGATCGAGCCGACGTTCGCGATGTTGTTCGAGATCGTGGAGAGCTCGGTTTGCGCGCCGCGAAGGCCGGAGAGCGAGGTGTAGAAGGACATGGGTGGGCTCCTTGGGCTTGAATTCAGGCGAGACGGATGGCGGCGGACGGCGCGAGGAGGCCGAGGCCGGTGACGAGGCGGCTCTCGCCGCCGGCGGAGGGCGACTGGATGCCGCCGATCATCGTCCAGGTGGACGTGGTCGGGTTGCTTGCCCCGGCGGCCGTGACGACGACGCGCACCGGTCCGCTGGCGGCGGCGTTGCCGGCGGCGTCGCGGCCGTCCCACGCAAAGGCGATCGGGCCCGCCTCGCGGCGGCCGAGATTCTCGGTGTGGACGATCGCGCCGTTGGCGTCGACGAGGTTGACCGTGACCTGATCGGACGCGGCCTCGAGATTGAACTCGCCGGCATAGGAGCCGTCGCGCAATGGCGTCGCGACCTCGCTCTCGACCAGCATCGCGCGGCCGATCCAGCTCGCGGCGTCGGAAAGGCGGCTGCCGCCCAGGCCGGCGGCGATGGTGCGCAGGCTCTGGTTCATCTCGGCGATGCCGGCGACCTGGCTGAACTGCGCCATCTGGGCGACCATCTGGGTGTTGTCCATCGGATTGAACGGATCCTGGGTGGTGAGCTGAGTGGTCATCAGCCGCAGGAAGTCGCTCTGATCCATGGCCCCGGCCGCGCCTGGCGCGGTGGCGTTCGCCGGCAGATTGGTCACGTTGCGGGCGCTGTTGATGGTGTCGATGATGCCGGTCATTGTCCAAGCCTCAAGGTGTCGAGGGTGAGGGTCTTCGCGGTCTGCAGCACCTGAACGTTGTTCTGGTACTGGCGGGACGCCTCGACCATGTCGATGAGCTCGGCGGTCGAGTCGACGCCGGCTTCCCAGACGTCGCCATTCGCATCGGCGAGCGGATGATTGGGATCGTGCCGGCGGGTCGGCTCGATCGGCGCCTGGACGACCCGGTCGACCGCGACGGTCGCCATGCCGGGGCTGCCCTCGACGGTGCGGAAGACCGGCCGCAGGGCGCGGAACGCCTCGCCCCGGCTGCCCGCGACCGTGCCGGCATTGGCGAGGTTGGAGGCGGTGGTGTTGAGCCGCACGAGCTGCGCCGACATGGCGCGGCCGGCGATATCGAAGACGGACATGGGTCCGGACATCGTCACTCTCCTTTAAGAGCGCGGCGGATCGTCGAGATCCGGCCTTCGAGGAAGGCGAGGGTGGCCCGGTACTGGACCGCATTTTCGGCGAAGAGGGTCTGCTCGGTGGAGAGCTCGACCGTGTTGCCGTCGGGCGACGGCGCGATCGGGACCCGGTAGGCCACGGCGCCTTCGGCAGCTTGGCTGGTGCTGGAGCCGCGCTGCGCAAGCTGCATGGCGCGTGAAAAATCGATGTCGCGGGCCCGATAGCCCGGGGTCGCGGCATTGGCGATGTTCGAGGCGAGCAGCGACAGGCGCTGCGAGCGCAGACTCAGCGCCGTGCCGTGGATGCCGAACAATTCGTCGGACATGCGCATTTCCCTCTAAATCTTCGCCCCGCCGCGCCGTTAAATTGACACAGCAAGGGCATCGGCCCGCCTCGCTGCAACGAACGTGCCAGTTTTGTGGTGCGGCGTGTCGGTGCCCTTGCGCTCGATGGGGACGGACAAGGACCGGCAAAATATTGCCGGCATCCGGCAGTTTTTTGCCGGGCGGCGGGAGGGCCGAAGTGATCGATCTGGTGGCCCGTTTCGTCGATCCCCTTGCCCTCGGCCTGGTCGTCGGCGGCTCCCTTCTGGCAGGCGTGATCGCGGGCGCGGGCGGCGATGCCGTTCGCGCCGTCGCCGCGCTTCGGCCTCTGTTCGCGGCGCGGCCGGCTCGGGATGGGCGGGTCGCGGACCGCGCCGTGCGCCGGATCGAGCGCCTATCCGAATATAAAGGTCTGTTCTGCGTCGATCGGGTGGCGAGCCCGGGCGACTTCGTCCATCGCGCCGCCTGCCGGCTCGCCGATGACGAGGGCGCGGAAGCCTTCTCGCTCTGGGCGCGCGAGGAGATCGAGGATCGCGCCGCGCGCCATGCCGGCGCGATCGGCGTCTGGCGGCGGATCGCCGATGTCGCGCCGTCGATGGGGATGATCGGCACCGTGATCGGCCTGGTCGCGATGTTCGCGCAGATGAACGATCCAGCCGCGATGGGCCCGGCGATGGCGGTCGCGATGCTGACCACCCTTTACGGCCTGATCCTCGCCTTCGCCGTCGCCGGGCCGATCGTGGCGCGGCTGGAGCGCCTGTCCGAGGCCGAACTCGCCTGGCAGCGGCGGGCGGTGACCCGGCTCGAGGCGCTCGCGCGCGCGGAGGAGGACGCGCTCCTCGACTGGCGCGATCGCAAGATCAGGCGGGCGGGATGAACGCGAGCGTACCGCGCTGGGCGGTGAGCTTCGCCGATCTCGTGCTGCTGCTGCTCGGCTGCTTCGTGCTGCTTCACGCGATGGAATCGCAGCGGCCCAAGGCGGACGCGGCCACGACGCCGCACGCGGCCACGCCAATGGGTGAGCTGCTCATGGCCGCCAGCCTGTTCGAAGCCGGCGAGGCCCGGCTGACCGAGTCCGGGCGGGCGCGGCTGCTCGCGTTGGCCGCCACGCTGAGAGGCGGTGGCGTGGCGGTGAGCGGGCGCGGCGTCGGCGACGCCGGCCTGCGACTCGACCGGTTCGAGCTGGCTGCGGCGCGCACCGCGGCGGTCGCCCGGGCGCTGCGCGAAGGCGGCATCGCGGAAGCCGCGATCGCTGTCCGGGTGGACAATGCGCCCTCCGGCCGCCCCGGCCAGACGATCGCCGTCGCGAGGCGCTGAGGGCATTTGGCACGAGCGTTGCTTCGTGAGGCGCGAACCCAAGGAGTTCCGCCCGATGACGCCAATTTTCCGACGCCTGCCGCTTGCATTCGGCCTCCTCATCGCCGCGCCGGCTTTCGGTCAGGCCTTCGAGAATCTGGAGATGCTGGAAAGCCGCGTCTCGGCCGCGCTTGGCGCCGCCGTCGGCGAGCCCGGCGGGCCGGCGCGTCCGATCGACCGGCGGCTGCGGCTCATGCCGTGCCCGACCCCGGCGGACATCGATCCGCCGGCGATGGGCGCGGTGGCGATCCGCTGCGAGACGCGCGGCTGGCGCATCCGGGTGCCGCTGATGGCAGGCGCCGTCGCGGCGCCGGGCATGCCCCAGGTCCGCGCCGAGCCGGTCGTCCGCCGCGGCGACCAGGTTCAGGTCGTGGCCTTGGCCAGCGGGTTCAGCGTCAGCACCACTGGCACCGCCGAGCAGGACGGCGCTCCGGGCGATCGTATTCGCGTCCGCACCGAGCGGCGCGCGACGCCGTTCATCGGCCAGGTGCTGGCCGACGGCCGGGTCGCGCTGCCGGGATTCAATTAAAATCGACAGCGGGGATTTAATCAAACCCGCAGGTTGCCGTTAATGGTTGGGAAGGACCTCAGGTCCCGCGTGAAGGGAAGCTCGAGATGATCGACGGAGTGGGCAAAAGCGGATCGAACCGGATCGACGTCGCACGCGGCGCCGAGCAGGGCGCGCGTATCGCCGCCACCGGCGACAAGGTCGCGGGCCCGCGTTCCGCCGCGGTCGAGAGCGCCGTGTTCGAGCTGGTCTCAGCCGGTGCGCCGGTCGATGCGGCCAAGGTCGCCTCGGTCCGCGCCGCCATCGCCGAGGGCCGCTACCCTGTCGATCCGCGCGCGATCGCGGACAAGATGCTCGCGCTCGACCTGCCGGAGCGATGAGCCTCCTCATTCTCGATCGGCTGGCGGGCGCGCATGAGGCGCTGATCCGCGCCCTCGACGGCAATGATCTCGCCGCGATCGAAGACGCCACCATGACCCTCGCTGCCGCCGTTGCCGAAGCCGGCGCGACCGAGGCGTTGCACGACAACGGCCAAGCGCGCGAGCGGCTGCACAGCCTCGCCGCGCTCGCCGTCGCCGCCCAGCAGCGCGTCAATTTCCTGACGGACCGGATGCGCGGCAGGGTTGCCGCGCTCGCCGCCTTGGGCGGCCAGGCCGAGACCTTCACCTACCAGCCGGGCAGCCGCTGAGCCGCTGCTTGAACGGCGGCCATTTGGCACGCTCTTTGCTGCTCTGTCCCCGATGCGGAAGGGGACGTCATGAATCCGACAAATGTCAGCGGCCTCGCCCTGCGCGGCGCGCAAGGCCGCGTCGGCGCCGCGATCCAGCAGGCGTCGGCGCGCACCGGCGTCGACTTCAACTATCTGCTCAATCAAGCCCGGATCGAGAGCAGCCTCAATCCGAACGCGCGCGCCCGCACGTCGAGCGCGACCGGCCTCTACCAGTTCATCGAGCAGACCTGGCTCGGCACGGTCCAGCGCCATGGCGCTGAGCACGGCCTCGGCTGGGCCGCCAACGCGATCCAGCGCGGCGCCAACGGCCGTTACACCGTCGCCAATCCGCAGATGCGGCAGGCGATCCTCGATCTGCGCCGCAACCCGGAAGCGTCCGCCGCGATGGCGGCCGAGTTCGCTTCCGATAACGGCCAGTATCTCGAACGCCGGCTTGGCCGGCCGGCCGAGAGCGTCGATCTCTATCTCGCCCATTTCCTCGGCGCCGGCGGCGCGGCGCGCTTCCTGCGCGCGCATGACGCCAATCCCGAGGGCGCAGCCGCTGCGGCCCTGCCCGCCGCGGCGCGCGCCAATCGCTGGGTGTTCTACAATCGCAACGGCTCCCCGCGCAGCTTCGCCGAGATCCGCGAGCGCTTCGCGGCGCGGATCGGTGGCGGCGCGAGCCCAGCCGCGCCGACCCGCCGGCCGCTGCCGGACGTGCAGCTCGCCATGCTCGATACCAGCACCGTGTTGGGCGTCGGCAAGGGCCAGCCGGCGGTTGCCGCGAACGCCGAATATGCGCGCCTCGCTTATCTGATGCTCGCCAGCCTGGGGACTGAGTAAATGGGGATTCTCCAAGGCAAGTTCTGGCTCGGCGCCGGTCGCGGCGCCGTCCTGCCGGTCGCGACCTTGCTGCTTGTGATGCTGATGGTCGTGCCGGTGCCGGCTTTCCTGCTCGACGTCGGCTTCGTCACCAACATCATGATCAGCCTCGCGGTGCTGATGGTCGCGCTCAACGTCGTGCGGCCGCTCGATTTCTCGTCCTTCCCGACGGTGCTGCTGTTCGCGACCCTGTTCCGGCTCGCGCTCAATGTCGCCTCGACCCGCGTCGTGCTGGTCAGCGGCCATGAAGGCTCGCACGCCGCCGGCTATGTGATCGAGGCGTTCGGCAGCTTCCTGATCGGCGGCGATTATGCGGTCGGCATCTTCGTCTTCCTGATCCTAATGATCATCAACCTGGTCGTCATCACCAAGGGCGCGGGCCGCGTCTCCGAGGTGTCGGCGCGCTTCACCCTCGATGCGATGCCCGGCAAGCAGATGGCGATCGACGCCGACCTGAACGCCGGCCTGCTGACGCCCGAGGAAGCCAAGGCGCGGCGGCAGGAGGTCGCGACCGAGGCCGATTTCTACGGCTCGATGGACGGCGCCTCGAAGTTCGTGAAGGGCGACGCGGTCGCCGGCGTGCTGATCCTCGTCGTCAATGTGATCGGCGGCCTGATCCTTGGCACGCTCAGCCATTCGATGACGATCGGCGCCGCGGCCTCGACCTATATCCTGCTCGCGATCGGCGACGCTTTGGTCGCGCAGGTGCCCGCCTTGCTCCTGTCGATCGCCGCCGCGTCGATCGTCACCCGAGTCACGTCGTCGCTCGATCTGTCGGGACAGATCGCCAGCCAGTTTGCCTCGTCGCGCGCCTGGATTCCGGTCGCCGCGATCCTCACCATTCTCGGCCTGCTGCCGGGCATGCCGCACTTCATTTTGCTCTCCGCTGCCGGTGTCGCCGGTTTCGTCGCCTGGAAGCTGCGCAAGGCCGAGAAGGCGCGCGCCGCCGCCCCGGTCGAGACCGCGCCGATCGCCGTCAATCCGAGCGCGATCGGCTGGGACGAGGTCAGCGACGACGCTGCTTTGGGCCTGGAGATGGGCTTCGGCCTCATCGGCCTGGTCGACGAGCGCAAGGGCGCGCCGCTGATGGCGCGGATCACGGGCATCCGCCGCCAGCTCTCCCGCGAGCTCGGCTTCGTCGTGCCGATGGTGCGGGTGCGCGACGATATGGCGCTTGCCCCGAACAGCTACCGTATCAGCGTTTCCGGTGTCGTCGTCGCCGAGGACGAGGTCTGGCCGGACGATCTGCTCGCACTCGATTCCGGCGACCTGCTCGAGCGGGTCGAGGGCCGCGCGGTCAAGGACCCGACCTTCGGCCTCGACGCGGTCTGGATCCAGCCCGGCCAGCGCGCCGAGGCGGTCGTCGCCGGCTATACCGTGGTCGATCCGGCGACGGTGATCGCCACGCATCTCAATCAGGTGATCCAGATCGCCTCGGCCGATCTGTTCGGCATGGACGAGGCGCAGAAGCTGGTCGATGCGCTCAAGGAAAATGCGCCGCAGCTCGCCGCCAATCTCACCCCGCAGCCGCTCAGCCTCGCGGGGCTCGCCGCCTTGTGTCGCGCGCTGCTGTCGGAAGGCGTGCCGCTGAAGGACTTCCGCCGCATCGCCGCGGCGATTGCCGACGCCGCCCGCGACGAGACCGATCCGATCCAGCTGATCGAGGCGGTGCGGCAGCGGATCGGCGCCTTGATCATCCAGACTTTGGTGCCAGTGCGGATGCCGCTGCCGGTCGTGACGCTGGACGCCACCCTGGAGAGCCTACTCAATCAGGCGGTCCGCACCGGCCAGGGTGCGATGCACCCGATCGAGCCGGGTCTGGGCCAGAAGATCGTTCAGGCGATCGGCTCGGTCGCCGGCCCGATGCTGGCCGAAGGCCGCCGCTTCGCCGTCGTCACTTCGCCGGCCTCGCGCCGGGCGCTTGCCCGGCTGCTGAGCCCGCATCTGCCCGATGCGCCGGTCCTGTCATTTCTCGAAATCCCCGACGGCAAGCCCGTCGAGGTCGTCGCCGTGGTCGGCGGCGAAGTCGAGCGGCCCATGCTTGAATCGGAGGTAGCGTAAGTGAGTTTGTTTTCCTGTAGGTCCGCCCGCACGATCGCCGTCGCGAGCGGCAAGGGCGGCGTCGGAAAGACCAATGTCAGCGTCAATCTCGCCGTCGCCTTGGCCAAAGCGTGCGGACGGACGCTTTTGCTCGATTGCGACATGGGTCTCGCCAATGCCGGTATCCTGCTCGGACTGGATTCGGCCTGGACGATCGGCGACGTGCTCGCCGGCCGCTGCACGCTGGACGAGCTGATCGTGACCGGTCCCGCTGGCCTGGCCTTCGCGCCGGGCCATAGCGGCACCGGCAGCGGCTCCACCCTTTCGGCCGCCGAGCGCGGCCGGCTGCTCGACGCGCTGGCGCCGCACCGCTCGCGCTTCGACCATATCGTGATCGACACCGGCTCGGGCATCGATGCGTCGGCGCTGGCGCTGGTCGCCGCCGCCGACACGCCATTGATCGTCATCGCGCCAGAGCCGACCTCCTTCGTCGACGCTTATGCGCTTGGTGAAGGCGCTCGCCGTCTCGCATGGCGTCGACCGCTTCGAGATCGTGACCAACATGGTCCACAGCGAAGCGGCCGGCCACGCCCTGTTCGATCGCTTCCGCGCCGTCGCCACCCGCTTTCTGGACCTCGACCTGGCTTATGCCGGTGCGATCCCGAGCCGATCCCTATGTGCGCGAGGCGGTGCTGCGGAAGCGCTGCGTCGTCGAGGCTTTCCCGGGCGCGCCGTCGACGCGCGCCTTCGCCCGGCTCGCGGCGCGCTTCGCGACGGCGACGCACGGCCCAAAAGCCGATCCGGTGGGGGAGTTGCATGGCGCTCAATGAGCCCCAACCGGTTGCCGCGACCTACGGCCGCAGTCCGCGCGCAAGCCCGGACGCGCTGGTCCGCGCTCATATGTCGCTGGTGCGCAAGATCGCCTGGCACGTCCACGGCCGGGTCGCGTCCGCGATCGACGTCGAGGATCTGGTTCAGATCGGCATGGTCGCTCTGGTCGAGGCCGCAAACGGCTTCGAGGATCGCGGCCACGCCTTCGCCACTTATGCGACCTTCCGGATCCGCGGCGCGATGATCGATCATCTCCGCCGCCACGCCACCCTTTGCCGCTCGGCGATGGCGCGGCGGCGCGAGCTCGGCGACGTGCGCCGGCGGCTGGAGAACCGGCTCGGCCGCGCGGCCGGCGATGCGGAGATGGCCGACGAGATGGGCCTCGACGCCGCCGCCTATCGCGATCTGGTCGACGACAGCCAGGCGGTGCAGCAGGATTCGATCGACGAAATATACTCCGATCATTCGATGTGGTTCGCCGATCTGGAGGAGGCCGCCGACGAGGCGATCGACCGCAACCGGCTGAAGGCGGCGATCGCCGACGCGATCTCCGGCCTGCCCGAGCGCGACGCGATGGTGCTGCAGCTCTATTTCGTCGAGGAGATGAACCTCGAGGAGATCGGCCAGACGCTCGGCGTCGGCGCGGCGCGCATCTGCCAGATCAAGAAAGCCGCGCTCGACAAGGTCCGCGCTTCCCTGTCCGACTGGGCCTTCTAAGACGGAAAGCCCGGTGCGTAAGACGCACCGGGCCCCCCGACACCCCGTTCAGTGCGAACTTAACGGAGCAGGTTCAGCACGTCCGACTGGGACTGGTTGGCCTGGGCCAGCATGGCGGTGGCCGCCTGGCTCAGGATCTGCGCCTTGGCGAGGTTGGTCGACTCGGCCGAGAAATCGGCGTCCTCGATCCGCGACCGCGCGTCGGCCAGGTTGGTGACGTTGTTGCTGAGGTTGTTGACCACCGACGTCAGGCGGCTCTGGCTGGCGCCGAGGCTCGCCCGGGCCGAGTTGATCACCGTCAACTGCGCATCGACATTGGTAATCGTCGTCGCGGCGTTGGCGGCGGTATCGACCGCGAAGTCGGCGGCCTGGTAGTCGTCGCTGTCGAGGAACGCCTTGACGACCGCGACCGACTCGGCGTTGGCGCCGACCTGGACCGTGATGTCGTCGGAAGCGGTGTTGGTCGCCGCATAATCGAACACCGTGACACCGTTGAACTTGGTGTTGGTGAGGATGTCGGCGATCTGCGCCTGCAACGCCGCACTCTCGACGTTCAGGTTGGTGCGGTCGGCGGCCGAATAGGTGCCGCTGGCGCTCTGCACCGCGAGCTCACGAACGCGTTGCAGCATGTTGGACACTTCGCCCAGGGCGCCTTCGGCGACCTGACCCAGCGAAATGCCGTCATTGGCGTTGCGAATCGCCTGGCTCATGCCGCGGATCTGCGCGGTCATGGTGCTGGCGATGGCGAGGCCGGCGGCGTCGTCACGGGCAGAGTTGATGCGCTTGCCCGAGGACAGACGCTCCATCGCGGTCCGCAGAGCATTTTCCGCGACCCGGCTGCCGTTCTGCGCGCGGAGAGCCGCGCTATTGGTGTTGATAACGGTCATTCTAGGTTCCTTTCCGCTCATTCGCGGCTGCCGGGGGTCGATCCCAAGCGTGCCACGAAAGGCATTAACGGCGGGCCTGCCGGGGGCTTTAATCGGGCTTTCGTTAAGCGTCGGTTTTTCGACGCCGCGCGCCGTCAAACGACCGACGAACATTTGTCTTCTTCTTGCCCGCCCCTCTGAGCGGCAGGTTGGCACGCGCTTTGCTTTACTTGCCTCGATCCGCGGGGAAATTGCATGATCGGTTTGAGCGACAAGGCGACGAAGGCCAATCCCACTTTGGCCGCATGGCTGGAGGGAGCGGGGCTTCGCGTGCGCCGGTTCGCCGCCGGCGAGGGCTGGGCCACCGGCCCGGCGATCCTGTCCCGTGACGAAGCCAATGCCGCCCGGTCCTGCGACTTGGTGATCGATCAGGGCCACATGCCTTCCCTCATCCGCGCTACCGCGACCGCGCCCGCTTTCCTGCGCTACGGCGCTGAGGACCTCCCCTTCGGCAATGCGCTCGCCGCCGAGCTGGTGCGGCCCGCCGCCCGGCCCGGCTGCGGCGAACCGGCGAGCGCCGCGACGATCGATTTCGCGCAGCGGATCGCGGCCAGCGATTGCTCCGTGCTGCTGCTCGGCGAGACCGGCACCGGCAAGGAAGGCCTCGCCCGCTATATCCATGCCTCGTCCGCCCGCGCGGACGGTCCGTTCACGGCGGTCAATTGCGCCGCGCTTCCCGAGACGATGCTCGAGGCGATCCTGTTCGGCCATCGCAAGGGGGCCTTCACCGGCGCTCTTGGCGACGGCGAGGGCCTGTTCGGCGCGGCCGACGGGGGCACGCTGCTGCTCGACGAGATCGCCGAAATCCCGCTGGCGCTTCAGGCCAAGCTGCTTCGCGCTCTGCAGGAGCGCGAGATCCTTCCCGTCGGCGCGGTCCGACCGGAGCCGATCGACGTCCGCGTCATCGCCTGCGCCAATCGCGACCTCGCCGAGGAAGTCGCGGCGGGCCGCTTCCGCGCCGACCTTTACTGGCGGCTCAATGTGCTGCCGATCAACCTCGCCCCCTTACGCCAGCGCCGGCTCGACATCCGCGCCATCGCCGCCGCGCTTCTCGTCCGGCACAGCCCGGCCGGGGCGCCGGTGCCCTTCCCGACCGCTGCCGCGCTCGACCGGCTGGCCGCGCACGTCTGGCCCGGCAATTGCCGCGAGCTCGAGAATGTCATTCAGCGCGCGCTGCTGCTGCGTGCCGGCGAGCGGATCGAGGCCAGGGATCTCGCGATCGACCCGGTCGCGCGCGCCGTAACTGCAATCGAAACCATCACCCTCGCCGATGCGGGCCGCTCCGCCGAGGCGAATTTGATCCGCGCCGCGCTCGACGAGAGCGACGGCCACCGTCTCCGCGCCGCCCAGCGGCTCGGCATTTCCGAACGTACGCTTCGCTACCGGCTCGCTGAAATGCGCGCCGTGGCGGCCTGAAGGAGGCCTGAGCCATGACATCGATCGATGCGGCCCGTCTGATGCAGATGCGGTCCGCCATCCTGGAGCAGAACAGCGCGCTGAGCCGCGCCGCCGGCATGGGCGCTCCCGGCCTCGCCGAGGGCGGCGCGACGACCCGCCTCGGCGGCTTCGGCGACGCGCTGCGCACCGCCGTCGAGCAGGTCAACGAGAGCCAGTCCCGGGCCTCGGCGATCACCGAATCCTACGAGCGCGGCGAGACGACCGATATCGCCGCGGTGATGCTGGCCCGCCAGCAGGCGTCGATCGGCTTCGAGGCGACCCTTCAAGTCAGGAACCGACTCCTGACCGCCTACAGAGACATCATGAGCATGCCGGTGTAATATGAGCGATACGACAGCCAACGATCTGCCGACCCACGTTCGGTCCGCCGCCGCTCCCTCGTTTCGGAGCACGACCGGCGGCCTTCGCGCGTTCATCGCCCAGCCGGCGGTGGCCAAGAGCCTGCCGCTGATCGGCATGGTGGCGATGCTCGGCCTCGCCGCGATGCTGTGGATGGTGTTCAGCGCCGCGCCCAGCCGCACTTTGTTCTCGAACCTCGCCGAGGAAGAGAAAGCGGCGGTCGTCGAGGCGCTGACCGGCGGCGGCATCTCAAGCTCGCTCGACAGCGCGACCGGCGCGGTCACCGTCTCCGAGGACGATTATCACCGCGCCCGGATGCTCGTCGCCCAGCGCGGTCTGCCGCGCGGCGGCCAGGACGGATCGGAAATGATCACCTCGATGCCGCTCGGCGCCAGCCGCGCGGTGGAGACCGAGCGCATCCGCGGCGCCCGCGAACAGGATCTCGCCCGCACCATCGAGGCGATCGACGTCGTGCAGACCGCCCGCGTCCACCTCGCCGTGCAGCAGCCCAGCGTGTTCGTCCGCGAGCAGCCGAACGCCGCCGCCTCGGTGATGCTCACCCTCGCCGCCGGCCGCAGCCTTGGCGACAGCCAGGTGCAGGCGATCGTCAACCTTGTCGCCTCCTCGGTGCCGGGCCTGACGCCGGACGGCGTCTCGGTGATCGACCAGAACGGCCGCCTCCTCTCCCGCACGACCGGCGAAGGCGCGAGCGGCGCTTCGGAGCGGCAGCTCGCCGCCCAGAACGCGGTCGAGGACCGCTATCGCCGCGCCATCGCCGCCATCCTGACCCCGATCGTCGGGGCGGAAAATTTCACCGCCGAGGTCCATGCCGACATCGACTTCTCCGAGATCCAGTCGACCCGCGAAGGCTTCCCCGAGAACCAGCGCGCCTTGCGCAGCGAGGAAGGCCAGCTGTCGACCGAAGGCGGCCCCGGCACGCCGGGCGTCACCGCCCCGGCCGGCGGCATTCCCGGCGCGCTGACCAGCACGCCGCCGCCCGCCGCCCAAGTCGGCACGACCCCGCCGGCCCCGGCCGCGGCGTCGGGAACCCCGGCGGTGCCGGACACCCCCGAAGCCGCCGCCGCAGCCGCGGCTGCAGCCGCCGTCGGCGGCCGCCGCAGCGAGAATTACAACCGCAACTTCGCGCTCGGCCGGGAAGTCTCGGTCACCCGCCAGCAGACCGGCGCGGTGAGCCGGGTCTCGGTCGCCGTCGCGCTGCGCAACGCCGATGGGCGGCCGCGCAGCCGGCAGGAGATCCAGCAGATCGAGCAGCTCATCCGCGGCGCGATCGGCTTCAACCAGGCGCGGGGCGACGTCGTCGCGATCAACTCGCGCGACTTCGTGGCGGCGCCGGAATCGACCGAGGCCTGGTACGAGGCGGCCTGGATCTCGCCGGTCGTCCGCAACGGCAGCGCGATCGTCATCATCCTGCTGTTCGTGTTCTTCATCGGCCGGCCGCTGCTCAAGAAAGGCTCGGCCGCGCTCGCCAAGCGGGCCGAGACCCGGACCCAGTCGCGCGCCTCGGTCGGCGGCGAGATCGCCAATGTGCTGGCCGATCGCGCCCGCTCCGATCTGGAGATGCGCGTCAGCCTGGAGATGATCGAGGCGACCCGCGACTATGAAGCGCGCGCCGGCCTGATCCGCACCTTCGTCCGCCAGGACCCCGCCCGCGCCGCTTTAGTGGTGCGCGATCTCATCCGCGCCGACGCGCAAGGAGCCTGAAATCCATGGACAATATCGAGCCGGCCGTTCCCTCCGCCGCCGCGCGGGGCGGGCCCGATGGCAGCGAGGCGGCCGCGATCCTGCTGATGATGCTCGGCGACGCCGAGGCGGCCGAGATCTTGAGCCATCTCGATCCGCACGAGGTCCAGCATCTGGGCAGCGCGATGTTCAACGTCGCCGACGTTTCCGAGAACCAGGTCGAGCAGGTGTTCAACACCTTCATGACCCGGACCAAGGCGCGCACCACGATCGGTTTCGGCGCCGCGCCGCGCATCCGCGCGGTGATGGAACATGCGCTGGGCGCCGAGCGCGCCGAGGGCATGCTCGCCCGGATCACGCCGCCGACCCGCAGCCGCGCGCTCGACGCGTTGCGCTGGATGGACGCGAAGACGATCGCGGCTCTGGTCGAGCCCGAGCATCCGCAGATCGCGGCCCTCGTCCTCGCCCATCTGGAGCCGCCGATCGCCGCCGACGTGCTGCAGCTGCTCCCGCAGGAGGCGCAGCCCGACATCATCTATCGCGTCGCGCGGCTCGAATCGGTCACCGCAGAGGCGCTCGAGGAGCTGGAGCGGATTCTGGTCCGCGAAGGCGCGCGGATGACCTCGACTCCCGCCGCCACGCGCGGTGGTGCGAGCGAGGCCGCCAAGATCATGAACAATATGCGTCCCGGCACCGACAAGCCGATCATGCGCACGCTCGGCAAGGTCGACAAGCAGCTCGCGCAGAAGATCGAGGATGAGATGTTCATCTTCGACGACCTCGGCGAGCTGGACGAGAAGAATCTCGGCATCCTGCTGCGCAACGTCGAGAACGACGTGCTGATCGTCGCGCTCAAGGGCGCCGACGAGGCGCTGCGCGAGAAGATGCTGGGCTGCATGTCGGCGCGCGCCGCGGATTCGATCCGCGACGAGATGGCCGAGCGCGGCCCGATGCGGCTCGCCGAAGTGCACGAGGGGCAGAAGGAGGTGCTCGCCACCGCCCGCCGCCTCGCCGACGCCGGCACCCTGATGCTCGCCGGCCGGGGCGACGATTATGTCTAGGCTGGTGCGACAGGCCGATCCCACCGCGATCGCCTCGCTCGGCGGCTTCGTGCTGCGGCGGGGCGAGACCGCGTTCCGGCCTCGCCCGGCGGCGGCTTTCGGGCTCGCCGGCGATGAGGATTTCGGCGGGGGCGTGCCGGGCGAGCCGGACGCCTATGCCCAAGGCTATGCCGACGCGCGCGCGACGATCGAGAAGGAGATCGCCGCCGAGCGCGACGCGATCGTCCAGCTCGCGGGCGCGCTTGAGGTGCTGAAGCCCGAGCCGACCGGGGCGCTGGCCATGCTGCTCGCCGAGACCGTCGACAACCTCGTCCGGCAGGTCGTCGGCGAGGTCGATATCGACGGCATGACCCTGCTCGCCCGCGCCCGCGAGGCGGCGGAGCTGATCGGCAAGGACACCGAACCGTCGCTGCTGCGCTGTCATCCCGACGATGCGGCGTTGCTGGCGACGGCCGCGCTCGAGATCGACCTAGTCGCCGATCCCACGTTGGAGCGCGGCGCCCTGGTGCTGGAAACCGGCCATGGCTGGATCGAGGACGGGCCCGCGGTCCGCCTCGATCGCCTGCGTAACGCCCTCGACCGGATGGGCGCGAAATGAGCCTCGCTCTGGATCAGGCCCGGCAGATGCTCGCCCCGGTGCAGGTCGCCGGCGGCCCGCGCCGCATCGGCCGGCTCGCCGCTTATGACGGGCTGATGATGGAGGCGACCGGGTTCACGCGCCCGATCGGCGCGGGTGCGCGGATCATCGCCGCCGACGGCCATGTCGCGCGCGCCGAGGTGGTCGGCTTCAAGGGCTCCCGCTCCCTGCTGATGGCGTTGGACGGCGATGCCGCCCATGCCGCCGGCGCGCGGGTCGAGCCCGACGCATCGAGCAGCCTCGCCGATGTCGGCCCGGCTCTGCTCGGCCGGGTGATCGATGCGCTGGGCCAGCCGCTCGACGGCCTCGGCCCGATCGCAACCGCTGAGACCTGGCCGCTCGCCGGCCGGCGCGGCAACCCGCTCGATCGCGGCCGGGTAACGGAGATGTTCGACACCGGGGTGCGCGCAATCAACGCTCTTCTCACCGCCGGCGTCGGCCAGCGGATCGCGATCGTCGCGGGCTCGGGCGTCGGCAAATCGGTGTTGATGGGCCAGATGATGGCCGGCGCCGACGCCGACGTGATCGTCGTCGGCCTGATCGGCGAGCGCGGCCGCGAGGTCAGCGACTTCCTCGCCACGAAGCTTCCGCCGGACGTGCGCCGCAAGGCGGTGGTGGTCGCGGTCCCGGCCGATCATGCGCCCTTGCTCCGGCTGCGCGCCGCGATGCGGGCGACCGCGATCGCCGAGGACTTCCGCGACCGGGGCCTCAAGGTATTGCTGCTGCTCGACAGTCTGACCCGCGTCGCCCATGCGCAGCGCGAGATCGGCCTGTCGCTGGGCGAGCCGCCGACCGTGAAGGGCTATCCGCCCTCGGCGCTCGGCCTCATCCCGCGCCTCGTCGAGCGCGCCGGCGCGGATTCGCGCAGCGGCGGCTCGATCACCGCGCTCTACACCGTCCTCGCCGATGGCGGCGACACCGACGATCCCATCGTCGACGCCACCCGCGCGATCGTTGACGGTCATATCATCCTGTCGCGCGGCCTGTCCGAGCAGGGCGTGTTCCCGGCGATCGACGTCGGCCGCTCGCTCTCCCGCGTCATGGCCGACATCGTCGATCCCGAGCATGCCGAGGCCGCCGCGGCATTTCGCCGCCTCTGGTCGGCGTTCGAGGAAAATCGCGACCTCATCCTGATGGGCGCTTATTCGCCGGGCACCGATCCCCTGATCGACGCCGCGATCGTCCGCCGGCCCGAGATCCTGGAATTCCTCAAGCAGGCGCCGGATGAGCGTGCCAACGTCGCCGACTCCGTCGCCGACCTCACCGGAATGATGGCGTCATGAGCGCTCTCGTCCAGCAGCGCGCGCGGATCGTGCGGGTGCGGCGCATCCAGCATGGAGCGGCGGCCTCCGCCGCCGTCGATGCCGCCCAGCGCGTCCAGACGATCGAGGGCAATCGCGCCCGTTTGCGCCAGATGCGCGGCGAGCTGCAGCCCGTTGCGGGGCTGACAACGGGCGCCGCGCTGGCCCGCATCGGCGAGCTCGCGATGCGGCTCGATGAGGCGCGCCTGGGTCTTGGGACGTCGCTCGAGGCGGCACGCGCAATGGCCGCGACCCGCGAAGGTGAGCGCCGCGAGGCGCGCCGCGACCAGGAAAGCGCTGAAAAGCTCGAACAGGCGGCCGCGCTTGCCGCCGAAGAACAATCGGAGCGCCGGCTGAGAATCCTCGGCCGGCGCCGATCCCGCTTCGCGCAAGGAGAACCAGAGTGATGGCCTCGGTCCCCAATCTTCCGATCGCCCCGGCGATCCCCACGCCCGGTGCGCCGGGTACGCCCGACGCCGATGGCGCGGCGATCGATCTGTTTGCACAGTTGCTGGGCGGCGGCCCGCCGATTGCGGTCGTCGCCGGACCCGGCACGACGTCGGCCGACGTCGTGACGCTTCGCGCGGCGCCGTCCGGCGACGAAGGCGAGAGCGTCGATGGAGCGCCCGCGCCGGACGGCGCGACGTCCGCCGACATCATTCCGCTGCTGCAGGCGCAGAGCGGCTTCCCGGTCGCGGTGGTGCCAGCCGCACCGCCGGCCGCCGCGGCTACGACCGAAAGCAGGCTGACGGGTCCGGTTCCGACCGACGTCATGCCGGCCGCGCCGGATCAAACCGAAGCCGAGCTGCCCGCCCGCGTGCGGGTCGCGGCTGTGTCGGCGCCCAAGTTCGTGTCTATCCCGCAGGTAAGCCGGCTGGCCGTTCAAGCCGCGCCCGATGCGCAGCAGGCAATCACGCCCGAGAGCGACGCCGTACCCGAAGCTGGCATCGTTGGCGTGGCGGTCGAAGCTGCGATCGAGAGGATGGTCTGCAAGCCCGTTGTGCGGGCGGGCAAGCCGGGCCGCGCCGCTCATGCCGCCTCACCTGAGGGCAAGGCTGTCGAGTCCGTTGTGGTGGCGAGCGCCCAAGCGCGACCGGCGGAGCCCGTTGCGCGGATCGAGGCGGTGGTTCAGCCAGCCGCGCCGGGTTCGCCCACCATTTCGACTGTTCCGATCGCGCCGCAGCCCGCGACGCCGATCGCCGCACCGGCCCCAGCGGCGAACGCGGCTCCAGCCATTGCCGAGCTGATCGTCGAGCGTCAGCTCGATCTCGCCAACGACAATCAATGGCTCGACCGGCTGGCGCGTGACATCGCCCGCTCCGGCGCTGGCGACGAACCGCTGCGCTTCCGGCTCCATCCGCAGACGCTCGGCCATCTCCAGGTCGAGCTCTCGCAGAGCGATCGCGGCGCAACCGTCCGCCTCACCGTCGAGACCGAGGCGGCGCGCAATATCCTGATCGACGCCCAGCCGCGCCTCGCCGCCGAAGCCCGCGCCCAAGGGGTGCGGCTCGCCGGCACCGAGGTCGATCTCGGCACCGCCCACCAGCAAAGCGGCGATCCGCGCCGCAACGCCGACAACCATGCCCAGGGCGTCGTCCGCGTCGTCCGCGCCACCCAGTCCCAAACCACCTCATCCGATCCGGCTTCGGGTCGGTCCGATCGCTACGCCTGAAGGAAACAGTCATGACCGACATCGTCATCGAGGACGCGCCGGACGCGGCCGCCGAGCCGAAGAAAAAGAAGAAGGGCAAGAAGCTGCTCTTCCTGATCATCGCCTTGCTGGTGATCGGCGGCGGTGCGGCCGGCGGCTATTTTGCGGTTTACGGCGGCGGCCATGATGAGACCGAAGCCGCGACCGAGGATCCGAGCCAGCCGCATCTGGTCGTGCGCGAAGGCGTCAGCGAAGAGGCGGCGGCCGAGGCGCGTCAGCGCGCCCGCGGCCGCAATGGCCGGCCCGATCCGCGCGTCTTCCAGGCGACCTACATTCCGCTCGAGGGCCAGTTCACTTCGAACCTGCGTGGCGGCGATGCCTTCGTCCAGATCGCGATCGGCGTTTCGACCTTCTACGACGCGCGCGTCGGCGAGCGGCTGACCACGCACAACATGGCGATCCGGTCGGCGATTCTGACCACCCTGTCGGAAGCCGATCCGGTCACGATCACCAGCACGCGGGGCAAGGAAGAGCTTAAGGAGACCCTGCGAAACGCGATAAACAACGTGTTAACCAATCGGGAAGGTTTTGGCGGGATAGACGAGGTCTACTTTACGAGCTTCGTCACCCAATGACCGACAAACCGACACTGACCGGCGAGGAAATATCCGCCCTTATGGGCGATGGCGACGGCGCCGTGCCGCGCGGGACCGATGGTTCCACGCGGCCCTTCCCGTTCGGCGCCGAGGTCGGCCGGCCGACCCCGACGCTGCCGGCGATCGACCGGCTCAACGAGCGTCTGGCGCGCAAGCTGCGCGGGGTGATCGAACCGTTGACGCGGACCAAGCCCCAGATCGTCGCCGCGCCGACCGTGATCCGCACCTTTGCCGACTGGCAGGCCGAGCAGCCCGAGTTCACCAGCCTCAGCCTCTACGGCTTCAAGCCGATGACGGGGCCGATCCTGCTGAAGATCGAGCCCGAATTCATCAGCCGGCTTGTCGACGCCTTCTACGGCGGCACCGGCGCGGTCGCGCCGAAGCGCAGCAAGGAATTCACCGGAACCGAGGAAAGCCTGCTCGGCCGGCTCGCCGAGGCGCTGATCGGCGCGCTGGCCGAAGCGTGGGCCGACATCATTCCGGCCGCTCCCATGCTTCGGGCGCGCGAGACCAATAGCGGCTTCGTCGCGCTGACCAAGCCGGAAGAAACGGTCGCGGTTTCGCAATTCACCATCCAGCCCTGGCCCGGCCAGGCGGCGACGGTCGAGATCCTCTATCCAATCGCGGGCCTGCGCTCGGTCGAGCAGGCGCTCGCCGCAAAGATGCCCACCGAGGTCGGAACGAAGAATGCGGAATGGAAAGCGCGGCTCGACGCGGCGCTGGGCGAGGTTCGCGTAGAAGCGCGCACGGTCCTGGCGCGCCCCGAGCTTCCGCTTTCGGAATTGATGCGGCTTCAGGAGGGCGACGTGATCCCGGTCAGCCTGCCGCATCTCGTGCCGCTCATCGTCGAGGGCCGCCGGATCGCGATCGGCGCGGTCGGCGAACATGACGGGCGTGCCGCGCTCAGGATCGAACGGATTGAACAAGGGAGACTGGCATCGTGAAGGAAGGTCAGGAAATCATGGAGGCCGGGCCGGCGGATGAAGCCGCTTTCGCGCGCCGCAATTACGGCCTCATCGCCGATATCCAGGTCCGGCTCTCGGTCGAGGTCGGCAGCACCGCGCTCAAGCTTTCCGAGCTGATGGATCTTGCCGAAGGCAGCGTCGTCGAGCTCGACCGGCAGAGCCACGAGCTGCTCGACATCATGGCCAACGGCACCCTGATCGCGAAGGGCGAGGTGGTGACCGTGAACGGCCGCTTCGGCATCCGCGTCGTCGAGGTCGTCGCCGAAGGCGGCGTGGCCGGCGCGGAGCGGCGCAAGTAAATGACGACCTATATCCTCAAGCTGCTTGTCCTCATCCCGCTGGTCGGCGCGATGGCGTTCGGCGCGCTCTGGCTGTGGCGCAAGGTCCAGCCGGGCATGGCGCTGGGCGGCCGCGAGCGGCTGGTCAATCTCGTCGACGCGGTTCCGCTCGGCGCGACCGGGCGGCTTGCGGTGGTGGATTTCTCCGGCAAGCGCCTGCTGCTCGCGGTCACCCGCACCGGCGGCGTGCAGCTGCTGTCCGAAGGCCCGGCGCCGGCCGCCGTTCCGGCGACGACCGATGCCTGAAGTGCTGAAGCGGCTGCTGATTGCCGCGATCCCGTTCCTTTTCCTAATCCTGGTCGCCGCGCCTGATATGGCGCAGGCCCAGGCTCCGGCTGCCGCGCCCGCCGCACAAGCCGCGCCCATCGCCACTCCGCCGGCGCCGTCGACCACGGGCGGCCAGCCCGGCGCGCTCGACCGGGCGCTCGGCACCATCGCGAGCGACGGCCGGCCGCTCTCGCTGAGCCTTCAGATCCTGCTGCTGATGAGCCTGCTGACGGTGCTGCCGTCGGTGCTGCTGATGATGACCAGCTTCACCCGGATCATCATCGTGCTGTCGATCCTGAGGCAAGCGATCGGCCTTCAGAACACGCCGCCCAACCAGGTGCTGGTTGGCCTTGCCCTGTTCCTCAGCCTGTTCGTGATGCGGCCGGTGATCACCGAGATCAACCAGAGCGCCTATACGCCTTATGGCGCCGGGCAGATCAGCGTCGATGAGGCGGTAACGCGCTCCGGCACCGTGCTGCACCGCTTCATGATCCTGCAGACCCGCGAAGGCGATTTGCGCCTGTTCGCGGAGATGGCCGGCACGCCGACCTTCGCCCGGCCGCAGGACGTGCCGTTCACGATCCTGCTCCCGGCCTTCGTCACCAGCGAATTGAAGACGGCGTTCCAGATCGGCTTCCTGATCTTCCTGCCGTTCCTGATCATCGACCTCATCGTCTCGTCGACCTTGATGTCGCTGGGCATGATGATGCTGTCGCCGACGATCGTCTCGATGCCGTTCAAACTGCTGCTGTTCGTGCTTGTCGACGGCTGGGCGCTGACGATGGGATCGCTCGCCGCCTCTTTCGCGACCGGGTGAGGGCGGCTAGATGGTTGCCGACAATCCCGATTATTTCATCGGCGTCGCCCAGCAATCGCTGTGGATCCTGGCGCTCGCCTCGGCTCCGATCCTGATCCCGGCTCTGCTCGCCGGCCTCCTGCTCGGCATGGTGCAGGCGGCGACCTCGATCAATGAGCAGACGTTGACCTTCGTGCCGAAGCTGATCGTGGTCGCGGTCTGCCTCGCCATCTTCGGCGGCGCGATCCTCGGCCTGCTGGTCGATTTCACCCAGGAGATTTTCGCCCGAATCCCCGAGCTGGTGCGATGATGCCGGCTGGCTTCGCGGGGGTCGAAGCGACGCTCTGGCTGTGGCTGGTGGCGATGATCCGCCCCGGCGCCGCCTTCCTCGCCGCGCCCGTCTTCGGCGCCAATTTCGTGCCCATCCAGCTGCGCCTGATCGTCGCGCTCGCGCTCGGCATTCCGGCGCTTTCCGTCGCGCCCTTCGCGCTGCCGACGGAAGGCCTGGCGTCGATGGCCGGCTTCACCTTGGTCGCGAGCGAGGTGATGGCGGGTCTCGCGCTCGGCTTCGCCGTGCAGATCGGCTTTTCCTGCGCCCTGCTTGCCGGCGAGGTGATCGGCAACGCGATGGGCCTCGGCTTCGCCGCCTCGATCGATCCGGCGAACGGCCAGAGCAATCCGGTGCTCGGCCAGTTCCTCTCGATCCTCGCCACCTTCCTGTTCCTGTCCATCGGCGGCCATCTCGCGCTCGCCGCGACGATCGTCGAAAGCTATCGCGCGCTGCCGCCCGGCGCCGCTTGGATCGCGGCGGACAGCATCAACAATCTCGTCCTGTTCGGCGGCGTCCTGTTCGCCGCGGGCCTTTCGATCGCGCTTCCGGTCGCTTTCGCTATCGTGCTGATCCAGATCGTGATGGCGATGCTCGCCCGCTCGGCGCCGCAGCTCAACCTGTTCGCGGTCGGTTTCCCGGCCGCACTGATGGCCGGCATCATCCTGCTCGCCATCGCCGCGCCGGTGCTCGGCGACGGCATCCTCGCCGCGATCCGCCTCGGGCTCGAGGAAGCGCGGCGGATCGCGCTCGGAGCCTGAGCCGTGGCCGAGACCCCGGACAGGGACCAGCAAACCGAAGCGCCCACACCCAAGCGCCGGCGCGACGCGGCACAGAAGGGTGATGTCCTTCAGTCACGCGAGCTCGGCACGGCGCTCGTCGTCCTCGTCGGCGCGGCCTGGATCGCCTTCATGGGACCGCTGGTCGTCGGCACGATGGAAGGGATGCTGACCGACGCGCTCTCCTTCAATGCGGCGGACCTGCGCGATTTCGATCCCGCGACGGCGGCGCTTCGCCTGATCGGCATGGTCATCCTGCCGATCATCGCCTTGTTCGCCCTGACCCTGGTCGCCGCCGTCGGCGCGCCGGCGATGCTCGGCTCGCTGGGCTTCCGGCCGCAGGCCTTCGGCTTCAAGGGCAGCAAGATCGATCCGATCGCCGGCGTGAAGCGCATCTTCGGCCGGCAGGGCCTGATCGAGCTCGGCAAGTCGATCGCCAAGGTGATCCTGCTCGGCGGGGTCGGCGCCTGGCTGCTGCTCAGTCAGACTCATTCGATGATCGGCCTGACCGCACAGGAGATGCGGCCCGCGCTCGCCAATGTCGGCAACACGTTCATCATCGCCGTGCTGGTCATGTCGCTGGCGCTGGCAGCGATCGCGACGATCGACGTGCCGGCGCAGATGTACCAGCGCCTGCAGCGGCTGAAGATGACCAAGCAGGAGACCAAGGAAGAGCATAAGCAGACCGAAGGCTCGCCGGAGCTTCGCGCCGCGCTGCGCCAGCGCCAGCGCGAGACCGCCCGAAATTCGGCCCGCAAGGCAATGGCGGAAGCGACCGTGGTGCTCACCAACCCGACCCATTTCGCCGTCGCGCTGCGCTATCGCCCCGGCGAGGACGCCGCCCCGATCGTGCTCGCCAAGGGCCGCGGCGCGACCGCCGAGGCGATCCGCGATCTCGCCGGCGAGCGCGAGGTGCCGATGCTCTCTTATCCCCAGCTCGCCCGCGCGCTCTATTACACCTCGCGCCCCGGCCAGATCATCCGCGAGGATCTCTACATGGCGGTGGCGACCGTGCTCGCCTTCGTCTTCAACCTCGACGCCGCGATCGGCAGCCAGCCCGAGGTCGAGGTGCCGCAGGGCCTGCGGTTCGACGCGCGGGGCGTCCCGGAGGTTTAACCGGCGCAGAGTTTGGCCGTTATCGCCATCATGGGCGAGGAACGGCACATCGACAGACACGGCGGCCTTCGCCTGACGCTCGACGAGATCGAGCGGCTGCTCGCGCTCGCCGACCGGGTCGGTGCGCGGGTCGAGCCTTGGGTCGAGCAGCTCGCTGCCGAGCTCCGCGCCGCTTTGCCGGGACCGGCCGAGGATGGCGTCGCGCTGGCCGGCCGGATGCGCTCCAACCCCCGGGATTCACTTGACGCCCAGGCGCGGCTCGATCCGCGCGCGATCAAGGCGCTGAAAAGCTCATTTTTCGGGCGTTGAAGCCCTAAAAAATCAGCCCGCCCGGCCGTTAATCGATGGGAACGCAAGGACGCTCCCCATGGCCGCTTCTTCCATCGGTTACCAACTCGGCATCGGTTCCGGCCTCGACATCAAGTCGCTGGTCGACAATCTCGCCGCGGCCGCGAAAGGCCCCAAGGAAGCGCAGATCGTCAAGCGCGAGGAGGCGAACGCCGCCAAGCTCTCGCAGCTCGCGCAGGTCAGCCAGGGCATCGACAGCTTCGCCTCGGCTTTGTCCTCGCTGATCAGTGGCGGCACCTTGTTCAGCCAGCCGAGCCTGTCCGATTCGAGCGTGCTGAGCGCGGCCGCGATCCGCGGCGCCCGCCTCGGAGGCCTGTCGGCATCGATCGAGGTCACCCGTCTCGCCCAGGCGCAGACCTTGTCGTCGGTCGCGCTGCCAGCGCGCACCGATCCGGTCGGCCAGGGCGATCTGACTCTGGTCACGTCGGTCGGCTCCTTCACCGTCTCGATCACCGCCGCGAACGACAATCTCGACGGCCTCGCCAAGGCGATCAACGACGCCGGCGCTGGTGTCACGGCGAGCGTCGTTACCGACGTTTCCGGCGCCCGGCTGGTGGTCAAGGGCGCGACCGGCGCGGCCAATGCCTTCACTCTGTCGGTCCCGAACGGCACCGCCTCCGGGCTGGAGCGCTTCGCTTTCGGCCCCGGCGTGACCGGCGGCATGACCGAGGCTCAGCAGGCGCTGAACGCCGCGCTCATCGTCGACGGCGTGCCGGTCGAGCGGGCCACGAACAGCTTCAACGATCTGATCGCCGGCGTGCAGATCGACCTCAAGCGCGCCTCGCCGGGCGTCCCCGTGGCGATGGGCCTCGCCCGTCCCGGCGCGGCGATCGGCCAGGCGCTGGGCGATTTCGTCGCCGCCTATAACGAGTTGATGAGCATGGTGAACGCCGCCACCGCGGCCGGCATCGAGGGCGAGGCCGGCGTGCTGCGCGGCGATCTTGGCGTGCGCGAAATGCGCGCCGGCCTCGCCCGCCTGCCGACCATGATCCTGTCGAGCGAGGGCGATGGTCCGCATACGCTGGCGGAGATCGGCGTCCGCACCAACCGCGACGGCAGCCTGGCGCTGGATTCGAGCCGCCTGACCTCGGTGCTGGCGAGCGATCCCGACGGCGTCGAAGCCCTGTTCAATCCGGGCCAGCGCAGCAGCAGTGCCCTGCTGTCGATCAACAGCCTGGTCGGCAAGGTGAAGCCGGGCACCTACACCATCACCAATGTCGTACCCGGCGTCAGCGGCGGCGACGCCTCCGGCCTGATCGGCGGGCTGGCGATGCTCGGCGCCGGCGACAATCTCGTCGCGCCGGCGGGCTCGGCGGCGCTCGGCCTGATCCTCGGCGTCAACGGCGCGGTGGCGAGCGCCACGATCACGATCGACGCGGGTCTCGGCGGCGCGCTCCAGATGCTGCGCGATTCGCTGCGCGCAGCGAACGGGCCATTCACGAGCTCGAGTGATCGGCTTTCCGCGGAGGCCAAGGCGATCGCCAAGGATCGCGAGGCGCTCGAGACGCGCTCCGAGAAATACTACAACCAACTGCTCGCCAGCTTCACGGCGATGGAGCGGCAGGTGTCGGCCTTCAAGGCGACCCAATCCTATCTCGAGCAGCAGGTGAAGATGTGGACCGGCGACCGCAGCTAGGCGGACGTATGTGCAAGGCTAGTTACGGAGTTTGAGTGATGTTCGTGTCGCGGGGACAATTTGCCGGTGCCAGCCACTATAAGAATGTCGATCTGGGGAGCCGGATCGAGGGCGCGACCCCGTACCAGCTCGTCCAGCTCATGTATGACGAGCTGACCAAAGCGATCGACGCCATGGCCGTGGCGGTGCGGCGCGGCGACTATGTCCAGCGCGGCGAGCGGCAGGCCCGCGCGCTCCGGATCCTGAGCGGCCTGGAGACCAGCCTCGATTTCGACAAGGGCGGTGAGATCGCGGCCAGCCTCGCGACCATTTATCGCGAAGCGCGCCGGCTGCTGGTCGCGGCGGGCTCCGAGAATGACGAGGAGAAGGTCAGCCAAGTCCGCACGATGATCGGCGAGATCGCAACCGCTTGGACGCAGATCGGCCTGCCGAAGGGCTAGGCGACGGCGCGCACGTCGTACTTGCGCATCTTCTCGATGAGCGTGGTGCGCTGCAGCGACAGCATCCGGGCCGCGTCGGCGATCACGCCGTCGGACGCGGCCAAAGCTTCTTCGATATAGCGCCGTTCGATCTCAGCGAGCATGTCCCGGAGCGCGACCGGGTTCTCGCGGGTCATCTCGGCCGCGGCGGCGACATCGACATCGGGACGGATCGGCACTATTTCCGCGATCGGCGCGGCCAGCGCCTCGGTGGCTTGCCAGAGCGCGGCACGCTCGGCGGCACCGACCCGGCCGCGGCGGAGCAGCAGTGCGCCGGCTTCGTCCGCGCCGATCATGCGGCCCGCGAACAGGATCGTCGCCCGCTCGACGAAATTGCGAAGCTCGCGGACGTTGCCGGGCCAGCCATGTTCGGCGAGCCGCGCCAGCGCGGTCTCGGCAAAACGGGGGCGCGCGCCTTGGGGCGTGCTGTTCAGGAAATGATCGATCAGTACTGGCAGATCGCTGGTCCGCTCGGCGAGCGAGGGCAGGTCGATCGGGAAGACGGCGAGGCGGTAGAACAGATCCTCGCGGAAGGTGCCGGCATCGATCGCCGCGTCGATGTCGCGATGAGTGGCGGCGACGATCCGGACATCGATCGCGATCTGGCCCCTGCCGCCGATCCGCTGCACCGCCCTGTCCTCGAGCACGCGCAGCAATTTGACCTGCATGTCGGCCGGCATGTCGCCGATCTCGTCGAGGAAAAGGGTGCCGCCCTCGGCCTCTTCGAATTTGCCGATATGTTGGGCATGGGCGCCGGTGAAGCTGCCCTTCTCATGGCCGAACAGAACGGATTCGAGCAGGTCGCGCGGGATGGCGCCGCAATTGACCGCGACGAAGGGGGCTTTGGCGCGAGTGCTGGCGGTGTGGATGGCACGGGCTGCGACTTCCTTGCCGCTGCCGGACGGGCCGGTGAGGAGCACCGAGGCCATGCTGGGCGCGACTTGGGCGACCAGCGCGCGGAGCTCCGCGATCGGCCGCGAGGCGCCGATTATGGCGCCGGTGAAACCGGTGTCACCCCGCGCATCCCCCAAGCGCGGGGCGCATGCCTTTTCAATGCAGGAGCCTTCCGTATCGTCCACGCTTTCCCCCGGAACTTGAATCGCCGTTCGAAAAGCGATGTGAAGGAAAATGGTTAATGCGGAGTTAGCCGAATCCGCGCCGGACGAGGTTTTCGCTTAACCGGTCGGAAAGTGGTGCCCAGGGGCGGAATCGAACCACCGACACCGTGATTTTCAGTCACGTGCTCTACCAACTGAGCTACCTGGGCATTCCGGCAGGGCCGAAAGGACAGCGGCCTATAGAGAAGGGTCGTGGCTACTGTCCAGCCCGTCCGCCGCCTCGGGCGAGACCGGCTCGCCAGGCACGCGATAACCGTCACCCAGCCAGTTGAGCAGGTCCCGGTCGCGGCAGCCCTGCGAGCAGAAGGGCTTGTGCATCGCCGCGGAGGGTTTGCGGCAGATCGGGCAGGTGTCGGGTTTGGCCATCTCTTTCCTCAGGATTGCGCGGGCGCGAAATCGTGCCGTTGGCCGCTGCGGCGGGCAAGCGCCTCGAACAACTCGGGACGCGCGGTCAGCCAGCGATGCGCCCGGCTGGAGAGGATATGGTGATGCGGGCCGGGTGGGGGAAGGCGCTCGGCGGCGCGCAAGGCGGCGCGGGCTTCTGCGCCGGCGCGATCGATGAGCAGGAGTTCCGGGAGGGAGGGTTTAGCCCTTGGGCGGACGATCTGCATGAGGCCGAAGCCGTTGATCGCCGTCCGCTCGAACGGTGACGGCAGCGCCGCGTCAAGCGCATCCGCCGCCGCCTGTCGCTCGGCGCGATTGGCCAAGGTCGGGAAGTCGATCCCGATCGAGCCGCCGATGCCGAGACGGACGATGGCCAGCGCGACGGCGGTCGCGGCGGCGATAGCGAGCGGGCCAAGCGGCGGATCGCCATCGACATCGAATAGCGTCATCGCCGGTGTGACCGAAAGGCGCAGCATTCCGCCCGGGAAGGCTATGTCGCCGCTGAGCGCTTCGTGCAGAACCTCCGACCAACCGGCTGATTCGAGCAGATCGGGCTCGTGCGGCCGGAGGCGGCGGACAGGATGGCCGCTGGCTTCGATCAGCGTCAGCAGATCAGGTCCCGGCCGGGGCTCCGCGTTGGCGGGAATAGCCTTGGCCGGCTTGATCCGGCTACGTTCGGGTAGCGCTTCGCGAACGATCTCGACACTCAGGTTCGCACCTTCGGGCAAGCCGGGCACGGGCCTTGCAAGCACTGCCTCGTCGCCGCCATCGAGCGCCACGACACCGGCGCGGACATCGGTCAACCGGCCCCGGCAGACCGCGCCGACGCGGGGTCCGGTCAGCGGCAGCTCGATCGCGGCGATCAGAATGCGACCCTCGGCAACCAGAGCGGCGCGGTTCTCGCCGATCCCGTCCTCGTAGAACCACTCAGCCAAGCGGGTATCCAGCCGATCGCAGCAAGGCGCGGGTCTCGAACAGGGGCAGGCCGACGATTCCGGACCAAGAGCCGGCGACCATCCGCACCAGCGCCTCGGCCCGGCCCTGAATCGCATAACCGCCCGCCTTGCCGCGCCATTCTTCGGCGGCGAGATAGGCGTCGAGCTCTTCCGCCGAGAGGCGCTTGAAGGCGACGATCGAGGTGGACAGGCGGTATCGGGCATGACCCTCGCCGTCGATCAGCGTCACGGCGCTGTGCACGCGGTGGCGACGGCCGGAAAGCAGGCCGAGCGCGACGCGCGCTTCTTCCTCGTCCTCGGTCTTGGGCAGGATGCGCCGGCCCACGGCGACCACGGTATCGGCGGCCAGCACCAGCGCGCCGGGCTCGACCACCGCCGCCGCCTTCGCGGCCGCGATCCGCCGCGCATAGGGGAAGGGCAGTTCGTCCTTCAGCGGTGTCTCATCGATGTCGGCCGGAACCACCGCGTCGGGCGTCACCCCGATCCGGGCGAGCAGATCGAGCCGGCGCGGACTGGCGGAGGCGAGGATCAGGCGGGGGCGGTCGCTCAGGATTGCGGGCCGGGCCCGCCGCGGCCGGGCATGAAGCGGTATGTGATCCGGCCTTTGGTCAGGTCGTAGGGCGTCAGCTCGACCAGCACTTCGTCGCCGGTCAGAACGCGGATGCGGTTCTTGCGCATCTTGCCGGCGGTGTGGCCGAGGATCTCGTGGCCGTTCTCCAGCTTCACGCGGAACATGGCGTTAGGCAGCAGCTCCACCACCTGCCCGCGCATCTCGAGAAGTTCTTCCTTCGCCATCCAAAACCCGTCCGGAAAAATGCCGGCGTGCCTTAGCGATTGGGCCGCCGAAAGAAAACCCCGCCCGACACTGGTCGGGGTTCAAACCACGCCCGGCCGGCGGCTCAGGCGGCGAGGCGAATCTCGTCCTTCGACAGCAAAGCGAGCAGCGAAATCCGGTTGAAGAACCACATCTGCTCGATGCGCAGCGCGCTATATTTCTGGATCGTGTTGGCGAAGGTGTAGGGCGTGTACCAGACGTTGTGATCGGGGTGAACGACCTCGACGAAGGTCGCGCTGTCGGCGAGATAATCGAAATGCCGGCTGCGGCACTGGAACGCATCGGGCACCGAGATCAGGAACATCTCGGCGTCGATCGCCTGGAGCTGGGCGAGGAAGTCCGAGACGTTGGGAACATGCTCCATCACCTCGGGAACGAGCACCAGATCGTAGGATTCGGTGACCTCGTCGAGGCTGGTGAACAGCCGGCCCTTCACGTGCGGCGCGAGCATGTCCAGCGCCTCGGCGTGCGGATCAACGCCGTCCAGCTGCGCGCAGACCGGCTCCAGCGCGAGGTGAAGCGAGGATTTTAGGTTGGTGATTGGCCAGTCGGCGCAGCCGACATGGAGCACGCGCTTGCCTTCGCAGAAGGTGCCCAGGACCGTGCCACGGTTCAGCCCGGCGAGTTCATCGCTGACATTGACGCGTTGGACGAAATAAGGCGCGTTTCGAGCTTCGAGCACTGATATGCCGGGAGCCTCGGCGGGAACGGGCACAGGCGCCGCTGCGACGGGTGTCGGCAGGCCGATCTCGCGCTTGTGGATCTCGTCATAGGCGCGGAGCGTCGAGCCCCACAGCTGGTCGGCATAGACCGGGTCGCTGCCCTCGTATGCGACGCCGGTGAAATGCCGCGGAATGAAATAGTGGCTCGGATAGATGCGCAGCTTCGAATAGCCATATTTGCGATAGCTGTCGGTCAAGCGCTGCGGCCCGACCGTCTTCCACGCCTTGGCGCGGGTCACGCTGGGCTCGTCATGGATGTCGTGGAGGATCCGCTCGACCAGCGCATTGCCCGCCTCGCAGCCGAAATAGCCGGCGGCGATCAGGCCGGGCCGCGCGATCTCGCTCTCCCAGCAGGCGAAGGCCTCGCAATCGAGCAGATGGTCGTCCAGCGGGCGCAGGGCGATGCTGTCGGCGTCGACGACGATGCCGCCCATCGCGTAGAGAATTTCCCACCGCATCATGTCGGCGACGCCGTTCAGCTCATGGCCGTACATGTCGGTCATATGGGCGCGATTGAACCAGTCGTTCGAGTCCAGCTCGGCGTCGGTCCACAATTTGAACTCCCAGCCGGGATTGAGCGCCCGCCAGGTATCCATGCAATTGGTCGGGCATTTGGCTTGGTCGCCCACCCAGATGAAATGCATCAGCTTCGGGATCATCAGACGGTCCTTGGGTCTGACGCCGGTCTAGATGGCCTTGGTTAACAGTTTGTTTGCCTTGTTCGCCGATCCTGCGCCGAACCGTCAGACAGCCGGACAATTTCATGCGCCGCCGCAATCGCCCCCAGTCCAGCATCGCCGCCGTCCTGATCGTCCGCGACGAGGCGCGGTGCATTGTCCGCTGCCTCGAAAGCGTCCGGCCGCACGTGGACCGGATGGTGGTGCTCGACACCGGCTCGACCGACGGCACGGCGATGCTCGCGGCCGCCTGCGGCGCGGAGGTGCATCACTTGCCCTGGCCCGACGATTTCTCGGAGGCGCGCAATCACGCGCTCGCCCTCGCGGACGCCGACTGGAACCTGGTGCTGGACGCCGACGAGTGGATCGCCTCCGGCGGCGAGGAATTGCGGCGCTGGTGCCGCAAGCCGCGGCTGGGAATTCTCTGCGTCCACAGCACCACGGATGAGGGCGGAGCGCCGGAGGCCGAGCACCGCAACTGGATCACCCGGCTGCTCCCGCGCGGTGTGCGCTACGAGGGGCGCGTTCACGAGCAGCCGGTGTCGAACCTGCCGCGCGCCCGGATCGAACTGCATATCGGGCATGATGGCTATCTGGAGGCGCAGCGCAGCCGCAAAAACGATCGCAACCGTCCGCTACTGTTGCGCGACCTACAGGAACGGCCGGGCGACGCTTATCTGCTTTATCAGATCGGCAAGGACGCCGAACAACGCGGCGACTTGGTCGAGGCCTGCGCGCGCTACGAATCCGCGCTGGCGGCGACCGCGCCGAGCGCCAATTGGCGTCACGCGCTCATCGTTCGACACCTCCGTTGTCTCGGCAAGAGCGGTGAGTTCGACGCTGCTTTGACGTTCGCCGAGGCAGAGATGCCGAATTGGTCGCAGTCGCCCGATTTCTTTTTCGTGCTCGGCAACGTCGCACTAGACCGGGCCGCCCAAGAACCGGCAGGGGCGCTCGAGCAATGGCTGCCCTTGGCTATCAGCGCCCTGGAACGATGCCTGGAAATCGGCGAGCGGCCGAACCTGGAAGGCAGCATGCAGGGCTGCGGCAGCCATCTCGCGGCCCATAATCTTGAGGCGGCGCGCCTGCGGCTGGCGCTGCACGCCGCGCAGGCCGAGCTGGCGCGCATCGCCGCCTGAGGCCCAACGAAAAACCCCGCCCGGATCGCTCCGGACGGGGCTTTCGTTTCAGTTCAAATGGTCGCTCAGGCGGCGGCGTGGGCCAGCGCGGCGAGTAGCAGCAAGGCGACGATGTTGGTGATCTTGATCATCGGGTTCACCGCCGGGCCGGCCGTGTCCTTATAGGGATCGCCGACCGTGTCGCCGGTCACCGCGGCCTTGTGGGCCTCTGAGCCTTTGCCGCCATGATTGCCGTCCTCGATATACTTCTTGGCATTGTCCCACGCGCCGCCGCCCGAGGTCATCGAGATGGCGACGAACAGTCCGGAGACAATCACGCCGAGCAGCAAGGCGCCGAGCGCGGCGAAGCCCGCGCCCTGGCCGGCTACGAAGGTGATGATGAAATAGACCGCGATCGGCGCGAGCACCGGCAGCAGCGAGGGGATGATCATCTCGCGGATCGCTGCGCGGGTGACGAGATCGACGGTGCGGCCGTAATTGGGCCGGCTCGTCCCTTCCATAATCCCCGGATTGTCGCGGAACTGGGCGCGGACGTCCTCCACCACAGCGCCGGCCGCGCGGCCGACCGCGGTCATGCCGAAGGCGCCGAACAGATAAGGCAGCAGGGCGCCGAGCAGCAGGCCGACGATCACGTACGGGTTGGAGAGCGAGAAATCGACCGCCACGTTCGGGAAGAACAGCTGAAGGTCGGTCGTGTAGGCGCCGAACAGCACGAGCGCGGCGAGCGCCGCGGAGCCGATCGCATAGCCCTTGGTCACCGCCTTGGTGGTGTTGCCGACCGCGTCGAGCGCGTCGGTGCGCGCGCGTACGTCGTCCGGCAGGCCGGCCATCTCGGCGATGCCGCCGGCATTGTCGGTGACCGGACCGTAAGCGTCGAGCGCCACGACCATGCCGGCCAGCGCCAGCATGGATGTCGCGCCGAAGGCGACGCCGATCACGCCAGCGAGCTGGTAGCAGCCGATCACCGCGACGACGATGACGAGCGTCGGCAGAGCGGTGGATTCTAGGCTGATCGCCAGGCCCTGGATCACGTTGGTTCCGTGACCGGTCTCCGAAGCCTTGGCGATCGTCCGCACCGGCCGATAGTTGGTGCCGGTATAATATTCGGTGATCCAGACCAGAGCGCCGGTCAGGCCGAGGCCGATCAGCATGCAGTAGAACAGCTTCATGCCGGTCAGCGTCACCGTCGCGCCGCTGGTGCCGGGCAGCGTGGCGAGCGTCGCGTTCATGTCGCCCAAAGTATATTGGGTGGCGAAGTAGATCGCGACCGCGCCGAGCACGGCCGAGGTCCAGAAGCCCTTGTAGAGCGCGCCCATGATCGACTGGCCCTTGCCCAAGCGGACCATGTAGGTGCCGATGATCGAGGTGACGATGCAGACGCCGCCGACGATGAGCGGCAGCGTCATCAGCTGGAGCAGGGTCGTCGCGGCGACGCCGGACACGAGCAAAGCGACCGAGACCATGGTGACGCCGAGCGTCACGACATAGGTCTCGAACAGGTCGGCGGCCATGCCGGCGCAGTCGCCGACATTGTCGCCCACGTTGTCGGCGATCGTCGCCGGGTTGCGGGGATCGTCCTCCGGGATGCCGGCCTCGACCTTGCCGACCAGGTCGGCGCCGACGTCGGCGGCCTTGGTGAAGATGCCGCCGCCCAGACGGGCGAAGATCGAGATCAGCGAGGCGCCGAACGCCAGAGCGACGAGGCCGTCGACGACGACGCGGCTGCTCGGCGCATGGGCGCCGGGGCCGATCAGATACCAGAAGAAGCCGGCGATCGCGAGCAGGCCGAGGCCGGCGACGAGCAAGCCCGGTGATCGCGCCGGCGCGGAACGCCATGGTGAGGCCGCCCTGTAGCGAGGTGCGCGCCGCTTCGGCGGTCCGGACATTGGCCTTCACCGAGACGTTCATGCCGACGAAGCCGGTCACGCCCGAAAGCACGGCGCCGATCAGGAAGCCGACGGCCGAGACCAGGCCGAGGAAGTAGAAAACCAGGCCGGCGACGATCACGCCGACGATCGCGATCGCGCGATACTGGCGGGCGAGATAGGCGCGCGCGCCTTCCTGCACCGCGGCGGCGATGTCCTGCATCCGGTCATTGCCGGCGGGCGCCTTCAGCACCTGCATGATGGTGATGAGGCCATAGAGCACGGCGAGCAGGCCGCAGCCGATGGCGATGAGCACGACGTTCATGTTCTTCCCCTGAATGAAATGGATAGGCGCTCGCCCCCTCGCGGCGCGCCGTTGTGGCGCGGCCTTTAGGAGGGATGGAAGCGCGATTTCAACCGTGCTCGAAACCCAGGCGCTCCGGCAACGGGACGGGCTCGTCGCCGTCGAGAAGGCGGAGGCCCGAGCCGGGGTCGCACTGGCCAATGGTGGAGAAGGCCAGGCCAAGCTCGTCGGCCAGCGCCTCGATCTCGCCCGTCCGCTCGGGCGGCGCGGCGAACAGCAGCTCGTAATCGTCGCCCGCGCAGGCCGCCGCCAGCCGCGCCGCCCGATCGTCGCCGCCAAGTGCGATCAGGGCGGACGACAGCGGCAGCCAGTCGAGCCGGACCGTCGCGCCGCAGTCGCTTGCTGAGGCAAGCCGCGCGGCGTCGATCAGCAGGCCGTCCGACACGTCCATCATCGCGCTGACCAGGCCGGCGAGCCGCTGACCCGCTTCGAGGCGGGGGCGGGGATTGCGGTAGCGCTCGATGAGATCGGCCGGATCGCTTTTGCCTTCACGGAGCAGCCCGAGCCCGGCGCCGGAATCGCCGATCGTTCCGCTGATCCAGAGCCGGTCCCCCGGCCGCGCGCCGCCGCGCGAAGGGACGATCGGCCCGGCGCGGCCGATGGCCGTGAGGCCGAGCACGCGCGGCGCCCCGGCCGGAACCGCCACGGTGTCGCCGCCGAGCAGCGCCGCGCCGAAGCCGGCGAGCGCCGTCTTGAGTCCCTCGGCGAAGGCGCGGTCCCAGCTTTCATCGCCAAGCGTGAAGCCGAGCAGGACGCCGATCGGCCGCGCGCCCTTGGCGGCGAGATCGGACAGGTTCACCGCGACCAGCTTCCAGGCGACATCGACCGGCGGATCGTCGGGCAGATAGTGGACGCCCTCGACGATCATGTCGTGGGTGAGGACCAGCGTCTCGCCGCCGACTTCAAGCACCGCCGCGTCGTCAAGGAGGCCGCGCGCCGCAGGGTTGGTCGCCAGCGCGCGCAGCGAATCGATGAAGGCGGATTCGGAACTCACAATGATCCCACTACTGACTCGCTCGTCCCGAGCGAAGTCGAGGGGCGCTGGCACCGAGTCATCACGTACGCCCCTCGACTGCGCTCGGGACGAGCGGAGCTGGCTAGGCCCGCACCTCCTTGGCCAGCGCATCGAGCAGGCCGTTGACGAAGCCGCTCTCGCGCGCGTCGTAGAACGCCTTGGCGACATCGACATATTCGCTGATCACGCTTCCCGTCGGCACATCCGGCCGGGCGGCGAGCTCATAGGCGCCGGCGCGCAGGATCGCCTTCATCGGCTTGTCGAGCCGGGCCAGCGTCCAGCCGGCGGCGAGCTTGCCGGCGATCAGCGCGTCCAGCTCGTCCCGCCGCGCCAGCGCGCCCGTGACCACATCGTCGAAGAAATCGACCTCGGCGTCGGCATATTGATCGTCGCCGATCGTCGCGCCGAGCCGGTGCTGGTGGAACTCATGCAGGAGCTTGGCGGCCGGCGTGCCCTCCATCTCCTGCTGATAGAGCGCCTGCACCGCCGCGAGGCGGGCGGCGGAGCGGGAGACGGAGCGTTTGGGGGTGGTCGCCATGGCGAGCGCCATAGCTAGGTCGTCTCCGCCATGAAATCCCGGATCGCCGCGATCACGAACTCCGGATACTCCCACGGGATGAAATGGCCGGCCTCCGCCGTGGCGGCGGTGCGCAGGTCCGGCACATGCTCGTGCAGCGTGGCGAGCTGGACCGGCAGCAGCGCCTTGTCGTTGAGGCCCCAGACGACGAGCGTCGGCATGGCGAGCTTGGGGAAGGGCGCCATCGTCCAGGCTGGCGCGGCGACCTCCTCGCCGGGCGCGGGAACGACGATGCCGCTCGCCCGGTACCAGTTCAGCATCGCGGTGAGCGCGCCGGGCGCGGACCATTGGTCGAGATAGGCCTGCTTTTCCTCCGGTTCGATCAGCGACAGATCGGCATGGCTGCCGAACGTCTTCTCGTAAAAGGTCTCGAAGCCCATCCGCTGGATGCCCTGCTCCATCGCGGGGTTGCGGAAGGCGGTGATATATTGCGAGGCGGCGCGCTGCGCCTGGTCGTCGATCAAGCTCTTCTGGAAGACCAGCGGATGGGGCGCGTTGACGATGACCAGCCGCGCGACCCGGTCCGGCCGCCGCAGCGCCGCCAGCCAGGCGACCGCCCCGCCCCAGTCGTGGCCGACCAAGGTGAAACGCTTCAAGCCTAAAGCATCGGCCAGGGCGATCAGGTCGTCGAGGATCCGGTCGGTCTCATAGGCCGCGACGCCTTCCGGCTTGTCGGAGCCGGCGAAGCCGCGCTGGTCGGGCGCGACGACGCGGAAATCCTCCGCCAGCGCCGGCGCGACCGAGCGCCAGGTCCGGTGCGATTCGGGAAAGCCGTGCAGCAGCACGATCGCCTCCGCGCCCTCCGGCCCGCCTTGCTGGACGTTCAGCGTGACGCCGGTGGAAAGCGGGATGCGGGAGGTGGTCAATGCGCTCATAGCTCATCTCCGTTCCCATTTCGAGCGAAGTCGAGAAATGTGCGTGAAGAGATCGATACCGGCGTCTATCGGCCCACCTCTACCCCTCGCGACAAGCGGGGTGGGGTGATGGATCACGGATAGCTCACCGTCTTCGGCACTTCGGGCAGGGGAATGAACTCGTCATCGTCGTCGGGCGGCAAGGCGAAGCGGCCGGCCTTCCAGTCGTCCTTGGCCTGGTTGATCCGGTCGCGGCGCGAGGAGACGAAGTTCCAGAAGACGTGGCGCGGCCCGTCGAGCGGTGCGCCGCCGCAGAGCATCACCCGGCCGCCGCTCTCGGAGCGCAGGGTGGCGCGGATGCCGGGGCGCAGCACGTAGAGCGTCATCGGCTGGAGCGGCTCGCCGTCGAGCGTCGCTTCGCCCAGTCGCCAGATAGAGCCCGCGCTCCTCGGCCTCGGCGTCGATCGGGATCGCGCCGCCCGGCTCCAGCTGCGATGTCGGCATAGATGGTCGGGCTGTGGCAGGTGACCGGCGAGGCCGCGCCCCAGAGCGTCCCCATCACCACCCGCGCCCGCGCGCCGCTCGCCGTCGATCACCGGCAAATCCGCCTTGGCGACATGCTCGAAGGCCGGGTCGATCTCCTCCTTGTCGGAGGGCAAGCGCGAGCCAGGTCTGGATGCCGCTCAGCTCCGGCCCGTCCGCGCGGACCGCGGCGGGCGAGCGCTCGCTATGGGTGATGCCCCTGCCGGCGGTCATCAGGTTGACCGCGCCGGGCGCGATCGTCGCGAAGGTGCCGAGCGAATCGCGATGGTCGATCGCGCCGGCGAACAGATAGGTGACGGTGGCGAGGTTGATATGCGGGTGCGGCCGCACGTCGATGCCGGTCCCCGCGGCGAGCTTGGCCGGCCCCATCTGGTCGAAGAAGATGAACGGGCCGATCGTGGTCCGCTCGCGGTGCGGCAGCGTGCGATGCACCTTGAAGCCGCCGAGATCGTGGGTGGTCGGGAACAGGGTTTGGAGGAAGAGATCGTCGGTCATCGAACGGTGCCTAGAACAAAAGCCTCCGCTCGTCCCGAGCGAAGTCGAGGGGCGCTGGCACGGACTCATCACCTACGCCCCTCGATTACGCTCGGGACGAGCGAGGCGGGAGGGCTGCCTTATTCCCCCGGCGCTCGTGCCCGGATCGCCAGCGCGTGCACCCGTTCGCGCATCAGGTCGCCCAGCGCGGCGTTGACGGCGCGCTGACGGTTCAGTCGCGACAGGCCGGCGAAGGCTTCAGCCTCAATCTCCACCGTGAAGTGACTCTCGCCGCTGCCGTCGTCGCCGGCATGGCCGTGATGCTTCGCGCTGTCGTTGATCACCGCGAGATGCGACGGAGCGAGTGCGCCGCGCAGGCGTTTTTCGATCTCGGCGGCGACCGGGCCGGTGGAGCGGGCGTTCATTTCCCCTATATAGAGGGGTCGCACAAGAAAGGGAGCAAGCGTTGGCGAGCGCAAGACGGACGCAGCGTTTTCATGGCCGCGTCGAAGGCAAGACCGAGACCTGCGCCCATCCCGGCTGCGCCGAGGCGGGTGAATTCCGCGCGCCGGGCGCGCTGCGCCCCGGCTTCGACGGGCCGGGCGACTGGCGCTGGCTGTGCCTCGACCATGTCCGCGAGTTCAACGATTCCTACAATTGGTTCGAGGGGATGAGCGTCGACGAGATCACCGCCGCGCAGTCTCCTTATGGCGGGTGGGAGCGCGAGACCCGCGCCTTCGCCTCGGCCGGCGCCGACCGGCCGCCGCGCTGGGCCGATTTCACCGACCCGCTCGACGCGATCGGCGCGCGCTTCAGGGCGCGGCGGGCGGCGGAGCGCAAGGACGGCAAGCCGCTGAGCGAGGGGGATCGCAAGCATCTCGCGACGCTCAATCTCGACGTGGATGTCGATCGCCGGGCCTTGCGGATGCGCTACACCGAACTGCTTCGCCGCTATCATCCCGACCATAATGGCGGCGACCGCGGGCATGAGAAAGCGTTGCGGGCGGTGATCGAGGCTTATACGGCGCTCAAGAGCCGGCCGGCCTTCGCCTGAAATCAGAGAACAGAGATGGCAGACATTCCCAACGTGAACCCCGACAGCCGCACCGCGACGGTGATGGACGCGCCCGACCAGATGAAGAAGGTCCGCGACCTGTTCGGCGTCGATTCCGACATGGAAGTGCCGGCGTTCAGCGAGGCGGACGAGCGCGTGCCGGACCTCGACCCGGCCTATGTCTTCGATCCGGACACGACGCTCGCGATCTGCGCTGGCTTCGCCAAGAACCGGCGAACGATGATCCAGGGCTATCACGGCACCGGCAAATCGACCCATGTCGAGCAGGTCGCGGCGCGCCTGAACTGGCCGCTGATCCGGATCAACCTCGACGCCCATATCAGCCGCATCGACCTGATCGGCCGCGATGCGATCGTGCTTCGCGACGGCCAGCAGGTGACCGAGTTCCGCGAGGGGCTGCTGCCCTGGGCGCTGCAGACGCCGACCGCTCTGGTGTTCGACGAATATGACGCCGGCCGGCCGGACGTGATGTTCGTCATCCAGCGGGTGCTGGAGACCGAGGGCAAATTGACTCTGCTCGACCAGAACCGGGTGATCCGGCCGCATCCCTATTTCCGCCTGTTCGCCACCACCAACACGGTGGGCCTCGGCGACACGACCGGCCTCTATCACGGCACCCAGCAGATCAATCAGGGCCAGATGGACCGCTGGAATATCGTCGTGACACTCAATTACCTCCCGGCCGAGACCGAGGCGCGGATCGTCCTCGCCAAGTCCGGCGAATATGACCATGAGGGCGGCCGAGCCGAGGTCGAGAAGATGATCAAGGTCGCCGAATTGAGCCGGCGCGGCTTCGTCAACGGCGACATCTCGACCGTGATGAGCCCGCGCACGGTGATCAGCTGGGCCCAGAACAGCCTGATCTTCGACGATGTCGGCTTCGCCTTCCGCCTCACCTTCCTCAACAAATGCGACGAGGCGGAGCGGGCGACCGTCGCCGAATATTACCAGCGCGTGTTCGGCAAGGACCTGCCGGAAAGCGTGGTGGGGAAGGCGTGATCGCGCGCGCCACTTCTCCCCTCCCCTTGATGGGGAGGGGTTTGGGGTGGGGTGAACCTTCGAGACCCGCGCCGATCCGACCGTTCACCCCCACCCAACCCTCCCCCATCAAGGGGGAGGGCTTTTAGAAATGGCCGAAGAGAATCCCCTCGAATCCTTCCGCCAGGCGCTCGCCGGGGCGACGCGGGCGATCGCCGGCGACGCCGAGGTCGAGCTGTCGCTGACCAGCGACGCCCCTTCGGCGAGCGGCAAGAGCGTCAAGGCGCCGCTGCCGGGGCGCTCGCTCTCGGCGCGGGATGTCGCGGAGGCGCGGGGGTTCGCCGACGCCGCCGCCCTGAAGCTGCGCCATCACAACGCGGCGCTGCACGCGCGCCATGCGCCCGGCGACGAGGTTGCGCGCGCGGTGTTCGACGCGGCGGAGCAGGCGCGTTGCGAGGCGCTGGGCGCGCGCGGCATGGCGGGAGTGCGGGACAATCTCGCCCGGCTGACCGAGATGCGCCTGCGCACCGATCCGCTCACTCGCGCGCGCAACCGGGAGGAAGTTCCGCTCGCCTCCGCGATCGGGCTTATCGCTCGCCAGCGGCTGACCGGCGCCGCGCCTCCCGAGGAAGCACGCGCGGGCCTCGACATGATCGAGGCGTGGATCGAGGACAAAGCCGGCGCCGACCTCGATGCGCTCGGCCTCGCGCTCGACGACCAGGCCGCTTACGCCGCTCTGGTCGGCAAGCTGCTCCGCGACCTCGAACTGGTCGAGGGCGAACCCGAAGCGCCGCTGGAGCCCGAGCAGGGCGACGACGAAGGCGGGGACGATGCCAGCGAGGGCGGCGACGACGAGGATTCGGGCTCCGAAGACGACAGCGGCGGCGGCGATGCCGAAATCCGCGGCGAGCCGCAGGAAGGCGATGGCGAGCAGGACAGCGACTGGTCCGAGGAGGACATGTCCGAGGCCGGCGAAGGCAGCGGCGAGGAGCAGCAAGGCGCCGTTCCCTATCGCCCGAACCGCCCGCATTCCGATTTCGCGCCGCACTTCGACTACAAGATCTACTCGCCGCAATATGACGAGACTGTCGAGGCCGGCGAGCTGTGCGACGAGGAGGAATTGGGGCGGCTGCGCGCCTATCTCGACCAGCAGCTCACTCATCTCCAGGGCGCGGTCACCAAGCTCGCCAACCGGCTCCAGCGCCGGCTGATGGCGCAACAGAACCGCTCCTGGGACTTCGATCAGGAGGAAGGGCTGCTCGACGCCGCACGGCTGGCGCGGGTGATCGTCAACCCGGCCCATTCGCTGTCCTACAAGGTCGAGACCGACACCGAGTTTCGCGACACAATCGTTACCCTGCTGATCGACAATAGTGGCTCGATGCGCGGCCGGCCGATCTCCATCGCCGCGATCAGCGCCGACATCCTCGCGCGGACGCTGGAACGCGTCGGGGTGAAGGTGGAAATCCTCGGCTTCACCACCCGCGCCTGGAAGGGCGGCCAGTCCCGCGAAAAATGGCTCGCCGACGGCCGCCCGCCGCAGCCCGGCCGCCTCAACGACCTGCGCCATATTCTCTACAAGCGCGCCGACCAACCCTGGCGGCACGCGCGCAAGAGCCTCGGCCTGATGATGCGCGAAGGGCTGCTTAAGGAGAATATCGACGGCGAGGCCCTGCTCTGGGCGCACCAGCGGCTGATCGCCCGGGTCGAGGAACGCAAGATATTGATGGTGATCTCGGACGGCGCGCCGGTCGACGATTCCACCTTGTCGGTGAATTCCGGCACCTATCTGGAGAAGCATCTCAGGCAGGTGATCGGCTGGATCGAAGCGCGCTCGCCGGTCGAGCTGGTCGCGATCGGGATCGGCCACGACGTGACCCGTTATTACAGCCGCGCGGTGACGATCATGGACGCCGAGCAATTGGGCGGCACGATGATCGAGCAGCTTGCCGCCTTGTTCGATACGCCGGCCGATCGGCGGTAAGGGGAGCGATGTTCAACACGATCCACGATGTCCTGACGACGCAGGAGCTGGAGACGCTCAGGGCGGTCGCGGCGCGCGCCAACTTCGTCGATGGGCGGATCAGCGCACCGGGCGCGCCGCTCAAGAACAACACCGTCATTGGCGACATGAGCCTGCTCGACCGCGCCGCTCAGATCGTGGCGGAGGCGCTGTTCCGCAACGAAGCCTTCCGGGCCTTTGCTTTTCCCAAGGCGATGTCGCCACCCGTGCTCACCAGATATGGGCCCGGCATGTATTACGGCACGCACGTCGACAATGCCTTCATGCCGCAGACGTCGCGGCTGCTGCGTAGCGACCTGTCCTGCACGGTCTTCCTCAGCGACCCCGAAAGCTATGACGGCGGCGCGCTTGTGGCCCGGCTCGGCACCTCTGAGGTGCGGCTTCGCGCGCCGGCCGGCGCCGCGGTGGTTTATCCCTCGACGACCCTGCACCGTGTCGAAGAGGTGACTCGAGGCGAACGGCTGGTGACCGTGATGTTCATCGAGAGCCGGATCCCCGACACGGAAAGGCGCGAGCTTCTTTACGAACTGAACGAGATCGGCGCGATCGCGGGCGAGAAGATGGATGTGGAAACCTACACGCGTCTCCAGCGGGTTCAGCAGAATCTCATGCGGCGATGGTCCGATCCCGATTGACCCGATGTCGAACAATATCGAGGCCGGCCACCCCGAAGGATGACCGGCCCCGTCCCTCGCTACGCCACGGGAGGGAAGCCGTCAGCCGCTAGCGGCGGCAATTGTCGCGATCGATGGCGCGGCCGGCGAGGGCGCCGGCGCCGGCGCCGATGATCGTGCCGGCGGCGCGATCACGGCCGCCGTCGATCGCCCGGCCGAGCAGGCCGCCGGCGATCGCGCCGAGGATCGTGCCGGTGGTGCCGCTGCAGCGCTGGCCGTAATGGTTCCGGTAGCGCTGATCGTAATAGCGCCGATCATGGCGACGCTGGTCGTAGCGCCGGTTGTAACGGCCGTCGCGATAGGTCTGTTGATAGGCGTAGCCGTCATAATAGCCGTAACGGCCCTGAGCCTGGGCGGCCGCGGGCAGCGCGGTGAACGCGGTGCCGGCGACGGCGGCGGAAAGAATGAGCTTCCTGATCATGATACGCAACTCCTCTGGTCTGCGGATTGGCGCCAAAATGACGCGCAACCCATTCGACATGCAGAGCTTTTCGCATGATTCGCGTGGCCCGACGCTGAATGAGGGCGACAGGCGATGTTCAGGAAAGTGACGAGAAATATGAACGCACGGACAGGAAGGCGTACGTCATCGCGGCCGGACGGGGACCGGCCGATCAACTCGGTAATGTGGGCAGGCTACGCGGGCCGCGCTCAGGCGGCTTCGGCTTCGCCTTGCTTCTTGGCGATCTCGCGCTTCAGCCGGCGGGCGGTGAGGCTCAGCTTCTCGTCGCTGGTCTTCAACAGCCAATTGTCCAGGCCGCCGACATGCTCGACCGAGCGCAGGCCGTTCATCGAGACGCGCAGCTTCACGCCGCGGCCGAGCGCGTCGGAAATGAGCGTGACATTCTGCAGGTTGGGCAGGAACGTGCGCTTGGTCTTGTTGTTGGCGTGGGAGACATTGTGCCCCACCTGACGGCCCTTGCCGGTCAGTTCGCAAATGCGCGACATCTCGAATCTCTTTCCGGTACATGAGCGAAGCGCCACGGGCGCCCCGAAAGCGCGTCCCGATAGAGAGAGCAGGGAGATTCGTCAACCGGCCGACGAGCCGGGCATTCGTTGCGGGCCTGCAACCGATTGACGCCGCCATCGTTGGACGCGCAAATGAAGCGTCATTCGAAAGGCCCGGCTCCATGCGCACCTTCCTCCTCCTGATCGCGCTGCTGATCGTGATCGGCATCGGCCTCGTTTATTCCGGTGCGATCCGCACCCGATCGGACGGCAACGGCGTCGTCGTCGAAACGACCGATGTCCGGGTCGGTACCGAGACGCGCAACGTCGAGGTTCCGGTCGTAAAGACGGAGACCCGCCAGGTCGAGGTGCCGAGCATCGGCGTCTCGAACAGCCAGGCGAACAGCCAGTAAGCACCGGCGATCCCGATCGCGCCAGCGTTAGCGGGGCGGCTTTTCCGCTCCCCGCCGCGATGCGTCGCGCGCTCGACGAGGCGGCCGCGGCGGTCGAGGCTGGCGAGGTGCCGGTCGGCGCGGTGGTGACGCTCGGCGATCGGGTGCTCGGCGTTGGCCGGAACCGGATGCGCGCCGACGCCGATCCGACCGCCCATGCCGAGATCGTCGCCCTTCGCACCGCGGCGGTCGAACTCGGCAGCGAGCGGCTCGATGGTTGCGATCTCTGGGTGACACTCGAACCCTGCGCGATGTGCGCCGGAGCGATGGCGCTGGCCCGGATCAGGCGGCTCTATTTCGGCGCGCCCGATCCCAAGGGTGGCGCGGTCGTGAACGGCCCGCGCCTCTTCGGCCAGCCGACCTGCCACCATGCGCCGGAAGTCTATGCCGGGATCGGCGAAGGCGAGGCGGCGACGCTGCTGCGCGACTTCTTCCGCGCCCGGCGCGGCTGACCTTCGCAACGAACCTGTTGTCGAGGGCGATCGGAACCCGCTAGAGCGAAGCAGAGCAATGCCCTCCACGCCACCCCTCCAACCCTTTCCCTGGCTCGATGTCCTCATCATCCTCGCGCTGGTGGGATTGAACGGCCTGTTCGCCATGTCGGAGCTGGCGGTCGTCTCGTCGCGCCGTGGGCGGCTCAGGGCGCTCGCGAAGCAGCGCACCGGCGCCCGGCGCGCGCTGGCGCTGGCCTCCGATCCCGGCCGCTTCCTGTCGACGGTCCAGATCGGCATCACCCTGATCGGCATCATCGCCGGCGCTTATTCCGGCGCCAGCCTCGGCGCGCCGGTCGGGGAAAGGCTCGCCTTGCTGGGGCTCGATCCGGAGACGGCGCGCTCGCTCGGTTTCGCCCTGGTCATCATTCTCACCACTTATGCCTCGCTGATCATCGGCGAGCTCGTGCCCAAGCAGTTCGCGTTGCGCTCGCCGGAGGCGATCGCGATCGTCGTCGCGACGCCGATGCTCTGGCTGTCGCGGGCGACCGCCCCGATCGTCTGGGTGCTCGACAAGTCGAGCGCGTTGATCTTCCGGCTGATCAGGCTGAACCGCGAATCGGAGGATCAGGTCACCGCCGAAGATCTCCACCTCGTCGTCGCCGAGGCGGCGACGGCGGGCGTGCTCGAGGAAAGCGAGCGGCATTTGATCTCCAGCGTCGTCCGCCTCGCCGACCGGCCGACCCGCGAGGTGATGACGCCGCGCACCGAGGTCGCCTGGATCGACGTCGACGCCGATCAGGAGACAATCCGCGCCTGCCTGCTCGCGGCGTCGCACAACCGAATCCCGATCGCCGAGGGCAATTCGGTCGATCGCCTGATCGGCGTCGTCCAGGCGCGCGACGTGGTCAATTGCCTGCTGGAGGGCCGCGACATCGATCTGCGCGGGATGATGAAGCCGGCGCCGGTCGTCCCCGACCAGCTCGACGCGATGGACGCAATGACGGTGCTGCGCGACAGTGAAGTACCGATGGCTTTCGTCCATGACGAATATGGCCATTTCGAAGGGCTGGTGACGCCCGGCAATCTGCTCACCGCGCTGACCGGCCAGTTCCTGTCCTCGGCCGATCATGAGACCGATCCGCCTTTGGTCGAGCGCGACGACGGCAGCTGGTGGGTCTCGGGCTCGGTCTCGGCCGACGCGCTCCACGATCAGCTCGGCGTCAACATGCCCGAGGACCGCGACTATGCGACCGCGGCCGGCTTCGCTTTGTCGGTGCTGCGCCACATTCCGGAAGTGGGCGAGAAGTTCACCTTCGCCGGCTGGCGATTCGAGATCGTCGACATGGACGGGCGCAAGATCGACAAGCTGCTCGCCTCCGAGATCCACCGCGTCCGGCGGGTGATTTAGGTCTCACTGCCGAGTTTGCCGAACTTCTCCTCGAAGCTCTCGATGTCGCCGCGGGCGAGATAGTCGGCCTGCTCGGCGATCCGGTCGCGGGCGAGGCGGCCGCGAAACGGCCCCATCCGCTCGTCGAGATGGGCGAGTTCGGTCTCGTTCATGCCGGCGAGTTGCGCGAAGCGGGTCACGCCGAGCTCGTTCAATCGGGCGGCGAGCTTGGAGCCGACGCCCTTCAGCAGGACGAGATCGTCGGCCGGGCCGGCGGGCGCATTGCCGAGATGGCGATGCGCATCGACACCCAGCACCTCCCCGGCGATATCTGTGGTGGCGGCCGCTACCTCGTCGGCGACATTGTTGCCCTCCGGCCTGTCCGCGCCGCGCTTCATGTACGGCCGCTCGCGGCTCGCGACATAGGGCTCGGCCGGCTTGCGCTCGATCGGCGTCCGCCGGCGGCGCATCACCAGGAAGCCGAGGATCAGGACCGCGAGGATCGCGACGACGATCAGGATGGTGTTAGTGTCGAAAGTCATTGGGCAGCCTTGCTCAGTTCTTTGGGCGGTGGCGGAAGGCCCACCAGCCGGTGACGAGGCCGATCGTCAGCGCGGCCAGCAAGGTGGGCAGGTTGAAGAGGGCGAGGGCTGTCATCTCCGGCGGCTCATAAAAAACCGTCGCGTTTCGGTCGGCCGAAGAACAGCCGGCCGAGCCCGAGCCCGATCAGGAAAGCGAGCGCGACCATGATCAAAGTCTCGGCGAGGAGCGGGACGCCGCCGGACGCGCTCGCCGCGTCGGCCCAGCGGACTTGCGCAACGCCCGGCACGGCCGCGACGCGGTCGTTGAGGCCCGGCAGGTCGCCTTGGCCCTCGCGCTGGAAATCGTTTGCCGGGCCGGCGAGGATCGCGACCCGCGCGAGCGGATCGCGCGGGAAGCTTGCCGTCACCCCCGGCAAGCCAGCATCGCGCACCACCTGCTCGGCCTGCGCCTGCACCGAATCGATGAACAAAGCGCCGCGCCCGAGCGGGCTGTGCGCGATCCAGCCGGCCAGCAGCGCGGCGGCGAATCCGATCAGCAATCTGGCGACGGTCGGCATTCGCTCTCCTTCTAGGGCCAAGCGGGCCGCTCGTCAGCCCTCGCGGGCGATTTCCCGCCAGCCGATGTCCCGGCGGCAAAAACCGCTCGGAAAATCGATTCGGTCCACGGCGCGATAGGCGGCGGCGCGCGCGGCGCGGACCGAATCGCCGCTGGCGGTGACGTTGAGGACGCGGCCGCCCCAAGCGACGAGCGCGCCGCCCTGTTGCGCGGTACCGGCATGGAAGACCTTGGCCCCCGTCGCTTCCGCCGCGCCAATGCGGGCGATCGCGCCGCCCTTTGCCGGCGCGCCCGGATAGCCGTTCGCCGCCATCACCACCGTCAGCGCCGGAGCGGGGGAGAATATCGGCGGCGCGGCCTCATCCAATCGCCCCTGCGCCGCGAGCAGCATCAGGACGGCGAGGTCGCCGCGGTAGCGCATCATCAGCACCTGGCATTCGGGATCGCCGAAGCGGCAATTATATTCGATCAGCTTGGGGCCTTCGGCGGTCAGCATCAGCCCGGCATAGAGCACGCCGACATAAGGCGTGCCGGCTGCGGCCATCGCCCGCACAGTCGGCGCGACGATCTCGGCCAGCACCCGCGCTTCCAGCGCCGGCGTCAGCACCCGCGCCGGGCTGTAGGCGCCCATGCCGCCGGTGTTCGGCCCAGTGTCGCCATCGCCGACGCGCTTGTGGTCCTGGGCCGATCCGAACGGGACGATCGTCGTGCCATCGGTGATCGCGAAGAAGCTCGCTTCCTCGCCGGTCAGGAATTCCTCGATCACCACTTCGGCCCCCGCCGCGCCGAAGCCGCCGCCGAACATGTCGGCGATCGCCGCGCGCGCCTGCTCGCCGGTCTCGGCGATCACCACGCCCTTGCCGGCCGCGAGGCCGTCGGCCTTGACTACCACGGGTAACCCGAAGCGCTCCAGATCGCCAAGTGCCGCTTGTTCATTGTCGTGGCGGGCATAGGCCGCGGTCGGGATGCCGTGCGCGGCGCAAAGATCCTTCACGAACCCCTTTGAGCCTTCGAGCCGCGCGGCTGCGGCGCTGGGGCCGAAAACCGGGATGCCGTGAAGCGCGTCGGCGATGCCTTCGACCAGCGGCTGCTCAGGTCCCACGACGACGAGGCCGATATGGTTGGCGATGCAGAAGGCGCGCACCGCGTCATGATCGGCGATGGCGAGCGGCGCGATCTCCGCTTCCTCGGCAATGCCGGGATTGCCGGGCGCGGCATAGAGGCGCTCGACCGAGGGCGATTGCGCCAGCCGCCAGGCCAGCGCATGCTCGCGTCCGCCCGATCCGATCAGAAGCACGTTCATGACCGACGCCCCTAATGACAGCTTAGGCCTGCTGGCAACCGAGACGCCCGGCGACAATGCGCCGGCGCTCAGCGTTTCCGAATTGTCCTCGGCGCTCAAGCGCACCGTCGAGGGCGCGTTCGACCATGTCCGGGTGCGCGGCGAGATTTCCGGCTTCAAGCGGGTTGCTTCCGGCCATTGCTATTTCACGCTGAAGGACGATTCGGCCTGCATCGACGCGGTGATCTGGCGCGGGCAGGCGGCGGCGTTGCGCTTCCAGCCGGAAGATGGCGCGGAAGTTGTCGCGACGGGCCGCCTGACCACCTATCCCGCGCGCTCGCGCTATCAGATCGTCGTCGAGCGGCTGGAGCTCGCAGGGCAGGGCGCGCTGATGGCGCTGCTCGACAAACGCCGCCGCCAGCTCGCCGCCGAGGGCTTGTTCGACGAGGACCGCAAGCGCGCGCTCCCCTTCGCGCCGCGCCTGGTCGGCGTCGTCACTTCGCCGACCGGGGCGGTGATTCGCGACATCCTCCACCGGCTCAGCGACCGTTTCCCTTGCCGGGTGCTGGTCTGGCCGACGCCGGTGCAAGGCGAGGGCGCGGCGGAGAAGGTCGCGGCGGGCATCGCCGGCTTCAACGCGATGGCGGCGCGGCCCGACGTGCTGATCGTCGCCCGCGGCGGCGGCTCGATCGAGGATCTGTGGGCGTTCAACGAGGAGATCGTGGTACGGGCGATCGCCGGCTCGGCGATCCCGGTGATTTCGGCCGTCGGCCACGAGACCGATACCAGCCTCGCCGATTTCGCCGCCGATCGCCGCGCGCCGACCCCGACCGCGGCGGCGGAGATGGCGGTGCCGGTGCGGGCCGAGCTCGCCGCGTTCGTCGCCGGCCTCGGCGACCGGGCGGCGACCTGTGTCCGGCGGACGCAGGCCCGCGGCCAGGAACGGCTCGATGCGCTGATCCGCCACTGGCCCGAGCGCGCCGATCTGCTTGGCGCCCAGCGGCAGCGGGTCGACGAGCTGGGCGAGCGATTGCCCCGCGCCTTGGGCGCCCGGCTCGACCGCGCCCGCGGCGAACTCGGGCGGGCGTCCGGCGCGTTGCGGCCGGGCCTGCTCAAAGCCGCCCATGCGCGGGCTTCGGAGCGGCTTGCCGCTTTGTGGCGGATGGCGGCGCTCGCGCATCCCGATCGGCCGCTGTCGAAAGGCTATGCCCGAGTCACCGATCGTAACGGGCGCACCTTGACCTCGGCGGCGGCGGCGCAGGCGGCGAAGCGGCTGCGGCTCGTCTTCCACGACGACAAGCTGGACGCGACGATCGATGCGACGCGGGCGGGGCGGCCTGCGCGGGTTGATCAGCCGAAGCTGTTGTGATTGAGGCGGATGCCATGCTGATGTCGAACCGCAACCGCCCCGCGCGGCTCCATTATATGGCCGGCACCTATCGCGTGCTCGTTCCGGGCGACCATGTCGTTTGCGCGGTCACCAAGCGGCAAATTCCGCTCGCCGATCTTCGTTACTGGAGCGTCGATCGGCAGGAAGCCTATGTCGATGCCGCGGCGTCGCTGAAGGGCGAAGGATTGGCGTGAGCCTTCCCCTGTTCGCCAGCCTCCTTGCGTTTCAGCCCGTGGGCGAAAGGCCGGAGCCGGGTTGCGAGCATGTGCTCTGTGCCAGCCGGATCGAGCGGCCGAATCTTGCGCCCGCGACGCCTCTGCTTATCGGCATTCCTCGGCAGGGCGCCCTGCTCGCCGGAAGCGTGGAGAGCGGCTCCCGCCTAGCGATGGACGGGAATGCGATCCCCGTCGCCCCGGATGGCCGTTTCATCATCGGCTTCGATCGAGATCACGGGCCGGTCAGCAGACTTGTCGTCACGCGCAGCAACGGGACGTCCATCGAGACGGTGATCCGAGTGACGCCGCGGCGTTGGCCAATCCAGAATATCAACATGGCGCGGCCTTCCGGCGGTCCGACGCCCGAATTCGCGCGCCTGCGCGAGGGCGAATTGCAGCGGATCGGCGCCGCGCGCCGGCAGCGCTCGGCGGCGACGGGCTGGGCGCAACGGCTGATCCTTCCCGCGCGTGGGCGGATCAGCGGCGTCTTCGGCTCGCAGCGCGTCTATCGCGGCGTGGCGGCCGCTTATCATAGCGGCCTCGACATCGCCGCCGGGGCAGGCGCGCCGGTGGTCGCGCCGGCGGATGGCGTGGTGACGCTGGCGCCGCCGCCCGCGTTCAGCCTCGAGGGCAATCTCGTCATCGTCGATCACGGGATGGGGCTGACCAGCGCCTTCCTGCATCTTTCGCGCGCTTCGGTCCGCGTCGGGCAAAGGGTGCGGCAGGGGGAGGAGATCGGCCGCGTCGGCGCGACCGGGCGCGCCACGGGGCCGCACCTGCACTGGAGTCTGGTCTGGAACGGGGCGCGGCTCGATCCGCAGGCGGCGCTCGGCCGCTAGCGCTGGCGGACGACGCGGATGCCGGCCCGGCCGGCGACGTTCGCGATGTACGAGCCCAAAGCGGCGCGCCGGATCCGAATCGCCTCGCCGTTGCGCGCGAAGCCGGGCCGCCCGTCGGTCTGTACCCAGACGCTGTTGTCATCCAGCCGGAACACCGTCCGGCCGTCGGAGCCGATTCCGGTGGAGCGGACCGTCGAGTTGATCTCATTGACGGCGGCGCCTTCTTCGCCTTCATCGTTGTCGCCGCCGAAGATGCCGAGGTCCGGCAGGGTCAGGCCGAACAGGCTGCGGCGCGTGCTGCGGATCTGCTGCCGGTCGACGACGGCGATCTCGCGCGACGCCTCGGCCGCTTCCAGCGCCGCCACCTGGCGGTCGTAGCAAGCGAGCCGTTCCGCATCGCCGGTCACGGTGCGACAGGCGGTGAGCTGGTTGAGAACGGCGGGACGCTCGGGAGCGGTAGGGCGGTTACGCCGTTGCGCGTCTGCGGTGCCGGAGGCAAATGCCACCAATGCGGCGGCGAGGATGAGGGCTCTGCGGGTCATGGCCATCTTTTGGGTGACCTGCCGCCGCTTGTCGAGGGCGGGGTGACGCATCACTGTTGCAAGAGCGCAACAGACCCCTCGAATTGTCTCAGCAACAGGGCCCAGAGAATTGTCTTGTTGCGGAAGGTCGCATAACCCACCCTCAAGGATGAGCATTCATCCGCGCATTCACCATTGCCGCGCCGGTGCGGCCTAAGGGGGTTGAAAATGACGTCACGCCGCAACATTCAGAGCCGTCTCCTGGCTTCGACCATCTTCGCCACGACGGCCCTGGTTGCCGCGCCCGCTTTTGCGCAGGCTCAGCCTGCGCCGGCGCCGACGGCCGAGAATACCGACGACGCGATCGTCGTCACCGGCACCCTGATCCGCAACCCGAACCTGGTCGCCTCGGCGCCGGTCCAGTCGGTCGGCCAGGAAGAAATTTCGCTGCGCCAGCGCAACACCGCTGAAGAGGTGCTGCGCGACCTGCCGGGCGCGACGCCGAGCATCGGCTCCGCGGTCAACAACGGCAATGGCGGCGCCGCCTTCGCCGATCTTCGCGGCCTCGGCAACTTCCGCAACGTCGTGCTGCTCGACGGCAACCGCATCGTTCCCTCGAGCTTTATCGGCCGCGTCGATCTCAACAACATTCCGCTGGCCCTGGTCGAGCGGGTCGACACGCTGACCGGTGGCGCCGCGACGACCTATGGCGCCGACGCCGTGTCGGGCGTCATCAACTTCATCACCCGCCAGGATTTCGCCGGCGCCGAGATTTCGGCCAGCCAGCAGATCACCGAAGAGGGTGACGGCAACGTGTTCCGCGTCGATGCAACGATCGGCGCCAATTTCGACGACGGCCGCGGCAACGCGACCCTGTCGCTCGGCTATCAGGAAGCCGACGCGGTCTATCAGGGCGCTCGCCGCTTCTCGCTCAGCGGCTATACGTCGACCTCCGGCACCGCTGGCGGCTCGGGAACGACCGTGCCGGCGCGCTTCCAGGGCAATGGCGGCGCCAACAGAGTGATCGTTCCGGCCTCTGGAACGTTGCGCGCGTTTGCCGCGGCGACCGACGCATTCAACTTCAACCCGTACAACATCTTCCAGACGCCGTTCGAGCGGTTCAACATCTTCGCCCAGGCGCGCTATGAGGTTGCCGACGGGATCGAGTTCTACACCCGCGGCATGTTCTCGAAGAACCGCGTCGAGACGATCATCGCCCCGTCGGGCATTTTCGGCCAGCTGGCGCAGATCCCGCTCAGCAGCCCATTCCTGCCGCCCGCCGCCCGCGCCCAGTTCTGCGCATCGAACCAGATTTTCAATCCTGCCACGGGGACCAGCGGGACGTTGACCCCGGCGGAGTGCACCGCGGCTGCGGCGGCTCTGACCCCGGCGGATCCGGCCTTCCGCGTTCTCCGGACGAATATCGGCCGCCGCATCGTCGAGACCGGTCCGCGTACGTCCGAGTTCCTGACCAACATGTTCGATTATCGGGCCGGTTTGCGGTTCCGGATCACGGACGCGATTAGCCTCGACGTCTCGGGCTCCTATGGCGAATCGGAGAACCGGCAGACCCAGGACGGTTACGTCTCGATCTCGCGGCTGCGCACCGCGCTCTACACGTCGAGCGCCGCGACCTGTAACCTCGGGCCGTCGCCGGCCGTGCCGAACCCGAACAATCCGGCGCTGCCGCCGCTTGCTGGCGGAGGCGCAGGTACTCAGGGTTGCGTACCGGTCAACATCTTCGGCCCGGCCGGCTCGATCACCCCGGCGATGATCCCGTACATCACCGCCATCGCCACCAACTCGCAGCGCTCCTCGCTGTCGCAGGCCCGTGCCCTGCTGAGCGGCGATTTCGGCGCTTCGATGCCGTGGGCGAACGATCCGATCGGCTTCGCGCTCGGCGCCGAATATCGTGGCTATCAGGCCTCGCAGACCGCCGACCAGCTGTCGCAGACGGCCGGTGAGCTCGGCGGCGCCGGCGGCGCGGTGCTGCCGTTCACCGGCGGCTACAGCGTCTACGAGGCTTATGCCGAAATTATCGCGCCGATCGTCCAGGACGCGACCTTCTTCCACAGCCTGACCTTGGAAGCGGGCATCCGTTACTCCGACTACACGCTCGATGCGCCCGGCTCGCCTGGCTACAACACGACCACCTGGAAGCTGGCGGCGAACTGGGAGCCGGTGCGCGGCCTCCGGTTCCGCGGTAACTACCAGCGGGCGGTTCGCGCTCCGAACATCGCGGAGCTGTTCGCTCCCAATGGAACGGGCCTGACGACAGTGGCCGTCGATCCGTGCCGGTCGACCAACAGCAATGGAACGCCGAACCCGTTTGGCCCGCAAGCCAACGCCAATCTGGCTGCGGTCTGCCTTTTGCAGGGCGCGACGCCGGCTCAGATCGGTACGATCATCAATCCCACGGCGGCTCAGGCGAACGCGACAGCCGGCGGCAGCATCGTGCTGCAGCCGGAGACGTCGGACAGCTACACGGTCGGCGTGGTGTTCCAGCCCTCGTTCATTCCGGGTCTGTCGATCACGATCGATTATTACCATATCGAGATCACGGACGCGATCACGCGGCCGGGACCGGGCGATCTGATCACGGGCTGCTTCGGCGACAATAACGGCACCGGCGTCACCGCCGCCAGCGTAAACAACCCGATCTGCCGGCTGTTCGCGCGCAACCCGGTGACTGGTGCACTCGACGGCGATCCGGCAACGACGCAGGGCTTGATCTTCCCGACGACGAACACGGGCCGGATCCTGACGGACGGTGTCGATTTCGGCTTCAACTATCGCCGGGATCTGGGCTTCGCGAGGCTGAACCTCAGCTTCAACGGCAACTGGACGAACCGGTCCGAGTTCGAGCCGATCGTCCCCGGTTCGATCGTTCCGGTGGGTCAGCCGGGTGCCGGCGGTGCGCTGCCGGCGTCCGGAACCCGCGAGTGCGTCGGCTTCTACGGCCCGAACTGCGGTTCGCCGGGTTCGGCCGGTCCGAGCTCGGCGCCGGGCTCGATCCAGGCCGAGTGGACCTGGAACGCGCGCGCCACGTTCAGCTTCGACGATATCGATCTGTCGCTGCTGTGGCGCCATATCTCCGGCGTCGAGGACGAGCCGGGTATCACGTCGTTCGTCGGCACGCTGCCCGGCGGCGCGCTGGCTGGAGAGCAGGTCAACTTCGGGGAAATCCCGGCCTACGATTACTTCGACCTGGCGGCGCGGTTCGGGGTCAACGACAATCTCGACCTCACGCTCACCGTTCAGAATCTGTTCGACAAGGATCCGCCGATCGTCGGCTCCACCGTCGGCGTGACCTCGTTCAACAGCGGCAACACCTATCCGTCGACCTACGACGCGCTGGGCCGCCGCTTCGCGATCGGCGCCCGTCTGCGGTTCTGATCGATCCGACGAAAAAATTGGGCGGGCTTTCGGGCCCGCCCTTTTTTTATGGCGCGAAGCCGAAGCGTTCCACCCAGGGCGCGAGGATCGGCAGAACCGGGGCCAGCTGCTCCTGATAGCGCCGCCACTTGCCGCCGCCGTCATAGAGCCCGCGCCGAACCTGGGTCGCGCTCGCCGTGCGCACGCCCCGGGTCTGGGCCGTCTTGTCGAAAGCGCGGAAATCTTCGGTCCATTCCAGGCCGGCAAAGTCCGCCATGGCCCGGACGGTCGTTTCGAAATCGGCGACCAGCCGGTCGTACCGCACTTCGTGATAGGCGAGCGGCAAACGCTCCCGACACAGCTCGATGAGCCGCATCAACGCATCATAGTGGCGCGCGGCCTCCTCCAGATCGCTGAGTGCGTAGGCCGCGAGACTGGGCGTGAAATTGATCTTGAAGCAGCTCAGCACCACGTCGCGCGGGTCCCGGCGCATGATCAGGATGCGCGCGTCCGGGAAGAGCCGCGCGATCACCGGCAGCTTGATGCCATTATACGGGTTCATATCGACGAAGACGCGGCCTTCGACTTCTCCGGCCCAGCCGCGCACCCGCCGCCAATATTTGCCGCGCAGCTCTGTCAACAGTGCCGGATCGAGTGCGTCGAGGTCCGGCATGGTGCCGTCGTCGGCCACCAGCACCTGGTCCACATCGGCAAAGGTGGGCTGCTCCTCCAGCGCGACGACGCCCGGCGCGCTGGCGAGAATATTCTCGACCAGGGTCGTACCCGATCGGGGATAACCGAGCAGAAAGACATGGGTGGCCGCCGCGCCCGGGACAGGCGGCGCCGGGGCGAGTTTCGCCATAGCCGGCGCGTTCTCGACCTGCGCCGCGATCGTTTCGACATAGTTGCGGTGCGACGGTCGATCCGGGATGGGCGCGAGATGTTCCGAATAGGCGGCCCGAAACACGCGTTGCGCTTCGGAATAGGTCTCGAACGCCTCCGGATAATGGCCTTGTTTGTCCAGCGCGTCGCCGAGCAGGGTCAGTGCCCGGGTCCGATCCTCGTCCTTGAGCGGCGCGACGAGCAGGGCCCGCAACCGCGCCTCTGCCGCGCCTCCGTCACCCATTTCGTTTTCGATGGTGGCGAGCGCATAGGTCGCCGCAGGTTCCAGCGGGTCGATGGTCAGTGCGCGGGCGGCGTAAGCGCGCGCCTCTTCCGCGCGTCCGGCTTTGGCCGCGCCGTCAGCGAGCTTGCCGAGCGCCGGGGCCAGGTTGGGATCGAGCGCCAGTGCCTTATGAAAGCTCTCCGCCGCGGCGCGGTCGGATCGCAGCGCCTCGAGCGTGTAGCCGCGTTCGAGCCAGGCGGCGGAGTGGCGCGGTTCGACCGCCAGCACGCGGTCCAGGATCGCCAGGGCTTCGTCGAGCCGTCGCTCCTTGCGCAGCACCGCGCCGATCGCCGCCATGATCAGCACGTCGCCGGGCGCGAGCGCCAGTGCCCGCTGGAGGAGCTGGTGCGCGCCGCGGAAGTCGCCCGCCTCCTCGCGCCGCCAGGCAGCGAGGTTGAGCAGCATCGGATCGGCAACGCCTGCCCTCAGCGCCGACTCCGCCAGCGCCGCCGCCCCGACGATGTCGCCGGCCGCGAGCCGCTGATCGATCCGCGTCCGCTTGTCCGGCGACAAGGGCCTTGGTTTGCTTCTCTGCACCATGCTCGATTTACACCTGCCTCGCTGCGTCTTAGAATGGGCGGTGGGCATTTGAAGTGGAAGGGCTTTTTGTGCAGCGCTTCATCGCCATTGCCGCGTTGTATCGCTGCGGTCGGATGACCGGCGAGGCTTAGACGATCGTCAGCCGGTTCAGCGACTCGGGCACCTTGTCCGACGGGTATGGTTGCTTGGATTGATTGCGGGTTCCCTGGGCGCTCTCAAAGAGGCGCCACCTGTTGAACGAGAGGAACTGAACCATGCGATACTTCACCCTCATCATCGTCGCGTGCACGCTCACTGTCGGTACGGTCGCGACAGCGCAAAGCTCCCGTCGGAGCAGGACGGGAGATGTAGCGGGGCCGAGCACTGACGTCATTTGCCGCCGCTTCGTCCGCATCGGCACGCTCGCCGACTTCTACCGCGTCTGCAAGACCAGGGGAGAATGGGACCGCGAGCGTATGAATATCCGAAATGGGGTCATGAACAGGAATTCGTGCCAAACCGAAGGCGTGTATGGCGACACCAACGGCAGCTATGGCGGCCAGATACAATGCGGCATCTGAGTTGACTGCCAGCCCGCGCCGGTAGGCGCATCCGATTTACACCGGGATTGCCCTGGCTTAAAGCCGGGCCGTGGGCGTTTACGGCGAGGGTTTGTCCATGCGTCGCTTGATCATCATCGCCACCGCCACCGCCTCCGCGGTCGCGGCCAGCACACTCGCTTCCGCCCAGGCGCCGCGGAGAACCTCGTCCGGTGATACGGCCGGCCCGGCCCAAGAAATGCAATGCCGGCGCTTCCTTCGCACCGGCACGCTCGCCGACTTCTACCGGGTCTGCAAGACGCGAGCGGAATGGGATGCCGAACGGCGGAACATCCGGCAGGGACTCAGCGTCAGCGATGCCTGCCGCGATCGGGGGAATGGCGGCTCTCTTTGCGCCCAGTGAGGTGAGCAACCGAACTGAGGCGGCATCGTTTGTCGAGCCGAACCGATCCCGCTAGGCTCGTCGCGTGGACCAGGCGGAGATCGAGCAGACCCTCATTCATGCCCGGCAGGCCCGCCAAGCCGGCCGCCGCGACGAGGCCACGCGACTCCTGCAGAATGTGGTCGAACAGGCCGGCGAACAGCCCAATGCGCTGAACGCGCTCGGCCTCAATGCTTTGGCTGACGGCCGGCACGTCGATGCCTCCTCGCTGATAAGGCGCGCCATCGCCGCCGATCCGCATTCGCCAGAGCTCTGGATGAATCTCGCCCGGGTGTTCCGCGAGCAGGGCGACGATATCGCCGAGCACGAAGCGCTCGAAGGCGCGCTGGCGATCGATCAGCGTCATTTCATGGCGCTCGTCCGGCTGGCCGAATTGTTCGACCGAACCGGAGACGAGGCGAAGGCGGCCGAACGCTGGTCAGGCGTCGCCGCGCTGGCTGCGATGGTCGAAGCACGGACGCCGGCGATCGATCAGCTTCTGGCGCGCGCCCGTGAGCGGGTGGCGCGCCATCAGGCCGCGTTCGCGACAGCGCTCGATACCGGGCTTGCCCAAGCGCGTAACGATGTGCCGCCGGCCGATCGTCGCCGCTTCGAGGCGTGCATCGATCATGTCCTGGGCCGCCGTCCGATCTATGCCAATGAATGCGCCGGGCTGCATTATCCCTTCCTCCCCGCCGAGGAATATTTCGAGCGCCACCATTTTCCCTGGCTCGAGCAGATCGAGGCGAGGACGGACTTGATTCGGACGGAGCTCGAGGCCTTGCTGGTCGATGAGGAAGCGGGCTTCCTTCCCTATGTCACGATGGAACCCGGCACGCCCGAGAACAAATGGTCGCCGCTCGATCATTCGCTCGATTGGGGCGCGCTGCATTTGTGGAAGGATGGGCGGCGCAACGACGAGGCCTGCGCAAGGGCGCCGAGGACGGCGGCGGTGATCGAAGCGCTGCCGCTGTCCGATCTGCCGGGCCGGACGCCCACCGTCTTCTTCTCCCTGCTCCGCCCCGGCACCCATCTTCCCGCCCATACCGGGGTGAGCAACGTCCGAACGATCATCCATCTGCCGCTGATCGTGCCGCCCGGTTGCGCTTTCCGGGTCGGTGGGGAGACGCGGGAGTGGGAGGTCGGCAAGGCTTGGGCGTTCGACGACACGATCGAGCATGAAGCGTGGAACCGCTCGGACAAATTGCGCGCGATCCTAATCTTCGACGTCTGGAATCCTTACCTCAGCGAGACGGAGCGCGGCTTGTTGCGTCGTTTCTATGAGGTCGCGAACCGGAGCGACCATGCCGGCGACGGCGCGATCGGGATTGCCGAGGCCTAAATTGCCGCCGCGACGATAGTCGCCAGCGCGGCCTCTCTCTTATCGCTTCGCGCCGCGATCCAGGCTTGCGCGTGGTCCAGCTCTTCGGCGAGCGATTGCTCGAGTTCGTCGCGCCGCGCCAGCCGGGCGGCATTGTCGAACGGCATCTCGGGATTCTTGGAATAGGTCGAGAAGAGCGGCCCGGCGACCGTCGCCTCGATCGCCTCGGCCGTCATCGGCGCCTGGAGATGGTCCGCGACGAGGCCGAGCAGACGCGTCGGCTCGTGGAAGAAACATTCGGCGTCGAGGCTGTGCGCGAACTTCATGCTGCCGATCGCGGCCGCGAAGGCGCCCATCTGCGCGAACCACAGGGCGGCGGCGCGCTCCGCGTCGGCCAGGCCGGAAAGATCGCCGAGATGGGGCGCGAGCAGGGCTGTGACGTTCCGCATCCAGGCTCGATGATTGTCGTTGCGCAGGATGGCGAGCAGGTAATCGCGCAGACCGTAATGGAGAAAGATTGCGCGCGCGTCGGGATCAAAGGCGGCGAGCTCGGGCAGGATGAAATTGACCGGCACGTTCGCCTTGACGATCGTCGGCGCGTCCTCGCGATAGCGTTTCGACAGCATCGCCGCGACCAAGGCCAGCCGCTGCGCATCCGGCGCGAGCGAGACCTGCCGCAGCGCCAGCGGCTCGCGCAGCACGAGATTGCCCTCCGGCCGGTCGAGCGCGCGGGCGAGCAGGGTCGAGCCGCAATGGGCGACATGGAAAATCCAGCCCGTCGGCATCGGCGCCCGGACGGCGGGCAGCAGCGCCCCGACCGGCAGCTTCATCGATTGCGGCGCGGCCGGCGAAATCCGGCCGTCGAGGAAGATCGAGCGCTGATAAGCGGCCCGATCCATCGGCATGAAAAGCGCCGCGTCGCCGTCGAACGAGTGGAGATAGTGGTCCGGCGAGGCGAAGAGATCGTCGAGGGTGAGGGCCATCGCCCGGCCTATAGCCCGGCGGCGGATCATCGGCTATCCCGCCGCCCGATCATGGCGAATATCCAATTGCCCGAACCGGGCCGTCCTCATGTGCTGATCGAGGCCGCCGGCGAGGCCAGCATTCTCGACGTCGATCCGGCGGCGATCGTGGCGCTCTACAAGGCGCATGGCGCCTTGCTGCTGCGCGGCTTCCGCGCCGACATCGACGATTTTGGAACCTTCGCGCGGCAGTTCTGCTCGACCTCCGTGTTCAACGAAAGCCCCGGCCGCCAGCCGATGGATCCGTCGCGCAACGTCCACACCGTCGACGCCGGATCGGGTCCGTTCGCGCTCCATCCCGAGCTGTCGCGCGAGCCCTGGAAGCCGGATGCGGCCTTCTTCGGCTGCATGATCGCACCCCGCGAAGGCGGGGCGACGACGATCTGCGACGGCGTCGAACTGGTGCGCGCGCTGCCGGACGATCTGCGGCGGGCGCTGGAGGGCCGCCGGCTGCTCTACGTCAAGCCGACCTGGCCGGCGCTGCTTCAGTTCTGGCTGGGCACGGCCGAGCCGAGCGACGCGCAGATCGCCAACCCGCCTTCCGGATGCCCCTACCAGTTCCGCCGCATCAACGGGCATGTCTTCCGTTTCTTCACGCGTCCGGCGCTGCACCGGCCGATGTTCATCGATGAACCGGCGTTCGGCAACTTCCTCCTGTTCGCCCGCTTCAACAACAAACGGCCGGATCACCCCATACTCGACGACGGCAAACAGGTGCCGGAAGAATGGCTGCAGGCGATCAAGGCCACGGGCGATAGGCTCAGCGTTCCGATCGTCTGGCGGGAGGGGGATGTCGTGATGCTCGACAATACCCGCTTCATGCATGGCCGCACCGCGATCACCGACCCGGGCGAGCGGCTGATCGCGACCTTCTTCGGCTATCTGAACTTCGCTTTGCCCAATCCCGAGGAACCCGCCGACGCCCCTTGGCGCCGCGCGGATTTCTACCCGCCGGGCCCGCCGCTTTAGGTGGCGAGCAGCGGCGCGGACAGGCTCAGGCTGACGCCCGCATTGGCGGCGACCGTCTCCGCCCAGACCGCAACCTTGTCGATCTCATCGCCATGAACCTCGGCCGCCGAGCGCTGATCGGCGGCGCGGCTGTTGCGGTCGAACGTGCCGCCGAACTTGGCGTGGCGGGTGAAGACCCGCGCGATGACCTGCTCGCGCCCGGCCGGATCGTCGCGTAGGCCGAACAGCGCGTCGACCGCCGCCAGCGCCTCGGCCGGCCGGGCGAGCAGGGTCTCGCTGTCGAGCGTCCGGACCCGGTCCGGATGGAGCGCGGCGAGACGGGCGAAGAGCCGGTGTTGCGCCAGCCAGCCGACCGCCGCGATCTGCAGGTCGGTCTGCAGCAGATGGTCCTCCGGCGCGAAGCCGAAATCGATCAGGCCGGTCTTCAGCTGCTTCAGGAAGAGGTCGCGAACCCAATTCCGCCCCCACAGCCCCTTGTTTGCGATCGATCCCAGATAACCGCGCAGAGGGGCGTAGAGCAGCAGGCAGCCCGCCGCGGGGCGCATCGCCAGCATCACCGGGGCGAGTGTGTTGACGACGTTGGACGGCTTGATGACGGTCGCTTCGCCCTCCTCGAACGGGCGCGCCAGCAGTCGCAAGGCGCTGTCGAGCACCTCGGCGACGCGTCTCGGCTCGCCGCCGCGCAGCTGCCAGCCGATCAAATCGTTGAGGATGATCGGTTCCTTCAGGCTGCCGACCTCGCCGTCCCGGTCGCAGGCGTTGGCGAGCAGGGTCGAGCAGCAATAAGCCGAATGGAAGATGAAGTGGATCGGCAACGGCGGCGGCGCCACCGCCAGGGCCTCGGCTCGCGGGACGACATTGGGCTCGCTCGCGGAGGGCAGATATTCGTCGGTCAGAAACGGCACGCTGCGCCGCAGGTCGCGGTCCGCGAGCGCGAAATGCACCGCGTCGAACTGCGGATCGTAGCGGTGCGCGAGCCATTCCGGTCGGAGCCGGAGCTGCTCGGAGGGTTCGGTCGCGGTCATCGACCCGCTGTGCAACGCCGCGCGCGAACCTTCAAGGCGCTCAGGCCGCGCTCAGCGCGAGCGCGCCTTCGCCTTCCTCGACCTTGACCGTCTGGCCGTCGCGGATGTCGCCGCGCAGGATCGCGTCGGCGAGCGGGTCCTGGAGATATTTCTGCACCGCCCGCTTCAATGGCCGCGCGCCATAGACCGGGTCGTAGCCAACCCGGCCGAGCCAGGCGCGGGCCGCGTCGCTGAGCTCCAGCACGATCTTGCGGTCCTTCAGCAGCTGCTGGATCCGCCTGATCTGAATGTCGACGATCGGCCCCATATGGTCGGCGGCCAGCCGGTGGAAGAGGATGATCTCGTCGAGCCGGTTGAGGAACTCGGGGCGGAAGTGCCCCCGGACGATCTCCATCACCTGCGGCTCGACATCGGCCACGCTCTGCCCATCCGATAGCCCGGTCAGGAACTGGCTGCCGAGGTTCGAGGTCAGGATGATGATCGTGTTGGTGAAATCGGCGACCCGGCCCTGGCCGTCGGTCAGCCGGCCGTCGTCGAGCACCTGGAGCAGGATGTTGAAGACGTCGCCATGCGCCTTCTCGACCTCGTCAAACAGAACGACCTGATAGGGCCGCCGCCGCACCGCCTCGGTGAGCACGCCGCCTTCCTCATAGCCGACATAGCCCGGCGGCGCGCCGATCAGCCGCGCGACGCTGAATGCTTCTCCATGAACTCGCGACATGTCGATGCGGACCATCGCGTGCGGATCGTCGAACAGGAATTCGGCGAGCGCGCGGGTCAGCTCGGTCTTGCCGACGCCGGTGGGGCCCAGGAACAGGAACGAGCCCATCGGCCGGTTCGGGTCCTGCAGGCCGGCGCGGGCGCGGCGGATGGCGCGGCTGACCGCGGCGACCGCGTCGGACTGGCCGATCACCCGCTTGCCGATCTCCTCTTCCATCGCCAGCAATTTGGCCCGCTCGCCTTCCAGCATCCGCTCCATCGGGATGCCGGTCCAGCGCGCGACGACGGCCGCGATGTCCTCGGCCGTAACCTCCTCGCGCAGCATCGCGCTGCCGCCCACCGTCGCGGCCTCGGCGAGCTGCTTCTCCAGCGCCGGGATTCGGCCATATTGGAGCTCGCCCGCCTTGGCGAGGTCGCCGGAGCGCTGCGCCTGCTCCAGCTCCAGCCGCGCCGCGTCGAGCTGCTCCTTGACCTTCGCCTCGCCGGCGATCTTGTCCTTCTCGGCCTGCCAGCGCTGGGTCAGCGCCGCCGATTGCTCCTCGAGTCCCGGCAAGCTCGCCTTCCAGCGTCGCGAGCCGGTCCTTGCTCGCCTGGTCCTTTTCCTTCTTCAGCGCCTCGCGCTCGATCTTGAGCTGGATGATGCGCCGGTCGAGAGTCTCGATCTCCTCGGGCTTCGACTCGACCTCCATCCGAATCCGGCTCGCCGCCTCGTCCATCAGGTCGATCGCCTTGTCGGGCAGGAAGCGGTCGGTGATGTAGCGGTTGCGAGAGCGTCGCGGCGGCGACGAGCGCGGAATCGGTGATCCTGACCCCGTGATGCAGCTCATATTTCTCCTTCAGCCCGCGCAGGATCGAGATCGTGTCCTCGACGGTCGGCTCGCCGATGAACACCGGCTGGAAACGCCGCTGCAGCGCCGGGTCCTTCTCGACATGCTTGCGATATTCGTCGAGCGTCGTCGCGCCGATGCAATGCAGCTCGCCGCGCGCCAAAGCGGGCTTGAGCAGGTTGGACGCGTCCATCGCGCCTTCGCCCTTCCCGGCGCCGATCAGCGTGTGCATCTCGTCGATGAACAGGATGACCTCGCCCTCGGCGCCCTTCACCTCATCGAGCACGCCCTTCAGCCGCTCCTCGAACTCGCCGCGATATTTCGCGCCCGCAATGAGGGAGCCCATGTCGAGCGACATCAGTCGCCGGTCCTTGAGGCTGTCGGGCACGTCGCCATTGGCGATGCGCAGCGCCAGCCCCTCGGCGATCGCGGTCTTGCCGACGCCGGGATCGCCGATCAGCACCGGATTGTTCTTGGTCCGCCGGGCGAGGATCTGGACGGTGCGGCGAATCTCCTCGTCGCGGCCGATGACCGGATCGAGCTTGCCGTCACGCGCCGCTTGCGTGAGATCGCGCGCGAACTTCTTCAGCGCGTCGTAGCGGTCCTCCGCGCCGGCCGTGTCGGCGGTCCGGCCGCCGCGCAATTCGTTGATCGCTGCGTTGAGCGTGTCGGCCTTGAGGCCCGCGTCGGTCAGCGCCTTCTGGGCGTCGCTCTTGGCGATCAGCATAGCGAGCAGCAAGCCGCTCGACGGTGACGTAGGAATCGCCGGCCTGGCTCGCGATCTGCTCGGCCTGGTCGAGGATGCGGATCGTCTCGCCGTCCAGCGCCGGCGCGGCGCTCGCGCCCGGCGCCGGAGACAGCCGGAATCTTCGCCAGCAGCTCGTCGGTCTCGCGCCGCGCCGCCTCGGCGCTGCCGCCGGCGCGGGCGATGAGGCCGGCGGCCATGCCCTGCTCGTCCTCCAACAACGCCTTGAGGACATGCGCGGGCGCGATCCGCTGGTGGTTCATCCTGCACCGCGACGGTCTGCGCCGATTGCAGGAAGCCGCGCGCCCGATCGGTGAATTTCTCGAGGTTCATGTGTCGATGCCCTGTCCGTTCCGTCTCGATGTAGTGCCCGCGTCGCGTCGCGCAATGGAGCGGCGGGGAGGGGTGTTTTCAGAGCGGGATCGTCCGACGCGTATTGCATCGACGGCACACCGCGCTAGGGTCCGCCGCCTGCACAGATCGGGGATTCACATGCGCCAGTTTTTCGCCTTCGCAACGCTCGCTTTGGGGATCGCCGCCGCGCCTTTGCCGGCCGCGGCCCAGACCGCCCCGCCGGCCGCGGGCAACGACGCCGTCCAGCAATTGCTCCGCCGGGTGGACATCCCGCATGAGACGTTCACCCTTGCGAACGGCCTGCGCGTCATCGTCCATGAAGACCGCAAGGCGCCGATCGTCGCGGTCAGCGTCTGGTACAATGTCGGCTCGAAGGACGAGCCCGCCGGCCGCACCGGCTTCGCGCACCTCTTCGAGCACATCATGTTCAACGGCTCGGAGAACGCGCCGGGCGAATATTTCGAGCATAGCCGGGCGATGGGGGCGACCGATCTCAACGGCACCACCTGGTTCGACCGCACCAATTATTTCGAGACCGTTCCGCGGCCGGCGCTGGAGCGGGCGCTGTTCCTTGAGAGCGACCGCATGGGCCATCTGCTCGGCGCGCTGACCCAGGAGAATCTCACCAACCAGATCGGCGTCGTCCAGAACGAGAAGCGCCAGGGCGACAACGAGCCCTATGGCATGGTCGAATATGCCCAGCTCGAGGGGCTGTTTCCCGAAGGCCATCCCTATCGCCACTCGACGATCGGATCGATGACCGATCTGTCGGCGGCCACGCTGGAAACGGCTCAGGCCTGGTTCCGCGAGAATTACGGGCCGAACAATGCCGTCCTCGTTCTCGCCGGCGACATCAACGCGCGCGAGGCGCGGCCGCTGGTCGAGCGCTATTTCGGCCCGATCGCCCGCGGCCCGGTCAACGAGCCGGCCCAGGCGCCGGTGCCGACGCTGCCGGCGCGGGTCGACCGTGTGATGCACGATCGCGTCGCCAACACCCGGCTCTATCGCAATTGGGTCACACCCGGCATCGGTGGCGAGGACACCGCCGCGCTCGAAGTCGCGGCTTCCGTGCTGGGCGGGCTGAGCAGCTCGCGGCTCGACAACACGCTCGTTCGCGGCGAGCAGACCGCCGTTCGGGTGACCGCCAACAATCAGGTGTTCCATCGGGTCAGCTTCTTCGAGGTGACCGCGGATGTGCGCCCCGGTCAGGACGCCGACGCCGTCTCGCGCCGGCTCGACGAACTGATCGCTGATTATGTCCGCACCGGCCCGACCGAGGACGAGGTGCGCCGCGCGGTGATGCGCATCCTGTCGCAGCGCGTGCAGGGGCTGGAGCAGGTTGGCGGCTTCGGCGGCAAGGCCGTCGCGCTCGCCGAGGGCATGCTCTATCTCAACAACGCCAATTTCTACCGCGACCGGCTGCAGCGGCTGGCGCGCGTTACGCCGGCGCAGGTGCGCGCGGCGATGCAGCGCTGGATCAACCGGCCGGTGCTCGCGATCCGCGTCGATCCCGGCGAGCGCGAGGCCTATGACGAGGCGCCCGGCGTGACCGGGGGCGGCGCTGCGCCGCGCGCGGCCACCAGCCAGCGGCCGCGTTATTTCCGCCAGCCCGAGGACAGCGAGCAACCGCTCGCGCCGCTTCCGTTCGAGCAGCGCACCCCGCCCGCCATCGGCGCCGCGCCGGTGCTCGACTTCCCAGCGGTGGAGCGCGCTCGGCTCTCGAACGGCATCCAGATCGTCTACGCGCGCCGCACTGCCGTCCCGGTGACCCGCGTCGCCGTCGAGTTCGACGCCGGCGTCGCCGCCGATCCGTCCGACCGGCTCGGCACGCAGGGCATGATGCTGAACATGCTGGAGGAGGGGACGACGAGCCTCAACTCCACCCAGCTCGCCGAAGCGCAGGAGCGGCTGGGCGCGACGGTGCAGACGAATGCGACGCTGGACCGCACGGCGGTAACTCTGATCGCGATGACGCCGGCCATCGGTCCGTCGCTCGATCTGCTTGCCGACATCATTCGCAACCCGGCCTTCGCACCGGCCGAGATCGAGCGCATCCGCCAGCAGCGGCTGGCCTTGATCGCGGCCGAGCTGACCCAGCCCGCGGCGATGGGCGCCCGCGCCTTGCCGGTCGTGCTGTTCGGTCCGAACCACCCCTATGGCAAGCCCGGGACGGGTACCGGCGACGCGGCGGCCGTGAGCCGTCTCACGCGCGAGGATCTGATCCGCTTCCATCAGACCTGGATCCGGCCCGACAATGCGACGATCTACGGCGTCGGCGATCTGCCGCTCGCCCAATTCGTCGCGCAGCTCGAATCGCGCTTCGGCAACTGGACGCCGCCCTCGGTGCCGCGCGGGACCAAGGCGTTCAATGTGCCGATCCCGCCGGCGCGGCCGCGGATCGTGCTGATCAACCGGCCGCAATCGCCGCAGAGCGTCATTCTCGGCGCGCAAGTCCTCGGCGTCGAGGGCACCCAGGATCTGCTCGATTTCACCGCATCCAACCAGGTGCTGGGCGGCGACTTCCTCGCCCGCATCAATATGGAGCTGCGCGAGCGGCGCGGCTGGTCCTATGGCGCCCGCGGCGGCCCGACCCTGGTCGAGCATCAGGTGCCGTACATCATCACCGCGCCGGTGCAGACCGACCAGACCGGTCCGTCGATCGCCGCGGCGATGCAAATGGTCCGCGATTTCCTTGGATCGCAGGGCGTCCAGCCGAATGAGTTGCAGCGCGTGATCGCGGGCAGCACGGGTCAGCTTCCCGGCCAGTTCGAAACCTCGGTCGCGATCCTCGGCGCGCTGCGCTCGAACGCGCTCTACCGCCGTCCCGACAATTATTGGGAGACGGTGGCCGGCCGCTACCGGGCGATGACCGCCCAGTCGATGGACCAGGCGGCGCGGCGGCTGATCAATCCGGACAATTTCGTCTGGGTCGTGGTCGGCGACGCGGCCCGCATCCGGCCGCAGCTCGAGCGGCTCGGCATGCCGATCGAGGAGATGACGCTTGCGGGCGCGCCGGCGGCGCCGGCTCGCCCGGCCCAATAGACGAAGAGATCAGGCGCGTTCGCGAGCCGCCCCGATCAGGCGCGTCACATGGCCCATCTTGCGGCCGGGCCGGGCATTCTTCTTGCCGTAGAGGTGCAGGAAACAGTCCGGCTCGCGCAGCAATTCGGGCCACTGAGCCACGTCTGAGCCGATCAGATTCTTCATCTCGACCCGCGGCGCGGTGCGGGACGTATCACCCAACGGCAGACCGCAGATCGCGCGGATGTGATTCTCGAATTGCGAGGTCATCGCGCCCTCGATCGTCCAGTGGCCGCTATTGTGGACGCGTGGCGCCATCTCGTTGAAGATGGCGCTCTCGCCGACCGCGAAAAACTCGAGCGCCAGCATGCCGACATGATCGAGAGCGCCGGCAATTCGGCGGGCTAGCGTCTCGCCGGCACGGATCGCGGCGTCGAGCGTCTCGCCCGCGGGGGCGATCGAGCGGTCGAGAATGCCGTTCGAATGGATATTGCGCGGCGCGTCCCAGGTGACGATCTCGCCGTCGGCGCCGCGGCAGAGCAGGATCGAAAATTCGGCGTCGAATTCGATCATCGCCTCGAGGATCGCCGGCGCCTCCTTCAGCGCCTCCCAGGCCTGATCCGCATCGCCCGCGCGCTCGATCCGCGCCTGGCCCTTGCCGTCATAGCCGAAGCGCCGGGTCTTCAGGATCGACGGAGCGTCGATCTCGACCAGCGCCCGCTCGAGCGCGTCGCGGCTGTCCACCGCCATGAACGCCGCCGGCGTTCCGCCCTGATCGAGCACGAACTGCTTCTCGCTCAGCCGGTCCTGGGCGATTTCAAGCGCGCGCAGCGGCGGGTGGACCGGCGCCGCCTCGGCCAAGGCGGCGAGCGCCGTGACCGGGATATTCTCGAACTCGTAGGTCGCGACGTCCAGTTCCGCGCCGAACCGGCGCAGCGCGTCGGCATCGTCATAATCGCCGCGCGTGAAGCCGGCCGCCACCTCCGCCGCCGGCGGGGTCGCATCGGGCGCGTAGATATGGCTTTTGTAGCCGAGCCGCGCCGCCGCCATGCTCAGCAACCGGCCAAGCTGGCCGCCGCCGATGATGCCGATCGTGCCCCCCGGCGCGACCCTCATTCCGGCGCTTCGCCGACCGCCTCGGTCTGCGCCGCCCGCCACGCGTCGAGCCGGGTCGCTAGCGCCGGGTCACTGGTGGCGAGGATCGCCGTGGCGAGCAGGCCGGCATTGGCCGCGCCAGGCTGGCCGATCGCCAGCGTCCCAACCGGCACGCCGGCCGGCATCTGCGCGATCGACAGCAGGCTGTCGAGGCCGGCCAGCGCCTTGCTCTCGACCGGCACGCCAAGCACCGGCAGCCGGGTCATCGACGCCGCCATGCCCGGGAGGTGGGCCGCGCCGCCGGCGCCGGCGACGATCACCTTGAGCCCGCGCCCGGCCGCTTTTTTCGCATAATCGTAGAGCCGCTCGGGCGTGCGGTGGGCGGAGACGACCTTGGTTTCATAGGGCACGGCGAGCGCATCGAGCATCTCGGCGGCGCGGCGCATCGTCGCCCAGTCGGAGCGGCTACCCATGATGATGCCGACAAGCGGCGCTTCTTCCGCCATGCTGCTGCTCCGCCCCGCGAAGCGCCATTCCCTAGCCCGGCGTGGGGGCGGCGGCAATCATGGCCTGTAAGCGATCGGTTAACCTCGTTGCGCTACGTTTGGCCCATGGGAAACCGCAAGATCGACGAGGCCGATCCCGCCGCCCGCGAGGCGGTGTCCCGGCTCAAGGACGAGAATGCGCTGCTGCGCGCGGCGCTGGCCGAGGCGCGGGCGCAGATCGGCGAGGCCGAGGCCAATGCCGGCCGCGATCCGCTCACCGCTCTGGTCGACGCGCGCCAGTTCCGCATCGAGCTGGAGCGGGTGCTGAGCCAGAGCGCGCGGCACGGCACCCCGGCCGCTCTGCTTTCGGTCGATATCGACGGGCTGAAGGCGATCAACGACGGCCATGGCCGGGTCGCCGGCGATGCGGCGCTCCGCCATGTCGCCAAATTGCTCAAGACCCTGATCCGCTCCAGTGACGTCGCGGCGCGGGCCGGCGACGGCGCCTTCGCTTTGCTGCTCGACCATCTCGACGCCGATTCCGCGCTCGACACTGCGGAGCGCATCGGCCGCTACGTCGCCGCCCACCCGCTCGACCTCGGCCATGCCGAGATCAAGGTCGCGGTGACGATCAGTGCCGCCTCGATCATGCCGGGCGACACTCTCGACGAAGTCCTGAGGCGCTCCGCCCGCAACCGCGCCCGCGTCAAGGAATTCTGACCGCTTAGCGGTCCTTCAGATAATAGCGCTCGACCGCATTCAGCGCGTCGTCCAGCTCGTAGACGATCGGCTCGCCGGTCGGGATTTCCAGAGTGGTAATCTCGTCGTCCGGAATGGCGGAGAGATGCTTTACCAGCGCCCGGAGCGAATTGCCGTGCGCGGAGATCAGCACGCGCCGCCCCTTATGCAGCTCCGGCGCGATCCGCTCCTCCCAATAAGGCAGGACGCGCTCGATCGTGTCCCTCAGGCTCTCATGCGTCGGGATGGTGACGCCGGCATACCGCCGGTCGTTGGCGAGATCGAATTCGCCGCCCGGCTCCATCGCCGGCGGCGGGATATCGAAGGAGCGGCGCCAGATGTGGACCTGGTCTGGCCCATGGCGCGTGCGCATCTCGTCCTTGTCGAGCCCCGTCAGCCCCCCGTAGTGACGCTCGTTGAGCCGCCAGTGCTTCTCGACCGGCAGCCACAACCGGCCCATCGCCTCCAGCGCGATATGGAGCGTCTTGATCGCCCGGGTTTGCACCGAGGTGAAGCAGAGATCGAAGTCGAACCCCTTGGCGGCGAGCAACTCGCCGGCCCGCTTCGCCTCCTCCTCGCCCGTCGGCGTCAGGCCGACGTCCCACCAGCCGGTAAAGCGGTTCTCCAGGTTCCAGGCCGACTGGCCGTGGCGGATCAGGACGAGTTTGGTCATTTGCCGCGATAGGCGCGCAGCTCGGGCAGGATCGCGTGCAGGGCGTCGAGGCAGGAGCGGGCGAGCAGCCGGCAGCGCTCGGGCGACCAGCCATGCAGCGGATCGGGCAGATCCTCATTGTCCTTGAACGGCATTTCCAGCGTCATCGAGACCGCGCCGAACCGCTCGGCGAGCTGGGCGGTGGACATGGAGAGGTTGGCCTTGCCCGGCGGCGGAACCTCATAGCCCTTGGACGTCTGGAAATCGGGCGACACTCGGACCAGCGCCTGCCCGAAGGCGTCGAACAGGGCCTGCTGCTCCTCCCTGTGCGACGGGATGCCTTCGAAGCCGGCGAGGAAATTGGCGGCGATCGCCTCGTCGCCATGAATATCCATCGCGAAATCGACACCGGTCTTGTCCATTTCGGCGCGGACCTGGAAAACCTCCGGGCTCTTGTCGGGGCTGGGCGCGTGCCATTCGCGGTTGAGATTAACCCCGGCCGCGTTGGTCCTGAGGTGGCCGCGCCGCGACCCGTCGGGGTTCATGTTGGGCACGACATGGAAGGTCGCCGCTTCGCGCAGCCGGCGGACGACCGGATCGGAATCGTCGAGCAGCCGCTCGATCGCGCCTTCCATCCACCATTCGGCCATCGTCTCGCCGGGATGTTGGCGGGCGTAGAGCCAGACCTGCAGTGGCCCGCCGCCCAGCTCCAGATAGTCTAGCTCCTGCCCGTCGAGCGTTTGGCCGAGCGAGCGATAGGCGATGCCGGGATAGGAGGCGAAGGCGGCGATCAGCTCGTGGTGCCGCTCCATCGTGTAAGGCGCGAAATAGGCGAACCAGACGCTGTCCGACGGCGGCGTGACGCGCATCGTCAGCACGCCGCCTTCGTAGGATGTGTCGACCCGCTCCCACTCCTCGCGGTCGAGCGACATGCAGGCGCGGTAATTCTCCCAGCCGTGCGGGTAAGCCGCGCCGGCGCAATTGAGGATGCGTAGCTCCAGCTCCTGCCCCTCCCCGCCGACCAGCCGGAAGTAGAACCACTGGTAGAAATCGGAATCCTTGTCCTTGACGATCTCAAGGTCGATGCGGGCGCCGTCGATGGAAACCACGCGGATATTGCCGCCGTCGAAGGCGCTGGAAATGGATAGGGTCATGGGGTCCTTGAGCGAAGGTGATGGTTAATCAGCGGACCCTGATAGTGCGGCCGGACTCGCCGGGGAAGTCCCGAAACAGAGCCGCCGCTAACCGGTCGGCGGCTGCTTGCGGGCTGGCGAGCGGGCTGTTCTCGTGCGCTTCGGTCACCGCCCGGCCCTCCCAGTAGACGGTCGAGTCGGAGCGGCGCTGGATGCGGACCGAAAGCTCGGTCATCACGATCGGGCCCGAGCCGCCGAGCGGGATCGTCGCACCGACCCCGCCCGCGATGCCGCTGCGATAGCCGCCCGTACCGCCACCGATGCCGATGGTGAGCCCCGAGCCACCCGAAGCGGCGCGTCGGCCCTGGCGCAGCCGGACGATCGCGACCTGCTCGGAGCGGGCATTGCCGCTCGCCACTGTCCAGCCCAGCCGCGCCAGCTCGCGCTCGACCGGCGCGGCGAGCACGACAAGCTCGGGCCCGCCCATGTCGACCGCCTCGCCGCCCTCGATCCGGATCTCGCCCCGCGCGACCGGCTGGCCAAGATGGAAGCGGGTGACGCCCACATCGGTCATCGCGCCGCCGCCCATGTCCATCGCACAGCCGGCCAGCGCTGATGCCGCCGTCAGCACGATCAGCAGGTTCATGCTTTTTTTCATCATCCACCTCGTGCCGCGCGGGCGAAGAGTTATAGGGGCGCAACGAACTTTAGCGCGATTTCGATGCATTGGAGAAACGATTTGAGCGGAAATGATCGGCCCGCGGTGTTGGTGACGGGGGGCGCCGGCTATATCGGCAGTCACGCGGTGCTGGCCTTGCTCGACGCGGGCTGGCCGGTGGTGGTGATCGACAATCTCAGCACCGGCTTCCGCTGGGCGGTCGACGAGCGGGCCAGGCTCGTCGAAGGCGACATCGCCGATCAGATGCTGGTCGGGCGGCTGATCGCCGAGCATGACATCGGCGCGATCATGCATTTCGCCGGCTCGATCATCGTTCCGGAGTCCGTCGAGCAGCCGCTCAAATATTACGAGAACAATACGATGAAGAGCCGCGCTTTGATCGAAAGCGCCGTCAATGGCGGCGTCCGGCACTTCATCTTCTCCTCTACCGCGGCGACCTACGGCATTCCGGAGACGGTGCCGGTGCGCGAGGACATGCCGACCGCGCCGATCAATCCCTATGGCTGGTCGAAGCTGATGACCGAGCGGATGCTGGCCGACGCCGCCGCCGCTCATCCGCTGAACTATTGCGCGCTGCGCTACTTCAATGTCGCAGGTGCCGACCCCCAGGGAAGGACCGGTCAATCGACCAAAGGCGCCACTCACCTGATCAAGGTCGCCGTCGAGGCGGTGACCGGCAAGCGCGCCGGTGTCAACGTGTTCGGAACCGATTTCGACACGCCGGACGGCACCGGGGTGCGGGACTATATCCATGTCAGCGACCTCGCCGCCGCCCATGTCGAGGCGCTGACCCTGCTCGTCGCCCGGCCGGACGAGAGCCATGTGATGAACTGCGGCTACGGCCGGGGCTTTTCGGTGCTCGAAGTGCTCGACAGTGTCGACCGGGTCACCAATTTGACGATCGAGCGCCGGCTGGCGCCGCGCCGCGCCGGCGATCCGCCCGCCTTGATCGCGGACAACAGCCGAATCCTCGCCACTCTGCCGTGGCGCCCGGCGCGGGCCGATCTCGACACGATCGTGGCCGACGCGCTCGCCTGGGAGCGAAAGCTGGCCGAACGGGGCTGAACCCGGCGAGCATTTTCGTCTCGTAGCGGGAGCAGCGGCGCAACATTCCTATCGCCGCGCAACGCTCCTCAAGTGCGATCGTGCGAACTTGCCTTCCGCGGCGTCCCGCCGTTGCGCGCGGCGGCCGCAACCGTCATTTTCCCCGAGTCTGTTTCCTTGAAGATTGGGGGTTTGCGATGCGGAAGCTTGGAATATTGGCTGCGAGCGCGGCGCTTGCGACCTTGGCCGCTTGCGGCGGCGGCACGAAGGCCGGGAACAACAGCGCGACGACCAATGACGTCTATGTCGTGCCGCCGGACGAGCTCGGCAACGACCTGCTGCTCAACGAGACCTCGCTCAACGATTCGTCGGGCAACGTCAGCGGCAACGCGGCGACGACCAACACGGCCGGCAACCGGCTCTAGCCGCGCCTACCTCTTTCGCCGCTGAGGTCTCCCTGGGTTGAAGCGGTACCCTCGCCCCCGGCTCCCCGCGCCGGGGGCGCCTTTTGTGTCGGCTCGGGCGGGATCGGGTAAGCGGTGGTGAACTTCACCCGCTCCATCGCGAAGCGCGAGGTGACGTTCTTGCAAGGAATCGCATCGATCAGCCGGCGATAGAAATCGTCGAAATCGGCCATCGCGCCGACCGCGACGCGCAACAGATAATCGACGTCGCCCGCCATCCGGTAGACCTCCATTACCTCCGGCAGCGCCGCGACCGTCTCGGCGAAACGGGCGAGCCACTGCGGGCTGTGATCGGCCGCCTCGATCTCGACGAAGACGGACAGGCCGAGGCCGATCGCCTCGGGGTCGACCAGCGCCACCCGCCGCGCGACGACGCCATCGCGCTCCAGCCGCTGGATCCGCCGCCAGCACGGCGTCTGCGACAGGTTCACCCGCGCCGCGACCTCGGCGACGGGCAGGGACGCGTCCTCCTGCAGGATGGCGAGGATCTTCCGATCGGTGCGGTCCATTTGGGCCTCGAATGGAGAACAATCTTCTCCACTCGTGCCGATCGGACGCTCCCGACGCAAGAAACTTCGCGGCTGGCCTGCCTCTCGCCATCACGACTGGACTCCGGCATGAAATGAGAACATAATAAGAACATTATGGAGTCGGGAGAACCTTCCATGGATATCCGTCATCGCTATTTCTTCGCGCTCCAACCGCCCGAACCGATCACTCGCCGGGCGGCCATATTGCGCGATGCCTTTGCCGAAAATGGCGGCATCGTGCGCAACGATCGGCTGCATGTCACGCTCGGCATAACCGAGGATTATCGGGAGCGGCCGGCGCGGATCGTCGATCGGCTGCTGGCGATCGGCGGCGGGATCGAGGCCGAGCCTTTCGCCCTTTCGCTCGATCGTCTTTCGGGCAATGGCGGCACGATCGCGCTGCGCGCCAGCCGGACGTCCTCCGGCTTGACGGCCCTTCAGCAGCAGCTCGATCATCAGCTGCGCTATTGGAACATCCGCCGGCCGGGCTGGACGTTCAATCCGCACATGACGCTCGTTTACCGGCCGCATCAGGAATTCCTGCGGCCGATCGATGTGCTGGCATGGGAGGCGACGGAGCTCGTGCTGATCCACAGTCTTGTCGGCCGAACCCAGCACATCGTGCTGGGACGCTGGCCGCTCGAACGGCGGCAGATGGAATTGCTAGTCTAGAGCCGGCAGCGCCCAGTCGATCGGCGGGAGGCCATGGCTTTCGAGGAAGGCGTTGGCCTTCGAGAAATGGCGGCAGCCGAAGAAGCCGTTGTGCGCAGACAGCGGCGAGGGATGCGCGCATCGAAGGACAAGATGTTTGCGGCCATCGACGAACGCCGCCTTCTTCTGCGCGTGGCTGCCCCAGAGCATGAACACGACCGGCTCCGTCTTGGCGTTTACCAGCCGGATCACCGCGTCGGTGAAACCCTCCCAGCCGCGCCCTTGGTGCGAGGCGGCGCGGCCCATCTCCACGGTCAGCACGCTGTTGAGCAGCAGCACGCCCTGCTTCGCCCAATGCTCCAGAAAGCCGTGCCGGGCCGGCGCGATGCCGAGATCGCTCTCCATCTCCTTATAGATGTTGACGAGGCTCGGCGGCAGCCGGGTGCCGGGTCGGACCGAGAAGCACAGGCCGTGCGCCTGCCCCGGGCCGTGATAGGGATCCTGGCCCAGGATCACGACCCGCACCTTGTCGAGCGGAGTCAAATCGAGGGCGCGGAACCATTCACCGCCGGCCGGGAAGATGCGCTTGCCGGCCGCCTTCTCGGCGACGAGAAAGTCCTTGAGCGTCTTCATCTGGGCCCCGGCGAAACTGTCGCGGAGCGGCTCGAGCCAGCTAGGCTCCAAACGGATCGCGTCCGCCATCTATTCGATCCGTGTCGCGCGGGTGATCCGCACCGGCTGGCGGATCATCTGGCCGCGCATCGCGCCGCGCCCGACATTGGGCACGGTCTCGGCGGCGAGGATGCGGCGGACCACATCCATCCCCTCCGTCACCCGGCCGAACACGGCGTAGCCGGGATTGCCGCGCCGGGCATCCATTTGCGGCATCGCGTCTGTAATGATGAAGAACTCGGCGGTCGCCAGCCCCGGCTCGGTCTGCGCCATCGAGATCGCGCCGGCGACGTGGCTGAGGCCGGTCTGGCTGGTCGGCTCGTGCGCGATCGGCGGCAGCACCCGGCGCCATTCGCGCCTGACGCCGCCCTGGATGAAGCCCCGCCCCCGCGCGCCCTCGGTCCGCGACGTGCGATAGAAGGTGATCCCATCGAGCCGGCGCTCATCGACATAGCGGACGAAATTGGCAGTGGTGACCGGGGCGCGGCGGTGATCCAGCTCCAGCACGATCGCGCCCAGCTCCGTCTCCAGCCGCACGCGCGCCGTGTCGCCCAGCGGTCGCGGCGCCGGCGCCGCCTCGGCGCGATTGACAGGCGCCGCCTTGTTCGCCGGCGCGTCACCGCAGCCGGCGAGCGCCAGGGCGACGAGTGAGAGGAGCATCAGCGGCCGAATCATGGCGTAAGCCTAGTCCGGCCGGGCCGACGGCGAAACCGCGCTGGACCAGCGCCGCGCACTGGCGGGGCGATGCCGCCGCTGGCAATCGCGGCGAGGGCTCACTCCTCGGGCCGCTCGGCGGTCTCATTCAGGGGAAGAGCTGAGCGCCGGGTCAAAACAGCCCCGGCACCTCCCGTTGGGCGACCGCGGGCCGCTCGGGCGTCAGCAGCGTCCTTTCCCCCTCCAGCGTCCGCGCCGCCCGCTGCGTCGCCGCGCCGGCCGTAACCCGCGTGCAGGGCCGTCCGGCAAGGAAATCGAGCGCCCGGGCGACCGAGGATTCGCGCGCGTCGCCGAGCGGGAAGTTGATGTCGTCGCCCGCCGCGCAGCTCGCCTCGACGAAGCCGGCGAGACCGTCGAAATAGGCGCCCTGCCGCGCCGCATTCTGGGTCGCGAAAGCGACGACGCGGAGGCGATCGTCGCACTGGCTGCGGTCCAGTCCGATCTGCCCGACCGGCTTGCCGTAGGTGTTGGTCCCGATCAGCGCCGCGTTGCTGTGCAGATAGGGAATGAAGGCGTTGATCACGAGCTCGCTGGCCGAGGCGCTGGCGCCGGTGCCGATGAAGGCGATCCGGGTTGGCGCGATGGACTGGGCCTGGGGCTGGAACAGGCGGGTGCTGTTGTTCGATGCCTTCTCCGGCCGGAAGGTCGTGAACGAAAAGGGATCGGAGGTCGATCGGTTGCGGCCGAGCAGGTCGCCCATCAGCTCGGCGATCGAAACCAGCCCGCCGCCATTGTAGCGGAAATCGACGATGATGTCGGTGATCCCCGCGGCGCGGAACTGGGCGAAGGCGTTGCGCAGCGCCGGATCGGCGGAATCGATGAAGGTGCGCAGGTTCACGTAGCCGACCTGGCGTCCGCCATCGTTGATGATCCGCGCCCCGTAGCGCGAGGAGACCGGGGTCAGGGTGTAGTCCGCCTTGGTGACGCTGACGTCGCGGGTGCCGGCGGCATCGCGGATGCGCAGCAGGCGGGTCGTGCCGGCGGTGCTGGGGCCGATCGCGCTATCGATGCCCGCCGTCCCTTCGGCCGCGATGATCGAATCCACCGTGCGCAGATTTGCGGCGCTGGTGCCGATGGCGAGGATTTCCGTGCCGCGGTCGATGCCGGCGGCAAGCGCCGGCGCGCCCTCGAAGGCTTCGGCCACGAACAACCGGCGCGCCGTCGCATCGATCGAGAAACGCACCCCGAAGCCGGCGCTGGAGCCGGATGAGAAAAACGCATTCTCCTCCGCGATCGAGGTGATGTAGGTGAAGAAGCGGTCACGGCGCTGCGCGCGGGCGGTGGCAGTCAGCGCGTCGATATAGGCCTGAACCGTAGGGTAGGGCGCGGGATCGAGCGTCGTCGGCAGCGTCTCGGGGAACAGATACCATTCGCGCAGCTGTGCGGCCGCCCAGTTCTGCCGGTCGAGCAGCGAGCAGGTCGAAGGAGTCGTGCTCGTCCCGCCGCCGCCGGCCGAAGCGGTTCCGCCGCCGCCCCCGCCGCAGCTCGCCAGCATCGCGAAGATGCCGAGCATCGCGCCCAGCCGCTGTAAGAACCCGCTTCTCGCCATTAGGACAGCGACTTATCCCGGATGATTGTCGCTGTCAGGAGGAAAATCGGCGCTCCGCCTGCCATGCATTGCGAGTCTTTGGTTGCGCGCGGCGGCGCGCTATAGGCGGCGGCGACAAGGAGATTTCCCCCGATGAACGAGATGACCAGGATCGCCGCCCAGCCCGCTTATAGCGATGCCGTCCAGGCCTTTCTGAAGCGCGCGCCGCGGCTGTTCATCGACGGCGAATGGGTGGAATCATCGCACGGCGCGACGGTCGCGGTCTTCGATCCCTCCACCGGCAAGCAGATCGCCCAAGTCGTCGACGCGTCGGACGCGGATGTGGACCGCGCAGTCGCCGCGGCCCGCCGCGCCTTTGATGACGGCCGCTGGTCGGGCCTGCCGCCTTATCAGCGCCAGCGGCTGGTCGAGAAGCTCGCCGACTTGATCGAGGCCAACATCCCCGAGCTCGCCGAGCTCGAATCGATCGACAACGGCAAGCCGCGCGCCGCCAGCATGGGTTACGACCTGCCCAAATGCGTCCAGGCGCTGCGCTACATGGCCGGCTGGGCGACCAAGCTGAACGGCGAGCATGTCGAGCCCTCCGGCTTCCCGACCGGATCGGTCCACGCCTATATCAAGCGCGAGCCGATCGGCGTCTGTGCGCAGATCGTGCCGTGGAATTTCCCGCTGATGATGGCGGTGCAGAAGATCGCGCCGGCGCTGTCGGCCGGCTGCACGATCGTGCTCAAGCCGGCGGAGCAGACGCCGCTCTCGGTGCTGCGCCTCGCCGATCTGGTCGCGGAATCGGGCATTCCGGCCGGCGTGCTCAACATCATCACCGGCAATGGCGAGACGACGGGCGACCGGATGGTCCGCCACCCGGATGTCGACAAGATCGCTTTCACCGGCTCGACCGAAGTCGGCAAGATCATCAACCGCGCCGCGACCGACACGCTCAAGCGGGTGACGCTCGAGCTGGGCGGCAAGTCCCCCGTCATCGTTCTGCCCGATGTCGACATCCAGAAGACCGCGCGCGGCGCCGCGACCGCGATCTTCTCCAATTCGGGCCAGGTCTGCATCGCCGGCTCGCGGCTGTTCGCCCACAAGGACATCTTCGATTCCCTGATCGAGGCGGTCGCGGAAAATGCCGGGCAGTGGAAGGTCGGGCCCAGCCTCGATCCCAACACAAGAATGGGCCCGCTTGTTTCGACCGAGCAGCACGAGCGGGTGCTCGGCTATATCGAGGCCGGGCGGCAGGAGGGAGCCTCGGTCTTGTGCGGCGGCGACGCGCCGGGCGGCCCAGGATATGAGGGGGGCTATTTCGTGAATCCCACCATCCTCGTCGACGTGAAGCCGGAGATGAAGGTGGTTCGCGAAGAGATTTTCGGGCCCGTCCTCGCCGCCACGCGCTACGACGATCTCGACGAGGTCGCGAAGGCGGCGAACGACACGCCTTACGGCCTCGCCGCCTCGATCTGGACCCGCGACGTATCGGCGATGCACAAGCTCGCCGGCAAGCTGAAGGCCGGCATGGTCTGGGGCAATTGCGCCTCGGCGGCGGACACTTCGCTGCCGTTCGGCGGCTACAAGCAATCGGGCTTCGGCCGCGAGAGCGGGCGCTATGGCATCGAGGCCTATACCGAGCTGAAGACGGTTGCCATTGCGCTCTGATCGTTCACCGCGCAGCCAGCCGCATTCAAGCAGGTCCAGCATCATGACGACGCGTTTTCGATTTCTCGCCGCCGGCGCGGCCCTCGCCGCGACCGCCGCGATCGCCCAGACTCCGCCCGCGCCGCAACCCGAAAGCCCGCCGGCGAAGGCCGAGCCAGGCCTTTCCGATCTGCGGGGCACGGTCGAAGGACTGCAGGACCAGCCCGCGCCGCAGCCCGACGCTCAACCTGCTCCGGCCGAGCCGGCTACGCCACCGCCCGCGACTTCCGCCCCCGCGCCGGCTCCAACCCCGCTGGCGCGGCCGCTGATCCAGCGCAACGCCTCCGCTTTCCCGCTCACCCCGGCCGAGATTGCCACGATCAACCGCGCCGCGGAGCGCGGCCGGCTGCTGATCGCGCTCAGCCGCGCCGGCATCCTCGCGACCCAGGATTTGTTGAGCCGCGTCCCCAATCCGCAGGGAGCCGGGATCGACGGCTGGATCGCCGAGGCCGAGGGCCAGGCGGTCCGGATCAGCTTCTTCGACAATACGGAAGGTGGCCCGACGCTCGTCTACCGCGCCGAGGTGCTTGGCGGCCGTGTCACCTCGCGCGATACCTTCCTTGGGTCCTACCATCCCGAAATGTCGCGCGCGCAGGCGCGGCTGGTGGCGGCGCGCAATGCGGTCGAGGCGCTCAATCACACGGCCTGCTCGCCGCAGGGGTTCAACATCCTCGCCATTCCGCCGACAGCCGGCGGCGGGCCGATCGACGTTTACGAGATCAGCGCCCCCTCCCAACGCGGCCGCTTCCCGATCGGCGGCCATTTCCGCACGACGGTGACCGGCAATGCCCAGGCGGGCGAAGGCCATGCCTTCGCCAACGCCTGCGCCGACATCATCGTGACCGATCCGCCAGCCGGGCAACAGCCGCCACCGGTGCAGGTCGCCGCCGGCGCCGATCCGCTGCCGACCGAAATCCATGTGCTGATGTCGGCGATGAGCGGCCGGGCGCTGACCTTCACGGCCGGCGATCCGGCGCGCCAGTGGCTGGTCGCCGGGCCCCGCATCGCCGAGATTCGCGACGGCACGCCGCGCTTCGTGAATGCGCAAGAATGATCAACGCCTTCATCTAAAAAGGCTTGCAAAATCCGGATGATGCGCAAATCGGGGCGGCGGGGACTTATCACTCGGCGGCGCGCCGCGCCGCCGTTGGGAGGGCAATGAAAATGAACAGGTCAGGTCTCGCGCTGATGTCGGCGCTTCTTTTCGCGAGCGCCGCGCCGATCGTCGCTCAGCCCGCCGCCGCGCCGGCTGGACAGACCCGCTACGGCACGTTCGGCATCGATCTCGCCGCGCGCGACCCCAGCGTTAAGGCCGGCGACGATTTCAATCGCTATGCCAACGGCACCTGGCTGCGGACGACGGAAATTCCCGCCGACCGGACCGGCTGGAGCCTGTGGACGGCGCTTGCCGATGATATCGAACTGCAGCTGCGCGCGATCGTTACGGAGGCGGCGACCAGCCGCGATCCGGCCCAGCGCCGGGTGGGCGATTTCTATGCCGCCTGGATGGACGAGGCTGGCATCGAGGCGCGCGGCGTCACGCCGCTCCGGCCTTATCTCCAGCGGATCGATGCCATTCGCAATCGCGACGATCTGATCGCGGTGTTCGCCACGCCCGGCTACACGGCGCCGGTCGGTATCGGCATCATCCCGGATTTCGCCGATCCGGCCCGTTACACCGCGATCGCTGGCCAGAGCGGCCTCGGCATGCCCAACCGGGACTATTATCTGCGCGAGGGCGCGCAATATGACGCCTATCGCACGGCCTATCGCGCCTATGTCGTCCAGCTGCACCGTCTCGCCGGCCTGAGCGATCCGGAAGCCAGGGCCGATCGCATCATCGCGCTGGAACGGCGCATCGCCGAGGCGCATTGGGCGCCGGAGCGCAACCGCGACATCCGGGCGATCAACAACCCGATGAACCGGGCGCAGCTGATGGCGCTGGCGCCCCAATTTCAATGGGACAGCTATTTGCAGCGGCGCGGCCTGGGCGCGGTCAATTCGGTCATCGCCCAGCAGACGACGGCGATCACCGCCATCGGCCAATTGCTGGATCAGGTCCCGCTCGACACCTGGAAGGAATATCTGACCTTCCATTTCATAAACAGCTACGCCCAGTTTCTGCCGCGCGCGTTCGACGAGGCGAAGTTCAACTTCTTCAGCCGCACCATCGCCGGCCAACAGCAGCAGCGCGACCGTTGGAAGCGCGGCATCGTCCTCCTCAACGGCTCCATGGGTGAAGCGGTCGGCCGGATTTATATCGAGCGCCATTTCCCGGCCGAAAGCCGCCGCCAGATGAACGAGTTGATCGGAAATCTGCGCGCCGCCTTTGGCGAACGGCTTCGCAATCTCGACTGGATGGACGCGCCGACGCGCGCCGCGGCCTTGGCCAAGCTCGATGCGTTCGAGCCGCGCATCGGCGGCCCGGTGGTGTGGATCGACTATTCCAATTATCGAGTCGACCGGGGCGATCTGCTCGGCAACATGGTTCGCGCGGCCGAGTTCAACTGGAATTTGCAGCTCTCGCGCCTGCCGAACCCTGTCGACCGGCGATTGTGGGGGATGAACGCGCAGATCATCAACGCGTCCTACAACCCGCTGCAGAACCAGATCACCTTCCCGGCCGGAATCCTGCAACCGCCTTTCTTCGATCCCAATGCCGATCCGGCGGTCAATTACGGCGCGATCGGCGCCGTGATCGGCCATGAGATCGGACATGGCTTCGACGATCAGGGCCGCCGCTTCGATCCGCAGGGCCGGGTCCGCGACTGGTGGACCGAAACGTCGTCGCAGCGCTTCACCGAGCGCACGACGCGACTCGGCCAGCAATATAACAGCTACCGGCCGCTGCCCGATCTGGCGATCAACGGCCAGCTCACCATGGGCGAGAATATCGGCGATCTCGGCGGTCTGGAGATGGCCTATGCCGCCTATCGCCGACATGTTGCCCAGCATGGCGAGCCGCCGGTGATCAACGGTCTGACCGGCGATCAGCGCTTCTTCCTGTCCTGGGCGCAGGTCTGGCGGAATCGGGACCGCGAAGGGGCCCTGCGGCAGCGCGTGCTGACCGATCCGCACAGCCCCGCCGAGTTCCGGATCAACGGCGCGGTTCGAAATATCGACGCCTGGTACCGCGCCTTCAACGTGCAGCCCGGCGACCGGCTCTATCTGCCGCCCGAGCAGCGGGTGCATATCTGGTAAGCCGGAAGCCGTCCCGCAGGTAAGGCCCGAAGGACTTACCGGCGGAGCAGGCCCGGCCGGCCGACGGGTCGGTCAAGGGCCGAGCCCGATCGACGTCGCGCGACAATGGTCGCGTGGCGGAGTGTGAGAGGGGATGGCGCTTAAGCGCCCGCTTCCTCTTCCTCGAACAGGCTGACCGCGACGTCACCCTTGGTGGAGAGGCGCACCTTGTCGTCCTCGACCTCGGCGACGAGGCCCTTGGCGAGAAAATGGTGATGGCCCTCATGGCTGCCTTGGCCGCTGTCCTTGCGGGTCAGCTTGATGCGGTGCTCCTCGATCCGGTCGATGGTGCCGACATGAACGCCGTCCGCGCCGATCACCTCCATGCCTTCCCTGATTGCGTCCTGTCCCACGTTCCGTCTCCCAAAAAAGCTGGATTCATGCTGGTTCAACCGTTCGCGCCACCGGCTGTTCCGCTGGCGACGCGGCGAAATGAGCGTGCAGTGCGGCGACCACCTGCGCGCCGTCACCCACCGAGGCCGCGACCCGCTTCACTGATCCTGCGCGCACGTCGCCTACCGCGAAGACGCCGCGACGGCTGGTTTCGAGCGGTAGCCGGTCCTCGCCCGCATCGGCGCCCGTGCAGACGAAGCCGCGCGCGTCGGTCTTGAGCCCGGACGCCGCGAGCCAGTCCGTGTTCGGCTCGGCGCCGATGAAGGAAAAGAGCTGCCGGACCTCCCGCCGCGTCTCGATGCCCGAGGCAAGCGCACGCCACCGGACCACGGCGAGTTGCTCGTCCTCGCCCTCTAAGGCCGAGACTTCGGCGCCTTCCACCACCTCGACATTGGGCAGGCTTTCGATCCGCTCGACCAGATAAGCCGACATGGTCGCCGCGAGCGGCTTGCGGGCGATGAGATGGACCCGCGCGGCATGGCCGGCGAGAAAGACGACGGCCTGCCCAGCCGAGTTGCCGCCGCCGACCAGGGCGACCTCCTCGTGCGCGCAGAGCTGCGCCTCCAGCGGCGAGGCCCAATAATGGACCGACGCACCCTCGAACGCCTCGAGCCCCGGCACATCGAGCCGCCGGTAGCGCGCGCCGGTGGCGATCACCGCCGCGCGCGCCTTGACCCGCTCACCGGTCGCCAGAGCGAGATGAAACGGGTTATCGCCGCATTCCAGCTTCACCGCTTCGTCGGGGATCGCCATCTCGACGCCGAATTTCTGCGCCTGGCTGAACGCCCGCCCCATCAATGCCATGCCGGAAATGCCGGTCGGGAAGCCGAGATAATTCTCGATCCGGCTCGACGCGCCCGCCTGGCCGCCGAACGAGCGGCAATCGAGGGTCAGCACCGACAGCCCCTCCGATCCGGCATAGACGGACGTCGCGAGGCCCGCCGGGCCGGCGCCGATCACGACGAGATCGAACACTTTGTCGGGATCGATCGGGCCGACCAGGCCGATGCAGCGGGCGAGCGCGCCTTCGGTCGGGTTGCGGAGCAATTGGCCGCCCGGACAGAGCACGATCGGTAGCTCCTCGTCCTCGACCTGGAAGCGCTCGATCAGGGTCTGCGCGCAACTATCGCGATCGGGATCGAAACGCTGATGCGGCTGGCCGTTGCGGGTGAGGAAATTGACCAGCCGCAGTACGTCGCCATCGCCGTCGCGGCCGACGATCACCGGGCCGCCGCCGCCGGTCTCGAGCAGGCCGACGCGGCGCAGGATCAGCGCCCGCATGATCCGCTCGCCAAGCTCGGCCTCGGCGATGAGCAGCGCGCGCAGCCGGTCGGGCGGGATATCGACCGCTTCGCCCGCGGTCAGCGCCAGCGCGTCGATGAACGAGGGGCCGCCGGAAAGCTGCGCCAGCTCGCCCATGAACGAGCCCGGCCCGTGAGTGACGATCGGGCGCCTGTTGCCGTCGCTGCCGCGCTGGCTGATTTCGACTTCGCCGGAGAGGAACAGGGTCAGCCCGTGCCCCGTATCGCCGGTCTTCGCCAGCATCTCGCCGGCCTCGAAGCGGCGCGTCTCGCCGAAGCGCTTGAGCCGCGCCACTTCGGCGCAGGTGAGCGTCGGAAACATCTGTGCGCCGCGCGTCGCGATGATGCTCTGGGTCGGTTCAGCCATAGGTGCCTCGCTGCCGGAGCGCGGATTCGCATCCGGCCCTCCTTATTAGCACGAGCGTCAAGCCGCGTCGGCTGGGCGGCGAAAGAACCGCTTGATCCCTTCGGCGCTTGCTTCGACGATGCGCTGTCCAGTTGGAGATCTTCCATGCGTCGTCTCGCTTTCGCCGCCCTGCTCGTCACCACCGCTTGCTCACCGATGCGGGAGACATGGCGCCCCACGCCGATTCCCGGCGCGACCGAGCCGAGCGCGGTGATTGCCGCCTCGACGGCGGAGGACTGGCGGCCGGTTGCGGACGAGAATCTGCTGGTGATCGAGCTCGCCGATGGCGGCATTGTCTATGTCGAGCTCGCGCCGGATTTCGCGCCAGTCCATATCGCCAATATCCGCGCCTTCGCCCGCGCCGGCTGGTGGGACCGGGCGAGCGTCTATCGGGTGCAGGACAATTATGTCGCGCAGTGGGGCAATAACGACGCCGGCCCGACGCCGCCGGGCGGAATCGTGGCGCGACCGCCGGCGGAATATGAGCGGCCGCTCGCCGGCGTCGCGATCCGTCCGCTCGGCTTTCCGGACAGCTATGCGCCGATGACGGGCCATGCGGATGGCTGGCCGGTCGCCTACGATCCGGTGCGCGGGCAGGCCTGGCTCACCCATTGCTACGCCAGCGTCGGCGTCGGCCGCGATCTTGCGCCGGACACCGGCTCCGGCGGCGAGCTCTATGCGGTGATCGGTCATGCGCCGCGCCATCTCGACCGCAACATCGCCACCATCGGCCGGGTCGTCGAGGGGATGGCGGCGCTTACCGCCCGGCCGCGCGGCACCGGCAATCTCGGTTTCTATCAGGCCGATCGCGGCGAGCAGCCGATCGCGATCCGCCGCGCCCGCATCGCCGCCGATATCCCCGCCGCCGAGCGGCCCCATTTCGAGGTGCTGCGCTCCGACCGGCCGGCGTTCGACGCTTATGTGACCGGCCGCGCCAATCGCGGCGGGACGTTCTTCAACGTGCCGGCGGGCGGCGTCGATCTGTGCAATGTCAACGTGCCGGTTCGGCGACGTCCTTAGCGAAGCGTCATCGTATCGCCGCTGATCTCGACGCTCTGGAGCTGCGACAGGAAGCTCTGGCCGAGCAGCGACGTATCGAGCTGGTCCACCACCGCGCCGCGCACCGCCCGGGCGGTGAGGCCGCCGACGGCGATGCTGTCGATCCGGGTCTGCGTCATCTCGACATCGCCGCCCGCGCCGCGGGCCAGGCCGACGCGGCCATCCATCGGCACGTTGGCACGATCCGCGTCGTCGGCGCTCAACGCCACCATGCTGGCGCCGGTATCGATCATGAAACGGATCGGCACGCCGTTCACCTGCGCGGTGACGTAGAAATGGCCGTCGAAGCTGCGCGTGATCCGCTGGTTGGCGACCCCGCTGACGCTGGGCGTCGTGGCGGCCGCCACCCTCGGCCCGGCGGAGGGCTTGTCCGGATTTTCAGTGCTGGTCGAATCGCTACGGGATGACGACCAGGTCGGGGTCAGCACCGCCGCCCCGATCATTGCCATCCCCGCCCAGAACAGACCGCTGCTCGTCGACATGGCTCCACGCTTTAGCGGCGCGGAGCCAATGGCCGGTTAATGCGAAAGGTAAACGCCTAGTGGACCGCCGCCGGGTCGACGACGAACGGGTAGCGGCGGACGGTGCGGATGATCTGGCCGCCGGCGACATGGGCGGAATTCTCCAGCGGCAAAGCGGTGCCGCAGAAGGCACATTCGGCCATCAGCCGGCCGATATGCCAGTGGGCGCGGCCGCAGCCGGGGCAATGGTTCGTCTCCTGGTCGCGATAGACGATATGATAGCCGCGCTGGGTCCGGGGCGGGACGAGGCTGCCGCCGCGATCTTCGAGGACTGTCGCCATCTGATGGCTCCTTGCAAAACGCTTACTTGTCGCGGTCCCAACGCTGCATCGCGGCGAGAAGTTGCATCGTTGCGCCCCTGCGGTCAGGCGATGAGCGGCAATTGCCGGGGCTGTTGCGCCGCTGCATCACCGGCCGGATCTTGAAGGTTCGACAGGGTCAGACCGAGCAGGCGGATGCCTTTTTCCGCCGGCATCAGGCCGTGCAGCAGCGCGCAGCCGATAGCGAGGAATTCGTCCCGATCCGCCACCGGCCGGTCGAGACTGCGGGCGCGGGTGACGATGCGGAAGTCGCGATACTTGACCTTGAGGGTGACGGTCCGTCCCGCGATCCCTTTCTCGCCGATCCGCCGCCAGATGGTCCGACTGATCCGGTCGAGCTCGGCGGCAAGCGCCGCCTCCTCGGTGAGATCGTCGAAGAAAGTGTCCTCGGCGCCGATCGACTTCCACGGCCGGTTTGGCCTGACCTGCCGGTGGCAGATGCCGCGGGCGAGATTGTAATAATAGTCGCCGCTCGAGCCGAAATTGTGAACGAGGAAGTCTCGGCTCTGTGCGTGCAGGTCGGCGCCCGTCTCGATGCCGAGCCGCGCCATCTTCTCCGCCGTTTTCGGGCCCACGCCGTGGAAGCGTTTGACCGGCAGCGCGGCAACGAACGCCTCGCCCTTGCCGGGCGGGACGACGCACAGACCGTCCGGCTTGTTCTGGTCGGAGGCGAGCTTGGCGAGGAACTTGTTGTAGGAAACGCCGGCCGAGGCGGTGAGCTGCGTCCGCGCATTGATGCGGGCGCGGATCTCCTCGGCGATCCGCGTCGCGACGCCGATTCCCTTCAGATCCTCGGTGACGTCGAGATAGGCCTCGTCGAGGCTGAGCGGCTCGACCAGCGGCGTATAGTCAGCGAAGATCGCGCGGATCTGATCGGACACCGCCTTATAGACATCGAAGCGCGGCTTGGTGAACACGAGCTCGGGACAACGCCGGAGCGCGGTGACCGAGGGCATGGCCGATCGCACCCCGAACCGCCGCGCCTCGTAGCTCGCCGCCGCGACCACCCCGCGATGCATGCCGCCGACCGCAACCGGCCTGCCGCGCAGCGCCGGATCGTCGCGCTGCTCGACGGACGCGTAGAAGGCGTCCATGTCGACATGGATGATCTTGCGGACCGGGGCGTTTTCCTCGTTCACGCTTTGTGCTTATAGACGGCCGGACTGTCGCGCGACAGTCCCAAAATGGGGCCATGGCCTGTCGCACATGGCGGGAGCACCGCCGCCTGGGGTAAGAGGACAATATGGCGCGGGGCAGACGGCAGGGAGTGCTGATCGCGGGCGGCGGCGTCGCCGGCTGCCTCGCCGCGCTCGCGCTCGCCCGCCATCGGCCCGAAGTGCCGCTGCTGATCGTCGAGGAGCGCGAGACGTTCGGCGGCCCCGGCTTCCATCATTATTTCGAGGACGAGCTGGAGGACGGCGCGCGGGGGCTGGTCGATGATCTCGCCGTCGCGCGCTGGCCGGGCTTCTACGTCGCGTTCGACGATTTCAGCCGCAAGCTGAAGGCGGCCTGCGGCGGCCTCGACGGCGCCGCGCTGCACCGCGCGATGGTCGAGAGTCTCGCGCCCGACCAGTACCGGCTCGACACCAAGATCGTCGCGGTGCGCGAGGACGCCTTGGTGCTGGACGGCGGCGAGGAGATCAGGGCCGAGGGCGCGATCGACGCGCGCGGCGCCGCCAATCTGTCGCAGCTCGATCTCGGCTATGAGGCGCGTCTCGAGCGCCGTTACCGCTTCGCCGCGCCGCATGGCGTCGACCGGCCGGTGCTGATCGATGCGACCGCCAACGGCGGTCACGGCGCCGGCTTCTTCCAGGTCGCGCCGCTCGACGCGAAAAGGCTGGTCGTCGCCGACGTCTGCCTCGCGGACCGCAGCCTGCCCGGCGAGCAGGCGGCGGCGCGGCTCGATCATTATGTCGCTTTGCGCGGCTGGCGCGGCGGCGAGGTCGAGGATGGCGCGGTGGTCACCAAGCCGCTCCCGCGCGGCGGCGATTTCGCCGCCTTCTGGCGGATCGGCGGCGCGCGGGTGGCAAAACTCGGCCTGCGCGGCGGCTTCGTCCATCCGGTCACCGGCCGGACCATCGCCGACGCCGCGTCCGGCGCGATGCTGCTCGCCCGGCAGCAGGATTTTTCCGGCGCCGCGCTACACGATCTGTTTGAGGGCGAGGCCCGGCGGCAGTGGCGCAATCGCGAGTTCATGCGCGGCATCAACCGCGGCCTCGCCGATGCGCCGGACCGCGCTGCACGGCTGGCGGCCTTGTTCGCGCTCGACCCCGGCCTCATCACCCGCTTCCACGCCGACAAGCTGGGGATGTTCGAGCGGATGAAGGTGCAGCGCGCCGTCGCCGGCGGCTGACGAACGCGTTGGACGCGGCTATCATCGGCGGCGAGGAGATGCCGCCATTCCGCTCATCACGACGATTGCGCGCCTCGCGGCATTGCTTGCGGCCGCGATGACCGCGCCCGCCGAGGCCCGCCCGCGCGCCCGTGAGCAGGGCATCGCGATCGGCGTGCTGCCGACCGGGCCGCTGAACGCGATCACCGATGTCGCCGGCGTGCGCGTCGGCCACATCACCCTGATCGAGGGCGCGAATGTCCGCACCGGCGTCACCGCGATCCTGCCGCATGGCGGCAACCTCTATCAGGACAAGGTGCCGGCCGGCTTCGCGGTCGGCAATGGCTATGGCAAGTTCACGGGTTCGACCCAGATCGTCGAGCTGGGCGAGATCGAGACGCCGATCCTGCTCACAAACACGCTCTCCGTGCCGGATGCGATGCAGGGGATCGTCGACTGGACCCTGGCCCAGCCGGGCAATGAGGAGGTGCGGTCGGTCAACGCCGTGGTCGGCGAGACCAATGACGGCTTCCTCAACGACATCCGCGCCCGCCGAGTCACCCGCGAACATGCCCGTCAGGCGATCGAGGCGGCGCGCGCCGGTCCGGTACAGGAGGGGTCGGTCGGCGCCGGCACCGGCACGATCGCTTTCTCGTGGAAAGGCGGCATCGGCACCGCCTCGCGCCGCCTGCCGGCGAGCCTTGGCGGCTGGACGCTCGGCGTGCTGGTCCAGACCAATTATGGCGGCATCCTCACCGTCGGTGGCGTCCGGGTCGGCGAGGCGCTCGACCAATATTATCTGCGCGACGAGATGCAGCGCGCATCGGGCGACGGCTCCGTCATCATCGTCATCGCCACCGACGCGCCGCTCTCCGATCGCAATCTGGTGCGGCTCGCGCGGCGCGCCTTCCTCGCGCTCGGTCGCACCGGCTCGCCGATGACCAATGGCTCGGGCGATTATGCACTGGCCTTCTCGACCAGCGAGCGCGTCCGCCGCACCCCGGCGCGCCGCGCTAATGCGAGCGCGATCGAAGATATTCCCAACGAATCGGCCTCGCCGCTCTTCCAGGCGGTCGTCGAGGCGACGGAGGAAGCAGTCCTCGATTCGCTGTTCGTCAGCGAGGGCATGACCGGCCATCGCGGCCGCATCGAGGCGCTGCCGGTCGAGCGCGTCCTGCCGCTGCTCAGAGGGCGCCGCGGCCGCTGATTTTCAATTCAGCGGCCGTTCAGATCGTTTCGGCTCATCATGTGATATTGTCACATAAGGTGGGAGATGGACGATGCGTACTCTCGTTCTGGCTTCGGTCGCGGCTCTGGTGCTCAGCGGGTTGCCGCCCGCTCCCCTCCCGGCAGCGCAGGCGCAATCGGGCCGCGCTGAGCGCGGCGGTCCTGATGTCGACGAGATTTGCACCCCCTATCTTCGAAACTTCCGCAACGAGGACAACGATTCGGTCGGTTATGGACGAGGTCGCGGTCGCGGCCGTCTGGGGAGCCAAAGCGGCTATGGCGCGCCTCCGCCGCCACCGCCTTCTCCGTCCCCGATGGTCCAGCAGTCGCCCTCCGCGCCGGCCCGGGAGCGTGTCGTCGTAAGCGGCAGCCGCGTCGGCGCCGCCCAAGGGGTGATCGGCGGCTATTATCCCCGCCAGGAGGAGAATCGCGAACGTTATCAAGGCGAGGCGGTCGCCGCCGTTCGCGCCGTCGCCGAGGCGCCGGTCTCGACCTTCGGCGTCGATGTCGACACCGGCAGCTACACCAATGTCCGCCGGATGCTGAACCAGGGCCAGATGCCGCCCCAAGCGGCGGTTCGGACCGAGGAAATGCTGAACTATTTCCGCTACAATTATCCGGCGCCGGAGGATCGGTCGCGGCCGTTCACGGTCAGCTCCGACATGACGACGACGCCGTGGAACGCCAACACGCGCCTGCTCCGCATCGGCCTGCGCGGCTATGACGTGTCCCGCCGGGAACGCCCGGCGGCGAACCTCGTCTTCCTCGTCGACGTCTCCGGATCGATGAACTCGGTCGACAAATTGCCGCTCGTCCAATGCTCGCTGGCGATCCTCGCCAGCAGGCTCAACCGCCGGGACCATGTGTCGATCGTCGTCTATGCCGGCGCGGCGGGCCTCGTCCTGGAGCCGACCTCGGACCGGCAGACGATTCTCGAGGCGCTCGATCGCCTTCAGGCGGGCGGCTCCACCGCCGGTGCAGCGGGCATCCAGCTCGCTTACCGCGTCGCGCGCCAGAACATGATCGACGGCGGCGTCAACCGCGTCATCCTCGCCACCGACGGCGACTTCAACGTCGGCACGACCAACAATGAGGCGCTGGTGGACATGGTCGAGCGTGAGCGTCGGAGCGGGATCACGCTGACGACGCTCGGCTTCGGCACTGGCAATTACAACGAGGCGATGATGGAGCAGATCGGCGACCGCGGAAACGGCAATTACGCCTATATCGATTCGCCGCGCGAAGCCTGGCGGGCTCTCGACCAAGAGCTGTCCTCGACCCTCTTCACGATCGCCCATGACGTGAAGATCCAGATCGAGTTCAACCCGGCCTATGTCCGCGAATATCGCCTGATCGGCTATGAGAACCGGGCGCTGCGCGAGGAGGATTTCGAAAACGATCAGGTCGATGCGGGCGATATCGGCGCCGGGCATCAGGTGACCGCGATCTACGAGATCGTCCCGACCAATGCCCGCGGCTGGCTGCCCCAGCGCTATTTCGAGGCCAACCAGCGGCCGGCGGCGATCGGGGAGGCAGGCCAAATGGCGCATCTTCGCCTGCGCTACAAATTGCCGGGCGAGGACGAATCGCGGCTGATCGAGCGGCCGCTCTCCGCCGGACTGATCGCCTCGGCCCGCGCGCCTCAGGGCGACAGCGCGTTCGCGGCGGCGGTGGCGGCTTATGGTCAGCTGCTGCGCGGCGACACCAATATGGGCCGCTTCAGCTTCGCCGACGCCCGTGCGCTGGCGCTGCGCGGCGGCGCCGATGACTATTGGCGGCAGGAGTTCGTTGGCCTCACCGAGCTGGCGCAGCGGCGCCGGTTCGCCGGGAGAGGGGACGACTAGACGACTAAGAGTCACAGCGCGGTCCAGCCGCCGTCGACCATGAGGATGTGGCCCGTCACGTAAGACGAGGCCGCGGAGGCGAGGAAGACGGCGGCGCCGGCGATCTCGTCCGGCGATGCCGGACGGCCGAGCGCGGTCTTGGCGCGGATCGCGGCTCCGGCCTCCGGCATGTCGAGGGTGTGGGCGGTCATCTCGGTGCGAACATAGCCCGGGCCGATCGCGTTGACCCTGATGCCATGCGCCGCCCATTCGACCGCGCAGGTACGGGTGAGCTGGACGACCGCGCCCTTGGTCGCGGCGTAAGGCGCCGAAAGCGGATCGGCGACCATGCCGGCGAAGGAGGCGAGGTTGATGATCCGCCCTGCCGTGTCGCTCGCGATCCAGCGCTTCGCCGCGCCGCGCATCAGGTAGAACACGCCTTTCAGGTTGAGGTCGATCATCCGGTCGAGATCGGCGTCGGGATAATCCTCGGCCGGGATGCGGGCGCTGATCCCGGCATTGTTGACCAGGATGTCGAGCCGGCCGTGCGCGGCGATGACGCCATCGAGCAACGTCTCAACCGCGGCGCTGTGGGTGACGTCGGCGGCGACGAAGTGCACATCCAGGCCCAGCGCGGCCAGAGCTTCCGCCACAGCCTCGCCGCCCGCCGATATGTCGGCGAGCACCACTGTCGCGCCATAGGTGGCCAGCGCCTCGGCGATCGCCAGCCCGATGCCACGTGCGCCGCCGGTGACCAGCGCGACCTCTTCGCTGAGGTCAAACATCGTCTGAAAGTTGACGGTCATGCTCGCTCCCATTTGCACCGACGTAACAGATCAGGGCCTCCGAAACCGCATCACGAACTGGTCGGTGCGGCCGCGCACGGCGGCGTCGAACACGGGCAGGCTATGGTCGTCGGCCGGGTTGGCGAGGATGCGGCTCTCGCCTTCATAGACGAAGCCTGCCGCTTCGACTTGCCGCCGGACCTCGGCCGGATCGATCCGGTGCAGCCGTTCGGTATCGCGCATGCCGGAGCCCGGCGCGGCGGCGTGATCGACGATGAACCAGGTGCCGCCCCGCCGAAGCATCGCGAACACCGCGCGGTTGAGCTGGGCCGGGTCGATATGGCCCATGAACTCGTCCGGATAATCGTGATAATTCATGCTGGTGAAGACCAAGTCGAGCGGCTCCGGCGCGGTCAGGCTGGGCGTCGGCTGAACCGCGACGCGGACATTGGCATAGTCAGCCGTCGCGGCGAGCTCACGCAGCGTCCGAACATTGCCCTGCGCGACCCGCGCGTAGTTTTCCGGCCAGACGGCATAGACCCGGCCTTCCGGTCCGACGATGCGGCTGAAGATCCGCGTCCAATAGCCGTCGCCCGGGAATCAGATCGAGCACCCGCTGCCCCGCCGCGACGCCGGTAAAAGCGACGATCTCGCCCGGATGCCGCCGCGCATCCGCGCCGCGATGCATCGCCCGCAATGGATCGGCGAGCGCGGCCGCGACCGGCGGCGGCACCGCGATCGGATCGACGATGGTCGCCGCCTGGTTCTGCGCCGTCGTTTCGTTTGACGCTGCGCCATCGCAGGCGGCGAGCAGGGCCAGCGCCGAGGCCAAAGCGGCGTGACGAATTCCGAGGATCATGATTTCGCTCCCTTCGCCACGGGAGTGTCGCCGCGGCGGCGGGGTGCGCCACTAAAATTAAGCTAAAGAAGTTCTGCCTTCGACGAGCGTCGCGTCGGTCAGGGCGCCCAGGCCGCGGTCGCCGCCGCGCCCTTGGCGACATCGTCGACGACGAGGATCAGCCGGTTGTCGTGATCGCTATACATGGTGACGATGTTGACCCCGGCCTCGCCCAGCATGCCGGCGATGCGGCCGAGCTCGCCCGGCTTCTCCTGATCGAGCTTGCGGACCAGCACCTCGCGCACCCCGCAGACCTCCAGCCCGGCCTCCTGCGCCGCGACCCGCGCCCGCTCACCGTCCGCGACGAGGAAATGGGCGTGACCGACGCCGCCGAGCACGAACACGCCGCCGCCTTCCAGGCTGACTCCGGCGCCGCCCAAGGCTTCGCCGAAACGGGCGAGCATGCCCGGCTCGTGCGGAAGCAGGACGTGAACGTCGTACATCCTCGTCAAACGTCCAGATTCGCTACGTTGAGCGCGTTCTCCTGGATGAAGTCGCGGCGCGGCTCGACGACGTCGCCCATCAGTCGGGTGAAGATCTCGTCGGCGACGTCCGCCTGGGCGACCTCGACCCTGAGCATCGCCCGGTTGGACGGATCGAGCGTCGTTTCCCAGAGCTGGTCGGCGTTCATCTCGCCGAGGCCCTTGTAGCGCTGGACGGCGAGGCCCTTGCGGCCGGCGGCGAGGATCGCGTCGAGCAATTCGGTCGGCCGGGTGACGAGCGCGCCGCGCGGATCGGGCGCCTGGTTCTTCGGGCTGCCGCCCTCATTTTCCTCCGCCTCCTCCGCCGGCTCGGTCTGCACCGACGACCCGCGCAGCGAGACGAGCCGCGAGGCGCCGGCATAGGTCGCCGCCTCGGGCACCGCGAGGCCGTGCAGCTTGCGCGCCTCGGCCGAGACCAGGAACTTGTGGTCGATGACATGATGGTCGGTGACGCCGCGCCACGCCCGGCGCAGCACATAATCGCCGTCGGCGCCAATCTCGGCCGTCCACTGGCCTTCCTCGTCGACCGCGTTGAGCCAATCCTGGGTCAGGCCCAGCGCCTCGGCGCGCGCCGCGCGCGGCAGATCGGGGTGGAGCGCGCCAGTCAGCGCCAGCGCCTCGATGATCGCGGGATCGTAGCGGCGCGGGACATAGGCCATCAGCGAACGCACCCGGCGGGCATGATCGGCGAGCGCCTTGAGGTCGTCGCCCGAGCGCGGCCCCTGCGCCGTCTCCAGCGCGGTCAGCGAGACGCCGGCCGCGATGAGATGTTCGTCGAGCGCGGCATTGTCCTTGAGATAGACCTCGGAGCGCCCCTTCGCGACCTTGTAGAGCGGCGGCTGGGCGATGAAGAGATGGCCGCGCTCGATGATGTCCGGCATCTGCCGGTAGAAGAAGGTCAGCAGCAATGTGCGGATATGGGCGCCGTCGACATCGGCGTCCGTCATGATCACGATCTTGTGATAGCGGAGCTTCTCGATGTCGAAATCGTCGCGGCCGATGCCGGTGCCCATCGCCTGGATGAGGGTGCCGACCTCTTTCGACGACAGCATCCGATCGAAGCGGGCGCGCTCGACGTTGAGGATCTTGCCGCGCAAGGGGAGGATCGCCTGGAAGTGGCGGTCGCGGCCCTGCTTCGCCGAGCCGCCGGCGCTGTCGCCCTCGACCAGGAACAGCTCGGACTTGGCTGGGTCGCGCTCCTGACAGTCGGCGAGCTTGCCGGGCAAGGAGGCAATGCCCATCACGCTCTTTCGGCTCGCCTCGCGCGCCTTACGCGCCGCCTCGCGGGCGGCGGCGGCGTCGATGATCTTCTGGATCACCGAACGGGCGTTGCCGGGATTCTCCTCCAGCCACTCGGCAAGCTTGTCGGCGATCAGGCTTTCGAGCGGCTGGCGGACCTCGGATGAGACCAGTTTGTCCTTGGTCTGGCTGCTGAACTTAGGATCGGGGAGCTTGACCGAGACGATCGCGGTCAGCCCCTCGCGCATGTCCTCGCCGGTCAGGCTGACCTTCTCTTTCTTCATCATGCCGGATTTTTCGGCATAATTGTTGAGGGTGCGGGTCAGCGCCGAGCGGAACGCGGCGAGATGGGTGCCGCCGTCGCGCTGCGGGATGTTGTTGGTGAAGGCGAGGACGTTCTCGTAATAGCTGTCGTTCCATTCCAGCGCGACGTCGATGCCGATATCGTCGCGCTGGCCGGTGACCGAGATCGGCTCGGGAAAGAGCGGCGTCTTGGTGCGGTCGAGATATTTGACGAAGGCGCCGATGCCGCCCTCATAATAGAGCTCATGCTCCTGGCGTTCCTCGTGCCGCGCGTCGGCGAGGATCACCCGGACGCCGGAATTGAGGAAGGCGAGCTCGCGATAGCGATGCTCGAGCTTCTCGAAGTCGAACTCGGTGATCTTGAACGTCTCGGACGAGGGCAGGAAGGTGACCCGCGTGCCCTTCTTGTCGCCGGCCGGGCCGACGACCTTTAAGGGCGCGACCGCGTCGCCATGGGCGAAGCGCATGTAATGCTCTTCGCCGTCGCGCCAAATGGTGAGGTCGAGCCATTCGGAAAGTGCGTTCACCACCGAGACACCGACGCCGTGCAGGCCGCCGGAGACCTTGTAGGCGTTGTCGTCCGAGGTGTTCTCGAACTTCCCGCCGGCATGGAGCTGGGTCATGATGACCTCGGCCGCCGACACACCTTCCTCGGCATGGATGCCGGTCGGGATGCCACGGCCATTGTCCTCGACGCTGACCGATCCATCGGGGTTGAGCGTGATCAAAACCCGGTCGCAATGCCCGGCCAGCGCCTCGTCGATCGCGTTATCGGAAACCTCGAACACCATGTGGTGGAGGCCGGATCCGTCGTCGGTGTCGCCGATATACATTCCCGGCCGTTTGCGGACGGCGTCGAGGCCTTTCAGCACCTTGATGGAATCGGCGCCGTAGGTGTTTTCGTTGGGGGAGGATGCCATGCCGATCATATAGGGATTTCGGCCCCGAAACCCAAGGAAAAACGGGAAAATCAGGCCAAGTGGATGGCACCGTCCGCGACCGCCAAACGGGTTGCCTCGGGGCCGATTCCGGCGAACAAGGACGGCTCCGTCCCGGTCATCCAGACCTGTCCACCGTCCGCCGCCAGCCGGTCGAACAGTGCGGCGCGGCGGGCGGGATCGAGATGGGCGGCAATCTCGTCGAGCAGCAGGATCGGGCGGCGGCCGGCCCGCGCCGCGACGAGATCGGAATGGGCGAGGATGAGCGCGATCAGCAGCGCCTTCTGTTCGCCGGTCGAGCAGGATGCGGCGGGCATCGCCTTTCCTTGATGTGTGACGGCAAGATCGATCCGGTGCGGACCGACCAGCGTTCGTCCGGCGGTCGCATCGCGGGCGCGGCCCGCGGCGAGCGCGGCGGCGAGATCTTCCGGTTCCTCGCCGTCGAGCGCGAGGCTGGCGCGCGGGAAGGCGCCTTCGGGCGCCGCCGCCAACCGTTCGGCCAAGGCCGCCACCGTCTCGCGCCGCGCCGCGGCGATCGCCGCGCCGTGCTCCGCCATCCGCGCTTCCAGCGCGGTCAGCCAAGTCGCGTCCGGCGCGCCTTCCGCGAGCAATTTGTTGCGCGCCCGCATCGCCGCCTCGTAGCGGGCGCTGTGCCCGGCATGGTCGGAGCGCAGCGCCAGCACCAGCCGGTCGAGGAAGCGGCGGCGATTGCCGGCGCTGTCGGTGAACAGCCGGTCCATCGCCGGCGTCAGCCAGAGCACCGCCAGCCATTCGGAGAGCGCATTGGCCGAGGCGGGCGCGCCGTTGATCCGTACCTGCCGCCGCTCGGGCGCGCGTCGGAATCGCGCCGGTGCCGATCTCGATATCGCCGTCCAGCCGCGCCGCGACCGCGAAGCCGCCCGGCCCGTCGCGCCGCGCCATCTCGGCGAGGCTCGCGCCGCGCAGGCCGCGGCCCGGGGCGAGCAGCGAGACCGCCTCCAGCACGTTGGTCTTGCCCGCGCCATTCTCGCCGGTGAGCACCACCAGCCCGGGCCAGCCTCGATCGCCGCCTCGCGATAGGAGCGGAAATCGGTCAGGCGGAGGCGGGTGACGGCCATCGTCCGCTCCTATCGCCTAATCAGGGTGACCGCCACGCGTCGCCGCGCTAAGCGCCGGTGCGATGAGCGAGGGCGGACAAAGCATCGCGCCGGTCGATGTCGCGGGCAATCGCCTGACCCTGCTCGAGGACGGGCCGGAGCGGCTCGAGGCCTTGGTCGCCTTGATCGACGGCGCGCGGGAATCGCTGCGCGTTCTTTATTACATATGGGAGGACGACGCGTCCGGGCGGCGGGTCCGCGACGCGCTGGTCGCGGCGATCGCAGCGGGGTGTCAGCGTGTCGCTGCTCGTCGACGGCTTCGGCGCCGCCAACGCCAAGGACGGCTTCTTTCAGGCGCTCACCGACGCCGGCGCGCGCTTCTGCCGCTTCGTGCCGCGCTTCGGCCGGCGCTATTTCCTGCGCAACCACCAGAAACTAGCGATCGCCGACGGCCGCCGGGTGATCGTCGGCGGCTTCAACATCGCCGACAGCTATTTCGGCTCGTCCGATCAGGGCGCGTGGCGCGATCTCGGCCTGCTCGTCGAAGGCGACAGCGTCGCCTGTCCGTCCGCTTATTTCGACGATCTTTTCAAATGGGCGGCGAAGCCGGCCGGCTCGATGCGCCAGCTTCGCCGGGTGCTGCAGAAGCACAGCACGACCGACGGCAAGTTGCACTGGCTGTTCGGCGGGCCGACGCGGCGTCTCAGCCCCTGGGCGCGGTCGGTGCGAAAGGACATGCGGCAGGCGAGGCGGCTCGATATCGTCTCCGGCTATTTCGCGCCGGGGCCGATGCTGCTGCGCCGTTCAGGCAATGTCGCGCGGCGCGGAGAGGTGCGGCTGGTGACGGCCGCGAAATCGGACAACAATGCGACGATCGCGGCGGCGCGCTTCACCTATTGGACCTTGCTCAAGCGGGGCGTGCGGATCTTCGAATATCAGCCCACCAAGCTGCACACGAAATTGTTCGTGATCGATGGCATCGTCCACATCGGCTCGGCCAATTTCGACATGCGCAGCCTGTTCCTGAACCTGGAGATGATGCTGCGGGTGGAGGACGCCGCCCTCGCTCGGGCGATGCACGCTTATGTCGATGACGAGATTTCCCGGTCGACGGAGATCACGCTCGAAGCGCACCGCGCGCAACGGACATGGCTCAACCGCATTCGCTGGGCGATCGGCTATTTCCTGATTGCGATCGCCGATTACCGGATCACCCGGCGGCTGAACTTCGCCGGCGAGGCGGAGCCGCGCTGAGCTAGTCCTTCCAGCCCCAGAAGATCTGGCAGGGCGGGATGTTCAGCCATTCGAGGCCGCGGTCGATGCGGTCGAAATGCGGCGCCATGAAATCGCGCGCCTTGGCGGTATATTGATAGACGAGGAAGCAGCCGCCCGGCCGCAGCACCTCATGGGTCTCCGCCGCGATGCGCGGTCCAACGGTGTTCGGAAGCGTCGAAAACGGCAGGCCGGACAGCACGTAATCGGCATGCTCGAAGCCGCAATCGGCGACGATCTGGCGCACGTCGGCGGCGGAGCCGGTCACCGGGAACAGGCGGTTGTCGGCGAATTTGCCGCGCAGATAGCGGATGAAGTCGGGATTGGTGTCGATCGCGATCAGGGTTGCGTCCGGCGCCATGCGGTTGAGGACATGCTCGGTGAACGTGCCGACCCCGGGGCCGTATTCGACGAACAGCTTGCAGCTGGACCAGTCCACCTTGGCCAGCACCTTGTCGATCGTAGCCCTGGAAGACGGCAGCGCCGCACCGACCATAACCGGATGCTTGATGAACCCACGCAGGAAGTGCCACAGCGGGCCGCCGCCGGCGTTACGCGCGATGCGGTTCTCGCGCCGCGCTTCTTCCCAGGATGACGACATGCCCTACGCCCGAATATTGCGGAAAGGTGACGCGTTGGCCGATTGGCGGCAGATTGGCAACCCACAACGGCCCCGCGTCTCTGTGAGGGACGGCGGCCGGGGCACTCGTCAATGAGCGCGGTCGGCCTGCCGCGCGGGCGATTCGCCTTGCTCTTTTCGGTCATGCTGGTCGCGGCGGCCGGCAACACCGCGATGCAGTCGCTGCTGCCCGCGATCGGCCGGGTGCTCGGGGTCGCCGACATCATGGTTGCCATCGCCTTCAGTCTGTCGGCGATCCTGTGGGTGGTGATGGCGCCGGTCTGGGCGAAGCGGGCCGACCGGCGCGGACGGCGGGCGCTGATGCGGCTCGGCCTTTACGGGTTCGTCTCCTCGATGCTGATCTGCGGCGGCGCGCTGGCGGCGGGCCTCGCGGGCCAGGCCAGCGCTCTCATCGTGTTCACGATCTTCATCCTGGGGCGCGGGCTCTATGGCGCGTTCGGCTCGGCCTCGCCGCCGGCGGTGCAGGCCTATATCGCGGCGCGGACCGACGGCGAGCAGCGGACGAACGCCCTGGCCCTGCTCGCGTCCTCCTTCGGGCTGGGGACGATCATCGGGCCGGCGATCGCCCCCCTGTTCATCTTCCCGCCGCTCGGCCTCGCGGCGCCGGTGGTCAGCTTCGCCGGGATCGGGGCGGTGGTGCTCGCGCTCGTCATCTTCCGCCTGCCCGACGATACGCCGCGCGGGCCGGCCCAGGGCCAGATCGTCTCCTATCCGGGCCTCGGCGGCGCCGAGGCGGGGCCGCGCGAAGGCGAGCGCGAGGACGCGCGGCTGCGCTGGACCGATCCGCGCATCCTGCCTTGGCATGTGATGGGGATCGTCGGCGGCCATGGCCAGGCGGTGCTGCTGACGGTGATCGGCTTCCTCGTCATCGACCGGCTGTCGCTGCCGCTCGACCAGGCCCAGCAATGGATCGCGATCGTGCTGATGGCGGGCGCTTTCGCCTCGCTGCTCGCCCAATGGGGACTGATCCCCCGCCTGAAGCTCGATCCGCGCCAGCTCGTCATCTGGGGATCGATCGTCGCCGCGGTCGGCACCGCGATCACCGGCGTCGCCGACGGCGTCTACGGGATCACTCTGGGCTATGCGCTCGCATCATTGGGCTTCGGGCTCTACCGGCCAGGGTTCACCGCTGGCGCATCGTTGGCCGTAAGCCTGTCCGAGCAGAATGCCGTGGCCGGCATGGTCACCTCGGTGAACGGCGTGGCCTATGTCGCCGCGCCGGCGATCGGCGTCGTCGCCTACGGCCTCGGTCTCGCCTGGCCCTTCCTCGGCACCGCCGCTTTGATGCTCGGCCTCGCCGCCTGGACCCACTGGCGCGTCAGGCCTTCGTCCCCCGCGGCGTAAGCATTCCCGGCTGGATGAAGCCGATGCCGCCGGCGCTGCGCGCCTCCTGCTTCAGGCTCTGCTGGATCCGGTCATACTCATCCTGCATCTCGGGTGTGACCGAAGCGCGGGTGTCCTTCAGCGCATCCTCGAAATGGGCCATCGTCACCTTCGCCGTGTCGATCGAGGCGCGCAAAGCAGCAAGGCCGGCGCGGCGAACCAGATCCTCCAGGTCCGCGCCGGTGAAGCGGTCGGTCCGCGCCGCGAGCGAGTCGAGATCGACATCGTCCGCGACCGGCATCCCCTTGGTGTGGATCGCGAGGATGCGCGCGCGCCCTTCCTGGTCGGGCACCGGCACATAGATCAGTTCGTCCAGCCGCCCCGGCCGCAGCAGCGCCGGATCGATCAGGTTCGGCCGGTTGGTGGCGCCGATGAGGACAACCGAGTTCAGCTCCTCGAGCCCGTCCATCTCGGCCAGGATCGTGTTCACCACCCGCTCCGTCACCTGCGGCTCGCCGAGGCCGCCGCCGCGCGCCGGGACGAGGCTGTCCAGCTCGTCGATGAAGATCACCGTCGGCGCCACCTGGCGGGCGCGGGCGAACAGGCGGGCGATCTGCTGTTCGCTCTCGCCATACCATTTGGAGAGCAGGTCGGACGATTTGGTGGCGATGAAATTCGCCTCCGCCTCGCGCGCCGTTGCTTTCGCAAGGAGCGTCTTGCCGGTGCCGGGCGGGCCGTAGAGCAGGAAGCCCTTGGCCGGGCGAATGCCGAGCCGGCGGAAGCTTTCCGGGTGCTTGAGCGGCAGCTCGACTCCCTCGCGCAGCCGCTCGCGCGCCTCGTCGACGCCGCCGATGTCGGCCCAGGAGACGTTCGGCGCCTGGACCATGACCTCACGCATCGCCGAGGGCTGGACGCGCTTCAGCGCTTCCTCGAAGTCCTTGCGGGTGACCGAGAGCTTGTCGAGCACTTCGGGCGGGATCGTGCCCGTCCCGTCGGCGAGGTCGAGCTCCGGCATGATCCGCCGGATCGCCTCGATCGCCGCCTCGCGGGTCAAGGCGGCGAGATCGGCGCCGACGAAACCGTAGGTCTGGCGGGCCAGCACCGCGAGGTCGACCCCCTCGAGCGGCATGCCGCGGGTGTGGATGCCGAGTATCTCGCGCCGCCCACCCTCGTCGGGCACGCCGATGACGATTTCGCGGTCGAAGCGGCCGGGCCGGCGCAGCGCCTCGTCGATCGCCTCGGGCCGATTGGTGGCGGCGATGACGATCAGGTTCTGGCGCGGTTCCAGCCCGTCGAGTAGGGTCAGCAACTGCGCGACGAGGCGCTTCTCGGTCTCGCCGGTGACCTGCCCCCGCTTGGGCGCGATCGAATCGATCTCGTCGATGAAGATGATCGACGGCGCATTGGCCGCCGCCTCCTCGAACAGGTCGCGAAGACGCTTCTCGGATTCGCCATAGGCCGAGCCCATGATCTCCGGGCCCGCGATGTGGAAGAAATTGGCCTCGCTTTCATTCGCGACGGCGCGCGCGAGCCGCGTTTTGCCGGTGCCCGGCGGGCCGTGGAGCAGCACCCCCTTTGGCGGATCGACGCCGAGCCGCTCGAAAATCTCCGGATAGCGCAGCGGCAGCTCGACCATCTCGCGCAGCTGGTCGATCGTCGTGCCGATGCCGCCGATATCGTCATAGGTGACGTCGGCGCGGCGGGTTTCTTTCGCCTCGGTATATTCGGGGCGAAGCTCGATCTCGGTATTGGCGTCGATCAGGACGATGCCCTTGGGCACGGTCGAGAGGACGACGAGGCGGATCTCCTGCAGCGCGAAGGCCGGCGCGGTGAGCATCTGGCGCAATTCGGGCGGGATGTCGCCGCGGGTCACCTGCTGCTGGCCGGTGGTGGCGACGACATCGCCGGCGGCGATCGGGCGCATGCCGAAGCTGCGCTTCAGCGCCTGGGCCGAGCCGTGCAGGCGGAGGTTCTTTTGTGCGGGCGCGAACACCACTTTAGTCGCCGGCTTGGCCTCGGCCTTGCGGACCTCGACGAAGTCGCCCGAGCCGAGCTCGGCATTGGCGCGCTGCAGGCCGTCGAGGCGGATGATCGAGAGATCCTCGTCCTCGGGATAGGGCCCGACCGCGCGGGCCGGCGCGGCGCGCTTGCCGACCAATTCGATGATGTCGCCCTCGGCGAGGCCGAGCTCGGTCATCGTCGCGCGGGGCAGGCGGGCGATGCCGCGGCCGCTGTCCTCCGGCCGCATCGTCGCGACCTGAAGCTTCTTCGTCTTGCGTTCCTCGTCGGCCATCGGCGTTCAGGCTCCTCGTCCGCCGGCCCACTTAGGGACGCGGCGCGGCGGGGGGAACCGCAAGGCCAAAAAAAGAAGGCCGGCCCCGAGGGACCGGCCAAGTTTTTAGGAGAGGATGCCTGAAAGGCGTCATCTTGTTCGCACTTGCGGAAAAATTGTGCAAGTGCGAAGAAAGTGGCCACGGATGCAGTTGTTGCATCCTTTGGAAGGGATGACGCCGTGAAGCGGCTGCCTTCACTCACTGCCGTTGAGGCCTTCGTACAGACGGCACGGCTCGGCTCCGTCCGCGCGGCGGCGGAGGCGCTTGCTTTGTCCTCGCCGGCGGTAACCCGGCGGGTGCAGGCGATGGAGCGCCATGTCGGCCGGCCTTTGTTCGAGCGCCGCCGCCGCGCCGTCCATCTGAATGCCGACGGCGAGCGGCTGCTGGCCGAGGTCGGCCCGGCGATCGACGAGCTTGGCATGGCGGTAGAGAGGGCGGCGGGCGGAGCAGGGCTGATGCGGCTCAGGCTCGGCGTGCTGCCGCTGTTCGCGTCGCACCGGCTGATGCCGAGCCTCGGCGCGCTCAGGGAGCAATATCCGGACCTCCACATCGATATCGACACCCAGCCGCACGCGCTGGCCCGGCTCGACGAGGGACTCGACGCCGCGATCGTCCTCGCCCGCGACGTCGAGCCGCCGCTTTACGCCCGGCGGCTCGGCCGCAATCGGGTGGTCGCGATCGGCGGGCGCGAGCTCGCCGCGGGGCCGGACGCGCTCGATCATCCGTCGGACATCGCCCGCCACACCGTCTTGCTGCACCGCGATCTGCCCGACGCCTTCGATTATTGGCGCGAGGCGGTGGGACTGCCGGACCTGGAGCCGGCCGCCGTCGACCATTTCGATTCAGGCCAGCTCATCCTCGACGCGGCGGGCCAGGGGCTTGGGGTCGCCTTCATGTTCGACATGCACGTCGACGGCGCCCACGATTCGCGCATCGCCAAGCTGTTCGGCCTGGAGGTCGACAGCCCCTATTCCTACTGGTTCGCCTGCCGCCGCTCGGCGCTGGCGCGGCCGGCGGTGCGGATTTTCCACGACTGGCTGACTGCGCAAGCGGCTTGAGCGGTCAGTCCCGCAGGCTGGCCTTCAGGATCTTCCCCGGCGTGCGCGGCGGCTCGCCCTTGGGGAGGTTGTCGACATGCTCCATGCCTTCGGTCACCTCGCCCCAGACGGTGTACTGGCCGTCGAGGAAGCCGCAATCGTCGAGACAGATGAAGAACTGGCTGTTGGCGCTGTCGGGATCGCTGGTCCGCGCCATCGAGGCGGTGCCGCGGGCGTGCGGCTCGCGGCTGAGTTCGGCCGGCAAATCCTCCTTGTCGGAACCGCCGCCGCCGGTGCCGGTCGGATCGCCGCCTTGGGCCATGAAGCCCTCGATCACGCGGTGGAAGGTGACGCCATCGTAAAAGCCCTCCTCGGCGAGCTCGCTGATCCGCGCGACATGCTGCGGCGCGAGATCGGGACGCAGGCGAATGACGACGTCGCCGCCGCTGTCGAGCGAGAGGACGAGATTCTGGGCCACTTTCGGGTCTCCTGTGAAGCAATTGCGCCGCCTCTAGGCAGGCGCGCCGCGCGCCGCCACTAATATCGACAGAAGGGGCCACCCGGACTAGGAAGCGCGCGGTTCCAGCGTCGGCATAGGAGGGCGAGATGAGCGACAGCGAACTCGATCCCCAGACCGAAGGAGCCCCCGCGCCAGCGACAGACAACCGGCTCGACGCCGACGATCGCCTCCGCCCGGAGTTCGTCCGCGCCGTCATGGAGCGCGTCGAGGCCGGCGACGAGGAAGGGGCGCGTGCGCTCGTCGAACCGCTCCACGCGGCCGACGTCGCCGACCTTCTGGAGCTGGTCGATCGCGACGATCGGCAGGCGCTTGCCGGCGCGCTCGCCGGCCTGCTCGACGCCGACGTGCTCGCCGAGATGAACGAGCACGTGCGCGAGGAGCTGATCGACGAGCTCAGCGCCACCCAAGTCGCGGAGATCGCCGGCGAGCTCGAGACCGACGACGCCGTCGCCCTGATCGAGGATATGGAGGAGGAGGATCAGCGCGCCGTGCTGCGCGCGCTCGATCCGGACGACCGCGCCGCGATCGAGGAAGCGCTCTCCTATCCCGAGGAATCCGCCGGCCGCCTGATGCGCCGCGACGCGGTCGCGGTGCCCGAGCATTGGACGATCGGCCAGGTGATCGATTTCTGCCGCGCCGGCGAGGAGCTGGCAACCGACTTCTTCGAGATTTTCGTCGTCGATCCCGCCCACCGCCCGGTCGGCACCTGCCTGCTGTCCTGGATCCTGCGCACGCCCCGGCGGATCGGACTCGCCGACGTGATGCAGCGCGAGCAGACCCTGATTCCGGTCGACATGGACCAGGAGGAGGTAGCGCTGCGCTTCCAGAAATATGCCCTCGTCTCTGCCGCGGTGGTCGATCCGGCCGGCCGGCTGGTCGGCATGATCACCGCCGACGACATCGTCCACATCGTCCAGGAGGAAGCGAGCGAGGACGCGCTGCTGATGTCCGGCGCCGGTGTCGAGGGCGACATCAACGAGCCTGTCCGCGACAGCTACAACGCCCGCGTCCGCTGGCTGATCGCCAATCTCGCCACCGCTCTGGTCGGCTCGACGATCATCGCCTTCTTCGGCGCCGCGATCGAGCAGATGGTGGCGCTCGCCGTGCTGATGCCGATCGTCGCCTCGATCGGCGGCAATGCGGGCACACAGACGATGGCGGTGTCGGTGCGCGCTTTGGCGATGAACCAGCTCACCCGCTCCAACACCTGGCGGACGATCTGGCGCGAGATTTCGGTCGCTTTGCTCAACGGCGTCACGATCGCGATCCTGCTCGGGCTGGGTGCGGGCCTGGTCTTTTCGAACCCGCATCTCGGCCTCGTCATCGCCGCCGCGATCCTGATCAACATCCTCGTCGCCGGCCTGTCGGGCGTCGCCGTGCCGGTGCTGCTCGAACGCCTGGATCAGGACCCGGCCGTCTCCTCATCGGTGTTCGTGACGATGATCACCGATTCGATGGGCTTCCTGGTCTTCCTCGGCCTCGCCGTCGCTTCGGGCTTGGTCGGCTAGCTGGTTGATCGAAAGCGCAAAATCGCCATTTGTCCGTCATGATCCACCTCAGCAAGGTCGCCTTCAGCTGTGCCAGCGTCGAGACGCTCGAGCGCCGCCAGCAGAAGCGGCTGAAGGACGGCATCGTGCCGGTCGTCACCCGCTTCCGGCCGAAGCGGGCGGAGGAGCTGCTGGCCGGCGGCTCGCTCTACTGGATCATCAAGCATCGATTGGTCGCGCGGCAGGCGATCCTCGATTTCGCCACCAGCCCGCGCGACGGGCGGACGGTCATCAGGCTCGCGCCCGATCTGGTCCGCGTCAGCCTTAAGGCGATGCGCGCTCATCAGGGCTGGCGCTATCTCGATCCCGCCGATGCGCCGGCCGATCTCGAGGGCGAGCCGGACGGCATGGACGCGATGCCGCCCGCTCTGCTGGGCAAGCTTTCCGGCCTGGCTTTGATCTAGCCGCTCAGCCGCACTGTACCCGGCCGCTGCCGAGGCGGCTGACCTCGCACTCCGCGCCGCCGACGATCTGGACGTTGCCCGATCCCAGGATCGAGACATCGGCGGTCTCGGCCGCATGCGCGCGGACATTGCCGGAGCCGGCGATCGAGACGTGGGTGGCGCGGCTTTCGAGCTCGGCGAGGTTGGCGTTCCCCGATCCCGCGATGCTAGCGCCGGATCGGCCGGCGCGGCCCGCCGCGCGAACATTGCCGGAGCCGGCGATGCAGAATTTGGCGCTTTCGACCTCGAGCGCGGCGATGCTGATGTCGCCCGAGCCGGCGATCGAGCCGCGAAACTCTTCGCCGACCACTCGGTCGATGGAGAGGCCGCCGGAGCCGGCGATCGAGGCGCGGCGCAGCGACCGCATTGTCACCTGAACGACAAGCGAGTCGCGCCGGTGACCGCGCTGGGCGATACTCAGCATCCCGTCCGCAGTGGTGACGGCGAGCCGATCCAGTGCGTCGGCCGCGCCCTTGGCCTTCACCGAAGGCGCGCCGCCGGTCTTGACCTGAACGTCCTGCGCCGCGGTGAGGCGGATCGAATCGAAATCGTCGATGTCAAAGCTGCGGGTGGGCATCGCGCGCTCCTGCCGGTCGGTGTGTATTATTCGTATAATACACACCGAAGGATTTGGCAAGTCAGCGGGACGGCGTCGTTCCGCAGCGCACCAGATCGGCGCTCGGCCCGAGCAGGGTGCAGGCCGGCCGGCCGGTCACCGTTACCGCGCCGCGCCCGCTGGCGGTGATCCGCGCGGTGCGCACCGCATTGAGCGCGACGGTGCCGAAGCTGTTGGTAGCGACCATCGCGTCCTGCGCGATGAGGGCGGCGGCTTCGACATTGCCGGAGCCTTCGAACTGGGCGTTGAGCCGCACGGTTCGCCCGGTTGCCGCAATCCGCCCCGAGCCGACGAGGCGCATGTTCAGCACGTCGGTTGCGATGCCGTTGGCGACCAACTCGCCGGCGCCCTCGACGCCAAGGTCGGCGCGCAGCCCGATCAGCCGATCGATCTCGAGCCGCGCCGGCCCGATCAGCCGCGCGGAGCGCAGGCCGCGAGTCGTGACGGCGATCTCGATCTGGCCCTGCTGCGCGCCCGGCGTGCCGGTCCAGCCGCTGCGGTTGCGGCGAATGCGCAGGGTGTTGCCGGAAACCTCGACGGTCAGCCGGTCGATTCCGGCCTGCGGGCCGGTCGCGACGGCAACCGAGTTGCGGCCGGTGGTCAGCCGCACGACATAGGGTCCGTCCACCTCGATTCGGTCGAAATCGGTAACTGGATAACGCCGCTCGGCCGCGCTGACCGGCGCGGCGACCAGGGCGAAGCACAGCAAGGCGAGGGCTCTCATGCCGTCCAACATGACGGCAAATGGCCGGGCGTCAATCGGCCCTCTGGCCGCCGCCGCTTCCGCCGGCGCAATTGACGTCGCCGGACCCCATCCGGCTGACGCTGCACCGCGCCTGCCCCCGCACATTGACATTGCCCGATCCCAGGATCGATCCATCCACCGCCTCGCTCGCCTGGACGTTGATGTCGCCGGAGCCCATCAGCGAGACATGGGCGCGGCGGGTCTGGAGGCCGTCGAGCGCCATATTGCCCGATCCGGCGATCGAGATGTCCGCCGCCTCGGCGCTGCCGGCGGCGCGGATGCCGCCCGAGCCGGCGATCGAGAATTCCGCCTCGCGCGCCTGGAGCGCACCGATCTCCATGTCGCCCGAGCCACCGATCGAGGCCTCGAAGCGCTCGCTTTGGACGCGGTCGATCCGCATGTCGCCGGAGCCGCCGATCGCGGCCTCCTGGATGGCGGGCGCGGCGACATGCACGACGACATCGCCGCCCGGCCCGTGCCAGGACCAGCCGCGCCGCGTGCCGACGATCAGCCGGCCGTTCTCGACCCGGATGTCGAGCATATCCAGCGCTGCGGTGTCTCCTTCGGCCCGTACCGAGGGCGCGCCGCCGACGGTCACGACGACATTGTGCGGTCCCTGCAGCGCGACCGACTGGAACGCGCCGACCTCGAAGTTGCGGGCGGCGCGCTGGCCGCTGGCCTGGGCCTGATGGGATTGGGCGTCCGCCGAGCAGGCCGCGGCCAGGACGAAGGGAAGAATCGCGAGCAGCTTGCGCATCATGACACTCTCCACTGTATTGCTACCATAATACAGAACTGAAACCGACGCGGCAACGAAAAAGGCGGCCCGTCGCCGGACCGCCCTTTCGTTTCATCGCTTTTCGGCGCGTCAGGCGTCGACTTTGATCCGATGATGAATGTGCGCGACATCGTTCAGGATGACGAGCAGCTTGGCGAGCGCCGCCTTCTCGTCGAGTTGCTCCATCGCGCCCAGCTCGCGGGCGAGGCGGGTCGAGGCGGCCTCGAAAATCTGCCGCTCCGAATAGCTCTGCTCGGGGGCGTCTTCGGGGCGGAACAGGTCGCGGACCACCTCGGCGATCGACACGAGGTCGCCCGAATTGATCTTCGCCTCATATTCCTGGGCGCGGCGCGACCACATGGTGCGCTTGACCTTCGGCTTGCCCTTCAGGGTGGCGAGCGCCTCCTGCATCGTCTTGTCGGACGAAAGCTTGCGCATGCCGACGCTCTCCGCCTTGTTGGTCGGAACGCGCAGCGTCATCTTTTCCTTCTCGAAGCGGAGCACATAGAGCTCCAGCGCCATGCCGGCGATGTCGGTGCTCTGCAGCTCCACGACACGGCCGACGCCATGCTTGGGGTAAACGACATAATCGCCAACGTCGAAGTTCAACGCCTTCGTTGCCATGTATCTGCCTTCCATGATGGCCGCATGATCACTGGGTTCAGCTCCGCATCCACCCCGGAGGACGCAGTCCCTTCACCCTTTGCGGCAATTGCTCTTTGGTCACCGTTCGCGAGTGGAGAATCACCCGCCTCGATATGTGTCATATAACAGCAAAGCAGGGAAAAATCCACCCCGCGGGTTGATCGACCGAGCGGTCAGTCCCCCTCGCCGGGACTCGCCGTGAAATATTTGTCGAACTTGCCCTCCTCGCCCTTATGCTCGTCGGCGTCGGCGGGGCTGTCTTTCTTGCGGGTGATGTTCGGCCATTCGGCGGAATAGGTCGCGTTGAGCTCCAGCCATTGCTCCTGACCGCTCTCGGTGTCGGGCAGAATCGCCTCGGCCGGGCATTCCGGTTCGCACACGCCGCAGTCGATGCACTCGCTGGGGTTGATGACGAGCATGTTCTCGCCCTCATAGAAGCAGTCGACCGGACAGACTTCCACGCAGTCCATATATTTGCATTTGATGCAGGCGTCGGTGACGACGTAGGTCATGGCGGCTCTCTCTCCCCAGAGGGTGAATCCCTAAGCGGCGGCGGTCGGCTCCGTCAACGCACGTTATACACGCCTTCAAAGCGCGTTTGAAAACAAGGGAAAGCTGGCTAGAAGACCAGCGGCGACGGCCGGTCGGGGAGCGGGGGCGACCTTCCGGATGATCGCGGGAGTATCATGGCCGGAAGCGACGTAGAGCTTCAGGAGCAGCGTTTTCAGCTCCTGATCAACGCGGTGATCGACTACGCGATCTACATGATCGCCCCCGACGGCACGATCGTCACCTGGAACGCGGGCGCCCAGCGCTTCAAAGGCTATGAGGCCGAGGAAATCATCGGCCGCCCCTACGAAACCTTCTTTCTGGCCGAGGACCGTGAGTCAGGCCTGCCCCGGCGGATTCTCGACACGGCTGCCGCCGAAGGGCGCTTCGAGGGTGAGGGCTGGCGGCTGCGCAAGGACGGCTCGCGCTTCTGGGCGCATGTCGTCGTCGACGCGATCTGCGACAGTGGCCGGTTGGTCGGCTACGCCAAGATCACCCGCGACCTCACCGAGCGCAGGCAGGTCGAGGAGGAGCTGGAGGAGGCGCGTGCCGCGCTTTACCAGTCGCAGAAATTGCAGGCGATCGGCGAACTGACCGGCGGCATCGCGCACGATTTCAACAATCTGCTCACCGTCATTCGCGGCGGAGCCGAGCTGCTTCGCCGGCCGGACCTCAGCGACGAGCGTCGCGCGCGCTATCTTGATTCGATCATCGAGACGACGGAGCGGGCGACCTCGCTCACCCATCACCTCCTCGCCTTCGGCCGGCGCCAGGCGCTTCGACCGGAGGTGCTGCAACTCAACGTCCGCCTCGACGCGCTGGGTGAGATGGTCCAGCGCACGTTCGGCAGCCGCTATGAGGTCAGGCTCGATCTTGCCCCGGATCTCTGGCTCGTCGAAGTGGACGGCACCCAACTCGAAAACGCCCTGCTCAACGCCGCGATCAACGCCCGGGACGCGATGCCGAGCGGCGGCAGGCTCACCCTTGCCACCCGAAACCTGACCGACACCAATGAGGTCGAGATCGCGATCGAGGACACCGGCGAGGGGATGCTCCCCGAAGTCGCGGCGCGCGCCTTCGAGCCCTTTTTTACCACCAAGGGGGTGGGGCGCGGCACCGGCCTCGGCCTGTCGCAGATCCACGGCTTTGCCGCCCAGACCGGCGGCCGGGCCGAGTTCGATTCGGCCCCGGGGAAAGGCACCCGGCTCAGCATCATCCTTCCGCGCTCCGAGGGTTCGCCGGCTGGGCGGGGCGAGGCGCAGCAAGCCGAGGCGCTTCCGCCGGGCCTGAAAGTGCTGCTGGTCGAGGACAATGACCAGGTGCGGCCGTTCGCAGAGAATCTGCTCGCCGAGCTGGGCTGCGACGTGTTGACCGCAAGCTCGGCGGAGGAAGCGCTGGCCTTGCTCGACCGGGAGCGGGTCGATCTGTTGTTCACCGACGTGGTGATGCCGGGGATGAGCGGCCTTCAGCTCGCCAGCCAGGTCCGCGCGCGGGCGCCGGAGCTCCCGATCCTGCTCGCCAGCGGCTATAGCGAGGAGCTGGTCCGCGGCGCCGCGTCGAGCTTTGAGATGATTCCCAAGCCTTATGGCCTGACCGACCTAAGCCGGGCGATCGGGGCGCTGGCGCGGCCGGCGGGAAGCGCTTAGCCATCGGGGTCGCTGTAGAGCGCGCGCGCCTCGGCCGCCGGACCGCGCCGGCCTGGGAGCGCCTCGACCTTCAGCACGCGCACCGCGCCGCGGAGGGGGAACGTCAGCACGTCACCGATCCTCACGGCGGCACTCGCCCGATCGACTGGCTGGCCGTTGCGTCGGATATGGCCCGCTTCGACCAGCGCCTGGGCGAGTGCGCGGGTTTTCACGATCCGCGCGAACCAGAGGAACTTGTCGAGCCGAAGTCCGTCAGCCACCGGCCAGCTCGCGCAGCGCCGCGAAGGGCGAGGTGGAGGATGTCGGCCTCTGCGGCGCCGGCCGGCCGCGGCCGCGCCACACCCATTTCGCCTCGCCCGCCGCCGCGCGGAAGCCGAGCGCGCGCATCAAAGCAAGGACCGTCTCGGGCTGCAGGCCGAGCGAGGTGACGAGCTGGGCGTCGATCGCGTCGGCTACCTTGCCCGCCTTGGCGTCATGCGCGCGGCGCGCGAAACGCTCGACGATATCGACCCGGATCGCCTGTCCGCCGAAGCCGCGATAGCCGATCCGCACCGACGGCGGCCTGGCCAAGACGGGCTCGGCTGCCCCGGGCACATCCGCCATCGCCGCGCCGGCCCGCGCCGCCAGCAGGGCGGCGCGCCAGCGCATCGCCTCGGGCTTCAGCAAGGCGGGGATGAACAGGTCGAGCGCGCCGATCCTGACGCCGAGCATCCCGATCATCCGCCGCTGACCGCGATCGAGCGCTGCCAGCGCGCCGGCCGCCGAATCGCGCGGCAGCACGCCGCCTTCGTCGACGAGCAGCGACAGCAGCGCCCGGATCGGCGCCGCAGCGCCGGCATCCTGCGCGGCATGGCCGGCCTTGCGCAGCGGCTGAAGCACCCGTTCGATCTGGCCGGCGAGCCAATCCTTCAAGCGTGAAACAACGGCCTCACGCCCCCGCGGCGACACGCTGTCGAGGCGGCGGTCGAGAATCACCTTCGGCGAGAGCAGGTTCTTGCCCGGCCCGAGCCGCGCGATCTCATGGCCGCGCCACAGGATCGCGGCCGGCGTGCCGGCATCGGTGCGCAGCGTGAAATGATCGTCGTCGCCGGCGGCGAGCGCGGCGGCGCGCTTCTCATATTCGCCGGCGAGCCGCCGCTCGGCGGTCGCGAGCAGCATCTTGCGGTCGGCATGGCGCGCGGCCGGATCGACCTCGAAGGCGAAGCCGTTGAGCCGGCCGATCGCATAGGTGCCGACGCTGACCTCGCCCTCGGCGTCGATGATCACCGGGAAATCGCCGGCGCTGCCGCGGCCGAGATCGCGCATCAGCACCGCCGTGCGCCGGTCGACGAAGCGTTGGGTGAGCCGTTCATGCAGCGCATCGGAGAGCTTTTCCTCCACCGCCATCGCCCGCGCCGCCATCTCCTCCGGCTCGGCGAGCCAGTCCGGTCGGTGCGCGACATAAGCCCAGGTGCGGATGCCGGCGAGCCGGTCCGCGAGCGTGTCGATGTCGCCCTGAACATTGTCGAGCTTCGCCACCTCGGACGCGAACCAGTCCTTCGGCACATGGCCGGCGCCTTCGCAAAGGTGACCGAAGATGCGCGCCACCAGCCGGCTGTGATGCTCCGGCCCGGTCTTGCGGAAATCGGGCAGGCCGCAGGCGGACCAGAGCCGGCGGACCAGATCCTGGTCGCGGACGCGTTCGGTCACCGGATCGGCGGAGAGCAGCTTCAGCACCGCGAGATCGATCGCTTCCGGCGCGGGCCTCAGCTCGCGCCGCGCCGGCCGCCGCTCGAGCGAGGCGATCAAAGGCTCGATGCCGGCGAAGTCCAGCTCGCCTTCGCGCCAGTAGAGGAAATCCAGCGGCGCGAAGCGATGCTCCTCGATCGCCAGCACCTCGTCGTCGCGAAACTCGGGCATCGCCTCGCCGGCCAGGGTGAGCGAGCCGAAGGTGCCGTCGCGTTGATGGCGGCCGGCGCGGCCGGCGATCTGGGCCATCTCGGCGACGGTCAGCCGCCGCCGCCGCGCGCCGTCGAACTTGGAAAGGCCGGCGAAGGCGACATGGCCGACATCCATGTTGAGCCCCATGCCGATCGCGTCGGTGGCGACGAGATAATCGACCTCGCCGGCCTGATACATCGCAACCTGGGCGTTGCGGGTGCGGGGGCTCAATGCACCCATCACCACCGCCGCGCCGCCCCGCATCCGGCGCAGCATCTCGGCGACCGCGTAGACCTGCTCGGCCGAGAAGGCGACGATCGCCGACCGGGGCGGAAGCCGCGAGAGCTTGGCCGGTCCGGCGTAGGACAGGGTCGAGAAGCGCGGCCGCGAGGTGATCTCCGCCTTCGGCAGCAGCGCGCGGATCATCGGCGTCAGGCTCGCCGAACCGAGGATCATCGTCTCCTCGCGGCCACGCACATGCAGCATCCGGTCGGTGAAGATATGGCCGCGCTCCGGATCGGCGCCGAGCTGCCCCTCGTCGAGCGCGACGAAGGCAAAATCGCGCTCCATCGGCATCGATTCCGCCGTGCAGAGGAACCAGCGCGCCTGCGGCGGCACGATCTTCTCCTCGCCGGTGATCAGGGCGACCTGGTTCGCGCCCTTCATCGCCACCACCCGGTCGTAGACCTCGCGCGCCAGCAGCCTGAGTGGGAAGCCCATCATGCCCGAGCTGTGCGCGGCCATCCGTTCGACCGCGAGGTAGGTCTTGCCGGTGTTGGTGGGCCCAAGGATGGCCTTGACCGGTGCGCGGGCCACTTGACTCATCGCCGCAAGATCGGACGCGGGGCCGCGAAGCGCAACCATTTCGGCAACCAAATCTGCCGATCCGAAGCGTTTTTCGTCTCGTCGCGGCCGGCGGGCGGCCAGCCGGATGTAATTTGACTTTAACCTCTTTTCTTCACAGTTCGGCCTTCTGCCGGGCGGGGTGCGCGGCGGGGGATGACAAGCCGCGAGGGGCTCTCCAGCTTTGTATCGACTGCAAGAGATCGAGGCAGGCGCCGGCGGCGCCGCGGCGCTGCGGCTGGACCGCGCCGCGTTCGCGCCGAACTTCGGCGCGGCGGCGGCTCCCGCTCCGGCGCGCAGCCTCAATCTGCTCGTCGATCTCGGCGCCAACATCGGCTCGCTCACCTGGTTTCGCGGCCTCTTCACCTGCGGCGCGCTGTGCTACGTCGCCTGGTCGCTCGCCCCTGGCCTCAACCCGATCGCCGGCCCGAGCCCGCTCCCTTATCCCGACGCCCAGTTCGAGGAAGCGCAGGCTCTGGCGATCGCGCCGCTCGCTTATGGCGGCGACACTGGCCGCCGCATGGCGCCGACCGAAGCGGTCGAACCGCTGACCGACATTCCCGAGCGCCCGACGCTCGATCTGCGCGCCACGATCGGCGCCGGCGACGGCATCGCCGCGGCGCTGACCCGCGCCGGCGTCGGCCGGGCCGAAGCGGACGCCGCGGCATCTATGATCGGCGCGGTCGTGCCGGTCGCCGATCTTCGCCCGGGCACGATCATGGAGGTGACGCTCGGTCGCCGGCTCGACCGGACGGTGGCGCGCCCGCTCGACCGGGTCGCCTTCCGCGCCCGTTTCGATCTGCGCCTCGAGATCGTCCGCCGCGGCGGCCAGCTCCAGCTCGTCCAGACGCCGATCTCGGTCGATGCGGCGCCGCTGCGAATCCAGGGCCGCGCCGGCCAGAGTCTCTACCGCTCGGCCCGCGCCGCCGGCGTTCCGGCGCGGATCGTCGAAACCTATCTGCGCGCCCTCACCAGCCAGATCCCGGTGCCCGAGGGAATCGGCGCCGAGGATCGCTTCGACATCATCGTCGAGCATCGCCGCGCCGCGACCGGCGAGACCGAGACCGGCCAGCTCCTCTATGCCGGCCTCGTCCGCGCCGGCGGCCGGACGCTGCAGATGATGCCCTGGACCGTCGCCGGCCAGACCCAGTGGTTCGAGGCGTCCGGCGTCGGCCGGCAGATGGGCGGCATCCAGCAACCGGTTCACGGCCGCCTGACCTCCGGCTTCGGCCTCCGGATGCACCCGATCCTGGGCTATGCCCGCTTCCACCGCGGGCTCGACATCGGCGCCCCGTCCGGCACGCCGATCGTCGCGGCGATCGACGGCATTGTGTCGCGTGCCGGCTGGGCCGGCGGCTATGGCAATCAGGTCCGGCTCGACCATGCCGCGGGAATCGGCACATCTTATTCCCACATGAGCCGGATCGCGGTCTCGGCCGGCACCCGCGTCCGGCAGGGCCAGATCATCGGCTATGTCGGCTCGACCGGCCTCTCGACCGGCCCGCATCTCCACTATGAAATGTACCGGGGCGGCGGCGTCATCGATCCGCGCTCGATGCGCTTCGCCAGCCGCTCATTGCTGGAAGGCGCGGATCTCGCCGCCTTCCGCGCCCGCCTGCAGACCCTGCTCGCAACGCCGCTCGGCACGGCGCAGCCCGCCGCGCAGGCCGCGCCTTAACCATTCAAAATTGAAGTTTGGGCTTAGCGGCCCTGCGCGCGCCAGCGTTTGACGACGCGGGCGACCATCGCATCCTCCTCGCCCGAGTGCTTCCACAGCTCGGAGAAGAGCGGATCGGATGAGGCCGGCCGGCGGTCGCGCTCGAGATCATCGAACGAGACCCGGATCGGGATCGAGACGCCCTCGCCGCAGACGATGCACTCGCGGTTGCGCAAGGCCGGGATCACGTCGAGGAAGCCGCGCGAGCCCTCCGGCATCGCCGCCTTCACAAACTGCTGGTCGCGGTCGTTGTTGAGCCGCATCGCGATGATCGTGCCGCATTGCGAAAGAACGCCTTCGGCGAGGTCCGACGGGCGCTGCGTGATCAGGCCGAGGGAGACGCCATATTTGCGGCCTTCCTTGGCAATCCGTTCGAGCACCTTGCGCACCGCCTGGCCGGCCGAGCTCTTATCGGCGGGGACGTAGCGATGCGCCTCCTCGCAGACCAGCAGGATCGGCCGCTGCACTTCGGACCGCGACCAGATCGCATAGTCGAACACCAGCCGCGACAGCACCGCGACGACGACCGAGACGATGTCGGAGGGAACGCCGGAGACATCGATGATCGAGATCGGCTTGCCGCGCGCCGGCAGGCGGAAGATCTTGGAGACGAACGAACCCATCGAATCCGCGACGAGCATGCCGGAGAACATGAACTGGTAGCGCGGATCGGATTTCAGCTCGTCGATCTTGGTCTTGAGTCGCATGAAGGGCGCGGTGTCGGTCGCTTTGTTGAGCAGCCCCATTTCATGCGAGATCGCATTGGTGAGGTCGGAAAGCGCATAGGGGATCGGCGAATCGACGGTAAGCTTGGTGAGACCCTCGGCGGTGCGGTTCTTCGCCCGCGCCTGGAGCAGGCACTTGGCCAGGATGTCCATATCGCGCTGACGCTCGGCACCCTGCGTGGTGATGAAGACCTCGGTATGCTCCTCGAAGTTCATCAGCCAGTAGGGCATGGCGAGATTGTCGACGTTGAACAATTCGCCATGGCCCTTGAACGCGGCCGAATATTCGCCGTGCGGGTCGATCATCACGATATGGCCCTCTGGGCTCATGTCGCAGATCCGGTGCATGATCAGTGAGGCCGAGGTCGACTTGCCGGTGCCGGTCGAGCCGAGCAGCGCGAAATGCTTGCCGAGCAGGGCGTCGACATAGAGCGCGGCGCGCACGTCCTTGGTCGGATAGACGGTGCCGATCTCGATATGGGCGCGCTCGTCGGCGGCGAACATCTGCTTCAGATCCTCGCCGGTGACCGGATAGGCCTTGTGGCCGGGGATCGGATAAGCGGTGATGCCGCGCTTGAAGTTGATCAGGCGGCCGGTGGACTGGTCCTCGTCGCCCTCGCCCAGGAAATCGATCTCGGCCGAGACGACGCCGGCCTCGGCGTCGGTGACCTTGAGGCTGCGGACGTTGGCGAGCAGCCAGCGGCGGCCGGATTCGATCTTGATCTGGCTGCCGACTTGGCCGGACATCGCGACCGACAGATCGCTGTCGTCGGCGAGCTCGGTGAGGCGGCGGCCGACGATCTCGACCCTCGCGCCGCTGCCGGCGACCTCGACAATATGGCCGATCGCTTCATGCCGGACGCTCAGGCGCTTGAGACCCGTGGGCGGGCTGAAACCCGGTTCGCCGTCGTGCGGAAAGCCGTGGACGTTCAATGCTTCGGTCATGACAAGTCCCTGGCGCCTGCGCGGCGCGAGGGCCCGTCTTAGCCGCTGGCGGTAAACAAGCCGTTTGCGATGGCGTCAGCCGTAACGGCGGCGGAAGATGGCGCTCGCGCCCCAGCCGAGCAGCAGCGAGAGCGCGACCGCGGAGAGCCCGTAGGTCAGCGACCAGCGCTCGGCGGCGTCGGCGACGAAGCGCTCGAAGCCCAGCTTCTCGATCCTGATCTCGCGCACCGCGCTGGCGATGATCCGCCCCTCGCGGATGAGGAAGGTCTCGGCGGTATAGGTTCCGACCGGCACCTGCGCAGGGACGGCGATGCGGGTGCGGTAGAGCACGCCTTCGCTGATCTCCACGCCGCGCGGGTCCTCGGCGTAAAGTCCCTCCCGTCGTCTGAGATCGAGGAAGCCGCGCTCGAAGCGCTGCATCGTCTCGGCATCGGCGCCGCCGCCCGGCGAGAGCTGGAGGTTGCCGAGGCCGAGTTCGTAGATCGCCGCGGTCCGTTCGTCGACGAGCTGGGCGAGCGGTCGCGAGGAGGCGACGGCGTAGAAGCTCGGCGCGGAGCGGAGGCGCACCCGCTCGACGTTCATCCAGATGCCGGCGACCTGTTGCTTCTCGCGCACCACGATCGGCTGGGTCGGGCCCTTGATCACGACCGCGACGTCGGTGCCGGGCTGCGGGCCCTGGCCACCCGGATAGACGATCGCGCCGAACAGCAGCAGCTCCGCGCCGGTGAAGCTGTAGCGGATCTCGACCTCGCGCTGCGACACGTCCGGCACGAGCCGCGGTTGTTGCGGCTGCGCCTGGCCAAGCAGCAGCGGCGCGAGCAGCGCGAGGAGGCCGGCCGCCAGTCGCTTCACAGCAATTGCACCGTATAGATTTCCTCCGGCCGCCAGCCGAGCTGCAGCGCCATCCGGAAGGCGACGGCGAGCACCAGGATGGCAAGGAACATGCGCAGCAGCTCCGGCTTCATCTTCTGCGCCAGCAGCGCGCCATATTGCGCCCCGATCACCGATCCGAGCAGCAGCAGCCCGGCCAGCACGATGTCGACCGATCGCGTCGTCGTCGCATGGATGATCGTCGTCGCGCCGGTGACGAACAGGATCTGGAGCAGCGACGTGCCGACCACGACCTGCGCCGACATGCCGAGCAAATAGATCATCGCCGGCACCATGATGAAGCCGCCGCCAATGCCCAGCATGACGGTCAGCATTCCGGCGGCGAAGCCGAGCGCCAGCGGTGCGAGCGGCGAGATGTACAAGCCCGAGCGATAGAAGCGCCAGCGCATCGGCAGCATCGCGATCAGCGGGTTGTGGCGCCGCGCCGGCCGGTCCGCGGCCCGCGCCGAGGGTTTCAGGATGTTGAGCGCGGTCGCCGCCTCCTTGGCCATCATGAAGCCGATCCCGCCGAGCAGGATGACGTAGAGGATCGAGATCACCGTATCGATCTGGCCGCCCTGCTGGAGCAGCCGGAATATCAGGCCGCCGAGCAACGAGCCGAGCACGCCGCCGACGATCACCACCGCGCCCATCTGCAGGTCGACGCCGCGCCGGCGGCGATGGGCGAGGACGCCGGAAATGCTGGTGCCGGTGATCTGGGTGGTGGCCGATGCGACCGCGACCGCGGGCGGGATGCCGTAGAAGATCAGGATAGGGGTCGTCAGGAAGCCGCCGCCGACCCCGACCATGCCGGTCAGGAGGCCGACCAGCCCGCCCAGGCCGATGATGACGAGGGCGTTCACCGACAGGCCGGCGATCGGCAGGTAGATGTCCATTGCGGGCGGACCCTAGTCGGGCCGGACCTAGAAATCCACGCCGAGGGTGAGGGCCGGGCCGGAAGGCGGGCGCGCGTCGCCGGCGACCCTGAACCGATATTCCGCCGAAAGCCGCAATGCCGTGCCGTGCATCCGGATCGGAAGCGTCACATGCGGGCCGACGTCCAGCCGCGCCGCGCCCGGCTGCGCCGCGCCCCAGGCCGCGGCGCCCGCCTCGATCGGGCCCAGCGCGCGCGCGATACGGGCGGAACCATCGACGAAGGCGTCCCGCGAGCGCGTGCCGACGACGCCCGCCTGGGCATAGAAGTCGAGCCGCCAGCCGCGACCCAGGTCGGCCGATCCGCCGCCATAAATGGTCGCCGAGAAAGCCGAGCGGCCCTCGCGTCCCAGCCGCACGCGGCGCTCCACAAGAAGGTGGATCGGCACGCTGCCGCTCGGTCGCCAGTCCAGCCCGACCGCCGCTTCCGATCCCTGCATCCGGCGCAACGGCGCATAGACTCGCCCGCTCAGCGAAAGCGGCCGCGCCGCATCGTCGTTGATCCGATAGAGCAGCCGCGCGCCCGCCTGACTGCCGCCGAGCGTCCCGCCGGGCGCCAATGCCGCTCCGCCGTCGCCGCGCGCGAGCAACCAGGCGGAACCGGACCAGCGTCGCGTCGGCCGCTGCGTCCGCGTGGCCATTGTTGCCTGGCCGAGTGGTGCCTGGGCCGGTGCGACGGCGCCCGATGGCGCGGCGATGGAAGCGACAGGAGGCGATCGCGTCTGCGTCTCCAACGGGTAGGCAAGCGCCGGAGCTGAAGCGGCCGGTCCGGCGAGGGCAAGCCGACTGGCGTGCGGTAGCGAAGGCCAGGATACCGGCGGGGAAGGCCGTGTCGCCGCTTGTACACGGGGTTCCGGACTATCGAAATCGGTCCTCACGCTCGCGACAAAATCGGGAGGCTGCGCCGCCGCCCCATGGCGCGCGACGGGTGCCGGGGCAATGACCGTGACGGCTGTCTCCTCGCCCCACCAGCTTGGTGCGAGCATCCCGAGTCGCAGGCAGGTCCAGCCGCCGAGCATGAGAACGAGAAAGCGGATCGGCGCCCCCTCCCTCATTCGGCGGGCACCTGCTCCGGAAAGGCGTGCGCGGTCTTGTCCCACACCGCGCGGCCGGTGCGGCGCTGGACGTGGTAGCGGCCCAGCGCCCGGCGCGCGGCGAGGATGGCGACGGCGTTGCCGACCAGCGCGCGCAGGGGCGAGCGCAGCGCCTCGCGAAGCCCATGCGCGCGCGCCACGAAGAAAAAGCGGACGATCAGCCGCCAGGCGAGCAGGCTCGTCGCCAGCGTCGCCAGCAGCAGGAAGACGTCGGATAACGGCCGCATCTCCCGGCCGGTCAAGGAGGCGCTGATGGTCAGTGCCCCCCAGCACAGGATCGCGATATACCCGGAAGCGACGAGCAAGGCAGCGACCACCGATTGACGGTCGCGCAGCCGCATCCAGCGCTCCGCCAGACCGCCGCTCCAGCCAAGCCGGTCCCAGCCGGACAAGGCGATACCGGTCATCCAGCGCGATTTCTGCGCCACCGCCGCCTCGAGCGATTTCGGAAAATACTCCTTCGTAGCGATCGTCGCCCGGCCACCCGCCACCCTGACGCGGACGAACGTGGCGGAACGGCCCGCTTCGCGGAAACGCAGGCCGAGCTCATAATCCTCAGTCAGGCTGTCGGTGTCGAACGGCGCCCCGCGCGCCGCGACGATGTCTCCCAGCGCGTCCCGCGAAAAGGCGCAGCCGACGCCGGCCGAGGGCAGGCCGGCGCCGAGCGCCGCGCGCACCACCATCTCCTTGCCATGCGCCTCGGCGAACTCGTCGAGATAATGGCCGCCGATCCAGCGCGAGCGGCGGTCGATCAGCGGCACCACCGGCAGCTGGACGAGGTCGAAGCGCTCGATCAGGCTGTCGAACAGGCGCAGTTCTGCGGAATGGACGACATCCTCTGCATCGTGGAGCACGATCGCCTTGAACCGAAAGCCTTCGACTGCTTCGTCCGCCGCCATTCTTACCCAGAGCTGATTGAGGTTATCCGCCTTGCTAGTCGGACCGGCGCCCGGTCCCACGACGAGACGAACGCGCGGATCCGCGATCGCCCGCACTGCAGCGATCGTTTTGGGGTCGTTGGGATAGCAGCCGACGTAGACGCGATAGTCGCCATTCCCGAACGCCGGGAGAGCATGGCGAAGCATGTCGCCGATCACCGCCGCCTCGTCCCAGGCCGGGACGAAGATCGCGAACCGGCCCGGCCGCCGCGCGGGTGGAATATCCGCGACAACGCGCGGCACGTCGGTTGGGCGAATAGCGCGCCGGACCAGCAGACCCAGCCAGGCAACATCTATCGCAAGATCGCCTATCCCAAGAAATACGAAGCCGACGGCAGCGAACAGACTCGTCTCGCGCAAGACGAGCTGCAGCGCTTCGAACAACAGATCGCCCGTCCCCATCCGCATCCCCCTCCGGAATGGAGGAGTTTTCATTCAATGAGGACCGAGGAGACGCAAGGAAATAATTTCGCTGCAATCGGGTGCCGGTCCCGAAATTGGTCAGGCGTTCACTGCCGCTCCGGACGACGCCGGAGACTGGCCGCCGCCTCGTGCGTTTGGCGGCCATGCCATCGACCGCGATCCGCCACTTCTCTCACGATCCCGAGCACGACCTGCTCCTGGTCGAGTTCATCACCGGCCGGCGCTACATCTATGCCGGCGTCCCGGCCGATGTTTACGAGGCGATGCGCCGGGCGAGGTCGAAAGGCGGCTTCTTCAACCGCCGCATCCGCGACCGCTATAGCTTCGCGGAGCTGACGGACGCTTGACTCCGGCCGGTCGAGCCGCCTTCCTCCGCCGGTCAATCGAAGGGGAAAGGCATGGCCGACTTCAGCACCTGCACGGCGCGGACCTGCCGCGCGGTCACGCCGGGGATCGTCGACAAATGCCCGACCTGCGGCGCGCGCGTGCAGACTTCCCGGCGGATCAGGATCCTTGGCTGGCTCTCGATCGCCTGCGGAATCTTCCTTGTTGGCATGATGGGCTACGTCACGCTCGCCATGTACCCGTCGCTGACCAACCCCGGCGTCGAGGTGGAGGGCGGCGGCCGCTGGACCGGCACCGCCGAGCAGGCGCGGATGGCGCTCAACCTGTTCTATCTGGTGATCGGCTTCGGCGTGCTCGCGACGGCGGCCGGAATCTGGATGGCAATCACCGGCCGGCGCCATATCGCGATCACCGTGGTCACCTTGCTGGTCGCGGCGGTGCTGCTTTTTCAGACCTGGGAGACCACCGCGGCGCTCAAGGAGGTCCAGCGGGCCGAGCAGCCGCGCCGTATCGTCCAACCGCCATCCATGACTCCGGTCAATCTCGGCACACCCGCGCCGGACAAGCCGCAATAGCCCAGCAAAAAGGGCGCCCCTCGCGAGGCGCCCTTCCCATGCTCCAAAGAGCGAAGTTTACATGCCGTTCGTGTCGGCCGTCCCGGCTCCGCCGCCCGACGGCGCGGATTCGACGCGATCGGCGCGATTCTCGGCCGCGTCGACGAGGTTGGACGCCCGATTCTCCAGCGCATCGGCGCGGTTCTGGGCAGCATCGAGAACATTGGAGGCCTGGTTCTGCAGCGCGTCGGCCTGGTTCTCCGCCGCGTCCCGGATGTTCGTCGCCGCATTCTGGTTCGCCGTGCGCGAACCGCAGGCGGAAAGGGCAATCAGACCGACCGCCGCGAGGGCGAGGTACGAAACTCTCATTGGAAAAACTCCCTGTTGTCCCCTTGCTCGACACGCAAGGCGCGCACCGACGATCGCCGCGACGCGCGCCGATCCCGGTTTTAATTCACGAAAGCGGCTTCGGTTCCCTCAGCGCCGCCGCTGGCTCGCATGCCAGCGCTGCACGGCGGCGAGCGTGTTGGCGACATGCTCGCGCCAGTCGAGATCGCTGTGCGCGTAGATGATCCGGCCGTTGGGCGCGATCACGTAAGAGGTGCGGTTGGTCATCGTCGCGCCCTCGCGCAGGAGCACATCATAAGCGGCGATCGTCGCGGGCGTGGCGGTCGCGACCGGGAAGGCGTTGCGGCATTCCTCGACCGAGAAGCGGCGCAAGGTCGGCAGATCGTCGGCCGACATGCCGATCACCCGCGCGCCGGCGCGGCGGAACTGGGCCGCCGCCTGGGAGAAGGCCCGCGCCTCGAGCGTGCAACCCTGGGTGAAGGCGCGCGGATAGAAATAAAGCACGACCGGGCCGCGTGCGAGCAGTTCGGAGAGACGTACCTGGAACGGCCGGCCGGCGAGCGCGCCGGTGGCGGTAAACTCGGGCGCCCGTGCGCCTTCGCGCAGCGCCGGGACGGCGGCGGTCGGGGTCAATGCGATGGCGGCGGCGAGGGCGAGAGCGGCGAGGCGGCGCATGAGCGAGTCTCCTGATCGGCGTGCGCGCGACGTTACGCCCGAAGCATGTCGTTCGCCAGTCCGGGACCCGCGCCTTCAAGCTGATCGAAGGTGCATTGGCGCGGCGCCTTGTCCGGCCGCCAGCGCAGGAAGGAGGTGCCGTGGCGGAAGCGGCGGCCGGTGACATGGTCGTAGCGGACCTCGACGACCAGTTCCGGCTTCAGCGGCTGCCATTCGGCGGAGCGCTCGGTCGCCCAGCGGCTCGGCCCGCCGGGCGCGTCGCCGGTGAAGCCCGGCGGCGCGATCAATTTCTCCAGGCGCGCAGTCAGCGCCTCGCGGTCCGGCATGTTCGAGGTGAAGCCGACATGATGGAGCAGGCCGGCTTCGTCGTGGAGGCCGAGCAGCAGCGAGCCGACCTCCCTCTTGCCGGTCGCATAGCGGAAGCCGCCGACGACGCAGTCGGCGGTCCGCAGCCGCTTCACCTTCACCATCGCCCGCTCGCCCGGCAGATAGGCCAGGTCGCGGCGCTTGGCGACGACGCCGTCCAGCGCGCCACCGGCCCCGGCGAGCCAGCGCTGCGCGACCTTCCGGTCGGTCGTCATCGGCGACAATTTAAGATCGGGCGAGCGGTGCTGAGCGTGGAACTGCTCCAGTATGTCGCGCCGCTCGGCGAGCGGACGATCGATCAGCGATTTTTTCTCCAGATGCAACACATCGAACAGCATCAGCCGCGCCGGCGTCTCGGCGGCGAGGCGGCGGATGCGGCTTTCCGCCGGATGGAGCCGCATCTGCAGGGCCGCGAAGGACAGCTCCGACCCGATGGGGATCAGCAGCTCGCCGTCGAGCACGGCATCCGGCAGGCCCGCGAGCGCCGCCGCGACCTCCGGAAAATAACGCTCCAGCGGCTTGCCGGCCTTCGACTGGAGCGCGACCGCGCCCTTGCGGTTGAAGGCGAGGCAGCGGAAGCCGTCCCATTTGGGCTCGAACTGCCAGTCGCCCGCCTCCGGGAGAACGCTCGCGCTCTTCGCCTCCATCGGCGCGAGTGGCGGGTTGGGAAAGGCCATGCCGGACAAACGCCGGTCTGCGGCGGCGGCTCCGCGCGCTCAGGCCAGCATCTTGCGCGCGCTCTCGACCAGCTTGTCCGGATCGACCGCGCGCGGCGGCGCGGCGAGGCCGCGCTGGACCGCCGGCCGCGCCTCGATCGCCGCCATCCAGCGCTGGAGATGGTCCAGCCCGTCGATGCTCACCCCCGGCCATTCGTGGATCCGGGCCCAGCCGAAATTGGCGATGTCGGCGATCGAATAGTCGCCGGCCAGATACTCGTTGTCTGCCAACCAGCCGTCGAGCACTTCGAGCAGCCGCCGGCTTTCGCGCCGGTAGCGCTCGATCGCCGCCGGCAGATGTTCGGGGAAATAGCGGCTGAAGACGTTCGCCTGGCCCATCATCGGCCCCAGCCCGCCCATCTGGAACATCAGCCACTGGATAACGCGGCTGCGGCCCTTCTCGTCGGCCGGGATCAGCTTGCCCGCCCGCTCGGCGAGATAGAGCATGATCGCGCCACTCTCGAACACCGCGAAATCGTCATTGCCCCGGTCGACGATCGCCGGAATGCGGCCGTTGGGATTGATCGCCGTGAACCACGGCTCCTTCTGCGCGCCCGAGGAAAGATCGATGACGTGGAGAGTGTAGGGAAGCTCCAGCTCCTCCAGCACGATCGAGGCCTTGTAACCGTTCGGCGTCGCTGCGGTATAGAGATCGATCATGAGGCCTCCTTCGCGTTAGGTTGCGAAGTAGGACTGACCTTAGCCGATTACTAGCTCGCCGCCGAAATTGAGGCCGATGCGGCCCTCGCGCGACCAGCGGACGAAGGCGCGGATCCGGCTGCAGCCGTCGAACTCGATCATCACCGTCTCGCCGAGACGCGGCGCGATGTCGCTTTCGATCATCGCCCCGCGGCTGGAGATGTTGATCACCGGGACCATCGAGATGCCGTCGCGGAAGCAGAGCCGGGCCCGCTCGATCAGCCCTTCGATCCGCGGCTCGGCGCGCTGATCGATGGTCCGCGGCTCGGTGCGGACAACCAGGGCTCCGGAAAGCGCGGGCGCTGTCATGGCGTACGGTATCGCGAAGAAGGCTTACCGAAATGCCAACAAGCGTACGCGATAATGCCGATGCCGTAACAGCCGTGCGTCAGTCGTGTTCGTATCCGCTGCTGTCTGCATTCGCCCGCGCCCGCGCAACCGCCGCCGCGCCGCCGTCGCCGTCAGCTTCCCAAAAATAAGGCTGGCGCCGGCGGGTACCGGTCACCGTCTCGTTGAGCGTCGCGGCATCGTAGAGCCGGCCGTTCAGCATCACCTGGGCGATATTGTCGGTATTCTGGATGTCGTCGAGCGGATTGGCCTCGAGTATGACGAGGTCGGCAAGCTTGCCGGGCTCCAGCGTGCCGAGGTCGCGAAAGCCGTAGATGCGCGCCCCGTCGGCCGTCGCGTGGCGCAGCGCCTCGATCGGCGTCGCGCCGCCGCGGACATGGCTCCAGATCTCCCAATGCTCGGCCATGCCAGGCTGCTGGCCGTGGCCGCCGATCCCGATCGGGACGCCGGCCGCCGCGAGCCGCCGCGACTCGCGGCCGCTATACTGGTCCTGGAACTGCTCGGCCGGCGCGGTCACCGCCCGCACCCGGCTCGCGAGCACCGCCGGCGGCGTGTGGCGGGTGAGCAAGGGATGGTTCCAGATCGGCGCCGCCTGGCTCCAATAGGGATCGCCGGCGAGGCCGCCATAAGTGACGACGAGGGTCGGATTGTAGGCGGTCCGGCTCTGGCTGAAGAGCTGGACGAGGTCGTTGTAGAAGCGCTGCTGCGGGATGTTGTGCTCGACGGTCGAATTGCCGTCCTGGATCAGCGTCACGTCCATTGAGAAAAGCGAGCCGCCCTCCGGCACGACGAGTAGATTCTCCGCCCGCGCCGCCGCCGCCACCTGCTGGCGCTGGTTGCGGCGCGGCTGGTTGTAATTCTTGACCGAGTGGGCGCCCTCCGCGCGCAACCGGCGGATATGGCCGAGCGCGTCCTGATAGGAATCGATCTGCGCGTAGATGCCGGGCTGGCGCGCGCCGTAGACGACCTCGCCGCTGGAATAGGTGCGCGGCGCCAGGACGAGCCCGGCGCGCTGCATCTCCGCGGCGGTGAAAATCTCGCTCGCCTGGCTCGACGGGTCGTGGACGGTGGTGACGCCCATCGCGAGGTGCGACTGGGCCGACCAGTTCTGCTGCGGCACGATGTCGTCCTCGCCCTGATTGCCATGGGCATGGCCGTCGATGATGCCGGGCATGATCGTCCGCCCGGCGAGATCGACCTGGCGCGCGCCGGCGGGGATCGGCACCGACGCGCGGGGACCCACGGCGCGGATGCGGTTGCCATCGATCACGATCACGCCGTCCTCGATCACGCCTCCGTCGGCGCCGGTCATGGTGATGATCCGCGCCCCGACCAGGGCGGTGAGTCCCTCCGGCCGGTCGGCGGCCGCGGTGACGGCGAGCGACACGCCCGACTGCGGCGCACTGTAGCCAGTGCCCGTCGAAGCGGTGGTCACGCTATAGAGCGTCGGCCCCATGCTCCAGGCGATGCCCTGGCCGCCCCGCGTCCATTGCAGGTAATTGCCGCCATTCTGGGTCACCCGGGTGATCGGGAATTGCGTCCCGCGCGCCGACAGGTTGAGCATCCCGACGCCGCCGAAGAAGGGTGTGACGAAGACGTTGTAATTCTCACGGAACATCACATTCCGCCCGTCCGGCGAAACCTCGTAACCGGTCACCATCTCGCCCTGGGCGTGGTTGCGCCGGTTGCCGCCATTGAGATCGACGCTGATCAGCTTGCGGCGCTGCTCTTCGACGACCTCCAGGAAAACGCGATCCGAGGCGGCCCCGAAATGCGGGTTGCCGCCACTGCCGAGGACACGGGTCAGCGCGCCGCCGGCCGCCGGAACGCGGTAGATGCCGCTGGTTTCGCCCCAGCGATCGGAGGTCAGCCCGCCGGAGCCGCTCGCCTCGAACACGATGGTCGCGCCGTCCGGTGAGAAGCGCGGCCGGCGGTAATGGCCGGGCTGGCGGATGACGGTCTGCACGTTCGATCCATCCGCCGCCACGGTGCGGATTTCGCCGAGGCGCTGGTCGTTCCAGGACACGAACACGATCCGGCTGCCGTCGCGCGACCAGCTTGGGAAGAGCTGAAAGTCGCTGTCCTGCGCGGTGAGCAGGCGCGGCGCGCCGCCCGCTAGGTCGCGGACGTAAAGCCGTCCCAGCGTCTCGAACACGACCCGGTTGCCGTCCGGCGAGACCGTGGCGAAGCGCGCCATCCGGGTCGTGAAGCTCGCCGGCGCGACATCGACCTCCGGCCGCGTCGCGTCGATCACGACGCGGGTGTCGTTGACCTGGAATGGAATCTCGGCCGCGCCCGATCCGTCGACCCCGACCCGGCGGATGCGCCCGCCGGCCCAGAACACGATCGTCCGGCTGTCCGGCGTCCAGCCCATGTTCGGATAGACGCCATGCACCGCCCAGGTCTCCTGCAGATCCTGGTCGAGATCGGCATAGACCTGGCGCTGCTCGCCGGACTGGAGATCGCGCACGAACAGCCGGCTGTGTCCGCCAGTGCGGTGGACGTAGGCCAGCCAGCGCCCATCCGGCGACGGCTGCGGGCGCACCGCGCCGCCTGGCCCGCCGGCGACCTGGGTCCGCTCGCCGGAGGCGATGTCGTAGCGCTCGATGACGAACGCCCCGGTGTTGGAATCCTGCGCATATTGGAAAACGCCGCCGGGGCTGGCGTCGCGGGTGAAATAGATCGATTGGCCGTCATGGCTGTAGACCGGTTCGCCCAGCTCCTTCTGGAATTGAGGATTGGGCCGCTCGACCAGAGCGACGCCGCCGCCGGTGCCGTTCACCGCGTAGAGCCAGATCTCGCCGGTGCCGAGCGAGCGCGTCGTCGTGAAATGCTTCCGCGCCGCGATGAAGCGTCCGTCCGGGCTCCAGGTCGGGTTGTTCAGGAGCGTGAAGGTCTCGCTGGTGATCGCCCTTGGCGACGTGCCGTCCGTGCCCATCACCCAGATGTTGTCGCCGCCGCCGCGATCCGAGGTGAAGGCGATCCGGTTCCCATCGGGCGAGAAGCGCGGCTGCTGGTCGTAGGCGAGGCCGGACGTGATCCGGGTCGGCGTGCCGCCGACGATCGGCATCGTGTAGATGTCGCCCAGCATATCGAAGGCGATCGTCCGCCCGTCCGGGCTGACGTCGACGTTCATCCAGGTGCCTTCATTGGTGTTGATCGGCACCTGACGCAGCCGCTGGCCCGGCGGCGCGTTCACATCCCAGGCGTTGGCGTCCCCGCCGCCGCGCCCCTGCCGCTGCTGCGCCTGGGCAAGCGCGGTCGAGGACAGGAGCAGAAGCGAAAGCGCGGCGAGACTGCGGACCATGAAAACCCCCTGGATGATGCGAAGGTGAATATTCGGCAGGCGGAAGCGGTGCCCTATCGCGACAAGACACGTCAAGCAGCGTGCGCGCTTACCCCCGACTTTCTGCTAAGGTGCGCCGTGACGCGGTTGCTGCGGAGTCGAACCATGCGCGCCTTGCTCCTTCTCGCCGGCCTCCTTCCCGCTGCCGTTCTCGCCCAGGAGGCGCCGCAACGGGTTGAGGTCCAGCTCTCCAGCTTCGATTTCACCCCCTCGACGATCCGCCTCGCCGCCGGCCGGCCGATGGTCCTCCACCTCGTCAACAGCGGCGACGGCGGCCACAATTTCGCCGCCCCGGAATTCTTCGCCGCGGCGCAGGGTGTCTCCGGGCCGGTGCGCGAGGGCAGGGTCGAGGTCGCCGGCCATCAAAGCGCCGACATCACTCTTACCCCCGCGCGCGGCACCTATCGCCTGCGCTGCACCCACACCCTCCACACCGCGTTCGGGATGAGCGGCGAGATCGTCGTCGAATAATCAGTCCCCGAAGGCCGCCTTCAGCTCGTCCAGCCACGGCCCGGCATTGCCATCGCTCGGCGCGCGCCAGTCGCCGCGCGGGCTGAGCGCGCCGCCCATCGAGACCTTGGGCGAATTGGGGATCGCCGAGCGCTTGAACTGCGAGAGCTGGAAGAAGCGGAAGCAGAAAACCTCCAGCCATTTGCGGATCGTCGCGAGGTCATATTCGCGCTTCAGGTGCTCGGGGTAATCGAACGGCCACAGGCCAGCCTTCGCGTCCCGCCACGCCTGCCAGGCCAGGTATGCGACCTTGGATGGTGGCAGACCGTGGCGCAGGATGTGGAACAGGAAGAAGTCGTGCAGCTCGTAAGGCCCGATCCGCTCCTCGGTCGATTGCATGCCGCTCTTCTCGTCGGCCGGCACCAGCTCCGGGCTGATCTTGGTGTCGAGGATCGCCTGCAGCACGCGGTCCGTCGCCGCTTCGAACTGGCCTGATTTGATCACCCAGCGGATCAGATACTGGATCAGCGTCTTGGGCACGCCGGCATTGACGCCGTAATGGCTCATCTGGTCGCCGACGCCATAGGTCGACCAGCCCAGGGCGACCTCGCTCAGATCGCCGGTGCCGACGACGAAGCCGCCGCGCTGGTTGGCGAGGCGGAAGAGATAGTCGGTCCGGAGCCCCGCCTGCACATTTTCGAACGTGATGTCGTAAACCGGCTCGCCCTTTGCGAATGGGTGCCCCATGTCGGCGAGCATCTGACGCGCCGCGGGCTTGATATCGATCTCCGCGCCCTCGATCCCCAGTGCCTTCATCAGCGCCCAGGCATTGCCCTTCGTCTCCTCGCCGGTCGCGAAGCCCGGCATGGTGAAGCCAAGGATCGTCGAGCGCGGCAGCTTGAGATCGTCGCAGGCCCGGGCGGCGACGATCAGCGCATGGGTCGAATCCAGCCCGCCCGAGACGCCGATGACGAGATGCTTGCCGCTCGTCGCCTTGAAGCGGCGGGCGAGGCCCTGCACCTGGATGTTGAACGCCTCGTAGCAATCCTGATCGAGCTCCGCCGCCCGGCTCGGCACATAGGGAAAGCGCCGCACCGGCCGCTCGAAGCCGATATCGGCCATGGTCCGGTTCGTGGCTGAAATCGATCCGCCGGAACTGCGTCTCGGGATGGCCGGCGAGCCGGGCATTGTCGTTGAACGTGCCGTTGCGCATCCGCTCCTGCCGGAGGCGCTGGACGTCCACGTCGGCGACCGCCAGCTCCGCGGTCCATTCGAATCGCCCCGTCTCGGCCAGCAATTCGCCCGCTTCGTGGATCGACCCCTGTCCGTCCCAGGCGAGGTCGGTCGTGCTCTCGCCCGGCCCGGAGGCGGAGAAGACGTAAGCGGCGAGGCAGCGGTTCGCCTGGCTGGCGCAAAGCAATTTGCGCTCGTCCGCCTTGCCGATCGTGATGTTGGAGGCGGAGAGGTTGGTCAGGATCAGCGCCCCAGCCAGCGCGCCGAGCGTCGACGGCGGCTGCGGCGCCCAGAAATCCTCGCAAATCTCGACATGGAAGATGAAGTCGGCAAGGTCGTCGGCGGCGAAGATCAGATCGGTGCCGAACGCCACATTGTGCCCGGCGACCGTCGCCTTCATCCCCGCCAGGCCCGCGCCGGAAGCGAACCAGCGCTTCTCATAATATTCGCGGTAATTGGGCAGGAAGATCTTCGGCACGACGCCCAGGATCGCGCCGCGCGCGACCACCACGCCGCAATTGTAGAGCCGCCCGTTGCGACGCAGCGGCGCGCCGACGACCAGCACGGTCTTCAGCCCCACGCTCTCTTTCGCCAGCCGCGCCAGCCCCTGCTCGACCGCGTCGAGGAATGCCTCCTGCAGGAACAGATCGTCGACCGCATAGGAGGAGATATTGAGCTCCGGAAACACCGCAAGATCGACGCCGCGCGCGTCCGCCTCGCGGGCAAGCTCGAGCGTTTGATCGACGTTGAACGCGACATCGCCGGTCGAGGCCACGGGGCTCGCCGCCGCGACCCGGACGAAGCCGTGGCGGTGGATCGCGGCGAAGGGCGGGCCCTTGTCCCTGGCCATCACAGCATCTCCGTCATCATGTCGACCGCCGCCTCCATCGCCGCGATCCGCGTCGCGCCGCGCCCGATCCCGCCGAAATGCTCCTCGCGATGAGCGGTGATCCGACCATCGCGCGCGCAGGCGAGATGCACCAGCCCCGGCTCCTCGCCTTTGTCGGCGAAGCCGGTGACCGCGCAGGCGATATTCGCGCGCGACCGGTCGAGCGCTCCTTCCGCCATCGCAATCGCAACTTCCTTCGAAACCGCGCCCTTGTCGGCGATCAGATCGGCCGAAACCCCCAGCATCTCGATCTTCGCCTGCTCGCTATAGGTGACGAAGCCGCGGTCGAAGGCATGGCTAACGCCTTCGACATCGGTCAGCAGGCTGGCGAGCAGCCCGCCGGTGCAGCTTTCCGCCACCGCGAGCACCAGCTCGCGCTCGCACGCCTTGGCGAGCAGACGGCGGGTCGCCTCCTCGAGGCGATCGGGCAGCACCGGCGACAGTGTTTCCGTCTCGTTCAAATCCAACACCCTGACGGCAGAAAAGCGGGAACCGGTCCACTGCTCCGATTGTTCCATAGCCGCAATCAGAACCGAGGCGAACACCCATGGCGAACAAGACCCGTGCGCGGCCCAAGCAGGCCGCGGAACCTGAAACCAAGACTGCGAACGAGGCTCCGCTGATGAAATGGACCCGGACCCATTCGATCCTGGCCGCAACCGGCGCGGCCGTCGCCGGTGTCGGCGCGGCTCTTTTCGCTTGGCGCCGGCGCAATGGCGAAGAGGGTGAGGGGCCGGCTCCCGCGACCAGCCGGGGCAAGACCGCGCCCGGCCCGGTCGGCAAGTCCGGCGCGGCCCGCTCCGCCGGCCCAGACGCGATGCGCGACCCGCCGAAGGAGTGGGATCGCGAGGATCAGGCGTCCGACGAGAGCTTCCCGGCCAGCGATCCGCCGCCCACCCAGTCGAAGATCGATTAGGGCGCGTCCCGGTCGGGACCGGCGGCGAAGATCGTCTCCTCCGCCTCGGTGAGCTCATGCAGCGCCGCCGCGGTCCCGATTCCCCAGGCGATGTGGGCGCCGACCATCAGCGCGTTGCGGCGCAGCGGATGCTCGGTCGCCGGCCTGAGCAGCCCGAGCGCGGGAACCCAGCCCATATAGCTGCCGAGCCAGATCGCGGTGCCGGCGAGCGCGCCGCTTCGCTTGCCGATCCTGTGATCGGCCGCGGCGAGCAGAGCCCCGCAGGCCGCGCCATAAGCGAAATGGGCCGCGACGGTGATCGATCTCGCATCCTCGTCCGGGAGATCGGCCGCTGAATCGATGATTTCGCGCGGCGTCAGCGGATAGCGCTCCTTGCCGGGTAGCCGGGCATGGAGTCGCCGCATCGCCGACGTCATCGCCATCGTCCCGGCGATGCCGGCGATCGCGCCGATCAGGAGCCGGGAGCCGAGCCTCAAAGCAGGTTCGCCGGCCGGGCGATCATCAGCCAGAAGATCGCCATCACCGCCGCAAAGGCCGGAAAGCCGAAGGCGAACCAGAGTCGGAACAGGCTGCGGTAACGCGCCGGCAGCGGCTCGCCCGCAATTGCCGCCGCCGTCGCCAGGTCCCGCATTTTGGTCTGCATCCACACCACCGGCAGCCAGAACGCTCCGGTGACCAAGTAGAGCCCGATCGACAGCAATATCCATCCCTCGCTCAGCGGATAGCCCGCCTCGCGCGCCAGCAGCAGCCCGGTGATCGGCTGCGCGACGACGGCCGTGGCGGTGAACAGGTAATCGGCGATGACGACGATCCGCGCCGTCGCCGCGACGGTCGCCGCATTGCCGGTCAGATGCGCCATCAGCATGAAGAAGGCGATCCCCGCGCCGGTGCCGAGCAGCACCGATGCGCCAACGATATGCAGGAACTTGAGCGCGAAATAGGCCGTCATCGGTCGTCCAAAATGGCGAGACAGATCAGGTTGAGGACGAGCAAGGGCACGATCTTGGTCAAACGGCCGAGCGGATCGAGCCACAGCTCCGGCATCAGCAAGGTGCCGGCGAGCAGATAGCCGAGCGTGCCGAGGAAAGCGACGATCAGTGCCGGTCGGATCGTTCGCTTGAACAGCAGCAAAATCCCCATGAAAACGTCGAACAAGGCCCCGCCGATGACGAGCGGATGGGCGATCGAGGCCGCAGCGGTCGCCTCGGTCAGCCGGATCGCCTCCGCCCGTCCCGGCCCGAGCGTGATCAGCCCGGTCGCCAGCCAGAACATAGCGAACACCGCGATCGCGATCGGCTTCAGCAGATAGAGCCGCGCGAACCAGCGCTCCTGCACACCGGCAGGCTCGGCGGCGAGGGCGGCGGCGAAGGCGCATGGCCGGATGCCGGTGGCCTCGATCCACGTCCGGTTGTCGCCGGTCGATCCGGCCGCCAGCTCGCGCCGCGCGGTGGTCCGCATCGGCGGCCGCCAGCCGAGCCAGGACAGCAGATCGCCCGCCTTCCAGCCCAGCGCGAGCAACCAGCCGGGCAAAGCGATCTCGCGCGCCGGCGGGAAGCCGAGCCAGTTGCGATAGAGCCCGATCACCTGCGACGCGCTCAGCCGGTCTGGCCCGCCCAGCTCCAGCACGACCCGGCTCGCCGTGCCCGGCCGCAGCATCTGCGCGACCGTCTCGGCGACATCGTCGAGTTGGACGACATCGAGCAGGCCGGCGTCGGGGAATCGCGGCCGGATCGGCCAGACCGCCAGCGCACGAAACAGCGCGCTGCCGCCATAAGCCTGCCGGCCGACGACGACCGAGGGGCGCAGGATCACCCAGTCGAGAGCGCTCGCCTCCAGCAGCGCGTCACCCTGCTGCTTGGTGCGCAGGAATTGGGTCGAGCCGCCGGTGCCCGCGCCCATCGCCGACATCTGGATGACCCGCGTCACGCCCGCCGCTTCACAGGCCTGCCAGAGCGCCGCCGGTGCATCGCGATGGACGAGGGCGGTGGAATCGCTGGCGCCATCCTGCAGCACGCCGGCACAGTTCACCACCGCGTCGACGCCGGCGAGATGCGGCGCCCAGTCTTCGCCCCGTGTCGCCTTGCGAATATCCAGCTGAACCCAGCGCGCCGCCGGCACCCGCCGCGTCGCCTGGCCGATCCGGCGCGCGACGCCGATCACCTCATGGCCCTCGGCCTGCAGTCGCGCCGCCACGGCCGATCCGATCAGCCCGGTCGCGCCCAGCAGCAGCACTCGTTGTGAAGCCCCCGCCATGCACGGCAACATAGCGGCCGGGCGTCAGCCGGAAAGGGGCTAAAGCTCGACCCCGCTGGCGATCGCTTCCAGCTTCTTCAGCCGCTCGCGAACCGCGGCCAGCTCGATCCGCGACGCGATGTCGCCCTCGGTGGGCACGTCCCGCCGCGCCTCCAGCTCGAGCCGTTTCAGCTCCAGCCAGCCGCGCCAGGCCCGGCCCGCGGCGACGCACAGCATCGCGGTGACAGCAAGGATCGTGCCTGAAAGGATCAGCATCTGGGTCATGGTCGCGCCCACCTCATGCTGCAAACCTGCTGCAAGCGGACCGTCCTTTCCGCCAACACCGTTCTCGCTTCGACAAGCGGCATCGCCTTCTCCATCATTCGTATCTCAGCGCCAGGATCGGGTTCGCCCGCGCCACCTTGAAGGCATGGCCGGCGATGGTTCCGATCGCGATCGCCAGGGCCAGCAAAGCCGCTCCGACGAACGGCAGCACGCCGAGGTCGATGCGCGCGTCGAACGTGTCGAGCCACTCGCGCATCACCCACCAGGCGGCCAGCCAGGCGATTGGCATCGCCATCATGACCGGCTTCGAGAATTGCCAGGCGAGCAGCCGGACGATGTCGCGCGTCCGTGCGCCTAGCACCTTGCGGACGCCGATCTCTTTGGTCCGCCGCTCGGCGGTGAAGGCGGCGAGGCCGAACAGCCCCAGGCAGGCGACGATCACCGCAAGCCCGGCGAACCCGGCGAACACCTTCGCCCGCGCCTCCTCGGCATTATAGAGCTCGACCACCCTTTCCTCGCTGAATTCGCCGTCGAACGGCACGTCGGGGACGAGGCGGCGCCAGGCCTGCTCGACTCGGGAACGGACGCCCTGCGGATCGCTGCCGTCGTAGCGGATCAGCAAATTGCCGGAATTGTTCGGATCCCAGGTGAACATGATCGGATCGATCGGCTGGCGGATCGAGCGGAAGCGGGAATCGCGCACGACGCCGATGATCCGCGACGGCACGACCCCAAATTCCTCCTGGACGAAGGTGACGTTGACCGTCCGGCCCACTGCCTGCTCGGGATTCTGGAAGCCCATCCGCCGCGCGGCCAGCTCGTTGATCACGATGTTGACGCCGCGCGCCGCCACCGCCCGCTGGTTCTCCGGCGTGGCCGGGAAGGCGCGGTCCATCCGGTCGGCGGTGCGGTTCTCGTCGAACAGCCGGCCGGCGACGAGCTGGATTCCCGCCGTCTCGAAGAATTGCGGATCGACGCCATAAGTGCCGATCAGGATCGGCTCCGTCTGGCCGGGGACCTGGACGAACTCGTTCTGATTGTTGGTCGTCGCGACGCCGATCCCCGATCGGCCGGCCGCGACGACGCCGGGCACGCGCCGTATCTCGGCGACGATCATGTCGCTGCGCTCGAGCAACTGGCGGCGGCCAAGATTCTCCACCTGGATCAGGCCGTCGCGGCGATAACCGGGATCGGCCGAGCGGGCATAAGCGGTCTGCGCGTAGACGACCGCCGTGCAGATGATGAGACCGATCGAGACCGCGAACTGACCGATCACCAGCGCGTTGCGAAGCCGCCCCGATCCGGCCGCTTCGGCCGAGGACTTGTTCGCCTTCAGCACTTGCGCCGGCTGGAAGCGCGAGAGGTAGAAAGCCGGGTAGACGCCGCCCGCCGCTCCGACCAGCAAAGTGAGCCCGATGATCGGCAGCAGCATGCCGTTCCATCCCAGATAGTTCATCCGAAGGTCGGCATCGAGGAAGGCTGAGAGCGCCGGCAGCAGCAGCTCGACCATCGCCAGCGCGAGCAGCATCGCGATTGCCGCGATCAGCACCGATTCCGCCATGAACTGGACGATCAGTTGCCTGCGGTTGGCGCCGAGCACCTTACGCAGCGCCACCTCCCGCGCGCGCTGGCTGGCGCGGGCGGTGGCGAGGTTGGTGAAGTTCACGCAGGCCATCCCAAGGATCAGGAAGGCGATGATCGTGAAGGTGACGATCGTGCGCCGGTCATTGCCTTCCGTCATTATGCCCGACTGGGCGATGCCGAGATGGACGTCGCGGATGTTGACAACGTGCCAGTCCTGCTCGTCGCCCGGATTGGTGCGCTGGCCGCCGAACACCTGGTCCTCGATGTTCCGCCGCTCCCAGGCCGGCAGCGCCTCCTGGATGACGGCGGGATCGGTCCCCGGCCGGAGCGCGAAATAGAACCAGCCCGATTGCCAGCCCCAATTGGTGAGGAACTGCGGCTGCTCGCGATTGAAGGACGGAAAATCGATCCGGGCGACGATGGTGAAGCGGATGTGGCTGTTGCGCGGCACGTCGCGGGCGACGCCGGTGATCCGATAGTCGGCCGAAAAGCCGCGGTTGACCATGGTCAGCGTCTGGCCGACCACGTCCTCGCGGCCGAATATCCGCCGTGCCTCGCTCTGGGTCAGAATCGCCGTGCCGGGCCGCGACAAGGCGTTGCTCGGGTCGCCTTGGACGAGCGGAAACTGGAGCACGTCGAAGAACAGATTGTCGACCAGCAGCACGTCCTCGCCCGGCAGTGCCTCGCCGGCGCGCATGATCACTGGCTCCGAATTGAGCGCGTAGACCGATCGCTCGATCTGCGGGAAATCCTGTCTCGCCCGCTGCCCAGCGACATAAGAGGTCATCTGCAACCGGAAGTCCTGCCCGGTCTGGCGCGAGCGATAGTGGCTCTGGAACTGGTAAACATTCTCCGCATTGGGGAGCCAGTCGTCATAAGTAGTTTCGTAGCGGACGTAGAGCAGCAGCATCAGGCAGGCGGCGAGGCCGATCGCGAGGCCGAAGATGTTGATGAAGGCGTAGGTCTTGTTCTTGACCAGCGCCCGGACCCCGACATTGAAATAGTTGCGCCACATCGTTCCTGCTCCCTCGTCTGGTCTCTTCTTCGTTCGGTCACGCCGCCCGGCGGTGCTCGACCAGGATCCGGCCGTCGAGCATGTTGACCACCCGGCCGGCATAATCGGCATGGGCGGGCGAATGGGTGACCATCACAATCGTCGACCCTTCCGCGTTCAGCGCCTGCAGCATCTTCATCACCTCCTCGCCATGGGCGGTGTCGAGATTGCCGGTCGGCTCGTCGGCGAGGATCAGGTTCGGGCTGGCGACCAGGGCCCGGGCGACCGCAACCCTTTGCTGCTGCCCGCCGGACAGCTGCGACGGGCGGTGCTTGGCGCGGTGGGCGATGCCCACCTTGTCCATCACCTGATCGACCCGGGCGCGCCGCTCCCCGCCGGGGACGTTGTGATAGAGCAAGGCGAGCTCGATATTCTCGCGAACGCTGAGCTCGTCGACGAGATTGAACGACTGGAAGATGAAGCCGATGTTGCGCTTGCGGAAGTCGGCGAGCTTGCTCTCCGACAGGCCCGCGACCTCGGTGCCGTTGAACACGTATGATCCTTCGGTCGGGCTATCGAGCATGCCGATCACGTTCAGCAGGGTCGATTTGCCGCAGCCCGACGGGCCCATCACGGCGACGAACTCGCCGTCCGCGACATCGAGGAAGATGCCGTCGAGCGCCGTCGTCTCGACCGTGTCCGTGCGGTAGACCCGCGAGAGATTACGCATGCTCAGCATCGGCTAGTTCCTTCCCTGCCCACTTATTGCCCTTGAATCGAAAGCCGGTCGCGCTCGGCGAAGCCGGTATAAGGCGAGGTGATCACCCGCTCGCCGGGCTCCAGCCCGTCGAGCACCTCGATGAAATCGGAGTTGCGGCGGCCGAGCCGGACGTTGCGCCGCACCGCGCTGCCGCCATCGGGCGCGACCACGAACACCCACGAGCCGCCGGTGTCGTTGTAGAAGGCGCCGCTTGGGATCAGCCGCGCCATACTCGGGTCGCCGAGCGTCAGCCGGACCTGCACCGTCTGGCCGCGCTGCAGCGCCGGCGGCTCCTGGCCGATGAACTGCAGCTCGATCTCGAACACGCCGTTGCGGACCTGCGGGAAGATGCGGTGCACGCGCATCCTGACCGGACGGCCGCCGACATCGGCATTGGCGATCTGGCCGATCGTGACCCGGCCGAGATAGAATTCGTCGACCTGGGCGCGCAGCTTGTTGCGCCCGGCGCTGTCGAGCTGGCCGAGCCGCTCGCCGCGCTGGAAGGACTGGCCGACCTGGATCGTGAAGGAGGTGAGCTGGCCCGACACCGGCGCGCGCAGGTTGAGCGCGTCGAGGCTGGCGCGGGCGATCTCCAGGCTCTGGTTCAGCGCTGCGGTCGAGGCGCGCAGCTGGGCGAGCTGGGTCGATTGCAGCCGTTCATCGGTCACCCGCTGGCGGGCCAGCACGTCGCGCCGGCGGCGGTTCGATTCATAGAGATCGCGGGTATCGGCGAAGGTTCGCCCGGCGACATAGCCGCGCTCGGCGAGCGGCCGCTGGACGTCAAATTGGCGCCGGGCCGTCTGCAGGGCGAGCTCGGCCTCGATCAAGGCGCGCTCGTTGCTGAGCCGGGTCTGGTTGAGCGCCAGCTCCTGGCTGCGCATCGAGTTGATCTGCTGCGTAACTTCGGTCTGGCGCGCCAACACGTTGAGCTGAAGGTCGGAGTTGGAGAGGACCGCCAGCATCTGGCCCTGCTGGACCATCGCCCCGTCCTCGACGAGCACGCGCTCGACCCGGCCGCCCTCGACCGCGTCGAGATAGACGGTGACGAGCGGCTCGACCCGGGCGCGCAGCGGCAAGAAATCGTCGAACCGGCCCTGGGTGACCGGCGAGATGGTGAGCCGCGCGGCCTCGACCGTCTGGCTGTTCGCGCTCGGCGCCAGATACCAGAAGAGCAAAACGGCGATCAGCGCCAGGCCCGCGCCGAGCCCGATCTTCACGCGGGTCGAGAGGCCCCTCTTCTCGACGGTGCGATCCATCGCGCCGCCGCTCGTCGGGCCATCTTCTGCCTTGCTCATCCTGACGACGCTCATCCGATCTTTTCCTGCGCATGTGCGGGGCGGACCTGTCCGATTTCGGACACGGACTGTCCGCCGCCGCACATCGTCGCGATCTCAGGCAAGCGGCACCGCCGCCAGCGACAGCACGCCCGCGAGCAGGATGCCGAGAGAGAAGGCGAAATTTTCGAACTTGGCCATGATGAACTCCTGTGGAACACGAACCCCTGTGCTCCGGCTTGAGCAGGAGCCGTGCCAGCGCGCGGGAATGGCGGATTTCCGCCAATTCCTGTTTCAGCATCGGCCCGTGCCCCGAGCCCCGCTTTGTCCGCTTCCGGACAAGATCAGGACCTGCGCGCACGAATCCGAACAGCGCTGGCACGGAAATTGATTGTCCCGTATCGGCCGACACGGGAGGCAGAGGTGGGCGAGACGAGAAGCTTCGGGCGCTGCATCATCATCGACGACGATCCGGACATATTGTTGTCCGCGCGGCTGCTGCTGCGCGACCTGTTCAAGGATGTCGCCGCGTTCCAGGACCCGGCCGAGGCGCTGAAGGCGATGGACGAGGAGCTGCCCGACGTCATGCTCCTCGACGCCAATTTCGGCCGCGGCGCGACCAATGCCGCCGAGGGCTTCCACTGGCTCGCCGAGATCTTGCGCCGCGATCCGCACGCGGTGGTGGTGATGATCACCGCCCATGCCGGGATCAACGTCGCGGTCGATGCGATGAAGCGCGGCGCGACCGATTTCGTCTCCAAGCCCTGGTCGAACGAGCGGCTGCTCGCCACCGTCCGCACCGCCGCCGCCTTGCGCAGCTCGCGCGCCGAGGCGGTGACCGAGCGCAAGCGCGTCGCCGCCGTCGCCGCGCCGGTGGGGGAGACGCCCCTGCTCGGCCGCTCGCCGGCGATGGCGCGGGTCGAATCGCTGATCGAGCGCGCCGCGCCGACCGAGGCCAATGTCCTGATCCTCGGCGAGAACGGCACCGGCAAGGAGCTGGTCGCGCGCGCCCTCCACAATCGCTCGCGCCGCGCCGATCAGGCTTTGGTCTCGGTCGATCTCGGCGCGGTCGCCGAGAGCCTGTTCGAAAGCGAATTGTTCGGTCATGTGAAGGGCGCCTTCACCGATGCGCGCGACGACCGGATCGGCCGCCTCCAGGCGGCGCATGGCGGCACCCTGTTCCTCGACGAGATTGGCAATCTGCCGCTCCATCTCCAGCCCAAATTGCTGACCGCGCTGGAACAGCGCCAGATCGTTCCGGTCGGCGGCAACAAGCCGATCTCGATCGATATCCGCGTCATCGCGGCGACCAATTGCCCGCCTGATCAGCTTTCCGACGAGAACCGTTTCCGCCAGGATCTGCTGTTCCGGCTCAACACGGTCGAGATCGAGCTGCCGCCCTTGCGCGAGCGGCGCGAGGACATTCTTGTCCTCGCCGAGCATTATCTCGGCCTCTACGCGCGCAAATATGGCAAGAAGGAGCGAATCCTGCCGGCCGAGGTCGCTGCCGCGCTCGCCGCCTATGACTGGCCCGGCAACGTCCGTGCGCTGCGCCATGCCGCCGAGCGCGCCGTGATCCTCGCCGACGGCGACGCCTTCACCGTCGCCGATTTCTCGCTGGGCCGGAGCAGCGCGCCCCGGGCGCCGGCGCCGGCCGCGCCGGTCGAGGCCGCGCGCGACGATCTCAATCTCGAGCGGGCCGAGAAGCAGATGGTCGAGCAGGCGCTGAAGAAGCACAGCTACAACATCTCGCTCGCCGCCGCGGAGCTGGGCCTCACCCGTGCCTCGCTCTACCGCCGGATGGAGAAGCATGGGCTGTGAGGTGATGATCGGCGATCGCCGAATGGCCCCTCCCCTTGATGGGGAGGGGTTGGGGTGGGGTGGAGTCTCCGAAAAGGCTCAAGCCTGCATTGACGTTCACCCCCACCCTAACCCTCCCCCATCAAGGGGGAGGGAATGAAAGGTTTCGGCCATCGCTTCCTGATCGGGCTCGGCTGGCGGCTGGCGTTGCTGGTCGCCGCGACCTTCGCCTTCGTCGCGGCGCTCAGCCGGCCCGATCTCGGCGCCGCGCGGATCGTCGCCGGCTTGCTCGTCGCCGGCGCGGTGGCGATGCTCTGGCGACACATCAGGCGCACCAATATGGAGCTGGCCCGCTTCATCGACGCGGTCCGCTTCGCCGATTTCAGCCAGGGCTTCCGCCACCGTTTCGACGGCAGCGGCTTCGGCGAGTTGGGCGAGGTGCTGGATACTGCGATCAAGCGGATGCGCGACGAGAAGCACGCGCTGATCGACGCCAACCGCTTCTTCGAGGCGGTGCTGGACGACGCGCCGACCGCGCTCGTCACCGTCGCCGAAGGCAAGGTCGAGCTCGCCAACAAGGCCGCCCGCCGGCTGCTGATCCGCCATCGCGGCGTTCGGGTCGACGATTTCCGCGTCTACGGCGAGGCTTTCGCCTCGGCGCTCGAGGGCGGCGCGGTCAACCGTCCCCGGCTGGTGCCGCTGCTGACGGACGGCGTGCCGCAGACGGTGCTGCTCGGCGCGGCGGTGGTGCACCGGCTCGGCGGCCTCGTCCGGGTGGTCGCCGTCCAGCCGATCCAGAGCGAGCTGAACGCGATCGAGATCGCCGCCCAGTCCGACCTGATCCGCGTCCTCACCCACGAGATCATGAACTCGATGACGCCGGTGACCAGCCTCGCCCACAGCGCCACCGATCTGATGCGCAAGGCCGACGACGGCTCGAACGCCGACGTGACCGACGCCCGTGCCGCGGTCGAGACGCTATCCCGCCGCGCCGACGGGGTGATGCATTTCGTCGAGAGCTATCGCCAGATCAGCCGCGCGCCGGAGATCCGCCGCCGACCGATCGACGTCCCCGCCTGGGCGGAAGAGCTTGCCGCCTTGTTCCGCGCCGCCGACGGCACCGAGGGCGTCGCGCTTGAGGTCGTCGTCGAGGAACGGATGGCGCCGCTCCAGGCGGACCCCGATCTGATGAGCCAGGTGCTGATCAACCTGCTGCGCAACGCGGCCGACGCGGCGCGGAGCTATGCCGCCGAGCCGAAGGTCAGCCTCGCCTTCGGCAATCCGCGCGCCGGCCGTACCCGGATCGAGGTCGCCGACAATGGCGCCGGCGTCCCCGAAAATCTGCGCCAGGACGTGTTCCTGCCCTTCTTCACCACCAAGGCGAAGGGGACGGGCGTCGGTCTCAGCCTCGCCCGCCAGGTCGTCCTCGCCCATCGCGGCGCGATCGACATCGGCGCGTCGGAGAGCGGCGGCGCTCTGTTTCGGATCGAGCTTTAGAGCGATTTCGAGCCGGGTGGCACACCCGGCGGCTCGGAAATCGCGGAGACAGAAAGCTAACCGGTCAGCCGCTTCGCGACCCGGTCCGCCTGACCCCGGATGTCGGGCACGGCGACGCTCTCCCAGAAGGTGCCGCGCGTCACAGGGCCGATCGCCGAGAGGCTGGGAGAGGGCGTGCCGTCCGCGTCCAGCACCCGGCAGTCCCAGTCGACGTCAAGGCCGATGCGCAGCGGATCGGGCCGGATCCGCCCGGCCGCGATCAGCGCGTCGAACAAGGGCTCGCCGGCGCGGACGATGTCCATCTCGGGGCCGGTGCAATTGACGATCCGGGCCGCCTCGACCGTCGCCAGCGCATCCGAACCACGCGGCCGCCAAGTCAGCCGCGCGCCGCCGTTCGTCGGCTCGATCGCGACGATCTTGCCAGCGGCGAAGCTCAGCCGCCCTTCCGCCTCCATGCGCGCGATCGTCGCGCCGACCGCCGGGGCGATCCGGTGGCGATGCACGTCCCACCACGGCCGCAAATGCCGCAAGAACCGCCGCCGCTCGGCCACCGACGCATCCCGCCACAGGCCCTGCGTCACACTCCGCAACTCATGGATCGCGCTGCGCCAGCCGACCTCGGCCGAGCGGCGGCGGAGGCGGCGGGTAAGGCCGGCGCAGGTGGTCGGCAGCGCGTCTTGCGGCGCGACCATCGGCTCGCGCGGCTCATGCGCGCGCGGGCTCAGGCCGCGGCGCGACAAGGCCAGGATGCAGCCCGTGAAGCCGCGCGCATCGAGCGTCAGCGCGGTGTCGACGGCGGTCAGGCCGGTGCCGAGAATGACGATCGTGTCGTCCGCCCCAAGCCCTTCGCCGAGATCGCTGGCCCAGGGGTCGCCGATCCAGGCCTCGCCCAGCGCCTCGACGTCGAAGCGCCCCGGCACCGCCGGCTCCAGATTGCCCGGCGCAAGCACCACGGCGTCGGCAGCGATCGTCCGGCCATCGGCCAGCCTGATCTCCTCGCCGCCTTCGACCGATAGGATGTCCACCGCCTCGCCGGCGACGATCTCGATCCCGTGCATCGCCTCGGCGAGCTGGGCGCGGACATAGTCGCCATAGACCATGCGCGGCGCATAGCCTTCGTCATCGCCGCCGCGCGCCGACCACCATGATGTGAAATGCTCCGGCCGGTCCGGGTATGCCGTCATCCGCCGCGCCGGCACGTTGAGCAGATGCTCGGGCCGGTCGGTGCCGTAGGCGACGCCGCGCCCCGGCACCCGCGCGCGCTCGATCAGGCTGATCTTGCCGACCCCGGCATATACGAGATGGATCGCCTGCAGCGCGCCCGACAGGCCGGCCCCGACGACCGCGACGTGCCGCCGGCTCATGCGGCCAGTTCGTGCGTGTCGGGCGCGTCGAGCTGGACCGGGTCGGCGAGGCTGAGCCCGTCGAGGATCCGTGCCGTCTCGTCGCGCACCAGCAGCATCGCCCGGTGCAGCCGGCACTTGTCCTCGCTGATGCAATTCTTGCAGGTCTCGTAGGCGAAGCGGCTGGCGCAGGGCAGCAGGCCTAGCGAGCCGCGGGTCAGCCGGACGATCTCGCCATAGCTGATCTCGGCCGGTGGCCGGGCGAGCCAATAGCCGCCGTCGCGGCCGCGCATCGTCTCGACCAGCCCGGCCCGGCGCATCTGGGAGAGGATGACGGTCAGGAATTTGGCCGGCAGATTCTGCTTCTCGGCGATCTCGGAAAGCTGGACCGGACCGTCGCCATAACGGTCGGCGAGGTGGAGCAGCGCCCGGATTGTATACCGCGTCCGTTGAGAAAGCATCGCGGCCCCATGAACCCGCTTCGCCCGCTTGGCAACCGGCGGCCCTGTCGCTTCGGCCGACGATCCGTTATGACGAGCCGGAGGGGGAATCGGTCATGCGCGTGATCCTCGGAATTCTTGCCGGTCTCGTCGTCGCGTTCGCCTGCGTGTTCGTCATCGAGGCGATCGGCCACAGCGTCTATCCGTCACCGCCCGGCCTCGACCTGACCAATCCGCGCGATATCGATCGGCTGATGGCCGTGATGCCGGTGGCAGCGTTGGCTTTCGTCATGGTCGCATGGTTCGTCGGCGCGCTTGCCGGAGCGGTGGTGGCGAACCTGGTCGCCCGCCGCGCCACGGCCGGCTGGGTCGTCGCCCTGCTGGTCATTGCCGCCGCGGTGGCGACGATGGTGATGATCCCGCACCCCGCCTGGATGTGGGCGGCGGGCATCGCGCTGCCGCTGCTCGCAGGCTTCGTCGCGGCGCGCTTCGCGCCGGCGCAAGCGTCATCTTTATGAGTCATCCCGGCGAAAGCCGGGATCCACGAACGCGGTGCGGCTAGGGCAGGCGACGACGTCATTGCCTGCTTTTCAAATGTGGGTGTTCATGGGCCCCGGCTTTCGCCGGGGTGACTCGAAAGAACGTTAACCGGGGTCGGCTCAGGCCTTTTCCAGCGTGCACTGGAGAGGGTGCTGGTTCTCGCGGGCGAGGTCGATCACCTGGGTGATCTTGGTCTCGGCGATCTCGTAGGGGAAGATGCCGCACACGCCGACGCCGCGCTGATGGACGTGGAGCATCACCCGGGTCGCGTCCTCCAGCCCCATCTTGAAGATCGATTGCAGGACGTGGACGACGAATTCCATCGGTGTGTAATCGTCGTTCAGCATCAGCACCTTGTAGGGCGATGGCGTCTTCGTCTTGGTGCGCGTCTTGGTCGCGACGCCGAGGTCGCCGTCGCGATCGTCGATCCGGTCGTCGTCGGTTGCGGTGATACGGGGCAGGTCCATCTTCATCGCATCATAAATAAGGCATCGCTCCCATGACCGACAAGGGGTGAACGATCCCTTGCCGCCCTTAAGCGGCGAAGCGTGAACGACGAAAAAAGGGCGGACGTTCCGACTGGGAACGCCCGCCCTTTTCTTACACGACCGTGCGTGGCCGCATTACAACGCGGCCCCTCGCGAAAGCCTTAAGCGGCGGCGAGGGTCTTCACGCGCTCGGCCGCGACCGTGTAGCGGCTGGTCAGCGGCTCGGCGGCGTCGTTGGCGATCTTGAGCATCGCCTCGCTGACGCGGGCGCTCTCGGCGATCGCGGCATCGAACGCGCCACGAGCGAAATCGCTCTGCAGCTTGAAGAAGTCGGTCGCCGAACGGATCTCGCCGATGTTCTTCAGGATGGCCTGGGCGTCCTCGAAGCTCTTGCGGCTATAGTCGGCGGCGTTCTGGCCGAGCGTCTCGACGCCCTTGGCGGCGACCTTCGAGGACGCGACGAGCGCCTCGACATTGCCACGGGTCAGGTCGGTCAGCTCTTCGGCGATCTTGGCGCTCTTCTCGGTGGCGGCCTTGGCGCGCTCGTTGATGTCGCCGAACACGGCCTGGAGGCGGTCGGCGCCGAAGATGTTCTCGGCGGTGCGGGTGGTCTGCTTGTTCATTGTCTTCACTCCTTGAATGGTGGCGGCGGCGGCCTTGCGGACCGGTGCCTTCTTGATGGTCTTACGGGCTACAATCTTGCGCTTGGGAGCGGCTTTGGCCGGCTTCGCAGCGGTCTTCGCCGGCGCAGCCTTCGCAGCGGCGGGCTTGGCAGCGGCCTTGCGGACCGGCTTCTTGGCGCGACGCGCCTTGGCCGGAGCCTTCTTCGCCGGGGCAGGGGCCTTGACCGGCGCCGGGACGGCGACGGCTTCGACGGCCTTCACGACCGGCTTGGTCAGCTCTTCGCTGGCCGCGGCGAACGCCGCCTCGGCGCTCTTCAGCGCCTTCGCTTCGTCCTTCGAGGCCTCGGCGGCCTGATCGATCACTTTGTCCACAGCAGTCGCCACGGGGTAAGCTCCTTTGTTGCAGTGCAGCAAATAGGTGCGGCGCGGCGGAATTGCAAGCACTTTTTGTGCACTGCAACAAATTGTCGTTATGTTGTGAAATCAGCTGCTTAGGCGCGAATTGGGTTCGCCCAGATGGCTCAACCCGAAGTAGATTGCGCTTCCAATAAGCAGCGCGAACACCAGCAAAACAGCCAACAGAACGCGCCAGTTCATCTCACCGCGCCTTCACATAGCTCCCCGGCGCGTCCTCGATCGCCTTCAGCCGTCCCTTGCCCGGCTCGCGCACGCCCGCGGCCAGCACCTTCTCATCGGACCGCGCCTCGAGCCATTGGATCCAGTCCGGCCACCAGCTGCCCTTGGTCTCGCTCGCCCCGGCGACGAACTGCTCCAGCGAATCCACCTTCGCTTCGTTGGTCCAATATTGGTATTTCCCCGCCTCGGGCGGGTTCACCACCCCGGCGATATGGCCGCTCCCCGCCAGCACGAAGCGCATCGGCCCCTGGAAATGGTGGGTGATCTTCCACACGCTTTGCGGCGGCGCGATATGGTCCTCGCGCCCGGCCTGCACATAGGTCGGCGATCGTCACCTTCCGAAGGTCGATCGCCGTCCCGTCGACGCTCAGCGCCCCCGGCTGGGCGAGCTTGTTCTCGCGGTAGAGCTGCTGGAGGTAGGTCCGGTGCCAGTTCGCCGGCAGGTTGGTCGTGTCGCCGTTCCAGTAGAGCAGGTCGAACTGCGGATATTCCTCGCCGAGCAGATAATTGTTGGTGACGTAGTTCCAGATCAGGTCGCGACCCCTGCAGCAGGTTGAACGTCGCCGCCATGTAGCGCCCGTCGAGATAGCCCTTCTCGGCCGAGAGCTGGCGGATCATCTCCATCTGCTCGTCGCCGATGAACAATTTGAGGTCGCCCGCTTCGCTGAAATCCACCTGGGCGGTGAAGAAGGTCGCCGAGCAGACCTTGCCGGCCTCACCTCGCGCCGCCAGCAAGGCCAAAGTCGCGGCCAGCGTCGTTCCCGCCACGCAATAGCCGATCGTGTGCACCGCCTCGACGCCCAGCGCCTCGCGCACGACGTCGATCGCCTCGATCTGCGCCTTCACATAATCGTCCATGGTGACGTCGGCGATGCTCGCGTCGGCCGATTTCCACGACACCATGAAGACGGTGAGCCCCTGGTCCACCGCCCATTTGATGAAGCTCTTCTTGGGGTTGAGATCGAGGATGTAGAAGCGGTTGATCCACGGCGGGAAGACGATCACCGGCGTCTCGAACACCTCGCGCGTCGCCGGGCTGTACTGGATGAGCTGGAACAGCGGCGTCTGGTGGACGATCTTGCCCGGCGTCGTCGCGATGTTCCTTCCGACCTCGAATGCGGTCTGGTCGGTATGGCTGAGCTGCCCCTTGCCCATGTCCTTCAGCATATGCTCCAGGCCCTTGAGCAGGCTCTCGCCCTTCGTCTCCATCGCCTTGGCCATCACCTGCGGGTTGGTCAGCGCGAAATTGCTCGGGCTCATCGCGTCGACGAAGGCCTTGGTGTTGAAGCGGATCTTCTCCCGCGTGGCCGCGTCCACCCCCTCCAGCGCGTCGACCGATCCCAGCAGCCGGTCGGAGACCAGCAAATAGGTCTGGCGGATCGTGTCGTAGAGCGGATTGTCCCGCCATTCGGCCGCGGCGAACCGCCGGTCTTTGTCGGCCTTTTCGGCCAGCTCTGCCTTCTCCGCCCCGCCGCCCGTCGCCTGTCCCAAAGCCCGCTGCCAGATCGCCAACCCCTCGGTCCACAGCTGCGCTTGCGCCTGCATCAGCTTCGCGGGATCGCCGAACAAATTCGCGCCCGGCCATTGCGAAGCCGCGGCCGCCACCTTCTCCGGCTCGGGCGCCCGCGCGGCCGCCTGCCCCATCTGCGCGGAGAGATGCTCCATCATCATCTGCTGCGCCCGGCCCATCACGAAGGTCCAATGCTGGATGTCTTCGAGCGAGGGCGTGGGGAAGGGGGCTGGAGCGTCCGCAGCCTTGGCGTCGGTTTGATCGGTCATTGAGCGTCCTTAGCGCCAACTCGGCGTCGAGGCACGTTTCACGTCATGGGGGCGCATACTCCGTGCGCCACCGGCCACGAAGCGGCGCGGCCGAAGGATCGCCATGGGTTTGTGTCGCGTGCGGAACAATAATATGTTTTGCGCGCTTTAATGTCTCGTAACAGAATATGCCCTAGATGGAGTATTGGTAAACAAGTTACTGATCATGGTTAATTCCATATCCCTCCTCGTCTGGGACTATTTCCGCAAATTTGATGCTGAACTCTCCCTGGTCGAATGAAGGCACACGCGAATGCTGCCGGTTCCGCCTATATCTGACGAAACTTACGTCGATCTGGTCCGCAGCCTTTACAAGACGCTGCTGCCGACCGCGATCATGGCGATTTCATTCTTCGCCGTCGGCTGCATCGCGGTGGGCGAGACTGGCGATCGGCTCCTGCTTTTTCTTCTTGCCGCGGGCACCATAGCCTCGGTCGCGAGAGTCGCGATCCTCCTGCTCGGCCGCAGTCTGGCGACGGAAAAATCGCTGGACGCGGCAACCGCGCGGATCTGGGAGCGCCGCTTTGCCTGGCCCTATCTGGTTTTCGCGGTCATCTTCGGCCTGTTCAGTGCGCGGGCGTATCAAATGGACGGCCCGGAAGCGAACGTGCTCATTGTGGGCCTTGTCTTCGGCTACGGCGCCGGCGTCGCCGCCGGCATTTCGCTCCGGCCCCGGATCGCCGTCACCGCCATACTCGCGGCAACGGTGCCGACCATCCTGACAGCCTGGGCGAGCCCGAACCTGATTGATGCCGCGGCCGGCCTCTTGCTCGCCGTCTTTCTGGCCGGCGGGATCAGCAGCATGCTGTCGCGCTACCGGACCGCCTCGGCCAGCATCTCCCTGCGCCGGAACTACGCCCGCCTGGCGCGCCAGGACGACCTCACCGGCCTTCCCAACCGTCTCTCGCTTCGCGAGGCCTTCGAACAGTTCATCGAAAATGCCCGCAAGGATGACGTGCTCGCCGTTCACTATCTCGATCTCGATCGATTCAAGCCGGTCAACGATCGCTACGGTCACCCGGTCGGCGACGCGCTGCTACAGGCGGTGTCGGACAGGCTGAACGGCTTGCTCAGGGCGGGCGACGTCGCCGCACGCCTCGGCGGCGACGAGTTCGTGATCCTGCAGACTGGCGCCCGCCACCCCGGCGAGGCCGATCTGCTCGCGCGCCGGGTGGCACGGTCGATCGCCCAGCCCTTCTCCGTTCTCGGCCATCGCATCATCATCGGCACCAGCGTCGGCTATGCGCTCTTTCCCGAGCACGGCCGCGACCTCGACGACCTCATTTCCCGCGCCGATGCGGCGCTGGTCCGCGTCAAGCGCGAAGGCGGCGGCGTCACCGCCTATCGCGAGCCGGCGCCTGAATTGGAGCACCGCCTGTCGGCCTGACGGTGCCACCTTCTCGAGCCCCGCTTTCGCCGCCGCCTCGGCTCCCGCATGTCCGCTACGGGTGGAAAGCGGACGACTCTCAACCTAGTCGTTGTGTGGGCTGCCTGATCTCGTGCCGGCTGCAAAAGCCGCGCGATAGGCGGCTTCGGCAAGAAAACCGCGCAGCTGAGGCCTGGAGATCGTAACCTGCGCTCCGGCCTCAAGGCATGGCCCAAAAAACGGAGACAGTTGACGAAACGCATCTCCTTCTGGCGGATCGGTTGGGCGAGTATTGAGTAGCGCCTGCACCTCGTTCGGCGCCGCCGCCTGAACGCATTGCGCAAGATCGAGCGCGCCAAGCGCCAACCGGCCTCGTTCGTCCAACGCCGCGACATCGGCCGCGCTAAGCGCGGTAAACGGCGCAACCCAGCGCATTCTTCTGCCGTTGGTGCGGTTGTTGTCTCCGAGCCGGAGCACCTCCTCCGCAATGGTCCCACGCAACATTTGCGACCGATAGACGAGGCTAATGCCAATGACGTTCCCGGTACAATAGGGCGTCGCAAGGCGCAGCAACGCGCGTTCCGCTGCCGAACCGGGCGGCACTGCGAGGATGCCGCTGATCGAGGACTCGTTGAAAACCAGACAAGCGGCGACTCTGTGCATGGCCCGGATCGCGTCCGCTTGCGTATCAACTTGCGCCCGCAGCGGGGCCGAGACCACGCCGCCAATCGCGGCCACGAAGAGGAGCAAGCGGCTCACGGCGCATTGGTGCCAAGAAGACTGAATGTCCGCAATGGGCCGAAAAGCTCGCCGCCGGCTGGATGATACCGGGGACGGCCACATGATTCCGCCCGGCTGGATCCGCGAGGCGGACGCGCGGCCGGGCGAGAATACCGGCGAGGTTCACGAAACCCCCGCGATTGCGTGTGAAAGTCATGCAGATCGTGAACTTCGCCGCCCACGGCCCGGCGCCCCGCCTCGACAATGTCATGCCCCTCGCTTATCCGCCCGCTCATCCCCTTTCAGGCAAGGACAATGACAAAATGGTGAGCGCGAGCCACGTTCTCGATCGGCTGCTGGTGCTGGAGATGGTCCGCGTCACCGAGGCGGCCGCGGTCGCCGCGTCGAAGCTGATCGGCCGCGGCGACGAGAAGGCCGCCGATCATGCCGCGGTCGAGGCGATGCGCGCCGCCCTCAACACGCTCGACATGGACGGCACCGTCGTCATCGGCGAGGGCGAGCGGGACGAGGCGCCGATGCTCTATATCGGTGAGAAGGTTGGCGCTTCCCAAGGGTCGGGGCCGCGCATCGACATCGCGCTCGATCCGCTCGAAGGCACCACGATCACCGCCAAGGGCGCGCCGAATGCGCTCGCCGTCCTCGCCGTCGCCGAGCAGGGCTGTCTGCTCAACGCGCCCGACGTCTATATGGACAAGCTCGCCGTCGGCCCCGGCTATCCCGACGGCGTGATCGATCTCGCGAAATCGCCCACCGAGAACATCCGCGCGATCGCCGCCGCCAAGGGCGTCCGGCCGGACGAGATCATCGCCTGCGTGCTCGATCGGCCCCGCCACGCGGCCCTGATCGCCGAGCTTCGCGGCCTCGGCTGCGGCATCAACCTGATCCCCGACGGCGATGTCGCCGGGGTGATCGCGGTCACCGATCCGGACACCACGATCGACGTCTATATGGGCTCGGGCGGCGCGCCGGAGGGGGTGCTTGCCGCCGCCGCCCTGCGCTGCGTCGGCGGCCAGTTCCAGGGCCGGCTCCTCTTCCGCAACGACGACGAGCGCCGCCGCGCGGCCCAGTGGGGCGTCGAGGATCTCGACCGCATCTATTGCCTTGAGGATCTCGCCAAGGGCGACGTGATCTTCGCCGCCACCGGCGTCACCGACGGCTCGCTCCTCGAAGGCGTCAAGCGCCGCAAGGACAAGGTGACGACCGAAAGCGTCGTGATGCGGGCCTCGACCGGCACCGTCCGCTGGGTCCGCGGCGAACACCGCCGCGCGCCGGGGGAACATTGAGTTCGGACTTCGCCTGCGGCGTCGAGCGCTCGATCCTTGGCCAGCCCTGGCGCTGGCGCGGCGGCGCGGGCGATCCCGGTTTCTCGCCGGACGATCTGACCGACCAGCTCCTGATCGCCCGCGGCGTCGCCCGCGACGATCTGGACCGCCACCGGACCCCGACGCTGCGCGGCTTCATGCCGGATCCCTCGCTGTTCCGCGACATGGACGCCGCCGCCGCCCGCCTCGCCGACGCGGTCGCGGCCGGCGAGCCGGTCACAATCTTCGGCGACTATGACGTCGATGGCGCGACCTCGGCGGCGCTGCTGATCCGGTTGCTGCGCGATCTCGGTCTCGATCCCCAAGCCTATATCCCCGACCGGCTGATGGAGGGCTACGGCCCGTCCGGCGAGGCGCTGGTTCGCATCGCCGAGGGCGGCGCGACGCTGATCGTCACCGTCGATTGCGGCGCGCAGGCGTTCGAGGCGCTGGAGATGGCGAAAGCGGCGGGCGTCGACGTGATCGTCGTCGATCATCACAAATGCGCGGCCGCGCTTCCGGTCGCCTTCGCTTTGGTCAATCCGAACCGTCTCGACGAAGATACGGAGGCAGCGACGCACGGCCATCTCGCCGCGGTCGGCGTCGCCTTCCTGCTCGGCGCGGCCCTGCTTCGCACCCTCCGCGCCCGCGGCTTCTTCGCCGGCCGTCCCGAGCCCACGCTGATCGAACTGCTCGATCTCGTCGCGCTCGGCACCATCGCCGACGTCGCCCAGCTCAGGGGCCTTAACCGCGCCTTCGTCACCCAGGGGCTGAAGGTGATGGCCGGGCGGCGCAATGTCGGCCTGGCGGCGCTCGCCGACGCCGCCCGTCTCGCCCGCGCACCCGAATGCCGCGATCTCGGCTTCGCCCTCGGCCCGCGGATCAACGCCGGCGGCCGGGTCGGCAAGTCGGACCTCGGCGTTCGCCTGCTAACCACCGAAGATGCGGACGAAGCCGCCACGATTTCCGCCGAGCTCGACCGGCTCAACGAGGAGCGACGCGCGATCGAGCAGCTGGTGACCGAGGCGGCGGAACAGCTTGCGGTCGGGCAGGGCAATCGCGCCGTCGCCATCGTCGCCGCGCCCGGCTGGCATCCCGGCGTGATCGGCATCGTCGCCGGTCGCCTGAAGGAGCGCCTGCGCCGCCCCGCCATCGTCGTCGCGCTCGGCGAGGACGGGCTCGGCAAGGGCTCCGGCCGCTCGATCTCCGGCGTCGATCTCGGCGCGGCCGTGCTGGCGGCGAAGGACAGCGGCCTGCTCGTCGCTGGCGGCGGCCATCCGATGGCCGCCGGCCTCACCGTCGCCGCCGACCGCATAGCCGACCTCGCCGACTTCCTCGACGAGCGCCTCGCCGCCGATGTGGCACGCAGCCGCGACGACCGCGCCCTTCTCCTCGACGCCATCGTCGCGCCCGGCGGCGTCCAGCCCGGCCTGTGCGACGCCCTCGACGGCGCCGGTCCCTATGGCGCCGGCTGGCCCGGCCCGCACGTCGCCGCCGGCCCGGTCTCGATCGTCAAGGCGGATGTGGTCGGAACCAATCATCTGCGCGTCATCGCCGCCGGCGACGACGGCCGGCGTGTGAAAAGCATCGCCTTTCGGATGGCGGATTCGCCGCTCGGCGAGGCTTTGCTCTCGGCCCCGCCGCACCGCAAGCTGTGGCTCGCCGGCCAGATCCGCCGCAACGAATATCAGGGGACGGTCTCGGCCGAGCTCCACCTCGAGGACGCCGCCTGGGCCGACGCTTGACCCCTCCGCCCGCCTTCCCCTAAGGCGCGGCTCGCCTCATTGGCCCCTTCGTCTAGCGGTTAGGACGCGGCCCTTTCACGGCTGAAACACGGGTTCGATTCCCGTAGGGGTCACCAAAGACTCGAAACGACGCGGGGCGTCGTTTCGGCTTTAGTGACAGGCTTGGTTCTGCCGTCGAGCCTCCTCAGTCTTCCGGATGATCGCCTTCGACAGGCTCCACGGCCGGCGTTCCCCGTGGCTGGCGGTTGAGCGCCCGCGCCAGCTTCTCCCGGTCCAGCGCGCCATCCCATCGAGCGACCACGATGGTGGCGACCGCATTGCCGATGAAGTTGGTGAGGCTGCGGCATTCGCTCATGAAGCGGTCGACGCCGAGGATAAGCGCCATGCCGGCGATCGGGATGGTCGGCACGATCGACAGCGTCGCGGCGAGGGTGACGAACCCCGCTCCGGTCACCCCGGCCGCGCCCTTCGAGCTCACCATCGCGACCAGCAGCAGCGCGACCTGGTCCCACAGGCTGAGCTCGATCCCCGTCGCCTGGGCGATGAACAAGGCGGCCAGCGTCATGTAGATGTTGGTGCCGTCGAGATTGAACGAATAGCCGGCCGGCACCACCAGCCCGACCACCGGCCGGGCGCAGCCGGCCTGCTCCATCTTCTCGATCAGCGCCGGCAGCGCCGCCTCCGACGACGAGGTGCCGAGCACGAGCAGCAGCTCGGCCTTCAGATAGCGGATCAACTTCAGGATCGAGAAGCCGCACAACGCGCCGGCCGAGCCGAGCACGACGAGCACGAAGATCAGCGAGGTCAGATAGAAGGTCGCGACCAGCACGCCCAGGTTGACCAGAGTGCCGACGCCATAAGCGCCGATCGTGAACGCGATCGCCCCGAACGCGCCGATCGGCGCGGCCCGCATCAGGATCGCGACGATCCGAAACACCACCCGCGCCAGACGCTCCAATATATCGACCAGCGGCGCGGCCGGCTTGCCGACCAGAGCGATGGCGACGCCGAACAGGATGGCGACGAACAGCGCCTGGAGGATCGAGCCTTCGGTCAGCGCCGAGACCATCGTCGTCGGGATGATGTCGAGCAGGAAGGCGGTGACGCTCGCGTCGTGCGCCCGCTCCGAATAGGTCGCGATCGCGGTGGAATTGAGCGTCGCCGGATCGATGTTCATGCCATCGCCGGGCCGCACCAGATTGGCGACGATGAGGCCGACGATCAGCGCCAGCGTCGAGAAGAACAGGAAATAGACGAACGCTTTGGCCGCCACCCGTCCCACGGCGCGCATCTCGTTCATCCCGGCGATGCCGAGCACGACGGTCAGGAAGATCACCGGCGCGATGATCATCTTCACCAGCTTGATGAAGCCGTCGCCGAGCGGCCTCAACTCGGTGCCCAGCCAAGGCCAGAAATAACCGACCAGCGCTCCGGCGACGATGGCGACGAGCACCTGGACGTAGAGCTGGGCGGCGAAGCGCGTGCGCGCCTCAGCCGGATCGGACGTGGCCTCGGGCGCCTGCATGATCGCAGCCTATCGCATTCCGACGGGTGCGCAACGGCGAGCGCGGGCGTCAGGCTTTCCGGCGCGTCTCCGTCGCCTTGTCGTCCTGCTCCTCGATGGCGCCGGGGACGATCCAGCGGAAGTCCGTCTGCTTTTCGGCGTCGAAGACGATCTGCCGCGCGCGCGCGGCATCGTCCACGGCGGCGGCGAAGCTGTCGCGCCAGCGGCCGGTCAGGACTGTGGTGCGATAGCGATATTTGCGCAAAGGCCGCCCTCCGCCTTGTTAGTCTCGCATTAACCCTGAATTTGTCGCTCCAAGGCGACCGCGCGGTAACTTTTTTCGGATGCGCAAATTTGACTTCATCGCGGCGTAAGCGAAGGAAGATCGATCCCGCCGCCATGGCGCTGCAACGAGGACGAACTTGGCCACCAGCCCTGACGCTATTCCTGAACTCATCGATCGGCTTTGCGCGATCTATGACGAGTCGGTCGCCAATCTGCGCGGCGCGCTCGCCGCCTATCTCAAATCCGGCGAACGTCCGGACGCCGCCGCCCGTGCCGCCGGCCTGTTCGCCTATCCCGAGCTGCGCATCGACTATCATCCCGGCGCGCCCGTCGAGCTGCCGCCGCGCGCCTTCGGCCGGCTCAACCGGCCCGGCGCCTATGCGGTCAGCATCACGCGGCCTTATCTGTTCCGCAAATATCTGACCGAGCAGCTTTCCTATCTCGTCGCCGATTATGGCGTCGTGGTCGAGGTCGGCCGCTCGGCGAGCGAGATTCCCTACCCCTACGTCCTCGATGCGACCGACGATTTGCGGCTTGATGGGGCGAAGGCGGCTGATCTCGCGCTCTGGTTTCCGACCACTGAGCTGGCCCATATCGGCGACGAGGTCGCGGACGGCGCCTGGATCGGCGGGCCCGACGAGGCTCTGCCGCTCTCGCTCTTCGACGGCCCTCGCGTCGATTTCAGCCTTGCGCGCCTGCGTCACTATACCGGCACGCCAGCCGAGCACAGCCAGCGCTATCTCTTGTTCACCAACTATGTCCGCTATGTCGACGAATTCGTCCGCTGGGCGGTCGAGGAACTGGAGCGCGAGGACAGCCCCTATGAGGCGCTGTCGGCGCCCGGCGGCATCTTCATCACCAAGGGGACGCCGGACGCCGTCGCCAAGGTCCAGGAAGGGCCGTGGCGCAAGCACCAGATGCCGGCCTATCATCTGATCGCCGACAAGGGGGAGGGGATCAGCCTCGTCAATATCGGCGTCGGCCCGTCCAACGCCAAGACGATCTGCGACCACCTTGCCGTGATGCGCCCCGAAGTCTGGTTGATGATCGGCCATTGCGGCGGCCTGAGGCCGAGCCAGTCGATCGGCGACTATGTCCTCGCTCACGCCTATCTGCGTGACGATCATGTCATGGACGACGTGCTGCCAACCGAGGTGCCGATCCCGGCGCTGGCCGAGATCCAGCAGGCCTTGTTCGACGCCGCGGTCGAGGTCACCGGCGAGGACGCGCAGGAGCTGAAGCAGCGGCTGCGCACCGGTACCGTCGTCACCACCGACGACCGCAACTGGGAGCTCCGCTACACACTGTCGGCGCTGCGCTTCAACCAGTCGCGCGCCGTCGCGATCGACATGGAATCGGCCACCGTCGCCGCCCAGGGCTACCGCTTCCGGGTCCCCTACGGCACCTTGCTCTGCGTCTCGGACAAGCCGCTCCACGGCGAGATCAAGTTGCCCGGTCAGGCCAACGCCTTTTACGAGCGGGCGATCAGCCAGCACCTCAGGATCGGCATCGAGGCGTTGCGCATTCTGCGCCGCGAAGGGGCGGCGCTCCATTCCCGCAAGCTGCGCGCCTTCGACGAACCGCCTTTCCGCTAAACGAAAACGGCGGCCTTTCGGCCGCCGTTCCCTTGTCCGCTGTCGTAGCGCGATCAGAAGCGCCAGCTGATGCCGACCTTCAGGCGCCAGACCGACGATGACACATTGATCAGATTGTCGCTGTCGATCTGGGCCTGCGTCCGGCCGGCCGTCACTACATAGCGACCCTGGGCGTCGATGCTGCCGACCGTCGCAACGTTCTGCAGACCGGAGAAGTTACGCCGGCGCTGGATATTCCAGCTCTCGTCCAGGAAGTTCAAGAAGTTGTCGAACGTCGCGAACAGCCGAATCGTATCGTTCATGCCGATTAGGCGGCCCGGCCCCGGCAGCTCCTGCGAGAAGGTCAGGTCGAGGTCGTAATACCAGTCGTTGGAACAGGTGTTGCGCGGGATCGTCCGCCCGGCATAGCGGCTCGCGCATGGCGTGTTGCTGACAAAATCGACCAGTTGCTGAACCGCCGCCGCGTTGGACGTCGGCGCCAGATTCGGGTCGCCGATCCCGGTCGGCACATAGATCAGCGCATTGTTCGTACCCGACACGCTGTCGCCGAAAACGCTGCCGCCGGTCCAGGTCAGGCTGTACGGCCGGCCCGCGCGGGCCACGAAGGTAAAGCCGAGGCTGGTGTCATATTCGCCGAAGAACTGTTCGCGGAATAGCATCGAGGCGGTGATGTTGTGCCGGCTTTCGTAGAAGCCCCGCGATGCCGCCGGATTTTGGCGGTCGAAGGCGGCGGTCAGGTCGTAGTTCGACCCCGCCGTCGAGTTGAACATATTCCGGCGATCCTGCGAGTCCGTGTAGGCATAGCCGAAATTGACCGAGACACGCCCGCCGGAGGTGAACAGACCGCCGTCGAAATCCTTGGACAGAAGGAGCGAGGCGTTGTGGCTCCGATAGCCGGCCGAGTTGGTCAGCATCAGCTCGTCGTCACGGGCCGTATTGAAGCAGGCCGCGTTGACGTTCGCCCACACCGGCGGGGCGCCGGCGCTGACGAGCGTCGCGGTGCAGCCCGCCACCGTCGGATCAATCGCGCGATAGATCGGACGACCGTCGATGGTGAAGCCGTTGAGCCCAGCCCCCGCAATGCCCGTAATAGCCGTCGTCATCGACAGATCGACGATCGTGTAGGGGTTGTAATAGCGGCTGTAGATGTAATCGAGGTTGAACCGCCAGCCGCTGAAGAAGCCGGTGCCGACGCCGAACTGGCCTTGGAAGCCGAGATTGGCGCGGAACACGGTCGGCTGCTCGATGTTGGGATCGATAGATTGCGCGTCGCCGAGCCCGGCCGCGGCCGTTGCGATCCCATTGGCGCGGATGCAGGTCGGAACGCCGGTGAACGTGCCGTTGGTGACAACATCGATCTGACCGGGTGCGGGCGGCACGCAGCCCGCGGCCTGCGTCGTGCCCTGGGCGAAGCCGCGACCGTCATTCTGGAAGGCGTTGCCGAACCAGACGAGCGGGTCGCCGCCCGAGAACATGCCGACACCGCCGCGCACCTGAAGCCGCGAGACCGGGCCGAAATTATCGATATCGTAGCTGAAGCCGAGACGCGGCAGGATCACCGGATTGAGATCGTTGAAGCCGGTTGTATTGGTGAAGCGGTAGCGTTGCAGGAAGGTGGGGTTTGCACGCGGGTGACCACCGCCATACCAGTCCATCCGGACGCCAGCGGTCAGGTTGAACCGGTCGTTCACCTCCCAATCGTCCTGCAGGAAGACCGAATAAATGCTGCGGCCGAAGCGCGCCGCCGCGTCGTTGACGTCGCCGGTCGAGCTGAAATTGCCAAAGGCGCCCTCGGTCTGGCCGCCGATGACCTGATCCGGGAAGGTGCCCGTCTGATTGTTGCCGAGGCCCGGCGACAACAGGCCCGCCTGCAGGTCGGCGATGTTGCGGAAGACGAGCGTGCCGGTCGCGTTCTGCACGAACAGGTTGAAGATGCGCGCGCGGTTCCATTCGAAGCCGCCCTTGAGGCTGTGGCCACCTCCAGCCTCGAAGGTGGCCAGGCCGCGATATTGCTGGATGCGCGTCTGGAGATCGTTGGCGGAACGCGACGTGCCCGGGCCGGCCAGGATGGTGCCGTCGACCACGCCGGGATTGTCGATGCCGACGATGATGCGCGGGATCGGATTGGCCGATTGCGCCTCGCCGCCGCCCACCGGATCCTGCCGGTCGGTGATGTTCGACCGCGACGCGCGGAACTCGGTCGAGAAGCTGTCGCTCCACTGCGAATAGAGGCGAGCGGCATAATAATTGGACAGGGTGCCGCTGTTGTAGAAGGTGTTGAGGCCGGTGATCTGCGGCGCGGCCTGATCGGTAAAGAAGTCATCGGTGCGGACTGTCGCCTCGTCGAGCCGCTGATAGGTCAACTCGAGGCGGTGATCGTCGTTGATCTGCCAGTCGACCCGGGCGAACCAGCGCTCGTTGGTGAACGGCCGGTTGGTCACCAGCGGCCCGGTGTCGATCCCGTACACCGTGCGCAGGATGTCAGACACCTGCTGGAACTGCGCTTGGCTGATCGCATTGATCTGGTTGGCGTAGCCGGCGCCGGTCGGGCCGTCGTCCTGGCTTTGGCCCGCCTCCTGCCGCTCATAAGCGCCGAAGAAGAACAGCCGGTTGGGAATGATCGGGCCGCCGAGATAGCCGCCCCAGCGGCGATCGGGCTCGATCGGCGCGACCGGACGGGCGATCCCGTCGACGGTGAGCGAGTCGCCGCGCAGATCGCTGTTCGTATATTCGTAGAAGGCGCCACCGGTGAAGCGGTTGGTGCCCGAACGGGTCACGACGTTGATCGCGCAGCCGGTGAACTGGCCGTGCTCGACGTCATACGGCGCGAACTGGACTTGAGTCTCCCGGACCGCGTCATAGGGAATCGGCGTCGAGCTGCGCGACGAAAAGCCGGTGTCGTTGAGGCCGTAAACGTCGCCCTGAATGACGCCATCGACGGTGAAGGTGTTGCCGCGGTCGTTGCCGCCCAAGCAGGAGATGCGGTCCTGGCCCGAGCCGCTGTCGTCGCGGTCAAGGCTGACGCGGGGATCGATGCGGATGATATCGCGCACGTCACGATTGAAAGTCGGGGCGTTGGCGATCAGCGCCGATCCGAAGCCGCTGCCGGGGCCGATGTCGCGCAGCTGCACGGTGACGCGCGTGCCGGTGACGACGATCGGCGCTTCGGCAGAGTCCGTGGCCACGCGATCGAGCGCGAAGGTCAGCGCGGTCGCGCCCTGTAGCGAGGCGTTGATGTTCTCGATGGTCTGGCCCTGGAGGCCGTCGCCAGACGCGGTCACGGTGTAGGGGCCGCCGACGGTGAGGCCGCGCACTGCGAAGCGGCCGTCGCCGCCGGTGGTGATCGTCCGGACCGAGCCGGTGCGGGTGTCGGTCACCTGGACGGTGGCGTTGGCGACCGGCGCCCCGCTGGCATCGGCGACGACGCCCTCGATGGCCGACGTGATCTGCTGGGCATAGCCCGCGACCGGGAGGGCGAGCACACTCGCCGCGCACAAGAGCCGTGCAATTCTCATTGTAAAATTTCCCCCAAAATCCGGCAATCCCTTGCCTGGATATTCCCGAGATGCAGAGAGACTCGGCACTGCCGGCCCCCGCAGACCGGGCCATCTATCGATGATTCGATGACAACATCAAGACGAGTCGCGCATCGATCCCCAGACTTCTCCACGTTGTGGCGCGCGGAGCACGGCTTGGCCCCTCTCGCACCCGATAAATCTCGCGGTGATAACGGGTTGGGCGTGGTTCGCGGCAGGCGCTATGCATTTCGCCCGCTATGCCTATGATCGGCGGCGGGATGGGCGCGAGATGAGCGAAAGTGGGCCGAAAACGGCGGGAAAGCTGGTCGGGTTCGCC
>CAVSFG010000003.1:0-180720 GCA_963727345.1 uncultured Alphaproteobacteria bacterium
CGAAAGCGGACAAGAGAGCGTCGCCTCAATTGCTTGGGAGCTGTTGGTATTCTGCGCGCATCTCCTCCAGCGTTTCTCGCGTACCCGATGAGCATCGCGTCGCGGCAAGCTCTCGATCAATGACCGCAAGCTGGACAGTGATGAGCGCGCGGCACGATTCCGCGGTGATGATCCCCGCCTCGGCGGCAATCTGCCACGCGACCCGCATCGAAGTCGTCGTCGCACCAAACGCGGCATTGGCCTCAATCTCGCTCAGGCTGGGCAGCGATCCGTTCCTGCAACCCGTCCTCATGTGACGCAGGATCGCTTTACCCCAGGACCTATCCCGTTCGGCGAGGTGTCGCGCATCGCTGCGGTGCTTACGCGCGCCCGCATCCACGATCAGGCCCGCTTCAACGACAATTGGCGCCTCGATCGTCGTGTCGCAGCCATAACCAGGCGTCGCGACGAACGCCCGAAGGTCAATTTCGGCCGAGGCTTCGGGACGCGAATAGTGGAATGGCACCGTCCGACAGGCGAGAGGACGACGTTCGTAGATGCTGCACCGGCCATTGCGGAGCGCACTACAGGCACCGACGCCGGCATCGAGCGTCAACGCGGAGAGGGTGAGATATCTGACATATTCGATCACTTTCCCTCCGACCCTTTGCCTCACGGGATACTTGCGGGCGGCAAAGGCAGCGAGCAGGCGCTTTGACTCGTAGAATTCCTCACTCGATCGGTTGGCAGCAGCGTCGATCTTCGGGCGACTGGCCATCGTCCGGGGCAGCTCGTAGAGGCGGAACATGAGCCGGAAGACGAACAAATCCGACAGCGCCGACGCTTCCGACAGCGCGACCTCTGGCGAGCGGTTGCAGCATGCACCACATTGCGTGCAAGCGAACCGCAGCGTGTGATGAATCTCCGACGCGGCCTCCATGGCGCCAACTTGTCAGATCGTACGGCCTAACGAAATGTCCGAAATGGGTCGAAAGCGGACGTCCCTACGCTTGTGAATGGTTTGGTCAGCCTGAAGGGCGGCATTGTGGGGACGCTCAACCGGATAATCGGCTTTTAACTACCGTAGTATATTTGTCCGCCAAACCTTTTCAGGTGGCTGCGGTCGATGAACATATTCTGCACTTTGACCGGACATCTCGCTTCGGACCAATTGGTTCGGAACGGGCCGAACCTTTTCAGCCGTTGCGCCCGCTGCGAAATCGACCTCGTGGAAAACGGTGGCAAGTGGATATCGGCTCCGAGAGGCTACCGTATCGTCTGGAGGAGCGTACGCGAGAAGCCAGCGCTGCCGGCACCGGAAGTCGGAATCGATTCCCCGACGATCAGCGAAGATCAACGCCATCGCCCCGACCGCAGGATAAAGCCGAAAGGTGCGCCGCCCGGCTTTCTGGGCGGCCGGGAGCGGCGCCGCATCCGGGACAGGCGTAGCGGCTTTGGCAAACGCCCGCCCCCACCGATCGTGGTTGGCTAGCTGAAGGCACTGCCTCACGCGTCGCTTCGGACACTTCTGATAATCGTGATAGGCTCGCAGCATGATCGCTATCGTCATCGCCGCCGCCTTGTCGCCAATGGACCAAACCAATTCCAACTTATGACGCGAAATTGCAGTGGAAGCAGGCGTAGTCCTGTCGCTGGGCGACCCTAGACAGCGCTGTTATCCAATTTCGCTGCGTTCGGCCGGGCATCGAGCGCGTATAACCGCCCGGCTCGCTGAATGAACGTCCCCGACCGATTTATGATCCTCGCTAGTTCAGCTTGTTCGCGACCTCCTAGTTGATGGCTTGATCGGCCGCTTTCACCCATCGGACAATGTGCGCGAGGCGCAAAGATCTACGTCAGCTGTGGTCCAAAATGCCCCTTTGGCCAGGAACGGGGTCCACTCTGACGAATGCGGCTGAGTGCAGACCTCGATAATGCCTCGACAAAGGAAAAGCCCGCATCGCCGCCTACAACCCATACCGCCTTGCAGGGCATCGGCGTGACGCCAGGGAACTGAACCCAGGCATGGTCGCCCACCCGGACTTCGCCGTGAATGCCTGCTTTGAAGCCATCGCAGGAAATGTCGAAGATCAGTGCGTCGCAAAGCCGAGCACCGCCGGGGACCAGCTGAGCGGACAGGTTCACGACGCGGCGCGTGGCGCTCCGCTGGTCGCCTACAATGACTGCGATCACCGCTCGTTTCATCCGGAACCTTCTCGCAACGAGCCAACCCACGCCAGGCATTACGGCCTCTAGTTTAGAAGACGGTTAACCGGCTGATTTAACTTACCTAACCTGGGTTAATGGGTGCCGGTCGCAATGTCGTTTTTCGCCCATTTGGAACGTGGCACCGCGGTCGGGGTGGCCAATGGACGGTGATCCAGCACATCGACAATAAGGTTTGGGAACGATATTCTCTTGGCTTCCCTCGAAGGGAACACCGTGACTGACGTCTCTGATACTGAGCTGAAGGACCGGCACCGCAAGATGTGGGCGGCGGGGGATTATCCCCACATGGTTGAAACGTTCCTGTTGCCATTGGGGCCACGTCTCGTCGGGGCATGCGGGATCGGGCCGGGCATGAAGGTGCTGGATGTCGCCGCAGGCACCGGCAATGCGTCTATTCCAGCCGCCGCGACTGGTGCTGACGTCATTGCGAGCGACCTTACGCCCGAACTGTTCGACGCCGGCCGCAAGCGGGCCGATGCCGAAGGTGTCAAACTGCAGTGGGTGGAGGCGGACGCGGAGAACCTTCCGTTCGAGAACGAGACTTTCGATATTGTGATGTCATCGATTGGCGCGATGTTCGCTCCACAACATGAGAAGGTGGCGAGCGAGCTTGTACGCGTGTGCCGTTCGGGTGGCACCATTGGAATGTTAAACTGGACGCCCGAGGGAATGATCGGTGACCTCTTCAGGACGATGGGTCCGTTTGCGCCTCCCCCTCCACCTGGGGCCCAACCGCCTCCTCTATGGGGTAGCGAGGGTCACATCCGAGAGATGTTCGGCGCGAGCGTCGCGTGGCGTAAGCTCGAGCGCGAGAATCTTGAGATCACCGCCTTCGAAAAGCCAGAAGATTATGGGGAACATTTCAAGGCCTATTATGGGCCAACGATTGTTACCCGTGCTCACGCAGAGAAGAGCGGGCGGGAGCGCGAACTGGACGAAGCGCTAGGAGCATTCTGTCAGCGATGGAACCGCGGCGATGATGATCGGGCGCGCTTCGAACAGGAATATATCCTCGCCATCGGCATGCGCATCTAATCCTTCGGGGCCCACATTCGCTCCTTGGAAAGGCATCCATCAACATCCCCGAGATTGGCTCACCGGCGGTGAGCAACGGGCCGACCACCGCCCTCGAGACGACCAAGACCTTTCCCTATGTTATTGCGAGGCCAATCCGGCCACTTAAATAGCGGCCATGCCTCTCTATTTTTTCAACGTCTACAACGACGAGTTTACGCTGGACGAGGAAGGGCAGGAGCTGTCTGACGCCGACGCGGCCCGCGACGAAGCGATTAAATCTGCTCGGGCGCTGATCTGCGATTCCGTCCGCGAGGGGGAAGTGACACTTAGCCACCGCATCGAAGTTCTCAGCGAAAATGGCCAGCCTGTCCTGACGCTTACGTTTGGCGAGGCAGTTCGGATCAATCCTTAGGCTGCTCGGCCGGCGGCAGTTCGATGCTCACCGCGTCGACCAAGCGCAGGCGGTGGACGAGTTCGCCTCCTTCGGTCTGGACATCGATCCGCTGCGTCAGCACGATCCGGCCGCCGCGCGCGTCCTCGCCGATCATCGCTCGGGCCTCGTTGAGGGCCAGCTGCTCAATCGCGTCGGTATGGCTCAGCTCGCAGCCTCGGGGTCGAGCAAGCTATCTTCACCATCGCGAAGGTTGAAATAATAGCGGGCCATGCTCGCGTCCCGCATTTGGGCGGGAGGGTCCTGAACGTCGGCCGGCACAGCTCGCGGACACGCTTGGCTCACATGCCATGCGAGTTCGCAATTCGACTGGAGCAGGCGGGGATCGCCGAGCATCTGTGCTATGAGATGCCGATGGCCCAGGAGCGGCTCGCCGACGCTCTTGGCCTCACCCTCGTGCACGTCAACCGAACCCTGAAGGCGTTGGAGTCGGAGGGGTTGATCAAGCGCAGCAAACGCAATGTCAGCTTCTCGGATTGGGAGCGGATGCGGCAAGTGGAAGACTTCAATCAGCGCTACCTTCACCTTGCCCGGCAAGAGGGGGCGGAAGCCAGCTAGTTTTTCTCTATCTTGCCAGCGCGACGCGAGCTAACCGATGTTGTAGAGTCGGTTGACCCGCGCGCCTATCTTCCCAAACGCCCCATCGGCTTCAGGGAGAGCGCCATGATGGAAAACGATCGGGAATATTTTTCCCGGCGCCGGCAAGAGTGTCTGTCCCGCGCCGCAACCGCGCATGATCCCGCTATCGCGCGCATCCATCGCGATTTCGCGGAGCATTACGCAAGGGTTCTGGAACCTCTCCGCAACATGGCGGCGCCGTGAGTCCGGACACCAATGCAGCCGGGCAGGATCTGCCCGCCCAGGCGCTCGAAAAGTTCGTTGCGAAGGTCAGCCGCCGGTCGTTCCTTAACGACACGCAGCGCCGATTGCTCTTGAGCCTTCCATTTCAGCTGATCGAGGTGGGCACGAACCGGGACTTCGTCCGGCTGGGCGAGAAGGTGTCGCACGCCTGTCTCGTGGCGAGCGGTCTTGCCGGCCGGTTTGGACAGACGAGAGATGGCGCGCGACAAATTGCAGCCCTGCATATCCCGGGAGACATGGCCGATTTGCATTCGGTGGTTGTTCCGCAAGCGGCTTCGGCCCTGCAGGCGCTTGCGCCCTCACTGATCGTCCGCGTCCCACATACGGCGCTCAAAGACGTAGCGCAGGAGCATCCGGCCATCGCCGAAGCTTTCTGGCGGGAATGTGTGATCGATGCGGCGGTCATGGCCGAGTGGGTACTAAGCCTCGGCCGGCGCAATGCCCTCTCGCGAATGGCGCACTTGCTCTGCGAGCTGGTCTGCCGGCACAATCTCAGCGCGTCACCATCCGAACTCGATATTCCATTCCCGGCAACCCAGATGCACTTGGGCGATGCGCTCGGGCTGACTGCGGTCCACGTGAATCGCACGCTTCGTTCGCTGCGTGAGGACGGTGCCGCCGACGTGAGCCATCGGCGCATCAAGGTGCATGACTGGCGCCGCCTGACCGCGATCGCCGACTTCGATCCTCACTATCTCGAGCTTGGAGATTAGGCGGCCTTAAGGCTGAGGAGAATTCCATGGACGACGGAAAGACTGACCGCGGCAAACCAGCGAGCTTTGACCGCCGAACGGGCGAGGTTTCGGGAAGCGGCGCCGGCATCGGCAACCCCGATGACACGAGCGAAGATTATGATAGCAATCTGAAGATCGAGATGCCGAGCGAGAAGCCGGGCTCGGCCAGGGGCGACGTATCACCCGGCAGCGCAAACTAACGGCCTTTAGGCGATTGGGGGCGGCGGGGGCCGCCCCCGGCCGAATTAGCGCAGCAGCGCCCGGCCTTCGCCGGTGTAGCGGTCAAATTCTTCCTTGTAGCGGCGTCCGATCAGGGCCTGATCGACGCCTTCGGCCTGCCTGAGCGCCGGGAACCAGGTCGTCTCCTCCTCGTAAACGTGATGGGCGACCGCCTCCTCGATCGCCTCGAGCTTCTCGGTGAACTCGGCGCTGGACGGCGGAAGTTTCTCCAGCTCGGCCATCTCGATCTTGACCGTCGCCTGCTCCTTGTACCCATGGCTCGCGTGCCGCTTGTCGCCGGACTCAGCCATTGCCGGATAGACAACCGCCTCTTCGGCGATGGAATGGCCGTTGAGCAACACGCCGAGTTGCTTGAGCGCGGCTTTGCGCGCTTCGCCACTGGCGCTCTTGGTTTCCGCGAAGGCCTGCTCAATCTTCTCGTGATGATCCAGAATCGTCGAGAGCCAATTGCCGGATCCGGCCAGCGCTCGCGCATTCCGGCGCGCTTCCATCCGGTCCTCCTTGCTCTCGGTTGGCGTGACAGCGTCGATAACGTCACCAAAAATAGACATGGCGGTTCTCCCATAAGCGCGGCGCTGGCCGCGGCAACCAAGGTTCGAACCATTGCTCGGGGGAGCCGTTCCCGGAAATTCGCTAACCCATGTAAGTCACTGACCGAACATCGGAACTCGTCGCCTCATGTCCCGGTTTTGGGATCTGCGGGGGCAGAAAAAGAGTGAGGATGTTACGATGAACAACCAGAACAATGATCGCAATCAGCAGGGCGGCCAAGGCGGCAGCCAGGCGGGACAGGATCAGGGCCAACAGGGCGGCTTCGGCGGCGGCGGCCAGGGTCAGCAGGATCAGGCCGGCGGCCAGGATCGGTCGGATCAGACCGGTGGTCAGGGCGGTCAGCAGGGTGGAGGTCAGATGGGCGGCGGGCAGGAGCGCGAACGCCAGCAGGAGCAGCAGGATCAGCGCGAACGCGAGCGCGAATAGTCTCGCTTCGCACCACCTTGGCGGCCGCTCCCTTCCTTCTTCCGGGGCGGCCGCCTCCATATGGAGGACCGAATGGCGCGCAGCGACGAGCAGACGCGACCCGAGGCAACCGCAATCCTGCAGTCGCCACAAATCTCGCTGATCGGCGAAATCGACAAATATTCCGTCCAGAATTTCGTCGACCAACTTCATGAGGCGGAGAAAGCGGGCGGCGACCTCGCGCTCGAACTCACCACGTTGGGCGGCGACCCGGATATGGCGCGGCGGATCGTGCTCGAAATCGACACGGCCCGCATGCGGCTACCGGGCCGTTTCCTCTTCCTCGGGAAGACCGTGGTCTATTCGGCAGGCGTTACAATCATGTCCGCCTTCCCCTGCCGCGACCGCTGGCTAGCCGCTGACGCGACGCTGATGATTCACGGTCGCAAGCTCGAACAGACGATCGAGCTGTCCGGGCCGATCCGAGCGAGCCTCCCGATGGTCCAAGCCCTGCTCGCCCAACTGGAGACCGGCATAGCATTTGAGGAGGAGAACTTTCTTCGCCTTATCGACGGCTGCGATGTCGAGATCGAGGAGCTGCGCCAGAAGGCGCTGCACAATTGGTATCTGACCGCCGAGGAGGCGCTTTTGCGCGGCCTCGTCACGGGAATTTGGAAACCCCAGGGAGTTGAATCATGAGCAATCGAGAACTGATCGAACCGCACGAAGCGATAAGCGCCGCGTTCCTGTTTCGATTGGATCATCGGAAACTCGTCGCTTTTGCTCGCGTGGCCTGCCTACCGGCCCACTGAAAGCGTGTATCGCACGTGTATCGCAATCGCGCGTTTTATAAGGCATTTTGCGCTTGAAGGCGCGTCAACCCTATGACGTACCAAGAGAAGCTTGACGGGAGTCGCTGCAATCGCACTGCAGAGGTCAGGGGTTCGATTCCCCTCAGCTCCACCAGCCCCTTTCGATGATCCGATTCCATTTCGACGGCACGCCTAAGCCGGGCGACGGGCCGTCGAAACCGCCGGAACGGCAACGCTTTCTCCTTCGTTCTGACAACGGATCGATCGATCCGGCGAAGGAGAAGTTTCATGGCTTACGACAATCGTTTCTCAGGGCCCGGACGCGGCGAGCGATGGCGGGGCGATGATGCGCGCCGCGCCGAATGGCGCGAGCGCGAGACCCGCTGGCAGGGCGACGAGAGCTTCGGCGTGGGCTGGGGCAACCAGACCGCCGGCTTCGATCCGCGGGACGCGGACGACCGTAATTATTTCAACGCGGACCGCGGACCGCGCGACTGGCGATCGGACTTGCGTTCGGGCGGCCCGGGCTTCGCGCCCGATTTCGCCTTCGCGCCCGACAGCCGCGCCGAATTCGGCCGCCCGCGCAACGTCGGCTATCTGTCGAGCCCGCGCCAAGGCTTCGGCGGCGGCCCGCGCGATCCGCATTATTCGGAATGGCGCGACCGGCAGATCGCCTCGTTCGACCGCGACTATGACGAGTATCGGCGCGAGAACCAGTCGCGCTTCGACAGCGAGTTCGGCGCCTGGCGCGACAGGCGCGGCCGGCAGCGCGAAGCGCTCGACCGCGTCACCGAGCATATGGAGGTGGTCGGATCGGACGGGAGCCATGTCGGCACCGTCGATTGCGTTCGGGGCGATCATATCGTGCTGACCAAGAGCGACCAGGCCGCCGGCGGCGTCCACCACGCTATCCCCTGCGGCTGGATCGAGGAGGTCGGCGACAAGGTGACGCTCAACCTGGGCGCCGAGGACGCCAAGGAACGCTGGCGCACCGAGACCCGCAACCGCGCCTTGTTCGAGCGCGAGGATTCGGGAACGCCGCGGCCCGCATATGCTGAACCGCGCCTTCTCCGGCACTTATCCCGAAGAGCGCTGACCGCGTCGCTTCTTTGGCCCACGAGGCCCGGGCGGAGCCGTTCCGCCCGGGCCTTCCTTTTGACTCCGCCCCGCAATCTAAGCGAAGGTCGGTTGCAAGGGAGAACCTGAATCATGACCAACCGCGCCTGGCATCTCGCGTCGCGCCCGCAGGGCCTGCCGACCATGGCCAATTTCGAGCTGAAGGATTCGCCGCTGCCGGCGCTTCAGGACGGCTGGGTCAAGGTCCACAACAGCTGGCTTTCGGTCGATCCCTACATGCGCGGCCGGATGAACGACGTGAAGAGCTACACCCCGCCCTTCCAGATCGGCGAGCCGATGCAGGGCGGCGCGATCGGCACTGTCGTCGAAAGCCGCTCGCCGGCGTTTCAGGAGAGCGACCAGGTGCTGCACATGCTCGGCTGGCGCGAGGAAGCCGCCGGCCCGGCCGAGGCATTCAACAAATTGCCGCCGATGGGCATTGAGCCTTACCATTTCCTCGGCAATCTCGGCCTCACTGGCGGCACCGCTTATTTCGGCCTGCTCCGGGTCGCGGCGGCCAAGGAAGGCGACATCGTCTTCGTCTCGGCCGCCGCGGGCGCGGTCGGCTCGGCCGTCGTCCAGATCGCCAAGGCCAAGGGCATGACCGTGATCGGCTCGGCCGGCGGCGCCGACAAATGCGCCTGGGTCAAGGAGCTCGGCGCGGATGCGACGATCGACTACAAGGCCGGCCCCGTCCTTGACCAACTTCGCGAGGCGGCGCCCAAGGGTATCGACGTCTATTTCGACAATGTCGGCGGCGACCATCTCGACGCCGCCCTCGCCGTCGCCCGCCAGAACGCCCGCTTCGCGATCTGCGGCATGATCGAGGAATATAACACCAGCCCCGGCAAGCCGCTTGCGCTACATCACCCGGATCATCGCCGCCCGGATCATGCTGAAGGGCTTCATCTATCTCGATTTCCTCGGCGAGCTCGGCGAGTTCTACCGCGAAATGGGCGGCTGGATCGCGGCGGGCAAACTCACTTCGCGCGAGACGATCCGGGACGGAATCGAGGCTGCCCCGCAAGCCTTCCTTGACCTGTTCAGCGGCGGCAATACGGGCAAGATGCTGGTGCGGCTCTGATCAGTCGATCACGCCGGCCTTTTTCAGTGCCTGCTGCTCGTCACCCGTAACCCAGGCGAAGATCTTCGCCGCGCCGCCGCGCACCTGAAGGAAATAGATGTTGGTGAAGGCGATCTCCCGCCCGCCTTTGTAGCGCGCGTTCCAGTCGACATGCGCCATCGCATGATGATCGTCGAGATCGGTGACCCGCACGCCGCTCAGGTCCATCGCGAGCGTGCCGATCTTGCGATAATATTTGATCCCGCGCGGGATCATCAGCCGGAACAGGAAGCCGTTGCGCCCGCCCGCGACACCGTTCGGGTCGGCGCCGACGAAATAGTCTGCAAAGGCGGCCCGCATCGCCTTCACGTCGATCCGCTTGGGATCGGTGATCGCCGCGTTCGTCCGCGCCGCATAAGCGTCGAAGAAGGACTGGATCAGCGCTTCATGCCGACTCATGCCAGCAGAACGCTCGAACCGTTCAGCGGATGCCGACCCAGCCCCGCGCCGCCGCCGCCAGCCGCGCCGGATCGTAGCCCGCGCCGTTGCTGAACACGGTGCGGACGTTGCGGATGTCCTCGATCCGCGCCGAGGGATCGCCGCGCACGACGATCAAATCCGCCTCCTTGCCGACCGCGACGCTGCCGGTGCGGTCGGCGATGCCGAGGAAGGTCGCGCCGTTCAGGGTGCCGATCCGGATCGCCTCGAGCGGCGTGAAGCCGGCCGCGACCAGCAGCTCGATCGCCGCGCTGCAGGCCGTCGCCGGCGATCACGCAGCCATTGCCGGTCGGATCGGAGCCGACGAGCAAAGTCCCGCCCGAGCGCGCGAAGGCGAGCTCGAACGCCATCTCGCGCTGGTAGAGCGGCGGAACGGATCGCCCGGGATCGCCGCCGTTTGTCGGCGCTGGGCGAGGCAATTGTCGCGCGAATGGGCCGCCATCGCGACCAGGGTCTCCGGCCGCGGCGCCGGGCTTCCCGCCGCGAACTGCTCCAGCACCGACAGGGTCGAGGTGATCGCCACCCGATGCTCGCGCAACGTCGCGAACAGGGCCTGCGCCGCCGGCGCTTCCGGCGTCGTTACCGCGGCGAGGCCGGCAAACGGATTTTGCGGGCAGATGTCGGGCTGGCGGTTCGGGATGAAGTCGGACGCGACGACGAAGCCGTGCTCCAGATTGTCGATGCCGATCGCCGCCGCCTCGGCGAAGCTGGTCGCGCAGATATGGCCGGTGACGCGCAGATTGCGGGCATGGGCGGCGGTGACGATCGCGGTCACCTCCTCGCGCGTCGCCTGCATATAGGCCTTGAAGCCGGTCGCCCCCGCCCCGGCCCAATAATCGACCGCGGCGCGCATCCGCTCCGGCCCGCGCTCCCGGCTGAGCTCGATGAGATCGCCTTCCCGCCCCATGTACGGCGCGGTCGCGAAGATTTCCGGCCCGGCCCGCCGGCCCGCGGCGGTGTCGGCGGCGATATTGATGTCGGTCTGGCCCTGCACGGAGCCGGCGGTGCGGATCGTCGTCGCGCCCGCCGCCAGATAGAGCAACGGGAAGCTGTGGCTCATCTGCAGGAAGGCGGGCTCGCCGGCCGCGTCGATCGTCGCGGTGTAGAAGAGATGCTCGTGCATCCCGACCCAGCCGGGCAGCACGCTATGGCCGGTCAGGTCGATGACGTTCGCTCCCGCCGGCGGCGGCGTCGAGGCGGCGGCGCCGATCGCGGCGATCCGGCCGTCGGCGCCGATCAGCACATTCTGGTCCTCGCGCGCCGGTGCGCCGGTGCCGTCGATCACCCGGACATGGGTGAGCGCGATCGACCCCCGCTCGACCGCGACGAACGCGCGCGCCTGCGCCGACAGCGTGACCGGCGCCGGGACGGGCGTCGGCGGCATCGCCGCGCGAACCGCGTCGAGCGGCGGCGTCTCGGCGGCGGGAGCGGGAGCTGGAGCGGACGGCACCTCCGGGGCGGGCGCCGGCGAGGCTGGCGGCTGAGCGGCCGACGCCTGCGCCAGCGCCGAACCCGGCGGCTCGAGCAGCGCTAGCGACAAGGCGATCGCCGACATCCGCCGCAGCCGCTTCATCGCCGTCCCTCCCTCGTTTCGGAAGGGAAACATGGCGCAATGGGCTTCAGTCCGCCAGCGCTTTCGCCCGCTTGCCGATTGCCATCAGATCCTCGACGAAGCGGGCATATTCCTCTTCTTTGTTGTCGCGCACGCGCAACAGGAAGCTGGGGTGGACGGTTACCCAGGTCTCACCGCCGTCCGGAACTTGATGCGGCTCGCCGCGCATCTTCGAGATCGTGACCACCTTGCCGAACAGGCTCCGCGCCGCGGTCACGCCGAGCGCCACCGTGACCGCCGGCCGAATGATCTGCCGCTCGCGCTCCAGCCACCAGCGGCAGGCCTGGATTTCGCCGCCGTCGGGCTTCTGGTGCAGCCGCCTTTTGCCGCGCCGCTCGAACTTGAAATGCTTGACCGCGTTGGTGACGTAGGTCCGCGCCCGATCGACCCCGGCCTCGGCCATCGCCCGGTCGAACAATTGCCCGGCCGGTCCGACGAACGGGCGGCCCTGCAGGTCCTCCTGATCGCCCGGCTGTTCGCCGACGAACATGATCCGCGCGTCGAGCGGTCCCTCGCCGAACACCGTCTGGGTCGCGTCGCGAAACAGTGGGCAGCGGGTGCAGCCCATCGCCTCCTCGCGCACCGCTGCCCAAGCCTCGCCCGCATTGTCGCCGCGCCTGACCGATCGCGCCATCACCTCCAGCCGGCGGAGCAGCGGATCGGCGCCGTCTTCCATCGCCCGCGGCCGCTCGCGCAGGCGGCACAGGAACGCGTAGAGTAGGCTGAAACGCTCCGGGTCGCGATGCTGGATCACCGTCCGGGCAAGCTTGATGAAGGCCCTTGGTACCGCGAACATGCCGGGCGCAGTCGCTGGCGCCGGCGGCGTGGCGAACAGCTCGGATTCGCCCCCGACCTCCCAGATCACCTCGTCCGGCGCCACGTCGATCAGCGCCAGCCCCCGCGCCGCCTCCCGCCAGCCGTCGAAATCGTCCGGCGCGGCGAGGCGGACGGTGCGGAACGCCCGGCGGTCATAGGCACGCGTCGCCAGACTCGTTCTCCTCGGCCAGTGCCCAGCTCCTTCGGCATGCTCAACGGCGGGCGGCGCTGGTTAGTTGCCATTCGCCCGCTCCCGCGCGCCCTCCTTTTGCGCGACCCGCTTGAGCGGCGGCGCCAGCCACAGGGTCGCGAAGGTGATCAGCGCGATCATCAGCGCGACATCGACCGCGCCCAGTCCCACCGCCACGCCGATCGCTCCGGTCGCCCAGAGCGCGGCTGCGGTCGCGGTGCCGTGCACCGAACCGTTGGTCTTCAGGATCGCGCCGCCACCGATGAAACCCATGCCGGCGAGCAGCCCCTCGACGACGCGCGAGGCGGCGTCCGGATGGCCGGCAGTGAAAATCTCCGCCGCCTGGATGAAGCCGCAGCTCGCCACCGCGACGAGCGGGAAGGTGCGGAGGCCCGCATTGCGCTCCTCCTTCTCCCGGTTCCAGCCGAGCGGCAGAGCGAGCGCATAAGCGATCAGCAGGGCTACGGCGTGCGGAACGATGTCGAAATTGTGAAGGTTCAGTATCCGATCCATGACAGCCACAACCGGCGAGCTTCGTTTCGGCTCCATTGCGTACCGAGCCGCTTAGCGATTTCGCGCATGACCGCCCCGCATGGCGACGCTATAGGATCACCCGCGCGGACGCCCCCTGAAGGTGAATGACTTGACTCTGGTTCCCCGGATCGACCGCTACCTCGCGCGCCTCATCTTCCTCCCCTTGCTCGGCACCCTGGTGCTCGCGGCGATGCTGTTGACGCTGGAGAAGATGCTCCGGCTGTTCGATTTCGTGGTCAGCGAGGGCGGGCCGGTCACCGTCGTCTGGCGGATGATGGCGAATCTGATTCCCGAATATCTCGGCCTCGGCATCCCGCTCGGCCTGATGATGGGCATTCTGCTCGCCTTCCGCCGGCTCGCCACCTCGTCCGAGCTCGACAGCCTGCGCTCCGTCGGGCTGAGCTACGGCCGGCTGCTGCGCGTCCCCTATCTCTACGCGATCGTGCTGATGGTCGTGAACATCGGCATCGTCGGCTTCGTCCAGCCTTATTCCCAATATGCCTATCAGGAGCTGCGCTTCGATCTCCAGTCGGGTGCGCTCGGCGCTTCGATCAGAGTCGGCGAGTTCAACAATTTCGGCCGGCGGATGACGCTTCGGGTCGAACGCAGCGAGAATCGCGGCACCGATCTCTTCGGAGTCTTCGTCCGCGCAAACACGCGCGACGGCCGCAGCCTCGCCGCCTCGGCCGATCGCGGCACCTTCCTCGCCACCGACGATCCCAACACGATCATCTTCCGGCTGATCAACGGCCGACTGGTCCACAACCAGCGCGACTTCCCGGTCCCCCGGGTGCTGAGCTTCGAGCGCTACGATCTGCCGATCGATCTGCCGCAGATCGAGGCGTTCCGCGGGCGCGGCAACCCGTTCAGCGAGCTCACCATCACCGAGCTGTTCCGGCAGGGCTATGTCGCCGATGTCCCGCAGGAGCGACGGATCGGCGCCCAGGCCCATTTCCACTTCCGGCTCGTCGAGATGGTCATGATCCTGATGTTGCCAATGCTTGCGGTCGCGCTCGCCGTGCCGCCCAAACGCAGCACCTCGGGACTCGGCATCTTCCTCTCGGTGATCATGGTGGTGACCTATCACAAGGTGAACCAGTACGCGCAGGAGACGGCCGCGAACGGCGGCATCGAGCCGATCGTCGCGCTCTGGGTGCCGCTCTTCCTGTTCGCCGGGCTGATCTTCTGGATGTATTGGACGCTCGCCCACAAGCCCGGCGGCCAGCCGATCGGCGCGCTCGAGCGGGTCTTCGCCAAGGTCGGCAAGATCTTCTCCCGGCTGTTCCGCCGCCGCCGCAAGCTCGTCGCGGCCGAATGATCAACCTCAACTTCTTCCCGTCGAAGCCGCTCGCTTTCTACATGGCGCGGTTGTTCATCGTCCGCAGCCTGGCGATGCTCGCGGGGCTCGTGATCGTGCTGATGACGCTCGATCTGCTTGGCAATGCCGGCGACATTCTCGCCGTGCCGGGCAATGGCGACGCCGATCTGTGGCGCTATGTCGGCTATCGCATGCCGCAGCTGATCAACCGCTTCCTGCCCTTTTCGGTGTTGCTCGGCACGCTCGTCACCCTCGCGACGCTCAACCAGAACAGCGAGATCGTCTCGATGAAGGCGGCGGGCATTTCCGCCCACCAGATCATCGCGCCCTTGATCGTCGCCGCCTTCCTCTTCTCCGCCGCCCATTTCGCCTTCAACGAGCGGATCGTGGTCCGCGCCAACGCCGCGCTCGACGCGTGGGAGGCGGTCGACTGGGGGCCGGTGCCGCAAGGCAGCCGGGTGCAGAGCAACGTCGCCTTCACCCACAATGACAATCTGGTCTTCTCGCGCCTCGTCGCCGGCCGCGACGACTCGGTCCGTCTCGCCGGTGTCACCATTTACGAGCGCGACCGGGGCATCCTGCGCCGGATCATCAACGCCGAGACCGGCGGGCGTGTCGCCAACGGCTGGCGGCTGGACAACGTCACCTTCTTCGACGTCGACCGCGGCGTCCAGACCGGCACGCCCAGCCTCCTCTACGGCGCCGACATCCGGCCCGACCAGTTCACTCTGGCCCGCGTCGATCCCGACGAACGCGATTTCTGGTCGCTGCAGGGCGCGATCGCCGAGCTGCGCGCGGTCGGCCGGCCGACCGAGGGCCTGGAGGCGCATTGGTGGCGCAAATTTTCGGCGCCGATGTCGTCGCTGCTGATGCCTTTGCTCGGCGCGGTCGCCGCCTTCGGCCTCGCCCGCTCCGGCCAGCTCATCGCCCGCGCGGTGATCGGCATGGCGCTCGGCTTCGCTTATTTCGTCGCCGACAATTTCGCCATCGCGATGGGCAATTTCGGCGCCTACCCGCCCTTGCTCGCCGCCTGGGGTCCGTTCTTCCTGTTCCTGCTGATCGGCGAGACGGTGCTGATCCGCACCGAGGAGTAAGGCGATGCTCTATCTCGCGATCAAGGCGGCGCTGTCCGGCATCATCATCGCCATCGTCTCGGAGGTCGCGCGCAGAAGCCCCGGCTTCGGCGGGCTGATCGTCTCGCTGCCGCTGATCTCGCTGCTCACCTTCATCTGGCTGTGGCGCGACACCGGCGACGCCGAGCGGATCGCCGAGCTGTCGCGCTCGGCTTTCTGGTTCTTCCTGCCCTCGATGCCGATGTTCCTCGTCCTGCCCGCCTTGCTCCGCGCCGGGCTCGGCTTCTGGCTCGCGCTGATTCTGGCCTGCGCGCTGACGATCGCGCTCTATGGCGCGATGACGCTCGTCGCGCCGCGCTTCGGCCTGCGCCTCTAGGCCGCTTGTGACCGACGCGCCCGCCGAACCCGCCGTCACCCGCGGCGAGGTCGCGCGCGGGGCGTTCCTCGCCGGTCTGTCGCGTGCCGGGGCGGTGATCGAGGCGGTCGCCCAGCCGCTCTATATCTGGCTGTTCGGGCTCGCGACCTACGGCGTCTATGTCGTGCTCTGGGCCGCGATCAACCTCGCCACCAACCTCGTCGATCTGTCGCTGACCAGCGCCCTGCAGCGTATCGTTCCAACCCGCGACGAGGAGCAGGCGCACGGCGCGGTCCGCCTCGCCTTGCTGGTCACCGTCGTCCCCGCGACCCTGATCGCCGCCCTCGCCGCCTGGCAGGCGCCCGCGCTCGCCACTCTGGTCGCCGCCGCGCCGGAGGACGCCGCCCGCCTGCCGACCGCGATCGCGATCTTCGCCTGGGCGCTGCCCTTGTGGACTTTCATCGAGATCGCGACCTCGGCCGCCCGCGCCCGGCGCGCCTTCGGCCCGGAGATCCGCATCCGCATCCTCTGGGAGCAGCTCGCCCGCATCCTGTTCGCGGTCGGCTTCTTCTTCCTCGGGCTCGGCAATCTTGGTCTGGTCGTCGCGCATCTCGCGTCGCTGACCCTCACCGCCCTCCTCTGCCTGAAGCTGCTCGGCCGCTACTACGACCTAAGACGCCTGCTGCGCGCGCCGATGCCCGGCCCGCTGGTCCGCGACCTCCTCCTCGCCGGCCTCGCCCTCATCCCGGCCAACATGTCACGCCGGATGCTGATCGACGCGCCGCCTTTGCTCATCAACCTGATGATCCCCGGCGCGCGCGGCGCCGAGGCGGCCGGCCTGTTCGAGATCGCCCGCAAGCTTTCGACCGTCCCTTATATCGTCCGCCAGTCCTTCCAGTACGTTCTCGGGCCGCTCGCCTCCGCCCAGGCCCATGCCGACCGCAGCCAGGTCGGGCCGCTCTACCGCTTCGCCACCCGCGTCTCGACCGCGCTCGTCGTGCCGCTCGCCGGCCTGCTCGTCTTCACCGGCCCGGATATCCTCAGCATCTATCGCCGCGAGGCGATGGCGGCCCTGCCCCTCCTCGTTATTCTCGCCGCCGCGCGCGCGGGCGAAGCGATCGTCGGCCCGGCCGGCACGATCGTCGAGATGATCGGCCACCGCGCCCTGCCCTTGCTCAACAGCCTCATCGCCGCCGCGATCTGGCTCCTCCTCGCCGCCTGGCTGGTGCCGACGCAAGGCGCTTGGGGCATGGCGATCGCGGTCTCGGTGGCGATCCTCGTCTCGACCTATGCCGCCGCGGTCGAGCTCCGGATCAGCGACGGTCTCTCGCCCTTCGACTACAAGCTGGTGCAGGCGCTCGGGGTGACGCTGGGAGGCGTCGCATTGATGTGGGTGTGGAGCAGCGCGTTCGGCGGCCCGGTTCGCTTCGCCGGCAACATGATTCTCTGGGCCGGCACCAGCTGGCTCGCTTTGCGCTACGGCCTCAGCCGCGGCGACCGCGAATCCCTCGGCGGTTTGGCGCGGCGGCTGCGGCTGGCGTGATTCCGACCTTGCTCCCATTTTGGGATCATGCTAGAATGCTGATATGCGGGTGATCGCGCTCAAGCGTCTGCGGGATCACTGGCAAATGCCGGGCCGCGGCGACAGCGAGCAGCCGCTCAAAGCGTGGCATGCCATAGCGACGAAGGCGTCGTGGCGACATTTCGCCGACGTGAAGGCGCAGTTTCGATCGGCAAGCGCGGTGGGCGAGCGGATCGTGTTTAACATTGCGGGCAACAAATACCGGCTGGTGACCTATATCAATTTCGCGTTCCACACCGTCTACGTCCGCTTCATCGGCACCCACGTCGAATATGATGCGCTCGACATCGAGGAGGTCTGAACATGGTCGAGGTAAGACCGATCCGCACAGAGCGCGATTATGAGGCCGCACTGGCCGAGATCGAAGGGTTGATGAGCGCCAAGCCCGGCACAAGCGAGGGAGACCGGCTCGACGTGCTCGCGACGCTCGTTGAGGCCTATGAGACCGAGCATCACGCGATCGAGGCGCCCGATCCCATCGCGCTCATCCAGTTCGCGATGGAGCAGCGCGGACTCGACAGGTCCGATTTGCAGCCGATGCTCGGCGGCCGGGGTCGGGTTTCGGAGATCATCACGCGCAAGCGACCGCTAACGCTGGATATGATCCGCCGGCTTCAGTCCGAACTGGGTTTGCCGGCCGATGCGCTGGTTCGGCAATATCCTCTGCGGAAGTCGGCGGCCTAGCTAGGATGCAGACCAACCCCGTTTTGGCTTACGGTGCCTGGCTCGCCGAAACGCCCGATGCCTGGCCGGACGAAGCGCTCGAATCCGCGCATCGCCAGTTCATCGACGTGCTCGGCGTCACGATAGCCGGCGCGGTCGAGCCGGCGACGCTGGCAGTGCTGGAGACGGTCCGCAACTGGGGCGCCGGCCCGGCCACCGCGATCCTCCAGGCCGCCCGCTTGGCCCCGCCCTGGGCCGCTCTGGTCAACGGCACCGCCGCCCATGCGCTCGATTTCGACGACAATTTCGATCCGGCCAAGGCGCACGCCACCGCCGTCTTGGCCCCCGCCATCCTCGCGGTGGCCGAGGCCGAGGGCGCGTCCGGCCGGCAATGCCTCGACGCCTATATCGCCGGCCTGCAGATCCTCGGCCGCGTCGGCCAGGGCGTGAACCCGGCGCACCGCAATCGCGGCTGGCACGCCACCGCGACGGTCGGCGCGATCGGCGCCGCCGCCGCCTGCGCGCGGCTGCTGTCGCTCGACGCCCAGACGGCGGCCCACGCGATCTCGATTTCGACCAGCATGGCGGCCGGGTTCATGAGCCAGTTCGGTACGATGACCAAGCCGCTCCACGCCGGCCTCGCCGCCAAGTCCGGGGTGATGGCCGCCAGCCTCGCCCGCGCCGGGATCGACGCCGGCAAGGATACGCTCGACGGCCCGACCGGCATGAACCGCCTCATGGTCGGCCCCGATTACGAGCAGCTTCGCGACACGCTCACCCATGTCGAGCACGGCCAAAACCTGCGCTTCGAAACGACAAGCATCGGCGAGCCTTTGCTTATCCTCTCCAGCGGTTTCCGGGTGAAGCGCTTTCCCGATCTGCGGCAGCGCCCATCGCGCGATGGACGGTGTTTTAAGCTTGAAACAAAAACATGAAATCACGCCGGATCAGGTCATTGCGATCGATATTTACGCCCCGGTCTCGCATCTCAACAATCTCATGTACACCGATCCGCAGGACGCGCTGCAGGCCAAGTTCAGCCTCGAATATGGCGTCGCCTGCGCGCTGTAACCGGCAATTGCACCCTCGCCGATTTCACCGACGCGGCCGCCATGCGCCCCGAAATCCGCACGCTTTATCCCCGCATCCACCGCCATCCGGTCGACAAGGCCGAGGGCGAGTTCCCGACCGAGGTCCGCATCGAATTGGCGGACGGCCGCACCGTCAGCGAGAGCGTCGCGATGCCCGCCGGCAGCCTCGCCGCGCCGTTCACGCTCGATCAGGTCTGGGCCAAGTTCGACGGCTGCGCCGCGCCCTTCCTGCCGCCGCAGCGGCTCGCCGCGGCCAGGGAGGCGCTCGCCGACCTCCCCCGCCTGCCCTCGATTGCGCCGCTGATGGCCGCGCTCTACGAAGGCCCGCAATGACCGCCGTGCGCCCCAACATCCTCGTCTTGGCCGCCAGCCGCGGCAATCTCGATCCGCTCGCTCAGGCCGGCGGCGTCTCCCACAAATGCTTCATCGACATTGCCGGCCAGCCGATGCTCCGCCGGGTCGTCGGGGCGGTGCTGGAGGCCGACCGGGCCAACCGAATCATCGTCGCGATCGAGCCCGAGGCGATCGATGAGGCGCGCACGATCATCGCCGGCCTGCCCGGCGCCGATGCCGTCGATTTCGTCGGCAGCCGCGACAATATCGCCTCCAGCGTCGCCGCGATCGCGACGCCCGAGCTGCTGCCGCTGGTCATCACCACCGGCGACAACGCCCTCCACACCGCCGAGATGGTCGCCTTCTTCTGCGACGGCGCGGTCGGGCTACCCGTAGACGGGGCGCTCGGCCTCACGCCCGCCTCCTACGTCCTCGAAAAGTATCCGGAAGGGAATCGCGCGTTCCACCGCTTCCGCGACGGCGCCTTCTCCTCCTGCAACCTCTACGCCTTGCTGACCCCCAAGGGCATCGAGGCGGCGCAGGTCTTCCGCTCCGGCGGCCAGTTCGGCAAGAAGCCGAAGCGCCTGATCGGCGCCTTCGGTCTCTGGGCCTTCCTCCTCTACAAGACCCGCCTGTTCACGCTGAACACGGTGCTCCGCGCCCTCTCGCGCGCCATCGGCGTCAGGACCGCGCCGGTGCTGATGCCCTTCGCCGAAGGCCCGATCGACGTCGACCGCCAGGTCGACTGGGACCTCGCCAACCGCATCGTCGCGGCGCGCGAAGCCCCTCCCCTGATGGGAGGGGTGGGGTGGGGTGACTCGAGACCCGCCGAGCGCATGGAGGCGTTCACCCCGCCCTGCCCTCCCCATCGAGGGGAGGGAAAGACAGAAGTACTCGCCGCGTACCGCCACCGGCCATCGCGACGCCCAATCCCGCCTCATTGCATTCCTAGATGACACCTCACATGGAAAAGCGCGCCTCGCCGAAGCGGCCGCCGCGCGCTATGAGGACATCGGAACCGACAACGTGAAGACCGCCCAGACCCCCGAACTGCGCCTGTTGCGCGCCACCTTCTGGCAGCGCGAGCATCATCTCGACAAGATGACGCTGGCCGAGCTGGTGAAGGCCTATTTCACCTATCCGGCGATCGTCGCCTACCTGACCCTTGCGGTCGCCTCGATCGGCGTCTTCATCTGGTCGCCCGCGCCGCTCGCGCCGACCCTGCTCGCAATCGCCACCGCTAGCCTCGCTTATCCGCTGATCTGGTATCTGCTGCACCGCCATGTGCTGCACAGCCGCTGGATGTGGCGGCACAAGTGGATGGCGGCGACCTGGAAGCGGATCCATTACGATCACCACCAGGATCCGAACCATCTCGAAGTGCTGTTCGGCGCCCTCCACACGACGCTGCCGACGATCGCGATCGGCGTGATCCCGATCGGCTACGGCCTCGGCGCGATCTGGGGCGCTCCGGTCGGCGGCGCGGCGGCGGCCTTCGCCACCGGCCTGATCACGACCTGCGTCTACGAGTTCGTCCACTGCATCCAGCACCTCGCCTACAAGCCGAAGAACAAGGCGCTGGCTGACATGAAGCGCCGCCACATGGCGCATCATTTCCACGACGAGAACGGCAATTACGGCATCACGACCTTCTTCTGGGACAAGGTCTTCGGCACCTATTACGACCGCCCCGAGCGCCCGGTGAAGAGCCCGACCGTCTTCAACCTCGGCTACACCGACGAAGTCGCGCGGGACTATCCGTGGGTGTCGGAATTGAGCGGCGGCGTCGCCAAGGGGCACCCGCGCCAGCGCGAGAAGGCGGAGGCCTGAGCCCGTTCGGGCGAACGGACTTCAGCGATCGGTCTGGACGTCGATCGTTACGCTGCTCGGCATCTCGTTGCGCACGCTGGTCATCGTCGTGTTGACGTTCGCGCCCAGCCCCCACGCCGCAATCGTCACCGCGCAGGAGATCAGCGCGATCAGCAGCGCATATTCGATCGCCGCGGCGCCCGTCCGGCAGCGGGCGAGCCGCGACAATGTCCGAGGCATGCGAACGATCATGTCGCCGCCGTAAGACGCCAATCTCAAAACGAGATTAAGGCTGCCGCGCGATTGCTCGTTTCTTCCCGTCCGCCCCGACCGCGACGAAGGTGAAGGTGCCGCTCGCCACCATTTGCTCCGCCTCCCCGTCCCGCTCGCGCGCCCGGGCCTCGACGGCGATGGTCATCGAGCTTGTCCCCTGCTTCTTCAGCGCCGCGTAGCAGGAGAGCTCGTCGCCTACCGCCATCGCGCCGGGGAATTTGAGGCCGTCGGCGGCGATCACCACCGCCTTGCCTCGCGTATGGCGCGAGGCGAGGCTGCCGGCGGCGAGCGCCATCTGGCTCATGATCCAGCCGCCGAACACGCCGCCATAAGGATTGGTGTCCGCCGGCATCGCGGTGACGCGGATGATGGGTTCAGCGGGCACATTGCCGTCAGACAAGCTCGCCTCCTTGGTCGCGGCGCTCGCGCAGATCCAAATTCAGCACGGCCCACACAATCGCCACCGTCGCGCCGGGGATAACACCAAGTATCGGGGCAACCATCCCAACCATCATCCCAATCGACTCGAGTGAGATCGATTGGCCGCCACTCAGAAGAATGGCGATCGAGAAGAGTGCCATGACAAGCGTACCGCCGACTGCGCCAATGAATGCGAGCAGCACCAGCCAAGGCAAAAGCGGTAATCTGTAGTGGCTCAAAAAAGCTGCTGTCGGCCATCCGATCATCAGCAGGCCGGCAAGATTGAACCCGGCACCGATGAGAAGGCCTAACAAGCTAAACTCGGGAAGCTCCGAAAGAGCATTCCACCGCGGAGAGGAATGGGAGCCAACCAGAGCCACAACGGCGTCGCCAAGATCGACGGAAGCAGCAGACGCCTGATCAAGCTCAAGCAATCATCCCCAGCGGCGCCTCGACCAGCCGCTTGAACGCCTGCATCAGCCGCGCCCCGTCGGCGCCGTCGATGGCGCGGTGGTCGAAGCTGCCGGTGGCGCTCATGATCGTCGCGATCTGCAGAGCAATCGTCGATCACATAGGGCCTTTTCTCGCCCGCGCCGATCGCCATGATCATGCCCTGCGGCGGGTTGATCACCGCGTCGAACTGCTTGATCCCGAACATGCCCATATTGCTGATCGAGGCGGTGCCGCCCTGATATTCATGCGGCTGGAGCTTGCCCTCCTTGGCCCGGCCGGCCAGCTCAGTCATCTCCTTCGAGATCGCCGACAGCGCCTTGGTCTCGGCGCCCTGGATGATCGGCGTGATCAGCCCGCCCGGAATCGACACCGCGACGGAGATATCGGCGCGGCTATATTTGAGCAGCTGATCGCCGGAGATCGAGACGTTGCACTCCGGCACCTCGATCAGGCTGACGGCAAGCGCCTTGATCAGCAGGTCGTTGACGCTGAGCTTCACACCCACGCGCCTCGAGCCCCTTGTTCAATTCGCCGCGCAGTTTGAGCAGCGCGTCCAGCCGGATATCGACGGTGAGATAGATATGCGGGATCGTCTGCTTCGCCTCGGTCAGGCGGCGGGCGATCGTCTTGCGCATGTTGGAAAGCTTGACCGCCTCGTGCGGGATGTCCGTCTCGACCACCGCCGGCGGTGCGGCATGTGCCGCTGCCGGAGCCGCAGCGGCAGGCGCGGCCGCCGGGGCTTTCCCCGCCGCGCCGTCCACATCCGCCTTCACGATCCGCCCGCCCGGCCCGGAGCCGGAGAGCTTGGAAAGGTCGATCCCCTGCGCCTCGGCCAAACGCCGCGCGAGCGGACTCGCTTTGACGCGGTCGGAGGAAGAAGGGGCCACCCCTCGATCCCCTCCAGGAAGGGCTGGAGGGGAAGGCGCTGCAGCAGGCGCCGCCGCTGGCGCTTCCGTCGCAGGTTGCCCCGCACCAGTCTCCCCTCCAGCACTGGCTGGAGGGGCCGGGGGTGGCGTTTCTTCCTTCTTGGCCGGCGCGGCGCTCGCCGCCGCACTCGCATCCTCGCCCTCGCCGGCAATCAGCGCGATAACCTCGCCCACCTTCACCCCGTCCGTGCCTTCCGGAATCAGGATCTTCGCGATCGTGCCCTCGTCGACGGCCTCGAACTCCATGGTCGCCTTGTCGGTCTCGATCTCGGCCAGGATGTCGCCGGAAGCGACGGTGTCGCCTTCCTTCACCAGCCACTTGGCCAGCGTCCCTTCCTCCATGGTGGGGCTGAGAGCGGGCATCTTGAGCTCGATCGGCATGGGAACCTCATCCTCCTCGCGCGCGGCTCTCAAACAGCAAAGCGCCCTTGCTGGTCAAGGCTTGCGCGCGGGGCCGGTCTGGCGCAACCCTCGCGGGCGAGAGGGGGCGCGCCCATGAGATCCTACCTCGTGGTCATGGACGGCAGCGCGGAAGCGCCGGCGGCATTGCGCTACGCGGCGATGCGGGCGGCGCGGACCGGCGGCGCGGTCGAAGTGCTCGCCTTGGTCGAGCAGGCGGAATTCTCGGCCTTCGGCGCGGTCCAGGCGGCGATGGAGGAGGAGGCGAAGCTGCGCGCCGAGGCGATGGTCGCCCAGGCGACCGGCGCGATTTCGGAGGAGGCCGGGATCAAGCCCGCGATCACCGTCCGCCAGGGCGATCCGGTGAAGGCGGTCAACGAGATGCTGAAGGAGCGCGCCGACATCGCCGTCCTGGTCCTCGCCGCGGGCGAGAAAGGCCCGGGCCCACTGATGAGCCACTTCGCCGGCGCGGGCGCGAGCAGCCTGCCCTGCCCCCTCGTTATCGTTCCCGTGAGCCTCAGCGACGAGGCGCTGGACCGGCTGACATGACAATGTTGGCGTTTGAGCCCGCACCGGAGAAGCCGGCGTGAGAGATTGGTTCGGGATCGCGATGGCGGTCCTCTTCCTTGTGGCAATCGGCGTCTATTTTCTCATCTTCGGCGCCGAGGGTCACTACGGCTTCAGGATGAAGATCGCGACGGTGATAGGTTTTGTGGTGCTCGCCGTATTCGGCGCTGCGCCGTCACCACGCCTAGCGTATTTGCAAACAACATAATGCCAAGAAAAAGGGCAGCCCCGAAGGACTGCCCCGTTTCTCTCCCGAAGATCGAAGCCTTACCCCCGCTCGCCGGCCGGCGGCCGCTGGCGGGTGCAGTTGCAGCGCGCACGGCGGCGGGCGCGCTGGCGGGTCTGGATGACCTCCTCGATCACCTCTTCGCTATAGGTGACGGCGCCGCCGCCGGTGGTCGTGGTCGTCTCGATCACGATCGGATAGGCGTACAGGCCGTAGCCATAGCCGCCGCCATAGACCTGCGTGCTCGTGTGCCCGCCGCCATAGGCCATGCCAGGACCGCCCGGGCCCATCGGCATCGGCCCGCCATAAGCGTAGCCGCCGCCATTGGCCCCGCCATGAACGACGCGCTCGCCGCCGCCATGGCGGTGGCTGTCGCGGTCATGATGGCCGCGCTCGCCGTCCTCGTTCTCATCGCGGACGTCGGCATGGCGCTCGCCGCCCTGCTCCTCGACATAAGCATAGTCCTCGGCGCCGGGCTGATATTCGTTGCGGCCGTAATAAGACGGGATGCCGTCCGCCGTCTCCCAGCGCTCGCCATATTGATCCCAGTCGAGCCCTTCGCGGGAATCGACCACCCGGCCGCCGCGATCGACCAGATAGGCGTCGTCATAATAGCGCACCCAGCGCTGGTCCTCGCCCGGATCGGCGAAGCCATAGCCCTGCCAGTTCTGGATGTAGAATTGCGGGCCGAACCAGAACGGGTGGATGAAGCCGCCGCGCCGCAGCCGGTGCGGGAAGCCGCGGCCGGGCCGGAAATGCGGCATGCGAACGCCCCCGCCCCAACCGCCATGGCCGCGCCACTGACCGCCGCCGCCCCACTGGCCGCCACCGGCGTGACCGGCGCCCGAATGGCCCCAGCGGCCACCGCCTGGAACAGGTCCGGTGTGCGGGGTGCGCATATGCGCGCCGCCGCCGACATGAACGCCGCCGCCGCGCATGCCGCCACCCATATGGGCGCCGCCGCCGGCACGCATCCCGCCGCCCCAGCTGACACCCGCGCCGCCGCGTGCGCCTGGGCCTTGCGCGACCGCCATGGTGGGAAGGAGCGCGGCGCCAGCCGCCAGGCTCAGGAGGGACAGCGTCTTCATGGCATAAACCCCGTTCGAATGTATTTCGAACCCGCTGCTTACCCTTCGCGGCCCCCCGTTGAAATGCCGCCGAAGCGCCCTTCGAGGCGCTGTGCCAGTTCGGCACACCCCGCCACGTCTTCCTCATCGAAGCGGCCGGGCACCGGACTGTCGAGGTCGAGAACCCCGATGAGTTGGCCTTTCGCCAGCAACGGGATCACCAGCTCGGAGCGGCTCGCCGCATCGCAGGCGATATGGCCCGGAAAGGCGTGCACGTCCGCGACGCATTGCACCGCACGCGTCGCAGCCCCCGTCCCGCACACGCCCTTGCCGAACGGAATCCGGATGCACGCCGCCTTGCCCTGGAACGGCCCCAGCACCAGCTCGCCCCCCAAGTTGCGGTAGAAACCGGCCCAGTTCAGCTCCGGCAACGCGTCGAACAGCAGCGCCGCGACATTCGCCATATTGGCGATCCCGTCCGGCTCGCCGGCCGTCAGCGCCTCCGCCGCCGCGATCAGCTCGCGATAGAGCGAAGCCTTGTCCGCCGCCTCGATTTTGAAATCGTACATTCGAGGTTCCGATCAACCGTCATCCCAGCGAAAGCTGGGGTCTCACTGTCCTTGCGGCAGATGGTGCAGGAAGAAGGGAGATTCCAGCTTTCGCTGGAATGACGACCAAAGCTAGTCGATTCTCACCTTCCCCCGCTTTGACTTCACCCCGCTCCGCGCCTTCTTCTCGTCCACCCTTTTCGCCTTCGCCGCCCGGCTCGGCTTCGTCTTGACGCGCCTGACCGGCCGGACATGGGCCTTGTCGATCAGCTCCGCCAGCCGCTCCCGCGCCTCCTCGCGATTGGCCTCCTGAGTGCGGTGGGCGCGGGCGGTGATTACGATCTCGCCCGCTTCGGTCATCCGGCTTCCGGCCAAGGTCTTCAGCCGCCGATAGACGTCGGGCGCCAGCCCCAGCGCGAACACGTCGCACCTGAGCTGGCAGGCGGTTGCGACCTTGTTGACGTTCTGCCCGCCCGGCCCCGAGGCGGCGAGGAACTTCTCGGACAAGGCCGCTTCGAGCAACTCAAACGGCATCGCTCACATCCATTTCGAAACCGGCGTGCGCGAAGGACAAGGGCAGCGGCGCCGTCGCTTCGACCGGCGGCTTGCCCTCCCGCGCGACCCGCAGCGACAGAGCGTGCAGCAGCATCGGCCCGCGCCCCGCCCCATAAACCGGATCGCCGGCGATCGGGATGCCGATCCCGTCGGCCGCATGGACCCTGATCTGGTGCGTTCGCCCCGTTTCCGGCGTGAACAGGACCAGCGCCCGCCCCTCCTTCACCGCCGCGATGCGCCAGTGCGTCACCGCAATCTTGCCGGCGGGATCGGGGATCATCCGCCACCCGGCCTCCGCTGTCGACGTCTTGCCGAGCGCGAAATCGACGGTGCCGGCTTCCGCCTTGGGAATATCGTCCAGCACCGCGACATAGGTCTTGTCGACCAGCTTCGCCTCGAACGCGCGCTGGAACCTCTTGTGCGCCTTGGGATTGCGGGCGAGCAGCAGGCAGCCGGACGTGTCCCGGTCGAGCCGGTGGACCGGCAGCGGCGAGCGCTGAAAGCCGAACCGCAGCTTGTGGAGATGATCCTCCAGGCTGCGCGGCGTCCGCGTGCCGGGATGCACGGCGAGGCCCGCGGGCTTGTTAACCACCAGCGCCTCGCCGTCGATGAACAGCACGTCCACGATAAAGTCCTTCATTCACAAGGCGATGATTCACAACTGTGACTCATCCGCAACGATGGCGGTTTTCCAACGATTCCATCGCATTAAGACGAAATTAACCTTTTGCGTTCACATCTCGAAAAGTTAAGGACGTGTCAGGCCTGCGGTTCCGCATCGCAGCCGCGACAGGAGGGCGAATTTCATGCGCGTGCTGCTGATCGAAGACGAGCCGACGACGGCCAAGGCCATCGAGCTCATGCTCGGGAACGAGGGCTTCAACGTCTACACCACCGATCTTGGCGAGGAGGGCTTGGACCTCGGCAAGCTCTATGATTACGACATCATCTGCCTCGACCTCAACCTGCCGGACATGCACGGCTATGACGTGCTGAAGAAGCTCCGCACCGCGAAGGTCGGCACCCCGGTGCTGATCCTCTCCGGCGTCGCCGAGCTCGACTCCAAGGTCCGTGCGCTTGGTTTCGGCGCCGACGATTATGTCACCAAGCCTTTCCATCGCGACGAGTTGGTCGCCCGCATCCACGCCATCGTCCGCCGCTCCAAGGGTCACAGCCAGTCGGTCATCAAGACCGGCAAGCTCGCGGTCAATCTCGACGCCAAGACGGTCGAGGTCGACGGCAGCCGGGTCCATCTGACCGGCAAGGAATATGCGATGCTGGAACTGCTCTCGCTCCGCAAGGGCACGACTCTGACCAAGGAAATGTTCCTGAACCACCTCTACGGCGGCATGGACGAGCCCGAGCTCAAGATCATCGACGTCTTCATCTGCAAGCTGCGCAAGAAATTGTCGCTAGCCTGCGGCGGCGACAATTATATCGAGACCGTCTGGGGCCGCGGCTATGTGCTGCGCGAACCCGAAGAGGTCGCCCCGGCGCAAGTCGCCTAACCAGTTCCGGTCCGCGAAGAAGAAGCCGGCGTCCGTGAAAACGGGCGCCGGTTTTTCTCTGAGGCCTAGAAACTGGCTCTCAGCGCCGGCCACAACACCATCAGCACGCCGATCGCCCCGACGGCCCAGACCAGCGTCCGCACCTTGGGCACGCCGAGGCCATAAAGCGGCAGATAGACCACCCGCGCGCCCAGCCACAGCAATGCCCCGATCGCCGTCCAGCGCGTCTCGAGATCGGCGATGCTCACGATCGCCACCGCCGCGATCATCACCGGGAAGGTCTCGAAGAAGTTCGCCTGCGCCCGCGCCAGCCGCCCGGCGAGGGCTCCAAGCGGCGGCAAGTCCTCGTCGCGCGCGCCGACATTCCACTTGGTGCCATATTGCGCCGTCTTCGCCCGCACCGCCGCCAAGATATGGATGATGGCGAGCAGACAGCCCCAGGCCAGCACCGTCAGTTCGGTCGTCATCGCTCCCTCCGCCTGTCGTCCCCGCCGCGATTGTGACACGCGCGCCGGAACCGCGCCACCCCACCGCGGTTTCATCGCCGGCGTCGGCCTTCTAACCATTGCGGAGGTCGACCCCCCCGGACGATATGGGCGGGCGCCGACGCGAAGGAGATCGAGACTTGGAACCGACCACCGAAGAGATCGAACGCGCCCGGCGCAAAGACGCGCTCGCCCAGAAGATCTTCGCCTTGCTCGCGGCCGAGCAGGGCGGCGCGGTCGACGGCAATGAGTCGATCGACGCCTTGGCCTTCGTCATCGCGCTGATCGTCGAATATTCGCCCAACACGCTCACGCCCCACGACATGCAGAGCGCGGCGGAGCGGATCGCGACCAGCATCCATCGCATGGCCCACCAGGCCCGCGCGATGACCGACGAGACCGGCCGTCATCCGATCGAGATGTTCGGCGCCTCGAACCCGGTGTTCGTCCGGGATCGCTGAGGGCTGCCCTTGGCGGATGTCGGGACGGCGCCCGATACTCCGCGCCATCCCGTCGCTTCAAATCGCTTGGGCTATTCCGCCAGGACGGCGACCGCGGCCTTGCGCGCTTCGACTTCGGCGCGGGAACGGTCGGTGCGCTCGGCGCGGTCGGCCATCGCCTGCCAGGCGGAGGCGGCGCGCAGGCAGCGCTCGCGCACGTTGACCAGGCTCGCCGCGTCGGCGTCGCGCTGCGCCTCGCTGGCGCGCATCAGATAGAATTCATGGCTGGTGGACAAGGGGGCATCCTTTTCAGGCGATTGGCGTCGGTCGACCCGGGGGAAAGCGCAATTGAAGGGGGCAGCCGGCGATCGCCGAGGGATAGCATGAAGGGACCCGAATCGCCTAATCGCGCCATGGCCGGGCGCCGAGGCACTGGCGCTCCTCGCCGCCCGGCGCGATCTATTTAACCGTTCCTTGAGCACCGTGCGGGAAAAGGCGGACATGCCCGCCGAGCCGCTCTCCGAACATGTGGCCAGTCGAAGGATAAGAGCAGCGATCAGCGATACCGGTCGCGCCAGCTGCTGCCCAAAGCGCGCCAGCAGATCACGCCAAATATGATCAGCCACCCGAAGCGAACACCCCCGCCGCGGCTCCGCTTGTCATGCGGCGACCGGCGGCTCGCGACCCTAGCCCAGCCGGTTCAGGTCGCGCTGATAATGTTCGTACAGGGCTTCCATGCCGCGCAGCAGCCCGAGGGCCCGATCGCTCGAGCGACCTTCCGCGCTTTGCTCGGCGACGAGGGTGCGCTGCTTGTCGATCTGGGCTTCGAGCTCGCGCAATTGCCGCTTGATCCGGGCGACCGGGGGTTCCTCAGCCATGGCGTCGATGCGCCATGCGTGACGACAACGCCAGGGTCATGACAGGCGCCCCCAAAGGCTTTCGCCCACCGCGTCCGACAGGCTCGCGAGATTATGCCCGGCGCGATTCCGGTAATAGCCGTTCATGACCATCGCATCGAAGCTGATCGCGGCGAGCGCCAGGAGCAGAACGTATTTCATGCGGCATCGTCCAGCGGAACGGCGAACAATGTCAGCAAGGATGTGATCGTCTCATGCGACACATGGGGCGCGAACCTTGCGCCCGCATAGCCGCCCAGCTGCCATTGAATGATGAGGGGTATTTCAGCGGCGTCCCCGATCCGGAGATGTGCGCTTTCGCCGATGGGGAGAAAGTGGCTGGCCGCCACGCCGACGCCGCTCAGCGAGATATTGGCCAGCGTGACCGGAATATCGCCATGCCCCGTAATATAGAAAGACGTGGTGCGTCGAGCGGCAACCCGCTCGCCCGCGCGCACCTTGAAGTCAGCCTTTCCGATACTTGCCGGCAGCGACTCTCTCCTTTGCCAGAGCGCAACATAAAGGACGACGATTAAAAACTGGTCATTAACCTGGATTTAGCCGCCCGAAGTCAGGCGTCTCCGCCAGGCGGACAATCCGCATCATTCCTCCATCGCCAAGCGCTCTCACGGCACCAGCTCGACCAGCGGCCGTCCCTTCTCGACGATATAGGTGGCGAGCTCGACCGCCTCGCCGCTGCCGTTGTTCCGCGCCGAATGGACCGCGCCCGCCGGGATGAATAGCACCCCGCCCGCCGCGACCGTCACCGGCCGGCCGGCGACCCGATATTCGAACGTGCCCTCAAGGACATTGATGATCTCCTCGCCCGGATGCCGGTGATCGGGAAAGGCCACGCCCGGCGCCAGCCCGACGCGGACCTGGACCATCTCGCGTCCGGGACTGGAGAGATCGTGCCGCTGCAGCTCGGTGCGCGTGACCCCGGGCGGCGGTGTCTGAGCGTTCAGCGCGACGGCGCTTCCGGCGATCAGCAGTGACGGCAACCATCGACCGTGCATGGCGAGTTTCCTTTCCGAAGAATGTCGGATCGGCGTGGACGGCGCCGAGGTTGCGCCGTCCGCGCCCGGTGTCCTACCGCAACGACCGGAAGCCGGCCCTGAGCTCTCCCACGAGATAGTCCGGTTGCTCGAAGGCGGCGAAGTGGCCGCCCTTCGGGAGCCGGTTGTAGTGGATGAGGTTCGGATAGGCCCGTTCCGCCCAGCTCTTCGGCGCCTGGTTGAGCTCGTCGGGGAAGGCGCTCACCGCGATCGGCGCCCTGACCCCGATCGGCTCGAAGAAGTGCACGTTGTTGCGCTCGATGCCGAAGCCGGTCGAGGTGCGCGGCAGCGCTTCCCAGTAGAGCCGCGCCCCGGAAATCGCGGTGTTGGTCAGCCAGGTAATGGTGATGTTGTCGAGCACGTCGTCGCAGGTCAGACCCTCGGCCTCCCCGTCGAATGTGCGGGCGATCATCTGGTAGCTCGAGATGTCGTGATCGAGGAACCAGGCGGCGAGCCCGACCGGCAAATCCGCGATCCCGTACAGCGTCTGCGGGCGATGCCCCATCTGGTTCGCGTAAGCGAGCCCGTGGGTGAAGAAGAGGTCGAGCCGCTGGTACGCCCACAGCTCTTCCTCGGAGAGACCCTCGGGCGGCCCCTCGCCGGCCCGCAGCGCATCGAACACTTCCGGCGGCGCGGTCGAGGCCATATTGGTGTGGATCGCCGCCAGCTCGGGCGGAGCGATCGCGCCCATGATTTCGGTGATCAGCGCGCCCCAGTCGCCGCCCTGCGCCACGAAACGGGTGTAGCCAAGACGCTTCATCAGCGTGATCCAGGCGTTGACGATGCGCGGCGGATTCCAGCCGACCTCGGTCGGCCTGGCGGAGAAGCCGTAGCCCGGCATCGACGGGATCACGACGTCGAACGCGTCCTCGGCGGTGCCGCCATAAGCGGTCGGATCGGTGAGCGGCCCGACGATCTTGAGCTGCTCGACGATCGAGCCCGGCCAGCCATGGGTGATGATGATCGGCAGCGCGTTCTCGTGGCGCGAGCGGACATGAATGAAGTGGATGTCGAGCCCGTCGATCTCCGTGATGAAATTGGGCAGCGCGTTCAGCCGCGCCTCGCATTTCCGCCAATCATAGTCGTTCGCCCAATAATCGGCGAGCTTCTGCATCGTCGCGAGCTGCACGCCCTGCGTATCGTCGGTGACGGTTTCGCGGTCCGGCCATCGCGTCGCGGCGATCCGGCGCCTGAGGTCGGCGAGGTCGTCATCGGAGGCCCGGAATGCGAACGGTCGGATTGATTCGGCGGCCGGCTCGATCAGCGACGCTTCCAGCGTCGTGCCGCTGGCCGATGCGGCAGCCGGGGTTTCGGATAGGCCGGGCGTGGGCGAGGCGCGCAGATCGGACATGGTCATTCTCCTGCTCTGAAAAAGCGACGGCACGCATACGCAACGCGTAATCGGCCGTGGAGAATGCGAAGGTCCGCAAAGGTCGCGCGGTCGGCGCGCTGTGCGCTTCGTACCGTGAGTCGTCAACGACGATCGTGGCGTCCTTCTCACGCCCGCGTGAAATATCCGCATTGGCTCCGCCCCCTGCTTTCGTGCATTGTTGTCGGCGATGGCGGGCAGCAGGGCGTTTGACGAGCTGTGGGGCACCGGGGGTCGGCGCAAGGCCCGGCCCGGCTTCGAGCCGCTCGCCCGCTGGCTCAAGGATCTGCCCAAGGCCGAGCTCGCCCGCCGCCAGCAGGCCGCCGAAGCCGCGTTCCGATCCTTGGGCATCACCTTCGCCGTCTATGGCGAGGCGGAGGCGGCGGAGCGGATTATCCCGTTCGACATCGTCCCGCGCATCTTCACCGCCGCCGAATGGGCGCGGCTTTCGGCCGGGCTCGAGCAGCGCGTCCGGGCGATCAACGCCTTCATCGACGATGTCTACGGCCCGCGCCGGATCATCGCCGAGGGCGTCGTCCCGCCCGAGATCGTGCTCGCCAACCCGCAATATTGCGTGCCCGTCGCCGGCGCCCGCGCGCCGCACGGCGTCTATGCCCATATCTGCGGCATCGATCTGGTCCGCACCGGGCCGGACGAATTCTGGGTGCTGGAGGACAATGCCCGCACGCCCTCCGGCGTCTCCTACATGCTGGAGAATCGCGACGCGATGATGCGGCTCTGCCCGGAATTGTTCGACATCTTCCCGGTCTGCCCGGTCGATCTCTATCCCGAGCTGCTGCGCGACATGCTCTATTCGGTCGCGCCGGGCGGCAGGAGCGAGCCGACCTGCGTCCTGCTCACCCCCGGCCACTACAATTCGGCCTTCTACGAGCACAGCTTCCTCGCCGACAATATGGGGATCGAACTGGTCGAGGGGCACGATCTCGTCGTCGATGACGACCAGGTCTTCATGCGCACGATCGACGGGCCGGTGCGGGTCGACGTCATCTACCGCCGGATCGACGACGCCTTCCTCGATCCGCTCGTCTTTCGGCCGGACAGCGCGCTCGGCGTGCCGGGTCTGATGGCCGCCTATCTCGCCGGCAACGTCACTTTGGTGAACGCGCCCGGCACCGGCATCGCCGACGACAAGGCGATCTATTCCTACATGCCGGAGATCGTCCGTTTCTACACCGGCGAGGAGTCGAAGCTCCCGAACGTCGAAACCTACCGTTGCCGCGAGCCGCAGGCGCTGAGCTATGTGCTGGAGCATCTCGACCAATTGGTCGTGAAGCTGGTCGACGGCTCGGGCGGCTACGGCATGCTGGTCGGTCCCGCGGCCACCCGTGAGGAGCTCGACACGTTCCGCGCCGCCTTGAAGGCCGAGCCGCAGCGCTACATCGCCCAGCCGACCCTCGCGCTCTCCACCGTCCCGACCTTCACCGACGCCGGCTTCGCCCCGCGCCACGTCGATTTCCGCCCGTTCGTGCTGAGCGGGGCCGATAAGGTGACGATCACGCCCGGCGGCCTGACCCGGGTCGCGCTGCGCGAAGGCTCGCTGGTGGTGAATTCCAGCCAGGGCGGCGGCACCAAGGACAGCTTCGTCCTCGCCGAGGATCGCGGCGCGGAGGGTGCCGCCTGATGCTCGCCCGCACCGCCTCGAACCTTTACTGGATCGGCCGGCTGATGGAGCGGGCCGAGTTCACCGCCCGTTTGGTCGAGGCGACGATCCGGCTCAACGCGCTCGGCGATCATGGCGGCGCGTCGCAGGCCTGGCGCAGCGCCCTTGCGGTGGTCGGTTCGCTCGACGCCTTCCGCGCCACCGGCGAGAGCCTGACCGCGCTGAACGCCCGCCGCCACCTGACCCTCGCCGACGCCAATCCGGGCTCGATCCGATCGTGCATCGCGGTCGCGCGCGACAATGCCCGCGCCGCCCGCATCGCGCTCTCGGTCGAGGTCTGGGAAGCGATCAACCGCGCCTGGCTGCTGATCCGCGATCGAACCAGCCCCGGCGGCGCGCAGATCGCGCTCAACCTGCTCGACAATCTCAAGGCCGAGATCCGCGGCTATGAGGGCGCGCTCAATCGTATGCTCCATTCGGAAGGCGGCTGGTTCGTCCACCTGGGCGCCGCGGTCGAGCGGGGCGACAACACCGCCCGCCTGATCGACGTCAAATATTACCTCCTGCTGCCGCCCGGCCAGGAGGTCGGCGGCGTGCTCGATCGCGACCAGTGGACGACGATCCTCCAGATCGTCTCCGCCCGCACCTCTTACCGCCACATCTATCGCGAGGGGCTGAAGCCCTGGCTGGTCGCTGATTTCCTGATCTTCCGCGACGAGATGCCGCGCTCGCTAATGGCCTCGGCACAGGAGACGGTCCGCATTCTCGGTGATTTCGCCACCCATAGCGGCCGCCAGGGCCCCGCCGACCGCCTCGCCCGCCACCGCCTCGCCCGGATGGAGGGCCTGTCGATCTCCGCCGTCGTCCAGTCCGGCCTGCACGAATGGTTGCACCGCCACATCGCCGAGAATGCCGCGCTCGACGCCGCCATCGCCCAGCAGTTCCGTTTTCCCTGATGCAGCTCAGCGTCCATTATTCGACCAGCTACCGTTACGCCCCGGCCGCGCGCGGCGTGACGCAGCTGCTGCGCGTCACCCCCTTGAGCTTCGCCGGCCAGACCATCCTCGACTGGCGGATCGACGTGAATTGCGACGCCAAGCTGCGCGAGGGCCGCGACGGCTACGGCAACGTCACTCACATGCTCTACATCGATCGGCCGGTCGACAGCCTCACCGTCGCCGTCGCCGGCCGCGCGCTGACCGAGGACAAGGGCGGCGTCGTCCAGGGCCTGCCTTACGATCTCCCGCCCGAAATCTTCCTCCGCGAAACCCCGCTCAGCGCCGTCGGCCCCGCCCTCGCCGCGCTCGCCGACAGCATCGCGGCCGGCAAGGGCGGCCCACTCGACCGGCTCCACCGCCTCGCCGCCCGCCTCCACGCCGACATGCGTTTCGACACCGAGGCGACCCAGGTCGAGACGACCGCCGAGCAGGCCGCCGCCGAGGGCCATGGCGTCTGCCAGGATTTCACCCATATCTTCATCGGCGTCGCCCGCCGGCTTGGTATCCCGGCCCGCTACGTCTCCGGCCACCTCTACCGCCGCGACGGCATGCATGTGCAGGAGGCCGGCCACGCCTGGGCGGAAGGCTGGGTCGAGCATCTCGGCTGGGTCGCCTTCGATCCGGTCAACGGCATCTGCGCCGACGACGCCTATCTGCGCGTCGCCTGCGGCCTCGATTATCGCGACGCCGCCCCGGTCGCCGGCGTCCATGCGGGTGGCGGCGGCGAGGAGATGCGGGTAGAGGTCCGGGTCGGCGACGCGGCCTGCCAGTCGCAAAGCCAGAGCCAGAGTCAGTCCTAGCGTCGGGGGACGAGCCGCTTATGACCTATTGCCTGGGAATGCTGCTCGATGCGGGGCTGACGCTGATCGCCGACACCCGCACCAATGCCGGCGTCGACGACATCTCGACCTACCGCAAGCTGCACTGCCTGGTCGACGCGCCGGACCGCTGCATCTACGCCGCGTCGGCGGGCAATCTTTCCACCACCCAGACCGTGCTCGGCCTGCTCCGCGAGGGCGTTCCGGTCGGCGGCCAGCAGACCGAGCCCGGCGAGGAGCCGCTGCTCCGCACCATCGCCGAGCCGGTCTCGATGTTCCGCGCCGCGCAATTGGTCGGCGAGGCGATGCAGTTCGCCAACGAGACGGTCGGCAAGGCGCTGTCCTCGATCAAGATCAGCGGCGCCTCGTCGATGCTCTTGGGCGGCCGGATCGGCGACGCGCCGCCGTCGCTCTTCCTCGTCTACCCGTCCGGCAATTTCATCGAGTGCAAGCCGGACGTGCCCTTCTTCCAGATCGGCGAGCACAAATATGGCCGCCCGATCCTCGATCGCACGATTCAGCGCGACACTTCGCTGCCCGAGGCGATGAAGGTCGCCTTCCTGTCCTTCGACGCCTCGATCCGCTCCAACCTCGCCGTCGCCCGCCCGCTCGACCTGATGGTGATGCCGAGCGCGCCGAAAGCCCCGGTCCTCGTCCGACGGATCGAGCAGGACGATTCCTATTTCGACGATCTCTCGGCCCGCTGGGGCGATCTCCTCCACGACGCGATGACCGCGATCCCCGACCCGCCCTTCATGACCGGGATGGAGAAATAATTCATCCGCGCCGCCGCCCGTACATTCCCGGTCTGCCCGAGCGCGCGCGAACCCGGCGCGCCAGGGCGGCGTGGTTTCCGTTCTTGCCATGTCAGATGATCCCGTTCGCCGGCGCCATAGATCCCCCCCAACCGACCAGCGATGATCTCATTGATCAAGCCATTGCGAAGTAGCCCGCGACGCCGGATGATCCGATTGCGACCGCCACGTTCAGCTTCGAGCGCCAGAGGTAGAGCAACGCGAGCGCTCCAGCGAATATGAATAACGCGGCTGGTGGCGAGGGTACTCGTCCAGCCAAGGCAGCGGCAAGTTGAACAGTGGTCGCCACAATGAAGCCGACGACGCCGGCCGCGACGCCTTCGAGCAGGCTGTTCAGCCGCTCATTCTCGATCACTTGCTCCAGCCGATCGTAGAACAGGAGCGAGAAGGCGAAGGCGGGCAGGAAGATGCCGGCCGTCATCGCCAGCGCGCCGACCGGACCGCCGGCATAATAGCCGACGAAGGTCGAGAAGATGATCAGCGGCGCCGGCAATATGCCCGAGAGCGCGACGCCGTCGAGGAATTGGGCGTCGGTCATCCAGCCGCGCCCCACGGCGTCGCCGCGCACGAAAGGAATCACGGTATAGGCGCCGCCGAAGGTGAGCAGCCCCGCCTTCAGCCCGGACAGGAACAGCAGCAGCGCAGTCACCGCGCCGGCCGGGATCAGCGGCGCGGCGGCGACCGGCGCGACCAGCCCGCCGCCGGGGACGCGCAGCGTCAGGAAGGCGAGCAGAACCGCAAGGAACGCGATGCCGGCGCCAAGCCGCAAATTGCGCCGTGTCTGCAGCAGATAGACGAGCCCGGCGGCGGGAAGCACGATCCAGAAGCTGATCCCTGCATAAGCGGCAACAGCGGCGGCAATACCGATCGCCCAAAGCCAGCCGTCGGTCAGGACATGGCCGCCGATCCGGTGCACCGCCCTGACGATCAACGCGATCACGCCGATCTGCACGCCGAGAAACAGCGCGCCGAGCGCCGAATTCGTCAGATCGAGCCGGAAATAGAGCCACGACAAGGCGAACATCAAAATGAAGCCGGGCAACATGAAGCCGAGCCCCGCCGCCAGCCCGCCGCGCCTGCCGCCCGCCACCATGCCGAGATGAACACACAATTCGTGCGCCTCCGGCCCCGGCAGGACTTGATAGACGGCTAGGAGCCGATTGAACCGCCCGCTCGTCACCCACTGCTCTTCATCGACCAGTGCCCGGCGGACCATCGCGATCTGGGCCACCGGCCCGCCCCAGGCGAGCATTCCGAAACGCAGGAAGCGTCCGAAGATCTGCATTGTGGTCAGTGAGGGTGGAGTGATGGGATCGGTCATCGTCAGGACGCCAATGACGCGCTGCGGCATGATCCCTGCGCGACGGCGCTCTCGTAGATCGTCGCCGCGGCGGCCACGTCCTGCAACGCCGTGCCGGTCGAATCGAACAGCCAGAGTTCGTCCGGGGCCGACCGCCCCGGCTTGCCGCCCGTCACCAGCTCGGCCAGCTCGGCATGGACCCGGTCCGCCGCCATCGCGCCGGCGGCGATGGCGTGATGGAGATCGCCCATCACCGCTGCCTGATCGGTCAGGTCGGTGACGATGTTCGCGGCGGCCATCAAGTCCGGCGCGATCTCGCCTTTTCCGGGGCTGTCCGCGCCCACCGCCGCGATGAACGCGCCCGGCACGGCGCAGGAGACGTCGAGGAACGGCGTCCGCGCTGGTGTGCAGGTCACGATCACATCGCTCTTCCGAGCCGCGGCGGCGATGTCGATTATGGCTGTTCCGTCCGTCCGATCGGCAAGCGCGCGCGCCAGCTCGTGGTCGCGATCCCAGGTCAGAATTTCGCGGATCGGCAGCACGTCCCCGAGCGCCTCGATATGAGCAAGCCCCTGTGCGCCGCAGCCGCAGATCAGCAGCGTGCTTGAGTCGGGACGGGCAAGATAGCGGGCGGCCAGCGCGCTCGCCGCGGCGGTGCGGCGCAGCGTCACCTCGATCGAGTCCATGATCGCGAGCAGCGCCCCGGTCTCGCCGTCGCAGAGCAGCACCGTGCCCTGGATCGTCGGCAGGCCGTGCGCGGGATTGCCGGGGAAATTGCCGTTGAGCTTGAGCGCGACATAATGGCGATCGAGCGCAAGGCTCGCACCCTTGGCGTGGAAAGTTCCGCCCACGCCCTCGATCGCGATCGGCGGCGGCGCCGCGGCCTTACCTTCCGCCGCGGCGCGAAAGCCAGTCTCGACCGCCGCCAGCCAGGCGCCGCGGTCCATCAAGGCGGCGACGTCGTGGCGGGTGAGGATCAGGGTCGCCGCCGGCGCGACGCTCACGCCTTCACCCGGGCGCTGGGCGTATGCGAGACCCAGTCGTGCGTCTCGTCGGCCGCGTCGCGGCACCAGCGATAGAAGGCGTCGTAGACGGCCATGCCGGCGTCGAGCTGCTCATGATCGTCACCATGCATGCGCGACAGGCCGAGCGAGACGGCGAGCAATCCCGCCGCTTGCGGCGCGAGGTCGGGCCGCGCCGTGTCCGCTCCGCGCACGATCAGCGCGAGCCGCTCCAGCGCGGGGAATGCGCGCAGCCCGAATTCCTCAACCATCACGTCAAAGCTGCAATATTCGCCGCGATGGCTCCAATGCGCGCCCTCGACATCGAAAGACGTCGCGCCGAACCGGGCGGCGACCGCTTCGACCTCGGCCGGCGCGACGAACAGGAAGCGCGCTTCGCGATCGACGAAGCGGCGGATCAGCCACGGGCAGGCGATGCGGTCGACCTTCGGCCGGGCGCGGGTGACCCAGAGCGTGCGGCCCTCCACGTCGCGCGGCGGCAGCGCCTCTTCGGGCACGAGCGGATGGCCTTGCTCGGCCCAGCCTTCGACGCCGCCCTCGAGCTTCTCGGCCGGCACGCCGAGCGACCGGAGCAAGGCCGCCACGCCGGCGCTGAGCTCGCCGCCCTTGCGGCAGGCGACGACCACGGTTCGCCCGGCCAATCCGGAGACCCAGTCCGCGACACTCTCATGCGAGCGGCGAACCGCGCCGGGGATCAAGGCGGGCAGAGCGGCGGCGGCCTCCGCCGTCCGTACGTCGACGACGAGCGGGCAGCCGGGCGTGCCGATCAGGCGATAGAGCTTGTCCGCGGAAATGCTGTTGATGGCGGCCATGGAGCGTCCTTTCTTCGAGATCAGGACGCGATGCTTCGGCTGTCGCCTCATGGGCGATCGCAGGCCCCATGTCGCGATTACACGCGCGCAACGCGGGCCTGTCAAGCTCGGCCCGCGAACCTCTGCAGACATTGCCTGCTTCGCGGCGTTCGTGAGAATGGCGGGCAACAAAAAAAGGGCCGCCTCTCGGCAGCCCTTCGTTTGGCTTGAAACCGGAAAGCCGAGGCTTCTGGGTTAACCCAGAAGCTCCTGCTCCAGCTTCTTCGCCATTTCTTCGATATTCTCCGGCGGCCACCCAGGGATATCCATCCCGAGCCTCAGCCCCATGCTCGCCAGCACTTCCTTGATCTCGTTCAAGGACTTGCGGCCGAAATTCGGCGTCCGCAGCATCTCGGCCTCGGTCTTCTGGACCAGGTCACCGATATAGATGATGTTGTCGTTCTTTAGGCAGTTGGCGCTGCGCACCGACAGCTCCAACTCGTCCACCTTCTTGAGCAGATAGCGGTTGAGCTGGTTGGCGTCGGCTTCGCTCTCCTCGCGCGACGGGACGGCGATGCCGGCCATCGTCGGCACGCTGACCATGCCCTCGTCGAAGTGGACGAAGAGCTGCAGCTGATCCTGGAGGATGCGGGCAGCGTAAGCCAACGCGTCGTCCGGGGTCACCGTGCCGTCGGTCTCGACCGAGAGCGTCAGCTTGTCATAGTCGAGCTCCTGGCCGACGCGGGTGTTCTCCACCTTGTAGGAGACCTGGCGGACCGGGCTGAACAAAGCATCGACCGGGATGAGGCCGATCGGCGCGTCGGCCGGCCGGTTGCTGGCGGCGGCGACATAGCCCTTCCCGACTTCGACGGTGAGCTCCATGTTGAGCGTCGCGCCCTCGTCGAGATGGCAGATGACCAGATCCGGGTTCATCACTTCCATGTCGCCGGTGGTCGCGATCTGGCCGGCGGTGATCTCGCCCGGGCCGGTGGCCGAGAGCATCACCCGCTTGGCGCTGTCGCCCTCCATGCGAAGCGCGATCTGCTTCACGTTGAGGACCATGTCGGTGACGTCCTCGCGGACGCCCGCGAGGCTCGAGAATTCGTGCAGCACGCCCTCGATCTTCATCGAGGTGACGGCGGCGCCCTGCAGCGACGATAAGAGCACGCGGCGCAGCGAGTTGCCGAGCGTCAGGCCGAAGCCCCGCTCCAGCGGCTCGGCGACGAAGGTCGCCTTGCGCTTCGCATCGCCGGCGCCGAACTTCTTCTCGAGCGCGTTGGGCTTCTTCATTTCCTGCCAGTTCTTCACATTGACGGCCATGGATTTTCCTCTGGCTTTTGGGGAGGCGGCGGCTTCCCGATTTTTCTACTTCAAACTCTGCCCGGCTGCGGCCGGGCCGCAGACGAAAAGTTAGACGCGGCGGCGCTTGGCGGGGCGGACGCCGTTGTGCGGGATCGGCGTCACGTCGCGGATGGACGTGATCTGGAAGCCGACCGCCTGCAGCGCACGCAGCGCGCTCTCGCGGCCCGAGCCGGGGCCCTTGACCTCGACCTCGAGGGTGCGGACGCCATGTTCGGCGGCCTTCTTGCCCGCGTCCTCGGCGGCGACCTGGGCCGCATAAGGGGTCGACTTGCGCGAGCCCTTGAAGCCCATCATCCCGGCGCTCGACCAGGCAATGGCGTTCCCTTGCGCATCGGTGATGGTGATCATCGTGTTGTTGAAGCTGGCGTTCACATGGGCGACGCCGGCGGTGATGTTCTTGCGCTCGCGACGGCGAATGCGCTGGGGTGCTTGTGCCATCTGACTACGTTCCTAATTCCGTTCGGGCCGGCGCTGCCGAGGCCCTGATGCTGAAGAAGATCTCCCCTCCAGCCCTTGCTGGAGGGGCCGGGGGTGGCCCTTACTTCTTCTTGCCGGCGATCGGCTTGGCCTTGCCCTTGCGGGTGCGCGCGTTGGTGTGGGTGCGCTGGCCGCGGACCGGGAGGCCCTTGCGATGGCGCAGGCCGCGGTAGCAGGCGAGGTCCATCAGCCGCTTGATGTTCATCGCGGTCTCGCGGCGAAGGTCGCCTTCCACCGTGTGATCGGCGTCGATCGCCTCGCGGATGTGCAGGACTTCCTGGTCGGTCAGATCCTGGACGCGGCGCTCGGCCGGGATGTTCAGCTTGTCGGCGATCTGCTTCGCCTTGGTGCGGCCGATGCCGTGAATGTAGGTCAGCGCGATCTCGACGCGCTTGTTGGTCGGGATGTTAACCCCAGCGATACGTGCCATCGTTATTCTTCTCCTGCTCCACGAGCCGTTGGCTGACGACCCATCTCAGCGCTTTGAGGTCCCGAAACGAGCATAGCCGACGCGCGCACGAATGCGCGGCCGGACGACCGATTAACGGGATGAGGGGCAAATAAGAGCGAGGCGCGGTGGAGTCAACCGCCGCGGCCGCTCAAACCACGCCAAAAGCCAGCATTGCGTCGGCCACCTTTTTGAAGCCGGCGATGTTGGCACCCTTCACATAGTCGGTATAGCCGCCGCCCCGGTCGCCATATTCGAGGCAGCGCTGGTGGATGCCGTCCATGATGTCCTTCAGCATCTGCTGCAGCTCGCTCTCGCGCCAGGAGCGGCGCTCGCTGTTCTGGCTCATCTCGAGGCCGGAGACGGCGACGCCGCCGGCGTTCGATGCCTTGCCGGGCGCGTAAAGCAGCTTGGCCGCCTTGAAGACATGTACACCCTCGAGGTCGGTCGGCATGTTCGCGCCCTCGCTGACGCCAATGCAGCCATTGGCAACCAACGTCCGCGCATCGTCGCCGAGCAGTTCGTTCTGCGTCGCGCACGGCAGCGCGACATCGCACTTCACGCCCCACGGCGTCTTGCCGGCATGATAGGTCGCGCCCTTATATTCGTCGGCATAGTCGGCGATCCGGCCGCGCCGGCGGGTCTTGTGCGCCTTCACCCAGTCGATCTTCTCCTGGGTGATGCCGTCGGGATCGTGGATGAAGCCTTGGCTGTCCGAGAGGGTGAGGACTGTACCGCCCAGCTGGTTGATCTTCTCGGCCGCATGGGTCGCGACATTGCCCGAGCCCGAGATGACGGCGCTGAGGCCGGTCAGGTCGCGCCCCTTGGTCTTCAACATGTTCTCAAGGAAATAGACCGCGCCATAGCCGGTCGCCTCGGGGCGGATCAGCGAGCCGCCATATTCCATTCCCTTGCCGGTCAGCACGCCGGTGAACTGGTTGGTGATCCGCTTATACTGGCCGAACATATAGCCGATCTCGCGCCCGCCGACGCCGATGTCGCCGGCCGGCACGTCCGTATCCGCACCGATATGACGATAGAGCTCGGTCATGAAGCTTTGGCAGAAGCGCATGATCTCGCCGTCGCTCTTGCCCTTGGGGTTGAAGTTTGCGCCCCCCTTGCCGCCGCCCATCGGCAGTCCGGTCAGCGCGTTCTTGAAGGTCTGCTCGAAGGCGAGGAATTTGAGGATGCTCTCGTTCACGCTCGGGTGAAAACGGATGCCGCCCTTATAGGGGCCGATCGCATTGTTGTTCTGGACCCGATAGCCGCGCTGGACGCGGATATTGTGATTGTCGTCCTCCCAGCAGACCCGGAAGCTGACGATCCGGTCCGGCTCGGCGATCCGGCGCAGGATCTGCCAGCGGTGATAGTCCTCCCTGCCATCCATGAAGTCGAAAATGTCCTCCGCGACCTCCTGGACCGCCTGGACGAATTCGGGCTGGTGCGGATTGCGACGCTTCACGCCCTCCATGAAGCCCTGAAGATCGACATGCTCCGCCGCGCGATCGCGCGTTTCCAGGATCGGCTCGATAATCAGGCTGTCGCCGCCATTGCTCATGAGATCGCCTCCCGCCGTAGGACTCCGCGCGGAGTCGCGCGCGACCGAAGCATAGCCGGTTTTTCGATCTATGGGAGAGTTGTCAGGGAGTTCTTCTGAAGAGTGCCGCGAGGCGCTCCAGTTGCTCGCGCAAGACGCCGTCGACAGCCGGGGCGATCGTCGCCCGCTCGAACCGCATGTTGCCGCCGACCACGTAAGTCTGGGTGACGCGGGTGCCGCCGTCCGCGGCTTCGAGCTGCCAGCTCAGGCCGCCCGCCAGCCCCTCAGTGCCCAGCGGCCCCAAGGCGCCGGAGAGACGGAGCAGCCGATTGGGCTGAACCATCGTCACGCGCAGATGTTCGACCGAGCCGCCATAGGCCAAGGTTTCGCAGAAGCAGCCGCCCGCGCGGGCTTCGAGCGAGAGGTTGGCGCTTTGGCCCGAATAGCTGTGCGCCGGATTCCAGTAACGCGAGGGCTGGACGAGCGCCGCCCAAACCTCCGCGGGCGGCGCGGCAATAAGAGCGGTGTTACGGGCGACGAAACCATTGTCGCTCGTGGTGACCTCGGCGGCCGCCGGCACGGCAATGAGCGATAGAGCGACCACCAATCCACGCATGCGCGTCCTCCCGACAACGAATCGGACGGTGCCTAGCAGATCGCGCCGCCCTGTTGAATGATCAATCAACTGTCCTTGAGAATGGCGTCGATCGCTTTGCCGACCGCCTCGATCGGCGCCATGCCGTCGATCCGGCCGACCAGGCCGCGCGCTTCGTAGATCGGCAGGATCGGCGCGGTCTTGGCGCGATATTCGGCCAGGCGGGTGCGGACCGTTTCCGCATTGTCGTCGGGCCGGCGCTTGAACTCGGTCGAGCCGCACAGGTCGCAGACGCCGGCCACCTCCGGCTGGTTGTAGCGATCGTGATAGGGCGTCGAGCATTTCGCGCAGGAGAAGCGGCCGGAGATGCGGTCGACCAGCGCTTCCTCGTCGACGTCGAGCTCGATGACATGATCGAGCCGGCGGCCGTGCGCCGCGAGCAATGTGTCGAGCGACGCGGCCTGGTTGGCGGTGCGCGGATAGCCGTCGAAGATTACGCCCTGATCCGGCGACAGCCGCGCCAGATTTTCGTCGATCAGCGCGTTGACGATGTCGTCGGAGACCAATTCGCCCGCCTCCATCACCGCCTTGGCCTGGAGGCCGACCGGCGTTCCGGCCTTCACCGCGGCGCGCAGCATGTCGCCGGTGGAGAGCTGCACCATCCCCGCATCCTCGACGAGCCGGCTCGCCTGAGTGCCCTTGCCCGCGCCGGGCGGGCCGAGAAGGATGATGTTCAGCGCCATGCGTTCCCCCGCTTTTCGACAGCCTAACCGTTCATCCCGAGCCTAGTCGAGGGACGAGTTGGGATTGGGCGCGGTTCAGCGCCCCCTGAGGCCGCCGCCCTTCAGCTTCGCCTTCTTGATCAGGTCGCCATATTGGTGGGCGATGAGGTGGCTCTGGATCTGGGTCACCGTGTCCATCGTCACGTTGACGACGATCAGCAAGCTGGTGCCGCCGAGATAGAAGGGGATGCCGGCGCGGGCGATCAGGAACTCAGGCACCAGGCAGATCACGGTGAGGTAAGCGGCGCCGACGACGGTCACCCGGGTCAGCACGTAATCGAGATATTCCTCGGTCCTCTTGCCCGGACGGATGCCGGGGATGAAGCCGCCATATTTCTTCAGATTCTCCGCCGTCTCTTCCGGATTGAAGACAACCGCGGTGTAAAAGAAGCAGAAGAAGACGATGCCGGCGCCATAGAGGAACATATAGAGCGGCGCGCCGTGCTGGAGCGCGGTGGTGATCGTGATGATGAACTCGCTCCACCAGGTATCGCCGGTCTGCCCCTGGCCCGAGAATTGGGCGATGGTCAGCGGCATCAGCAGCAGCGAGGAAGCGAAGATCGGCGGAATCACGCCCGCCGTGTTGACCTTGAGCGGCAGGTGCGAGCGTTCCTGCTGGATGTTGCCGCGAGCGCTCTGACGCTTGGGATATTGGATCAGCACCCGGCGCTGGGCGCGCTCCATGAAGCAGATGCCAAGGATCAGGGCGAGCGCCATCGCGAAGATCATGAAGATCACGAACGCGTCCATCGATCCGGTCCGGCCGCCTTCGAACAATTGCGCGAGCGCGGTCGGCAATTGGGCGACGATGCCGGCCATGATGATCAGCGAGACGCCGTTGCCGATACCGCGGCTGGTGATTTGCTCGCCGAGCCACATCAGGAACATCGTGCCGCCGACGAGACTGATCACGACCGTGATCCGGAACAGCATGCCGGGATCGATCACCGCCGACTGGCCGGCATTGGCGCCCCAGCTCTCCAGCGCGACGGCCATGAAATAGCCCTGGATCGCGCACAGGAAGACAGTGCCGTAGCGGGTGTACTGGTTGATCTTCTTGCGGCCGCTCTCGCCCTCTTTCTTGAGCGCGTTGAGCGTCGGCGACATCGTCGTCGCGAGCTGCATGACGATCGACGCGGTGATGTAGGGCATCACGCCGAGCGCGATCAGGCTCATCCGCTCCAGGCTGCCGCCCGAGAACATGTTGAAGAAATCGAGCACGCCGCCGCGGGTCGTCTGGAACAGGGTCGAGAGCGCGCGCGGATCGATGCCTGGCAGCGGCACGAAGCTCAGCAGGCGGAAGATGATCAGCGCGCCGAGGGTGAACCACAGGCGCTTCTTGAGATCGGTGGCCTTGGCGAAATTCGCCAGGCTCACATTGGCTGCCATCTGTTCGGCTGCGGATGCCATGCTGTTCGACTGCCTTCAGGAAGAAAAAAGCGGCGGAAGCGCAGAACGCGCGCCGCCGCCTCATATAGTGACCGGTTTCGGCTTGTCAGCCTTTCGGCGCTAAGCGGCGGATCTTAGGCTTCGGCCTTCGCCTTGCGGGCCGCACGGGCGCTGCCCTTCTTGGCCTTGGCCTTGTCGGCCGCCGAGACGCGCTCGATGACCTCGACGGAGCCGCCGGCCTTCTCGATCGCCTCGCGCGCGCCTTTCGACACACCGGCGACCTTGAAGCTGAGCTTGGCCGAGAACTCGCCCTTGCCGAGGAGGCGCACGCCGTCCTTGCCGCCGCGGCCGACACCGGCCGCCTGCAGCGCGTCATGGTCGATCACGCCTTTGGCATCGAGCTTCTTGCCGTCGACCAGCTTCTGGATCGCGCCCAGATTCACCTCGGCATAATCCTTGGCGAAGATGTTGTTGAAGCCGCGCTTCGGGATCCGCATGTGGAGCGGCATCTGGCCACCCTCGAAGCCCCAGACCGAGACGCCGGAGCGGCTCTTCTGGCCCTTCTGGCCGCGGCCGGCGGTCTTGCCGAGGCCGGAGCCGATGCCGCGCCCGACCCGGACCCGGGACTTACGCGCGCCCTTGTTGTCGCGCAGATCGTTCAGTTTCATGTCGTTGCACTCGCTTTCGCTTTTGTCGCGCCGGTGAGGAAGCGGATCAGTCCGCCACGCTCACCATATGCCGGACGGCGCGGATCATGCCGCGCACCTCCGGCGTGTCTTCCAGCTCCGCACTTCTGTGGAGCTTGTTGAGGCCAAGCCCGACCAAAGTCGCGCGCTGGTCCTTGGTCCGCCGGATCGGCGATCCCGTCTGGGTCACTGTGATCTTCGCCATGTCAGATTACTCCGCGATCGCCCCGGCCTCGGCTTCCGCCTCGGCGCCGGTCAGGCCCTCGCGCCGGCCCATCAGGTCGGCGATCTTCTTGCCACGACGCTGCGCGACGCTCTTTGGGCTCGTCTGCTCGCCAAGCGCCTCGAAGGTCGCCCGGATCATGTTGTAGGGGTTGGACGTGCCGATCGACTTGGTCACCACGTCGGCGACACCCAGGCTCTCGAACACGGCGCGCATCGGGCCGCCGGCGATGATGCCGGTGCCGGCCGGAGCCGAGCGGACGAAGACGCGTCCGGCGCCGAAATGGCCGAGGCCGTCATGGTGCAGGGTGCGGCCCTCGCGCATCGGCACGCGGACCATCGCCTTCTTGGCGGCCGCGGTCGCCTTGGAGATCGCTTCCGGCACTTCGCGCGCCTTGCCATGGCCGAAGCCGGCCCGGCCCTTGCCGTCGCCCACGACGACGAGCGCCGCAAAGCCGAAGCGCTTGCCGCCCTTCACCGTCTTGGAGACGCGGTTGATGTGGACGAGCTTCTCGATCAGCTCCTCGCCGCCCTCGTCGTCGCCGCCACGGCCGCCACGACGATTGTCGTCACGCCGGCCACGGCCGCCGCCGCGATTGTCGCCGCCGCCACGGCCACGGCCGCCGCGCGGACCGCGCGGACCGCGACCCTCGGGGCGATCCGTCGCCGCTTCCGCCGGAGCCGCTGCGGCCTCGACCTGAGGCTCTGCGTTCGGGTTGGTTTCGTCAGCCATTCTTAAAACTCCAATCCGCTTTCACGCGCGGCGTCGGCCAGGGCCTTGACCCGGCCGTGGAACAGGAAGCCGCCGCGATCGAACACAACGCGGGTGACGCCGGCCGCCTTGGCGCGCTCGGCAAGCCGCTTGCCGACTTCCTGCGCGCTGGCGACGTTGGCGCCGGTCTTGCTCCGCGCGTCCTTCTCCAGCGTCGAGGCGGAGGCCACGGTGCGGCCTTCCTTGTCGACGATGATCTGGGCGTAGATGTGCCGGCCCGAGCGGTGCACGCTGAGGCGCGCACGGTCGCCGGCGCGGGCGCGCAGGCTGGTGCGGACGCGCTGCCGGCGCTTGTCGAAGGGGTTGAGATGTCTCATCTTACTTCTTCTTCCCTTCCTTGCGGAAGACATACTCGCCGCGATATTTGATGCCCTTGCCCTTGTAAGGCTCGGGCTTGCGCCAGCGGCGGATCTCGGCGGCGAGCTGGCCGACCTTCTGCCGGTCGATGCCGCTGATCTCCACCGTGGTGTTGTCCGGTGTCTTGACCTCGAGGCCGTCCGGCACCGCGACATTGACGTCGTGGCTGTAGCCGAGCTGCAGCTTCAGGGTCTTTCCCTGGGCCGCGGCGCGGTAGCCGACACCGGTGATCTCCAGCACCTTGGTGAAGCCGTCGGTCACGCCAGTGACGAGGTTCTGAACCAGCGTGCGCTGCATGCCCCAGAAGGCCCGCGCCTGCTTGGTGTCGTTCGCCGGCTGGACGCTGATGCCGTCTTCCGAGATGTCGTACTTGATCTCGTCGCGCATCTGCAGCGTGAGGGTCCCCTTCGGGCCCTTCACGGACAGGACGCGGCCTTCGGTGGTCGCCGTCACGCCCGAAGGCAGCGGCACCGGCCTCTTACCGATGCGGGACATCAGAACACCTCCGCGAGCACTTCGCCGCCAACATTCTGCGTGCGGGCCTCGGCGTCCGAGAGCACGCCCTTCGGCGTCGAAACGATGGTGATGCCCAGGCCGTTGCGGACCCGCGGCAGCTCCTGGCTGCCCGAATAGACCCGGCGGCCCGGCTTGGAGACGCGGGCGACGTGGCGGATCGCCGGCTGGCCCTCGAAATATTTCAGCTCGATGCGCAGGCCCTTGTGGACGCCGAGCGCCTCCTCGGAATAGCCGCGGATATAGCCTTCGCGCTGGAGCACATCGAGAACGCGCACGCGCAGGTTCGACGCCGGCGTCAGGACGGAGTCTTTGCGCGCCTGCTGTCCGTTGCGAATGCGGGTGAGCATATCACCCAATGGATCGGTCATCGGCATATCGTTGCCCTTACCAGCTCGACTTGATGAGGCCCGGGATCAGGCCCTTGTTGCCCAGTTCGCGCAGCATGATGCGCGACAGGCGGAATTTGCGATAATAAGCGCGCGACCGTCCGGTCAGCTCGCAGCGGTTACGGATGCGCGTCGGATTGCCGTTGCGCGGCACCTCGGCCATCTTCAGCCGCGCGATCAGCCGCTCGGTGTCGTCCTTCGACTCGTCGTTCGCGATCGCCTTCAGGCGCGCGTAGCGGCCCGCATTGCTCTTCACGAGCTTCTTGCGCCGCTCATTCTTGTTGATCGAACTCAGTTTCGCCATGGACTTAAGCTCTCTTTCTAAATTCTCAGCAGGGGCCGTCAGGCTGCCTGCTGCTGATCCTGCTGCTCCGGCGGGAACGGGAAGTTGAACAGGCGCAGCAGTTCCCGCGCCTCCTCATCCGTCCGCGCGGTGGTGGTGACGATGATGTCCATCCCGCGGACCTTTTCGATCCGGTCGTAATTGATCTCCGGGAAGACGATCTGCTCTTTGAGGCCCATGGCGTAATTGCCACGGCCGTCGAAGCTCTTCGGGTTGAGGCCGCGGAAGTCGCGGACGCGCGGCAGCGCGATCGTGACCAGCCGGTCCAGGAACTCGTACATGCGCTCGCGGCGCAAAGTGACCTTGGCGCCGATCGGCATGCCCTCGCGCAGCTTGAACTGCGCGATCGACTTCTTGGCCTTGGTGATCACCGGCTTCTGGCCCGCGATCAACTCCATTTCCTGAGCCGCGGTCTCAACCTTCTTCTTGTCCTGGGTCGCCTCGCCGACGCCCATGTTGATGACGATCTTGTCGAGCCGCGGGACCTGGAGCCGGTTCTTGTAACCGAACTTCTCGGTCATCGCCGGAACGATGCGCTCGTCATAATCCTTGCGCAGGCGCGCAACATATTTGGCGTCAGCCATTGATCAGCTCCCCGGACCGGACAGCAACCCGGACCTTCTTGCCGTCGCGCTCCTCGAACCGGACCCGGGTCGGCTTGCCCGTTTTCGGATCCTCGATCGCGACCTTGGAAATGTGCAGTGGCGCCTCGGCGCGGACGATGCCGCCCTGCGGACGCGTCTGCGACGGCTTGGCGTGCCGGGCATGAACGTTCACGCCGGAGACGAGCACCTTCATCTCCTTCGGCATCACCTTGGTGACCTCGCCGTGGCGGCCCTTGTCCTTGCCGCTGATGACGACGACCTTGTCGCCCTTCTTGATCTTCGCGGCCATGACTACAGGACCTCCGGCGCGAGGCTGATGATCTTCATATGCTTCTTCGCCCTGAGCTCGCGCACGACCGGGCCGAAGATGCGGGTGCCGATCGGCTCGGCATTGTTGTTGACCAGCACCGCGGCGTTGGAATCGAAGCGGATCGTCGACCCGTCGGCGCGGTGGATGTCCTTGGCGGTGCGGACGATGACCGCCTTCAGCACGTCGCCCTTCTTGACCTTGCCGCGCGGCGCCGCTTCCTTGACGGAGACGACGATGATGTCGCCCACGCCGGCGAAGCGCCGCTTGGACCCGCCCAGCACCTTGATGCACTGGACGCGCTTCGCGCCGCTATTGTCGGCGACCTCAAGGTTGGACTGCATCTGGATCATCGATCCAATTCCTTCTTCACTTCAACCGGGAACGCCCGGCGATCAGTTGAAACTCTTAAGCCTCGGCGACTTCGGCCGGCTGGGTCTCCTGAGACCCTTCCGCGTCGGCGTCCTTGGACTTCTTCGCCTTGGCCGGCTTCTTGGCGTCGCTCTTCTCGGGCGTCGCATGGGTGTCGACACGGTCGAGCACCCGCCAGGTCTTCAGCTTCGAGATCGGCCGCGTCTCCTCGATGCGGACGGTCTCGCCCTCCTTGAAAGTATTCGCCTCGTCATGGGCGTGATACTTCTTCGAAAGCTTGATGATCTTCGCGTAGAGCGGGTGCTTCACCCGCCGCTCGACGCGCACGACCACGGTCTTGTCGGTCTTGTCGGACACCACGGTGCCGGTCAGGACGCGCTTTGGCATCTCAATAAACTCCTTACGCCTTGGCCGAAGCGGCGCTGGCGCGCGCGTTCTGCTGCGTCTTGATGCGGGCGATCGTGCGCCGGACCTCGCGAATGCGGCTCGGCTTCTCGATCTGGTTGGTCGCGGCCTGGAAGCGCAGGTTGAACTGCTCGCGCTTCAGCTCCATCAGCTGATCGCTCAGCTGATCGTCGGTCTGCGAAATGATGTCGGCTTGCTTGGCCATGTCAGGCGTCCTCGAGCAGTGATTCGCCAAGGCGTGCGATCACCTTGGTCTTGATCGGCAGCTTCTCGGCGGCGCGCTCGAACGCCGTCTTGGCGATCGGGCCCGGAACGCCGTCCAGCTCGAACAGGATGCGGCCGGGCTTCACCCGAGCGACCCAGAATTCCGGCGCGCCCTTGCCCGAGCCCATGCGGACTTCGGCCGGCTTCGACGACACCGGCAGGTCCGGGAAGATGCGGATCCACAAGCGCCCCTGGCGCTTGATGTGACGCGTGATCGCGCGGCGGGCCGCCTCGATCTGGCGCGCGGTGATCCGCTCCGGCTCCATCGCCTTCAGGCCATAGGCGCCGAAGTTCAGCGCCGTGCCGCCCTTGGCGTCGCCGTGAATGCGGCCCTTGTGGGCCTTGCGGAACTTGGTGCGCTTGGGTTGCAGCATCTCTGAAATTCCTTAGCGGCGATCTTCGCGCGCGGGACGCACGCCGGAGGTCTGCGCTTCCATCATCAGCCGGTCCTGGCTGAGCGGATCGTGGCCGAGGATCTCGCCCTTGAAGATCCACACCTTGACGCCACAGACGCCATAAGTGGTCTGCGCCTGCGCCTCGGCATAATCGATATGGGCGCGGAGCGTGTGCAGCGGCACGCGGCCCTCGCGATAGCCCTCGGTGCGCGCGATCTCGGCGCCGCCGAGACGGCCGCCGCAGACGACGCGGATGCCCTCGGCGCCGAGGCGCATCGACGACTGGACGGCGCGCTTCATCGCGCGGCGGAACGCGATGCGGCGCTCCAGCTGGTCGGCGATGCCCTGCGCGACGAGCCGCGCGTCGATCTCGGGCTTGCGGATCTCGACGATGTTGAGGCTGACGTCGGAGCTGGTCATCTCGCCGAGCTTCTTGCGCAGCTTCTCGATGTCCGAGCCCTTCTTGCCGATGATCACACCCGGGCGCGCGGCATAGATGGAGACCCGGCACAGCTTGGCCGGGCGCTCGATCACCACCTTGGAGATCGCCGCCTGCGGCAGCGCCTTCATGATGTACTGCCGCATCTTCAGGTCTTCGAGCAGCAGCCGGCCGTAATCGCCGCCATCGGCGTACCAGCGGCTGTCCCAGGTCCGGTTGATCTGGAGCCTAAAGCCGATCGGAGAGGTTTTCTGACCCATGATTAAGCTTCCTGCTGCTCGCGCACGACGATGCGCACACGGCTGAACGGTTTGACGATGCGGGTCGAACGGCCGCGGGCGCGGGTCGCGAAACGCTTCATCGAGATGCTCTTGCCGACGCTCGCCTCGGTGACAACGAGACTATCAACGTCGAGATTGTGGTTGTTCTCCGCATTGGCGATCGCCGAGGCGAGCACCTTGCGGACGTCCCGCGCCATCGCCTTGGGCGAGAAGCTCAGGATGTTCATCGCGTCGCCGGCCGGCTTGTTGCGGATCAGCGCAGCGACGAGGTTGAGCTTCTGGGCCGAGCCGCGGATCTGGCCGCCGACGGCCAAAGCCTCGTTCTCGCCGACCCGGCGCGGATTCTTTTCCTTGCCCATGACTTACCTCTTGCCCCGCTTGTCGGCGGCGTGGCCGGGGAAATAGCGGGTCGGCGCGAACTCGCCGAGCTTCATGCCCACCATGTCCTCGTTGACCGACACCGGCACGAACTTGCGGCCGTTATAGACGTTGAAGGTGAGGCCGACGAACTGCGGCAGGATCGTCGAACGGCGCGACCAGGTCTTGATCGGCGCGCGGCCGCCGGCTTCCTGCGCCGTCTCCGCCTTCTTCAGCAGCGACAGCTCGACGAACGGGCCTTTCCAGATGGAGCGGGCCATGGCTTACCTCTTCTTCTTCGCGTGACGCGACCGGATGATCATCTTGTCGGTCGCCTTGTTGTTGCGGGTGCGCGCGCCCTTTGTCGGCTTGCCCCACGGGGTGACCGGGTGACGGCCGCCCGAGGTCCGGCCTTCACCACCGCCGTGCGGGTGATCGACCGGGTTCTTGGCGACGCCGCGGGTCAGCGGACGCTTGCCCATCCAGCGCGAGCGGCCGGCCTTGGCGAAATTCTGGTTCTGGTTGTCGGGGTTCGAGACCGCGCCGACCGTCCCCATGCAGTTCGCATGGATGTAGCGCTGCTCGCCCGAGTTCAGGCGGACGATCACCATCCCCTTGTCGCGGCCGACGACCTGGACATAGGTGCCGGCGGCGCGGGCGATCTGGCCGCCCTTGCCCGGCTTCATCTCCACATTGTGGACGATGGTGCCGACCGGCATCTGGCCCAGCTCCATCGCGTTGCCCGGCTTCACGTCGGTCTTCTTGCCGGCGACGACGGTGTCGCCCGCGGCGAGGCGCTGCGGCGCGAGGATATAGGCGAGCTCGCCATCCTCATACTTCACCAAAGCGATGAAGGCGGTGCGGTTGGGATCATATTCCAGCCGCTCGACGGTGGCCGGCGAATCCCACTTGCGACGCTTGAAGTCGACATAGCGGTACTTCTGCTTGTGGCCGCCGGCGATTCCGCGCGAGGTCACATGGCCCTTGTTGTTGCGGCCGCCGGTCTTGCGCTTGCCCTCGACGAGCGCCTTGACCGGCTTGCCCTTCCAGAGCGCCGACTTGTCGACCAGGATCAGACCGCGCTGCGACGGCGTGACCGGATTATATTGCTTGAGCGCCATCGCCTCAGATCCCCGTGGTGACGTCGATCGAGTCGCCGTCCTTCAGCGTCACGATCGCCTTCTTGACGTCCGAGCGCGTGTAGGGCTGACCCTTCCAGCGCTTCGTCTTGCCCTTGACGTTCATCGTGTTCACGTTGGTCACGCCGACGTTGAACAGAGCCTCGACCGCCGCCTTGATCTGCGGCTTGGTGGCCTGGCCGGCGACCTTGAACACGAACGCGTTCTGCTCGCCCATCAGGGTCGACTTCTCGGTGATGTGCGGCGCGAGGACGACGTCGTAATGACCGATCGCGACCTTCGGCTGCGCCTGCGTTTTCGCCTTAGCCATTGAACCGGGCCTCCAGCGTCTCGACCGCGGCGCGGGTCAGCACCAGGGTCTCATGGTTGAGGATGTCGTAGACGTTCGCCCCGACCGCCGGCAGCAGGCTGACTTCGCGCAGGTTCGCCGAGGCGTTGGCGAAGCCGACGCTCAGCGCGTCGCCGTCGATGACCAGAGCGGTCTTGCCGAAGCCGAGCTTGCCGAGCTGCGCCTTGAGCGCCTGGGTCTTGGCTTCCTTGAGATCGAGATTGTCGAGCACGACCAGATTGCCGTCCTTCGCCTTGGCGGAGAGCGCCATCTTGAGGCCGAGTGCGCGGACCTTCTTGTTCAGCGACGGATTGAAGTCGCGGACCCGCGGGCCATGCGCCTTGCCGCCGCCGACGAAGATCGGGGCGCGGCGGTCGCCGTGACGGGCGGTGCCGCCGCCCTTCTGGCGACCGAACTTCTTGCCGGTGCGGGCGACTTCCGAACGCTCGCGGGCGGCGCGGGCGGTGCCGCGGCGCTTCTCGAGCTGCCAGGTGACGACGCGGTGCAGGATGTCGGCGCGCGGCTCGACGCCGAACACCTCGTCATTGAGCTCCAGATCGGCGCCCTTGCCCTTGCCGTCGAGGCTTTGAACCTTGACCTTCATGATCAGCCTTCCTTGCTCTCGTCGGCCGCGCCAGCGTCGCCCTCGGGCGCAGCGTCCTCGGCAGCGGGAGTCTCTTCAGCAGCAGCAGCGGCAGCAGCCTCCGCCTCGATGGCGCCGGCTTCCTGCTCGGCCGCGATCGCCGCGACTTCCTCGTCGCTCGGCAAAGCCGGGATTTCGTGAACCGCGGCCTCGTCGACCAGGCCGGCAATCGGCGCCTCTTCGAGGTCCGCCTTCTTCAGCATTTCCTTGAGGCCGGCCGGATAGGGCGCCTCGTCGGGACGCGCGACCTTCACCGAATCCTTGATGATCAGCCAGCCGCCCTTCGATCCGGGCACCGAGCCCTTCACGAAGATCAGGCCGCGCGGAATGTCGGTCAGAACGACTTCGAGATTCTGCTGGGTGCGGTTCTTCGCGCCCATATGGCCGGCCATCTTCTTGTTCTTGAAGACCTTGCCCGGATCCTGGCGCTGGCCGGTCGAGCCGTGCGAGCGGTGCGAGAGCGAGACCCCGTGGGTGGCGCGCAGGCCGCCGAAATTCCAGCGCTTCATCGCGCCGGCGAAGCCCTTGCCCTGGGTCACACCCTGGACATCGACCATCTGGCCGGGGACGAAATGGTTGGCGGCGATCTCGGAGCCGACATCGAGGAGCGCGTCCTCGGCGACCCGGAACTCGACGACCTTCGCCTTCGGCTCCACTTCGGCCTTGCCGAAATGGCCGCGCTGCGGCTTGGTCAAATTCTTCGCCTTGGCCGATCCGGCGCCGAGCTGGACGGCGGTATAGCCGTCGCGGTCCGTTTCGCGGCGGGCGACGACCTGAACATTGTCGAGCGCCAGAACGGTGACCGGCACGTGCCGACCATCCTCCTGGAACAAGCGGGTCATCCCCATTTTCTTCGCGATCACGCCGGTGCGCATGACCAAACTCCTCACCAGAGGCCCCCGAGGCAATCCCGGGGGCGTGCTTCAGCCCTTAAAACGATGCGTGCCCCGCCTGGGCTGGTCTTCCGCCCGAAGGCGGAATGGCGGGGACGCAGACCCGGGCAAGCCCGGCGGTATCCCTGTCTTTCGCTGGCGTCAGGCCAGCTTGATCTCGACGTCCACGCCGGCGGCGAGGTCGAGCTTCATCAGCGCATCGACCGTCTGCGGCGTCGGCTGCACGATGTCGAGCAGCCGCTTGTACGTCCTCACCTCGAACTGCTCGCGCGACTTCTTGTCGACGTGCGGCGAGCGGTTGACGGTGAACTTCTCGATCCGCGTCGGCAGCGGAATGGGCCCCCGAATCATCGCACCCGTACGCCGAGCGGTGTCGGCGATGTCCCCGGTGGCCTGATCGAGCACGCGGTGATCGAAAGCCTTCAGGCGAATGCGGATATTCTGCGTTTCCATGTCCACTACCGATGCGAAAGAGCCGCGCCTTTATCCCCGTGCCGCAAGGCCCGGGGTCAGGCATATTCAAACAAAAAAGCGAGCCGCCCGAATCTGTCCGACCCGGGCGGCTGCGCGCGCCTTACTACTTCGTGATCTCGGCGACAACCCCCGCGCCGACGGTCCGGCCGCCTTCGCGGATCGCGAAGCGCAGGCCCTGGTCCATCGCGATTGGGGCGATCAGCTTGACGCCCAGGTTCACGTTGTCGCCCGGCATGACCATCTCGGTGCCCTCGGGGAGGACGACCTCGCCGGTCACGTCCGTGGTCCGGAAGTAGAATTGCGGACGATAGTTCGCGAAGAACGGCGTGTGACGGCCGCCCTCGTCCTTCGACAAGACGTAGACTTCCGCCTGGAAGTCGGTGTGCGGCTTGATCGAGCCGGGCTTGCACAGCACCTGGCCGCGCTCGACCTCTTCACGACCGACGCCGCGGATCAGCGCGCCGATATTGTCGCCGGCCTGGCCCTGATCGAGCAGCTTGCGGAACATCTCGACGCCGGTGACGACCGTCTTCTTGGTGTCCTTGATGCCGACGATCTCGACTTCCTCGCCGACCTTGACGATGCCGGTCTCGACGCGGCCGGTGACGACCGTGCCGCGGCCCGAGATCGAGAACACGTCCTCGATCGGCATCAGGAACGGCTTGTCCAGCGGACGCTCCGGTTGCGGGATCCACTCGTCCACCGCCTTCATCAGGTTAAGGATCGCCTGGCGGCCCGTCTCCGGGTTGCTGTCCTCGAGGGCGGCGAGCGCTGAGCCCGAGATGATCGGAATGTTGTCGCCGTCGAAGTCGCGCTTGGAAAGCTCCTCGCGGATCTCCAGCTCGACCAGCTCGAGCAGCTCGGGATCGTCGACCTGATCGACCTTGTTGAGGAAGACCACCATGGTCGGCACGCCGACCTGCTTGGCGAGCAGGATGTGCTCCTTGGTCTGCGGCATCGGGCCGTCGGCGGCCGACACGACCAGGATCGCGCCGTCCATCTGCGCGGCGCCGGTGATCATGTTCTTCACATAATCGGCGTGGCCCGGGCAATCGACGTGGGCATAGTGGCGCGCCTCGGTCTCATATTCGACGTGCGCCGTCGAAATGGTGATGCCGCGCTCGCGCTCTTCCGGCGCCTTGTCGATATTGGCGTAGCTGGTGAACGTAGCGCCGCCCGTCTCCGCCAGGATCTTGGTGATCGCCGCGGTCAGCGACGTCTTGCCATGGTCGACGTGACCGATGGTGCCGATGTTGCAGTGCGGCTTCGTCCGCTCGAATTTAGCTTTCGCCATTTTCCCTAACCCTCGTCTTTAAGTTTCAAACCTCGGCGACCGCTCAGGCGAGCTTCGCCTTCACCTCTTCAGCGACGTTCGCAGGCACCTCGTCATAGTGCGAGAACTGCATCGTGTACTGAGCGCGTCCCTGCGTGAAGGAGCGCAGCTCATTAACGTAGCCGAACATATTCGCAAGCGGCACAATTGCCTCGACGACCTGTGCATTGCCACGGCTGTCGGTGCCCTGAATCTGGCCGCGACGGCTGTTCAGATCGCCGATTACGTCGCCCAGATAGTCTTCCGGGGTGACGATCTCAACCTTCATGATCGGCTCGAGCAGCTTGATGCCGGCCTTCTGGGCCGCCTCGCGCATGCAGCCGCGCGCGCAGATCTCGAACGCCAGAGCGGACGAATCGACGTCGTGATATTTGCCGTCGACCAGCTCGACCGAGAAATCGATGATCGGGAAGCCGATCAGCGATCCGGTCTCGGCGGTCTCGCGCATGCCCTTCTCGACCGAAGGGATATATTCCTTCGGCACGTTGCCGCCCTTCACCGAATCGATGAAGACGAAGCCGGAGCCGCGCTCGCCGGGCGTGACCTTGACCTTCACCTCGGCGAACTGGCCGGAGCCGCCCGACTGCTTCTTGTGGGTGTAGGTCAGCTCGACCGGCTTGCCGAGATATTCGCGATACGCCACCTGCGGCGCGCCGACATTGGCCTCGACCTTGAACTCGCGCTTCATGCGATCGACCAGGATCTCGAGGTGGAGCTCGCCCATCCCCTTGATGATAGTCTGGCCGCTCTCGGCGTCCGACGACACGCGGAAGGACGGATCCTCGCGCGACAGGCGATTGAGCGCGATGCCCATCTTCTCCTGGTCGGCCTTGGTCTTCGGCTCCACCGAGAGTTCGATCACCGGCTCGGGGAATTCCATCCGCTCGAGGATGATCGGCGCGTTGGAGGCGCAGAGCGTGTCCCCGGTGGTGGTGTCCTTGAGGCCCGCCAGAGCGACGATGTCGCCGGCATAGGCGACCTGGATGTCCTCGCGGTCATTGGCATGCATCAGCAGCATGCGACCGACCTTCTCCTTCTTGTCCTTGACCGAGTTGGTGACCTGCGAAGCGGTCTCCAGCTTGCCCGAATAGATGCGGGCGAAGGTCAGGGTGCCGACGAAGGGATCGTTCATGATCTTGAACGCCAGCGCCGCGAACGGCGCATTGTCGTCGGCCGGACGCTCGTCAACCGTCTCGCCGTCGAGCTTCAGGCCCTGGATGGCGGGAACGTCGAGCGGGCTCGGCAGATAGTCGACGACAGCGTCGAGCAAAGGCTGGACGCCCTTGTTCTTGAACGCCGAGCCGCACAGAACCGGCACGAACGAGAAGTTCAGCGTGCCCTTGCGGATCAGCGCTTTCAGTGTCGCCACATCGGGCTCGTCGCCGCCGAGATAGGCCTCCATGACATCGTCGTCCTGCTCGACCGCCATCTCGATCAGCTCCATGCGGGCTGCGGCGGCGGCATCGGCGAGGTCGGCCGGAATGTCCTGATATTCGAACTTGGCGCCGAGCGATTCCTCGAGCCAGATGATGGCGCGGTTCTCGACCAGATCGACGAGGCCCTTGAACTGGCTCTCGAGGCCGATCGGGAGATAGAGCACGGCCGGGCGGGCGCCGAGCCGATCCTTGATCATGCCGACGCACATCTCAAAGTTGGCGCCGGTGCGGTCGAGCTTGTTGACGAAGCACATCCGCGGCACTTTGTACTTGTCGGCCTGGCGCCACACCGTCTCGGACTGCGGCTCGACGCCGGCGACGCCGTCGAAGCAGGCGACCGCGCCGTCGAGGACGCGCAGCGAGCGCTCGACCTCGATGGTGAAGTCGACGTGGCCCGGCGTGTCGATGATGTTGACCCGGTGGTCGTTCCAGAAACAGGTCGTCGCGGCCGACGTGATCGTGATGCCGCGCTCCTGCTCCTGTTCCATCCAGTCCATCGTCGCGGTGCCCTCATGGACCTCGCCGATCTTGTAGGACTTGCCGGTGTAATAGAGGATGCGCTCGGTCGTCGTCGTCTTGCCGGCGTCGATGTGCGCCATGATGCCGATGTTGCGATATTTCTCGAGCGGATGGCTGCGGGCCATGTCTTGTCTCCAGGGCCGAGCGTCCGGCCCGGCGTTAGATGATTACCAGCGGTAGTGGCTGAAGGCGCGGTTGGCCTCGGCCATCCGGTGCGTGTCCTCGCGCTTCTTGACCGCGTTGCCGCGATTGGACGCGGCGTCGAGCAGCTCGCCGGACAGCCGGCCAGCCATGGTCTTTTCGGAGCGCGCCCGGGCGGCCGAGATCAGCCAGCGGATGGCGAGCGCCTGGGCGCGTTCGAGGCGAACCTCGACCGGGACCTGATAGGTCGCGCCGCCGACCCGGCGGGAGCGGACCTCGATACCCGGCTTCACATTGTTGAGCGCGTCGTGAAAGACCTGGATCGGGTCCTTCTTGGCGCGCGTCTCGACGGTCTCGAGCGCACCGTAGACGATGTTCTCGGCGACCGACTTCTTACCGTCCAGCATGATGTTGTTCATGAATTTGCTGAGGACGATATCGCCGAACTTGGGATCCGGCAGAATCTCGCGCTTTTCGGGGCGACGACGACGTGACATGATTTTTATCCTTTCTCTTCAGCCGTTTCCGGAACTTGTCCGGGGCTTACTTGGGACGCTTCGCGCCATATTTGGAGCGGGATTGCCTGCGGTCCTTGACACCCTGGGTGTCGAGCACGCCGCGCAGGACGTGATAGCGCACACCCGGAAGGTCGCGCACACGGCCGCCGCGGATCAGGACCACCGAGTGCTCCTGAAGATTGTGGCCCTCACCCGGAATGTAGCTGATGACCTCGCGCTGGTTGGTCAGGCGCACCTTGGCGACTTTCCTGAGCGCCGAGTTCGGCTTCTTCGGGGTGGTAGTGTAGACGCGCGTGCACACGCCGCGCTTCTGCGGATTCTGCTCCATCGCAGGGACCTTGGATTTGGCCTTCTGCGGGTCGCGGCCCTTGCGGACCAACTGGTTGATCGTCGGCATCGAAGCCCTTCACTTTCACAAGTTACTCTATCGCCATGCCGAAAACGCAAGCTGCCCCGGCGACCCTCTTCTTCGAGTCCCCGGAACCCTTGCGTCACCATGACGACAGCGTTCAGCTCAAAACGCCCGGCGGACTGACAAGAGCCCGCGAGCGCGGCGGCCTATAACCGCGAGGCGGATATGGGTCAACCGGCCGGGTTTGCAACCGGTGGCAATGTGGCTAGCGCCTGCCGGCGAGCGGATCGGGCGGGGGCGGAGCCATCCGCGGATCGACGGGCGGCAACGTGCTGCCGGGAGGGAGCAGGATCGGCTGCGTCCCTGCGACTGCGCCGAGCAATTCGAACGCTGCGGCAAAGGAGGTTTCCCCGGCGATGATCACGGCCAGCCGGCCGGGGATCATGATCACTCGCAAAGGCACGAGCGCGCGTCCGCACGCCCGCCAAATCGATCATCTCATCGGTTCGGCCGGCGACAGTGATTTCGGTCCAGCCGATTCGATCACCCTGACCGAATTGTATCGTGACCTGCGCGGGCTGGCCGCCGCTCGACGTCAGCGATGTGTAAACGGAGACCGGCTGTTGCACCGCGCCCGTCGGCTTCAGCATGATTTCGGGACCCCCGCCTTGCTGAATCGCGGCGATGGCCGGTCCAACGCAGGCGAAGGTGAGCGTGGGCGTTGCCTCAAGGCTGACCCTCGGAATCAGCTCCGCGCGCATATTGGCGATGCCGCCCGCCCGCTCGATGGCCTGTTCGACCAGCCTGACGGTGCGGGTCGAAAGCTCTTCCGTCGTGACCGCCTCGCCATTCCAGGTCGCCGTGCAAGGATTGCCGTTGGCGGCCGCGACCGTCACCGCCGCGTCGGCCCGTGCCCCGCCCGAAGCCGACTGGCCGTTATCCCCGGCGAGGTTCCCGGATGGCGGCGTGCAACCGGTCGCAAGCACGAGCATCAGGGCGAAAGCGAAGCGACAGCGCATCTCGGCATCTCCGGCAGAGTCGGAAGCAGGCTAGGCCGGGCCGCGCGCAAGGGCAAATCAACGCCTTCGCGAGCCCAGCTTGGTTGGCAGGCCGCCCGCCGTTACGAAACGTTAACCATAGTCGGCCCAACAGCGACCTATGGACGACAGCCGCAACGGTGCCGCGACGGCGCTGCCCTCTCCGCGGGTCAGCCTCGCGCTCGGCCTCGTCTGCTACGCGCTGCTCTGGCCGGTGCAGACCTTCGACATGCGCGAGTTCCTGATCCCCTGGATGGAGCATATCCAAACGGCAGGGCCGCTCGCGGCCTTCGCGACGCCTTTCTCAAACTACACGCCGCTCTATCTCTACCTGATGGCGGCCGCCTCGCCGCTGGCCGAGCTGCTGACAATCACCGGGACGGTGAAGCTGCTTTCGGCGCTCGGTACGCTCTGGCTCGCCTGGGCGACCTGGCGGCTGCTGCGCGCCACCGGGATCATCGCCCCGAGCCGCGCGGCGGCGCTCGTCGTCATCCTGCCGAGCACGATGCTGAACGCCGCCTTTTTCGGCCAGTGCGACGCGCTCTGGGCAGCGCCCTGCCTGCTCGCCGTCGCCGCCGCGATCGAGCGGCGAACGGGAGCGATGATGCTGTGGTGCGGAATCGCCTTTGCCTTCAAGCTGCAGGCGGTCTTCCTCGGCCCCTTCGCGCTCGCCGTGCTGATCGGCCAGCGCGCGCCGTGGCGGCACTGGCTGATCCCGCCCGCCGTTTATGCCGCCGCGATGCTGCCCGCCTGGCTCGCCGGCTGGCCCGCGATGGACCTCGCCACCGTCTATCTGCGCCAGGCCGGCCATTTCGACGCGCTGTCGATGAACGCGCCGAACATCTGGCAGCTCGCCCAGGGTATTGCGTGGAGGCCGATGCTGCACCTCCAGCCGCTCGCCTTCGCCGCCGCCGCGCTCGCCAGCCTCGCTTATCTGCTGCGCTTCGCCCGGAGCGGCGGAATGCCCGACATGATCGCCGCCGCTCTGCTCTCGACGCTGATGCTGCCCGGCCTGCTGCCGCGGATGCACGAGCGCTATTTCTTCCTCGCCGACATTTTGGCCTTCTCGCTCGCCTTTGTCTGGCGCAGCCGCGACGGCTGGTACATCTTCGCCGCTGTTCAGGCGGGATCGGTTCTGGCCGTCTGGGGCGCGCTCAACAGCGACGCGAGCTTCGCGACTGCCGGCGCGATACCGATGATCGCCGCGACCGCCTTGCTCGTCATCCACCTCTGCTTCCCGAACGCGGTGAGATCCAGGATGGCCCAGCCCGCCTGACCTATTCGGTCGTCTCGCCGTCCCAATGATCGTTGCCGTGGTCGCGCTCGGCTTGCTCCCTGGTCGCGTGAACGACGCCGTCGCGATGCTCGGGCGGGCCGTAGATCGTGTAGAGCTTCAGCGGCGCGGCGCTGCGGTTGATCACATTATGGCGCGCGCCGGCCGGCACGATCACCGCGAAATCGTCCTCGACCCGGTTCTCGACGCCGTCAATCACGACCACGCCCTCGCCTTCCTCGATCCGGAAGAACTGGTCGCGATCCTCATGCACCTCCTCGCCGATGTCGCAGCCGGGCGGCAGCGTCATCAGCACCAGCTGCAGGTTCTTCGCGGTATACAGCACGCGGCGGAAATCGCCGTTCGCCCGCGTCGCTTGCTCGATATTGTCGACATAGCCTTTCATCATCACGCTCCAGTCGTTCGATCCATAACCGCGCGCCGGCGCGGAGGTTCAACGGGAAACTTCCATGACTGATATCGATTATTCCCGCATGGACGAATGGAAGCTCCCCTGGGACGGCGGCTGCCGCTGCGGCCAGATCCGCCTGCGCGTGACAAAGCCGCCTCTGCTCGCCGCTGCCTGTCATTGCACCGGCTGCCAGAGCATGAGCTCCAGCGCCTTCTCGCTCAGCCTCGCCGTCCCCAGCGACGGCTTCGAGGTGACACAAGGTGAGCCTGTGCTGGGCGGCCTCAGCCGTGACGTGCACTGGTTCTGCCCGGCCTGCATGACTTGGATGTTCACGAAGCCCACCGGCATCGACTGGCTCGTGAATCTGCGGCCGACGATGCTCGACAATCATGCCTGGTTCGAGCCCTTCATCGAAATGTTCACGGACGAGAAGCTGCCCTGGGCGCAAACACCGGCAAGACACAGCTTCGCGAATATGTCCGATTGGCCGGATTTCGAGCCGCTGATCGCGGAATATAAGAAGGACGGCGCGCGGCCCTAGCGCCCTCCGATCTGCGTCACGCCTCCGGCATCAGGTTGGGTGGGCCGAGATGTTGGAGGAAGTCGGGCTTGCCCAGCGAAATCCCGGCCGCGCGCAGGATCGCGTAAGCGGTCGTCACGTGGAAGAAGAAATTGGGCAGCGCGAAGCTGGTCAGATAGTCGCGCCCTATCCACGTATAGCCCATGCCGTTCGGGAAGCGGATCGAGACCTCGCGATCCTCGCCGGCGGAAACAGCGGCCGGATCGACGCCGTTGATGAAGGCGATCGTCTTGTCGCAGCGCGCCTTGAGCTCAGCGAAGCTTGCTTCCTCGTCAGCCATGGCGGGCGCCTCGATCCCGGCGAGCCGGGCGATGCAGTTCTTGGCGCTGTCCGACGCCATCTGGAACTGGGCCGGCAGCGGCCGCATATCCTCGGCCAGCTTCGCCTCAAGCAACGCCGCCTCGTCCCCTTCCGCCGCCGCCTTGTCGAGCCAGGCGCGCATGTTGGTCAGGCTGGCGACGAAAACGGGTGCCGAAGCTTCGTAGAGGCTGAAAGTCATGGGGGACTCCGGTTTCTGAAGGATGCTTTTGATCAGTGTGAGGCGACGCGGCGGTCACTGACCATGTCGCCGCCCTTGATCACCACATCGACGCTTTCGAGCTGGCGCACGTCGGCGAGTGGATCGCCGTCGACCGCGACGATGTCGGCATAGCGGCCGACCGCGATCGCGCCGACATCCGCCTCCCGCGCCAGCGCCTGGGCGGCGTTGCGGGTCGCGGCCTGGATCGCCTCCAGCGGCGTCATTCCATATTGGACCATGTAGCGAAACTGGCCGCCCGCGGAGGCGTGCGGCATCACGCCCGCATCGGTGCCGAACACCATCCTGACCCCGGCGCGGTGGGCGGCGCGGAAATTATCGCGCTGCGATTGCGCCACGTCGCGATCCTTCTGGAGGTTCGCCTCGGGAACACCGTTCCGCGCGCCCTCCGACTGGGTATATTCGGTGTTGAAGATGTCCATCGACAGCCAGGTGCCGCGCTCGCGCGCGAGGCGGATGCCCTCGGCGTCGATGAGCGAAGCATGCTCGATCGTGTCGACGCCACCCCGGATCGCGGCGCGGATGCCGGCTGCGCCATGGGCATGCGCCGCGACCCGCATGCCGAGCATATGCGCCTCCTCGACCGCGGCGGCGATCTCGGCATCCGACATCTGCTGCGCGCCCGGATCGGTGTTGGCCGAGAAGACGCCGCCGGTGACGCACAATTTGATCACCTGGGCCCCGTAACGGCGGTTCTGGCGAACGCGGAGCCGCACCGCCTCGACCCCGTTCACACCGCGCTCGCCGTCGCGGAAGGTGATCGAGGGCGGCAGATCGTTGGTGTCGCAATGGCCGCCGGTCGGCCCGAAGCTCGGCCCGGCGGGAACGATGCGCGGCCCCGGATAGAGGCCCCGCTCGATCCCCTGGCGCAGCCCGACATCGGCGTAATTGGCCGATCCGACATTGCGGATTGTTGTGAAGCCCGCCTCCAGCATCGCGCGCGCGTTGGGCACACCGATCGTCGGCCAGAAGCTGTCCGTCACCTCCAGCCGCCGATAGCCGCGGATGAAGGGCGAGCTGGTGAGATGGACGTGCATGTCGATCAGGCCGGGCAGGATCGTCATCCCCGGCAGATCGATCCGCCGCGCGCCCGCCGGAACGTTCGGCCGCGCCCCGCCGCGCCCGACGACGGCGACGATCCGGCCGTCGGTGACGACGACCACCGGCTCCTCGACCATGCGGCCGGTGAGGACATCGAGCATCCGGTCGGCGGTGATGACCACCGAACCCGACTGGGCGAGGAGGGAAGAAGGAGCGAGCGCCAGACCCAAAGCGGCGCAGAACTTCAGCAAGCGGCCCATTCAATCCCCCTTATATTCTTCGGTCGTCCGCGGCGCGTCGGGCGCCTGTTCGTCGAGGCTCTGCCGGTAACGGACGCAGCCGCGCAGGAACTGCGGCCACTCCGGAACCGCGATGGCGGAGTCGGCCCGCTCCGGCAACAGGTTCCAGAGGTCGGGATGATACCAGCACAACTCCATGCCGCTGCTGTCCCGATGGGCGCGGACACCGGCGCGCAGCCGCTTCACTTCCTCCACCAGCTGTTCGCGGCCGAGGCCGTCGAGATCGGCGTCAGGGTCCATCACATATGCAACACCCGCCCGTAGGCCGCGAGTACGCTCTCGTGCATCATCTCGCTTAGCGTCGGGTGTGGGAAGACGGTGTTCATGAAATCGGTCTCGACCAGCTCGGCCTGCTTGCCGACCGTATAGCCCTGGATCAGCTCGGTGACCTCGGCGCCGACCATATGCGCGCCGAGCAATTCGCCGGTCTTGGCGTCGAACACCGTCTTGATGAAGCCCTCCGCTTCGCCGAGCGCGATCGCCTTGCCGTTGCCGATGAAGGGAAAGGTGCCGGCCTTGACTGTATAGCCCGCTTCCTTGGCCTTGGCCTCGGTGAGGCCGACCGACGCGACCTGCGGGTGGCAATAAGTGCAGCCCGGAATGTTGCGCGCGTCCATCGCGTGCGGGTGGACGTCCTTGTTGCCCAGCACTTGGGCGATCGCCTCGGCGGCAATCACGCCCTCGTGGCTCGCTTTGTGCGCCAGCCAGGGCGGCGCGGTGACGTCGCCGATCGCCCACAGGCCATCGACATTGGTGCGGCAGAGGCCGTCCGCCTTGATGTGGCCGCGATCGGTCGCGACGCCCAGCGCCTCCAGTCCGATATTCTCGGTGTTCGGCGCAATGCCGATCGCGACGATGACATGGCTGAACTCGCCGCTGACGGTCTTGCCGTCCTTGCTTTTGATCGCGGCCTTCACGCCCGAGGCGCCGACCTCCAGCTTGTCGACGCTTGCCGCCGTCATGATCGTCATGCCCTGCTTCTTCAGCGCCTTTTCGAGGAACGCCGACACGTCCGCATCCTCGACGGGCACGATCCGGTCGAGCATCTCGACCACGGTCACTTGCGAGCCCATGTCGTTGTAGAAGCTGGCGAACTCGATCCCGATCGCGCCCGACCCAATGACCAGCAGTTTGCTCGGCATTTCCGGCGGCACCATCGCGTGGCGATAGGTCCAGACGCGCTTGCCGTCGGTCTTGGCGAAGGGCAGGTCGCGCGCCCGCGCGCCCGTGGCTAAGATGATGTGCTTGGCTGTGAGGGTCTCGGTCCCCTTCTCGCCTTTCACCTCCAGTCTGCCCTTACCGATCAGCCTGCCGTCGCCCATGTGGACGGCGATCTTGTTCTTCTTCATCAGGTGCGTGACGCCCTGATTGAGCTGCTTGGCGACGCCGCGCGAGCGCTTCACCACCGCCTCCAGATCGGCGCTGATCTTCTCCGCCGCGAGCCCGTAATCCTTGGCGTGCTGCATGTAGTGGAAGATCTCGGCCGAGCGGAGCAGCGCCTTGGTCGGGATGCAGCCCCAGTTGAGGCAGATGCCGCCCAGATTCTCGCGCTCGACGATCGCGGTCTTGAGCCCCAGCTGGCTGGCGCGGATCGCCGCGACATAGCCGCCGGGGCCCGAGCCCAGAACGATGAGATCGTAGGTGTCAGCCATGGAAGTCCTCGCCGGTCAGCCGCGCCTCTTATTTCCCCCGCCTAAAGCCTTATCTCGCGCGCCTGTCGAGAGGAGACCGTATGACCGACCTCGCCGCCTTCCCGATCACGACGCGCTGGCCGGCGCGGCATCCCGATCGGCTCCAACTCTATTCGCTGAACACGCCGAACGGGGTGAAGGTCTCGATCATGCTGGAGGAGACGGGCCTTCTCTACGAGCCGCACCTCGTCGACATCACCGACGACGACCAGAAGACGCCGGAGTTCCTTTCGCTCAATCCGAACGGCAAGATCCCGGCGATCCTCGATCCCGACGGCCCCGGCGGCAAGCCGCTTGCGCTGTTCGAATCGGGCGCGATCCTGATCTACCTTGCCGAGAAGACCGGGCAGTTCCTCCCCGCCGATCCGGCCCGCCGCTACGAGACGATCCAGTGGCTGATGTTCCAGATGGGCGGCGTGGGGCCGATGTTCGGCCAGGTCGGCTTCTTCCACAAATTCGCCGGCCGCGAATTCGAGGACAAGCGACCGCGCGACCGCTACGCCGCCGAGGCGCGGCGGCTGCTGGGCGTGCTCGATGGCCGGCTGGCCGGTCGCGAGTGGATCGTGGGTAACGACTACACGATCGCCGACATCGCGACCTTGGGTTGGGTCCGCAACCTGATCGGCTTCTACGAGGCGCGCGAGCTCGTCGGCTATGACGATTTCGCGAACGTGGATGCCTGGCTTCAGCGCGGCTTGGCCCGGCCGGCGCTGCAGCGGGGATTGGAGATTCCGAAGCGGCCCTAGCCGCCCAGCGCGTCCCTGATCTTGCCGAAGAAGCTCTTCGCCTTCGGGCATTCCTCGCCGGTCTCGGTCTCGCGGAAGGCTTCGAGCAATTCCTTCTGCTTCGCGCTCAGCCGGGTCGGCGTCTCGACCTCGATCTCAATCACCATGTCGCCATGGCCCCGGCCGCGCAGGACCGGCATGCCGGCGCCGCGCTGGCGGAGCTGCTTGCCGGACTGGGTGCCGACGGGAATCTTGATCTCGTGCACTTCGCCGTCGAGCCCCGGCACCTCGATCTCGCCGCCCAGAGCGGCGGTGGTGAAGGTGATCGGTGCGCGCGCGAACAGGGTCGTGCCCTCGCGGCTGAAGATCGCATGTCGCTTCAGATGGACGAAGATGTAGAGATCGCCCGGCGGACCGCCGCGCGCGCCAGCCTCGCCTTCGCCGGCGAGGCGAATTCGGGTGCCCTCGTCGACACCGGCCGGGATATCGACGGTCAGCGCTTTGCGCTTCTCGACCCGGCCCTCGCCGCGGCAGGTCGGGCAGGGATCGGCGATCGTCTCGCCCAGGCCCCGGCATTGCGGGCAGGTCTGCTCGACGACGAAAAAACCCTGCCGCGCGCGGACCTGGCCATGGCCGCCGCACATCTGGCAGGCGCGGGCGCTGGTCCCGGCCTTCGCGCCCGATCCGGCGCATGGCTCGCAGGAGGCGGTGCTGTCGACGTTGAGCTCGACCGAGCGGCCCGCGAAGGCGTCCTCCAGGCTGATCTCGAGATCGTAGCGCAGGTCCGAGCCGCGCAGCACATTGCCGCGCCGCCCCTGCCCGCCGAACACGTCGCCGAACATGGAATCGAAAATGTCGGCGAAGCCGGCGAAATCCTGCCCGCCGCCGAAGCCGCCATTGCCGCCGCCTCCATTCTTGAAGGCGGCATGGCCGAACTGGTCGTAGGCGGCGCGCTTCTGCGGGTCCTTCAGACAATCATAGGCTTCGCTGATCGCCTTGAACTTCGCTTCCTGCTCCTTGCAGCCGGCATGCTTGTCCGGATGGCATTCCATCGCGAGGCGGCGATAGGCGGACTTGATCGTCGCCGCGTCCGCACCGCGCTGCACCTGCAGCAGCTGATAAAAGTCGGTTTCAACCACCTAGGTGCCCCCACCCAAAGACCGTTCGGGCTGAGCCTGTCGAAGCCCTTTCCTTCCTTGGCTCAGCAAAGAAGGAATGTCCTTCGACAGGCTCAGGACGAACGAGCAGTGCATGCTCCGTCAGCCCCGATTGTTCTCGTCGACCTCGGAGAATTCGGCGTCGACGACTTCCTCGTCGCCCGCGCCGGCTTCCGCTTCCGCACCCGGCGCGTCGGCGCCCGGCGAGGCCGCGGCGGCCTGCTCCTTCTCGTAGACCGCCTGGCCGAGCTTCATCGCGACCTGGGCGAGGGCCTGCGCCTTCTCCTTCATCGCCTCGGCGTCGCCGCTCTCGATCGCGGTCCTGGTCTCGGCGACCGCGGCTTCGATCTCGCCCTTGAGAGCGTCGTCGATCTTGTCGCCATGCTCCTTCAATTGCTGCTCGGTCGAGTGGACCAGGCTGTCGGCATTGTTGCGCGCCTCGGCCGCCTCGCGACGAGTCTTGTCCTCGCCGGCGAACTGCTCCGCTTCCTGGACCATCTTCTCGATGTCGGCATCGGACAAACCGCCCGAGGCCTGGATACGGATCTGCTGCTCCTTGCCGGTGCCCTTGTCCTTGGCGTGGACGTTGACGATGCCGTTGGCGTCGATGTCGAAGGTGACCTCGACCTGCGGCACGCCGCGCGGCGCCGGCGGAATGCCGACCAGATCGAACTGGCCGAGCAATTTGTTGTCCGCCGCCATCTCGCGCTCGCCCTGGAAGACGCGGATCGTCACCGCATTCTGGTTGTCCTCGGCGGTCGAATAGGTCTGCGCCTTCTTGGTCGGGATCGTCGTGTTGCGGTCGATCATCCGGGTGAAAACGCCGCCCAGAGTCTCGATGCCGAGCGAGAGCGGAGTCACGTCGAGCAACAGGACGTCCTTGACCTCGCCCTGCAGCACGCCGGCCTGGATCGCGGCGCCCATCGCGACGACTTCGTCCGGATTGACGCCGGTGTGCGGCTCCTTGCCGAAATATTCCTTCACGACGTCGCGGACCTTGGGCATGCGGGTCATGCCGCCGACCAGGACGACCTCGGAAATGTCGTTCGCGGTCACGCCGGCGTCGGCCATCGCCTTCTTGCACGGCTCAAGCGTCCGCTTGATCAAATCGCCGACGATCTTTTCCAGATCGGAGCGGCTGATCGTCTCGACGAGGTGGAGCGGGGTCGAAGCGCCGCCCTCCATCCGCGCGGTGATGAACGGAAGGTTCACTTCGGTGGTCTGCGCGCTGGACAGCTCGATCTTCGCCTTTTCGGCCGCTTCCTTCAGTCGCTGCAGCGCGAGCCGGTCCTGGCGCAGGTCGATATTCTCCTTCGCCTTGAACTTGTCGGCCAGCCAGTCGACCAGCTTGGCGTCGAAATCCTCGCCGCCGAGGAAGGTGTCGCCATTGGTCGACTTCACCTCGAACACGCCGTCGCCGATCTCGAGGATCGAGATGTCGAACGTGCCGCCGCCGAGATCGTAGACCGCGATCGTCTTGCCGTCCTGCTTGTCGAGGCCGTAGGCCAGCGCCGCCGCGGTCGGCTCGTTGATGATGCGCAGCACTTCCAAACCGGCGATCTGGCCGGCATCCTTGGTCGCCTGGCGCTGGGCGTCGTTGAAATAGGCCGGCACGGTGATCACGGCCTGGGTGACCGTCTCGCCGAGATAGGCCTCGGCGGTTTCCTTCATCTTCTGGAGCGTGAAGGCAGAGATCTGCGAGGGGGAATAATCCTTGCCGCCCGCCTTGACCCAGGCGTCGCCATTGGCGCCCTTGACGATCTCATAGGGGACCAGCTCGGTGTCCTTCTTGGTCACCGGATCGTCGAAGCGGCGGCCGATCAGGCGCTTCACCGCGAACACGGTATTGTCGGGGTTGGTCACCGCCTGGCGCTTGGCCGGCTGGCCGATCAGCCGCTCGCCGTCCTTGGTGAAGGCGACGACCGACGGCGTCGTGCGCGCGCCTTCCGCATTCTCGATGATCTTGGGCTTTCCGCCCTCCATGACGGCGACCGCGCTGTTGGTGGTGCCGAGATCGATACCGATCACTCTTGCCATAGTTCTTCCTCTTTGCCCCAATTCAAAAGCTGCATGGCCCGTGCGCCCTCTCAAACCAAGCGACGCCGGACCGGTTGTTGGAGGCGATATAGGAGGCGATTTTGTTGCGACAAGAAGGGCATCTGCCCTAAGCGCCGGGCATGAAAAGACTTGTCCCGATCATGGCCGCCGCCCTGGCCCTCGCCGCCTGCAGCAGCTCCGCGCCCGATCGCAACCACAGCGCCGGCGATGCGCAGCATGCGAGCGCCGCGGCGGATCAGCCCATCTTCCAGCTCCCGGTCCTGCCCGGCCGGCCGGGCGCGGCCTATTTCGCGATTCAAGTACCGGCCGATCATGGCGCGCTGATCGGCGTCACCTCGCCGCAGGCGGGAAGGATCGAGATGCACGAGACGATGACGCATGGCGCGATGAGCTCGATGCGGCCGCTGGAGCGGATGGCGCCGGAGAACGGCCGGATCGTGCTGGCCCGCGGCGGCCGTCACCTGATGCTGTTCGACGTGAACCCCCAGCTCGCCGCCGGCGGCCGCGCCCAGCTCGTGCTGCGCTTCGAGCACGGCCAGACACGAACCCTCGACGCCGCTGTCGTCGACGCCGGCGCAGACGCCCATGCCTCCGACCCTTAGCTCGCTCGTCCCGAGCGTAGTCGAGGGGCGTATGTGATGACTCCGTGCCAACGCCCCTCGACTTCGCTCGGGACGAGCGGAAGCTGATGGGCGGATCGCGGGCGCTCACTGCGGGCGAGCGCAAGATCGTCGCTTGGGTCTTCGGCGATGCGATCGACCCCGCGCCGGTCCGCATCTATCGCCGCAAATGGTGGCCGTTCCAGCCGCGCAACACCCTGATGGCGCCTTGCGGTCATCTCCACGTCCCGGCGAAGAGCGATCTTTGGAGCGACGATTACAGCGCCGAGGATGTGAAGCTCCAAAGCCTCTTCGTCCACGAGATGACCCATATCTGGCAGGCTCAGACCAAGGGCCGCTTCTATCTGCCGCTGATGCGCCACCCCTTCTGCCGCTATGACTATACGCTGGAGCCGGGCCGCCCCTTCGGCAAATACGGGATCGAGCAGCAGGCCGAGATCGTCCGCCACGCCTTCGTTCAGCGCCTCGGCTGGACCGACTTCGGCGCGCCGCCGCTGGCCGCCTCGAAAAGCTGCTGCCCTTCGCCGCGCGAGATGCTAGCCTGAGGCCGATCAACGGGGACATGGCATGACCGAAGCGGCGCTCGATTCCTTCCGGCCCTCCACTCTGGGCTGGCTGCGCGGCACGATGGCGGGATGGGGCACGGTCCTGCTCGGCATCGCCGGGGTGGCCGGAACGATCCTCGCCTCGGCGGGCACGCTGCCGCTTCCCGGCTTCGAATGGGCGCCGCTCGTCCTGCTCGTCGCGGCGGTGGCGATCGTCATCGTCAAATGGATCCAGAACCTCGCCGCCAGCTACGAGCTGACCGAGGAGCGGCTGATCGTCCGCCGCGGCATCATCATGAAGAGCATCGACGAGATCGAGCTCTACCGGGTGAAGGACGTCCGGATCGACTTTTCGATCGTCAACCAGCTGGCAGGCCTGGGCCACATCACCATCACCTCAAGCGACGAGACCACCCGGACGACCGGAGAGCTGGTCCTCCGCGACATCGAACGCGCCCGGGAGCGGCGCGAGCAGCTCCGCCGCCTCGTCGACACCGCCCGCCAGAAGCGCCGGGTGCGCGAGATCGACATGGTACACGAAGACATCTGATCAGGGATCGAGATCGGGCTTTTCGTCCAACTGGCCGTAAAGTTCGGCCAGATCGTTGTCCTGCAGCAGCCGCAGCAGCCCATCGAAGTCGGGAATGACGAAATAGCCCTGCTGGAAGGCGTCCGAGCGGTAGCGGGTGCGCAGCACCCTTTGCAGATCGAACGGCCGGCGCCGCGGCTCCGGGCTCTCCAGCGCGAAGCGGCTCTCGCCGAAGCTCGACAGCAGGCCGGCGCCGTAGATGCGCGGGCTTCCATCCTCCCACGCGAGACCGAACTCGACGCTGTACCAGTAGAGCCGCGCCAGCCGGTGCAGCGCCCCGGCCTTCAGCGCCGCAAGCCCGGCCGCGCCCATCGCCTGCATGAAATCCGCCACCGCCGGCTGGGCGAGCAAAGGCACATGGCCGAACACGTCGTGGAACGCGTCGGGCTGCTCGATATAATCGAGGCTGTCGGCGGCGCGGATGAAGTTGCCGGCCGGAAAGCGGCGCCTGGCGAGGTGCGCGAAAAAGACCTCGTCCGGCACCAGCCCCGGCACGGAGACCACCGTCCAGCCGGTCCGCGCGAACAGCCGCTCGTTCAATTCGTCGAAGTCGGGGATGCCCGGCTTCGACAGCCGCAGCACGTCGAGCCCCTCGAAGAACGCGCCCACCGCACGTCCTTCCAAGGCCGCGCTCTGCCGCGCGAAGAGCGTATCCCACACGGCATGCTCGGCCGGCGTGAACCGCTCCCAGTTCTGCGGGATGGTCCAGTCGGCGTTTCTGGGCGCGATCAGGTCTCGGGTAAGCATGGGATCTCCAAAATGAAAAAAAACCCGCCCGGAAGGTCCGGACGGGGTGTGATCTGTTGAACTCTCGGCTGTTAAGCGCGCGTCAGATCGGTCCCGCCCGGGCGAGCCGATAATAATAGGTCGAGGCGGTGAACGCGCGCATCGTCATCCCGGTCGCCTAACCGGACGGGCCTGTCAATGGCCTGAACCGCGAAGATGGCGCGCCAGCGCCTCTTCGATCGCCCGATAAGCGGAGTGGGCGCCACGCGGCGGATCGGCGCCATTGCCGGTGGAAAGATAGGCGATGCCGATGCCGTTCTCGCTGTCGATCCAGACGCCCGAGCGAACGCCATAAGCATCGCCGGCATGGCCGGACATCATCCACTCCGCGCCGAACAGATCGTCCCGGCAGAGCGAGCCGTCTATGGGCAGGCGCTGCACTGCCAGACCATAGCCGCAATAGAAGCCCCCGTCGGTCTCGCCATTCCCCCCGTCATAGCGCCAGACCTCCGAGGTCATCGTGCGGATGCTGGCCTCGCTCAGGAAGCTGCCGCCGCGCGCGAGCAGCATCCGGCCGATAATGGTCAGATCGCGCACCGAAATGCGCAGGCCACCCTGCGGCGAGAACAGGGCGCCATTGTCGCCGAGCCGATAAGCGGAAAGATCGCAGGGCTGCCCGGCCGGTGCAAACACCGGGCAGGCAGGCCGCCGGCCGCCCAGATCGTCGCGGATCGCCGCGCCGTTTTCATCGTACAGTACCGCCGCCCGCGCCACGGCCGCGTCGGAGCAGGTCGTCCAGTTCAGGCAGGCATCGAGACCCAGCGGCTGGTAAACCAGCCGCGCCATCAGCGTGTCGAGCCGCTCGCCCGTCGTCCGCTCCATGATCGAGCCGATCAGGGGGAAATTGAGATTGGAATAGCGAAAGAAGGTTCCCGGCGCGTGCTCCGCGTCGAAGCTCGCCCGCTGCTCCGCCATCTCGCGCAGGGTGCGGCCGAGCGGAACGACATAATTGTCGCCCTCGTCGCGGACGCTGGACGTGTGCGACAGCAGCATGCCGGAGCGTGATCGGGCGATCGGGAAAGGCCGGATTGCGGAGCGGCCAGCCGAGATAGTCCGACACGTCCCGATCGAGATCGAGCCGCCCTTCCTCGACCAGCCGCATCACGCCGAGCGCGACCGTCAGCTTGGTCACCGAGGCGATCCGGGCAGGATCGTCGATCGTCAGCGCCCTGCCCCGCGCCCGATCCGCCAGCCCATGCGCCCCGCTCGCCGTCAGCCCGTTCGCATCGAACGTCGCCCAGGCATAAGCGACGCCGGCCGGCTCGGCCGGACGCACCGTCGCGCAGCCGGCGAGCAGGATCAGAATCGGCAGGAGCGAGCGGATCACACCGCATCGTCATGCCCGTGGCTGCGGGAATCCAGCCTTTTCTTCCGCCAGCCCCGCGATCGACCGCGCATAAACCAGCATCTGCGCGCGTAAGGCTGACGGCGCGACCACTTCGATCTCCGGCCCGATGCCGAGCAAGACGAGCGCGGCGCGATCCTCTCTCTCCACCCGCAAAGTGATCGTTACCCAGCCGCGTTCATCGACCGGCCCGCCCGCCGTGACGGCGTCGCGCGCATAGGCGCCGAGCTCGGCCAAACGCCTCAGACCCTCCGGGGAGGCGCGAAGCGTCGCGACATTGGGCCGAAGCTCGGCCTCGAACCGTTCCAGCGACGACCGCCACCAGACCGGCAGATCGAACCCCTCGGGGCGGACGAACTGCTCGTCCAGCGCCTGCAACGCGATGATGTTGGAAATCCGGAAGGTCAGCGGCCCGCCCTTCGCCTCGGCGACGAGGTACCAGGCGCCGCCCTTCAGCACCAAACCGAGCGGCGCCACGGTCCAATCCCGAAGCCCGCGCCAGCTCTCGTACCGCATCGCGATCCGCTTTTCGTCGAGCACGGCGCGGGCGATGGCCGGCAGATGGCGCACCGGTTCATCCGCCTGATACCAGTCGACCGGATCGACGTGGAAGCGCTCGGCGAACCGCCCCGCCGCCGCGCTGCCCGTCGCCGACAGCGACGCCATCATCCGCCCCAGCGCCCGCTTCGCCTCGTCGCCGAGCCCGAGCGCCGCCGCCGGTCCCGGCAACCCGATCATCACCATCGCCTCGGCGTCGGAGGGCGTGAGGCCGGTCAGCTTCGTCCGGTAGCCGTCGAGCAACTGGAACCCGCCACCGGGCCCGCGGTCGCCATAGACCGGAATGCCGGCGGCCGAGAGCGCGTCGATGTCGCGATAGATGGTGCGGACCGACACCTCGAACTCGTCCGCCAGCGCCTCGGCGGTTAGCCGCACCCGCAATTGCAGTAGGATCAGGATCGAAAGCAGCCGGCTCGCGCGCATTTTTGCGCCCTAACAGAAAATCCTGACGCTTTCTGTCAGTTATTGGGCCGCAAGGGGGATGGCGGGCGCAGGCGGGAGATCGACAGTGACGAAAGAGAGCAAGGGCATAGAGCGTCGAACGGTTCTGCAAGGCGCGGCGGCGCTCGCCATCGCCAAGGTCGCGCTGGAGGCAGGTCCAGCTCGGGCGGCGGGGCGCGCCGCGAGCGGCGACTTCGCCTTCCTGACCGGCGAATGGCGAATCGCCAACCGGATGAAGCAGGGCACGAGCTGGATCGAGTTTCCCGGCGAAGCGACCGTCCACACGCTGCTCGGCGGCAATGCCAGCGTCGAGGAGCTGCGCATCCCGGCGCGCAACTTCAGCGGCATTGGCCTGAGGCTCTACGACGCCAATGCCGGCGTCTGGAACGATCATTGGATCAACGGCCAGCAGCGAACCGTGAACCCGCCGATGCCCGGCACGTTCGAAAACGGCGTCGGCACCTTCATGGCCGACGACGAGGACAACGGCACCCCGATCAAGGCGCGGGGAGTCTGGGACCGGATCACGCCGACAAGCTGCCGCTGGTTCCAGGGCGTCTCCCGCGACGGCGGCGCGACTTGGGAAGATACATGGTTCATGGCATGGAGCCGTGTGGGCTAGCGATTCTTCCGGGAGACGGAATTGACCGATGCCCGAATCTTGCTCGACCGGCGTAGCGCGATCCTCGGCCTTGCCACGACCTTCGCAGCCGGCCGCGCCATTGCCCAGCCGGCCACTGCGCCCGGCTGGCGGGTGCTGCCGACCGAGCCCCATCAGGGCAAGCAGGACGATATCCATTTCGTCTCGCCAGACATCGGCTGGTACGGCAATGGCGCCGGCAAGCTCTACCGCACGCTGGACGGTGGCGAGAGCTGGACCAAGGTCTGGGAGCAGCCGGGAACGTTCATCCGCGCTTTGGGGTTCGTCGATCGCCGCCGCGGCTTCCTCGGCAATATCGGCACCGATTATTTCCCGACCGGCACCGATCCGCGTCCGCTCTACCGGACCGGGGACGGCGGCGCGACCTGGGCACCGGTCGAGGCGGAAGGGATTGGCGCGGTGCGCGGCATCTGCGGCATCGACGTGCTCCCCGGCGGCCGGGTGATCCATGCCGCCGGCCGGGTCGGCGGGCCGGCCGCGATGCTGCGTTCGATCGACGGCGGGACAAGCTGGCAAGTGCGCGATCTTTCCGCCGTCGCCGGGATGATCCTCGACGTGAAGTTCCTCGACCCGCGCCACGGCTTCCTGTGCGCGGCGACATCGAGCGACATCCAGCAAGCCAATGCCTTGATCCTGCGCACCCGTGACGGCGGGCAGAGCTGGGAGCCAGTCTATCGTTCCGCGCGGCGCTTCGAGAATGTCTGGAAGATGCATTTCCCGTCCCGCCGCGTCGGCTATGCCACCGTCCAGAATTATGAGCCGGGCACGACGCACCGGGCGATCGTGAAGACCGAGGATGGCGGTGCGACCTGGCGCGAGCTGCCGCTGGTCGACGACGGCCGGGTACGCGAGTTCGGCATCGGCTTCGTCGACGAAAATTGGGGCTGGGCCGGGACCTCGACCTCCGGCTTCGAGACCCGCGACGGCGGCGCGAGCTGGGCGCCGATCGAAATGGGCCGCGCCATCAACAAGATCCGCGTTGTCCGGGGCGGCGGCCGAACCCGCGCCTTCGCGATCGGGACGACCGTCATGCGACGCGATATTGCCTAAGGCTTCTTCGCCACCCCCACCAAGGCCGGCCGCAACAGCCGGTCCTTAATCGTGTAGCCCGCCTGCATCTCCTGAACGATCGTGCCAGGCTCGGCCTCGTCGCTCGGCAGCTCGATCATCGCCTGGTGGACATGCGGGTCGAGCTTCTGGCCCATCGCTTCGACGCGGGCGATGCCGTGGCGCTGGAAGGCGTTGTCCAGCTCTCGTCCGGTCGCCTCGATGCCCGCGACGAGGTTTTTCCACTTCTCGTCGTCGCGAAGGTCGGCGGGGATCGCCGCCAGCGCGCGCTCGAGGTTGTCCTTCACGCTCAGCATGTCGCGCGCGAAGCCGGTCGCAGCATATTGCGCCGCATTGAGCTTCTCCTGCTCCAGCCGGCGGCGGACATTCTGGGTCTCGGCCTGGGCATAGAGGACGGTCTGACGGACTTCCTCCAGCTCGCGCTCCAGCTCGGCGACGGCGTCGTCCGTGCTTTCTCCGGCTTCAGCCTCGCCTTCGGCAGCCTCTTCAACCTTCGCTTCGTCGTCCATCATGCCATCAATCTCGACAATGTTTTCGCGGTGAAGTCCACCATGGGAACCACCCGCGCATAGTTCAACCGGGTCGGCCCGATAACCCCGACGACGCCGACCAGCTTGCCGTCCGCGCCGCGATAGGGCGCCGCGATCACCGATGAACCGGACAACGCGAACAAGGCGTTTTCGGCCCCGATGAAAATCTTCATCGCCTCGCCCTGCCGTGCCTGATCGAGCAGGCGGGCGATCTCCTCCTTGCCCTCCAGCTCGTCGAGCAGGCGGCGGACCCGGTCGAGATCGGCGGCCGCCTGCTCGTCGATCAGGTTCGCCTGGCCGCGCACGATCAGCACCGGCCGGCGTGCGCCATCGCGCGACCAGAGCGCCAGGCCGCGCCCAATCAGCTCCTTCGCTGCCTCGTCCAGCGCCGCCTCTCCGGCGGAAATCTCCTCGACCAGCCGCGCCTGCGCCTCGCGCAGGGTGAGGCCGGAGAGGCGGGCCGAGACATAATTGCCGACCTCGATCAATGTGCCCGGGGTGACGCCCGGAGGAATATCGACCACCCGATTCTCGACGCTGCCGTCGCTGCCGACCAGCACCGCGACCGCCTGATGCAAAGAGAGCGGCGCGAAGGCGAGCTGGCGGATCGCCGGCTCGGCCTTCGGCACCAGCACGATGCCGGCGCAGGCCGAAAGACCCGAAAGCGCCGCGGTGGCGTTGCTGATCGCTTCCTCGACCGGGCCGCCGCGCGTCGCATGCGCCTCGATCGCCGCCCGTTCCTCGGCACGCGGCTCCGCGACCTGCATGATGCCGTCGACGAACAGGCGCAGGCCGCTCTCGGTCGGCACCCGTCCGGCCGAAGTGTGCGGCGCGGCGAGCAGCCCGGCCGCCTCCAGATCGTGCATCACGCCGCGGATCGAGGCGGGCGACAGGTTCAGCACCGGCAATCGGGCCAGAGTCTTCGATCCGACCGGCTGGCCGCTTTCCAGATAGGCCTCGACGACCATCCGGAAAATGTCGCGCGCCCGATCCGAAAGTTCGCCGATGCCGTTGCTCATCACGACGAACTTAGTCACTGCCGTGGACGGATCAAACCCTCGATCGGCAGCAACTCCGGCGCGCTCATCAGCGCCCGCGCCATCGCCTCATTGCGATCGTCACGGCAACCGAAATAGAAACGCAGGCGATCGGCTTGGCCGCCGCGAACCCAACTGATCGTCGCGGACGGATGATCGGTCGCCGGGTTCGGGCATAGCGGATGACCACGGCCGATATCTTCGGCGCCACTCGGTCGGTATGGCGCGAGGCGCGAGGCGAACGCGTCATATTGGGTGCGGGTCAGCCGGAAGCCGCGACCGCCCTCGACCGCAGTGAAGTTCCGCCCCTCGAACCAGCCATGACCGTCGGCGCTTACCGTCACGCGATAGACCGGGCAGCGGCCGAAGCACGGGCCGGTTTCATAGGTGATGCTCTCGGCGCGCGGCTGCGCCGCCGCCGCCGATGCTGCCAGCGCCAGGGTCGCGGCGAACCATCCCAGGATCAGTCGCTTCACAACCGTTCTCCTCGCCGCCGATGTGCCGCGATGCCGCCGAATGACGGCTGACAGCTCACCGCCGCCGCCCCGCCCAGAGCAGCAGCACGCCCCCTAGCGCCAGCAGCCCGCCGCGCCACACCCAGTCGCCGACTCCGACCATGAAGCTGTCCGCCGGCCAGCGGATGATCCCCAGCCCCTGCCCCGCGAACAGCAGGCCGCAGAGCAGCATCAATATTCCGAGCGCGGTAAGCAGCATCCGCATGTCGCCCTCCATCGCGGGCTGGCGCGGCCGCGGCGCGGCGGCTAAGGCCCGGCTCCATCGTTCAAGTCGGAGAAGAATATGCGTCCCTCGGGCCGCGCGCCAGACCAGATGCGCGCGATCAACCTGGAGCCCGGCTTCACCCGCCATGCCGAGGGCAGCTGCCTCGTCTCCTTCGGCGATACGCGGGTGCTGTGCACCGCCTCGGTCGAGACCAGCCTGCCCGGCTGGCTGCGCGGCAAGGGACGCGGCTGGGTGACCGCGGAATATGGCATGCTGCCCCGCGCCACCCACACCCGCGGCCGGCGCGAGGCGACGGGCGGCAAGCAATCCGGCCGGACTCAGGAGATCCAGCGGCTGATCGGCCGGAGCCTGCGCGCCGTCACCGATCTCGAAGCGCTCGGCGAACGCCAGATCACGCTCGATTGCGACGTCATCCAGGCCGATGGCGGCACCCGCACGGCGGCGATCTCCGGCGCCTGGGTCGCGCTGCGGATCGCGGTCGACGCGCTGATCGAGAAGAAGCTGATCGAAACCGACCCGATCCGCCAAAGGGTCGCGGCGGTAAGCTGCGGCATCCATGGCGGCCAGGCGGTGCTCGACCTCGATTATGCCGAGGACAGCGCCGCCGGATGCGACGGCAATTTCGTCCTCACCGACGACGGCAAGCTGATCGAGACCCAGATCACCGCCGAGGGCGAGTGCTTCGACGAGGAAGGGCTGCTGCGCCTGCTCCGCCTGGCGCGGATCGGCTGCACGGAGATTTTCGCCGCGCAGGACAAGGCGACCGGCCGGTGACGCACCGCCTGGGCCCCGGCAAGCTGGTCATCGCCAGCCACAATGAAGGCAAGGTGCGCGAGATCCGCGACCTGCTCGGCCCTTATGGCATCGAGCCGGTCTCCGCCGCCGAGCTCGACCTGCCCGAGCCGGACGAGATCGGCACGACCTTCATCGACAATGCGGACCTCAAGGCGCGCGCCGCCGCCGATCTTTCCGGCCTGCCCGCGCTCGCCGACGACAGCGGCCTGTGCGTCGAGGCGCTCGGCGACCGGCCCGGCATCTTCTCCGCCCGTTGGGCGCTGGCCGATCCGAGCGTGCCGCCAGCGGCCGGCCCTGGCGAGATCGAAGGCGCGCGCGACTTCGGCCGCGCCATGCGCCGGGTCGAGCAGGAGCTGGACGCGCTGGAGCCGGACGCCAGCCGCAACGCCCATTTCATCTGCGCTCTCGCTTTGTGCTGGCCCGACGGCCACAGCGAATGGTTCGAAGGCCGGGTCGACGGCATTCTCACCTTCCCGCCGCGTGGGGGAAACGGCTTCGGCTACGATCCGATCTTCATTCCCAACGGCCACGACCGGACCTTCGGCGAGATGGACCCGGCCGAGAAGCACGCGATGAGCCATCGCGCCGACGCGTTCAGGAAGCTGGTGGCGGCGCTACTCTCGTGATCTCGAACAGTGACTCGCTCGTCCCGAGCGCAGTCGAGGGGCGCTGGCAAGGTGGCGGTGAAACGCCCCTCGACTTCGCTCGGGACGAGAGGAAGGGTGAGGATCGCACCGACCTCGCCCTCTACATCCACTGGCCGTTCTGCGTTTCGAAATGCCCCTATTGCGACTTCAACAGCCATGTCCGCGAGACCGTCGATCAGGATGTTTGGCGGGACGCCCTGCTCGCCGACCTCGCGCATGAAGCCGCACTGCTCCCCGGCCGCCGGCTGACCTCGATCTTCTTCGGTGGCGGCACGCCGTCGCTGATGCCGCCGTCGACCGTCGCCGCCTTGATCGACGCCGCCGCCCGTCATTGGGCGTTCGCGCCGGACGTCGAGATCACGCTGGAGGCCAACCCGTCGTCGGTCGAGGCGGCGCGCTTCGCCGACCTCGCCCGCGCCGGCGTCAACCGCGCCTCGCTCGGCGTCCAGTCGCTCGACAATGCCGCGCTCAAATTCCTCGGCCGAGCCCATGGCCTGGACGAGGCGCTGATGGCGCTCGGCACGGCCCAGTCCGCCTTCGCACGGGTCAGCTTCGATCTGATCTATGCCCTGCCCGGCCAGCGCGAATCCGCCTGGCGGGTCGAGCTTCAGGAAGCGCTGTCGTTCGGCGCGAGCCACCTCTCGCTCTATCAGCTCACCATCGAGCCCGGCACCCGCTTCGCAGCGATGGCGGCGCGTGGCGATCTCGTGCCCGCCGATCCCGATTTCGCCGCCACGCTCTACGAACTGACCCAGGAGATGACCGCGGCCGCCGGCCTGCCGGCCTATGAAATCTCTAACCACGCCCGGCCCGGCGAGGAGAGCCGTCACAATCTGACCTATTGGCGCTACGGCGCTTATGCCGGTGTCGGCCCCGGCGCGCATGGGCGGCGGGACGGCGTCGCGACGCTGCGCCACAAGAAACCGGAGAACTGGCTCGCCGCCCTCGCCCGCAACGGCCACGGCCTTGCCGAGGAAACGCCCATCGCGCCGCTGGATCAGGGCGCGGAGGCGCTGCTGATGGGCTTGCGCCTTCGCGAAGGCGTGGATCTCGACCGCATCGCCGCCTTCGGCGGTCGCGATCCCGTCGATCGCGCCGCGGTGAAGCGGCTGACGACCCAAGGCCTCCTCGCCCGGCAGGACGAACGACTAAGCGTCACGCCGTCGGGCATGCTCCTGCTCGATGCGATCCTCGCCGAAATCGCCGCCTGATTTACTCGAAATTGCGCGGCGCCGGCGAGGCGACGGTGGTGCCGGTCGCGCCGACCTCGCGCACCTCCAGCGCCCGCTCCGCCGTCCCGTCCCGCCGCAGCCGGAACGCGCCGTCGACGCCGGCGAAGCCGGTCGATTCGGTCAGCTCGCGGGCTGGGAAGCGGCGGCCGATCGGCCAGTTCGCCGCGATTCTCACGGCCAACAGCACCGAATCATAGCCAAGGCTCGCGAGCCGGAACGGGTTGCTGTTGTAGCGCGCCCGGTAACGGGTGCGGAACGCGCCGAAATTGGCGTCGGTCGGCGCCGCGAACCAGCCGCCGCGCAGTCCAACGGTGGCGGAAAGATTGCTTTCGGTCGCCCACAATTCGGTGCCGAGCAGCCGCGGCGGCGGCGAAACGCCGCGCACCGCCGGGACCAAGGCCGCCGTCCCCTGCGCCCCGTCGGCGATCAGCACCGCGTCGGATCGGCCAAGGCCGTTCAGCCGGCCAGCGGCGGCGCGCATGTCGGCCGGGGTGCGGGCATAGCTTTCCATCCCGACCAGGCTGCCCTGCGCGCCCTGCACCGCGGCAGTGAAGGCCTGGCCGGCGCGCTGGCCGTAGGTTCCGGTCGGCACCAGCGCGCCGAAGCGCCGCATCCCGCGCGAGGCGGCGAAAGCGACGACCCGGTCGATCGACTGGCCGGGACTGAGGCCAAGCACGAACACGCCATCGCCCCCGACACTGCTGTCATTCGAGAAGGAGAGGACCGGCACGCCGGCCGAACGCGCGATCGGCGCGACGATGCGAACGTCTTCGGCCAGCAACGGTCCAAGGAACAAGGCGTTGCCGTCCTCCAGCGCCTCGTTCGCCGCCGCCGCCGCGCCGCGCGCGGTGTCGTAGCCGGTGATCCGGATGCGCTGGCCGCCTGTGTCGAGCAGAGCGAGATTGGCCGCGTTGAGCAGCGACTGGCCGAGCGCCGCATTCGGCCCGGTCAGCGGCACCAGCACCGCGACCCGGTTGCGCGTCTCGTCGGCCGGCAAGCGGCCGATCGGCCGGGTCGGCTGGGTCTCCTCGGGCGGCGGCGGCGGCGCCACGACGCGGGTGCGCGGCACGCAGCCCGCGATCACCATCGCCATCAGCGCCAGCAGGAGCAGTCGCGACAACTCCCCGATATTCGGCCACCGCGCCCCTCGATCCGGCTCGGGACAGGCTTGCGGGCGAAGGGAAAGCGATGTCATGACCCTGTTCCTCATGAGCGACAAACTAGCGCCCGGCCTCTATATCGTCGCGACCCCGATCGGCAATCTTTCCGACCTGTCCCCGCGCGCCGCAGCGACTCTGGCCGCCGCCGACCTGATCGCGGTCGAGGACAGCCGGGTGACGGCCAAGCTGCTCCGCCATATCGGCGTGAAGCGGCCGATGGCGCCCTATCACGACCACAATGCCGATGCCGTCCGCCCCGGCCTGATCGCGCGCATGGCGAGCGAGGCGATCGCTTTGGTCTCGGACGCCGGTACGCCGCTCATCTCCGATCCCGGCTACAAGCTGGTCCGCGACGCCCGCGCCGCCGGAATCGCGGTAACGACCATTCCCGGCCCAAGCGCCGTCATCGCCGCCTTGACCCTCGCCGGTCTGCCCACCGACCGCTTCGCCTTCCTGGGCTTTCTCCCCGCCAAGGCGAAGGCGCGCGACACCGCCATCGCCGAAGCGGCGGCGTTTTTTCGTGGCAGCCTCGTCTTCTACGAGAGCGGCCCGCGCCTCGCCGCGACCCTCGCCGCGCTGAAGGACGGTCTCGGCGATCGCGAAGCGGCGGTGGCGCGCGAGATCAGCAAGCGATTCGAGGAAACTGTCACCGGCACCCTCGCCGAGCTCGCCGCCCGCTATGCCGACGCGCCACCGAAGGGCGAGATCGTCATCGTCGTCGGTCCGCCCGGCGAAGCGGAGCCGGCGAGCGCGCAGGATATCGACGCGGCCCTGCGCGAGGCGCTGACCCGCCTCACCCCCTCGCGCGCCGCGGCCGAGGTCGCCGCCCGCCTGGGCCTGCCGAAACGCGACATCTACGCCCGCGCCCAGCAGCTCAAATGAAGCGACAACGCGCCGAGCGCGGCGGCCGGCGGGCCGAGACGCTCGCCGCCTGGTGGCTGCGCCTGAAGGGCTGGCGCATCCTCGCCATCCGCGCCCGCACGCCGGTCGGCGAGGTCGATCTCGTCGCCCGCCGCGGCCGCACCCTCGCCTTCGTCGAGGTCAAGGCGCGCGCGACCGACGACGACGCCGGCCTCGCGCTCGACGATTATCGCCTGCGCCGCGTCGCCCGCGCCGCCGAGGCGCTCGCCGCGCGCTATGCCCGAGCCACGGACACGATCCGGATCGACGCGATCTTCATCGTCCCCGGCCGCTGGCCGCGCCACATCGAAAATGTCTGGCGCGGATGACAGCGGCAGGCGCCCTCCCTAAGTGAGCCGCATGAGCCTGCGCGTCGCCGTCCAGATGGACCCCCTCGATTCGATCAATATCGAAGGCGATTCCACGTTCGCGATCATGCTCGGCGCGCAGGCGCGCGGTCACCGGCTCTGGCATTATGCCGCCGACGCCTTGAGCTGGGTCGACGGGCGGCTCTGGACGATGGGCTATCCGGTCACCGTCCAGCGCGTCGCCGGCGATCATTACCGCTTCGGCGAGCCCGAAATCCTCGATCTCGGCCGCGACGTGGACGTGGTGCTGATGCGCCAGGACCCGCCGTTCGACCTCGGCTACATCACCGCCACCCATTTGCTCGAGCGCATCCAGAGCGAGACCCTGGTGGTCAACGATCCGGCCAATGTCCGCAACGCGCCGGAGAAGGTCTGGGTGCTCGATTACGCCCGCTTCATGCCGCCGACCGCGGTCACCCGTTCGCTCGGCGTCGCCCGCGAGTTCCTCGAAAAGCACGGCGAGATCGTGATCAAGCCGCTGCACGGCAATGGCGGCAAGGCGATCTTCAAGATCGGCCGCGACGGCGCCAACCTCGCCTCTCTGATCGAGGTCTTCAACACCGCCTATCGCGAGCCGCATATGATCCAGGCCTTCGTGCCGACGGTGGCGGAAGGCGACAAGCGCATCGTTCTCGTCGACGGCGAGGTGGTCGGCGCGGTCAACCGCATCCCCGGCGAAGGCGAGATCCGCTCGAATCTCGCGGTCGGCGGCAAGGCGGCGAAGACCGAGCTGACGCCGCGCGAGGAGGAAATCTGTGCCGCGCTCGCCCCCGAGCTCAAGGCGCGCGGGCTTCTGTTCGTCGGCATCGACGTGATCGGCGGCGAATGGCTGACCGAGATCAACGTCACCTCCCCGACCGGCATCGTCGCCATCGACCGCTTCAACGGCACCGACACGCCGGCGCGCATCTGGGACGCGATCGAAGGCAAGCGCGCATAATGTTTGACTGGGTCTACGACCTCGTCGTCAGCCTGATCGACTGGGGCGGCTATTTCGGCGTCTATTTGCTGGCGCTGCTCGAGACTGTCGTGCCGCCGATCCCGTCCGAGCTGGTGCTGCCGATCGCCGGCATGCGTGCCGCGAACGGGCCGCTGGGCCTGCCCGGCGTCATTCTCGCCGGCACTTTGGGCTCGATGACCGGCAATGTCCTGTGGTTCCTGCTCGCCCGCCGCGTGAGCGAGCTGGCGCTGAAGCGGTTCGTCGATCGCCATGGCCGCTGGCTGACGATGGACTGGCGCGACGTCGAGAAGGCACAGCGGATGTTCGATGAGCATGGCGGCGGCATCGTCTTCGCCGCCCGGCTCCTGCCCGCGGTCCGGACCTTCATCTCGATCCCCGCCGGCATCGCCCATATGCCGTTCTGGCGCTTCCTCGCCTGGTCGACGGCCGGAACGACGATCTTCGCCGCCGCCTTTACCGGCGCCGGCTATGCCGCCGGTTCCAATGTCGCGCGGGTCGAGGAGATCATGCGCCCCGTGACGGCGATCGTCGTCGTCGGCATCATCCTCTGGTACATCTGGCGGCAATTCACCTGGAAGACGCGCCACGGCTGACCTTCAGGCGCGCGGATGGGCGTTCCGGTAGACATCCATCAGATGCGCGGCGTCGACAGCGGTGTAGATCTGCGTCGAGCTCAGGCTCGCATGGCCGAGCAATTCCTGCAGTTGGCGCAGGTCCGCGCCGCGGCCGAGCAAATGGGTGGCGAAGCTGTGCCGCAGCGCATGCGGCGTCGTCCGTTCGGAAAGCCCCAGCGCGCGCCGCGCTTTGGCGGTTGCACGGCGGACGATCTCGCCCCTGAGCGGCCCACCGCGCGCGCCGCGAAACAAAGGCCCGTCGCGTGACGGCGGATAGGGGCAGAGCGAAAGATAGCACTCGATCGCTTCCCGGACCGGCGCGAGCAGCGGCACGATCCGCGTTTTGTTGCGCTTGCCGGTCACGCTCAGCGCCTCGCCGAACGGCAGCGCCGCGCCGGTCAGCCCCAGCGCCTCGGCGACCCGCAGCCCCGCGCCGTAAAGCAGCATCAGCACCGCCTCGTCGCGTGCCGCCAGCCAGGGCTCGGCGGCCATCTCCGCCGCCTCCTCGGCCAGCGCCACCGCCTCGTCGGGCGAGATCGGCCGCGGCACCGAGCGCGGCTTCTTCGGGCTGCGGAGGCGCGGCAGCGCCGCCTGCCGCCCGGCCTCGCCGGCCGCGAAGGCGAGAAAGCCGCGCAAGGCCGACAATTCCCGCGCTGCCGATGAATTGCCGAGCCCGGTCGCCCGGCGCTGGGTCAAAAAGGCGCGCAGGTCCGCGGCATTGAGCCCGGCGAGCGCCGCGTCGTCCACCGGCCCGCCGAGATGATCGGCGAGGAAGCCGACCAGCCGATGGGCGGTCGCGGCATAAGCGCGGATCGTGTGGACGGAACGGCGACGGTCGCGGCCGAGATGATCGGCCCAGCGCGCCGCGATCTGCGACGCGGGGTGGCCGCTCAGGGGATCAGCCACCGGCCCATGCAGCGGGTCAGCACCCCGCCGAGAAAGGCGAGCAGCTCCGATCCATGCGGCGTCTCGAAACATTGCGCGCCGCGCTGGCCGAGCACCAGAAGTCCGTTCGGCAACGGCGGCTCGCTCTCCAACGGGATCAAAGCCTCGGCGCGGATCAGGGTCGAGGCCGGGCCGAACAAGGGATGGCCCCGCGCCACGGAACGCAGCAGTACCCCATCGACGTCGCGCGCCGCTTTCTGGATCAGCTTCGGGTTGACGAACTGGAGGCCGGAAGCGTCGGCGCGCACCCCGGTCTCGCCCGCCCAGACCGCCATCGCGACCGCGTCGAGGCCGAGGATCTGCGGCCATTCCTGGGTCACGACATGGATGAGATGATCGAGCCCCTCGGCGTCGATCGCGGCGAGCACGGCGGCGTGGATCGAGTGGACCGCGCCCGAATGGCCGCGCGCGAAGGCGATGAGGTCCTGATTGGCCTCCTCCGCCGCCGCGACGCGCGCCCGCAGGTTCGCGAGCGCATGCACCTCGAAGCTGATCACGCTTCCCATGGCGGCCAAGCTAATACGAACATGGTTAAGAAGCGATGGCCTCTGGCGAAATCCGGGCGCGGCGTGTTCGGGCGGCAACAGACGCCTGTCGGTTCACATCGGCTTGGCGATCTGAAGGTCCGTGGGTGGAGGCGGACATCCGCTGCGGCTCAAACGCCACCCGTATAATAGAAAAGATATGGCGGCAGCGCGGCGATAAGCAGTCCCGCTAAGCATCCGATGGGTCGCTTTGATCGCCAAGCTAAGGCGACCAGAAGCAGCGCGAGCAAGGCCATCGCCAACGGGATATAGAGGTAATAAATTCGCTGCCCCGAGTTTGGAAACCCGGGCACTCCTTGCGCAGAGATATCGGCCATCGCGTCAAATCCCATCAGGGCAAAATATCCCCAGAGAATGACGGCAAATGCTGCGGTGATCCGAGAAGCGTTCATGCCTTGGAAGGTATCATCCGGCGCAATGTCCGCATTGAGTCGATTCCAGACCGGCGTTGGCGAAAACTGACGCTCAACAGGTCACCCGATGCTCTGCCCCGTCTTCTCCCAATCGTCGAGAAACGCCTTGATGCCATTCTCCGTCAGCGGGTGCTTGAAGAGCTGGCGGATCACCGCCGGCGGCGCGGTCATCACGTCGGCGCCGAGCTTGGCCGCCTCATGGACGTGGATCGGGTTGCGCACGCTGGCGACCAGGATCTCGGTCTCGAAATCGTAATTGTCGTAGATCTGCCGGATGTCGGCGATCAGCTCCATGCCGGGATAGCCGACATCGTCGTGCCGGCCGACGAAGGGCGAGATGAAGGTCGCGCCCGCCTTGGCCGCGAGCAGCGCCTGGTTGGCCGAGAAGCAGAGCGTCACATTGACCATCGTCCCGTCGCCGGTGAGTGCCTTGCAGGTCTTGAGCCCGTCGATAGTGAGCGGCACCTTGACCGCGATATTGCCGGCGATCTTCCGCAAGATCTCGGCCTCGCGCATCATCCCCTCATGGTCGAGCGCCACCACTTCGGCCGAGACCGGCCCGGCGACGATCCCGCAAATCTCCCGCACCACCTCCAGGAAATCCCGGCCCGCCTTGTGGATCAGCGAGGGATTGGTGGTGACGCCGTCGAGCAGGCCGGTCGCGGCGAGCTCCTGGATGTCGGCGGTGTCGGCGGTGTCGGCGAAGAATTTCATGACGCCTCGGGGTGCGGGAGGGCTGTTGCGGCCACCTAGCGCAGCCGGCCGAAGGGCGGAAGCGTCATTGCGGCGTCGTCGCCGCCGGCATGGCCTCGATGGCAAGCGTCGGGAACAGGCTCCCCACCAAAGCCAGCGCCAGCGCGAGCACCAGCCAATGCAGCCAGCGCCGCCGCGAGAAAGCGAGCGCCAGGAAGGCGAGCCCCAGTGCGCAGGATGGTCCGACGACGTTGGCGAACAGTTCCTGGAACGAGAAGCCGCTGGCCAAGGAGAGCCGCGGCGCATCCGCGAAGAAGGCGCAGGCGAGGGTGATGAAGAGATAGCGCCGCTGACCGAAATAGAAGGCGTCGAGGTCGACGCCGTCCGGATCCACATCGTCCGGCAGCACCGCGCTGGCGGCGAGGAAGATGAAGAAGGTGGGCAGCAAATGGAGGATCAGGCCGCCGAACGTCACCCGCCCGACCATCGTCAGGCTCCAGATGCTGAAGAATTCCGACAGCAGCGAGAGCAGGACGAACAGCGCGCAGGCCAAGGGCAGCATCGCCCACTTCACCACCGAAGCATGGCGCAGCAGCCGGTGCAGGCTCATCAGCAGGTCGGACACGCCGAGCGCGAGCACGATCGTGACGAAGGCGCTGAGATAGGAAAAGAGCGTGCCGGCGGCGGCCATCTCAGCGCGCGCTCCGCCCGGTTTCGACTATCCCGCCTGTACCCACGATTCGCCCCCCGTCCGATCCGGACATAGCCCGGCGCAGGCGGAAGGCTATGGAAAATCAGGCTTTCGCGCTGCCGCTCTCGCCCGCCTTGGTGACGGCGGCGACAAGGCCCTCGCCCGCAATTGCGCAGCGGCGCAAAGCTGATACGTCTCCGGTCATGATCCGATCCCTGCTCGCGCTCGCTCTGGCCTTGACCGCTTCCACCGCGATCGCGAACCCGCGCGACTGGGTCGCCGCGAACCGGCAGGCGATCCTCGACGAATATCTGCCGCTGCTCGCCATCCCCAATGTCGCCTCGAACCGCGCCGACATCCGGCGCAACGCCGATCATATCGTCGCGATGATGCAGCGCCGGGGGCTCAATCCCCGGCTGCTCGAAAGCGAGGACGGCCAGGCGCCGCCGCTGATCTACGGCGAATGGCTCGTCCCCGGCGCGACCCGGACCTACGTCGTCTACGCCCATTATGACGGCCAGCCAGTGACGCCCGCCGATTGGCGCGTCACGCCGCCCTTCACTCCGCTCATCGTCGGCGAGGGCGCGGCGCAGCGCATCTACGCCCGCAGCGCCTCCGACGACAAAGCCGGCGTGATGGCGGTGCTCGCCGCCGTCGATGCGCTCCGCGCCGAGCGCCGCAGCCCAAGCTTCAACCTGCGCATCGTGCTCGAAGGCGAGGAGGAGGCTGGCTCGCCCAATCTCGCCGTTTTGCTCCGCCGCCACCGCGAGACTTTGCGCTCCGACGGATGGATCATCATCGACGGGCCCGCCCACCAGACCGGTCCGCACCAGCTCAGCCTCGGCGTGCGCGGCGACGTCAATATGGAGGTGACGGTCTACGGTCCGGTGCGGCCGCTCCACAGCGGCCATTATGGCAATTGGGCGCCCAATCCGGCGCAGATGCTGGCCCGGCTGCTGGACTCGATGAAGGACGAGAACGGCCGCGTCCTCGTTCCCGGCTATTATGACGACGTCGTGCCGCTGACAGCGGCGGAGCGCGCCGCCATCGCCGCCGTACCCGCGCCGGACGCGCAGCTGCGCGGAGAGCTGGGCCTCGGCTGGACGGAAGGCGGTGGCATGGCGCTGACCGAGGCGATCAACCAGCCCTCGCTCAACATCAACGGCATGCGCAGCGCCGATGTCGGCGACAATTCACGCAATGTGATTCCGACCAGCGCCACCGCGGCGCTCGATCTCAGGCTCGTCCTGGGCAACACGCCCGACCGCCAGATCGATCGGGTGATCGCCCATATCCGTGCCCAGGGCTATGAGGTGATGGACCGCGAGCCGACGATTGAGGAGCGTCGCCGCTTCGCCCGCATCGCCCGCGTCACCCGTACGCCCGGCTATCCCGCCGAGCGCACGCCGCTGGACAATCCCTTGCCCCAGGCGCTTTCACGCGCGCTCGGCCGCGCCGGCCCGATCGTCGTTCTGCCCAGCCTGGGGGGCAGCCTGCCGCTCTATCTGATCCGCCAAGAGCTCGGCGCGCCGACGGTCACGCTCGGCCTTTGGAACCACGACAACAACCAGCATGCCGAGGACGAGAATGTCCGCGTCAGCCATCTGATGAACGGCATCGTGGCCATCGCCAACGTCTTGACGATGGAGTAGCGCCGCCGCATGTCCAGCGCGCCCGTCACTGTTCGCCCGGTCGAGAGCAAGGCCGACAAGGCCGCCTTCATCGATCTCGCCTACCGCCTCAACGCCGACGATCCGAACTGGACTCCGCCGCTCCGCGACGAGGTCAACGGCCTGATCACGCCGGGCAAGAATCCCTGGTTCGAGCATGCCGAGGCGGCCTTCTTCCTTGCCCGGCGCGGCGACGCGATCGTCGGACGCATCTCGGCCCAGGTCGACCGGCTCGTGCTCGAACATATGGCCGCCGGCCTCGGCCAATGGGGCATGTTGGAAGCGACCGACGAGGCCGCCGCTCATGCGTTGCTCGCCGCCGCCGAGGCTTGGCTGCGCGGCAAGGGCATGACCCGGTCGATGGGGCCCTTCTCGCTCGGGATCTGGGACGAGCCAGGCCTATTGATCGAAGGCCACGATCATCCGCCAATGGTGATGATGGGCCACAACAAGGCGGCCTATGAAGCCTGGGTCGAAGCGGCCGGCTATGCCAAGGCCAAGGACCTCTACACCTACGATCTGCCGACGGGACCATTCCCGCCGCTCATCCAGCGCATCGTCGCGGCCGGAGAGAAGAACCCGCGCATCCGCATCCGCGAGGTCGACAAGAGCCGCTTCGACGAGGAGGCGGCGCTGATCCTTTCGATCCTCAACGAGGCCTGGTCGGACAATTGGGGCTTCATCCCGCTGACCGACAGCGAGATCGCTTTTGCGGGCAAGAAGCTCAAACCCATCGTGCTCGCGGACATGATCCTGGTCGCCGAGGTCGAGGGCGAGCCGGTCGCGTTCATGATGGCGCTGCCCGACGTCAACCAGTTCATCGCCGATCTGGATGGCCGGCTCTTTCCCTTCGGCTGGGCGAAATTGCTCTGGCGCCTGCGGAAGATGCGCCCTGTCGGCGGCCGCGTGCCGCTGATGGGCGTGGTCAGGAAGCTGCACGCGACCCGGCTCGCCAGCCAGCTCGCCTTCATGATGATCGAATATATCCGCCGCGCCGGCACCACCCATTACGGCATCACGCGCGCCGAAGTCGGCTGGGTGCTGGAGGACAATGGCCCGATGATCGCGATCGCCGAGGCGATCGACAGCCGCCGCAACCGCATTTATCGAATCTACGAGAAGATACTCTGAGGAGGCGCGGGATGAGAGCGGGGATCGTTGGCCTCTTGCTGGCGCTTGCCGGCTGCAACGCGCCGGGCGGCAATCAAACCAGCGGCAGCGCGCCCGTCAACCAATCCGCCGGCAATAATGTGACGCCCGCTCCGGCGCCGCGGCCGGCGGCGGACATGCGGCTGGTCGGTCGCTGGGCCGATACCCAGCCGCAGTGCGCCCGGCCGCTCGAGATGTTCAGCAACGGCACCGTTCGCGCCAGCGACGGCAGCCGCGGCCATTGGCGCCTCGAACGCGACCGGCTGACCTTCAACCTGGGCGCCCGCACGTTCGTCTTCACTCTGCTCTCCGTCACGTCCGATCGGGTCACCTTGATCGACGCGAACGGCCAGCGCGGCGAGTCGGTTCGCTGTCCCTGATCCGCCCGTCGGCCGTCCTGGCGCTGCTCGTCGTCGTCGCGCCGGCCGTCGCGCAGCGCATTCCGCCGCTCACGCCGGCGTTCCTCGTCGGCCGCTGGACCGACAATGGCGACTGCGCCCGCTACGTGATCTTCCGCGGCGACGGCACCTTCCGGTCCTATGCCGGCGGCGAAGGCATTTGGCGGCTGGCCCGCGACCGCCTGACGATGACGCCGCGCGCCGGCCGGCCATCCGTGCTGCGCGCCAGCGTGATCGCCCAGGGCCGGATCGCGATCGTCAATCCGGACGGCTCGCGCGGCGTCTCGCAACGCTGCCCAACCCGCTGAAGCGAAGCCACGACGCGCCGGAACGCCCTTCGCGACTCGTCGGCGACATGCTAGGAGAAGCCCCGGCGCGCGTGACACGGTAAATCTTGCTGCCGTAGCACGGGTCCGGCCCCCAGGCCGTCCGGAGCGCAAGTGGGGAAAGCAAGTCCCACCGCGCGCCACCGCACGAAATGCCGAGCGCAGCGCCGCCGACGCGAAGCGTCGCCGAAGCAGGCGTAGAGCCATGAAGTGCCGGCCAGCCTGCGCCCACCGGGCGACAGGACTGACGTCACGAATTTACTTCGTGACGGCACTCAATCGCTCCGCCTGCGCAAGCGCAGGATCGGCTGAACTTCAATCCGCCAAAGTCACCCAGGTCGGCGCGTGGTCGCTGGCCTTTTCCCGGCCGCGATAGTCCTTGTCGACGCCGGCGTCGCGCAGGCGATCGGCGGCCTGCGCCGACAACAAAAGATGATCGATCCGGAAGCCCGCGTCGCGTTCCCACCCGCGCATCTGATAATCCCAGAACGTATATTGCGGCCCATCGGGATGACGGGTCCGGATCGCGTCGGTGAAGCCGAGGTTGAGAATCCTGCGCAGCGCCGCCCGGCTCTCGGGCTGGGCCAGCGCGTCGCTCGCCATCGCCTTGGCCGAGAAGACGTCGTCGGGATCGTCGGTCGGAATCACGTTCCAGTCGCCGGCGAGGACGAGCGGCTTCTCCTCGGCGAGCAGCTCGACGGCATGGGCGCGGAGCCGGTCCAGCCAGGCGAGCTTGTAGGCGAACTTCTCGGTCCCGACCGGATTGCCGTTTGGCAGATAGATCGACGCGATGACCACGCCCGCGACCTCGGCCTCGATATACCGGCTGTGGGTGTCGTCCGGATCGCCAGGCAGGCCGGTGCGGCGCAGCGTCGGCGGCGCGGCGGCAGGCGTCAGGATGGCGACGCCGTTGAAGCCCTTCTGGCCATGCCACACGCCGTCATAGCCGGCGGCGCGGATGTCCTTGATCGGGAAATTGTCGTCGTCGCACTTCAGCTCCTGAAGGCCGAGAACGTCCGGCTTCTGCTCGTCCAGATATTCGATCAGGCGCGGCAGTCGGGCGCGGATGCCGTTGAGGTTGTAGCTGACGATCTTCATCACCTGCGCATAGCAGCCGAGCACCGGCCCGGAATAGGCCGCGATTTGCCTTGTTCAGCCGCAGCCGTCATGCTGCCGCAAGAACCAGCGGACGGGGTAGGGATTTGGAGCCAGCGCAAGTAGGAAAGAGCGGTCATATCCGCCTCACCTCGCACCCCGGTTCGCGCCGGCCGGGGCGCTTCCCGCTGAAATGGGGCGCGCCGACCTCGGCCGAGCGCGGCCCGGTCATCGCCACGGTGAACTCGGCCGGGGACCGCAACGCGATCGGCGCCCATGGCGGCTCTTATTCCATCTACCGCGCGCTCGCGATCTCGTCCGGCGCGATGGACGCCAACGCGCGGCCCGACCTCCAGGACACGTCGCCGGTCTGCGAGATCGGCCCGCATCCGCAATGGGGCGACGCGCATAAAATCGTCTCGCTCGATCCCTGGGGCCATCGCGTCGCTCATGATTTCGCCGAACCGCTGGCGGACGGGCTCGACCTGCGCCCGTCGATCGCGATCACCAAAGCACGGCTCACCCTGCCTGAGATCCGGGACGCGATCGAAGCCGGCCGGCTCGAGGTGGATGGCGACATCGTCCGCGACGCGGGCGACGTCTCGGTCACCAAGATGGCCGTCGATCCGGTCTGGTGGCTGCCGGGCGTCGCCGAGCGCTTCGGCGTCGGCGAATCCAGCCTGCGCCGCTGTCTGTTCGAGCAGACCGGCGGCATGTACCCGGAGCTCGTCACCCGCCCCGATTTGTCGGTTTTCCTGCCGCCGATTGGGGGCATGACGCTCTACCTTTTCGGCGACCCAGCCGATCTGGGGCGCAAGACGCTGACCTGCCGGGTCCATGACGAATGCAATGGCTCCGATGTGTTCGGCTCCGACATCTGCACCTGCCGCCCCTATCTCACTCACGGCATCGAGGAGGCGACCCGGGCCGCGCAGCAGGGCGGCGTCGGCCTCATCGTCTACAACCGCAAGGAAGGCCGGGCGCTCGGCGAGGTGACCAAATTCCTCGTCTACAACGCCCGCAAGCGCCAGCCGGGCGGCGACCAGGCGGCGACCTATTTCGAGCGCACCGAATGCGTCGCCGGCGTCCAGGACGCACGTTTCCAGCAATTGATGCCGGACGTGATCCACTGGCTCGGCATCGAGCGGATCGACCGTTTCGTCTCGATGTCCAACATGAAATATGACGCGCTGTCCGGCGGCGGGATCGAGATCGGCGAGCGCGTCCCCATCCCAGACTGGCTGGTTCCCGACGACGCCAGCGTCGAGATGGAGGCGAAGAAGGCGGCCGGCTATTTCACTCCCGAAGGCCCGCCGAGCGCCGACGAACTGAAGAAGACCGTCGGCCGCGATCTCGGCAATTTCTAGCCGGATGGCGGAAGCGCCCGAAGCCCTGCACCGCCTGCTCAGGGCCGCCGCGGTGCGCGAGCGGGCGCACGAGTTGCTCGATCTCGCGCTTGCGGGAAGGGTCGAGGGCTGGACCGTCGATCTCGACCGCCTTCCCGCCACCGCCGATCTGGTCGCCTCCGTGACCCGCGAGCGTTTCCCGACCCTCGACATCCCGTTCCATGCGCGCTGGCGGCACTTCGTCGCCGGAGCTCCGAAGTTGCCCGAGGGCGACCCGGCAAGGCGCGCCCGCGCCGCCTTCGAGCTTGCCATTCTCTCGGTGCTGCTCGACGCCGGCGCCGGCCCAAGCTGGCAGTATCTCGATCCCGATAGCGGCCAGACCTTCAACCGCTCTGAAGGCCTGGCGGTCGCGAGCCAGCGTATGGTCGAGGCCGGCGAGCTGAACGACCTCGCCGGCCTTGAAACCGAAACGCTGGCGCGCGGCTTCCAGGTTTCGGAGGAAAACCCATTGCTCGGCCTCGACGGCCGCGCCGCTCTGCTCCGCCGCCTCGGCGCGCAAATCCGCGCGCGGCCGGATCTGTTCGTGGGCGGTCGTCTCGGCGGGCTCTTCGACATCCTCGCCGCGCGCGCGGCAGGCGGTACGCTTCCCGCCCCGTCGATTCTCGAGTTGCTGCTCGAAGCCCTCGGGCCGATCTGGGCGGATCGGCTCGTGATCGACGGCCTGCCGCTGGGCGACTGCTGGCACCATCCGGCGCTCCGCCGCGACGACGCCAGCGACGGCCTCGTGCCGCTGCACAAGCTCTCGCAATGGCTGGCCTACTCCCTGATCGAGCCGCTCCAGGATTCCGGCGTCGACGTTGTCGAGATCGATGGCCTCACCGGCCTCGCCGAATATCGCAACGGCGGCCTGTTCGTGGACATGGCCGTGCTCCGCCTCGCCGACGCGGCCGACGCCGCGCGGACCCATAATGTCTCGGACCCTTTGATCGTCGCCTGGCGGGCGATGACGGTCGCTTTGCTCGACCGGCTGGCGCCTTTGGTCCGCGAGCGGCTCGGCGTGAGCGCCGCGGATTTCCCGCTCGCCCGCATGCTCGAAGGCGGCAGCTGGGCTGCGGGCCGCCGCGTTGCCGCCGAGCGCCGCGCCGACGGCGGCCCGCCTTTCAATATCATCAGCGACGGAACGGTATTCTAGACATGCACGGCCTCACGATCGTCGATCACCCTCTGGTCCAGCACAAGCTCACCTTGCTGCGCGACCGGACCAGCTCGACCCAGCTCTTCCGCACCGTCGTCCGCGAGATCGCAACCCTGCTCTGCTACGAGGTAACGCGCGATCTGCCGACCGAGCCGATCGCCGTCGAGACGCCGATCGCCACCGCTTTGGCGCCGACGATCGCCGGCAAGAAGCTGGTCATCGCCCCGATCCTGCGGGCCGGTCTCGCCATGGCCGAAGGCATGCTCGATCTCGTGCCATCCGCCCGCATCGCCCATATCGGCCTCTATCGCGACCCGGTGACGCTCGAGGCGATCGAATATTATTTCAAGGCGCCGGAGGACGTGCCCGATCGCCGGGTCATCGTCGTCGATCCGATGCTCGCCACCGGCCATACCGCCATAGCCGCGCTCGACCTGCTGAAGGAAGCGGGCGTGACCGATCTGCGCTTCGTCTGCCTGCTCGCCTCGCGCCCCGGCGCCGAGGCGGTGCTGGCTGCTCATCCCGACGTGCCGGTCTGGGCGGCGGCGATGGACCCGGAGCTCAACGATCACGGCTATATCGTCCCCGGCCTCGGCGATGCGGGTGACCGGACTTTCGGCACGCGCTAGGATCGGGGCCTCGGAGGAAAGCCATGAGCCACGCCGTCCTGGACGCGTTCCCGCGCCGACCCATTGCCCTCGCCGGTGTTCGAAAAGACAGGAAGAGTCGCCTTCTGTGGCTGCTCGGCGCTTTGCTCCTGCTGCTCGTCCCGCTCTATGTCGGCTACGAAGCCTGGCGGCGCACCAGTCTGCGCGCCGAGCTCAACGCGCGCGGCCTCAGCGCCGACGTCATCGAGGCCGACGGCAGCTGCACCTATCGGCGCGGCGTCACGCTCGGCTGCACCTATCAGCTCCGCTACCGGCTTCGGCCGGAGGAAGGCGGCGGCGAGCGGCAGGGCACTGTTTACGTACCCGGCTCGGGTCCGCGCGTCTTCGCGCCGCCGGCCCGCTACGATCCGCTAAATCCCGACCGGATCATGTCCGAGGCCGATCTTGCCCGCGGCGAGCCGGTGATGAACGTCGCCATGCCGATCGGAATCTTTGGCCTGCTCTCCGCGCTGTGCCTGCTGGTCTGGTACGCGATCGGCAAGCCGAGCCTCACCCGCGCCGCCGCCGCGCCGCGCCCGGCGCTGGTTCCGATCACCCGCACCGTGCAACGGCCGAAAACCACTATCGTCGATATCTGGTACGAACGGCCGGGCGGCGGCGAAGCGATGCAGGGCTTCGCCAACGGCATGCCGTTTACCGTCCAGTCGGGCGACCGTCAGAGCGCGCTCGCCTTGCTCGGCCCCAAGGACAAGCCGATCCTGTTGCGGCAGGATCTGAGCGAGCTTGAGCTAACCGACGAAGAGCGCGCCGCGATCCTCGCCGCCGCTCGCGGCTAGATGCTGAAGCTGGTCCCGCAGCCGCAGCCGGAGGCGGCGTTCGGGTTGGTGACCTGAAAGGCCGCGCCGCCCAGGCTCTCGACGAAATCCACGACGGAGCCGCGCACGAGATCGAGCGTCATCGGATCGACGACCAGGCTCACGCCGTCCTGCTCGACCCGCATGTCGTCCGCCTCGGCCGCCTCGGCCAGCCCGAACTGATACTGAAAGCCGGCGCAGCCGCCGCCTTCGACCGAGAGGCGCAGGATCGCCGGCTTGCCCTGCCGGGCGGCGATCGCGGCGACGCGCTTCGCGGCGCTGGGGGATAGGGCGATGTCGGCCATGGCGGCAAGATAGGGGCTCAGGCCCCTGATCGCCAGTGGGCGCGCGTCAGCGGCCGCTGCGATAGCCGCAGACGATGCCGAACAGGAACGACATGAACAGGCCGAGCTGCACCTTCCCGTGCGGGTCATGCCAGCCGAGATAGTGGCTGCCAAAGGCGAACAGGCCGATGAAACAGCCAAGGGCAATGCCCATCATGGCCGCGACACTCCAACGTCTAACCCCGCAATGGTCGCACCAAATGGTAAACCGCCGATGAACGCTTGCCCGTTCGCCGGGCCGGCGGCATAGGCGCGGGCATTCTCACCATCGCACCGGGACCGCCGATGAAAGTCCGCATCTTCGTGACGCTCAAGCCCGGCGTGCTCGATCCGCAAGGCAAGGCGATCCATCACGCGCTCGAGGGCCTCGGCTTCGCCGGCGTCGGCGACGTGCGCGCCGGCAAGCTGATCGAGCTTGAGGTCGACGCGGGCACGACCGACGAAGCGCTCGAGGAGATGTGCCGGAAGCTCCTCGCCAACACCGTCATCGAAAACTATCGGATCGAACGGGAGGCTGCGGCGATATGAAGAGCGCGGTGATCGTCTTCCCCGGCTCGAACTGCGACCGGGACATGGCCGAGGCGCTGCGGATCACCTCCGGCCAGGCGCCGGCGATGGTCTGGCATCGCGAGACCGAGCTGCCCGAAGGCCTCGATCTGATCGCGGTCCCCGGCGGCTTTTCTTATGGCGATTATCTGCGCTCCGGCGCGATGGCGGCCAATTCGCCGGTGATCCGCGCGGTCAAGCAGGCGGCCGAGCGCGGCGTCATGGTGCTCGGCGTCTGCAACGGCTTTCAGGTGTTGACCGAGGCCGGCCTGCTGCCCGGCGCGCTAATGCGCAACGCCGGCATCCGCTTCGTTTGCCGCGATGTCGGCCTCAGGGTCGAGAACAGCCAGAGCGTCTTCACCGCCGCTTATGAAGCCGGCGAGGAGATCACGGTTCCGGTCGCCCATCATGACGGCAATTACCAGGCCGATCCCCAAACGCTCGACCGGCTCGAAGGCGAAGGCCGGGTCGCCTTCCGTTATACAGGCGAGGTCAACGGCTCGGCGCGCGGCATCGCCGGGATCCTCAACCCGGCGGGCAACGTGCTCGGCATGATGCCCCACCCCGAGCGGGCGGTGGAGCCGGCCCACGGCCTCACCGACGGCCGCCGCCTGTTCGAAGGCCTGATCGGCGCGCTCGCCCAGGCCGCCTGAGCCGGCCGCCAGCTAGAGGATGCACGCGACCGCGCGCCGCGTTAAGAAGACGGGGATTCGCATGACCGAAAGGACGACCATGTTTTCCCGAGCCCTCCCATTGGCCATCGTCCTGCTCGCCGGCTGCGCCCGCTCCGAGGACGCCAGCATCACCGTCGACATGAACCAGATCGCCCCCGACATCGCGCTGCGCAACAGCGCGGAGGAGGAGATCGCGGTGGGCACCTGGGCGGAGGCGACCCAGCAGAACAGCCCTGCGCTCGAATTCGCCGAAACTTCCGGCCAGCCCGTCTTCAGCCTGCGCTGCGCCGAACAGGGCGGGCTGACGCTCCAGCGCCACGGCGCGAGCCAGGCAAGCGGCAACCTCTCGATGACGGTCAATGTGGGGCGCCGCGGGCGTGACGTGCCCGCCCAGCTGATCGAAGGCGGCCTGCTTCGCGCCACGCTGACCAGCGGCGATCCGCTGATCGCGGCGCTCGGCGCGGCGGCGACGCCGATCGGCGTGCGGGCGGTCGGCGCAGCCCCCTTGCTTTTGCCGCCGGGACCGCCGCTCAGCGCCTTCGTCTCCCGCTGCGCCGCGTCCACCCAGCCGGGAAGCGCGCCTGCCGTGAGCGCGGGGAACAGCGCGGCTCCGGCCGCACCCGTCGCTAACGCCGTGCAGCCGGTTACGAACGGCGCGGCAGCGCGCTAGCCGTCGCCGGCCACCCGTTCGATCGTCGCCCCCACCGCCTGGAGCTTCTCTTCGAGCCGCTCATAGCCGCGGTCGAGATGGTAGATGCGGTGGACTTCGGTCGTGCCCTTCGCCGCCAGCCCGGCAAGGATCAGGCTCATCGACGCGCGCAGGTCGGTCGCCATCACCGGCGCGCCGACCAGGCCGGAAACGCCGCGCACCACCGCCGCGCGCCCGCGCACCTCGATGTCCGCGCCCATCCGGGTCAGCTCGGGGACATGCATGTAACGATTCTCGAAGATCGTCTCGGTCAGCAGGCTGGTGCCGTTCGCCAGCGCCAGCATCGACATGAATTGCGCCTGCATGTCGGTCGGAAAGGCCGGGAAGGGCGCGGTGGAAATGGAAAGCGGCTTGGTCGCGCCGCTGGCGGTGATCTTGATCGCGCCCTTCTTGAACTCGACCAGGCCGCCGGCGTCGGCGATGCCGGCGAGGATGGCGTGCATCGTGTCCTCGCGCGCGCCGACCAATTCCAATGAGCCGCCGGTGATCATCGCGGCGCAGGCATAGGATCCCGCCTCGATCCGGTCCGGCATCACTGCATGGGTCGCGCCGTGCAGCCGTTCCTTGCCGTGCACGATGAGCGTGTCGGTCTTCACGCCCTCGATCTCGGCCCCCATCGCGATCAGGCATTGGCAGAGGTCGACGATCTCGGGCTCGCGCGCCGCGTTCTCGATTACCGATGTGCCTTTGGCGAGCGCCGCCGCCATCAGCGCATTCTCGGTCGCGCCGACCGAGACGAAGGGGAACGCGATCGTGCCGCCGATCAGGCCCTTGGGCGCCACCGCCTTCACATAACCCGATGCCAGCTCGATTTCCGCGCCGAGCGCCTGCATCGCCTTCAGATGGAGATCGATCGGCCGGTTGCCGATCGCGCAGCCGCCGGGCAGCGACACGGTCGCCTGACCGAAGCGCGCGAGCAGCGGTCCGAGCACGAGGATCGACGCCCGCATCTTGCGCACGATGTCATAGGGGGCGACCGGATCGGCGTCATTGTCGGCGCGAAAGGTCATCACCCGGCCGAACTCGCCTCTGCGCACGCCCTCGACGGTGATCGAGACGCCGAGCTGGGTGAGCAGATGTCCGAAGCCGTCGATATCGGCCAGCCGCGGCAGGTTGCGCAAAGTCAGCGGCTCGTCGGTGAGCAAGGCGCAGGGCAAGAGCGTGAGCGCCGCATTCTTGGCCCCCGAAATCGGGATGCGGCCATTGAGCGGCTTGCCGCCTTCGATGACGATACGATCCATTCGCCGGTCTTAGCCGGTCGTGACCGTCGCGCAAGCAGAGCGCCCGCAAGACATCGGGCTGTTGACATTTCACCTTGATCTAAATCAGCACATGCCTTTGAAAAGTCTCATAATGTCTGCGCGTTTGTGTGTTTTGCGTTGGGGGGAAGCCGGTCCGTGGGAAATTGTCTGGCCGAAAGGCTGAACGATCATCTGCGGCTGTCGCAGAGCGAGCGGGACTCGCTGGATCGGCTCGAGGAGCAGGAGCGGTCCTTCAAACGCGGCGCGGTGGTGATCCGCGAGCATGATCGTCCGCGCGAATTGTTCATCGTCCGCTCCGGCTGGCTTCATTCCAGCGTCGCGCTCGGCAATGGCGGCCGCCAGATCATGCGGCTCAAGTTCGCCGGCGACATTGTCGGCCTGCCCTTGCTCGCCTTCGGGGAATCGCCTGAGACCGTGGCCGCCGTCACCGATGCGGTGCTCTGCCCGTTCAGCCGCGAGCGCTTCGCGGCGTTGCTCGCCGAGCATCCGCGGATCGGCGCCTTGATCCTCAGCCTCGCGGTCGCCGAGCGGGTCGCACTTGCCGACCGCCTGGCGTCGATCGGCCGCACGCCGGCCCGGGCGCGGGTTGGCGCGCTGCTGTGCGAGATTTCCGCGCGGCTGCGTCCGGCCGGCGGTGTCGAGGACGGTCGCTTCGTCCTGCCGCTGACCCAGGAAGAAATTGGCGACGCGACGGGGCTGACCGCGGTCCATGTGAACCGGATGATGCGGGCGTTGGCGGAAGACGGGCTGATCGAGCGGCTCAACAGCCATGTCCGGCTGCTCGACGAGAAGAGGCTGATTTCCGAGGTCAACTATGTCGATCGCACCGCGATCGACATCGGCTGGCTGCCGCCGCCGCGCTAGACCTCAGGCGGCGCTTCTCAGCGCGCGATCGACCAGCTTCTCGTCGGCCACTGGCCCGACGATCGCCAGTCCGTCCGCCTCACGGCGAGCGACCAGCAGCACGAACTCGGCGTCGCCGGCGACATTCAGTTGCAGCCGAGCCATCGCGGGACGGCTGCGCAGTTCGGCACGAACCTGGTCCCACGGCTTCACGCTTGTCGCAGGGCGACGGCGCGTACGCTCGGCGGCAACGATGCCCTTGATGCCGCCGTCGAAGACGGCGATCCGCTCGGCGAGCGCGCCAGACGGAATTTGCTCGAATGCCGCCCAGGCCAGCACCGCCGCATATTCGGTGAGCCGCGCCTTGTCGTGGCCGGCGCCGAAGACCAGCTTGGCCACCGCGGTCATCGGCGCCCGCGCCTGGACCTTGATCCCGACATCGTCGAGCAGCTCGGCATAGCCGTCCGGGTCCTCGCGGGTCGCGAGCGCGAAATCATGGGCGTGCCCCAACGCCCGGTAGAGCGCGCCACGGCTGCGGCTGTCGGCCGCCTCCGCCTCGCCGGCGCTGTCGCGGGCGATGGCGAGCCGGTCGGCGAGCTCGGTCGCCGCTTCCGGCCAGAGGCTGAGCGTTTCGGTTTCGGCGTCGGCATTCGCATCGTCCGGCGCGGCGCTCGGCCCGTCGGCCCAGACCGGCACCGCAGGCGCGGCGCGGCCGACCTCGTCGGCCAGTGACGCGACGGTGCCGCTGTCCGCCATCTCCTTCCAGTTGATGACGCCGTAGATGAAATCGATCGCCTCGCCGTCCGACGACAGCGGCATGAGGATGCCGCGATAGCAGGTGTTGCCGCCCCGCTGACCGACGAACTCGGCCTCGAAGCCGATCGGCGCGCAATTGGCGATGATCTGGAGATAATGATCGGTCAGCCGGGACAGCAAAGAGCGGCTCGGCACCTGGCTGATCCGGTCGAGCCCGGCCTCGAGGCCGCATTCCACCTTCAGCGCGCTGCCGAGGAAGGCGATGCGCGGGTCGTTCTCATTGTCCGAGAAATCGAGCAGCACGCTGTGTGGGCCGAAGTCGGCGAGATTCTGCGGCTCGACGTCCTCGATCGACGGGAAGGCGCGGCCCTTCAGCAGCGACACCCAGTAATTATAGGCGCGGACATGCATCCGCCGCTCGTCGACGCCGATCTCGGGCGGCCGCTCGGGCACGGGCTCGTCTTCCGCCGCAAGCGGAGCGGCGTCCTCGTCAAATCCGCGCAAGCTGTCCATGATGATGGTCGTCTCCGACGCCTCTCGCTAGTCTTGGCCAGAAGTGCACGAACGCGGTTGAGATATGGTTAACCCTCCCCCGCGCCGGCCGCCCATGCGCCTTGTCAATCCGCCGGGCCGTTGGTAAGGCCGCGCCCTTCCCAAGACGGGCCGCTTTAGCTCAGCTGGTAGAGCACATCATTCGTAATGATGGGGTCAGGTGTTCGAGTCACCTAAGCGGCACCACTCCCGTCGAACGCGACGCTCAGCGAATTCCCATCGGACCGAAATGATTCTTCGGCGGCGGCTTGCGGTTGTTGACGACGAGCAGCTCGACCGTCGCGCCATGCAGCGGCGTCGTGAACTCGAAGCCGGCCTTGCCGTCCTCGTTCCAGATCACGCGACAGCTCTGCGGCTCCAGTCCCGTGACCCGCAGCCAGACATAAGTGCCGACGTCCAGCTGCACGCCGCGCGCCATGAAGCCGTCGGTCGACAGGTTCATGATATCGACCTCGACCAGGCTCGCGCCCGGATCGCGCAGGCGCGCGGCGAGGTTGACGATCCGGCGATCGGCCTTGCGGCCTTCGCGGATCGGCAGGATCGCGAGCTGCGCCCTTGTCATGGCTGGCGGCCTTTCACGCCCGCTCTATGCACCTGAAAAGGCTAAAAAGCCTTAAACCCTCTTATCCAGCGGCCGGCGAGGGATCGGCGGCGCGCCGGGCGCGTTCACGCGGCAATGCCCCTCGAACCTGTGGAGTATCCGTGCGAGGATTGCTGCTGACCGCCGCCGCCGCGTTTCTGTTCGCCGGTTGTAGCGCCACCGAGACCGCAAATACCGGCCAAGCCGCCGCCCTCGACGTACAGGCGCTACGCGCCGCCGTGAGCGACCAAGGCGGCGCGGCGTTTCTATGAAGCACGCGATTGGCGGCCAGCGTGGAGCGCGGAAAATGCCGCGGCGCTGGAGCGCGCGCTCGCCGAGGCGCCGCGTCACGGGCTCGATCCCGCCGACTGGTTCCAGCCGATCCGGGCAGCGACCAGCCCGGTCGCCCGCGAGGCGGCGCTGACGCGCGCCGCACTGGCCTATGCCGATGCGCTCGCCACCGGGCGGCTCGATCCGGGACGGCTGCGCCACCCCTATAGCGTGCCGCGTCCCCGCTTCGACGCGCCGGCGGCGCTGAACGCGGCGCTCGGGGGCGGCGATCTCACGGCCTGGTTCGCCGGCCTCGCGCCGCGGGACGAGGAATATCGCGCGCTCTCGGAGGCCTATCTCGCCGCGCGGCGGCAGGCCCGTCCCCGCGCGCCGATCCCGGCGGGCGACGCCATCCGCCCCGGTGGCGCCGATCCGCGCCTCGCCGCCATCGCGACCGCGCTCGCCGCCGACGGCTATTATCAACCTCCTGCCAACCAGCCCGGGCCATCGCGCTACGGTCCCGAACTCGTGGCCGCCGTGCGCCGCCTGCAGGAGGATTACGGCCTCACCGCCAACGGCCTGATCGGCTCCGACACATTGTCAGCGATCAACGAGGGCGCGGCGGGCCGGGCGCGGGCGCTCGCGGTAAATCTCGAGCGGCGGCGCTGGCTGGCGCGCGAGGTTGCGGCGACCCGCATCGACGTCAACACCGCCGCCGCCACCTTGGCTTATTGGCAGGACAATCAGCCGATCGACAGCCGCCGCGTCGTGGTGGGCGAGCCCGGCAATGAAACGCCCGAGCTCGGCTCGCCGATCTTCCGCCTGGTCGCCAACCCGACCTGGACCGTGCCGCGCTCGATCCAGGAGGAAGAGATCGCGCCGCTCGGCCGCGCTTACATGGCGCGCAACAATATGGAATGGCGCGACGGCTGGATCGTCCAGCGCTCCGGCCCGACCAATTCGCTCGGCCTGGTCAAGTTCGACATGCAGAATCCGCACGCCATCTATCTGCACGACACGCCGGCTCAGGCGCTGTTCGGCCAGGACGATCGTCATTCGAGCCATGGCTGCGTCCGGGTGCAGGACGCGCTCGGCTTCGCCGCTTTGATCGCCGACCGGCAGGGCCTGCGCGAGCAGTGGGAGCAGGCGCGGGCCACCGGCGAGGAGAGTTTCGTGCCGCTGTCCCGGCCGATCCCGGTGCGGCTGATGTATCACAGCGCATTCCTGGACGGCGGCCGGGTCCGTTACCGGCTCGACGCTTATAATTGGGACGAGCCGATCGCCCGCGCGCTCGGCTTTCCGGCCCGCGCCGCCCGTCCGGCGCCGCGGCGGACCCGCGACCTCGGCCCTTAGGAGACGGGCGACGCCCTGTCCCGCTTCGGGGCGGCCATAATCCGGCGCTGGCGGCGGCGCGCTGGCCATATTAGCCCGACAGGATGCGGGGGCCTTTTCTTCTGTTGATCGCGGCGCTCGGTCCGGCGGCGGCCGCCGATGCGCAGCGGCTCGACTATCAGGATGTGCTGCGCGCCGAGCACGCCGTCGGGCCGCGCCTCTCCTATCAACCGATGGACACGGGCGGCGCACCCGTCGCCCCTACAGCCCCTCCCGCCACCGCAGCCGTCGCGGCCGAAGAAGACGGCCCGGTCCGCGCCGCTTATTTCGACCGGATCGAATATCGCGGCCAGCCCGGCGGCGACGGCTGGAGCTGGGACCTTTCGGCCGAGTTCGGCCTTGCCGGCCAGGACCACCGCCTCTGGCTTTCGACCGCCGGCGACGCTTCGTTGCGCGGCACGCTGCAATATGTCGAGGCCCAGGCGCTCTACAGCTATCCGGTGCTTGAGGCCGGCCTCGCGCTGCAGGCCGGCGTGCGGCAGGATTTCGTCCGCCCGCGCCGCACTTATGCGGTGCTCGGCGCCCAGGGCAATCTGACCGCGCCTTTCTATGTCGGGCTGTTCGGTTTCCTTTCCAACCGGCGCGAAGTGACGGCCCGCGCCTTCGCTTATTATGACTGGGAGGCCGCGCCGCGGCTGGTGGTGCAACCTTATGCGGGGATGGAAGCGGCCACCCGCGACGTGCCGGCGCTCGGCCTCGGCCACGGCCTGGCCAGCGCCGAGCTTGGCCTGCGCGTCCGCTACCGGATCGCCGAGCCCTTCGCGCCTTATATCGGCGTCAGCTGGGATCGCCTGCTCGGCCGCACCGCCCGTCTTGCCCGCCTCGCCGGCGACGATCCCGAGGCGACCAGCGTGGTAATCGGCGTCCGCTCCTATTTCTGATCGTTTGCGCCAGGGCCGACGCCGCGTTATCTGACTGCAGTGCGCCGGCTCGCTCCTTTCCTTGTCCTGCTTGCCTTGCTGATGGCGCCTTATGGGCGCGCCCAGGCGCAGCCGGCCGCGCATAACGCGCCGGCAATGGCGATGGGCGGCCATTGCGATCCGACCCCCTCCGACGCTCCTCCGCCGGTCCATCATCGCACGATCGACTGCATGATCGCCTGTGCCGGCGTGCCCGTTCTCGAGGCAAGTCTGGCCGCCCCGCCGCTGCCGCCGGTTACCGCGATGATCGCCGCGACGGTTGCGCCGCTGCACGGCATCCTCCCGCAATTCGATCCGCCCCCGCCCCGCCGCCGCTCCTGATCGGCCGAAAAATCCTTCTTTCAGGAGACGAACGATGAAATATCTTCTCGCCACTCTGGCGCTGGCGCTGGCTGCGCCGATCGCTGCCCAGACCGCGCCGGCCCCTCAGGGCCATCAGCAGAACGGTCAGCACCAGCAACACGATCAGCACGGCCAACGCCATCAAGGTCATGATGGCCCCTGCTGTCCGCCGGGTGCGAACGGTCAGTTGCCCGATTGCTGCCGCGACGGGCCGAACGGCCAGCACCGCGACTGCTGCGACGAGCAGCGGCCCGCGCAGCGCCGCTAGTCCCTGGCGACCAGACGGGGCGGGCGTCGGCGACGGCGCCCGCCTTTGGAGCATGACATGAGATCGATCTTTCTTCTCGGCGCCGCGGCCGCGGCGCCGTTCGGCGCCACGCCCGCGCTCGCCCAGCACGAGGGCCATGGTGCGCAGGCGCACGAGGTTCATCGGCCCGCAGCCGCACAGCCGCAGCAACATGCCGATCATTCGACGCCCGATGAGCACGCCATGACCGGTGCGCTCGGCGCCTACCCGATGAGTCGCGAGGCTTCCGGCACCGCCTGGCAGCCGGATTCTTCGCAGCATGGCGGCATCCACATCTCCGCCGGAGACTGGACCTTGATGGGCCACGCCGCGCTCAACCTCGTCTATGACTGGCAGGAAGGCCCGCGCGGCGACGAGATGGTTTTCGCCGCCGGCATGGCGATGGGCATGGCGCGCCGCCCGCTCGGCGACGGCACGCTCCAGTTCCGCGCGATGCTGAGCCCCGATCCCTTGATGGGCCGGCGCGGCTATCCGCTCCACCTCGCCGCCGGCGAGACGGCCGACGGCATTGAGATCTTGCGCGACCGCCAGCATCCGCACGACTTCTTCATGGAGCTGTCGGCGAGCTATTCGCTGCCTGTCGGCCCCGATGCCAGCCTGTTCCTCTATGGCGGCCTGCCCGGCGAGCCCGCCTTCGGCCCGCCCGCCTTCATGCACCGCATGTCGATCATGGATTCGCCGGAAGCGCCGATCACCCATCACTGGCTGGATTCGACCCACATCACCTTCGGTGTCGTCACGGCAGGTGCGGTGATCGGCAACGTGAAGATCGAAGGCTCCCGCTTCAATGGCCGCGAACCGGACGAGCGGCGCTGGAACATCGAGACCGGTCCTCTCGATTCGACCGCGCTGCGTGTCTCGTGGAACCCGAATGCAAACCTTTCGCTGCAAGCGAGTTGGGCACGCCTGATCGAGCCCGAGCAGCTCGAGCCGGGCGAGAATTCGACCCGCTGGTCGGCGAGCGCGATCTACACCCGGCCGATCGGCGCCAATGACTGGTGGTCGACGACCCTCGCCTGGGGCCGCCGCTCCGGCGATCATGACCAGTTCGACGCGGTCGCGCTGGAGAGCGCGGCGGGACTCGGCCTGTGGACCCTCTACGGCCGCGCCGAATATGCCGAGACCAACGAGCTGGTTCCCGGCCCCGGCGGCCATCACGGCCCGACCTACAATGTCGGCAAGGTCTCGCTGGGCGCGATCCGCGATTTCCGGCTCGGGCCGAACGTCCGCCTCGGCCTCGGCGCCCAATACGCCCGCAACTTCATGCCGGACGGCCTCGCCGCGCTCTATGGCGGCGAGCCGGGTGGGGCGATGGCGTTCGCGCGGCTGAGGATCGACTGAGTGCGTTGAGCATCGGGAAAGGAGCCCAGCAATGACCCGGCCCTATCCGATGCTCGCTCTCAACCTGCTGCTCAGCGCGGCCATCATGTATTTCGTGATGTTCGCGATGATCGACGGCACGCATGATTTCTTCAACAATCTCAATATGGTCTACATGGCGGCGATGATGGCCGCGCCGATGGGCATTCTGATGCTGCTGATGATGGGCGGGATGTACAAGGACCAGCGGTTGAATCTCATCCTGCACGGCCTTTTCGCTGCGACCTTTTTGCTCGCCTTCTGGGCAACGCGCGCCCAGGCTGGGATCGGCGACGCGCAGTTCCTGCGCTCGATGATCCCGCACCATAGCGGCGCGATCCTGATGTGCCGGGAGGCGGCGCTCGCCGATCCGGAGATCATCGCTTTGTGCGCGCGCATCCGGCGCTCGCAACGCGCGGAGATCGATCAAATGGAAGCGATCCTGGCGCGCTACTGACGCATCGCGCGTCGTCGCCTGAGCCAGCCGGTAAGGCCGAGCCGGCTCGGCAGCAGGATTATGCCGCTGATCACGACGACCAGGCCCAGCACGGTCGTGACGATCAGCAGCCAGGTGTTGGAATCGACATGGCCGCGCCAGTCCATGATGTGCAGGCCCCAGAGGAAATCATAGACCCGCCACAATGTCGAGCGCCGCGCGGTCACCGCGCCGCTGTCGGCCGCAACGTAGATCGAGCGGCCCTCCCCATCCTCGAAATCGACCCGCCACGCCGGCAGGAGCCCACGATATTCGCTGTCGTTCGCGGTCACCGCGACGACCTGCGCCGCATGGAGATCGCCCGCATGATCCGCTTCGGCGATCCGCGCCGCCGCCAGCGCCGAGAGCGGCGACGCCGCTTGCCCCGTCGCCAGATCGTAGAGCCGCGCCCGTCCCTCGCGCGGCGTGACCAGGGCGACCGTGCGCCCCAGCAGCATCCGAATCTCGACGCGCTCCCCGGCCACGCCCTCGCGCCCGAGCCGCGCCAGTCCGGCGGCGGCGGCATCGAGCGCCACCGGCGCCGGCGGCGCCTCCGCCTTCATATGCTCGCTCCGCACCCGCTCGATCGGCGACCAAGCGAAGAACAGCCCGCTCGCGAACCAGGCCAGGATCTGCAGCGCCATCAGCAGCGCCAGCCATTTGTGAATTTTCGTCCACACCATGCTCATCGCGGCTTCACCCTTTCCCCGCCGCCGCTAGGATGGCGCAACGGCGAATGCGAGCCTCGATCAACGCTGGAAGGGAAGAAAGCTTATGAAACGCTTTGCCGTCCTCGCTCTTTTCGCCACCGCCTTGTCGCAGGCCCAGGCGCAAGGGACGAGCGGCTGGACGATCGAGGAGCGCCTCCTCGACGACGGAGCTCGCGCCCTCGTCCTGTCGCGCCCCCAGGGTGAAGCCCGGCTGGAATATCGCGTCCGGCACTTGTTGAGGCGGAGTGTCGCGCACAGCTCGCAGGGCTGTAGCGGCGAAAGCAGCAGCACGGAGATGCTGACCGTGGCCGAGCGGCTCGAACTCGGCGCGGGTGGCGGTCAGCGCCGCACTGGACAGCGGCGATTGCGGCCTCAGGGCCGACCCGGCTTTCATGCGCGGGTTCGATGACGCGTTTCAGGAGCTGGAGCGGCGCGTCGCTCGGACGAGCTTTCCCGCCGTCCAGGCCTGGCAACGCAGCGCCGTATGCTGTTCGATCACCCGACAGCATGGCTTCCCAATCAGGGTAACCTATCGGCTGGCGGACCTGAACGGCGTCCGGCAGGGCGAGGCGGATATCGGGGCCTGGAACCCCGATTGCGATCGGGGCCAGCCCTTCTATCAAGGCAATGCGGCGACCGGCGGTGACCTGCCCACTCGCATCGCCGCGGCGCGCCGGGCGGCCGAGACGCAGGTGCGCGCCGCCCTCGCCGCATGTCCTGTCGATGGCGTGACGGCGGAAAGCTTGCTGGAGGGCTTCGACGAAGCCCTCACCGCCGCTGAAGCCCAGCTGGCGGAGGAGCAGGGCAGGCGGCGGTGAAGAGCGTTCTCTACGATTATTGGCGCTCCTCGGCGAGCTACCGGGTGCGGATTGCGCTCAACCTCAAGCGCGTCGATTATGAGCGGGTGGCGGTCGACCTGCTCGCCGGCGACCAGCGCTCCGACGCCCATCTCGCCCGCAACCCGCAGGGCTTCGTCCCGGCTCTCCACGCCGACGGCAGGATATTGACCCAGAGCCTGGCGATCATCGACTATCTCGACGCGGTCATTCCCACGCCGCCTTTCGTGCCGCGCGATCCCGCCGGCCGCGCCCACGTTCTCGCTCTCGCGCTGACCGTCGCCTGCGACATCCATCCGCTCAACAATCTGCGTGTGCTGAAGCGGCTCGGCACGATGGGGATTGAGCAGCCGGCCCGCGACGAGTGGTACCGCCATTGGGTCAAGGAAGGGCTCGACGCGCTGGAGCTGATGGCCGCGCCCAGCGCCGGCCTGTTCCTGTTCGGCGACGCGCCCGGCCTCGCCGACATCTGCCTGGTGCCGCAGCTCTACAACGCACGCCGCTTCGACGTGCCGCTCGATCTCTACCCAACCCTGCTGCGCGCCGACGCCTCGGCCGCCATGCTCGACGCCTTCGCCGCCGCCCATCCGGACAAGGTCGCGCCGCCGGTCTAGAAGGAGATCGGCTGAAGCAAATCGACCCGGGCCGAAGGGCCGAGGGCGGCGGGCGCCGAAACGACGAAGGCATAGCCTTCCGCCTTCTTCCGGGCGAACAGGGTCGCGAGGTCGTCGCGGTCCGAATCCCATTCGCGCGGCACCTTGGTGCCCGGCTTCGTCAGCTTCTTCTTGATCGCGCTGGCGCGGTCCTTGTCCCATTCATCGCGTCGTTTCGCGTCGATGGTCGCGAGCGGGTAGGTCAGGTGGATCGTGTAGCGCGCCGTCTTCGGTCGCGCGGCGATCAGCATCTCCAGCGCGGCACGATCGGGATTGCCATAGGTCCCGTCGGCCGAGGCCACATAATGATCGGCCGTGATGTCGCGGAAGAAGTCTTCCTCGACATTCCGGTCCGAACCGTGGTGCGGCAGCTTGAGGATATCGACATGGAGCTTGCCGCCGGTGAGAAGTCCCTCGGCCTCCAGGCCTTCGAGAAGATAGTCGCCGCGCGCGTCTCCCGTCAGCAGGATCGACTTGCCCTCATAGCTCGCCACCGCCGCGATGCTCGACAGGTTCGGAACCGAGTCATCGGCATAGGCCGCAAGCGATGCGCCGGGCCCCTTGGGAAGCTCTTCGGCGAACTTGCGCTGCAAGGCCGTCAACTGGTCCTCGAGCGGTCCGACGACATGGAGCCTGAGCTTCGGCCCCAGAGCATAAGGCACTTGCGGCCCCGTCCCTGCCTTTACGAGCTTGTCGAAGCCGGTGTTCTTCTTGATCCCGAGCGCGGCGATGTCGGCGCGAAGCTTGGCTCCCTTGCCGACGCTGGCCAGCACCTTGAGCGCGGCACGCGCCTCTTTGTCGTCGCCCAGGCCAAGTCCGGTGAGATCGGCGCTGTCGACCGGCGCACCGCCGGTCGAGGCGAGGACGGAGGCCGTCACCGCGGACAGATCGTCGCTGCCCGCGATCCGCTCGAAGCTGTTGTGCCAGCATTCCGAGACGGGAAAGGGCCAGGCCTGGCCGGCCGCCTTCGCGGTCTTCCACGCGGTGGTGAAATCGATGATTCCGATCAGATGATCGTCGTCGATATGGCTCAGCATGAGCAGATCGATGCGGAAGTTATTGCCCCGCGCCGTCCTCAGCGCGTCGAGTCGCGGCTTGAGGAACGGCGTCCAGACCTGAGAGGGGCCGCCGTCGATCAGCACCAGGCCCGGCTTCGCCTTGGTGCCGAAGTGCAGCATCAGGCAATCGCCGTAACGGGCCGGCAGAGCCTCGAGCGTAAAATAAGCCATCACACCTCCTCAGAATGATTGCAGCGCTCGCAGGACGTCGAGCAGCCCGTGCCCTTGGAATGCGCGCTCGCGGCCGAGATCGGTGGCGCTCGCGCAAAGAATCTGCTTGATCCGCCGCGGCTTGCGGTTGAGCTCCGGATAGCGGGCCATCAGCATCGCCGCGGCCGCGCTGACGTGCGGCGCCGCCTGGCTGGTGCCGTCCAGCGCCCCGATTTCGCCGCCGGGGAGGACGCTTTCGATGCGCTCCCCGGGCGCCACCAGATCCGGCTTCATCCGTCCATCGCCGGTCGGGCCCCGGCTCGAAAAATAGGAAATCCCGTAGGTGTGGGGATCGCGCCGGTGAGTGGCGCCGACAGTGATCACCGCGTCGGCATTGCCGGGATCGGTGATGCTGAACGCGGCATATCCCGCGAACATTCCCTTGTCGGTCTGGAACTTGTGGAAGCCGCGATTGCCGGCCGCGACGACCACGGTCGCACCCGCATCGACCAGGCGCTCGCATTCGTTGCAGACCGGCGTGTGACCGCAGCCATAGCTCTCCACCAGATGCGGAATCGACAGGCTGAGATTGGCACCGTGGACGACGATATATTGATTGTGGCTGTTGAGATAACGGATCAGCTGCAACGCGGCGATGACCGCAAATTCGGTATCCTCGACGGATCCGGACAGGATGCGGAAATCCATGATCCTGATATCCGGGCAAAGCCCGCGCACGATCACCTTCGTGCGGTCACCGGCATCGCGCAGGTCCGCGCCGATAATGCCCGCGACATGCGTGCCATGGCCGTCGATGGGCGGGTCCGGATCGGCCCAGGCCAGCAGCGGTTCGATCGACGACCAGTCCAGCTGCTCCGTCAGGTAGGATCTGTGGACGTTCTTGAGCAGCCGACGCGCCCGCGCCGCGCTCAGCCCGGCGCGCGACCGGGCGAGCTCGAGCGCCGGATTGTCCTGGCCGTCAAAAGCCGGGTCCAGCAACGCGCGAAGGATCGACAGGTCATAGGTCTTCGCGACCCGGCTTCCCGATGCCGGATTCAGCGGGTCGACGAGAAAAGCCGGATGGGCGCGGTCGACGCCGGAATCGACGACCGCCCAGGTGATCGTGTCGCAACGCACGTCGAACAGGCGCGCCGCCGCGTCTCCCTTCACCGTCGCCCGGGCGAAATCGTCGGCCAGCTGGATCGGCCGGTTGCTGGCGATCCGCCAGATCATCGGCGCGGCGTTTTTTGCCAAGCCTGGCAGCGACTCGATGAACGCGGCGATATGCTGCACGATCCTGTCGCGATGCGGCGCCAGATCCTCGATCCGCCGGATGCCGGACAGCTGCTTCGCGCCCGCGACGGATATCACCGCGACCAGGGTCATGATGCGCGCGATGTCGAGCATCGGGCCGCGGAAGACTTCATGCTCGGCCGATTCCGGGATCGAGGATCGACTGGGGTTGACGGTCTGATCGAAAATCAACCGCGCGAATTGAGGTGTCGCGGCTTTCATTGGCCCGCTATGCTTTCGGAATGTCGCCCAGCAGCCCGCGGCCCACTTGGTCAGCGGCAAGACATGAACAATAAGATCGCGGAATGTCAGCTTCGCGGCGAGAAAACTCTGCAGCGGCGCGAAGCCCGCCCGCTTGCGCAATTCATTGTGATCATCGGCAAGAAGACGACGCAGGAGATGAACCGCTGAAATTGATTCAAGCGGCGTGATCAGCAAATCCTGTGGCTCTCCCGGAGATGACGCGTAACGATGCCAAACCTCCGGAAGTATGGGTGTTTCCTGCGTAAAGCGTTGCCGATCTCCGGATCCGTAGAGGATGTAGTTGACGACTTCGGAACTGATCGCCGCTTCATCGGGCACGTCGCATCCCCCAGCTTGATTCGCTCAAGTCTAGCATAAAAAGACGGTCCTTCATGGGGAAGCTCCGCATGCCGAAACGGGATGTCGTTCGGCTCGCTTTCGCGGCACGGGCGGGATAGAATGCGACAGGTTTGCCGGAGACGAAGATGGGACGCGTCGACACTATCGCCCAGACCATGGCCGACGCGCACGCGCTCTCGACCGTCGAAATCCCGCCGATGAAGGGCAAGGTCAGCGAGGAGGAGTGGAAGATCCGCGTCGATCTCGCCGCCGCCTACCGGCTGGTCGCGCATTTCGGCTGGGACGACCTCATCTTCACCCATCTCTCCGCCCGGGTGCCGGGGCCCGAGCATCATTTCCTGCTCAATCCCTATCAGCTGATGTTCGAGGAGGTGACCGCCTCCAGCCTGGTCAAGGTGAACATGGACGGCCATCCGGTCGAGCCGACGCCGTTCATCACCAATGCGGCCGGCTTCACCATCCACAGCGCGCTGCACATGGCGCGCGAGGATGCGCAGGCGGTGATCCACCTCCACACGCCGGACGGCCAGGCGGTCGCCGCCCATGCCGAAGGGCTGCTGCCGCTGACCCAGACGGCGATGCTGATCCGCGACGAGATCGCCTATCACGACTATGAAGGCGTCGCGGTCGATCTCGACGAGCGCGAGCGGATCATCGCCAATCTTGGGCAGAAGAGCGCGATGATTTTCCGCAACCACGGCACGCTCGCGGTCGGCGGCACGGTCGGCGAGGCCTTCCTCAAGATCTATTTTCTCGAACGCGCCTGCCAGGCGCAGGTGAAGGCTCTGTCGGCCGGCGAGGGCAATCTCAACAACCCGCCGCAAGGCACGCCCGAAGTCGCCGCGCAGCAGGGCCAAGCGAGCCTCAAGATGGGCGCCAACATGCTCGCCTGGCCGGCCTTGCTGCGCAAAGCCTATCGCCTCGATCCCGGCTTCGCGACCTAGCGCGGCGCTTCGACGAGCGGGGCCGGGCTGTGAAAGCGTGGCTGCCATTGCCGCAGCTCCGCGGCGAACACGCCGTTGACGATCGCCGGATCGGCGGCGAGTATCGCCTCGGCCTCCGCCCGGTCGGCGGCGCGGACGATCGCCATGCCGCCATCCTCCCCGACATAACCGCCGCCGGCGACGCTTCGGCCCTCGCGCACCAGCCGGGCATGATAGTTGCCATGCTCGCGCAGATTCTGTTGCCGCATCGGCACGCCTTGCTGCCAGGACGGCCCCGGGCGAAACATGAACAGGAAAAGCTGGCGCGGCGGCGCGGCGGCGCTCTCGGTCGACGCCGGGGCTTGAGCTCCGGCGAGCGTCAACGCGAGCAGAAAAGTCGCGGCCATGACCCGAGTCTTGCCGATCGCCGCGACTTAATCCAGCCGTTTCAGCCGACCCAATCCCTCGCCAGCCGGCGCGAGGCGACGAAATAGATCGCGGCGCTGAGCAGGTAGAAGCCAAGGCCGAACAGGATCGAATATTTGAGCGCCTGATCGCCATAGGCCGCCGTCATCCGGTCCGACATGAAGCCCAGGAAGAAGATCCCGAAGCCGATCCCGATCAGGTTGTTGATGAACAGGAAGCTCGCCGAGGCGGTGGCGCGCATATTGGGCGGGACGATGTGCTGGACCGCGGCGATCACCGGCCCCAGCCAGGCGAGCGCCAGCATCTGGCCAACCGCGAACAGCAGCCAGCCGAGCCAGAGCGAGGGCGCGAACAAGCCCGCCGCGAAGCAGGGCGCCGCGGCGAGGAAGCAGAGCGCCGGGATGCGCGCATAGGAGCCCGGATCGCCCGGCCCGGCGCGATCGCCCAGCCAGCCGCCGAGCCAGGTTCCCGCGACCCCGCCGATCAGCACGATCCCGCCGTAGAACCAGCCGACCTCGGCCAAGGCGAGGCCGAAGCTGCGGCCGAAGAAGCTCGGCAACCAGAAGATCAGGCCATAGCCGAGGATCGAGCCGGACGCCGCGCCGAAAGAGAGCAGCCAGAAGCTCGGCGTCCGAGCCAGCCGCGCCACGACTTCCGCGAAGGGCGGCGCCGGCTGGCTCGCCGACCCATCGACGCTGTCGAAGCCGCCCCGCACCGGCTCCGGCACCAGCAGTTTGACCAGCAGCGCCGCCGGCAGCCCGGCGAGGCCGACGATCAGGAAGGCTGAGCGCCAGTCGAGATGGGTCGCAATCCACCCGCCGAAGAAGACGCCGAGCGCCGAGCCGATCGGAATGCCGAGCGAGAAGAAGGCCAGCGCCCGCGCCCGTCGCTCGCGCGGGTAGAAGTCCGAAATGAGCCCGTAGGACGGCGCGACGCCGCCCGCCTCGCCGATTCCGACTCCCATCCGGGCCAGGAACAGCTGCCAGAAATTCTGCGCCAGCCCGCACAGTGCGGTGAAGGCGCTCCACAACGCCACCGAGGCGGCGATGATGTTGACCCGGCTCTTGCGGTCGGCGAGCCAGGCGATCGGGATGGCGAGGCCCGAATAAAAGAGCGCGAAGGCGATGCCGCCCATCAACCCCAATTGGGTGTCGGTAAGGGCGAGCTCCGCCTTCATCGGCACCGCGAGGATGCCGATGATCTGGCGGTCGATGAAATTGAAGATGTAGGCGAGGAGCAGGACGAGGAGGACGCGCCGACCCGGCGTGCCCTCCTTTGTCCCGTTCCCGCTTTCACTCACCGGAAGTTGAGGCCGACGGTGAGGTAGATCTGCCGCGGGTTGCCGTAGAAGGCGGACAGAACGCCCTCATTGCCCAGCGTCGAGTCGAAACCGGGAACTCCGAGCGCCGGTCCCGCGCCAACGCCATTGCCCACGAACTGCCCGGTATCCGGATTCTGGAACAGGAAGTTGTAGCCCGAGGTGATGTACTGCTTATCGGTCAGGTTGCGGCCGTGAAGTCCGATCGTCCAGCGATCGTCAGCGGAGCGCCAGGTGATGCCCGCGTCCCACAAGGCGTAGCCCGGCTGGTCGATCGGCGGTACCGCCAGCTCGAACTGCTGCGTGGCGCTGCGATAGGACAGAGTAGTCATGACGTTGAGCATGCCGCCGAATGCCGGCACGCCATAGTTCAGCGTGCCGCTCGCCGTCCATTCCGGCGTGTTCTGGACACGGCGGCGGTCCGCGACGTCGATGCCCCGCGCGTCGATATATTCGCGGAAGTCGGCGTTGATGTAGCCCAGCGAGAAGCCGAAGTTCAGCGAGTCCCCATCCGTTCCGAAATCGCGAGCGAGGATCGCGTTGCCCTCCAGTTCCAGACCCTGGAAGCGGGCGCGGGCGGCGTTGGTGGTGATGCCGATGAAGGTCGGGATGCCACCGAGCACCGTTCCGATCGAGCCGGGAATCTGCACGTCGCTATAGTCGGCGTGGAAAACCGTGAGCCCGAAGCGCAGCCGGCGGTCGAACAATTGCGCACGCCAGCCGAGCTCGTAGCTGCTCACCGTCTCCGGATCGAACGCCATGAAATCGAACAGCTCTTGCGCGTTGCAGACCGCGCCGGCCGGGTTGCGGCAGGCTGTGGTGACGCCGCGCGGATCGAAGCCGCCGCCTTTGAAGCCGCGCGAATAGCTCGCGTAGAACGTATGGTCCTCGCTCGGCCGGAAGCTGAGCGAGGCGCGCGGCGTGAATTCCTGGAAGTCCGCGGTGCCATTGAAGCTGGACTGGTTCACGATCCTCACCCCGGTGCCGCCGAAGAAGGGCGAGCCGCCGCCGCCCAGATAGACGCCGCGGTCGATGACGGAGTTACGCTCGTCCCAAGTGTAGCGGCCACCCAGGGAAAGGCTCCATTGCGGTGAGAAGTCGTAGGTGAACTCGCCGAATATCGCGAAGGTTTCCGTGTCCACATCGCCGAACGTGAGCGCGGTCACGCCGCCGGGGAGACGAACGTCGAAGATGGTGCGTGAATTGGCGTCGAGATAGTAGAAGCCGAGCAGTCCGTTGAAGCCGTCCCGATTGTAGAGCACCTGCAACTCCTGCGACGTCTGCTGGTTCTCGTAGAGACCCGGAACGTCGACATCGACGGCGGGCAGCGCGTCGAAATCGATCGGTGTGGTGCTCTTGTCGCGGCGGAAGGCGGTGATCGAGCGCAAGGTCCAATATTCCGCCGGACGGACCTCCGCGAACAGGCTGGCGCCATAAGCGGTGACGAGCTGCTCCGGATCAAGCAGGGCGCCGCGGGTGTCGTAGACGTTGGACAGCACCGGCGTTCCCGAAACCAGGCCTGGAATCAGCCGATGACCACCGCGCGGATCGCTATTGTCGCGGGTATAGTCGCCCTGCAGGCGGATGAAGACGTTGCTCTCGTTGTTGAACTCGAGCGAGGCGCGGCCGGCCCAGATGTCGCGATTGTAATTGTCGCGGCCGGTGGTGAGGTTGCGGCCGAACCCGTCGCGCGACAGGCGGGCGAGGCTGGCGCCGGCGCGGAAGCCAGCCGTGCCAAGGGGCGCGGAGCCGGTGACGATCAGGTCGGCCTGCTCATCGGTGCCGACGGTGCCGCGAATCCGCAGCGTCGGGTCGGCGCTCAGGCGCCGCGTGACATATCTGATCGCGCCGCCGATCGTGTTGCGGCCGTAGAGCGTGCCCTGCGGGCCGCGCAGCACCTCGATCCGCTCGACGTCATAGATGTCGAGCAAGGCGGCCTGGGGCCGGTTGAGATAGACGTCGTCGAGATAGATGCCGACACCCGCCTCGAAGCCGCCGACCGGATCCTGCTGGCCGACGCCGCGGATGAAGGCGGTGAGGGTCGAGTTCGTGCCGCGCGACGCCTCGATGGTCACGTTCGGCGTGGTGTCGCCGATATCGGTGATGTCGAGCGCGCCCTCCATTTCGAGCTGGTCGCCGGAATAGGCGCTGATCGCGATCGGCACGTTCTGCAGGCTCTCCGCGCGGCGCCGGGCGGTGACGACGATGTCGCCATCGTTCGCGGACGCGCCGGCCTGGGTGTCCTGGGCCTGAATCGGCGTGCTCGCGGCCGCCAGCGCGGCAAGCGCGCCGCCGAGCTTGAGGCTGGTCGAGAAGATACGGGTGCGGGACATGGTGGTTCTCCTGTTCATGTCGCTGGCTGGGAATGGTCGGCGCGCGACAGGCGGCCGACGAACTCGGTGATTGCGTGATTGAATCGGTCCGGCTCCTCGAGATGCGGAGCATGGCCCGACGCCTCGAACCGCAGCGCACGCGCGTCCGGCAAGGTGGCGACTAGATGGGCGGCAGTGTCCTCGCCGTAGAGCTGACTCTGGCCGCCATGCGTGACGAGGCTTGGCTGGCGGATGCCGGCGATGAGATCGCGCATGTCCTGATCGACCAGCGACGCCCAGATGGCGCCCATCGCAGCCGGATCGTTGCGCGCGAATTCGGCGCTCGCCCAATCGGCGATCTCGCGCAGCTCGGCGCGGATCGGCTGGGCGAACATCGCCCGGGCGGCTCCGGCCGCGAAATTCTCGAAATCCTCGCGGATCGCGCGGCTGCGCGCGGTGCAGACCTCGGGGGAAAGGCCGAGCGACCAACCCTGGCCGTTGCAGACCCGCGCCGTCATGTCGACGACCACGCCGCCGGCAAATCGATGTCCCGCTTCGCCGGCGAGCACATGCCAAAGCACCGTCGCCCCCAGCGACCAGCCGACCCCGACCGCATCCTGAAGATCGAGCGCGACCGCCAGCTCGGCGACATCGGCCGCAATACGCTCAACCTTCGGCAGATGCCCGCTGGCCGGCGATGCGCCGTGGCCGCGCAGGTCGATGGTGAGCAGCCGATGGTCGGTCGCGAGCGGCGCCTGGCCGCGAAAGAATCCGCCATGCGCCATGAAGCCGTGGAGCAGCACGATCGGACGCCCCGCGCCCTCGTCGCGATAGGCGATTCTCGCCCCATCCGATGCGGTGAAATGCTCCAAAACCCCTCCTCGGCCGCGCCCCGTTCGGAAGGTTCTCGGCTTGGGCTCGCTGTGCCTCAAGATGAAACCTGAGTCAATATTCAACTTCGCCGCGCAGGGAATTTCTCGCTTTATGCTCGGGCCTTGCGCTGAGTTGAAACTGGGTTCAGGTTCGTCCGGGGAGAGGCGATGAACGATCTCGGCCACGCGGCCGTTTCGGCCGGCAAGGCGCCGCGAACCGAACGCGGCCGCAAGACGGTGCGCAAGCTGCTCGAAGCGGCGGCGGCGGAGTTTGGCGCGCGCGGCTATCATGAGGCGGCGATCACCGGCATCACCGGCCGGGCCGGCGTCGCGCTCGGCACCTTCTACACCTATTTCGAATCCAAGGAGGAGCTGTTCCGGGCGCTGGTCCGCGACATGAGTAACGCTACCCGCGCCCATGTCGCCGAAGCGGTGCGCGGCGCCCCGGACCGGATCGCGGCGGAGCGGATCGGCCTCGCCGCCTTCATCGCCTTCACCCGTCGCCACCCCGAGCTCTACCGGATCATCGAGGAGGCGCAGTTCGTCGCCGAGGATTGCTATCGCGAGCATTACCGCTCGTTCGTCGACGGCTACCGACAGGGTCTCGCCGCCGCCGCCGAGCGCGGCGAAATCCGCGAAGGGCCCGATGAGCTGCGCGCCTGGGCGCTGATCGGCATGAGCGTCTTCCTGGGCATGCGCTACGCCGTCTGGAGCAAGGACATGGCGCCGGATGCGGTGGCCGATCAGGCGATCACACTCGTCGCCGAAGGTCTGCGGGCGCGATGATCGGCGACATGCCCGATCTGCTGGCCAGCCGCGCGGCGCTGAGCAGCGGCACGGTCGCGCTTGAGGAGCTCGAAACCAAGCGGACGATGACCTATGCGGCGCTGGACCGGCGCGCCGGACAGATCGCCGGCTTGCTCGCCGCGCGCGGCGTCGGCGCGGGCGATCGGGTCGCAGTGCTTTGCCGTCAGCGGATCGCGTTCTTCGAGCTGCTGTTCGGCTGCGCCAAGCTGGGCGCGATCCTGGTGCCGCTGAACTGGCGGATGCCGGCCGCCGAGCTTGGCCCGCTGATCGCCGACGCCGAGCCCCGATTGCTGTTCCATGACGCGGTGGATGCGGCGGCGGTCGCCGCGCTCGCCGACGCGCCGCCGGCGATCGACCTGGATGGGGACTATGAGACGCTCGTTTCGTCGGCGGATGGGCTCGCCGGACGCGCACAATGGCCCGCCGACGGCATCTGGTACCTGCTCTACACCTCCGGCACGACCGGCCGCCCGAAGGGCGTGATCTACACCTATCGGATGGCGCTCGCGAACCTGGTCAATATCGGCACCGCGATCGGACTGACCTCCCGCGACACCAGCGTCGCTTTCCTCCCCAATTTCCATACCGCCGGGATCAATCTCCACGCCCTTCCGACCCTGTTCGTGGGGGGCCGGGTGCTGCTGATGGCGGCGTTCGACGCCGATGCGATGATCGCTTTGCTCGCCGAGGCGCGCATCGATACCTTGTTCGGCGTGCCGACCATCTACCAGGCGCTGCTCGACGATCCCCGCTTCGCCACGCTGCCGCTGGCACATGTTCGCCACTGGGGCTGCGGCGGCGCCCCGCTGCCCGATTCGCTCGCGCGCCGCTGCCGCGATGCCGGCATCCGGATCTGCAACGGCATGGGCATGACGGAAACGGGGCCGACCGCTTTCCTGCTCGATCCCGCCGACGCGTGGGAAAAGATCGGGTCGGTCGGCAAGCCGCAATTGCTCTGCGCGGCGCGGATCGTCGGCCCGGACGGCGGGCCGGTCCCGGACGGCGAGGTCGGCGAGCTGCAATTCTCCGGCCCCGGAATCACCCCCGGCTATTGGCGCGACGAGGCGGCGACCGCCGCCGCCTTCACCGCCGACGGCTGGCTCAGGTCCGGCGACCTCGCCCGGCGCGACGCCGACGGCTTCGCCTGGATCGCGGGCCGGCGGAAGGAGATGTTCATTTCCGGCGGCGAGAATGTCTATCCGGCCGAGGTCGAGAATGTGCTCGCCGCCTGCCCGGGCGTGGTCGATGTCGCGGTGCTGCCGCGGCCCGACGCGAAATGGGGCGAGGTCGGCCGCGCCTTCGTCCAGCTGGCGCAGGACCGGGCGCCGGACGAAGCCGAGCTCGCCGCTTTCTGCCGCTCGCATCTCGCTCCGTACAAGGTGCCGGCGGCGTTCGAGTTCGTCGCCGAATTCCCGCGCACCTCGGCGGGCAAGATCCAGAAGCATTTGCTGGCTTAGGGAAACGTCTGGCGGAGCGTCGTTGAGAAGGACGCGCGGCGTCCCTCTCTCAAGCGAAACTGGTCGGGGAGAGAGGATTCGAACCTCCGGCCCCTGCCTCCCGAAGACAGTGCTCTACCAGGCTGAGCTACTCCCCGACCGAAACGCGCGGCCCAGGATCAAATGTCCCCGGGCCGGCGGGGCCGGGCGTCTATAGGGAGGCCTTTGGGCGACATCAAGCCACGTCGCAGAAGCGCCGCGATCATTCCGTCGGCTGGGCGACCTCGTCCTGGGGCGGCCCGGCCTGGAAGCCGTCGTCGTCGGCGGGCGGCTCCTCGCCCATCCCCGGATTCTGCGGGTCCGTGGACGGAGGCACTTGCGGCTGTTGCGGCTGTTGCGGCTGGAGCCCGCCCGGCGGCGGCCCGTCAAAACCGGGCATGCCGCCGGGCGGCGTGATCGGCGTCACGCCGTTCTGCGCGGCGGGAATTGTCTCATTGCCGCCCTTCGCGTCCGGCGGTCCAACGCGCGGCGTCAGACCGGTGGTCGCGACGATCGAAAGCCCGATCGCGCCGGCAATCGCTGCAAAGGTCAGGCCCAGCGACAGCCAGGAAACACCGCCGCGCCGTGCCAGCGTCTCGAGCTGGGCCGGGCGGCCGAGCGGTGCGCTCTCCTCGATCAATTTCTCGATCTGCTGGCGATAGAGATAATTGGCGAACGTTCCGGCCGCGAACCCGACCGCGGCGCTGAACAGCCAGAAGGCGGTGCCGAAATCGGGGTTGGAGCCGATGATCGCCAGCAAGGCGAAATTGGCGACGAAGACGCCGCCCATCGGCAGCCACATCTTGCGATAGGCGAACCAGAAGAAGTTGAAGAGGCAGGCCGGCCAGTTCCAGCTCATCGCGCTGTTCTTGGCGTCCATCTTCGCCCAGGCGTCGAGATAGAAAGCCGCGTTCGGCCCGACCGCGGCCTGCACCAAAGCGGGATCCATCGGCGCCGTCGGGGTCGGCAGCGCTATGGTGGGCGCGGTGGGCGCGGTGCCCGGCGACCCGGGCTGGGGATAAGCGGGATAGGCCGGCGCATAAGCCGGCGGCGGCGGCGCGACATGAGGCGGCGCGGCGGGCGGCGCCGGCTGGATCGCGATGGGCTGGGCCGGAGGAGGAGCCGGTGGCGGCGGGGGTGGTGGCGGAGGCGGAGGAGGTGGCGCCGGCGAAACCGGCATCGCGACCGTCGGCGCCTCGCCGGCGCGCGCCGCGACCGCCCGCGCTTCGGCCTGCTCGACCATTTCGGTCGGATCGACGGCGACGCCGGCGGCGGTCTGCACTTCGCGCGCCAGCCGGGCGAGATTGGCTTCCTTGTCCTCGCCGAAGGCGTCGGTCCAGTGGCGGATCTTGAGGAACAGCGCGAGGCCGGCCGCCGGCTTGATGTCGCTCATCCGCACCGGGAAGATCGGCTTGAACAGGCTGAACGCCATCTCGACCTCGGCCCGGACATAAGGCGATTTGTTCGCCTTGTCGGTGACGAGGACGAGAAAGGCGCTGCAATTCTCGATCGCCTCCTGGAGCTGCTCGGAATAATCCTGGCCGGGCCGGACGTTGCGCGGCGCGATCCAGGCTTTCGCCCCCTTCGCCTCGATGAACGCCGAGAGCTCGTTCGCCTGGACGCGGTCGTCCGATCCATGGCTGACGAAAACGTGGCCGTTCATGCGCTTCCTCTGCTGCGGACGGAGGCGGCGGCGCCCCTGTGCCCCCGCGCGCTTGGTAACCCTCTGGCGCGCAGGCGTCTAGCGCCGCGCGCTCAGCATCTCTTCGATCAGGATGAACTTTTCGCGTGGGCTGCCTTCGCGGGCGCGCGCCGCCTCGGCCGCCTCGATCCGCTGCCAGTCGCGGAAGGTGACAACGTCTACGCCTCGCCCTTCGAGCAGGCGATCGAGGCCGGGCCGGCCTTCCTTGCGCCCCCCGCCTCCGCCCAAGTCGGCGGCGATCTTCTCCGCAACCTCATAGCCGTCCGGCCGGTTGGTGCCGATCGTGCCGGTCGGGCCGCGCCGCGCCCAGCCGACGCAATAGAGACCGTCGCCGATCACCCCTTCCGAATTGGCGAAGCGGCCGCGGTCGGCCTCGTAGGGCACGCCCTCGATCGGCGGCGTCTGATAGCCGATGCAGGTGACGACCAGGCCGCACGGTATCTCGTAAGTCTCGCCGGTGCCGCGCGCCGCGCCCTTGTCGTCCAGCGCGGTCCTCTCGACGACGATCCGCTCAACCTTGCCCTCGCCCTCGATCCGCACCGGCATGGCGAAGAAGTCGAAATGGATCGTCTTGGCCTTGTCGGCCTCCAGCGCGGCGAAGCTGCGCAGGTGGGTCACCGATTTGCGTTGTCCCGGCTCCAGCAGCGCGTCGTCCATTTCGGGGGGGAAATCGGCCGGATCGGCCTTCGGCACCGCGTTTTCGAGATGGCCGAGCTCGCCCAGCTCCTTGGGCGTCATCGCGATCTGGTGCGGCCCGCGTCGGCCGAGGACGTGAATGTCGCGGATCGCGCTGTCGCCGAGCGCCGAGAAAGCGTGGCCGACAATGTCCGAGCCGGCGAACTCGGCCGGCGTCTTGGAGAGGATTCGGGCGACGTCGAGCGCGACATTACCGTTGCCGATCACCGCGGCCGCAGCGACGTCGAGCGGCGGCGCGAGATCGGCGAAATCGGGATGGCCGTTATACCAGCCGACGAACGCGGCCGAGCCGATCACCCCCGGCAGGTCGCCGCCGGGAATGGCGAGCGGCCGGTCGCCGGGCGCGCCCGTGGCGAGGATGATCGCGTCGTAGAGAGTCTTGAGCTCGCCGATCGACACATCCTTGCCGACCAGGACATTGCCGACGAAGCGGACAGTGTCGCTGAGCGCGACCTTCTCGTAGCGCTTGTAGACCGCCTTGATCGATTGATGGTCCGGCGCAACGCCGAAGCGGATCAGGCCGTAAGGCACCGGCATCCGGTCGATGATGTCGATCCGCACGTCGTCGCCAAGCGCCTTCTGCAGCGCCTCGGCGCTGTAATAGCCGGCCGGGCCCGATCCGATGATTGCGACGTGCCGCATCCGCCCTCCCCAGCCTTTCACGAGCCGGCGCGGATGCTAGCGGCGGATGCCGGAGAGGCAAGCCCGGCTCAGCGCGACTTGTCCTCGAGCATCGCCGCGCCGCCCCGGCGAAGCGCCAGCTCGATCGGCTTGGCGAAGAAAGCGAGCGCCGGCGGCAGCATCATTTCCAGGTGCACCACGGTCTCACGCACATCGAGCCGGGCGTTCACCTCCTGCCCCATCGCCATGATCTGCAAGGCCAGCTGATCGCCGGTCCAGGCCGAGCGCACGTCCGCGGCGCCTGGTATGTGGTCCTTGAGGCTGCCGACGCCATTCTCGATCCGTCGCCGGGCCTCCGCCGCGCCGATATTGTGCGGAAGATCGAAGGACAGTGGTGTATTGCTCATACAGCACACTTAATGCGTGTGCGCCGCAAATTCCAGAGGTGTCAGACCGCGAACGTGTTGCAGCTGCGCGGCGTGATCCGGGTGACGTTGCGCAGCGTCTGGTCGACCCGCTGGCGGACGTTGAAGGCGCTTTCGTAGACGATCTGCCGGCCGGCCAGGAAACTGCCCGGGATGATCGGCTGGTAGGTATAGACCACCTCGACCACCATCACCGCGGTGCCGGACTGGGCGACGATCGGATCGCTGCCGGTGCCCATGCTGGCAAAGGTCGGGGTGGCGGCGGGGCTGCTCGGCGTCGTCGTGTTCTGCGTCGTCCGATCGCTCTGGTAGATTTCGGTCCCGTTGGTGATCGCGGTGCCGCCCGCCGTGCGTGGCCGCCAGCGCGCGTTCGGGTTGGTGTAATTGAGCGCGCCGTCGCAGCGCTGCCAGCGGATCCACTGGTTGCCGCCGGTCGGCGTCGGCTCAAGATCGGACAGGATGATGCGGCCGTTCTGCGCGAAATTCAGGCTGGCGCCGCTCATCTTCGCGCCGGTGAACAGCTCGACGATGTCGGTTTCGTCGATGCTGTCGCGCACCCGGGCGGCGTTATCGGCGGTCATCACCGCGATGTTGCTGATCTTCAGATGCGCCATGGCGTAATTGGCGGTCTCGAGCCCGAACAGGCTCAGCGTCAGCAGGATCGGCAGCGCGAAGGCGAACTCGGTCAAAGCGAGGCCGCTGGCGCAACCGCGCAATGAAGCCGCGAAACGGGTCAAGCGGACGGTCATGTGCACCTCTCGACTGTCGCGGTGTTGCGGCCGGCGAAAGGCTGGTTGCGCAGCGCGGTGCTGGCGGTGATCGTCTCGGTTTCGCTCCAACCAAAGATGCGGCCCACGGGCACGATCTGCGGATAAGTCATCGTCACCTGGTAACGGACGATGTCGTCGGCGCCGCCGACGCCACTGCGACCGCGATCAGCATCCCATTGGCTGTTGCCGTTGACGTCTTCGTAGCAGTCGCCGGTATTGTAGGTGCCGATCGGCGTGGTGTCGCTGGTGATCCGTTCCGGCATCGCGACGTGCGAGAACTCGAAATAGGAACTGGTCGTGATCGTCACCGTGGAGCGGTTGGCGAAATGGTTGAGCCGATAGCGCACGCGGGCGTCGATCTGCGCCTGGCTGACACCGCCGACCGTCGCCATGCGCGCCGCCTCCTCGAGCGAGCCCTGCAGGACCGACGCGGCGTAGGATCGGTAGCCGAGCGAGAAGGTCGCCACCAGCAGCATACACAAGGCGGGCAGGATCATCGCGAACTCCAGGAGCGCCGCGCCAGCCGCGTCGCTCTGCAGCCGCTTCAGGAAGGCTGGCCGCATCACTGGGTCAGCCTCAGCGCGCCGATATTCGCGCCGATCTCGCGGAAGCGCTGGAGCAACTGATCGCGATTCGCCACGGTGAACGCCTGGTTGGCGTTGCTGGCGCATTCCGTCATTGCCGGCGTCAGCGCCATCCCGAAGGCGATCGTCCAGATCGAGATGTTCATGCTCTTCGCCTGGTTGCAGATGATCCGGAAGCGCCGGTCGTGGCGGGCGTTCAGGTCGGTCGGGTTGGACGAGCCGCTGACCCGCTGCTCGTAGCGCTCGATCCCGTAGAGCGAATAGGTATCGTTGTCGGTGACGATCACGCCGTCGCTCATGAAGATGATGTGGCGCGCCACCGGCATGCTCGCGAACGTGTCGGGGCTGTCAGCGAAGATGCCGGCACGGGAGATCATCCGGGTACCCCAGAGCATGCCGGTGTCGTGATAGGTGTTGCCGCCCGGATCGAGCGTGTTGACGTAGGCCAGCATGGCGTCGCGCGTCCATGCCTGGAGGCGGCGCGCCGGAGTGGGGCAGGGCGCGGCGCCCACCGTCGAATTCGAGTTGGGCGGAAAATAGACATTGGGCCATTGCGGCCGCCAGCGCGTATTTTCGTTGTTGGGGATGCGATCGATGTCGAGATCGAAGGCATTGTTCGGGATCTGGTTCGTCGAGCTGCCAGTGATCACGCTGGTCGTTTCCCGCTCGGTGATGCACCCGTTCCAGGTGACTTGGGTCGTCAGCGCGGAATTGACATGCTGGGCGATCTGCACCGGATCGAATTCGCCCTGCGTCGAGCTGGCGCCATTGTTTTCATTGTCGTTATTGTCGAGGTCGTTGCGGGTGCCGATCTGAACCGGCGTGCCCAGCTTATACTGGCTCGTGTCGACCGTCTCGTTGCGCCACATCCAGCGGCTGGCGAAAAACCCCGTTTGGGTGATCGTCGTCGTCCGGTTGCGGCGGCAGGTGCGGTTTGTGCCGGAGGTGTCGCCGGTCGCGCCCCAGTCGCGCCGTGAATAGACGACCGTGGTCACCGGCGCCGGCGGCGGTCCACCGGTCGCGGCGGGTTGACCGTTCAACGTCGGATAGCCGGCATTGACGCCATATTGATCGCACTCGGCCGAGGTCAGCGAAGCCCCATAGGTCTGCGTGTCGGTATCCTGGCTGAGCTGGTTCGTCCGGTAATCGTCATAGTCGCCGATCCGGGTTGGAAATGAAGCTGAATCGGTAAGGTAATCCGGATTGCCCGGCAGTCCCCCGCCGGGGGGCACGGGTTCGGCGCCGGAAATCAGTCGGCCCACGTTCACGGTCGTCGAATAAGGCACGACGCCGAAGCGCAGCCTGAGGCCGTTCGCTTCGAGCTGCGTCTGGATCGGCCGCAGCTCGTCGTAAAGCGCCATTACCGCGTCGCGTAGCGCGGTGATCTTGCGGTTCGCATCATTGTTCGTCGGGTTGCCGTTGACGTCCTCGTCCATCGATCCGGTGACGTCGAGCACCAGCATCACGTCGGTGTTAACGAAGTTCAGCGACGCGTCGCAGGACACGTCCAGCGGCAAGGTGGTGAAGCCGAACATGCGCATGATCGTGGTGGGAATGGTCGTGCTCGCGGTCACGCGAACCGTCCCCTGCGCCGCGCGCGTCACCGTCGGGAGTGAAGGCGGCGGTATTGTAGAGGCCCTGGTTGAAGTTGAAGTTGAAGAAGCGCCGCGCCTCGTCGACCACGGCCTGGTTGACAGTGTCGTTCTGCATCACCCGCCGCCCGGCGAGCGCCGCCGAGTCGCAGGCGCTCTGCAGGCGGGTGCGGGCCATATAGGCGCGGCTCATGTCGACGCCCGAGCCGATCATCGCGGCGATCGGCACCAAAGCCGCGCCGACGATGGCGAGCGTGTTGCCGCGAATGTCGCGGCGCAGCCGGCCGAGAAAGCCGGGGGTCTTAGAATCTGGTCGGCGCAGCCGCGCGATCCACTTCAGCATTGGGTCCTCCACGCCTCGTCAGGCGCTTTTCCGACCCTGCCTTTGCCCGACTTAGACTAAGAGCGGCTCAAGCGACGTGGTGAACAAGATGTTATCAAACAGCCCCGCAAAGCCCGCCCATCATTCGGCGATCGCGAGTCCGTCGCCATTGGCGCCGGCGGCGAGCCGCCTGAGCACCCCGCCGCTTTCCAGATCAACCTCGGCCACGGTGTTGCGGCCGGTCTCGGCGGCGTAGAGGCGGCGGCCATCGCGCGAGAAGAGGATCGTCACTTGCCCGGCCGCTTCCTCGCCGCTGACCTGAATCGTCCGCGCCACCGCCCGCGTGCGCGCGTCGATCACCGTCAGGCTGCCGCCGCCAAGGTTGGAGGTCACGATCCAGCGCCCGTCCGGGCTGGCCAGCACCCGGATCGGCGTCTGGCCGACCGCGACCTCGGCCAGCCGCTCGTAGCTGGTCGTGTCATAGGCCTGGACCCGCGGTGTCTGCAGATCGCCGACCCAGAGCGTCCGCCCGTCGGGCGTTAGCGTTATCCCCTCCGGCCGGCCGCCGACCGCGATGTCACGAATCTTGGTCCCGGCCACGAGATCGAGCACGCTCACCGTCCCGGCCGGGATGTTGGCGGTGAAGGCGCGGCGCGCGTCCGGCGTCACCGCGACCATGTGCGTGCCCTGCTGCCCGGTCGAGATCGCGCTGACCCGGTCGCCGTTCGCGGTGTCGACGATGGTCAGCGACTGGCTGCGCTCGGTGGTGGCGAGGATGCGCCCGTCGGCCAGCCAGACCAGGCCGTGCGGCCCGTCGTTCGGCGAAAGATCGATGGTGCGCAGCCGCCGCCGCGTCGCGATGTCGAAAATGTCGATCGAGCGGGCGCCATAAGCGACCACCGCCGCCTGTCGCCCGTCCGGGGAGATCGCGATCTCGTGCGGCATCCGCCCGGTCTCCGCCCGGCCGAGCTCGCGCCCGGTGGCGAGATCGATGAAGCTCAGCGTATTCTCGCCCTTGTTGCCGACCAGCAGCGTGCCGGTGACTCCGGGGCCGCCGGGAATCGGCGCCGGAGCGGGCTGCTGCGCCGTGGCGCTTTCCTGCCCGCAGGCGATGAGGGCAAAGGCGGCGAGCGCGGTCAGCAGCTTCATAGATCCTCCTGCGAGCCCGGCGCGATGCTAGCGCGGCGGCGCGGAAGCGCAATGGACCGGGTCAGTCGGACCCTTCCGGCTCAGGGCCTCGCCCCCAACGCCTCGTAGCGGGCGTTACGCAGCCCGGTCAGGATCATGTCCCCGTCGGCGACCCGAAACTCGCCATAGGTCGCGCGCTCATAGGCGGCCGCCTGCCCTTCCTCGAAGAAATAGGCGTTGGTCGCGAAGTTCGGCTGGCCATCCCGGATGCGGAAGCGAAGCGCGATCTCGTCGGGCGCCAGCGGCCTGCCGTCGTCGAGGCGGCGGAAATGGCCGACGCGGTGCGCATCCAGGGCGACGATGATGTGGCCGTCGGTCAGCGTCGCGCGGCGCTCGAAGGGGAAGGCCTGGGTCGCGACCGCGAAATTGAGCAGCATATAATCGCCCTGCATCAGCGAGCGCGGGTCGACCGGAGCCAGCTCCAGCAGCACGACCTGGCCTTGGGTCAGCAGCAGCTCGCGCTGGTAGATGCCGAAATTGACGATGGCGAGGACGCCGAGCCCGGCAAGGAGGGCGATGAGCTTACGCATGTCCGGAATCCGTCGCGGCCGGGACGGGCGCGGCGCGGCGCAGCGCGAACCAGGCGGCGAGGAGGCACAGGCCGGTGGCCGCCAGGATGCCGGACTTTTCGAGCAGGGTGGCGTGCAGGCTGTAATAGAAATGCGAGACGAAGCCGAGCAGGCTGAGGATTCCCAGAGCGGCCATCAGCCGGTTGCCGGCGGCGAAGCCCAGCAGCAGGATGAGCAGCGCCGAGGCGAGGCCCGGCGCCGCCAGCGAGACCAGCCCCAGCACCAGAGCGCCGGCGCCGGCGCCGAGGGCGACCGGGCTGCGCGGATTGGGCGCCTCGCGCCGGATCAAGGCGACGGCGACGAAGAGCAGGACCGCCGCCGTCAGCGCCCGGCCGATCAGCGGGCCATGGATCGCGATCCAGCTCGAGTCGCTTGCACGGGATCGAACAGGATGCCGTCGCCGAACAGGCGAAACGTCTCGACCAGCAACAGCGCCAGCACCAGCCCGTAGCCGACCGGGCGCCACAGTCCGCCGCCGACCGCCCAGATCCTCGGCTCCAGCCACACCAGGGCCAGCCCCAGGCACAGGAACGGCGCCGACAATCCGTGCAGCGCCGCCGCGTTGATCGCCAGCGCCACCGCGACCGCGGCGCCGCAGGAGGCGAGCAGGCGGTGGAGGAAATTGGGCACGAGAAACGCCAGCGCGGCCTGCATGACGGCGATGGCGAGGTAGAGCGCCGGGTCCCTGGCTGTCGAAGCTGCCGATGAGGCCGGTGATCATCATCCCCTGCCCGGCAAGGCTGACGGCGAGCGCGAACTGATCGCCGAAATCGTTGCCGTCGAAGCCCCGGAACAGCGCATAGGCGCAGCCGCAGCAGACCGCGCCGGTGACCAAAGCGGAGGTGGAATCGTCCATCAGGAAGGCGAGCGCCGCGGCCACGAAGCCGAGCAGGAACAGGGCGCCGATCCAGCCGGCAATGCCGAGCATGACGCGCACATACCAGGGCGAGGCCGGCCGCTCCGGCGCCGGCATCTCGCCTTCGACCAGCCCGTCGGCGCTGAGCCGGGCCCACAGAGCGGCGGCGGTCATGCCGCCTGCTCCCGCGCGACCGACTTGATCCAGATCGCGCCGCCGGCGGACATCCCGATCACCACCAGCCCGATGAGCAGGAAGGAGCCCGAGCCGGATTCCAGCAGATGATAGGAGAGGAAGCAGGTGACCGCCACGATCAGGCTCAGCACGCCGCCGGCCAGCATGAACAGATCGGGCCGGAGGCGGCGATACCAGCCGTAGAGCGCCGCCAGCCAGGCGACGTAGGCGACAGCGGCCAAAGCGCGTTCGCCGCCATTGTCACCGGTTCCGAAGATCGCCGAGATGACCAGCGCCGTCGCCCAGAATCCGGCGCGCGATCGCGATCAGCCGCGGCGGCCAGCTGTCCCGCAGCCAGGCTAAGGCCCGCGCGATGCGCCGCTTCCCACAGGACCAGCGCGATGCTGTTGAGGCCGAACAGGGTCCAGAGCATCGCGTTCGAGGCTCCGAAGATCGGAAAATAGGAAAGAGCGGCGAGGTTGAGCAAAGCCAGCCAGACCAGCCACAAGCGGGCTGAAGCGGCTCACCAGCACCCAGGGCAGGATCAGCGACGGCCCACCAGGCGAACAGCTCGTACGTATCGGCGCCGGTCTGGTAGATCTGTCCCGACAGCGCGAGCAGCGCGCCGGTCAGCAGGCTCAGCATCACCAGCACGGCCTTGCCGGCCGCCCCGTCCAGGTCGACCCGCCAGCAGGCCAGCAGCCCGGCGAGGATCGCCGCCTCGACCAGTCCGAATTTGGCGAAGCGGTCGAGATCGTCCCAGTTGAACGCGAAGAAGAAGATCACCGCCGCCGCCAGCGCGATCGTGCCGAGCCACAAGGTCAGGTGGCCGAGGAATTCGCGCCACGCCGCGGGCGACGGAGTCACGTCCGCCGCGCGCAGAAGCTCCCGCTCGCGGCCGGGCGTCGCCCGCTCGGCGTCGAGCCAGTCCAGCACCTCACCGCGAAACCGGCTCATCAAATTCCCCGCCGCAAGCCGTCGCGTGACGGTATCAGCTATTTGCGCCTCCCACCATGGCCGCCTCACGCAAAGGAGGGCCGCGGATTCCATTTGACGATTTTCGATAAGAATGATATCGTTTATCGATAAGTCATGGAGTCAGGCCCGATGCCCCGCCATTATTCCGCAGCGCTGCCGATCGCTTATGTGGTGTTGCGCCTGCTCGTCATCTTCAACTGGCTGATGGGTGCGGCGATCCTCGTCTTGCTGCTGGTGATGCCGAATCGGGAGTGGATCATGTCGGCGCTCCAGCTTTCGCCCTCGCTGGAAGCGGAGCGGATGATCTGGGGCCTGCGCGGTGTGGCCTTGCTCGGTCTCGTCACGATCCCGCTCAACTATCTCATTTTCAAGCGACTGCTGGCGATGGTCGAAACCGTGCGCCGCGGCGACCCGTTCGTCGCGGCCAACGCGCAGCGGCTCCGGGCGATCGCCTGGGCACTGCTCGCCTTGCAGATCATCGGCATCGCGATCGGCGCGATCGGCGAGTCGCTTTCCACTCCGGCGCACCCGGTCGATCTCGACGCCGGCTTCTCGGTCAACGGCTGGCTGGCCGTCCTCCTCGCTTTCATCCTCGCCCGCGTGTTCGCCGAAGGCGCGCTCATGCGCGAGGAGCTGGAAGGGACGATCTAAGATGGCGATCGCGGTCAAGCTCGACGACCTGCTCTACGCGCGGCGGATGACGCTGACCGAGCTCGCCGAACGGGTCGGAATCACGATCGTCAACCTGTCGATCCTGAAGACAGGCAAGGCGCGCGCGATCCGCTTCTCGACCCTCGAGGCGATCTGCGCCGCGCTCTCCTGCCAGCCGGGCGACATCCTCGAATATCTGCCCGACGCGGCGGAACAGGCGGAGGCGGCATGAACATCCTGATGGCGATCCATATCGCGGGCGGGCTTCTGGCCCTGCCGGCCGGCGCGATCGCGGTCGCGGCCCGCAAGGGCGGCCAACTGCATACGCGCGCCGGCGCCCTGTTCCTGGGCTCGATGCTCGTTCTCGGCGTTACGGCGTCGATCCTCGGGCGGTTCAAGGACCCGCCCGATTCCGGGCTGGGCGGACTGATCGTCTGCTATTTCGTCCTGACCTCCTGGGTCGCCGCCCGCCGCCGCGACGGGACGACCGGCTGGTTCGAGATCCTGGCCTGCGCGACCGCGCTCGGCACGGCGGCGCTGATGCTCTGGGGCGGCCTCATGCAGGGCGCGACCACGCCCGCCGGCCCCGGCGTGGTGTTCGCGGTCGCCGGCTTCTGCCTCGCCGCCGGCCTGCTCGATCTCAACGCGATCCTGCGCGCGCCGCTCTCGCCGAAGCAGCGGGTTGCCCGTCATTTGTGGCGGATGTGCACCGCCTTCTTCATCGCGACCGGCTCCTTCTTCCTCGGCCAGCAGGACGTGCTGCCCGCGGCGATGCGCGGCTCGCCGATCCTGTTCGTCCTCGCCTTCGCGCCGTTCGCGGTGATGGCCTTCTGGCTCGTCCGCATCCGTTTCCCGAAAGCGATCGCCCGGCTGAAGCTGCGCGCCGCCGCGCCGCCCGCAGCGGAAGTCGCTCCCGAATTCGCTCTCTGAGGAGGAAAGCCAATGACCGAGGTTTCGCCGCTGCGGCTGTGGGTGATGCGGGCCATGTACCTGTTCATGGCGGTCGGCATCGGCAACATGATCTGGCCGCTGATCATCAGCCATAGCCCGGAGCTGCCGCGCATGACCGGCGTCGCCTGGGCGTTGCTGGGCACGGTCGGGCTGCTGGCGCTGGTGGGCTTGCGCTACCCCTTGCAGATGATCCCGCTGCTGCTGTTCGAGCTGATCTGGAAGGCGATCTGGCTCGCCGCCTTCGCCGGCCCGCGCTGGCTCGACGGCACGCTCGACGGTGCGATGCGGACTTCGATCTTCGAGACGAGCTTCGGGGCCATCCTCCTGGTCGTGATTCCGTGGCGCTATGTCTGGACGAACTATGTGACGAGGCCAGGCGATCCCTGGACGCTCCGCCGGTTCGGAAGCGAAAGGGAGACGGTGCGTGCAGCAGGCTGAGACGATAGCTCTGGGCGCACCGCCCGGCACTGGCGGCGAGCTGCCACTGTGGCGGCTGCACGTGATCCGCGCCTTCTGCCTGTTCTTCGTCGTCGCGGCCCCGTTCGACGACCTGCCGAGGCTGTTCTTCCACGCGCCGGAGGAACGCGGGATGATCACCTGCATTCTCGCCGGCTTGTGGGTGATGGCGCTGATCGGCCTGCGCTATCCGACGAAGATGATCCCGATCCTCCTGTTCGAATTCGTCTGGAAGACGATCTGGGCGATCTTCTTCGGAGCGCCGCAATGGCTGTCCGGTGTCGGATCGCCCCGGCTGGGACAAGACCTGTTCGACATCGGCTTCTTCGCGATCGTGTTCGGGCTGATCATCCCGTGGCCCTGGGTCTGGCAGCATTATGTCAAGGCGCCGGCCGAGCGCTGGCGGTAACAGGCGCGCCGGAAATGCCGGCTACCCCTCCGTCGCCTACGCCTCGCCCCGATGCCGCGCGGTCAGCGCCTGGCAGATTTGCGTCGCATCGGCGGTTAGTTCGCCGCGAGTCCAGGCGCCGAGCATGGCCAGTTGCCCGGCGGCGATCCGCACTGCGGCGAGGCGGCGCTCGGCGGGATCGCGCACGTCCGGCAGGCGCGCCTCCAGCGCATCGGCGAGCGACCGGCGCAGCTTCGGCTCCATCGACGGCGCGAGCACCGCCCGCGCCAGCCGGCGGTTGGCCCAGAAATGGGCGACCAGCCCCTCCAGCGCCGCGTCGGGCGCGTCCATTCCGGCGGCGTCGCCGAGGATCGCGAACATCCAGCCCATCGAGGCGAGCAGGACATCGTCCTTCGAGCGGAAATGATCGTAGAAGGTGGAGCGGCCGACATCCGCCCGCGCCGCGATGTCGGCGACACTGATGCCGGCATAGCTGCGTTCCTGGACGAGCCCGACATAGGCCTGGAGGATGGCGCGGATCGTCCGCGCCGCGCGTCGATCGACCTTGCGCCCGTCCTTGCCGACAATGACGACCCTTTGTCCGGTATCGGGCAACGCCGCCCCCTTTTCCGACAATGTCGGGCCATCATGTGGAACATCCCCGGCGGGCGCAACGTGCAAGGGGATCCAAACATGACCGTCGAACCCGATCGATCCGATGCCGCGCCGCAGGACGATGCCAGGCTGTTCGGATGGACATTGGTCGTCGCCTCGCTGCTCGCCTTGGCCTTCGCGATGATCCACCCGCAGCTGACCGCCCGCGATCTGCCGGGGGTGCTGCGCCAGATGGCGGACGGCGCCCGGTTCAACGGCTGGGTGCACGGCATCCTGATGGCGCTATACATCGTCCTCGTCGGCGGCTTCACCGGGCTTTCCCGCAAGCTGGGCTGGGCGCGGCCGGAGGTCGCGGTCGCGACGGCGGCCTATGCGCTGGGCGCGCTCGCGATGATGGGCGCCGCCGTCATCAACGGCTTCGCGCTGTCCCGCTTCGCCGTCCGCTATCTCGATATCGGCCCCGACCAGACGGCGGCGGTCGCCGCGTCGATCAATATGGCGGGAAGCATCGCCGGAATCTGGGCCGGCGTGGGTGCGGCGGCGACGTCCGGCGCGGTGCTGGCCTGGTCGCTCCGCCTGATCCGGCTTCCCGGCGCGGCCAGAGGCGTCGGAGCGCTCGGCATCCTGATCGGCATCGCCACCATCGGCCTGCTGGCGGCGAGGACGCTGATCCTCGACCTGCACGGCTTCCTCGCATTGGTCGGCTCGCAGACCATCTGGACCGTCGCGGTCGGCGTCCTGCTGATCCGGAGAAGGCTTTAACCGCCCGGCCGGCGCGGCAACCGAACGGAAGCGGACGTCTAGGAAGCCTGTTCGACCTGTGCCAGACAGGCGCGCGATGCGCCGATCGATCCCCGCCGCCTTGGCCTCCGCCGCTTTGCTGATGCCCGCGCCGCTCGCCGCGCAGCAGCTGCCCGAGGGCCAGGGCGAGGCGGAGTACCGCGCCTGGCTGACGGCGAACCCGCAGCTGCAGGGCCAGATCATGTCGTTCGAGGCGTGGCAGCAGGCGGCGGGCGTGAGCGGCGTGCTGCCGACCTATGAGATCTTGCGCACCGCCAGCATGTGGCGCGAATGCGGCGGCCAGCCGTTCGAGGTGCCGCCGTTCGCGCTCTGGCCGGGGCTCACCATGACCCTGCGCTACATTCGCGACTGGGTGAAGCCGGCGGTGGGCGAGGTCGACGCCGTCTCCGGCTATCGCAACCCGGCGCTGAACCGATGCGCGCGCGGTGCGGAGCGCAGCGCCCATGTCGGCTATTTCGCGCTCGATCTGGTGCCGCGCGTGCCATTGGCGCGGCGCGAGCTGTTCCGGCGGCTGTGCGCGATGCACGCGCGCAGCGGCAACGCGTTCGGCGCGGGCCTCGGTTTCTATACTTTCCAGCGCTTCCACATCGACACGCGCAGCTTCCGCCGCTGGGGATCGGCCGGCCCGCGCGGCAATGAAAGCCCGTGCGCCGTAATCGAGCGGGGGGAGGATCCGCTGGCCGGCGCGATCGATTTCGCGCCGCCCGCCCCGGCCCCCGCGCCACCGCCTCCGCCGCCGCCACCACCGCCGCCCGCGCCGGCGCCGACCGCGGCGGACATGCTGGCGATCGAGACGGCGGCGATGCCCGCTCCCCAGCGTGGGCGCCGGGCGCCGCGACCGCCGCGCGTGGAAGCCCTGAGCTGCTCGGCGGTGGTCGCCGGCCGGGTCAATTGCTCCTACCGGATCGACCGCTGCGAGCGGAGCGACCCGACCCGGCGCGGGCGCTACTGCCTGCGCACCCGAGGCCTGGTCTTCGCGGGCGGGCGCTGGGTGCCGGACGCCGCGGCCCAGCCCTGAGCGCCGTCCTTCCCGTCAGAGCGCTCGGCGGCCGCTGATCAGCTGGAAGATGAAGACGATGCCGGCGAGCACCAGCAAGGCGTGAATCAGGCCGCCGCCGACCTGGAAGGCGAAGCCGAGCAGCCAGAGCACGACGAGAATACCGACGATCGTCCAGAGCATGATGCGTCTCCTTTGCGCCGCCGCCGATCTTCGACGGCGTTGTCGGGGAGCGTAACGACATGCGGCGGCTTGTGTTCCGGCGCACCGCGGTTGGTGACATGCGATGCCGTTGCCAATGCCGCGCCCGCGAACCGCGCGGCTTTTCTTCATGCCTGCGTCGCTTTCCCACGAAATTCGCAAGAAGCGTCAGTTGATTCGCAAGAAGCATCAATTGCCGTTGTGTATTGCCCGGCCGATACAGCTCGCCCGGTTCAACTACGTGAGTGGCGCCAGCGTGACCAGACGGCGGGGAAAGAATCACAGGATGATGTTGTGCGCCGGCGTGGCCCTGGGCGTGCTGGCGCCGGCGACGCCGGCCTCGGCGCAGGGGCACGGTTCCGCTGCTCCGGCCACGCCGCCGCCCGCGCCCAGGCCCGCGCCCGACGCGCCGTCCGCGGCCGAGCCCCGGCCCGGCCAGGACGACATCGTCGTCACCGCGCCCTCCCAGCAGAGCTCGATCGACCGGCAGACCTATCTCGTCCGCGACACCGCCGAGGCGCGCAGCACGACGACGAGCGACATCCTCGCGCGCATCCCCTCCGTCGAGGTGCAGACGGACGGCAATGTCCGGCTGGTCGGCGCCGGCCAGGCGACGATATTGATCGACGGCCGTCGCGTCGCCGATCCGCAGACTCAATTGCGCAACATGACCGGCGCCCAGATCGAGCGGATCGAGGTGCTGACCAATCCCGGCGCGCAATTCCCGGCCCAGGGCACGGGCGGCGTCGTCAACATCGTCACCCGGCGCAATGCCCAGAACGGCCTCGGCGGCTCGGCGACGGCGAGCGCCGGCAGCTATGGCATCTACGACCTCAGGGTCTCGCCGACCTATGGCGCCGGCAACTGGACCTTCACCGGCAATGCCGGCCATGGCCGCTTCGAGAAGCGCAGCCGACTTCGAGCGCGAGCGCTTTTCGCTGCTGCCGGGCGGTCCGCTGCTCGTCTCGCGCGAGGACGGGGAGCAGATCGACGAGGGCCTTTATTATTACGGCAACGGCTCGGCCAGCTACCGGCCGAGCGACCGCCACACGATCACGCTGAGCGGCACCGCCGCCCATACCGACTATCAAGGGACCCGCGACTCGCTGCTGACCGCCGCCGCGCTCCCCGGCGGCAGCGCCGACCAGCTCTCCGATCACCGAAGCCGACTTCAATTATCGGGATCTCACCCTCGACTATCGCGGCACCACCGCCCGGCCGGGCGAGACGCTGACCGGCTCGGTGCGCTGGGCCCGGTTCACCGGCGATTTCGAGAGCCTGTTCTCGACCGATCCGGTGGCCGGGCCGGCCAACATCTTCCAGCAGCAGCGGACCGCGACCGACGAAAACTGGACGATGCGGGCGGATTATGTCCGGCCCTTCAGCGGGATCAACCGGCTCTCGCTCGGCGGCCAGCTCGTCACCACCAGCAACCGGCTCGAACAGACCGCGACCGGCACCTTCCCGTCCGGCGCCGCCTTCACCGCCAGCAACCTGGTCGACGGCTCCTGGTTCGAATACGCGGCCTATGTCACCTACCAGTTCGGGCTCGCCGGCTTCACCATCATGCCCGGCGTGAGGCTGGAGGGCCGCGACCTATGATCTGGGCGGCACCACCGGCGTCCCCGACCTCGAGACCACGAACCTCTTCCCGAGCCTGCATGTCGAGCGCCAGTTCGCCCAATGGCTGACCGGCACGGCCAGCTATTCGCGCCGGATCACCTATCCGCCGATCCAGCAGCTCAACCCGGCGCTCAGCTTCCAGGACGCGACCACGGCCCAGGCCGGCAACCCCTTGCTCCGGCCGCAGCTGACCGACAGCTACGAGCTCAGGCTGCGCGGCCAGGTCTCCAACCACAATCTCGAGCTGATCGCCTTCCGGCGGACCACCGAGGACATCTGGTCCCAGCGCGGCGAGGTGAACGGCGATGGCGTGCTGGTCACGCGGCCGTTCAACTTCGGCGATCCAGGCGCTGACCGGCGGCGAGCTCTCGGCGCGCGGGCCTTTGCTCCAGGGCCTGCGCTATGTGCTCACCGCCAACGTCTCCGACCAGCGGCTCGATCCTGACGGCGGCGGGCCGCTGCCCAGCCGCCACGCCACCCAATATTCGGGCACCGCCCAGCTCGAATATCGCGACGGCCAGGACGGCCGGGCCGGCGCCGACCGGGTCAATTTGACCCTGCGCTATTTCGGCGCCCAGGACACCGGCTTCACCCGCATCTCCACCCACGCCTTCGCCACCCTCACCTGGACGCACGCCATCACCGACCGGCTGCAGGCGGTGTTCAGCGTCGCCCAGTTCAGGCTCTCGGACCCGATCGAGACCCTGACCACCGGCGCCACCACCCAGTCGCGCGACGTCCGCGCCGGCGCCTCGCCCCAGCGCGTCAGCCTCGCTCTGACCTGGAGCTTCCGCCCGCCCGGCCAGGGCCCCCAGATCCGCCAGCAGCCGCAACAGGGAGGGCCGCCGCCGATTCCAGGCGCAGTAGCGCCGAGCGCAGCGACGCCGGCGGCGAAGCCGCCGCCGGAGCAGCGCGTAGAGCCGCGGCGGCCCGGCCAGCCTGCGCCCAACGGGCGACAGGACTGACGTCACGGACAGTGGTCCGTGACGGCCCACCTCCCCCCAGCAGGAGATTTTCCTACACCCCCACCAATGGGATAAATGCCCCGCTCCTTTCCAAAAAGGAGCGATTCGATGACCCACCTCCCCCTCGATCCCGACCCGGAGATCGCCGCCTTGCTCGGCTTCTCCCCGGTCCTGCGCAAGTGCAAGCGCGTCGACGGCTGGACGCCCGACCGCCAGCGCACGTTCATCGCCGCGCTCGCCCGCCTGGGCGACGTCGATCGCGCCGCGCAGAGCCTCGGCCGCACCGCCAGCGGCGCCTTCAAGGTCCGCACCTCGGCCGGCGGCGACGGCTTCGCGGACGCCTGGGACGCCGCCCTCACCTTGTTCCACGCCCGCAATCCCGGCCTTTCGCGCCGCGGCGGCCGCGCCCGTCCGCCCTGGATTCCGCCCGAGCCCGACCCGGAGGAGGACGAGCCGTTCGAGCTCGCCATGGACGACGTGCTGAAGTCCATTCTCGATCGCTACCGCAAGAAGCTCCAGCAGGAGCGCGAGTGCCGCCTCGCGGGCCGCATCGTCGAGGCCGATTATTACGTCCGCCAACTCACCTTCATCGAGATCGCGCTCGATCTCGGCGTCGCGGCCGACGCCCTCCACGATCTGTTCCGCTCGGGCGAGGTCGACCTCTTCCACACGATCGGCACGCCGATGAGCATTCTGCTCGATCGCCTCCGCCGCGATTATTGGCGGGAGAAAGGCGAGCCCGACCGGATTCCCGCCGCTCTGCTCGGCGAGCATGATGATCAAATCGCCACCGGTCCCCGCTCCAGCCATTATCGGGCGGACAAAGACGGCCCCTATGACGAATGGCTGGCCCGCAACGCCGCGCTCGATGCCCTCCAGGCCGAGGCGCAGCGCCTCTGGGAGGAGAAAGCCAAAGCCGATGCCGAGGCATGGGCGGACCGCGTCGAGCGCGCCTTGTCCGCCGGTCCGGCTTCGGCCAGCGCGGAGGACGCGCGGCCATGAAGTTCGTCGTGCCTCTGTTCGACGAGAAGGAGAGCCAGCTCTTCTGGAACGTCGTGAGCAGCACCCTCTTCGGCCGCTACCGCTTCACGACCGACCGGCGCATTCGGGCCCTGCTCTGGGAAGGCGACGCGGCGGACCCGCGCTCAATCATCGTCGGCGAGGATCTGCCCGGCGGCGACGAGGGCGACCCGGTCATGGTCATCCACGAATCCCAGTTCCTTCCCGCCACGATGATGTTCGTCTGCACGCTCGGCATGTTTTTGGAGAGGGAGGCGCCGGTGGCGCTGGCCCTGAGCGAGCACTGGCGGGTGGTGGAGTTTGACTAGGGTGTGGGAGGTCCAGGCGTGGTGTCCAATTTGCGTCCACATCGCCAATACTAGAAGCCGAGCAATAACGGGTGATTGCCGCAATTGCGCGGTCCCTGGCAGAGGGGCGCGACGTGCCCTCGCAGGCCGTCCTAAGGCATCGGACCTCCTCAGACTGTAGCGGGCGAACTGGCCACCACAGGCGCTCGGACCAAAGCCCGGGCATCTGGCCGGGCGGGTTCGGGCAGCTGGCTCGATGCGCGGCGGCCCAGGCCCGACAGCCCCAGGGTCAACTTGCGCTTGAACGAAGGCACGTGGTTGAGGAGGCTCAGCATCAGGTTGCGCAGGATCCGGACCGGCGCGGAACGGACCGTCGCGAGGCGGGTCAGGCGCGAGGCGAGGGTCAGGACCTCCCGCGCAGCCGGCCGCCTGATCCGGGCATAATCGTCCAGCATTGCGTCCGGGGCGCCGTCACGCACCACCCGCGTCAGCGCCTCGCCGAGCACGATCGCATCGACCATGCCGGTGTTCATGCCTTGGCCGCCGGCCGGACTGTGGACGTGCGCCGCATCGCCCATCAGCAGGAATGGCCCGCTGCGATAGTCATCCGCGAGACGATGGTGGACCCGGAACCGCGAAGCCCAGCCGATCGCGGTCACCCGGCAAGACTGGCGCGCCGGACCACGCGCATCGAGAAGCCGCTGGATATCGTCGATCGTCGGCTTCTCCGGCGCATCGTCCAGCGTTGCTACGACCCGGAAAGAACCGTCAGGAAGCGGTGCGACCACGACCAGACCCGCAGGCGAGAAGAAGAGCGAGACCTCGGCGGCGCCGAGCGGCCAGTCCATTTCGACATCGGCGAGCACGAAGGATTCGCCGTAGGCCTCACCCTCGAAGGCGATGGCGGCCGCGTCGCGGATGACGCTGTGCATCCCGTCGGCGCCGACGACATAGTGCGCGAGGACAATCTGCTCGCCGTCGGGGGTCTTGAGGCGAACGCTGGCACCCTCGCCCTCGGCCACGGCGCCAAGCGCGGAAACGCCGCGGTGAATCTCGCCGCCGAGCTCGGTAAGTCGCGCCTTAAGCAATGCTTCGGTCGTCGACTGGGGCACCATCAGCAGGTGACGGTAAGCGGACGGGAGCTCGTCGAAGCTGAGCGCCAGCAATGCGCGGTCGCGATCGCGGATCGTGAAGTGAGACAACGGCAGCGCCTGTGCGGCCAGTGGCGCGACGACGTCGATGGCGTCGAGCATCTCGAGCGTGTGGGCGTGGATGACCGCCGCCCGGGACGTGTTCTGGCCCTCTTCAAGGGCATCGATCAGCAGATGATCGACACCCGCCTTTTGCAAAGTAGCAGCCAAAGCCAGGCCGGTCGGGCCGGCGCCTACGATCAATATGTCGGTTTGAGCGGGTAACATGTTCGGTCTCCATTTTGCCAACGCCTGTTGACTAATCGGCCAGCTTGCTTTTGTCAACAGACGTTGGCAAAAGGGGTCATGCCCTACGAACGTCGCGCCACGCCAAAGTCGATCCGCACTCGCGAAGCCATTGAGGCCGCAGCGAGAGAATTGTTCTCGATCAATGGCTTCGATCGGACGACCGTGCGGGATATTGGCGCCCGCGCGGGCATCGATCCGTCGATGATCATCCGCTATTTCGGCAGCAAGGAGCAGCTGTTCGCTCGGGTCGCGGCACCGAATCTGGGCATTCCCGCGCTCGATCCGGCCGCCCCGGAGTTGATCGGCGAATCGCTAGTGCGCCACTTTCTTGACCAATGGGAAGGCGAGAGCGCCGGGGGCGGACTGCCGGTCCTGCTGCGGTCGGCGGCGTCAAACGAGGATGCCGCGCAGCGCCTGCGCGACATCTTCCGGTCGCAGGTCTTCCCCGCGATTGCCCGCCTCGGGACGCCGGAGAGCGCGCCGACGCGGGCGGGACTGGTCGCGAGCCAGCTCCTGGGGCTGGCCATGACTCGTTACGTGCTCCTCCTCCCGCCCATGGTCGCCATGCAGGCAGAAGAAGTCATCCGCACGATCGGCGCCACGGTGCAGCGCTACGCCACCGGCGATAGTTAGAGGCTGGAAGGCATACTTAAAAATAACAATGACTTGGGACGGGCTCTGCACGTAAAGCGCAGACGCCGCTTTACGCCGTTCAGCGCGTCAAAGCAGACCTCCTGCTTTCGGCTACTATCGGCCGCTATCTTCCTTCCCCGCTCCAGCTTTGCCTCCCTCGCCCCCTCTGCTAGGGCGCGCCAAATCTCTCTGAAATCAGAAAATGACCGATCTCAAAAAACTCCGCAATTTCAGCATCATCGCCCATATCGATCATGGCAAGTCGACGCTCGCCGACCGGCTGATCCACATCACCGGCGGGATGACCGCGCGCGAGATGACGCACGGCCAGATCCTCGACAATATGGACATCGAGCAGGAGCGCGGGATCACGATCAAGGCGCAGACGGTGCGGCTCGACTACAAGGCGGCGGACGGCGAGAGCTACGTCCTGAACCTGATGGACACGCCGGGGCACGTCGATTTCGCCTATGAGGTGAGCCGCAGCCTCGCCGCCTGCGAGGGCGCCCTGCTCGTCGTCGACGCCGCGCAGGGGGTCGAGGCGCAGACCCTGGCCAACGTCTACCAGTCGATCGAGCACGACCATGAGATCGTCCCGGTCATCAACAAGATCGACCTCCCCGCCGCCGACGTCGACAAGGTCCGCAAGGAGATCGAGGATATCGTCGGCCTCCCCGCCGACGACGCGGTCCTGACCAGCGCCAAGACCGGCATCGGCATCGCCGAGGTGCTGGAGGCGATCGTCACCCGCATCCCGCCGCCCAGCGGCGACGCCGCCGCGCCGCTCAAGGCGATGCTGGTCGACAGCTGGTACGACCCCTATCTCGGCGTCGTCATCCTGATCCGGGTGATCGACGGCGTCATCAAGCGCGGCCAGCAGATCGCCTTCATGGCCGCCGGCACCACCCACCTGGTCGACCGGGTCGGCGTCTTCCGCCCGAAGATCGAGCAGTTCGAAGCCCTGAGCCCCGGCGAGATCGGCTTCATCACCGCCCAGATCAAGGACATCGGCGAGACCCGGGTCGGCGACACGATCACCGACGCGAAGCGCCCCGCCGCGCAGGCGCTGCCCGGCTTCAAGGAGGTCCAGCCGGTCGTCTTCTGCGGCCTCTTCCCGACCGACGCGGCGGACTTCGAGAAGCTGCGCGACAGCCTCGCCAAGCTGCGCCTCAACGACGCCAGCTTCTCGTTCGAGATGGAGACCAGCGCGGCTCTGGGCTTCGGCTTCCGCTGCGGCTTCCTCGGCCTCCTCCACCTCGAGATCGTCCAGGAGCGGCTGACCCGCGAATATGATCTCGATCTGATCACCACTGCTCCCTCGGTGATCTACGAGGTGCACCTCAACAAGGCGAAGGACGCGACCGCCTCGGTGGGCTCGCAGCGCAGGATCGGCGTCGACGAGGCCGGGCTCGAGGTGATCGAGATCCACAATCCCGCCGACTGGCCGGACCAGAACCGGATCGCCGCGGTCGAGGAGCCGTGGATCGAGGCGACCATCTACGTCCCCGACGAGCATCTCGGCGCGATCCTGAAGCTCTGCCAGGACCGGCGCGGCATCCAGAAGAACCTGACCTATGTCGCCGGCCGGGCGCAGCTCACCTACGAGCTGCCGCTCAACGAGGTGGTGTTCGATTTCTACGACCGGCTCAAGAGCATCAGCCGCGGCTATGCCAGCTTCGACTATCACCAGACCGGCCACCGCGACGGCGACCTCGTCAAGATGAACATCCTGGTCAACGGCGAGCCGGTCGACGCGCTCAGCATGATCGTCCACCGCGGCGCCGCCGAGGCGCGCGGCCGGCAGCTGTGCGAGCGGCTCAAGGACCTGATCCCGCGCCACCTGTTCAAGATCCCGATCCAGGCCGCGATCGGCGGCAAGGTCATCGCCCGCGAAACGATCGCGGCGCTGCGCAAGGACGTGACCGCCAAATGCTATGGCGGCGATATCTCGCGCAAGAAGAAGCTGCTGGACAAGCAGAAGGAGGGGAAGAAGCGGATGCGGGAGTATGGCGCGCGTGTAGCATCCCGCAGGAGGCGTTTATCGCGGCGCTGCGGATGGGGGAGGAATAGCCGAAGCTGCGCGACGCGCAGAGAAACTTTCAATCTTCTGAGACTTCATGCAACGCCCGCAATCCGGCCGCCGCTCCCGCTGAGTCTCAGCGGATAGCCGGACCTGCGCGGTCGTCACAATATTGCCATCGTCGCCGGCGAAGAGACGCGGATACCCAAGCGTCTGTACCGGGCCACTGCCCGAGAAGGCGTGGCGCGGGGAATGGCCGACCACGACTGGGCGCGGGAAGGTGATCGCGCGAGAGAATCGCTAGGCAAAGGCGTGACTGCCAAATGCCATGGGGTGGGATTTACTGCATAGTTTCCTTGGGTTCATTTTGCCAAGGACGTTGCAAGCCCCAGAGCTCCTCTGCCTTATCGCTTCCAACCAAGTTCTCCGGTGCAGAATGCTTGTTATCAATAATTTTTATCTGCGTGTCGTTTCCTACAACTATAATTTCTATCGATCCAACGCTGACACGCACCGTCTTACGTATTTCTTTTTCCACTCGCTGTTGTCTAGCCCTATCATATTTTATCAACGAATCGAAAAGGTCTCCATAGAGTAGCATGCCGGTCCAATTCGAAGATGAGTACTTTATCCAGTCAGCCATCCTCTCATCCAGCCGTGCCTGTGTTGTTGCAATCCTATCATATGTAGCAAAAACCGGCAGAAATTTGCCGGCAAAGTGTTCGGACGTCATCACGTCCGTCAACTGAAGCGACCGATTTTCTCTTATTGGGGGTCCATCATCTCGGTTTGTGCGCGGGTTTGCCAAACTGAGGGGGCGTATCGCCACCACAAATGCCGTTGTTACTGCGACGGCACAACAGACTAAGCTCCACCACGCGAACTGTGGCCACCGTTGAGCAACGACCGCAGCAGCAAGTAGCATCCCTAATGAGGCGTTAGTTGCAAAGCGGACCGCGCTGCTACGATCCTGATCAGGACCTCCACTATCATCCATAGCCTCAGTCCCTACCTGCGAGTCGGCTCCAAGCCATTCCTGCTGCAGCTGCTTGGAGAGGCGTGGAGGGCTGGGTGAATAGTAAGCCTACGAAGGCGCCGAATAACACAAATGTCCCGAATTGAGTTAAATATTGCCAGCGAGGAGAGTTAGGAAATAGGCGCTCGGTTATGTCGCCATAGCCAAATGACTTCTTCCTTGTTGCAGTCGAGCGCGCCCACAGTATAGCTGCGCCAATGACGCTAAAGAAGTAAAGCAAAAGCGCCGGGGCCGGCTCGTTGAGCACGCGCTATCGCCTCCTGCCCTAGCTCCCCTGCCAACGCCATTTTTTCTTCGGCTTCCTCAAGTTGCTGAATGAGCTTCCGCATTTCTATCTTATTTACCTGAAACCACAGATGCGCGCCGTCGATGTCGGTATCTATATGCACTATGGCGACTGGGGCAGTCTGTTCAAGAACTTTCCCCCTAAATCTTACTCTTAAATCGACCTCCACAAGCGTACGAGATAGAGACGGCAAAACAGTGTCTGCTAAGGAGGTTTCTTTTACGAATCTGGTTAAGTCGCCACGGCGTGATGCAATCGCCACGGCAACAAGCCGGGCTGCTGCCTTATCCTCTTCGTCGTAGAGCTTTCCGGCAGCATGTTCCAGAAATTCCTCGGGTGTCGCTTCCAAATCAAAAAGGGATCCCAGCGTCGCGCCGATGGCAACCGGAATATCAGGAAGCTTAGATGGGTCGGTGCCAAGGAGGTCGCTAAGTTCATTTGGAGGCACAATCGTGCCGTCAGCAATGCTAGGGATATACGTATCTAAAAATCGTTCCCTTTGACTGGCCTCGAGCGATTGAAGTTGGTGAAACCCGGACCGAATGCGATCTGACATTTGTTCAGCTAACTGCCCAATTCGTTCTTGAAGCGTGGGGGCGGAAGCGTCGAAGACCTCATCTTGGTTCGGCATAAAACCTGCTCATTGCGTTTGGTTCAACAAGCTTTCGTCAGCGACCACGGCATACCTTGCTGATCAAATTTTATCGAGGCAGAAGTCGCGGGCGTCGTTTGCAATGGAATTGGAACGGGAGATTATCGCGGAGACCTGCGGTTGTATATACCGCACTCCCAATTCGTCCAATCCGTGCTCGATCGTTCCCGCTCAGGCTTGACCGGACTGCCCCGCTTGGCCAACGCGCGCATTGCGGGCGCTTTCCGCTTTCCTACACGCCCCCTTTTCCCATATCTGGTCCGTCCGCTTCATCGGGATGAGGAGGACGATCATGGGTCGCAGACTGCCCGCGAACAGCGCGGAGGCTGTTCGCGGAGTCAGGCCAGACCGGACGGCGGGGCGGCTACGCCGAACCCGACCGACGGCGGGATAGTGGCGAGGATCGGAATGCCCCGCATCCCGAAGATCGCGCCGGGGGCGCGATCGACCTCGCCACGGTATCCCGTCGATTGCCCTGGCCGGCGCGCGCGCCCCTGGCGGATGCCTGATCTGTATCCTTCCGCCGCGCCGGACCCGGGAGACCCCCCGCGATTCCCTGCGACTTTCGTGACTTTCGTGACTTTCGTGACTTTCGCGTCATTTGTGACGCGAAGCCTGCCCCGGACGCGATCCGGGGTGCCTCTTGCCGACGCCGGACGGGATGTCCCGCATCCCGAAGATCGCGCGGAGACGATCGGCCTCGCCACGGCGCCGCGACGGGCCGCTCCGCGAAGGCGTTCCTGGCGTGACTTTAGTGTGAACTTTGGATCGCGCCCGCTGTCCACGGCGCACCAAGGGCCGTCACGAGACCATTGTCCGTGACGTCAGTCCTGTCGCCTCGACGGGCGCAGGCTGGCCGGCCGATCCCGGCTCTTCGCCCAGGCGCGGCGCCGCTTTCGCGTCGGCGCGCCTGGGCTCGGCGGCATTCGGCTTAGCGCCTGTAACGAACCATGCGGCAGACGCGCTGGCGGTGGCCGTGGCGCCAGATGTTGCGGCAGACGCGGCGATTGTACCAGCCGTAACGATGGCCGCGGCCGTTGCGCCAGCCGTGGTGCCGGCCGCGGTCGCCGCGCCAATGGCGGCGGTCGTCGCGGTCGCCGCGCCAGTCGCGGCGATCCCGGTCGTTGTCGTGACGGTCATCGTAACGGCCATCGGGGACCGGGCCGGTATGGCGGCTGCTCTGGGCCTCCGCCGGCGCTGTCGCCACATTCATCGCGCCGACCGCGATCGCGGCGGCCACGAACAATTTCATGATACGCATACTCTACTCCTTTTCGCTCCCTGCCGGGGCGCAACGAACGGCGCGGCCGGTTGTGTCCATCGGCGGGGGCGGAGGAAAGGGAGGGCATGGCCGTCACGGGAGGGTTCCCGTGACGTCGGTCCTGTCGCGTCTTCGCGCGCAGGCCGTCCGGCTGCGTCCGGCTCTTCGCCCAAGCGCTCCGGCGCTATGCGCCGGCGCTCTTGGTCTCGGCGGACTGCAGCTCGATCTCCCCCGCGACCTTCCACTGGAACTGGCCGCGGCCGCCGGCGAATTCGGCCTGGCCGGTCGCCACCGCGTCGCATTCCGCCTTCAGCCGCGAATCGCGCCAGGGGCCGACCAGGGTCGCGGTGCGGTAGCGGTAGTAGGGCATCTCTTGGGACCAATCGAAACGAAAGCGCCCGTCCGGCGGGCCGGCGGGAGCGGGGATGCGGGAAGCCGCGGGTATAGCCGCCATGCATGGAAGCCGGCCGACGCGCGCGAAATGAATACTCATTCAACTTCGTGCAAGTGCTGCGGTGCACAAATTGTGCACATCAGCTTCGTGGCAACCCCCGCCTCACTCACTCCCGAACCAGCACCCCCATCCGCTCCAGCTGGTCCGCGATCGCGCAGATTTCGGCGATCTGGCCGCGGACCTGGTCGCGGATCCGGTCCGACTGGACGAGGCCGGGGCGGAAGCTGATGCCGCCGTCCCGCGCGCGGACCAGCTCGCCGGCCGCGATCAGCTCGTTGACCTTGCGCCGCGCCGTCTCCCGGTTGAGCCCGGTGGCATGGGCGATGCCGGCGACGTTGACCTTGGTGAGCAGGCTGCGATCGACCGGCGCGGCCAGGGTGCGCTGGTCGGCCGGCAGATCGGCCCTGAGCAGCCGCGCCGAGCTGATCGCGATCACCGCGAGCATGATCATCGCGCCCTCGATATCGGTGACGTTGGCCCGCCAGCGCTCCGCCGCGCGCAACGTATAGTCCGCGACCGCCACCCCGGCGACCCGGCTGCACGCCTCGAACCCGGCTTCGTCGACCCGGACCGGCATAACGTCCCCCGGCGCCCCGGCAGCGGGAGCGCGGCGGGACTCGTCATAGCACAAGCGGCGGCCGGGGCGTTAGCGGGCGGGGCGCCGGGCGGGCACCCCTGCTGTTGCATCTGCGGCCCGGCGCGCCCATGTCGGTCGCAAGGCCGCCGGCGACCGCCCGGCCAAGCGCTCCAGCAAAGGACATGCCTCATGACCACTCCCGCGGAATATCGCGCCAAGGCGGCCGAGGCGCTGACCGAGCTCGCCGCGGCGAAGAGCGAGGCCGAGCGGACCCGGCTGAAGCGCGCGCACGGCGTCTACCTGCGCCTCTCCAACCACGAAGCCGAGGCGGCCGAGCGCGCCGCGATGGCCCCAGCGCCCAGGATCATCCCGGAAAAGCCGGTGGTGGCGGCGGCCCGGTCCGGGCTCTCCGCCTGGACGATCAAGTAAGGTCGCCGCGGAGCGGCTGGCGATGGCGGGAGCGCCCCGCTAGGCTGGCGCGATGAGCGAGGCCGAACGGCACGAAAAAGCGGTGGCGCAGGCGATCGAGATCGCTGGGCGCAACCCGCTGCCGCTCACCGCACGCAGCCTGACCGCGGCCGAGAACCGCGCCCTGCAACGCAAGGAGATCGGTTGCCTGTTCGACGGCGGCGCGATGCTGCTGGCCTTGATGCCGCTGATGCTGCTCCTCTCCGGCGATCCGGCTTTCGCCTGGCGGGTGGCGCCCTGGTGCCTGGGCGCGGCGCCGGTCGTCTGGGCGATCGGCTGGCTGCTCAAATGGCGCGCCGGGCGGGGCTATGTCGATCCACGGATCGAGCTGGAGGCAAGCGAGGACGGGCTGACGATCCGGCGCGGCGGCGTAGCGGAGCGTCTCGATTATGCCGGCCTCTCGATCGCGGTGCGGGCGGGCGCGTTCGAGCGCAACCCGTTCGAGGCGATCGTGCTGGACGCGCCAAGCGGGCCGATCACCCTCGACAACGGCCATTTCAAGCGCGGCCGGACGACCGGCGCGGCGATCCTGGCCCGGGTGCGGGCCGCCGGCGGGCGCGTGCACCCCGTCGAGGACTGAAAGGGTCCGCCCCTCCCACATCGCGCGGAAGGGGCAGCGTTCTCCTCAGCGCCAGCGATAGCGCACGTAGCGGCAGACGCGATGGCGATGCCCGTGCCGGTGGACCCAGCGGCAGACGCGCCGGTTGCGCCAGCCATAATGTCGGCCGCGATGGCCGCGCCAATGGCGGTCGCGATGCCGATCGCCGCGCCAGTGACGGTGGCCGTCGCCGCGATGATGGCGCTGCGCTTCGGCGGTGGACCCAGGTGTCGGGACACTAAGCGCCCCCATCGTCCCAAAGGCGATGGCGGCGGCTACGACAAGCTTCAATATACGCATGCTTGCACTCCCTGAACGCCCCCCAGACGACCACGGACGTAACGGCGGGCGATTCTTCCCCGGCCCGCACCGCGCGGCTCATGGCCGGTTCACGCACGGCGGCACATGGGCTAACCCGCTGCCCGTCCCGGTTCAACAGGATTTGCCATGCGCCGCCTTCTCGCCCTTGCCACCCTTCTGCTTTCCGCCTGCACGGCCTCGTCCGGTGGCAGCAATGCGACCGCCGAGGCGAGCGCCGGGCCAAGGGCAGGTGGCGCCGATCCTGACCGAGGCGGAGGCGCGCGACTGGCACAGCTTCGCCCGGCCGGAGGTGGCGCGGGTGACCCATGTCGCGCTCGATCTGGCGCTCGATTTCGAGGCGCGGCGGATCGGCGGCACGGCGACACTGGACCTGCAGGCGGCGGACGGCGCGCAGGAGATCGTCCTCGACAACAAGGGACTGGAGATCAGTGCCGTCACCGATGCCGAGGGGCAGGCGCTGCCCTTCGAGGTCGGCGAAGGCGATGCGATCCGCGGCCGCCCGGTGACGGTGCGGATGGGCGCGGCGCGGCAGATCCGCATCGCCTACCGTTCCGCACCGGACGCGGCGGCACTGCAATGGCTGACCCCCCAGCAGACTGCCGGTGGGCGGCATCCCTATCTCTTCAGCCAGGGCCAGGCGATCCTCAACCGAACCTGGATCCCGACCCAGGACAGCCCCGGCATCCGCCAGACCTGGGAGGCGCGGATCACCGCGCCGACGCCGCTCACCGTGGTGATGTCGGGCGAGCGGCTGACACCCGAGGGCGAAGCGGCCGAAGAGGGCCGGCGCGCCTTCCGCTTCCGGATGGAGCACCCTGTGCCGAGCTACGCGATCGCGATCGCCGCCGGCGACATCGCCTTCCGCTCGCTTGGGAGCCGCACCGGCGTCTGGACCGAGCCGGCGATGCTCGACCGGGCCGCGGCCGAGCTGGTCGATACCGAGCGGATGGTCGAGGCGGCTGAAGCCCTCTACGGCCCCTATCGCTGGGGCCGCTATGATTTGCTCGTTCTGCCGCCGAGCTTCCCGTATGGCGGGATGGAGAACCCGACCCTCACCTTCCTCACCCCGACCTTCATCGCCGGCGACCGCAGCCTCAACGGCCTCGTCGCGCATGAGCTGGCCCACTCATGGTCCGGCAATCTCGTCACCAACGCCGCCTGGGGCGACAGCTGGCTGAACGAGGGCGTGACCTCTTACTTCGAGAACCGGATCATGGAGGCGCTCTACGGCCGCGGTCGGGCGGCGCAGGAAGCGGCGCTCTCCTGGGATTCGATGCAGCGCGACATGGCCGAGATCGGCGCCACCGCCAACGGCACAAGGCTGCACGTCCCCGTCGAAGGGCAGGACCCGGACAGCTTCGGCGTCACCATCGCCTATGACAAGGGCGCCCTGTTCCTCAGGACGCTGGAGACGATCGTCGGCCGCGAGCGCTGGGACGCGTACCTCCGCGCCTATTTCGACCGACACGCCTTCCAGCCGATGACCTCGGCCCGCTTCCTCGCCGACATGCGCGCGAACCTGATCCGCGGCGACGCGGCGCTGGAAAGACGGCTCGGCCTCAACGAATGGATCTACGGCACCGGCGTCCCGGCCAACGCCGCCCGGCCCGATCCCCAGGCCTTTGCCGGCGTCGATGCGGCGCTGACCGCGTATAACGGCGGCGGCGCGGCGCCCGCTGCTTATGCCAACTGGACGACGGCGGAGCGGCTGCGCTTCATCGACGGCCTGCCGCGCCGGCAGGCCGCGGCGCGGCTGGCGGCGCTCGACGCCGCACTCCGTCTCTCACAAAGCGGCAATGCGGAGGTGCTGTTCGCCTGGCTGAAGCTCGCGCTCGCCAACCGCTACGAGCCGGCGGTAGCGCCGACCGAGCGCTTCTTGGCAACGATGGGCCGGCGCAAGTTCGTCGTGCCCCTGTTCCAGACACTGATGGCGCAGGGCGACTGGGGCCAGCCGATCGCGCGACGCATCTACCAGCGGGTGCGACCGAGCTACCACCCGGTCACCGCCAACTCGGTGGACGCGCTTATGCGCGGCTGAGCTTGCTTTTGCCGCCGGCGGTACTCCAGGCGGCAATGACGATGTGGCCCGATTCAGCCGGTCACCGCCGGGAAAAGTTTGAGTGCCAATTCCATTCCCACGTTCGGCCTGCATCAACGGAGAATGCGCGGCTGTAGATGGGCGCTTCCGGATTGCGCTTATCCCAGTGGAATCTCACGATAACGTCCTTGCCGCCGACTGTCTCGCGGCCGAAGAAGTCGCCCTCGTCGCCGTCGAACGAGCCGACCTTGCCATCGTCGAGCGTCATCGCCTCGCTGTCCGCCCAGTAGATCGTCCACAGCCGCGTTTGCGGATCGAACAATCGCACGGTGAGGCCTTCGAACGGCCTGCCGTCCAGCTCCGTGTGAAAAACATCGACGTTGCCCAGGCCCAACAACACCAGGCGACATTCCTGGATCGCGTCGAATTCCTCCCATTCGACGCTGCCCGCCAATGGTTCTTTCAACGTACGATTCTTGATGTTCCAACGTCCTACCAAATAGTCGAAATCATTTTTGGACGAGGTCTCGCTCGCTGTTATCGCGAGCTTCCCGTCAGATGAAATGGAGAGCGGGCGCATATTTCCTCCCTGGAGAGGGCTAGCGGGCCGTAGCTTCAGGGCTGGGCGCTGCGCGGCCTGTGGTGGCTGCTGCTCGCGGCGGCGCTGCTCCCGCGCGCCAGCGCATGCGACGAGCCGACGCAGGCATCACAAGAAGAAGCGCGCCCCGCGACGCGCTTCAACTCAGGAACGAACGTGGCTCGGGCGGATCAGCAATTGCCCGGACGGCCATCGGCGCAGTCGCCGACGGACTGGACGTCGCGGCCCGCGCCCTCGACCGTGTTGCAGGCGGCCAAGGCCAGGGTCCCGGTCGCCAGCAGGATCGTCAGCAGCTTCTTCATCGCGCTTCTCCAATAACCGAGCCCGAAAACCGGCGCTCGCTTGTGAGTGCGGAATGCCTCCGGCAGACCTTGGTTCCGCCGCCATCCACCGGTGCGGGTGCGATCGGGCGTGCAAAATTCTCCGGTTGAGGCACAATGCCCGCCAGGACCGGCTTGAGACGGGGCTGCTGAACGATGAACCACAAGCTTTCGCGGCGGCAGCTCATTGCCGGCGTGCTCGCGAGTAGCGGGCTCTCCAGCCTGCCGATCCGCGCCCAAGGACCGGCCGAGTCCTCCACCCTGTTTCGCGACGTCACGCTCATCGACGGCACCGGAGCGCCGCCGCGGCGCGCGAATGTGCTTGTGGTGGGCGATCGGATCGCGCGGATCGCGGTGCCGTCCCGCCGGGATCGAGCCTCGAACGCACGCGTCATCGAGGGCGCGGGGCGGGTGCTCGCCCCCGGCTTCATCGATCTGCACACGCACGGCGATCCGCTCTCCGCCTCCTACGAGACGTTCCTCGCCATGGGCGTCACGACGATCTCGCTCGGCCAGGATGGCGGCGGTCCGGGCACCGGACGGGAGCCCAGTCTCGACAGCTGGCGCCAGGCGATCGATCGCGCGCCGCTCGACGTCAACATCGCGCCTTTGGTCGGGCACGGCACGATCCGGCGCATGGCGCGGGTGCCGGATTCAACCGCCCGGCCGGACGCGGCGGAGCTTCAGCGCATGGCCGCCTTGCTCGATGCGGAACTGCGGGCGGGCATGTTCGGCCTCTCCTTCGGCCTCGAATATGTGCCCGGCATCTATGCGCAGACACCCGAGCTGGCGGCGCTCGGCCGGGCGACGGCCCGGCACGATCGCGTCGTCATGAGCCACATGCGCTCGGAAAATGACGACGAGATCGAGGCGTCGATCGAGGAGCTGATCGCCTCCGCGTCGGGCGCCCGCGCCCATATCTCGCATCTCAAGGTGGTGTTCGGCCGGGGCGAGCAACGCGCCCGCGCGCTGCTCGATTTTCTCGCCGCAAAGCGCCGGCAGGGCATCCGCCTGACCGCCGACGAATATCCCTACAATGCCGGCTATACCGGGATCGGCATCTTGTTCCCGGAATGGGCGCTGCCGCCGACCGACTATGCGGCGGTCGTCGCGCAACGCCGGCAGGAATTGTACGATCATCTCGTGCGGCGCATGACGCGCCGCGGCGGACCGGGGGCGCTGCTGTTCGGGACGCCGCCGCACGCCGGCCGGACGCTGGCCCAGGTCGCGGAGGCCGCCGGCCGCCACTATGCGGACGTGCTCATCGAGCTCGGCCCCGAAGGCGGCTCAGGCGCGCATTTCACCATGGACCAGGCGCTTCAGGACGCCTTGCTGGTCGATCCCCACGTCGCCTTCTCGACCGACGGCGGCCCCGGTATGCGCCACCCGCGCGCGACCGGAACCTATGCGAAGCTGATCGAGGACTATGTCGTTCGGAATCGCAAGCTGACGCTGCAGGACATGGTCCGCAAGGCGACCGGCTTCCCCGCCCGCATCCTCGGCCTGCGCGACCGCGGCGTCATTCGTGCCGGCGCGAAGGCCGATCTCGTCCTTTTCGACCCCGCCCATGTCAGGGCCCGCTCGACCTTCGTCGATCCGCTGCTCCAGGCCGAGGGATTCGATCTGGTGCTGGTCAACGGCCGGCCGGCCTTCGCCGAGGGCAGGAAGGTCGGCGCGTCTGGCGCCCTGCTGCGTGCGCGCTAGGGAGAATCCGAGCGTCCACGATGGCTGCGGCGGCGGTTCCAAACAACCCGAACTTAACACTCCATCAAGCCCTTGGAACTAAGACGATCGCTTGTTTCCAGCCGCGCGGACGTTGATGTTTCACAGCCCGATTCCTCAAGATTCGCAAGCCGTCAGCGCGCCTTCGCCGGCGCTGGAGGAGGAGCTGCACGCGCTCACCTTCGACGCGGCCGGCGAACGGCTGCGGCAGGCGCATCTCCACAACGGCCAGGTTCGCGCCCGCGCCTTGTTCGCCCCCTTCCTCGGCGTCACCGCTCTCGTCGGCGCTCTGATCGCGGCCTGGGCGATGTACCCCGCCGTCCACCACGAATGGGTCGTCGGCTGGGTCGCCCTGGTCGCCTTCGCCAACTGGGTCTCGGCGCGGCGGGCGATGATCGCCGCCTCCTGGGGAAGCAGCCGCAACGCCCGCTTGCCCGCCGCCTGGGGTGCGGTGGCCGAGGCGGTCGGGCTCGCCGCGCTCTGGGCAGCCTTGCCCAGCTACGCCTTCGCCACCCAGGACGCCGCTATCCAGCTCGTCATGGGTGGCGTCATGGCCGGCATGACCGCCGGCGCGATCGCCTTCGTCGCGATCCCGTCCGCGGCGATCGCCTGGATCGCGACCCTGACCTGTGCGTTCTGCGTTGCCTTCTATCTCGGCGGCGCGACGATCGATCCCCGGATCGGCCTCACCTACATGCTGATCGCCGGCGCCGGCGCGTTCAGCGTCACTCGCCTCACCCGCTGGATTTTCGGCCAGCTGGAGGCGATCGCGAGCGCGCGGACCCAGGCCGAATCGATCCGCCTGCTGCTCAACGAATATGAGCATCGCGGCGTCGGCTGGCTGTGGCAGGTCGATGCCGAGAATAGGGTGGTCTACATCTCGCCGCGAATGACCGCCCTGCTCGGCCGTTCGACCAACCAGCTGATGGGCCATTCGCTGCCCGCCTCGCTCGGCGGCTCCTCCGCACTCGGCCGCACCCTGCTCGCCCGCCAGCCCTTCGCCAATCTCGAGATGGAGCTGCAGACCCGGCGCGGCAGCCGCTGGATCAGCCTGTCGGGCGACCCGATCTCGGACGTCGCCGGCCAGTTTCAGGGCTTTCGCGGCGTCGGCCAGGACATCACCGAGGTGCGCCGCCAGCAGGAGCGGCTGACCAACCTCGCCAATATGGACGTGCTCACCGGCCTGCCCAATCGCGGCCGGGTGCGGCAGCTGCTCGGCGAAGCGCTCTCCGGCGCCGGCAATGGCGGCTGCCCGTGCGCGATCCTGTTCCTCGATCTCGACGGCTTCAAGCCGGTCAACGACACGTTCGGCCACCCGAAGGGCGACGCAGTGCTGAAGAGCGTCGCGCAGCGGCTGGTCAAGGAGGTCGGCGCGCTCGGCGAGGTCGGCCGGATGGGCGGCGACGAGTTCGCGATCGTGATCAAGGACGCGCAGAGCCGTAAGCTGGTCGAGGTGCTCGCCGAGCGGGTGATCACCGCGATCGCCGAGCCCTATCATCTCGGCAAAGCCGAGGTTCGCATCGGCGTCTCGATCGGCTGCGCCTTCGGGCCCGTCGACGGCCAGAGCGTCGACGATCTGATCCAGAAGGCGGATCTCGCGCTCTACCAGTCCAAGGCGCACGGCCGGGGCAAGTGCAATTTCTTCCACGCCGACATGGCGAACGAGGCGGAGGATCGGCTGCACATCGAGCAGGATCTCAAGGCCGGCCTCGCCGCCGGCCAGTTCCGGCTGATGTACCAGCCGCTGATCAATGCCGCCGACCAGAGCCTGGTCGGCTTCGAGGCGCTGATCCGCTGGCATCATCCGACCCGCGGCATCGTCCCGCCCAACGATTTCATCCCGATCGCCGAGGATTCGGGCCTGATCGTCGATATCGGGGAATGGGTGATCGAGGAGGCGTGCCGCGCCGCCGCGACCTGGCCGGAGACCATCTCGGTCGCGGTCAACATCTCGGCCAAGCAGCTGATCTACCCGGCTCTGCCCAACACCGTCGCCAACGCGATCCGCAAGAACCGGCTGCAGGCCAATCGGCTGGAGCTCGAGGTCACCGAATCGATCTTCATGGGCGACAGCGCCAATGCGCTCGACGTGCTGAAGCGGCTCCGGGCGCTCGGGGTCGGTATCGCGCTCGACGATTTCGGCACCGGCTATTCGTCGCTCGGCTACCTCAACAAGGCGGTCTTCCATAAGTTGAAGATCGACGGCAGCTTCGTGCGCGAGACGGTCGACAATCGCGAGACGGTGGCGATCATCCAGTCGATCGTCCAGCTCGCCAAGAGCTTCCGGATGACGGTGACCGCCGAAGGCGTCGAGACCGCCGACGATTACACCCGGATGCGCGACCTCGGCTGCCACCAGATCCAGGGCTATCTGTTCGGCCGGCCGATGAGCTACGAGCGCGCCAGCGAGCTCGTCCACGGGGTGCAGCGGTTGAGCGCCTGAACTGGACCCGCCTAACCAGCTGGTTCAAAGCGCAAGAACAAGAAAAAACCGCCACCCCGGCATGAACCGGGATGGCGGCAGGGGGTGCCTCGTCAAGAAGCGGGAGTTACTGGCCCTGGCTGGCCGGCTGGCCGGCGAGGCGGGTCGTCGCCGGCGGGTTGAGCGCGGCAGTCTGCACCGTCCCCGCGCCGTCGGTCGCGCAATCGAAGGTGTAGCGCCGGTCCGCGTTGACGATGATCTGGACGCGGGTGCGGCGCGAATTGCCGTCGATCGAGGCGACGCGGTGCGATTGGACTGCGCCCTCCGGGAACTGGCGCAGCATCTCGGCCCGGCACTGGGCGACGGCGCGGGCGTCGTTCTGCGCGAAGGCGGGCTGGACGAAGAACGCCGCGGCGGCAGCGGCGGCGGGAAGCACTGCAAGGCGGAAAAGGCTGGTCATTCGTTCCTCCATCGGCTATTTATGTACCTTACCGTATAGTATAGAAATGCGAGTCGCAAGGGATTTCGTAACGGATGGTAAAAAAAGATTCAGCCCAGCCCGCCGCCCCGCGCGGCCGGCCACGCAGCTTCGACACCGATCAGGTGCTCGATCGGGTGCGCGACACCTTCTGGCGATACGGCTATGCCGGCACCTCGATGGACCAGCTCGCGGCCGCGACCGGTCTGCACAAGCCGAGCCTGTACGGGGCGTTCGGCGACAAGAAGAAACTCTATCTCGCCGCGCTCGACAATTACCTCGCGGATATACGCGCCGAGTTCGCCGAGGCGTTCGCGATCCCGGACCTGTTCGAGTCGCTGGCCGCGCTGACCGAATGGTCGATCGACAAGTTCATGGGCAAGGACGAGGTCGGCACCGGCTGCTTCATGATGCACACGGCGATGCCGGAGGCGAGCGAGGATCCGGAAATCTCCCGCGTCGTGCGCGAATCGATGGATCGGCTCGACCGAGCCCTCGTCCGCCGCTTCGAGAAGGCGATCGAGGCCGGCCAGATTTCTCCGCAAGCCGATCCCCACGCGCTGGCGATGGTGATGGTCGCCAACCATTATGAGATTTCCGGCCGGGCCCGGGCGGGTTATGCCCGGCAGGAGTTGCGAGCGCTGGCCGATCGGGCGATCGCTCTGGCCAGGGTGATGAGCGGGGCGCCGAACCCCGCCTGAGGGAGGGGCTCATGAAAACGGCTTGGCTGGCGGGTATGCTTGCTTTGGCGACGGCGGTCCCGGCCGCGGCGCAGCGCGCGACCAGCGCCTATACGCCGCTCGATCCCGATCGCTGCCAGGTGATCGAGTGGATCGAGGAAGGCGCCGGGGTCCGCATGCGCTGCCCCGGCCGCGCCGGCGTCCCAATCTTCCTCAATGCCGGCGACGAGCGCCACGACATCGACGCGGGCATGGACAATGGCGAGTGGGAGTCGCTCGGTCCGATGAACGCGCCGGGACCGAATATCGAGTGGCGGCTGCACGGCGGCCAGCCGGCGGCGATCATCTACCGCCTCACGCCATTTGCCGACGCCGAGCAGCCGCCGATGCTGTTCGTCGAAACGATCGGGCGGGGCGGCCGGCCAGGCTGCGTCATCGCCAGGGTCAACGCCCAGCGCGCCGACGCCAATGCCCGCGCCCGCGCCGAGGCTGACAATCGCGCCGCCTCGTTCCGCTGCGGCCGCGACCAGGTGGCCGAGATCGGCCGCTAAGCATCCTCCCGCCCTTGCCGCTCTCGCGCGGGCGGGGCTATAGCCGCGCCACCTGCGGCGCGCTCCTTTGCGCCCGACGTCCCGGGAGCGGATTATGACCTCGAAGCGCATGGCCCAGTCCGACCGGGCGCGCTTGCTCGATACCCTCGCCGAATTGCTCTGTGCCGGCGCATTGCCCGGCGAGCTCGAGGGCTTCACCGCCGAGGATCGCCGCGCCGCGGCCGAATTCGTCTCCGATTGCGCGACCAGGCGGATGCCGGGCGAGCCGCTGGTGCGGATCGAATCCTCCGGCCTGCAGGTCGCGAAGCGGATCATGCGGATCTGCATCGCTAATGACGACATGCCGTTCCTCGTCGATTCGGTCGCTCAGGCGATCGCGGCGCGCGGCCTGATCATCCATCGCCTGCTCCACCCGGTGATCTGCGTCGAGCGCGACGCCGCCGGCCGGCTGATCGAGGCCGAGCCGTTTTGCGACGACCGCGAGCGGCGCGAATCGCTGATGTATATCGAGGTCGACCGGGCCGACGCGAAGGTCCGCGGTGAGCTGTGCGACGAACTGCTTCAGGCGCTGAGCGACGTGCGCGCGGCGGTCGAGGACTGGCCGAAACTGCAGGCGCGGCTGCGCGACGATGCGGGCAAGATCGGCGATCCCGAGACGCGGGCTTTGCTCGAATGGTTCGCGGATGGCGCGATGACTTTGCTCGGCTACCAGACCGAACGGCCGGGCCAGCCGTCGTCCGAGGGCCTCGGCCTGTTCCGCGCGCCGAGCCCGCCCGACGAGGAGGGCGGCTGCGACACCGCCATCGCCCATTTCGAGAAAAGCGGCGAGGATCTGATCGCGGCCAAGGCGGAGCGCAAATCGACCGTCCACCGGCACGTCCCGCTCGATCTGTTCGCGGTGCCGATCCGCGAGCAGGGCAAGATCACCGGCATCGGCGTCCATGCCGGCCTTTGGACGAGCCAGGCGCTCTCGGCGCCGGTCGAGGAGATTCCGTTCCTGCGCGAGCGGCTGGAGGCGATGGAGGAGAAGCTCGGCTTCGAGCCTCGCGGCCATAGCGGCAAGGCGCTCCGCCACGCTTTCTCGTCCTTGCCGCACGATCTGCTCGTCAATCTCGACGAGAAATCGGTGAAGAGGCTGGCGCTGACCGCCATGTCGCTCGCTGATCGGCCGCGGCCGACCTTGCTGCTGATCCGCTCGACCCTCAAGGGCCACCTCTTCGCCTTCGTCTGGTTGCATCGCGACGACGTCACGACCCGCCGCCGGATCGCGATCGCCGAGATGATCGAGGCCGGATCGAAGGGCCAGACGACGAGCTGGTCGGTCGAGCTCGGCGACGGCGACCTCGCCCTCATCCGCTACACCCTCGTTCTGGACACGCGTGCGCCGACGCCCGATTCCGCCGCGCTCGATCGCAAGCTCGACGAGATGCTGCGCGGCTGGGAGCCGAGCGTCGAGGAAGCGCTCGCCGCCGATGTCGGCTACGGCCGCGCGGCGCGGCTGGTGATGAGCCACGCCGCCGCCTTCCCGCCCGGCTATCGCGACCGCTATCCGGTCGCCGACGCCGCCCAGGACATCTTGCGGCTCGACGCGCTGGTCGATGCGAAGCAGCGCTCGGTGCGGCTTTACGAGCTGAGCGACGATGCCGACCGGCAGCTGCGGATGAAGATCTACCGCACCGGCGGCCTGATCCCGCTCTCCGACGTCGTCCCGGTGCTGGAGAATTTCGGCTTCCGGGTGATGAAGGAGACGCCGACCCGGCTCGCCGCCGGCGACGGCGAGGATCATATCCACGAATTCGCCGTGGTCACCGCCGACGGCTCCTCGCGCCGGCCGATCATGGCCCGCGCTCCGGTGATCGAGGAGGTCGTCGCGGCGGTGCTCGAGGGGCGGCGCGAGAATGACCTGTTCAACCAGCTGCTCGTCTCGGCCGGGCTCGAGCCGGACGGCGTCGTGCTGCTGCGCGCCTGGTTCCGCTATCTGCGCCAGACCGGCCTCTCTTACGGTCTCGCCACCGTCGTCGAGGCGCTGCGCAAGGCGCCCGACGTCGCGCACGGCCTGATCGAATTGTTCCGGGCGATGCACGATCCGGCCCGCGCCAAGAGCCGCGAAGCGGCGGCGCAGGCGGCCGAGGAGAAAATCGCCAAGGGCCTGTCCGCGGTGGCAGCGATCGACGAGGACCGCATCCTCAGGCTGATGCGCGGCGTCATCGTCTCGATCCTCAGGACCAACGCCTTCGCGCCGGCGGCTGAGGAGGCGCTCGCCTTCAAGCTCGATTCCGCGGCGGTGCCGAACCTGCCGGCGCCACGGCCGTGGCGTGAGATCTGGGTCTATTCCCCCCGCGTCGAGGGCATCCATCTGCGCGGCGGCCCGATCGCCCGCGGCGGCCTCAGATGGTCCGACCGGCGCGACGATTTCCGCACCGAGATTCTCGGCCTGATGAAGGCGCAATTGGTCAAGAACGCGGTCATCGTGCCGACCGGCGCCAAGGGCGGCTTCTATCCCAAGCAGCTGCCGTCGACCGCCAATCGCGACGCCTGGCTGGCGGAAGGGACGGAAAGCTACCGCATCTTCATCCGCTCATTGCTCTCGGTCACCGACAATATCGTCGGCGGCAAGATCGTTCATCCCGACAAGGTGACGCTGCGCGACGGCGACGATCCTTATTTCGTCGTCGCCGCCGACAAGGGCACCGCGACCTTCTCCGACATCGCCAATGCGATCGCCGTCGAGCGCGGCTTCTGGCTCGGCGACGCCTTCGCGTCCGGCGGCTCGAACGGTTACGACCACAAGGCGATGGGGATCACCGCCAAGGGCGCCTGGGTCTCCGTGCAGCGCCACTTCAAGGAGCGCGGACTGGACGTCCAGAAGGAGCCGATCCGGGTCGCCGGCGTCGGCGACATGTCCGGCGACGTGTTCGGCAACGGCATGCTGCTCAGCAAAGCGCTCAAGCTGGTCGCCGCGTTCGACCACCGCCACATCTTCCTCGATCCCGATCCCGATCCGGCGAAAAGCTGGAAGGAACGGCAGCGGATGTTCAAGCTGCCGCGCTCCAGTTGGGCCGATTACGACAAGGCGCTGATCTCCAAGGGCGGCGGCATATTCCCGCGGAGCCTGAAATCGATCCCGCTGTCGAAGCCGGTGCGGACCATGCTGGGTGTCACGGCCGAGGCGATGGAGCCGACGGCGCTGATGAGCGCGATCCTGAAGGCGGACGTCGACCTGCTCTGGTTCGGCGGCATCGGCACCTACATCAAGGCGCGCGGCGAGACCAACGCCGAGGTCGGCGATCCCGGCAACGATGCGATCCGGGTCAACGCCGCCGACCTCCGCACCACCGCGATCGGCGAGGGCGCGAACCTCGGCATCACCCAGGCGGCGCGGATCGAATTCTCGGAGATCGGCGGGCGGATCAACACCGACTTCATCGACAATTCGGCCGGCGTCGATTGCTCGGACAATGAGGTCAACATCAAAATCCCGCTGAACGGCGAGATGATCGCCGGCCGGCTGAGCTTCAAGACGCGCAACACGCTGCTCGCCGAGATGACCGACGACGTTTCGGCGATCGTGCTGGAGGACAATCGCCTGCAGACGCTCGCACTGTCGATCGCCGAGCGGGGCGGCGCCGGCGCGATGCCGTTGCTCGTCCGCGCCATCGAGCTGCTCGAGGAGAGCGGCCGGCTCAACCGCGAAGTCGAGGGAATCGGCAGCAACGAGGAATTGCTGCGCCGCGCCCAGGCCGGCCAGGGCCTCACCCGGCCCGAGCTCGCCGTCCTGCTGTCGAGCGCGAAGATGCGGCTCCAGACGGCGATCGAGAAGGCCGGTTTCACCGACGATCCCAGCCTGGAGGGCGAGCTGCTCGCCGCCTTCCCGCCGGCGATGCAGAAGAAGCACAGGAAGGCGATCCTCGCCCACCGGCTGAAGCATGAGATCATCGCCACCAAGGTCGCCAACCGGATCGTCAACCGGCTCGGCATCGTCGCGCCTTTCACCCTGATGGAAGAAGGCGGCGCCGCCTTCGGCCAGGTCGCGGCCTGCTTCATCGCCGCCGAGCGGCTGTTCGACATGGGCCGGCTCTGGGCCGATATCGAGAAAGCGGCAGTGCCCGAGGACGTGCGGCTGGCGCTGTTCGAGCAGGCGTCCGAGGGGCTCCAGCTTCACGTCGCCGATCTGCTGCGCGACACGGCGCCCAATTTGAAGCCGGGCGAGATCGTCGCGCTGCTCAAGCCCGGCATCGACAAGCTCTACGCGGCGCTCGACGATCTGCTGCGGCCCGAGCCCAAGGCCGACGCGCTGGAGTTGCGTCAGCGGTTCGACACGGAGGGCGCGCCGCGCGCTTTGGTCGACCGGATCGCCAAATTGTTCGAGATGGACGGCGCCGTCGGCCTCGCCATGCTGGGCCGCAAGCTCAAGGTCGACGAGGTCGTGCTGACCCGCGCTTATACCCAGCTCGGCGAGGCGCTGGGGCTCGACTGGGCCCATTCCGCGGCCAAGCATTTCCAGGCCCGCGACCAGTGGGAGCGGCTGCTGACCGCCGGCCTGTCGCGCGATTTCGAGCAGCTCCGGCTCGACTTCCTCGACCGGCGCCGGGGCGGCGATCCGGGGGCGACGGTGATCAAGTGGATCGCCGACCAGGGGCCGCGGATCGACCAGTTCCGTCGCACCGTCGACCGCGCCCGCGCCGCCAGCGCCGCGACCGCGCCGATGCTCGCCCAGATCGCGACCCAGGCAAGGATGCTGCTGGGGCGCTAGTCACCTCCCCTTCCGCTTGCGGGAGGGGATTGAGGAGTGGGCTTACCGAGGCTGCCCCTGCCCACCCCCTACCCCTCCCGCAAGCGGGAGGGGAGAGAAATCAAGGCGGCCCCTCGCCATAAGGCGTGGTGATGATCTCCAGCAGGTGGCCGTCCGGATCGGCGAAGTAGACGCCGCGGCCGCCATAATGGCGGTTGATCTCGCCGGACTTGGTTCGCGCCGGATCGGCCCAGTAATCCAGCCCCTGCTCTTCGATCCGGGCGAAGGCGGCATCGAACTCGGAATCGCCGACCAAAAAGGCGTAATGCTGCGGCGCGACCGTGCCCTCCTTCTGGTAGAAATCAACCGACACATTGTTGGCGAGATCGACGACCAGAAAGTGGAGGAAGGTCCGCGCCGGCGGCAGGCCGAGGATATCGGTCATGAACGCGGCCGAGCGCGCCTTGTCCGAGCACCAGATGATGGTGTGGTTGAGCTCGACGCTCATCGCTCACGCTCCCGTTCGAACAGCCAGACCCGGATCGCGCTCGCCAGATTGGGCGCGCCCTCGGCCGAGTCCAGCCGCCCCGCGTCGATCCGCGCCACCAGCGCGTTCAGCGGCAACCCCTCGGCCGCCGCCGCCTCCCGCAATGCCTCCCAGAAGACCGCCTCGAGGCTGATCGACGTCGCATGGCCCGCGATCAGCACGGAGCGTTTTACCGGCCCCATCGGGCGTCAATACATATGCTGGCCGCCATTGATGCTCAGCGTGTGCCGGTGATGAACCCGCCATCCTCCGAGCAAAGGAAGGTCACGCCGCGGGCGATCTCGCTCGCCTGGCCGAGCCGCCCGACCGGGATCTTGGCGACAATTTTCTCCAGCACCTCGGGCGGCACGGCGGCGACCATGTCGGTGTCGATATAGCCGGGCGCGATCGCGTTGACGGTGATCCCGGCCCGCGCGCCTTCCTGCGCCAGCGCCTTGGTGAAGCCGTGAATGCCCGACTTGGCGGCGGCATAGTTGACCTGGCCGTATTGCCCCGCCTGGCCGTTGATCGAGCCGATGTTGACGATGCGGCCATACTTCCGCTCGTTCATGCCGTTCCACACCGCCTTGGCCATGTTGAAGCAGCCGCCGAGATTGGTGTCGATCACGTCTTCCCAGGCGGCGAGATCCATCCGCTTCATCGTGCCGTCGCGGGTGATGCCGGCATTGTTGACCAGCACGTCGACCGGGCCAAGCTCGCTCTCGACCTGCGCCACGCCGGCGAGGCAGGCCTCATGATCCGAGACGTCCCATTTATAGGCCTTGATGCCCGTGCGCTCGGTGAACTCGCGCGCCCGCTCGTCATTGCCGGCATAATTGGCGGCGACGGTCATCCCCTGCTCCTGGAGGGCGACGCTGATCGCCTCGCCAATGCCTCTCGATCCGCCGGTGACGATTGCAACCCGGGCCATCTTTCTCTCCTGTGTGTTGTTGTTGGCGACGGCCTTATTGCGCCGGCCGCCATCCTTCAAGTTCGCGGCCGATCAGCGCGCGCAGCATCGCAAGGCCGGGCGTGTCATGGTTGAGGCAGGGGAGGTAGGCGAATTTCTTGCCGCCCGCGCCGAGGAAGGCGTCGCGACCGCGGATCGCCAGCTCCTCCAGCGTCTCCAGGCAATCGGCGGCGAAGCCCGGCGCGATCACCGCCAGCTCGGTGATGCCCTCGCCCGGCAGCGCGCGCAGCCGCGCGTCGGTCGCCGGCTCCAGCCATTTCGCCCGCCCGAAGCGCGACTGGAACGCGACCTCGATCGGCTCGCCGAGCGCCGCCGAGAGCAGCCGCGCCGTCGCCATGCACTGGTCGTGATAGGGATCGCCGAGCGTCCGGGTCCGCTCCGGCATGCCGTGGAAGCTGGCCAGGATCGCCTGCGGCGCGAAATCGAGCCCGGCGAGTCCCTCTTCCACCGACGCCTTCAGCGCGCCGATATAGGCCGGGTCCTCGAAATAAGGCGGCAGCGTCCGGATCGCCGGCTGGCGGCGCAGGGTGGCGAGATGGGCGAACGCGGCATCATTGGCGGTCGCCGTCGTCGCGGCGCAATATTGCGGATAGAGCGGCGCGAGCAGGATGCGCTCGCACCCCTTTTCGATCAGCGCATCGATCCGCTTGGCGATCCCGGGCTGGCCGTAGCGCATCGCATGGTCGACGATCACCTCTTCGCCGAACGCACCGGCCAAAGCCGCCGCCTGCGCCCGGGTGATCGCGGCGAGCGGCGAACCCTCCTCGGTCCACACCAATCTATAGGCCTCGGCCGATTTGCGCGGCCTGGTGGTGAGGATCAGCCCGCGCAGGATCGGTTGCCAGGCGATCGGGGGGATCTCGACCACCCGCCGGTCGGACAGGAACTGGGCGAGATAGCGCCGCACCGCCTTGGCGTCCGCCGAATCGGGGGTGCCCAGATTGATGAGGAGAACGCCGATCATCGCCCGGTCCTTATCGGCAGCGCGCGCACCCGCCGCCCGCTCAGCGCATAATAAGCGTTGGCCACGGCTGGCGCGGCGACCGGAACGGCCAGCTCGGTGACTCCACCCGGCGCCTCGTCGCTCTCGACCAGCTCGACGCTGACCTCCGGCGCGTCGCGCAGGATCGGCAGGCCATAATCGCCGATGCTGCCGAACGTGGGCACGCCGCCTTCGATCGCGACCGGATTGCCGAGTGCGTAGAGCAAACCATGGATGAAGCCGCTCTCGATCTGCTGCTTGACCAGGTCCGGGTTCACCACCCGCCCGCAATCCACCGCCAGCACCGCGCGCAGCGCCCGCAAGCGCCCACTCTCCCCCGCCGCGACCTCGACCAGGGCCGCGACATAAGACCCGAACGCTTGATGCACCGCGATCCCCATCCCGCCGCCGGCGATGCCGCCGTCCCAGCCGCCGATCGCCGTCGCGGTGGCGAGGCAGCGGGCGAGCCGCGCATTGTCGGCCAGCATCGCCATCCGGTAGGACAAGGGCTCCTGCCCCGCAGCCCGGGCGACCTCGTCGACGAAGCTCTCGGTGAAGAAGCAGCTCGCGACATGCGCGCCGCCCCGGCCGATGCCGACCGGAATTCCGATCTCCGCCTCGACATGGTCCACCGCGACATGGCCGATGCCGTAAGGCGGGACCGCGCCGGCCGCGACGCCGCCGTCCGGCCGGAAGAAGCTGTGCGCGGCGTGAAGCCGCTCGGCGGTCGCCGCCGCCGCGTCGGGCGAGGCGATCCGCGCCCGCCACGAATGGATGCGGCCGCCCGCCACCGTCGCGCTGATCCGCGCCACGGCCGGGGGGGCCAACGTATCGGCCCGGATTTCCTGGATGCGCGGCCAGACGATCTGCGCCGGCTGGCCGAGCATCTGCGCGATGATCGCCGCCTGGGCGATCGCCGCCGTCTCCAGCTTGCGGCCATAACCGCCGCCGACCAGGGTCGGGTAGATCGTCACCATGCCTTCGGAAATGTCGAGCGCCCGCGCCGCCGCCGATCGGGCGAGGCCGAGCGCCAGCGTCGGCGCCCAGATTTCTAGCCGTCCGTCGGCGAAGCGCGCGGTCGCGGTCAGCGTTTCGATCGGCGCGGAGGAGCCGGGTCCGATCGCGTAGCGCCCCTCGATCCGGCTGCTCCCGGCCGGATCGGCATCGGGATCGCCGGCGATGTAAAGCCGCGTCGCCTCGCCGCCATTCAGCGCGGCCCTCAGCGCCGCATCGATGCTCCGCGTCGTCGGCCGCTCGGCCGGCACCGCGAAGCGCGGATTGAGCCGGGCGAGCGAGGTCATCGCCGCCCAGCCGTTCACCGCCGCGACCGCGACGAAGCCCGGATTCTGGATCATCCGGAACGCGCCCGGCACCGTGTCCGCGCCGTCCCAATCGACCCCGTCCAGCGTCCCGCCCGGCGGCGCCGTCCGCACCGCGACGAAGCACATGTCCCTCAGCCGCACGTCGCCGGCGAACATTGCCGAACCGTCGAGCTTGGCCGGCGTGTCGAGCCGCGGCAGCGCATGACCGACCAGCCTGTTCTCATTGCCGCCGCGCATTGGCACGACCGCTGGCAGATCCAGCGCCGCCGCCTCGGCGGCCAGCTCGGCAAAGGCGAGCCGGTCGCTCCCGCGCACCACGAAGCCCGCGCGCGTGTCCAGCTCCTCCCAGTTCGCGCTCCACCGCGCCGCCGCGGCCTGCATCAGCAGCGCCCGCGCGCCCGCGCCCGCCTCGCGCAGCGGCCCTTCGAACCCGCGTACCGAGGAGGAGCCGCCGGTCAGCATCACCGCGTTGCGCAGCGCATATTGCCGCGCCGCCCAGCGATCGATCCCGAACGTCTCGGGGAATGAGCTGCCGCTCGCCGCTTCCTCGGCGAGAAACAAATTGGCGTAGAGCGGCGACAGCGGCGCCGGCTCGACCGAAACGGTGCGCCAGTCCGCGCCCAGCTCATCGGCGACGATCTGCGCCAGCGCGGTATAGACGCCCTGCCCCGCCTCGGCCTGCGGCACAGCGACGATCACCCGCCCATCGCGGCCGATCTTGATAAAGGCGTTGAACAAGGTCTCGCCTTCGCCGGCGCGCAAATTCGGCTGGTATTCGCGGGGCCACAGCGCCCAGGCGATGACCAGCCCGACGCTCGCGCCGCCGCCGATCAGCAATTTGCGGCGGGTGATTCCGCCGCTCTCATCCCCACGCGCCATGCCGGCGTGATAGAGAGGCGGCGCGCGAGGGGCTAGGCCCGGCTTGCGCGAGGGGCCCGCTTTGGGCAAAGGCTCGGCCATGGCCGCCCGGATCGTCCAGCTACAGAAAAACGCGATGCAGTCCGGCAAGGCGAATGCCGGCCAGTGGGTGCTGGAGTTCGAATCAGCCCGAGCCAAGGTCGCCGATCCGCTCACCGGCTGGGCCGGCGGTGCCGAGACCAATGAACAGGTCCGGCTCTCCTTCCCGACGCTGGAAGCCGCGCAAGCCTATGCGGCGAAGAACAACATCCACGCCCACATCGTCCCGGCGTCGCAGCCGACGCTCAAGATCCAGGCCTACGCCGACAATTTCCGCTGAGGCGGGTTCGCGCGTTCGAAAGGGAAAAGTGGGGAGCTTCTGTTGCCCGGTGCTCCCCGTACCGCTGGAATCCGCTTCTGTTGCCCGGTGCGGCCCGAACCGCGCTTTTGTCCATATAACTTCAGGGCGTTAGCCCGTCAGTTACGCGGCAATCGCGAGCGCCTCGTTATCGTTGGCACTTGTGTGATGGGCCGTCACGGTGGTCCCATTCCGGGCAAAAGTCGGTGCTTTTCAACACACGTCGATCCTGGTTCGGCCCCATCAGCTGAGCCGTTCGACCGGCACGCTTCACGCGTGTCGGTCTCACGGAACTCGGCCCAGATGGTGGAGCCGCCGGGTACTGCCCCCGGGTCCGCTGTGCCTATTGCACACCGTCGTTTATCGCCATAGCCGGCCGAAACCGGCAGGCCCTATATAGGGAATGGCTCATTAATGTGAAGTGAGCGGGTTTGCGGGGCCATTGGCCCGGCCCTTCGTTCGGAGGTTGCCGCAATGTGGATGAAGCTCCTTTCCGCGATCGGAGCGGCTGCGATGTTTCAGGCGTCGACCGAGGCGCCGCCCGTTGCGGCACCGCCAATACTCGTTCTCACGAACGCCAACCTGATCGATGGCGTCAGTTCGCGACCGCGGCGGGGCGTCACGGTGATCGTCCGCTCCGGCCGGATCGAGGAGGTGAGATCGGCGCGCGGTCCGCTTCCGGCGAATGCGCGGGTGATCGATCTTGAAGGCCGCTGGCTGCTCCCGGGACTCATCGATGCGCACGTCCATCTTCGGGACCTTGCGAGTGCGCGCGCGGCGCTGCGATCGGGTGTCACCACTGCAAGATCGATGGGCGTGGACCGCTTCGTCGATGTCGACATTGCTGAGCGCCACCGCGCCGGAGCGACTCATCTGCCTCACGTTGTCGCGGCCGGCTATCAGGTGCGCCGGCGGCCTTCGGAAGCCTTGTTCATCGATTTCCCGACGCTCATTCATCTGAGGAGCGGTGTCGCGGGCGCGTCGGCAGTGCAGCAAATCGTTCGGGCGAACGCCAGCCGCGGAGCGCAGGTCGTCAAGGTGATGGCGACGGAGCGCGCCGGCATGGTCGATGCGGATTTCCGCCGCCGCGCCCTCAACGACGAGGAATTGCGGGCGGCGGTGGAGGAAGCGCGCCGCCTCGGCCTTCCCGTCGCCGCGCACGCGCATACGGACGATGGCGCGCGGGCCGCCATTCTCGCGGGAGTGCGAACGATCGAGCACGGGACGTTGATGAGCGAGAGCACGCTGGCCCTCATGCGGGAGCGTCAGGTCTGCTTCGTGCCGACGCTCAGCTTCTGGGCCGACATGAATGACCCCGGCGGCGAATATGACGGAGCGGTGCTCGCCGCTCGCGCTCGCGACATGCAGCCGCGCCTGCGCGAAACGCTCGCGACTGCAGCGCGTCTCGGCGTGAGTATCGCGGCCGGCAGCGACATGCGCTACGACAGCAGCAGCGTCTATCGGCTCGCCGACGAACTGGTCGAGCTCACGCGAAGCGGGCTATCGTCGATGGCCGCAATCCAGGCCGGAACAGCAACGGCGGCGACTTGCCTCGGCCTTGGGAATCAAACCGGATCGATACGCGCCGGGCTCCAGGCCGACATGATCGTCGTCGACGCCGATCCGACGCGCGATGTAGCGGCGCTTCACGATCCGGTGCTCGTTATCAACGACGGCGTGGTCGCCCTCGACAGGCTTCCACGCTGAGGTTGCCGACGGCCGAGGCTAGCGCGTTTTCCTGAGCTCGTCCCTGATCTCCCGCAGCAGCTGGATGTCGGCGGGATCCTCGCCGATCTGTTTGGTCACCACCTTGTTCGCCGCCTTGACGAGCAGGAAGATGATGAAGGCGAGGATCAGGAAGTTGATCAGGACGGTGAGGAACTGGCCCCAGCCCAGCACCGGCGCGCCGGCCGCCTTCAGCGCCGCATAATCGTTGACCGAGCCCGCATATCCGGCCGGCACCGGGCCGAGCAGCACGAAGTAGCTGGAGAAATCGAGCCCGCCGAAGATCGCGCCGACCACCGGCATGATCATATCCTCGGTCAGCGAGGTGGTGATGGTCGCGAAGGCGGCGCCGATGATCACCGCGACGGCGAGATCGAGGACATTGCCGCGGGCGATGAAATCACGGAATTCCTTGAGCATGACGTCCTCCCGTTGCGGAGCCGGTCCGGACTTCCTACGTTTCCAGCCGCATCATTGCAAAGGGAGGGCTTGGCCCGTGCGCAATCGCCTGCTGATCGCCGTCTTCGCGGCCCTGACCGTCACCCTGTCCGCCTGCGGCATCAATTCGATCCCGACGGCCGAGGAGAATGCCAAGGCGAAATGGGCCGATGTCCAGAACCAGTATCAGCGCCGCGCCGATCTCATCCCCAATCTGGTCAACACGGTGCGCGCCGCTGCCACGCAGGAGCGCACCGTGCTGCGCGAGGTGACCGAGGCGCGCGCATCCGCGACCCGGGTCACGGTGACGCCCGACCAGCTCACCGATCCCGCCGCCGTCTCTCGCTACGCCGCGGCGCAGAACCAGCTCACTTTGTCGCTGCAGCGGCTGCAGGAGGCTTATCCGGAGCTGCAGACCAACGCGAACTTCCGCGATCTGCAGAGCCAGCTCGAAGGCACCGAGAATAGGGTCGCGATCGCCCGGCGCGACTATAACGCCGCCGTCCAGGCCTATAATACCGAGATCCGTACCTTCCCCGCCGTGATCGGCGCGCGCGTCATCTACGGCTCGCAGCCGATGGCCCCCTTCCAGGCGGAAGAGGCGGCGCAGCGCGCCCCGACCGTGGACTTCGGCAACCAGCAATGAACCGGGCGCTCGGCGCCGCCCTGGCGGGTCTGCTGCTCGTCTCCTGCCGGCAGCAGGTCCAGCCGCCCGTCGTCTCCAACAATGCCCAGGCCGAGGTGCCGTCGTTCGCCAACGTCGTGCTGGGCAACATGGAGTTGCCGGCGCAGGCCCCCGATTTCCCGGCGCTCACCGGGCGCGTCGTCGACAACGCCAATCTGCTGACCCCGGCGCAGGAAGCGGCGCTGAGCGCGCGCGCGGAGACGCTGGAGCGCCAGACCGGGGCCCAGTTCGTCATCGCCACCGTGCCCTCGCTGGGTGGCCGGTCGATCGAGGATTATGCGACGGCACTGGGCAATCGCTGGAATATCGGCGGGCCTCGCCAATACCAAGGCGCTCTGCTGCTCGTCGCGCCCAATGAGCGGCGCGTCAGAATCGCGGTCGGCTCGGGCCTGATGAGCGCGTTCGCCGATGCCGAGGCGCAAGCGATCATCGATCGCGACATGCTCCCCGCCTTCCGTGAATCGCGTTTCTTCGACGGCATCGATCGCGCCTCGCAGGCCATCGTCGCCCGGATAGCACGCGCCGGCGCGAGCCCGCCGACACCGCGATGATCCGCCGGCTCGCCTTCCTCTTGCTGCTGATCGTCGCCGCGCCCGTGGCGGCGCAGAACTTCCCGCCGCTCAGCGGCCGGGTCGTCGATCAGGCCAACATCATCCCGGACGACCGCGAGGCGGCGATGACCCAGCAGCTGGAGCAGCTCCAGCGCGCCACCAGCCGCCAGCTCGTCGTCGCCACCATCGCAAGCCTCGAAGGCTACGCAATCGAGGAATATGGCTATCTTCTGGGCCGGCACTGGCAGATCGGCCAGACGGAGGCGAATAACGGCATCCTTCTCATCGTCGCGCCCACCGAGCGCAGGGTGCGGATCGAGGTCGGCTACGGGCTCGAGCCGATCATCACCGACGCCTTGTCCAGCCGGATCATCAACGAGCAGATCGTGCCGCGCTTCCGCGAAGGCGACTTTCCCGGCGGGATCGAGGTCGGGACCGCGGCGCTCGTCTCCCAGCTCGCCGCACCGCCCGAGCAAGCCGAGCAGCGCGCGCTGGAGGCCGAGCGGGCGCGCCAGCGGCGCGAGACCGAGGGCGGCCGCTCCGAAGGCGGCGGCGCGGGGACGGTCTTCGTCGGTATCCTGATCATCTTCGGCATCCCGATTTTCCTCGCGATGGTCGGCGCCGGCGGAAGCCGTCGCGGCCGCCCCTCGCCCTGGGGGCGGGACTATGGCCGGGATCGCAACAATGGGCTCGGCTGGTTCCTGGGCGGTGTCGTGCTCGACACCATCCTGAGCGGCCCGCGCGGCGGCGGCTCCTCCTGGGGCGGTTCTTCTTGGAGCGGCGGCGGCTCATCGGGCGGAGGTTCGTCCTGGGGTGGTGGTGGTGGCGGCGGCGGTTTTTCAGGCGGCGGCGGCTCGTTCGGCGGCGGCGGAGCCTCGGGCTCATGGTGACCCGGCCCCTCACCGCGGCCGACCATGACAAGGTCACCGAGGCGGTCCGCGCCGCCGAGGCGAAAAGCGCTGGCGAGATCGTCACGATCGTGGCCGCCCGCTCCGACGCCTATCACGATGTCGGCCTGCATGTTGCGGTGCTGGCGATGCTGCTCGTCCCCGTCGGGCTCGGCCTCGCGCCGCAGGGGCTGATCGACTGGGCGACCGCCCTCTTCTTGGGCTGGAACGCCGAGCCGACGCGGGTCCAGTTCGCGCTCTGGCTGTTCGTGAAGCTCACCGCCGTCTTCCTGATCGTCCGCTACGCGCTGGCGTACATGCCGCTCCGGATGGCGCTGACCCCGCGCCGGACCAAGGCGCGCCGCGTCCACCGCCGCGCGATCGAACTCTTCCGAACGGGGTGCGAGCTTAAGACCCGCGGCCGCACCGGCGTGCTCATCTACCTCAGCCTCGCCGAGCGCCGGGCCGAGATCGTCGCCGATCAGGCGATCACCGCGAAGGTGCCGGCCGACGTCTGGGTCGCCGCCCTCGCCGCCCTGATCGCCGAGGTGAGGGCGGGCCGGACCGGCGACGGCCTCGCCAAGGCGGTCGACATGGTCGGCGAGATCCTCGCCCCGATCTTGCCGCCCATTCCCCACGACCAGAACGAGCTGCCCGACCGGCTGGTGGAGCTGTGACCGACGAACCCGCGGAAACCGTCTGGGAGGGCAAATATCTCGTCGTCCGCAAGCAGGGGACGTGGGAATATGTCGGCCGCGCGCGCGGCATCCACGCGGCCGTCATCGTCGCGATCGACGAGGACGCGGAAGAACGCCACATCCTCCTCGTCGAGCAATATCGCGTTCCCTTGGGGCGCAACTGCCTCGAGCTCCCCGCCGGTCTGGTCGGCGACGACGCCGAGGGCGAGGAGGCCGAAGTGGCAGCGATCCGCGAGCTGGAGGAGGAGACCGGCTACCGTGCCGCCCGGATGCGCGATCTCGGCCGCTATTACAGCTCGCCCGGCATGGTCTCGGAGAGCTTCACCCTGCTCCGCGCCGAGGGCCTGACCAAGGTCAGCGAAGGCGGCGGCGTCCCCGGTGAGAACATCATCGTCCACCGCGTCCCGCTCGCCGGGGTTGCCGGCTTCGTCGCCGGCAAGCGCGCCGAAGGGCTCGGCATCGACGTCAAGCTGCTGCTGTTGCTCGCCGGGGAATTGCTCGGCTGACTCGTTCCGGCCTAAGGTGCCGCCGATGACCCGCTTCGCCTGCCTCGCCGCCCTGCTCGCGCTCGCCGCGTGCTCCGCCCAGGAAGAGTCCGTCGCCAACCGCTATGGCCGGACCAGCGCCGAGATCGAGAACAAGGCGCGCGCGCTGGAGGCGGATGTCGAAAACCAGGTCCGCGGCGTCGAGGCCGACGTCCAGAACCAGATCGACGCCCTCGCCAACCGCCAGGCCAACGCCCCGGCGGAGGCCAACGAGATCGCGCCGCCGCCCGCCGCCGCCAACGCCGCGCCCGGCAACCGCTCCCGCTGACCGCTCAGCCGCTCTGCGCTCGCCCCCGCGCCCAGCCGAGCATGTCGCGCATCACCGCGATTTGCGTGTCGAGATGCTTCCTCTCGCCAAGGCTCCGCGCCCCGCGCCGCTCCGACTGAAGCTCGCTGATCGCCTGCTCGCAAAGCGCGGCAAGACGCTGCTGTTCCGTACTTGGCTTCGAGGTGCCCACGTCACCACCGCCAGACCGCCCGCTGGCCATGTGCCGGTTGCGGCACGCGGGCGTGCTGGATCAATCACTTAACTCATTTCGGGGCCGTATACCACTCCCTTGCGCGCGCGCCGCCGTCACCGCCGCCCGCCCGCTCGCGATGCTGTGCAGATCGGTGCAGGAGAAGGGCTCGGTCAGGAACAGGCCGGCGCGCCCGTCGCGGGACCAGCGCACGACGCCGCGCCGCTCCGGCGCGCCCGCCACCTTGAGCTTCACCGTCATCCCCGGGTGAAACCGCCCGTCATGAGCGAAGCCGACGCCATATTGCGACAGATTGAAGACCTCGACCTTGGCCGCGCCAAGCTCGGTCGACGCCACCGCCTCGGCGACGACGGGAAGCCGCGGCGCGCGGTAGCCGAGCTTGCGCCGCTCCGCCGCCAGCTCCTGCAGCAGCAGCGGACAATCGATCGGCGTGCGGAAGACGGCGCCGCAGCGGCCGTTCGCCGCCCACACCACCCGCGCCTCGATCAGCACGGTCTCGGACAGGGCGATGTCGAGGCGTTCACCTTGGGCGATATCGCGGTCGGTCTCCAGCATGATGCCGCGATCGGAAATGTTGCGCACCCGCCAGAGCGCGATATCGCCGGCGCAGCCGACCTTCGCGGTCCGATAGACGGTGCGGAATCTCTGGTCGGAGCGGCGGTCCGCTTCGCTCTCGGCGTCGGCGCGGACCATTGTCTCGTCATCGACCCAATATTGACTGCCCATCTGCCTTCCTCCTCGCTCTCGGCTTCCACCTCCTCGGCAACGCAACGCGAAAAACTCGCCACCTGTTGTCTAACCTAATCAGCGAACACAGCTTAGGTTCCATCGAATACTTGATTTTACTTGCAAATATTTACCGTTTGTTAACCACGAAGCGCCGAGCGCAGGTGAGCGTTTGCGAAGCAAACGGGAGGCAGCGCGAAGAGCCGCGCAGTGCCGGCCAGCCTGCGCCCATCGGGCGACAGGACTGACGTCACGGGACAATGGTCTCGTGACGGCCCACTTTCTCTGCGCGCTTCACCGCCCCCGCTCACCCCTGTTCAGCCCGCCGCCGGTGCCGCCCAACCAGCATGATCGCCTCGGCGACGCTGACCGGCCCGACCGCGAAATCCTCCCGCCATTCCAGGTCCGGATCGAGCGAGGCGATCGCCGCCGCTCTCATATCGCCTTCGAGCCGTTCCCGCCCGGCCGCGATCGCCGCGTCCCAGCGGCCGGCGAAGTCGGCCAGCGCGCCCGGTGCCGGTAGGCGGCGGCCGCGCTCAGCCCCACCGCCCGGCAGGCCAAAGCGACGTTGCAGCACTGGCGAAGCGCGGCGCAGAACCGCGCCTTCAGCCGCGGTGTCCACTGCCCGATCCGCGCCCGGACGATCTTCCGCGGCCCGTCGGCCCGGCCGGCGACCACCAGTTCCTCCCCGTCATGCCACGCCCATCTGGGCGGCGGCTTGCTCGATCTGCTCCGCTCACGCTGAGGAGCGGCTGAGCCTGTCGAAGCCGTGTCTCGAAGGGCCGCCTCGGCTTCCGCGATCGCCTTCAGCACGGCGCCGTTGAACGCTTGATCGTTCGTCCGGTGCAGCCGCACCACGAAAGCGAGACCCCCGCCCGCTCGGCGGCGAGCGTCTGGTTCCCGGTGGCGCGCAGCGCGGCGAGGAACGCGTTGCGGCGTTGCGGGCTGAATTTGCGGGACATGCTTTGCCTCCTGGCGTGGGAGGCAGCTCATCTATGCCACGCGGGACCATGTAGGAAAGCACGAAGCGCCGCGCGCAGCGCCGCCGACGCGAAGCGGCGCCGGAGACAGCGCGAAGAGCCGCGCAGTGCCGGCCAGCCTGCGCCCAAGGGGCGACAGGACTGACGTCACGAATTTACTTCGTGACGACGCGCGGCGTTTGGGAACTAGTGTCGCTCGCGTCGCCGGATATCTTCATCTTTGAAGCCCAAGCCACGCCATCGGCACGCTGCGCCCGACCCCGGAGACCCTTCCATGTCCCATTATCTGGTGAAGTTCGACAAGAAGGGGGCCGGCCCGAAGGACGAGGCCCAGAAGGTGATGATCGAGGGTTCGACGGTTGCGGATGCGCGGGACCGCGCGGACGTCGTCGCGGAAAATGGGGGCGGCGGGGCCGCGATCGTCCAGATCTTCAACGAGATCGGCCTGGTCGCCACGCGCACCGCGCAGGGCGTTTGGGGGCACTAGCTGCGGCCGGGAATCAGGGGACGCCGTCCCTGTCGCCACGACCCCCCGAATGCTATGATCGGCCGCGAGGGAAGCATGGCATGAAGCGGTTGTTGGCTCTTATCATGCTAAGCTGGAGCGCCGCCGCTGCCGCCTGCCCGCCGCCCCCGCCCGGCTATGTCCCGCCGACCCGGGAGGAGGCATTGCGCCGCGACGTCGCGGCGGCGGAGGCGATCGTCTATGCGGTGATCGAAAGCCCGATCGGCGACGGCGAGCTCGATTTCGCCACCGGCGCCTTCACCGGCCATGCCGGCACGGTCCGCGTGCTCCACGTCTACAAAGGCGACCTCGCGATCGGCCAGCGCGTCGCGCTGTACGGCCTGTCCTACGAAAGCAGTTGCGGCAATCTGCGTTACGCGCCGGAAACCGGCCGCCGCGGCCTCTACGGCGTGCTGTTCCTCCACCACCGCGTCGAGGCGGGCCGCCCGCTCCCCTTCACCGGCTTCCGCCCGCAAGCCGATGTGGACGAGATGATCCGGCTGGGGTTAGTACGAAACGCCGAGCGCAGGTGAGCGTTTGCGAAGCAAACGGGAGGCAGCGCGAAGAGCCGCGGAGTGCCGGCCAGCGGGTCGCCCCGGACCTGATCCGGGGCGAATCCGACTGACGTCACGAATTTACTTCGTGACGGCACCCTGCGCTCAACGG
>CAVSFG010000004.1:0-65325 GCA_963727345.1 uncultured Alphaproteobacteria bacterium
CGTCGGCGGCAGCACTTCCGTATCGGCGCATTCGGGCGTGTCGCAGGCCTTGTGCAGCTTCCACCCCAGCCAGGCCGAAATCAGGCACATCGCGGCGGCGAGCAGCAGCTGGTCCACCAAAGCGACATGGGCGATCGAGAGGCCGCCGGCGATCAGCGAGCCGACCACCATCGCGCCCGAGTTGACGATGTTGTTTGCCGCCACCGTGCGCGCCGCCTGGCTCTTCGGCACGGTGGTGGTGAGGAAGGCGTAGAGCGGCACCACGAACATGCCGCCGAAGATCGCGATGCCGAGCAGCGAGCCGAGCAGCGGCCAGTTGCCGGGATGATCCATGAAGTCGCGCAGGCTGTAGAGGCTGCCGTCCGTCGTGCCGTGCCAGGTCGCGCAGACATAATAAAAGGCGATGACGAACAGGCCCATGGCCAGCACCGCGGGCGTGCAATAGCGGGCCGAGACCTCGCCCTTGAGCAGCCGGTTGACCGCGACCGAGCCGGTCGCGACGCCGATCGAGAAGATGGCGAGGAACAGGCTGGCGACCGCCCGGTCGGCGGTCAGCACGTTCTTCACCAGCGGCGGGAACTGGATGAACAGCACCGCGCCGATCGTCCAGAAGAAGCTGATCGAGGCGATGGCGAGGTAGAGGCGGGGGATGTGCAGCGTCGCCGAGATCAGGCGGTAGGAGGAGCGAAAGACGTTGAAGTCGATGACGTGCCCGTCCTCCATCGCCGGGGCGGGCGGCACCTGCCGGCCGGAGAAATAGCCGATCATGGCGATCAGGATCACCAATATCGCGGAGATTTCGATGTCGATCACGCCGGCCAGGATCGTGCCGCCGAGGATCGCGATATAGGTTCCGGCCTCGACCAGGCCGGTGCCGCCCAGCACCTCGTCGTGGCGCAGATGCTGCGGCAGAATCGCATATTTGATCGGGCCGAAGAAGGTCGAATGCACCCCCATCGCGAACAAGGCGAGCAGCAGCAGCGGGATCGCCACGCCGTGCACCGCGATGCCCTGCCATGCCATCGCCAGCCCGGCCCCGCCGACCACCATGATCGCGATCTCGGCCGCCTTCACGATCCGGATGATCCGCGCCTTGTCCATCGCGTCGGCAAGCTGGCCGGCGAGCGCGGAAAGCAGAAAGAAGGGAAGGATGAAGACCGCCGTCGTAACGGCGCTGAACCAGAATTCGTCGCGCTCGCTATTGTAGACCTGATAGACGACGAACAGCACCATCGCATTCTTGAACAGATTGTCGTTGAACGCGCCGAGGAGCTGGGTGACGAACAGCGGCAGGAAGCGCCGCGTGCCGAGCAGATGGGTCGCGCCTGTCATGCGAACGAAAGAGGCGACGACCGCCGGCCAAGGCTCAACAAGGCAACCCCCAATTCACGCCGGCCTGTCGCGCGGTCGCCTCGTCATAAGCGGCAGGCGCCCCCCGGCCAAGCCCTTGCTCTCCCCAAGCCCGCGCTTTGCCGTTAAGGCGACGCGCGGATGCTGACCCTGCCCAATATCCTGACGCTGTCGCGGATCCTCGCGGTGCCGATCCTGGTGTTCCTGCTGTGGCGGCCCGGCCCGCTCGATTATGCGATCACCTTCGTGCTCTACTGCATCGTCGGCATCACCGATTATCTCGACGGCTATCTCGCCCGCGCGCAGGGGACGGTATCGCGGCTCGGCCAGTTCCTCGATCCGATTGCCGACAAGATCATGGTCGCCTCGGTGATCGTGCTGCTGGTGGCGCGGCCGCCGGCGAGCGGCCTCGCCGGGCCGATCATCGCCGATTGGCACCTCATCCCGGCGCTCGTCATCCTGCTGCGCGAGATCATCGTCTCGGGCCTGCGCGAATTCCTCGCCAGCCTTCAGGTCTCGATTCCCGTCAGCCAGCTCGCCAAGTGGAAGACGACCTTCCAGCTCGTCTCGCTGGGCGCGCTGATCCTCGCCGGCGCGGTGCCGCAATGGCCCTGGGTCCATCAGGTCGGCCTAACCACCTTGTGGGCGGCGGCGGCGCTGACCCTGGTGACCGGCTGGGACTATCTGCGCGTCGGCCTCAAGCACATGGATTGATCAGGCGGCGTCCTTCAGCGCCTCGGCGAGCATCCGGAATTCCTTCTCGCGCGGTGATCGCTTGCGCCAGACCAGGGCGATGCGGCGCGAAGGATGGTCGGCCGCGAGCGGGCGGATGACGATCCCGGTGCCCTCCAATATGCCCGCCGTAATCGCCATTTCCGGGATAAGCGTCGTGCCGAGGCCGTTATCGACCATCTGCACGAGAGTGTGCAGCGACGTGCCCATGATCGCGGCCTCGGCGCGCAGCTCCGGCCGGTTGCAGGCGCTGAGGACATGGTCCTTGAGGCAATGGCCGTCCTCGAGCAGCAGCAGGCTCTCCGCGTCGATCGCCGCCGGCTCCACCGTGTCGCCGATCCCCGCCGCGCCCGGCGGGAAGGCGACGAGGAAGCGGTCGTCGAACAATTCCGCCCGGTCGACCTCGCCGCAGCCATAGGGAAGGGCGAGCAGCACGCAATCGAGCTGGCCGCGCTGGAGGGAATCGCAGGCCGCCTGGCTCGTCTCCTCGCGCAGATAGAGCTTCAGGTCCGGCCATTTCGCCCTGAGGCGCGGCAGCAAGGCGGGCAGCAGGAAGGGCGCGATCGTCGGGATCACACCCATGCGCAGCTCGCCCGCCAGTGGCTTGCCAGTGGCGCGGACCATGTCGGCCAGGTCCTCCGCGTCGCGCAGGATGCGCCGGGCCTTCGCCGCCACGCGCTCGCCCAGCGGCGTGAAGCGCACCACCCGCCGGGTGCGCTCGACGAGGGTGATCCCCATCAGATTCTCCAGCTCCTTGATCCCGGCCGAGAGCGTGGACTGGGTGACAAAACAGCCCTCGGCGGCGCGACCGAAATGACCATGGTCGCTGAGCGCGACCAGATATTGCAGCTGCTTGAGGGTGGGGAGGTGGGTAGTCATCGTCTCGCTCGATCAATGATCGCAGTATAATCTAATCGGGCGATTTATGCCAATGACATCCTTCAGGTGCCGCGCTCGATCCAGCTGCGCGCCGCCTCGACCCGCGCCATTTCGTGGGCGGTCATGCCGGCGACGAAGCGGTTCGGCGAGGCGAGACCGCGCTTGAGGACAGCGAAGCCGTCGTCGATGCTCGGTTCGGCCGCGGCCAGCTCGCGGATCGCGGCGAACTGGAGCCGCTCGCACGGATGATGGCGGGCGAAGCTCTCGACCAGATCGCGCGCATTGCCGCCGCCATGGTTCGCCGCCAGCGCGAGCAGCGCCTCGCTCGACGAGCGGGTGAGGATTCCGACGATCTCGCATCTGGCCGGATCGAAGCGATATTGGGCGAGGAGGGGGAGGCAGGGGCTCGCTTCCATGATGTTGATCGAGACCGACATTTCGTCGGCCGGCAGCTGATTGTGGACGTCCTTGTGGGCCCGGTAGAGCATCACCTTGCCGTGATCGAGCTTCGCCTTCTCGACGAAGCGCAGATCGACCTTCTCGCCGGGAAGCCCGACGACGCTCTCATAATCGTATTCGTAATATTCGCTCCAATAACCGGGACCGAGATAGCCGACGGTGAGGAACGAGAAATTATGATCGTGGGGGACGCCGTAGAAGAAAGGCGAGGAGCCGCTCGCCTTGAACACGCTGTCCTTTGTGCTCGGCCAGAAATTGGCGCGGATGAAATATTTCTCGCTCGCCCGGTGGAGGATGATCACCTGGCTCGAATAGCGGTTCTCCCGCTCCTGGGTCCCGCACCGGTCCTTCAATTCCGCGACCGCGATGTCGGCGAGGAAGCGGCGGTTGTTGGCGAGGCGCTTGAGCAGCGGCCCGGCGGCGGCGAAGCTCTCCTCCTCGCCGGGGTCGAAACGCTCGTCGTTCAGCGCCTGGACGAGGTCGCCGAGCTCCAGGGTCTCGGTCTCGGCGCAATCGATGACGCGGGGCATCAGGCGGCCTTTCGCGGGGCAGCTGGGCGCTCGAGACGGTCGAGCACGGAGCGGGCGGCGGCGCGCGGGTCTGGATGCGGATCGCGCGCCGCCATCAGCTTGAGATGCGGCCGCGCCGCCTGGACGTCGATGCGGAGCAATTCCTTCATCGCGTGCCAGCGGACGAAGAAGCTTGGGTGATCGAGGAAAGCGGCGATCGCCGGGAAAGCGGCGCGATGGCCGAGCGCGCGGACCAGGGTCGTCACCATCTGGATCCGGCAATCGCCTTCGTCGACCGCGCTGCAGCCGAGGAAGCGGCGGGTTGCGGCATCATATTCGACGCCGACCGGCGCCTGGCCCGTTTTTAGGTTCGCCTGAATATCGACGAAATTGGCGGCGGCATGTTCGATGATGTAGCTTTGGCGGCGGCCGTCGACGACGATCGTCTCGCCATCCTCTATCGTCCGCTTGCCCGCCGGTCGACATTCGCCTGCGGTTGCGGCGCTGAAATCGGCGCCGATCGTGTCGCATTCCCAGAAGGCGAGCGTCATGCGGCCTGATGTCAGGAAGCGCAGGATGCTGATCTGGCCGCTGAAATGGATCGATCCCTTGCCGGTTGGCTGCTGCTTGTGCCGCGCGAGCTGGGTCCGGCGGCTGACGCCGGCGGCGATGGTGAGACGCTCGTCCTCGTAAACCAGCAGCCCGGAATGGATGTCGCTGCGCAGGGCGCGGAACGGCGGCTCGAAACAGGCGTCAGCGCGCAGCTCGGCGGCGAGCCGCGCGACCAGCGCATCGACCCAGCCATCGTGGGCGAGCAGAGCGGCGGCGGCGGTGGTTACGGCCTGCGCATCGGCATCGCCGAGGCTTGCCATCGCGGCGTGGAAATCGCGGTGTGGCGAGGTGCCGTCCCAGTCCCGTCCGAAACGGTGCGCGGCCTGTTGGGAGCGCCTCTGCGCCGCCCGGTCATCGAGCCAGCTCTTCAGGTCGGCGTCGATGATCATTTGCGGCGTCGCACTTCCTGTTGTTCCGAAGCGGCGAGTTGAAATGAAAAGAACAGCCTCGTCGGAGCAGGTTTTACGCCGCCAATCCTTTCGGAAGTCCAAAACTAGGGTGGCGAAAGGCCAGAGCGCCGCAAGCTCCGATCCACGGTTCGCCGAAAGGTCCGCAACGAATGACGGGCCGGAGGCCTGGACACGCGGTTTTGCCGCGCGCCGGACATCCGGCCCGTCTTCATGACGCGTTCCTGCGATACTCCCGCAGGAACAGGAGAATTCGTTACATGGCCGCGTAAAGCGCGATGCCGGCCGCGACGGCGAGGCAGAACCCGCCACCGACTTCCTGCTGCTTGACGGCGCCCGACAGCGCGACTTCGGTCGCCAGCTCGGGCAGATCCGCCACGTCCAGGCGGATGGGTTCATTGAAATTCTTCATCGCTTTGCCTTCCCTGCTCAGTGCATTTTTTGCATCCGATGGGAGGGCTGATCTCATAGAATGATTGAGACTTTACTAAGCGGCATCGGCGTTCGTCTTATTCTGCGGCGCCTTCCGCTTCATAGGCCTGCCGCAGCTGGACCAGCTTCTCAAGGTCCCGGCGCGCGCCGCGCAGCACGCGGATAAGATGGGCGCAGATCGTCCCCACCGCCACCAGCAGCGCGATCGCCACCAGCGTCGCGATCAGCGGCTCGGACGACAGGCGCTGATAGATGCCGCTCCCTTCGCCCCGGTCGAGCGCCGCGCCGAAGGCGAGCCCGAGCGGCAACCCGAGGGGCGTCGTCAGCAAGTTGATCCGCGCGCGCCGGATCGTTGCTCGAACCCGCGCGATCGACTGATCCAGCATATGTTCCGTCGATCCGCTGAGCGTCGCCAGTTCCAGCATGCGAAGGCGCCGCTGCCGGGTCGTGTTGAGCAGCATCAGCAGGATCACGGCACCGCCCACCAGCCCGGTCGCGATCGTCGGATTGGAGATGATCAGGATCAGCACGACGACGGAAACAAGCATCGCCAGCGAGAAATCGGCGATCTGCCCGAATCGGGCGCGACGGCGCACGATCTCGGCGCTGCGCCGCAGCCGCTCGATCTCGGCCGGGTCGGGCTGAGCGCGCCACACGTCGCCGAGGCGATCCAGGTCTATATCGCTCATCGGCCCCGCTCCATCGCCGACTTTAACGCCGTCTTCGCGCGCGACAACCGTAACGCCAAAGCATTGGGCGCGATTTCCAAGGTGTCGGCAATTTCGGTATAAGTAAAACCCTCCAGGACCATGAAAATGACCTGGCGTTGCGGCAGCGGCAGGCGTTGCGTCGCCGCGACCAGCGCTTCGCGTTCATTGGCGTGAATGGCGGTTTCCTCGGGATTGGGCTCGTCCGCCTCCAGCGTCTCGGAAACCTCGGCCGTGGGTGGCCTGCGGACTTCCCGGGCGACGTAGGAAATGGCGCGGTTCTGGGCGATCTTGGCGACGAAGGTCTTGAGGCTCGCCTCGGCGCGGAAGTTCGGCAGCGCCTGCCAGACGGCGAGCATGATCTGCTGGACCAGATCCTCGCGCAAATTGGGGTCGGCCTCGTAGGTCATGGCGATACGGCTGATCAGCGGACCGTAATCGGCAACGATCCGCTCGAACGAGGGAAGGTCGTCACTGCCGTTCCCGCTCGACATAGAGCGCATTGCCCCCTGTCCGCCTTAAGCAGCGGATTCGTGGCGCAAGCTATAACAGAATGCGGGCCCCGACGCGCGTGGCGCACTGTCCCGCGGCGATACAGGCATTCGTCCTTGCGCCGCGCGCTTCGTCGAACAACCGCGATCACCTGCGCCGTGAGGCTTGCCAAGCGAAGGCCCATGCGGGAACGCCGTCGTCGACCCTCCGACAAGGACGACTCGCATGGACAGACGCACCTTCCTCGCTTCGACCGCCGCCGCTTCGGCTTATGCTTTGCTCGCCGGCCGCGTGATGGCGCAGGGAACGCAGCCCGCCGCCGCCAATCCGGCCGACGCCGCGCTCAACCGCGTGATGGACCGGATTTTCGACGAGCTGATGGAGAATGCGCCGGAATATGCCACCGGGCTGGGCCTCGACACCGGCGCGCGGGCGGCGCTCAAGTCGCGCCTCGCCGATTATTCGCCGGCCGCGCAGGCGCATCAGCTCGGCCAGTTCCGGGCCAATCAGCGCGCCCTCGCCGCGATCGACCGGACCGCACTCTCGGAGCGGAGCAGGCTCCACTACGACACCGTCCGCTATCTGGTGGACAGCAATGTCACGGCGCTCGCCGACTTTCCTTATGGCGCGAACGGCTTCGGCTACTCGCCTTATGTGATCAGCCAACAGGACGGCGCCTATCAGAACGTCCCGGATTTCCTCGACCAGCAGCACCGGGTGACGAACGCGGCCGAGGCGGATGCCTATCTCGCCCGGCTCGAAGCGTTCGGCACCGCGCTCGACCAGAATAGCGAGAAGCAGCGGCAGGACGCGGCGCGCGGCGTCTTCGCGCCGAATTTCAATCTCGATACGACCCTGACCCAGTTGCGCGGCCTTCGCGGCACGCCGGCGGCGCAGAGCGTGCTGACCACCTCGCTGGCCCGCAAGGCGCGCGAGGCGAACCTCCCCGCCACTTATGCGACCCGCGCCGAGGCGATCGTCACTCGAACGGTCTATCCGGCGCTCGACCGCCAGATCGCTTTGGTCGAGCAACTACGCGGTCGCGCCACCGATCGGGCCGGCGTCTGGGGCCTGCCGGACGGCGCCGATTATTACGCCGCGGCAGTGCGCAACGCGACGACCACGACGATGACCCCGCAGGAGGTCCACGATCTCGGCCTCGCCCAAGTCGCGGAGATTTCCGGCCGCATCGGCCAGCTGCTCGACGCGCAGGGCAGGACCGGCGGTGATGTCGGCGCCCGGCTGACCGCGCTCAACCGCGATCCCGCCCAGCTCTATCCGAACACCGACGATGGCCGCACCCAGCTGCTCGCCGACCTGAACCGCCAGATCCACGAGGTCGATGCGCTTCTCCCGCGCGCTTTCGCGACCACGATCCGGGCCCAGGTCCAGGTCGTCCGCGTGCCGGAGCTGATCCAGGACGGCGCCTCGAACGGCTATTACAATCCCGCCCCACTCGATGGCTCGCGGCCGGCGCTCTACTATATCAACCTCAAGGACACCCATGATTGGCCGCGCTACGGGCTGCCGTCGCTGACTTATCATGAGGCGATGCCGGGCCATCACCTCCAGATCAGCCTCTCGCTTGAAAGCCGGGACACGCCGATGCTGCTCCGCCTTTCGCCCTTCGGCGCCTATGTCGAGGGCTGGGCGCTCTATGCCGAGAGTCTGGCCGACGAGCTCGGCGTCTATGAGAACAACCCGCTCGGCCGGGTCGGCATGCTCCAATCGCTGCTGTTCCGGGCCGTCCGGCTCGTCGTCGACACCGGCATCCATTACCGTCGATGGACCCGCCAGCAGGCCACCGACTATATGGTCCGCACCACCGGCTTTCCGGTGCCGCGCACCCAGCGCGAGATCGACCGTTATTGCTCCTCGCCGGGCCAGGCGTGCAGCTACAAGGTCGGCCACACCGTCTGGATGCGAGTGCGGAGCCAAGCGCAGCAGGCGCTCGGGCCTCGCTTCGATCTGCGCCAGTTCCACCAGATCCTGCTCAAGGGTGCGATGCCGCTCACCATCCTCGAGCAGGAGGTCAATACCTGGGTCGCCTCGCAGCGAGCTTGACCTTTGGCCGCAACCCTCCTTCGTCCGGCTCGTTCATCGGACCGGACAGGGAGGTGAGGCGATGAGGATCGGGTTGGCCGTGCTGTCGTTTCTGTCGGGCGCCGCGGCGCTGGCTCAAGCCGGTGGCGACAGTGCCACCGCGACGCTCGCCGAGCCGGGTGGCCGCGTCCTCGGCCGCGCGACGGTGACGCAGGAGGCCGGTGGCGCGCGGGTCCGGGTCGAGGTCGAGGGACTGGCGGCTGGGACTTATGGCGCCCACGTCCACCGCACCGGCCGCTGCGAGGGGCCGGCCTTCGACAGTGCCGGCGCGCACTGGAACCCGACCGGGCAGCAGCATGGGTTCCGCAATCCTTCCGGCCGCCATCGCGGCGACCTGCCCAACCTCGTCGTCCGCGCCGACGGGCGCGGCACGCTGACCTTCACCGTTCGCGCCGCGCGATTGCGCGGCGAAGCGGGCATGATCGACGCCGATGGCGCGGCGATCATGATCCATGCCCAACCGGACGATTACCGTACCGATCCCAGCGGCAATAGCGGCGCGCGGATCGCCTGCGGCGTGCTGACCTAGATCGGTTCTCCGGCCGCCCGCGCCCGCTCGACTTTGGTCTCCTCCAGCCGGTGGAGATGCCGCGCGCCGATGGCGAGACCGATCAGAGTGAGGATCGGCATGACGTAGAGCGCCGCGATTCCGAACGCGATGTCGCGGTTCGGCGGTGCGCCCATCATCTGCCCCGCGAAATAGGGGCCGAGCGCGAGGCCGACCATCGTCGTGCCAAGGATGTAGGTCGCGCCGGCTGTCGCCCGCATCCGCGGCAGCACCAGATCCTGCAGCGTCGCCACTGCCGCGCCGACCCAGGCCGAGGCCAGCATGTGGGCGAGCGGGTTGACCCAGTAGAAAGCGGTGAGGCTGTCGGTGGTGAGCAGAAAGGCGACCACCGGGATCGGCGTCACGACCGACAGCATGTTGAGATAGAGCCGCCCGTTCGGATTGCGCTGCCGCCACAGGTCCGAAATATAGCCGCCCAGGATCACGCCGATGGCGGCGGAGATCGCGGCCGTGGTGCCAATGATCAACCCGACCTCCGCCTTGGCGTTGAGGCCGGCGAAGTAGCGGCCGGCCGCTGCGCCGCCGCCATAGAAATGCTCCTCTACGTAGAAGGGAATCCAGAAGCTGGTGGCATAGGTAACGAAGGAGATCGAGCCGAAGGCGATGGCGAGGATCACCACGACCGGCGAGCCCCAGATCAGCGCGTAGGCCGGCGGGTCGCGATATTTCAGCGACTGCACCCAGGAGAAGATCGCATAGGCGCCGACGCCATAAGCGAGCCATTGCGGTCCGTTGCCGACAAGGCGGTAGAGTCCGAAGCCCATCGTCGTGATCACCACCAGCGCGATCAGATTTCTGGGCAGCGCGCCGGGAATGCGCGCGACGTTAAGCAGGGTCAGTGGCGGCAAGATGGCGACCAGCTCGCGCCCGAAATCGCGCCAGGCGTTGGGGCGAACGACTGGCTGCGGCAACCCGTCCGACGCGCCGCGCAAGGGCTCGCGCAGGGTGAGCACCCACAAAGCGAGCAGCAGCCCTGGGAAGCCGACCGCGAGGAAGGCGGCTTGCCAGCCCGCGAGCCCGAGCGGCGCGGTGGCGACGTCGGGATAAGCGGCGTTCCAGCGCGCGACGACGAAGCCGCCGATCGGCAGGCTGAGCGCGCCGCCGATATAGAGGCCGCTCGAATAGATGGAGAGCGCGGTGGCGCGGCGTTCCTTCGGGAAGCTGTCCGAGATCATCGAGTAAGCGGCCGGCGAGGCGGACGCTTCGCCAATGCCCACCCCGATCCGCGCCGCCGCGAGCATGCCGAAGCTGGTCGCGAAGCCGGAGAAGACGGTCATCGACGACCAGAGCGTCAGCCCCATCGCCATCAGCCGGCCGCGATACCAGCTGTCGGCAAGCCGTCCCAACGGGATGCCGAACAGGGCGTAGAAGACGGCGAAAGCGGTGCCGTAGAGGAAGCCGATCTCGGCGCGTGGAGACGTTGAGGTCGCGCTGGATGTCGCCGACCAGGATCGAAATGATCTGCCGGTCGACGAAATTGACGATGTAGACCAGGACGAGGACGAAGAGCGCGTACCAGGCATAAGCGCCGATGCGCGGTGCGGCGGATTTCGCGGCGGCTTCGGCCTGCGGAATCGGCCCGGCATCGCCGACGATCGTCGCCATGATTGCACCCTCTCTTTTCTTTTCTGACCCATGGCTAGCAGAGCGCCACGCTTTGGCAACGGGCGGTCAGCCGAGCCGGTAATCGGCAAGGATCGAATAGACGGCGCGTTCGGCGGTGAGATCGCTTTCGAACAAAGCGAAGCGCTCGATCGCGAAAGGCGGGCTGGCGAGGTCGCTGGCCTGTTCGAGGAAGCCGCCGATCGGGCCGGCGGTGCGGCCCAAGCGGGCGAGGGTGATGTGAGGGACATAGGCCCGGCGCTCCGGCTCCAGGCCGGCGCGGACCAATGCCTGATCGACCTTGCGATGGAGCGCCGCGAGCGGCTCCTGCGGCGCGACCCCCGCCCAGACCACGTCGGGCCGGCCGCGCTGCTCGAAGAAGCCGACCCCCGAAAGCCCGATCTCGAAGGGCGGCTGGCGGATCGTGCCGAGCGCGGCGTGGACGTCCTCGGCCTGCCGCCGGTCGACCGCGCCGATGAAGCGCAAGCTGAGGTGGAGCTGGTCGTCGCTCTGCCAGCGCGCGCCGCTGATCCCGCCCATCGCGACCATCAGGCGCTCGCGCACCGGACGCGGCGGACGGATCGCGACGAAGAGGCGCATTGCCTCCTCTACCGAGGGCAGCGCCGGCGGTTAACCCTCTTCGGTCCGGTTTCGCTTGAATCCACCCCCCGAACCCACGATATTGCGGGCATTCGGCGGATCGTCGCCGGACAAAGGAGTTTGAACGATGGCCAATTGGTCTGACCCGCAAGTAAGCGTGACGCCGCAGGGCGGCGCGGTCGGCACGGCGACGGGCACGTCCGTCGACGCCGGCCTGCGGGCCCACATGCTGTCCGTCTACAATTATATGACCTCGGGCGTGCTGCTCACCGGCATCGTGGCATTCGGAGCCGCCATGCTCGGGATTCCGCAGGCCCTGTTCACGGGCGGTAACATCCTCGGCTGGGTTGTTATCTTCGCGCCGCTGATCATGGTTTTTTTCATGATGGCGCGCGTGAACCACATGAGCACGGGCGGGATGCAGGTCTTCTTCTGGACCTTTGCAGCCGTCATGGGACTGTCCATGTCGGTCATCCCGTTGATCTACAACGGGCAGTCGATCGCGATGGCGTTCTTCGCCACCGCCGCGGCGTTCGCCTCGCTGAGCCTCTACGGCTACACGACGAAGCGGGATCTTTCCGGCTTTGGAACCTTCATGCTGATGGGGCTCGTCGGCCTGATCGTCGCCATGCTGCTCAACGTCGGCATGGCTTGGTACACCGGCCAGCGCAATGAGACGCTGGACTTGGTGATCAGCGTGGCCGGCGTGCTGATCTTCGCTGGCCTGACGGTCTACGACACCCAGAAAATCAAGAGCGTCTACTTCCAGGTGGCCGGCTCGGATTTCCTCGGCAAAGCCGCGATCATGGGCGCGCTGACGCTCTATCTCGACTTCATCAACATGTTCCAATTCCTGCTCAGCCTGCTGGGCAACCGCGACTGAGGACGGTCGAGAGACTGGAACATGGGAAGGCCTGGCGGAAACGCCGGGCCTTTTCCTTTCGTGATGGGCTCGCTCACCAAACCAACCCGCTCAGCGCCCTCAGTATGAGCGACAGGGACTGTTCTAGAAAGCGATCCGCAGCCCGGCGGTGACCGAGGTGGTCTCGCCGTCGGCGAAGCCGGCGGTGCGCACCACGGCAGCGTCGAGCGCCACGGTCGGCGACAGCACGACCGAGCCGCTGAGGCCATATTCCAGCCATCCGTCGCCGCCATCCTCGTCGGCCGGAAGGCGCGGCACGCGCGTCGCCAGGGTTGGGCTGCCCTGCCGGTCGACCGAGGCGCGGTTGGTCGTCGCCGCTCCGGCCAGATAGACGCCCAGGCTGCCGCCCGCCCAAGCGCGCTCGATGGTGACGCCGATCGTCCCGGTCGCGCCTTTCTCGGTGCGCTCGTCGATCAGCGGCGCGCCGACCGGCGGTACGATATTGCGGGCGGTGTCGAGGGCGCTGTAGCTGACCGAGACGAACGGCGCTGCGGTCCAGCCCGGCCTGATCGGCGCATCGAGGGTGAGCGAGCCGCCGAGGGTGAACAGGCCGCCTTCGCTTTCGGAGCGGATCGAGCGGCCATTCTGGATGTCGCGGACGACGGGATCGAAGCGCCGCCGGCCGAGGCTCGCAAAAACATCGACCAGTACCGGGCCGGCGATATAGCCGGCGCCGACCGTCGCCTGCCAGGTTTCCGCCGGCAGCAGGGCGGCCGGATCGGCCTCGTCATCTCCGCCATACCAGGCGACCCCGCCGCGCAGCTGCAACGCCCCCATTTGCCGCGACAGCATGGCGGCGACGAAAGGCTGGCTGCCTTCGTCCGGCAGGGCGGCGAGCCCGCCGCTCAGCTCCAGCGTCCAGTCCCTGGCGGAGGCGGCGCTCGGCACGAGGGTGAGCGCCAGCGCGAGCAATCGAGGCCGCATCTTCGTCTCCCTTTGCCGCGATAACGGGGCCGGAACATAAACCCTTCGAAGGGAAAAGGGCGTAAGTGCGTTAACGGACTGTAGGGGATGCGTTGATGTGCTGAGTCTGGGCGTCGAGCCGCGCGAGAAGTCGCCGCCGGCGCGCGATCCGGACGATCGCGCGCTGATGATGTGCGTCGCCCGTGGCGACGCCGCCGCCTTCCGGCAAATCGTCGATCGGCACATCGCGATGATCCACGCCCTCGCCTGGCGGATGCTGGGCGATTCGGCGGAAGCGGAGGATGTGGTGCAGGATGCGTTCGCGAAGGTATGGACCAACGCGCCCGGCTGGGCGCCGGCCGGCGGCGGGCTCGGCGGCTGGCTGCGGCGGATCGCGACCAATCTGTGCCTCGATCGGTTGCGTCGGCGCCGGCCGCTGAGCGGCGAGCCGGTGCCCGATCGGGCGGACGACGCGCCCGGCGCCGACGAGACGATTGATGAGGCGCGGCGCTCCGCCGCCGTCGCCGCCGCGGTCCAGGCGCTGCCCGACCGCCAGCGCGCCGCGATCGTCCTCACTTATCATGAAGGTCTCCCCAATGTGGAGGCAGCCGAGATGCTCGGCATCGGCGTCAAGGCGCTCGAATCGCTGCTGGTCCGTGCGCGCCAGTCGCTCACGCGCTCGCTGACGGCGCGCGGGCTGATCGCGGAGGACGGGCGATGAGCAGCTGGACCGCCGATCTGGCCCTCGACGCGCTGCTCGCCGATTTCCGGCCGCCGCCGGTGCCGGCCGGCCTCGCCGAGCGCGTCGCCGCCGCCGCGCTGGCGCTGCCGCAGGAAATAGCCACGCCGCCATCGCGCCCGCGCGCCGCGCGCCGCTGGCTGCGCCGGCCGCTTCTAGCGGGCGGTGTGGCGCTCGGTATCGCTTTCACCGGCGCGGTGGCGGCGACGATCGCCGGCGTCGAGCTGCCGCGCCCGGTCGCGGCGGTGCTGGAGAAGCTGCCGCTGGTCGGCAAGGCGGCGCCCGAACCTTCACCCGCGCCGCCTGCGGTGCCGCGCCGGACCTCCCAGACTGCGCCGGCGCCCGCCACGCCCGCGGTTGAGGCGCCATCGGTGGAGACGCCGCCTGTCCTGCCGCCGCGCGTCGAACGCCGGGTGGAACGACTGGAGCTGGCGCGGGAGATCGTCGCCGCGCGCCGCGCCGCCGGCCTGCCGACGCCGCGCGCCGACCGGATGGAGCGGATGCTGGAGCGCCGCCGCGCCGCTGGCCTTCCGACACCGCGCGCCGACCGGATCGAGCGGGTGCTCGAGCAGCGCCGGGCCGCGCGCGGCGCGGGCACGGGGGTTCCGCTGCCGCGCGACGTGCCGATCGAGACGCGGCGCGAGCGGCTCCGGCAATGGATCGAGGCGCAGCGCGACCGGCGCGAGGCGGCCGGGCAGCCGGCTGCTCCTCCTCGGCGCGAGCCGACGCCGTCATCGGCAACGCCGCCGCCTGTGGAGCCGGGCGCAGCGGTGCCAATGCCAGAGCCGAATCAGCCATCCCCCGTATCCAGAACGCAGCTTCGCGATGCGGCCAGCGCCGAGCAGCGTCGCGCCTGGCTGCGCCAGCAGCAGATCCTGCGCATCGAACGGCTGGAACGGTTGCGCCGCGCCCAGGATCGGCGGGCGACGATCCGCCGCGCGCCGGTGCAGCGCATGATCCTCCGCCCGACTTCGCGCCGCTGACCGGCGAAGGGTTTCCGCCGTCGCCGCGTTAGTTGGACGAGAGCGCGGCCGCCTCTCCCCCCAATGCAGGAGAGAGAGAAATGTTGAAATTCATGATCCTCGCCGCCGCTTTGTGCGCGCCGGCCGCGGCGCTCGCCGAGCCGGTGACGCGGACGGTGACCATCGACACGCCGCGGTTCGACGGCACCCGCACCACGACCCGCGACCGCGAGGCCGGGACGGTTGTCCGCGACACCAATGTCACGCGCAACAGCGACGGCGCGGTCGCCACCCGCCATTATGAGCGCCAGCGCACCGAAACCGGTTTCACCGCCTCGGGCAATGCGACCGGCTTCAACGGCGCCACCCGCAGCTTCGAGGTCACCGGCACCCGTGCCACCGACGGATCGCCACGGCGCCGGCTGCACGGCCCGGCTCGGCGCCGCTGGTGGAACGCCACCCATCCGCACCGCCGCCGCGGCCGCTAGACCTTCCGCAAGCATCCCCCTGGCCCGCCCCGCCTCGCACGGGCGGGTCGTTTTTTCAGCGCAGGTGCCGGCGGAAGAAATCGAGCGTCGCCGCCCAGGCCGCCTGCGCCGCTTGCGGGTTGTAGCGCGCCGCCGACGTGTCGTTGTGGAAGGCATGGTCGACGTTCGGGAACTCGCGCAGCTCGACCGTCTTGCCGGCGGCGCGCAGCGCCTCCGCCCAGGGTCGGCCAGTCGCGTTCACCCGATTGTCGAGGCCGGCGAGGATGATCAGCATCGCCGCCCGCACCCGCGCCGCCTCGGCCGGGTCCGGTGCCGGGCCGTAGAAGGAGACGCCGGCGGTCAACGCCTCTCCAGCCGCAACCGCGAGCCGGTTCACCATCGCGCCGCCCCAGCAGAAGCCGACGACGCCTACCGGGCGCGTGCGGCCGTCCAGCCGACTGAACCAGTTCACGGTGGCGACCGCATCGGCGGTCGCCACCTCCAGATCGAGGGTGCCGATTCTCGACCGTGCTTCGTCCTCAGTGGCTGGCGGTGGATCCGCGGTTGAAAGGAAATCGAGCGCCAGCGCGTAATAGCCGGCAAGGGCAAAACGTCGGGCGACGTCGCGGATATGCTCGGTGAGGCCGCGATTCTCGTGGATGATGATCACGCAAGGCGCGCCGCTGACCCCGCGCGGCATGACGGAATAGCCGTCCATAAAGCGACCCCCGGTGACGGACCATGATTGCCCGAAGGACCGAATCCGCGGATCGTCCGCCGCGATTTGGGGCGCGGCCTGTGCGTCGGCGGCGATGCCCGACAGCAGCACGCTCGCCGCCGCCGTGCCGCCGGCGATCCGGGTCAGCTGGGCCATGAACAGGCGTCGGTCCATGCCTTCATGCGTGAACCGGTCGTAGAGAGCGACCGCGGCGCGCAGCCGATCCTCGCTCATGCCGGCTGCGGTTCCTGCTGGGGCATCGCCGCCTCGTCGAGCTCGTTGGCGCGGATCGCCGCCGTACGGGACTGGAGGCGGCCGAAATATTCCTCAAAGGCCGGTCGTTTCTCGATCGTGCCGAACATCATTCCCCAGCCGAGCTGGGCACCGACATAGAGATCGGCGGCGGTGAACTGCTCGCCGCAGATATAGGGGCCGGGCCGGAGCGCGGTCTCGAGCGCGTCGATCGTCGCCTCGAAGGTTCCGTAGCCCGCCATCGTCGATTTGTCGGCCGGGGCGAGCAGGCCGAGCGACTTGCCGGTCACCGCCGCCTCGACCGGCCCGGCGGCGAAGAACAACCAGCGATAATAAGGTCCGCGCGCCCGGCTGGTCGGCGGCGGCGCGAGATTGGCTTCGGGGAAGGCGTCGGCGAGATAGGCGCAGATCGCCGCCGCCTCGGTCACCACCGTCTCGCCATGTTTGATCGCCGGCACCTTGCCCATCGGATTGACGGCCAGATAGTCGGCGCCCTTCATCGTCGTTCCGTAATCCAGGATCACCGTCTCATAAGGCTGGCCGACCTCCTCCAGCATCCAGCGGGCGATCCGCCCGCGCGACATCGGGTTGGTGTAGAAGGTCAGATCGGTCATGGCGGCGCTCCCTTTCGCTACCCGCGCAGGATAGCGGGATCGCGTGACGAAAGGGAGTCGCCGTCAAAGGGCGAAGAGCCGAAGTTAAGCCGGCTCGACCGCCGTCGGCCGTGCCGGCGGCAGGCCGCCCGCCTCGGCTTGCGCCTTCAGCTCCTGCTTGCGGGCGAGCATCTGGTCGCGCAGCGCCACCAGGTCGACGTCGGTGTCGCGCGCCTGGGAGAACATGCCCTTGGACGGCGCCTCCTCCTCTTTGACGTGATGCTCGATCTGCTCCTGCAGCACCGTCACCTTGGCGTCGTAATATTCCTCGTCCGGGCTGCCGGCCATGATGTCGTTGATCAGCACCTTGGCGCCGTCATGCTCGACATAGGCCTCCTTCAGAAGATCCTCCTCGATCTTCCCCTCCAGCGCCGGATAGAAAATCTCTTCCTCGATGATCGTATGAATCTTGAGCTCGTTGCAGATCTGCTCGGCGAGCTTGCGCTTGCGCTCCGATCCGCTCGCATTTTCGAACGATGCGAAGAGGTTCTCGACCGTCCGGTGGTCGGCCTTCAACAATGCGATCGCGTCGGTAAATTCGGCAGCCATGTCATTCTCCCAATTGCGGTCTCGAAACAAACTGTTGCGTGGCAGTGTTCCCATCAGGCGTTGCCGCGCTTGCGGCGCGTATCCCATCCTTTGCGGGCCGCGGCCGAACGTTGCTCCGCCGATCCCGATTTATGTGCGCGCCCGCCCCGCGACGAGGAGACATGGGTGTCGGGCTTGCCGCGGCCCGAGCCGGACTTGTTGCCGCCGCCGGATTCCTTGTTGACCGTGGCCCAGGCGCGGGCCTTCGCGGTCTTCTCGGAGGCGCCGCGTTCCTCATAGCCCTCGGCGATATGCTCCGCCTTGCGCTTCTGTTTGTCGGTGTAGGATGACTTGTCGCCGCGTGGCATCGGCCCACTCCCTTGGTCGTTGCGATGGCATAACGCCGGGCCCGAAAAAGGTTTCCCGGCGCGGCGGAACAACTGACTTAGATCAATGCCTTAAGCGGGGGCGGGAACTGTGGCCGCGGTCGCGGGTTGATCAGGCTGGTAAGGCGAGGGAGAAATCGGAAATGGCCCCGTTCGACTTCGGTCCGACAACGTCGGGCCAGGACCGAGACTATTGGCTCGATCGGGCGGATTTCCATCTCGATCTTGGTGAAAAGACCGCCGACACACGGGTGAGCTGGGCGCATTACCAGCTTGCCGGGCGCTATCTCGATCGTGTCTATGGCGACGAAGCAGTCCCTGCGGCCGAGCGCGTGACCGAAGAGGCGATGGCCTGAGCCTTACGCCGGGAGAAGAGCACCCAGCGACGTCACGGCGCCGAGCGCGCCGATGAAGAGGACCAGGCCGAATTCGATCCGAAGCATCGGGAAACTCCCTTTCGTGCCGTGCCAGCGTCTAGCCGCCGGGCTGTGAAGGGGCGGTTGTCCGGAAAGGTGAACGGCGCGGAAGGCACGACCTCGACCGCGCCTGTGCCTTGGGTTAGGCTTCGCCGATGCGCGGGTGGGCGAAGAGCTGGCGAAACCGGATCGGCTTGCTGTTCCTCGCCTTCGCCGCTTTGGCCGCGCCGGCTCTGGCGACCCCCCGCATCGTCACGGTCGGCGATCTCCACGGCGATCATGCTGCGTTCGTCGCGATCCTGCGCGCCGCGCGGCTGATCGACGAGCGCGGCCATTGGGCCGGTGGCGATGCGATCTTCGTCCAGACCGGCGACGTCACGGATCGCGGCCCCGACAGCTTGCGCATCATCCGCGATCTGATGCGGCTGCAGCGCGAGTCGCCGCGCGCCGGCGGCCGGGTTGTCGCCCTGGTCGGCAATCACGAAGCGATGAACGTGATCGGCGACCTGCGCTACGTCCACCCCGGTGAATATGCCGCCTTCGCGCATCGCGATTCACGCGCCCGCCGCGACCGTTTCTACGAGCAGAACCGCGCCGCGATCGAGGCGCATTACCGCAGTCGCGACCCGGCCCTGACCGGCGGCGCGGTCCGCGAGCAGTTCGAGCGGGACACGCCGCTCGGCCAGATCGAGCATCGCGCCGCCTGGGCGCCCAATGGCGAGATCGGTCGCTGGATCGTCGCGCAGCCGGCCGTCGCTCTGATCGAGGGCAATCTCTTCGCCCATGGCGGGATCGGCGAAGCCTACGCCGATCTCTCGATCGACGAGATCAACGCGCGCGCCGCCGCCGCCTTGCGCGCCAACGCCCAAGGCGAGGACGCGATCATCAACGATCCGCAAGGGCCGCTCTGGTATCGCGGCCTGATCCGGCGCGACGCCGATGCCGAAGCGCCGGTCGCCGCGACGCCGCGCGAGACGCCGCCGCCATCAATGGAATTAGAGCTCACTCGGGTCCTCGCCGCGTTCGGCGCGCGGAGGATGATCGTTGGCCACACGCCCAATCTCGCCGGCATCCAGTTCCTCCACGACCGTCGGCTGATCGCCATCGATACCGGCATTTCGGCGCATTATCGCGGGCCTTGGACCTGGCTCGAGATCGTCGACGGCGAGCCGGCGGCGCATGTCGTGCCGGGGGGAGGGGCGGTGCAATGATCCGTGTGGTCGGGCTGGTTCTGGCCGCATTAACCGCGCTCCTGGCCATGCCGGCGGCGGCGCAGCAGCGTGCGCCGCACCCCTTGTTCGCCGACCAGCAGATCATCCAGCTCACCATCCGCGGCCCGCTGCGCGATCTGATCGGCAATGCCGAGCGCTCCGAGGAGGCGCGCGACGCGACGCTGATTCTGGGCGGCGCCCGGGCCGAGACCCACGCCATCCGCCTCAGCCCGCGCGGCATCAGCCGGCGGCGGCGCGAGACCTGCACCTTCCCGCCGCTCCGCATCGAGTTTCGCGAACGGCCGCCGGCGACCAGCTTCTTCACCGGCCAGCGCCGGCTGAAGCTGGTCACCCATTGTCGGCCGCAGGGTTCGTTCAGCAACTACACCTTGCTCGAATATGCCGCCTACCGGATGCTGAACGCGATCACGCCGGTCAGCTTGCGCGTCCGCCTCGCCCGCATCGATTATGTGGAGGAGGGTACCGGCCGCCCGGTCGCCAGCCGGCTCGGCTTCCTGATCGAGGACACCGACGATGCGGCGCGCCGCAACGGCCTCACCGAAATCGAGCTGCGCGCCCGCATCCCGGTCGCCAATCTCGATCTCCGCGCCGCCGCCCGCACCGCTGTCTTCAACTATATGGTCGGCAATCTTGATTGGGCGATGAACGCCGGCCCGGCCGGCGACACCTGCTGCCACAACACCAAATTGTTCGGCGCGCAGGGGGCGGCGTCCGGGCTGATCCCCGTGCCCTACGATTTCGATTATTCCGGCCTCGTCAACGCGCCCTATGCGGCGCCGCCGGAGCAGGTGCCGGTGAGCAGCGTCCGGCAGCGGCGCTATCGCGGCTTCTGCGTGCACAATGCTCAGGCGCAGGCGGCGGCGGCCGAGTTCCTCGCCGCGCGAAGCGCGATCCTCGGCGCCCTGAATGAAGTGTCCGAGCTGGAAGAGGGCCCGCGTCGCAGCGCCGCCCAGTGGCTGGAACGCTTCTTCACCGACGTCGCGACCCCGGCCGATGTCGAGCGCAATCTGCTCCGGACCTGCCTCTAGCCGGCGATCGGATAGACGGTGAGCCGGCCCGGCCCGCCGCTGTCGCCGGCCTCGTCGGCGACGACCAGCGCGCCGTTCGGCATCACCGCGACGCCCTCCGCCTGCGGATGGCGCAGCGCCTCCAGAACGCGCTGAGCGGTCACTTGGCCGCTTTCATCCAGCTCGAGCAGCAACCGATTGCGGGCGGAAACGATCACGATCCGCCGCCGTCCCTGATCCCAGTCGATTCCGGATGGCGCGAAGCCGCGTCTGTTTTCGCCCAGCGCGTCCGACAAATCCGCGTCGATGAACGGCTGGGGCAACAGCCGTCGCGCCGCGATGTCCCAGGCGAGGACCAGCAGCCGGCCGCGATTGCCGCGGCCGCGAATCTCCTTGCACAGGATCAGCAGCTGGCCGGGCTGGGGCGCGAGCGAGAGTCCCTCGATCTCGCATTGCTCGCCGGCGCCGGTGTCCACCGTGTCGGGCGTCACCGCCGCGCTATTCGCGGCCGTGGCGAGGCTGCTCAGCATACCTTCGCTGGTGATAACGAAGACGCGTCCGTCGCGCGCCGCGATCCCCTCATAATCGCCCCGCTCGCCGAAGCGGAAGGAGCGCAGGGTTCGCCCATCCTCGATCGAAACTTCGTGGACCACGCCCTGCTCGTCATTGTGGGCGAAGACGCTGGTCGGCCCGGCGACGGCGAGGCCGGAAATCTCGCGCAGATCGTCGCCCAGCGTGATCACCCGCACGCCGTCCGTGTCCTCGGCGGTCGCCGCATTGGCCTCGTTGGCGGCGGGACTGCCGGCGCAGCCGGCGAGCAGGAGCATGGTCAGGGCCAGGCGGATCATGCCGCATCTCCCTTCCTACGCTTCTTCTCGCGCTGCTCCTGTTCGGCGCGCTCCTCTTCCTCGTCCTCGTCGTCCCACAGGTTGCTCTTGCGCATGAAGCGCTCGCCGCCGCGGCGGTGGCCGTAATCGGTCATCCAAAGGACGAGGAAGGTGTAGTTGAACGCGACCGACATCACGATCGCGAGCTCGACCGCACCGATCCCCGCCGACAGGCCGATGCCGATCGACAACATGATGAACAACATATCGCCCGGACTCTTGAGGGCATTGCGAAACTGGATGCCCGCCGCGATCCCGGCGAGGCTGAAGGCGAGCGCCAGCGAATTGTGGACGACGATGACGATGCTGGTCACGATCATCGGCAGCAGGATGATCGTCTGGACCAGCGACTGGTCATATTCATCGCGGTGACGGATCTTGATGTAAGTCCAGCTCACCGGCAGCGCGGCGACGAGGGCGCCGACGATCGCGATCGCCAGCCACATCAGGCTCTCGCCCATATTGCCGACCTGGGCGGCGCCGATCTGCACTCCGTTGCGCCCTGCCGGCTGGTTGATCAGCGCCTCGACGCCGCCGACCGGCAGGAAATCGACCAGCCGCGGGAAGGCCAGGGTCGCGACATACAGGCCGAGCCCGAGCGCGGCATAATAAGCGGTCAGCGATCCGAGCAGCTTGAACGTGCGCATGAAGCCCCCTGTGGCTTTGTGTGTAGGGCCAAGCCGCCCCGCCCGCCAAGGGTGCGCCTGCTACAAACGGTTACAAATTTTCGTGAGGGTGAACGGCCGCGCAACTGGTCATTCAGGCCGCAACCGGCAAAGGGCTCCCACGTTCGCGTCCCGGAGTGATTGCCTTGTCCCTCTTGCGTCTGCCGTCCCTCATCCTTCTGCTCGCCGGTGTAGCGTCCGCGCCCTTGCTCGCGCAGGAGACGCCGCCGGCCGCGCCGCGCGTTGCGCCCGCGTCGCCCGTCGGCGCGGAGCCCAATAGCGACGCATCCCCGGAGGAAGGCGAGGAAGAGGAAGCGATCGTCGTCATGGGCCAGCCGCCGCGCGGCTCGGTGCCCGGCAACATCCGGCCGCTCGAGACGCTGAACGCGCGCGACGTGCGCTCCTACGGCGCAGCGACGGTGGGCGAGCTGATCGAGGCGATCGCGCCGCAGACGCGCGGCGCCGGCTCCGGCCAGCCGGTCGTCCTCCTCAATGGCCAGCGCATCTCCAGCTTCGGCGAGATCCGCGGCATCCCGCCCGAGGCGATCACCCGGGTCGAGATCCTGCCCGAAGAGGTCGCTCTGCAATTCGGCTATCGGCCGGATCAGCGGGTAGTGAACATCGTCCTGCGCCGCCGCTTCCGCGCTTTCACCGCGCAGGTGGGCCAGCGCGTCTCGCCAGAAGGCGGCTTCTCGGGCACCAACGTCCAGGCCGGCCTGCTCCGCATCGGCCAGCAGGATCGCTGGAATATCGAGCTCCAGGCCTCCCAGGAAGGGCCGCTGCTCGAGAGCGAGCGCGGCATCCGCCAGTCGCCGACCTCGTTCGATCTGCTCGGCAACATCATTCCGGCGGCTGGCGCGGCCCAGATCGATCCGGCGCTGAGCGCGCTGGCTGGCTTTCCGGTGACGATCGCCGGCGTTCCCGCCTCGGCCGCTAACGGCGCGCCGGGTCTCGCCGCCTTTCTGCCCGGCGCCAACAACGCCAATGTGAGCGACGTCGGCCGCTTCCGTAGCCTCGTCGCCGAGACCCGCCGGCTCGCCGCCAACGCGACCTACAGCCGCACCATCTTCGGCAATGTCGCCGCTTCGCTGAATCTGCGCGCCGAGGCGACCGAGGGCGAGCGCCTGTTCGGCCTGCCGCGCGTCAGCCTGACCCTGCCGGCCGGCAATCCCTTCTCGCCGTTCGGCAGCGATGTGATCCTCAACCGTTATTATGCCGATGCCGGCCCGCTGACCCGCGAGAGCGAGGGACTGACCCTGCATGGCGGACTGACGCTGAGCGGCGATCTTGCCCCGCAGTGGCGCTGGAACTTCACCGCCAATGCCGATTGGGCGCGGAGCGAAAGCGTCACCGGCACCGGTTTCAGTACCGTCGCCGCGCAGGCGAGGCTCGCCGCCAACGATCCCGCGTTCAATCCCTATGCCGCTTTCGCCGCCGGGGTGCTGACGGCTTTGCCCGACGACCGCACCGAAACCCGCACCAGCAGCGCCGACGCGCAATTGCTGGTCAACGGCCGGCTGTTTCAGATGCCCGCCGGCCCGGTCACGCTCAGCGCCCGGATCGGCGGCGCCACGCTCGGCCTCGACGGCGAGTCGCTGCGCGGCGTCGTGGTAGAGACCCGCGACTTGGGCCGCACCAGCGGCAGTGGCCAGGCGAGCTTCGATATCCCCATCGCCCGGCGCAGCCGCGACGTACTCGCCGCGCTTGGCGATCTGTCAGTGAACTTTAACGGCGAGGCGGAGACGGTGTCGGACTTCGGCGCGCTGACGACCTTCGGCGCAGGCCTCAGCTGGACGCCGCTTCCCGCCGTCCAGTTCATCGCCTCCTGGCAACAGCGCGAGATTGCGCCGAACGTCACCCAGCTCGGCGATCCGCTGTCGCTCGATCCCAACAGCCGGGTGTTCGATTTCCAGACCGGGCGGACGGTCGACATCACCCGCATCACCGGCGGCAATCCAGATCTGCTTGCCGAGACCCGCCGCGTGCTGCGCCTCGGCCTCAACGTCCGTCCGTTCGGCGAGGCCACCGACCTGACGTTCACCGCGAACTACACCCGCAGCCGGATCGACGATCCCATAGCCCAGTTCCCGACCGCGACGCCGGAGATCGAAGCCGCTTTCCCGGCCCGCTTCCTGCGCGATCTCGGCGGCAACCTGCTCAGCATCGACAGCCGCCCGGTCAATTTCGCCCGCGCCGAGCAGCAGACGCTGCGCTGGGGGGTCACTTACTCCCGCTCGATCCAGAACACCCCTCCGCCGGGCGGCTGGGAGGCCTTCCGGCAGCGGATGCGCGAGGCGCGAGAACGCGGCGAGACCCCGCCCGAAGGCTTCGGCCCGGACGGCGAGCGGCGCCGTCGCGGCGGCGGCGAGGGTGGTTTCGGCGGGCGTGGCGGCTTCGGCGGTGAAGGAGGCGGTCGCGGCGGCTTCGGCGGTCGTGGCGGCCGCGGTGGCGGCGGCGGTTTCGGCGGCCGGGGTGGGCGGATCAACTTCGCTTTCTTCCACACCTGGCGGCTGCAGGATCAGGTGCTGATCCGCCCGGGCGTTCGCGAGCTCGATTTCCTGAACGGCTCGGCGGCCGGCAATCTCGGCGGCAATCCGCGCCACGAGCTGGAGCTTCAGGCCGGCATCTTCCGCGACGGCATGGGCGCCCAGCTCTCCGGCCGCTGGCAGAGCGCGACCCGGGTCGACGGCGCGATCGGCGGTGCGACCGATCTGCGCTTCTCCGACCTGGCGACGGTGAACCTGCGCCTGTTCGCTGATCTGTCGCAAAACCGTTCTCTCGTCCGCAGCATCCCCTTCCTGCGCGGCACCCGCATCTCGGTCGAGTTCAACAACCTGTTCGACCAGCGGATCGACGTGCGTGACGCCAACGGCCTGACGCCGCTCAGCTACCAGCCCGGCTATGTCGACCCGATCGGCCGCTCGGTAACCTTCACGCTGAGGAAGCTGTTCTTCTAGGCGGAGGGGAAGCGCCACTGCACCTGCAGGCCCGGGGCCGCATTGACGAGCTCGAACGTCGTGCCATGCAGCTGCGCGACGGCCCTGACCAGCGCGAGGCCGAGACCGAAGCCCGGCATGTGCGCGGCGGCGGGTGCGCGGAAGAATCGCTCGCCTGCCTTGGTAATGAGATCGCCGGGGATTCCCGGCCCCTGGTCGACAAGGGTCATGACGACCTCGCCCTCCTTTCGAGTTCCGCACAAAGTGACGGCACCGCCGTCGGGCGTGAACTTCACGGCATTGTCGATCAGATTGCTGATCGCCTGAAAGATGAGGTCGCGGTCGCCTTTCACGGTCAGGGCCGAACCGATCGCGGTCTCAAACCGGATGCTGCGCGCCTCGGCCTGCGGTGCATGATAATCGGCCGCGTCTTCCAGAATTTCGCCGAGATCGACCGGTTGCAGCACCGCCTCGTGGCGCCGCGCCTCGATGCGCGAGACGCGAAGCACGGCGTCGAACATCCGCGACAGCCGCTCGGACTCGGTGTCGGCGCGCGCGATCAATGCGTCCGCGCGGTCGGGCGGCGCTTCGGCGAGTTCGGCGAGGTCCGCGCGCAGCCGGGACAAAGGCGTTCGCAATTCATGTGCGACGTTGTCCGAAACGCGTCGAACCGCGTCGAGCGACGCCTCGATCCGGTCGAGCATCGCGTTGATCGTGCCGCCCAGCCGGTCGAAATCGTCGCTGCCCCCGCGCACCGGCACGCGCCCCGTCAGGTCGCCGTCCATCACCCGCCGCGCCGTCGCGCTCATCGCCTCGATCCGCCGGCCGATCGCCCGGCTCATCAGCGCACCGCCGAGCAGCGCCAGCAGCAGGGTGACCGGCAGCAGCCAGATGCCGGTGCCGACGATCGCTTCGTCGATATCAACGAGGTCGTTGATGTCGCGCCCTATCATCAGCCGGCCACCGTCGCGGAGCCGCTGGTCGAGCATCAAAGCCTCGGTTTCGTGCTCTTGGCCGTCGCGATAGATGTCGGCCTCGAACCTGAGCCAGCGTTGGGTCGATCCATCAGTCCAGTCCTGGCGGTTTCCGCTTCCGGGCCAGGTCGGCAGATTGGTGGCGATCACCGCACCATTCCTGTCGATCAGCGCATGATAGGCCTGTCGCGGGGCGGTGGCCGCCGCACGGCGGTCAAGCTCCGGCGCCAACCGCGCCGCTCCACCCGTCTCATAGAGCGCGACCAGCCGCGCGTTTTCGCCACGCAGGCTCTCTTGCACCTCTATCGGCTGATAGATGCTTGCCCAGTAATAGAGCGCCATAAGCAACGAGACGGACAAGGTGAACAGCAGCGCGTAGAGCAGCGCCAGCCGGAAAGAGAAGCTGCCCCACAGCCGCATCAGTCGATTCGCAACCGATAGCCCGACCCACGCACTGTCTCGATCAGCGGCAGGTCGAAGCCGCGCTCGATCTTCTGGCGCAGGCGGCTGACATGCTGGTCGATGACGTTGGTCTGCGGATCGAAATGATAGTCCCAGACGTGCTCCAGCAGCATCGATCGGGTCACCACGCGGCCGGCATTGCGGGCGAGATAGTCGAGGATCCGGAACTCGCGTGCGGTCAGCTCGACGCGCCTGCCGGCGCGGCGGACGATGCGCGCGCCGATGTCGATCTCCAAATCGCCGATGTTGAGCTTCGCCACCGCCGTCACCGGGCCGGATTGCCGCCGGCCCAATGCCTCGACCCGCGCGACAAGCTCGGTCAGCGCGAAGGGCTTGGCGAGATAATCGTCGCCGCCGGCGCGCAGACCCTTCACCCGTTCGTCGGTGTCGCCGAGCGCGCTCAGGATCAGCACGGGCGTCGTGTCGCCCGTCGCGCGGATCGTCCGGAGGATGGCGAGCCCTTCGACATTGGGCACCATGCGGTCGAGGATGATCGCGTCATATTGGTCGGCGGCGGCGGCGATCAGCCCGCCGCGGCCATCGCGCTGCCGCGTGACGTTATGGCCGGCTTCGCGCAGTCCGTTCTTGACATGCGCGCCGACCCTCTCGTCGTCCTCGATCAGCAAAATATGCACAGGCAATCCCTTTGCACCGGGCGGCGCGGCGGCAAAGCTCCCCGCGAAACATGGGCGAAATCAAATGGTCCGGCAATCGCGCCCTGAGCTGCCCGCGCTAGGCGGTGCCGATGCGCGACGACCAGCGGAATTGCGATTGCTTCGCCACCATGGTCCGGCTGTTGCTCTGGGCTTCGCGCAACGCCCATGCGAAGCCGGAGCCGGTACGCCCGGTTCGTAGGACGCATCGCGTTGTGCAGCTGATCTGCGAACTGATCGGCCACCGACCGGCGCCCTTGCGCGCGCGAACGGCAACTCCTGCGTCTAATGCGCGCGACCGCTCGCTCGCTCCGCCGCGGGGCATTGGGTCCGCGCCGACGCGCCGAACCGAAGCGAACCCGCTCAGCCCCGACCCAGCGACGCCATGTCGATGACGAAGCGGTACTTCACGTCGCTCTTCAGCATCCGCTCGTAGGCGGTCTCGATCTCCTGGATCGGGATCATCTCGATGTCGGAGACGATCCCCTTCTCGGCGCAGAAATCGAGCATCTCCTGCGTCTCGGCGATGCCGCCGATCAGCGATCCGGCAAGAGCTTTGCGGCGGAAGATCAGATTGAAGACGTTGGGCGACGGGTGCGGGGTTGGCGGCGCGCCGACCAGGGTCATCGTTCCGTCGCGCTTCAGCAGCACCAGGAAGGCATCGAGATCGTGCGGCGCGGCAACCGTGTTGAGGATGAAATCGAAGCTGTTGGCATGGGCCGCCATCTCGTCGGCGTTGCGCGAGACGACGACCTCGTCGGCGCCGAGATCGCGCGCGTCCTGCCGCTTGCTCTCGGACGTGGTGAAGGCGACCACGTTGGCGCCCATCGCATGGGCGAGCTTGATGCCCATATGGCCGAGGCCGCCGATGCCGACCACGCCGACCTTCTTGCCCGGCCCGGCATTCCAGTGCCGGAGCGGCGAATAAGTGGTGATGCCCGCGCAGAGCAACGGCGCGACCGCGGCGAGATCCTTCTCGTCATGGTTGATGGCGCACACGAACTCCTCGCGCACCACGATCGAGTCCGAATAGCCGCCTTTGGTATTCTCGCCGGTCACCTTGTCGGCGCCATTGTAGGTGCCGACGAAGCCGCCCTCGCAATATTGCTCGAGGCCCTCGCGGCAGGCCGAGCAGGTCAGGCAGGAATCGACCAAGCAGCCGACCGCGGCGAGGTCGCCGGCCTTGAATTTCGTCACCTCGGGCCCGACTGCGGTCACCCGGCCGACGATCTCATGCCCCGGCACGCAGGGGTAGACCGTCCCCGGCCATTCGCTCCTCACCGTGTGCAGGTCCGAATGGCAGACACCGCAATAGAGGATCTCGATGCGCACGTCGTTCGGCCTGAGCTCCCGCCGTTCGAAGCTGTAGGGGGCGAGCGGCGTCTCGGCGGATTGCGCGGCATAGGCTTTGGCGGCGGGCATGGCGGGGCTCCTTCAAAACCGCCCTATCCCGACCATCGGCGTCAGGGAAGGCGGCTTGCGATCAGCCGCCGCGCCTCGCTCGCCGCGCGGATGTGGTCGAGGACGCGGGCGGTGTTGGCGCGGATCGCCCAGCGCGCCACCGGTTCCCAATAGAGCGCCGGATCGAGCCGCAGCTCGTGCGTGGCGCGCACGATCAGCCGCGTCCCGCCGTTGTCGAGCGGGATCAGCTCGAAGCGGGTCGTCCGGGTCTCGAAATAGCCGCTGACATGGGGCGCGTGGACGTTCTGGTAGGGGCTGAGCTCGATCATCGCCGGCGGCTGCTCGACAACGTCGAAGGCCAGGGCGCGGCCCGGCCGCCACTCGGTGATCCGCTCGCGCGCCAAGCCGGTCGAGAACTCCCCGATCCGCTCGGCGCCCGCTCCCTCCCGGGAAAGATGGGCGCGGATCGGATAGGCGAGGCCGAGGCGGAAGACGAAGCCCGGCGCCGGCTGGATGGCCTCGCTGCTGGTCAACGTCCGCCAAACGTCCAAAGGCGGCGCGGCGATCTCGACCGCATCGTAGGTGTCGAGCATGATGCTCGGCGGCATCGCCGCGTCGAGGGCGAGGATGGCGGGGAGAAGGACGCAGCACATCGCCGGGGTCGATCCGCCGTGCCGGGACCGGGCGATCGTCCGCCCGATCTCGCCGCCGACGATGGCGGCGCCCGCGCCGAGCGGCGCGGCGAGCACGACGCAGATGATCCCTTCCAGCGCCAGCACGACCAAGGCGAGCGTGCCCAGCGCCGCCGCGAGCAGGACGAGCTTGATGGTTCGGCCGGCGGTGAGGAGCGCGCGGCGGTTCGCGATATAGCCGGTGGTCAGGCCGACGATGAACGGCGTCGCCACGAACAGGCCCCAGCCATAGGAGCCGAAGACCAAGGCCGAGAGGATGACCGCGAAGACGACCAGCCCGACCCCCGCCGCGATGCCCTGAATGATCGCGGCCCAGTCGATGCCGGGCTCGGGCGGCGGCGCATCCGGTTCCGTTCGCGCCGGCATCAGTGCCAGCGCGAGGATCGCCGGGATCTGCACGACGGGCACGATCGTCAGCGCCGCGAAGACATAGCCCCGTCCCGCCAATGCGGCGCGCTGATAGGAAACCAAGGCCAGCGCGACGAGCAGCGCGAGCAGCAATGCGAACACCGCGCCCGCCGCCAGTGCGGTCAAGCCCAAGCGTGCCGCGGCGCGCATCGGCAGCAGCCAGAATTCCACATCGGGCGGGATCACCCACGTCGGGTAGAGCGGCTCTTCGAAGGCGCGATTTGTGCCGATGGCACGCGCCGTAAGCGCGACCACCCCGTTCTGCGCGAGCAGAAGCAACGGCGCGAGGATCGCATAGCTCCAGGCGGTGACCGGAAAGCGGAGGGCAGGGGGCAATGCCATGGGTCAGCCTCGCGTCAGGAAGCGGTTGGAAGGGGATCGGCGCACGGAGCGCTGGGGCAGGCGGCGCAGCGCCGACCGGGGCGGCAGCCGCTCCGGCGTCACGATATTCCAGGCGAGCCCGATCCGCTCGAAGCCGCGCAGCATCAGCCAGCCGAGGTCCGGCTGGCCCGGCTCCAGCCCGAGCTTCGCCGATCCGGGGAACGCGTGGTGATTGTTGTGCCAGCTCTCGCCCATGCTGATCAGCCCGGCGATCCGCACGTCATAGCCCTGCACCGACGCGCCTTCGACCAGCCAGGTCTGCTCGCCCTCGCGATGGGCGAAATGGCCGACCAGCCAGTGGCCGGTGACGCAGACCGACACCCGCGCGCAAATGCCCCACATCAGCCACGGCCAGCCGCCGAGCCAGAAGAACAGCAGCGCCCATGGTGCCTGTTGCGCCATCCAGGTCCGCTCGACCCAATCATAGAAGCGGCTCTCCGCCAGTCGCGGCTCGAGACGGAACGCAGGCGGGCGCTCCAGTTCGAGCGTGCAGTGCAATTGATGCCAACCGTCGCGCAGCAGGCTGGCGCGGTGGCCGAAATAGGGATGGCAATCCGGCTGGCGCTGGGCCCAGTCGCGCATGTCGTGGATGCGGGTCATGCCGATCGGCCCGGCCATGCCGACGAGCACGCCGAGATAGACGCAGGCATATTCGAGCCAGAGCGGACAGTCGAAGCTGCCATGGATCAGCCGGCGGTGCATGCCGACCGAATGGCCGGCGCACAGGGTCACGCCGCAGGTGACGAGGAAGAGCAGGATCGCGCCGGGCGTGACGAACAGCGGCCCGAGCAGAAGCGCGGCCAGAGTCATCGAGCCGATCCACAGCGATTTCGCCGGCGCCCAGCGGACGCGGCCCGACACCGGGTCGGAAAAACGATCCGTGACGATCCGCTCGGAGCCCCGCACCAGCTGCATGGCCCGCCCCCGTCGGCGTCGCGGGCGCCGCGACATTGGGGCGCCCTGCTTCCGCTCATGGCGAAGCTAACCGGCGACTTGATCGGGAGCAATTGAAAAGGGCGGCTGCTCCGCAGAGCTTTTCGCCCGTTCGCGGGGACAGATTCTCATCCTGATTTATCTTGCGAAATTACGCGGATGCGACATGAATTTGCGCGTCGGGGGGCGTCTTATCGTGCTGCGTTTCATCCTTGTCCTCATTGTTTTCCTTGCCGCGTCGCCGGCTGCTTCAGCGCAAAGCGTGCCCAGTCCGGCCGCGCAGCAGGCCAGCCCGCGCGCGCCGAGCCGGGCGCCGATGCCCGATTGGGTGCGCGACATCGCCATCCCGTCGCCCAGCGAAGCCTTGCGCTCGCGGCCGTACCAGATGCTTCTGGTCAACAACCAGGCGCGCTACGCCAGCGACCATCACGATCTCTTCAGCCGGGCGGCGGTGCTGGTTCAGGACCCGCAGGCGCTCCAAGCTCTCGGCAACATCGCTTTGCCCTGGCAGGCCGATCAGAGCGATCTGATCATCCATCACGTCCGCATCAGACGCGGCGCCACCGAGATCGATCTGCTTGCCAACGGCCGGGACTTCACGGTGCTGCGCCGTGAGAACAATCTCGAATCCGCGATGCTGGATGGGGTGTTGACCGCCGTCATGCAGGCCGAGGGGCTGGCGGTCGGCGATATTCTCGATCTTGCCTTCACCATCCGCCGGCGGGCAGGCGCGATTCCCTTGAGCGCCGACGGGGTCGTCGCCCTCAACGCCGATGCCACGGTCCGACGGCTCTACACCCGCCAGATCTGGCCCGCGGACATGACGGTACGCTGGCGCGGCACCGGACCGCTGACCCGGCCGACGCTGCGCAACGGGCGTGAAGGGAGCGAGCTGGTCCTCGATCTTGCGGATGCCACAGGCATACGTCCGCCCGATAATGCGCCGCCGCGCTTCAGCCTCCCGGCGATGCTCCAGGTCAGCGCCTATCGCGATTGGACTCAGGTCAGCGCGACGTTCGCGCCCCTTTATCAACGCGCTCGGACTATCGCTCCCGGGTCACCGCTACAGGCCGAGATTGCCCGGATCGCCGCCGCCTCGGCCGATCCTCGTGTGCGGACGATGGCCGCATTGCGACTCGTTCAGGATCAGGTTCGCTATTTCGCGTTGTTGATGGGAGAGGGAAACTACCGTCCCAGCACGGCGGAGGAGACTTGGGCCCGGCGCTATGGCGATTGCAAGGGCAAGGCCGCGCTGCTGCTCGCTCTTCTCGACGGCCTCGCCGTTCAGGCCGAGCCGGTGCTGGTGAACGTCACGACCGGTGATGCGATCGATGCGCTGCTGCCGACGCCCGCCGCATTCAATCATATCATCGTCCGGGCGACGATCGAGGGTCAATCCTATTGGCTTGACGGCACCCGCGCCGGCGATCGACAGTTGGCGGACCTCGCATCTTCGCCTTTCATATGGAGCCTGCCGGTGCGCGCAGAGGGTGGCGCGCTGGAACGGCTGTCGAGCGCGCCGCCGCTGGCGCCGTTGCTAGAGACTGAGACGACCTATGACGGCCGTCAGGGATTTACTGAGGCGGTTCCGGTAACGATGGAGGTCCGCTACCGCGGCGAAATGGCGGTCGCGATGCGTGCGGCCCTGTCCCAGATCGGCCGGGAGGAGTTTGTCCGTCGCATGCGCGACGAGATCGAGCTGCCCGGCGAGGGTGGAACGATCGCGCGGCTTGACGTGCGCGACGATCCGGACGGCGGTCCATTCTCATTGGTCGCAACCGGTACCACCCGCATGAACTGGTGGCCATCACCAGGCGGAGCCTCGCGGCGGTTCAGGTTCGAGGACGGCACGATCGAGTGGCAACACGACTTCGCGCGCATCGCCGGAGCCGACCGGACGGCACCAGTGGCGCTGAATTGGCCGGTGTCGCTGGCGCAGAGCGAGACTGTCATTCTGCCGGACGGCGGCCGAGGCTATACCCTCGACGGCCGATCGTTCGAGCGCGTCGCCGCCGGGACCCGCATCGGCCGTCAACTCACCCTCTCCGGCGACCGTGCCGTCGCCCGTTCGGTCTTCGTGCGCCTTGAACGGGAAATCAGTGCTGCCGCGGCCAGGGAGTCGATTCCGGCGCTGACCGAGATCAACGGCGATGAGGCTTATCTTCGCGCACCGGTCGGGACCCAGACCGCGCCGCGCACGCCGGCCACGCCCGCAGTCGGCTCATCGGCCCAGACCGACGCCCTGCTCCGCACCGGCTACGACCTGATGAACACCGGGCGCACTCGCCAAGCGCTGGTCGAATTCGACCGGGCGATCGCCCTGACCCCAGAGTCCGCCCGCGCCCATGCCAATCGCGGTGTTGCGCTCACCCATCTGAACCGCCTCGCCGAGGCGGAACAGGCGCTGGCGATCGCCATGCGCATCGATGCCGGCGATTTTGTCGTTCATCAGGGGCTAGGCCTTCTCAACCTGCGTCGGAACCGCGACGAGGAAGCGCTGGCGGCTTTTAACCGCTCGATCGAAATCGATCCGAGCAATGTCTTCACGCTTACCCGCCGCTTGATCGTCCTTGTGCGGCTCGGTCGCTTTGACGACGCACTGGCGGATATCGTCCGTATCCTCGCGCTTGAGCCTCGGCATGCCGCCGCGATCACGCGTCGCGCGATAATCCTGGCCTATCTCGGGCGGGCGGACGAAGCGATCGCAGCCATCGATGCGGCGCAGGCGATCGAGCCCCGTGACCTGGGAATCGCGATGACGCGTGTCGGCATTCTGGAGCGCGCCGGGCGCACGGCCGACGCGCGGGAGGCGAACCGGCGCATGCTCGCGATCTTTGAATCCCTGCTGCCGGCCGATGATGACAGCAGCTATAATACGGGCCGCATACATTTTCTGGTGCGCGCCGGCCGTCATCGGGACGCGCTTGCTTTGGCCGACGCGCATCTGCGTCGCTATCCGGGATTGGTCGCTGTTCTGGCCGACCGTTGCATGGTCCGTTTTGAGGCCAATGTTGAACCTGAGCGGGCGCTGCGCGACTGCAACGAGGCGCTTCAGCTCGAACCCGGGCATCCCATAGCTCTGCCCGCGCGGGCCATGCTTCATCTCCGTGCGAGGCGGTGGGCGGAGGCTCGCCGCGACTTCGACGCCATTCTTCAAGCCGAAGGGCAGCGGTCTGACGCGCTTTATGGCCCTGCGCTCGCCCGCCTGGGAAGCGGCGACGCGCAGGGCGCGGATCGCGACGCAGCTCAAGCGCTCCGTTATGATTTTACCGTCGAGCTCGATTACACGCGGCGAGGTTTTGCGCCGATCCGGCCGGTCGCCACGGCGGCGACATCAAGCTGAACCGCCTTCGTCGCGGTTATCGATGAAAAAAAGGGCGGCCCCTTGCGGAGCCGCCCTTCCTTCGCGCGGACGCTTCAAGACATCCGCGAAACTCTCGAAGAAGCTTACTTCAGCGAGCCAAGCTTACTTAAGCTCAACCGTACCGCCGGCTTCCTCGATCTTCTTCTTGATCTCTTCGGCCTCGGCCTTGCCGACGCCTTCCTTGATCGCCTTCGGAGCGCTCTCGACCAGCGCCTTGGCTTCGCCGAGGCCCAGCTGGGTGATCGCGCGGACCTCCTTGATCACGTTGATCTTCTTGCCACCGTCGCCGGTGAGGATCACGTCGAACTCGGTCTGCTCTTCGGCGGCCGGGCCGGCGGCGGCGCCACCGGCGGCGGGGGCCGCGGCGACGGCAGCGGCGGCGGAAACGCCCCACTTCTCTTCAAGCGCCTTCGCGAGGTCGGCGGCTTCGAGGACGGTCAGCTCGCTGAGCTTTTCGACGAGGGAATTGATGTCTGCCATTTTAAGTCTCCATGTGCGGGGCGTGGCCCCAAAGGGTTCAGTTCAAAAAGGTTACGCGGCGTCCTTGGCGGCATAAGCGCCGACCACGCGGGCCAGCTTGCCGGCCGGAGCGCTGACGAGCTGCGCGATCTTGGTCGCGGGCGCCTGGACGAGGCCCACGATCTTGGCACGCAGTTCATCGAGGCTCGGCAGTTCGGCCAATGCCTTCACGCCGTTCACGTCGAGCAGGGTCTCACCCATCGCGCCGCCGACGATTTCGAGCTTGTCGTTCGTCTTGGCGAAGTCGACCGCGGCCTTCGCCGCGGCGACGGGATCGGTCGAGGTGGCGAGCGCGGTCGGGCCGGTCAGCATGTCGCTGAGCGGCGCGTAACGCGTGCCATCCACGGCGATGAGGGCGAGCGTGTTCTTCGCGACCTTGTAGGCGGCCCCGGCGTCGCGCATCTTGTTCCGAAGCTGGGTGGACTGGGCCACCGTCAGCCCGAGGTTGCGAGTGATGACCACCACGTTCGCCTCGGAGAACGTCTGCTTGAGCGTCGCGACCGCTTCTTTCTTCTGAGCGCGATCCATACGTCTTCCTTCACTTCGCGCGGCAGACTATCCGCCGCGCGCAACGACGCCCCGCGCGAGCGCAGGGCGCAAAGTCCGAAGGGGAGGGGTTCGCGGCCGGAAACCGGCAGGTCCGCTTGAGGCATCGCACGCCGCCGCGGCACAAATCTCTTCCCCGTCTAGGCCGGAAATTAAGCCCTGGACTTGATCCAGGGCACCAGCTGTCTCGGACGGAACGCATGGCGACAGAGCCGCCAAGCGAAGGCGCGCTCCTAACGGGATCGCGGCGAAAGTCAACCGAGGCAGTCCCGGCGCTGGGCCGGGAACCGCCTTTCGTTCAGTCGGCGCTGGGCATCAACTGGCCGCGGATCGCGCCGTCGGGATGCTCGGCGGTGTGGACGTTGACATAGAAGCCAGCCGGATTGGCCTGGATCTCGTCCGCCAGCGCGTCGCCGACCTGGTCGCAATCGTCCTCGTCGCCGTCATTGTCCGGCGGGTCGAGGTTAACCACTGGCGGTCCGTTCACCCCGGCCGCGCCGCGGTGGATATGCGCCGCAGTCGCGCGGGAGATGCCGCGCACCTCAAGACGGACGCAGACCTGGTTGAGCGAGCCAAGGATTCTGACTCGCGCGGTGCCGGCGCCGTCGGGGTCGCCCGGCGGCACTTCATTCGCACCGGTCAGAGCGGCGGTGAACTGGGTAGCGCCGGGCTGGGCCGGCGCCGTGGTGCCGAGCCCGGCGATAAGGGCGATGCCGCTTAGAACAGTAAGCGCGCGGCTGCGCAGCGGATGATACCGCATCTTCGCCTCCTTGCGTGTCGAATGGGCAGGCAAGGCGTGAGCGCGGGATTTGTTCCCGAAAGCGCGGCGGAGCGCCATTTGCCCCCGGCAGGTCGAAGCCCGGCGACTTATCCACAATCTTCTGTTTCCCGCTCGGAACCGCGCCGCCGCGGAGACGTTTTTCCTGCATCCATCCGGCTCGAAAGTTCCGGATGGTGTTTGAAGGCTCAATCCTTCGGGAGCGAGCCCTCAGGGAACCCCGCCGGGTCAAACCGGCGGGGTTACTGTTTCGGCCTCGGCTGCGTCGCCGGCGCGGCGGGTCGTTAGCTCGCTCGCTTGCGACTGCGGGACGGCGCAGAGTTTGGCGTGCGCAGCGCCGCGAGGCGCGCCGCGACCGCGTCGGCACGACGCATCGCATCGACCTCGGCCAGCTTCGCCGCGTCGCCGGTCGGCGTCAGGACCCGGTCCGCACCGCCCGCCGCGGCCATGCCGCGCGCGAAGGCTTCCTCGGCGCGATCGGCGCGCTTGTTGTTCCGCTGTGCCGCCGAATGACCGGGGGTGGCGAGATCGGCTTCGCGCTGCGCTTTGCCGAAGGCGGCGAATTCCGCTTCCATCTGTTTCCTGCGCAGCTTCAGTGCGGCCATGCTCTCGCCGAGCCGCTTCAACTCGGCGACCGCCTCGGCCTGGGTCTTTTTCACGGCGACGATCTGATCCTCGACGGTGATCTGCTGGCCGACGGCCGCTTCGGCCAGATCCTCGCGCTGCTTGGCCATCGCATAGCGGGCCTGCTCGTCGAGCGTCGCCAGCTTTTCGCGCAGCCGCCGGTGTTGGTGTTCGGTATGGACGCGGCGGCCTTCGGCGCCGTCCTGCGCCCGGCGCACATCGTCCATCGCGCCGTCGAGATCGCGGATCGCCTGCCGCATCAGGCCGGCGCCGCTCAGCCTCTCGGCCGCGACGACGGCGCTGTCCGCGCCCGCGGACAGGACGCGCTGTACGCGTATGAAGATCGACTCGCTCATTCCGGCCCCTCCCATTCGCGCGGCGCCCGCGCTGTTTCGCGATCTAGCCGCATGGACTTTAAGGCCAGGTTGACGCCTCGCCGATTGCCCGGCTCAGCGAGTTGGGGCGGGCGCGGCGTTGTTGTCGGGCGTCGGAGCCGGAGCGGGTAAAGTGGGGCGCGCCTCCTCTTTGGGCAGGGCGGCGCGCGGCGGCGGGGCGTCGTCGAGATCCTGGCCGCGACGGACGACGACGCCGCAACGATTGCCCTCGCAGACGATCACCGTGCCGCTGTCGGTGTTCAGCCGGATGATCCGCCCGTCGGGGGTGGTCGTCACCTGATATTCCGGCGCCTCGACCCGAGTGCCGGACATGTAGGCACCGACCCCGATCAACCCGCCGGCGATCACGATTGCGGTGACCAGCTTGCGGACGGTCTCGTTGACCAGCACCGCCAGCGCCGATTCTTCCTTCCGCTCCGTCTCCCGCTCCTCGCGCAGGCTGTCGTAGCGGGAGGAGGAGCGGTAGCGCGGATCGTCGGTCATGGCGGAGCCCTTATTCGAACGGCACCGTATTATCTCGCTATAACACCAGCGGCAACCGTCTCGGCTGCTTCTCCCCATGTTGGCTGCCGGTCAAGGTTTGAAGCGCGCTCCGCCGCGGGCAGTCAGGTCGGCGGGATCGCCGCGAGGACGACGTCCAGTCCTTCCCGCCAATGCATTTCGATGGCCTCGGCCGCGAGCGCGGGTCTCTGTTCGAGCAATTGCGTGATCCGCTCGTGCTCCGCGACGGAATGATCGCGCCGGTCCGAGGCGTCGAGGAACGCATGCTCGTAGCGCTCGATGTTCGCCTTGACGCCCTCGAGCACGGCCAGCAGGCGCCGGTTGCCGCTGATCGAGACGAGGCAGCGATGCCATTCGGTATCGCGCCTCGTCCGCTCCTGAGGCGTCGCGGCGGCGGTCAGGCTAGTGTTGATCTGCCGAAGTTGCGCGACCAACTCGACCGGCGCCTCGCCGACCCCGTCGAGCGCCAGCTTCTCCAGGGTCCACACGACGGGATAGAGCTGGCGCGCTTCTTCGGCGGACAGCGGCAGCACGACGAAGCCCCGGCCGGGCACCGCCTTGACGAACCCGTCCCGTTCCAGCCCGAGCAAAGTCTCGCGCACCGGGGTGCGGCTCACGCCGAGCTCAGCGGCCAAGGCGACCTCGCCGATCGACTGGTTCACCGGCAAGCGCTGGTGCACGATCCGGTCGCGGATCATCTCACCCACCTGCTCGCGCAAATGCCGTCGTTCGATCATCTGATCCTCATTGTATAATGTATATTGCCGGATAAGTGCGGCGGGAATAGAATGCAAGCGGTGGAGGCTGTTCGCGTGTGGGTGTCGTGGTCATGGATATTTTCCCATCCATCGAAAAACGCACCTTGTTGGTCGAACGCGCGCGGCCGGCCTGCGGTGGCTCGATAGTCTTCTCGATTCGATGGAGGTGGCGGTGAACAAGGCATTTTCCACTCGGCTTCGCGCTATTGTCCGAGTCGCTCTGATCGGCGCCGGCTGCGGCATCGCGCTAGCGGCGCAAGCTCAAACGTCGACATCCGGAAACGGCCGCGAGCCGATCGTGGTGCAGGGCGAGCGTCTCTCCCGGCAGGCGGCGCATGAGCGGGCCCTCGGTTTTGTTCGCACGACCGGCGTTGCTTCCGGAGAGACCCCTGCCGCCCGCTGGGTCGATCCGGTTTGCCCGGACGTGGTCGGGCTGGTCGAATCGGCGGAACGCGCCGCCGAGGCGAGAATCCGCCGGATCGCGGCGTCGATCGGCGCCCCGGTGGCGCCCGAAGGCTGCGAGCGGAACATCGTCATCACTTTCGCGCCCGATGGCGCCGCTCTGGCGCGCCAGATCGCGCAGGTCGCTCCGCGGCGCCTGTCGCAACTGACGCCGAGCGCGCGGGAACAGGTGACGACGGGCGCGGCGCCGATCCGCTGGTGGTACACCACCGACGTGCGTGGCCGCCACGGGTCACGGAGCGGGGAAGGCGCCGGGGGCGCCGGTGGGACGGATCAATCGGTCCAGGGCGGCGGCTATGGTGCGCGCCTCGGCGGCACCGGGCTTATGCATTATGAAAGCAGCGTCGTCAGCACGCTCACCAACCGTGTCATCACCAGCGCGATCGTCATTATCGACGAGGATGAGGTGATGGGCCGGCGGCTGGATTCGCTCGCCGATTATGCCGCGCTTGTGGCGCTCGCGGAAATCCGCGGCGTCGGCGCGACGCCGGAGGGCTCGGTGCTCAGCATGTTCACAGCGCCCGATGCGGCCCGCAACCTCACCCCGCAGGACATTGCGTTCCTGCGCGCGCTCTATCACCTGTCACTCGACCGGCAGGCGATGCAGCACCGCGGCGCCCTGATCGGCGGAATAGCGGACGCGCTGGCCGGGAACCCATAGAAAAAGGGCCGGAGCGTCGCGGCCCCGGCCCTTGTTCCGTGTCGCGATTGCGTCCGCGCCTAGACGGCGCCGGCGACCTCGGCGACATCGACCTTCAGGCCCGGCCCCATCGAGGAGCTGAGCGCGACCTTCTTGACGTATTTGCCTTTGGCGCCGGTCGGCTTGGCCTTAACGATGGCATCAACGAACGCGTCGAAATTCTTGCGAAGGTCCGCCTCGGTGAAGCTCGCCTTGCCGATGCCGGAGTGGATGATCCCGGCCTTCTCGACGCGGAACTCGACCTGACCGCCCTTCGCGGCCTTGACCGCCTCGGCGACATTCGGAGTGACGGTGCCGAGCTTCGGGTTCGGCATCAGGCCCTTGGGGCCCAGCACCTTGCCGAGCCGGCCGACGATGCCCATCATGTCCGGCGTCGCGATGACGCGATCGAAGTCGATCGTTCCGCTTTGGATGGTCTCCATCAGATCCTCGGCCCCGACCACGTCGGCGCCCGCGGCCGTCGCCTCGTCCGCCTTGTCGCCCTTGGCGAAGACGGCGACGCGCACCGACTTGCCGGTGCCGGCGGGGAGGGTGACGACGCCGCGCACCATCTGGTCGGCGTGGCGCGGATCGACGCCGAGGTTCAGCGCGATCTCGATCGTCTCGTCGAACTTGGCGGTGGCGTTCGCCTTGGCGAGGCTGATCGCCTCATCGACATTGTAGAGCTTCTGCCGGTCGAGCCCGGCCAGCGCCTTCTGCTTCTTGGTCATCGCCATCGGGTCAGCCCTCCACCACTTCGAGGCCCATCGCGCGGGCGGAGCCTTCGATGATGCGGGTCGCCGCCTCGAGATCGTTGGCGTTGAGGTCCTTCATCTTCGTCTCGGCGATCTGGGTCAGCGCGCTGCGCTTGATCCGGCCGGCGGAAACCTTGCCCGGCTCCTTGGAGCCCGACTTCAGGTTCGCCGCTTTCTTGATCAGGAAGCTCGCCGGCGGAGTCTTCGTCTCGAAGGAGAAGCTGCGATCCGCATAGACCGTGATGATGGTCGGGATCGGCATGTTCTTTTCCATGTCGCCCGTCGCGGCGTTGAACGCCTTGCAGAACTCCATGATGTTGACGCCGCGCTGGCCCAAAGCAGGGCCGATCGGCGGCGACGGATTGGCGGTGCCCGCGGGCACCTGCAGCTTGATATAGCCGCTGATTTTCTTCGCCATGGTTCTCACTCTGTTGCTGGACGCGCCGCAAGCGGCCCGCCCGGTTCAAGTTTAGCGGTCCAGACGGCCGGGCCGGAGCCCCGCCTCCCGCAGGTTTTCCATCGCTATGCTTTGGAAGGCGCGGCCCTTAGCGAAAAAGCCACCTCACGACAACCCCAGCGCCTCAGCGACGGCCCCGGTGAGCAGCCGGCGCATGGCGGCGTCGAGACTCGGGTCGCGACCGAGGAGATTCGTCACCTCCAGCGGGTCGGCCGAGAGGTCGTAGAGCTCGTTGAACTCCGGCCGCTGGACCCAATGGATATATTTGTGGCGGTCGGTGCGGATCGACTTGTAGTCGGCGTCGAGCAGCCAGGGCATCGGCTGATCGTGGCTGAAATATTCGCTCAGGATCGCTGGCCGCCGCGGCGCCGCCCCGCCCGCGCGCAGGGCGCCCTTCCACGACCGCCCCTGCATGTGGGCCGGGATCGATAGCCCCGCCAGATCGGCGATCGTCGGCGCGATGTCGGTCGAGGAGCCGAGCCCGGACACGACTCGCCCCGCCGAGGCGAGCGGCGGATAGCGCAGGATCAGCGGCATCCGGATGCTTTCCTCATAAGGCAGCCGCCGCTCGATGCTGAGGCCGTGCTCGCCGAAGAAGAAGCCGTTGTCGCTGGTGAAGAGGATCGCGGTATTGTCGAGCTCGCCGGCCGCTTCCAGCTCCTGCCGGATCGCGCCCAGGCTCTCGTCGACCGCCAGCATCATTTCCGCCCGCGCCCGGATGCTCTCGTCGCTGGTGCCCGGATCGATCGCCGCCCCGAACTGCGCCTGGATCGCCGGCTCGGCCTGGAGCGCCAGGAAATGCTCGACCATCCGGCTCTTCGGCCGGCGCGCGATCGGCCCCTGCGCGGACGCGGCGCGGCGGACGACCGCATTGGCATAGCGCCCGGCGTGACGCGGCGCCGCGCCGTAGCGCATGCCATTGGTCAGATCGAGCGACGCGTCGTTCCGCTGCACGACGTCCGGATGCACCGCCTTGTGGCCGAGGGTAAGGAAGAACGGCGCCGAACGATCGCGCGTCCTGAGAAAACGTAGCACCCGGTCGGTCAGCAGATCGGTGACATAGCCCTCGACCCGGTGCAGCCGCCCGTCCTCCCACAGATCGGGGTCGTAAATCTTGCCCTGGGCGGGAAAGCTGACCCAGTAGTCATAGCCCGGGCGGGGCGCCGGATCGTCGCCCATATGCCATTTGCCGACATGCGCCGTCCGGTAGCCGGCGCGCTGCAGGTGCCCTGAGATCGTGCGCAGGCGATGGCTGAGATGCTCGCGGGCGACGTTGCCGTAAATGCCATGCCGGCTGGCATATTCGCCGGTGAGGATCGAGGCCCGGTTGGGCGAGCAGAGTGGCGTCGCGTGGAAGAGACGGGTGAAATGCACGCCTTCGCGCACCAGCCGGTCGATATGCGGCGTCTGGAGGAAGGCGTGACCGCCGGCGCCATATTCGTCGAAGCGCATGTCGTCGACGACCACCAGCAGGATGTTCGGCCGCGCTCGCTCATGCCCCGGCTGCGCGCTGAGCAGGCCGGGCCAGGCCGCTGCCGCCGCCGTCGCGCCGAGGCCGATCAGGGTCGTGCGTCTGTCCATCTGCGCCCCCGTTTCCGCCTTTTCGCCCAGCCCGCGCCGGAGCGCAAATGGCGGGAGAAGGAAGCCCGATCGCGCGTTGGACGTCCATGAGCGGACGGAGCGGCAAGCGCCCCTGGTGGGAAAGCGCGGTGATCTATCAGGTCTATCCGCGCTCGTTCCAGGACAGCGACGGCGACGGGGTGGGGGATCTCGCCGGAATCGAGCGCCGGCTCGATTATTTCGTCGCGCTCGGGATCGACGCGCTCTGGCTCTCGCCCATCTTTCCCAGTCCGCAGGCCGATTTCGGCTACGACGTCGCCGACTATTGCGACGTCGACCCCCTGTTCGGCGATCTCGCGGCCTTCGATCGGCTGGTCGCCGCAGCCCATCAGCGCGGCCTCAAAGTGCTGCTCGATCTCGTCCCCAATCACAGCTCGGACCGTCATCCTTGGTTCGTCGAGAGCCGTTCCTCGCGGACCAATCCGAAGCGCGACTGGTATATCTGGCGCGATCCGGCACCGACCGGCGGCCCGCCGAACAACTGGATCAGCGATTTCGGCGGGCCGGCCTGGACGCTCGATTCCGCCAGCGGCCAATATTATTATCACGCCTTCCTGCCCGAGCAGCCGGACCTCAACTGGCGCAATCCGGAAGTGCGCGCGGCCATGCTCGACGTGCTTCGCTTCTGGTTCGATCGCGGCGTCGACGGCTTCCGGATCGACGTGCTGTGGCACATCGTCAAGCACGTGGATTTCCCGGACAATCCGGCCAACGAGGACTGGCGCGAAGGCGATTCGCAGCACCTCGCCGTCCACCAGCTCCACTCCACCGACCAGCCGGAGGCGCTCGACATCGCCGCCGAGATGCGGGCCCTTGCCGATGATCATGGCGAGCGCGTCCTGGTCGGCGAGATCTATCTACCGGTCGAGCGGCTGGTCGCTTATTACGGCGCGCCGGAGCGGCCCGGAGTCCATCTCCCCTTCAATTTCCAGCTGATCGCCGCGGAGTGGAAAGCGCGCGCGATCGCGAAGATGATCGCCGACTATGAAGCCGCACTGCCGCCCGGCGGCTGGCCGAACTGGGTGCTCGGCAATCATGACCGCCCGCGCATCGCTACTCGCGTCGGCAGCAAGCAGGCGCGGGTCGCGATGATGCTGCTCCTGACCCTGCGCGGCACGCCCACGCTCTACCAGGGCGACGAGCTGGGGCTGGAGGACGTCGCCATCCCCCCTGCTCGCGTGCATGATCCGCGCGAGCTGCGGCAGCCCGGCATCGGCCTCGGCCGCGACCCGGTCCGCACGCCGATGGCGTGGGACGCGTCGCCCAACGCGGGCTTCTCCGAGGGCGAGCCCTGGCTACCGCTCCACGCCGACTGGCCGCTTTACAACGTCGCCGCGGAGCAGAGAGATGCAAACTCATTGTGGCGGCTGACGCAGCGGCTGCTCGGCTTGCGCAGGGCGCGGTCGGCACTGGCGCGGGGCGGCATCCGCCTGCTCGCGGGGAACGATCAGGTGTTGGCGTATGAACGCACCTATGACGAGGAAAGGGTGACGGTACTGCTGAACCTTACTTCGGAAAATGTGACTTTCGACTGGCGGGGAACGCCCTTGCTCTCGACGCTCGATGGCGAGCCGGAGCCCGGAATGCTGTTCGCCGATGAAGGGCTGGTGATTGTATGAAGGTCGCGATGATCGCCCCGATCGCCTGGCGCACTCCGCCGCGCGCTTATGGTCCGTGGGAGCTGGTCACCAGCCTCTTGACCGAGGCGTTGATCGCGCGCGGCGTCGACATGACCCTGTTCGCCACCCGGGACAGTCTCACCGCCGGCACGCTCGCCGGCGTCGTTCCGCGCGGCTACGAAGAGGACCGCTCGCTCGAGCCCCGCGTCTGGGAATATGCCCATCTCGCCCACGTCTTCGAGCGCGCCGCCGAGTTCGATCTCGTCCACAACCAGGCCGATTTCCCTGCCCACGCTTTCGCCAATCTGGTCGATACGCCGATGGTGACGACGATCCACGGCTTCTCCTCCCCGCGCATCCTGCCGATGTTCAAGCCGTACGACCGCCGCGTCCATTATGTCGCGATCAGCGACGCCGACCGCCACCCGGATCTCCACTACGCCGCGACCATCCACCACGGCATCCCGCTCGACGATTTCGCGTTCGACGCGCGAGGCGGCGACGATCTGCTCTTCTTCGGCCGCATGCACCCGGACAAGGGCGCCGCCGAAGCGATCTGCGTCGCGAAGGCGGCCGGCCGCGCGCTCGATCTCTACGGCATCGTCCAGGACCAGGCCTATTTCGACCGCGAGGTCGCGCCGCATGTCGACGGCAGCCGCATCCGCTATCATGGCGCGGTCGGCGGCGAAGCGCGCATCCGCGCCCTCGGGGCAGCGCGCGCGCTGCTCCATCTGATCAATTTCGACGAGCCTTTCGGCCTGTCGGTGATCGAGGCGATGGCCTGCGGCACGCCCATCATCGCCATCAACCGCGGTTCGATGCCCGAGTTGATCGAGCACGGAATCACCGGTTTCCTAGTCGACACCCCCGACGAGGCGATCGCCGCATTAGACCGCATCCCGGAACTCGACCGCGCGGCCTGCCGCAAACGCGTTGAGGACCACTTCACCGTCGACCGCATGGCCGACCGGTACCTTGCTCTTTACCGCCGAGTTCTCGGCTGAAGCCGCGCCTGAGCAGTGAAGCGAGCGCGCAGCGATCGCGAGCTGCGAAAGCAGCCGGCGAACGGCCGGGCTCGGCGAAAGTGGATGCTATTTGACGCGCTCGACCTGTTCGAATTCGAGCTCGACGGGGGTGGCGCGACCGAAGATCGACACCGAGACCTTCACCCGGCCCTTCTCGAAATCGAGTTCTTCAACCAGCCCGTTGAAGCTGGCGAACGGCCCGTCGAGCACCTTCACATTGTCGCCGATCTCATAATCGACGCTGATCCGCGCCTTGGGCTCGGCCTTGGCGGCCTCGTCCTTGGTGTTGAGGATGCGCGCGGCTTCCGCGTCGCTGATCGCCTGCGGTTTGCCCATCGAGCCGAGGAAGCCGGTCACCTTCGGCGTGTTCTTGACGAGGTGGTAGACGTCGTCGTTCATCTGCAGCTTTGCGAGCACATAGCCGGGGAAGAACTTGCGGTCGGAAGTCACCTTCTTGCCGCGGCGGACCTCGGTCACCTTCTCGGTCGGCACCTCGACATTCTCGACGAGCGCGTCGAGGCCGAGCCGGGTCGCGTCGGCCATGATCTGGTCGCGCACCTTGTTCTCGAAGCCCGAATAAGCGTGGATGATGTACCAGCGGGACATTTCGGTTCGTCTTCCTTCAATTCCCTCTCCCGCCTGCGGGAGAGGGTTAGGGTGAGGGCCTTAAGCGGCCGGCGGCGCCGCCGAGGCGCCGACGAGGCTCAGCAGCCACTGGACGAGGCTGCTGAACAGCGAGTCGACGCCGAAGAAGAAGGCGGCCAGCGCGCTCGCCATGATCACCACCATCAGGCCGGTCATCATCGTCTCGCGCCGGGTCGGCCAGACGATCTTCGCCGCCTCGGTGCGGACCTGGCTCAGGAACTGGGCGGGGTTCATTCTCGCCATGGTCTTCTAGCGTCCTCGTATCTGCGCTTCCGGACAGCCGCCGGGGTCCGGAAGGTCCGGACCGCCTGGCTCGCCGATGCAATGCGAATGAGCGGATTTAGCGATGCGAGGCCGCTTAGGCAAGGTCGCGGGAGCGTTCGGCGGAGCGTCAGGCCGGCGCGGGAAGGTTCCCGCGCCGTTAGTCCTCGCCGGGGCGAGGCTGGCCGGCCCTCCGCGTCGCTTCGCGACCGGCGTTTAGCTCCGACTAAGCGCCTCGCTGCGGGCTGGCAGGAGTGGAGGGATTCGAACCCACGACCCTCGGTTTTGGAGACCGATGCTCTAACCAGACTGAGCTACACTCCTACACGCCCGCCCCTAACCCCAGCCAAGGGGGTTCGCAAGGCTGGGCGGGTCAGGCGGCCTTTGCGGAGCGTGAAGAAGCGGCGATCATCGCCCGCGCGTCGGCGCCGCTGATCGGCTTCGAGAAGATGTAGCCCTGGATCTTGTCGCAGCCCAGTTCGCGAACCAGACGCAGATGCTCCTGGGTCTCGACGCCCTCCGCGACCGTCTTCAGGCCCATGCTGCCGGCGAGGGCGACGACCGCGCGGACGATCGCCTGGCTCTCCTGATCGGTGGCGGACATCGCGCGCACGAAGCTCTGGTCGATCTTGAGCGTGTCGAATTCGGCTTTCCGCAAATAGCCCAGCGACGAATAGCCGGTGCCGAAATCGTCCATCGCGAGGCGCACGCCGAGCTGGCGGATCTGGTCGAGGATCTTTTGCGTCTCGTCCGTGAGCTCGAGGAAGATCGTCTCCGTCACTTCGAGCTCCAGCCGCTCGGGCGGCAGGCCGGCCTGGGTGAGGGCGGAGACGAGCGTGACGATGAACCCCGGGTCGCGCAATTGCCGCGGCGAGACGTTGACGGCGATGCCGATATGCGCAGGCCAGCACGCCGCCTCCTTGCAGGCGGCGCGCAGCACCCATTCGCCGATGCGGCCCAGCAGGCCGGTCTCCTCGGCGATCGGGATGAAACGGTCGGGCGGAACCTGGCCGAGCTCGGGATTATGCCAGCGCAGCAGCGCCTCGAAGCTCTTGATGTCCAGCGTGCGCGCCTCGGCCAGCGGCTGATAGGCGAGGCTGAACTCGCCCGCGTCGATGGCGCCGTGCAGCGCAAGCTCGATCCGCCGCCGCTCCTCCGCGTGGGCATGGAGGCTGGGGTCGAAGAAACGGATGTCGTTGCCGTTGCCGGATTTGGCGCCGTAGAGCGCGAGGTCGGCATTGCGGACCAGCTCCTCGACGCTCTCGCCGTCGCCGGGGCCGATCGCCGCGCCGATGCTGGCGCCGACGAACAGCCGCTGGTCGCGGTAGAGGAACGGGCCCTGCAGCGCGCTTACCAGCGCGAGGCAGAGCTGTTCGACCTCTACGCGGTTCTCGATGCCGGGGACGACGATGGCGAACTCGTCGCCGCCCAGCCGGCCCGCGGTCATTTCGTCGGAGATCACCGTCTCGAACGAGCGGGCGACCTGCTGGAGCACATGGTCCCCGGCGACATGGCCGAGGCTGTCGTTGATCGTCTTGAAGCGGTCGAGATCGACGAGCAGGATCGCGCACTGGCCGGAGCGGGCCTTCGCTTCGGCCATGGCGGCGCCGAGATTGTCGAGGAGCTCGAGCCGGTTGGGCAGGCCGGTCAGCGCGTCGTGGCGCGCCATATGGGCGATCCGGTCGGCGGACTGGCGGGCGCTGGTGACGTCCGAGCCGACGCCATGATAGCCGGTGAAGCGGCCCTGCTTGGACAGCACGGGCCGGCCGGACAGCTCGATGCATTTGCTGCCGTCGCCGACCGGGATCGGCAGCACGAGCTCGCTCAGCGGCTCGCGCCGGGAGAGGGCGGTTTCGGCGGCGGCGAGCGCGCGGCGTACACCTTGATCGGTGCGCGGCGCCTCGCGCAGCAGGTCGAGGATCGTCATCCCCTCCAGCTCCGCGACTTCGCGGCCGATCGCGCGGGCGAAGCGGGCGGAGACGTTGGTGAAGCCCAGGCTGCCATTGGTCTGCCACAGCCAGTCGGCGTCCGAACTTTCATATTCGCGCAGCAGCAGGCTCACCGTTTCGCTGCGCTCGTCGAGCGCGAAATCGAGGCATTTGCGCTGCATGAAGGCGCGGCCGTTCATCACCACCATCATCAGCATCGCGCCGGTGTAGAGCGGCCCGATCAGGGTGATCACCCAATTGTCCGCGGTCATCAGCATCCGGGTCGCGGCGACGCCCATGATCAGCACATAAGCGGCGGCGGCGGCCGGGATCGGCGAGAAGATGAAGGCGGCGCCCGCCATCATCGTCGCGGTGATCACGCACAGCGCCAGTTGCTGGCCGTGATTGGCGAACTCGAAGAAGAAGCGGGCCGGAAAGCCCCAGACGATCGCGAAGAAGACGCTGTGATAGGCGGCCCGGTCGATCGAGCGACGGGGCAGCGAATGGATCGGCCGGCTGGCGAGCGTCGTCTTGGCCCGCGCGAAGAAGTGCATCAGCAAGGCGAGGCTGACCAGCCAGCCGGCGAGGTGCAGCGGCGGCGCGCGATCGAACAGCATATAGACGACGATCAGGGCGTTGATCGTCTGGCCCCAGCCGGCGATCACCATCGCCCGGCTCATTTCGACCAGCTGCGCCGCGCGTACGCGCCCCCAGCCGCGGCTGCCCGTCGGGACGGCCCGGTTGAACACGACCCGCCAGTCGACCTTGGGCAAGCTCTGTTCGGTCATGGCGCCTTTCCGGGAAGCGCCATAACGGAGGAAGCGTTAGGGAAGGGTTATCCTAACCTTGGGCAATGCCACCGGATCAGGGGGGCCTGCGCGTTCAGCGGAAGCGGCAAGAAGCTGAACGAATGGCGCGGAAGTTTCATAAGTTTCAGCTTCCATGGGGAGAAAAAGTGGCCTTCCGAAGGGGCGGCACGGCGGGCGCAAGATTCACGACTTGCAGACGGAATCGCGGGGGGTCCTCTCCGCTCAAAGCGGAAGGCCGCCACCTTCGAAAAGCGTGGCGAAGGCGGGAGCGAGGGGGCGGACGGGTTCAAGGCATGTCCCGAGCTTGTCGAAGGGAGCCGGTCGGGAGGCCGCCGAAGCGACTCGCCGGCCAGCATCATGACAGATCGGGGGCGTGTAGGAAAATGGGCGGCGGCAACAGCGCGCCGGTGTTTGGGGATTTAGTAAACTGTCACCGTAATCTCACCGTGGATTTAGTGCACTGTCACCGAAAATCCTGCACCGCAATCCCTGTAACCGCATATCGCGCTGTCACCGCAATCCCAGAGTGACAATCCGCTGTCCCCGCAAGCTGCACCGCAACAGCATAGTCAATGAAATGAGCTATGCATTAGGCCGTTATAAGAATTTATCAACCGTTGACGAGTATAGAATCGAGTAATTCGCAAAGAGCCCATAAATATCCGGCCAAAGATATTAGTATAAGTTAGCCTCAATTGGACTCATACTCGAGTTCCGTGATATTCTCAGAGTGATAAGATACATCACGACCGATCATTAAGAAACCCGCGATGTAGAAATACTGACCCTACTGTATATCCTGATTTGATCAAGCCAGGCGTTGATTTGTGTTCATGGATCAAGCTGTGAATATGACAAGCTTCGATCCAAAACCCGAAGTCTGCGAACAACGATGCGACAGCGATCGCGATTATGATCAAATAAGTCATCTCTCACTATGCTTGCGCATCTCTGCAATACGTGTGGCATTACGGTGCCAGTTTACTAAATACACCGATCTTCGGCTTCGGTCCGCGCTTTTGCGGCGCGAGGGTGTGGCCGGTTCTGGCTTCGAGATCGGCAACCCAGCCAGCGCTGCCGAGCGGACGCCCGCTCGTCTCCGCGCGCCGCAGCGCCCGCCAGGCGTCGTCGCCATCTTCCGGCGCCCCGAGGAAATCGGCGAAGCGGCCATAGCGATCGAGCGCCGGCGCGACCTTGACGAGCGCGTCATCTTCAGCGGCGAGATGGGCGCGCACGCTCGACCAGGGCCAATCCTCCGCGCGCCCGACCAGCTTCGCCCGCACCGGGTTGAGCGACACATAGCGCATCGCATGAGCGAGATGCGTCTCGTCCATCGCGACCGCGCCGAACCGGCCCTGCCACAAATGGCCGGTCCAACGATGGCGGGCGTTGATGAAGCCGGTGTAGCGCCGATGGGCGTCGGCGAAGGTGCGCCTCAGGCCGTCCTCGTCCGCCGGCACCACGATCACATGGACATGGTTGGGCATCAGGCAATAGCACCAGATCTCCGCCCCGGCCCGGTCCGCCGCCTCGGCGAGCAGATCGCGGTACAGCGCATAATCGTCGTCGCCGAAGAAGGTCTGCAAGCGCCGGTTGCCGCGCTGCGTCACATGATAGGGATAACCGGGCAGGACGAGGCGTGGCAAGCGGACCATGGCGCAGGCGTAACGAAATTCGGTGATTTAGTAAACTGGCACCGTAATCCCACCGTAATCGCCGTGACGTGATCTAGTAAACCGACACCGTAATTCAATTACTTGATAGCCGATACTTTCGCTTAATGAGCAGGATTATCAAGTCTCTATCAGATTTGCTTAGCGATCTCGCGCCAAGTCTCAGCCAAAATCTCTCACAACTGCTCCCAATTGACGGCCTTTTGTTCAGCATATAATTTAATCTATCATTGGTTAGGTCATTCAATAGACTTTCTACAGTCGATTTTGGCTCCATTTCCAAGAATGCTTCAACTGCTCCGGTGAGGTTTCCAAATACCAAGTCCCCGTTCTCCATCCAAAAGGCTCCCATAAAGCGTTTTAGGCCAGGGAAATCCTCTGGAGATATTTTCACTCTACATACCCTGTAAAAACAGAGAAGCTGCCTCCGCCGGGCGAAGCCTGCGGGAAAAGAACGAATACCGCAGTATATCCTTCTCGCAATCTAAAGGAGCTGTCCATAACGCGTCCGATTGGAATTGGTGAGGTGAACCTTAGTTCGTAAACGGATGGAGCTTCACTTGTAAGCCATGCGTTAATATAGCGCGCGTCCTGTTGGACGCCAGCGGTCAAAGCAGCATTGGCCAACTGCTCAGACGAAAAAGTCGACGCTCGTAGAAGGCCCCCTTCGATCCTCCCCCTCAACGCGGCGTCCGTCCGACCAACGTGATCTCTAAGAGTGTGTCCTCTGTGGCCACCCCCTTCGTGGCCGCGTAGCCCATTTGCGCCAATTCGCGGCGTGCCTCTGGGAGGTAATGGGGCGCGCCACACTGGCCCGCGATTGTGACCGATGCCCTGAGCTAATTGTAGGTTTGGACGGCCTGTTTCGTTTCCTCTTTGCCTAAACGAGTCGGAGCCCTCATAGCTTCCCGGGCAGGACACCAATTCGCCGGCCAGCGAGCAGGTATTGCCTCGCAGGCCGTCCGGATCCGTCTGGTTAACCGGATCATCCTCGACATAAGCGTAGAGGTTGATCCCCCCTTCATACCCGATCGGATCGGTTTGCATGAACCTTCCGAGGGCGGGGTTGTAGATGCGGGCGCGGTAGTAATGCATGCCGAGCTCGGGCAGCCACATTTGGCCGGTGTAGCCGAACCGGCCCCAGAGCGGGACGCCCCAGGCGCCCTGCGGTCGGCCATATTCGTCATAGGCATTGTAGGCGGCGCCGCTGCCGGCGTTGTCGGTCAGGACGACGATCGAGCCGCGCTCGTCGGCGTGGAGGAAGCTGCGGCCCGTCGTGCCCGCGCCGAGGTAGGAGACCAGCGGCTCGTCCATGCCCGGCGTATGCACGTAGCGGCGGAGCAGGTTGCCGGAGCCGTCATATTCCGCGACCAGCGCCTGGCCCACGTAGTCGAACCTGGTCAGGCCGTAATAGGGCTGTTCGACCGACGCCAGCGCGCCTGTCGGCCAGTAGGTCAGGGTCGACGCTCGCCGGCGCCGAGATCAGACGGTTCTCCGCCGTGTAGGCGTAAGCGTCCGTCGAACGGGTCGCGCCGGCGAGCGGGCCGCGGTCCGCTAGTGCATTATCACCTCATCCACAGCGTTTCCGTCGGCAATTTAATGCAATCTTGCTGCATCGAACCGACTTGGCCCCTCAAGCAATTTATCGATATACGCTTCAACTGATTGCCCAGTTGAATCGATCAATCCGAGATGATTGGAAAGCTTGTCTAGCACATTACTTAGGTAAAGCAGAGCTGATAGGAATGATTCTAGATAACAGAATTTATCCCCCCCGTCTGATATTCTCCATGAATGGTCGACTCCAATTTCTAGCACGTAACGCTTGCTGTAAGCAGATATGGATCCAACCGGCATCCAGCTCTGCTCGTTGTGCATTTTTGATCGAGCGATATTTATTTCATCTTCTAACGAAACAGCAGACTGCTTGTGCAGTTCAATATCTCGATCAAGGTTATCATTTGATCCGAAAAGGAAAAATGTGTTATCAAAAAAGAGTGCACCCATTATAGTTTTCAAGAAATTGTCTGTAGTCGGATGGTAGTACAATATCGAGAAGTTTCTCCATCTTTTCTATTTGAACCTTGGAGCACCCAGTATAAAGTTTATGAAGATAAGCTATTTGGCCGTAACTCAAGGGGCAAATGAATTCGCCATTGGCTATCTTTACGAATCCCTTATCTTTATATTTATAAAGAATATTCTTAAACTTTTCAAATTTGTCCATGTCTACACGCAAGGCTGCCGTCCGGATTGGCCTGGAACTATGCATCCATTCCTGCGCCAGTGATCTTCCCAATCTTGTCGAGATGGGACGCCGATAACGTCGGATATGAAGTTGTCGAGACTATCAGCTCTAATCCGACCAGAAATAATGCCGGTAACACTCGTTATGGCATTCAACGCACCTAAAGATCGTACCATCAAAGGCTGCCCAGTAATGGGAACTCGAAACCCGCCAGCGGCACGATGAATCTCCAAGTGCTCGGTAGGTGTCACGAATTGTATGTTTCGTGGATCGCGCGCCATCGCAAGAGAATTACCATTCACGGTGTTGATATGGTGAACCTGATAACCCGTGACATGCCCGTCCCGCAACAGCTCCGCTCGCTCGGAACGCGTCCATGGGCGTGTGCCCGCACCCCCTGCAGCAACTGAAGCGTCTCTCCGCCGCCCAAGCGGCACGCCTGCCTTCCGCACGAGCGGCCGCAATTTCCCTGCGCGCTCGTTCATGTTGTCGCTTGGCAAACAACGACTTTCGCTGGGGTTCCTACAGGTCCCAGTCGGGTCGGTCCTGTTCACCGGATCGTCCCCCACATAGGCATAGAGGTTCGGCCCATCCTCATACCCGGTCGGATCGGTCTGCATGAACCGACCGAGGGCGGGATTGTAGATGCGGGCGCGGTAGTAGTGCATGCCGAGCTCGGGCAGCCACATTTGGCCGGTATAGCCGAACCGGCCCCAGAGCGCCGCGCCCCAGGCGCCCTGCGGGCGGCCATATTCGTCATAGGCATTGTAGCGGCGCCGCTGCCGGCGTTGTCGGTCAGGACGACGATCGAGCCGCGCTCGTCGGCGTGGAGGAAGCTGCGGCCCGTCGTGCCCGCGCCGAGGTACGAGACCAGCGGCTCGTCCATGCCCGGCCTATGCACGTAGCGGCGGAGCATGTTGCCGGAGCCGTCATATTCCGCGATCAGCGCCTGGCTGACATAATCGAACCTGGTCAGGCCGTAATCGGGCTGTTCGCCGCCGCCAGCGCGCCGGTCGGCCAGTAAGTGAGGGTCGCGCTCGCCGGCGCCGAGACCAGACGGTTCTCCGCCGTGTAGGCGTAAGCGGATGACCCGATCGCGGTGATGTTGCCGCGCGCGTCGTGGGACAGGCTGGTCGCACCGGTAGCGGTGACCTGGTTCAGCCCGTTGATCGTGTCGGTGACGTTCGCATTGGCGCGGTCGGTGTAAGCGTAAACGCCATAAGCGCCGGCGCGGGTGACGAGCTGCGACGCCGGATTGCGGGTGAAGTCGAGGGCCAGATCGGTGCCGGCGCTGACCAGATCATGGTCGAGATCGGTCAGCCGCGAGACCGGGTCATAGCCGTAGCTCGTGCTCGTCCCGTTGCCGCGGGTGAGGAGGGTGCGCCGGCCGAGGTCGTCATAACCGAACGTGGCCAGCACGCCGACGCCGCTGGTCGCGCCGTTCTCGCGGACGGCGGTCACCTCGCCGGTCACCAGATAGTCGTAGGTCACATAGAAGGTGTCCGGCCAGGTCAGACGGCTCAGCCGGCCGGCTACATCATATTGCATGACGTTGAGGCCGAGCGAGCCGTGCTGCTCGCCAGTCGTCCGGCCCAGCGCATCATAGCTCCAACCGCTGGTGAGGCCGTTGGCGTCGACGGCGGTGATCATCCGGCCGAGCAGGTCGTAGCCATAGGTGACGGTCGGCTCGCTGCCCGGCAGGTCGCGCGTCGTCAGCCGGTTGAGGGCGTCGTAGGCCAAGGCGATGCTGGTGGCGTCGCGCAGCCGGCGTGACGTGACATTGGCATTGGCGTCGTAGGTCAGCTGCTCATAGTCGGCCGTGCCGGCCGGGGTCGTGTCGCATGCGGTAGTCCCGGGGAAGCAGGTGCGCCACAGCCGGTCGAGGCCGTCATAAACGTAGTTGGTCACATTGCTGTTGCCGTCGGTCAGCGTCTCGACCCGGCCGTTTCGCGTGTACGTGCGAGTGACCTCCACGGCCGCCTCATCCGTGTCATAGGCCTCCTGCACCTGGAGCAAGTGCCCGGCCGGATCGTAGGTGTTGTGGGTGATCCGGTCGTGGCCGAAAGAGCCGGCCGCACCCGCTTCGCAGGCCGCGGGCGGCGAGGCGAAGGCGGCGGGGTTCATGCGCACGGCGGTGCACAGGAGGCGGCCGTCGCCGGTATAGCTGTACTGGGTGAGGCTGTAGGCGGTGCCGCCGCTGCTCAGCGTGTCGCTGAGCTTGCGGCCCATCGCGTCATGGGTCGTCGCGACCGACTGGAAGACTGTGAACGCGCTCCCCCACGCCGACGGCGCCACCAACTCCGACTGCCAGGCGCTCAGCGTCCCGGTCTCGACCAGGACGAGGCGGCCCGCCGCGTCGTAAGTGTTGCGCACCGCGCGGAATGGCAACGGGCCCGCACTATCTGGATCGGGGCTGATCGTGCCGGTCACGCGCCCGAGCGCGTCGTAGCGGGTGGCACTGGTGAAGAGGGAAGGGGAGGTTTGCGCGACGGCGGGCGCGGCCTGGAGGGCGAGGCCAGCGAGGACGGCCAGGAGCGGCAAAGCCCTGCGGATGGCGTACCGAACGCTCACGGACAACTCGTCCAGCCGACGGTGCCGCCGGGACCCGTCTCGCTGATCCGCCGCCCCAGTGCATCATAGCCGTAGCAGGTGCGCGAATTGGTGACGTTCGGCCCGTTCACGACGCCGCCGCGTAGCAGCAGATTGTTGGGCCCGCTGTCCGGCCCGTAATCGTAGGTGGTGCGTATCTCGTCGCCGGTGGTCGCGCAGGGCGCGGCCGGATTGCCCGTCGCAGCGCTGTTTGCGCAGGTGCTGGTCGCGGTCCGCACCCAGACCGGCGTCGCCGCCTGGACATAGCCGCCGGCGCCGTTGCTGACCCACGCATAGCGCTGGGCATATTCGTGGCGGGTCTCCGGGCGGGCGCCGTTGATCACCGGTGCCGGACCGGTTTCTCTCAGCAGCCCGCCATGGACTGGATCGTAGGCGTAATTGGTGGTGGCGCCGCGATAGTCGGTTCGCTCGATCGGCCGGTTGCAGATGATTTGGGTGACCGTGGTGCAGTTGCCCTGGTTCCCGTCGGGATAAGTGATCGTGCGGGAAACGGCCGCCGTCGATGAGCTGGGTTTTGGCGCCCAGGTCTCCAGAGTGATATTGCCGCGTATATCTCGCGCGTAGCTCAACGCATTGCCTTCGGGATGGGCGAGGCTGGCGAGCTCGATCCCGTTCCAGGTGAAGGCGGATCGCCGATATTGATCGACGCCATTCTCGACCCAATGGTTGGTGATCGAATTCAGCAGCCCGCCCCCGAACTCGGCGTAGACAGTGAGGCCATCCGGGCTTGTGTAACTCCCTTCACTCTCCGGCGGCGCTTCGCCCGGCAGCTGCGGATCGTCCCCGCCAAATGGCTCGTAGAAATTATAGGTCCATACGGAATTGTCGGCCATGGTTTGCTGCATCACCCAGCGCGGGCGAATGCCGATGCCGCTGCCATAGGTGTTGGTGATAAGGCAGCTCGATGAATTGACCTGCCGCACGCAAGTCAACTGCGAGACGCTGCTTTGATTGGCATAGTCATATCCCCACGTCTGCCCGGCGGCGTCGACGACGCCGATGAGGTTCGGCCAAGTCACCGCGGCATAGGCGTAGCTGACCGAGAGCGGCGCGCCGGAGCAGGTCGCATTGGCCGGAGCGACCGCGAGATTGAAGCCGCAAGCCTGGGAGACATAGCCGTTGGTGGCGTATCGGAAGACCAGCGAATAGCCTTGATTGCTGGCGATCTGGGTGAGCTGACCGCTACCGTTATAGGTATAGGTAAGCGTATGGCCGTTGGCATAATCCACCCGCGCGATGCGCTGGTTGCGTCGTTGGGGAAGAGGCGGAAACGCGTTCACCGCCGGGTTGAAGGTGTAAACATTGCCTTCGCGATCGGTGTAGACGAAGGCGTTGCCATCGACCCGCAGCGAACTCCCGTTCGCATCAGGGTTAAGCGCAACGTATCTGTCCGGCAGTGTGCTTGGCACGCTGGCAAATCGCGTGAAATGGACGGCCGATCGCCCCAATATGACGATCGTCTTGTCGGTCTGGCTGCGCTCACCTTCGCCGACATAGAAAGCGTAATTGTGGGTCCAGTTGCGACCGAAATAATTGCTTCCCTCGATAGAGTTACCACCCAGATAAGAGCGCTCCAGCGTGAACGGCCCGATCGAGAGATCCGTCACCTGGTAGGTGAAGCGGCCGTCCGCCAGATTGACGCCGCCCGGCGAAGCGGTGACCTGCCGGGGCGGATCATATTGCGCGCTGGCCGACCACGAATGGAACGCCGCGAGTGCGAGCAAGACCAGACGGGGCAACCTCATTTGGGCGCCCCGGTCACCGTGCGAAGCGTGCGGTTGTCCGCCTTGTCGTAGAGGTAATTGGAGGTGACAGTGTTGCTGCCGACCTTGCTCTCGACCCGGATCAGCCGTCCGCGCGCGTCATAGCTGTAGGTCACCGTCTCGGACGCGATCGCCGCCGCCGCACAGCCGAGCGCCGCCAGCCCAAAGATCAGAGTGTTCCCCCGCGTCATCCGGCACCCCACGATTCGCGTCCGGCGCAAATCAGCGCACGTGGCGGCGATCGCACAAGAGCGTTATGGTCCGAATTGGATCAATCGCTGCGCAGCGATCAAGTTTCGCTCAGGCAGCAATATCGTAGGTCTGGATTTCGCCCGACAGATAGAGGTTGCGCGCCTTCGCCCGGCTGAGCTTGCCCGAGCTGGTGCGCGGCAGGGAACGGGGCGGGACGAGCTCGACGACGCAATTGATGCCGGTGATCGCCCGGACCCGCTCGCGGATCTCGTTGCGCAGCCGGCCGCGCTCGCTGTCGTCCGAGGTGCGGCACTGGACCAGCACCGCCGGCGTCTCCTCGCCGCCCGGGGTGGTGATCGCGAAGGCGGCGATGTCGCCCGACTTGAAGCCCGGCAATTGCTCCACCGCCCATTCGATGTCCTGCGGCCAGTGGTTCTTGCCGTTGATGATGATCATGTCCTTGGCGCGGCCGACGATGTAGAGATAGCCGTCCGACAAATAGCCCATGTCGCCGGTGTCCAGCCAATGATCGGCATCGAGACAGGCGCGGGTCGCCTCCTCGTCGCGGAAATAGCCGAGCATGACGGATGAGCCGCGGCAGAAGACCCGGCCGATCTCGCGTTCCCCCAGCGTCGCGCCGTCGTCGCTGCGGATCGCGACCTCCATCTCGCGCACCGGCCGGCCGCAATTGACCACCGCCCGGTAACGCTGCGGCCGGTCGCGCTCGCCCGCGTCGCCGCCGGCGAGCAGGGTTTCCTCGACCATCTCGACGACGATGCCTTCGCCCGGCGGCATGACGGTGACGGCCAGCGTCGCTTCGGCGAGGCCGTAGCTGGGCAGGAACGCGCCGGGCTTGAAGCCCGCCGGCCCGAACGTATCGACGAACATCTGCATGACGTCGGGGCGGATCATGTCGGCGCCGTTGCCGGCGACCCGCCAGCGAGACAGATCGAACCGCTCGGCGACGTTCATCTGGGTCGAGACGCGCCGCGCGCAGATCTCGTAGCCGAAGGTCGGCGAATAGCTCATCGATTGGCCGGTATTGCGGGTGACCAGATCGAGCCAGGCGAGGGGGCGGCGGGCGAAATCCTCGGTCTTCAGATAATCTACCGACATCTGGTTGGCGATCATCGAGAGCATGCAGCCGACCAGGCCCATGTCGTGATAGAAAGGCAGCCAGGAGACGCCGCGATCGCCCTGGCCGATATGCATGGAATCGGCATGGGCGGCGAGGTTCGCCATCAGCGCGCGGTGGGTGATGACGACGCCGTGCGGGAAGCGGGTCGAGCCGCTCGAATATTGCAGGTAGGCGATGTCGTCCGCCGTCGGCGTGGGCAAGGCGGCATCAGGCGCCGGCTCGGCGGCGAAGCTCTGCCAGTCGAGCGCCTCGACGCCCAATTGCTCGGCCGCGGTCGCCGCCATCTGAAGCTCGGCCGGATAGAACAGGATCTTGGGATCGGCGCTTTCCAGCTGTACCTTGAGCTGATCGATATAGCTTTGTGCGCCGCCGAACGAGGTGGGCAGCGGCAGCGGCACCGGCCAGATGCCGGCATAGAGCGCGCCGAAGAAAAGGGCGACGAAATCGGGACCGGTTTCGGCGATCAAGGCGACCCGGTCGCCCGGCGCGATGCCGCGCGCCTGCAGCCGGCGGGCGTGGGCCAGCGCGTCGGCGCGCAGCTCGGCGAAGGGATAGACGCGCACCAGGGTCGCGCGATGATCGTGGAAATTCATCCCCTTGAGGCCCTGCGCGACATAGTCGAGCGCCTCGGTCATCGTCGCGAAATCCGAGCGGCGCCGGGGAAGATCGTCGTCGGTCGGCGTCGGCTGGAGCGCGGCGGCCGCCGGGGCGGGGCGCTCGATCGTCTGGCCGTCATATTGGGGCACGTCGGGCTGAGCCTCTTTGCTTGGCGCGCATGGCGCGATCGTTCAGTCTCGCCTCTAGCCGGGCGGGCGCGTTCATATTCCGGCTCCACTGTGGCACAAACGTGGCGATGAAACGAGGAGAGAGAACCGCGCCGCCGCCGCTCGACGCGGCAGGCCTGGAGCGGCTGGCGCTGCGTTATGCCGAACGCTACGCCACGACCCGGGCCAAATTGTCCCGTTACCTCGTCCGCAAGGCGCGCGAGCGGGGCTGGGCGGAGCCGGGTGAGCCGCCGGTCACGGCGATCGTCGCGCGGATGGCGGCGCTCAACTATGTCGACGATCGCGCCTTCGCCGCGGCGCGGGGCGCGACGCTGACCCGGCGCGGATTGGGCAGCCGGCGGGTCGCCGCGGACCTCAGGGCAGCCGGCATCGATTCGGACGACTCGGCCGAGGCGCGGGCGGCCGCGGACGAGCAGGCCTGGTCGGCGGCCCTGCGCTACGCCGAGAGGCGCCGGATCGGTCCCTTCGCGGCCATCGCGGCCGACCGGATGGGGCGCGAAAAGGCGCTCGCGGCGATGCTGCGCGCGGGCCATCCGCTTGATCTCGCGCGCAAAGTGGTCGGCGCCGCCCCAGGCGAGGACATCGACCAATTCGACACGTGAACGCAACGGTTCACAACCGGCAAATCCATGTTAAGCTGCCTCTTAAGCGTGCGATTGGGAAGTGCGCCTCATGTCGCGTCAGGAAATGGTTCCGGAGCACAGCACGCCGCCCAACGAGGACGGCGCGCCTACGGACACGGAGCTGGTCCGCCTCGTCGGCACGGTCAAATGGTTCGATGCGACCCGCGGCTTCGGCTTCATCGTTTCCGACGAAGCGGACGGCGACATCCTGATCCATTTCAGCGTGCTCAGGGAGCATGACCGGCGCAGCCTGCCCGAGGGCGCCATCATTGAATGCCTGGTCGCCGATCAGGAACGGGGCCTGCAGGCGCGCAAGGTGCTCGATATCGATCTCAGCCAGGCCATCCAGCCGGAAGCGGGCCGGTCTCAGAGCGTTGGCGACCGGATCGATCCGATCTCGCTGGCCGACGAGGCCGGGCCTTTCGAGCCGGTGCGGGTGAAGTGGTTCAACCGGCTGCGCGGTTATGGCTTCGTGGTGCGCGAGGCGGACGAGGGCGAGGATATCTTCGTCCACATGGAGACGGTCCGGCGCGGCGGATTGACCGATCTCGTGCCCGATCAGCCGCTCCGCGCCCGGATCGCGGCCGGTCGGAAGGGGCCGCTGGCGGTGGAGATCGAACCGGAGTGACGCGCCGCGATTCCACTTACGCGGAATCGCTTCAGTTCTTGTCGCCGCGATTTCCAAGCTGCTGAGTGCGCGCACGCAGCTCGAAATCACTCTAGCCGTGAAGAATACGGGCCGCCGCATGGACGGTGAGCCCGAGCAGGCAGAGCGAGGCGCCGATGAAGGCCAGGAAGCGCCATTTCACCACGTTGGCCGTCGCCTGGATCAGGCTGTGCAGGATGCGGAAGGCGACATAGGCCCAGGCCAGCCAGACGTTGATCCAGACATCGCCGCCGCCGAGCAGCGCCAGCGACAGCGCGATGGCGTAGAAGAGCGTCGGCTGCTCCATCAGATGATTGTAGTTGTGCGCCTTCCACTGGACGTGATCCTCGACGACGCCGTCGAGCGATCCGGTCTTGCTGCCGACGCGACCCTTCATCGACAGCCCCGCCCGCCGCATCGCCGGAAAGCGCACGGCATAGAGCCAGATCTGCATGACGAGGGTCCAGGTGACGAGCGCGACGACCGGTGCGATGATGGCGGCGTTCATAAGCTCCCTCTTCGGCGGCGAGGGTGCGTCAGTTCGGCCGTGGCGGCAAGCCGTGGCCGGTGCCGACCCGGATTGCGTCGAGGCCGGACAGCAGGTGCCGCAGATAGGCGGCGTAGCGGTGCCGCATCGCGACCACGCCGCCCTCCGGCCGTTCGTCGTCGATCGCATAGGCTCCTTCGATCCGCTCATGGAGCCGGAGCCATGCCTGTGCGACCTCGCGGAAATGGCGCGGCCGGTCGAACGGCGGGATCATGCGCTCCGCGCGCTGCAGGTCGTGGAGCGCGTCGAAGCCGTCGCTGATCGCGTCATGTCTTTCGTCGCGCGCAAGAGCGACCTCGAACCGGCGGATGCCGCGCTCCGCCCGCGCCAGCAGAAGCCGCCGCTGGTCGTCGGTGGCCTCTCGATAATGGCCACGCGAATAGGCGCAGCATCGCTCCGCTCGGGTGAGGATCTCGAACGCGAGGTCGTCATTGGGCTCGGCCACGTCGCGCAGCAGATCGAGCATCGCCCGGTTGATCCAATAATTCATGACATGCGCGGTGAAATTGTCCTCGCGGCAGGCAGCCCTCAGAGCGGTCTGCGCGGGCTCGTCCTCGAACTCGCAGAGGCCTTCGTCGGAAGCCGCCTGCGCGGCCTCCAGGTAAATCGGGCGATACAAAGTGGTCAGCAAGGTTTCGGCGGCCTGTAGGTCGCTCGCACCGCCGCTGAGGCGGGCGCGGAGTATCGCCGCTCGCATCCGGAAATCGTCAAGGCGATGACCGGTATATCCGAATAAAATGCCGAGCCGGCGCGTTTCCTCGGCGGGCCGTTCGGCCAGGAAGCGGCTTCCGTCCACGAGGGGTGCCAGAAACCGCTCCGATATCGCCAACAGCGCGGCGGAACGAAAGTCCTCCGCCCCTCGTAGAGCCCACTCGGCCAGATAGCCAAACTGCCGGTCCAGATCGACGACGCGCGTGACCCGCTCATATCCTTCGCCTTCCCGGATCAGGCGCGATCTCTCAACGGGAGGGAGATGCGCCGTGCGGCGGACATCGCGCTCGAACCGCCGCCACGCGGATCGCAACGCGCCCCGATAAGCTTCGGGCGTGGGCACGTCCCGCAGATAGTCGGCGACGATATAGTCGAGCGCCGCCGTCAGCGTTCGTTCGCTGCCAAAGGCCAGATGCCAGTTCACGAGGTGGCGCTCGTTGAGCGCCATGCGACTGCAGGCCGCGGTCGATTCGAAGGTCGACCGGAAGCTTGCAGGTACCGGCTCTGCTTCGATGTGCTGAACGTCGTCGGACGACGGCCACCAGAGCGGTCCACTGACGCAGATGGCGCCCCCGTCCTCAGGTTCGGCGGTAGGCTGCTGGGCGGCGGCGGCTGTCCCCAGCAGTAACGCCGCACTTGCGATCAACAGCCTTCCCAACATCACAGCCTCCACCAAGCTGTTCTAAACTTGGCGGAAGATCATGAAGCAAGCGTTGCTCTAGTCGAACATCTTCCCGAACGCCCGCTTCGCCCGGGTCTTCCAGTGGCCGCGATGGTAGGCGTCGCTGGCGAGGAGGGGCAGGACGCTGGTCGCCTCGGCATAGACCATCTGCTCGAGCGCGGTGCTGACCTTGCCCCAGCTCGCCGCCTCCTGGAGGGTCGAGGAGGAGCAGGCCCCATCCCGAACATCGGCGACGGTGATCTGCACCGCATATTTGTGCACCTCGACATCGTCATGGCCGAGGATCTCGGCGCAGACGACGGTGTCCTGGGCGAAATTCTTCGGCACGCCGCCGCCGATCATCAGAAAGGCCGGTGGTGCCGGCCTTGATCTTGATGTCGGTGAGCTCGCGGAAATCGGCGATGGCGTCGAGCACCATATGCGGCCGGCCCGCCTTCATCGCGTCGACCTGATGCTTGACGAGGCCGAAGCCGGCCGACGAGTCGACGAAGGCCGGGCAGAAGATCGGCACGTCATGCTCGTAAGCCAGCTTGACCAGGCTGTGCTCCTTCTTGCCGTTCGCGACGAGATATTTGCCCATCTCGCGGATGAAGGCGCGCGACGAATAGGCCTTCGGCTCCAGCCCGTTTGCGATCTCGCCGATCGTGTGATCGCAATCCTGGAGCTGCTCCTCGTCGATATAGGTGTCGTAGATGCGGTCGATGTAGAGAGAACGCAAAGTGTCATCGTCGGGGATTTCGAGCGCCTGATAGTGCTTGTGGCCAAGGCCCTCGAAGAAATCCATGTCCACGATCGAGGCGCCGGTGGCGACGATCGCATCGACCATGTTGTGCTTCACCAGATCCGCATAGAGGTCCATGCAGCCGCCGGCGCTCGTCGAGCCGGCGATGATCAGCCAGACCGAGCAATCGGGATCGGCGAGCATCTGGTTGTAGATGTCCGCCGCCCGGCCGAGATCGCGGCTGGTGAAGCTCATCTTCTTCATCGCATCGACGATCGGCCGCGCGTCGAAGCTCTTGATGTCGATATGCTCGACCTCGGTCGACAGCAGCTCCGCCTTGCGGGTGTCGTTCACGGGGGCGTGGGTGGTCATGAGATGGTTCCTGCGCATTTTCACCCTCTCCCGCGCGCGGGAGGGCAGGGTGAGGGTCTTGTTCTTCTCGTGCGATCGCAAACTGGGAGGAAGGAAGACCCTTACCTCCCGCTGCGATGCAGCGGGCCCCTCCTCTCCCGCGAGCGGGAGAGGGTGATTACAGCGTGACGACGTTCGACGGGACCGCCTGTTCCGTGTCGGGCTCGCCGTAGAGCGTCGCCATCGGCTCGTCCCCGGCGATGACCTTCAGGTCCGCGCCGAAGCCGTTGAAGGCGGTGCGCATCGCGCAGCCATAAGCGCCGAGCATGCCGATCTCGAGATAGTCGCCGGCGGCGACGTCGGCCGGCAGCATGAACGGCCCCGCCATATGGTCGAGATCGTCGCAGGTCGGCCCGTAGAAGCTGAACGCCATGTCGCGGGTGTGGCTCGGCTCTTCCCGGAGCAGCTGCACCGGGAAGCGCCAGCCGACATGGGCGGCGTCGAACAGCGCGCCATAAGCGCCGTCGTTGATGTAGAGCGTGTCGCCGCGGCGCTTCTCGACCCGGACCAGCACGCTCGCATATTCGGCGCACAGGGCCCGGCCCGGCTCGCACCAGAGCTCGGACGAGTAGGACACCGGCAAATCCTCGAACGCGCGGTGGATGACGTCGAAATAGCTCTCCAGCGGCGGCGGCTCCATGCCGGGATAGGTCGACGGGAATCCGCCGCCGACATCGACGATGTCGACCGTCACCGCCGCTTCGACGATCGCGGCGCGGACCCGCTCCATCGCCTCGGCATAAGCGGCCGGGGTCATCGCCTGGCTGCCGACATGGAAGCAGATGCCGAGCGCGTCGGACGCCTGGCGCGCGGCCATCAGCAGCGCCTTCATCTCGGCCGGCTCGGCGCCGAACTTGGCGGCAAGGCTGAGCTTCGAATGATCGGACGAGACGCGGATCCGGACCAGCAGGTTGAGATCGCTCGCCGCGACGCCTTCCGTCGCCGTCGCCTGGACGATCTTCTCCAGCTCCTCCTCGCTGTCGAGGCTGAACGTCTGCACGCCGTAGCTGAAATAGGCCTCTCGAATCGCTTCCTCGGCCTTCACCGGGTGCATGAAGCAGATCACCGCCTCCGGCAGGGTCTCGGCGACCAGCTTCACCTCGGCGATCGAGGCGACGTCATAATGGGTCACGCCCGAATCCCACAGGATACGGAGCAGATCCGGCGACGGATTGGCCTTCACAGCATAGAGCGACCGGCCCGGAAACCTCTCGACGAAGAAGCGGGCGGCGCGCCGTGCGGCGTGCGGACGAATCAGCGTGACCGGCTGAACCGGGCGCGACCTGGCGATGGCGGCACCGCAGGCAGTGCCGTGAGGGAGCGACGCTAGCCCCAGCGCATTATGGTGCGTGTGCAACTCAAGGGACCTCCAAAGGCGGTAGTTGACGACGAAGCTGCCTTGCGGTTGTTGGAAGTCCCCATGGGGCAGCGGGAGGCGATATATGTGCGCCTGACCCCCCTGTAAAGAAGCTGTGATTCCGCGAGGTTTTCAAGGACGTTGATGACAGAGAGACAGCCTTCGGCGAACGGTGTCAGTGGCTGCGGCGGAGCGGATCGCGGGCAAGGTGACGCTGACGCCGCTGCTGCCGCTCGATTGGGCGAATCGGCGGCGTGTGGGTGAAGGCGGAATGCCTGCAGCCGGTCGGATCGTTCAAATTGCGCGGCGCGACCAATCGGTTGCTCCAGCTCGACGAGGCGGAGCGGGCGCGGGGCGTGGTGGCTTTCTCGTCCGGCAATCATGCTCAAGGAGTGGCGCTGGCGGCGAAGCGGCTCGGCATCGCGGCGGCGATCGTGATGCCGG
>CAVSFG010000005.1:0-634508 GCA_963727345.1 uncultured Alphaproteobacteria bacterium
GCCGACGCGCCGGCGGTGAAGGTGGAGGCCACGCGGGTGCAGGGCGCTGAAGTGATCCTCTACGACCGCGCTACCGGAAGCCGCGAGGAGATCGGCGCACGGCTCGCGCGCGAGCGCGGCGCGACCCTTGTGCCGAGCTTCGACGATGTCGACGTGATCGAGGGGCAGGGGACGGTCGGGATCGAGATCGCCCGGCAGCTCGGCCGCCAGCCGCCTTTGGTGATCGTCCCCTGCGGAGGCGGCGGGCTTTCGGCGGGGATCGCGCTCGCCTTGCCGGAGAGCGATATCCTCGTCGTCGAGCCCGAGGGCTGGGACGACATGACCCGCTCGCTCGAAGGCGGCGCGATCGTGCCGGTCGTCGAGCCAGCGCCGCCCTCCCGCTGCGACGCGCTCCAGACCAAGCTCGTTTCGCCGCTCACATTCGATGCGCTTCGGGCCGCCGGCGCGCGCGGCGTCGCAGTGAGCGAGGAGGAGGTGGCGGCGGCGATGCGGTTCGCTTTCTCGAACCTGCGCCTCGTCGCCGAGCCCGGGGGTGCGGTGGCGCTCGCGGCTTTGCTCGCCGGCAAGGCGGGCGACGTCCCGGACGACAGCGTGATCGTCATCTCCGGCGGCAATGTCGATCCGGCGTTGTTCGCGACCATCCTGGCCGGATGAGCGCCACGCTGCTTTCGATCATGATGCTGGGCGTGTTCGCGCTCACGGTCGGCGGACTCTGGCTGCTGAGCGGCGGCCGCGACCGGGGCAAGGCGGTGCTGATGCTGGTCGCGGCGCTCGTTTTGCTCGGCAATGTGCTAGTGCTGTCGCTGTGAGCCGGGTCTTCGATTTCACCCACGCCATTGTCCGCCAGCCGGCGGCGAGCGTCGTCGATGGTCTGCGCGCCGACGCCGGACCGTCGCCGACCTATTCCGGGGTCGTCGACGAGCATCAGGCCTATGTCGCGGCGCTGTGGGAGGCCGGGCTCGTCGTCGAGGTTCTGCCAGCCTTGGACGCGTTCCCGGATTCGGTGTTCGTCGAGGATCCCGCCTTCGTGCTGCCCGAGGGCGCGATCCTGCTCAGCCCCGGCGCGCCGAGCCGGGCGGATGAGGCGGCCGAGCTTGAGCCGGCGCTGGCGGCGCATTTCCCGGCGCCGGCGCGGCTGGACGCCGGCCATGCCGACGGCGGCGATGTGCTGATCCTGCCGAACGAAATCCTGATCGGCCTGTCGGCGCGCACCGATCAGACCGGCGCGGAGGCGCTGGCGGGCTGGCTGGAAAGCCTCGGCCGCCACGCCCGGATCGTCGCGACGCCGCCCGGCGTGCTCCATTTCAAGACCGCCTGCGCCTTGCTTGACGAGGAGACGGTGATCGCGACGCCGGCGCTAGCCGATGTGGACCTGTTCGGCGGGCTGGAGGTGGTCCGGACCAGCGAAGGCGAGGACGCCGCCGCCAATCTACTGCGGGTGAACGATGTCGTTTTGGTCGGCACGAGCTTCCCGCGCACGATTGAGCGGATCGTCAATCGCGGCCATGCGGTGCGCCCGCTCGCCGTCGAGCAGATCGGCCGGATCGACGCCGGCCTCTCCTGCATGTCCTTGCGCTGGTGACGACCGCGGCGCCGATCAGCGTTCCCGCGATTTGGCCCGGATCAGCATGAACAGGGCCAGGAAAGTGAGCACCAGGCTCAGCACCACCCATCCAGCGAGCAGGGCGAAGTGGAGCTCGACGAGGATCGGCACAACCAGTACGCTCAGCACCACCGGCAACAGGACGATCGCGACGATGGCGATCCATCCCATCGCCCTGATCGGCACCGTCGTGACCTTGCCGCGAATGCGGTAGGTTTCGAACCAGGCGTCGTCGCTGGGTGCCACCATCGCCACTCCCGCGGATTTGGACTACCGGATGGGGCAGCTCGGATCGAGCCTGAAGTCCAGATAGTCGTCCACGATCTTCATCAGTTCCGGCATCTCGTCGGCGAAGAAGTGGTTCGCGTGCGGGATCGTCTCGTGGGCGATCGTGATGTGGCGCTGGGTCCTGAGCTTGTCGACCAGCTTCTGGGTGGCGAGCGGGGTGACCACCTCGTCTCCTTCGCCCTGGATGATGATGCCGCTGGCGGGGCAGGGAGCGAGGAAGCTGAAATCGTACATGTTCGCCGGCGGCGCGATCGAGATGAAGCCGCGCGCTTCCGGTCGGCGCATCAGCAATTGCATGCCGATCCAGGCGCCGAAGCTGAAGCCGCCGATCCAGGTCGTCTCGGCCTCGGGATGGATCGACTGCACCCAGTCGAGAGCGCTCGCCGCGTCGGACAATTCTCCGATGCCGTTGTCGAACACGCCCTGGCTCTTGCCGACGCCGCGGAAGTTGAAGCGCAAAGTCGCGAAGCCGCGCCGGACGAAGGTCTTGTAGAGCGCCAGCACGATCGCATTGTTCATCGTGCCGCCGCCCTGCGGGTGCGGATGGAGGATCATCGCGACCGGCGCGCGCGGCCGCGGGCCGGGGTTGAAACGGCCTTCGAGACGGCCTTCGGGACCGGGAAAGATGACGTCGGGCATAAGCGGATCGATCCGGTTCTGATGGCCGTCAGGGGGATGCTGGCGGCGGGAAGGCGCGCCCTATATAGGTTCTGGTTTCAAATCGCAACTTTTGCAAATCGTTCGCAATAAGGCGGAAAACGCGGCCAACCGGATGTTCTATCTCGACTATCAGGCGACGACGCCGCTCGCGCCCGAAGCGCTCGAGGCGATGCTGCCCTGGCTGAGCGGGCCGGGGAGCGACGGCTTCGCCAATCCGTCGAGCCAGTATCGCGCCGGCCGCGCCGCGTCGGTCGCGGTGGAACTGGCGCGTGAGCAGGTCGCGGCGCTGTTGCCGAGGGGCGGGCAGGTCCATTTCACCTCGGGCGCGACGGAGGCGCTCAACTGGGCGCTGATGCGAGGGCCGCAGATCGCGCCCGGCGGCGTCGCGGGCAGCGCGATCGAGCATCATGCGGCGCTGCAATGGCTGGAGACGATGGGCGCGGACATCATTCCGGTCGATGCGGACGGCTTAGTTCCGGCGGCGGCCGACGTGGCACTGCCCGAAAACGGCATCGTCGCGCTGATGCTGGTCAACAACGAGGTCGGCACGATCCAGCCGGTCGCCGACTATGCCGAGGCGGCCCATACGAAAGGCAGCCTGCTGCTCTGCGACGCGGTGCAGGGCTATGGCCGGATGGCGATCCCCGAGGGACCGGACCTGATCGCGATCAGCGCCCACAAGATCCATGGGCCCAAGGGAATCGGCGCCTTGTGGGTGCGCGACGGCGTGCGCCTGCCGCCGCTGCTGCTCGGCGGCGGGCAGGAGCATGGGATGCGTTCCGGCACGGTGTCGCCGGCGCTGGTCGCCGGCTTCGGTGCCGCCGCCCGGCTGGCGGAGAAGAGGATGGCGGCCGACGCCGCCCATGTCGCGCGGCTGTGGGATATCGCGGTCGAGGCGCTGGCCGGCTGGACGATCAACGGCTCGGTCGCGCATCGCTATCGCGGCAATCTCAACGTCAGGCGGGAGGGGGTGAACGCCGTGCGCCTGCTGTCGGACGTGCGGCAGGTCGCGTTCAGCCTGGGCAGCGCCTGCGGCAGCGGCTCGGGCAAGACCAGCCATGTGCTGCGCGCGATGGGCCTCTCCGAGCGCGAGATGCATGCCAGCATCCGGCTCGGTTTCGGCCGCTATACGACCGAGGATGAGTTGCGCACTGCGCTCCATCTGATCGACCAGGCGGCGACAAGCCAGCTGCGCTTCGCCGCATGACCCCCAAGATGATCAACGTTCGCTTCATCTCCGCCGATGGATCGAAGGTGCAGGAAGTGGACGCGCTGGCCGGCGAACGTCTCCTCGACGTCGCCCAGAATGCCGGCCAGCCGCTCGAAGGGCACCTGCGAGGGGCAGATGGCCTGCTCGACCTGCCATGTCATCGTCGATGCCGATGATTTCGCGAAGCTGCCGCGGGCGAGCGAGGAGGAGGAGGACATGCTGGACCTCGCCAGCCACGTCACCCGCCATTCCCGCCTGGCCTGCCAGATCTGGCTCGAAGAGGCGCTGGAGAGCGCTGACCGTCCGCATCCCGGCCGGCGCCCACAACATGCAGGGGCGTTGAACGGCTCAAGGCAGCCATGAGGATAATTGCGGCTGTCCGCGGGATCGGCGTCGCATAGACTGCGCCCGGCAACCAGGGAGCGCCTCATGATCGACCGCCGCAATTTCCTCATCGGCGCCGCCGCTTTGGCCGCGGCCTGCGCCGAAGCCCCCGTGATCGGCAACAACGGCCAGGCGGAACGCGCGCGCCATCGCCCGATTTCGCCCCGATTCTCGCCGGCCTCGGCGCCAATGCGCGCGTCGGCGTGTTCGCGCACGACACCGGCAGCGGCCGGACGATCGGCCATGACGAGAACAGCCGCTTTGCCATGTGCTCCACCTTCAAGGCGCCGCTGGCCGCGATGGTGCTGGCGGAGATCGATGCGGGCCGGCGCAACCTGACCGATACGCTGCCGGTCTCCCGCGCCGATCTGATCAGCCACGCCCCGGCGGTGGAGGCGGCGCTGGGCCGGGGCCGGATGACGCTGGAGGAGATGTGCGCCGCTATCGTCCAGCTCAGCGACAATGCCGCTGCCAATCTTCTGCTCGCCCAGGTCGGCGGCCCGGCCGGCTTCACCGCCTTCGTCCGCCGCTGCGGCGACGCCGTCACCCGCCTCGACCGGATCGAGCCCGAGATGAATCGCGTCGGGCCGGGCGACGAGCGCGACACGACCAGCGCCGCCGCGATGGCCGGTTTGATGCGGACCTTGCTGCTCGGCGACGTCTTGACGTCAGCCTCGCGCGCCCGGCTCGCCGGCTGGATGGAAAGCGCGACCACCGGCCTGCAACGCCTGCGCGCGGGCCTCCCCGCCGGCTGGCGCGCAGGCGACAAGACCGGCACGGGCGGCAATTTCAACAATGATGTCGCCATCGCCTGGCCGCCCGGCCGGCCGCCGATCCTGATCGCCTGCTATATCGATGCCCCCGCCAGCGACAACGCCGCGCGCAACGCGGCCCAGGCGGCAGTGGCACGCTTGGTCGCCACCGCCTTCGCCTGATCTTGCATCGCGGCGCCCCTGAAGCCATATGCGCCGCGGGAGTCGGGCGGACGGAGTTATCGCCAACCCGGTCAGATCCGGAAGGAAGCAGCCGTAACGATTTCGCTCCGGGTCGTTCCGGCTCCCACCGCGCAGCGCGCACAGCGCAGCGAAGCTAGCGCCTGAGCCGGCGACAAGCGCGGACGGCCTGCGGCGCTCGCACGACAGGACCGACGGCGCGGCTCCGCCGCGACGCTGGCTCTCCTCATTTGAAGAATCGGGATTCCAGCTTTCGCTGGGAATGAAAGAGCTCTGTGCTAGATCGAGGGCCGATGTCCGATTCCCTCCTTGGCCTCGACGAGCCGCCGCAACCCAAGCGACCGGAAGGCTATCGCGTCCTTGCCCGCAAATACCGGCCGCAGAGCTTCGCCGAGCTGATCGGGCAGGAGGCGATGGTCCAGACACTGGGCAATGCGATCCGGCGCGACCGGCTCGCCCACGCCTTTCTGCTCACCGGGGTGCGCGGAGTCGGCAAGACCTCGACAGCGCGGCTGATCGCCAAGGCCCTCAACTGCATCGGGCCGGACGGGCAGGGCGGACCGACGATCGATCCTTGCGGAATCTGCGAACCGTGCCGGGCGATCGCCGAGGGGCGGCATATCGACGTGATCGAGATGGACGCCGCCTCGAACACCGGCGTCGACGATGTGCGCGAGATCATCGAGGCGGTGCGCTATTCGGCCGTGTCGGCGCGCTACAAGGTCTACATCGTGGACGAGGTCCACATGCTCAGCAAGAACGCGTTCAACGCGCTTCTGAAGACATTGGAAGAACCGCCTGCCCACGTTAAGTTTTTGTTCGCAACGACCGAGGTCAACAAGGTCCCGGTCACGGTCCTCTCGCGCTGCCAGCGCTTCGATCTCAGGCGCATCCCGGCCGAGACGCTCGGCGAGCATTTCCGGAAAGTGGCCGAGGCCGAGCGGGTCGCGGTCGAGCCGGAGGCGCTGGCGCTGATTGCCCGCGCCGCCGAGGGCTCGGCGCGCGACGGCCTCTCGATCCTCGACCAGGCGATCGCCCATGGCGAGGACGGGGTCACCGCCGATCAGGTGCGGACCATGCTCGGCCTCTCCGATCGCGGCGCGATCCGCCGGCTGCTCGGCCTGCTGCTCGCCGGCGATGCGCCGGGCGCTCTGACGGCGCTGAAAGAGCAATATGATCTCGGCGTCGAGCCCTCGGCGGCGGTGCGGGGCCTGCTGGAGGCGGCGCACGGCATCACCCGCTTCAAGGTCGGCGCGCCCGACGATCCCGCGCTCTCGGCCGAGGAGCGCGAGGCCTATGCGGACTGGGCGTCGAAGCTCTCCTTCGCGGCGCTGCACCGGCTGTGGCAGTTGCTGCTCAAGGGCCTCGCCGAAGTTCACGCCGCGCCGTCGCCGCTGGAGGCGGCCGAGATGGCGCTGCTGCGCGTCATCCATGCCTCGGAACTGCCCGATCCGGGCGAGCTGGCGGCGAAGCTGGCCTCCGGTCAGACCGTCGCGGCGCCCGCGGCTTCGACCACCGCTGCTCCGCGGGCTGGCGAGCGGGCCCGCCAGCCCGCGCCGCCGACGGACTTCCAGGCCTTCGTGAAGCACTTGGAGACCAGCGGATCGGCCTTGCTCGCCCATCGCCTCGCCGAGGACATGCGGCTGGTCGACTATGCCCCGCCGGTGCTGCGCCTCCAGGCGGCGCGCGCGCTCGACGCGAAGCGGATCGACGATCTGCTCGCCGACCTTCGCGCCTTCACCAAGCAGGCGTTCGGCCAGCCCTGGCAGGTCGCGATCGCCGAGGGCCAGGCGCAGCCGTGCCTGCGCGAGCAGGAGCTTGCCACCGAGCGCGAGGCCGAGCAGAGGGTGCGCGAGATGCCGGTGGTGAAGGCGGCGTTCGAGGCTTTCCCGGACGCCGAGCTCGCCGGCTACGAACTCGACGAACGAAGGAACGTGTAAATGCCCGATATGAACGACATCCTGAAGATGGCGCAGGAGGCCCAGAACAAGCTGATGCAGGCGCAGGCCGATCTCGACAAGGTCGAGGTCGAGGGCGTCTCCGGCGGCGGGCTGGTGCAGGATCAAGGCGACCGCCAAGGGCCGGATCGTCTCGGTCGACATCGACGAGAGCCTGCTCGCGCCCTCCGAAAAGGGCATGGTCGAGGATCTGGTCGCCGCCGCGATCAACGACGCGCGCGGCAAGGCGGACGTCGCGAGCCAGGAGGCGATCAAGGACGCAACCGGCGGGCTCCAATTGCCGCCCGGTTTCAAGATGCCGTTCTAGACCATTGATAGGAAATAAGATCGTGCGACCCCTAGCGCTCGGCCTCGCCGGAGCGCTCATCGCGGCGCCCGCCATGGCGCAGGACAGCGAGCGGGATTTCTGCGCCGACCGCCCGGCCTCGGCACGCCGACCTGCACGCTCGATCCGGGCCGGGTGCAGGTCGAGCTCGGCCTGGGCGACTGGACGCGCGAGACCAGCGCGACGGAGCGGAGCACGCAGGTCGTCACCGGCGACGCGCTGGTGCGGATCGGCGTCGGCCCGACCACCGAGGTGCAGCTCGGCTGGACCGCTTATGGGCGCACGCGTCTGCGCGACCGGCTTACCGGCGTGGTGGCGCGTGATGACGGCACAGGCGATGTGCTGCTGTCGCTCCGCCAGAACCTCCTCTCGCCCGATGGTTCGGGTACGACCGTCGCGATCCAGCCTTTCGTAACCTTGCCGACTGGGGGTGACGCGATCGGCGCGGGCGATTGGGGAGCGGGCGTGCTCGTCCCGTTCGGCTTCGGCCTGTCGGATCGGACAAGCCTCGCCTTCGCTGTCTCCGCCGAGGCGGCGGTGGACGAGGATGGCGATGGCCGCCATGTCGCGGTCGGTGGGGTGGCGGGAATCAGCCGGGATCTGTCCGACGTCTTGAACGCGACGCTGGAGCTGGCGGTCACCCATGACGACGACCCGGCCGGAGCCAGCACTCCGGTGCTTTCGGGCCTGTCCTTCGGCTGGCAGCCTGGGCCGAACTGGCAGATAGACGCCGGCGCCAATGTCGGGCTCAACCGCGCCGCGGCGGATATCCAGCTCTATTTCGGGGTGTCGCGCCGCTTCTAAAGCGCCGCTGCGGCCTAACGCGTCGCTTCGGCGGGGCAGGGCCGGGTTACCAGCTCGGAACGCGTGCGATCGATCGGCCGATAGGCCCAGCAAAGAGACGAGGGCTCGACATCCGCAAATCGCTCAACCACGAATTGGGTGCCGCACATGCTGCCCGGCGGGATCCGATAGCAGGTTGAAACCGCTGCTGTGCCGATCACCGTCATCGTCACCACTTGGTCCCTGCCAACGCCGAGCAGCGGTCGCCAGAACTCGCTGTTCCTGTCGGTAAGCCGGACGCCGGCGCGGCAGTCGGTATCGATCATGGAGTGATGAATGCCGTCCGGCGTCATGCTCGTATTCACCGGGCCGCGAATCTCGATGCGTCGGCCGCGGAATCGCATCGGATCAGCCGCTACGTCACAGACGGAAATCCGGTCAATCGGGCGTTCGGGCTCGGCCGGCGCTGAGAAGCCGATCTGGCGAAAGTCTGCTGCGCGAACGGCTGCCAATATCGCGGCAAAGCAGTCTTCGGGGACGTTGGCCGCCGAGTGGATGCTGGCGCTATGTCGCTCGGCGCCTGAGTCGCGAAGAGCGTTTACCAGCCGTCGTTGCGCGCTTGGCAGGCGGAAGGGACGCGGGCGCGCTTCATAGGGTCGCACGTTGATATATCGGGTGAGCATCACACGGCATCCGCCTCGCGGTTCGAACGATGCCTGGAGGTGGACATTACCTTGGCTTTCACGAGCGAACGCAGCGCTGCTGTTGCTGATTGCCGCGACTATGATCGCCGCTGAAAAACCCGCTTGCCACATGCGCTGAAATCCTTGCGACGCATCCGGCGTATCGATTGAACGTTAACGGTGGGTTTTTCTGCCGCGCGACGGTGTCAGCGATAGACGCAGGCATCGAGCCCGTCGCGGCCGACAATTCTCATCCGCGCCGCGATCGCATTGCCATAGCGGCGGGTGAAGCCGCCGGGATCGATCGCGTCCCGCCGTTTCGGCAGCGGCAGGACGGCGGCGATCCGCGCCGCTTCCTGTACCGTCAGCCTGTCGGCGCCATGGTTGAAATAGCGGATCGCCCCCGCCTCGGCGCCATAGGTGCCGATGCCGGTCTCGGCGACGTTGAGATAGACCTCCATGATCCGCTCCTTCGACCAGAGCAGCTCGATGAGGAGCGTGAACCAGGCCTCCAGCGCCTTGCGGAACCAGCCGCCGCCTTGCCAGAGGAAGGCGTTCTTCGCGGTCTGCTGGCTGATCGTCGATCCGCCGCGCATCACGCCGCGGCCCTCGGCGTTGCGCCGGAACGCGGCTTCGATCGCTTCTGCATCGAAGCCGTAATGCGAACAGAAGCGCGCATCCTCGCCGGCGATCGCGGCGCGGACCATATTGCGGTCGATCTGGCCGATGGGACGCCATGAGGCGGTGACGCCGTTGCCGCCGATCAGGTCGCCCACCTGGGTGAAGGTGATCGGCGGATTCACGAAGCGGTAGAGCAGCACCCACAGGACGCTGACCACGACGAAATAGAACAGCCCCTTGAACAGCCAGCCGAACAGGCGGCGGATCAGGGAACGGCGCCGCGGCGGTAGCGCCGGCTGTGTGACAGACTCCGGCGGCGCCGCGACGGCGGTGGGCGGAATCACGGGCCTGTCGCCGGCGCGGCGGTTCAGCCGGCCGGCAGCAGCCGCCGCTCGCCGGCGAGGCTCATCAGCGCCTTTTGCAGCTTCTCGAACGCCCGGACCTCGATCTGGCGGATGCGCTCGCGGCTGACGTCATAGACCTGGCTCAATTCCTCCAGCGTCTTCGGCTCGTCGGTCAGCCGACGCTCGGTCAGGATATGCTTCTCGCGGTCGTTCAGCGAATCCATCGCCTCGACGAGCAATTCGTGCCGCATGCGCGATTCCTGCGCGTCGGCGACCCGCTCGTCCTGGAGCGGCTCGTTGTCGACCAGGAAATCCTGCCAGCTGCCCTCGCTGTCGTCGCGCAGCGGCACGTTCAGCGACGTGTCGCCGCCCATCGCCATGCGGCGATTCATCGAGACGACATCCTCCTCGGTGACGCCGAGATCGGTGGCGATCTTGGTGACGTCCTCGGGCTTCAGATCGCCATCCTCGAACGCTTCGATCCGGTTCTTCATCCGGCGCAGGTTGAAGAACAGCTTCTTCTGCGCCGCGGTGGTGCCGATCTTCACCAGGCTCCACGAGCGCAGGATGAATTCCTGGATCGAGGCCCGGATCCACCACATCGCATAAGTGGCGAGGCGGAAGCCGCGCTCCGGCTCGAACTTCTTCACGCCCTGCATCAGGCCGATATTGCCTTCGGAGATCAGCTCCGAGACCGGCAGGCCATAGCCGCGATAGCCCATCGCGATCTTGGCGACGAGGCGCAGGTGCGAGTTGACCAGCTTGGCCGCGGCATCGGTGTCCTGATGCTCGGTCCAGCGCTTGGCCAGCATATATTCCTCCTCGGGGGCGAGGATGGGGAATTTCTTGATCTCGGCGAGATAGCGGTTGAGCCCCGCCTCGCCGCCCGTTGCCGGGATCGTCGCTACATTCCTGCCAGTGGCCATGACGAAGTCAGTCTCCTTGGCGTCATATCCGGATAATACACCGGAAGAACGCTCGAATCAATTATACGGCGAGGGCGGCTTTGAGTTCCTGAATATCGGACGGAAGCGGACTTTCAAAGGACAGGTTTTCCTTTGAAACCGGGTGGACGAAGCCGAGCGCGGCGGCGTGCAGCGCCTGGCGGTGGAAATCGAGGCTCTTCAGCACATCGCGGTGCTCCGGCCGGGTCCGGCCATAGACCGGGTCGCCGAGCAGGCGGATGGCCGAGCGAGGCCATGTGGACGCGCACCTGGTGGGTGCGGCCGGTCTCCAGCCGGCATTCGACCAGGGCGGCGGCGCGGAGCGGCTCCAGCGTCCGGTAATGGGTCACCGCGCGCTTGCCGCGGCCGTCGGCAACGATCGCGACCTTCTTGCGGTTGGCGGCCGAGCGCGCGAGCGGCGCATCGACTTTTCCGCTCGGCGGCATCGGCCGGCCGGCGACGATCGCCAGATAGCGCCGCTCGATGCTGTGCGCCGCGAATTGTCTGGCCAGCCCCTCATGGGCGCGGTCGGTCTTGGCGACGACGAGCAGCCCCGACGTGTCCTTGTCGATCCGGTGGACGATCCCCGGCCGCGCCACGCCGCCGATGCCCGACAGGCGCCCGGCGCAATGGTGGAGCAAGGCGTTGACCAGAGTGCCGTCGAAATTGCCGGCGGCGGGATGGACGACCATGCCGGCCGGCTTGTCGACGACGAGCAGATGATCGTCCTCGAAGACGATCTCGAGCGCGATATCCTGCGCTTCGTTATGGGCGGGCCGCGGCTCCGGCACGGCGACCTCGTAGGTCGCGCCCGGAACGGCCTTCACCGCCGGATCGCGCACCGCCGCGCCTTGCGGGCCTATGACCGCGCCGCCGCTGATCAAAGCCTTCAGCCGCTCGCGCGACAGGGTCGGAACGGCCGCCGCGAGCGCGCGGTCGAGCCGCCAGCCGATGGCGTCGGTGGCGATCTGCGCCTCGATGATGTTGGTCCCCCCAGACACGATGTCGAGATAGGTTGCGGGCGGTGCTTTTCAAGATCGGCGGAGCGGCTTGCATCCCTAAATCGCAGCGTCCAATAGGGCTTCGAACCGCGTATCGTTCAGGGGCTCGGCGCAATGAAATCGCACGAATTTGCTTCGCTGCTCTGTTCCCGCCTCTGTCACGATCTCCTCTCGCCGGTTGGCGCGCTCAACAATGGCATCGAATTGCTCGCCGACGAGCATGATCCGGAGATGCGCGCCCGCTGTCTCGATCTGCTCGCCGAGAGCGCGCGGGCGTCGGCGAACAAGTTGAAATTCTTCCGGCTGGCGTTCGGCGCGGCCGGCGGCTTCGCCGACGTGGTCGACACGCGCGAGGCGAAGGCGGCGATCGACGGCCTGTTCGGCGGCGACGGGCGGATCAAGCTCGGCTGGATGGTCGAGGAGCCGACCATGTCGAAGGCGGCGCTGAAGGTGCTGCTCAACATCGCTCTGATCGCCGGCGACGCCCTGGTGCGCGGCGGCAGCCTCGATGTCGGCGCCGAAAAGCATGACGGCGGCCTCGACATCGTCATCCGCGCCGAGGGCAATAGGATCGTGCTCGATCCGGAGCTCAAGCAGGTGCTGATCGGCGCGGTCGGCGAGGACGATGTCGCGCCGCGCGCGGCGGCGGCGTGGCTGGCTCATAGCCTCGTCGAGGAAGGAGGCGGCAGCATCCAGGTCGCCGACGAGGAAGAGGGCATGCTGCTTATCGGGGCGTCGCTGCCGGCCTAGTTCGCTGGCGCGAGGAGAAGGTTGACCTTCCGCGATGGAGGGCACACGGCCTGCTCACTGCCTAAGCGATGCGGGCCATTTCGACACAGGCAGGAAGCCCGATCGTCAAGTCATGCGGCGCGGTTGCTTCGCTCGGCGACCAGCGGGTACAATTCATTGTCTTCGAAGCTGATCCGGCGCTTCAGCGCATCGAGGATGGCTAGTGTCTCTTTGCGAAACCCCTGCCAGTCGGCGGTGATACTTTCGGCGGTCCACCTGCGACTATACATCTTAAAGGCGGCGGTGAAGGCTGCGGCGCCGTCTGCCAGGCTTGCAGCAAGAACACGAACGTCCGCTCGATTGCTTGCGAGCAACCGAGGATAGATCACCCAATCCTCTTGGGCGAGATGGTTGAGCAACGCCCTTCTGAGCTCGCCTCGAACCTGAAAGAGATCCAGACTTTTCACCGGGGCCGGCCGGTCCACCATCAAGGCGAGCCTATCGGCGATCCAGCCAATGCCCACATGATCGGCGCGCAAGATTTCGATGTCGTGCATTTTATTGATCCCCCAAAGCTCTGGCCGCGACGGCAGTCAGAGAGACGCCTTCGGCGCATCGCGCACTTCGATCGCAGTGAAGGGTCGCAAAGCGATCCTGTCAGACGAGTCCGCGCTTCTGACCGCCTGGCCGGCTCGCAGCGCATCATACAGTGCCTCATCAGAACTTGAGCACCATCGCCCTCGTAGAGATGAAGTGGCCCAACGATATGTCATGAAAAAGGCTCCGAAACTCGTGCAATCTAGAAGGACTACTTCCCCACAGCAACTGACGACACGCATCGTAAGTATTTACAGATTGTCGATCTGAGCTGCGACTCATTAACATACATAACACGCCAAGATTATAAATGTTCCACGTCTATAATAAAATATACCAGTCCATATCTCCGACTGAGATATCTCATAATGTTATGGAGGTTAATTTTGGGAATTTGCCGAAAAGAATAGTCGCTCTGGGCGTATGCGCGTCGACCGTGTTCTGATGCGTTATTATGGATGCGGTCCGTCTTAAGTATCAGTCAGGGGGCGAGCAGCGCTAGCGTACTGGCACTAATTCGTCATGTATCGGCATTTGTGGGATGAAAGACGACTTAATCTTTGGTGCCTAATCCAATGTCGTCCGATACCGCGCCAGCGCCAGCGCGCTCACCACGCAGACGAAGATGCCGAGCGCGAGCAGGCTCGGGGTCATGTCGGCAAAGCTCTGGCCCTTGAGCAACGCGCCGCGCACGACCCGGATGAAATGGGTCACGGGGATGAACGTCCCCAGCCATTGCGCCCATTCCGGCATGCCGCGGAAGGGGAACATGAAGCCGGAGAGCAGGATCGAAGGGAGCAGATAGAAGACCGAGAGCTGCATCGCCTGCAGCTGCGTTCGGGTCAGCGTCGAAATCAGGAAACCGAGGCCAAGCGAGCCGAGGATGAACAGGAAGACGCCGACGATCAGCCCCGGCCAGCCGCCCGCCATCGGCACGCCGAAGAGCACGCGCGCCATGACGAGAATGAGGGCGGTCTGGATCATGCCGACGATCACGAACGGCGCGAGCTTGCCGATCATCACCTCGAGCGGCTGGACCGGGGTCGCGAGCAGGCTTTCCATCGTGCCGCGCTCCTGCTCACGGGTGACGCCGATCGCGGTCTGCATCACCAAGGTGAGCGTCAGCACGATGCCGAGCAGGCCGGGGACGATATTGAAAGCGGTGATGTTCTCCGGATTGTAGCGGCGGTGGACGACGACCTCGAACGGCGCGGCCGGGTTCGGCGCGCGGGCGACGGCGCCGGTGAGATCGTGGCGGAGCGATTCCTCGGGTAGACGGGCGAGGGCGGCGAGGGCGCTGCCGGTGGCGGTGGGATCGGTGGCGTCGGCCTCGACCAGGATCTGCGCCCGGTCGCCACGCACGACGCGGCGGGTGAAGTCGCCGGGGATGGTGATCGCGAACTGGACCTCGCCGGTGCGGACGAGGCGGTCGAGCTCGGCCGGGCTGCGCGCCTGATGGGTGATCTGGAAGTAGGAACTATTGGCGAGGGCGGAGACGACCGAGCGGGCGAAGACGCTGTTCTCCTGGACCAGCACCGCGGTCGGCAAATGGCGCGGATCGGTGTTGATCGCATAGCCGAACAGCAGCATCTGGATCACCGGCACGGCGAGGATCAGGGCGTAGGTGATCCGGTCGCGGGTGAGCTGGATGAACTCCTTCACCAGCACCGCGAGCATGCGGTCGAGCGAGAAGGTCTGGCTGGCGGCCGGCGCGCTCACCGGAAATTGTCCTCGACGCCGTGCATCAGGTGGATGAACACGTCCTCCAGCGTCGGCTCCGTGCGCTGCCATTTGAACGGCGATTTTTCGTAAGGCGCGATGGCTCGTTCCAGTCCGGCCTCGTCGCTTCCGCTAACGTGGAGGGCGAGGCCGAAGGGGGCGGCCATTTCCACCGCGGGATTTTCGAGCAGCTTCGGCGCCAGCCGGTCCACCCCCGGCCCTTCGCCGCGCCAGGTGAAGAGCTTGGCCTGATCGATCACCTGCGTGGCGGTGCCGCGGGCGAGCAGCTCGCCATAAGCGATATAGGCGATGTCGTGGCAGCGCTCGGCCTCGTCCATATAATGAGTGGAGACGAGCACGGTGAGGCCGCGCGCAGCGAGGGCGTGGATCTCGTCCCAGAAGGCGCGGCGGGCCTGCGGATCGACGCCGGCGGTGGGCTCGTCGAGCAGCAGCAATTGCGGCTCGTGCAGGGTGGCGACGGCGAGCGCGAGGCGCTGCTTCCAGCCGCCCGACAGCGTCCCGGCCAGCTGCTTGCGCCGCTCGGCGAGGCCGAGCTGATCGAGCGCGTCGTTGACCCGCTCGGGCCGCCGGTCGAGACCGCGGATGCGGGCGGCGAACTGGAGGTTCTCCTCGACGGTGAGGTCTTCGTAAAGCGAGAATTTCTGCGTCATATAGCCGGTGCGGCGCTTGATCTCCCAACTGTCGGCGATGATGTCGAAGCCCAGCGCCGTGCCGGTGCCGCTGTCCGGGGTGAGCAGGCCGCAGAGCATCCGCAGCGTCGTCGTCTTGCCGGAGCCGTTGGGGCCGAGGAAGCCGGTGATCCGGCCTTGCTCGACCTGGATCGAGAAGTCCTTCACCACCCGCCGGCCGCCGAACGACTTGTTCAGCCCCTCGGCTGAAATCGCGACCGTCAACGGATCGGCTCCACGTCGATCGGCAGGCCCGGCACGAGCGCGGCGCCGTTCGCCGGCCGGGCCTCGACCATGAACACCAGCCGATCCCGCGCCTCTCGGCTGTAGATGATCGGCGGGGTGAATTCGGGCCGGGGGCTGACATAGGAGATGGTCGCGACGAGCCCGTCGGCGCAGCTGTCGCAGCGGAAGCGGACCTGGCGGCCGGTCTGGTAGGCCGCGACCGCGCCCTCGGGCACGAAGAAGCGGATCGTGACGCGGTCGTCGGGGATCAGGGCAACGACCGGCTGGTTCGCCGCCGCATATTCGCCGCGCTGGTAGAACACCTCCTCGACCCGGCCGGCCGAGGGCGCGATCGGGGACAATGTGCCGAGCCGCGCGCCGGTCTCGGAAACGCGGGCCCGCGCCTGCTGGACCCGCGCATCGGCGGCGCGAACCTGATCCTCGCGCTGGCCGAGCGTTGCGACCTGGATCCGGTTGCGCGCAGCTTCGACGCGCGCCGCGGCCGCCTCATAAGCCGCCCGCGCTTCGGTCAGTCGGACGCGGGCATAGATGCCGCGCCGGACGAGCGCATCGGCCCGGTTGAGCGCGATCCGCGCCTCGCGCGCCGCGGCCTCGGCGGCGTCGCGGTCGGCCTCCAGGATCGCGATCTCCGACGGCCGCTGGCCGCGCCGGGCGTCCTCGGCTTGCGCCTGCGCGGCCTCCAGCTCGGCCCGCGCTTGCTGGCCCTGCGCGACCTGCTGATCGGGCTCGATCAGGAACAGCCGCGTCCCCGCCGCGACCCGCTGGCCGCGCCGCACCGCGAGCCCTTCGACCCGTCCGGCCTGCGCGGCCGAGAGGTAGAGCGTCTCACCCTCGACATAGCCCGAGAGCATGTCGCTCCCGGCCGACCCGGAGGCGAGCCAGCGCCAGCCGAGGAAGGCAAGCGCTAGGCCGGCAATGATGACGATCACGAGGCGCTGGGGCTTCATTCGCTATCCTCCACGAGAAGGCCGTCGAGCACCGTCTCGACATGCTGGGCCGCGATCGCCGACAAGTCGAGCGCGGCGCCGCCTATGGGCGTGAATGTCTCGCGCCACAGCACGCCGATCAGCATCGGCCCCATGATCGAGAAAGCGTGGACGCGCGGGTCGCCCGGCCGCACCTCGCCCTTCGCTTGCGCCCGTTCGATCAGCGCCGCGATCAGGCCCACCGCCTTGTCGATCACCTCGTCGTGCCAGACCTTGGCCAGCTCGGGGAAATTGCGCAATTCGCCGATCACCATCTTGGCGACCGCGCCGATCGGGACCTGGGTGACGATCCCGGCAAACCGGGGCAGTAGCTGCCGTAGCAGCGTATCGAAGGGCAGATCGGCGGCCAGGAAGGCGGCGCGCATCGCGTCGACATTGGGAATGACGACCTCGCGCACCACGGCGCGGAACAGCTCCGCCTTGCCGTGATAATAAAGGTAGAGCGTGCCCTTGGAGATGCCGGCGCGCGCGGCGATCTCCTCGATCCGCGCGCCGGCAAATCCTTTCTCGGCGAAGACGGAGAGCGCCGCGGTCGCGATGTCCGCCGGCCGGGTCTCCTTGCTCCGGCGCCATTTGGGTTCGCGTCCCATCGTCCGACTCGCTATTAAATGACCGGTCAGTCAGTAATCAAATACAAAGCTGATGTCGAGCATTTGCGCGGATGGCGGGTAAACGGCTTGTTTACCAAGCGCTTCCATAAGCCTTGGGCGATGGACGAGCTTATCAACGACTTCATCGCGGAAACGCGTGAGATGCTGCAGGCGATCGCCGGCGCGATCGTCGCGTGGGAGGCGGATCCGTCCGACCGCGAGCGGCTCGACGAGATTTTCCGCTTCGTCCACACCGTGAAGGGCAATTGCGGCTTCTTCGATCTGCCGCGACTCAAGCAGCTCAGCCATGCGGCCGAGGACGCGCTCGCCGACGTTCGCGCCGGCAAGCGCCAGGCTGATGCGGCGCTGGTCAGTGCGGTGCTTGGCGTCATCGACCGGATCGGCGAGCTGGTTCAGGCGCTGGAGACCGGCGAAGCCGTCGCGAGCGAGGATGACGAGCAATTGATCGCCGCATTGAGTGACGAGCCCGTCGAGGCCGCACTTCAACCAGCCGCCGCGACGCCCGCTGCCGCGGCGCCCGAGGAGGGTGAGCGCCGCAAGGCGACCCGCACGATCCGCCTCTCCGTCGACCTGCTCGATCGGATGATGAGCGGCGTTTCCGATGCCGTACTGGCGCGCAACGAGCTTGCCCGGCGGCTGCGCGATCTGCCGCGCGACGTCGCGGTCGAGGCGGCGTTCGAGCGCATGGCGGGTTGCATCGCCGAGATTCGCGACGCGATCACCCGCACCCGCATGCAGCGGATCGACAATCTGTTCGCCGCCTTGCCGCGCATGGTCCGCGATCTTTCGGCCGAGCTCGGCAAGCAGGTCCGGCTTGAGCTGGACGGCGGCGATGTCGAGCTCGATCGCGAGATGATCGAGATGATCCGCGATCCGCTGACCCACATCATCCGCAACGCGATCGACCACGGCCTTGAGCCGCCCGAAGCGCGCGCCGCCGCCGGCAAGGCCGCGCACGGCCGCCTCGCCATCTCGGCCCGCCAGTCGGGCAACCAGATTCTGATCGAGGTCGTCGACGATGGCCGCGGCATCGATACCGAGGCGCTCGTCCACAAGGCGATCGCGTCGGGCGTGGTCACGCCGGAGCGGGCAAGCCAAATGACCCCGACGCAGCGGCTCGATCTGGTCTTCGCCCCGGGCCTGTCCACAGCCGGCGCGATCACCGCTATTTCCGGCCGCGGCGTCGGGATGGATGTCGTGCGCGCCAATGTCGAACGGATCGGCGGGCTGATCGATGTCGAATCCCGTCCCGGCCTTGGGCTCAGGCTCTGCATCCGCGTGCCGATGACGCTGACGATCATCCCGGCGCTGACGGTGAGCGCCGGCGGCCAGATTTTCGCCATTCCCCGCGCCGCGATCGACGAGATCTTGCGGCTGGGTGGCGAGGCGGTGCGGATCGATCGCGTCGGCGACGCCGACATCGCGTCGGTCCGCGGCCGCCGGGTGGCGATGGTCACTCTTGCCGACCTGCTCGGCGTCACGGCCGCCGAAGACGAAGCGGCGCGCAAGATCGTCGTGCTCAAACCGGCCGGCGGCGACGTCTATGCGCTCTCGGTCGATGCAGTACACGATCATGAGGAATTGGTGGTGAAGCCCGCCGCGCCGCCGGTGATGGCCGCCGGCGTCTATGCCGGCACGACCCTCGCCGACGACGGGCGGCCGATCCTCGTCCTCGATCCCTCCGGCATCGCCAAGGCGGCGCAGCTGCGTGCCGAGGCCCAGGATTCCGGACCGGCGATCGATGCGGAAGATGTCGAAGCGCGCGCCGGCACTCCGGCGTTGTTGTTCCGCACCCTCGATGGCGCCGTCCGCGCCGTACCGGTGTCGCTGATCGAACGGATCGAGGACGTGGCCGCCGCCAACATCCGGCGCACCGGCGGGCGGCTTCGCGTGACCGTGGATGGCAGGATCGTGCCGCTGACCGGCTGCGCCGAGCCGCCGGCCGAGGGCAAGTTGCGCATCCTGCGCCTGACCGACGGTGCGGCCGAAATCGCCTACGCCTTCGCGGAGGTGATCGACATTCGTCCGCTCGATACCGCCGCCAGCCCGGCGACGACATCGGGCGAGGTGGCCGGCGTGCTGCTGGTCGATGGCTTGCAGGTGGAGGTGCTCGACGCCCATTGGCTGTTCGCTGCTCTGACCGACGGCTCGCCCCGCGGCGAGGGCCCGGTCTGCGCACTGGCCACCGACGATCCCTGGATCGACACGATATTGCGGCCGCTGCTCGAAGGGCTCGGCTACCGGATCGTGACCGCCGGGGACGGGATCGCGGCCGACATCGTGATCGCCGGCGCCGAGGATGCTCCGGCGCCGATCGCCTCCGGCGCCGAAGTCGTGCGGCTGCGCGCCAGCCCCGAGCCGGCCGACGAGAGCGACACCTCCATCTATCGTTACGACCGCGCCGCTTTGCTGAGCGCGCTCGGCGCCGTGGGGGATCGCCGTCATGGCTGATCTGCTGCTCGTCGTCCGCCTCGCCGGCCGCCGCGTCGCTTTTCCCGCCGCCGACATCGAGGGCGTGGTCGAGCTTGAGGGGCTCACGCCTGCGCCTTGCGCCGCGCCGCACGTCGCGGGCCTGTCGGCGCTGCGCAGCCGGGTGCTGACGGTGATCGACGGCCTCGCCGCGCTGGAGGCGGGCAGGGCCGGCGAAGGAGCGCTGGTCAGCGCCGTCGTCGTGCCTTCGGGCGGGCATCCCTATGCGATCCTCGTCGACGGGGTCGAGGATGTGATCGAGGCCGCATCGGCCGTCGCGCCGCTTGCCGCGCCGGCCGGCCCGGGCTGGAACCGGGTCGCTCTCGGCATGGTCGAGGCGGGCGGCGATCCGCTGCTGCTCGTCGATCCGCACGCCCTGATCGCCGGCCCCGTTGCGCAGACGGCCTGACCGGGTTTCGTGAAAACCGCGCTAAGCCTTTAAAGTTACGCTTACTTCCGGTCGTTATAGGCAGAGAGCAGCCTGGGGAGCCTCGTGTGATGAGAAGTTGTTTGGTGGTCGATGACAGCAAGGTGATCCGCAAGGTCGCCCGCCACATCCTTGAGACGCTCAATTTCAGCGTCGATGAGGCGGAGGACGGCCGCGAGGCGCTGAGCCGTTGCGACGCCAGCATGCCCGATGTGATCCTGCTCGACTGGAACATGCCGGTGATGGGCGGAATGGAGTTTCTGCGCGCGCTTCGCCAGTCGGAACGCGTCTCCCAGCCCAAGGTCGTCTTCTGCACCACCGAAAACGATCTCTCGCACATCCGCGCCGCGATCGAGGCGGGCGCGGACGAATATGTCATGAAGCCGTTCGATCGCGAGACGCTCCAGTCCAAGCTGCAGATCGTCGGCGTCGCGTGAGGGCGCTTGCCGCCCCGGCACGGGGGCGGGTCGTCTCCGCCGCCGATCCTCCCATCCGCCTGCTGATCGTCGATGATTCGGCGGTCGCCCGCGCCGTGCTGTCGCGCATCCTCGCCGGCTTTGGAGACTTCGCGGTTGTCGCTCAGGCCGCCGACGCGCGCTCGGCGATGGACGCGCTCGCCGTTACCAGCGTCGACATCGTATTGCTCGACGTCGAGATGCCAGGTGCGAGCGGGCTCGAGGCATTGCCCGAGATCGTCGCGGCGGGGAACGGCGCGCGCGTCCTGATCGTCTCGTCGATGGCGGAGGAGGGCGCCGAGGTGACGGTGCGGGCGCTCGCCGCCGGCGCCGCCGATGCGCTGCCCAAGCCGGGCGCCGCCACCTTTGCAGGGCGATTTTCCGAAGTGCTGGCCGATCGTCTGCGCCGCATCGGCCGCGCCGACCGGATGCCGGCGGCGGATATTCGCGCGGAGGAGGCGACGGCCGCACCGGTGCTGCGCGAGATGCCCGACGCGCCGCTCGGCTGCCTCGCCCTGGGCGCCTCCACCGGTGGCCTGCCGGCGCTGATCGCCTTCCTGCGCGCGTTGCCGCCGCGGATCGGCGCGCCGATCCTCGTCACCCAGCATCTGCCCGAAATCTTCATGCCGCATTTCGCGCGCCAGCTTGAGGCGGCCTGCGGCCGACTGGCTCTGGTCGCCGCGGACGGCGACATGCTCGCCGAGGAAAAAATCCATGTCGCTCCGGGCGACGCTCATCTTTCATTGGCCCGCAATGGCCTGGAGGTCGCGGTCAAGCTCGATCGCCGGCGCGCGCCTTCCGGCTGCCGGCCATCGGTCGATCCGATGCTGGCGTCGGTCGCTACGGCTTATGGCGATGGCGGCCTGGGCGTGATCCTGAGCGGCATGGGCCGCGATGGGGCCCTGGGCGCGCGCCGGCTGGTCGAAGCGGGCGGGGCCGTGCTCGCTCAGGACCGCGCGTCCTGCTCGGTCTGGGGGATGCCGCGGGTCGTCGCTGAGGCCGGGCTTGCCGCCGCCGTGTTGCCGCCGGCCGATCTCGCCCGCCGCGTCGCCGCGAGGGTCGCGTCATGCAGGTGAGCCAGTCGGCCCAGCGCATATTGGCCAGCCTGCTGGAAGCGCGCAGCGGTCAGCAGCTGGCGACCAACCGCCGCTGGCGGATCGACACCGCGCTCGCCGCGATCATGCGCGCGCGCGGCTTCAAAAGCACGGACGAGCTCGTCGCCCGGCTGGTGTCGAACAAGGATACCGACCTCGTCGATGAGGTCATCGAGGCGCTGCTGAACAACGAAACCTATTTCTTCCGCGACAAGCTGCCCTTCGATCTGCTGCTCGGCGGCCCGGTTCAGCGCCTCGCCGAGGCGCGTACGGCAACCAGGCGCCTCTCGATCTGGTGCGCCGGCTGCTCGACCGGGCAGGAGGCCTATTCGCTCGCAATGGCGTTCGCCGAGAACCAGGCGCGCTGGCGCGGCTGGACGATCGAGATCGTCGCCACCGATCTGTCGAAGGCCGCGATCGAGCGCGGCAAAGCTGGAATCTACAGCCAGTTCGAGGTCCAGCGCGGCCTGCCGATCATGCAGATGCTGCGCTGGTTCAAGGAATTGGGCGGGCAGGAATGGCGGATCGACGACCAGTTGCGATCGATGGTCCGCTTCGAGGCCGGCAACATCATCGGCGTCCCGCCGCGGCCCGGTCGGTTCGACATCATCCTGTGCCGTAACGTCCTGCTCTATTTCGCGCCCGACATGCGCCGGCTCGCGTTCAACAGGCTCGCCGGAACGGTCGCGCCGGATGGCGCCCTGATGCTCGGCGCCGGCGAGACGGTGCTCGGCCAGACCGACCGCTTCGTCTCCGACCCCGACTGCCGCGGCCTCTACAAGCTCGCCGCGCCGGCCAAGGTGGCGCGCGTCGCCTGACGAGAGTTTCCGGCGCGTCCAAGCCGGCTTATGGTGGCCGGCGTGGAAATCGACATCCTCGACGCGCCGTCGCCCAATTTCGACGATCGCGACCAGCCGGTCTCGATGGTCGTCCTCCATTATACCGGCATGCCCGACGGCCCGTCCGCGATCGCGCGGCTGCGTGATCCGGAATCGGGCGTCTCCAGCCATTATGTTGTGACCGAGGATGGCGAGATCCTCCGCCTCGTCGCGGAGGATAAGCGCGCCTGGCACGCCGGCAAATCCTATTGGCGCGGCACGTTCGGGGTGAACGCGGCCAGCATCGGCGTCGAGATCGTCAATCCGGGTCATGAGTTCGGCTATCGCCCCTTTCCGGCCGAGCAGATGGCGTCGCTCGTCCGGCTGCTCGCCGGGATCATGCAGCGTCACTCCATCCCGCCCGCCAACGTCGTCGGCCACTCCGACGTCGCCCCGACCCGCAAGCAGGATCCCGGCGAGTTGTTCGACTGGATGTTGCTCGCCCGCCACAACCTCGCCGTCGCGCGGCCGACAGAGGGGTTGGTCGATCCGCACTGGACGGATGGCGGCTTCCTGCTGGCGCTGGAGCGATACGGCTATGACGTGCGCGACGGGTTCGCCGCGACCGTCGCCTTCCAGCGCCGCTTCCGCCCCGAGCTGATGGACGGGACGATCGACGGCGAGTGCCGAGCCATCCTGCTCCGCTTGCTCTTGGACCGGGAGAGCGGAACGGCTACATAGGCTTGGCCAGAGGGTCGGGCGGCCGCGGCTCCGCGCAAGCGGGGGCGAGGAAAGTCCGGGCTCCATGGAACGACGGTGCCGGGTAACGCCCGGCGGGGGCGACCCCAGGGAAAGTGCCACAGAAAACAGTCCACCGGGCTTCGGTCCGGCCAGGTCGAAAGGGTGGGGTAAGAGCCCACCGCGCTTCCGGTAACGGCGGCGGCACGGCAAACCCCACCGGGAGCAAGACCGAATAGGGGCGGCATATGGGTTTCGTTCCGGCCCGTCGCCCGGGTTGGTTGCTTGAGCGATGGAGCGATCCATCGCCTAGAGGAATGGCTGCCTATCGCCGCCCGGGAAACCGGAAGGCGTGGACAGAACCCGGCTTACAGACCCTCTGGCGCTTCATTTTGGGTCTCTTTATCGGGTGATCATGGCGAAGGCATCGCGTTCCAACGACTGGGGATTTCCGCGCTGGCGGAGCTATGGCTCTTCGCGGGACGCCGAGCCGGTGCGGATCTGCGACCGTTATGGCTGTGACGAGCCGGGCAACCGGCCCGCACCCAAATCGCCGAACAGCCCCGAGCGCTGGCTGTTCTGCGAGGCGCATGCGGCGGAATACAACCGCAACTGGAATTATTTCGAGGGCCTGTCGGCGGAGGACGCGGCGGCGCGCGAGGCGAGCGAGCGGCAGGGCGCGGACGCTTTCGCCAGCGCCTCGCATTATGGCTGGGGCGGGCCGGGCGACGGCAGCCGCAGCCGCGACGAGATGCGCGCGCTCGCCGTGCTGGAGGTCGAGACCGACGCCGATTTCGCCACGATCCGCGCCGCCTGGCGGCGTCTCGCGAAGGCCAATCACCCGGACGTGAAGCCGGGCGACGCCGAGGCGGCGCAGCGTTTCCAGGCGGTGCAGGCGGCGTACGAGGTATTGCGCGCCGCCGAGGAGCGGCGTGCCGATCAGCCGGCGTCCGGCTCCGGCGGATAAGGCAGGATCAGCCGCCCGTCTGGCGCGGCTGTGAACGCGGTCTGGGTTGGATAAGCGAACTCGATCTTGCGCTCGTTGAATGCCCTCAGGATATCGAGGCCGATCGCCGCGCGCACAGCCGCTACCTCGTTCGGATCGGCGCTCGGCACGTCGAAGATCAATTCATAGTTCAGGCTCGAATCCGCGAAGGCCAGAAAGGCGCAGCGGATCAGCTTCGCCCGATTGTCCTGCTCGACGATCGCGCGGACGATCTCCGGCACCTGGGCGAGCGTCTTCGGATCGGTCTGATAGATGAGGCCGAACGGCATCGTCACGCGCCGCCGCGCGATCAGCGCGAAATTGTGGACCTCTTTCTCCAGCAGGTTTGCGTTGGAGACGACGACCTGCTGGCCGGAATCGGAGCGGATTCGGGTCGACTTGAGGCCGATCTCCTCGACATGGCCGCTGATGTCGGCGAAGCGGATCGCGTCGCCGCGGCGGAACGGGCGATCGAAGATGATCGCCAACGCGGCGAATAGGTCCTTGAAGATGCCCTGTGCGGCGAGGCCGATGGCGATGCCGCCGATGCCGAGGCCGGCGATCAAACCGGTGACGTTGACGCCGAGGTTGTCGAGCACGACGACGAGCGCGATAGCGAAGATCGCGACGCTGACCAGCAGGCGGATGATCCCCATCGCGCTGCCCAGGCCGCTCGAATCCTCATGCGCGTCGGCGCGATGCTCGATGACGCCGAGCGCCAGCTCGCGCGCCCAGAGCGCCGCCTGCATCGCCGCGGCGATGATGAAGGCGACCTGCGTTATCCGGCCCCACGGCTCGGGTGCCTGGCCGATCGTGATGACGACACGCGCCGCGAGCGCCAACATGAACCAGAGCCGCGTCCGCTCCAGCATCCGGCCGACGACCGTGCGCCAGTGCATATGGGTGGGATCGGTCCGGCAGATGCGCATGCCGATCCAGCGCACACCCATCAAGGCGACGACGATCGCGGTGCCGGCGGCGAGGCCGAGCAGGATCTGCAGGCTGTGGCTCGCGAACCAGGCGGCGGTGTCGGCCCACATCCGCTCGGTCTGAAGGCCCAATGTGTCGGCACGGTTCATTCGGTCGTCCGTTTCGGGGATTTGCGCGGCGGCTTGTCGAGAAAGGCGATCAGGCCGCGCTCGGCGCTCGAAAGGTATTTTGTCCCGCGCGGGCAGGTCAAGCCGCGCAGGGTCGTGCCCTTGTCGGCCTTCACCGTCGCGATCAGCGCCGGATGAACATAGGATTTGCGCGCCATGGTCGGCGTGTTGCCGAGCGCCTCGGCGACCGGCGCAAGCATTGCGTTGAGGCCGACCCCGTCCTCATCCGCGGCGCAGACCTGTTCGAACGCGATCGCGCTCGCGCCCCAGGTGCGGAAATGCTTGGCGGTAAAATCCTCGCCGGTCGCTTCGCGGATATAGTCGTTGACGTCCTCGGAGCCGATCGGGTGCGGCTCCCCGTCGGCGTCGAGATATTGGAACAGGCGCTGGCCGGATAGATCGTGGCACTGGCGGACGATCCGGATCAGGCTCTTGTCGGTGATGTCGATCTCGCGCTCGACGCCGCTTTTCGCCTTGAACCGCATTCGCACTTTGGTGCCGTTCAGCTTGGCGTGCCGGTTGCGCAGCGTCGTCGCGCCGAAGCTCTTATTGTCCTTGGCGTAGCTCTCATTGCCGACGCGCAGATATTCATTGTCCATCAGTCGGACGATGGCGGCGGCAATCGTGTCCTTGCCGAGGCTGCGCTTGCGCAGATCCGCCGCGACGCGCTTGCGCAGCTTCGGCAAAGCGCGGCCGAAATCGGCGGTCCGGTCATATTTCGATTTGTCGCGGCGGGCGCGGAAGCGGGGATGGTAGCGATATTGCTTGCGGCCGCGCTCGTCGATTCCGGTCGCCTGGATGTGGCCGTTGGGATCGGGGCAGAACCAGGCGTCGCGATAGGCCGGCGGCAAGGCGATCGCGTTCAGCCGGTCGATCTCGTCGCGGTCGGTGACGCGTTTTCCGCCGGCATCGAAATATTGCCAATAGCGCCCATGGCGCCGGCGCGAGATGCCGGGGGCGCTGTCGTCGCTGTGGCGGAGGCGCCCCGAAGTCTCGTCGCTCATCGCGCGGCTAAAGCACGAACCTCTTCATTCGTTCCTTCGCGCGGCCGGAAGGGACGGTGCGCGCCGGCGCGCTCGCGCCGCTTCAGCCAGACGTCGAAACCGATCTGCACCGCGACGATGAACCAGCCGAAGGACTGGAAGGCGGTCTGCACGAAGGCGGAGCCGAGCATGTAGATCAGCTGGAAATGCTGGAGCGAGGTGGCAAGCGGTGCGATCCATGCATCCTCGTCGTCAACCTTGCGGTAGCGGCGGCGGATCATCTCCAGCCTGACCAGCGAGATAAACTGGAGGGTGAGGAACAGGAACAGCCCCGGCCAGCCCTGCTCGCCGAGCATCTCGAAATAGGAGCTGTGCCAGGCGCGGCCCTCGTCGGCCTGGGTGTTGGTGGCGATCGTCTGTTGCCCTTCGGTCCCGGCGACGTTGGTGGTCCGCACCTGGATCTGGTTCTGGCGATAGGCGCCAAAGCCGCCGCCGAACGGCCGCCGGCTCACATAGTCGAGCGTCCAGCCCCATACGGCGAGCCGAGTATTTGCGGACTCGTCGGCCTGATAGCCCTGGATCGTCTCCATCCGCTGGGTGAAGCTGGTCGGCAGGAACGGAATGGCGGCGAGGCCCAGCATCCCGGCCGCGCCGACGAAAAGCAACCGCCGCCTCATGGACATGTCGCGCAGCATCAGCAGGCCGAGCAGGGCGATGCAGAGCAGGCCGGTGCGCGCCTCGGTGCCGATCGGCATCAGCAGGCAGGCGAAGACGAGCGCGTAGCAGAAGGTTTTCACCCGCCAGTCGGACGGAAAGATCGTCCCGAACCGCGCGAACCAAAGGATGATCGGGACGAGCGCGATCGCGACCGTCGAGATGATGCTGCTCTCGTAGAGACCGCTATTGTTGTCGACCATCAGGTTCAGGACGCCATAGCCGCCGCCCGAAAGCGCCGTCTTGATCCCGCCGACGATGATGATCGCGGAGGCGGAGAGGGTGAGGAAGAGCAAGACGGCCTCGATACGCAGCCGGCTGCGCATGGTCAGCGGCAGGAAGATCGCGAAGGCGAGCGCCTTCCATGCCCAGTCCCATTTCTCGGCCGCGTCGACCGGGAAATCGGCGTAGAGCGTAGTCACGCCGCAATAGCCGAGCAGCAGCAGCATCAGCCCCTGCCGGACCGTGAAGGAGACGCCGTCCTTGCGCTCAAACAGCAGCCAGGTGCCGAGGGCCAGAACGGCGACGTACATCGAGATCGAGATCGAGTTCAGCAGATAATAAGACAGGCGCTGCGGCGAGACGATATCGACATAGATGTAGGCCAGCACGAACAGGAACGGCCGCTTGAGGCCAAGCGCGAGCAGGCCGACGAGGAATCCGATCAGAGCGAGGTCACGCATCGGGGCGATCCGGTGCGCGGTCGTGATCGAGATCGGCGCGCGCCAGCAGCCGCCAGGCGGCGAGCAGCATCAGCCCGTGGGTAAGGGCGAGCGCGAAATAGTCGATCATCGTCCTCCCCTCCCGCTTGCGGGAGGGGATCGAGGGGTGGGAAAGTTCTGTTTCCCGTAGCTCGGCATGCCCACCCCCTAACCCCTCCCGCGGGCGGGAGGGGAGATGGCTTGTCGCTCATCAATAGCGCGGCGCGGTTGACGCGCCGTTAAGGGTGGCACAGCGACGCGAGCCGGTTGGCCCGATCTTAACCAGCTTCCTTTAGGCGCCCCAACGTGGCCGGCTTCTTTCTCGCCTCGACCCGCGACCCTTCTTTCTGCGACCGCGCGATGGCCGCGGCGCGGGCGCAATTCCCGTTGCATGGCTTCTCCGGGCTGACCGAGGTCGAGCGGCCGGGCTGGAAGCTCATCCACGCGCCGCACATCATCGGCGGGCCGGAGAGCCTGCTCGTGCAGGGCGACGATGTCGTCGCGGTGGCGGGCACCCTGGTCTGCGATGGCAAGATGGGCCGGCCGGCGCTCGAGGCGCTGCTCTCGCTCGACTGGCCGACGCCCGACTGGAGCCGGATCGGCGGCCATTTCGCGGCGATGATCCACAAAGGTGGGCGGACCTTCCTGTTCACCGACTTTTTCGCCGCATTCCAGCTCTTCCACGACAGCGAGATGCGGCTGTTCTCGACCTCGCTGCTGAGCGCGGCGAACGCGCTGGAGCGGCTGAGTTATTTGCCGCAGGCGGTCTACGAATATTGCTTCAACGTCGTGGCGATCGGCGACGACACGGTGTTCGCCGAACTGAAGACGCTGGGGCCGGACCGGCTCGTCGAGCTGGCCGGCGCTGGACCGGTCTCGCATCCGCTGACCAAGCCCCTGCCCGAGGCCGCCACCGACAAGCCGCTCGCCGAGCGGATCGCACGCCAGCGCGAGGCGCTTGCCGCGATCGTCCGGCCGCATGTCGAAACCTATGGGAACCGCATCTTCTGCCCGCTGTCCGGCGGGCTCGACTCCCGCTTGCTGTTCGCGCTGCTGCGCGAAGCAGGCGCTCGCCCCAACCTCTACGTCTATGGCGGGCCGGGGAGCGAGGACGTGGCGATCGCCAAGGCAATCGGTGCGGCCGAGGGGTTCGAGGTCGAGTGGATCGACAAAAGCGCGCGGGAGATCGCGCCCGACGCCTTCGCCGAACAGGTCGAAGCGAATTTCCAGACCTATGACGCCTTGCCCAATTTCGGCGAATTGTTCGAAAGCGGCGCCAACGCCGCCGCCCGCGCCGCACGCCATGAAGGCGGGGCGATGTCCGCCTCCGGGGGTTGCGGCGAGGTGTTCCGCAACTTCTTCTATCTTGCCGATCGGCCGATGAGCGCCGCCACGGTCGCGCGAACCTTCTTCGCCCGTTACGCCAAGGGCGACCTCACCGAAGCATTCGACGAGCGCGCCTTCCTGCGCGGGCTGGAAGACAAGATCCTCCATGCACTGGGGCGAGAAGGGGAGCGCGGGCCTTTGCAACGCGGTCTCATCGAGCAAATCTATCCGCGCGTGCGCTGCCGCCCCTTTTTCGGGCGGGAGATCAGCAACGAGGCGCGCTTCGGCGCCTATCTGATGCCGTTCCTCGATCATCGCGTCGCGGCCGAGGCGATGACCCTGCCGCTCCACCTGAAGAATGCCGGCCGGTTCGAGGCGGCGTTGATCGACGCGATCGATCCGGCGCTGGCCCGGCAGCCGTCCGCTTACGGCCACAGCTTCGCCGAGCCGCCCAACCGCGCCCATCGCTGGAGCGAGTTCAACACGCGCATCCGTCCCGCCTGGCTGCGTCAGAAAAGCTATGCGATCCGCCGCCGGATGGGGCCGCTGGTGGATGAGCATGGCGGCCTCCTGACACCCGAATGGCTCGGTCGGGTGATCGACCTCGATTTCCCCGCGATGCGCCGCTTCTTCCGGCCCGAGGAGATCGGCGACAGCTCGTTGCTCCGCCGCGTCGCCAACCTCGAATATCTCGCCCAGGGGTTGGGGTCTCGGCTCAACTAAATTCCTCCCCCTTGTGGGGGAGGGTAGGAGGGGGGCGGCCCGTGGGGCCGCGCGCTCGCTGCGCGAGCGCACCCCCACCCCTGCCCCTCCCCACAAGGGGGGAGGGGTTGTCGCTCAGTGCGCCTCCTGGAGGCGGATACCCTCGGCGAGGCGGTTGTTGCTGCCGAGCCGGAGCGTTTCGCCGCTCCAGTTGCCGACGAAGGCGGTCGTCCAGCGAAAGCCGGGCGCTAGGCTGGCGGTGTTGTTCTCGATGATCAGGTTCGCGACACTATGCTGCTGCTCCTCGGGGGAGACGGCGATCAGGGTCGAGTAATTCTCCTTGCCCGTGCCCTGGACGAAGATGTTGCCGGCGATCCGGCCCGATGCGCCGTTCGACAAATCGATCATGTAATTGGTGTCGCGACCGGCGCTGTCGTCGAAGCTAGAATCGAGCACCTCGATGCGCGGCGCGCGGCTTTTCAGATAATGCCCGCCGGTGCCGCGCTCGAAGCGGCTGTTGGTGACGCGGAGGCCGCCGTAATCGCCGATATAAAGCGCGTGCGCGCCGTTACCGTCCGGATGCCGGCCGAGGCCGCTGAACGTCGAACGGTCGATCGTGATCCGGCTGTCGGGATCGTTGGCCGACAGGATGCCGCACTGGCCGTCGACGAACATTGTTTCCGACACGGCGAGGTCACCCTGCTCGATCCGGATGCCGGCGCCGTTGCCGTCGGGGACGCGCATGTTGGTGAAGATGAGGCCTTCCACCCGCGCCGACCGGCCGCGCAGCACCAAGGCCGCTTTCTCCTCGCACATCACGCCGTCGAAGGTGACCGTGCCGGGCTGGATGGCGGTGAAGGTGATCTGCCCCGCCTCCTGCACTGCGCATTGGCGATAGCGGCCGGGGGCGATCCGGATCGTGCCGGTCCCTTCGCCGATCGCGCTCACCGCCTCGGCGAGCGTCGCGTAGCCGGCACCGGTCTCGGCGATGGTGAAGGGCGCTGACGGGGCGGTCTGCCCGGTTACGGTTCCGGTGAGGGCCAGCGTGAGGCCCAAAGCGAGTGCGATGCGTCTGATCATGGGCGCGGAAATACGCCTTGCAGCAGCTGCTTAGAAGGCGGTTGAGGGGTCCTTAAGACTGTCGTGCCAAAGCGGCACGATGCGGGTGCTACATATTCTCGACCACAGCCTGCCGATGCACAGCGGCTACACGTTCCGCACCCGGGCGATCGTGAAGGCCCAGCTGGCGCGGGGCTGGGAGGTCGCCTGCCTCACCGGTCCGCGCCAGGCCGATCCGGCCGGCGATCCCGAGATCGTCGACGGCATCACCTTCTACCGCACCCCGCCGCCGCCCGCCGCGCCTTCGCCGATCGCCGAATGGCGCGAGATCCGGGCGCTCGGCGCTCGGCTCGACGCGCTCATCCAGGAATGGCGGCCGGACCAGCTCCACGCCCATTCGCCGGTGCTGACCGCGCTCGCCGCCTTGCCGGTCGCGCGGCGGCACAACATTCCCCTGCTCTACGAAATCCGCGCCTTCTGGGAGGACGCGGCGGTCGGCAACGGGACGGGCACGGAAGGTTCGGCGAAATACCGGCTCACTCGCAGGCTCGAGACCCATGTCGCGCACCGCGCCGACGCGGTGGCGGTGATCTGCGAGGGGCTGCGCGACGATCTCGTCAGCCGCGGCGTTCCGGCCGACAAGATCATCGTCTCGCCCAACGGCGTCGATCTCGAACTGTTCGGCAAGCCGGTCGCGCGCGACGCGACGCTCGTCGAGCTGCTCGGCTACGAGGATACCGAGGTCGTGGGCTTCATCGGCTCGTTCTACGATTATGAGGGGCTGGACGACCTGATCGATGCGATGCCGATGCTGGTCGCGCGGCGACCCAAGGCGCGGCTGTTGCTGGTCGGCGGCGGCCCGATGGAAGCGATGTTGCGCGCCCAGGCGGAAGCGTCGCCAGTTGCGAACCGCATATTGTTCGCCGGCCGGGTCCCGCATGACGAGGTCGAACGTTATTATTCGCTCGTCGATGTGCTGGCTTATCCACGCAAGGCGATGCGGCTGACCGAGCTGGTCACGCCACTCAAGCCGCTGGAGGCGATGGCGCAGGGCAAACTGGTCGCCGCCTCCAATGTCGGCGGCCATCGCGAGCTGATCGCCGACGGCGTCACCGGCATCCTCTTCCCGCCGGATGATCCGGCGGCGCTCGCCGATGCGCTCGCCAATTTGTTCGAGCGGCCGGGCGAGTGGGATGCCCGTCGCGCCGCCGCCCGCGCATTTGTCGAGCGCGAGCGTAACTGGGCGTCAAACATTTCCCGTTATTCCCCCGTCTACGAACGGCTCACCGGCAAGGCTTCATGATCTCCATGCGCTCTATCGCGAACATTTTCCGTGACTCCGAGCGCAGCGCGCTCGACCTGCCCGTGGCCGGACTCGCCGCGCTGGCCGTCGCCTTCGCCGCCTTCACGATCCCCGACGCCCTGCTCGGCCGCGCGATCGAGGCGATCGGCTTGCCGACGTTGCTTAGCGCAGCGCAGCCGCCACTCGGCGCGACCGCAAGGCTGCTACTCGGGCTTGTCGGCGCGTTGACCGCCTTCGCCGGCGCGTTCGCGCTGCTGGGCTGGCTGGACCGGTTCGCGAGCCGCGCTCCCGCGCCGGCTCTGGACCTTGAGCCGCAGGCTCCTGAGACGCCGCGCATCCGCAAGGCCGATGCTCACCCGGACGCGCCGCCCTGCCGCCCGATCTCCGCGACACGCGATCTCGGCGAGCCGGCGCCGCCGTCGCGCCCGGTCGTTGCCGAGGCTCCGCCTTCGCCGGTGGTGAAAGCGGCGCCTCTCGCCGATCCCTCTGCGACCTTGACGGATCTGATGGCGCGCCTTGAGCGGGGCTTGGCCAAGCGCGAGGGTGCGGAGGCAAGCAGCCCGTCCAGGCTCAATATCGCGCCGCCCGCGCCGTCCAACGATCGGCTCCAGAGCGCGATCGAGGGCTTGAGGGCGCTCTCCGCCCGGGCCTAATCCGCGACCACGGTCAGCGCTTCGATCGTCACCAGCGCATCCTCGCCTTCGCGTTCGATCTCGCTGGCGACGATGTCGATCAGGATGTGACCCGGCAGGTCGAACTCGCGCTCTCCGATCCCGGCGAGCAGGCCACCTCCTGACAAACCCGACAGTTGCATCCGTAATTCGTGTCGCGCGCCACTGAAGGTGACGCTTGCCCAGGCATGGCTGCGACTGTTCTCGATGGTCGCGGTGACGCCCTCGGCCGCGAGCCAGGAAGCAAGGGCGCGGCGCAGCGCCGTCTCGGCCTTCATGACCGATCCTCCACCCGATCGAGCCAGGCATGGACCCGCGCCGCGGTGGTGGGGCGGGGCCGGCGGCCCTTGCGCAGGTCGAAGACGAAGCGCGGGTCGTGGGTCGCGGCGCGGCTGAAGGTGGTGGGCCTGGTCGCGGTGCGCGCCAGGTAAAGCTCAATCCTGCTCAGCAGCTGCACGGCCCGACTCCGAATCAGTGTTCCTATAATGTTCTTGACTAGGAAAAATCCTAGATGTAGGAAAACGAAATGTCGGACGACGATCGGGCCCGGGCCGCGCTCAGGGCGCTGATCGAGGAGCGGGGCAGCGATTGCGCCGCTCTCTCGCGGCTGCTCGGGCGCAACGCTGCTTATGTGCATCAATATCTGTATCGCGGCAGTCCGAAGCGGCTGGCCGAGCAGGACCGGCGGCTGCTCGCCGAATTTTTCGGCGTCGCGGAGGAGGTGCTCGGCGCTCCGAAACGCGATGGGGCGATCGACCGGCTGGTCCCGGTCGGACGGCTCGATCTACGCGCCGCGGCCGGGGTGGGGGCGTTCGCGGATGGCGAGCGGCCGATCGCCCATATCGCCTTCGATCCCGGCTGGCTGCGGCGGGTGGCGCGGGGCCGGCCCGAGCAGCTCGCCCTGATCCGGGTCGCCGGAGAGTCGATGGCGCCGACGCTGGCCGACGGCGACGACATATTGGTTGACCGCGGCGACGGCGCGGAGCGGCTGCGTGACGGGATCTATGTGCTTCGGCTGGACGGCGCGCTGGTCGTCAAGCGGCTCGTGCTGGCGGGGACCCATGCCACTGCGACGATCCGGAGCGACAATCCGGCCTGGCCCGATCTGCCGCCCTGCGCGCCGGCAGAACTCGACATCGTGGGTCGCGTCGTCTGGACCGGCCGCCGCCTCGTCTGAGCGGCCGGCATTCGGCGACTAGCGGCGCCGTCGATCTCCAGCCCAGATCAGCGCCACCGCCGCCAAGCCGACGCCCAGGCCGGCGAGGAAGCCGATGCTCGGCTGACCGACGACGCTGCCGATCACGACGCCGCCCAGGATGCCGGCGGCGAGCAGCACGCCACCGGCGCGGCGGGCTGGGGGAGGGGAGGAAGCGGCCATCGCCCCGGCTCATGCCACCGCCGCCGCGCCGCCGCCAGCCCGCTTGGTTACCGCTGCGTTGAGCATTGGCGTTGAGCGCTTTGGCAAGAGCTGGGCGGCTAACAGGGCCCTCACAGGATTAAAAAATCCGGGGAAAGCGTTGACCAGCCACGTTCACTTGCCGGACCGCGCGGCCGCGACCGATGCCGCCGATCTGATCGCGCGGTTCGGCATCCATGCCGCCGACGAAGCCGCCAGCCGCGCCGCCCACAGCCGCGTGCTGGGTAATGTCGTCCATTTCTGCCGCTGGCGGCAGATCGAGCGGATGATCGTCCTGCTCAGCACCGACGGCGCCGGCGGCACGATCCACTAGGCTCGTTTCCGGGCCGTTCGGCCTGAGCTTGTCGAAGGCCGCTTCTTTCTTTTCCGCGCCATGGAGGAGAGAAGGGGGCGGACTTCGACAGGCTCAGCCCGAACGGTTAGGTTGAGGGGATGTCCGTCACACCAACCTCGCCGCCTACCTCCCACCGCCTTCGCAACATTGTCGGCGGCTCGGCGGGCAATCTCGTCGAATGGTATGACTGGTACGTCTACACCGCCTTCGCGCTCTATTTCGCGCCGGTCTTCTTTCCCGCCGGCGATCGCACCACCCAGCTCTTGAACACCGCTGCGGTGTTCGCGGTCGGCTTCGTCATGCGGCCGATCGGCGCCTGGATGATGGGCATCTATGCCGACCGCCATGGGCGCAAGGCGGGCTTGACCTTGAGTGTCAGTCTGATGTGCGCCGGCTCGCTGATCATCGCGGCGGTGCCGACGCCGGCGACGATCGGCTGGCTGGCCCCCGCCATCCTCGTCCTCGCGCGGATGATGCAGGGCCTCAGCCTCGGCGGCGAATATGGCTCCAGCGCGACTTATCTGAGCGAAGTGGCCGGGAGAAAGCGACGCGGCTTCTTCTCGAGCTTCCAATATGTGACGCTGATCGCAGGGCAGCTTGTCGCCTCGATCGTGCTGCTGATTCTCCAGTTCAGCATGTCGGAGGCGGACCTGGAGGCCTGGGGCTGGCGGATTCCATTCGCGATTGGTGGCGTGCTGGCGCTGGTCGTCTTCTACATCCGCCGCCGCCTCACCGAGACGGAGAGCTTCGCCAACGCCAAGGCGTCCGACGCGCCCCGATCGAGCGGCGCCAGTTTGTTCCGCGACCATCCCAAGGAAGCGTTTTTGGTCATGGCGCTGACCGCCGGCGGCACCTTGGCGTTCTACGCCTACACGACCTACATGCAGAAATTCCTCGTCAACACGTCGGGCTTCGACCGCGAGACGGCGAGCCGGGTGATGACCGCGGCCTTGTTCGTGTTCATGTGCCTGCAGCCGCTCGCCGGAGCCATGTCGGACCGGATCGGGCGCAAGCCGGTGATGATCGGCTTCGGCCTGCTCGGCGTGATCGGCACGGTGCCGCTCTTCACCGCGCTGGAGAGCGTGCAGAGCCCTTATGCGGCCTTCGGGCTGGTGGTCGCGGCTTTAGTCGTCGTCACCGGCTACACCTCGATCAACGCGGTGGTGAAGGCGGAGCTGTTCCCGGCCCATATCCGCGCGCTCGGCGTGGCGCTGCCTTATGCGATCGCCAACACAATCTTCGGCGGCACGGCCGAATATGTCGCCTTGTGGCTCAAGAACGCGGAGCTGGAGCGCGTCTTCTACTGGTATGTGACGGCGATGATCGGCGTCTCGCTGATCGTCTACTGGCGGATGCGCGATACTAGGGACGAGAGCAGGATCCTGGAGGATTGACGGCTTGACCGCGCGCTTCGCACGCTTCGGGGAAGGAGAGAGACATGCCACGTAGATGGCTGGGTTGGGCGGTGGCGGCGGGTCTCGCGACCGGCGCTCAGGCCATGCAGAGCGGGACGGCGTTGCCGGCCGGCACCTATCAGGGCGGCTATGTCTGCCAGCAGGGCGAGACCGCGCTTACGCTCACCGTGAACGAACCCGACGACGGACAGCAGCTGGCCGAGTTCGCATTCGGCGGCAACAATGGGCTGCCGGACGGCGCCTACATAGTGCGGGTGCGCATCGACCGTTCGGGCGATATCGTCCTGACCCCGCAGCAATGGCTTCGCAAGCCGGACGGTTACCAGATGGTCGGCGCGCGCGTTCGTCGCGACGGCGACCGGCTCACCGGGGCGATCACCAATCCCGGTTGCCGCGACATCGCGCTGCGGCGGGTGGGAGGAAGCTGAGCCGGCCTCGATCTTCCTCCGGCAGCCTCACGAGCTGTAATACATGTCGTATTCGACCGGGCTGGGGGTCGTCTCCCAGCGGAGCTGCTCTTCCCACTTGAGCTCCATGTAAGCGTCGATCTGGTCGTCGCTGAACACGTCGCCCTTGGTGAGGAAGGCGCGGTCGGCGTCGAGCGCCAGCAGCGCTTCACGAAGGGAGCCGCAGACGGTCGGAACGTTCTCGAGTTCGGCGGGCGGCAGGTCATAGAGGTTCTTGTCCATCGGATCGCCCGGATGGATGCGGTTTTGGATGCCGTCGAGGCCCGCCATCAGCAGCGCCGAATAAGCCAGATAGGGGTTGGCCATCGCGTCGGGGAAGCGGAACTCGACTCGCTTCGCCTTCTCGCCGGCGCCGTAGGGGATGCGACAGGAGGCGGAGCGGTTGCGGCTCGAATAAGCGAGCAGCACCGGCGCCTCGAAGCCCGGCACGAGACGCTTGTAGCTGTTCGTCGTCGGGTTAGTGAAGGCATTGAGCGCCTTGGCGTGCTTGATGACGCCGCCGATGAAATAGAGCGCCATTTCGCTGAGGCCGGCATAGCCGTTGCCGGCGAAGAGCGGCTTGCTGCCCTTCCAGATCGAGAAATGGGTGTGCATGCCGGAGCCGTTATCGGCCTTGATCGGCTTGGGCATGAAGGTCGCCGTCTTGCCATAGGCGTGGGCGACCTGGTGGACGACATATTTGTAGACCTGCATCCGGTCCGCGGTCTCGACCAGCTTGCCATAAGTGAGGCCAAGCTCATGCTGGGCGGCGGCGACCTCGTGATGGTGCTTGTCCATCGGCAGGCCCATTTCGAGCATCGTCGAGACCATTTCGCCGCGAATGTCGACGGCGCTGTCGACCGGCGCGACCGGGAAATAACCGCCCTTGGCGCGCGGCCGGTGGCCGAGATTGCCATTCTCATATTTGGTCGCGGTGTTGGTCGGGAACTCGATATCGTCGATGACGAATGTCGAGGCGTTGTAGCTGTCCTCGAAGCGGACATCGTCGAACATGAAGAACTCCGCCTCGGGGCCGACATAGACGGTGTCGCCGACGCCGGTCGCCTGGAGATAGGCCTCGGCGCGCTTGGCGGTCGAGCGCGGGTCGCGGGCGTAAAGCTCGCCGGTGCCCGGATCGACGATGTCGCAGCAGATGACGAGCATCGGCGTCGCGCTGAACGGATCGGCGTAGACCGCGTCGAGGTCCGGCCGAAGGATCATGTCGCTCTCGTTGATCGCCTTCCAGCCGGCGATCGAGCTGCCGTCGAACATGAAGCCGTCGGTCAGCTGGTCCTCATCGACGACGCCGGCGCACATGCTGAGATGCTGCCACTTGCCCTTCGGGTCGGTAAATCGAAGGTCGACCCACTCGATCTCCTCGTCCTTGATCCGCTTCAGGATCGCGCTCGCATTGTTCGCCATGATCTGTCCCCGCTTGCTGAAATCGCCCCGCACCGAGTTCGGGCGCTGCGATGCAGCAATTTCACTCGCGGCGGCGGCCGTCCAGCCGGCCCGGCCGGCGCGTGAATATTTCACCAGATGCGGAGTCAGTAAGGCCGGCGCTGGGCCGCGATCAGCATCCTGAGCAGCATCGCCACCGGCCGCGGCACGCCGACCTTGCCGTCCAGCCACAGGCTGACCGCCGAGCGGCTGACTCCGATCGCGGCGGCGACGTCGCTCTGCGTCCTGTAGCCGAGCGTCCGCATCGCGGCCTTGAGCTCATCGGGCGACATGGAGGAGAGGCGCGGGTCGTCCATGATCGGAGCCTTACCCATAGCCGCTCATCCTGAGTAGCCGTTGAGCTTGGCGAAACGGCGTATCGAAGGACGGTCCTTCGAGACGGGCCTTCGACTTCGCTCAGACCCTCCTCAGGATGAGCGGAAAGGTTGGCGCTAAATGGCGTCCGTTCCCCGCTCGCCGGTCCGGATTCTGAGCGCCTCCTCGATCGGCGACACGAAAATCTTGCCGTCGCCGATCCGTCCGGTCCGCGCCGCCGCGGCGATCGCCTCGACGACCCGCTCGACTAGCCCGTCGTCGACCACCACTTCGAGCTTCACCTTGGGCAGGAAATCGACGACATATTCGGCGCCGCGATAGAGCTCCGTATGGCCCTTCTGACGGCCGAATCCCTTCGCCTCGGTGACGGTGATGCCGGAGACGCCAACCTCGTGCAGCGCCTCCTTCACCTCATCCAGCTTGAACGGTTTGATCACCGCCTCGATCTTCTTCACCGCAGCCTCCATCAGCCTTGCGCGGGAGGATAAGCGGCTGGCGGCGGCTGGCAAGCGGGGCGCTGCGCCTGGTCCCGCGCCTCGCCGCACTATCCGTTGCGCGGTCGCCAAAATGGGATAAGGTCCCGCCACCTAACCACTGGGGGAACTCGAATCATGAAGAACTTTTTTCTGGCGAGCGCCGTGCTCGCCGCCTCGCTGACTGTTGCCGGCTGCAATCGTGGCGCGACCACCAACGCGGCAGCGCCGTCGAACACGGCGACTCCGGCTGCGCCCGCGGCCCCGGCCGGCAACACGGCTGGCGGCAATACGGCCGGCGGCGGAGGGGGCGGCGCCGCGGCGCAGCAGAACTTCACGTTCGTCAATCAGTCGGGTGTGACCGTGACCACGCTTCAGGTCTCGCCGACCGGCGAAAGCGACTGGGGCGAGGACATCCTCGGCCGCGACGTGCTCGCCAACGGCGAGTCGACGCAGATCGTCTTCGAGCGCGGCGAGGACCGCTGCTTCTTCGACATCCGCACCACCGGCGAGAGCGGCGTCGAGCTCGACCAGCGCAACGTCAATCTGTGCGAGACGACGTCGGTGACGCAGCTCCCGGCCCAATAAGGAGCCGGCACAGTTCGTAAGATCGGCCCCGCCGCGAGCAATCGCGGCGGGGCTTTTCTTTCAGCAGCGTAGGCCGTGATAAAAAGAGGTATTCACATACCTATCAGGAAAGCCGCGCTTTCCTTGACTTTTTGAGCTGCCGCCGCCATTCGGCCGCATCCGCGCCGCTCCTGACGAGCGGCGTTGCTCATTTTCAAGAGGTCCAGGCTCCATGAAGGCGCTGATGAAGACCACCAAGTCGGCCAAGCCGCGCGAGGTGGAGAAGAAATGGCATCTGATCGATGCCGACGGGCTGGTGGTCGGGCGGCTCGCCACGATCGTCGCCAATATCCTGCGCGGCAAGCACAAGCCGAGCTTCACCCCCCATGTCGATTGCGGCGACCATGTCGTGATCGTCAACGCGGGCAAGGTGCGGTTCACCGGCAAGAAGCTGGCCGACAAGGTCTATTACAAGCACACCGGCTATGCCGGCGGCATCAAGTCGGTCACCGCCGGCAAGGTACTCGAGGGCCGCTTTCCGGAGCGCGTGATTGAGAAGGCGATCGAGCGGATGATCCCGCGCGGTCCGCTCGGCCGCGACCAGATGCGCGCGCTGCATCTCTATAATGGCACCGAGCATCCGCACGGCGGCCAGAACCCCGAAATTCTCGATGTCGCGGCCATGAACCGCAAGAACAAGGTGGGCGCATAATGGCCGACAAAGACAAGAAGTCCCTGGCCGATCTGGCCAAGCTGACCGAGACGGAGGTCGAGGCTCCCGCCGCCGAGGCTCCGGCCGCCGAAGAGGCCGCCGCTGCCGAGCCGGTGGCCGCGGACGCTCCCGCTCCCGAGGCCGAAGCAGCCGCCCCAGAGGCCGAGCCCGCCGCCCCCGCATTTGCCCGTCCCGAGGGCGATGGCCGCCGCGGCGGCCGTCGCGGCAAGGAGGAGGAGGTCAACAAGGACGGCGTCGAGACGCAGGGTCCGCAGATGAAGGCCGTGCTGCGCGAGCAGCAGCTCGACAAGCAGGGCCGCGCTTACGCCACCGGCCGCCGCAAGGACGCGGTCGCCCGCGTCTGGCTGAAGCCCGGCACCGGCAAGATCGTCGTCAACGGCCGCGACCAGACCGTCTATTTCGCCCGCCCGACGCTGCGGCTGGTGATCAACCAGGTGTTCGACATCACCGAGCGCCGCGACCAGTATGACGTCGTCGCGACCGTCCAGGGCGGTGGCCTTTCCGGCCAGGCCGGCGCGGTTCGCCACGGTATCTCGACCGCGCTTACCCGCTACGAGCCGGGACTGCGGACGACGGTCAAGCAGGCCGGCTTCCTTACCCGCGATCCGCGCGTCGTCGAGCGCAAGAAGTACGGCCGCGCCAAGGCCCGCCGCAGCTTCCAGTTCTCGAAGCGCTAGACGGGCTCGAATCGAGCGGGACGAGCGGACCGATTATCGCGTCCGCTTGTCCCGCTCGTTCATTTTCGCGCAACGGCGCGGGATTATGGCGCTGTGATGCGCATTCTGCTTCTCCTTCCGTTCGCGTTTCTCGTCTCTGGCTGTCTTGCGCGGACCGCTGTCGACGTGGTCACCCTGCCGGTGCGCGTGGTCAGCGCCGGCGTCGACGCGATGACGACCAGTCAGTCGGAGGCCGATCAGCGGCGTGGCCGCGAGGTGCGCGAGGCCGAGGAAAGGGCAGGCCGCGAGGCGCGACGGCGCGAGCGCGAGCAACGGCGCCGGGGCCGCGACCGGAGCGACCCTGAGCAGCAAGAGGAACCGGAACGCCGCTGAGCGCGCGACACACCGATTCTTAAGGCTCCGCCGATACAGCGGACGCCGTGCGCAGGTTGGAAAGATCCGAAGCGGTGGAAGCGACGTCAGGAGACCAGGTCTCCATCGGCCGCGCGCTCGCGCGTGACTTCGCTCAAAATGAGGACGAGCGCGAGGAAAGCGCCGCCCGTGAGCGCACGCGCGGCCTCGACGCCTTGCCTCTGTTCTTCCTGATCGTGCACCTCATCTGCGGCGGGGCGCTGCTCTCGCTGACGGCGGAAACGCCGGTCATGCTGACGATCGCCGCACTGACCGGTGGCCTCGTCGCCGCCGATGCCGCGCTGATCCTGTTCCTGCGGCGCCGGCCGCTCTCTTCCTGGCAATCCCATCATGCGACTCGCGCCACGGCCTGCTACGCGCTGGCGACCAGCGGCGCCTGGTGCGCGGCCTGCGCAATGATCGGCGATCAAAGCGGGCCGGCGATGTCCGTGGCCCTGCTCGGCGGCCTGCTCGCCGCGCCGTTCGCCTTCATCGCCTTCCCGACCATCGTGCTGCTCGGCGGCATCGCCGGCGTCATCGCCACGGCCCTGCTCTGGCGCGATCCGCTTGCCGCCGCGCTCGCCGGGCTGCTGGCCATGGCGCTGGTGCACCTGAGCTTGCGCCGTTCGAACGACGCCTTCCGCCAGGTGCGTCGACGGCTGGCGACGGACTGGAGCGCGCAACGCGCCAACCGCTTCATCGAGGAATTCGAGCAGGCCGGACGCGGCTGGTTCTGGGAGACTACCGGCCGCGGCGCCTTGTCCTATGTCTCGGACCAGCTCGCCGCGGATCTCAAGACGCCGGCGGCCGAGCTCATCGGCAAGCTTTTCACCGATCTGATCGGCATCGACGACAGCGCCGGTACCGAGACGTCCGAGCGTACCCTGGGCTTTCACCTCTCCGCCCGCCTGCCGTTCACCGACGTCACGGTGCGGGCGAAAACGGCGGCGGAAATCTGGTGGTCGCTGTCGGGCACGCCGAGCTTCGACGAGCATGGCCGTTTCCTCGGTTTTCGCGGCATCGGCTCCGACCTCACCCAGCAGCGACGCTCCGAACAGGAGATCAACCGGCTCGCCAAATATGATTCGCTCACTGGTCTGCCCAATCGCGCCCTGATGCGCCGCACGCTCGATGAGGCGCTGCAGCCGAAGGGCGGCGTCTTTGGCGGCTGCGCCTTGTTCCTGATCGATCTCGACCGCTTCAAGAACGTCAATGACACGCTCGGCCACCCGGTCGGCGATGCGTTGCTGAAGCAGGTCGCCCAGCGGCTGACCACCGTGATCGACGATCGGGGGCAGATCGGCCGGCTGGGCGGCGACGAGTTCAAGGCGGTGCTGGCGCCACAGGACGAAGGCAGTCTGGCCACGCTCGCCGAACGGCTGATCCAGCAGGTGTCGATGCCCTATCTGATCGAAGGCCATAATATCTCGATCGGCGCCTCGGTCGGCATCGCGATCGCCCGGCCCGGCGAGAATTGCGGCGATTCGCTGGTCCGCAATGCCGATCTCGCGCTCTACTCAGCCAAGGCCGCGGGCCGCGGCACTTTCTGCTTCTTCGCGCCGGAAATGCACACCGAGGCGCAGGACCGGCAGATGCTCGAGAACGATCTTCGCAAGGCGATCGCGCGCGGCGAACTGGCGCTGGTCTATCAACCCGTCGTCCACGCCCAGTCCGAGCAATTGTCCGGCTTCGAGGCGCTGGTCCGCTGGAACCACGCTACGCGCGGCATGATTTCGCCGGCGATGTTCATTCCGCTCGCCGAGGAAAGCGGGCTCATCCTGCAGATCGGCGAATGGGTATTGCGCACCGCCTGCTTGGAGGCGGCGAAATGGCCGGAGAATATCCGCATCGCGGTCAATCTCTCGCCGATCCAGTTCACCGATCCCAACCTGCCGGCGACGGTCGTCAGCGCCCTCGCCAACTCCCAGATCCAGCCGCGGCAGCTCGAGCTGGAAATCACCGAGGGCGTTTTCCTGGTCGAAAGCGAATCGACCGACGACATGTTCGCCAAGCTGAAGTCGCTCGGCGTCCGGCTGGCGCTCGACGATTTCGGCACCGGCTATTCGTCGCTCGGCTATCTGAAGAAGGCGCCGTTCGACAAGATCAAGATCGACCAGAGCTTCGTGCGCGGTGCGGCGTCGAAGGATAGCCGCAACGCGGCGATCATCCGCGCGATTGTCACGCTCGCCGAGAGCCTGAGCATGGACACCACGGCGGAGGGTGCCGAGACGCATGACGAGTTGACCCTGATCCGCGATCTGGGCTGCTCCCATATCCAGGGCTATATCTTCGGCCGGCCGATGAGCCCCGAGGATGCCGGGGAGCTCGCCGCGCAGAACAAGGCGGTGACCGCGGACGGCTTCCAGTTCAACCGCCCGCCGCGTCAGGGGATTCTCAAGGTCGCCAGCGTGCAGTGGAACGGGATGACGGTGCCGGTCCGGGTCCGCAACATCTCGACCGGCGGCGCGCTGCTGGAGAGCAGCCGCACCTTGCCTGTCGATTCCGCTATCCAGCTGGACCTGCCGGGTTGCGGGCACCTCGGCGCCGAAGTCCGCTGGGTGGAGGGAAAGAGGATGGGCGTCCAGTTCGAGCAGGAATTTGATCTGCGCCTGCTCGCGCCCGGCAAGGGGGCAGCCGGATTCGGCGTCAAGCTCGCCGGCTATGCCGGGACCAGATTTGCGGAAAGCGCGGTCGACAAGGCCGCCTTGAGCCGCGCCGATCTGCGCTACGGCGGAAAGCCCTGATCGTCCCGTCCTGATTGCCACGCTTTGTTGCCGCCTGCAATGAGAGGCGGTGGCCGGGCTGAACTCCCAAACCGAGATTCAAAGACGCGCGCCGCCATTGACCGGCCGGCGCGTCCTCGATCTGTCGCGCGTCCTCGCGGGCCCCTGGTGCACGATGGTTCTCGCCGACCTCGGCGCCGAGGTGATCAAGGTTGAGAACCCGAACGGCGGCGATGACACGCGTCACTGGGGCCCCCCTTATGCCGGCGGCGAATCCGCTTATTATCTGTGCGCCAACCGCAACAAGAAAAGCATCGTGATCGACCTGTCGACGCCGGACGGCCAGGATGTGGTTCGGCGGCTGGCGGCGAAATCCGATGTGCTGGTCGAGAATTTCAAGCTGGGCGGGCTGGCACGCTTCGGTCTCGACTACGACTCGCTCGCCACGCTCAATCCGGCGCTGATCTATTGCTCGATCTCGGGCTATGGCCGCGCCTCGCCGATCGCGGATCGGCCGGGCTATGATTATGTGATCCAGGCCGAGGGCGGGCTGATGGCCGTCACCGGCGCGGTCGACGGCGAGCCGATGAAGGCTGGCGTCGCTGTGGCCGACCTGTTCACCGGCATGGCGGCCGCCCAGGCGATCCTCGCCGCCCTGATCGCCCGCGACCGCGACGGTCGCGGCCAGCATATCGACATGGCACTCTATGACTGCCAGCTGGCGATGCTCGCCAATGTCGGCAGCGCCGCTTTGGTGGCCGGCGCCGAGCCGGATCGCTACGGCAACGGCCACCCCACGGTGGTGCCTTATCAGGTCTTCCAGGCGAGCGACGGCGGCTTCGTGATCGCCGCCGGCAACGATCGGCAGTTCGCCGCGCTGGCTCTGCTGGCCGGGCATCCCGAGTTTGCCGCGGACGCGCGCTTTGTGACCAATAAGGCGCGGGTCGAGAATCGCGTCGCCTTGATCGACCTGCTCGTGCCCTTGGTCGCGGCGAAGCCAAAGAACCTCTGGCTCGACAGCCTGCGCGCGGCGGGCGTGCCATGCGGCGAGGTCCGCGGACCGCTCGCCGCGCTTCGGGCGCCGGAAGCGGCGGCGCGGGCGATGGTGCGGGAGGTCGCCCACCCGACCATCGGCGCGCTGCCCCTCGTGGCGTCGCCGTTGCGGCTCTCCGAAACGCCCGTCACAGAGCCAGTCGCGCCGCCCTTGTTGGGCGAGCATCGCGATCAGGTTCTTCGTGATATTCTCGGGCTGGATGCGAAGGCTATCGCGGATCTCAAGGCCGCGGGCGCCATCGCCTGACCACGTTGACCCGGCCGCCTCCGCTGTGGCAGGCGAGATCGCGCGCGGGTGTAGCTCAATGGCAGAGCAGAAGCTTCCCAAGCTTACGACGAGGGTTCGATTCCCTTCACCCGCTCCAATTCTCGATAGCCCGCGCGGACACGCTAGCGCCGCTTGAGAAGCTGTTCGAGCGAGTCATGACCCTTCTTCTTGTCGGCGCTCCTCGCGCCGGATTCCTCCTCGAGTGCGCGGCGGATCTTCTCGACCTGAGTCTCGGTCAGATGTTCGATGCCAATGAACTCGCCGCGCGCCTTGGCCACCGCGCGCAGCAGCTCGTCCAGCTTGGCCTGCATCGCCGCGGCGTCGCGGTTGGTGCTGTTCTGAATGAGGAAGACCATCAGGAAGGTGACGATCGTCGTGCCGGTGTTGATGACCAGCTGCCAGGTGTCGGAAAAGGCGAACATCGGCCCCGTCACGCCCCAGACAAGGATCGTGCCGAAGGCGAGCACGAAGGCCAGCGGCTGGCCGGACGCGAACGAGATCATGCCGGCAAACCAGGTGAAGAAACGATCCATGTGCGCCACTCCGTTCAGATCTCGCCAGGCACAACGTCGCGGCCGGCCGCCTGGAGCCGTCCGAGCAGATCCGACGTGCAGGCTTCGAGCGCGCCCTCGTCGGTGCTGCGGATGACGAAATTGGCGCCGACCCGCCCCTCCTTGAAGAAGGGATAGGAGCCGATCTGGCATTGCGGATGGGCGCGTTCGGTTTCGCCGAGCAGGTCGGCGACCTCGCTCTCCGCCGCCCAGCAGCCGATCGTGCGCGAGATGAGCGGGCGGCCGCCCTCGATTTGGCCGGCCAGCGCCTCCAGCATCAGGCCGGCGATGTGCGGCACGCCGGCGAGGATGAAAATGTTGCCGTGGCGGATGCCGGGCGCGCCCGACATGCGGTTCTCGATCAGCTCGGCGCCGTCCGGCACCCGCGCCATTCGGAGCCGCGCCTCGGTGATGCCGCCCCGGCTCTCATAATAGGCTTCCAGCATCGCCCGCGCCTTGGGGTGGATGATGACCGGCACCTGCAGGGCGGCGGCGATCGCATCGACGGTGATGTCGTCATGGGTCGGCCCGATGCCGCCGGTGGTGAACAGATAGTCGTTGGCCGCGCGCAGCGCGTTCACGGCCGCGGCAATCTTGCCGATGTCGTCCGGCACGACCCGCACTTCGGCCAGCCGAATGCCTTGCAGGTTCAGCCAGGTTCCGACCTGGGCGATGTTGCGGTCCTGGGTGCGGCCGGAGAGGATCTCGTCGCCGATCACCAGCAAGGCGGCGGTCCAGATGCGCGCGTCGGCCATGGCGACCGCTCTACGGACCGGTTGGTGCAAATTAAAGTGCGACGCGCTATATCGGCGTGATGACTTCGACGACTTATACCGACGACGCGGCCGTCACCGGCCGGCATGGCAATATCAAGCTGCACGGGCCGGAGGGCTTCGCCGGCATGCGCGCCGCCGGGCGTTGCGCCGCGGAAATGCTCGACATGCTCGTTCCCCACGTCGTGCCGGGGGTGACGACGCAGGAGCTGGACGAGATCGTCTTCGCCGAGATGCGGGCGCGCGGCGCGGTTCCCGCGACCCTGGGCTATCGCGGCTATACCAAGAGCTGCTGCACCTCGATCAACCATGTCGTCTGCCACGGCATTCCGTCGCCCGATCGGGCGCTGAAGGATGGCGACATCGTCAATGTCGACGTGACGCCGATGCTCGACGGCTGGCACGGCGACACCAGCCGGATGTATCTGGTCGGCGACGTCGGCATCAAGGCGACCAAGCTCGTCCAGGTGACCTACGAATGCCTGATGCTCGGGCTGGAGCAGGCGAAGCCGGGCAACCGGCTCGGCGATATCGCCCATGCGATCCAGAGCCATGCCGAGCGGCACCGTTACTCCGTGGTGCGCGATTTCTGCGGCCACGGCGTGGGCCGGGTCTTCCACGATGCGCCGGAGGTCGTCCACGCCGGCCGGCCGGGGACCGGGCCGGAGCTCAGGCCCGGCATGTTCTTCACCGTCGAGCCGATGATCAACATCGGCCGGCCCGACTGCAAGGTGCTCGACGACGGCTGGACGGCGGTGACCCGCGACCGCTCGCTCTCCGCCCAGTTCGAACATTCGATCGGCATCACCGAGACGGCTGCGAGATCTTCACCAAGAGCCCGGCCGGGCTGGACTGTCCTCCTTACGGCTGATGGCGACGGAACATCTCACCCGCGCGGAGCTGGGCCGGGCGCTTGGCCTGGAGATGGGCGACGTGCCGCTCCCGGTCAGCGCGCGCAGCCTGACCCGGAGCGAGATCCGGGCCCGGGACTGGCGCGAGATCCGCTGGATCGTTCCGGCCTATCTGCTGCTCATCGTCGCCGCGGCGGCGACCGTGGCGCTGGCCGACACGATCCCGGCCCGCGTGCGCTGGCTGCCGATCCTGTTCGCCGCCGGTGCGGTCGCGCTGGGCGTCTTCGCCTGGCTCAGGATGCGGCGGCGCTGGCGCTACGAGGATCCGATGATCGCCGTCGAAGTGGCGGAGGACGCGGTCACGTTGCGCAGCGGCCACGACACGGTGGTGAAATCCTATGACGATCTGAACGTCGTCCGCGTGGTGACCCGCGCGCCGCGCAAGAGCCTCTATTTCGACGGCGTCGTGCTCGACACGGAACTGGGCCGGATCGTTCTGGGCGATCCGGCCTTCGCAGAGGGCAATGTCGCCGCCGGCGCGGTCCTCAGACGCTTCGACGCGCTGGGCCTGACCGTCGGTCCGCCAGCGAGCGCCTAGTCGCGGACCCGCCGGTACGGCACGAAATCGCCCAGCAGCACGATGCCGGTCATGAAACCGGAGTGCAGATCGACCATCCGCACCGCATCGGTGTTGCAGAGACGCGAATCGCCGTAGAGCCGGTTGACCTGCGTATCGTCGCGATCAAGCGACTCCGCGCCGGAGCGGGGCCGGTTCACGTAGAGCGTGCTGCCGACCCGGTAGACGATCGCGGTATTGTCGATGATCTGGCTCGACGCCGAACCGCGCAGGTCGATGCAGTTGACCGGCTCGCCCGCGACTCGGCCGGCGATCGTGCGCTCAAGCTCCGCCTCGCCGCGCGGATTTGCGGCCAATGCCGGGCCCGTCACGAGCAGAGTGCCAAGGATGACTGGAATGAGCTTGCGCATGGCTGATCTCCTATTCTCTTGCGGCCAGCCTTGAGGCCTTGTCGCTGAATATAAGCTGACTTGGGACCAAAAGCACGGCGGATCAGCGCGTTTCCGCGATCACCCATGCCCGATAGGCCGGATCCGCGGCCTCGATCGGCCAAACGACGATCGCCGGGGTCTCGTAAGAGTGCATCTCGCCGATCGCCGCAGCCAGCGCCTTCACCTTGTCGCGGCCGGTCTTGAATAAAGCGGCGACCTCCTTCGCTTCCTCGATGTGCCGTGCCAGCGATAGATGGAGTGGCAGACCGCCAAGGATGTTCACGCAGGCCGCGAGCCGGCGCTCGACCATCTCCCGGCCGATGGTCCGGGCTTCGGCGTCGAAAGCGAAGACCGCAAAGACGGTGACGATCGCCTCGTTGCTCATGCCTGCCGCCGCCCGAGGCGGTGGACGCAGACGACCAGCGCGGCAAGGAGCAGCGCCGCCATGCCCTGATGCGCGACCGCGATATCGATCTGCACGCCGGACAAGATGGTCAGGATGCCGAGCATGAGCTGGCCGAACACCGCCGCGGTCAGGAAGCCGCCGTCCACTTTGATCCCGCGGCGCCACGCCCGGATGCCGACCCAGACGCACAAGCCGGCGACGAGGAAGGCGAGCCAGCGGTGGACGAACTGGACGACGATCGGGTTGTCGACCAAATTGCGCGTCCACGGCTCCAGCATCGGCGTCGCGGCGGGAAAGAATTCGTCGCCCATCAGCGGCCAGGTATTGAACGCATAGCCGGCGTCCAGCCCGGCGACATAGGCGCCGAACAGGAACTGGAGGAAGAGCAAGCAGAGCGCCCAGATGCCGAGCGTTGGCGGTCGGGCGGGCTTCGCGTCGCCCTCGGCCTGTGCATTGAGATCGAGCGCGGTCCAGATGATAGCGGCGAAGATCAACAGCGCGGTGAGGAGGTGGATGGCGAGCCGGATGTGGCTGACCTCCGGCACATCGACGAGGCCGGACGCGACCATCCACCAGCCGATCGCCGCCCTGCAGCCCGCCCAGCGCAAGCAGCCCGCCGAGCTTCCAGCCGTAGCCTCGCGGGATCGCCCGCTTCCACCAGAACCAGAGCAAGGGCAGCGCGAAGGCCAGGCCGATCAGCCGGCCGAGCAGGCGGTGGACATATTCCCAGAAGAAGATCGTCTTGAAGTCATCGAGCGTCATGCCGCGATTGACTTGGCTGTATTGCGGCGTCTGGCGGTAATGGTCGAACTCGGCCTGCCAGTCGGCTTCCGAGAGCGGCGGTACGATGCCCGAAATCGGTTCCCAGCGAACCATCGACAGGCCGGATTCGGTGAGCCGCGTGATCCCGCCGACGATCACCATCAGGAAGATCAGCACCGCGACGAAGGTCAGCCAGCCGGCGATCGCGCCGGGACGCGGGGTCGGTTCCGAAGGGCGGGAGAACATGGCGCGCCTATGACGGAGGGCCGGCGGCTTGCCAAGCAATCGCGCGGTTTCCTTCGATGATATGTTGTAACTTCGCTTCGCCGCGCCTATAGTCCATGCGAAGGGAATCGCCTGCTTGCCCAATATCGCCGTTAGACCCGGAAGCCTGGACCGGCTGGCCATCGGCCTGTCGGGCCTTTGCCTCGTCCATTGCATCGCGAGCGCCGTGCTAGTGACGATGCTTGCCTCCGCGGGCGGGCTGCTGCTCCATCCGGCGGTGCATGAGATCGGCATCGGGCTGGCGATCATGCTCGGCTTGGTCGGGCTGGGGCGCGGCGTATTGCAGCATGGCTTCATGCTGCCGTCAGCGATTGCCGGCCTTGGCCTGGGCGTGATGGCCGGCGCACTCGCCGTCGGCCACGATGGCGGCGAGCTGCTTTATTCGGTGATCGGCGTGCTGATCCTCGCGCTCGGCCACGACCTCAATCGCCGCGCCGTCATCTGACGCGCAGCTTGTTCCGGCCCCGCGCCGGGCCTACATCCTAAAGCATGACCGGCCACGTCCATCACAGCCATAAAGGCGCCGACCTCGCCGAGGCGGCGCAGACGACCCTGCAGCGGTCCGGCGAGCAGTGGACGCCGATGCGGGCGGCGGTGTTCCACGCGCTGGCGAGCTTCGACAAGCCGGCATCGGCCTATGACATCGCCGAGAAGGTCTCGCGCGTGCAGGAGCGGCGGGTGGCCGCGAACAGCGTCTATCGCATCCTCGATCTGTTCGTGACCTCGAACCTTGCCCGGCGGGTGGAGAGCGCCAACGCCTATGTCGCCAACGACCATCCGGATTGCCTGCACGATTGCATTTTCCTGATCTGCGATACCTGCGGCCAAACCCGCCACCTCGACGACGACAAGATCGCGCGCGGCGTTCGCGCGGCGGCGGAAGCGGCCGGCTTCGCTCCCGACCGCCCGGTGATCGAGGTGCGCGGCAAGTGCGGGGATTGCGAAGGGGCGCAGGCGGAGTAAATACCTGCTCGGCCTTGGCATTGAGTTTCCGCCCCCATGGTTGATCGTTTTCTCGACGGAACAGTGCATCGGGCGCAGGACGATTTGCGCAGCGCGATCCAGTCGGATCCCTTGATTTTCGATCTCTGGCAAAAGCTGACGCCGCTTGGGCGCAATGAGTTCATCTGTTGGGTCGACGACGCGAAACAGGCCGCTACCCGCGAACGGCGGATCAAGCGCACGGGCGAGGAATTGCTCGAAGGCAAGAAGCGGCCCTGCTGCTGGTCGGGGTGCATTCATCGCACCGACAAGGCTCCCAGCGCCTGGCAGCAGGCCGTGCTGATTGATAAGAAGCGCCGCTGAAGACGGCTCGTTCGCCTGACCGCTTCCGCATGGGATTGCTCAGCTTTCCCTCATGACTTCGGCCGGTGCCGGGCCTATGGAGAAGGCTCGCATTGGGGATTGCATGACCGAGAGACCCGACACGCCGCTGCTCGACCTGGTCGAGACGCCGGCCGATCTTCGCAAGCTCGACAAAAGTCAGCTCCGCCAGTTCGCCGACGAGCTGCGCGCCGAGACGATCTCGGCCGTCTCGGTCACCGGCGGGCATCTGGGCGCAGGGCTCGGCGTGGTCGAGCTTACCGTCGCCATCCATTACGTCTTCAACACGCCTGAGGACCGGCTGGTCTGGGACGTCGGCCACCAATGCTATCCACACAAGATCATCACCGGGCGGCGCGACCGCATCCGTTCGATCCGCATGGGCGGCGGCCTCTCCGGCTTCACCAAGCGCAGCGAGAGCGAATATGATCCGTTCGGGGCGGCGCACAGCTCGACCTCGATCAGCGCGGCGCTCGGCTTCGCGGTCGCCAACAAGCTTTCCAAACGTCCGGGCAAGGCGATCGCGGTGATCGGCGACGGCGCGATGAGCGCCGGCATGGCCTATGAGGCGATGAACAATGCCGAGCAGGCGGGCAACCGGCTGATCGTCATCCTCAACGACAACGACATGTCGATCGCGCCGCCGGTGGGCGGGCTGTCCAACTATCTCGCCCGGCTGGTTTCGTCGCAGAAATATCTGAGCCTGCGCGGGCTGGCGAAGCGGATCGTCCGCAAGATTTCGCGGCGCATCTACAATGCGGCGGAAAAGGCGGAGGAATTCGCCCGCGGCATGGCGACCGGCGGCACCCTCTTCGAGGAGCTTGGTTTCTATTATGTCGGCCCGGTCGATGGCCACGATATCGACGTGCTAGTGAAGATCCTCGAAAATGTCCGCGACGCGGAGGAAGGGCCGATCCTGATCCATGCCGTGACGCAAAAGGGCAAGGGCTATGCCCCGGCCGAGGCGGCGGCGGACAAATATCATGGCGTCGTCAAGTTCGACGTCGATCACCGGCAAGCAGGACAAGGGGCCGGGCGGCGGCCCGCCGGCTTACCAGAACGTGTTCGGCGAGACGCTGGCGAAGCTGGCCGACGAGGATCCCCGGATCTGCGCGATCACCGCGGCGATGCCGTCCGGCACCGGCGTCGACAAGTTCGCGCAGCGCGCATCCCGACCGCGCCTTCGACGTCGGCATCGCCGAGCAGCATGGCGTCACCTTCGCCGCCGGCCTCGCCGCGCAGGGGATGCGGCCGTTCTGCGCGATCTACTCGACCTTCCTGCAGCGCGCCTACGATCAGGTCGTCCATGACGTGGCGATCCAGAATCTGCCGGTGCGCTTCGCGATGGACCGCGCCGGGCTGGTCGGCGCCGATGGGCAGACCCATGCCGGCAGCTTCGATCTCGCTTACCTCTGCACCCTGCCCAATTTCGTCGTGATGGCGGCCGCCGACGAGGCCGAGCTCGCCCATATGACGAAGACCATGCAGGAGCATGATTCAGGGCCGATCGCGGTGCGCTATCCGCGCGGCAACGGCGTCGGCGTGGCGATGCCCGAGACGCCGAAGGCGCTGGCGATCGGCAAGGGCAGGGTGGTCCGCGAGGGCAAGAAGGTCGCGATCCTGTCGCTCGGCACCCGTCTCGCCGAGGCGCTGAAGGCGGCCGACCGGCTCGATGCGCAGGGGCTTTCGACGACCGTCGCCGATCTGCGCTTCGCCAAGCCGCTCGACGAGGGCCTGATCCGGCGGCTGCTCGCGACGCACGAAGTGGCGGTGACGGTCGAGGAGGCGGCCGATCGGCGGCTTCGGCGCGCATGTCCTGACGCTGGCGAGCGACGCCGGGCTTGATCGACGCCGGGCTCAAGCTGCGCACCATGCGACTGCCGGACGTCTTCCAGGAACAGGACAAGCCCGAGAAGCAATATGCCGAGGCGGGCCTCGACGCGGACGGCATCGTCGAGACGGTGCTGAAGGCGCTGCGGCACAATAGTGCCGGCGTGGTCGAGGGCGCGCGGGCCTGAGCATGGGCGAGGCATTCGTCGCGCGCTATTCCCCGGTGCGGATGACGCTGATGATTCTGGGCGCGATCCTCTTCGTTCTGCTCGGAGCCTGGTTGGCCGGCTGGTTCGGCGATCCCCCGACCTCGCGGCGTTGGGGGCCGCAGGCAATTCACTGGGCCGGCTGGTCGTCGATTTTAGTCTTCGGGCTGGCGGCGATTTTCGGCCTCACCCGCCTGTTTCAGAGGCGCGATCTGATTGTCGTCGATGAACACGGCCTGACATGGCGCAATTGGTCGGACGAGCATATTCCTTGGAGCGCGGTGGCGAGGATCCAGGAACGGGATCAGATGGGCCAGACCATGTTCTGCATCCATCTTCACGATCCGGAGCGTCATCCGCCCACGACCATGTTGGGCCGGGTGTCTAGCCTGAACAGCGCGATTGGCTTCGCGGCGATCACCATCACCACCGCTGGTACTGACCGCAGTCCCGACGAATTGCGGGCCGCGCTGGTGCGTTATGGGCCGTGACGAAGCAGCGCACTGACCAGCTCCTCGTCGATCGCGGCCTCGTCGAGAGTCGGGGCAGGGCGCAGGCGCTGATCCTCGCCGGGCTGGTCTTTTCCGGCGAACGCAAGATCGACAAGGCGGGGCAGGCGCTGGCCGTCGACGCGCCGCTGGAGGTGCGGGGCAAGGATCATCCCTGGGTGTCGCGGGGCGGGATCAAGCTGGCGCACGGGCTGGATCATTTCGGCTGGAACGTGGCGGGCGCGGTGGCGCTCGACGTGGGGAGCTCGACCGGCGGCTTCACCGATGTGCTGCTCCAGCGGGGCGCGGCCAGGGTGTTCGCGGTCGATGTCGGTACCAACCAGCTCGCCTGGAAGCTCAGGCAGGACCCGCGGGTCGTCGTCCATGAGCAGACCAATGCGCGCTACCTCACCGATGCGATCGTGACCGAGCCGGTCGATCTGATCGTCTGCGACGCGAGCTTTATCGGGCTCGCCAAAGTGCTCGACGCGGCGCTGGGTTTCGTCAAGCCGGACGGCCGGCTGATCGCATTGATCAAGCCGCAGTTCGAGGCGGAGCGGAGCGAGATCGGCAAGGGCGGCGTGGTGCGTGATCCCGCCGTTCATGAGCGGGTTTGTCGAACCGTGGCGGACTGGCTCGTCGAACGGGGCTGGACCGTCGCCGGCGTGACGCCGAGCCCGATTACCGGGCCGGAAGGCAATGTGGAGTTCCTGATCGGGGCGCGGAATGCCAGCGGGACCGCGACTATCTGATACAATCGCCCTCTCGACAGTTACCGAAATATCGGCATGAGCGAAGCGCAATGAGTGTTGGACGCGTAATACGCCGCTCGTTCGGCCTGGCGGCGATCGCGGCGCTGGCCGCTGTGGTGGCGGCGTGCGGCAGCGGCGAGGCGCAAAAGCAGCGCGACCGCTCGCCGCCGACGGTCAAGGCCGAGCGGCCGACGTCGATGCGCTTCGCCAACCGGATCGACGCGGTCGGCACCGCGGGCGCCAACGAACAGGTGACGGTCGCGGCGCCTGTAACCGAGCGGATCGTCCGGCTCAATTTCGACGATGGCAGCTTCGTCCAGCGCGGCCAGGTGCTCGCCGTACTCCAGCAGGGTCAGCAGACGGCGCAGATGCGCGAGGCGCAGGCCCGGGTGCGCGAGGCGGATCAGCAGCTGCGGCGGGTCGAGGCGTTGAAGGATCGCGGCTTCGCCACCCGGGCCGATTATGACGCGCGTGTCGCCACCGCCGCCGCGGCGCGCGCCCAGGCGCAATCGGCTGGCGCCGACATCGGCGACCGGGTGATCCGCGCGCCGTTCTCAGGCTGGGTGTCCCTGCGCAACATCTCGGTCGGCGCGATTGTCAGCCAGGGGACGGCGATCGCCACGATCAGCGACATTTCGACGATCAAGCTCGACTTCACCGTGCCGGAGACGATGCTGCCGGCGCTCCGCGAAGGGCAAGCGATCCAGGCGCGCTCCGAAGCCTATCCGGATCAGCCGTTCCACGGCGTCATCGCGACGATAGACCCGGTGATCGACCCCAACACGCGCGCTGTGACAGTGCGAGCGCGCATCCCCAACCCCGACCGCCGGCTCAGGCCGGGAATGCTGCTTAACGTCACGATCGAGAGCGCGCCGAGGGAGTCGCTGTCGGTGCCCGAGCTGGCGATCGTCGGCGAGGGCGACAATCGCTACGTCTTCGTCCTCGACGGGAATGTTGCCCGCCGCCGGCAGGTGCGGACCGGCGTCCGGGCGAACGGACGGGTCGAGATCGTGGCCGGCCTCAGCCCCGACGCGCGAGTGGTGACGGAAGGCGTCGTCAAGGTCGCCGAGGGGATGGAGGTGCGCCTCGCCGGGCAAGGCGGTGGACAAGGTGGTAGTCGCGGTGGCGGGCAGGGAAGGCCGGGGCAAGGCCGGCCGGGCGGCTAAGGATGGTTCTCTCCGACCTTTCGATCAAGCGGCCCGTCTTTGCGGCGGTGGTGGCGATGCTGGTCGCGGTGGTTGGCATCACCGGCTTCTTCGGCCTGTCGGTGCGCGAATATCCGGATGTCGATCCGCCGGTCGTGTCCGTCGAGACCCGCTATATCGGCGCCTCGGCGAGCGTCATCGAGACCCGCGTCACGCAGGTACTGGAAGAGCAGCTCGCCGGCCTCGAAGGACTGCAGACGATCACTTCGCGCTCGCAGGACGGCCAGTCGCAAATCTCGATCGAGTTTTTCGCTGGGCGAAATATCGACAGCGCCGCCAATGATGTGCGTGACCGGGTCGCGGCCGCCGCGGCACAATTGCCGACAGAGGTCGAGCCGCCGACGGTCAGGAAGGTCGACGCCGATTCGGCGCCGATCATGTTCATCGTCATCTCGCGGCCCGGCTGGTCGCGGATGCAATTGTCCGACTGGGTCGACCGCAACATGGTCGACCGCTTCTCCTCGATCGACGGCGTCGCCCGGGTCTTCGTCGGCGGCGAGGCGCGGCCGGCGATGCGGGTCTGGATCCAGCCGGAGCGGCTCGCCGCCTATCGGCTGACCTCGGCCGACGTGGAGAATGCGCTCAGGACCCAGAATGTCGAGCTGCCCGCCGGCCGGCTGGAATCGGCGCAGCAGAACGTGACGCTGCGCGTCCAAAGGCCGTTCACTACGCCGGAGCAGTTCCGGGCACTGGTCGTCGGCCGCGGCGAAGACGGCTATCTCGTCCGCCTCGGCGATGTCGCCCGGGTCGAGGACGGCGCGGAGAACCCCTATTCCTTCTTCCGGATGAACGGCGAGCAGGCGGTGGGCTTGGGCGTCGTCCGCCAGTCGGGCGCCAACACGCTCGCCGTCGCCGACGCCGCCCGAGCGACGATGGAGCAGGTCCGGCCGAACCTGCCGGAAGGCATGACGATGGCGATCGGATCGGACGAATCGCAATTCATCCGCCGCGCCATCGACGAGGTCTGGAAGACGCTGGCCGAGGCGGCGATCCTGGTCGTCCTCGTCATTTACCTGTTCCTCGGCAGCTGGCGGGCGACGCTCATCCCAGCGGTCACCGTGCCTTTGTGCATCCTGGGCAGCTTCGCTGTGCTTTGGCTGTTCGGCTTCTCGATCAACCTGCTGACCCTGCTCGCGCTCGTGTTGTCGATCGGCATCGTCGTCGACGACGCCATCGTCGTGCTCGAAAATGTCCATCACCGGATCGAGGAGGGCGAGCCGCCGCTCGCCGCCGCCTATCACGGCACCAAGCAGGTCGGCTTCGCGGTGCTCTCGACGACGCTCGTCGTCTGCGCGGTGTTCGTGCCGATCATGTTCATCGCCGGCCAGACCGGCCTCCTGTTCCGCGAGCTCGCGGTGGCGATGGTGGGCGCGGTCGCCTTCTCCGGCTTCTTTGCCTTGAGCCTCGCGCCGATGCTGTGCTCGAAGCTGATGCGGCACGAGAATCGCGGCCGGCTCGCGGCCTTCGTCGACCGGCGCTTCCGAGCGCTGGAGGATTTCTACGCCCGGCGGCTCGACGGCATGCTGAAGAAGCCGCTTATACCGCTCGTCGTCGTCTTGCTCTTCATCTGCGCTTCCGGCGGCCTCTTTTTCACCCTGCAATCGGAGCTCGTGCCCGCCGAGGACACGGGCATCGTCAACGTCAACGTCAACGCGCCGGAGGGCACCGGCTTCGGCGAGATGACCCGCTACATGGAAGAGGTTCAGGCCCGGCTGCTGCCAATGATCGACGGTGAGGGGCCGGTACGTACTATCGTTACCCGTGCACCGGGCGGTTTCGGCGCCAGCGACGATTTCAACAGCGGCGCCGGCACGGTCTTCCTCCGCCCCTGGGAGGAGCGGACGGAAAGCACGCAAAGCGTGGTGGGCGACGTCAACCGGGCGCTCGGCCAGATCGCGGCGGTGCGCGGCAACGCCTCGGTGCGCAACTCGCTGAGCCGCGGCCGCGGCAATCCGGTCAATTTCGTCATCGCCGGCGCGACCTATCCGGAACTGGTCGCGGCGCGCGATCGCATCCTCGCCGCGGCGCGGGAGAATCCCGGCCTCGTCAATGTCGACAGCGACTATAAGGAAAACAAGCCGCAGCTGAACGTCGAGGTCGACACGGCGCGCGCCGGCGATCTCGGCGTTTCGGTCGCCGACGTTTCCAACGCACTCCAGACCCTGCTCGGTTCGCGCCGGGTTTCGACCTATGTCGATCGCGGCGAGGAATATCGAGTCGTTGTCCAGGCGGAGGAAGGCGCTCGCGCCAACGAGACCAACCTCGCCCAGATCTACGTGCGCGGGCGGACCGGGGCGCTGATACCGTTGTCCAACCTGGTCCGCTCGCGCGACGCCGCCGGGGCGCGCGACCTCGGCCGCTTCAATAAGCTGCGCGCGATCACGATCACCGCCGGCCTCGCGCCCGGCTACTCGCTCGGCGAGGCGTTGGCGTTCATGGAGGCGCAGGCCGCGGGTGCGCCGGAAATCGCCGCGATCGGCTATCGCGGCGAGAGCCAGGCATTCCGCGAGGCGGGCGGATCGATCTACCTCGTCTTCGCCCTTACCATCCTCGTCGTCTATCTGCTGCTCGCCGCCCAGTTCGAGAGCTTCGTCCATCCCGGCGTGATCATCGCGACCGTGCCGCTCGCCGTGGCCGGCGGCCTGATCGGGCTCGTCGTCATGGGCCAGACGATGAACCTGTTCAGCCAGGTCGGCCTGGTCATGCTGGTCGGGCTGGCGGCCAAGAACGGCATCCTGATCGTCGAGTTCGCCAATCAATTGCGCGATAGCGGCAGCGAGATCGGCGAGGCGATCCGCGACGCGGCGCGGCGACGGCTGCGGCCGATCCTGATGACCTCGATCGCGACCGTCGCTGGCGCGGTGCCGCTGATGTTGGCCGGCGGCGCGGGCGCGGGCGCGCGCTCGGCGATCGGTGTCGTCATCGTCTTCGGCGTGTCGATCGCCACCGCGATCACATTGTTCCTGATCCCGCTGCTTTATTCGCGGCTTGCGCGGTTCACCGGCTCGCCGCTCACCGTCACCCGCAAGCTGGAGCGGCAGCTTGGCGAGGCCCAGCCGATGCCGGCGGAATAGGCGCCGTCGATGGGCGGTCTCGCGTCGCGCGCCGAATTGCGGATGAGCTTCCTGCGCTATGCGCTGGTCACGGTGCCGGCGGTGGTGCTGCTCGGCAGCCTGTCGGGCTGGCTGTCCAATTCGGGCATTTCGAGCGGGTGGTTCCTCGCGCTGCGCAAGCCGGCCTTCATGCCGCCGGGCTGGGTGTTCGGGGCCGTATGGACGATCCTTTACATCCTCGTCGGCCTGTCGCTGGCGATGGTGCTGCACGCGAAGGGCGCGCCGAAACGGAACCGGGCGCTCTCCTTGTTCGCCCTCCAGCTCGCGCTCAACTTCGCCTGGTCGCCGGTGTTCTTCGCCTTTCACCGCCCCGACATCGCCTTGTCGATCATCGCCGCGATGCTGGTCGGCACGTTCGCCTTGATCCTCGTCGTCTGGCGGATCCGGGTGATCGCGGGGCTGCTTCTCTACCCCTATCTCGGCTGGCTGATGTTCGCCGGCTTGCTCAATTATGAGATCGTGAGCCGCAACCCGGATGCGGCGACGCTTGAATCGCGGTCGCGGCCGATCGATATTCAGCTGAACGCTGCCGATCTCGGCAACCGAATTTAGGAGCGAGCGATGCAGTCCCAGAACAAATTGTTCGACGATTTCGTCAAGGTGATGAACGGCGCGGCCGGTACGATCGCCGGCATGAGCCGCGAAGCCAATGCGGCGATGCAGGAGCGGGCGCGAGACTGGATCGGCGGGCTCGACATGGTGAGCCGCGAGGAGTTCGACGCGGTGAAGGCGATGGCCGTCGCCGCGCGCGAGCAGAATGAGGCGCTTGAGCGCCGGATCGCGGCGCTGGAGGGCGGCAAGCCAGCCAGTGCAGGCCGGGCGAAGCGCGGGACAGCGCCGAAATCCTGAGCATGTCATGGCCGTGTAAGGCCAATGACTATCCACAGCTTTGTTGGCCTCGGCGCCTGCTTTTCTTGCGCTTTTCCGCCAAAAACGCCAAAAGGGCGGAACAAATGCGGCCCGGGGACGCACGGATGAATATGGACGAATATGCGCTCGAGCGCGAGGCCAGCGCGCCGATCGACATGCTCGAGACCTATTTCACGGCGATGGGCTGGGCCGCCGAGCGGGCCGGCGAGGACGAGATCGTCTCCAGTTTCCAGGGCAGCTGGACGCAATATGAGCTGCGCGGCATCTGGCGGACCGAGGATCAGGTGCTGCAGTTCCTCGCACTGCCCGACATCCGCGTGGCGGCCGAGAAGCGCGACGCGATCTACGAGGCAATCGGCCTGATCAACGAGCAGCTCTGGCTCGGCCATTTCGAGCTGTGGTCGGCATCCGGGCTCGTGCTCTTTCGCCATGCCGCTTTGCTCGATGCCGAGAACAATGCGACGCTCAGCCTTCAGCAGGCTGAGACGCTTGTCGAGGCCGCGATCGAGGAGTGCGAACGCTTCTATCCCGTGTTCCAGTTCGTGCTGTGGGCCGACAAGACGCCGCAGGAAGCGATCGCCGCCGCCCTGATCGAGACGCAGGGCGAGGCCTAGCCACCTTCACAGAGTCATCCCGGCCGAAGCCGGGATCCATGAACTCGGTTTTGGAATGCTGGGAGCGACGGTGTCATGGGTTCCGGCTTCCGCCGGAATGACTCTATTGAAACAGGGCGCTAAACGCCGCGCATGACCGATCCCCTTCTTCCCGGCCCGCTCTGGATGGTCGGCTGCGGCAATATGGGTTCGGCGATGCTGGCCGGCTGGCTCGCCGCCGGAGCGGACCCTGCCCATGTCACCGTGATCCGGCCGAGCGGCAGGCCCGTCGGCCATGATGTCCGGGTGCTCACCCATTATCCCGAGGACGAGGTGCCGGCGGTCGTACTGCTGGCGATGAAGCCTTATCAGCTTGATGCGGTCGCGCCGCGGCTGACGCCGGCGCTCGACCCGCGCACAATTCTCGTTTCGGTGCTGGCTGGGGTCGAAATGGCCTCGCTGCGCGCGCGCTTCGCGACCCCCGACACAATCGTAAGGGCGATGCCCAATCTGCCGGTCGCGCTCGGCAAAGGCGTGATCGGGCTTTGTGCCGAGGGCGGCGATCCGGGGGACAGGGATATGGTCGCCGGCCTAATGGCGGCGCTCGGCCATGCCGAATGGTTCGAAGATGAGGCGAGCTTCGAGCTGGCCAGCGAGCTCACCGGCGCCGGCCCCGCCTTCCTGTTCCGCTTCATCGACGCGCTGGGGAAGGGCGCGGCGGCGCTGGGCCTGCCCGAGGATCAGGCGCTGCGGCTGGCTACGGCGATGGTGGCGGGGGCAGGCGCGCTCGCCGCGGCCTCGGAGGATTCGGCGGCCGAGCTCGCGCGCAAGGTCGCCAGCCCCAACGGGACGACCGAGGCGGGGCTTAAGGTTCTGGACGCCGACGATGCGCTTCTCGCGCTAGTCGAAGCGACCCTTGCCGCGGCCCGCGCGCGTAGCCTCGAAATGGCCGCCGAGGCCCGGGCGCGCGATTGACCGACCGATCGGTCGGGCTTAATCCGCCCGACCATGAGCGACAGCCGCGCTTATGACGATCGTGACGGGGTGATCTGGCTCGACGGAGCGATGGTCCCCTGGCGCGAGGCGAACGTCCATGTCCTCACCCATGCGCTTCACTATGCCTCCTCCGTGTTCGAGGGGCAGCGCGCTTATGGCGGCGAGATCTTCAAGCTGACCGAGCATAGTGAGCGGCTGGTGAAGAGCGGCCGGGTGCTCGGCTTCGAGATTCCGTTCAGCGTGGAAGAGATCGATCAGGCGTCTCGCGACGTGCTCGCCGCGTCGGGGCTGGAAGACGCCTATATGCGGCCGGTTGCCTGGCGCGGCTCGGAGCAGATGGGAGTCTCCGCGCAGAACAGCAAAATCCATGTCGCCATCGCCTGTTGGCCGTGGGGCGCCTATTTCGGCGACGAGGCGGCGCGCAAGGGAATCCGGATGATCGTCTCGCCCTGGCGGCGGCCGGCGCCCTATACCGCGCCGACCGAGAGCAAGGCGGCCGGCCTCTACATGATCTGTACGATGGCGCGGCACGCGGCGCAGGCGCAGGGTTATGAGGACGCGCTGATGTTCGATTGGCGCGGCCGGGTGGCGGAAGGGACGGGGGCGAACGCCTTCTTCGTGCGTGACGGCGCGCTGCACACGCCGACTCCGGATTGCTTCCTCGACGGCATCACCCGGCGGACGGTGATCGATCTCGCCCGCCGCCGCGGCGTCGAGGTGCACGAGCGGGCGATCTGGCCGGAGGAGCTGGAGAGCTTCGAGCAGCTTTTCCTGACCGGCACCGCGGCTGAGGTCACTCCGGTGGCGTCGGTGGGCCCGTGGAATTTTGAGGTCGGCGAGCTGACGCTGCAATTGCGCAGGGACTATCTCGACCTGGTGAATCGCCGGCTGTCGAACAGCTGAGCCCTTCACCTTGATGCGCGTGCCGCTATAAGGCCGCGCTTCGCCTGCTGGGGCGTCGCCAAGTGGTAAGGCACCGGTTTTTGGTACCGGCATTCGCAGGTTCGAATCCTGCCGCCCCAGCCAGTCTCAGTTTCAACGCAAGCCGCGGAGTGTCGCGCATCGTCAGGGCGTTATTGGTTTCCTCGCAATGGAGGAGATTTCGTCATGGCTGCACCAAACACGTCGCACGCGACCGAAACATTGCGCTTCGGCTTCGGTGAATGCGCGCTGGGCAGGTTTCTCGTCGCGCTGAGCGACACCGGTCTCGCCGCGCTACTGATCGGAGACGATAAGGGCTCATTGCTGGCTGAGCTTGAGACGAGTTTCCCTTTGGCATGCCTCGAAGAGGCCGGTGTGGCGCTCGGCGACACCATCATCAAGGTTAGCGCTTTTCTCGATGCGCCGGGAAGCCGCCTCGATCTGCCGCTCGATATCCGCGGCTCCGCTCTGGAGCGCGCGGTCTGGAGTCGCCTGGCGGCCGTTCCCGCCGGCGAAACCGTTTCTTACGGACAGGTAGCAAAGAGGCTGTCGATGCCGGCGACGGCACAGGAGATAGCAGCGGCCTGTGCCGCCAACGTGCTGGCGGTGGCGATCCCGTGCCATCGCGTCGTCAAGGCGGATGGTTCGATCTCCGGCTATCGCTGGGGCGTACGCCGCAAGCGACGCTTGCTGGCGCTGGAAGCCGCGGCATGACCGTCGCGTCCCGCGTCGCGCGGATTGACTGGACAACGGTGGCCGCGAGCCTCGATCAGGCCGGCTGGGCAACGGTGCCGCGCCTGTTGACGGCCGACGAATGTGCCGCGACCGCCGCTCGCTATGATGCTGACGATGGCTTTCGCAGCCGCGTCGTCATGGCGCGGCATGGTTTCGGGCGGGGCGAGTATCGTTACTTCTCTTATCCGCTGCCGCCCCTGGTTGCGGCGCTGCGCGGCGCGCTCTATCCGCGCCTCGCGCCGATCGCCAATCGCTGGCACGAGCGGATGGGCCTTGAGGCGCGGTTCCCGGACGATCACGCCGCCTTTCTCGCCCGCTGCCACGATGCGGGGCAGGATCGGCCGACCCCGCTGCTGCTCCAATATGGCGAAGGCGACTATAATTGCCTGCATCAGGATTTGTACGGCGCGCATGTCTTTCCGCTGCAGGTCGCAATCCTTCTCTCCGGGCGGGGCAAGGATTTCACCGGCGGCGAGTTCGTGCTCACCGAGCAGCGCCCGCGCATGCAATCGCGCGCCGACGTGGCGCCGCTGGCCAAGGGAGACGCGGTCGTCTTCGCGGTCAACGACCGACCCGTGAAGGGCTCGCGCGGCGATTATCGGGTGCGGATGCGCCACGGCGTGGCCACGGTCGGCACCGGCCGCCGCCACACGCTGGGGATCATTTTTCACGACGCGGCTTGATCTCGGCCGGGGCAGGGGCCAATCGCGCAGGCGAACTTTTCCGCTGGAGGCGGCCATTCCTACAGCAGGAGCGATCCATATCGGTGTCGGCGGTTGGGATTTCGATCCCTGGCGCGGGACGTTCTATCCCGAAGGCCTCGCGAAGACGAAGCAGCTCGAATATGCGGCGACGAAGTTCAACGCGACCGAGATCAACGCGACTTATTACAAGCTGCAATCACCGGCCTTGTTCGAACGCTGGGGCAAGATGGTGCCGGAGGGCTTCACCTTCGCGCTGAAGGCGTCGCGCTATGCGACCAATCGCAAGAACCTCGCCGACGCGGCGGAATCGATCGGCAAGTTCTGCGCCCAGGGCTTCACCGAGCTGGGCGACAAATTAGGGCCAATCCTTTGGCAGCTCGCCAATACGAAGAAGTTCAATCCCGATGAGATCCGGGAATTTCTCGCGCTTCTGCCCACGTCGCAGAACGGCGTGAAACTGCGCCACGCGATCGAGCCGCGCCACGAGAGCTTCAAGGACAAGGCGTTCGTCGCGATGGCGCGCGCGGCCAACGTCGCGATCGTCGTCGCCGAGCACGAGACCTATCCGCGGATCCCCGATCTCTCGGCCGATTTCATTTATGCGCGATTGCAGACGACGCGCGAGGAGGAGCCGATCGGCTATTCCGCCGCCGAGCTCGATCGCTGGGCCGGCGTGGTTCAAGATTGGGCGGCGGGCAAGAGCCCTGCCGGCCTGGACTATGTGAGCGACGCGCCGGCCGAGGCGACGCCGCGCGATGTCTTCGCCTTCGTCATCAGCGGCGCGAAGGTCCGCAATCCGCTCGCCGCCCAAGCGCTGGCGGAGCGCGTGCGATGAGCGACGACCTGCTCGGAAGGGTGGTCGCCGGTGCGGCGGGAGGCGACCTGGCATCGCTGAGCCCGATCGACGGGCGCGAGCTGGGGCGGGTGCGCAGCGCGACCCGCGACGAGATCAGTGCCGCGATCGGGCGCGCCCATGAGGCGTTCCTCGTCTGGCGCAATGTCCCCGCGCCGCGCCGCGGCGAGCTGGTCCGTCTGTTGGGCGAGGAGCTACGGGCCGAAAAGGACGCGCTCGGCCGGCTGGTCACGCTTGAATGCGGCAAGGTGCTCTCCGAAGGGCTCGGCGAAGTCCAGGAGATGATCGACATTTGCGACTTCGCGGTCGGGCTTTCTCGTCAATTATATGGCCTTACCATCGCCACCGAGCGGCCGGACCATCGGATGATGGAGACCTGGCACCCGCTCGGAGTGGTCGGCGTGATCTCGGCGTTCAACTTCCCGGTCGCGGTCTGGGCGTGGAATGCGTGCCTTGCCTTCGTCTGTGGCGACTCCGTGGTCTGGAAGCCTTCCGAGAAAACACCGCTCTGCGCCGAGGCCGTCGCGGCGCTGTTCGCGCGGGCGGCGGCGCGGTTCGGCGATGCGCCTGACGGGTTGCTGGAGATCGTGCAAGGCGGGCGCGACGTGGGCGAGGCGCTGGCCGACGATCCGCGCGTGCCGCTCGTCTCGGCGACCGGTTCGACCCGGATGGGGCGGGAGCTGGGCCCACGCGTCGCCGCCCGCTTCGGCCGGGCGCTGCTCGAGCTGGGCGGCAACAATGCGATGATCGTCGCGCCGTCGGCCGATCTCGACCTCGCCGAGCGGGCGATTGCCTTCGCCGCGATGGGCACGGCCGGGCAGCGCTGCACGACGCTGCGCCGTCTGATCGTGCACGAGGCGATCTACGACGCGCTGGTGACGCGGCTGAAGCGGATCTGGGCGAACGTCTCGATCGGTGACCCGCTCGCCGAAGGCACTTTGGTCGGGCCGTTGATCGACCGGGGCGCGCTCGATGCGATGCAGGCTGCGTTGGCGAAGGCGCGGACAGAGGGCGGCACGGTACATGGCGGCGACCCGCTCGACGGTCTCTACGTCCGCCCGGCGCTCGTCGAGCTTCCCGGCCAGACGCCGGTCAGCGAGCGCGAGACCTTCGCGCCGATCCTCTACGTGACCCGTTATGCGGACCTCGATGAGGCGATCGCCCGCCAGAATGCGGTGCCGCAAGGTCTGTCCTCGTCGATTTTCACCAACGATCTGCGCGAGGCGGAGCTGTTCCTGTCCGTTGCCGGCTCGGATTGCGGCATCGCCAACGTCAATATCGGCCCGTCGGGAGCGGAAATCGGCGGCGCGTTCGGCGGCGAGAAGGAGACCGGCGGCGGGCGCGAGAGCGGTTCGGACGCCTGGCGCGCCTATATGCGCCGCGCGACCAACACGATTAACTACGGCCGCACGCTACCGCTCGCACAAGGGGTGGATTTCTCTCTGCCCGGCGACGGCTAATTCACGCGCGCGCCTCATCAATTTATTAACCGCTGGTCTGCTATTTGCCCCGTCTCCGAGGGGAGAGGCACGTGGGTTATTCACGCAAGGTCGGTCCTCCGATTGTGGCGGCGGCCGTTGCGACGCTCGTTTTGACGAACTTCGCGACGATCAGCATCATCCGGGACGGTACCCAATCGGGTATGGAGCTGTTCAGCACGATCTGGCCGATCGCGCTGACTTCGGCCGTGGCCGTCATTCTCGTCATGTCTTTCCTCTACCGTTCGCTGTTCGATCTCGTGAAGGAGATCGAGAATCGGCAGGCGATCGCCCAGCATCAGGCGCTGCACGACCAGCTGACCGGCCTCGCCAACCGCGCGTTGCTCGAAGACCGGCTTGATCAGGCGCTGACCCGCTATCGCCGTTCGGGCGAGCAGGTCGCGTTGCTGATGCTGGATCTCGATCGCTTCAAGCAGGTCAACGACACTTTGGGCCACAACGCGGGCGACCGGCTGGTCGCCGAAGTCGGTGACCGGCTGCGCAGCCTGGTGCGCGAGACGGATACCGTCGCCCGGATCGGCGGCGACGAGTTCGCCATCGTCCAGGTCAGCCCCAAGGGCGAGGCGGATGTGCGCCGGCTGTGCGAGCGGATCATCAGCGTCATCCGCGCCCCGTTCGCGATCGGCGACCGGGAGGCCCGGGTCGGCGTCAGCATCGGCGCCGTGTTCGCCAACAAGGAGGTCTCGGAAGCGTCCGAGCTGATGCGCAAGGCCGACATCACCATGTACCGCGCCAAGGCCGCCGGCCGCGATTGCTTCCGCATTTTCACCGAAGCGATGGACGCCGATGTCCAGCGCCGCGACCAGATCGAGCACGCGCTGCGCACTGAGCTCGCCGCGGACCGACCGGGTCTGGAGTTGCATTACCAGCCGGTGATGGGGCCGCGCGGCGCCGTGATCGGCCTGGAAGGGCTGCTGCGCTGGTCGCACCCGCTGCTTGGCCAGCTTCATCCCGCCGAGATCGTCCCGATCGCCGAGGAATGCGGCGTGATCGAGGAGCTCGGCCTGCTGAGTTTCCGTCAGGCCTGCCGGATTGCGCGGCGCTGGCCGGACCTCTCCGTCGCGGTCAACCTTTCGCCGATGCAATTCCGCAAGCCGGGGCTGCCGGCGGCGTTGAAGCGGATTGCCGCCGAAGAGAAAGTCCAGCCCGGCCAGATGGAGCTGGAGATCACCGAGAGCCTGTTCATCGAGCATGGCGCCTTGTGCGCCGAGGCGGTCGAGTCGCTGCGCGGCGATGGTTTCCGCATCGTGCTTGACGATTTCGGCACCGGCTATTCCTCCCTCTCCTCCTTGCGCAAGTTCCCGGTCGACAAGATCAAGCTCGACCGCTCGTTCATCGACGTGGCGGCGCGCGACCAGAGTGTCGCGATCATCCGCGCCGCGGTGACGCTCGGCCATGCGATGAACGTCGACGTGGTCGCCGAGGGTGTGTCGAACGAAGCCGAGGAGCAGATCGCGCTCGAGGCCGGCTGCGACGCCGTTCAGGGTCACCTTTATTCCCAGGCGATGACCGCCGACCAGCTCGACGCCTATCTCGCCGGCCAGAGCGGCGGGCGCATCTCCAACGCCGCCTGAGCCGCGCTAGCGGCTCAGCAGGCCGCCGAGCGGCGAAACCGTCGGCGCATGGTATGAGGTGATCGCGGCCCAAAGGACCGCGCCGCCGATCAGCGCGACCCATCCCGGAAAGGCGTTGCTCCAGCGTAGCGTACCGTTCGCCAGCGCCGCGAAGGGCAGGATCGACGTCCGCCGCTGCCAATCGCGCCAGGCCTCGCCGAGCAGCCGCGCCTTCTTCCGGTCCTGACCGATCGTGCCCAGCACCGCGAGGGCAAGGATGCCGCCGGCGACGATCAGGTTACGGGCGCTCCCCGACAGCGAGATGTGAACCAAGGCCCAGAGGATGAAGCTGGTGTTCATCGGATGGCGGGTGATGGCGAAGACGCCGGTCGGCGGCGGCAGCTGGCGCGCCTCCGCGCCGGGATGCGGAAAGGCAGGATTGCCGCGCAGCGAGCCGACCAGCAGGACGCTCGCGACCAGCATCAGCGCAGAGGCGATCGGCCACCACCAGGACGGCGCGATCCAGAGCGGCGCGTCCGCCGGCGTGACCCGCCAGGCGAAGATCATCCAGCCCAAGGTGAGGAACGAGATCAGCGAATAAGCGCCGAGGAAGCCGCGCTCGCCAAGCCGCGCGACCAGGGCCGGTCGAAGCGGATGCGACATGGCGAGATGGGTTCCGACGAAGGCCAGCGTCGCGAGCGCGAGACTGGCCGTCGACGTCACGGCTGCGGCGTCCGCGGATCGTAGGCGTGGGGCAGGGCGCCTTCCTGCGGCTGGCGGTAACGGTCGCGGAGCCGGGTCTGGCGGTTGTCGAGACTCTGGCGGACGCCGTCGATCCAGACCGCCTCGACGCCGGTCGCAAGCTCGAGCGGGTCGCCGTCCCAGATCACCACGTCGCCGCGCCGGCCCGGACGGAGCGAGCCGATCTCGTTGCCCAGGCCAATCGCTTCGGCCGGGCCGGAGCTGATCGCCGCGAAGGCTTGATCCCAGCTCAATCCGGTATGGCCGGGCACGCGGGCGATCGCGACCAGATTGCCGGCATATTGGGTCGAGAGGCGCACCTGGCGCGCCTCGTCGTCATTCAACATGCCGATCGAGACCCGGACGCCGGCGGCGGTCATCCGGCCGACATTGGATTGGGTGGCGGCGAGCTGCTCGAAGCTGGCCGGCAGATCGTTGAGCGCGTTGGCGATCACCGGTACCCGCGCCGCGGCGATGTCCTGCGCGACGCGCCAGCCCTCGGTCGCGCCGACGAGGACGAGGCGAAGGTTTGGAAACTCGCGGCGCAGGCTCAGCACTTGCAGGATGTCGCTCGCCCGCTCGACATGGACGAGCAGGAGCTGGCTGCCGTTGAGCACGGGGACGAGCGCGTTGGCGTCGAGCCGGGTCAGCAGCACGTCGTCGGTGCGACGCCCCGTGCCCGCGTCGCGCGCCTCGCGCAACGCGTTGCGGAGCATGGCGTAAGCGGCCGGACGGCTGCCGCCGGCGGTCGCAGCGCCCCCTTCGCCAAGCTCGATATATTGGAACAGGCGCGGCCGGGTGATAGCGTCCATGTCGCCGCCAAGATCGATGACCGCCCCCTGGCCGGCGAAGATCGAGCGGCCGGTGGCGGGGGAAACGACCGCGCGGGTGACACCGGCGGCGCGGTTGATCGCGATCGTCGAGGCTTGCGGATTGACGGCGGAAACGACGTCGAGAGCGGCATTGAACGGCGAGGTGTTCGCCGTCGTATCGTTGGACGGATCGACGGCGTCGACCTCGACGAGGCCGATCCGCGAGAAACCGGCGACGACGCCCGCCGTGACCCAGCGGCCGCTGGCGTCGATCCGCTCGGCATTGGCCGGGATCGCCACGTTCGCGCCGGCGGCGACCACTCGGCCGTCGCGGACCAGCACGGTGCCGCCGTCGATCGGGGGCGAGCCGTCGCCGATCACCACCCGGCCGCCCGTGATCGCGACGGTCTGGGCCGCGGCGGGCCCGGCCGTGAGCGCGGCGATACCGGCGAGAAGGAATGCGAGCCGTCTCAATGCACGTCTCCTTCGCCGGGCTGGCCGAGCTCGAAGTCGCTCACCGGGCGCAAGCGCGGGTTGTTCATGTCGTACATCATCGCGCCGTCGATCCAGACCTGCTGCGGCCGGGTGTAGACGCTGAACGGATTACCGTTCCACAGCACCACGTCCGCCCGCTTGCCGACACGGAGCGAGCCGGTCTGATCGGCGATGCCGAGCGCAGTGGCCGGGTTGATGCCGAGCCAGCGCCAGGCGACCTCGTCCGGAATGTTGATTCCCATTCGTCGGCCGTCGGCGAGCGCCTTGGCGGCCTCCTGGTTCAGGCGCTGGATGCCATTCGCGTCGTCCGAATGCGTGATCGCGCAGGCTCCGGCATTGTGGACCAGCGGCATATTCTCGGGGATGCCGTCATAGGATTCCATCTTGAAGCCGTACCAATCGGACCACATCGCGGCGCAGGTCCCGCTCTCGCGCAGCAGATCGGGAATCTTGTAGGCCTCCACCGCATGGTGGAAGCTGGCGATGCGGAAGCCGAACTCGCGCGCCATATCGAGCATGATCGCCATCTCGTCGGCGCGGTAGCAATGGTTGTGGAGCAGGATGTCGCCGTCCAGAACCCCGACCAAAGTGTCCATCTGGAAGTCGCGCGCCATGTTCGGCTCGCGGCGCAGGCGGGCGCGATACTCGACCGCCCGCTGCCAGGTCGCGCGCATCACCGCGACATTGCCCATCCGGGTCGCGGGCATCTGGTTGCGGCCGCCATAGACGCGGGCCGGATTCTCGCCGCACGCGATCTTGAGGCTGCGCGGCGCCCCTGGGAAGCGCATCGCCTGCATCGTGCGCGCCGGCACGTTGCGCAGCGTGACGCCGCGGCCGCCGAACAGGTTGGCGGAGCCGGGCAACACTTGCAGCGTCGTCACGCCGCCATTGGCGAGTGCGCGGCTAAAGCCCGGGTCTTGCGGCCAGACGCTATGCTCGGCCCAGACCTCGGAGCGGACCGGATTGGTCGCCTCATTGCCGTCCTGATGGGCGGCCACCTGCGGGCTCGGATAGTCGCCGAGGTGGGAATGGACGTCGATCACGCCCGGCGTCACCCAGCGGCCGCGGCCGTCGATTCTGACCGCGCCGTCGGGGATCGGTGTGTCCGGTCCGCCGACCGCCAGAATGCGGCCTTCGGCCATCACCACGGTGCCATTGTCGATCCGCCCGCCCTCGCCGTCGAAGACCGTCGCACCGGTGATCGCCGTCGTCACGCCGCCATAGGGGCGATAGGTGGAAGGGTAGGGATCGGCCGCGCGCGGCGGCGCGGGCGCGGCGGCGGCGGCCGCCGCCGGTGGTGGCGTCTGCTGGTTGGCGCAGCCGAAGAGCAGGGTGAGCGCGGCGACGGCCGCGACCGCCGCCGCCCTCAACGCGCGCCCTCCGGCGCGGGGTGGGTGCCGGCGGCCTGCGGCTCGCCGATCTCTTCCTGACCGGGAATATGATCGTCCTCGAGCGTATCGAGGTGCATCAGCCGCTTGATCAGCGGCGAGACGAGCAGCACCGCGGCGGCGATACCCATCGTGATCCAGCCAATCGTGTTGTAGACGCTGAGCGTCGCCTCCTGGGTCATCTCGCCATCATGGCCGCCGGTCGCCTCGCCGATCTTGCCGGCGACGAAATTGCCGACCGCGGTCATGTAGAACCAAGCGCCCATGATCAGGCTGGCGAGGAAGCTCGGCGCGAGCCGGTTCATCGCCGACAGTCCGACCGGGGAGAGGCAGAGCTCGCCGGTCGTCTGCAGAAAGTAGATCAGGAAGACGAAGAAGACCGGCGTCGCGATCCCGACCCCGACCGTTTGCGCGCCCCAGACGAACAGGAGGAAGGACAGGCCAACCTGGGCGAGCGCGAGACCGAACTTGGCCGGCGCCGAAGGCTCGAGGCCGCGTCGCCCGAGCCAGACCCACAACGCCGCAAAAATGGGCCCGAGCAGTACGATGTAGATCGGGTTGATCGACTGGAAGATCGAGGCGGGCACGCCGGCCCGGTCGACATAACGGTCGGTGTAGAGGTTCAGCGAGCCGCCGGCCTGCTCGAACAGGCCCCAGAAGACCGGGTTGAGCGCGATCAGGAACAGGATCGCGAACATCCGGTCGCGGGCCTGCGGCTCCAGCTTGAAGCTCTCGTAGAGCACGTAGAGCAGCAGCGCGACGCCCGAGACGATCAGCAAGTTCTGGATGACGCTCTGATACTGGACCAGCGCCCAGATCACCCCGACCGCGGCGATGCCGATGCCGTAGAGCGTCCATTCGGTGCTCTTGGCCAATGGCTGCCGCGCCTCGCCCTTGCCGAGCAGAAGTGGCTTGCCGAGGATGAAGACGAACAGGCCGAGCAGCATGCCCACGCCCGCCGCACCGAAGCCGTAGCGCCAGCCATAGGTCTGACCGAGCCAGCCGGCGAGGATGGTGCCGATCGCGGCGCCGACGTTAATGCCCATGTAGAAGATCGTGTAGGCGCCATCGCGGCGGATGTCGGTGCGCGGATAGAGCTGGCCGACGATCACCGAAATGTTCGCCTTCAGGAAGCCCGAGCCGACGATGATGAAGGCGAGCGCCAGCCAGAAGATGTTGATCGCCGGGTCCGCCTGGCCGCCCGTCCCTTCGAACGCCATCATGAAATGGCCGAAGGTCAGCAGCACGGCGCCGAACAGCACCGCCTTGCGCTGTCCCAGATAGCGGTCGGCGAGATAGCCGCCGAGCACCGGCGTGATGTAAACGAGGCTGGTATAGGCGCCGTAGATCAGGTTCGAGCGGCCGTCAGAGAACAGCCAGTGCTGGGTCAGATAGAAGATGAGCAGCGCCCGCATGCCGTAATAGGAGAATCGCTCCCACATCTCGGCGAAGAACAGGACGTAGAGTCCCTTGGGATGGCCGGCGAATTCCGGCTTGCCGTTCATCGCGATCGCGACTCCGCCGAGCAGCAGGGCGCCAAGGAAGATGGCGGCGATCAACGGAATGAGGGTTGCGGCGTCCACAGGCTCTGCTCCCGATACATATTGAGCGGCCGCTCGTTTCGGCGGCCTGAACGGGCAGCACCCTAACGGGTGAATCCGCCTTGCCAAGCGCATTGTCGCCGCCTTTCCGGCCTGTTAGCGCCCTCGTCGATGCTCAATGACACTTCGTCGATCCTGTCGCTGCTGGAGACCCGCCGTTCGGGCCGGCCGCGTGATCTCGTCGCCCCGGGACCGAGCGCGGAGGAGCTGCGGCGCATCCTTGTCATCGCCGCGCGCACGCCCGACCATGGCAAGCTTCACCCGTGGCGCTTCGTCCATGTGCCGCGCGACCGGCGGGACGCGTTCGCGGCGCTGCTGGAGCGCGCCTATCGCGCCGACAATCCGGCACCGGGCCGGTTGGAGATCGAAGCGGCGCACCGCTTCGCCCTTCAGGCGCCGGAGCTGATCGTGCTGCTCTCGTGCCCGGCGCACAATCACAAGATCCCGATCTGGGAGCAGGAATTGTCCTGCGGCGCCGCGGGCATGAACCTGCTGCTCGCCGCGCACGCGATGGGCTATGCCGGCGGCTGGGTGACCGGCTGGGCCGCCTATTCGTCGATGGTCCGCGACGCCTTCGGCAAGGACGGCGAGCGCATCGCCGGCTTCATCTTCCTCGGCACGCCGGGTGCGGAGCTGGAGGAGCGGCTGCGGCCGGAGCCGGACGAAGTCGTGAACGAATGGTCCGCCTAGCCGCGCCGTCATAATCGCAAGAACGATCAATAAGCGCTTGACCCCGCCAGTGTATTAGAACACTATCACGCCATGAGCGAGGAACGGCCCGTCTATCTCCGCCTGCGCGACACGATCGCGGCAATGATGCTGGAAGGGAAGGTGCGCGATGGCGATCCGCTCCCCTCGGTGCGCAGCCTCGCGGCCGATTTCGGCGCCAACCCGCTGACCGTCGCCAAGGCCTATCAAACCTTCCAGGAGGAAGGGCTGGTGACCGTGCGGCGCGGCGTAGGCATGTTCGTGGCCGCGGGCGCGGCGGAGCGGCTGCGGACCAGCGAGCGGCGCGAATTCCTCGACAATCGCTGGCCGGGCATCGTCAGCCACATGCGCCGGCTGGGCCTCGAGCCCGAAGAACTGGTCGAACGCGCGCTCGCTTGATTTCGCGCCCCTAGAAGCGCAAAATCACTGCCGAACTTTAGTGGAGACGCGGAGATGATCCGATCATCGGCGCTCGCCTGTCCGGCCCTGCTCGGCATCGCCTTTGCCCTGTCCGGCTATAGCGGCGGCGGACGGGTGACCAATTCGCCGCCGGTCGTGCCCTATGTCTGCGAAGGCGGGCAGACTGCTTCCGCGATCTATGAAGGCGGCGGCGATCGGAGCCACGCCAAGGTGCTGTTGACCGTCGACGGCCGCACGACCGAGCTTGAATCGGCGCCGACGCTCTACGGCATCCGCTATCGCAACGAGCCGAGCGCGACCGAGTCGCGCCACCTGATCTGGGCGATCTGGGGCGAGCGGGCGTGGCTCTCCGAAGCGACCGAACCCTATCGCTCCGACGGGGAAGGCCAGCGCCTGCTGAACTGCCACCGGCAACGCGGTGCCGGCGCGGCGCACAATGAGGCGGCGCACTGACCGCCGTGCATTGTGGCCGATTGGCCGCACTGGACGGCGCTCTGAACGCCAGGCCATTGACTTGAGGTGGAAAGTCGCGCTTTCGCCCCCATCTGGGCTGTGCCGCCTCCTTGCGAGGCCGCGCGGGCGGGGTTGAATGGATTTGATGCGAAACGGCAAGCGAAGCCTGACCCTTGGCGTCGCGGGAGCTGGGCTCCTGTGCGCGGGGGCGGCGTTTGCCCAGGACACGAACACGATCGGCCCGCCGCAGCTCCGCGATTTCCAGCTGAGGCCGGGCGAGCAGGCGCCGCCGCAGCAGGCGGGTCCGCAGGATCCGCAGAATCCGCAGCCGCAGGTTCGGCAGCCGCCGCGCCCGGTGCTGGTCGCGCCGCCGCCGCCGGCGACCAGCGGCCAGCCCGCCGCGCAGCCGACAGCGACTCAGCCGCAGCCCCAGCGGACCGCTCCCGCGCCGGCAGGGACGCAGCGGCCTGTCCCCGCGCAACCGGCTCCGACCCAGACCGGGCCGGCTCCAGCGCCGACGCAAACCTCGCCGCCCCCGACTGGTGAGCAGGCGCCGGGCACGCTGCCTTCTGCAACGCCGGCGGTCGAGCCAGAGCCGGCTACCCCAATCGCCGCCACGCCACCCGCGCCGGAAGGCGACGGCACGCCGGCCTGGCTCTATGGCCTGCCGGCTTTTCTGCTGGTGCTCGGCGGCCTGCTCCTCTGGCGCCGGCGGCGCGCCCACAGCGCCGAGCTGGTGGAGGCGGCCGAGGCTGTGGCGGGGGAATCAGCGTCGCTGCCCGCCCCAGCGCCGGCCGCGCCGCGCGCAGATCCCCTTCCGCGACCCTGGCTTGAGCTCGAGCTTAAGACGACCCGCGCCTCCTTCACCGCGACCGAGTCGGTGATCCAGTTCGAGCTGGAGATCGCCAATACCGGCGGCGCTGCGGCGCGGAACCTGAAGATCGACGTGAAGATGTTCAACGCCGGCGCCGAGCAGGACCAGCAGATCGGCTCGTTCTTCCGTACGGCCGGGCGGGACACGACCCGCCTCGTGCTGCCTGGCATCGAGAAAGGTCAGGACGGCGTGATCCAGGGCGAGGTCGGCATGCCGCTCGACGAGATGAAGGCAGTGCAGCTCGACGGCCGAATGCTGTTCATCCCGGTGATCGCGGTCAACATCCTCTACGAATGGGGCGAAGGGCGTTCGGGCCAGAGCGCCAAATCCTATGTCGTCGGCCGCGAGCTGGAGACGCCGAGCGACAAGATGGGCGCGTTCCGAGTCGACCAAGGCCCGCGCGTCTGGCGGACCATCGGCCAGCGCCAACACAAGCTCGCGCGTCGGGTGTAGGCCTCAGGCCGCGAAGACCTCTTCGGGAATCGAATAGAGCAAATCCGCCGGGGCGGTCGCCGCGGCGAGCAGGCCGCGCGCTTCCGGCACGATCCGGTCGAGATAGAAACGGCTCGCGGCCCGCTTCATCGCGGCGAATGGGGACTGGTCGTCGCCCAGCGCCACCAGCTGCCGCTGCATCAGCCAGCCGCAGGTGGCAACCGACAACATGGTAAGGAACGGGTAGGAGGCGGCGAGCCGGTCGTCCGGGCCGGCGGCGAGCAGCTTTGCCGCGACGGTCTCGCAATCCTTGGCGAGGCCGGCGAGCGCGCTCTCGTCCGGCGCGGCGGCGCTGATGTCGGCGATCAGGCTGCGCAGCGCCGCGCCGCCGTCGGCGCTCAGCTTGCGCCCGACCAGATCGGCTGCCTGGATGCCGTTCGTGCCCTCGTAGATCGGCGAGATTCGGGCATCGCGGAAGTGCTGGGCCGCGCCGGTTTCCTCGACATAGCCCATGCCGCCATGGATCTGGACGCCGAGGCTGGTCACCTCGCAGCCGACGTCGGTGCCATAGGCCTTGACCAAAGGCGTCAGCAGATCGGCTCGTGCCCTGGCGGTCTCCTCGCCGAGGCTCGCCCGGTCGGTCTGGCCGGCGCAACAATAAGCGAGCGCGCGGGCGGCCTGGGTGAGCGCCTTCATCCGGATCAGCATCCGCCGCACGTCCGGGAATTCGATGATCCGCGCCGGCTGGCCCTCGCGGCTGCCCTGGACGCGCTCGCGGGCGTAAGCGACCGCCTGCTGGGTCGCCCGCTCGGCGATCGAGACGCCCTGCAGGCCGACATTGAGCCGAGCGTTGTTCATCATCGTGAACATCGCCGCCATGCCCCGATTCTCCTCGCCGATCAGCCAGCCCGTCGCCCCGCCCTGATCGCCGAACGACATGACGCAGGTGGGGGAGGCGTGGATGCCGAGCTTGTGCTCGATCGAGACACAATGGAGGTCGTTTCGCGATCCGTCCGGCAGCATTTTGGGGACGAGGAAGAGCGAGATGCCGCGGGTGCCGGCCGGCGCGTCGGGCAGCCGAGCGAGGACGAGGTGGATGATATTATCGGTGAGGTCGTGCTCGCCGAAGGTGATGAAAATCTTGGTGCCGCTGATCCTGTAGGTGCCGTCGCCGACCGGCTCGGCGCGGGTCTTGAGCGCGCCGACGTCCGATCCCGCCTGCGGCTCGGTGAGGTTCATCGTCCCGGTCCATTCGCCGGTGACGAGCTTCGGCAGCCATTGCTGCTGGAGTTCGGGGGAACCGTGATGCTTCAGCGCCTCGACTGCTCCGGGGGTGAGCATCATGACCAGCGAGAAGCCCATATTGGCGGAGCCGAGATCCTCCATCACGACGACGGCGAGGGTAAGCGGCAGGCCTTGGCCGCCATGCTCGGTTGGCCCGGCTAGGGTACCCCAACCGCCTTCGACATAGCCGCGATAGGCTTCCTTGAAACCGGCGGGGAGTGTGACGCCCTCGGGCGACCATTTGGCGCCGATCTCGTCGCCCGCGCGGTTGAGCGGCGCGAACTCGCCGGCTGCGAAAGCGCCCGCGCCCTCGACGATCGCGTCGACGAGATCAGGGGTCGCTTCGGCGAACTGGTTGTGGCCGGAAAGCTCGTCGATGCCGACGATGTGGCGGAGCAGGAACTTCTGCTCCTCGACGGGCGGCGTGTAGGTCATGGCTTCCCCCGGCGTTGCGCTGGTCGCTGGCCGGCTATAGCGCGGGGGCGTGAGCGCGCAAAACACCCGGATTCTGCCGGCCGGCCCGGAAGCGATCGCCGAGGCGGCGCGGTTAATCCTCGGTGGCGAGCTGGTCGCGATGCCGACGGAGACCGTCTATGGCCTCGCCGCCGACGCGACGAACGGCGCGGCGGTCGCCCGGATCTACGAAGCGAAGGGCCGGCCGAGCTTCAATCCGCTCATCATCCATGTGAGGGATTTGGCGCAAGCTAAAGAAATCGCTGAATTCAATGATGACGCGTGCGTTCTTGCCGCAGCGCACTGGCCCGGTCCACTGACGCTTGTCCTGCCGCTCCGCCCGGACGCGCCGATCGCCCGTCTCGCCACGGCGGGCTTGGCCACCGTAGCGCTGCGCGCGCCGGCGCATCCCGCGATGCGCGACCTGATCGCCGCCGTCGGCCGGCCGCTCGCCGCGCCTTCGGCAAACGCCAGCGGCCGGATCAGCCCGACGCGGGCGGCGCATGTCCTGGCCAGCCTTGGCGGACGCATTCCGCTGATCGTCGATGGCGGTCCGACGGCGCATGGCGTGGAGAGCACGATCGTGGCGCTGACGGGAGACTTGCCGCGCCTGTTGCGTCCCGGACCGATCGACCTCGGCCTGGCGCCGGCAGCGGACGGCCGGGTCGAGGCGCCCGGACAGCTCGCCAGCCATTACGCACCGGCGAAGCCGCTCCGGCTGAACGCGTCCATTGCCGAGCCCGGAGACTGGCTGATCGGCTTCGGCCCTATCGTCGGCAACACAAGCTTGTCTGGCTCAGGCGATCTCATAGAAGCCGCGTCCAAATTGTTCGATTTGCTGCACGAAGCCGACATGGGCCCTGCCATTCAGATCGCTGTTGCGCCCATTCCCGAAGAAGGCCTGGGCATCGCGATTAACGATCGGCTGCGCCGCGCGGCAGCGCCGCGCACCGAGACCGCTCATGTGGAGTGATAATCTGACCGCCGCGCGGTCGACCTTCGTCAGCCATCTCGAATGCTCGATCACCGGCGAGCGTTATGGGGCCGATCGCCTCCACGGCCTTTCCGAAGCGGGCCGGCCGCTGCTGGTTCGCTACGATCTGGCGGGCGCGAAGGCGGCGCTGACTCGCGAGGCGCTCGCCGCGCGGCCGATGGACATGTGGCGGTGGCGCGAGCTGCTCCCGGTGCGGCAGGTGAAGCACATCGTCAGCCTCGGCGAGGCGGAAACGCCGCTCGTCTCGCTCGACAAAGCGGCGCGCCGGCTCGGCGTCGCGGAGCTACTGGTCAAGGACGAGGGCCGGCTGCCGACCGGCTCGTTCAAGGCGCGCGGGATCGCGATGGCGGTGTCGATGGCCAAAGCGCTGGGCGTGACCAAGATCGCGATGCCGACCAACGGCAATGCCGGCGCGGCGCTGGCGGCCTACGCGGCGCGGGCCGGGATCGAGGCGGTCGTCTTTTGCCCCCACGACACGCCCGAGATCAATGTGCGCGAGATCGGCGCACAGGGCGCGCGCGTATATCGGGTGAACGGGCTGATCGACGAATGCGGCGCGCTGGTCGCGGAAGGCGCGAAGGCGGGGGCTTGGTTCGACCTCTCGACGCTTAAAGAGCCCTATCGGCTCGAGGGCAAGAAGACGATGGGGCTGGAGCTCGCCGAGCAGCTCGGCTGGCGGCTTCCGGACGTGATCTTCTATCCCACCGGCGGCGGTACCGGCCTGATCGGCATGTGGAAGGGGTTCGCCGAGCTGGAGGCGCTCGGCCTGATCGGGCCGGAGCGGCCGCGGATGGTGGCGGTGCAGGCCGAAGGCTGCGCGCCGATCGTCCGCGCCTTCGATGCCGGCGTCGAGCATGCCGAGCGCTGGGAGGACGCGCACACGATCGCGGCCGGCATTCGCGTGCCGAAGGCGGTCGGCGATTTCCTCATCCTGCGCGCGGTCAGGGAAAGCGGTGGCTTCGCGATTGCGGTTTCGGATGCCGAGATTGTCGCCGAGACCGAGCGCTCAGCGCGCGAGGACGGACTGCTGCTCTGTCCCGAGGGCGGCGCGACGCTGGCCGCAGCAAAGCAGGCGCGCGAGGCGGGGCTGATCGGCGCGGGCGACCGGATCGTTTTGTTCAACTGCGCGACCGGCCTCAAATATCCACTACGCGACGCGTCGCGCCGGCTCGACCGCGCGGCGCCGTTCGATCCGTTCGCGCTCTAGGCGGCCGCCGTCTTCAGCCGCCGGGCGAAACCCTTGCGCAGCTTGGCGAGCTTGGGCGGGATAACGGCGAGGCAATAGGGATTGCGCTGGCCTTCGCCCGACCAATAATCCTGGTGATAATCCTCAGCCGGCCACCAGGTGCCGAGCGGCTCGATCGTGGTGACGATCGGTGCCGGCCAGTCGGGCTGGGCGCGTTCGATGCCCTGCCGCGCGGCCTGGGCTTCGGCCTCGTCGGCCGGGAAGATCGCTGAGCGATATTGGGTGCCGACATCGTTGCCCTGCCGGTTGAGCTGGGTCGGATCATGGGTGGCGAAGAAAACGTCGAGCAGATCGTCGTAGGAAATCCGATCGTCGTCATACGTGACGCGGATCGCCTCGGCATGGCCGGTCGCGCCGCCGCACACTTGCTTGTAGGTCGGATTGTCGACCTGGCCCCCAATATAGCCGCTTTCGACGCGCGAGACGCCTTCGAGGCCGGCGAACACGGCCTCCGTGCACCAAAAACAACCGCCCGCCAGGATCGCCTGCCGTTCCGTCATGATCAGACCTCCGCTTGTTGCCGAGATGTGCTCTCGGCCGGGGCGGGTTTCAATCCCGCCTCGAGCGCCAGCGCCAGCGCCTCGGCGAGATTGGCGACGCCGAGCCGCTCCATCATGTTGCCGCGGTGCATCTCGACGGTGCGCAGGCTGATCCCGAGGCGCATTCCGATCTGGCGGTTGGTCTCGCCGGCGAGCAAGCCGGTGAGGACGTCGGATTCGCGGGCGGTCAGCAGCGCGACCCGATCGCGCGCGGCGCGGCGGCGGCGCGAATCGTCCTCCCGCTCGCGGAGCACGCGAAACGCCTGCTCGAAACAGGCGAGAAGGGTGCTTTCGGCAAAGGGCTTCTCGATGAAATCGACCGCGCCGAGCTTCATCGCCCGGACCGCGCTCTTCACCTCGCCATGGCCGGTCATCACGATGATCGGCCAGTCGATGTCGCGGCGGCGCAATTCTTCCATCACGTCGAAGCCGTCGGGCTTGGGCATCCTGAGGTCGAGCAGGATGCAGCCAGGTTCCAGATCGTCCAGAGATTCGAGGAAATCGGCGCTCGACCCGAAGGGATAGGAGCGGATCTCGGCCGCACCCAGCATGTAGCTCAGCGAACGGCGAACGTCCCGGTCGTCGTCGACGATATAGACGTAGGGCGAGGGGGGCGAAGAATTGATGGCAACCAAACGCGATCCTTTATCGGTCAGATAGGCTTAGTCCGGACCCAGGCCCAATGACATTGATCTGAATCAAGCGAAAGGGCGGCAAACGACCTTTTGCTGATAGGGTTGCGAACTGCGAAGCGGTTCGTCGCCCGTCGAACTCGCTTCATCGCGTCGCTTGCCGAGCCATTAACCGCGCAGTGCCAAAGTGCGGTGAGTTGCGTGGCGAACGCGATGAACGGACCTCATCGGACGCGGTCAGCTTATTGAGACCGAAGGACAATTTTCCTAGCTTCCAGACTTGAGCGGGGAGATATCTGGAATGACGCTTTCACGGCGACAGGTGATCGAGGCTGGCGCCTCGGCCGGAGCGCTCGCGCTGCTCGGCAGTTCGCCTTTGCTCGCGTCGGCGCTGAAGACGCCGGGCCGTCCCGACTTGGCGAACGCCCAGCCGGCGACGCCGCTCCAGCCCGCCCGTCCCCGCGTCACCGTCGATCCCAGCGTCGACCCGCGCATCGTCGCGCGCGCCCGCGCCGCGTTCGACCGGCACCGGGCCTTGATCAGCCGCACCGAGGTTGTCGGCATCGTCGATTTCTCCAAGGTGTCGAGCGAGCCGCGTTTCTATCTGCTCGACACGAACACCGGCCGGGTCACGCGGCACCTCGTTTCGCATGGCCGCGGCTCCGATCGGGCGCACACCGGTTTCCTGCAGAACTTCTCCAATCGGATCGGCTCCGAGGCGACGTCGGAGGGCGCCTACCTGGTGGGCGATTATTATGACGGGCATTACGGGCGCTCGATGCGGGTGCGCGGGCTCGATCACACCAACAACAACGCCGAGACGCGGGCGATCGTGATCCACCCGGCCTGGTATGCCGAGCCGTCGATCATTCAGACTCAGGGCATGCTTGGCCGCAGCGAAGGCTGCTTCGCGCTTTCCGCGTCCAGCCAGCGCGAGACACTAGCGCGACTCGGCCCGGGCCACTTCCTCTACGCCGCCCGCAGCGCCTGAGCTTTCATCGTCTTCGGCTTTCGCCAGCGGCGCGACCGCCGGCCCGTGGATGACCGTCCCATCCGGCTCGAAGCGCGAGCCGTGGCAGGGGCAGTCCCATGTCCGGTCGATTTCGTTCCAGCCGACAAGGCAGCCCATATGGCTGCACGCGGCCGAGACGATATGCAGCGCGCCGGCTTCGTCGCGATAAGCCGCGACATTGTGACCATCGACCTTCATGACCGCGCCCTCGCCGGAGGCTAACGCTTCGGGCCGACGCGGCTTGCGGGCGAGATAGCCGCCGAAGAGATGACTAGCGACCTGACCGGCACCTTTGACGAATTCGGCGGCGCCGGCGATCGGCCTGATTCGCCGCGCGTCGAACAGCTCGAGCCAGGGATTGTCCCGCTCCGTAATGATATCGGCGATCATCATCGCCGCGGCCGCGCCGTTGGTGATGCCCCAGGCGTTGAAGCCGGTCGCGACGAGCAGAGCGTCGTTCGCCAATGACGACCAGCCGACAAACGGGACATGGTCCATCGACGTGTAGTCCTCGTTGGTCCAGCGATATTCGGGGCGCACCCCGAAATGACGCGCGGCGAACGCTTCGATCTCCGCGAACGCCTGGCGCTCCTCGTCGACATGGCCGTGACGGAAGGACGGGCCGGTGAAGATCATCCAGTCCTGCCCGCTCTCGTCGCGATGACCGCGGGTCGAATGGCGCGGCGTCTCGACGCTGATGTACATGCCGTCGGGGACGCGCCCGCGTTCGGCCCGGCCCATGATCACGGGATGCATGTGCGGATGGGTGCGGGCGTGAAACAGGCCGACCTGGCCGAGCGGCAGGTGGGTGGCCATGAGCACATGACGCGCGCCGATGGTCCCGGCGTCCGTCGCGATCCGATCGCCGGCCCAATCGTTGACGCGGGATTGTTCGAAGACGTGGCATCCATCGCCCGGCACCGTCGCCGCCAAGCCCTTGACGAATTTGACCGGATGGAATTGCGCCTGATCGTCCCAGCGCATTGCCGCCTCGACCGCGAAGGGCAGGCCGGTGTCGGTGGTGAGCGAGGCGGGCAGGCCCAATTCGCGGGCCAGCTTCGCCTCGTCCTCAATGCCGCCGACCTCGCCGGAATCGCAGGTATAGGTGAAAGCCGGACGACGCTCGAAAGCGCAGTCGATTTCATGGTGGGCGGCAAGGTCGGCGATACGGGCGAGGCCGGCCTGGTTGGCCTCGCCGTAGAGCCTGGCGCCGTCCTTCCCGAACTTCCGAGCGATCGTCGTGTAGACGATATTATGCTGCGAGGTGACCTTGGCGGTCGATTTCCCGGTGACCTCCTCGCCGATCCGCCGGGCCTCGACCAAAGCGACGGTGAGGCCGCGATCCTTGAGCAGCCGCGCGGCCGTGACGCCGACCATGCCGCCGCCGACGATCGCGACATCGACCGAAAGGTCTTGGGTTAGGGTGGGAAAATCGATTCGGGAGGCCGTCGCGTTCCAATAGGAATGATTGTGGCCGTCGCGCATCATGATCGGCTCCCGGGTGCAGCTCCGGGACGATCAACGGTCTTCGGAAAGCGACGTTCCTTCCGCGCCTAGCGGCTCGCCACCGCCGCGCCGCCGGCGCGGTTGAGCGCGGCGCGCACGGCGCTGTCCCGCCCGTAAATGTCGGCATAGGTGACGATATTGCCGTCATTGGTGCCGGCGGCGGTGAAATAGGCGATATAGACAGGGATCGGCGCCGGCAGGCGGGCCGAGACGGTGCGGCCGGCGTCGACCGCGCGATCGATCGCGGGCCGATCCCACTGACCGGTCGCCTGGAGCAGCACGGCGGCGAAATCGCGGACGAACTGGGTGCGGATGCAACCATGGCTGAACGCGCGCACCGGCCGGGCGAACAAGGCCTGGGCCGGCGTGTCGTGCAGATAGATGGCGTGCGGGTTCGGCATCTCGATCTTGACCCGGCCGAGCGCGTTGCGCGGCCCCGGCGGCTGTCGGACGCTTACGGTGCCGCCGTTCCGGGTAACCTGATAGCCGGCGCCGAAGCGGCCCCCCTGACTGCGGATGATGCTCTGCGGCACGTTCCACCAGGGATTGATCGTGACCGCGGTGATCTCGGCGCTCAATTGCGGGGTCGATGTCGCGCGCGCGCCGACGACGGTGCGATGGCGCACCGTGACATTGCCATTGTCGACGATCGCCGCGGTGAAGGCGGGCACGTTCACGATGACGTGGCGCGCGCCCATGCTGCGCGGCATCCAGCGCCAGCGCTCCATATTGGCGCGGATGAGGTCGCGGCGGGCACGGTCCTCGGCCGGCGCGTTCGCCAGCGCGCGACGCAGCAGCGCATATTGCGGGTGGGTCGGCATCAGGCTGTCCAGGGTCGCCTCGACGCCGCCCTGCGCGGCACGGGTGAGCAATTCCTGCTGCCGCGCGGCGCCGATCGTCACGTCCGGCATGTAGATCTCGCCGCGGCTGTTGCCGCGCACCGAGCCGCCCGAAAGGTCGCGCGCCAGCCGGAGGAACAGCTGGGTCGCGACCGGCGTCACCGCCGCGTCGTCGCCGGTGGCGAGCGCCGCGCGCAGCCGATCCGGATTGTAGGCGGCGGGATCGAGTCCCTCCTCGCCGATCGCATCGACATAAGCGAGCAGCTCGCGCGCCGCCTCGCGCCGCCAGACCTGGACGGTCGGCACGATCGGGGCCGGCGGTGGCGGCGCCGGCGTCGCCGCCGGCGGGGTCGCAGCGGGCGTTGCATTCTGGGCGAGCGCGGCGGTCTGGATCGCGCCGGGCATGGTCGGCGATGCCAGAGTGGCCGTGACGAGGAGGAGTTTGACCGAGCGTTTCATGGCTTTGGCTCTACGCGCGCGCTCTGAGGCGCGCTAGATGGATCGGTGTTTTTTTGCGACGAACCGTTCAAGTGTCACGCCGGTGGTGTACGGTGGACCCAGCCGAAATAGGCGGCGACCAGGGTCATCAACGCGTGCAGCCAGATGTCGTTGCCGTAGAGCGGGAAGGCGTCGGAGAAGGGAACGAAGCCGAGCAATGTCAGCAGCGCGAAGATCGCGGCCGTCGCGCGGGCGTAGAGGACGGAGCGGTGCCGGCTGCGCGTGGCGGCGAAGCCCCAGGCGCCGAGCAGGATGTGGAAGACATTGTCGAGCGCGCTGACCGGGAACAGGCCGAACAGCTGATCGTGCGGCGTGTCGATGGCGAGCGGATGGACGATCGAGCCGGGCGTCAGGAAGGCGGGCACGAAGCCGGCGATCCCCAACAGGATCAGAGCCGCGCCGAGCACCATCGGATAGCCGCGCAGGCGCTTCGGCATCAGAGGCGCACCATCCGCATGCCCATCTCCCCATAACGCGGGCCGGACACCGCGCCGGCGCCATCCAGCTCGGCGAGATCGTCGGCTGTGAGTGCGAGATCGGCCGCCTTCGCGCTGTCCTCCAAGGTCGCGCGTCGCTTGACGCCCGGGATGGGAACGATGCCCTCGCCCTGGGCGAGCAGCCAGGCGAGCGCGACCTGGGCCGGTGATACGTCATGCCGTACCGCGACCCGTTCGACGATGGCGACGAGCTTGAGATTCTCGCCGAAATTCTCCTCCGACCAGCGCGGGTCGTTGCGCCGCCAATCGTCGGCGGGGAGATCGTCGCGGCTCTTGATCTGACCGGTGAGGAAGCCGCGGCCGAGTGGGCTGTAGGGCACGAAGCCGATGCCGAGTTCGCGGCACACAGGAAGGATGTCGTCCTCGATGCCACGCTCCCAGAGCGAATATTCGGATTGCAGGGCGGTGATCGGGTGAACCGCGGCGGCGCGGCGCAGCGTCTCCGCGCCCGCTTCGGAGAGGCCGAGATGGCGGACCTTCCCCTCGCGAACCAGCTCGGCCATGCCGCCGACCGTTTCCTCGATCGGCACATTGGGATCGACCCGGTGCTGGTAGAAGAGGTCGATCGTGTCGAGGCCGAGCCGCCTGAGCGAGCCTTCGCAGGCGCGGCGGGCGTTTTCGGGACTGCCGTCGATGCCGGAGACCTGGCCTCCCTCGTAGCGGAAGCCGAACTTGGTCGCGATCACGAGCTTCTCGCTTCGCCCGGCTATCGCGCGGCGGAGCAACTCCTCGTTGGTGAACGGTCCGTAGATCTCGGCCGTGTCGAAGAAATTGATGCCAAGCTCGATCGCGCGGTGGATCGTCGCGATCGATTCGTCCTCGCCGGCGGCGGCGCCGTAGGTGATGTTACCGCCGGTCACCATCGGCATGCAGCCGATGCCGAGCGCGGAGACGGAGAGGGTGCCGAGATTGCGGGTCTTCATGCGCCTTCCTCCAGCAGCCGGTCCTCGCGCGTGTCGGCCTCGTCGGCGACGAAGCCGCTGCGCCGCGCGACCGTCGCCGTCGCCGCGACGTCCATCGCGACATTGCCGAGGGTGCGGAATAGGTCCGGGACGACCTCGACCGCGATCAGGATGGCGAGTGGCTCGATCGGCACGCCCATCGCGATGCAGATCGGCGCGATCGAGGTGACGAAGCTGGCCTGGCCGGGAATGCCGACCGCGCCCATCGTCGTCGTCGCCCCAGCCGCGACGCCGATGGCGAGCGTGACCGGAGTCAGCTCGATCCCGAACCAGTAGGCGATGTAGATCGCCACCGCGAAGTTCATCACCGGGCCGGTGGCGCGGAACACCGCGACCGCCATCGGCAGCACGACGCCCGCCGCCGCGGCCGGCACGTCGAGTTTCGCAGACGCGCGCAGCATCGCCGGCAGGCAGGCGAGCGAGGATTGGGTGCTGATCGCCAGCGCCTGCGACGGCGCGATCGCCCGGGTGAAGCGGCCGAGCGGGATGCGCGCGCCGAACAAGGCGAGCGGCCAAGCGGCGAGCCAGACCACGATCCCGACGGACGAGACGATGACGACATAATGGAGCAGCGCGCCGAAGGCCGATCCACCCGCCCGCGCGCCGACGACGAAGGCGAGCGCGAATACGCCCAACGGCCCGATCCACAGCACCCAGTTGATGATCACCAGCATCACGTCGACGATCGCCTGGAAGAAGCCGACCAACCGCTCGCGCGGCTCCTGCGGCAGCCGGGTGAGGGCGAAGGCGAAGATCAGGGTGAACAGGATGAGCGGCAGGATCGCATCCTCGGCCGCCGCGGCGACGACATTGCTCGGCACGATCGACTGGAGGAAGTCCGCGAAGCTCGGCGCCGAACCGACCGACGCCGCGCCGGCGAGCGCGCCGCGCAAGGCCAAAGCGGCGTCGGGGGAGAGCGGGAAGAGATCGAGCAGCAGCGGCATCAGCAAGGCGGCGGTCAGCGCCGAGCACCAAAGCAGGACGACGAAGAGGACGAGCGCGCGGCTCGCCAGCTTGCCGGCCCGCGCCGCCTCGGCGGAGGCGGCGACGCCGGTGATCAGGAACGCGACGACAAGCGGCACGATCGTCATCCGAAGCGCGTTGAGCCACATGCCGCCGATCGGTTCGGCGATGTTCACCGCCCGCTCGACCCACGTGCCGCCACTGGCGACGGCGAGAATACCAAGGCCGAGGCCGAGGACGAGCGCGAGCAGGATGCGGGTGGCCTGGGACATCGCGCGGTCTTAACCGGCTCCGGTCGCTCGCGGAAGCGCGACCTCGCACTTTGCATGTCCGTGCGCTATCAGGCCGGAATACGGGGCAAAAAGGGCTTTTTCGCCGCATGACGCGCAAATTTTTCGGCACCGACGGGATCAGGGGCCGGACCAACCAGATGCCGATGACCGCCGAAATGGCGCTGAAGGTCGGCCAGGCGGCGGGCGCGCATTTCCTGCGCGGATCGCACCGTCACCGCGTCGTGATCGGCAAGGACACGCGGCTTTCCGGCTATATGATGGAGACCGCGCTGGTCGCCGGCTTCACCAGCGTTGGCATGGACGTGGTGCTGGTCGGCCCGGTGCCGACGCCGGCGGTGGCGATGTTGACGCCATCGATGCGCGCCGATCTGGGCGTGATGATCTCGGCCAGCCACAACAAGTTCGTCGACAACGGCATCAAGCTGTTCGGGCCGGACGGCTACAAGCTCTCCGACGAGGACGAGCTGGAGATCGAGGCGCTGATCGAGAGCCCGCCGGCACTGGTCCCGGCCGAGGCGATCGGCCGGGCGAAGCGGATCGAGGACGCGCGCGGCCGCTACATCCACGCGGTGAAGCAGACCTTTCCGTCGCGGCTCCGGCTCGACGGGCTGAAGGTAGTGATCGATTGCGCGAACGGCGCCGCCTATCAGGTCGCGCCCTCCGCCTTATGGGAGCTGGGCGCGGAGGTGACGGCGATCGGCGTCTCGCCGAACGGGCTCAACATCAACGAGGCGTGCGGATCGACCGACATCGCCTTGCTGCGCCGGACCGTGGTCGACGCCGGGGCGGATATCGGCATCGCGCTGGACGGCGACGCCGACCGGCTGATCCTTGTCGACGAGAAGGGGACCGTCGTGGACGGCGACCAGCTGATGGCGCTGATCGGTTCGTCCTGGCACCGGCGCGGCGTTCTGAAAGGTGGCGGCGTCGTCGCGACGGTGATGTCCAATCTCGGGCTGGAGCGGTTTCTCGCCGGCGAGGGACTGAAGCTGGAGCGCGCCAAGGTCGGCGACCGTTATGTGCTCGAGGCGATGCGCGCGGGCGGCTACAATGTCGGCGGCGAGCAATCAGGGCACATCATCCTCACCGATCATGGCAAAACGGGCGACGGGCTGGTCGCGGCGCTGCAGGTGCTCGCCGAGCTGGTGCTCGCGGAGCGAGCCGGCGAGCGAGCTGCTGACCCTGTTCGAGCCGCTGCCGCAACTGCTCAAGAATGTCCGTTTCGAGGGCGGCGCGCCGCTCGATGCCGCTTCGGTCAAAGCCGCCATCTCGGCGGGCGAGACGCGGCTGGGCGCAACCGGCCGGCTGGTGATCCGCAAATCCGGCACCGAGCCACTGATCCGGGTGATGGCCGAGGGCGAGGACGAAGCCCTGGTCGGCGAGGTAGTGGAAACGATCTGCGAAGCTGTGAGGGCTGCCTGATGCTTGAGATGAGACCCGATTGCGAGAAATGCGGCCGCGACCTGCCGGCCAACGCGCATGACGCGTTCATCTGCTCGTTCGAATGTACCTTCTGCGCCGCCTGTGCGGACCGGCTGGATGAGCGCTGCCCCAATTGCGGCGGAGACCTGCTGGAGCGGCCGATGCGGGTCGGCGACGCGCTGGCGCGACATCCGGCGAGCACGAAGCGCCACTACAAGAGATGACACCGCCCCGCGTGCTGATTATCGCCGGCTCCGACAGCGGGGGCGGGGCGGGCATTCAGGCGGACATCAAGACGGTGACGATGCTGGGCGGCTTCGCGATGACCGCCGTCACCGCGCTCACCGCGCAGAACACGCTCGGCGTCGACGATGTCATGCCGGTGCCGTCCGATTTCGTCGCCGCGCAGGTGCAATCGGTGCTCGATCTCGGCGTCGATGTGGTGAAGCTCGGCATGCTGGCGACGCCGGAGATCGCCAGAACGGTCGAAACGCTGATCCGCTTCACGTTCGACAATGTCCCGATCGTCTTCGATCCGGTGATGGTTGCGACCAGCGGCGATGCGCTCAACGAGGACGGGACGTTCGACGCGTTGCGCGCGATCGCCGATCTGGCGACGGTGATCACGCCCAACCTGCCCGAGCTGGAGCTGCTCGCCGACTGCGCGATCGGTTCGGCGGAGGAGCTTGAGGAGGCGGCGCGGGCCTTCGCGGACGACACCGGCCGGGCGGTGCTCGCCAAGGGCGGGCATCTGGAAGGCCAGATGCTGACCGACATTCTTGTCATGCCCGACGGTCAGGTCCGGCGCTGGAGCGAGCCGAGGATCGAGACGCGCCACACGCACGGCACCGGTTGCACATTGGCCAGCGCAATCGCGACCGGCCTGGGCCACGGGCTGGCACTGCCCGAGGCGATCGATCAGGCGCGCGCTTATGTCAGGGCCGCTTTGCTCGCGGCACCTTGTTTCGGCGAGGGCAACGGGCCAGTGGGGCATACATTGGGCGAGGCGCCGTTCGCGCTTATCCACAGGAAAAATCAGTGAGATTCCAGCTTGCGCTGGAATGACGAGGCGGCGACTCTTACGGGCGCGCTCATGGCTCGGCCCTGCTTCAAGCTCGAAAAGGTCCACCCCGACCCGATCGCAGGAGTCGATGAGGCGGGGTGTGCGCCGCTCGCCGGGCCGGTGGTCGCCGCGGCCGTCATTCTCGACCGCAGCCGGTTTCCGCGCGGCATCGACGATTCGAAGGCGCTGCCCAAGGAAGCACGCGAAGCGATCTACGCGCGGCTGATGCAGGTCGCGGTCTGTGGCGTGGGCCTGGCGACGGTCGAGGAGATCGACACGCTCAACATCTACTGGGCGCGGATGCTGGCGATGAGCCGGGCGGTCGACGCGCTCGGGCTCGATCCGGCGATGGTGCTGGTCGACGGCAACCGCTGCCCGCGCTGGGGGCGGCCCTCGATCGCGATCGTCGCGGGCGACGCGAAATGCCGCTCCATCGCCGCCGCCTCGATCATCGCCAAGGTCACGCGCGACCGTATGATGCTGGATTATTCGCGCGACTATCCCGGCTATGGCTGGGAGACGAACCAGGGCTATCCGACCCCGGCCCACCAGCGGGCGCTACGCGAACTCGGCCCGACGCCGCTCCACCGCCGCAGCTTCGCGCCGGTGCGGCAGCTGGTTCTCAGCCTTTGAGTCTTTCGCGCCACACCACCGCCGGTTGAGATTCGACCTCGCCACTCACCACCACATGTTGCGAAGACTCGTTTCGTTCCCGTCATCCGCAACGCGTTGTTAACCATGTTCTGCAAGTGTCTGAACTTGACCATGGAGTCCGCTTGACTCAGCATGGCCGTCCAACCTGGGGGCGGGATAGATGAGCGTAATGGGGCGCGTTGGCCGGTTGCGGCCGAACGAAGCGGAGACGAAATCCGAGCTGCCGCTCGGCCAGATTCTTCAGGACGATTGCGTCGCGGCGATGAAATGCCTGCCGGACGCGTGCGTTGACATGGTCTTCGCCGATCCGCCCTATAATCTTCAGCTCGGCGGCGACCTGTTCCGGCCGGAGGGAAGCCGGGTCGACGCGGTTGACGACGCGTGGGACAAGTTCGATACGTTCGCCGCTTATGACGAGTTCACCCGCGCCTGGCTCGGCGAGGCGCGGCGCATATTGAAGCCGAACGGCACGCTCTGGGTGATCGGCTCCTATCACAACATCTTCCGGGTCGGCGCGGCGCTGCAGGACGCCGGCTACTGGATTTTGAACGACATCATCTGGCGCAAGTCGAACCCGATGCCGAACTTCCGCGGCACCCGCTTCACCAACGCGCACGAAACCCTGATCTGGGCGAGCCGATCCGAGGACAGCCGCTACACCTTCAATTATCGCGCGATGAAGGCGCTCAACGACGAGCTGCAGATGCGCTCCGACTGGGTGATCCCGATCTGCGGCGGCGGCGAGCGCGAGAAGCAGGACGGCATCAAGGCGCATCCGACTCAAAAGCCCGAGGCCCTGCTTTACCGGGTACTGCTCGCCTCGACGAAGAAAGGCGACGTCGTCCTCGATCCCTTCTTCGGCACCGGCACGACCGGCGCGGTGGCGCGGCGGCTGGGGCGCGAATGGATCGGGATCGAGCGCGAGACGCGTTATATCGAGGTTGCCAAAGCGCGGATCGCATCCACCTTGCCGCTCGACGAGAGTGCGATGCGCACGATGGGCGCGCGCGGCAGCCAGCCCAAGGTGCCGTTCGGCGCACTGGTGGAAAGCGGCATGATCGTGCCGGGCGCGGAGCTGACCGATTCCAAGCGACGCTGGCGGGCCGAGGTGCGGGCCGACGGCACGCTGGAAATCGCCGGCACGCAGGGCTCCATCCACAAGATCGGCGCCGGCCTGCAGAACGCGCCGTCGTGCAACGGCTGGACCTTCTGGCATGTCGAGCGCGAGGGGGCGTTGGTCGTACTCGATACGCTCAGACAGGACTATCTCGCAGCGCTGGCTTAGGGTCGGCGGATGAGCGGCCGAGTCTATCTTCGCCCCACCGGATTCGTCGATGCGCCGTTCGGGCATGACGGCAAGGTCGCGCGGCTCGCGGGCGGGCTGAGCTGGTTCTCCGCCGTCGAGGTCATCAGCGACACGGGCGCCGAGCTGGTCTCGGTCAAGTCATTCGAGGCGCGGCTCGCCGATCTTGGCGATGCTGCGCGCACGGCTTGGACAAACCTCATCGCGCCGCGAATGGCGCTGTCGTTGGGCGAGCGGATCGTCCGGCTCGATCAACCCCAGGTGGTCGGCATTCTCAACGCGACACCGGACAGCTTCTCGGACGGTGGGCAGTTCGCCGACGCCGAAGCCGCGATCCAGGCCGGGTACGACATGGCGGCGGCGGGCGCGGCGATCATCGATGTCGGCGGCGAATCGACCCGGCCCGGGGCGATGACCGTCTGGGAAGGCGACGAGGTCGCGCGGGTCGAGCCGGTGGTGACGCGATTGGCGGCTGGCGGCGTCGCGGTGTCGATCGACAGCCGCAAGGCGAGTGTGATCGAGGCGGCGCTTGGCGCGGGAGCAACGCTGGTCAACGACGTGTCGGCGCTAACCTGGGATCCGAACGCGGCCGCAGTGGTTGCGCATGTCGGCTGTCCGGTGGTGCTGATGCACCACAAGGGCGATCCGACGACGATGCAGGACGATCCACGCTACGACCGCCCAGTCCTGCTCGAAATCTATGACTGGCTGGAGGCGCGGATCGCAGCGGCCGTCGCGGCCGGCATCGACCGTGGGAAGATCATCGTCGATCCCGGCTTCGGCTTCGGCAAGACCGTCCAGCACAATCTCCAGCTGATGAACGGGCTTGCGATGCTGCACGGGCTGGGCTGCCCGATCATGCTCGGCGCGAGCCGCAAGCGGACGATCGGCGCGCTGTCCAACGAAGCAACCGCCGACCAGCGGCTGGGCGGCTCGCTGGCGCTGGCGATCAAGGCGATGGAGCAGGGCGCGCAGCTGATCCGCGTCCACGACGTGCCGGAAACGCTTCAGGCGCTCCGGGTCTGGCGCGGCCTGCGCGACACGGCGCTGACACCGTCCCGCGCGTAGGCGTCGGGAAGAAAGGCGGCGCCGTCGCGCGAGGGCAGCGCGGTGAAATAAGCGATGTAGACCGGCACCGGCTCGGGCAGATCGACGCGCTGCTCGGGCGCGCCGCTCGGCTGCGGTGTCCGGCCGCGGAACAGCCAGCGCTCCAGCCGGCCGGCGTCCTCGACGCGCACGCAGCCTGAGCTCTGCCGCCGGTCGGCACCGGCGAAGAGGGCGCGGAGCGGCGTGTCGTGCAGATAGACGCCGAGATCGTTGGGCAGCATGAACTTGATCCGGCCCATCATATTGTGCGCGCCCGGCGTCTGGCGCACGTTGACGAAGCGCCGCCCGGCCGCGACCGCGCGCCAGTCGACGCTCGCCGGATCGAGCCGGCGCGCCTGCGGCGACCAGTCGGAGAGCACTTCCAGGCGCTCGGCGCGGATCGCGGCAGCGCCGCCGCGGGCGCGCTGGCGGATCAGATCGGGCGGCAGGTTCCAATAGGGATTGAGCGCGGCGTAGCGGATCAGGCCGGCGAGCTGCGGCGTCGGCATCGCCCGCTTGCCGACGATCACCCGCATCGTGTCGCGAATCCGCCCGTCCTCGATCATCCAGAGCCGCGCCGAGGCGGCGTCGACGATGATGTAGCGGCCGGACGGGCGGGCCGGGATGGCGCGGGCGCGCTCGATATTGGCTTCGAGCAGGCGGCGCTGCGCGGCGTCGCCGGAGAAATTGGCGAGGGCGCGGGTGAGGCCGGCGAAGACCGGGTTGATTCGCTCCATCTCGTCGAAATGGCGGGCGAAGGAGGGAGCTTCGGCCAGTTCCTGGAGCAGTCGAGCCGCGGAGTGTTGGGTGGGAGCAAGGCCGGCGTCGATGTAGCGCATCATGTTGGTCGCGGGCGCGCGGTGATGGGTGCGGACCCAGGTGACATAGGCCTGGCTCAGCAGCAGATCGGCGCGGGTCAGCTGGTGGCGGTTGCCGCTCGCTGCCGCGGCGAGCGCGTCGCGCAACTCGGGCGAGCCCTCCGCGAGCGAAGCCAGCCGCGCCGCCTCTGACCGCAGCACCCCATTCTCGATCCAGAGCGGCCGATAGGCGCGGTCGCGGTAGAAGGCGGCGATTTCGGGCTCGAGATCGAGCGGCGGCAGGATGGGGATGGTGACCGAGGTGCGGGGCGGCGACGACGCCGTGCTCGCGGTCCAGGAGCCGAGCGGCAAGACGAGCAGGCACGCCAGCGCCAGGCACAGGGAGCGAAGGAGCCGGGCGGCGCGCGTCATGCGAGCGCCTATGCGCGCGCGGCGATGGGGATCAAGCGCCTGAACGGACAGCGAAATCGCCAGTCCCGCTTCGGGACGCGCGAGCGCCGAAGATTATTGCGGTCCGGGCACCTTGTGGGCGCCGTCGAATTTCTCGATCGTCAGGCTGTCGAGGTCGATATCCTCGGCGCAGCGCAGGTTGATTTCGACCATCGGCCCGTTCGGGCCCTGTCCCTCGGCGAAGGGCGCGCAGCCGCAGGTCTTGCAGAAATGCAGCCCGAGATTCTCGGTGTTCCAGCGATAGGTGATGAGCGCGTCGCGTGAGGTTTCCAGCGTGAACTTGTCGGCGCTGGTGAAATGGTGGAGCGCCGCGCGCCGGCGGCAGATCGAGCAATTGCACTCCATCGCTTTGGTCGGCGCGTCCTCGTCGAGCGTGTAGCGGATCGCGCCGCAATGGCAGCTTCCCTTGAACGGCATTTGTCCTCCTCCTCAGACCAGCGCGCGATACATTCCGGCGGCGTAAAGCGCGGTGGCGGCAAGGCCGATCAACGTGCGGCCCAAATGCAGTCGGCCCCAGCGCCCCAGCATTGCCATCGTCTCGGCGGACGCCGCCTCGGGCGGGGTCGCCTTGAGCCTGTTGTTGAGCTGCCACATCACCGCGAAGGTGTAAGCGATCGCGCCGAGCATCACGACGCCGCCAGCAAGGAAGAGCAGCTCGCCCCAGCGCGCCCAGAGGGCGATGCCCGCGACGCCGGACAACGTCGCCAGCGAGGCCTGCATCACCGCCCCGTTGGCGTAGGAGGATTTCCACTGGATGAGCTGGGCCTCGGGCTCGATCCGGCCGCGGGCGGGGTGTTCGGCAACCAGCACATAGATCGCGGCGCCGGAAAAAAGGGCGGCGAGGGTGAGGGCGGCGACCGCGAGCATCGGCGTCTCCTAGATCGAGTAGCCGCCGTCGGCGACCAGACATGCCCCGGTGATATAGGCCGCTTCGTCGGAGAGAAGGAAGGCGATCTGCGCGGCGATCTCGTCCGGCTTGGCATAGCGGCCGAGCGGCGTCGCCATCTTCGCCATCGCTTCATAGGCCTTGGCTTCGCTGCCGGCGGAGGCGACGAGATCCTGGAAGAAAGGCAGGTCCGACCAGATCGGCGTCTCCACACCGCCCGGCGCGATCGCGTTGACGCGGATGTTCGCGCCGGCGCCTTCCTTCGCAGCGATTTTCGCGAGATGGATCACCGCCGCTTTCGACGCGCCATAAGCGGCGATGCCAGGCTCCGCCTTCACGCCGGCCGCCGAAGCGGTCAGCACGATTGCGCCGCCCGCTCCGGTGGCGCGGATCGCCCGCATTGCGGCCTGAAGGGTGAGAAACGCCCCGTCGAGATTGATCGCGAGGACGCGGCGCCATTCGGCGAAGTCGAGCGATTCGATCGCGCCGCCGGCGCCGATGCCGGCATTGACCAGGGCGTGGGTGAGGCCGGCAAGATCGGCGGTCGACCAGAAGGATTCATCCGTGACGTCGCCGACCAGCGACCGGTGAGCGCCTGGCAGGTCAAGACTCCGCAGCGCCGCTTCATCGCGATCGGCGAGGATCAGTCTCGCACCGCCTTCGGCCAGCCGCCGCGCGCTCGCCGCGCCGATGCCGGAGGCGGCGCCGGTGATCAGGATCGTCGCACCCGGAAGGCCGCTCATCCCGTCATCGCCGCAAGCAGGCTTTTGATGGGCACGAAGGCGAAGGCGACCAGCATGTCGGCGACGCCGTAAGGCATGAACAGATCGTCGCCGACCCTCATCCCGCCGCAGGTGTAGACGACATTGGGAACATAGCCGTCGCGATCGTCGTCGGCGGCGGAGAGCAGAGGCTGGGCGGTGCGGCCGAGCACCTTCGACGGGTCGTCCTTGTCGAGCAGCACCGCGCCGATCGCATATTTGCGCATCGCGCCGACGCCATGGGTGAGCACCAACCAGCCCTCGTCGATCTCGATCGGGGGCCCGCAATTGCCGATCTGGACCAGCTCCCAGGGATAGACAGGCTCCAGCAGAAGCTTGCCGTCGTCCCAATGGCCGAGATCGTCTGAGGCGATCAGGAACTGGTTCTTGCCGTCCTGCCGGCCGAGCATCAGGTAACGGCCGCCGACCTTGCGCGGGAACAGGGCCATGCCCTTGTTGCGCGGGGCTGTTCCGGTCATCGGCTGCAGCGCGAAGCTGTGGAAATCGTTCGTTCGCAGCAGCTCCGTGCGGATTCCGGCGCCCGAGAAAGCGGTATAGGTGCCGATCCATTCGCACCCGCCGTCGTCGTCGGTGAAAGCGGTGAGGCGCAGATCCTCCAGCCCGTTGCGCTGCGCCGCGGTCATCGGGAACAGCACCGTCCCGGAGAGTGAGCTGTCCTTGTGACGATGGACAATGATGCTGTCGCCGTCCGCCGGCGCGCCCATCGAGGCGGCGTTGGCGGCGGTCGCGAAGGGGGCTCGGGGAGCAAGTGAAGCTCGCGCTTCGGCGTGACGATTCCCTCGCGGAACGCGATCGAGGAGATATGGCCCTCGCCGACCGCGCGCAGCGACATGATGAAACGCACGGCGCCCCGGCTTAGCCCGCTCTGGTCGGGGTGCCGTATGACGCTGGGATTCATCAAGGCCGCGGCCGAATAGCTGTATTCGTGGCAGAAATAGGCGCCGATCAGCAGCTTCTTCTCGCGCCGGATGGCGCGCCCGTCGAGGTCCAGCTGCGCCTCCAGCTCCTCATAGCGGGTGAGGAAGATTTTCTCGGTTTGCCAGTGGCGCGCCTCGAAGTCGCGCATCACGAGCGCCAGCTCGGAGCGGGCGGTGCGCATGTCCATCTCGCGCACCTGCTCGACGAGGGCCGCGGTCCGGTTCTTGTTCCCGCTCTGGACGTTCCAGGCGAGGTGGAAAGGGCGGACCACGACCCGGCCCGGCTCGGGGCGGAGGCGCAGCTCGTCATGGTAGAGCTCGAGCATCGGTCGGCCCTATGGCCGCTGGGCCGAGCCGGGGAAAGCCCTCAGCGGTCGAGAAGCGCGCGGATCGTGCGGTTGGCGAGCTGGAACGCGAGGACGGATTCGGCGCCGCGGTTGCGGTTCGGCCCGTCCGGCTGAAGCCCGTCGAAACATTCGCCGCTCGCCACGTCGCCCAGCGCCACGCCAGCGTCGTTCCGGCCCTCGAACCAACGCCAGGCGTCGAGCGCGGCGGCGATCCAGCCGCGGTCGCCGGTCAGCGCGAACGCCGTGGTGCAGGCGTCGACCGTCGCCCACGCCTCCAGCGGCTGCTGGTCGAATATCGCCGGCGCGGCATAAGGCAGGCCGAAGCCGGTATTGCCCACCGGGCGAAAATGGCCTCCGGGAGCGCGCTGGCACCCACCGAGCCAGCCGAGCGCGTCGAGTCCCCCCTCGATCCAATCGCGCCTGTCCAATGCGGCGCCGGCTAGCATCAAAGCCTCCGGCAGGCGCGCATTGTCGTAGGACAGGAAGGGCTCGAACCAGGTCCAGCCGGACCGGCGCTCGACGGCTAGCGCGGCGGCGAGCGATTCGCCATGCTCCGCGAGCAGCCGCGTCGCCTGCGGTTCGCCCGGCTTTGCCTCGACCAGCGCCGCCGCCCCGAGGATGGCGAAGGCGCGCGAGCGCGGAAAGGTGAGTGCGAGGGCGTGATTTGCGGTTCGTTCGAACAAGGCGGCCGCCCAGTCGCGCAGCTCGGCGCGACGGCCGTCGCGCGCGGTCACGCCCAGCGACCAGAGCGCCCGCGCGGAGCTGTCGTCCGATCCCGCTTCCTCCAGCCAGGACCGGTCATAAGCCATGAAGTTGCGGAAGCGGTCCGCCTCCGGGTTCCAGGCGTGGCGGACGAAGGCGGCATAGACCGGCGTCCAGCGATCGTAGATCCGGTCGGAAAGGTCATTCGCGCGCTGCATCAGCATCAGCGCCCTGGCATTGTCGTCGACGCAATAGCCGTGGAGCCGGTCGGGCACGCCGTGATCGCTGTGCTGGAGGATGCCGATATCGTCGCTGAGCCGCGCGAGGGCGGCGAACGAGGCGGGGGCGGGCAAGGGCGTCCCCGCCGTCCGGCTCGCCGACGGATCGGCCGCGATGTTGGTCATCTCCGCAACGGTCGCTTCCGCGAGGCGCGGCCAGAGCATCGTCCGGCCGAGCGCGTGATTGGCCTGCGCCATCCGCTCGCGCTCTTGCGGATCGTCGAGCAGCCTGTTGATCTCATAAGCGAACCCGTCGGCATCCCCGAAGCCGACCAGCCGGCCATGGCCGCCCGGCAAAAGCTCGGCGGCGTGGACATAAGGGGTGGAAACGACCGGCTTTCCCATCCCCACCGCATAAGAAAGCGTCCCCGAGGTCATCTGCTGCGCGCCCAGATAGGGCGTCACATAGATATCCGCCGCCGCCAGGAAGTCGAGCAGCCGGTCGAGCTCGACGAACTCGTCGACCCAGCGGATGTGCTCCGCGACGCCGCGCTCGGCGGCGAGCGCCTTCAGCCGGTCGCGATAGGCCTCGCCCTCATGTGCGACGAGATGCGGGTGAGTGGCCCCGAGCACGACATAGAGAGCCCGCGGATGGCGCGCGACGATCGCCGGCAGCGCCTCGATCATCGTCTCGATGCCTTTGCCGGGGGAGAGTAGGCCGAAGGTCAGCAGCACGTCGCGGCCGGCAAAGCCCAGCCGCTCCTTCATCGCATCCGGGGCGGCGAGCGGCCGGTCCGGAACGCCGTGCGGGATCACGCAGATCCGCTCGGGCCGCGCCCGATAGGTGTCGATCAATATCTCGCGGCCGCGCTCGGCCATCACGAATAGCCGGTCGGCGCGGCGGGCCAGCGCCTCCATCACGCGGCGCTGATCAGGATCGGGTTCGGCCAGGATCGTGTGCAGCGTAGCCGCGACCGGGATGGTCAGCGTGTCGAGCAAGGCGAGGAGATGCGCCCCGGCGCGGCCGCCGAAGATGCCATATTCGTGCTGGATCCAGAGCAGTTGCGCGCCGCTCGCCTCGATCCGCCGAGCCGCGTCGCTATAGGCGGCGGGGTCGCCCTCGGCGATCGTTGCGACGACCGCCGCCGGATAATCATAGGGGCCATCGTCGTCGTCCATCGCATAGACGTCGACCGCAATCGCGGGAAAGCGCTCGACCAGCGCCGAATGGACGTCGCCGGTGAAGGTCGCGATGCCGCATTTGCGGGGCAGGAAATTGCCGAGCAAAGCGATGTGGCGAAGACTGGTTTTGGTCCGGGGGGTGAAAAGCAGGCCGGGATCGGCCGGCGCGAACGGTCGGTCGATTAATTCAAGCGTCACAACTACCTCCGTCCAACTAACGACGGAGGAAGCCATTAGGTTTCCACTATATTGTGCGCCGCAGCAAAAAAACAAGCTAGGCCGCGATGTCGCCGATCCCGAGCTCGCCGAGCTTGCGGTAAAGAGTCGAGCGGCCGATGCCGAGCCGGCGCGCGACCTCGGTCATCCGGCCACGATAATGGCCGATGGCGAGGCGGATCACGTCGGCCTCGATCGCCTCCAGCGGGCGCAGGTTTCCGTCCGACTGGTAGAGCGTGATGCCGGGTCCGTGGGCATAGGCGGCGGTCGACGATTGGCCGTTCAGCGGTTTGGCGTGGAAATCGTCGGCGCGGCGGCCGTGGCTCGCTTCGGTGGCGATATGGGGGAAATCGGCGGCGGTCAGCGCGTCGCTGTCGCAAAGCACGGCGGCGCGGAACAACGCATTCTGGAGCTGGCGGACGTTGCCCGGCCAGCCATAGGACATCAGCACCGCCAGGCCGTCGTCGGTGATCGACAAATGCCGCATCCCCGGCTGCTCGGCGATCCGGTTCAGGAGATGACGGGCGAGGGCGGGCAGGTCGCTGATCCGGTCGCGCAGCGGCGGGATCGGCACGTGGACGACGTTCAGCCGGTAATAGAGATCCTCGCGGAAGCGGCCCTTGGCGACTTCTTCGGCGAGCCGGCGGTTGGTGGCGGCGATGATCCTGACATCGACGGTTTGGGTGACCCGCGAGCCCAGCCGCTGGAACTCGCCGCTCTCGATCGCGCGCAGCAGCTTCACCTGCGTATCGAGCGGCAGCTCGCCGACCTCGTCGAGGAACAGGGTTGAGCCCTCGGCGTCCTCGAAGCGGCCGATGTGGCGGTCGAAGGCGCCGGTGAAACTGCCTTTCTCGTGGCCGAACAGGACCGACTCGACGAGATTCTCGGGGATCGCGCCGCAATTGACGACGTGAAGCTGCTTCTTGCCGCGCGGGGAGGCGGCGTGGATCGCCTGGGCGAGGATTTCCTTGCCGGACCCGCTTTCGCCTTCGAGCAGGACCGGCGCGCGGGCGCGGGCCGCCTTCGCCGCCACCGCGAGCGCGGCGCGGAAGGCGGGGGCGGAGCCGACGATCTCCTCGAAGCCGAGGCTCTTGCTGATTTTTTCCGACAGCGGGCGAAGCTCGCCGGTGGTCCGGCGGCGGTCGGTGGCGCTGTTGAGGGCGGTGAGCAGCCGATCGGGCGCGATCGGCTTGACCAGGAAATCGGAAGCGCCGGCGCGCATCGCATCGACCGCGCAGGCGACGGTGGACTGCGCGGTGAGGACGAGCAAGGGAAGCTCGGGCCGGATTTCCTTCACCTCGCGGATCAGGGCGGCGCCCTCTTCGCCGGGCAGCCAATGGTCGAGCAGGATCGCGTCCCACTTCGGCTCCTGCGGGTCGGCCGCCATCTCGCGTGCCTGATCGAGATCGTTCGCGCCGCGCACCCACCAGCCGGCACGCGCGCCGATCGCCGCGACCAGCCGGCGCTGGGCGGGCTCGTCGTCGATCAGCAGTAGGCAGCGCGTGGGATCCGGCCGCATCACATGTCCCCTTCGTCCGAAAGCGGGATTGTTTAGACGAAGCCGGGTAAAGGCGGCCTTAAGGCGAGGCGGCGCGCATCCCGCCTTGCCCTTCGCCACAGATGGTTGTTAGGAGGCGGCGAGGGAATCTGCACGAGGGATGTGACGATGGCTGCGACGGGCGATGCGGAGCGCGAGATCGCGCGACATCAGGACACATACGGCTTCTTCACCGGACTGATGAAATGGGGCACGATCCTCAGCTTCCTGGTGGGGATGATGGTCGTCTTCATCATCGCGAACTAGCGGGAGGCGGGGGTGAAAATCGCGGTCCTCAAGGAAACAGCGGCGGGCGAGCGCCGCGTCGCCGCGACCCCCGAGACGGTCAAGAAATATATCGGCCTTGGCGCCAACGTCGCGGTCGAGGCCGGGGCGGGCGAGCATGCCAGCATCGCCAATGACGATTATGTCGCGGCCGGCGCGACGATCGGTCCGCGCGGCGAGGTGCTGAAGGACGCCGACATCATCCTTGGCGTTCAGGGCCCCGAAGTGGCGGAGCTCGAGGGCGCGAAGTCGGGCGCCCTGCTGCTCGGCGCCCTCAACCCGTTCGGCAAGCGCGAGCGGGTCGATGCCTATGCGGCGGCCGGCTACGACACGATCGCGATGGAGTTCCTGCCGCGCATCACCCGCGCGCAATCGATGGACATGCTGTCCAGTCAGGCGAACCTGGCTGGCTACAAGGCGGTGCTGGACGCGGCGGGCGAATATGGCCGCGCCTTTCCGATGATGATGACCGCGGCAGGCACCGTCGCGGCGGCGCGCTGCTTCGTGATGGGCGTCGGGGTTGCAGGCTTGCAGGCCATCGCCACCGCGCGGCGGCTGGGCGCGCAGGTCTCGGCGACCGATGTGCGCGCCGCGACCAAGGAGCAGATCGAGAGCCTCGGCGCCAAGGCGATCTTCGTCGAGAAAGTGGCGGGCATCGAGGGTGAGGGCAAAGGCGGCTACGCCAGCGAGATGTCGGATGAATATAAGGCCGCACAAGCCGAGCTCGTCTCCGGCCATATCGCCAAGCAGGACATCGTCATCACCACCGCCTTGATCCCGGGCCGGCCGGCGCCGCAGCTGATCAGCGACGCGCAGATCGCGACGATGAAGCCGGGCAGCGTGATCGTCGACCTCGCCGTCGAGGCGGGTGGCAACGTCGAGGGCGCGGTTGCGGGCGAAGTCGTGACCAGGCACGGTGTCAAGATCGTCGGTCACCGCAACGTACCGAGCCGGCTCGCCGCCGACACCTCGGCGCTCTATTCGCGCAACCTCTACAATCTGCTCAGCGCCTTCTGGAATGCCGAGACCAAGGCGCTCGCGCTGCCCGACGACGACGAGATCGTGAAGGGCGCCCGGCTGACGCAGGGCGGCAAGGTCGTCAGCGAACGGCTGCTGGGATGATGATGGGGCGCGCCGCCCCCATGGCGCTGATTGCCGCCGGCGCGCTGGCGGGTTGCTCGACCATGGACGATGCGCATGCGGGGACCGGCTGGAGCCGAGCACCGGATCTCGCCGTCTATGGCGCGATGGAGATGTATGGCGGGATCGCGCGCGAGCAATCGATCCTGTGCGGCGGCTTCCGGACCGAGGTGGTGCGGGATCGCTGGCGCGACGATTTCGGCGCCCGCGCCGATGCGGTCGAGGCGGCGCTGGCGGCGCGGCACGGCGCCGCGGCGGTGGAGCGGGCCGGGCTTTATCCGACGCGTCGGGTCAACTGCCCGAACATTCCGGATATGAGCTGGCGCGTCCAATATGCGCGGCTGTTGCGATTGCTCGAGACCAGACTGGGCCTGACCGGCTGACCAGGGGGAAAACATGGACTTCATCTCGATCCTCTCGATCTTCGTCCTGGCCTGCTGCGTCGGCTATTATGTCGTCTGGTCGGTGACTCCTGCGCTGCACACGCCGCTGATGAGCGTCACCAATGCGATCTCCTCGGTGATCATCGTCGGCGCGCTGATCGCGGCGATGGCGGCGGGGAGCCCGAGCGCGCGCTGGCTCGGCCTCGCCGCGGTGGTGATGGCGAGCATCAACATCTTCGGCGGCTTCGCGGTCACGGCCCGGATGCTGGCGATGTACAAGAAGAGGGAGCGCTAGGGGTGCGACAACAGGGGGGCTTGAGCCATGCATGAGACCGTCGCGCCACCAGCCTGGGTGATGCTCGCTTATCTGATCGCGGGCGTGTGCTTCATTCTCGCCTTGCGCGGCCTGTCGAGCCCGGAAAGCTCGCGGCGCGGCAACCGGCTGGGCATGATCGGCATGACCATCGCCATGGTCACGACGCTCGTCCATTATGCGCCCCACGCGCCCGGCACGACAGGGTTGGCGGGCCTGGATGTGCGCTTCATCCTCGAAGTCGCGGCCGCGATCGCTCTCGGCGCGGTGATCGGCATCGTCATGGCGCGGCGGATCGCGATGACGGCGATGCCGCAGCTCGTCGCGGCGTTCCACAGCCTGGTCGGCCTTGCCGCGGTAGCGGTAGGCGCGGGCGCGTTTCTCAACCCGCTCGCCTTCGGCCTCACCGATGCCGCCACCGGGCTGATTCACGTCAACAGCCGGATCGAGATGGGGCTCGGCGTCGCGATCGGCGCGATCACCTTCTCAGGGAGCGTGATCGCCTTCCTCAAGCTCAACGGCAACATGTCGGGTAAGCCGATCATGCTGCCGCTGCGCCATGTCATCAACCTCGGTACTTTGGCCGGAATCCTCGGGTTGATCGGCTATTTCACCCAGGATCAGTCGCCCTGGATCTTCTGGACGGTCATCGGCCTCAGCTTCGCGATCGGCTTCCTCTTGATTATCCCGATCGGCGGCGCCGACATGCCGGTCGTTGTCTCGATGCTGAACAGCTATTCGGGCTGGGCGGCGGCGGCGATGGGCTTCACGCTGCAGAACAGCGCGATGATCATCACCGGCGCTTTGGTCGGCTCGTCGGGCGCGATCCTGAGCTACATCATGTGCCGGGCGATGAACCGCAACTTCATCTCGGTCATCGCCGGCGGCTTCGGCGGCGATGACGCGGCGGCCGGCGCCGCCGCCGCGATCGACCGGCCGTGGAAGCGTGGCTCGGCCGAAGACGCCGCCTTCCTGATGAAGCAGGCCGAGCTGGTCATCATCGCCCCCGGCTACGGCATGGCCGTCTCGCAGGCGCAGCATGCGCTGCGCGAGATGGGCGATCTGCTGGAGAAGGAGGGGGTCAACGTCAAATATGCGATCCACCCGGTCGCGGGCCGCATGCCCGGCCATATGAACGTGCTGCTCGCCGAAGCGCAGGTCGATTACGAGCAGGTGTTCGAGCTTGAGGACATCAACTCCGAGTTCGCCCGCGCCGACGTTGCCTTCGTGATCGGCGCCAACGACGTCACCAATCCGGCCGCCAAGACGGACCGTTCCTCGCCGATCTATGGCATGCCGGTGCTCGACGTGGAGAAAGCGAAGACGGTGCTGTTCGTGAAGCGATCGATGGGCGGCGTCGGCTATGCCGGCGTCGACAACGAGCTCTTCTATCGCGACAACACGATGATGCTGCTCGCCGACGCCAAGAAGATGGTCGAGGAGATCGTCAAGGTGATGGGCTCGGGCCACTAAAGGCTGCGAATCGGTCCAAACTGCATCCGTTTCGGATGTAGTTGAGCGACATCGCCAGCTCGGCGCCGCGACTATAGAGATTCGGGCTGTCGCAATGCCGTGCCGCTGGCGGCGGCGAGTCATTGGCGGTTTTGCCGAAACGGCTCCCTATCGTGGAAATATCGGTTCGATCAGCAACTTAGTTGCGCTGAACCGCGTCCAGTTCGGAGTAAGTCCCGGATTCCGAACGATCCTGTCGCAGGCCATCCCGCTTCTGCGGGCGCTCTGGCGATCGGGGGGAAAATGTCGCATGATCCGCTGGCGATGATCGAATATCGGTCCGATCCGGCGATTTTCATTCTGGCGGACAGCGGCGACGCCATCGCGCGCTGGCGTGACGCCGCGCAGAGCGTCGGCATTCCGGTCCGAGGGACGAGCGAAAACATCTCCGCCGATGTCGACCTGCCGGTGGCAAGTGTGCCGCTAGTCGTCGTGATCGAGGGCGATATCCCATCCGATCTGCAGGACCGGCTCCGGGCCGAGGCCGAGGCCGGGCGGCGTATCGCGCTGAGCGCGTCACCCGCGGCGATGGATGCCGCTGCCGTCTGGCACGACAACATCCAGCCTTCCAGCGGCCCGACGGCGATGCAGCGGCTCGAGGACATCGCCGCGCTCATCACACCGCCTTCAACGCGGCTGCACGATGTCGGCCGCGAGAGCCACGACATGCTGCGCAAGCTGTCCGAAGATGTCGGCCGGATCGCCGAGACGCTGGCCACGCTCGCCGAGGAGCCGGAGGCGGCGCGCGGCGGCGAGGATGAAGAGGTGCTCGACGCCGCCGCGATCCGCGCCATCATCCGCGCCCGGCGGCTGCGCGAAAACTACTTTCCCGCCTGCCTCTTCGCCGATCCGGCGTGGGATATGCTGCTCGATCTGATGGCGGCGCGGCTGGAGGGTCAGCCGGTGGCGGTGTCGAGCCTGTGCATCGCCTCGGCGGTGCCGGCGACGACCGCGTTGCGCTGGATTCGCACCCTGACCGAAGGCGGCTTGCTGGTGCGCGTCGCCGATCCGCGCGACGGCCGGCGCGTCTTCATCGATCTGTCGGATCAGACGGCGCGTTCGCTGGCGGATTATCTGCGCTCGGCGAGGCGGATCAGCCCCGTCATCGGCTGAGCCGCTCTTGCCCGCCGCGCGCCGCGATGGCAGGGCGCTCGAACCGGGCGCTTAGCTCAGCTGGTAGAGCATCTCGTTTACACCGAGAGGGTCGGCGGTTCGAGCCCGTCAGCGCCCACCACGATACCCCGGAGTCCAATGGCTAAGCAAACCTATCGCGGCAGCTGCCATTGCGGCGCGGTGCGCTACGAAGCGGACATCGACCTCGATGCCGGGACGGGCAAATGCAATTGTTCGATCTGCGCCAAGAAAAGGATGTGGGGTGCGGGCATCAAGCCGGAGGATTTCCGTCTCCTCTCCGGCGAGGACCAGCTCGGCGACTATCAGTTCGGGTCGATGCAGGGCCATCACCGCTTCTGCCGGAATTGCGGCGTCAACGTCTACGGCCATGGCTATGTGAAGGAGATCGGCGGCGCCTACGTGTCGGTCTACGTCGCCACGCTCGACGACGTCGACGATGCGACGCTGGCCGCGATCCCGGTCCAGCATGCGGACGGTCGCAACGACAATTGGTGGAACGCGCCGGCCGAGACGCGCCACCTCTGACACCCCTAGTACCGGAAGATTACGGTAACGGCTTCTTAACTACGTTGGTTCACCTTTCGCCGTTCCAGCAACGGCGAAAGCTTTGCCCTTGTCGAATGCCGATTCCATCGCCGCGACCGGCCGCCGGCTGCCGCTCTATCAGGCGCTGCTCGAATGCGGTTATCGCGACGGGCCGCGGCTGGTGCCCGGCACATCGGCGGCGATCTGGCACCGGATCGACGCGCTTCGCGCGACTGGCGGGGCGCCCGAAGAGATCCGCGTGCTGGAAGGCATCGCTCTCGAGGTGCACATCCTCAAGCAGCGGCTCGCCGATCCGGTTGCCGAGCCTGACGAAGATCTTCCGCCGCGGGTTCGTATCGCCGCCTTGACGCGGCAGTGGCTCGACGTCGCGCCGCTCTCCGCGTGAAGCGCTAAAGGTTGCGGATCAGCTTCACCGCCACCGCCGCCCAGGGCGGATCGGTGACCACGCTCTGCCGTCCGCCGGCGCCGAGCGGCAGGATATGCAGCTTGTTGTCCTCGCGCCCGATCAACCGCCCGAAGATGAAGCGGCCGGCGGGGCGCGGCACGAGGACGTCCCGGTTGAGCGCGCCGGAAAAGGCGTCGGGCGCGAGCCGGTTGAGCCAGATCTCATCGCCGCTGCGATAGTCGCCGACGCTTGACGCCACGCTGATCGCGACCAGCCCCGGCGCCGTCTGCGGCGGCACGACGACGCCCTCGCGCCGCGGCGCATGGGCGCCGTCATGATCGAGCAAGGCGGCGATCGGAACATCCTCCCGGTCCGGCAGCTTGACGAGATCGCCGGCCTCGACGCCGAGCGCCTTCGCGATCCGGTTCAGCCAGCCGACGGAGACGGTGCGGGTGCCGGTCTCGAGTCGGCCGATCGTCTGGGGCGTGGTCGGCGGATCGCAGCGGTCGCCAACCTCTTGCAGCGTGAGCTTCTTCGCCCGGCGGACCTCTCGGATGCGAGTGATCATGGCGCTCTTTCCAAGAACCTGAATGGTTCGCGACTTTCCTACATGTGCGCCGAAATGGCAAGAGCATATGCCAGTCGAGGGAGCCGGGCATGAAGAACCGATTGTTGACTGAACGGGCGCTGCGCGAGGACAAGGCGGCGCGGCCGACGGCGCAAAGGGGCGCGCGACCGGTGCGCAGCGTCACCGTCAACCTGGCGGAATCGCCGCTCGGCTGGCTCAAGGCGCGCGGCCTGATCAGCGCGCGTCAGTTCGACGCCGGCGAACAGCTTCGCTCCGACTGGGAGCGCGCCCAACTCGCGCCGTCGGTGACGATGCGCTGGGACGCGGCGCCGGCGGGCCGTGGCGCGCGCGGCCCGGCCGACCCGGCGGCCGCGACCGAGGCGCAACTTGCGGCCAAACGCCGCTTCGAAGCGGCAGTCGCTGCCACGGGCTCCGGGCTCGCCGACATCCTGTGGCGGATCGTCTGTGCGGGCGAAGGCATGCGCGATGCGGAGCAGGCGCTGGGCTGGCCGGCGCGGGCGGGCAAGTTGGTGCTGGGCCTGGCGCTCGACCGCTTGGCCGATCATTATCGAATGCCCGAGCGCGCCGGGCGGGAAGGGTAAAGTCAGGAGCGGCGGTTTGCGCAAGCGCGGCCGCGGCCGCCGGCATCGGCCACGACGCCGACGTCCGCGTCCGAGCAACCGGTCGAAGCCCGCCCTGGAATGCTCGCTGCGGCCGGCGCCTGACTCCCGCTTGTGCCAGCCGGTCGGCCTTGGCTGCGAGCGCCCGGGCCGCGTCCGGCGGACTGGGTGTCGCGCACCGGCGCGATGTCGGCGTCGGTATAGCCTCTCGGCGTGCCGCGGCCGTGCGCGGCCGCGTCGGCGATCTGGCCGGTGTCGGAATCGGTGATCCCGTTCGCGGCAACGCCGGACGTCGCGTTCCGCCCCATGACGAGCGCCGCCGCGCCGCCCGCGACCGCGCCGCCGCCGATCACGACAGCGAGAAACGAGCGCCGGTTGAGCTTGCGGGTTGGGTTCATCGTGCCTCCGCCGCGCGCAGCGTCGCGCCAAATCGCGCCTGGGACAAGAGCCAATCGGCGGTCGCGGCTTGCCGAGGCGGCAAAGCGGCGCGACAAGATGGGCGCGGCAAGAAGGGGGCAGTGATGGCGGCGATCGATCCGGGCGAGCAGCGCACCGTCATTATGGCCGCGCCGCTGCCGCCCGCGCCGCCGGCCCGGCGCGAGGCCGCGGCGCCGGCGGGCGACCGGATCGAGGCGCTCGATTTCGTTCGCGGCGTGGCGCTGTTCGGCATCCTGCTGATGAACATCGTCGGTTTCGGCCTGCCCGACGCCTACGCCAATCCGCAGAATTCCGGCGGCGCGACCGGCGCTAACCTACTCGCCTGGATCGTCACGCAGATCGGCTTCGAGGGCACGCAACGCGCCTTGTTCTCGATGCTGTTCGGGTCGAGCACGATCCTGTTCATGGCGCGGCTCGAGGCGGCCGGGCGGCCCGACGCGGCCGATCTCTACGTCCGGCGCAACCTGTGGCTGGTCGGCTTCGGCATGATCAACGGCTATCTGCTGATCTGGTACGGCGACATTCTCTACGCTTACGGTGTCATCGCGCTTTTCATCTTCCCGTTCCGCAATCTGCGCGCACGAACGCTGATGACGGTGGGGATCGCCGCGCTGTTGCTCGGCGCGGCCTGGAACCTCTGGGACGCACGGGAGGCCATCCATCAGAGCGCCGCTTATGAGACCGCGGTCGCCGCGCGCGACGCCGGCGAGGAGGGGCATGACGCCGCCGCCATCTCGGCCTGGGAAACGACGCGCACCGAATATGTCTCGAGCCCGGCCAGCGTCGCGCGGACGACCGAGGCGATGCGCGGCGGCTACGTCTCCGCTTTCTGGCACGTGCTGCCGTACAACGTCTATTGGCAGACCTGGGGGCTCTACCGCTATTTCTTCGATGTGTTCGGCATGATGCTGATCGGCATGGGGCTGTTCCGGCTCGGCGTGCTGACCCTGCATCGGCGCACCGGAATCTATGTCGGGATGATGCTCGGCGGCTATGCGATCGGGCTGACGGTCAATTTTCTCGAGACAAGCTGGATCATCGGCCATCAATTCAGCGCCGTCTCGTTCGCCCAGGCGAACGTCACTTACGATGTCGGCCGGCTGGCGATGACCATCGGCCATCTCGGCGCGCTGCTGCTCTTCGTCCGTTCCGGCCTGCTCGGGTGGCTGCGCGCCGCCTTCGCCGCGGTCGGGCGGATGGCGGTGACCAACTATCTGATGCACTCGGTCGCCTGCCTCGTGCTGTTCGTGCTGATGGGCTGGTATGGCCAGCTGGAGCGGCACCAGCTTTATTATGTCGTCGGCGCGATCTGGGCCTTCCAGCTGGCGTTCAGTCCGCTCTGGCTGCGCATCTTCCGCTTCGGCCCGATCGAATGGCTTTGGCGCTGGCTGACCTATCTGAAGCGGCCGCCGCTGCTGCGGGGATGATCGACAAACCGGTTGCCCGCGCTGCGCACCGAGCATAAGCTACCATTCATTACAAAAATCGGGAGGCCTTCATGATCGTCTATGGATCGTCTTTGTCGCCCTTCGTGCGCAAGGTGCTCGTCTTTGCCGCCGAAAAGGGCATCGAGGTTGAGAACAGCCCGTTGCCGCCGGGTGCGGAAGACGCCGGCTTTCTGGCGGCAAGCCCGTTCCGGAAGATTCCGGCGATGCGCGACGGCGATTTCGCGATCTCGGATTCGAGCGCGATCATCGCCTATATGGAGGCGCTGAAGCCCGAGCCCAATTTGATTCCGACCGATCCTCGCGCCCGCGCGCGGACGATCTGGTATGACGAGTTCATGGACACGATCCTGTTCGATTGCGGGCGCAAGATGTTCTTCAACCGCATCGTCGCGCCGATCATGGGCCGGCAGGGCGATCTCGAAGCGGCGGACAAGGCCGAGTGTGAGGAATTGCCGCCTTTGCTCCATTATCTCGAAGGCGTGATTCCGGAGAGCGGCTTTCTCGTCGAAGATCGGCTGACGCTGGCCGACATCGCGGTCGCCAGCCCGTTCGTCAATTTCCATCACCTGCGCGTCGCCGTCGATCCCGGCATCTATCCGAAGCTCTCCGCTTATGCGGCGGCACTTCTGGCCCGACCGAGCTTCGCGCCGCTAATCGCACGCGAGAGCGGCTTCCTAGAGCGCTTCGCGGCCTGAGCAAGGCCTGCCCGCCTAGCTGTCGGCGCGGATCGCCGCTAAGGGCCGTCGATGTTCCGCGCCCTCTATCACTGGACGCTCCGGCTTTCCGGCCACCGCCATGCGGTGCGCTACATGGCGGCCGTCTCGTTCGCGGAATCCTCCTTCTTCCCGATCCCGCCGGACGTGATGCTGGTGCCGATGATGCTCGCCCGGCGCGAGGAGGCCTATAGAATCGCGACGGTGTGCACGATCGCCTCGGTAATGGGCGGTATCCTTGGCTATTTCATCGGCTATTTCCTCTACGACAGCGTCGGGCTGTGGCTGATCAACCTTTACGGCGCGCATGACGGCCTCGCCGAGATGGCGCGCTGGTATGCCGATTGGGGCGCGGCGGTGATCCTGGTGAAGGGCTTCACCCCGATCCCGTTCAAGATCGTCACCATCGCCAGCGGCTTCTTCCAGTACAATTTCCCGCTCTTCGTCCTGCTCGCGTCGATCACCCGCGGCGGCCGCTTCTTCCTGATCGCCTGGGCACTGCGGCGCTACGGCCCGCCGGTGCAGGACTTCATCGAGCGGCGGATGAACCTGATCGGCGCCGGCCTGCTCGTCGCTCTGGTCGGGGGCTTCGCCGCCATTCGGCTGATATGAACGCCTTAATCCCGCCGCATCTTTATTGGACTTGTGCGTTTACAGGGGTGGAACGGAGGTCCCGGTGACGTTTCGCCGCCTGTTATTGCTTGTCCCGTTGCTGCTTGCCCTCGCGTCCGCCCCGGCATCCGCGGCGGAGCCGGTGCGCCAGATTCAAATCACCGTCTATGGCGAGGATCATTGCCCCGAGGCGCGGGACGACGAGGAGGTCGTCGTCTGCGCCCGCCGTCCCGAGGAGGAGCGCTACCGCGTCCCGCCGGCGCTGCGCGAGCGGCGCGACCGTCCGCTGGACACCTCGTGGGGGTCGCGCAACGAGGTGCTGGAGGAGGATGCGCGCTCGATGCGGCCCGACAGCTGCTCGGTCGTCGGCTCCGGTGGCCAGACGGGATGCCAGTCGGCCTTCATCCGCCAATGGTATGCCGAACGGCGCAGCCGGCGCACGGCGCAGTGATCCTTCAAGTCTTCTGCCTGGCGTGATAGCCCGGAGCTGATTTCGATCTTGCGGGAGGGGCGCGTGACGCGGTCGGATCGCCATCATCTGTTGCGGGACGAGGGCGAAGCGCGGGTCGAACCGGTCGAGCTGTTCTTCGATCTCGTCTTCGTCTTCGCGATCACCCAGCTCTCGCACCGCCTGATCGCGCACCCCGATCCGCGAGGCTTCCTCGAAACCGGCATTCTGGTGATCGCAATCTGGTGGACCTGGATCAACACCGCTTGGGTGACCAACTGGCTCGATCCCGGCCGCACCCGGGTGCGGCTGCTGCTGTTCGCGCTGATGGGCGCGGGCCTGATCGTTTCGATGTCGATCCCCGACGCGTTCGGCGCGCCGGGCCTTCGTTTCGCGATTGCCTATGTCGCGATGGAGCTCGGCCGCAGCCTGTTCATGATCTTCGCCAACCGCGTCCACAATCCGCCCAATGCGAGGAACTTCCTGCGCATCCTGTGCTGGCAGACCGTGGCGGCGGGTTTCTGGATCGGGGGCGGTCTCGCCGGGCCGGAGATGCGGTTGTGGTTCTGGGCCGCGGCGCTGTTGCTGTGGAGCCTCGCCCCGCTGGTCTTCATGTACGTGCCGGGTCTCGGCGCATCGAACACGGCGGACTGGCGGGTCGATCCGCACCATCTGGCCGAACGCTGCGGCCTGTTCATCATTCTCGCGCTCGGCGAATCGATTCTGGTCCTGGGTGCGACCATGTCCGGAATGACGTGGGATAGCGCAACGCTCCTCGCTTTCGCCGCCGCCTTCGCCGGGACCGCGGCGATGTGGTGGATCTATTTCAACATCGGCGCCGAGCGGGCCGAGCATATGTTCCAGGCCAGCGACGATCCGGGCCGCGTCGCGCGGCTCGCTTACACCTATCTGCACCTGCCGATCGTCGCCGGGATCATCGTCGTCGCGGCGGCGGTCGAGTGGGTGATCGCACACCCTCACGGTCATGCCGCGCTTTATGTGATCGCGGGAACGCTCGGCGGGCCGGCGCTCTATCTGATTGGCAATGCGGCGTTCAAGCGGGTGACAGGCGCACGCAACTGGCCGTTGTCGCACTTGGTCGGAGTGGCGGCGCTGGCCGCGCTGGCGCCGGTCGCGCCGCATGTCGAGCCGTGGGTGCTTGCGCTCGCCGTCGCGGTCGTCATGATGATCGTGGCAATGTGGGAGACAGTCTCGCTCGGGGCCCGGCATCGCGCCGGCCCGGCGCATCAGGGAGGCGGAGGATGAGGGCGACCTATCTCGGCGCGGCATTGATCGCCGGACTTCTTGGCGGAGCGGCGCTGGCAGTGGCCGGCGATCCGCCGGCGGCGAGCCAGGATTCTCGGTGGCGCCCCTGGACCGGCTACGAGCCGGCCCCCCAGCCGAGCGAAGGGCCAACGCCGGCCGATCTCGCCGCAGGGACCTGCGCCGCCTATGAGAATGAAAATTTCGACGGCCGGCGGCTGGTGGCGCGCGAAGGCGCGGCGATGGAATGGGTCGGCCGGGCGTGGAACGACCGCATCTCCTCCGTCGCCTGCGCGCCGGGTTGCCGGTTGATCGCCTATCAGACGATCGTCTTCGGCGGCGCGCGGGCGAACTTCACCGGCGCTCGGCCGACGCTCGGCCCGGTCTGGAACGACCGGATCAGCGCGCTCAGGATGTCGTGCGACGGCGCCCATGCGGACGCCGCGCACTAGCCAAACTTAGGGATTGGATCCCTTCATTGCCGTCGCGGCATTGTTGAAGGTCGTGCTGATGCTCGTGCCGAGCCCGCGCATCGCGGTGATGGCGGCGACGGCGATCAGCGCCGCGATCAGACCATATTCAATGGCGGTCGCGCCCTTATTGTTCCCGATCAGTTTACGAATGAAAAGCATGTCCAGGTTCCCTTCCTCGTTGGGAAAGCTGGGAATAACAGCTGAACCTTAAACTTTAGTTATAGCCGGACGCGACGTTAGTTATAGGCCCCGGTCCGAGGTAGGACCGGCCGCCTCGTCGCGCCGGTCAGGCGCGATGGATTTTGCCTGAAGAACCAATTCTGTTCTGCTCCTGATGCCGAGCTTCTCGTAAACCTTGTAGAGGTGCACCTTTACCGTGCCTTCCGTGATTCCGAGCCGGACCGCGATCTCGCGGTTGCGCAAACCGGTGATCACGAGCTCCGCTACGCTGCGTTCGCGCGGGCTGAGCGAGCTCCAGCTTGCTTGGCTCGCTTGCCCGCGTGCGGCGGCGGTCAAGGCATCCTCAAGAATGGTCGGATCGATCCACCGCCCCCCGCTGCTCACAACCTCCAGGCACTCGAGTAGGGTTTCGGGAGCGGTGCCCTTCAGCACCAGACCGTTGACGCCCATCGCGATCGCATCCATCGCTTGGCGGTCGTCGATTCCGGCAGTGAGCAGGATGACCGGCCGTGTATCGTTCCGGCCGCGGAGGATCCGTAACACATTCAGCCCCGTGCATTCCGGCATCTGCACGTCGAGAACGAGGATGTCCGGCTCGACTTCCGCCATCCCCGCCAGAACCTCGGCTCCGGTCACGAATTTGGCGACGACATCGAACCGGGTCCCACGCAGCAATGCTGCCGCGCCGGACAATATGATCGGGTGATCATCGGCGATCAGGACGCGCGTCATGAGGATTCATGCGGGAAAGGCATCGATATATCAAGGCGGGAGCCAGTCGCCCGGTTGGAGGCGAGACTCATCGTGCCGCCGAGGCTTTGCACCCGTTCGTGAAGAGATCGGGGCCCGATTTGCCGCTCCCGAAGCTCGGCATCGGCGAATTCGCCCTCGATCGGAAATCCTCGGCCGTCATCGATGACGGTAAGGCCAATCTCCCCGTTCCGCCGCGAAAGGCTGATGCGAACGAGCTTGGCTCCACCGTGCCGCACCGCGTTCGCGACCGATTCCCGGATGAGTTGCTCTATATCGTGCTGCAAACTAGCCGGAGGCTCTAGCGACGGTGGGTCCGCAGTGATGTCGCAGGTCACGCCCCATTGAGCCTCTAGCCGCTTCGCGAGAAACTGGATCGGCTCGGCGAAAGGGGTATCGCGCTCCGCGGTGCTCGGATCCCGAAGGGACGCGATGAGCCGCCGCAGCTCCCGCTGGTCCTGACTGAGCAATTGCTGGAGCTCCTCGATCTCCTCGCGGGCTGGTGAGTATGCGGCCACCGTCTTGTGAAGGGCGTGGAGCTTGAGCGAAACGCCAGCGAATGATTGGACGACGCTGTCATGAAGGTCGCGCGCGAGGAGCAGACGGGCCCGCGCCGCCGCCGCCGCCTCGGTCGCCAGAAAAAGCGCAGTGCGCTCGAAGGCCGCGCTGATTTTCTCTGAAATATGGGTGGCAAGCTTGAGGTCGTCGGAACAAAGCCCCGGCACGCGCAGGGCGAATATATGTCCTTCGTAGCCGCTCGTCCGGATCGGGATGGCGAGCCCGGAATCGATCCCGAACCGAGTCGCGAAATGCTGATCGATGGGCGTCTCGGCCATGACCGAATGCCGTCGACCGGACCGCAGATAAAGCGCGCGGCGGCGCGGCAGATCAAAGAGAAACGGGCGATGGGCGAGATCATCGCTGATCAGGCGCGGATATTCGTCGGGTCGAAGCTCTGACTTGCGGAGCGCCGCTTGATCCAGCTCCCAGACATTCAGCCAGGGTTCCTCATTGTCCCACCATGCGAAGAGAATGCGATCCACTGACAGAAGCTGCGCGGCATAATGCATCGCCGGTTCAAGCGGCGGAGCGGCCCTGTTTTGGAGATCCTCATCGAGATCGCCATTCCCATGTTCCCCCTTCAGCCGAGGCAGATTGACTCCGAACCAGATGATCATGAGCGACAGCACGAGCAGATTACCGGCGCGCGCTACGAAACGCTGGATTTCGATTCCTCCGAGTCCAACCGCACTGCTGGCGGCAACCAAGGTCGCTGCCAAGAACAGCGCGACTACAAGCGTGGCGGTTAGCAGAGCTTCCCGCCAGCTCCATCGGATCGAAGCGGCCAAGACGAGAAAGACGAAGAACGTGAAAAAGGGGCTGACATAGCCCTCCGTAAGGAAGATCAGAACGGTGAATACGATGAGATCGACCGCATGCGTGGCCGCCGAAAGCCTGGATTCGTTCCACCAGCTATTCCACGTCGCCAGCAGGATCACGTCGGCAAACAGGGTATAGCCGAGGACCAGCAGGAAGGTGAGATCGTCAGCTCTAGCCGAACGGGCCGGGTCAAGCCAAAGCGCAAGCACGAAAAAGACAGAGAGGACAACCCGCCCGAGCGCGATTACCCGGCCAGAGCGATGCTGGAATGCCTGCTGTGTCGATCCGATCGAAATGGCCCGGTCCTCGCAGCATTTCTAGCCAATCGGTGCGCGAGCGCCAGAATTATCGATTCGCAGCCCCGGCGGCCGGCGCTGGACCAGGCTGCTTGATCGGGGAGTGACCGACGTCCGCACAGGGGCGCGCCGACCGCCTGTGCTTCCGCGGACCTTACGGATTGGAGCCCTTCATCGCGGTCCGGCGCTATTACTCCGGCGCTACCTTCTTCGCCTTGCCGGCTGCCTTGCGCGGCTTGGCGGCCTTGGGCGGCGCGGCGGTGATTTCGAAAGCCGGGGCGTTGTCCTTGATCCGCACCTTCACCTCGCCGCCATGGACGAGCTTGCCGAACAGCAATTCCTCGGCGAGCGGCTGCTTGATCTTCTCCTGGACCAGCCGGCCCATCGGCCGGGCGCCATAGAGCCGGTCGTAGCCGCGCGCCGTCAACCATTCGCGCGCCTCGTCGTCCAGCTCGATATGGACGTTGCGGTCGGCGAGCTGGAGCTCGAGCTGAAGGATGAACTTGTCGACGACACGGGCGACGACCTCGGTCGGCAAATAGCCGAACGGGACGATCGCATCGAGCCGGTTGCGGAATTCGGGGGTGAACATCCGCTTCACCGCTTCCTCGCTCGCATCCTCCTTGGAGACATTGCCGAAGCCGATGCCCTCGCTCGCCATGTCGGCGGCGCCGGCATTGGTGGTCATGATCAGGATGATGTTGCGGAAATCGACCGTCTTGCCGTGATGGTCGGTCAGCCGTCCGTTATCCATGATCTGGAGCAGGATGTTGAACAGGTCCGGGTGCGCCTTCTCGATCTCGTCGAGCAGGAGGACGGCGTGCGGATGCTGGTCGACCGCGTCGGTCAGCAGGCCGCCCTGATCGTAGCCGACATAGCCCGGCGGCGCGCCGATCAGGCGCGAGACGCTGTGCCGCTCCATATATTCGCTCATGTCGAAGCGCTGCAGCGGAATGCCCATGATCGAGGCGAGCTGACGCGCCACCTCGGTCTTGCCGACGCCGGTGGGCCCCGAGAACAGATAGGAGCCGATCGGCTTGTCGGGATCGCGAAGGCCGGCGCGGGCGAGCTTGATCGCCGAGGACAGCCGGTCGATCGCCTCGTCCTGGCCGAACACGACGCGCTTCAGATCCTTGTCGAGATGCTCGAGCGCCTTCTTGTCGTCGCTCGACACGCTCTTCGCGGGGATGCGCGCCATGGTCGAAATGACCGCCTCGATTTCCTTGGTGGTGATCGTCTTCTTGCGCTTGGAGGGGACGACCAGCATCTGCATCGCGCCGACCTCGTCGATCACGTCGATCGCCTTGTCGGGCAGCTTGCGGTCGCTGATGTAGCGCGCCGAGAGCTCGACAGCCGCCTTGATCGCGTCCGGCGTGTATTTGACGCTGTGATGCTCCTCGAAGGCGGAGCGCAGGCCGGCGAGGATCTTCACCGTATCCTCGATCGTCGGTTCGTTGACGTCGATCTTCTGGAACCGGCGGAGCAGGGCCCGGTCCTTCTCGAAATGGTTGCGGAACTCCTTGTAGGTTGTCGATCCGATGCAGCGGATCGTGCCGCCCGACAAAGCCGGCTTCAGCAGGTTGGAGGCATCCATCGCGCCGCCGGACGTGGCGCCGGCGCCGATCACGGTGTGGATCTCGTCGATGAACAGGATCGCGTCCGGCAGCTTCTCGAGCTCATTGACGACCGCTTTCAGCCGCTCCTCGAAATCGCCGCGATAGCGGGTGCCGGCGAGCAGCGAGCCCATATCGAGCGAATAGATGACGGCGGGCTTCAGCACGTCCGGCACGTCGCCTTCGATGATCTTGCGGGCCAGACCCTCGGCGATGGCGGTCTTGCCGACGCCGGGATCGCCGACATAGAGCGGGTTGTTCTTCGAGCGGCGGCAGAGGATCTGGATCGTGCGATCGACCTCCGGCCCGCGGCCGATCAGCGGATCGACCCGGCCCTCCTGCGCCTTCTCGTTGAGGTTGACGGTGAACTGCTTGAGCGCGGATTCCGGCTTCTTCTTGCCCTCATCCTGCTTCGGCTCGTCGGTTCCTTTGACTTCCTGCGGCTCGGCGGCGGTCTCGCCCTTGCCGACGCCGTGCGAGATATAGGTGACCGCGTCGAGCCGGCTCATGTCCTGCTGCTGCAGGAAATAGACCGCATAGCTTTCGCGCTCCGAGAACAAGGCGACGAGCACGTTCGCGCCGGTCACCTCGTCGCGGCCCGAGGACTGGACGTGGAGGATGGCGCGCTGGACGACGCGCTGGAAACCGCTGGTCGGCGCCGGATCGGTGTCGGTCTGGACCTTCAGCGCTTCGAGCTCGCGGTCGAGATAGTCGCGCACCTGATCCTTGAGCTCGCCGGTGTCGACGCCGCACGATTCCATCACCCTGCCGGCATGGACGTCGTCGATCAAGGCGAGGAGAAGGTGCTCCAGCGTCGCATATTCGTGACGCCGGTTGCTCGCCTCGGCGAGGGCGTTGTGGAGCGTTTGTTCGAGCTCGCGGGCGAAAGACGGCATTCTCTACTCCCATAGGGCCGCGAGAACGCCCGCGGTCCGCTTGCACCTTAATGTCGGAACTTGGTTAACGATCATCAACCATGACCCGCGAAAAGTTCGCATATCCGGGGTCCGGGCGGGGTTCATCGCTTGAACAGCTCGTCGGCGCTGGCGCGGAAGCTGACCGAGGCGTCGAGCTTCGCCTTCACCCGCGCGATCTCCGCCTCCAGGACCGCTATCCGGGCCTCCAGCTCCTCGACAGACAAAGGGTCGAGATCCTGCTTCGTGAGCAGTTTGAGCGGATCGTCAGGCTTGTCCGGGAACAGCTCGTCGAGGTCCATCGGGGAATCGTTGACCGTCCGGGCCCCCAAGTCAATAAACCGCGCGACCAGGCGCGGGGAATCGGGGCGACATGAGCGGACCGGAAATGGACGCGATCGATCCGGCGGAGGCCGGCGGTCCGGAGGTGCTGACGCTCGTCCGGCGGCCGGTACCGACGCCCGGCGACGGCGAAGTGCTGATCGAGGTCGCGGCGGCCGGGGTGAACCGGCCCGACGTGGTGCAACGGCTCGGGCTCTACCCGCCGCCGCCGGGTGCGCCGTCGATTCCGGGCCTCGAGGTCGCGGGTATTGTGGTCGCGGCGGGGGAAGGGAGCCGGTTCGCGATCGGCGACAGGGTCTGCGCGCTGCTCGCCGGCGGCGGCTATGCCGAATATGCGGTGGCGCTCGCCGGCCAATGCCTGCCGGTGCCTGACGGCTTCGACATGGTCGAGGCGGCGGCGCTGCCGGAGACTTTGTTCACCGTCTGGCACAATCTGTTCGAGCGCGGCCACGCGCGCGATGGCGAAGCGGCTCTGGTCCATGGCGGCACCAGCGGCATCGGTACGATGGCGATCGCGCTCGGGAAATTGTTCGGGGTCGAGATCGTCGTCACATGCGGCAGCGACGAGAAATGCCGGCTGGCCGAAGCGATGGGCGCGAAGCGGGCGATCAACTATCGGACGCAGGATTTCGTCGCCGAGGTACAGGCGCTGACCGACAGCCGCGGCGTCGCGGTCGTGCTCGACATGGTCGGCGGCGACTATTTGCCGCGCAACCTGCAATGCCTGGCCGAAGACGGCCGCCATGTCTCGATCGCCGTCCAAAGCGGGGTGAAGGCCGAGATCAATATCGCCCAGATCATGCGGCGGCGGTTGACGCTTACCGGCTCGATGCTGCGCCCGCGCTCGGCCGCCTTCAAGACGCTGCTGGCCGAAGAGATCGGAAGGGAGGTCTGGCCCGCGGTCATCGAAGGACGACTGAGGCCGGTGATCGACCGCATCTATCCGCTGGCGGAGGCCGCCGAGGCCCACAGCCGGATGGAGGCGGGCGAGCATGTCGGCAAGATCATGCTGAAGGTGCGATGACGGCGGGCGCGAACAGCGGCGCTAACCACTCGACGAAGGAAGCGATTAGCGCGCGACGCGCGGAGCCGCCGCTCCACACCGCCCAGTAGGAATATTCGGCGCTGACTTCGTGATCGAACAGGCGCACGAGGCGGCCCGCCTTCAGATCGTCGCGCACCAGCCATGATCGCGCCAGCGCCACGCCTTGCCCTTGTCGGGCGACGTCCAGAGCCACTCCAAGATCGTCGATCGTGAGCGTCGCGGGAAAGTCATTCGGATTGTAGCCCAGCGGGTGCAGCCAGAGCCGCCAAGTGCTCTCGGGATGGCGGATAAGCGTGCAATCGTGCAGCTCGTCGATCGTTCGCGGGAGATCGCCGCCCCGAAAAGCGGGGCTGGCCACCGGGAACAATGATTCATCGCCCAGATGGCGGGCCTGCAGGCCGGTCCAGCCGCCGGGGCCGAACCGGATCGCGACATCGACATCATCGGTGAGATCGGCCAGCGCGGAGCCGCAGCGCAGCTCGAGCTCAACGTTGCCGAATCGCCGCTGGAAATCGGGCAGCCTCGGCGCGATCCGGCTCGCCATGGACGCGAGGGTGGAGATGACGAGCCGATCCCGCCGCAGCCAGGGCGAGGTGTCGAACGCGTCGCCGAGCAGAGACAGGCTGAGCCGCACCCGCACCGCCAGCGTCTGCCCCTCGGCCGTCAGCGTCACCTTGCGCCCGGCGCGGTCGAAGAGCCTGGTTCGCAGTCGCGTCTCCAGGCCCTTGATCGCATGGCTGATCGCGCTCGTGGTGAGATTGAGCTCGCGGGCCGCTTCGGCGAAGCTCTGATGGCGCGCCGCGGCCTCGAAGGCGGCGATGGCACGCAGGGAAGGCGGTCGCGTCGACATGGGCATTTCCTAGCTGATCGATGAATTTTGCTCAACGATCGGATGAAACACGTCCGTTTTGCAGGCGCCGCCAAGGCGGATATTCGGCTCCAGCAGGAGCAACGCGATGATCAACATCACGGCTTACGATCATGTCGGGATACGGGTGACGGACGCCGCCCGCTCGATCGCTTTCTACGAAAGGCTGGGCTTCCGGATCGTTGAGGAATTGTCCAACGAGCGCGTGGCGGAGATGACGACGCTGAGCGGCATCCGGATCAACCTGATCTTCAACGGCGTGGCACGGCCGGACAACCGCAACATCCTGATGGACGAGCCGGTGAAATGGCCGGGGCACACGCATCCGGCGTTCATCGTCGATAGGCTCGACTCGGTGCTGGAATGGGCTAGCCAAGAAGGTGTGACGATCACCGAAGGGCCGAACGATTGGGGGCGGCGGATCACCTGCTTCTTCCGCGACCCGGACGGCAACGTTCTTGAATTCAACGAGCTGATCCAGGAGGCTCAACGATGATCATCCTCCACGAATATGCCGCGTCCGGAAATTGCTACAAGATCCGGCTTACCGCCGCCTTGCTCGGCTTGGCCATCGAGCGGCGCGAATATGACATCATGAAGGGCGAGACGCGGACGGCGGACTTCCTCGCCAACGTCAACTCCAACGGCCGCATCCCGGTGCTCCAGGACGGCCACCGCTTCCTCCCCGAGAGCAACGCCGCCTGCTTCTACCTCGCGGATGGGTCGGCGCTCGTCCCGGCCGACCGGTTCGAGCGTGCCGACATGCTGCGCTGGATGTTCTGGGAGCAGTATAACCATGAGCCCAATGTCGCGACCTTACGCTTCTGGCACGGCTGGCTCGGCGAGGAGAATTGGACCGACGTCCAGCGCGCGATGCACCCCGGCAAGGTCGCGGCGGGCGAGGCGGCGCTGAAGCTCATGGACGAACATCTGGCTTCGCGCGACTGGCTGGTCGGCGGGAGCGCAAGCCTCGCCGATGTCGCGCTCTACGCCTACACCCATGTCGCCGAGGGTGGTGGGTTCAAGCTCGCCGATTATCCGAAGGTGCAAGCCTGGCTGAAGCGGGTCGAGGCGACGCCGGGCTATGTGCCGATGGAGGCCTAGCTCGGCGAGTCGCCCGCATCCTCGAGGACGAGCGCGATGGCCGCAACGCCGGCGATCGTCACAAGCACGATGCCGCCGGCGATCCACAGGCCGGTCGGAACGCCTCGCCGGCCTTCCTCGCGCTCATTCCCCTGCGCAGCCAGACGCTGGAAATCCTGACCGGCGATCGACAACCGCACCGGTTCGCGCCCGCGAATGCCCAACTCGAATCCTTCGCCGATCCGCAGCCGCGATTCGCCATTGGCCTGGCGGCTGTGCATGGCCGGCGCGATCGCCAGCCCCGCGCGAAGGCGCCCGGCACCGGCATGGCCGCCCAGTGCCATCCGGACCCGAAGCCCGCCGAACATGCCCATCCTTTGCTCGGACGGGCCGTCCAGCTCGGCGGCCATGGCGGGCTGCGTCGCCATCAACTGGGCGCCGATCAGCGCCCCGATCATCAGCTTTTTCATGATTGCCTCACTCGGACGGAATGCAGTCGCTGTCCGACACGCAGATCGCCGTCGCGGCAACGACGATGACGACCGCGGCGCCGACGCCGATGGCGATCCAGCCCAGGGTGGAAACGCCCGCCCGCCGCCCGCCCGGCGCATTGCCGTTCGGCGCGATCCCCAGCCGGTCCAATCGCGTGCCGGCGAGCCTCAGTTCGACCTGCTCCTGCGGGCGCAGCCGCAGCTGGAAGCCTTCGCCGATGCGCAGCCGGCTCGAACCATCGAGGCGCTGACTGCGGGCGACCGGCGCGATCCCCAGCGCGAAGCTCGGCCGCGGCGCGCGCGCATCGCCCCCGATCGGCAGGCGGATCTGCGCGCCGCCGAACATGCCGACGCGGGTCTGCTCGCCCGGCTCGAGCTCGGCCGCCAGAGTGGGCTGCGCCGCGACGGCGAGCTGGCCGGCCGCGAGGACCGACAGGATGAACGGACGCATGAATGTTTCCCCCTTGGATCAAGGACATCGCGATCCAATGTGGCGCCTTTAAGGCGTTTCGGACGGCTGGCCAGCCGGCTTGAAGATCATGGCGCTTATTGTCACGCCCTGTGTCTTGGCAGCTACAGCTGCGCCTTCAACGCGAAGCGCTGGAGCTTGCCGGTGGCGGTCTTCGGCAGCGCGTCCACGAACGCGATCTCGCGCGGATATTTGTAGGGCGCGATCGCTTGCTTCACATGGTCCTGGAGCGCGCGGACCCGCTCGTCATCGGCCGGATAGCCGGGGGCGAGGACGACGAACGCCTTCACCTTCTGGCCGCGCTCCTCGCATGGCGCGCCGATCACCGCGCATTCCTGCACCGCGGGATGGGAGAGCAGGGCATTCTCTACCTCCGGCGCGGCGATGTTGTAGCCCGAGGAGATGATCATGTCGTCGGAGCGCGCGAGGTACCAGAAATAGCCTTCCTCGTCCTGGCGATAGGTGTCGCCGGTGACGTTCCAGCCATCGACCACATACTCGGCCTGGCGCGGATCGTCGAAATAGCGGCAGCCGGTCGGACCCTTCACCGCGAGACGGCCAGTGCCGGCGGCCAGCGGCCGGTTGTTCTCGTCGAGCACGGTCGCGACATAGCCTGGCACAGCCTTGCCGGTGGCGCCGGGGCGGATGTCGTCGCCGGCGGCCGAGATGAAGATGTGCATCATCTCGGTCGCGCCGATGCCGTCGACGATCCTGAGGCCCGTTTCCTCGTGCCAGAGCCGCCAGATCGCAGCCGGCAGATGCTCGCCGGCGGAAACGCAGGTTCTGAGCGAAGCGATGTCGTGCGCGTCGAGCCGCGGGATCATCGCCTTGTAGGCGGTCGGCGCGGTGGCGAGGATATTGACCTGGTGGCGCGTGATCGCGTCGAGCAGCGGCTTCGGCCCCGGCGTCTCCAGCGTCACCGCCGTGCCGCCGAAGCGGGCCGGGAAGACGAACTGCATGCCCAGCCCGAAGGTGAAGGCGAGCGGCGCCGAGCAGGCCCAGCGGTCGCCGGGCTCCGGCTTCAGGACATGGCGCGTGAAGCTGTCGGCGCTGGCCAGCACGTCGCGATGATAGTGAACGCAGCCCTTGGGCGTGCCCGTCGTGCCCGAGGTGAAGGCGACGAGCGCGATGTCGTCGCGATGTGTGTCGATCGCGTCGAATCCCGCCGCAACGCCGTCCAGCGCGGCGAAGCCGGTGTCGCCTTCATAGGCAAAGACGGACGCCGTGCCGCCGGATGCATCGAAATCGCCGCGGAAGCGGGCGTCGATGATCGCGTGGGTAATGTGCGCGCGCTCGACGATCGTCGCGATCTCGGCCGGCCGAAGCAGCGGCATGGTGGCGACGACGATCCCGCCCGCCTTCAGCACGCCGAGCCAGGCGGCGAACAGGTGCGCGCCATTCGGGCCGCGCAGTAGCACGCGATTGCCGGGGACCAGTCCTTCGCGCTCGACCAGCAGCCGGGCGATCCGGTCGGAAAGGACGCGCAGGTCGCCATAGGTCCAGCGTCCGGCGTCGTTGAGGATGGCGAGGGCGTCGTCATCATGCCCGTCGAGCAAGGCGACCGCAGCGTTCAAGCGCTCCGGATATTGGAGCGACGGGAGGTCGAACAGGAATTCGGGCTGCGCGTCGGGCGGGGGCAAGCCGTCGCGGATGAAATGGTCCTCGTGCGCGCTCCTCATTCGGGTACGACCGCGATCGTCTCGATCTCGACCTTCGCCGCCGGCTCGACCAGGCCGGTGACGCCGACGACCGCCATCGCGGGGAAATGGCGGCCGACGATGTCGCGATACGCTTCGCCGATTGCGGCGAGGCCGCTCCGATATTCGTCGAGATCGGTCACATACCAGGTCATCCGCACGATATGCTCGGGCCCAGCGCCATCCACGGCGAGAATGGCGAGCGTGTTGAGCAGAATCTGTCGGAACTGGCCGGGCAGGTCGGCAGCGACGAGCTCTTCCTGCTCGTTCCAGCCGATGATTCCGGCGGTGACGATGACCCGGCCCCGCGCCGCAATGCCGTTCGCATAGCCTTTCGGCCGCGGCCAGCCGGGAGGAAGCAGCGCCTTCATGCTTTGGCCTCGGCGAGGTGGTGTCGGGCGATGACGATCTTCTGCACCTCGGACGCGCCCTCGTAGATCCGGAGTGCCCTTATCTCGCGATAAAGCGTCTCGACTGGCACGCCTTTGGTCACGCCGAGGCCGCCGAATATCTGCACCGCCTTGTCGATCACGTCCTGCGCGCGGTCGGTGGCGTGGAGCTTGGCAAGCGCCGCCTCGCGGCTGTTGCGCTGCCCTGTCACATCCCGCAACCAGCCGGCGCGGTAGACGAGCAAGGCGGAGGTCTCGACGTCCAGCACCATCTCGGCGAGCATCGACTGGACCACCGCATTGTCGGCCAGAGTCGCGCCCATCGACTGGCGGGTAAGGGCGCGGGTCGTCGCCTCGTCCAGCGCCCGGCGGGCGAAACCGAGCGCGGCGGCGCCGACCGTGGTGCGGAACACGTCGAGCGTCGCCATCGCCTGCGCGAACCCCCGTCCGCGCTCGCCGAGCAGCGCGTCGGCGGGAAGGCGCAGGTTTGTGAATTTCAGGGTCGCGAGCGGGTGCGGGGCGATCACCTCGATCCGTTCGCTGTCGTCGAGGCCCGGCGTTCCCGCTTCGACAATGAAGGCCGACACGCCCCTCGCGCCCAGCGCTTCGCCGGTGCGGGCGAAGAGGACGTAGAAATCGGCGATCCCGCCATTGGAGATGTAGGTCTTCGCGCCGTTGACGACATAGCCCGCGCCGTCGGCATCGGCGCGCGTTTCCATCGACGCGACGTCGGAGCCGGAGGTCGGCTCGGTGAGCGCAAAGGCGGCAATCTTCTCGCCGCTTGCGACGGCGGGAAGCCACGCCTGCTTTTGCGCTTCGGAGCCAAACAGGCTGATCGTCCCCGATCCCAGCCCCTGCATCGCGAAGACGAAGTCGGCGAGCCCGTCATGCCGCGCCAGCGTCTCGCGGATCAGCGCCAGCGAACGAACGTCGAGAGCCTCGTGGACGCCGCCATAGGCGGCGGGGACGCAGTAACGCAGCCAGCCGCCCTCGCCGAGCTTGTGGACCATCGTCCGGCATTCGGCATCGATATCGTCGCCATGGCCATGCGCGAGATGGGCCTCGCACCACGTCTCCAGCTCCGCCGCCAACGCCCGGTGGGTGGCATCGAAGAACGGCCAGTCGAGGAAGGTGCGATCGCTCATAAACCCCTCTCCCTATAGGGGAGAGGGTGCCTCGCCACGGGCGAGGCGGGTGAGGGGCCGCACACCGGCAAGGCAGCCCTTATCGCCGTCAGGACTGCTTCGAGATCGTTCGTTATTTCATTGTTCCAGAAGCGCAGGGTTCGCCAACCGACCCGCTCGAATGCCCGCGCGCGCGCCTCGTCATATTCGGGAGTGTCGGCATGTTGGCTCCCGTCAGCCTCCACGACCAATCGCGCCGCCGGGCACGCGAAATCGGCGACGAAGCCAACTAGCCACATCTGGCGGCGAAACTTGAAGCCTTCCAGCCGACGGTCGCAGAGTTGGGACCAAAGAAGCTTTTCCTGCGGCGTCATTTCGCGGCGCAGCACGCGGGCGCGCTCCAACAGTTCCGGACCGGGAGGTCTTTTCATAGCCCCTCACCCTGCCGCCGCTCTCGCGGCGGCTGTCCCTCTCCCCTGCAGGGAGAGGGTATGGCGCGATATTCAGTCACCCTGAAACACCGGCTTCTGCTTCACCGCGAAGGCGTCGAAGGCGCGGCGGAAGTCGTTGGTCGCCATGCAGATCGCCTGCGCCTGCGCCTCCATCTCGATTGCGGTTTCCAGGCTCACCGACCATTCGGTGTTGAGCTGCGTCTTGGTCATGCCATGCGCGAAGGTGGGGCCGGCGGCGAGACTGCGCGCCAGGGCTTGCGCCTCGGCCAGCACCTGATCGACCGGTACGAGGCGATTGTGGAAACCCCAGCGCTCGCCTTCCTCGGCGCTCATCATCCGGCCGGTGAAGAGCAATTCGGACGCGCGGCCCTGGCCGATGATCCGCGGCAGGATCGCGCAGGCGCCCATGTCGCAACCGGCCAAACCGACACGCGTGAACAAGAAGCCGACCTTCGATTCCGGCGTCGCGAGCCTGAGGTCGGACGCCATCGCGACGATCGCGCCGGCGCCGGCGCAGATGCCGTCGATCGCCGCGACGATCGGCTGCGGGCAGCCGCGCATCGCCTTGACGAGATCGCCGGTCATCCGGGTGAAATCGAGCAGCTGCGGCATCGCCATTTCGGTGAGCGGTCCGATGATCTCGTGGACGTCGCCGCCGGAGCTGAAATTGCCGCCCGCGCCGGCGATGACGATGGCCTTCACCTCGCGGGCGTAAACCAGCGCGCGGAAGGTGTCGCGCAGCTCGGCATAGGAATCGAACGTCAGCGGATTCTTCCGCTCCGGCCGGTTGAGCGTGACAGTGCCCACACCCTCGGCGAAGTCCCACAGGAAATGTTCGGGCCGGAAGGTCTCGGGGTTCATCGTCTCTTCCTTGTCGCCGAGGCGGCGGCGATCGAGGTCTTGAGGGTGCCGAGCGCGACATAGAGCCGCTCGCGATGGGTGAAGCCGAGGCCGCCGACCATCTGCTCGATCCAGTCGCTGTGCGAACGGGCGAGACGCTGGAAATGCTGCCTGCCCTCGGGCGTCAGCGACGCGATCGACGAGCGGCGGTCGCCCGGCGCCTTCCTGAGCTCGATATAGCCGTCGCGGACCAGCGCCTTGGCGATCTGCGTCACATTCCCGTTGGTGACGAGCAATGCTTCGGAGAGCGCGCCCATCGTCAGCCCGTCGGGGTTGCGATAGAGGGTCGCCATCATGTCGAAGCGGGGCAGGGTGGTGCCGCGCTCGGCGAAGCGGCGCTGGATCTCCTTCTCGATCGCGCCGGTGCAGGACAGGAGCCGCAGCCAGACGCGCACACTGTTGCGATCGGCGAGCGCGCCGTCATGCTTCTCGCGGATCTCGAGTTCCCTCATGTGACTTCTCCGCCGGCGACCGTGATCGCCTGTCCTGTCATCGATCGGCTTTCGGGCAGGCACAGCCACAGCACCGCGCTCGCCACCTCGTCGGCGGTGACCAGCCGGCCCTGCGGGTTCAATCGGGCGAGCTCGGTGCGCGCTTCATCGGCGGTGCGGCCGGTCTTGTCGCTGATCCGGGTGATCGCCTGGGCTACCAGGTCGGTGTCGGTGAAACCGGGGCAGACCGCATTGGCGGTGACGTTGGTGGAGGCGAGCTCGGCGGCGAGCGCCCGCATCAGCCCGACCGCACCGTGCTTCGCGGCGGTGTAGGCGGCGGTGTAGCGATAGCCGACGAGGCCTGCGGTCGAGGCGATGGTGACGATCCGTCCCCGCTCGGCGGCAAGCAGATCGGGCAGCGCCGCTTGGCAGCAATGGAAAACGCCGTCGAGATTGACGCCCATCATCCGCCGCCAGCTCTCCTGGCTGAGCTTCGCGAAGGGGGCGCTCTCCGCGGCGCCGGCATTGTTGATCAGGATCGTGATCGGGCCCTGCATTTCGCGCGCGTCGGCTAACGCGCGGTCGACCTGGGCGCGATCGGTGACGTCGGCGGTGGCGAAGAAGCCGGTGCCGGTGGCGGCGATTTCGAGCGGCTCGCGGCGGCGGCCGATCAGGGTGATGCGCGCGCCTTCGGCGGCCAGCGCGCGGGCGGTCGCCGCGCCGATGCCGGTACCGCCGCCGGTCACGACCGCGTGATGGCCTTCCAGTCTCATGCCTTGAGTTCCGCTTCGCGTTGGAGGTTGCGCGCGAGCTGGGCCATGCCGCCGAGATAGGGCGGCGGCACGGCGACGCGCCGATAGTCCTGGGCCGCCGCGGCGCGCAGCGTCCAGCTGGGGTCGACCAGATGCGGCCGGGCGAGCGCGACGAGATCGGCGCGGCCGGCGGCGAGGATCGAGTTCACATGGTCCGGCTCGTAGATGTTGCCGACGGCCATCGTCGTCAGCCGGCCATCGTTGCGGACCTGATCGGCGAACGGCGTCTGGAACATGCGGCCGTAGACCGGCTGGCAATCGGCCCAGGTCTGCCCCGCCGAGACGTCGATCAGATCGGCGCCGGCTTCGGCGAAGGCCCGGCCGATCTCGACCGCCTCCTCGGGAGTCACGCCCTCGTCGCCCATCCAGTCATTGGCGGAGATCCGGACCGACATCGGGCGATCGCTGGGCCACGCGTCGCGCATCGCGCGGAACAGTTCGAGCGGGAAGCGGAGCCGGTTCTCCAGGCTGCCGCCATACTCATCCGTGCGCTTATTGGTGAGCGGAGTGATGAAGCTGGAGAGCAGATAGCCATGCGCCGCGTGGAGCTCGATCATGTCGAAGCCGGCTTCCAGTCCAGCGTGGACGGCGGCGACGAACTGGTCGCGCACTTCATCCATGTCGGCGCGGGTCATGGGCCGGGGTACCTGATTGTCCGGGCTCCACGGCACGTCCGATGCCGCCATCACCGGCCAGTTGCCGCTTTCCAGCGGCACGTCATAGCCTTCCCAGCCCAGCTTGGTGCTGCCCTTCGGCCCTGAATGGCCGAGCTGGAGGCAGAATTTGGCGGTCGAGCTGGCGTGAACGAAATCGACGATCCGCCGCCACGCCGCGACCTGCTCCGCCGTATAGATGCCGGTGCAGCCGGGCGTGATCCGCCCCTCGGGCGAGACGCAGGTCATCTCTGTGTAGAGGATGCCCGCGCCCCCCTGCGCGCGGGCGCCGTAGTGGACGAGGTGGAAGTCGTTGGGTGCGCCGTCGACGGCCGAATACATCGCCATCGGCGAGACGACGACGCGGTTGGCGATCTCCATCCCGCGCAGGCGGAACGGGGCGAACATCGGCGGCGCGGCCTCGTTGACCGGCTTGCCCGCCGCCTTCGACTGGAACCAGCGCTCGACGCCCTCCAACCAATTCTTGTCGCGGAGGCGGAGATTTTCGTGGCTGACGCGCTGCGAGCGGGTGAGCAAAGAATAAGCGAACTGGATCGGCTCGAAATGAAGATAGCGGTCGAGCGTCTCGAACCATTCGGTCGAGTTGCGTGCCGAATTCTGGAGCTTCAGCACCTCGAGATTCCGCTCCGCCTGATATTCGGCCAGCGCCGCCTCGCGAGCCAAACCGGGGCGGTTGAGCACCTCGGCGAGCTTGATCGCGTCCTCCAGCGCCAGCTTGGTCCCGGAGCCGATCGAGAAATGCGCGGTATGCGCCGCATCGCCGAGCAGGATCAGGTTGCGATAATGCCAGGTGTCGCATTTGATCCGCCGGAACGTCAGCCAAGCCTGCGGTCCCGGCAGGTGAGCGGCGTTGGACAGCAGCGGGCCCCCGTCGAGATATTTGGCGAAGATCGTCTCGCAAAGCGCGATCGCCTCCGGCTGGCTCATCCGGTCGAAGCCGAGCCCGGCCCAGGTCGCCGGGTCCATCTCGACGATGAAGGTCGAGCAATCTTCGTCGAAGCGATAGGCATGGGCCCAGATCCAGCCCGCCGCGGTTTTCTCGAAGGCGAAGGTGAAGGCCTCGAACGCCTTGGGCGTGCCGAACCAGAAGAACTTGTTGCGGCGAGTTTGAATGTCGACGCCGAGATGCTCCTGATAGTTGTCGCGTATGCGGCTGTTCGCCCCGTCCGCCGCGACGACGAGATCGTAATCGGCCCAGTCGGCAAGGTCGGCGCTCGCCTCCTCCTCGAAATGGAGCTGGACGCCGAGCTCGCGAGCGCGCTCCTGCAGAATGTTCAGCAGCCGTTTGCGGCCGATGCCGATAAAGCCGTGGCCCGACGACCGGATCGTCTCTCCATGGATATGGACGTCGATATCGTCCCAATGGGCGAATTCGTCGCGGATCGTCGCGCCGCTGATCGCATCGTTCGCCATCAGATTCTCGACCGTCTGGTCGGAGAAGACGACGCCCCAGCCGAACGTGTCGTCGGCCCGGTTGCGCTCGAAGATATGCACATCATGCGCCGCGTCGCGCAGCTTCATCGAAATCGCGAAGTAAAGCCCGGCGGGACCCCCGCCGAGACACGCGACCCGCATCTTCGCCTCCCAGTGCTTTAGGCCTAAACTATCTGATCGCGCGGTCGCGTCAAGCGTCGTCGGCGCTGTCACAAATCCTTCATCGCTCTGTCACCGTGCCTTCCCCGAAGCCGGATAGCCCGGAAGCCGGACAAGGCCGGGGAGACTGGAGTGCAGGCGATCCCGCACACGGTGAAAGCGTTCGACGACGATCTCGACCGGCTCCGCGCGCTCGTCTGTGAGCTGGGCGGCCGCGCGGAGTCTGCGGTGGCCGACGCGGTCGTGGCGCTGGTGAAGGCCGATCAAAGCCGCGCCGAAATCGTCCTTGGCGGCCAGGAGCGGGTGGAAGCGCTGGTCGCCCGGATCGAGCGCGAGACGGTGCAGATGATCGCCTTGCGCTCGCCGCTCGCCGACGATCTGCGCGAGGCCCTGGCGGCGTTCCGGATCGTCGCCCTGATCGCCCGGATGGCGGACAATGCCGTCAACATCGCGCGGCGCGCGCTGACGCTGGGCGATTTCCGCGCCGAACAAATGCGGACGATCGCGGCGATGGGCGAGGCCGTGACGGCGATGGTCAAGGCCTCGCTCGACGCTTATGCGAGGCGCGATCCGGTCGCCGCGGCGCGGGTGGCGGCGATGGACGACGTGGTCGACGCCTTCCATTCCGGCCTGTTCGCGTCGCTGGTCGAATTGATGACGCGCCAGCCCGAGACGATCACCGCGGCGAGCCATTTGCTGATCGTGTCGCAGAAGCTCGAGCGGGTGGCGGACCATGCCGCGTCGATCGCCGCGATCGTGTCCTATGTCGCGACCGGGGTCGCACCGGGCGGAGAGGCGGCGGCATGAACTCGCCCCGGCTCCTCCTCGTCGAGGACGACCCGGCGCTGACCGATCTGCTGCGCTGGCATTTCGACCGTGAGGATTTCGAGGTCACCCATACCGCCGACGGCGAGGAGGCGCTGCTGTTGGCGGCGGAATCGCCACCCGACATCGTCCTGCTCGACTGGATGATCGAGGGCGTATCGGGGCTGGAGGTCTGCCGCCGGCTGCGCCGCGCGCCGGCGACCGCGGAGGTGCCGATCATCATGCTCACCGGCCGCACCGAGGAGGCGGATCGGGTCAAGGGGCTGGAAAACGGCGCCGACGATTATGTCACCAAGCCCTTTTCCCCGCGCGAGCTGATCGCCAGGGTCCGGGCCGTCCTGCGCCGCGCGCGGCCGGTGCCCAACGAGCAGCTGCGCCTTTCCGATCTCGAAATGGACCTCGTCCAGCACAAGGTCCGGCGCAATGGCCGCAGCGTGGCGCTCGGCCCGACCGAGTTCCGGCTGCTGCGCCATTTCCTCGAAAATCCGGCGCGGGTCTTCTCGCGCGAGCGGCTGCTCGATGCCGTCTGGGGCCGCGACAAGGACATCGAGCCGCGCACAGTCGACGTTCATATCCGCAGGCTCCGTCAGGCGATCAACATCGAGGGCCGGCCCGAGCTGATCCGCACCGTGCGCTCGGCCGGCTATGCGCTCGACGACGATGCCGGGTGAGCGGCGCTCGTCGCCGCTGATTGTCGGAGGCGGGGCGGCGATCGCCGCATTGCTTGCGCTGTTCATCTTCCTGAGAAGCGGTTCGGACGAACCGCCGGCCGTCAGTCCGCCCCCGCCACCCGCGCCGCCACCGGCTGCCTCGCCGCCTGCCGCTACGACCCCGCTGCCGGCCGCGGCGCCCGCCTCGCCGCAGGGTTTGCGTCTGTTCGGCGTGGCTGGTGCCGGCGCCATCATCGGCATGCCGGACGGCAGCCAGCGGCTGGTCGCGATCGGCCGCGATGTGCTGCCCGGCCTGACCCTTGCTTCCGTCGCCGTCGATCATGCGCTGCTGCGATCCTCGACGGCAACCTACCGGCTCGGTTTCGACGGCATCGCGGCCGGCGCGGAGGGCGCGGCGCCGCCGGCGCCGCTGGCGCCCGATGTCGCCGCCAACCGGGCCGAAACCACGCGCTATCGGCTCGGCCTGGCGCCGGTCAGGACCGAGGGCAGAGTGACAGGCCATGTCGTGCGCCCCGGCATTCCGATGCCGGCGCTCGAGCGGGCGGGCCTCCAGCCGGGCGACGTGATCCTGCGCGTCAACGGGTCCCAGTTGAACGAGGAGCAACGCGAGGAGCTGGCCTGGACGCTGGCCAATTCGAGCGACGTGACGTTCGAGATCGAACGGGACGGCCGGCCGATGCGGCTGGCGTTGTCGCGCTAAGCGACTCTTTCGTTACAATTAAGCGTCAGAAGTATTGCACTAATATAGCTGCAATATTGCAGGGCAAAAACCAAGCTCCATAAGCCGGATTGTAATAGAAGCATCACATTGGCCCTTTAGTCGGCCTGTCGAGCGACAAGCCGATCGGCCGAGTCGCCGGCAATCACCGAAGGGGGTTTCGATGTCCAAGCTTCGCGCGCTGTTTCTGGTCACGACGCTGATTCCGCTGGCCGCTTGCGGCGCCGACGATATCGCCTCACCCGGCGAGGGCGTGATCATCGTCCCGACGCCGACGCCGACCCCCACGCCGACCCCGACGCCGACGCCCACCCCCGGCACCCCGGCGGCGTCCTGCCCGACCGGCACGACCGACGGCGGCGTCGTCGGTTCGCGCCGCGCCTGCCAGATTCCGAGTCGCTTTACGGCGGACACGACGCTGCAGAACCTCCCCGGCGTCGCATATTCGCTCGTCGGCCCGGTCAATGTCGGCACCGATTGCGGCGGCGATACCGCGGCACCCCTTGGCGGTTGCCAGGCGGTCACGCTCACCATTCAGGCGGGTACGGTTCTGTTCGGCTCGTCGGGCAACGACTATCTCGTCATCAACCGCGGCTCGCGTCTCCAGGCGGTCGGTACGGCGGCCAGCCCGATCATCTTCACTGCGCGCGACAACGTTGCCGGCACGGTCACGGACGCCACGCAGGGCCTGTGGGGTGGCATCATCCTGCTCGGCCGCGCGCCGATCAGCGATTGCAACACGGCGGTGCCGGGCGGCTCGGCTGGCTGCCAGCAGGTCATCGAAGGCACGACCGGCTCGCTCTATGGCGGCGCCTCGCCCAACGACAATTCGGGCACGCTGCAGTTCGTCCAGATCCGCTATTCGGGCTTTGCGATCGCTCCAGGCAACGAGCTGCAGGGCCTGACCATGGGGGGCGTGGGCCAGCTCACCACCGTCAACAACATCCAGGTCCACAACAGCTCCGACGATGGCATCGAAATCTTCGGCGGACGAGTGAATCTCAGGAACCTGGTGATCACCGGCGCCGACGACGACAATCTCGACACCGATCTCGGCTATCGCGGCACGATCCAGTTCGTGATCTCGATCCAGAAGCCGGGCGGCGACGGCGACTCGGTGCTCGAGGCCGACTCGAACGGCAACGAGGACGCGCTGCCGCGGCAATATACCCGCGTCTCGAACCTCACCGCGGTGCAGAGCCACGGCAGCTCCGGCGGCAACGCCATACTGATGCGCGGCGGCACCGATTATGCGCTGCTGAACAGCATCATCGTCACCACCCAGGCCTGCCTCGATATCGACGAGACCGCCGGGACGACGACCCGCGCGGCCGACGCCGCGCTTCAGGATCTCGGCCCGCCGGTGTTCCGCTCGGTCCGCCTCTCCTGCGGCGGCGCGCAGTTCCGCGCCGACGGCAACGAGGCTGCGGTGGCGGCGATCTTCGGCACCGGCACCAACAACAACAGCTCGACGCACATCTCGACGCTGACCGGCACCGGACCCTATATCAACGGAGCCAATGAGACGGCGGTCACCGCGACCGACCCGACGACCTTCAACGCCGACACGTTCGCCGGTGCGGGCCAGCCGAATGCGGCGGCTCCGAACCGGATGACGGCGGTCACCTATATCGGCGCCGTGCGCGATGCGACCGACACCTGGTTCGCCGGCTGGACGTGCAACGCGGGCTACGCCAATTTCGGCGGCACCAGCGGATCCTGCACCGCGATCCCAATAAGCTAAGCCGCCGCCACGCACGTTCCGGGGTGGCGGCTTAGGTCGCCGCCCCCATTTGTTTCGCACGATCGGGGGGTCACCCATGCGACAGTCTCTTTTCCTTGGCGGCCTTCTCTTCAGCTCGGCACTCGTCGCACCGGCGGCGCTCGCCCAGACGCCGGCGCCGCAGCCCGCACCCAACCCCCCGGCCGCGGAGGAGGCCCAGCCGGAGCAACCGCAGGAGCAGGAGATCGAGGTTTCGGTCCCCGGCGCCAGCCCCGGCGCGGACGCGGATGTGGTCGTCACCGGCACGCGGACGCCGAACATCGCCCGCGTCACGCCGCAAGTCGTATCGGTGCTGTCGGCGGCGGACATCGCCCGCACCGGCGAAGGCGATATCGCCGGCGCGCTGCAACGCGTGACTGGCCTGTCGCTGGTCGGCAACGGCTTCGTCTTCGTCCGCGGCCTCGGCGACCGTTATTCGCTGGCGTTGCTCAACGGCTCGCCCTTGCCGAGCCCGGAGCCGCTGCGCCGCGTCGTCCCGCTCGACATTTTCCCGACCAGCGTGATCGCCTCGTCGCTCGTCCAGAAGAGCTATTCGGTCAATTATCCGGGCGAGTTCGGCGGCGGCGTGATCAATCTCACGACGCCGGCCGTGCCGCGCGATTCCTTCTTCAATATCGGCATCGGCACGGGCGGCGACGTCGAGACGACGTTCAATCTGGGCTACACCTATTACGGCAGCGATCTCGACACGTTCGGCTTCGACGACGGCGCCCGCCGCTTCCCGACGGCGCTTCGCGCCGCGGTGGAGGGCGGTACCTTCAACCAGACGACCGCGGCGGAACGGCGCGGCTTCGCAATGAACCTGACCAACGCCGCGACCACGGTGCTTCAGCGGAACCGCAACATCCCGGCCAATTTCTCCACCGAAGCCAGTGCCGGCCACTCGTTCGACGTCGGCAGCGGGCGGATCGGCTTCATTGCCGCGGCCGGCTTCTCGAACAGCTGGCTGACCCGCGATGCGCTGCAGCAGACATCCAACGATCCCGGGCTCGCCGGAACGCCGCAGACCAACTTCCGAACCGTCACCACCGACAATCGGATCATCCTGAACGGCCTGTTCGGGATCGGCGCCAATTTCGGCGATCACCAGATCCGCTGGATCAACCTGTTCATCCGCGACACGCTGAAGCAGGGCCGGCTCGCCGCCGGCTTCAACCGCAACGTCGCCGATCAGGACCCGAACCTGCCGCCGTCGCTGCTCGAGCAGAACACCTATTGGTTCGAGCGGCAGCTGATCAACAGCCAGATCGTCGCCGAGTTCGAGTTCGGCGATCTGGGCGTCGACCTTCGCGCGGCTTATGCCAACGCGCAGCGCTCATCGCCTTACGAGCGCTCGATTGGATATGCCTATCTTGGCGACAACAATCCGGCGACGCGCAGCCCCGGTGATGTCGACGATTATGTCAACAATCTCGCCCAGGGCGGCCAGTTCGCCAACATCGCGTTCAGCGAGCTCGACGAAAATGTCTATTCGGGCGGCATCGATCTGGCGTGGCGGGCTCCGACCGAGACGCCGCTGACCCTGTCGGCCGGCTACGCTTATGCGCGGACCGAGCGCACCTCGTCGCGCTTCCAGTTCCAATATTTCAGCCCGGACGGCGCGTTGCCGGTCAGCGTCGCGCAAGAACGGCCGGACTTCCTGCTGTCCGACTTCAACATCCAGACCTTCAACATCCAGTTGCGCGACGTCTCCGGCGCCGAAGGCACGGCGGCCTATGAGGCCGACCTCACCGTGCACGGCGCTTATGCGCAGGCGGAAGGCGAGCTGCGCGATGGCCTGCGCGCCACCGTCGGCATCCGTTATGAGGACGGCGATCAGAGCGTTCAGCCGATCGGCATCGGCGCTGTCCTGACCCCCACCAATATCGCCAATTCCTATTGGCTGCCGGCGGTGACGGTGACCTGGAACATGGCGCGCGACATGCAGTTCCGGTTCCACACCTCGCAGACCATCGCCCGGCCGCAATTCCGCGAGCTGGCGCCGCAAATCTATCAGGATTTCGAATCCGACCGCGAATTCACCGGCAACCCGTTCCTGGTCGACAGCGAGCTGCTCAATTTCGAGGGCCGCTACGAATGGTATTTCGCCCGCGACCAGCGCATCTCGGCCGCCGGATTCTACAAGCGGATCACAAATCCGATCGAGGCTGCGGCCTTCTTCGCCGGCGGCGGCCAGCTGCGCGTCGGTTTCGCCAACGCGCCCGAGGCCGAGCTCTACGGCGCCGAGATCGAAGCGCAGGTCTATGTGCCGCTCGACAGCCTCGGCGGGTCGTTCTTCGATACCCGCCGCCTGCTGATCACCGGCAACTACACCTATACGCAGTCGAGCATCTCGGCGAACAACAGGACGATCATCGGGCCGGACCTGCAGCCGGTCGCGGCGAATCTGCTGTTCCAGGACGGCGCGCGTCTGACCGGCCAGTCCGACCACCTCGCCAATCTCCAGATCGGCATCGAGGACACCGATCGTTTGAGCCAGGCCACCTTCCTGCTCAGCTACGCCAGCGAGCGAGTCACCAATCGCGGCCCGATCCAGGGCCTGCTGCGCCAGCCCGACATCATCGAGCGGCCGGGCTTCCGGCTCGATTTCGTGCTGCGGCAGGAAGTGCCCCTCTTCGGCAACACGCGCGGCGAGCTCAAGATCGAGGCGCGCAACCTCTTCGGCCAGGATTATGAAGAGTTCCAGGAGGCCGGCGCCAACCGGATCGACATCAACTCCTACCGCCTCGGCCAGTCGTTCAGCGCCTCGTTCACAGTGCGCTTCTGACCCCGGGGGAGGGGTGCGCCCGGCGGCTGAAGCGCCTATAGCGCGGCCATGCCCTGGTATCTCGGCCTGCTGCTTTTCGTCCTGACCGTGCTCGCCATGGAAGTTGTCGCCTATGTTGCCCACCGCTGGGTGATGCACGGGCCGGGCTGGTTTCTGCACGAGAGCCATCATCGGGCTCGCGACGGCAATTGGGAGCTGAATGACCTTTACGCGGTGATCTTCGCCGTTCCCTCCTTCATCCTGATCCTCGGCGGCGTGCAGCTCGGCTGGGGTGCGTGCGCGACCTGGGTGGGGGCCGGGATCGCGGCCTATGGCGCGATCTATTTCGGCTTCCACGATGTGATCGTTCACAGAAGGATCGGCCACCGCTACGTGCCGCGCTCAACCTATATGAAGCGGATCGTCCAGGCGCACCGGCTCCATCATGCGGTCGAGACCAAGCACGGGACGGTGAGCTTCGGCTTCCTCTGGGCCCCGCCGGCGGAAGCGCTGAAGGCGGAGCTGGTCCGGCGCGAGCGCGCCGGCGTACGGGTCGCGCTCGGCGCTCAGTCGAGCAATCGCTGATAGGCGGCGAGCACGTCCGCACCAAAACAGGCGAAAATCACCTGTTCGAAATCCGGATTCCCGGCCAGCGCCTTGCGCGTCTCGGCGACCGCGATCTCGGTCGCCTGATCGATCGGATAGCCATAGACGCCGCAGCTGATCGCCGGGAAAGCAATCGTCCGGATGCCGTTCTCCGCCGCAATCTCGAAACAGCGCCGGTAACAGGAGGCGAGCAACGCCGGCTCGCCTTCGCCGCCGCCGCGCCAGACCGGGCCGACCGTGTGGATCACGTATCGCGCCGGCAACTCGTGGCCGCGCGTCAGCCTGGCGTCGCCGGTCGCGCAGCCGCCCAGCGTCCGGCATTCGGCCAGCAATTCCGGTCCTGCGGCGCGATGGATCGCCCCATCCACGCCGCCGCCGCCGAGCAGGCTGTTGTTGGCCGCGTTGACGATCGCATCGACCGAAAGGGTCGTGATGTCGACCTGGCGGGCGAAGATCCGGCTCATTCCCGCGGCCGCGTCCACAAGCCGGAGCGGTCCACCGGCGCGGGCCGGTCGCCGCATTCGACCAAAGCGTTGACCACATGGACGAGCTTGGCCGGCTTGTGGATCACCGTCCGGCTGTCCCAGGCCGCTGCCCCGCGCGCCGCGACCTTGCGGGCGATTGCCCCATAGATGTTCGCGGCCGACAGCACCGCCCAGCGCGCGCGAAAGGGAAGGCGCGCCGCGCCGACCCGCGCCGAGGCCTCGTAGCGTTCGACCAGCGCCGCGAGCCGCTCCGCATAGCCGGCCAAGGCCGCGCGGTCGGCCGGATCGACTGGGCCCCAATCCGACGGAATATAGACCCGGCCGACACCATGATCCTCGACCAGATCGCGGGCGATATTGGAGAGCTGGAAGGCCAAGCCGAGATCGGCGGCGCGGTCGAGCGTGTCCTCGTCCGCCGGATCGACGCCCATGATCACCGCCATCATGCAGCCGACCGCGCCGGCGACATGGTAGCAGTAGCGCAGCATGTCGTCCTCGCTCCGCGGCCGCCATCCTTCGGCGTCGAGCGCGAAGCCGTCGAGATGGTCGTCCATGAAGCGGCGCGGAATAGCACATTCGGCGGCGACGACGCGCAGCGCATCGAACGGCGCGATCCCGATCGTCTCGCCAGCGAGCGCCCGGTCCGTCGTCTGGCGCAGAAAGGCAATCCGCGCGGCGGGATCGGCGGGCGCGACGGCGTTATGGCCGAGAATCTGGCCGTCGGCATGGTCGTCGCAGGCGCGGCACCAGCAATAGAGCAGCCAGGCCCGCTCGCGCGTCTCCTGGTCGAACAAATTGCTGGCGAAGCGGAAGGACTTGGAGCCCTCGCGGATGATCCGCTCCGCCTCGGCGACGAGCGACGAGCGTTCAGCGCGAGCGCTTTCCGCAAAAGTGGCTTCCGGTTTTGCGGTCAGAAAGCGCTCCACTATTTGGATGGACCATTTTCCGAGTCGCCGCGAGCTTGCTCGCGGCTCGAAAGTGGTCCGAGGTCATCGATCATCAGCCCGGCGGTGGCTTCTGCGCTGCCGACGACGCCCGGAATGCCGGCGCCGGGATGCGTTCCCGCGCCGACGAAATAGAGGTTCGGGATTTTGTCGTCGCGATTGTGGACCCGGAACCAGGCGCTCTGGGTGAGGAGCGGCTCCAGGCTGAACGCGGATCCCAGATGCGCGCCGAGGTCGTGCGCGAAATCGCTCGGCGCATAATGGAAGCAGGTCGTGATCCGCTCGCGCAGTCCGGGCATCATTCGCTGCTCGAGGATTTCGAGGATGCGGTCGCGATAGCGCGGCCCCTCGACCGCCCAATCCACGTCCAGCTTGCCGAGATGCGGCACCGGCGCGAGCGCGTAGAAGGTCGAATGGCCCTCGGGCGCCATCGACGGATCGGTGATGCTGGGGTGGTGGAGATAGATGGACGGGTCGTCGGGCAGCTTCCCCTTCTTGTAGATATCGCCAAGCAGTCCTTCGTAGCGCGGCCCGAATAGGATGCTGTGGTGGCGGATATCCGGATAGTCGCCGCGCACGCCGAAATGGACGACGAAGAGCGAGGGCGAAAAGCGCCGCTGCTTCAGCTTGCCGACCATCTTGGCGCCGCGCTTGTGGCCGCGCAGCAGGCCGTAGCTGTGGACCACGTCGCCATTGCTGGCGACGGCGTCGAACTGGGCGTGCCAGCCGCTCTTGGTCAGCAGTCCAGTGGTGCGCGCGCCGTCGGTGATGATCTCGTCGACAGGATCATCGAGCCGCAGCGTTCCGCCCAGCCGCTCGAAATGCGCCGCCATGCCGCGCACCAGCGCATTGGTCCCGCCCTTCGCGAACCAGACTCCGCCGTCGCGTTCCAGCTTGTGGATCAGGGCGTAGATCGAGCTCGTCGTCATCGGATTGCCGCCGACGAGGAGGGTGTGGAAGGACAACGCCTGCCGCAGCTTGTCGTTCTTCACGTAGCTCGAGACGATCGACAGCACCGAGCGCCAGGCCTGGTAGCGGGCGAGCGCCGGCGCGGCGCGCAGCATCGAGGCGAAATCGAGGAAGGGGACCGCCCCGAGTTTCTCATAACCCTCGCGATACACGCCCGCGGAATAGTCGAGGAACTTGCGATAGCCCTCGACGTCGGCGGGATTGAGTGCCGTAATCTGGCGCTCCAGTTCCTTGTCGTCGTTGGAATAGTCGAAGACCGTCCCGTCCGGCCACGTCAGCCGGTAGAAGGGGGCGACCGGCACGAGCTCGACATCGCGGGCGATGTCGGCGCCGCTCAATGCCCAGAGCTTCTTCAAACAATCGGGATCGGTGATGACGGTCGGGCCGGCGTCGAAGACATGGCCGTCTCGCTCCCAGACGTAGGCGCGGCCGCCGGGTTTGTCGCGCGCCTCGACGATCGTCGTCGCGATGCCCGCCGATTGCAGCCGGATGCCGAGCGCGAGGCCGCCGAAGCCGGCGCCGATGATCGCCGCGGTCCTGGTCACGAGAAAGCGGCCTTCAGCCCGCGCAGAATGGGGATCGGGGGCTTGCCGGCGAGCGCGCGCGCCTTGTCCGCGACAGTGAAGCGGCCGGCGTAGAAGCGCGCGATCCGATCCGGTCCCAACCGGTAGAAATGTTCCAGGACGCCGCGCCGCTCTTCGGGCCGCGCGCCGTTCATCAGCATCCGACTTAGCAACCGGTAGAAGCCCCGCTCCCGCCACAGCCGCGCCGCTTCGGCGCGGAGCATGGCGGCGAGCCTGGTCACGTCCTCTTGGCCCGCGACGAGCATCGCGGTCCGCACCGCGTCGGGAAGCGAATAGCCGGTCGTGGGGTGGAAGAAGCCGCCGCGCAAGCCGAGCCGCCCGACCGGATCGGCGGCCGCCCAGAAGGCGTCGAAATCCCCGCCCGTCGCCACCGGTAGCACGCCCTGTTCCTCATGCTCGACTTCGGCGATGCGCCAGCCCCTGCTCTCGGCATAGGCCGCGATGCGGGCGGCAAGCAACGGCCGGTCGAGCGCCGCATCGTTCGAATAATAAGTGTCCTCGATCAGCAGCCGGTCAGACGTGAAGGGCAGGCAATAGACGAAGCGGTAGCCGTCATGCTGCTCGACGCAGGCGTCCATCACGATCGGCCGCTCCAGCCCGTGCGGCGCGGCGAGGCGGACCTCCTGGCCGACGAACTTCTGCCAGCCGAGCTCCAGTGCGTCGGTCGGCTCGGGTCCGCGCGCGTCGATCACCGCCGCGGCCTCGATCCGCTCGCCGGACTGGAGGGTGACGGCGTCCGGCGCGAGCGCGGCGACCGGGGCGTTGAGACGATATTGATCCGGCCGCAGCCGTTCGCGCACGGCCGCGTCGAGCAGCATGGAGCGGGCGCTGTTATAGCCGGTCGGCAGCGTCCGGCGGCGGCGCGGAAAGGCGATGTCATAGGCCGGCCAGTGATGCGCGGTGAACGGCGCGACCAGCCAGCGATCCGCCTCCGCCACATCGGCATCGAAATAGGACCAGAGATGGTTGCCGCCGAACGTCCCGCCGCCCTCGACGAGCAGGAACGGCACATCCGGTCGCAGCTTCGCCAGCGCGAGCGCCGCAAGGCAGCCGGCCAGCCCGCCGCCCGCGATCACCAATGGAAGTTCGCCCCGCGCCACGCTCCCGCTTTACGCACGGCGGTCGCGCATCGCCACCGGCTCGGCTAAAGAAAGCGGCATGGGGCCGCTGACCGCCATCCTGCTTTCGATCGTCGCGATGACGCTGATCGTCGCCGGCCGCTATCTGGCGGTGAGCGGAGCGTTCGCCTGGGCGACGCGGCTCCGCCATCGCGGGCTCTATGCCGGGCTCGATCCCCAGATCAGGCGAGAGATCGGCTGGTCGCTGGCGAGCGCCCTCATCTATGGCGCTCCGGCCGGCCTGCTCGCTTGGGGATGGCAGGAGCATGGCTGGACGCGTGTCTATACCGACGCCGGAGACTATCCTTTGTGGTGGCTGCCGGCATCGGTGCTGGTCTATCTGTTCGCCCACGACAGCTGGTTCTATTGGACGCACCGGCTGATGCACCGGCCGGCGCTGTTCCGCATCGCCCATGCCGTGCACCATGCCAGCCGGCCGCCGACCGCCTGGGCAGCGATGAGCTTCCACCCTTGGGAGGCGCTGACCGGGGCGGTCGTCATCCCGGCGCTCGTCCTCACCATCCCGATCCACGTCGCGGCTTTGGGCGTGGTGCTGGCGGTGATGACAGTGATGGGCGTCACCAATCACATGGGCTGGGAGATGTTTCCCCGCGCGCTCGTCAGGAGTAGGGCCGGAAACTGGCTGATCACCGCCAGTCACCACCAGCGGCATCACCAGCAATATGGGTGCAATTATGGGCTCTATTTCCGCCTCTGGGACCGGCTTTGCGGGACGGACCGCGGGCTCGGCGATTTCGCGCGCCGCGCGCCTGATCGCGCCGGCGGCGCTGTTCCTGTCGCTGAGCGGGCAGGCGGCGCCGGTTGAGATCGACGTTCAGGTCCAGAATCTGAGGAACACGAACGGCGTGGTGCGCCTCTGCCTGAGCCGCAATCCGGCGCATTTTCCGAATTGCGACCGCGACCCGGCGGCGGTGAGCCGGACGGTGCCGGCGGGGGCGGCGGGAACGGTTCGCTTCACCGGCCTGGAGCCGGGAAGCTGGGCGCTCGGCGTAATCCACGACGAGAACAATAATGGCCGGCTCGACACTTTCCTCGCCGTGCCCCGCGAGGGCTTCGGCTTTTCGCGCAATCCAAGGCTCAGGATGGGGCCGCCGCGCTATGACGAGGTGCGCGTTCCGCTCACGGCCGGCCGCGCCACCCTGGTCGTCAGAATGACCTACCTGCTCTAGCGCGCCGGTTCAGCAGCCGGTGTGGATCGAGACCACCTCGTTGCTCCCGTCCGACCGTCGGCAGCGCTCTTCCTCGCGAATCGCATCGATCCGATTCCGCTGCTCCCGGTCGCTCCGCTCCTGATCGCGCCGCCACTGGTCCATGTCGACGCCGCCGTCGCTGGGCGAGCCGCCGCCCGCGACCGGTCCGCCGCCACTTTGGCCGCCGCCGCCTTGATCGCCGTAGCCCGTTCCGCCGCTACCCTGGTCGCCGTAGCCGGTTCCGCCGCCGCCTTGGTCGCCGCCTTGGCTGCAGGAGGGTTGATTAGGGCCGCCGCAGGGTTGTGAAGGCTGTTGATAGTCGCCGCCCGAACTGATCTCGGAGCCACTGCCCACGGCCGCGAGCAGCAATGCGATCGCGCCGCCGATCAACACTGCTTTCTGGTTGCGCTGGAACCAGCCCTGGAGATCGTTGCGGTTGGGATCGCCCATCTGCCTGCTTCCTTGGTCACTCAGTCGGGATCTTGTCCCCTGTCGGCGTCGTCGTGCCGTTGGGATCGACCGGCGGCTCGACATTGGGATCGACCGGTTGCTGCGGGTCGGTCGGCTGTTGGGGATCGGTCTGGGTCGACTGCGCCGCACCCTGCGTCGGCAGCGGCGCCATCGGCAGCCGCGCCTCGGCCCAGGAGGCGAGGCCGCCGCGATACCAGAACAGCCGCGTGTAGCCGGCGGCGTTGGCGCGCAATGTCGCGTTGTAGGATTCCCAGCAATTCGCGCCGGCGCAGAAGAAGACGACTGGGCGAGTCCGCACGCCGCCGGTGACCTGGTTGAGCCCGGCCGCGAAATCGCTCTGATAGCTGTCCTGGAACGATCCGGCGGAGCCTCCGGACGGCAGCCAATAGGCCCCCTGGATGGTTTGCGCGTGCTGCTGGGCGAGGACATCGACGAGGAGAAGCTGCGGATCATCCTGGATCATCCGCTGTAGATCGAGCGTCGACACCCGCTGGCCGACCGCGATCGACAGCGGCGTCGGCGAGCCGAGATTGGCGTTGAGCTCGCTCTGCGCGGCGATCCCTTGGTCGGCGAGTTCGCCGGCGAAGCCCACCTGGTTGGAAACGACGACATTGTTGCCCGATCCGTCGTCACGGCCGCCGCCAATGAACTGCGACACGCCGATCGCCGCAACGACGAAACCGCCGACGCCAAGCGCGATACGCCCGGCGATATTCGGCTTCCTGGCCGGCATGCTGGTGAAGCCGACAGGCGCCGTACCGCCCGTCTGATAGGTCTGGGTCGGTTGCGAGATGGGCGGATATTGGGAAACAGGCCCGCTCGCGGCGTGGGGAGGGGGCTGAACCGGCGCCGTCATTCCCGTCCAGCCGCCGGGCGGTGGCGCGATCGGGGGCGGCGGAGGCGCGGCGGCGGCGGATGATGCCGCTTCGTAGATCGACGGCAGCGGTCCCAAATCCATCGCGAAGGCGAAGGCGCGCACGACCTGACGCGCGATGTCGAGTCTGAGGCCGGTCGAGGCCTCGAGCCCGTTGGCCAGCCGATCCATCTCGACGCCGACGAGATGGCGCTCGGTGCGGGCGAGCGAGGCCGGAATGCCTTCGTCGATCGCCGTGCCCACGACTCTGATCTCGCGCTTGGCGTCGGGCGCCTTGTCGGCGAGCAGGCCGATCACTCGACGGCGATTGGAAAAGCCGCCCGCGCCGAAGCGGGGGCGGATCTCGGCGAGCGCGGCCGCGATCCGGTCGAAAATGGCCGCGCTTGCGCTCATTGCCCCACGCGGCCGCAGCCGATCGGCCGCTGGCAATTGCCGTCGGCGATGCACAGGATGGAGCCGGCGCCGTTGGCCGGCACGTCCTGGGCCCGGCCCGGGACCACGAAGGCGACGCAGAGCGGTCCGATCCCGTTGCCCTGCTGCCATTGCACCGGCCCCAGCCGTGCCGTTCCGCCCTGATCGCGCATGATCTGAAGCCGCGCGCTGCCGATATTGGTGATCCGGCTGTTAGGATCGCCCGGAGTCGCGAAACCCACGCCGGTCGCCGCGCCTTCCCAGCCGTTCTGGGGCGGAGCGACCGCACCGACCACGGCGCCCGACTGGGTCTGGATCTGGAAATAGATGGCCGATGTGCCGTCCGACTGTCGGCTGATGGCGAGCATCGGCGCTTGCCCCTCCGCGATCGAGAGCATCGGCGGTGCGCCGCTTTCCTGTTGCGCGGGACCGCTTTGGGTGCCGCCGCCGGCCATCGGGCCGGGCGTCCCGCCGCCTTGCGTACCGCCACCCTGCTGTCTACCGGTCTGCGGTCCACCGGTCTGGGGTCCGGCAGCCGGCGGCACCTGATTCGTCGGCGCAGGCGTGCGGGTCTGCTGGTAGATCAGGAAAAGGACGACGGCGCCGACGGCGCCGAGAACGATCTTGTTCTGGTAGATCGGCTGCGAGGCCGGCGCGCCGGGCGGCGGCATGCTGCCGGGCGGCACATAGCCGGGCATGGCCTGTGGCGGCGCATAGGGTTGCGGCGGGGGAATAGCGGCGGGCTGCGCGATGACCGATTCGCCCGCCCAGCCGCCGTCGGCGACGGGCGGCGCGGCAGGCGGCGCGGCCGGAGCGGCGCCCGTCTGGCCGAGGCTGCGCGCCACGGCGACGCCCGCGGTGGCGACCGCCATCGACAGCCGTTGAGCGCCGGCGATCTCGGTCGCGATCCGGCCCGCTTCGCCCTCTGGATCGGGCGAGCCGGCGATCCTTGCCGCGGCATTGCCGCCGATCGCTGCTGAAAGCGCCCTGATCTCGCCATGAAGGTCCGGCGCCTGACTGCTCAGACTGGCGATGAGCTGCGGCGCGGCGTTGAGCGCGGCGTCGCCATGCTGAGCGCGATAATTCTGGACCAGGGCCTGAAGGCGAGCTTCAACGGACATGCGAGAACTCCTCTACCGGAAACGGCGCCGGGTTTGCGACGCCGTTCATTGTATCCGGCCGCACCCATAGGACTGCCGGCAGCTGGCGTCGTAAACGCAGATCGTCGAACCGCGGAAGAAAGCGGTCTCGTTCTGGACCTGTCCGCCCTCGAAGGCGAGGCACATCGGGCCGACATTGAGGTTGTCCTGCTGCCATTGCACCTGGCCGACCCGCGCCGGTCCGTTCTGCCCCTGGGTCAATTGCATGTTGGGGAAGGAGCCGTTGACGATCTGGCCGCTGCCGCGCGGGTCGAGGATGGAGAATTGAATCGGTTGCCAGCTGCCCGTGGTGAGCACCGAGGCCGGAAAGGAGCCGGCCGGTGTCGCCAGCGTGAAAGCCACCATTCCATAATCCATCCGATCCCTCCGCTGCTGCGTGTACGGGAGAGATGGCAAATTGCTGCCCGTGCCGAGCGTCGGGGGCGCGCCGCTTGTGCCTTGCTGGCCGCCGCCCTGTTGTACGCCGCCTTGCTGATTGCCCTGCTGGCCACCACCCCGTTGTCCGCCGCCCGATCCCTGATTCTGGTAGATGAAGACGATCAGCGCGAGTGCAGCGATGCCGGCTGCCCACTTGTTCTTGACCACGAACTGCTGGATGCCAGCCATCGTCATCGGAGCCGACGACACGGCCGGTGGCGGCAGTGGGGCAGCGGGCAGCGCCTGGGCGGCGGCCGGTGGAGGAGCAACCGCCGCCGGGACCGGGGCGACTACCGTCTCACCGGCTGTCTCGCCGGCCGGTGGCGTGCCGCCGAGTCGTCGCGCGACAGCGATGCCGGCTGCCGCCGCAGCGGCCGGCAATTGCTCGCGATCCGCGATCTCGGCGGTGAGCCGCACCGCCTCGCCAGCTGGGTCGGCGCTCGCCGCGATCTTGCCGCGTACGTCCGCGACAACGGCCGCGGTGAGCGCCCGGATTTCCGCAGCGAGGTCGGGCGCCTGCGCGGCCAGCGCCATCGCCAGCTGCACCGGATTGCCGAGACCGGCGTCGCCATGCTGCGCGCGGTAGGTCTCGACCAGAGCTTGGAGGCGGGCTTCGACGGACATCGCCATCTTTACCAGATGATCTCGGTCTGCGGCGGGCCGTCGCCGCCGCCCATCGACGCCAGCGGGTCCGGCCCGGTGGTGGGCGAGGACACCGCCTTGACCGGCGCGGTGGTCGCCCATTTGATCCGGGAGATCAGCTCGGTCGCATTGCTGGCGCGGAGCGGCCGGGCGGTCGGATGGCGGATGAAGCGGTCGAGCGGATCGAGGTCGGCGTCGGTGCCGATCGCGATCGCCACCCGCACGGCCGAATCCGCGAACGGGGCGGCGAAGAATTCCGCCAGCGCCTCGTCATATTCGTCGGTCGGCAGGCCGTCGGAGGCAAGCACGATCACCGGCGGCAATTGCCGGCCCTTCATCTCCTCCGGGCTGAGCGCCCGCGCCAGCAACTGCAGCGCGGCGCCCATGTTGGTCTCGCCGTCAGCGGCGAGATCGCTCCAGACATAATCGCCGGCGCTCATCGCCTCCGTCTGCCATTCGGCCGCGTCGGCGAAGCGAAGCACGCGCACCCGGACGTCGATTTCCGGATTTTCCGCCGCCACCTCGGCGAGCTCCGGAAGCGCGGTGCGCATCGCATAGTTGAGCGACGCGATCCGATCGCCCTGCATCGATCCCGAGCAATCGAGCGCGAACATGACCTGCAGCTCCCGCCGGGCGAGGGCGGTCGGATCGAGCGCGAGATCGCCGGGCGGCATCGGATCAGCCCACCTTTACGACGGCGCCATTGAGGCCATCGACGAAGGTGATCTCGACCCCGGCGGCGAGGCGGATGCTCTGATCGTGCGCGATCGTCTGCTGGCTGCCGTCGCGCAGCTTCGCCTGCCAGCCGACCGCGCCCTCATTCTTCAGGCCGAGCACGTTGGGGCGGGTCGGATGCGGAATGATCGCGCCGATGATCCCGGCACCGCGCCCGCCCAGCGCCGGCTCGGCGGCCAGATCGAGTTTGCCGCCGGCCCGCAGCGGCAGCATCATGCCGTCGATATTGAGCATCAGCACGTCCGTCGCGGGGGCCGATGCGGCCTGAGGCGGTGGCGCTGCGGCGGGAGGTGCGGCGGCGGGAGGTGACGCGGCGGGGGGCGAGGCGACGTGCGGCGGCGGCGCCGGCGCGGCCACCGGCTGTGGAGCCGGAGCCATTGCCGGAGCGATCGCGGGCGCCAATGCCGGGGCCATCGGCATGACCGGCGCCGCGCGCGGCCGCTCGACGACGATCGATCCGCCGGTCTCCACCGCCGCCATGCCCCTCGATGCTTCGAGCTGGCGCGCCTTCAGGACCGCCGCGGCAAGCGCCAGCGCGGTGGCAATCGAGATCACATATTGCAGGTTGATGTTGATGATGCCGACACTGTTCCACAGCGTATGGAGCAGGGTGGCGACGCCATAGCCGATCAGCAGCAGCGTCCAGCGCTGCCGCGGCCGGATGACCGATAGGCCGATGAAATAGCCGAACACGCCGGAATAGGCCATGTGGCCGACCAGCCCGCCGAAGACGCGAGGAAAGAGCAGGGCATAGGCCTGGCTCATCGCGACGCCGATATCCTGCTGCCCCTGAAGGGCCGGCAGGAGCTGGTTCGGCACGTACATGAGACCGGTCTCGATGACGACGAAGGCGCCACCGGCGAAAATCCCCATCAGAGCGCCGTCGAGCGGCCCCTGCACGTGCAAGGCGTTGTAAAACGGATTGTTGGCGCCGGCCGGGTTGCGCAGCGCCATCGCCGAGAGGAAGGCGCCGATCAGGATCGGCGTGGCCTTCAGCAATTCTTCCATCAGGCCGGCGCCGAACAACATCGCGACGAACATCTGGGTGAAAGTCGGCGGTCGGCCCGTCTGCTGCATCGTCGCCATCAGCGATTCGACGTCGCCCGGCAGCAGGGTGCGGAAGACGTAGATGAAGGCGCCCAGACTCTGCGGGAAATAGACCATTGCCGCGACGATCACGAAGGGGATGAAATAGATCCAGATCGAGCGCCGCGGCCGGACATACAGATAGACGAGGAACAGCACGACCACGCTGATGAAGAAGGTGGCGGTCAGCCCCAGCCAGACGAACGACTGGATGCGCTCCTGCATCGTCCCGGTCGGCCCGTAGATGCGCATGAAGATGCTGTACGTGTAGGGCGTGATGATCGCCGTCAGCAGGATGAAGAGGAAGAACGGGCTCTTCAGCAGATTGATCTTCTTCGAGCTGATCGGGACCATCTCGGAGAAGCTGGCGTCGGCATGATCCCGAGGCACCGGGGGCACGAACGGTCGATTGGGATCCGCCATAGGTCTGTCTCCTCCCTTGGCTTAGGTCTGGCCTGTGTCCGTCCAGACCGCAAGACAAAGTGTCGCGTCGTCGCCGCTGCCGCGGCTGGTCACGTCGCTCAGCCAGCCGGGCAAGGCGGCCAGCGTGCGATCCCAATTTTCGGTCGCGAGATCGCGGAGCGAGGCGATCGCGGCCTCGAAGGCGCCGTCGTCGCGGAACGACTTCGAGACGCCGTCGGTCGAAAGCACCACGAAGCTCGGCAATGGCCGGCCCTCGCCGGCGCGGAAGCAGGCGAGCCGGAAGCGCTCCGTCGCATCGGGCAGGCATAGCGAATAGGTCTGCTCGCCGATCAGCCCCTCATCCGCGTCGAGCGGTCTCGCCAGCGCGCCGTCGGGGTAGCCGATCATCAGATCGCCGTCGCCGATCTGGAGGACCAGCATCTGGGTCTCGTTCGCGCCGACCGCGAGCAGGGTTGCGCCATAGGGCGTGTAGCTCGCCGGCGCCGCAGGGTCGTCGAACGGCGTCGCGGCCAGATGGGAGTCGACACGCATCCGCCAGGCCTGGACGATCTCGACGATGATATTGTGGTCGAAATCGGTGATCTCGCCATCGTCGAGATCCCAGGCCAGCAGCTCGGTCACCGCTTCCACCGCAAGCCGCGACCCGACGTCGGAGCGGAAATGGGGCGCCGCGCCATGGCCGTCGGCGACGGCGCCGACGATCCGCGTGCCCTGGCCGGCGCTCGGCTGCCACAGGATCGCATCCTGATTGGGCTTGCCGGTGCGCTCATGCGCCGGCCCCCGCACCGATCCGCCGCCGATCCGCCAAGCGCTCATGCCATTCTCTCCGCCACCAGCACGACAGCGCTGTCGCCGCCGAAATCGATCTTGACCCCGTCCATCAGCCGCACCGCCTTGCCCGGCGGCACCTCGTGGGTCGCGGCGGCTCCCGGCACCTGCACCTGCCACGGGCCGGGGCTGAGATTGCGCAACCCGATGAGCTCGGCCCGCGTCGGATGGACCTCGACCCGTCCTGTGCCGCCGCCGACCGTGTCGCCGACACCCAGCCGCTCGCTCCTCGTGCCGCGTAGCAGAAAGAAGGGTGGCGTCATCGGCTGCCGGCAGGCCAGGCATTCGTGGCGCGCCGTCGCCTTGCGGCCGCGCAGCTCCGCGACATGCTCGAAGCCGCAGGACGCGCATTGGTGGACCGCGCCGGGCACCTTGTTGAGCGCGGTGCGCCATTGCGTCTCCAGCACCCTGCGCGCCGGGATCGACGAGACCCTTGGTGAAGGCGCGGACGAACAGGGCGCGCACGGCCGAGGGCAGCGAGTTCCAGCGCGCGACGATCGCGTCATGATAGCCCGGCACCGGCCCGTTGGCGTCATTGGCGGGATCGAAGATGAAAAGCGGTTCCGAGCCGTACAGCCGATGCTCGGCATTGGCGTCCATCAGCGTCACCTCATGCTCGCGCCGGCCGTCGAGCGGGTGCCAGCCGAGCAGGGTGTAGAAGAACAGGATCGACATCGAATAGAGATCGGTGCGGCTGTTCGGCAGCGTCTCGCGCCGCACCACTTCCGGCGCCATGAACTTGCGGGTGCCGTAGATGCTGGCGTCGGCGCCGTCGATGTTCACATTGTCGTTGTCGCAGATCAGGATCCGCGCGGTGTCGGGGTTGAAGAAGATGTTGCCGAAATTGATGTCCTGGTAGCAAAATCCGCTGGCGTGGAGCTCGAGGAAGCTCTCGGCGAGCTGGACGCAGATTTTAGCCCGCCGGCCAAGATCGATCTCGACGCGTTTGGGCGGGGCGGCGATGAGGTCGCGGATCGAGACATATTCCGCGCCGCGCAGGGCCATGAAATAGCCGAAGCTGCCGCTGCCGGGAATCTCGACGAGATCGAACGGCCAGAGGAAGTTGCCGGTCGGCGCGCCGCGCCGTACCGCCCGCTCCAGCCGGCCGCGCAGTCCGGTGTCGATCTCGACATAATGGCGATGATACCATTTGAGCGCGAACGGCATGCCGTCGACGGTGACCTGATAGCATTCGCCCTGGCCGCCGGCGCCGAGCAGCTGGCCGACCGTGCCGCGGCGGTGGTTGACGGTGAGGATGGGCTGGCCGGGCTGCAGCGAAGGGCCGGTCGGCGCGTTCATCGCCGTCCGTCCCCGCAGCGGTCATTGCCGCGCGAATCTATGCATTTACGCTTGGACATCGCCACCCTGTTTCCAAAAGCCTAGCGGAAAGGCGCCGGGATTCAAACGGGGCGATGCGCGACGGGCGAGGATGGTGCCGGTTGCAGGAATCGAACCCGCGACCTTCGGTTTACAAAACCGCTGCTCTACCAGCTGAGCTAAACCGGCGCGCGACCGGCCCAATGGGCTAAACGACGCCGAACGTCCAGCCTTCGGTGCGGGCGAGGGTGGGCGTCAGTCCTTCAGGCGCGAAAGCGCGCGGGTCGTGCATGGCAAGCGCGCGCATGCCCGCGGCGGTGACGATGGCGTCGGTCTGGTGGTCGTTCGGCTCGAAGCGCAACCGCGCCGGCGCGCTGCCGAAGGCCCTTCAGCGCCGGCATTGAGTTCGGCGCGGGAGCGCAGCTTGGTTCCCGGCATCCCGGCGCGGCGCAGATAGATGCGGGTGTAGATTTCGACGACCGCGCTGCCGTGCGCTGGAAGCGGGTCCATCGGCCAGATCGCGACCTTGCCGTCCAGCCGGTGGAGCAGCCGCATGCCGGCGAAGCTCGCTTTGGCGACCTGCGCAGCGCCGATCGCGTCATAGGCGCTGGCCGTCTTGCGTCCGCCCTGGGCGTTCAGCCGGGCGTCGCATTGCCGGAAATGCATGAAGCCGGCCTTCACGCCATCGGCGGCGCCGAAATAGAAATGCCGGCGATGGGCGTGCTCGAGGAAGCTTGCGGCGCCCAAGATCCTCGTCGTCGCAGCGGCGGTCGACATAGGCCCAGAACGCCCGCGCCGAGGATGGAATGTCCGGCTCGCCCGGCAGATATTCGCCGCGCTCGGCGATCGGCGGCGCGAAGCTGAAGTCGAAGCCGAACAGGGTCGGCGTTTTCGCGGCTTCCGTCAGCAACCAGTCCAGCACCTCGGTCCGCGACCAGACATGATCCGGGCGCACGAGCTTCGGCGCTGCATCACCGGCCTCGCAGATGGCGATCGCGATCCCCTTGTGCTTTTTGCCCTTCGCGCCCGACCAGTCGATCGCGGCAAAGCGCGCGAATTGCGGCGTCACTTCTTCTTCCGCGACCGCGTCGGCTTCATCGCCGCCGTCCAGTCGCGGGAACGCTCGATCACGGAACGAACCCGCTCCGGATCGGCGCTGGCGAAGCGGATCAGGACGGCCGGCCAGCCTTCGTAATGCGGCGTCTGCCAGAACGTGTCGGGATCGGTCTCCTTCAGCATCTCGACCGTGTCGAGATCGATCGCGACGCCGAACGAGGTCTTGTCCTCATGGCCGGTGTAGAGGAACGGGCGGCCATTCGAAGCGACCTTGACCGCCGGCTTGCCGTAGCTGGTCGAAAGCTCGGTGTCGGGAAGCGAAAGCGCGAAGGCGACGGCCTTCTCCCAGCTGTCGATCGGCTCAGCCATCGGGTCGGGTCGCATCGGTCACGCCGCAGGGCGGGTTTGAAAAACCGTCGAGCGCGATGCGCTCACCCACCTCGACGCACCGATGCCGATTCGCCGTAGAGGGGGAGCGGCGGCCCTGGTGCCCGGTCGGAGCGGCGCTGAGCGCGACGCAGTCCGCGCGCGGCCAGCCATCGACGTGCCAATCCTCGCCCGCCGGCAAGGCGGTGTCGTAAAGCCGCTGGCGGGAGCCCTCGGCCGTGACCTGCCAGAGCGCGAAGCCCTCGAGATTGCCGGTATCGGCGCCGTCCGAGAGATTGGACCGCGGCGAAATAGCGGCCGTCGGGCGAAAAGACCGGCGCCTCGCCAGTCGCGATCACCGCCTCCTCGCCGGCCATCGCCCGGTCGACCAGCAGATAGCCGTAAAATTCGTAGCCCATGAAGGAGAAGCCGAAGAAGCGGCCTTCCGCGAACTGGCGGAAATTCTCCGGCTCATAGCTGCTGATGTCGATAGGGATGTCGCCGGTCGAAGGTCCGCGAATGACGAGCCGGTCGCGGCTGACCTCGCGGAGAAGCGGTCGAAGCTCGGCGGGGATGGCCGGCACCCGCCGCGGCCGGCCAAGCGACTCCTCCAGTTCGCTGCGGCCACCGGTTTCCTGCGCCATTGCGGGGACGCTGGCCAGCGACAAAGCGAGCAGGATCAGGCTAGCTGTTTTTCTTGGCACGTTGCTCCTCCCACCAGGCCATCCGCTCGGCGATCTCGCTTCTCGAGGCCGCGGTCGGTCGGCGCATAGAAATCTGCGGCTCCATTTCCTCGGGCCAGTAATTGTCGCCGGAGAAGCCGCCCTCGGCGTCATGGTCATATTGATAGCCTTTGCCGTAGCCGATCTGCTTCATCAGCTTGGTCGGGCGCGTTGAGGATGTTCTTCGGCGGCGAGTTAGCGAGCCGGTCTCCTTCGCGCTGCGCCAGGCGGCGCCCATCGCCTTGTAGGCGGCGTTCGATTTGGGCGCGGTGGCGAGATAGAGGCAGGCCTGGACGATGGCGAGCTCGCCCTCGGGGCTGCCAAGGAAATCATAGGCGTCCTTGGCGGCGAGGCACTGCACCAGCGCTTGTGGGTCGGCGAGCCCGATATCCTCGGACGCGGCGCGGGTCAGGCGGCGGAGCAGATAGAGCGGCTCCTCGCCGGCGGTCAGCATCCGGGCGAGATAATAAAGCGCCGCCTGCGGATCGGAGCCGCGGATCGCTTTGTGCAGCGCCGAGATGAGGTTGTAATGCCCCTCGCGGTCCTTGTCGTAGACTGCGACCCGGCGATGGAGCAGCGCGGCCAGCTCGGCCGGTTCCAGCGGCTTTTCGATCTCGATCGAGAACAGGGTCTCGGCCTGGTTGAGCAGGAAGCGGCCATCGCCGTCCGCCGTTGCGACCAGCGCCTCGCGCGCGTCCGGGGTGAGGGGCAAAGGACGGCCCTCAAGCTCCTCGGCCCGGTCGAGCAATTTGCCGAGCGCCGCCGCGTCGAGCCGGTTGAGGATCAGCACCTGGGCGCGGCTCAGTAGCGCCGCGTTAAGCTCGAAGCTCGGATTCTCCGTCGTCGCGCCGACCAGCACCACCGTGCCGTCCTCGACATAAGGCAGGAAGCCGTCCTGCTGGGCGCGGTTGAAGCGGTGGATCTCGTCCACGAACAGCAGGGTCTGGCGGTCGATCCGCCGATGCTCGCGCGCCTCAGCGAAGACCTTCTTGAGATCGGCGACCCCGGAGAAGACGGCGGAGATGGCGACGAAGCGCATGCCGACGGCGTCGGCGAGCAGGCGAGCGATGGTCGTCTTGCCGGTCCCGGGTGGACCCCAGAGGATCATCGAGGCGAGCTTGCCCGCCGCGACCATTCGCCCGATCGCGCCGCCGGGCCCGGTCAGATGCTCCTGGCCGACGACCTCGTCGAGCCGTCGCGGGCGCAACCGATCGGCGAGCGGCGCGTCTTCGTTCGCCGGGGTCGCCGCGGCTTGCGACGGTTCGTCCTGGAAAAGATCGGCCACGGCCGGGGCGTTAGCCGATTTCGCCGGGCGCCTAAAGGCGGAGACGCGCGATCGCGATCGTCGAATCGGTCGCATATTGCGGGCGCGCCGTCGCCGGCCGGGCGGCGACCAGCGGCGCCGCCGCGGCGGGCAGACCGGAGCGGGTGCCGATCACGGTGATCGCGACTGGCCCGACCCGCTCGACCATCACCTCGATCGTCGCGCCGTCGCAGGCACGGCCGACGCAGCGGAAGGTCACGCGCTCCTCCGCTCCGGCGCCCATCCGTCCGCCCGGCCCGGCGAGGAAGCTGAGCTGCGCTTCGGCCGGCGCGATCAGGGTCACCGCTTCCGCGCCGTTGGTCGCCAGCCGCAGCCGCAACTGGCGGACATTGCCGACATCGCTGCGCCCGATCACCGTCAGGCCCGGCGCTGCGACCGGAATCGCCGGCGCAGGCGCGACCCAGCGGCGCCGCGTCGAATAAGGCAAAGCGGCCCGTTCCCACGCCGCGTCATAGGGTACGTTCACACCGTCATTGTTGACCGCCCAGCGCCCCGAACGCGCGTCCGCGTCCCAGACATATTCGATCCCGAACAGCTGCTGGCGGTCGTCGCTATAGGCCGGAGTCAGCGCCACCGCCGCCCAGCCAGTGACGACCAGATCGGCGGCGCCGGCGACCAGGAAGAGGGTGCCGATCCGGACGATCAGCGATCGCAATTCGATCAGCGCCGGGAGCAGGATCAGCGCGCCCAGCGGCGCGAGCATCCAGTGCGGTCCGTTGTTCATCAGCTCCTCGAACAGCCCCAGCGCGACGCCGAAGGTCAGGTAGAGCAGCAGCACGGCGATCACCGAGGCCGCGCGTTCAACCGACGGATGCCAGCGCGACGCGATCATGCCGAGCGCGGCAACCAGGGGCGGACCGATGAAGAAGATCGCCCCGCCCGGCGCGACGGCGGCCAGCGCGCAACCGAGCGCGACGAAGAGCAGCCAGAAAGCGGGCCGCAGCCGGGTCCGGTCGCGGTCGCGGGCGATCAGTCGCAGCGCCAGCAGGATCGCCGCGACCGCCGAGGCGTAAGCGGCGGTGCTGGCGACGAGCGGCCAGGCGCGCCAGTAATCGCCGTCGCGGACAAGATCGACTCCCGCCTGACCAAGCCAGGCCAAGGCCGCCGCGCCCGCCACGGCGGCGATCATCGCGCCGAGGGGCAGGCCCAGCGACCGCCGCCGCCAGCACATGATGATGAAGATGAGGAGCAGCAGGCCAAGCAAAGCGAGCCCGAATATCACCGGCATCGTCACCATGAATCCGCCAAGCAGGTCGGCGTAGAGCCATTCGCCCTCCGCCGCCGGCGTGTCACCGGTCGCGGCGAGGCGCACCGCCGCCAGCGTCTGCTCGCCCATATGCTGGAGGCTGCGCCGATCCAGTGCGGCCAGATCGTCGCCGGCGCTGTGATAGCGCGTCTCGTTGCCGATGATCGCGAAGTTGAGGATCGTCCAGGGCTGGGCGTTGAAGACGTTCACGTCGGTCGAATTGGGGATCAGGCCGTAGAGGCCGCTGGTCAGCGAATTGGCGACCGGGCGCGGCGACGAGGCGCGGTAGAGCGCGATCGCGGCCGCGTTCGGCCGGCTGGTCTCGAACATGACCGCCGGCCCGGAGACGCCGCGCGCCTCCAGATTGATCAGCGTGTCGATCCGACCGACCAGCGGATCGCCGTCCATGAAGGCGCGGGCGCCGAGCAGGCCCATTTCCTCGCCCTCGTTGAACAGGAAGCTGACCGGCCGGGTCAGCGTCTGGCCGCGCAGCAGCGCCGCCGTTTCCAGCAAGGTCGCGACACCGATGCCGGCGTCGCCCGCGCCGGGGCCGACGAACGTGCTGTCATAATGGGCGGAGAGGAGCAGGTGCCGCCCCTCGCTCGGGCCGATCGTGGCGACCAGATTGCGCACCCGGGCGCAGGAGATTGCGCGAGTGCGCGGGAAGCTGTTGCAGGCGAAATCGTCGGTGATGCGCGGATTCAGGCCGACGCTCCGCATCTCGGCGATCAATCGCTCGCGCACCGCGTCGCCCGCGGCACTGTCGACGGGATGCGGCCGCTCGTCACCGAGGATGCGCTGCAATCGTTCAGCGGCGCGATTGGCGTTGAAGCCGTCACCCGTCGCCGATGCCGGCGGCTCGGGAAGAGCGATCAGCATGCCCTTCACCGCCATCGCCGCGAGCAGCAGCACGATCGCGCCCGTCAGCGCCAGCCCCGCACGGATCATGCCGCCCCCTTTTGAGAGCGGCATAGCAGAAGCACGGGCCGAGGCGAGAGCGCCTGGTGTCGTTCAGCCCGCTTGCTGCGGGATCGCGTCTCGGTCCACCAGGCGGGTGTAAAGGTGCCAGGTGGCGTAGCCGAGCCAGGGCAGGACGAACGCCAGGCCGACAAAGGCCGGGATCGCGCCCAGCGCCAGCAAAGCGGCGACCATGATGCCCCAACGCAGCATGACGCCGCGATTGGCGCGCACCGCGCGGATCGAGGTCGACAGCGCCGTCCGCGCGTCGGTGTCGCGATCGACGAGCATCGGCAGCGAGACGACGCTGAGCATCAGCACGGCCCAGGCGAATGCGGCACCGACCAGATTGCCGACGACGATCAGCATCCAGCCGCGGCTGGTGGTGAACAAGGCGGCCAGGAAATCGCCCGGCGTCGCCGGCGCCGCGCCGAGGAAGGCGGCGTAGAGCGCCCATGCGACCGCAACCCAGGCGAGGAAGATCACGAGCAGGATGCCGGTCACCGCCAGGATCGAATCCCATGCGGGCCGCTTCGTGACATCGAAGAAATGCGACCAGGTCGATTCCAGCCCGGCCTCCCGCCGCCGCGCGAGCTCGTAGAAGCCGAGCGCCGCGACCGGGCCCAGCAGGCCGACGCCGGCGAGGATCGGGAAGAAAAGCGGGACGAAGGCGCCGCCGAGCGACAGCGCCGCCGCGGCGAAGCCGATGAGCGGATAGATCAGGCCGACGATGAAAATATCGCCGCGCTTCTCGCCGAAATCGGCGAGGCCTTCGCGGAGCGCCGCGTTGAGATCGCCCGCATTGATCGCGCGGACGGGTGTCTCCGGCGCGGCTGGTGTGGCTGTGAGTGTAGCTGCCATCGGATGTCTCCTTCGGCCGAGCGAGTCGTTCATAGCACAAAGTTCGGTCCGTGGCCTTGGTTCCCGGTCGGGCTATCGCTAGATCGTCTCGTCAAAGCGGAGAAACGAGATGGGTTATCGGGTCGCGGTCGTCGGAGCCACCGGCAATGTCGGGCGCGAGATGCTCAATATCCTCGCCGAGCGGCAATTCCCGGTCGACGAGATCGCCGCGGTGGCGAGCCCGCGCTCGACCGGCGACATCATCGATTTCGGCGACAGCGGCCGGGAGCTGAAGGTCCAGAATATCGACCATTTCGACTTTTCCGGCTGGGACATGGCGCTCTTCGCCTGCGGTTCGGCCGCGTCGAAAATCTACGCGCCCAAGTCCGCCGCTGCCGGCTGCACCGTGATCGACAACAGCTCGCTGTTCCGGATGGACCCGGACGTGCCGCTGATCGTGCCCGAGGTGAATCCCGAGGCGATCGACGGCTATCGGGAGCGCAACATCATCGCCAACCCCAATTGCTCGACCGCGCAAATGGTCGTGGCGCTGAAGCCGCTGCACGACGTCGCGCGGATCAAGCGGGTGGTGGTCGCGACCTACCAATCGGTCTCGGGCGCCGGCAAGGCGGGGATGGACGAGCTGTTCGAGCAGAGCCGCAACATCTTCGTCGGTGACGCCAACACGCCGATGAAGTTCACCAAGCAGATCGCCTTCAACGTCATCCCGCACATCGACGAGTTCCTCGACGACGGCTCGACCAAGGAGGAATGGAAGATGGTGGTCGAGACCAAGAAGATCCTCGATCCGAAGATCAAGGTCACCGCGACCTGCGTCCGCGTGCCGGTCTTCGTCGGCCATTCGGAGGCGATCAACATCGAGTTCGAGGACGAGATGTCGGCGGAGCAGGCGCAGGCGATCCTGCGCGAGGCGCCGGGCGTGATGCTGGTCGATAAGCGCGAGGACGGCGGCTATGTGACGCCGGTCGAATGCGTCGGCGACTACGCCACCTTCGTCAGCCGCGTGCGCGACGATCCCACCGTCGACAGCGGCATCAGCCTCTGGTGCGTCTCCGACAATCTCCGCAAAGGCGCGGCGCTCAACGCGGTGCAGATCGCGGAGCTACTGGGCCGGCGGCATTTGCAGAAAGCGGCGTGACTTTCCCTATCCTGTCACCCTGAACTTGTTTCAGGGTCCATGCCGCAAACGTCTCGGCGCCTCAGGCATGGATGCTGAAACAAGTTCAGCATGACGAAACAGGCCAGTTGTTTGCCTAGCTCAGCAGCTTCGCCTTCGCCTCGGCATATTCCATAATCAGCTTGGCGATATAATCGCCCGCCGGGCGCACGCAGTCGATCGCGCCGATGCCCTGGCCGGAGCCCCAGATGTCCTTCCAGGCCTTGGCCTTCGATCCGTCGCCGGTGCCGAAATCCATCGTCTTGATGTCGCCTTCGGGAAGGTTGTCCGGGTCCATCCCGGCCAGCTCGATCGACTTGCGCAGGTAATTGCCGTGCACGCCGGTGAAGAGGCTGGAATAGACGATGTCGTTCGCGCGGCCGTCGCAAATGCCCTGCTTATATTCGGGCGTCGCATTGGCCTCGACGGTGGCGATGAAGGGCGAGCCGATATAGCCGAGGTCCGCGCCCATCGCCTGCGCGGCGAGGATCGCGCGGCCGGTGGCGATCGCGCCGGACAGGATCAGCGGCCCGTCCCACCAGTCGCGGATTTCCTCGATCAGCGGGAACGGCGAGAGCCGCCCAGCATGGCCGCCGGCGCCGGTCGCGACTGCGATGATCCCGTCCGCGCCTTTCTCCACCGCCTTGCGGGCGAAGCGGTCGTTGATGATGTCGTGAAGGGTGATGCCGCCCCAGCTATGCACGCCCTGATTCACCTCGACCAGCGCGCCCAGTGAGGTGATGACGATCGGCACCTTCCATTTCTGGCAGGTCGCCATGTCCTCCATCAGCCGGGCGTTGGATTTGTGGACGATCTGGTTGACCGCATAAGGCGCCGACGGCGCTTCGGGATGGTCGCGGTCCCAGGCGGCCAGTTCCTCGGTGATCCGGTGCAGCCATTCGTCGAGCAGGCTCTGCGGCCGCGCGTTCAGCGCCGGGAAGGAGCCGACGATCCCCGCCTTGCACTGGGCGATGACCAGGTCCGGATTGGAGACGATGAACAGCGGCGCGCCGATGGCGGGCAGCCGGAGATTGTCGAACAGGGGCGGAAGGCTCATTCCGCCTGCGTAACCGGCAGTTGCGCCTTGGGGAAGCCGCCCCAGGCGTCGTCATAGTCCGGCTGGGCGGTGTCGAGCGCGAATCGGGTCGGGCGATAGGGCCAGCAGCTCTCGACCATGAAGGCCATCGTGCCCTCGATCTTGTGCGGCTTCAGCGCCGCCTCGCTCGCGCCCTTCCAGCTCGCCACGTCGGGGCCGTGGCCGGCCATCAGGTTGTGCAGGCTCATGCCGCCCGGCGCGAAGCCGTCCGCCTTGGCGTCATAGTCGCCGTGGATCAGGCCCATGCACTCGCTCATCACGTTGCGGTGGAACCAGGGCGGGCGGAACGTGTCCTCGGCGACCATCCAGCGCGGCGGGAAGATGACGAAATCGGCATTGGCCCGGCCGGGCGTGTCGGTCGGGCTGGTGAGGACGGTGAAGATCGAGGGATCGGGATGGTCGAAGCTGACCGTGCCGATCGTGTTGAACTTCGGCGAGGTCATATTTGCACGGGGCGAGATTGCCGTGCCAGGCGACGACGTCGAGCGGCGAATGATCGAGCTCGGTGACCCAGAGCGATCCGAGATGCTTCTGGATCAGTTCCAGCCTGCCGTCGCGATCCTCATATGCGGCCTCCGGCGTCAGGAAATCGCGCTGGTTGGCGAGACCGTTCGAGCCGATCGGGCCGAGCTCGGGCAGCCGGAACAGGGCGCCGTGATTCTCGGCGACATAGCCGCGCACCGCGCCGTCCGGCAGCAGCACGCGGAAGCGAACCCCGCGCGGGATCAATGCGATCTCGCCCGGCGCCACGTCCATCCGCCCCATCTCGGTGAAGATGTCGAGCCGGCCCTGCTGCGGGATGATGAGCAGCTCGCCGTCCGCATCGAAGAAATAGCGGTCGTCCATGCCGCGATTGGCGGCGTAGACATGGACCGCCACGCCCTCGAGGCTCGCCGGGTCGCGGTTGGCGACCATCGTCACCATCCCGTCGATGAAGTCGGTCGGCGTGTCGGGGAGCTTCAAAGGATCCCAGCGCAGCCGGTTGGGCGGCAGCGGCGCGTCCTCCGCCCCCGGCGCAAAGCGTGCCGCGCCATCGTAGCGCCGATAAGCGGGATGCTCGGCCGACGGCCGCATCCGGTACAGCCATGAGCGCCGGTTCTCGCTTCGCGGCGCGGTGAACGCGGTGCCCGACAATTGCTCAGTGTAAAGTCCGAAGGCCGGGCGCTGCGGCGAGTTGCGGCCCTCGGGCAGCGCGCCGGCCACCGCCTCGGTCGAGAAATGGTTGGCGAAGCCGGACAGCATCGACGCAGCCTTAGCAACCGAAGCCGCGCGCGCAAAGCGACGGCATTGATGACCAGGCGAGCGCTCGCCATAAGCGGGCATGCCTCTTCGCTTCACCCGGCTGCTCGATCGATCGCGCTTCGGCACCGGGACGATATTGAAGGGGCTGACCTGGCTGTTCTGTCTCGCTTTGATCATCGGCGGCTGGCTGACCGCCTTTCAGCAGGTTCGTTTCGAGCGCGAGCAGGCGATAGCTGAAGCGATTGCCCAGAACGAAAACAGGGTGATCGCCTTCGAGCAATATGTACGGCGCACGCTGGAGGTGGCGTCGATCGCGACCCGCTATGTGGCGGAGCGCTTTCGTCGCGGCGAGGCCGGCCCGGAATTCCTCGGCACGTCGGACCGGCCCGCCGTCCTGCGTGGCGATCTGGCGCGCACCGGCACGTTCGTGGGCATCGCGATCGTGAATGCGAACGGCGATCTGATTGCAACGTCGCGCCCGGGCGCCAGGCCGGTCAATGTCGCCACCAACAACGCCTTTCGTGTCCATATCCCCCGCGACAACGGACGGCTCTTCGTCAGCCGGCCCTTGCCGGCCTCCCTCCTGGGCCGCGACGTGATCCTGCTGACCAGGCGCCTGAACAATCCGGACGGATCGTTCGCGGGCGTCGTCTCGCTAATCATCACGCCCGATCAGTTCACCGCTTTCTACCGGGACGCCAGGGTCGGGCGGAACGATATTATGTCCGTGGTCGGCTTCGACGGCGCCGTGCGGGCGCTGCGCATCGGTCAGACGACCAGTTCGGGCCAGGACGCCCGGGGCGGACCGGCGATGCGCGAGCAGAGCCGGGCACCGAGCGGCACCTATCGCGGCCCGAGCCTGCTCGACGGCGTCGTCCGCTTTGTGAGCCACCGACGGCTGACCGATTACCCGCTCTTCGTCGCCTACGGCGTTCCCGAGGCGACCGTGCTGGCCGCGCAAAGCCATCGCGCCCGGGTGCTGTTCGTGTCCGTGGTGCTTGGCACGCTGGCGGTTCTCGCCTTCGCATCGGTGCTGACTCTGCTGGTCAACCGCAACGAGCGCCGCGGGCAGGAGGTCGCGGAAGAGAATGCGCGGCTCGAACAGGCGCAGCGGATCGGCGAGATCGGCGACTGGCGCTACGGAACGGAGCAAGACCCGCTCTACTGGTCGCCGCAGATATACACCTTGTACGAACGCGATCCCGCGCTCGGGCCGATGCCGACGGAGGAGTTTCGCGCCCTGCTGGACGAGGAGGGGCGGGCGGCCATCGATCTGGCGATGGCGGGCGTTTTCGCGAGCGGTGAGGCACAGCAATTCGAGTTCAAGGTACGCCTGCCGAGCGGATCGGAGGTCTACCATCAGGTTGTCGCCATGCCGGAGCGCGAGGATGGCGGCCGGATCGTGGGTATGCATGGCACGACCCAGAACGTCACCGGCCGCAAGCTGATCGAGCAGCTGCAGACCCGCGTCGCCCAGCTTTCCCGGATCGATGCGATGAATGCGATGGCGACAACCCTGGCGCACGAGCTCAACCAGCCGCTCGCGGCAGCGGTCAACTATCTCGCCGGCTGCCGCCTCCATCTCGAAACGGCGCCCGGGGACGAGAGCGGTTTGCGAGAGGGGCTCCGCTCCGCCGAGCAGCAGATCCACTTCGCTGGGGACATCATTCGGCGGGTGCGCGAGATGGTCGCCAATCAGCCGAGGGCGTTGAGCAATTTCAGTCTGTCGCCGGTGATCGACGATGCGCTGACGCTGATCGCCAGCGCACAGGACGAACCGCGGTCCAAGGTGGTGAAGCAGCTCGATCCGAACGCGCGCAGGGTCCGCGCCGATCGCGTCCAGGTGCAGCAGGTGCTGATCAATTTGCTGGGTAACGCGCTGGAAGCGACCCGGGTGGGCGGCGACATCGTCGTCGCGAGCCGCCGCGACGAATCCGGAATGATCCTCGTTTCCGTTGCCGATTCCGGTCCGGGCTTCAGCCAGCCGGTGGCGGAACGGCTCTCGCCTTTCGTGACCAGCGAGGGCGGGATGGGCCTCGGCCTTTCCCTGTCGCGCACGATCGTCGAGTCGCATGGCGGGCGGATCTGGACCGAGGATCGACCTGGCGGCGGCGCGATCGTTCTGTTCACATTGCCGGCGCAGCCCGAGCGGGGCGAGCCGCCGGAGCCTGAAGCCGCCTAGCCGAGCAGCCGCGCGGCAATCAGTTCCGCCGCCGCCTCGGCGCTCATTCGCGTCGTATCGATCCGGATCTCCGGCGCCTCGGGCGGCTCGTAGGGGCTGTCGATGCCGGTGAAATTGGCGAGCTCGCCGGCGCGCGCCTTGGCGTAGAGGCCCTTGGGATCGCGGGCCTCGGCGATTCCGAGCGGCGCATCGACATGCACCTCGATGAATTCGCCGGCCGCGAACATATCCCGCGCCATTCGGCGTTCGGCGCGGAACGGGCTGATGAAGGCGGTGATGACGATCAGGCCCGCCTCGGTCATCAGCTTCGCGACCTCGCCGATGCGGCGGATATTCTCGACCCGGTCTGCGTCGGTGAAACCGAGATCGCGGTTGAGGCCGTGCCGGACATTATCGCCGTCGAGCAGGAAGGTGTGACGGCCGAGCGCGGCCAGCCTCTTCTCGACCAGATTGGCGATGGTTGATTTGCCCGCGCCGGAGAGGCCGGTGAACCACAGCACCATCGGCTTTTGCTGCTTCAGCGCCGCGCGCTTTTCCTTTGTGACATCAAGCGCCTGCCAATGGATGTTGTGACTGCGCCGCAGGGCGAATAGGATCAGGCCGGCGCCGGCGGTGGCGTTCGTCTCGCGGTCGATCAGGATGAAGCCGCCGAGCGTCCGGTTCTCTTCATAAGGCGCGAAGGGGACGGGCCGGTCGGTCGACAAGGTGCAGATGCCGATCCCGTTTAGCGCCAGCGTGCGGGCGGCGACGTGCTCCTGCGTGTCGACGTTGATCTCATACTTCGGAGACCCGAGTTGGGCGGCGGCGGTTTGCGTCCCGAGCTTCAGCCAATAAGAGCGGCCGGGCAGCATTTCCTGCTCGTCCATCCAGATAATGGTCGCCTCGAACTGGTCGGCGACCTCCAGCGGCGCGTCGGCCGCCACGATCACATCGCCGCGCGCGCAATCGACATGATCGGCCAGCTCCAGGGTGACCGACTGGCCTTCACTGGCCTCCGCAAGTTCGCCATCAAAGGTGACGATCCTCGACACGCGGGTGGCGAGACCCGCCGGCTGGACGAGCACCGGATCACCGGGCCGAACCGCGCCCTGGGCCACCGTCCCGGCGAAGCCCCGGCAGTCCTGATCGGGCCGGCTGACCGACTGGACGGGCATGCGCAAGGGCGTGTCGGCCGCCCCTTCGTCGAGCGCGACGGTCTCCAGATGCCCGATCAGCGTCGGGCCGTCATACCAGTCCATGACGCTTGAGCGCTCGACAATATTGTCGCCGGCGAGCGCGGAAAGCGGGATCGCGGCGACATGGTCGATCCCGATTGAGGCGGCGAAGGCGGTGTAATCGGCCCGGATGTCCTCGAACCGCGCTTGGTCGTGGCCGATCAGGTCCATCTTGTTCACCGCCAGCACGAACCGACGGATGCCGAGCAGGCGGGCGATCCAGCTGTGGCGGCGGGTCTGCGTCAGCACGCCCTTGCGCGCGTCGATCAGGATGAGGGCGAGATCGGCGGTCGAGGCGCCGGTCGCCATGTTGCGGGTATAATGTTCGTGGCCCGGCGCATCGGCGACGATGAAGGCGCGCCGCGCGGTCGAGAAATAGCGGTAGGCGACGTCGATGGTGATGCCCTGCTCGCGCTCGGCTGCGAGCCCGTCGAGCAGCAGCGCGAAGTCGAGCGCCCCGCCTTGCGTTCCGACCCGCTTCGAGTCCGCTTCCAGCGCGGCGAGCGTGTCCTCGGGCAGCGCCTTGGTCTCGTAGAGCAGCCGGCCGATCAGGGTCGATTTGCCGTCGTCCACCGAGCCGCAGGCGATGAAGCGGAGCAAGGAAGGCTCGGCCGCGGCCATCAGAAATAGCCCTCCTGCTTCTTCATCTCCATCGCCGAGGGGCGGTCTTTGTCGATCGCGCGGCCTTGCCGTTCCGAGGTGGTCGCGGCGCGAAGCTCGGCGATGATGTCGGCGAGGGTGGCGGCCTCGCTCTCGACCGCGCCGGTGAGCGGATAGCAGCCGAGAGTGCGGAACCGCACGACCCGCTCGACCGGCGTTTCGCCCGGACGAAGCGGAAAGCGCGCGTCATCGACCATCAGCAGCAGGCCATCGCGCTCGATGACCGGGCGGGGCGCGGCGAAATAGAGCGGGCAAATGTCGATCTTCTCCGCCTCAATATACCGCCACACGTCGAGCTCGGTCCAATCCGAGAGCGGAAAGACGCGGAAGCTCTCGCCCTTGTGCTTGCGCGCATTGTAGAGCCGCCACAATTCGGGGCGCTGACTGCGTGGTTCCCAGCGGTGGCTGGCCGAGCGGAACGAGAAGACCCGCTCCTTCGCCCGGCTCGTCTCCTCGTCGCGCCGCGCGCCGCCGAAGGCGAGGTCGAAGCCGTGCGCGCCGAGCGCCTGCTTCAACCCCTCGGTCTTCCACAGATCGGTGTGCAGCCCGCCATGATCGAACGGATTGATGCCGCGCGCCTCGGCCTCCGGGTTGCGGTGGACGATCAGCTCCATGCCCGCTTCCGCCGCCGCCGCGTCGCGCGCTTCGTACATCGCGCGGAACTTCCAGGTCGTATCGACGTGGAGGAGAGGGAAGGGCGGCGCCGCGGGGTAGAAGGCCTTGCGCGCGAGGCGCAGCATGACCGCCGAATCCTTGCCGGCGGAAAAGAGCATCACCGGCCGCTCCGCCTCGGCCACCGCCTCGCGCAGGATATGGATGCTCTCCGCTTCCAGCCGCTGGAGATGGGTGAGGGTGGCGGTCATCGCCGGCGCTTTTGGCCCAATCGACCCGCGCGCGAAAGGGCTTGCCCGGCGGCGCGGGCGCGCCATGAGGGAATGATGAGCGAAATGGTCGAAAAAGCGGGGCTGAAGGTCGCCGCCGAGTTGGCGGAGTTCATCGAGGAGCGGGCGCTGCCGAGCACCGGGTTGGCGGCGGATGCTTTCTGGCACGGCATGGCGGATATCTACGCCCGCTTCGCGCCGGAGAACCGGCGGTTGCTTGGGGTCCGCGACGAGTTGCAAGCGAAGCTGGACGCTTGGCACGAGGCGAATCCGGGCGCGCCCGACCAGCCGGCCTATCAGGCCTTCCTGCGCGACATCGGCTATCTCGTCGACGAGCCCGCGCCGTTCCAGGTCGCGCCGCGGAATGTCGATGACGAGGTGGCGCGGATTGCCGGGCCGCAGCTCGTCGTACCGATCCTCAACGCGCGCTTCCTGCTGAATGCCGCCAACGCGCGCTGGGGCAGCCTTTACGACGCGTTGTACGGCACGGATGCGCTTGGGACGCCGCCGTCGGGCGGCGGCTACGATGCTGAGCGCGGCGCGAAGGTCATCGCCTGGGCCAAGGCCTTTCTCGACCAGGCGGTGCCGCTGAAGGGAGCGCGTTGGGCGGAAATAGCCGGCTTCGACCTCTCAAGCCGTTCGTTTCGAGCGAAGTCGAGAAACGGCGATTCTGAGCAGGGCTTCGCGACTTCGCTCGAAGCGAATGGGATGCGGGTTGGATTTCGAGGCGAAGCGTCAGGCCCCCGGCGTTCCTGTTCAAGCGTCACGGGCTTCACATCGAAGTGGTGCTGGACCGCGACCATCCGATCGGCCGCGACGATCCGGCCGGCATTGCCGACGTGATCCTGGAATCCGCGATCACCACGATCTGCGACCTGGAGGACTTCGATCGCCGCCGTGGATGCGGCGGACAAGGTCGCGGCTTATGCCAACTGGCTCGGCCTGATGCGCGGCGATCTCGAGGACACGTTCGACAAGGGCGGCCGGCCGATGACCCGCCGCCTCGCGGAGGACCGCCGCTACACCGCGCCGGACGGGAGCGAGATCGTCCTGCCGGGACGCAGCCTGCTCTTCGTGCGCAATGTCGGCCATCTGATGACGACGCCGGCGATCCTGCTGCCCGACGGCTCGGAAGCGCCGGAGGGCATTCTCGACGGCATCGTCACCAGCCTGATCGCGATGCACGACATCAACGGGTCGCGTCGCAACAGCCGCGCCGGCTCGATCTATATCGTGAAGCCGAAGATGCATGGGCCCGACGAGGCCGCCTTCACCAACGCCCTGTTCGACGCGATCGAGGACATGCTCGGCCTCGCCCGCCACACGATCAAGGTCGGCGTGATGGACGAGGAGCGGCGCACATCGGCCAATCTCGCCGCCTGCATCCATGCGGTGAAGGACCGGATCGTCTTCATCAACACCGGCTTCCTCGACCGCACCGGCGACGAGATGCACACAGCGATGCGGGCCGGGCCGATGATCCGCAAGGCGGAGATGAAGGCGTCGGACTGGATCGCGGCTTATGAGGACCGCAACGTCCAGATCGGGCTCGCCTGCGGCCTCGCCGGCAAGGCGCAGATCGGCAAGGGCATGTGGGCGGCGCCGGACCGGATGGCGGACATGATGGCGCAGAAGATCGGCCATCCCAAGGCCGGCGCGACGACCGCCTGGGTGCCGAGCCCGACCGCCGCGACCCTCCACGCGACGCACTATCATCAGGTCGATGTGTTCGCGCGGCAGGAGGAACGGCGGGCGGAACCGGTCGCGCCGCTCGACAAGCTGCTCAGCGTCCCGGTCGCGGCCGGGGCGCAACTGGTCGCCCGGACGAGGTGCGCGAGGAGCTGGAGAACAACGCCCAGGGCATCCTCGGCTATGTCGTGCGCTGGGTGGAGCAGGGCGTCGGCTGCTCGAAGGTGCCGGACATCCACGACATCGGCCTGATGGAGGACCGCGCCACCTTGCGCATCTCCTCCCAGCACATGGCCAACTGGCTCCGCCACGGAATCTGCACGCGCGACGAGGCGGAGGCGGCGCTCACGCGGATGGCGGCGAAAGTCGACGCGCAGAATGAAGGCGATCCATTCTATCGGCCGATGGCGGGCCGGGAGGACGAAAGCCTCGCCTTCCAGGCCGCCCGCGCTTTGGTCTTCGAAGGCGAGGCGCAGCCCAACGGCTACACCGAGCCGTTGCTCCACGCTTTCCGCCAGCGCGCGAAGGCCGGCGCCTAGCGCTCACTCCACCCAGTCCAGCCCGATCTCGCGATAGAGGCCGCGATCCTCCTCCCATTTCGGGTTGACCTTCACGTGGAGGAAGAGGTGGACCTTGCGGCCGAGCAGCTCGGCGAGCTCGGCCCGCGCCGCGGCGCCGATCTCCTTGATCCGCGCGCCGCCCTTGCCGAGCACGATCGCCTTCTGGCTGTCGCGGCCGACCAGGATCTGCTGGTGGATCGCGACCGAGCCGTCCTTGCGCTCCTCATATTTCTCGGTCTCGATCGCGCTCGCATAAGGCAGCTCGGCATGGAGCTGGCGGTAGAGCTGCTCGCGGGTCACCTCGGCGGCGATCATCCGGTCGGTGGCGTCGGAGACCTGATCGTCGGGGAAGTGCCACGGCCCTTCCGGCACCCGCGCGGCGAGCGCCGCCTTGAGCTCGGCGACGCCGTCGCCGGTCGTGGCCGAGACCATGTAGATTTCTTCGAACTCCGCCCGGCCTTCGGTCTGCGCGATCAGGGTCAGCAGCGATTCCTTGCGGACCAGATCGACCTTGTTGAGGATCAGCAGCTTGGGCTCTGGCCGGTCCTTCAGCCGGTCGAGCAGATCGGTGACGCCGCGCTTCAGCCCGGTCTCGGCATCGACCACCAAAGCGATCAGATCGGCGTCGCGCGTGCCCTCCCAGGCGGCCGCGACCATCGCCCGGTCGAGCCGGCGCTTGGGATCGAAGATGCCGGGCGTGTCGAGCAGCAGGATCTGCGCCTCGTCCTGGATCGCGATGCCCATCAGCCGGGCGCGCGTGGTCTGCGCCTTGGGGCTGACGATCGCGACCTTCTGGCCGACCAGCGCATTGACCAGGGTCGACTTGCCCGCATTGGGCGCGCCGACGACGGCGACGAAGCCGCAGCGCGCGCTCATTCGATCCGCCCCAGCAGCGCGCGCGCCGCCTCGGTCTCGGCTTCCTGCTTGGAAAGGCCGCTGCCGCTCGCCTCGCCGGCGCCGTTCACCCGCACAATGACGGTGAAGCGCCTGGCATGATCGGGTCCGCTCATCGCGCTCACCTCATATTCGGGCGGCCGGCGCTTCATCGCCGCGGCCCATTCCTGCAGCGCCGCCTTGGGATGCTTGGGCGGCTGGCTGAGCCGCGTGACGCGGTCCCCCCAGGCCGCATGGATGAAGGCCGTCGCCGCCTCGAACCCGGCGTCGAGATAGAACGCGCCGATCAGCGCCTCGACCACGTCGCCGAGCACATGGGCGCTGTCGAACACGCCGTCGTCCTGCGCCTGCCGGCCGAGCCGCAGCACCGGGCGGACGTCGATCTCGAGCGCGACCTCGGCACAGACGTCGCCGGAGACCAGAGCATGCAGCCGGTGCGACAATTTGCCTTCCGGCTCGTCGGGATAATGCGCGATCAACCAGGTCGCGACGACCAGGCCGAGCACCCGGTCGCCGAGGAATTCGAGCCGTTCGTAATTGTCGCCGGGCGCGCTCGAATGGGTGAGCGCCGCCTCGAACAGGGCGAGGTTTTGCGGCCGTCGCCCGAGCCGCGCCTCCAGCCAGTCGGAGAGGTCGGTCGCCATCAGTAGAGATTCCCGATCCGGCTCCAGCGCGCGCCGCTGAACCAGGTCCAGGGCATCAGCCATTCGACCGAGCCGTCGGTCGACCAGAAGGCGACCAGGGCCTCGCCAAGGACGTTGTCGACCGGCAGGAAGCCGACGCCCCCCGCCTCGGCGGGGACGCGGCTGTCGGCGCTGTCGTCGCGATTGTCGCCCATCATGAACAGCCGGCCCTCCGGCACCACGACCTCGTCGAAATCGTCGAGCGGGGTGCGGCCCTGGTCGAGCACGTCATAGCTGCGCCCCTCGGGCAGCGTCTCGCGATAGCGCGGATAGTGGCAGACCTGGCCCCCGGGCGCCGTCGCCTGCCGCGCGGCGGGATCGTTGCCGACCAGGCGGCATGGGCTGTTCGGCGCTGACCGGCATCTCATAATCGGCGATCCGCTCGCGCGGGCAACGGCCGGCCGTTCAGGATCACCACGCCATCGCGCACCGCGACCCGGTCGCCGGGCAGGCCGATCACGCGCTTGACGATGTCGTAATTCTCGGCGCCCGGATTGCGGAACACGACGATGTCGCCCCGGTCGGGCAACCGTCCCCAGATCCGGCCCGAGAAGGAGCCGATCCCGAACGGCATCGTGTAGCGCGACCAGCCATAGGGCCATTTGGTCACGAACAGATAATCGCCGATCATCAGGTTCGGCAGCATCGATCCCGACGGGATCATGAACGGCGCGAAGACGAAGCTGCGCACCAGCAAGGTGACGACGAACAGGATGATGAGGAAGCGGATCGTTCCCCACCAGCTTTCCGGCTTCTTCTCGGGCGCGGCGGCGCTTTCGGGCGCGGCCGCCGGTGGGGACTCGTCCGACATGGCCGCGCTTTCGCTTGGGGAGAGCGGCCGGTCAAGCGAGCGGCGCTTGCGCACCTGTGCCCGCCCGTCGCGCCGGCGATGCGCAAACCATTTTCCTACACGCCCCCGTATCGGATAAATGATCCGCTCCTTTGCCCAGCCGGAAGGAGCAAGACCAATTGCCTCTCGATCGCATCCTGGCCGAACGCGGCTTCGGCGGCGCCGGCTTGCGCCCGCTTCGCGCGAACGGGGAAGGATGTTTTTTCTCCAGGGAAGCTGAAACTTATGAAACTTCCGGCGCATCGGCCCCGGATCGGCGGCCTATGCAGCGGCGCGCGGTCCGCCTAGAGGCGGGCGGATGAACGAGGCGTTCGATCGGGCCTGGGCGGCGGTTGAGGAGCTGGAGCCGGCGCCGCTCGCCGATCTGTTCGCGGCCGAGCCGGACCGGCTGCAGCGGCTGGTGATCGAGGAAGCGGGCCTGCGGTTCGACTTCGCCAAGACGCATCTCTCGGCTGCAAACCTGCCCGCCTTCCTCGCGCTCGCCGAGGCGTCGGGGTTCGCCGCCCAGCGTGATGCGCTTTATGCCGGCGCCGAGGTCAACCCGACCGAAGGCCGCGCCGCCGAGCATCCGGCCGAGCGGGGCGAGGGCGCGCCCAAAAGTGTCGCCCGGGCGCGGGCGCTGCACCAGCGGATGCGCACCCTGATCGACGCGATCGAGGCCGAGGCGCTGGGGCCGGTGCGCCACATCCTTCATCTCGGCATCGGCGGCTCGGCCTTGGGGCCGAAGCTGCTGGTCGATGCGCTGGGTCGCAATGCGGAACGCTATGAGGTTGCCGTCGTCAGCAACGTGGATGGCGCGGCGCTGGCCGAGGCGATTGCCGGCTTCGATCCGCACACCACCCTTGTCGTCGTCGCCTCCAAGACCTTCACCACCAGCGAGACGATGCTCAACACCCGCTCGGCGCTGCAATGGCTGGAGGAAGGCGGCGTCGCCGATCCGTTCGGGCGGCTGATCGCGCTCACCGCCGCGCCGGACAGCGCGCTGGAATTCGGCGTCGACGAGACCCGCATTCTGCCCTTCGCCGAGACGGTCGGCGGCCGCTTCTCGCTCTGGTCGTCGATCGGCTTCTCGGCCGCACTGGCGCTCGGCTGGGACGCCTTCGAAAGCCTGCTCGAAGGGGCGGCGGCGATGGACCGCCATTTCCGCCTCGCGCCGCCGGAGCGCAACGCGCCCCTGCTCGCCGCTTTCGCTGACCGGCTCTACGCGAACCTGATCGGGGTGGGGAGCCGCGCCGTCTTCGCTTATGACGAGCGGCTCAGGCTGCTGCCGTCCTACCTCCAGCAACTCGAGATGGAATCGAACGGTAAGAGCGTCCGGCTCGACGGCGCGCCGGCCGGCCGCGCCACCGCGTCGGTGACGTGGGGCGGGGTGGGGACCGATGCGCAGCATGCCGTGTTCCAATTGCTCCATCAGGGCACGCAAATCGTCCCGGTCGAGTTCATCGCCACGATCGAACCCGGACATGGCCTCGATCCCGCCCATCACGAGCAATTGCTGGTCAACTGCTTCGCGCAGGGCGCGGCCCTGATGGCCGGCCGGCCTTCGGACGATCCGCATCGGGCCTACCCCGGCGATCGGCCCTCGACGACGATCCTCCTCGACCGCCTCGATGCCGGCACGCTCGGCGCCCTGCTCGCTTTCTACGAGGCGCGGGTGTTCGCCAATGCGGTCCTGCTCGACATCAATCCGTTCGACCAGTTCGGCGTCGAGCTCGGCAAGGAAATGGCGAAGGCGATGGACGGGGAGGGCGAGCCTGTCTTCGATCCCTCGACCGAGGCGCTGATCGCGCGCGCGTTCGGAGACTGAGCTTATGGCCAAGACCTACGATTACGACCTGTTCGTCATCGGCGCCGGATCGGGCGGGGTCCGCGCTTCGCGGGTCGCGGCGGCGCATGGCGCCCGTGTGGCGGTGGCCGAGGAGTTTCGGGTCGGCGGCACCTGCGTGATCCGCGGCTGCGTGCCGAAGAAACTGCTCGTCTACGGCGCCCATTTCGCCGAGGATCTGCAGGACGCGCGCCGGTTCGGCTGGGATGTCGGGAAATGCACGTTCGACTGGCCGACCTTGCGCGACAACGTTCTCGGCGAAGTCGAGCGGCTGGAGGGCATCTATCACGATATCCTCGATCGCCACGAGGTCGAAATCATCGCCCAGCGCGCCACCGTCACCGGCCCGCACGAGGTCACGCTCGCGGATGGAACGAAATACAGCGCCGCCACCATCCTGATCGCGACCGGCGCTCATCCGGTCGTACCCGACGTGCCGGGGGCGGAGCATGGCATCACCTCGAACGAGGTGTTTCATCTCGACGCGATCCCGCGGCGGGTGGTGATCGCCGGCGGCGGCTATATCGCCAACGAGTTCGCCGGCATTTTTCACCAGTTCAGCTGCCATGTGACGATCGTCAATCGCGGCGATCGCATCCTGCGCCATTATGACGAGCAGGTGCGCGACCGGTTGCTGCAGATCTCGCTGACCAAGGGGATCGAATTCAAGTTCAACGCGCCGTTCGAGACGATCGGGAAGGGCGAGGACGGCAAGCTCGCCATCAAGCTCGCCGGGCAGGACCCGCTGGAAGCCGATGTCCTGCTCTGGGCAGTCGGCCGCGATCCCAACACTGCCGGGCTCGGCCTCGACAAGGTCGGCGTCGAGCTCGGCAAGAACGGCGCGATCCTGGTCGACGAGGACAATCAGTCCTCGGTGCCGAGCATCTATGCGATCGGCGACGTCACCGACCGGGTCCAGCTCACCCCGGTCGCGATCCGCGAAGGGCAGGCCTTCGCCGACACGATCTTCGGCAACAAGCCGACGCGGGTCGACTATGCCAACATCCCGCACGCCGTGTTCAGCCACCCGCCGATCGCCTCGGTCGGGCTGACCGAGGGCGAAGCACGGGACAAATTGGGCGCCTACAAAACCTACGCGTCGGACTTCCGGCCGATGAAGAATGTCCTCGCCGGCCGCAACGAGCGCTCGCTCTACAAACTGATCGTGGATGAGGCGACCGACCAGGTGGTCGGCCTGCACATGATCGGTCCGGACGCGCCCGAAATCCTCCAGGCGGCGGCGATCGCGGTCAAGGCCGGGCTCACCAAGGCCCAGTTCGACGAGACGGTCGCGCTCCACCCGACCATGTCGGAGGAGCTGGTGCTGATGCGATGATGGCGGTCGCCGCTAGGTGACAGGATCGTCGGACAGCAAACCCAACGGCACCCAACATTGCTGGCCGCCATAGGAAATCGCGCCCCAATCGGCTTCGCGGCCGACCAGCTGAACGGCGTCGCCGCGTACAAGATGGCGGACATGGGCGGCCTCGGGGGAGGCCATCTGGCGGCAGCTTGTCATGCCGGCGGTGACGAACATGGTCGGGTAGGTCGGTGGCGCGGCCCGTGCCGTTGCGCCGGCGTCGTCGTTCCTCACGAACAACATGACGACGATGAGCGCCAGGGACAAAACGACGATCGCGACAGCCGCGCGCCTGGCGGGACGCCTGCTTTGGTCGCCGTCGGGTGCAGCCGAGCCCCGGAGCGGCGGGATCAACCGCGCGAAATCGGCGCGGGCGGATTTTGCACTGCGAACGCCCGGATTCTGCTCGGCGTCGGCCGGCACCGGCGGCAAATGATGGCGCCACGACGTGTCGGTCTTTGCGTCCTCCATGAAATCGGGAACGTGGGAAACCGGCCTTTTCTGAGTCGGCGCCTGGGGAAGACAGGCTTCCGGTTCCGCGTCCGCGGGGTCGATCAGCATCGGCATCGCCGCGAGACTTTCCGGCCGGACGGTGCTCCACACGATCCGCAGGCCGTTGGGCAGTGGCCGCCAGCGCCCGTAAGCCGTGCGGACGAGCTGGTCGCCGCAACGGCGGCACCGAGCGAAATAATAGCCGTCGTTCCAGCGCGGAAATGGTTCGGGCTTGTGCCCAAGCAGGCGACAGCCCAGGCGAAGACGCGCGCTCATCGGGCCGTTCCTTGCCGATGCTCCGCGGCGCCGTTCGCCCGCCCTTCCCGGGCGCGGCTGAGGCTGGCGCGGAGCGCGTCGTCGATCATCTCCACGCGGGCGTTCAGCAACGGATGGTAGAGACGCATGAAATCGCGGAACCGATCGAACGTCATGCATTGCTGGAGAAAGCCCGGCAGCGCAGGTCTGAGGGCGCTGCGCAGCAGCACCTCGCGGCACAGGGTGTATCGCGTCGCCGTCAGCCGCTGCTGGGGCTCGTCGAGCGCGCCAAGCAGCAGAATCTCGTACAGCTCATCCAGAGCGTCGATCGGCGCCGGGTCTCGATCGGCCATCGGTCATCGATCCTTCCCGTTCAACTCCGCGCCCATCCTTACTCGATGTAATGGATCTTGCCCGGCTGCCTCGTTTCACCGCTGTTCCCGCCGCTGCGCGGAGCCCGTTCCGGCTCAGGGGTCTCGGCGGGGACATGCTCCAGCTTGCCCGAGACGATGCCGCCATTGGCGATGCGCAGCCGCGAATAGGTTACGTCACCGCGCACCCGCGCACCTGCTTCAATCGCTAGGTCGAGCGTCTCGATCGACCCTTCCACCGCGCCGGAAACGCGCACCCGGTGGGCGAAGATATTGCCGCTTACCGAACTGCGCTCGCCGAGGATCAGGGTCGCGCAGCGCACGTCGCCGACCACCCGGCCTTCTATATGGAGATCGACCTCGGCCTCGATATTGCCCGTGATCAGGATGTCGGCGCCGATCACCGAGATGTGATCGTTTGAAACGGGCGCGGGGCTGGCCGGCGCGGTCGCGTCGGGCGCGTCCTCATCCGTCATCCCCTCGACGCCGGCAATGCGGGCGCGAAGGATTTCGCTGGACGTCGGTCGAGAAGGACTCATTGAAACGCACCCCCGCAGCAACTTTGTCGGACCAGAGTTACCATGATGCGGGATACCGTAAAAGCCGTATTTTCCTTAATAAACAACGTGATCGAAAATGGGACAATCTAGATTGATCGCTTAACCCGAGTGGTTCCCCCGCAGCGGTCAGGCCGGAATGCGAAAAAGGCCCCGCCGTGACCGGCGGAGCCTTCTCTCTCGCGCAACCAGCCCGAAACTACGGCGTCAGGTTGACGTCCGTCGTCTCGCACAGGTTGATGTTGCGCCAGTCGCCCGTGTCGCCGTCGTCATAGGTGGCGCGCAGGTCCCACATACATTCGTCCTCGTTGCGGTCGAAGGTGATCTGGGCGCTCTCGCCATTGGCGAGAACATCGCGGCCGAGAATGTCCGGGCCCCAATTGTTCGACGAGCTCGGCGACACGTTGAGCGTCATCACCGTGTGGCCGCTATTGTTGTGGATCGTGAAATCCTGCGCCGCGGCCCAGGCCGCAGTCGAAATCGCCGCCACGGACAATGCCGCGGCCATCAAGAATTTACGCATTTTGATGACTCCCTTTGCCCACCCCTGGGCGACGCGAACCATAAGCGTTCCGGTTTGCGCCGCAATCCGGCAAATGCGGGGGCGGCTGGCGGCGTCCGGAGCCGCTGCTATAGGCGGCACATGAATGGAACGGGGGAGCAGAGCGACGTCCTGATCGTCGGTGGGGGACATAACGGCCTCGTCTGCGCTTATTATCTAGCGGCGCGCGGGTTGAAGGTGACGGTGCTGGAGGCGCGCTCGGTGGTGGGTGGCGCCGCGGTGACCGAGGAGTTTCACCCGGGCTTTCGCAACTCGACCGCAAGCTACACGCTCGGCCTGCTCCAGCCTAAGGTGATCCGCGACATGCGGCTCTACGAGCGCGGCCTGGAGGTCGTGCTCCGCAAGATCGACAATTTCCTGCCGACGCTGGAGGGCGATTATTTGCTGTCCGGCCGCGGCGGCCTGACCAAACGCGAGATCGCCCGCCATTCGGCCGCCGACGCCGAGGCCTATGACCGCTATTCGGCGGCGCTCGACACGGTGGTCGGGATCGTCCGCCAGTGGCTGCTGCGCGCGCCGCCCAATGCCGGCGGCGGCCTTGGCGATCTGATGGCGCTGCTGAAGCTGGGCGGCGGCATCGGTCGGCTCGGGATCGAGGACCAGCGCCACGTGGTGGATTTCTTCACCGGCTCGGCCAGTGACATCCTCAAGCGCTATTTCAGCCACGAGCTGGTCCAGGCTTTGTTCGGCTTCGATGCGGTCGTCGGCCATTATGCCAGCCCGAATGCACCGGGCAGCGCCTATGTCCTGCTCCACCATGTGTTCGGTGAGGCGGCGGGCGTCGCCGGGGCCTGGGGCCACGCGGTCGGCGGCATGGGGGCGATCACCCAGGCGATGGCGCGGGCCTGCCGCGAGGAGGGAGTGGAGATCGTCCTCGACGCGCCGGTCGCCGAGATCATCGTCGAGGGCGGCAAGGCAGTGGGCGCGGTCGCAGGCGGCAAGACGTATCGCGCCAAGGCGGTGGCGGCGGGCGTGCATCCGAAGCTGCTGTTCGATCGCCTGCTGCCCGAAGGCGCGGTCGCGCCCGAGATCGCGACCCGCATGACGCACTGGAAAAGCGAGAGTGCGACCTTCCGGATGAATGTCGCACTGTCGGCGCTGCCGCGTTTCTCCGCTCTGCCCGAGCCGGGCGATCATATGACCGGCGGCATCATCCTCGCGCCGTCGCTCGGCTATATGGACCGCGCCTATCTCACCGCGCGCACCGAAGGCTGGTCGCGCGAGCCGATCGTCGAATTGCTGATCCCCTCGACGCTGGACGACAGCCTCGCCCCCGCCGGGCAGCATGTCGCCAGCCTGTTCTGCCAGCATTTCCCTTATGAGATCGAGGGCGGCTGGGACGCGCGGCGCGAGGAAGCGGCGGACCATATCATCGCCCATGTCGATCGCTTCGCGCCGGGCTTCGCCGCTTCGGTGATCGGCCGCTCGGCGCTGTCGCCGCTCGATCTCGAAAATCGTTTCGGGCTGATCGGCGGCGACATCTTCCACGGCAAGATGGGGCTCGACCAGCTCTTCTCGAACCGGCCGCTGCTGGGGCTGCCGACTACCGGATGCCGCTCAAGGGCCTCTATCTGTGCGGCTCGGGCGCCCATCCCGGCGGCGGCGTCACCGGCGCGCCGGGCCACAATGCGGCGGCGGCGATCCTGAAGGACCGGCGCAGGCTCGGTCTCTAGATGATCGGGTGCCGCTCCCAGTTCGCCTTGTCGGAGCGGCCGTGAAGCTTGCTGTGGAGCCGGTCCATCGTCTGGCTGCCGGTCTTGACGCACCAGAAGGGAAAGACGGCATGGATCAGGCAGGCGATGCCGCCGCCGATCATCCGCACCCCGAACCAGCTCGCATGGCTCATATGCTCGACATAGGATTCGCCGACCTCGGTCGGGTGGCGCGTGAAGGGGTTTCCGCTCATGGCCGACGGCATAGCCGTTTCGGGGCCACGCTTCCAGACTCGCCCGGCCGCCGCTAAGACGAATTGACGCAAACGTAAGGGGCAAAGAGGATGGCCGAAGCCTATATCGTCGAGGCGGTCCGCACCGCGGGCGGCAAGCGCGGCGGCGCGCTTCGGGACTGGCACCCGGTCGATCTCGCCGCGCAGGTGCTCAACGCTCTGGTCGACCGCACCGGAATCGATCCCGCCGCGATCGAGGACGTGGTGATGGGCTGCGTCGGCCAGGCGGGCGAGCAGGCCTTCCATGTCGGCCGCAACGCGGTGCTCGCCTCGAAGCTGCCGCAGTCGCGTGCCGGCGGTGACGATCGACCGGCAATGCGGCTCCTCGCAGCAATCGATCCATTTCGCCGCCCAGGCGGTGATGTCGGGTACCCAGGACATCGTCATCGCCGCCGGCGTCGAATCGATGACCCGGGTGCCGATGGGCCTGCCGGTCACGCTGCCGATGCAGCACGGCATCGGCACCGGTCCGTTCCCGAAGAGCATCCAGGAGCGGTTCGGCGTCGCGATGTTCAGCCAGTTCGTCGGCGCCGAGATGATCGCGCGCGAAATATGGCTTCAAGCGCGACGATCTCGACGAGTTTGCGCTGGAAAGCCACGTCAAGGCGGGGCGCGCGATGGGAAGCGGCGCGTTCGCGGCCGAGATCGTGCCGGTGGAGGTGACCAACGAGCGCGGCGAGACCGAGATGCATCGGCATCGACGAGGGCATTCGCTCGGACGCGACCTTCGCCGGCATCGCTTCGGTCAAGCTGCTCCAGGAGGGCGGCCGGATCAGCGCCGCCAACGCCTCGCAGATCTGCGACGGCGCGTCGGGCGTGATGATCGTCAGCGAGGCGGCGCTGAAGGCGCACGGCCTGACGCCGCTGGCGCGCATCCACAATCTCACCGTCACCGCCGGCGATCCGGTGATCATGCTGGAGGAGCCGATTCCCGCGACCGCTCGCGCGCTGTCGCGGGCCGGCATGTCGATCGGCGATATCGATCTCTATGAGGTGAACGAGGCGTTCGCGCCGGTGCCGCTCGCCTGGCTTCAGGAGACCGGCGCCGATCCGGACAAGCTCAACGTCAACGGCGGCGCGATCGCGCTCGGCCATCCGCTCGGCGCCTCGGGCGCGAAGCTGATGGCGACGCTCACCCATGCGCTCAAGGCGCGGGGCGGCCGTTATGGCCTGCAGACGATGTGCGAGGGCGGCGGCATCGCCAATGTGACGATCGTCGAGAACCTCGCTTAGCTGACACGAAAACGCCCGCCGCATCGCTGCGGCGGGCGCTTCGTTTTAGCTCGATCGGCGTTAGCGGCGGCGGCCGCAATTGGCCGGATCGGAATTCGCACCGGAGTCGGAATCGGTGGTGCGGTTGCCGCGACCGCTGCCGGCCGGATCGGCGCTCGCGCCGGAATCGCCGTCGGTGCAGCCACGAATGCGGCGGTTGGCGCCGCCGCGGCCGCGGCCCGGCGGATCGGCGGTGGCGCCGGCATCGCTATCGGTAACCTGGAATGCCTGCGCGCCGCCGGTCAGCGCGACCATGGCGCCGCCAGTGATGATCGCGCCGCCCGCGACGCGGGTCAGGAACGAACGGCGGCTGAGTTTACGTGTTGGCTTCATGACTACCCTCCCCATGCTCGACAGGAGCGGTGAGGGTGATAACCGGTTTCCGATAGGCTAACAATACGCCGCCAGGCGCGCGCGATCAGCCGTTGATCCAGCCCGATCCGTTCGACAGGCGGCCATGGTTCGTCCGCTTGCGGCCGAATTCGGCCGGGGCTGCGGCGCGCGCCGGCTGCTGGATCGCTTCCACCGCCGCGTCGTCGAGCAGCTCGTCGAAGGCGATTCCGGCCTGGCCGTGCGAAATCCAGGCGATCCGGCCGAAGCTCTCGAACTCGCCGCGCTTCACCATCACGTCGGTGCCCACCGGCGGCAGATCCTCGCCCGCGATCCGGCAGCCGCCGACCGAAAGATCGCGGATATGAATGCTGCGCTCGCCGCTCACCAGGATCAGCCGCGCCGCGAGCAGCATCGGCTGGCGCGCATAGCGCCGGGCCTCCATGCCGTCCGTCGTTCCAAAAGGTGCAAATCCGCTCGCGCTCACAGCTTTTCCTTTCCCGCTCATCCATGCCGGCCTAGCGCATCATCCCTAATGGCGCGTTAAGCATGCCGGCTTTCCGATCACCTCGGAGCCGGATAGGAACGGCCGCGAAAGGAGACGGTTCCATGAGGCTCGACGGGAATATTTCGGCGGTGGTCACGGGCGCGGCGTCGGGCCTTGGCGAAGCGACGGCGCGGGCCTTCGCGGCGCGGGGCGTCAAGGTCGCGGTGTTCGATCGCGACGCGACCAAAGGCGAGAAGGTCGCGGGCGAGATCGGCGGAATCTTCTGTCAGGTCGATGTGACGTCGGACGAGGCGGTCGACGCCGGTTTCGCCAAGGCGCGCGAGGCGCATGGGCAGGAGCGGATCTGCATCAATTGCGCCGGCGTTGCCAACGCGATGAAGACGGTCGGCCGCGACAAGGTGACCGGCGAGGTCAAGCGCTATCCGATGGTCCAGTTCGAACTCGCCATCCAGATCAACCTGATCGGCAGCTTCCGGGTTCTCGCCGCCAGCGCCGCCGGCATGGCGACGCTCGATCCGCTGGAGGATGGCGAGAAGGGCCTGATCGTCAACACCGCCTCAGTGGCGGCGCAGGACGGGCAGATCGGGCAAGCCGCTTATTCGGCGTCCAAGGCCGGCGTGCTGGGCATGGCGCTGCCGATCGCCCGCGATCTGATGAGCGAGGGTATCCGCGTCAACACGATCCTGCCCGGCGTATTCGAGACGCCGATGGTCGCGATGATGCCGCAGAACGTGAAGGATGCACTCGCCGCGCAGGTGCCGTTTCCAAAGCGGCTCGGCCAGCCGGAGGAATATGGCCGGCTCGCCGTCTTCATGGCGGAGAACCCCTATCTCAACGGCGAATATGTGAGACTGGACGGCGCCATCCGCATGGCGCCGCGCTGATCACCAGATTCCGTGCGCCTGGCCGTTGATCATCCGCACCGGCGCGCCGTTCGCTGGCGTCTGCCCGCGAGACGCGGCGGGGCGCGGACGCTCTTGCCGTGTTTCAGGGACCGACTGGCTGGCCGCGGCCCAGCCCAAGGCGCTGCGGCCCTGGTTGATTCTCGGTCGCGGCGCGTCCTGCGCTGCCGCCGTATCGGCATAGGCAAGGCGTGGAGCGGGCGCTGAAGCCGTGCCGTCGGGCACGATCGCGGCCTGGATCAGAAGGGCGAGAAAAATGTCCATGCCGCCGCTTTTCGCGCATCCAGGCAAATCCTTCGTGCACGAAGGCGGTTAACCCGGTGGGCACCACATAATGACGCTCCACATCGGCATCCTCGCTCACAGCGCGGAAGGCGCGACCCTCTGCTACCGGACCGCCTGGCTCGAAGGCGTGCGGTTGATGGGCGCGCACAATCATCCCGAGATCACGATGACCGGCGTTGCCATGCATCATGCGCTGCCGGCGTGGGAGGCGAGCGATCTGGCCGCGCTTGCGCGAGCTGTTCATGGCGGACGCGAGGAAGCTCGCCACCGCTGGCGCGGATTTCTTCGTCCTGCCCGACAACACCGCTCATATCGCGCTGGAATCGCCGGGCGATCCGTTTCCGATCCCCTGTCTCCATATCGGTGAGGTGGTCGCGGCACAGGCGGCGGCGGACGGACGGCGCAAGATCGCGATCCTCGGCACCGACTGGACGATGACGGGGCCGGTCTATCCCGGCGCGTTCGGCCGGCGCGGGCTGGAATGGGAAATTCCCGACGACGAGGATCGCGCGACGATCCACCGCATCATCTTCGATGAGCTCTGCCTCGGCGAGTTCCGCGATGAATCGCGCGCCGCTTATGTGGCGATCATCGACAAGCTTGCCGCGCGCGGGTGCGACGCGGTGGCGCTTGGTCTGCACCGAAATCCCGCTACTGATCTCGGCCGCGGATTTCGCCCTGCCGATCCTCGATTCGACCCGCCTGCTGGCCAAGGCTGCCGTTTCGGTGGCGCTGGGCGAGAGGCCCCTGCCGGACTGGCGGGGCGGTCCGCTCTAGCGCCGCGCCGCCCGCCCGAAGGATTGCCGCACCAGATGGGCGGTGATGTTCGCCGCCTGCTCCGGGCGGCAACGCGGAGGCGGCGCGGTAGAGGGCGATGCCGGTCGCGCACCGTTCCTCCGCCGTGCCTCTCCCCGCCTGATCCGAGTTGATCCGCGCCGACACCGCCGGATCAAGTTGGCGGATGGCCAGGAACCATTGCGCCCCGTCCGCCTCGCTCAGCTGGCCGCGCGCCAGCCGCTGCGGCCCTTCGCCATGGCGGGCGGCGCGGAACTGGAGCGCGTTCGCTTGGCCGATCGCCTGCAGCGCCGCGGGCGGCACCCGCTCCCCCTGCGCGCCGTCGCGGACGAAGGCGGCGCAAAGCGGCGCGCCGGCCGCGCGCAAGCTCATCAGAGTAGCGAGATTGGCGTCGGCCAGCGCATCGAGATCGGCGACCGGCGCGCTGGCGATCGCCTCAACCTTGCCGGCGATGAAGGACCGCAGCCGGGTCGTGGCGGCCCGGCCGGCCTCATCCGCGCCGTGCCGGTCGGTGATCTCGGAAAGCGAGGCCAGATACGCGGCGTAATCGCCCGGATAGGTCTCGCGGAACGCGGTGAGCGTCGCGGCGAGCTCCGGCCGCGCCATCAAATCCGCCTCGACCGACTCCGGCGATGAGCGCTGGCCGAGCAGGAAGGCGACGAACAGCACGAAAGCGCCACCGATCAGCAGGATCGGCAGCCAGCCGATGGAACGGCGGGTCGGGGCAGGGGCTTCGTCGATCATGTCGCCCAGCGTCTAGCGCCGTTCGCGCCGGAATCCATGCTGACTTGGCCCGTTCCCGCTCCTACGCTGCCCATGGGAGGAAAAGCCGCTGCAACCGCTCACCGGGATCAGGATCGTCGAATTCGCCGGCCTCGCGCCGGCGCCGTTCGCGGCGATGATGCTGGCCGATCACGGCGCCCACGTCACCCGCATCGAGCGCGCCGGCTGGGCGCATCCGATCCCGGCGGACAAGGACGTGCTTCGTCGCAACCGTGCCGAAATCCTCACACTCGATCTGAAGAGTGAGCCCGATCTCGAACAAGCAAAGGATATTTGCCGCGCCGCCGACGGCCTGATCGAGGGCTTCCGGCCGGGCGTGATGGAACGGCTGGGGCTGGGCCCGGACGCCCTTTGCGCCGAAATCCCCCGCCTCGCTTACGGCCGGATCACCGGCTGGGGGCAGGAGGGGCCGCTGGCGCAGACGGCCGGGCACGACATCAATTACATCGCTTTGTCCGGCAATCTGCACGGCTATGGCCGCGCTGATGGGCCGCCGACGCCGCCGATCAACGCGGTCGCGGATTTTGGCGGCGGCGGGATGCTGCTCGCCTTCGGCCTGCTCGCCGGCATCCTGAAGGCGCGGGCAACCGGCGTCGGCGGCGTGATCGATGCCGCGATGGTCGACGGCGCCGCTTTGCTCAACGCCCAGACCTACGCTTTGCTCGCCGCCGGCATGTGGAAGGACGAGCGCGGCGCGAACCTGCTCGATAGCGGCGCGGCCTTCTACGACAGCTACCAATGCGCCGATGGCTCGTGGCTCTCGGTCGGCGCGCTGGAGCCGCAATTCTTCTCCATTCTCAGGGAGAAGCTGGGGCTTGCCGCCAACCAGTTCGATCCCGGCCTGCGCGCCGAGCTGAAGACGCTGTTCCGCTCACAAGCCGCGCGCGCATTGGCTCGCCTTGCTCGAAGGCACCGACGCCTGCGTCGCGCCGATCTTGAGCCTGACCGAAGCGCCGAACCATCCCCACAACGCCGCCCGCGGCACGTTCGTCACCGTCGACAACATTCTCCAGCCCGCGCCCGCGCCCCGCTTCAAGGAAGCCTGACATGCTCGATCTTTCCCGCCGCACCGCGTTCAACGAGGATCACGACCAGTTTCGCGATTCCGTCCGCAAGTTCTTCGATCGCGAGCTGACGCCGCATCTCGATCGCTGGGAGGAGCAGGGCCAGATCGACAAGCCCTTCTGGCGCAAGGCCGGCGAGGCGGGGCTGCTCTGCCCGACCGTACCGGAGGAATATGGCGGCCTCGGCCTCGATTATGGCTACAACGCGGTGATCGACGAGGAGCTCGCCTATCTCGGCTCGACCGCCGGCATCGGCCTCCATTCCGACATCGTCGCGCCCTATCTCGTCCACTACGGCTCGGAGGAGATGAAGCGGCACTGGCTGCCGAAGATGATCTCCGGCGAGACGCCCGACCGCGATCGCGATGACCGAGCCGGGCGCGGGCTCCGACCTTCAGGGCATCCGCACCACCGCGCTTCCCGACGGCAGATGATTATGTCGTCAACGGCTCGAAGACCTACATCACCAACGGCCAGCATGCCGATCTGATCATCGTCGCCGCCAAGACCGATCCGGCCGAGGGCGCCAAGGGCATTTCGCTGGTCCTGGTCGAATCCGATCGCCCCGGCTTCCAGCGCGGGCGGAACCTCGACAAGATCGGCCTGCACGGCCAGGACACGTCGGAGCTGTTCTTCCAGGACGTTCGCGTCCCGAAGGGCAATCTGATCGGCGCCGTCGGCGCCGGCTTCGCCTACATGATGAACCAGCTGCCGCAGGAGCGGCTTGCAGATCGCGGTCGGCGCGCAGGCCTCCGCCCAGCGCGCCTTCGACGAGGCGGTGAAGTTCACCAAGGAGCGCAAGGCGTTCGGCCGCACCGTGTTCGAATTCCAGAACACCCGCTTCACCCTCGCCGACCTCCAGTCGAAGCTGCAGGTCGGCTGGGCCCATCTCGATTGGGCGCTCACCCGGCACATGGCCGGCGAGCTCACCGCCGCCGAGGCGAGCGCCGCCAAGCTCTGGCACACCGAGCTGCAATGGGAGGTCTGCGACGCCGCGCTCCAGCTCCACGGCGGCGCCGGCTATATGAACGAATATCTCATCGCCCGCCTCTGGCGCGACGCCCGCGTCACCCGCATCTTCGGCGGCACCAACGAGATCATGAAGGAAGTGATCGGGCGAGCGATCTAGCCCATATGTTCGCGCTGGAACGCGACCGCTGCGCCCAATAGGCCTGGCTCCTCGGTCCTCACCAGCACCACGGCCGTGCGTTGCATCCGGTCGCGATAGCGGCCCTTGGCGGTGAAGCGCGCCTCGAACGCCGGCGCGCGGAGCAGGTGGGCGATGCGGTTGGCGAGCGCGCCGGTGATCGCGACGCCCATCGATCCCTGCGCCAGCGCGATGTCGCCGGCCGCCGCCGCGAAGCAGCGGACGAAAATCTCAAGCGACCGGCCGGCGATCGCGTTCTCATCGCCGATTGCCGCGCTCCACAGATCGGCCGCCTTCATTGGGTCCCAGTCGCCGCCGCCGAGGAAGCGGTAGACGTCGATCAGCCCTGGCCCCGAGACGATCCGCTCGACCGAGGCGCGGCCGTAGCGGGCGACCAGCGCGTCGGCGAGATCCTCCTCTTCGGGGTCGAGCGGCGAGAAACCGATATGCGAGGCCTCGGTCTCGATCACGCGGACACCGCCGCCGCGCTGGTCGAGGATCGCGACGCCGAGCCCGGTGCCGGGGCCCAGCACGGTGACGACACCATGTTCGGGCAGGCGCTCGGGCCCGCAGAGCGGCACGAGCTCGTCCGGTCCGAGGATCGACACGGCATGCGCAACCGCGCCGAAATCGTTGAGCAACGTGAGCCGCTCAAGCCCGAGATCGTCGGCGATCGAATGACGCGGGATTCGCCAGTCGTTGTTCATGAAGCGCAGCACATCGCTTTCGATCGGCGCGGCGACGCCCAGCGCCGCGGCGCGCGGCAGCTCGCCGCCTTCCTCCGCCGCGAATTTCGTCCAGGCGGCGGCGAGGCCGGGCAGCTCGCGCGAGCGGTAGCGCCGCATCGGGCCAATCGCCGGCCGTTGTCCCTCGCTCAGCTCCGCGATCGCGAAGCGGCAATGCGTCCCGCCGATGTCGCCGACGACGATCCTCATGCGCGCCTCCTTATCGCAAGAAAACCGGCGCTGACACTGTCCCGCGACGCATAAGTCGCCGGCTTGACGTCATCGAAGTGCTCGGAGAGAAACAGGCCATGGCTCAAATTCTCTGCGTAGGCTGCCGCGCCGGAACGCCGGCGAGCGCCCCCAATGCGCCCACGCCCTGCCGCACCTGCGGCACGCTGCTGCCGCCGCCGGGGACCCGCAGCTGGTGGATGTCGCGCGGCGAGGCGCAGTTCGGGCCCTATACCTTCGCCGAGCTGGTCAGCTATGTCGGCGACGGCCGGCTCCTGCAGGACGATTGCGTCTGGCACGATGGCGCCCGCGTGCGGGCCATCGTGAACACGTTGCCGCCGCTCGCTCAGACGCCGGCCGCCGCCCCGACCTACGCCCCCGCGCCGGCTTATGCGGCCAACCCGGCCTATGCCGCGACGCCCGCTTATGCGGCCGCGCCGGTCTATGGCGCCGCTGGGCCGGCCGCGCCGCAACTGACCGACCGCATCAAGCGCGAAGTCACGCGGGCGGCGAAATGGGATCTATCGACCGTGCCCGTCGAGCCGGACGAGGAAGCGAAGCTGATCGCCAACGGCGTCGATGACGAGGACGCGCGACGCTACATCGCCTGGCGGCGCAGCGTCCTGCTCGTCGTGACCTATCCGACCCTGCTGTTCGCCTTACTCGCCACCTGGAGCTTTCTGCAGGCCGACAAATCCGGGCTTACCGGCCTCGGCACGGGTCTCGAGCTCGTCCGGATCGCCATGCTCTTCGCCCTGCCCGCAACCGCTTGGCTCGCGGCCAAATGCTGGGACAATCATCGCCGCTCGCGCACCATCCTGTTGAAGGGATGGCTGGTCGCCTTCATGGGGCCGCTGGCGCTCGCCTTGGTGCCTTACACGTGGCGAATCGATCTCAGGGCCGCCAATCCGCAGATGGACGCCTCGCAACTCGAGTCGTCGAGCGCCGGGCTCGGGCTGGGCGCCGCGCTTGCCGTCTTCGTAATGCTGCTGCCGACCGTGCTATCGCTAATCCCCGGCGTGATGCGCGCCTGTCTCAGGATCAAGACTTTGATCCCGGAATCGATCCTGCCCGGTTTTTTCCTGATCGCGGCGACGCCGTTCTACATGCTCCTCGCCCTCGTCATCTTCACCGCGGTCAACCAGTTTGCCGGCCATTTGCTGCTCATCGTCGCGGTCGGATGCATCCTCGGCGGGCCGGTGCTCTACATGCTCAATTCCCGCACCTTCATCAGGCCGCTCCGCACGCCGGAAGAGGTGGCGAAGATCGGCGCGGTGCAGAAAATGGTGTCGATCATCATCCTGGTCGGGCTCGGCGTGCTGATCTTCTATCTCTTCACCGTCCCGATGGCGGGAACCGGCGGCAGGACCATTCTCGGCGCCAACGCCGCCACGTCGCTGGTGCGGCCCTGGAACGCCAACGTCATCCAGTTTCCGATCGAATATGTCGTCCGCTCGCTGTTCACGATGGCATTGGTCGCCGATCTGATCATGCTGATGAACTTGGCGTTGTGGCGGCAAAGCCAGGCCTTCCACGCGGCGCCCGAGGCCGCGCAATATGACCGGCTGATGACCGAGATCGAGGAAGCGGGGGGCAGGGGTCTTGCTCCGACGGAGATCGTGCTGCCCAGTCAGCCCTAAAGGTTACGCCGGCCCTCGATCAGCGCATCGACCAGGCTCGGATCGGCCAGCGTCGAGGTGTCGCCGAGCGCGCCATAATCGTTTTCGGCGATCTTCCTCAGGATCCGGCGCATGATCTTGCCGCTCCGCGTCTTGGGCAGCGCCGGGGTGAAATGGAGGAGATCGGGCGAGGCGATCGGGCCGATCTCGCTACGCACCTGCTGGCGCAATTCCGCCTCCAGCGCTTCGCTCGGCTCGACGCCCGCGTTTAGCGTCACATAGCCGTAAATGCCGGTGCCCTTGATGTCGTGCGGATAGCCCACGACGGCCGCTTCGGCGACGAGCGGATGCGAGACGAGCGCGCTCTCCACCTCGGCGGTGCCGAGCCGATGGCCGGAGACGTTGAGCACGTCATCCACCCGGCCGGTGATCCAGTAATAGCCGTCGCCATCGCGTCGGCAGCCATCGCCGGTGAAATATTTGCCTTTGTAGGTCGAGAAATAGGTCTGCACGAAGCGCTCGTGATCGCCATAGACGGTGCGCATCTGGCCGGGCCAGGAGCGGGCGATGCAGAGATTGCCGGAGGCCTCGCCCTCCAGCAGCTTGCCGTCGCCATCGACCAGCTGCGGCTCGATGCCGAAGAAGGGCCGGCCTGCCGATGCCCGGCTTCATCGCATGGGCGCCGGGCAAGGTGGTGATCATGATCCCGCCGGTCTCGGTCTGCCACCAGGTGTCGACGATCGGCACCTCGGCATCGCCGACCGTCCGCCAGTACCAGAGCCAGGCCTCGGGATTGATCGGCTCGCCGACCGAGCCGAGCAGGCGGATCGAGCTGAGGTCGTGCTTCTTCACCGGCCCTTCGCCCTCGCGCATCAAGGCGCGGATCGCGGTCGGGGCGGTGTAGAAGATGTTGACCTTGTGCCGCTCGACCGTGTCCCAGAAGCGGCTGCTGAATCCGGATAGTTCGGCACGCCTTCGAACATGAAGCTCGTCGCGCCGTTGGCGAGCGGGCCGTAGACGACATAGGAGTGGCCGGTGACCCAGCCGACATCGGCCGTGCACCAGAAGATCTCGCCGGGCCGGTAGTCGAACACATAATGGAACGTGGCCGCGGTCCACACCGCATAGCCGCCGGTCGTGTGCAGCACGCCCTTCGGCTTTCCCGTCGAGCCCGACGTGTAGAGGATGAACAGCGGGTCTTCGGCGTTCATCGGCTCGCAGGGGCAATCGCCGCCGGCCGCGACGTCCTGAAGCCAATGATCGCGGCCCGCGCGCATCGTCACGTCGTTGCCGGCGTGGCGCACGACCAGCACCGCCTCGACCGCCGTTTCCCGCTCCAGCGCCGCATCGACATTGGCCTTGAGCGGCACGAGCTTGCCGCCGCGATTGCCGCCGTCGGCGGTGACGACGAGCCTGCTGCCGCAATCCTCGATCCGGCCGTGCAGCGCCTCGGGCGAGAAGCCGCCGAAGACGACGCTGTGCACGGCACCGATCCGCGCGCAGGCGAGCATCGCCACCGCCGCCTCGGGGATCATCGGCAGATAGAGGGTGACCCGGTCCCCCTTGCGCGCGCCGAGCGCCTTCAGCGCGTTCGCCATCCGCACGACCTCGGCGTGCAGTTCGCCATAGGTCAGGCGTGCGGGTGACGCCGGGCTCGTCGCCCTCCCAGATGATCGCGAGGTCGTCGGCGCGCTCGGGCAGATGGCGGTCGACGCAATTGTGACACAGGTTGAGAACACCGTCCTCGAACCATTTGATTTCCAAGGGATCGAAGGACCAGTTCGCGATCCTTGTCGGCGCCTTCACCCAGTCGATCCGCCGCGCCTGATCGGCCCAGAACCCGTCCGGATCGTCGAGCGAGCGGCGGTAGAGCGCCTCATATTGCTCGGCGGTGCAATGGGTGTTTCGGGTCGCGCTTTCGGGGGGCGGGATCGTCTCGGCCATGGCTATCGGCATAACCCCGGCGCGGAACGGAAACCAGCCGGGGCGGTTGAACCGAAGCCGCAACGGCCTATCTCGGGTGGAGCGCGGCGGGCCGCTAATCGTTTGCGGTGCGCGGATCGTTTCGGTAGCGCGCACTGCCTTGCGGCGACATGCCGTATTATCTATATAACACACATGGGAACTGAAGGCGCCAGATCGTGACGACCATCGCCATCGCTGACGAACGGCCGGATCTGCTGGCGCTGCTGCGCGAGCATTGGCGCGCGGGCGCCGCGGCGCTGCTGATCGCGGCTCTGTTCGTCGTCACGCTCGTGGGCATCGTTCGCCGCGATCCGTCGTCGGACGCCGATTTCTACGCCGAGGCGGCCGCGACCCCCGCGGTGCGCGAGGAACTGCGCCGCGCCGCGCTCGCGACCTCGGCGACCCAGCTGCGCCGGGTCAGCGTCCAGGACGCGGTGGCGATCAACCAGGCGATCCCGACCGCCGGCGGCGCCAATCCGGCCGCGCGGCCCTTCCTGATGGGCGGCGCCACCGACGCCGAGCGGCTGCGCGCGCTCGATTGCCTCACCGCCGCCATCTATTACGAGGCGGCCAACGAATCGACCGACGGCCAGCGCGGCGTCGCCCAGGTCGTCCTCAACCGGGTCCGCCACCCCGCTTATCCCGCCACCGTCTGCGGCGTCGTGTTCGAGGGCGCGCGCCGCTCCACCGGCTGCCAGTTCAGCTTCAGCTGCGACGGCTCGCTGCGCCGCTCGCCGATGCCGGCGGTCTGGAATCGCGCGCGCACCGTCGCCGAAGCGGCGCTGAACGGCTTCGTTTATGCCCCGGCCGGCTGGGCGACCCATTATCACGCCAATTATGTCGTGCCTTACTGGGCCTCCAGCCTGGTCAAGACGGTCACCGTCGGCGCCCATATCTTCTACCGCTGGCGCGGCGGCTGGGGCCGGCCACCGGCCTTCCTCAACCGCTATCGCGGCGCCGAGCCGGCGATCGCCTGGCGCGGCGGCTTCGGCCAGCCGACGATGCAGGAGCGCGCGCTCGCCGCCGCCGCCAATGGCGATCGCGACGCGCTGGCGGCCGCGGCTGCGCAGGAGGCGGCGCGGACAGGCGGTTCGGTCGACAGCTTCCAGCGCTCGGTGCTGCGCCGCTACGAGCCGATGCAGCGCGACACCGCGACCGAGATCGCCCGCGAGCAGGTACGCGCCAGCCCGCCGATGACCAATAGCCAGCGCTGGGCGCTGACCGGCGACGATGATCGCGCTTCGGCGCCCCAGCAACGCCCGCTTGGCCGGTTCGAAGCGGCGCCTGCCGACGAAAATCCGCCGCCGGCCGTCAACGGTCCGCCCGCTGCGGGCGGCGGCCAGGATCCCGCGCCGCTCGGCTAGCTGTCGCGGCGCGTTCCGGCACGTTAGGGTGAGGCGATGAATCCGATCTTCGCCGAGCAGCCGACCTCGATCTTCGAACATATGTCGGGTCTCGCCCGCGCCCATGACGCGGTGAACCTGGGCCAGGGATTCCCCGATTTCGGCTGGCCGGACGATGTCGTGGCGAAGGCGGCCGAGGCGCTGACCTCGGGCTCGAACCAATATCCGCCGATGCGCGGGCTTCCAGTGCTGCGCGAGGCGGTCGCGGCTTATTATGGCCGTCGGCAGGGGCTGACGGTTTCGCCGGACCAGGTCACCGTCACCTCGGGCGCGACCGAGGCGATCGCGGCGAGCCTCCTCGCTCTCATCTCGCCCGGCGACGAGGTGGTGCTGATCCAGCCGCTCTACGACGCCTATCTGCCCTTGGTGCTGCGCGCGGGCGGCGTGCCCCGACTCGCCAGCCTGACCCCGCCCGGCTGGCGGCTGACCGAGGACGCCCTGGCCGACGCCTTCACGCCGCGCACCCGCCTGGTCATCTTCAACAATCCCCACAACCCGACGGCGCGGGTCTTCGACCGCGCGGAGCTGAAGCTGCTGGCCGATTTCTGCATCCGCCACGACGCCCTCGTGCTGTCCGACGAGGTCTGGGAGGAGCTGGTCTTCGACGATGCGGCGCACATCCCGCTCGCCGCGCTGCCCGGCATGGCGGAGCGGGTGGTGAAGGTCGGTTCGGCCGGCAAGATCTTCTCGCTGACCGGCTGGAAGGTGGGTTGGGCGGTCGCGCCGCCGGCGCTCGCCGAGACGATCGCCAAGGCGCACCAGTTCGTCACCTTCACCACCGCGCCCAACCTGCAGGCCGCGGTCGCCTACGGGCTCGGCAAGGAGGACGGCTATTTCGAAAACACGCGCGCGGCTTTCGCCGTCGCGCGAGAGCGGATGCGGACCGGCCTTGCGCAAGCCGGCTATGCCGTGCTGCCGGCCGAAGGCACCTATTTCATGACCCTCGACCTCGCCGCCTCCGGTATCGCGCTCGACGACCGTGCCTTTTGCGAGCGGGCCGTCGCGGAAGCCGGCGTCGCCGCCATCCCGCTCTCGTCGCTCTATGCCGAGCAGCCGATCGACACCACGATCCGCGTCTGCTTCGCCAAGACCGACGCGACGATCGACGCCGGCGTCGCGCGATTGGCCGCCGCGCGGCGATTGTTCGCGGCATAGACTCCCGGCGCCGCGGCGAGCAGGATGGCGGTCCCATGCACGTTATCCGCCAAGCCCTGTTGCCGGTCGCGGCTTTTGCCCTGTGCGCGGCGCAGGCCGCGGCGGACCTGCATCAAGATCGGCGTGCCAGGATCGATCGCCTGCTGGAAGCCGTCCGCGCCGACGACGAGAGAGGCTTCGCAGCCCTGGTCGACCCGAGGGACTCCGAGGAGGACGAGCAAAGTACGATGATTGCGGACTATGCTGCCGATCCGTCCACCTACGAAGCGCTGACCGTGGCGTCGCTCCGCCGCTTCGCCAATGCCTGCACCTATGCCGGCCCCGATCCGGAAATGATCACCGAGCCGCCGTTTTTCGCCGGGCTCTATACCTGCAATGGCGAGCCGGGCCATTCGCTCGTTGCTCAATTCGGCGCCGACGGCCGGGTCGCGGTGGGGATGACGATCAGGTCGCCGTCCGACCGTTTGGCGCAGCTGCGGTTCGATGCGCGGAGCAGGGCGGCCAGCGCGATCGTCGATGCTCTGTTTGAGGCCGCGCTGGCGGAGGACCGGGCGCGTTTCGATGAATTCGTCGGGACAGGCGATCGGCGCAGACCCGTGCTGACCGATAGTCGCGGCGCCGCCGCGCCGCGCGTCGTACCGCTTACGCCGCAAGCCTTGCGGCCGATCGCAGCCGAATGCCGCCGCGCCCCCGGCGAGCGTCCTCGAGAGAGCGTCGAAAAGTTGGGGCAGGTCGTCCAGGAAGCAATCTATGTCTGCGGCGGCGGGTCGAGGTACCATCTCTTCGCCGGGTTCGGGGCGGACGCGACGGTCGTCTGGATGCGGATCGAGAATCCGCGCGAGGATAGTTAGTCCCTGAAGTCGCCGTCCGGCCGATAGCGGGTCTCGATGAAGCGGTGCTCGGTCTGGAAGCTCGTGGTCCGGCACGCGTCGAGGTTGCGGCAGATCTCGGCCAGTTCGTCGGCGACGATATCGAGGCTCTCCGCGATCCGCCGGCTGTTCTCGGACGCCGCGCCGCGCTCGTGCGGCGGCAGCGCCAGATAGGAATCGACCAGGCGCGGCAGATGGCCGCCGATCAGCCGGCGCGCCTCGCCGGCGATCGGCTCGTTGGCCGGCAAATCGGCAAGGTGCGGCTGGAGCTGGCTGAGCTGGGCCAGGATCTGGTCGGCCGCCGGCAAGGCCGCGCGCGGGAGGTCGGACGCGCGGTCGGCGAGATATTGCCCGCAACGGTCCGCAAGCGTGGCGAGCGGCATGCGCTGCAGCGCCTCTTCGTGCGGGATCGCCGGCTTGGTGCGGCGCGACGCGCGGGTCGGGAAGCTGAGGCTGATCAAGGCGGCGAAAAGGAACGCCGGCAGCGCGACCAGCCAGGTGACGAATCCCACCGAGGCGCCGAAAATGCTGGCGAGGATCAGGGCGAAGATCAGGCCGACAAAGATCAGGCCTGCGCGCCGCGCCCGCCCGAACGCCTCGCCGAAGCCGCGCTGCACCCGGCGCAGGTTCGCCTCGCGCCCGGCCCTCGAGCCCAGCTGCCGCATCAGGAAGTCCTCGGTCTCGACGAGGACGCGCTCCAAATCCCTGCTCATTGCGGCGGGGCGGTCTCCCCGCCGTCCTTGTAGCGGCTCTCGATGAACCGCCCCTGCGTCTCGAACGCGTTGAGGTCCTCGCGGGCCAGCCGGCGGCCGAGATCGTCGAGCGCCGTCTGGGCGGCGTCGAGCCCCTGCACCAGCCGCTGGTCGACGGTCAGCCCTTCGCCGTCGCGCTCGCTGCGATAGGCTTCCGGCACCCGCTCATAGCGCTCGATCAGCTCGGGCAGATGCTTGCCCATCAGCCGCCGCGCGTCCTGCGCCAGCGGGTCGAGCTGGTTGGTCTCGCTCAGCCGGTTCTCGAGCAGCGGCAGCTGGCGGGTGATCGCATCGAGGCGGCTGGTCGCTGGGGCGGGGAGGGCGGCGCGCTTGCGGTCGAGCAAAGCGCCGAGCCGCTGCACCACCGCATGGTTCGGCATGTCCTCCTTATAGTCGACGATCGGCTTTTCGCCGGGCCACATCGCGAAGGTGATCACGGCGAGGAGCATCAGGCTGAAGACGATGAACAGACCGGTCAGACCGATGCCGTTCAGCACCAGCCCGGCGATGATCGCGCCGGTCAGGATCACCGCCGAGGCGATGGCGATGTTCGCGACCTTGCGGCCGATCGCCAGCGCGCCGCGCGACACCTGCCGCGCCGCCGCCGCGCGCGCCGGGGCGCCGCGGTCGATGCGGCCCATCACCTCGTCAAAGCGCGCGATCGCCTGATTGACCTGGCGGGACGTGCTCATCGGGTCGGATCAGCCCTCCAGCGCGGTGAAGGGCGAGGTGGTCGTGCCGCCGCCGACCCGGTTCTGCTCGACACCTTCGGCGCGGGCGATATAGCCGCGGCTCTTCTCGACCTCGGTGGTCAGTGTCTCGACCGTCTGCTTCATGTTGCCGAGCGCCTCGATCTTGAAGCGGTCGATCGTGTCCATCGTGTCGTAGATGTTCTGGAAGGCGCGTTGCAGCGTCTCCAGCGGGATGGTCGACGACGCCGCCTGCTTGTGGATCTCGCCGGTCTGGCTCTTCAGCAACTCGCCGGTCCGCTCGATCATCCCCGCCGTCGTCGTGTTGAGCGCGGTGATCTGCTCCAGCACCATGCGCTGGTTGGTCAGCGCCTGGGCGACGGTGACCGCGGTGCGCAGCGCCGAGACGGTGGTCGTCGAGGCGCGGTCGACGCCCTTCACCAGCTCGACATTGTTCTTCTTGACCAGGTCGAGCGCCAGATAGCCCTGCACCGTCACCGCCATCTGGGTCAGCAGATCGGTGGTGCGCTGCCGGGTGTAGAAGAGCGCCGTCTCGCGGATCGCCTTGGCCTTGGCCGGCTCGGACGCGTCGAGTTCGATCGCCTTGTCCTCGAGCTTCTGGTCGAGCGTCTTGGAGATATGGATCATCTGCTCGAGCTTGCCCATCGTCTTCCACATATTGGCGCGCTCGACGTCGATCGCCGCATTGTCCTTCAGGAGCTCGTCCTTGCCAGAGCCGAGCGCATTCAGGATCGACGCGATATGGGTCTGCGCCGACTGGTATTTCATGAAATAGCCGCGCAGCGAATTGCCCCAGGGGATGATGCCGAACAGCTTGCGCGGCTTCACGCCCCGGCCCGGATCGAGCCCCTCGACCGTCTTGCGAAGTTCGGTGAGGTTGGCGCCGATGCCCGTGTCGGCGTCGATCGCCTTCACCGGCCGGTCGAGGAAGCGATTCGAATGGCCTGCCGCCTCCATGATCTCCTTGCGGCCCATGGTGGTCAGCTGATCGACCTTCTTGCCGAAATCGGGCGAATTCGAGTCGAGCGCGACAAGCTCGTTGACGAAGGTATCGACCTTGTCCTCGAGCTCGCTCTTCTGTTCCTCCTTGAGCGGCACGAGCCCCGCCGCCTGCGCGGGCGCGACATTCTGCAGCGCCGCTGGCGGATCGAGCGTCAGCGTGCTGGCGGTCTCCAACTCGGTCGTCGTCTCGGTCTGCGTGGCCATATTGGTCCCTCGATTGCCCTCTTGCGCGAGATTGGGGTGTCGCAGCCCTAAGCGCAAGGGAGAACGTGTATTATTACACTAAATCACCGCGCGCGGCGACCGCTCCGTCTTTGGCCAACACCGAGCTCGGTCAGGAGATGATCCATCCCGTACGCATGGCGCATGGCGGCGGTGATCGCGGCCGTCGTGACGAGCACACTGCGATTCACCTCGGGGTCGTAGCCATAGGCGTTACGCTGCGTCAGCACGGTAGAATCGAAATTGGCCGCGACGATTTCGCCCGCCGCATTCACCGCCGGCGCGCCGGACGAGCCGCCGATCGTGTCGGTGGAGGCGGAGATGTTGAACACCGTTTCGGCGGGAATGCGCGAGCGGGCGGCGGCGAGGCGCGGCGCGAGGTCGAACGGCTCGGCGCCCGTCGCCCGCGCCCAGAGGCCGGCGAAGGTCGTGCGCGGTTCGATGGTCCGGCCTTCGTTGGTCCAGCCGCGCACCCGGCCATAGGTCAGGCGCAGGGTACCGGTCGCGTCGGGATAGAGGCTGGTGCCGAAGACCGCGAAACGGGCGCGGGCGAGCGCCTCGCTGGCCCGGTCGGTCGCGCGCCTGGACGCGCTCCTCATATTCGCGCCGCGCGCCGCGCGTCACCGGCTGGACGGCGAGGACGAAACGGATCAGCGGATCGTCCGACGCCTCGACGACGCTCAGGCCGCCCTCCCACAGCCGCGCGGCGCACCGCCGGGTCGCCGAGCCGCGTGCCGGAGATGACGCGGCGCGCCAGCGCCTCGGGCGATTCGTCGCCGAGCAGCCGGCGGATGCGCGGATCGTCGACGGTCAGCACCTCGCGCGTCTTCTCCAGCCACCAGGACAGCTGCAGCGTGTCGAGCGCCGGATAGATCGGCGGCTCGGCCAGCACGGTACGCTGCACCGCGGGCAGCCGCGCCTCGCCATATTCCACCAGCCGCTCGGCATTGGGGCGGGCGCGCTCCTGCGCCGCGCGGACGATCTGGTTCGCCCAGGTATAGAGCTGCGAACCGCCGCCGCCCCGCGTCTCCAGCATGTAAAAGGCCGGATAATATTGGCGCATCACAGGCTGAATATCGGCGAGATCGGCCCAGGGATCGCCGATTTCGCGCGTCAGCTCGGCATTGTCCGCCGCCCGGCGGCGGAAGCCGGCCTCCGCCGCTTCGCGCGCGCCCATGAAGCGCGCGTCGATCAGCGCCCGCATCCGCCCCATGCCGCGCTTGTAGGTGTTCTCGACCCCGGCCAGCGCGTCGGCGGCGATGAAGCGGTTCTCGGCGCTTTCCTCGCCGAACCGGATCAGCCGGCCGCGCAGCTCCGAGGAGATGAGCTGGTCGAGCGGCAGCGTCACGTCGCGCACCGTGGCGAGCTGGGCCTGGGTCAGCAGCCGCTGCGTCGCGCCGGGATTGCCGGTGATGAAGATCGGCTGTTCGGGCGTCGGAGAAGCGTCGGACCAGCGGAAATGCACGGGTGTCGGGAGCGGGGCGTTGTTCTCGTAAATCCGGATCATCGCCGGCATCGAGGCCGAAGCGCGGAAAGCTGAAATTGTCGAGGTCGCCGCCGAACGCCGCCGCGCGATGCTCGGGCACGAAGGCGAGGCGGACGTCGGTATAGCGGCGATAGACGTAGAGCGTGTAGCGGCCGCCGCGATAGAGCGTCACGACCTGGCAGCGATGGCCGTCGTCGCGGGCGCAACTCTCGCTCTCGATCCGGCCGATCTCGGCGTCGCGCGCCTGGGTGAAGGCGGCCCCGGAAAGGCCGGGCCCGGCCGCCTGCATCCGCGCCGTCACGTCGTCGATCCGGGTCAGCACTTCCGATCGAACATGCCGGGGCAGGGCCGCTCTTCGGCCCGGCTCGCCGGCGTGAAGCCGAGCGCGCCATAATCGCGCTGCGGCGTCGAGAGGTTGGCGACGCAGGTCGAGAGGCAATGCTCGTCGGTGAGGACCAGCCCTTCGCCCGAGATCAGGCCGGCCGAGCAGCCGGCGAATCCGCACCGACGACAGCCGCACCCGATCGAGCCAGGCCTGATCGATCCGCGTGCCGAGCGCCTCGTTCGCTGCTTGAATCGGGAAATTGTCGAACGTCCACATTCCTTCCTCGGCCCGCGCGGCGGCGCTGGCGAGGAGGAGGGCGGCGAAGAGAAAGCGGCGCAATGGACGAACTCCGGTAAGGGCCCGGTGCGCCGCCTAGCACCGTGCAGCGATGGTCGCTATGCGCTTGGCGAAGGCCGTGTGGAGGAGGGGTCATGCGTCAGTTCGTTCTGCTCGGGATCGGCGCGCTTGGTCTGGTCGGGGTCGCCATCGCGCAGACGCCGGCGCGCACGCCGGCGCAGCTCATCCAGAATCGTCAGGCCGGCTACAAGCAGATCAATCTCGCCTTCCGCGCGGTGCTGGAGCAGACCCGGGCGAGCGAGCCCGATCTCGCCGCGATCCGTCAGCACGCGGCGACCCTCGCCCGGCTGGCGCCGCAGGTGAGCGGCTGGTTCCCGCGCGGCACCGGGCCGGAGACCGGCGTGCGCACCCGCGCCAAGGCTGAGATCTGGACGAGCCCGGAGGCCTTCCGCTCGTCCTCGGTCAATCTCGTCGTCGCCGCGCGGCAGCTCGACGCGGCGGCGCGTGGGAACGACATGGCCGCCATCCGCGCTGCTTTCCAAGCGCTCGGCCGGACCTGCAGCGGCTGTCACGACCAGTTCCGGGGTCCCGAGGCTTGAGCGAGGGCGGTGGCGCGCCGTCTGTGGTCCGCGTCTGGGACCTGCCGACGCGCCTGTTCCATTGGGCGCTGGTCGTGCTGTTCGCCGTGCAATGGTGGTCGGGCAAGGCCGAGCGGATCGAGATCCACATCGCGTCCGGCCTCACGCTCATCGGCCTCCTGATCTTCCGCCTGATCTGGGGCCTCATCGGCGGCTCGACGGCGCGTTTCTCCAGCTTCGTGCGCGGCCCGCGCGCGGTGTTTGCCTATCTGCGCGGATGGTCCGGTCCGCCGATCGGCCACAATCCGCTCGGCGGCTGGAGCGTGATCGTGATGCTTGTCCTGCTTTCCGTGCAGGCCGGCCTCGGCTTGTTCGCCAGCGACGAGGATGCGGTCGATTCCGGCCCGCTGTCCGACTGGGTGAGCTTCGAGTCCGCCCAGCGCCTGCTCGAAAATCACCAGACCTTGTTCAATGTCCTGCTCATGCTGATCGGTGTCCACATCGCCGCAGTCGCTTATTACCTGCTGCGCGGCGACAATCTGATTTCGCCGATGCTCAGCGGCCGGCGAGTCCCGCCCGCCGGAGTCGAGCCGCTCCGCCCGGCGCCCGTCTGGCGCTTCGTCCTCGCCGTCCTGCTCGCCGCCGCGCTGCCACTCTGGCTGGCCTATCGCTGAGTAGAGGCATGCGTGACCGGCTCTGCTGACGACTTGGTCACCCCTGCGCATTTCGACCGAGGGCGCGCCCGTTTCGATCAATGTCCTGCTACATTTGTAGCGAGTAAGCTGGCGTTCAGCTTCGCGGCGCTTAGATGGGCAGCGCCACAGGGAGGAATCCACATGATCGCCAGCGTCGCGTTGATGGAGGAGCATCTCGAACAGCCCCGCGCGCCATTCGCCGGCGGCAAGGTGGTGCTGGCGCGGCTGGCGCCCGGCCGCTCGATGATCGGATCGGCCGCGCCCTCGGTCAAAATGGTGCTGGAGGGCGAACAGAGTTACGAGGTGGGTGCTTGCCTGAATGTCGCCCGGCTCGACGCCGCCAAGCCCTCGACCCGCCGCGACATATTGCAGCGGCTGGAGCGCGCCCGGACCCATCTCCACGACCATCTCGACCGCAACGTCGCCCTCGCCGAGCTCGCCTCGGTCGCGCGGCTCTCGCAATTCCATCTCGCCCGCTATTTCAAGCGCGCCTTCGGGGAGGCTCCGGTCGGCTATCACCGGGCATTGCGGCTGCAGCGGGCGGCGAACTTCCTCGCCGCGGGCAAGGGCTCGGTGTCGCAGGCGGCGGAGCTGATCGGCTATTCGGACTCGGTCGCGCTGAGCCACGCCTTCCGCAAATATTTCGGCGTCCCGCCGCAACGTTACGCGATGGCGGCGCGCGGGAACGATTAGGCGTCGGGCAAAGCCTGTGCCGCCTCGCCCCAGCCCTTCAGCGCCATGCTTCCAGCGCGTTCGATCAGGACCTTTGAGTCCTTCACCGTGAAGGCGTTGCCGCCGGCGAAGTCCGCCAGCTCGTCCCAGTTGATCGGCGCCGCGACCGGCGCCCTGTCACGCGCCCGGGCGGAATAAGGCAGGATCGCGGTCGCGCCGCGCTGGTTGCGCAGATAATCGATGAAGATCCTTCCTTCGCGCTTTGCCTTCGACAAAGCGGCGGTGAAGCGCTCGGGCTCCGCTTCGGCGAGCGCCATCGCGAAACGCTGGGCGAAATCCTTCACCGCCGGCCACTCGGCGTCCGGCGTCAGCGGCGCGATGACGTGCAGCCCCTTGCCGCCGGTCAGCATTGGAAAGGTGGCGAGCCCGATATCGGCGAGGTGGCGGCGAATGTCCTGCGCCGCCTGCTTCACCTTGTCGAAGCCCAGGCCTTCGTCGGGGTCGAGATCGAAGACCAGCCGGTCCGGCTTCTCGATGTCAGCGACCAGACTGCCCCAGCCGTGAAACTCGATCGTCCCCATCTGGACGCAGGTCAGCAGCCCGGCCGAGTCGTCGACATAGAGATAGTCCTCGGTCTCGCCATTCTTCTCGCGCACCGGGACGTGGTGGACGTGCGGGCCGAAGCTGCCGCTGTCATGCTTCTGGAAGAAGCATTTGCGCGCCCGGCCCTGCGGGCAGCGCACCAGGCTGACCGGCCGGCTCGCCAGCCATTCCAGCATCAGCGGCGCGACGGCGCGATAATAATCCGCCAGCCCGCCCTTCGTAACTTTCGATTCCGGAAAGATCAGCCGGTCGGGATTGCTGATCTTCACCTCGTCGGCGGCGCGCTCGGGCGGCGGCACGGGCGTCTCCTTCACCACCTGCGTGACCGGCTTGTCGCCGCGAAGGCCGAGGAAGCTGGCATGACGGACGACGTTGTCGGCGGTGAACTCGGCGAAGGCAATCTCGGCGACCAGTTTCGGTTTCACCCATCGCGCGCCGCGCGCTTCGGCGCGCGGCACGGCCACCGGCGCCTTCTCGATCGCGAGCGCATCGAGCTTCTCGCGCAGCTCGATCTGCGTCGCTTGGCTAAAACCCGTTCCAACTTTGCCGGCATAACGCAGCTCGCCGTCCTCATGGAGCGCCAGCAGCAATGACCTGAAGCCGCGTCCCTTCTTGTCGCTCGGCGTCCAGCCGATGATCGCCAGCTCCTGCCGGTTGGTGCACTTGATCTTGAGCCAACTCTTCGTCCGTGCGCCGCGATAGGGGGCGTCGGCCTTCTTCGCGATCACACCTTCCTGGCCGGCTTCGCACATTGCGTCGAACAATTGCTCACCCTTGCCGAGGACATGGTCGGCATAGAAGATGAACGGCGGCGCACCGGCGCCCAACGCTGCCGCGAGCCGCGCCTTGCGCTCGACATTGGGGCGTTTCGACAAGTCCTTGCCGTCGATCTCCAGCGCGTCGAACAGGAACAGCGAGAGGCCGCGCCCGCCATTGCTGATCGCTTCCTGCAGCGCGGAAAAGTTGGTGTTGCCTTTGTCGTCCACGCTGACGATCTCGCCATCGAGCAGCGCGGAACCGACACTGAGGCCCGCCGCCGCCTCGGCGATCTCGGGGAACTTGTCGGTCCAGTCGAGCCCGGTGCGCGTGTAGACCCGCGCCTTGCCGCCACCGATCGCGAGCAGACAGCGGTAGCCGTCATATTTCATCTCGAACAACCAGCCCGTGCCGGCCGGGACGTGATCGACCAGCGTCGCTTTCTGCAGCGCGCGGAACTTGGGCAAGGACGTGCTCCGGCGAAGGCCGGAGCCCTGTGATCCATTCGCACCGGACTCCGGCTTTCGCCGGAGAGCAGTTTTCTTCACCCCCTCCGCAATCTCTTTCATCGATCGCCCGGTCTCGATCGACGTAACATGCACGTCGGTCAGCCCCGTCGAGCTGCCCGCGAAATCGTCGTTCACCTTCTTCAATATCCAGTTTTCGTTCCGCTCCTTCCCGCGCGGCTTCATCCGGAACATCACCCATTCGCCCTTCATCCGCTCGCCATCGAGGGTGAAGTGGAGATGCCCCTCCTTGATCGTCTTCGCGGGGTCCTTGCCCGGCTCCGGCTCCCAGGTGCCGCGGTCCCACAGCATCACCGTGCCGCCGCCATATTCGCCCTTCGGGATCGTGCCTTCGAAGGTGGCGTAGCGCATCGGATGGTCTTCGGTGCGGACCGCCAGCCGGTTATCGGCCGGATCGAGGCTCGGCCCGCGCGTGACCGCCCAGCTCTTCAGCGTCCCGTCCAGCTCCAGCCGGAAATCATAGTGCAGCCGCGTCGCGTCATGCTTCTGCACCATGAAGATGCGCTTCTTGCCGCGCGCCGCCGCGACCTTGCCGGCCGGCTCGGCGGTCTTTGAGAAGTCCCGCTTGCGGTTATAGGTGGCGAGCGGATCGGTCTTGGCGTGCGCCATCGTTAAAATCCCTCCCCCTTGATGGGGGAGGGTAGGGTGGGGGTGAACTCGTCCGCCCGCTCGGTGGGTCCCGTCCGTTCACCCCACCCCAATCCCCTCCCCATCAAGGGGAGGGGATAGATTGCGCGATCTCCGGCGCTCACGCCCGCTTCCGCGCCGGCGCAGCTTTCCGCGCGGGCGCTTTCCTCTTCGCTGGCGCTTTTTTGGCGGCCGGCTTGCGGGCGGGCTTGCCCTCGCTCTCGCCGCGCTTCTCCATCGACCGCTTGAGCGCCGCCATCAGGTCGATCACGTTCGATCCGCCGCGCGGTTCGGCTTCGTCCTCCTCGGCCTCGATCCGCTTGCCGGTTTTCCGCTTCTTCTCGATCAACTCCTTCAGTGCATCGACATAATGATCCTTGAACTTGGAGGGATCGAACTTCGCCGTCTTGCGGTCGATCAACGCCTCGGCCAGCTCCAGCAATTCCGCGTCGGGCTTGGAATCGCCGATGTCGCGGAAATAGCCCTGCGCTTTGGTCACCTCGTCGGCATAGCGCATCGTCTCCAGGAGGATGCCGCGCCCGCAGGGCTTCAGGCTCACCATATATTCGCGGCCCCGCATCGCGAGCTGGCCGAGCGCCACCTTGCCGCTACTCTTCAGCGCCTCGCGCAGGACGATGAACGCCTCCTCGGCGAGGTCGTCGGCCGGCACGACATAATAAGGCCGCTCGTAATAAAGCGGGTCGATCTCGCCCGCATCGACGAACTGGGTGAGCTCGAGCGTCTTCTTACTCTCCAGCTTCACCGCCTCCAGCTCCTCGTCGTCGAAGGTCACATAATGGCCCTTCGAATATTGGTAGCCCTTGACGATATCCTCGGCGTCGACGGGCCCGATGCCGGGCACGACTTTCTCATATTTGATTCGCTTGCCGCTCGGCTCGTGGATCTGGTTGAACGCGACCGTCGCGCCGCTCTTGGTCGCCGCATAGACCTCGACCGGAATCGAGACCAAGGCGAGCCTGATCTGCCCTTTCCAATAAGCGCGCGCCGCCATGTGCCTGCCTCCGATCGTGCCGCAGGCGATTCAATCATCGGGGCGAGGGAGGGTTCCCGCTTAACCGGTCCTAGAGGAATGCGGCCTAGAGCGCGCGCAGCGGTCAACCCCCGCAGGGCGGAGATTCCATTCAATGTGGCAGGTCTACACCTGTATCGCCAATGAGCACGATCTTCGCCTGATCGCGGTGGCGGCGGCGATCTGCTTCCTGGCCTGCTTCACGGCCTTCGCCACCTACGATCAATCCCGGGCCGGTGGCGTTCGCCGACCGATCTGGGGCGCGATCGCCGCGCTGGTTTCCGGCATCGGCGTCTGGGCGACGCATTTCGTCGCCATGCTGGCCTACGAGCCGCGCGTTCCGGTCGGCTATGATCTGGGCACCACGATCCTGTCGGTCGTCATCGCCATCGTCCTGACCGGACTCGGCTGGGCGGCGGCCTCCCTGCGCGGCGTTCGCGGCCCTCTCCTCGGCGGCGGCTTGATCGCGGCCGGTATCGGCGGAATGCACTATACTGGCATGGCCGGCGTGCGCATGGGCGGGCTCATCGTCTGGGACGAAAGCCTCATCCTGCTTTCCGTCCTGCTCGGCGTCGGTCTCAGCATCGCCGCGCTCGCCGAACATCGGCGCAAGCGTGAGGACATACCCTGGCGGCCCGCGACCTTGCTCGCGCTCGGCATTTGCAGCCTGCATTTCATTTCGATGGGCGCCGTCGGCATCTATCCCGATCCCAATTTCATCGTGCCGCCGCAGGCCGTGGACAAGGCTACGCTCGCCGTCGCCGTCACCGGCGCGGCGATCCTCATCCTCGCGATCAGTTTCGCCGTGGCCCTGTTCGACCGCGGCGTCGCCCGCCGGGAACGGGCGGAGGCGCAGCGGCTCAAGAATATGGCCAATTCGCTCGTCGAGGCGGCGGCGGCGCGGGAGCGGCTGTCGGATGATCTCAAGCGGCACGCGGATATCAGCGCCGCCGCCCTCGACAACATGGCGCAGGGGCTTTCACTCTACGACGAGGATGATCGCCTCGTCACGTTCAACCGCCGCTATGTCGAGCTCTATGACGTGCCCGAGGAGCTGCTGGTTCCTGGCACCCCGATTTCCGAAATCCTTCGTCACATGGTCGAGGAGGGTAAATATCCGGGATCACTCGATTATTATCTGGGGCAGGTCGCGGGCGCCGGCAGCGCGACCGGCCAGACCGAGATCACGATGGGTTGCGGCCGGATCATCGATGTCCAGCGCCGGCCACTTCCGGACGGCGGCTGGGTGGCGACGCACGAGGACATCACGGAGCGGCGGCGCTCCAACGATCATATCAGCTTCCTCGCCCGGCACGACGTTCTCACTGGTCTGCCCAACCGCGCCTCGTTCACCCAGGAAATCCGAACCTGGGCGGGCAAGCTGGACGAAGGCCGCCGCTTTGCCCTGCACACCGTCGATCTCGACCGATTCAAGGAAGTCAACGACACGCTGGGCCACGGCTTCGGCGACGAGATTCTGAGGCAGGCTGCGGATCGTCTTCGCGAAATCGTCGGCGATCGCGGGGTCATCACCCGACTCGGCGGCGATGAGTTCGCGATCGTTCAGATTGACGGTGACAAGGATTCGGCGACGGCGCTGGCCGATCACATCGTCCGCAGCCTCGCCGTCCCGTTCGCGTTTGACGGCCATACGATCGCCGTCGGCGCGAGCGTCGGCATCGCTTTGGCTCCGGACGACGACCGGGACGGCGACGCTCTGCTCAAGAAAAGCGACCTCGCCCTCCACCGTACCAAGACCGAGAACAAAGGCTCGTTCCGCTTCTTCGAGGCTGGCATGGATTTGCGCCTGCGGGAGCGTCGCGACCTCGAGCGTGACCTGCGCGTTGCTATCCAGAAGGGCCATTTCGAGCTTCACTATCAGCCGATCGTGAACCTCGCGGCCGGGACGATCACGTCGTTCGAGGCGCTGATCCGCTGGCGCCACCCGTCGCGGGGCTTGATCCTGCCGGCAGAGTTCATCCCGATCGCCGAGGATACGCACCTGATCCTGCCGATCGGCGAATGGGTGCTGAGGCAGGCCTGCCGCGATGCCGCGACCTGGCCGAGCGCGATCCGCGTCGGCGTCAATCTCTCGGCGGCGCAGTTCAAGCGCGGCGATCTTCTCGCGATGACTCAGAGCGCGCTCGGCGCGGCGGGCCTCAGTCCGGATCGGCTTGAGCTCGAAATCACCGAGTTGGTCCTGCTGCACGATGAAGCGTGGGTGCTGTCGATCTTGCGCAGCCTGCGCGAGCTGGGCGTCAGGATCGCGATGGACGATTTCGGCACGGGCTATTCCAGCCTAAGCTATTTGCGCAGCTTCCCCTTCACCAAGATCAAGATCGATCGCGGCTTCGTCTCGGACCTCGCCAGCACGGATGATGGCCGAGCGATCGTCCAGGCGACCATCCAGCTCTCCGAGAAGCTGGGCATGGCCACGACGGCCGAGGGCGTCGAAACCTCGGATCAGATGGACATTCTTACCGCCGAAGGCTGCACCGAGGTGCAGGGCTTCCACATCAGTGCGGCGGTGCCGGCGTCCGAAATTTCGCGACTCCTGTCGGATTACAATTCCGAGGGCGTGGGCGCCGTGGTGGTCGATCTCAAAACCCATCCCAAGGCTGCGGCCCGTGCCGCGGCCAGGCGCGGTCAGACCTAGACGGGGATCTCCGTCGTATACTTCACCTGCCTGAGCGCGAAATTGCTCGCTGCGTTCGCGACGCTCGGATGGGCCAGCACGCCCTGGCGGATGAAGCGGTCATAGTCGGCGACGTCGCGGACGGCGATGCGGAGCAGATAGTCCCACTCGCCGGACATCGCATAGCATTCGACGATTTCCTCGCGCGCCTGGATGAAGGCCTCGAACTCGCCGCGCGCGTCGACCGTCTGGCGGTGCATCCGCACCTGGCACATCACGTTGACGCTGCGCCCGACCTTGGCCGGCTCGACCAGCCGCACCGTCGCCCCGAGCACGCCCTCGCGCTCCAGGTTCCGCACCCGCCGCCAGACCGAGGCGGCCGAGGCGCCGACCTGATCGGCGAGCGCCGCCTGGCTGAGACTCGCGTCGCGCTGCAGGGCGCGGACGATTCTACGGTCGGTCGCGTCGAGATGAAATGTTTCGTCCATGGTTTCGCCATATCACGAAACATTTGTTTCATCGAGCGCGAATCCAGGTGTGACTTTACCGTGACTTTTGCGCCGGAATTAGGATAATGGCACAGGCAGGAGGCGCTGAATGGAGCAGGGGTTCATGGTGGCCGACGGGCCGATGCTGTTCGATCGCCTCGAGGCTCAGGCGCAGGATTCGCTGATCGCCCTGATCGCGCTGGCCGCCGCCGATCCGCGGCCGGGCAAGATCGATGTCGGTGTCGGCGTCTATCGCGACGCGGTCGGCAACACGCCGATCCTAAAATGCGTCAAGGCGGCCGAGCGCATCCTGCTCGAAAGCCAGGACACCAAATCCTATCTCGGCAGCGCCGGCGACATCCGCTTCGTCGAGCTGATCAGGCCGATCGTGTTCGGCCCCGGCGCCGAGGACGCGCGCATCGTCGGCCTGCAGACACCCGGCGGCTGCGGCGCACTGAGGCTCGGCGCCGAGCTCGTTGCACGGGCGAACCCCAATGCGCGCATCTTCGCCGGCGAGCCGACCTGGCCCAACCACGCGCCCCTGATCGCCTCGACCGGCGTCGAGATGGTCGCCTATCCCTATTACGACAAGGACAGCCGGACGCTCTGTTTCGACCGGATGATGAGTGCGCTGGGTGAGGCGGAGGCGGGTGATCTCGTCCTGCTTCACGGCTGCTGCCACAATCCCACCGGCGCCGATCTCGACATGGCGCAATGGCACGCGGTCGCCGATCTGGTCGCGGCGCGGGGGCTGATCCCGTTCGTCGATCTCGCTTATCAGGGCTTTGGCGACGGGCTCGAGGCGGACGCGGCCGGCGCGCGGCTGGTGTTCGAGGCGGCCGACCAGGCGATCCTCGCCCAGAGCTGCGACAAGAATTTCAGCTGCTATCGCGACCGGCTCGGATCGCTCTTCGTCAAAGCATCGAGCGCGGCGCGCGCCGACATCGCGTTCGGCAATCTGCTGCTGCTCGCCCGGACCATGTGGTCGATGCCGCCCGACCATCCGGCGGCGGTCGCCCGCATCATCCTCGACGATCCCGAATTGCGCGCGCTGTGGAATTCGGAGCTGCAATCGATGTGCGCCCGCATCCGTTCGCTGCGCGCGCGCCTTGCGGCCTTCGATCCGCGCCTCGCTTACATCGATGCGCAGAACGGCATGTTCTCGATGCTGCCGCTGACTCCCGCGCAGGTCATGGGCCTGCGCGAGACGCATGGCATCTACATGGCCGGCTCCGGCCGCTTCAACGTCGTCGGCCTGTCGGACGAAAGCGTCGATCGCTTCGCCGCCGCGGTGCTGGAGGCGATGGATGGCTGAGGCGAAGGCCAAATCCCGTCCGGCGAAGGTAGCCGAACCGGACCCCAGCTTTGACTGGCGGCGGATCGCTTATCTCGTCCACTTGAGCCGCGCCCTCGACAAGCTGGAGGAGACCGAGCTCGTTCCGCAGCGCAAGATACTCTACCAGTTCAGCGCGCGCGGCCACGACCTGGCCCAGATCCTGCTCGGCAGCCTGCTGACCCATCGCCGCGATGCCGCCTGCGGCTATTACCGTTCGCGCCCGCTGCTGCTCGCTTTGGGCGTGCCGCCGGTCGAGGCGCTGGGCTCGAACATGGGCCGCGCCGGGGGCTATTCGGACGGACGCGATATCGGCGTCGTGTTCAACTATCCGAACCCGAGCGGCTGCCCGGCGCTGCCGATGTGCGGCGGCGTCGGCGCGCAATATACGCCGACCGCCGGCTGGGCGCAGGCGATCACCTATCATCGCGATGTGCTTGGCGACGAGGGCTATCGCGGCGCGATCGCGGTCGTGCTCGGCGGCGACGCGAGCTGCGCGACCAACGGCTTCTGGTCGGCGCTGACCATCGCGACGACGCAGAAGCTGCCGATGCTCTTCTACGTCGAGGACAATCAATACGGCATCTCGGTCCCCTCGACCTATCAGACGCCGGGCGGCGACATCGCCGCCAACCTGGCGAGCTTCGGCAATCTCAACATCCTCTCCGGCGACGGCACCGATCCGGCCGAGGCGGCGCGGCTGCTGACTGAGGCGGTTGGCTTATGTGCGGAGCGGGGAGGGGCCGGCCTTGCTCCGCCTCACCGTGCCGCGCCTCGAAGGCCACAGCTTCCAGGACACCCAGACCTATAAGAGCGAGGAGTTCGTCGCCTCCGAATGGGCGCGGGATCCGCTGCCCAAGCTGAAGGCGCATCTCGTCGGCTCGGTCATGGACGAGGCGGAATGGGAGTCGATCGCCGCCGAAGCGGACGCCGCCGTCGCCGCCGCGCGCGAGGAGGCCGAGGCGCGCCCGGTCGCCGACCGGAAAGCGTCACCAACCACGTCTTCTACGAGGGCGAGATGCAGGCCTTCGGCGGCCAGTGGACGCGCGGCTACAGCGCGCCCGACTCGACCGAAGCGCCGAAGCCCGAGGGCCAGCGCATCAACATGGTCACCGCGATCCGCCGCACCCTGGAGCAGGAGCTGGAGGCGAACCCGCGCATGCTCCTGTTCGGCGAGGATATCGGCCCGAAGGGCGGCGTCCACGCGGTGACGCTCGGCCTGCAGGACAAGTTCGGCATCGAGCGCGTGTTCGACACCAGCCTTAGCGAGGAAGGGCATCATCGGCCGCGCCGTCGGCTTGGCGCTCGCCGGCCTGATGCCGGTGCCGGAGATCCAGTTCCGCAAATATGCCGAGCCGGCGCTGGAGCAGATCAACGATTGTGGCACGATGCGCTGGCGCACCAACAACCGCTTCGCCGCGCCGATGGTGCTGCGCATGCCGGTCGGCTTCTTCAAATGCGGCGATCCCTGGCACAGCCAGACCAACGAGGTACAGTTCGTCCACAATCCCGGTTGGCTGGTCGCGGCGCCGAGCAATGCCGAGGACGCAGTCGGCCTGCTCCGCTCCGCCCTGCGCGGCAACGACCCCATTGTCTTCTTCGAGCATCGCGCGATGCTCGACGATGTCTGGGCGCGGCGACCGTGGCCGGGCGATGATTATGTCCTGCCGTTCGGCCGGGCGAAGAAGATCCGCGAGGGCGACGACATCACGATCGTCACCTGGGGCGCGATGGCGCCGCGCTGCGAGGCGGCAGCCAAGGATGTGTCGGCCGACGTGATCGACCTGCGCACGCTGATGCCCTGGGATCGCGAGACGGTGCTTGAGTCGGTCCGTCGCACCCACCGCTGCCTGATCGTCCACGAGGATTTGCGCACCGGTGGTTTCGGCGCCGAAATCGCCGCCGTGGTCGCCGATGAGGCGTTCCTCGATCTCGACGCCCCCGTCGCTCGAGTGACGATGCCGGACATCCCGAGCCCGCATAATCCGGCTTTGCTCGACTGGGCCGTGCCCTCGGTCGCGGTGATCCGGGCGAAGATCGACGAGCTGGTGGGCTTCTAGATGATCGACGTGCTCGTCCCGATGGAACAGGAAGGCACCAAGGCGGTGGTGCGCGCCTGGCTCAAGGCGATCGGCGACCGGGTCGAGGAGAACGATCCGCTGGTCGAACTGGAAACCGACAAGGTCGCGATGGAGGTGCCGGCGCCGGCGGCGGGCGTGCTGACCGAAATCCTGCTCGACAGCGACGCGGATGCGGTCCCGGGCGCGATCCTCGGCCGGATCGCAACACCGGATGAAGCTCAGCCCTCCGAATCCGCTCGTCCCGAGCGAAGTCGAGGGGCGCTGAGCACGCCGAGTCCGAGCATACGCCCTCGACTACGCTCGGGACGAGCGAGGGGAGGGAGGCGCAGGCTCTCCCCCTCCGTGAAACGCGCCGTCCTCCAGCACGACCTCGATCCGGCCCACATCGAGGGCACCGGCCGCAACGGCCGCATCACCCGCGCCGATGTCGATCGTGCGGTGGAGGAGGCGACCAAGGTCTCCAAGCCAAGTCGAAGGCATCATCCCCGGCCACGACCGGCGATATCCGCTCCCACTTCCTCCCCCACGACCGCATGCGCCTCGCCATCGCCGAGAACATGCACCGCTCGGTCACCGACGCGCCGCACGTCACCGCCGTGTTCGAGGCGGATTTCTCGGCGATCATGGCCCATCGCGACAGCGCACAAGGCGGCCTTCGCGAAGAAGGGCGTGAAGCTCACCTACACCGCCTATCTCGTCGCCGCGGCGGCCGAGGCGATGAAGGTCGCGCCGGCGATCAACAGCCGCTGGCACGCCGACAAGCTCGAGCTTTACGACGACATCAATATCGGCGTCGGCACCGCGCTCGGCGAGAAGGGCCTGATCGTCCCGGTCGTCCGCAAGGTGCAGCAGCTCAACCTCAAGGGCATCGCCGCCCAGCTCGACGAGATGGTCGAGAAGGCGCGCAAGGAGAAGCTGACCAGCGCCGACATCCGCGGCGGCACCTTCACCATCTCCAACCACGGCGTCTCGGGCTCGCTCTTCGCCGCGCCGATCATCATCAACCAGCCGCAATCGGCGATCCTCGGCGTCGGCAAGCTGGAGAAGCGGGTCGTCGTCCGCGAGGTCGGCGGCGTCGACACGATCCAGATCCGCCCAATGGCCTATGTCAGCCTGACCATCGATCACCGCGTTGTCGACGGCCACCAGACCAACGCCTGGCTGAGCCGGTTTGTCGAGCTGCTGGAAGGTTGGCCGGCCGAATGACAAGCGGCATGAATAGATTGGCGGGCAAAGCGGAAGCGTTGCTCGCCACCATTGCTCCCGGAGCTGTCTGTGTGCCGCAGGAATGGGACGAACGAGTTGATTGCCTGCTCACGCTGGCCGACGGCCGCGTCATCGGAGAGATGTTCAAAGTAGAGGAACTCACCGACAGTCGAATCCGGCAAACAGCGGAGCGTTTTCGCCGTTGGAGCGACGGTGTCGAGGTGGAGTTGGTCAATCCGATCCGACCACCCGTGAAGATCGCTGATAATCCCGTCGATTGATCAGCCAGCTTCCACTGCCTGCTGGTAAGCGTCGAGCAGGGCGCGCCAGCCGCCGTCCATGCCGGTGTCGTAGTCGCCGCGCACCTCGTTCGCCTTTTCGCCGAACCGCTCCAGGTCGCGATGCTCGAAGTCGACGATGGTCTCGTCGCCGTCCGCGCTGAAGCGCACCTCCACGGTCGTCTCGAATTCCGGATCATAGGTCCATTCTGCGTTGAGCTGCCAGGCGAGCAGGATCCGGTCTGGCCCCGCCCATTCCAGCACCCGGCCCCACTCCATGCTCGGCGCCTTCATTCCCGATATCGTACCAGCGCCCGCCGGTGCGGGGCTCGATGATCACGTCCTCTGGCCGGCTTCGGCGCAGCGCAGTGAGATCTTCATCCACCAGCCGCCCATCGCCACGAAGGTGTCGAACGCCTTTTGCTGGCTCGCCTTGACGCGGAGCGTACGGCGGATGGGGGCGGGGGCGATCCTTTGGGCTTCGACGTTCATGTCATTCCTCCCGTTCGGCGGCCGCGACGAAGGCGGCGAGGTTCTGGTCCCAGAAGCGGTCGAGCCAGGCGCGGATCGCGCCAAGCCCGGCCGGATCGATATGATAGATGCGGCGCGTGCCCTGCGCCTCGTCGCGCACCAGCTGCGCCTCCTTGAGCACCTTGAGATGCTGCGACACCGCCGGCCGCGTGACCGGCAGCAGCGCCGCAAGCTCGCCGACGGCCATCGGCCTTCGGGCAAGCTCCTCGACAATGCGGGCGCGCATCGGTTCGGCAAGCGCGGCAAACTGGTTAGCCATAGCTAACCGTTAGTATATGCTTACGATCATTGTCAATCGTCTTGTCGGGGTTCAGCGAAACCTCCAGGCTGGGCATCATGATCGCGACCCTGCTGCTTTCGCTCACACTTCAAGCCGAAACGCCGCCCGCCGCGCCTTCTTGGGGACTTGAGGATTCCGCCTATCGGGTCTTCCTGACGCAGCTCCAGCGGCACATTCGGTCAGGCAATCGCCGCGAGGTGGTTGCGCTGGTTCGCTTCCCCTTGCGCGTGAACAGCGGGCCAGCGAATGCCCGCTTCTCCCGTTACTATCGCGACGCCCGCTCCGTCCGCGGCGATTACGCCTGGATTTTCTCGCCGCGGGTTAGGCGCGCGATCCTTGCACAGCGCTTCGCGGAACTGTTCACACGGGATCAAGGCGTAATGATCGGCGGTGGCGAGGTCTGGTTCGATCGCGTTTGCCTCGATGCGCGCTGCGCCCGGCTGGGGTCGATTCGAGTCCGGGCGATCAACCGCTAGGCGCGACCAGGTCGATCTCGTAGAGCCGCGGCCAATATTTGCCGGTGACGAACAGCCGGTCGCGCTCCGGATCATAGGCGATGCCGTTGAGGACACTGTCGCTGTTGTCGCCATTCTGGATCGCCAGCGCGGTGAGGTCGATCCAGCCGGTCACACGGCCGCGTCGCCGGATCGATGCGGGCGATCATCGGCGTCATCCAGACATTGGCGAAGATTTCGCCATTGACCCATCTCCAGCTCGTTCAGCCGGTCGATCGGCGCGCCATTGTCGGTCACCCGCACCCTGCGGCGCTCGCGCAACGTCGTCGGGTCAAGGAACCGCAATTCGCTGGTCCCGTCGCTCATGATGATTTCGGAATCCGATCGGGTCAGGCCCCACCCTTCGCCACGATAATTCCATTCGCCCAGCCGCCGCAGCGTCCGCCGGTCCCAGCGATAGCCGACGCCGTTCTGCCAGCTGATATTGATGATCTGGTCGCCCCAGTCGACGATCCCTTCGCCGAACTGGTCCGGCGGGATGTTGACCGACTGCAGCACCCGGCCGTCTTCCAGGTTGACCTGACGGATCGAGGAATAGCCGATCTGGCCGGTACTCTCGTAGAGATTGCCGTCGCGCCAGATCAGCCCCTGGGTGAAGGCGCGCCGGTCGTGCGGATAAGTGGCGACGACGCGGGCGCCCCAGACCGGCGTGCGCGCGGTCTGCGCGTTCTGCGCCGGCTGGGCCGGAGCCGGCGCGGAGGATTGGCATGCGCAGAGCGCGAGCAGGACAAGCGGCAGGAGACGCATCGACATCCTCACGGCACATTCATCGTCATCAGCTCGTAGGTCGCGACGGTCTCGTCCTTCTGGTTGAAGACCTCGACCGCCCAGCGCACCTCGCCCTTTTCCTCGTCGCGGATGGACTTGGACTTAACGGTCAGCTCCACCCGCATCGAATCGCCGGGATAGAGCGGGGTCATGAAGCGCAAGGTTTCGAGCCCGGTATTGGCGAGCACCGGCCCGGGATCGGGATCGACGAACAGGCCGGCCGCGAAGCTCAGGATCAGATAGCCGTGCGCCACTCGGCCGCCGAAGATCGGCGAGGCCTTGGCCGCCTCGTCGTCCATATGGGCGTAGAAGGTGTCGCCGGTGAAATGGGCGAAATGCTCGATGTCGGCGAGGGTGACGGTCCGGCTCGCGGTCTTGAGGGTGTAGCCGATCTCCAGCTCGGAGATGCGCTTGCGGAACGGATGGACGTCGCCGCCCGGCTTGTCCGCGCCCGGCAGCCACTGGCCGATGATCTTCGCCAGCACTTCCGGCCCGCCTTGTAGCGCGGTCCGCTGCATATAATGCTTCACCCCGCGCACGCCGCCCATCTCCTCGCCGCCGCCGGCGCGGCCGGGGCCGCCATGGACGAGGACGGGGAGGGGGGAGCCGTGGCCGGTGGATTCCTTCGCGCTGTCGCGGTCGAGGATCACCATCCGGCCGTGATAGGCGCCGGCGCCGAGCACGAAATCGCGCGCCGTGTCGCTGTCATGGGTGAAAAGGGAAAGCGCGAGGCTGCCCATGCCGCGATTGGCGAGCGCGATCGCGTCGTCGAGATCGCGATAGGGCATGAGCGTCGAGACCGGCCCGAACGCCTCGACGTCATGCACAGCGCTTGATCCCCAGGGATCGTCGGAGCGCAGCAGGATCGGGCTGATAAAACAGCCGTCGCCAGCGACCGGCGAGGCGTCGGGATCGCCGGACACAATCCGCGCGGATTTCGACAGCTCCGTCACGGCCTCGCGCACCGACTTGAGTTGCGTGCGGCTGGCGAGCGCGCCCATTTGCGTCGTCTCGTCGCGCGGGTCGCCGATCCGCACCTTGCCGAGTCGCTCGGCCAGCGCCGCCTGTACCGCGTCGAGATGCGCGGCCGGCGCCATCGCGCGGCGGATGGCGGTGCATTTCTGCCCCGCCTTGACCGTCATCTCCCGCGCGACCTCCTTCACGAACAGGTCGAATTCCGGCGTCCCCGGCCCGGCGTCCGGGCCGAGGATCGAGGCGTTGAGACTGTCGCGCTCGGCGACGAAGCGGACGCTCTCTTGCGCGATCACCGGATGCGATTGCAGCTTCATCGCGGTGTAGGCCGAGCCGGTGAAGCTGACCACGTCCTGGCAAGTCAGATGATCCATCAGGTCGCCGGTCGAACCCATGATCAGCTGCAGCGCGCCGGCGGGCAGCACGTCGGCCTCGATCATGATCCGCACCGCGAGTTCGGTGAGATAGCCGGTCGAGCTGCCCGGCTTCACGATCGCCGGCACGCCCGCCAGTAAGGTCGGACCAAGCTTCTCCAGCATCCCCCAGACCGGGAAATTGAACGCGTTGATATGGACCGCGACGCCCTGCAGCGGCGTGTAGACATGCTGGCCGACGAACGTCCCGCCCTTCGACAGCGGCTCCATCGCGCCGTCGATCAGCACCTTGCCGTTGGGCAGCTCGCGCCGGCCTTTCGACGAGAAGGAAAACAGCGTCCCGGCGCCGCCCTCGATATCGATCCAGCTGTCGCCCCGCGTTGCGCCAGTCGCGTAGCTGAGCTCGTAAAGCTCCTCCTTGCGCGCCATTATCGCGAGGCCTAGCGCCTTCAGCATGTGCGCTCGCTCATGGAAGGTGAGCCTGCGCAGCGCCGGCCCGCCGACTCGTCGCGCATGATCGAGCATCGCCGCGAAATCGAGCCCGCCGCTTCCCGTCTCGGCGATCACCTCGCCGGTCACCGCGCTCATCACCGGCGCCGGCGAGCCGTCTCCCGCCACCCAGCGGTCGGCGGCATAGTTAAGCAGCTTGAGAGTCTTCATCGGCTCCCTTTAGAAGAATTTTCGCGTCGCGACACGCATGAGGCAGCGAAATGATCGAACCGGTAAGGCCCATCACGCTGGCCGACATCGAGGCGGCGCGCGATGCGGATCGCCGGCACCGTGCTGCGCACGCCTTTGGTCCGCCTCGACCTCGGCCCCAATGGCCCCGACATTCGCCTGAAGCTCGAAAACCTCCAGCCGACCAATGCCTACAAGATCCGCGGCGCGGCGAACGCGGTCGCCAATCTGAGCGCAGCGGAGCGGGCGCGGGGCGTCTGGACGGTCAGCGCCGGCAATGCGGGCCAGGGCGTGGCCTACGCGGCGCGCGCCGCCGGTATTCCCTGCGCGGTCGTCGCCATCGAAACCGCGCCGCAGACCAAGCTGGACCGGATGGCGGCGCTCGGCGCGCGGATCGTTCCGGTGTCCTATGACGTGGCCTGGACGGCGGTCACCGACCATGAATTTGCCGAGATGGACGGCGTCTTCATCCATCCCTTCGACAATCACGATTTCATCGCCGGTCACGCGACGATGGGCCTGGAAATCCTCGAGGACGCACCCGATGCGCGCGCCGTCATCACCGCGATCGGCGGCGGTGGGCTGATCACCGGCGTGGGCAGCGCGATCAAGGGCCTGCGGCCCGACATCAAGGTTTTCGGCGCCGAGCCGCGACACGGCGGCGCCTTATGCCCTGTCGCTGCGCGAAGGCGGTCCGCGCCGGTTCCCCGATTGGGAGGCGTCATTCGTCGATGGCGCCGGCGGCCAGAGCGTCACTGACCGCATGTGGGAGCGGATGCGCCCCGTGGTCGATGGCGCGATCACCGTGTCGCTCGATCAGACGCGCGACGCGATGCGGCTGCTGGCGGAAAAAACGCGGGTGATCGCCGAGGGCGCGGGTGCTCTCTCGCCGGCCGCCGCCTTGACCGGCGAAGCCGGCGAGGGACCGATCGTCTGCGTGATTTCGGGCGGCAATATCGATCTGGCGAAGTTCGCCTCGCTGGTCGTTGCCTAAATCCCTCCCCCCTTGATGGGGGAGGGTAGGGTGGGGGTGAACGTCAATGAAGGGCGATGCCTTTCCGGAGACTCCACCCCACCCGAAACCCCTCCCCATCAAGGGGAGGGGCTATTTCCCGGTGAAGCTCGGCTTCCGCTTTTCCATGAACGCCGCAACGCCCTCGCGATAATCGTCGGAGAAACCGAGCTCGCGCATCGCGTCACGCTGCCGGTCCAGTTCGGCGTCGAGGCTCTGGCCCCAACTCTCGCGGATCATCTTTTTGATCCGGGCGAGACCCCGCGTCGGCCCGGCCGCGAACCGCGCCGCCAGCGCATCCACCTCGGCGTCGAGCTGGTCGTCCTCGACCGCCTTCCAGATCAGCCCCCACTTCGCCGCGCGTTCCGCCTCCAACGGCTCGCCCGTCAGCGCCAGCCCAAGCGCCCGGGCCTGGCCGACCAGCCGGGGCAGCACCCAGGTTCCGCCGCTGTCGGGAATCAGCCCGATCGCCGCGAAGCTCTGGATGAACTTCGCGCTCTTCGCCGCGATCACGATGTCGCAGGCGAGCGCGATATTCGCCCCCGCGCCGGCCGCGACGCCGTTCACCTGCGCGATCACCGGCATCGGCAAGCCGACCAGCTTTCGGATCAGCGGATTGTAACGCTGCTCGACCGACTCGCCGAGGTCGACCGCTTGACCCGGCGCCACCGCCCGGTCGCTCAGATCCTGCCCGGCGCAGAAGCCGCGCCCCGCGCCGGTCAGCACCAGGCAGCGCGCATCGCCGAGGCTGGCCAGCGCGTCCGCCACCTCCTCGTGCATCCGCGTTGTGAAGCTGTTCAGCCGGTCCGGCCGGTTCAGCGTCAGCCGCGCGACGCCGGCCTCGACCTTGAAGTCGATGGTCTCGTAAGCCATGCGCATTCCCATGAACGCAGATCAGATTGCGGACAAGGTCGCCCGCGCGATGCTCGCCGCCGAAGGCACCGGCCCGGCCTGGGGGATCGAGATCGAGGAGGCGCGCGAAGGTTATGCCCGCATCCGCATGCGGCTCACCGCGCCGATGCTCAACGGCCATCGCAAGGCGCATGGCGGCATGGTCTATGCCCTCGCCGACACCGCCTTCGCTTATGCCTGCAACAGCCGGAACCTGCGCACCGTCGGCGCGCAGGCGACGATGGTGTTCCTCGACGGCGCGGAGGAAGGCGAGGTGCTGGTCGCCGAGGCTCAGGAGGCGGCCCTGGTCGGCCGCTCCGGCGTCTACAATGTCAGCGTCAGGACGGATCAGGGCCGCGCTGTCGCCGAGTTCCAGGGCTTCTCCCGCTCGATCGGCGGGGCCTATGTCGAGGTGGAGAAAAGCGAATGACCGAAGCCTTCATCTGCGACGCGGTCCGCACGCCGATCGGCCGCTACGGCGGCAGCCTGTCCTCGGTCCGCGCCGACGATCTCGCCGCGATCCCGATCCGCGCGCTGAAGGACCGCAATCCGGGCGTCGACTGGGAGGCGCTCGACGACGTCATCTATGGCTGCGCCAACCAGGCCGGCGAGGACAATCGCAACCTCGCCCGCATGGCCGGCCTGCTGGCCGGGCTTCCCGACAAATCCGGCGGCGTGACGCTCAACCGGCTCTGCGGCTCCGGGATGGACGCGGTGGCGATGGCGGCGCGGGTGATTCGGGGCTCGGAGGCGGACATGATCGTCGCCGGCGGCTCGGAGAGCATGAGCCGCGCGCCCTTCGTCATGGCCAAGGCGACCAGCGCGTTCGATCGCAAGGTCGAGGTCTACGACACGACGATCGGCTGGCGCTTCGTCAATCCGAAGATGAAATCGGCCTATGGCGACGACACGATGCCGAGCACGGCCGAGAATGTCGCCCAGGACTTCCAGATCAGCCGCGACGACCAGGATCTCTTCGCCGTCCGCAGCCAGGCCAAGGCGGCGGCGGCGCAGGCGAGCGGACGCTTCGCCGCCGAGATCGTCGCGGTCGAAATCCCGCAGCGCAAGGGCGACCCGATCATGGTCGCGCGCGACGAACATCCGCGCGAGACCAGCGTCGAGGCGCTTGCCAAGCTGAAGCCGATCGTCCGCACCGACGGCACCGTCACGGCCGGCAACGCCTCGGGCGTCAATGACGGCGCAGCGGCCATGATCGTCGCCACCGAGGATGCAGCGAAGCGCAACGGCCTCACGCCGCGCGCCCGCTTCCTCGGCGGCGCGGTCGCCGGCGTGCCGCCGCGGATCATGGGCATCGGCCCCGCGCCGGCGAGCGAGAAGCTGCTGAAGCGCCTCGGCCTCTCCATCGCCGACATGGACGTCATCGAACTGAACGAGGCCTTCGCCGCCCAGGGCCTCGCCGTGATGCGCCAGCTCGGCCTCGCCGACGACGACCCGCGCGTGAACCCGAACGGCGGCGCGATCGCCCTCGGCCACCCGCTCGGCATGTCCGGCGCGCGGCTGCTCCTCACCGCCGCCGAGGAGCTTCATCGCACTGGCGGCCGCTATGCGCTCTGCACGATGTGCATCGGCGTCGGGCAGGGCATCGCCACGGTGGTCGAGCGGGTTTGAAAGGACGCGAGCAATGAAAGGCTATCTCGTCGCCAATGTCTCGGTCGGGAATGAGCAGGCCTATGAGGCCTATCGTTCGCAGGTCGAGGCGATCATCGCCCGGCATGGCGGGCGCTATCTGGTGCGCGGCGGAGCGGTCGAGGTGCTCGAACGTGAGCAGGCCGTTTCGCGGCTGGTGATTGTCGAATTCCCAGGCGTCGAGGCGGTGCGCGCCTTCTACGACAGTCCCGAATATCAGGAGATCATCCCGCTCCGCACCAACCACTCGGTCGGCTCGCTGGCGATCGTCGCGGGGGTCTGATCCTATCGCACCACCAGCGCGTTTGATCCGACAGAGAACAGGCGAATTCGTTGACCGATCGGTCGACTAATGTTAGGGGCCAGACATGTACACGACCGAGATGCAGAAGACGGCGCAGGTCGTCTCCACCGAGGATCCCGAGAGGCTTGCCGCCTTCGAGGCGCGGGTCGCAGCGGACGAGTTCATCGAGCCGAAGGACTGGATGCCGGAGGCCTATCGCCGCACCCTGACCCGGCAGATCAGCCAGCACGCCCATAGCGAGATCGTCGGCATGCTTCCCGAGGGCAATTGGATCAGCCGCGCGCCATCGCTGCGCCGCAAGGCGATCTTGCTCGCCAAGGTGCAGGACGAGGCTGGCCACGGCCTCTATCTCTATTCCGCCGCCGAGACGCTCGGCACGAGCCGCGAGGAGATGATCGAGGCGCTGCACTCGGGCAAGGCGAAGTACAGCACCATCTTCAACTATCCGACTCTGACCTGGGCCGATATCGGCGCGATCGGCTGGCTGGTCGACGGCGCCGCGATCATGAACCAGGTGCCGCTGCAGCGCACCTCCTACGGCCCCTATGCCCGGGCGATGGTCCGCGTCTGCAAGGAGGAGAGCTTCCACCAGCGGCAGGGCTATGAGATCATGATGCATCTCGCCGCCGGCACGCCGGAGCAGAAGCGCATGGCGCAGGACGCGCTCAACCGCTGGTGGTGGCCGTCGCTGATGATGTTCGGCCCGACCGACGACAACAGCCCCAACACCGCCCAGTCGATGCGCTGGCGGATCAAGCGCGACACCAATGACGAGCTCCGACAGAAGTTCGTCGACATCACCAAGCCGCAAGCCGACGCGATCGGCCTGACCGTGCCGGACCCGGACCTCGCCTGGAACGAGGCGAAGGGCGGCTACGATTATGGCGCGGTCGACTGGGACGAATTCTACGCCGTCGTGAAGGGCGAGGGGCCCGTCGCCAAGGAGCGGATGAAGGCCCGCCGCGACGCCTGGGAGAGCAACGCCTGGGTGCGCGAGGCGGCGGCCGCCTATGCCGAGAAGCACGCCCGCAAGGCACAAGCGGCATGAGCAAGGATTGGCCGCTCTGGGAGGTCTTCGTCCGCGCCAAGGGCGGCATGGCCCACCGCCATGTCGGCTCAGTCCACGCGCCCGACGCCGAGATCGCGCTCCGCCACGCCCGCGACACCTACACCCGCCGCATGGAGGGGGTGAGCCTCTGGGTCGTCCCCTCGGGGCAGATCACGGCGTCCGATCCGTCCGACGACGGGTCGATGTTCGAACCGGCGGAAGACAAGATCTACCGCCACCCGACCTTCTACGACATCCCCGACGGCATCACGCATATCTGAGGCGCCGCAATGACCGAGTGGAATCTCGCGCAGATCAATATCGGCCGCTTGGTCGCGCCCGAGGGCGACCCGCGCATCCAGCCATTCTTCGACGCACTCGAACGGGTGAACGCAATCGCCGAAGCCAGCCCCGGCTTCGTCTGGCGCCTGAAGGACGAGGAGGGGCCGGGTGCGACCAACATCCAAGCGACCGCCGATCCGCTGCTGATCGTCAACATGTCGGTCTGGGAAAGCGCCGAGGCGCTGTTCGATTACGTTTATCGCAGCGCCCACACGCCGGTGATGGCGAAGCGCCGCGACTGGTTCGACCGGGTCGAGGGCGCATTTCAGGCGCTATGGTGGATCGAGGCTGGCGCGATCCCGACCGTCAATGACGGCCTGTCGCGACTCTGGCATCTCGATCGTTTCGGTCCCACCGGCCACGCCTTCACCTTCAAGGCGCGCTTCCCCGCGCCGGGCCTCGCCATGCCGCCGGTCGACATGAAGCCCGATCCCTGGTGCGTTGGGACGGCCTGATGGCGACGATCGTGCCGGATGAATTGCTCTTCGAAACGCTGCTGCGCCTCGGCGACGACAGCCTGGTCCTCGGGCAGCGGCTCGGCGAATGGTGCGGCCATGCGCCGAGCGTCGAGGTCGATCTGAGCCTCGCCAATATGGGCCTCGATCTGGTCGGCCAGGCGACGCATTTCCTCAATGCCGCCGGCGAGATCGAAGGGAAGGGTAGGGACGGCGACGCGCTCGCCTTCCGGCGCGACGTGCTCGATTTCCGCAATTGCTGGCTGGTCGAACAGCCGAATGGCGACTTCGCCCAGACGATGGCGCGCCAGCTCCTCTTCTCGACCTGGCAGGAAATGCTGTTCGATCGACTGACCGCCTCGACCGACCCGACGATCGCCGCCGTCGCCGCTAAGGCGGTGAAGGAAGTCCGCTATCACGCCGAGCTTTCCGCCGAATGGGTGATCCGCCTGGGCGACGGCACCGACGAGAGCCGGCGGCGGATGGCGGAGGGGCTCGACTGGATGTGGCGCTTCGTGCCCGAGCTGTTCGAGATGGACGCCATCGCGACCGAATCCGCCGCGCGCGGCATCGGCGTCGATGTCGCGCTCTTCCGCGCCGATTACGACGCCCACATCCGCGCCGTGCTCGCCGAAGCGACGCTTGAGGCGCCCAAGGACCAGCGCCCGATCCTCGGCGGCCGCCGCGGCCATCATGGCGAGCATCTCGGCCATATTCTCGCGGTGATGCAGTACCTCCCGCGCACCTATCCGGACGCGACATGGTAGCGGTTGGTCTCAATCTCCCCTCCCGCAAGCGGGAGGGGATGAGCCGCGAAGCGGCGAGAGGGGAGGGCCTGTCGCGTGGTCGGGAACAGGCCCTCCCCCAGCCCCTCCCGCTTGCGGGAGGGGAGATCTGGGACGTGCTCCAAACCGTTCCCGACCCCGAAATCCCGGTCGTCTCTGTCGTCGATCTCGGCATCGTTCGCGACGTGCGTCCCGACTGCGTAACAATCACGCCGACCTACACCGGCTGCCCCGCCACGCAGGTGATCGAGCGGGACATCCGCGCCGCGCTCGACGCCGCCGGCTTCCGCGACATTGCGATTGCGACGACCCTCTCGCCGCCCTGGACCACCGACTGGATCACCGAGAGCGGCAAGGAAAAGCTCCGCGCCTATGGCATCGCCCCGCCCAGCACCGCGCGCACCGCGACCTGCCCGCAATGCGGCTCGGCCGACACCGAAGAGCTGAGCCGCTTCGGCTCGACGCCCTGCAAGGCGCAATGGCGTTGCCGCGCCTGCCTGGAGCCGTTCGATCGGTTCAAGTGCCACTGATGAGTGCCGGTTTTCACTTGCTCACAGTCGCCGAGGTGGTCGACGAGACGAGCGAGGCCCGCTCGATCCGCTTCACGGTGCCCGAGGAATTGCGCGAGACGTTCAAATTCAAGCCGGGCCAGCATCTGACTCTCAAGGCCGACATTGCCGGTGAGGAGTTGCGCCGCAACTACTCGCTCTGCGTCGCGCCGCAGGACGATCGGGTGATGGTGACGGTGAAGCGCATCGCCGGCGGCGCCTTCTCCAATTGGGCGAACGACAATCTGAAGCCCGGGGTAAGCGTCGAAGTGATGCCGCCGCACGGCTCCTTCACCTGGGATTTCACCCCCGGGGCGGCGAACCACTATGTCGGGTTCGCCGGCGGCTCCGGCATCACCCCGGTCATGTCGCTGCTGAAAACCGCGCTTTTGACCGAGAAGAAGAGCCGGTTCACGCTCTTCTACGGCAATCGCGACAGCAGCTCGATCATCTTCCTGGAAGCGCTCGCGGCCCTCAAAAATAGTTTCATGGACCGGCTGCAAGTCCATCATTTCCTTGCCGAAGAGGCCGAAGAATTCGACCTGTTAAACGGCATGCTCGACCGCCCCAAATGCGACGAGATTCTCGATACGCTGATCGAGGCGGCCGAGGTCGCGGCCTTCTTCATTTGCGGTCCCGGCCCAATGATGGACGCGGCCGAGGAGGCGCTGAAGGCGAACGGTGTCGCGTCGGACAAGATCCATCTCGAACGCTTCACCGCCGATCGACCGCCGGAAGCGCTCCAGGCCCAGCTCGCCGAGCTGTCGCGCGAGGCCGCCGGTCTGTCGATGCTGGTCACGCTGGACGGACGCAAGCGCCGCGTCGCCTTTGATGCGGCCGCCGGCAACATTCTCGACAGCGCCCGCGCCGCCGGCCTGCCCGCCCCCTTCGCCTGCAAGGCCGGGGTCTGCGCCACCTGCCGGGCGCGCGTCGTTTCGGGCGAGGTGGAGATGGCGGCGCGCTACGGCCTCACCGACGAAGAGGTCGCTTCAGGTTACGTGCTGACCTGCCAGTCCGTGCCGAAGGGCGAGGGTGTCGAGCTCGACTACGATGCTTGAGACGAGAGACCGCGCAGGGTGAGCTCGACGATCCGCCCCGCCAAGGCCTCGGGCATCACCGCACCGGTCGGATCGAACCAGATGTGGGTCCAGTTGATCATCCCGAAGTAGAGCATCGTATCGACCCGCGCGTCGCCGCCCGGCGCGATCTCGCCGATCACGGATTCGGCCAAAGCGATGATCCGCCGCTGCTTGGCGACCACGTCGGCCCGTGCCGCCGTCGGCAGATTGTCGAGCTCGTTGAGCAGCACCTTGTGGCGGTCCTGCGCGCCCACATAGAGCCGCATGAAGCCGACCGTCATCGCCCGCAATTTCGCCTCGGCGCCGCCGCCGCCATTCGCCGCCTCCTCGGCGGCCTCGACCAAAGCGTCGAGATGTTCGGCCATCACCGCGTGGAGGATGTCGTCCTTGGCCGGGAAATAATGATAGATCAGCGACTTGGACGTGTCGCACGCCTTGGCGAGGTCGGCGACCGACGCGCCCTGGAAGCCGCGCTTCGCATAAAGCGCGGCCGCTGCATCGACGATCCCGGCGCGGCGCCGGTCATAGTCAGGGGACTGGGGTCGGGCCACGTCCCGACCATAAGCACCACGCGCGGCTTCGGCTACCGCCTCTGGGCAGTGAATTGCGACCCGCCGCCACGCCGGCTCTCGTCGAACGCGATCACCGCCCGCGTGACGTTCTGCATCAGCGCCATCCGGGTCTGCAGCGGCGTCGCCGTCCGGCCGATCATCACCGCCACGGCATAATAGCGGCCCTCGGGCGAGGTCAGGATACCGATATCGTTATAGCCCGCTTGGGTTCCGTCCAGCACCTGGCCGGTGCCGGTCTTGTGGGCGATCCGCCAGCCGGGGGCGAGTCCGCCGGTCAGCCGCTGCGGCCCGGTGCGGGACTGCGCCATGATCGACAGCATCCGCTCGGTCGAGACGCGCGACAGCAATTCGCCGCGCCGCAGCCGCGCCAGAGCGTCGACAATGCCGTCCACGGTCGCGCCGTCGATCGGATCGGCGATGTAATTCTGGAACGCGGCGCGACGGACGGCGTCCGGCACCGCGTCACGCGCCGTGTAGAAGGTGCGGCCGACGGAATAACTCTGCTGCCAGCGCATGCCCGCGATCTGGCTCTGCATGATACGCTCGCCGGGGCCGAAGCGAACGCCCTCGATCCGGTAGCGGGCGAGCATTGCGCGCACCGCGGTCGGGCCGCCGGCGGCGCGCAGGATCGCGTCGTTGCAGGTGTTGTCGCTCTGGGTCAGTGCCCGGAACAGCAAATTGCCGAGTGTCGTCGTATAGCCGTTGGCGCCCACCTCGGCCGCGACCGGCTGGTGGAACAGGGTCAAATCCTCGCGCCGGATCGTCACCGGCTGATCGAGGTCTAGGATGCCGGCGTCGACCGCGTTGAAGGCGGTGAGCGCGACCCAGAATTTGCTCACGCTTTGCTGCGGGAAAAAGCGCCGGCCGTTCCAGCTCGTCGACCAGTCGCTGTCGATCTCGCGTACGGCGATGCCGACCTCGCCGGAAAAGCCCCGGCCGAGCTCCCGCACCCGCGCTTCGAGCGTCCGGTAGCCGGCTTCGTCGCCGCGCGCTGCCGGGCGGTAAGTCTCGTCCGGCCCGGCGTTGGACAGGGCGCCGAACAGCGCCAGCCCCGCGACCAATATCGCCTTCACCTTGCGCCCGCCCGGCATGTTCAGTCCCCGCTCTAACCCCGCGCCTTCTTTTCGGCCCTTGGAGCTTTCCTTCAGCTTAAATTTTGTCCGCGCAAGACAAGGCGTTGTCCGGGCGCGACGGACCGAATCGATCAGAAGGTGAAGCGAGCCGTGATCCTGAGATCACGACCGGCGAGCGGGGCGTAGTCCTTGAGCACGCTGGCGTGGCGGCGCGCGGTCACGTCGAAGATGTTGTTGGCCGAAAGCGTGATGGTGCTGCCGTTAGTCTCGCCGAACGGGTGCAGATTGAGCGAGGCGTTGACCATCGTGTAACCGGGCGTCGTCGTCTCGAACGCGGCCACCCGATCCTGCCCCGTCACATGCTCGACCTCGATCCGGCCATCGACAAATCGCGATTGCGCTTCCAGCCCGGCGAGAAGGCGCATCGGCGGGATTTGCGGAGCCGGCCCTGCGGTCTCGATCGTCGCGCGCACATAATCCGCGACTCCATCCAGATTGAGCGTAGTCTCGCCGATCCGCGCCAACCGCACCGAGCCTTCGAGCTCGATGCCGAAGTAACGCGCATTGTCCTGGAAGTATTGGAAGACTGGCAGGTCGTCCTGGATCGCGCCGGTCGGCTGCTGATAGATGTAATTATCGAACCAGCTGTGGAAGACCGCGGCAGACAGGCTATATCCATCGCCGGACGCACGCAGCGTCGCCTCCAGCCCCCAGCTGCGCTCCTTGGAGAAAGTCGGGTCGCCGATTTCAAACGCCTGCGTGCCGGCGTGCGGGCCATTGGCGAACAGCTCCTCGGACGAGGGCGCGCGCTGCGCGTGCGAGGCGTTGAGGCCGACGCGGATTCCCGGCGCGACCTGGACGCTGCCGCCGATCGAGCCGGAAATTGTATTGAAGGAACGCGACAGATCGGGATTGCCGAGATCGACATCGGCGTCAGCCCGCTGACTGGTATGTTCGTAGCGCAGCCCGCCCTCGGCGCGGAAGGCGCCGAGATCGAACGTCTGTAGCGCGAACAGGCCGACTTGCGACGTCCGGTTCGCCGGCAGGAATTTCTCGTCGCCGTCGACGCTGAAGTCGCGATTGAAATATTGCACGCCGAAGCCGCCGCCCCAGCCGTTGCGGGTCGATTGCACGGCTTCCAGTCGACCCTCATAGCCTTCGGTCAGGAAGGTGGTCGCGATCTCGCCGGTGTCTTCGATCTCGAAATGGCGATAGTCGGCATAGCCGCCACGAAAGCGGACCAGATCGATGAAGCCGTCGCCGGCGTCGATCTCGGCCCGGCCGTCGACCCGGGTCTGCCGGATGTCGAGCGTAGGCGCCTCCGCCTCGATCGCCGGATCGAGCGAATAGCGGATCGGAATGCCGTAGCGATTGTCGTAGCGGCTGACCGAAAGGCCGACATTGTTCTGGCCGCTGATCCAGGCGAGACCGCCGGCGATCTCCGAGCTTTCCGATGCGCTGTTCGGCAATCGGTCGCGCAGGTCCGCGAGCGCCTGGATGTCCGGGTCCGGGCTCGCCGCGGCCTGAGCACGCAGCGCCGGGGTCAGGACGAAACCGCCGATCCTCAAATCTGACGTGCGGCTGTAATTGCCGTCGACATGGAAGACGAAGCCGCCGCCGAGCGGGACGTCGACGCCGGCATTGGCCGAGCGCTCGTTCGCGGCACTGCCATAGGTCGCCAGGCCCTCGATATGGATCGCCTCGTCGGGCACGCGGCGCGGGATGCGCGCATCGATCACGTTGACGACGCCACCGATCGCCGAGGAACCGAACAGCAGCACCGTCGGTCCACGCAGCACCTCGATCCGATCGGCAGTGAGCGGATTGATCGCCACCGCATGGTCGACGCTGGTCGCCGAAGCGTCGAAGCTGCCGATGCCATCGGTCAGGACGCGGATCCGGTCGCCCTGGAAGCCGCGCAGCACCGGGCGCGAGGCGCTCGGCCCGAAGGAGGTGGCGGAAACGCCAGCCTGCCGGGCCAGCGTGTCGCCGATGTTCGGCCTCAATTCGCGAACCAGTTCCTCGCCGCTCACCACCGAAACGCCGGAGAGAATGTCCGCCCGGTTGCGCGCGAAGCCGGTGACGACGATCTCCTGCTCCGCGCCGACATGCGGGTCGCCGCCGTGCTGCGCGTCGCGTGACGCCGCAGGTTGCGATTGAGCAAAAGCGGGAATGGGAAGCAATGCGGCCAGCGCGCTGGTCGTCAGCAAGCGTTGAAACAAGGGAATCTCCGGGTCTGGGTGGAAGCGCTGCTAGATCGTGTGTGATGTTATATCAAGATAGCAGCTTTCGACGAACGCGGCTGAAGAACGGTTGAACGACAAATTGCGACACTTTTCCGGTCCCTCGACAAACTCGCGCGACAGGGCGCATGCTAAAGGTCGGGTTCGGAACCATCGGGAGGACTCCCATGAGCAAATCAATATTTGTCGCCGCCGGCGCGGGGGTCGCGATCGTCGCGGCGGCCGCTGGCATCGCCATCGCCCAACCGCCGGCCGCATCGGATGCGCGGCCTGCCGGCCGCGACGTCACCCGCCAGGAGGTGATCCAGCGGGTCGACGAGCGCTTCAACCAGATGGACGCGAATCGCGACGGCCGGGTCACGAGGGAAGAACGGCGGGCCTCCGCCGAACGACGCCGGGCAGAAATGGCGGACCGGATGTTCGACCGGATCGACGCGAATGACGACGGTTCGATCAGCCGCGAGGAGATGCGCGAGGGCCGCATGCGTCGCGGCGGTCGGCGCGGCATACGCATGGCTGGGCCGGGCGATCCGGGTATGGACGGCCGGCGCGGCCCCGGCATGGAAGGCCGGCGCGGTGGCGGCGCGCGCGAGTTCACCCGCGAGGAAATGCGCGAACGGGCGCTGGCCCGGTTCGATCGCGTCGACGCCAATCGCGACGGTACGCTGACCGTTGAAGAGCGGCGCCAGGCACGCGATGCGCGGCGGGAACGGATGCGGTCGCGCCGTGAAGAATCCTAGCTCGCGTACATAAGTTAAAACGGGGCGGCCGGCTTGGTCGCCCCTCGTCTTCGCCTTGATTAGGCTCGCGTTGGGCTTGATCCTTATTAAATCTTTTCCATCCCGATCGTGACATGATCGCATCGCCGACTCGCGTCGGCGCGCGGGGGACGAACTTGGCCTATTACAGGCTCTACCTTATGAGCGGACCGGAAGGGCGCTTCGTCGGCTTCGAGGAGATCGAGGCAGACGACGATGTCGAGGCGGCGCGCGCGGCCGAGGCGCACGTGGGCGCGCAACCGCTGGAATTGTGGTGCGGAAAGCGCAAGGTGAAGAGCTTCGCGTCGGCCGTCGATCCCGCCCGCTGAGGGGATTCGTCAGGCCGGGGTTACCGCGGGCTGGCTGGGAGGCGCAGCCGCGCGATCAGTCCGCCTTCGGGCCGGTTCTCCAGTTCCAGCTCGCCGCCATGCGCCTGCGCGGCCGCGCGCGCGAGGGTGAGGCCGAGACCGGAGCCGCCCGTCTCGCGGCTGCGCGACGGCTCGACCCGATAGAAGGGCTCCAACACCCGGCCGAGCTCGGCCTCGGCAATACCCGGCCCGCTGTCGATGACCTCGATCAGCCGGTCCCCGCCATCGGCACGCACCGCGACCCGGGTCGCGCCGGCATAGGTCACGGCGTTCGCGACGAGGTTGCGCACCGCGCGGCGCAGCAGCCGTGGCTGCACGCGCGCCGAGCCGCTGGCGCCTTCGACCAAGGTAACCTCCTTGCCCAACGCGCGATATTCCTCGACCACCGTGTCGGCCAACGCGGCGAGATCCACCGCGCGCACTTCCTCCACCGCACGGCCGGAGCGGGCGAGGGCGAGCGTGTCGTCCAGCATCGCCGCCATCTCCTCGATCGTCGCGATCATCGCGGCGCGGTCCTCCTCCGGCTCGACGCTCTCTGCGCGGATGCGCAGGCTGGCGAGAGGCGTGCGCAGGTCGTGGCCGATCGCGCCCAGCATCCGGTCCTTCTCGTCGAGCATCGCCCCGGCCCGCGCGCTCATCGCGTTGAAAGCGAGGATCGCGCGATTGACGTCGGCGGGGCCGCCCGGCTCCACCCGCGGCGCTTCGCCGCGGCCGTGGAAGCGCTCCGCCGCCGCGGCCAGCTCGCGCAACGGGCGGGCCAGCCGCCGCGCCACCCAGATCATCGCGGCGAGGACGATGAGATAGGTAAGCAGGGTCGCGATGAGCGGCCGCGCGATCACCCATGGATTGGGTCGCGGCGCGATCATCCGTCCGGTCAGCCAGGTGCCGTCGGTGAGCTGGATCGAAAGCACCAGAGTGCGCAGCCGCTGCCGCCGGTCGTCCATTCGTTGGCGATCTTCAGGCGACAGGCGCTCGCGCGCGTCCATCGGCCCGGTCGGCACATCCTCGACGATCGCGGCGCGGGCATCGCGCAACGCGACACCGTTCGCGAGCGCCGCCTCGCGCAGCCGATCGAGCAAGGCGTCGTCGTCGCCCGCAGGGACCGGGCTTTCCCGGTCGAGCGTGAAGCGCCCGCGCCGCCCCCGCCGCGGGAGCAGGTCTTCGCGCTCGGCGGGCGATGCATCGGCAAGCCGCTGCGCGATGAGCACGAAGCGCGCCACCGGCGGCCCTTCGAGCTGGGCGCGGGTCAGCCGCTGCCGCTCGGTGAAGATCAGGCTGAAGTTGATCGCCTGCGCGACCAGCAGCGCTCCCGCCATCACCAGGGCAATCTGGCCGATCAGGCTCTTCGGCAGCAGGCGGCGCAGGCGTTCCCTCACAGCCGCCGCACGTCCACCGCCAGCATATAGCCGCCTCCCCAGACGGTCTTGATCAGCCGGGGGTCGGCCGGATTGGTCTCGATCTTCTTCCTGAGGCGGCTGATATGATTGTCGACGCTGCGCTCGAACGCGGCCAGCTCGCGGCCCTGGCTAAGATCGAGCAGCTGATCGCGGCTCAGCACCCGGCGGGGATGGGTCACCAGTGCGTAGAGCAGGTTATATTCGCCGGTGGAGAGCGGGATCGCGACGCCATTTTCATCGTGCAGCTCGCGCTCGCCAGTCTTCAACAGCCAGGGTCCGAAGCCGAACGCCTCGTCGCCGGGCGGTCGCAGCCGCGTCTCGCGGTCGCCGCCCCGGCGCAGCACCGCCTTGATGCGGGCGAGCAGCTCGCGTGGGGAAAACGGCTTGGTGACATAATCGTCGGCGCCGAGCTCCAGGCCGACGACCCGGTCGGTCTCCTCGGCGCGGGCGGTGAGCATGATCACCGGCACGGAGCCGGTCGCGCGGATATGGGCGATCAGCGAAAGCCCGTCCTCGCCGGGCATCATGATGTCGAGCAAGATGAGGTCGATCGCATAAGCGGTGAGCGCCTGGCGCGCGATCGCGGCATTCTCGGCCTTCGTGACGCGCAGCCCGTTGCGCGTGAGGTACGCGGCAAGCGGGTCGCGAATATCGCGCTGGTCGTCGACCAGAAGGATATGCGGATCGTCCATCGTCATGCTTTCTAGTCGCGGGCCGCCCGCGCGCGCCAGTCGGCGCTTGTCGCTTTTTGTCGCCGATTGTCTCGTTTCGCGCGAGGCCGCATAGAAGTGCGATGGACGCAGCCGCACATGCCAAAGACGCGTTGTCGCGCGGCGACCTGATCGGCGCTTACGACGCCAGCGTCGCCGCCATCCAGTCGGGCGATGAAACAAGCGAGATCCGCCATCTGCAGATCCTCGCGCTCGCCCGGATGGGTGATACCGAACGGGCCATGGGCCTGTTCGGCGCCTACGGGCTCGACCAGTCCGCCGATCCGCACGAGCGCGCGATCGGCGCGCGGCTGCTCAAGGATCGGGCGCTCTCGCTCGAGCCGGGAGAGGCGCGGATCGGCGCGCTGGAGGCGGCGTTCGAGGCCTATCACTCCATCTATCGCGCCAGCGGCGACGCCTTTCCGGGGATCAACGCCGCAACGCTCGCCTTGCTAGCCGGGCGCGAAGCCCATGCGCGCGAGCTGGCGACAGCTCTGCTCGCCGATCCGGCGGTGGCGGGCGCGACCGATTATTACGGCGCGGTCACCCGGGCCGAGGCGCTGCTGATCCTCGAACGCGACGCCGAGATGACGGCGCAGCTGCGCGAGGAGCCGGTTCGCGACTGCAAGGATTTCGGCGCGCGCTCCTCGACCTTGCGCCAGCTGGCGATGATCGCGAGCCATCGCGGCCTCGGCGAGGACGCGATCGGGGCCGTGCTGGCGCCGCTCGCGCCGCCGCGCGTCGCCTTCGTCTGCGGCCACATCTTCCGCGCCGATCCGGCGGTGGAGGCGGCGCTGGAGGCCGAGATCGGCCGGATCCTGCACGAGGAGAAGATCGGCTTCGTCTACGGAGCGCTGGCCGCCGGCGCGGACATCCTGTTCGCCGAGGCGGCACTGGCGCGCGGGCTAGAGCTGCATGTCGTACTGCCCTTCGCCGAGGAGGACTTCCTCGCCCAATCGGTCGAGCCGGGCGGCGAAGGCTGGCTGCCGCGCTACCGCGCCTGCCTCGAGCGCGCGACCAGCGTCACCTTCGCCAGCGACATCGCCTATTTCGGCGACCCGGCCCAATATGGCTATGCCAGCCGGATGGCGATGGGCCTCGCCCGGCTGCGCGCCCAGCATCTGCTCGCCGAGCCGGTCCAACTCGCGATCTGGGACGGCGTCGCGGCGACCGGGCCGGCCGGCACCGGCGCGGACGTGGCGGCCTGGCGCGAGCAGGACGGCCGCACCATCGTCATCGATGCCGGCGGCGTCGATCGCCAGATCGCGCGCGCCGAGCCCCGCATTCTCAGTCCCTACGAGCGCACCGTCGCGGCAATCCTGTTCACCGATTTCGCCGGCTTCTCGACGCTGGCCGAGACCGCGCTTCCCGCGTTCTGGGACGGGGTCATGCGCCGTGTCGCCGAGGTGCTCGACGCCCATCAGGGCGAGGTCGCCTGCCGCAACTCCTGGGGCGACGCGCTCTATGCGGTGATGCCGGAAGCGCCGGCCGCCGCGATGATCGCGCTCGATCTCCAAGAGGCGCTGTCGACCTATGATTATGCGACGCTCGGCCTCGACGGGGCGGGCGGGATGCGGATCGGCGTCCATTACGGCCCGGCCTATCGCACGATCGACCATATCACCGACCGGATCACCTATTACGGCACCGAAGTCTCGAAGGCCGCCCGGATCGAGCCGGTGACCCCGCCCGGCGCGGTCTTCGTCACAGAGCCCTTCGCCGCCATCCTCGCGCTGGAGGCGGGTGGCGCGTTCGCCTGCCGCTACGTCGGCCGCATCCCGCTCGCCAAGAAATATGGCGATTACCCGATGTACCGGCTCACCCGCGGCTCCTGATCTGGCGCTTGCGCGGGCAATAAACCTGCGGCCGGCCCCGGCGGTGGCTGCCAGCATCGGATTGTCCATGGCGATCGCTGCCGTCCTGATAAAAAAAGCGCACCACCGGATCGCCGCGCGGGCCGGCGTCGCGGTCGGCGCCATGCGCCCAGGCGGGGTCGCGCCGGTCATTGTCCGAGCAGCCGAAGCTGCGCCGGGGTCGTGGCTGGCTCAGCGCGGCAGCGGGAAGGCCGATCACCAAGGCGAGGAAGGAGCGCCTACGCATCTCGGCAGGCTAACGCGCCGGCGGGCGACGGGAAAGTGGTGAGCCCAGCTGGGTTCGAACCAGCGACCTACTGATTAAAAGTCAGTTGCTCTACCGACTGAGCTATGGGCCCTCAGGGATTCGACCTATGCCCGGGCCAGGGCGCGGTCAACCGGGCGAGGAGCTGGCGGACGCTCGCGCCGGTCAACGGGTCGCGCCAGCCGGGGGCGAGCTCGGCCAGCGGTTCGAGCACGAAGCGGCGCTCGCGAAAGGCGGGGTGGGGAACGATCGGCCCCGGCCCGGCCCATGCGCCTTCGGACCACAGTATAATGTCGAGATCGAGCACCCGCGGCCCCCAGCGCCGTCCGCCGCGCCGGCCGAAATCGCGTTCTAGCGCCTTGAGTTCATCAAGCATTTCGTCCGGCGCGAGGTCGCTTTCGACGATCGCCACCGCATTGGCGAAAGACCGTCCCGCCGGCCCCAGCGCAGGCGTCGCCCGGATCGCCGACGCGCGGACCGGCTTCAGCGCCGCCAGCGCCGCGCGCAGCGTCGCCGCCGGCGACCCGTGCCGGCTGCGCCGGTTGGAGCCGAGCGCGATAGCGTATTCACCCAAATCCGTTCGCCCTGAGCTTGGTCGAAGGGCTGTCCTTACTTCCTGCAGAGGCAAAGAGAAGGGCAGGGCTTCGACAGGCTCAGCCCGAACGGTAAGGGGAGACGTGCTTACAGCGATGCCTGCCAACCTCTCTCCGCTTCCCGATGCGGAAGCGCCGCGCGATTGCCTGCTTTGCCCGCGGCTGGTCGCATTGCGGGAGGAGCTGCGCGACCGGCATCCCGATTGGTGGAACGCGCCGGTGCCGGGGTTCGGCGATCCGGAGGCGTGGCTGGGCATCGTCGGCCTCGCGCCGGGGATGTGGGGCGCGAACCGGACCGGGCGGCCATTCACCGGCGATCATGCCGGGCATCTGCTCTTCGCCACGTTGCTGAAGTTCGGCCTTGCCGAAGGACGTTACCAAGAAACGCCCAGCGACAGCCTGCGCCTCTCCGGCTGCATCATCCTCAACTCGGTCAAATGCCTGCCGCCGCAGAACAAGCCGACTCCCAGTCGAGGTCGCGACCTGCCGCCGTTATTATGAAGCCGCGCTGGCGCGCTTGCAGAACGTCCGCGTACTGGTCGCCCTCGGCCGCATCGCCCACGACAATGCGGTGCGGGTGTCGGGCGGCCGGCTCGCCGATTTTCCCTTCGCCCATCTCGCGGAGCATCGCCTGCCCGACGGCCGGATCCTGATCGATAGCTACCACTGCTCGCGCTACAACCAGAACACCGGACGGTTGACGGCAGAAATGTTCGAGGCGGTTTTCGCCCGCGCGCTTCAGATATCGTCGGTCAGCCGCCCGTAAAGCTCCGGCCGCCGGTCCCGGAAAAACCCGAACGCCGCCCGATGCCGCTTCGCCGCGTCGAGATCGAGCGTCGCGACGATCACCCCGGTTTCGGTCGCCCCGAACTCGGCCTGGATGTCGCCGCGCTCGTCGCAGATGAAGCTGTGGCCGTAGAAGGTCTGGCCGCATTCGGTGCCGATCCGGTTGGCCGCCACCACCGGCACGACATTCGACACCGCATGGCCGATCATCGCCCGCCGCCACAGCCGCGACGTGTCGAGGCCGGGGTCGTGCGGCTCGTCGCCGATCGCGGTCGGATAGAAGAGGATGTCGGCGCCCATCAGCATCAGGGAGCGCGCCGTCTCCGGATACCATTGGTCCCAGCAGATGCCGACGCCCAGGGTCGCGGGCGTGGTCGGCCAGACCTTGAAGCCGCTATTGCCGGGGCGGAAGTAGAATTTCTCCTGATAGCCCGGGCCGTCCGGAATGTGGCTCTTGCGATAGACGCCCATGATGGCGCCCTTGTCGTCGATCATCGCCAGGCTGTTATAATGATGCGGTCCGTCCGCTTCGAAGAAGCTGCACGGGATGAAGATCGACAGCTCCGCCGCCAGCGCCTGCATCGCCTTGACCGCCGGATGCCCGGCCGCCGGCTTCGCATTGGCGAACAGCGCCTCGTCCTGCGTCCGACAGAAGTACAGGCCCTCGAACAGCTCTGGCGGCAGCACCACCTTCGCGCCCTTGCCGGCGGCCTCGCGAACAAGGTCGGAGACGTTGCGGATGTTCGCGTCGATATCGTCGGAGAAAGGGAGCTGCAGCGCTGCGACGGTGAGCTTGGTCATGGCCATTCCCCTAACCGTTCATCTCGAGCGAAGTCGAGAGATGCCGCGCCGACGCACCTCGACTTCGCTCGATACAAACGGATTCGGATCAGGCCGGCACCTGCTGGCTGATGCAATGGAAGCTGCCGCCGCCGGTCAGGATATGGTCGGCGCGGTAGCCTTCGACATGTGCGACCGGGGAACAGCTTCGCAACCGCGGCCACCGCCGCATCGTCATTCGCTGCGCCGTAGAGCGGCACCGCGACGGCGGCGTTGCCGATGTAGAAGTTCATGTAGGAGGCCGGGATGATCTCGTCGTCGCGCTCGACGCGGCCGGGCGAGGGGAGGGACGTCACCGCCACGCCGAACGCCTCGGCGCGGTTTCGCGCGTCCTCGTAGACCTTGGCGTTGGGATCGTTCGTCGGCAGGCGTCGGGATCGCCAACACGCCCTCGGCGACGAAGCGGGCGAGATTGTCGACATGGCCGTCCGTATGGTCGTTGAGCAGCCCGTCGCCGAGCCACAGCACGCGCTCGATGCCGAGCTGCTCGCGCAGCCGCGCTCTCGACCTCCGCCTTGCTCAGCCCCGAATTGCGGTTCGGATTGAGCAGGCATTGCTCGGTGGTGACGGCGAGCCCCGTCCCGTCCACATCGATCGCGCCGCCCTCCAGCACCCAGTCGTGGCTGGCCGCGTCGAGGTCGAGCGTCTCGGCGAGCCTCAGCCCGACCGTGTCGTCGCCCTCCAGCTCGTATTTCCCGCCCCAGCCGTTGAACCGGAACCGCGCCGCCCGCCGGCCATTGTCGCCGGTCAAAATGATCGGCCCGGTGTCGCGCAGCCAGATGTCGCCGAACGGCTCCTGGATCACGGTCGCGAACGGCGCCAGCGCCTTCGCCGCCGCGACCGAATCCGGATCGGCCGCGACCAGCCGCACCTCCTCGCCCTTGCCCCCGGCATGGACGATGCGCGCGAACGCCGCGACCTCGGCCCGCGCCGGCTCGAGATCGTCCTCCCAGAGGTCCGCATGGCTCGGAAAGCCGATCCACACCGCTTCGTGCGGCGCCCATTCGGCCGGCTGGCGGAAGGTCATCGCCGCTGGTCGGCGGTGCGATCGCGGATGGCGCGGAATTCGTCGCCCTGGTTCCAGTTCGGCCACTGGTCGCTTTCGGCGAGCTCGCGCAGCAGCCGGTAGAAGACGTTCAGCTCGCGCTGCGCGCCGCGCCAGTCCCAATTCTCGTCATATTGGTCGGCGGGGCCGTGATAGCGGTTGGCGCGATAGGCCTGCGCCCAGGCGCGGCCCGCCTCCCGCCCGCCGCTGACGAGATCGTCGCCGAGCTTGGCATAGACCATCGGCACGCCCAGCTTGGCGAGGCTGAACTGGTCGGAGCGGAAATAATAGCCGGCCTCTGGTGAAGGCTCGCCGGGAGCGAGCGCCAAGCCCTCCGCCTGCACCGCCCGCGCCAGCCACGTGTCGAGCTCCGATTTGCCCGCGCCGACGGCGTAGAAATCGCGCGCGTCCCCCTGCATGCTAAGGCTGTCGATGTTGAGGCCGCCGGCGGTGCGCGCCAGTGGGTAGATCGGGTTGGCGGCATAATAAGCCGAGCCGAGCAGGCCCGATTCCTCCGCCGTCACCGCAAGGTAGATTTGCGTCCGCGCCGTCCGCCCGGCGCGTACGTTCGCCTCGGCCAGCGCGACCAAAGCCGCAGTGCCGGTCGCATTGTCGATCGCGCCGTTGCAGATCCGGTCCTCGCCCGTCTCGCGGCAGATGCCGAGATGGTCCCAATGGGCGGTGTTCAGCACATATTCGTTCGCCCGGCTGGTGCCGGGCAGGACGCCGATCACGTTGCGCGACATCGCCTCGCGCAGCGTGTTGTCGAAGCCGGTCGTCAGACGGAGGTTCAGCGGCACCGGCCGGAAGCCGCGCTGCTGCGCCGCCCGGGTCAGCGCGTCGAGATCCTGCCCGGCCGCCGCCAGCAGCCGCCGAGCCGCCGCGTTGGTGATCCAGCCGTTCATCGCCGTCTGGCCGGCGCCATTGTCGGCGGAGCGCATGTAGAGCTGCGGACCCGTCCAGCTGTTCTCGACCACGTTCCAGCCATAGGAAGCCGGGGCGGTGTCATGGACGATCAGGGCTGCCGCCGCGCCCTGCCGCGCCGCCTCCTCGAACTTGTAGGTCCAGCGGCCGTAATAGGTCATCGCCCGGCCGCCGAAGACGCCCTCCATGCCCGCGGCGTTCCAGTCGGCGTCGTTGACCAGGATGATCACGGTCCGGCCGCGCACGTCGAGCCCGGCATAATCGTTCCAGCCGCGCTCCGGCGCGTTGATGCCGTAGCCGACGAACACGACCTCGCTGTCGCGAACATCGATCCGGGGCAAAGCGCGGTAGGACGCGGCGACGAAATCGGTGCGGTAGTTCAGCGCGATCGGCGCGCCCGAACCGCCGGTCACCTGCAGCTGCGGATTGCCCTGCATGGTGATCTCGACCAGCGGCACGTCCTGATACCAGGAGCCATTGTTGCCCGGCTGCAGCCCGGCCCGCTGGAATTCGCGCGCGATCGCCTCGACGGTCCGCGTCTCGCCCGGCGTTCCGGGCGCGCGGCCCTCGAACGCGTCCGACGAAAGCTCGCGGGTGACGCGCTGCACGGTTTCCAGCGAGATTTGCGGCTGGCCGGCGCGCTGCTGCGCGGCCGCGCTGGCGGTGGCGAACAGGGTGAGGACGGCCATCAGGATCGCGCGCATCGTCATCTCTCCGAACCGCCCCCGGCCGCGCGCTTCTGGCAGCAAGCTCCGCAACGCGCAACCTTGCCGCCCGGCCGAGCCGATGGCATGACTGCAGCAGTCAAGGCGTTGTATTCGGGGGGCTTCGTGAAGCGTTTTATTGCCATTATTCTTGTCGCTCGCGGCGGTTCCGTCTCAGGCGCAGGTCGATCCCGCCGTCGCGTTCGGCGCGCGCGAAAGCATCCAGTCAATCGCCATGTCGCCGGACGGCAGGCGGATCGTGTACATCGAGCCGGGCCGGGGTCAGGGCGCGACTCTCTACACCGTGGATCTCGCCGGCGGCGCGCCCACGCGGGTGACCGCAGCCAACGGCGTCGATCAGCGGCTCGGCGGCTGCGAATTCGTCTCCAGCCAGCGGCTGGTCTGCACGATCTGGGGCGTGATGACCTATGAAGGGCTATTGGTCCCGATATCGCGGCTTGTTGCGCTGAACATCGATGGCTCCAATATGCGGATGCTCGGCGAGCGGGACAGCTTCAATCAGCGTTACATCAGGACGTTTTCGGGCAGCGTGATCGACTGGCTCCCCGGCCAGGAGAACTCGTTGCTGATGGTGCAGACATTCATCCCCGATCAGGTCACCGGTAGCCGCGTCGGCCGGCGCGAGGAGGGCCTCGGCGTGGTCCGCGTCGACACCTCCAATCTCAGGACCAGCGTGGTGGAGCGGCCGCGCGCCGATGCGGTGCGGTATATCGCCGATGGCCGCGGAACGGTCCGCATCGTCGCCGACCAAGGAAGCCGCGCCGAGCAGGCATCGCCTGTACTCACCTATCGCTATCGCGTTGCGGGCTCGAACGACTGGCGGGACCTGGGCAGCTACAACACGCTCCAGGATAGCGGCGTGCGGCCGGTGGCCGTCGATCCCACTCTGAACGCTGCTTATGCTTTTGCTCCGCACAACGGCCGGACGGCTCTGTTCCGGATCAGCCTCGACGGTTCGGGCACGCGCGAGCTGGTCGCGAGCCACGATCAGGTCGATGTCGACGGATTGGTGCGGATCGGCCGGCGCAACCGGGTCGTCGGCGCCAGCTTCGCGACCGACCGGCGGCAGATCATCTATTTCGATCCCGAGCTGCGCGCGCTCGCCGAGCGGCTGCATCGCGCCCTACCGAACCTGCCGCTGGTCAATTTCGTCGATGCGTCGGAGGATGAGCAACGGCTGCTGATCTGGGCCGGCAGCGACACCGATCCGGGCCGCTATTACGTCTATGACAAGGGTACGCGGCAGCTCAATGAGATCATGCTGGCCCGGCCGGAGCTGGAGAACGTGCCCTTGGCGCCGGTGCGCGCTGTCACCTACCGCGCGGCGGACGGCACCCAGATTCCCGCTTATCTCACCCTGCCGCCGGGCGGCGCCCAGCGCGGCCTGCCGGCGATCGTCATGCCGCACGGCGGCCCGAGCGCGCGCGACGAATGGGGCTTCGACTGGCTCGCGCAATATTTCGCCCATCGCGGCTATGCCGTGCTGCAGCCGAACTTCCGCGGCTCGGCGGGCTATGGCGAGGCCTGGTTCCAGCGCAACGGCTTCGTCTCCTGGCGGACCGCGATCGGCGACGTGAACGATGCCGGGCGCTGGCTGGTCTCGGAAGGGATTGCCGCTCCGGCCCGGCTGGCGATCTTCGGCTGGTCCTATGGCGGCTATGCGGCGCTGCAATCGAGCGTGCTCGATCCGGAGCTGTTCCGGGCGATCGTCGCGGTGGCGCCGGTCACCGATCTCAACATCGCGCGCAACGAATGGGCCGGCTTCACCAACGCCGCCAATGTCCGCGACTATTTCGGCTCCGGCCCGCACATCCGCGAAGGCTCGCCGCTGCAGAATGTCGAACGCATTCGCGCGCCGGTGCTGATGTTCCACGGCGACAGGGACCGCAATGTCGGCATCGCCCAGGCGCGGGCGATGGACGAAAGGCTGCGCGCCGCCGGCCGCCGCTCGGAGCTGGTCACCTTCCCCGGCCTCGATCACCAGCTGGACGACAGCGCTGCGCGGGCGCAACTGCTCCGCCGCAGCGACGCCTTCCTCCGCCAGGCGCTCGGCATCCAGCCATAAGAAAAGGGCGACCCGCGAGGACCGCCCTTTTCGTTCAACCGGAAGCCCGGATCAACGCGAGTAGAACTCGACGACCAGGTTCGGCTCCATTCGCACCGGATAGGGCACTTCGTCCAGCGTCGGCACGCGGGTGTAGGTCACCTTGGCGGCGCCGTCGACGGCGACATATTCGGGGATGTCGCGCTCGGCGAGGCTCTGCGCCTCCATCACCAGCGCCATCTCCTGCGCCTTCGAGCCCAGGGTGATCTCGTCGCCGACATCGACCCGGCGGCTGGCGATGTTGCACTTCACGCCGTTGACCCGGATGTGGCCGTGGCTGACCAGCTGGCGCGCGGCCCAGATCGTCGGCGCGAACTTGGCGCGGTAAACGACCATGTCCAGCCGCCGCTCGAGCAGACCGATCAGATTCTGGCCGGTGTCGCCCTTCATCCGGGCGGCGTCGGTGTAAGCGCGCTTGAACTGCTTCTCGGTGACGTCGCCGTAATAGCCCTTCAGCTTCTGCTTGGCGCGCAGCTGGATGCCGAAGTCGGACATCTTACCCTTGCGGCGCTGGCCGTGCTGGCCCGGACCATATTCGCGCTTGTTGACCGGGCTCTTGGGGCGTCCGAAGACGTTCTCGCCCATCCGGCGGTCGAGCTTGTACTTGGCGCTTGAGCGCTTCGACATGATGATACTCCAATTCGCGTTGTCAAAAGCCCTGGAACCGCACCGCCGGACCTGCTGTCCGACGCGGCCGCCGCTTCACCAGGGGTGCGGGGCCAATTGCGAAGGCGGGCCTCTGACGGCCCGAGGCGGAAAAGTCAACTGACCCGTAGAAGTCACCCCGGCGAAGGCCGGGGCCCATGAACACTGTCCTCGTCAATTATCGCCAGCAATTGAGTTCATGGATCCCGGCCTTCGCCGGGATGACTTCTTTGGTCTTTGAGTCCGGGTGCCGCCCTTCGGCCAGCGCCCGGATGACGCCGCGCATCGCCTGCACCTCGCGCGTCGACCAGCCGGCCTTGGTCAGGATGGTGCGTAAGGTGTTCTTCGTCGCGGACGTGCGGTCCGGCGGATGGAAATAGTCGGCGGCCTCGAGCGCAGCATAGACCTGCTGAACGAGCCCTTCGAGATGCTCGTGCTCGGCGCGCGGCTCGGCCTCGTTGCCGAGGGTCGGCACCGCCAGCGTCTCGTGCTTCGACCATTCATAAGCGAGCAGCATCACCGCCTGGGCCAGGTTCAGCGAGCGGAACTCGGCGTTGACCGGCACGGTGACGATCTTGCCGGCGATCGCGACCTCATCCGTCTCCAGCCCGGACCTTTCGGCGCCGAACAGGATCGCGGAGGAACCGCCATTGCCATGGATCTCCCGCGCCGCCTCCTCGGGCGAGACGATCGGCACCACCAGCCCGCGCTTCCGCACCGTGGTCGCATAGACGAACGGGCAATCGGCAGCCGCTTCCGCGACGCTGTCGAACACCTGCGCTCGCTCCAGCACCACGTCCGCGCCCGACGCCGCCGGTCCCGCGCTCGGATTGGGCCAGCCGTCGCGCGGGGTCACCAGCCGCAAATCGGTGAGTCCGAAATTGAGCATCGCCCGCGCCGCCTTGCCGATATTCTCGCCCAGCTGAGGGCGGACGAGAACGATGGCAGGAGCAACCCTCTCCCGCTTGCGGGAGAGGGCAGGGTGAGGGTCTTCTTTTTCTTCCATGGTTGCGCCGATCTCGATGCCTGTCGAAGAAACAGACCCTCACCCCAGCCCTCTCCCGCGAGCGGGAGAGGGAGCTAGTCCTTCCCCGCTTCGCTCACCGTGCCCGCGAAATCCTCGAAATCCTTCGCTTCGCGGAAGTCCTTATAGACGCTGGCGAAGCGGATATAGGCGACCGGGTCGAGCGCCTTCAGCCCGTCCATCACCATCCCGCCGATCCGCGCCGAGGGCATCTCGCTCTCGCCGCTGGTTTCGATCTGGCGTTGTATCGACGAGGCCAGCCGTTCGATCCGCTCGCGCGGCACCGGGCGCTTGCGGCAGGCGATCTCGATCGAGCGCTCCAGCTTGCCACGGTCGAACGGCTCGCGCTTGTCCTCGGACTTGAGCACCGTCAGTTCACGCAGCTGGATACGCTCGAAGGTCGTGAACCGCGCCCCGCAATCCTCGCACTGCCGCCGCCGCCGGATCGCCGAGCCGTCCTCGGTCGGCCGGCTGTCCTTCACCTGGCTGTCTTCATGGGAGCAGAAGGGGCAGCGCAATTATTGCTCCGGGTAGATCGGGAAGCGGGCGCAAAGCTCGCGAACGCGAGCCTTCACGCCGGCCTCGACCGCGCCATTGCCCTCTTCGCCATTGACGCGAAGGCCTTCCAGCACGTCGGCGACCATGTCGGCGATATCGCGGAACTCGGCGACGCCGAAGCCGCGGGTGGTGCCGGCGGGCGATCCGACGCGGATGCCGCTGGTCTTGACCGGCGGCAGCGGATCGAACGGGACGCCATTCTTGTTGCAGGTGATCGCGGCCCGCTCCAGCGCCTCGTCGGCGTCCTTGCCGGTCACGCCGATCGGCCGCAGGTCGACCAATGCCAGATGCGTGTCCGTCCCGCCCGACACCAGATCCGCGCCGCGCTCCTTCAGCCGGCCGGCCAGCGCCTTGGCGTTGGCGATCACATCGCGCGCATAGGTCTTGAACTCAGGCCGAAGCGCCTCGCCGAACGCGACAGCCTTGCCGGCGATGATGTGCATCAGCGGCCCGCCCTGGAGTCCCGGAAACACAGCCGAGTTGATCTTCTTGGCGATGGCCTCGTCGTCGGTCAGCACCATGCCGCCGCGCGGCCCGCGCAGAGTCTTGTGCGTCGTCGTGGTGACGACATGCGCGTGGCCGAACGGGGTCGGATGCTCGCCGGCCGCGACCAGCCCCGCGAAATGGGCCATGTCGACCATGAAAATCGCTCCGACCTCGTCGGCGATGGCACGGAATCGGGCAAAATCGATATGGCGCGGATAGGCCGAGCCGCCGGCGATGATCAGGGTCGGCCGGTGTTCCTTCGCGAGGCTCTCGACCTGATCGAAGTCGATCAGATCGTCGTCGCGCCGCACGCCATATTGGATGGCGTTGAACCACTTGCCCGACATTGCCGGCTTGGCGCCGTGGGTGAGATGGCCGCCCGCGTCGAGCGACATGCCGAGGATGGTGTCGCCCGGTTTGGTCAGCGCCAGCATCACCGCGCCATTGGCCTGCGCGCCGGAATGCGGCTGGACGTTGGCGAAGCCGCAGCCGAACAATTGCTTCGCCCGCTCGATCGCCAGCGTCTCGACCGCGTCCGACGGTGCGCAGCCCTGGTAATAGCGCCGGCCCGGATAGCCTTCGGCGTATTTGTTGGTCAGCACCGATCCCTGCGCCTCGAGCACGGCGCGGCTGACGATGTTTTCCGACGCGATCAGCTCGATCTGGTTCTGCTGGCGGTCGAGCTCGGCGCTGACCGCGGCTGCGACCGCAGGGTCGGCCTGGCCGAGCATGTCGGTGAAGAAGCCCTCGGACTGCGCCGCTGGGCTATGGGTTTCGTTCGCTCGATCCAGCGTATCGGTCATGCCGACTCCTTGGCGAAATGCGGGTGGGAAAGCTTGCCGACGCGGCCCTCATGGCGGCCGCCCTCGAAAGACGTTGAAAGGAAGGCGTCGATGCAGGCCTTGGCCATGTCCGAGCCGACAAGCCGTGCGCCCATGGCGATCACATTGGCGTCGTTATGGCGGCGGGCGAGCGCTGCCGAAAGCGGCTCATTGACGCGGGCGCAACGGGCGGCAGGGTGGCGATTGACGGCGATCGAGATGCCGATCCCGGAGCCGCACAGCGCGACACCGTATGTTGCCCGTCCGGCCGCGACCTCCTCGGCGATGTGATAGCCGAAATCGGGATAGTCGACCGGATCGATGCCATTAGGCCCAAGATCAGCCACGTCGTGCCCGCCTTCACGCAAATAGGCGACGAGCTCCGCCTTCAGCGCGACCGCCGCATGATCGGAAGCAATGACGATGCGCTCGCCCACGAGTCACTCCACTTCGAGATGGCCTATCTAGGCGGGTCGCGCCAGATTCGCCACCACCCCTTGCGCCTGGCGGTCGATCGAAAATTGGTGACGCTTGGTCGGCCCGGCTTTGCCTGACGGAGAAACACATCGCACCAGCGCGGCGGGGACGCAGCGAAAGGAATCGCTCCGATGCCGCGCGCCCTCATTCTATTCTGCCTGTCCCTGTTCGTCCTGCCCGCGACCGCGCAGCCGTCGCTCGCCCCTTATGGTGCACGACAGATCGCGCCGAGCGTCCACCTGCTGTCCACGCCGCCAGAATATCGCGGCGCGGTTACCGGCAATATCACGATCATTGAGCAAAGCAGGGGCGTCGTCGTCATCGACGCCGGCCTCACCCGCGCCGACGGCCGCCGCGCCGTGGACTATGTCCGCTCGATCACCCGGCTGCCGGTCACGGCCTTGGTCTACACCCACTGGCATAACGATCATCCGCAGGGCGGCTCGGAATTCCGCGCGGCGTGGCCGGGCGTCCGGATCATCTCCACCGCCGCGACGGCGCGGACGCTAAGGGGGCCGGTGATGCGGCGTTACATCCGCACTCGCCCCGACGAGCGGATCGAGACCCTGTTCCTAAACCAGGCGGCCGGAACGCTTGCCAGGGCCATGGCGGAGCAGCGCAACCCGCAACTCGACGAGGCGACCCGCGCGCGCTGGGCCCGGGTGGAGCGCGACACGCGCCAGCGGATGGTGGACATTCGCGGCACCTATCTCGCCCTGCCGACCGAGACGTTCACCAGCGAGCTGCTGCTCGACGATCCCGTCCGCCCCGTCCGCCTGATCCATCCCGGCCGCGCCAATACCGATGGCGACGCCATCGCCTGGCTGCCCAACGAGCGGATCGTCGTCACCGGCGACGTCGTCGTCCATCCGCTCCCGTTCGGCTTTTACAGCTTTCCCGGCGAATGGCTGCAGGTGCTCGATCGGATCCGGGCGCTCGACTATCGCGTCCTCATCCCCGGCCATGGCGAGCCGCAGACCGATGGCGCCTACCTTGACCGGCTGACCGCGACGCTGACCGACCTGCGCGCCCAGATCGGCCCGCTCGCGCGCCAGGGGCTGAGCCTCGAGGAGGTGCGTGGGCGGCTGAACTGGAACGCGCAATGGGCGATTTTCGGCGACACGCCGCGCAACCGCATCCTCCTCGAAGGCAACTGGCTTCGGCCGATGACCGTGAACACCTTTCGCGAGGCGCGAAACCAGCCCTTCGAGCAGGGCGACGAGAGCATCTACCCGAGCAATTAGAGCTTCTCGAGGTGCGTGAGGCCGAAGCGCGCGAAGCCGACGCGATAGCGCTCGGCTTCGTCCAATGGCCCGGTCACCACGGCGCGGCTCTCCGACGGGTTGTTCGGCCAAGTCAGCTCGCGCGTCAGCCAGGCGGTGCGGCGCGCGATCCCGGCCGCGCCGTCGACGAAGGCGAGCGGGCGCGGGCTCGCCGCCGCTAGCTCGTCCTGGACTAGTGGAAAGTGCGTGCAGGCCAGCACTACCGTGTCGATCGCGCAGCCGCCGGGCTGATCGAGCAGGCCGGCGAGGATGTCGCGGCACGCGGCGAGGTCGGGCGGCTCGCCGCGCAGCTTCGCTTCGGCGAGCTCGACCAACTCGGCCGAGCCGTGCCGGATCACGGTGCAGTCGGCGGCGAACTCGGCCGCGAGCCGGTCGACATAAGGCTGGACCACCGTCGCCTCGGTGCCGAGCACGCCGATCGTCCGCGTCTTGCTCAGCGCCGCCGCCGGCTTGATCGCCGGCACCGTGCCAACCACCGGCAGATCGAGCGCCGCCCGCACGCCGTTGAGCGCGATCGTCGAGGCGGTGTTGCAGGCGATGACGATCAGCGCCGGATCGTAACGCTCGGCGAGCTTGCCGAGCAAAGCCGGCACCCGCGCCATGATCTCCAGTGCCGTCTTGGTGCCATAGGGGAAGCCGGCGCTGTCCGCGGCATAGACGATCGGCGCGGTCGGCAGCAGCCTCGCGATCTCGGCCAGCACCGATAGCCCGCCGACCCCGGAATCGAAGATGAGCAGCGGGCGGGTCACGCCCGAGGCTTAACCGGCGTGCGCCGCGCCGGCAAACGCGGTTGCGCGCTCCATCGTCGCTGCTTACCCAAGCCGCATGGGGGCGCCGTGATTACTTTCGAGACCCTGTTCCCGCCGCTCGCGGCGATCATCGGCGGCTATCTGCTCGGCTCGATTCCGTTCGGGCTTCTGCTGACCCGCGCCGCCGGCCTCGGCGATGTGCGCGACATCGGCTCCGGCAATATCGGCGCGACCAACGTGCTGCGCACCGGCCATAAGGGCCTCGCCGCGGCCACTCTGCTGCTCGACGCGGGGAAGGGCGCGGCCGCGGTGCTGCTCGCCGGGGCGGTCTGGCCGGATCTCGCGCTCGCGCCGCTCGCCGGAATCAGCGCCTTTCTTGGCCACCTCTATCCGGTCTGGCTGCGCTTCAAGGGCGGGAAGGGGGTGGCCACCTTGGCCGGGATCGCCGCCGCTTTGCACTGGCCGACGATCCTCGTCGCGGGCGCGGTCTGGCTGCTGGTCGTGCTGGTCACGCGCTATTCGTCGCTCGCCGGCATCCTCGCGCCGCTCTCGGGACCCGTCACCGCCGCGGCGTTCGGCCATTTCGGGCTGGCCCTGCTCTTTCTCGGCTTCGCCTTGCTGGTCCTCTGGACGCACCGAGCGAACATCGGCCGGCTCTGGCGCGGCGAGGAGCCGAAGGTCGGTCGGAGCAAGGCCGCTTGAGCTTGCCCGCCGACACCATTGCCCGGCTGCGCCTGATCCGCACCGACAAGATCGGCCCGATCACTTATGCCCAGCTCGTCGGCCGCTTCGGCTCGGCGCAGGCGGCGCTCGATGCGATCCCCGATCTGGCGCGGCGCGGCGGCGGGCGGTCGGTCAAGCTGGCCAGCGCCGCCGAGGTCGAGCGCGAGATCGACGCCGTCGCGGCCCTTGGCGCCCGCTACCTGTTCCGCGACGACGAGAGCTATCCGGCACTGCTCGCTGAGATCGACAGCGCGCCGCCGGCCCTGATCGTCAGCGGCGACACGGCGTTGCTGGCGCGGCCGATGGTGGCGATGGTCGGCGCGCGCAATTCCTCCGCGGCGGCCTGCCGCTTCGCCCGGCAGCTCGCCCGCAATCTCGGCGAGACAGGCACCGTCGTCGTCTCCGGCCTCGCCCGCGGCATCGACACCGCGGCCCATGACGGCAGCTTCGAAACCGGCACCGTCGCGGTGATCGCCGGCGGCATCGACATCTTCTACCCGCCCGAAAATGAGGAGCGGCAACGCGCCATCGCGGAGCGCGGCCTGCTGGTCGCCGAGCAGCCGCCCGGCACCGAGCCCCGCGCGCGTCATTTTCCCTATCGCAACCGGATCATCGCCGGCCTCGCCGCCGGCACCGTCGTGATCGAGGCGGCGCCCAAGTCGGGCTCGCTCATCACCGCCCGCTACGCCGCCGATTACGGCCGCGAGGTGATGGCGATCCCCGGCTCGCCGCTCGACCCGCGCGCCCAGGGTTGCAACCAGCTGATCCGCGAGGGCGCGACCTTGGTCCAGAGCGCCGAAGATGTCCTGGAAGCGATTCGCCCGCTTCATCTCGGCGCCTGCAACGCGCCCAGGACGCGGCAGGCCGTCGCCGAAGAACCGGCCGAAGCCGGCGAGCCCGACCGCCGCACGATCCGCGATCTGCTCGGCCCGACGCCGGTCCCGATCGACGAACTGGTCCGCCAATCCGTTCTGCCGCCCGCGACCGTCCAGCTCATCCTGCTGGAGCTGGAGCTCGCTGGCCATCTCGCCCGCCATGCCGGTGGCAGGGTGGCGCTGGCGTGAAGGAACCGGGCTTGACGCCGCCCCCGCCGACTTCCCACCCTCGCGCGTACGTGTAGGGGTAGCGATCAGTTCATGAAGCTCGTCATCGTCGAATCGCCCGCCAAGGCGAAGACCATCGAAAAATATCTGGGGCCCGGGCACCGCGTGCTCGCCTCCTACGGCCATGTCCGCGATCTGCCGCCGAAGGACGGTTCGGTCGATCCGGACGACGGCTTCGCGATGAGCTGGGAGGCCTATGCCGACAAGGCGCGGCAACTGAAGGCGATCACCGACGAGGCGAAGAAGGCCGACACCTTGATCCTCGCCACCGATCCGGACCGTGAAGGGGAGGCGATCAGCTGGCACGTCAAGGAAGTGCTGGCGAAGAAAAAGGCGCTACCGACGCATGTTGAGCGCGTGACCTTCAACGCGATCACAAAGAGCGCAGTGACCGAGGCGATGGCCCATCCGCGCGAGCTCGACGAGGATCTGATCGACGCTTACCGCGCCCGCCGCGCGCTCGATTATCTGGTCGGCTTCACCCTCTCGCCGGTGCTGTGGCGCAAGCTGCCCGGCGCGAAATCCGCCGGCCGCGTGCAATCCGTGGCGCTGCGCCTGATCGTCGATCGCGAGCGCGAGATCGAGCTGTTCCGGGCCCAGGAATATTGGTCGGTCACCGCGACGCTGGAGGCGGACGGCACCGAGTTCGCTGCCCGCCTGGTCCGCTACAATGGCGAGAAGATCGACCGACTGACGATCGGCGACGAGGGCACCGCCCAAGCGGCGAAGCGCGCCGTCGAAGAGGGCCGGTTCAGCGTCGTCTCGGTCGAAACCAAGCCGCTCACCCGCAACCCGCCGCCGCCCTTCACCACCTCGACCCTGCAGCAGGAGGCCGCCCGCAAGCTCGGCTTCTCGGCCAGCCAGACGATGCGGGTGGCGCAAGGCCTCTACGAGGAGGGCTCGATCACCTACATGCGGACCGACGGCGTCCAGATGGCGCCCGAGGCGGTTTCGGCTGCCCGCAAGGCGGTCGCCGACCGCTACGACGCGGGTTACGTCCCGGACAAGCCGCGTCACTACGAGACCAAGGCCAAGAACGCGCAGGAAGCGCATGAGGCGATCCGCCCGACCGATTTCGGTCGCGACCGCGCCGGCTCGGGCGATCATGCCCGCCTCTACGAGCTGATCTGGAAGCGGGCGCTGGCGAGCCAGATGGCCTCCGCCCGCCTCGAGCGCACCACCGCCGAGCTGACCGACGCCACCGGCCAGCACGCCCTGCGCGCCACCGGCCAGGTCGTGCTCTTCCCCGGCTTCCTCGCCCTCTACGAGGAAGGCCGCGACGATGCCGAGGACGAGGATTCGCGCCGCCTGCCGCGCGTCCGCGAAGGCGACGCGCCGGCCAAAAAGGGAGTCGCCGCCGAACAGCATTTCACCCAGCCGCCGCCACGTTATTCCGAGGCGAGCCTCGTCAAGAAGATGGAGGAGCTCGGCATCGGCCGCCCCTCCACCTACGCGTCGATCCTGCAAACGCTGAAGGACCGCGACTACGTCGTCCTCGAGAAGAACCGCTTCATCCCCCAGGAGAGCGGCCGGCTCGTCACCGCCTTCCTGGAGCGCTTCTTCGAGCGCTACGTCTCGTTCGATTTCACCGCCCATCTCGAGGACGAGCTGGACGACATTTCCGGCGGCCGGCTGGGCTGGCAGCAGGTGCTCGAAGCCTTCTGGCGCGATTTCAAGCCGAAGACCGCCGAGGTGATGGAGCAGAAGCCGTCCGAGATCACCGCCGCGCTCGACGAGTTCCTCGCGCCTTTCCTGTTCCCGGAAAAGGGCGACGGCAGCGATCCGCGTCTCTGCCCGCTCTGCGGCACCGGCCGGCTCGGCCTGCGCGGCGGCAAGTTCGGCGCCTTCGTCGCCTGCTCCAATTATCCAGAGTGCAAATATACCCGCCGCTTCGGCCAGGGCGACGAGGCCGCCGCCGACAGCGGCCCGCAGGTGCTTGGCCAGGACCCGGAGAGCGGCCAGGACGTGACCCTGCGCTCGGGCCGTTTCGGTCCCTATTTCCAGCTCGGCGAGGGCAAGGAGGCGAAGCGCGCCTCGCTGCCGAAGGACGTGCCCGCCGCCGATGCCGATCTCGAAACGGCGCTGCGTTTCCTGTCGCTCCCGCGCGACGTCGGCCCTCATCCCGAAACCGGCGAGATGATCAAGGCGAGCATCGGCCGCTACGGGCCGTACCTTCAGCACAACGGCAAATATGCGAAGCTGGCCAGCACGGCCGAGGTGTTCGAGGTCGGCATGAACGCCGCCGTCGCCAAGCTCGCCGACGCGGCCAATGGCGGCGGCCGGGGCCGTGGGTCGCGCGAGCCGCTCAAAGTGCTTGGCACCCACCCGCGCACCGAGGCCGAGATCAAGCTGATGGAGGGCCGCTTCGGCCCTTACGTCACCGACGGCACGACCAACGCGACCTTGCCCAAGTCGGTCGAGCCGGATCAGATCACGCTGGAGGAAGCGGCGCAGCTGATCGACGAGCGCGCCGCCAAGGGGCCCCGGCAAGAAGAAGGGCAGGGGCCGCAAGGCGCCCGCGAAGAACGGCGAAGGGAAAGAAATGATGCTGCGATACGGTTTCGCCGTTGCTGGCACCTTGACGTGCTCAACCGCCGCGCTGGCGCAGGAAGCCCCGCCGGCGGCGCCGAACCTGGCCAATGCCGACTTCCATTTCCAGTATCTCAACCGGCTCGATCCGGCGCAGGGCTGGCATCGGACGCCGAGCGGCCTGCGCTACCGTCGGATCAGCGGCAACGGCCGGGGCGCGCATCCCACCGTCAACGACACGGTGACGATCCACTATGTCGGCACCTTCATCGACGGCGCCGAGTTCGACAGCTCGGTCCGCCGCGGCGAGCCCGCGACCTTCCCGCTCGGCCGCCTGATCCGCGGCTGGCAGGAAGGGGTGCCGATGATGGGCGTCGGCGACCGCTACGAATTCGCGATCCCCTACAACCTCGCTTACGGGCCCGTCGGGCGCGGCGAGATCCCGGGCGGCGCGACCCTGCTCTTCACCATCGATCTGATCGCGATCGCGCCGGGCTCCGCAAACTAAGGTTGATCCGCCGTTTACCGCGCCGGGTCCGCCAATCTTTACAGGACGATGGCTAAAGCGGCGGCATGCGCATGGGCCGTCTCGCCATCTCCCGCGGCTTTTCGCCGTCAGAAGGTCCGGACGAGCCGGCACGGCTCGCGCTCGTCCCGCCGCCGCAACCAACCGCGCCAATCCTGCCTGCCGATGGCGCGCTGACCGTTGTCCATGCCCGCCTTGACGCGTTGGAGCGGCTGACCCGACTTTGCGAAGCTGGCGCGCTGACGATCGATGAATTCCTGCTCGAAAAGGCGGCGATCCTCGGCCACCCGCGCACCAACCTCGCGGGTTCTCTTGCGAAGGATGAGCCGTCTGCACCGATCTCGTTTATGCCAGCCGCGCCGCGCCGCCCGTGCGCGGCAAATCCCTCCTCAGCCGCCTGGGCTGGATGATACTGCCATTCGGCCTGATCGGCGGGCTCGCCCTCACCGTCATCAGCCAGCCCGACGCGACCGCTCAGGCTTGGCAGGAAAGCCTACGCCTGTTCGGCCTCTAGCTGGCCGCAGCCCTTGCAAGCCGGGTCCTTGACGATCCGGATCGTCCGCATCGCCGGCGCGAGGCCGTCGAACACATGCAGCTTCCCCGTCGGATCGCCGCCGAATGGGACGATCGCCCGGATCGCCTCCAGCGCCGCCCAGCTCCCCGCAATGCCCGTCATCGCGCCCAGCACGCCCAGCTCCGAGCAGGTGTCGCAATCCTCGGCGTCGAACGCGTCACCGACGAAGCAGCGGTAACAGGGCTTGTCCGGCTCCCAGCCGCGGAAGGTGCCGATCTGCGCCTGGAACTGGCCGATCGCGGCGGAGACGAGGGGCACGCGATGCGCGGTGCACCAGTCGGAAACGGCGAGCCGTGTGGCGAAATTGTCGCTGCCGTCCAGCACCAGAGCGACGCCGGCGAGCAGGCGATCGACATTTTCGATGTCGAGTCGCTCCGCAACGGTGTCGATTCGGGTGTCGGACGAGAGTCGGGCCAGGTTGCGGGCCGCGACCTCGGCCTTGCCGGCGCCGACGTCGCCCGTCCCGAACAGCACCTGCCGCTGGAGGTTGTCGAGGCTGACCTCATCGTCGTCGATCAGCCTGATCCGTCCGATGCCGGCTGCGGCGAGATAGAGCAAAGCCGGCGCGCCAATCCCGCCCGCGCCGATCACCGCGACGTGGGCAGTCAACAGCAGCGCCTGGCCGGCCCCGCCGATCTCCTTGAGAACAATATGCCGCGCGTAGCGATCGAGCTGCGCGTCGCTAAGGTCCATATGGGATATGGACCTTAGGGGTCACCGGAGGTTGAAGTTGATCCGGTTCGCGTAATAACGCGTCGCTTCGGGCGGGGTGTTGCGGACATGGCCGTCGCGAACGATCCGCGCCGCGACATGGCCGACCAGCAGCTCGACCGGCCGGCAGCCGATATCCTCGACGACGATGCGGGTGGCATTGCCCGCCGAGTCGAGCTGGACGGCATAATTCACGTCGAACGCGAAGCGCTGCCAGGTCTGGCTCTCGATCGAGCATTCGCCGCTGCGCAGAACGCGCTGGACCTGATCGATCAGGTCCGTGTTCGGCAGATCAAGCCGATCGATCTCCAATTGCGCATAGCTGGACCAGTTGGCGCGGCCGATGTCGATATTCTCGGGGATCGTCGGCGAAAGGAGTAGCGCCGCAGCTGCTGTGATGATCATCGTCACCTCCCGGTTGATCCGAAGCCGCCCACGCCGCGGACAGTGTCGTCAAGCTCTTCTACCACATCGAAATCTGCCCGCAACACCGGTGCTGGGACGAGCTGCGCGATTCGCTCGCCGCGAGCGATCGCGAAATCTTCGCCGCCGAGGTTGGCGAGGATGATCTTCACCTCGCCGCGATAGTCGGAATCGATCGTGCCGGGCGTGTTGAGGCAGGTGATGCCATGCTTCAGCGCCAGCCCGGACCGCGGCCGCACCTGGATCTCATAGCCCGGCGGAATCGCGACCGCGAACCCGGTCGCCACCGCATGGCGCTGGCCCGGCGCGAGGGTCAGGCTCTCCGCCGCGACCACGTCCATCCCCGCCGCATCGGCGCTGGCATAAGTCGGCAGCGGCAGGCCCTCGCCATGGGGCAGGCGCTTGAGCGCAATGCGGATCATCGGGTCTCCAGGGCGACTGCGATCCGCTCGGCCAGCTTGCGCGCCACTTCCGCCTTGGGCGCGCGGTCCCAATCCTCGACGCCTTCGGCCGTCACCAGATGAACCTTGTTATCCGCCCCGCCCATCACGTCGCCAGACACGTCATTCGCCACGATCCAGTCCGCCCCCTTGCGGTCCCGCTTCGCCTGCGCGTTGTCGACGACATTGTCGGTCTCCGCCGCGAAGCCGATCAAAAGACCGGGGCGGTTCGGCGAGCGGGCCAGGTCGGCGAGAATGTCGGGATTTTCGACCAGCGCGAGACTGGGCGGCCCATCGCCCTTCTTGAGTTTGGTCATAGCGGCATCGACCCGCCAGTCGGCGACTGCAGCGACCATCACCGCCACGTCCGCCGGCAGCGCTTTCTCGACGGCCGCCGCCATCTCCCGCGCCGTCTCGACATTCACGCGATCGACTCCCGAAGGCGTCGTCTGGCTGACCGGCCCAGCGATCAGCGTCACGCGCGCGCCCAGTTCGGCCAACGCTCCAGCGATCGCAAAGCCCTGCTTGCCCGAGGAGCGGTTGGCCAGCACGCGCACCGGATCGATCGGCTCGTGCGTCGGGCCGGCGGTAACGATCGCGTGGCGGCCGGTCAGCGGGCCGTCGCGCCTGGAAATCCGGCTGGCCGGCGAGCGGATCGGCGCACGCCCAGCATCCGTTCGATCGCCTTCAGGATCGCCTCCGGCTCCGGCAGCCGCCCCGGCCCATATTCGCCGCACGCCATCTCGCCCTCGTCTGGGTCGACGATCGTCACGCCATCCGCGCGGAGTTGGGCGACGTTGCGCCGTGTCGCTTCATGCTCCCACATCCGGACGTTCATCGCCGGGCAGGCGAGCACCGGCTTGTCGGTCGCGAGCAGCAAAGTGGTGGCAAGATCGTCGGCGATCCCGGCCGCCATCTTCGCCAGCAGGTCGGCCGTCGCCGGCGCGACGACGACGAGGTCCGCCTCGCGGCTGAGCTGGATATGCCCCATCTCGACCTCGTCCTTGAGGTCCCAGAGGCTGGTGTGAACCGGCTGCTCGGAGAGGGCGGCGAGCGTCATGGGCGTTACGAACTGCGCCCCGCCTTCGGTCAGCACGCAGCGCACGCCGCCGCCCGCCTTGCGGATCAGCCGGACCAGCTCGCACGCCTTATAAGCGGCGATCCCGCCGCCGACGATCAGGAGGACGCGTTTGCCCTGCATCGCGCTAAACTAGGTACTGCACGACGGCAGCGCCAGCCGCCGCGCCAATCGCCGCGCTGAGCAAATATCGCCACCATCGCGGCCGCAGCAGCAAGACTACTTCGGGCAGCGGCGGCGCGGGCGGCGCGCCGCCCGGCGCCGGATAGCTGCGCTCGATCCGCTCGATCAAATCCGGCAGCCGGCGCAGCAGGCGAACGGTGCGCACGATCCCATCGGCGAGCCGCGCCTCGGGGCCCAATTCCGTCCGCACCCATTCGGTGACGAAGGGTGCGGCCGTCTCCCACATGTTGATGTCGGGATCGAGGCTGGTCGCGACGCCTTCTTCCATCACCATCGTCTTCTGCAGCAGCAGCAGATGCGGCTGGGTCTGCATGTCGAAATCGCGGGTGATCTTGAACAGTCCGTCGAGCATGTGGCCGATCGAGATGTCCTTGACCGGCAGGCCCCGCATCGGCTCGCCGACCGCCCGCAGCGCCGTCGCGAAGGCGTCGATATTGTGGTGCGGCGGCACATAGTCCGCCTCGAAATGGATTTCGGCGACGCGGCGGTAATTTCCGGTGATCAGGCCGTGCAGGATCTCGGCGAGCCAGATCCGGGCGCGCCGGTCGATCCGCCCCATGATGCCGAAATCGATCGCCGCCAGCCGGCCGTCCGGCAAAGCGAAGAGGTTGCCCTGGTGGAGGTCGGCATGAAAGAAGCCGTCGACCACCGCCTGGCGCAGGAAGGCGCGGACCAGGATCGCGGCGAGTGCTTTCAAATCATGGCCGGCGTCGACCAGGGCCTGCCGGTCGGTGAGCTTGATGCCGTCGATCCAGTCGAGCGTCAGCACCCGCCGCGAGGTGCGCGACCAGTCGATCTCCGGCACATGGAAGCCGCTTTCCGCGACCAGATTGGCGCGCAGCTCCGACGCGGCGGCGGCCTCCTGCCGCAGGTCCAGCTCGCGATGCGTCCATTGCTTGAACGTGGCAATGACCAGGCGGGGGCGCAGCCGCGCCGCCTCGCCGCCCATCCCCTCGACCCGCGCCGCCGCCCACTCATAGGTCTCGATCGCGCTGGCGAAATCGGCCTCGATATTCGGCCGCAGCACCTTGATCGCGACCTCCCGGCCCTCGGTCGTCACCGCGCGATGGACCTGCGCGATCGAGGCCGCGCCGACCGGCTCGGGGTCGATCTCGGCGAAAGCGCTCTCGATCGGCCGGCCCAGTCCCTCCTCGATTGCGGCCCTGATCGCCTCGAATGGTGCGGGTGGCAGGCTGTCCTGCAGGAAGGCAAGGTCGCGCGTCGCCTCCTCGCCTATCAGGTCGGGCCGGGTCGCCAGCGCCTGGCCGAGCTTGATCGCCGCCGGACCGATCGCCTGGAAGGCGGCAGCATAGTTCGGCACCTTGGGTATCCGCGCGCCGAAGCGGGCGATCCGGCACAGGCGGCGCACCGGCGGCGGCGTGTTCGGGTCGCGCTCGATGCCGCGCAGCGCCCCGTGCCGCGCCAGTACCCGGCCCCATTTCAGAAGCCGCCAGACGTGGACGACGGAGGAGGTCAAATTTTCCAGCCGCTATGGATGGCGACCAGCCCGCCCAGGATCGGCTCGGCCTTCGCGTTGCGGAAGCCCGCCGCCGCGATCATCGCCTTGAACGCGGCCATGTTTGGAAAGCGCTCGATCGATTCGATCAGATAGCGGTAGCTCGCTTCGTCCTTCGCCACCGCCTTGCCGATCCGCGGCACGACATGGCGCGAATAGGTCTCGTACAGCGTCCGGAAGCCGGGCCAGTCGGTCTGCGAGAATTCGAGGCAGAAGAAGCGCCCGCCGAGCTTCAGCGCGCGATGCGCCTCGCCGAGCGCCGCCGGAATGTCGGTGACGTTCCGGATGCCGAACGCGATCGTGTAGGCGTCGAAGCTCCGGTCGGCGAAGGACAGGCGTTCCGCATTCTCCTCGGCCCAGCGCAGGCCTTGGATCCCACGCTTCTCCGCCCGCTCCCGCCCCACCGCGAGCATGTCCGGGTTGATGTCGGCGACGGTCACGGCCGCGCCCTTCCGCGCCATCCGGAAGGCGATGTCGCCGGTGCCGCCCGCCATGTCGAGGATCGCCTCGCCGGGCCGGGGCCTCACGCGGCGCACGAACATGTCCTTCCACAGCCGGTGCTGGCCGCCCGACATCAGGTCGTTCATCAGATCATAGGACGAGGCGACCGACGAGAAGACGCCGCGCACCCGCGCCGTCTTCTCCGCCGGCGCGACCTGCTCCGCACCGAAAGAAACCTTGTCCATCGCGGGCGGCTCTAGCAGGGGAGGGGCGCTTTTGCAGGCCCAAAGCGGGAAATGGAGTCTCGATGCCTGAGCTGCCCGAAGTCGAGACGACGGTGCGCGGGCTGCGGCCGGTGCTGGAGGGCCGACGCATCGCCACGCTGGAGACGCGGCGCGGCGATCTCAGGCGGCCCTTTCCAGCGGATCTCAGGCAGCGCATGACTGGCGCCCGCGTCACCGGCCTCGGCCGCCGCGCCAAATATGGCCTGATCCACACCGATCGCGGCGACACGATGGTCTTTCACCTCGGCATGTCCGGCTCCTGGCGGGTCGATCCGGGGGAGATCGGCAAGCACGACCATCTCGTCATCGCGACCGACGAGGGCCGGCGGCTCAGTCTGCACGACCCGCGCCGCTTCGGTTCGGTCGATCTCGTGCCCACCGATCGGCTCGATCAGGTCGCGCCGTTCGACGCAATGGGCGTCGAGCCGCTCGACGATAACTTCGACGGCGCTTGGCTTCAGGACCGCCTCGCCGGCCGCCGCGCGGCGATCAAGGCGATGCTGCTCGATCAGCGGACCGTCGCGGGGCTGGGCAATATCTACGTCTGCGACGCGCTCAATCTCGCCCGGATCGCGCCGGGGCGGGAGAGCGGCCGGATCGGGCGGGAGCGGTTCGATCGGCTGACGGCGGCGGTGAAGACGGTGCTGACCGCGGCGATCGCCAAGGGCGGCTCCACTCTGCGCGATTATCTTCAGCCCAACGGCGAGCTCGGCTATTTCTCGAGCGACTGGCGGGTCTATGGCAGGGAAGGCAAGCCCTGCCCCAATTGCGGTGCCACCGTCCGGCGGCGGGTCGATTCGGGCCGCTCGACTTTCTACTGCCCCGCCTGTCAGCGCTGACCTTGACCTTGGAGGCGTCCGCGCGTAGGGCGGCGCGCGATCGGTGCGGGCGAAAACCGCGCCGTTTTCATTTCAGCGATGAGGCTTTGAAGAGACGATGGCGAACACGCCGCAAGCAAAGAAGCGAATCCGCCGCAACACGCGCCGGACCGAGGTCAACGGAGCGCGGGTCAGCCGCATCCGCACGTTCATCAAGCAGGTCGAGTCGGCTTTGGCCGGCGGCGACAAGTCGGCGGCCGCCGATGCGCTGAAGCGCGTCCAGCCGGAGCTCGCCCGCGGCGTCGCCAAGGGCGTGTTTCACAAGAACATGGCGGCGCGCAAATTGTCGCGCCTGACCAAGCGCCTCGTCGCCCTCGGCTAAGCGGCTGACAAGGCAACGCATTGGCCCGCCGGCCTTTCGTCGGCGGGCTTTTTGGTGCCTCCCCGGCTCGAAATCCCGATAGTGATCACTTCCGCCGATTCGGCCGAAGCTGATCTTCAATAGGCATCACAAATACTTGAAATATAATGATAAAGTAGAAACAGTGACGCAGTTCCGGGCTTTTTCGATGTCAACCCATTATATTTTTTTGTGACGCTTTCTTTACTCTTGATCGCGCGGCGCGAGGCTTCCAAAACGGGCTTTCCGGCCGGGCGAATCTCCTGACCGGACGCAAACAGCAAACTGACGTTCGGATGCAGCGCGCCGGGGGGTGTTGCGCAGCACGACCAGTCTTGCGCCTGATAAACAGCGCCGACTGGGACGGCGGAGGAGAGAGACGAGGGGGTTTTTTCGGCCGATGCGCGCCACTGCCGATCACGATCCGATCGCTGCCGCTTGGGAGGCGATCCGCAGCGACCTCCGCCGCGATTGCGGCGCCCGTACCTTCGACGGCTGGCTCCGGCCGATCGCCCTCGGCGGCTTCGATACCGAATCGGGCGCGCTCAGGCTCGAGCTGCCGTCGCAATTCATGGCCGATTGGGTGCAAACCCATTTCGCCGAACAACTCGCGCTCGCCTGGAAGGCGCGGCTGCCGCATGTGAAGCGGGTCCGCATCGAGGTCGGTCCGGCCGCGCCGATCACCGCCGCGGTGATCGAGATTCCCGCTCCCGCGAAAGAGGAGCCCCAGGCGGCGCCGGGCCTCTATTCCGTCGCTCTGGAGCCCCGCTACCGGTTCGAGTCGTTCGTCGTCGGCAAGGCGAACGAAGTCGCCTTCAACGCCGCCCGGACGCTGGCGAGCGCCGACAAGGTCGCCTTCAACCCACTCTTCCTCCACGGTGGTACCGGCCGCGGCAAGACCCACCTGCTGCACGCCGTCGGCCACGAATTCCACCGCCTGAAGCCGCGGGCGCAAATCATCTACATGTCGGCCGAGAAGTTCATGGTCGAGTTCGTGGCCGCCCTCCGCGCCAACGACACGATCCAGTTCAAGCAGCAGCTGCGCGCCGCCGATTTGCTGATGATCGACGACGTCCAGTTCATCGCCGGCAAGGAATCGACCCAGGAAGAATTCTTCCACACGATGAACGAGATCATCTCGGCCGGACGGCGCCTCGCGATCAGCTCGGACCGCGCGCCGCAGGATCTGGACGGGATCGAGCCGCGCATCCTGTCGCGCCTGTCATGGGGTCTGGTCGCCGATATCAACCAGGCCGATCTCGAGCTTCGTCTCAACATCATCCACAAGAAGCTGGAGCAGCTTCCCGGCGTCATCCTGCCGGACGAGGTGGTGAACTTCCTCGCCAAGCGGATCAGCTCGAACGTTCGCGAGCTGGAAGGCGCGCTCAACCGGATCGCCGCTTATGCGGCGATGCAGAACCGGGCGATCGACCTCGATTTCGTCGCCGAGGTGCTCGCCAATATCCTGCGCGCCAACCAGCGCCGCATCTCGATCGATGAGATCCAGACCCGCGTCTCGGACCATTACCGCATCCGCAAGGCCGAGATGACCTCGGCCCGCCGCGCCCGCGAAGTCGCCCGGCCGCGTCAGGTCGCGATGTATCTCTCCAAGCAGCTGACGCCGCGCTCTTTGCCCGAGATCGGCCGCCGCTTCGGGGGCCGCGACCACACCACGGTGATCCACGCCGTCAAGCAGATCGAGAAATTGCGTGCCCAGGATCCCGAGCTCGATTCGGACATCCGCCTGCTGACCCGTCAGCTGGAGAACTGAGCCGGGCCCTCAGCCGTCGCGTCGCTCCGGCTGGGGTGTTCCGCCGAAAAAGCCGATCCGCCTGAAGCCCGCGCCGCGCGCCGCCGCCATCGCCTCGTCCCAGCAACCGGGTCGGGCGGCCGCCGGGCGCGGTCCGAGAAGCGCGGTGGCACCTGGCCGCGCCAGCGCCTGCAGCCTTTGCGCCAGCGCCGCCGCGTCCTGGGGCAGCGCGAAGGGCCGCTCGTTCACGCTCACCGTGCAGACATTGTCGCCGCTTACGTCGACATAGACGATCCGTCCTTCGCCCGTCGTCGCGCAGCCGGCGAGCCCGACGAGCGCCAGCGCCGCGACCGCGGCACGAGTCAGGGAAACTAGCGCCGCTCGCGCTCCGGCGTCACCGTGATCCGCACCGTCTCGCCCGAATTGCCCGGGAAACCGGTGAACATCGCCTCGATCAGGTTCGGCACCAGCACCGGCAGCTCGTCGGTGCTCGATCGCGCCTGGGCATTGCCTTCGAACAACGACTGGTTGTCGGCGGCGCGGCGGATGTCGAGATCGAGGACTGCGGTGTAGACGGTGTAGGTCCGGACGTCATAGCCGCCGCCGAACCAGGGATCGTGCCAGCCCCAGTAGAAAGGATGACGCGCCCGGCCGAAATAGCCGAACCGGCTGTAGAAGGGACGATAGCCGAATCCGCCATAGCCGAACGGATCAGGGATCGCCTCGACTCGCTGCCGGCCCTGGTCGACGCCATAGCCCATGGTGACGATCAGGCTCGCGTCGCGCCGCGACGCCGCCTCGCGATAGCCCAATGCGGTCAGATGGCTTCGGACATGATCGGCATATTGGCGGAACTCCAGTCCGCCCCGGTCTTCGGCCTCGGCCGGTTCGATGACGAAGCTCTGGCCTTCGGGCGCCGGCATCGCATTGAAGCGCTGGACGCGCGCGGTGAGGCTCGGCGCGCAGGACGCGAGCGCCAGCGCGGCCGGAAGGATGAGAGCGGCGAGAAGTTTCCTGATCATGGCTCTGGCCTTCTTGGGGACGGGGATTTGTCCCTGTTCTAGAACGACTTGTCGCTAAGCTGGTTCCGCTGAACGGCAGGTGAAGGGGCGGTCAGCCGCGTGGCAGGCCCAGTGCGCGGTAAGCCCCTTCCAGCGTCGGCGCGGCGCGCTCGATCGCCTTGCCGGCACCGGCCGAAAGGATCGCCTCCAGCGCGCCGGGGTCGGCCTCGAAATCCTGCAGCCGGGCGCGGATCGGCGCCAGCGTCGCGATCAGTAGGTCGGCCAGCGCCGGCTTGAACTGCCCGAAGCCCTGGCCGGCGCATTGGTCGAGCACTGCCTGCGGCGCGACGTCGGTCAGCGCCGCCCGGATGGTGACCAGATTGAGCGCCTCAGCCCGCCCGGCCAGCCCCTCGACCAATTCGGGCAACGGCTCGGGGTCGGTCTTCGCCTTGCGGATTTTCTGCGCGATCGCATCGTCGTCGTCGCCGAGGTTGATGCGGCTCATGTCCGAGGGGTCGGACTTCGACATCTTCGCATTGCCGTCGCGCAAGGACATGATCCGCGCCGCCGTCGCGCCGATATGCGGCTCGGGCGCGACGAACAGGTCGACGTCATAGTCGCCGTTAAACTTGAGCGCGATGTCGCGCATCAGCTCGACATGCTGCTTCTGGTCCTCGCCGACCGGAACGTGCGTTGCCCGGTAGAGCAGCACGTCCGCCGCCTGCAGCACCGGATAGGCGTATAGCCCGACGCTCGAACCCTCGCGATTCTTGCCGGATTTCTCCTTGAACTGGGTCATCCGGTTCAACCAGCCGATCCGCGCGGTGCAGGACAGCAGCCAGGCGAGCTCGGCATGGGCCGGCACCCGGGCATGATTGAAGACCAGCGACTTCTCCGGATCGATCCCGCAGGCGATCAGCGCCGCCGCCATGCCGTTGACGTTGCGCCTGAGCTCGGTCGGATCGTTATAGACCGTCACCGCATGGAGATCGGCGAGGAAGAAGATGCACTCCGCCTCGTCCTGCATCCGCACCCAACGCCGGATCGCGCCGAGATAATTGCCGAGATGGAGGTTGCCGGTCGGCTGGATGCCGGAGACGACGCGCGAACCGGGCTTCATCATGCGCCTTCCTCGATCGGCTCTTCTTCGGGCCTGGCGCGGTGGAACAGGGCGCGGAAATCGTCGCGGTTGATGCCGCCGATCACCCAGGCGAGGCCGAAATAGACGATGCCGCCCGCGCTCACCAGCGCGCCGACGGCGAGGATCCGCCGCCCGGCCGAGGCGGCGAACTGGCCGGCGAGCGGCTGCTGCAGGAAATAGAGCACTGCCGCCATCGCCGCGGCGGCGATCAGCTGGCGCGCGATCCGGCTGATCAGCCAGCCGGGCAGCCGGAAATGGCCCCGCGCGGCAAGGATCGCGAACAGCAGCAGCATGTTGAGCCAGGCGCCGGCAGCAGTGACGGTGGCGAGGCTGTAGATGCCCATCACAGGGATGAGCAGGAAATTGGCAACGATGCTGGCGAGCAGGATCGCGACCGCGATCTTGACCGGCGTCTTCACGTCCTTGCGCGCGTAGAAACCGGGGGTGAGCACCTTGACCAGCACATAAGCCGGCAGGCCGGTGACCAGGATGGCGAGGATATTGCCGGTAATCGCAGCGTCCTCGGCCATATAGCGCCCGCCCTGGAACAACGCCGCAATGATCGGCCCAGCGGCCACGGCCAGCGCCAGCGTCGCCGGCAGGGTCAGCAGCATCGCGAGGTCGAACGCCTTGGCCTGCACCGTCGCCGCTTCGCCGTCCGCCTTGCGCTCGATCGAGCGGCTGATCGTCGGCAGGATCGCCGTGCCCAACGCCGTGCCGATGATCGACAGCGGCAGCTGGTTGAGCCGGTCGGCATAGCCCAGATTGGTCAGCGCGCCCTCGCCGAGCCGCGAGGAGAAGAAGGTGTAGAAGAGCTGGCTGATCTGATAGACGCCAGCCGCCGCCGTCGCCGGGACGATCAGCACGATCAGCTCCCTGACCGCCGGCGTAAGCCGCGGCCGGCCGAAATGCAGTTTCACCCCCGCCTGGCGCACCGCGACCCAGCAAAGCGCGAACTGGAAAATGCCGCCGATCAGCACCGCCAGCGCCATCGCCCGCACCGTCTCCGGCCCACCGCTCGGCGCGATCAGCAGCGCCAGGATCAACGCGATGTTGAGCAAGGCAGGGGCGAAGGCGGCGACGGCGAAGCGGGTCAGCGAGTTGAGCACGCCGGAGAGCAAGGCGACGAGGCTGATGAAGATGAGATAGGGGAAGGTGTAGCGGGTCAGCTCAACCGCCAGCTCGAACTTGCCCGGCGTCGAGGCATAATCGGAGACGATCAGCCACAGGAAGGCCGGCATCGCGATCTCGAAGATGATCGTGACGACCAGCAGCGTCGGCATGAACACCGCCAGGATCTCGTTCGAGAAACGTTGCGCGTCCTCATGCCCGCCCGCCGCCAGCCGCCGGCTGAACAAAGGCACGAAGCCGCTCGCGAACGCCCCCTCGCCGAACAGGCGGCGGAAGATGTTGGGAAGCGTGAAGGCGACATTGAACGCGTCATTGGCATGGCTCGCGCCGAGCACCCGGCTGCCGATCATGTCGCGCGCGAAGCCCAGCACCCGGCTGACCATGGTGAGGCCGCCGATCGTGCCGATCGCCTTGAGGAGGTTCATCTTGCTTTCCCCTCCCTTCCAGGGAGGGGATTGAGGGGTGGGTGCGACGCGCAGCGTCGCGCGGGCCGTCGGCCCGCACCCACCCCCGGCCCCTCCCTGGAAGGGAGGGGAGGCGTGCCGCGGCTTCCGCTCACGCCTGGCCGGTCACGTCCCCGGCCTGACCGCCGGTGAGCTCCGCCTGACGCTGTGCCGCGCCCTGCATGTAGAGGCCGCCGAAATCGATCGGATCGAGCCTGAGCGGCGGGAAGCCGCCCTCGACTGTCGCGTCGGCGATGATCTTGCGCGCGAACGGGAAGAGCAGGCGCGGCGCCTCGGCGAGCAGGAACGGCTGGAGCTGCTCCTCCGGCAGGCCGGTGAGGACGAACAGGCCGGCGTAGAGCAGTTCGAGCTGGAAGGCGGTACCCTGCTCGGCCTTGGCGCTGACGTCGATCTTCAGCGTCACCTCGTGCAGATCCTGGCCGACATTGGCCGCGCCGATGTTGAACTGGACGTCGGTCTGCGGCTGGCCCTGCCATTGATAGACCGCCGGCGCGTTCGGATTCTCGAACGAGAAGTCCTTCACATATTGGGCGACGACTCCGACCTGAACCTGCGGCCCGGCGCCATTGGCTTCGTCGAGATCGCTCGTATCGATGATGTTGGGATCAATTCCGCCTTCTTCTTCGGCCATTTCCGCTTCCTTGAAATTTGCTGGGATCGGTGCCCGGAAAGGCGCCGTTCGTTCGTGGCGGGCGGGTAGCAGCCGGCTCGGGTCGGCGCAACCGCCGGAACCGCGCGCCAGTCCGAGCCATTGTCATTTGAAACGTAAGCCTTTCGCGCTTATGTAGCAGGCTCTCGAGGAGTGATCGCTTTGACTATCGGTATCGTGTTGCTGGCGATGATCGCCCTGTTCGTCGGGCTGCGGCTTTACGCCGTGCTTGGCCAGCGCACGGGCGCCGAGCAGCAGCCGGTGACTCGGCCGGACGCCGTACCGGGCGTCACCATTCCCCCCGCCACGGCAGACGCGCCCGCCGGAACGCCGGAGCAGAGCGGCATGGTGTTCGACGCCAGCGCCGGCTCAGGCATTCGTGCGATCATCGCCGCGGACCCGAATTTCGACGTTGCCCGCTTCATGGATGGCGCGCAGGCAGCCTATGGGATGATCCTGGAGGCCTATTGGAAGGGCGACCGGGACGAGCTCGCCCATCTCGTCGGTCCGGAGGTCCTGGCGTCATTCGGCAGCGCGATCGCCGAGCGCGAGACGGCCGGCCATGTTCTCAACAACCGGCTGGTCAATATCGACCGCGCGACGATTGACGCCGCGCGGCTCGACGGCAAGGCGGCCGAGATCGAGGTCCGCTTCGTCGCCTATGTCGCCGCGGTGACGCGCGATGCCGAGGGCCATGTCGTCTCGGGCTCGCTGAGCGATGCGGTCGAGACCAACGACATCTGGACCTTCCGCCGCGAGCTCAAGAGCGCCAATCCCAACTGGCTGCTCGTCGAAACCGACGAGGTCGGCTGAGCCCAAAGCTTTCCTACATCGGCATCGCCGCGTTAAGGCGGTGCCATGCGCGCGCGCCCCTTCCTTGCTGAAGCCATTCGAAAGACGCGCGCGAGGGGCGGTTTTTTTCGCCCAGGGAAGCTGAACTTTATGAAACTTCCGGCGCTCGCCGGGCTCCTCGTCCTGGCCTTGGCGAGCTGCGCGCGAATCGTACCCGCGCCTTCGCCGTCACCGGCGCCTCCCAGCCCGCCGGCGCCCGCCCCAGCGCCGCCCGCGCCGCCGGTGCCCGTTCCGCCGCCGCCCGAAAATGCCGTCGCCGCCGGCGTCCGGCTCGGCCCGACGATCTTGCAACTGGATTTGCCCGGCGAGCAATTGCGCCGCGCCTTCGACGCCTTCCTGGTCTCCTGCCGGGCGGTGTCCGGCCGGGCGGACGCCTCGGGCCTGACCCGGCCGGAGGACTGGCGCGCTTTGTGCGACGAAGCGGACGAAGTTCCGGTCTCACCGTCCTCGATCTTCTTCGCCAGCAATTTCGTCACCGTCGAGATCGGCGACGGCGCCGCTTTCGCCACCGGCTATTACGAGCCGGAGATCGCCGGCTGCCGCACCCGCCGACCGGGCTGCGAGACGGCGATCTACCGCGTCCCGCCCGATTTGCTGGAGGAGAACCCGCATAACGGCGTGCGCGGCCGCGGCCGTTTGAATGAAGCCGGCGAATTCGTCCTCTATCACGACCGCGCGGCGATCGAGGATGGCGCGCTCGCCGGCCGCGGGCTGGAGATCGCCTGGGCGGCGGACCCGATCGAGCTTTTCTTCCTCCAGATTCAGGGCTCCGGGCGGGTCCGGATGCCGGACGGCGGCATCATGCGGATCGGCTATGCCAACCAGAACGGGCGCCAATATACGCCGATCGGCCGCTTGTTACGCGAGCGCGGCATCATCCCGACCGGTGTGACGATGCAGCGGATCGTCGAATGGCTGCGCGCCAATCCAGAGCCGGGCCGGGCGCTGATGCGCGAGAATGCCTCCTATATCTTCTTCCGCGAGCTGACCGGACCGGGGCCGCTCGGCTCGCTCAACGTGCCGGTGACCGCGAACGCCAGCGTCGCCGTCGATCCCCGCTTCGTTCCTTATGGCGCGCCGATCCTGCTCTCGACGATGGACAATCCCCGCGCCAACGGCCTGTGGGTCGCGCAGGACACGGGCGGTGCCATTCGCGGCGCGAACCGCGTCGACACCTTCTGGGGCGCGGGGCCGGAAGCGGCGACGACCGCGGGCGGCATGCAGGCGCGGGGCCGGGCGTTGATCCTGATCCCGCGCGCATCCTGGGAACGGATCCGCGATGCGCAAGCTCGGCCCTGAGGAGCAGGCGCTGTGGAACCGGGTCGTCGAAACGGTCCGCCCGCTCCATCCCGTCCAAAAGGCCGTCGCAACGGTCGCGGCCGCCGCACCGAAACCCAAGCCTGTCGCGCCACGGCCAACCCCAGCGAAACCCGCGCCAGCGGTGCGCCCATCCGGCCCGGGCACCACACTCGACGGGACCTGGGACAAGCGGCTGGCGCGGGGCGTCGCCGCTCCTGACGCGTCGCTGGATCTGCACGGCCACAATCTCGACACCGCCTGGACCGCGCTCGATCGCGCGCTGGAGCGCTCGATCGGACGGGGTGATCGCGTCCTGCTGCTCGTCACCGGTAAGCCGCCGTCCGAGGCGAAAGGCAAGCGCGGCGCGATCCGCGCAGCAGTGGACGATTGGCTGCACGTCTCGCGCCATGCCGGCGACATCGCCGCCGTGCGCGGCGCCCATCCGCGCCACGGCGGCGCGGGGGCGCTCTACATCATCCTTCGGAAACGCCGAGCGCCGAGCGGATGACCCGGGCGTAGATGCGCTGCAGGCCGCGAATGTCCTCCATCGCCGCCGCCTCGTCGAGCTTGTGCATCGTCGCATTGGGCAGGCCGAAATCGACCACCGGGCACAACGCGATCAGGAACCGCCCGTCCGAAGTGCCGCCATGGGTCGATAGCCGCGGCTTCTCGCCCGTCTCCGCCTCGATCGCCGCCGAGACGATCTCGTAGATCGGCCCCGGCGGCGTGAGGAACGCCTCGCCGCTGATCCTGGCCTCGACCGTCGATCCCGGCGCCGCCTCGTCGGCGGTGCGGCGGACCAGGGCGACGAGATCCTCGCCGCGCTGGAGGTTGTTGAAGCGGATGTTGAGCTGGATCGTCACCGCCCCAGGAATGACGTTGGTCGTATGACTGGAGCTCCTGACGCCGGTGATCTCGAGATTGGACGGCTGGAACGCATCATTGCCATCGTCGAGATGGAGCGCTTCCAGCGCCGCGATCACCTGCGCTGCCTTGGGCACCGGATTGTCGGCCCGGTGCGGATAAGCGACATGGCCCTGCGTCCCCGACACCTCGATCCACATGTTGACCGATCCACGCCGGCCGATCTTGACGATATCGCCCAGCCGCGCCTCGCTGGTCGGCTCGCCGATCAGGATCATGTCCGGCGCGATGCCGCGCTCGGCCATCCACTCCATCAGCTTGGGCGTGCCGAAGGTCGCCGGGCCTTCCTCGTCGCCGGTGATGATCAGGCTGATCGTCCCGTCATGCTCGGCCACGTCGGCGCAGGCGGCGACGAAGGCGGCGATCCCGCCCTTCATGTCGACCACTCCCCGCCCGTACAGCAGGTCGCCCTGCCGTTCCGGCGTGAACGGGTCGGTCAGCCAGCCCTCGCCCGGTGGGACCACGTCGAGATGGCCGGCAAAACCGAAATGTGGGCCGCCCTTGCCCCGCGTGGCGAACAGATTCTCGACCGGCCCATCCGGCGCCGCGCCGGCGACGAAGCGGTTCACGGTGAAGCCGATGTCCTTCAGCGCTTCTTCGAGAACGTCGAACACGGCGCCGGTCGCCGGGGTGATGCTGGGGCAGGCGATCAGGCGCTCTGCGAGGGCGACAGGGTCGATTGCTCCGCTCATCCCCGCCGCCTAGCATCGCGGCACGGAGAAGCGCCATGCCCAAGCTCGATCTCGACGCGATCGAACAGACCAACCGCACCAGCTATCCCATGCCTTATGCAGCGGAGATGGCCGGTCGCCATTTCCGCCGCCTCGGCCCGCCCGGAGGTCTCACCCAGCTCGGCGTCAGCCAGGTCGTCCTCGATCCCGGCGGCGTCTCCAGCCAGCGCCACTGGCACGAGGGCATCGACGAGTTCGTCGTCGTCCTGGAGGGCGAGGCGATCCTCGTCGAGGACGATGGCGAGACCGTCCTGCGCGCCGGCGATTGCGCCGCCTTCCCGAAGGACGTCCCCAACGGCCACCGCCTGATCAACCGAAGCGACCGGCCCTGCGTCTTCCTCGCGATGGATTGCCGAATCGGAGAGCGCGACTGCCACTATCCCGACATTGATCTTCATGCCGATGCGGCGAGCGGCGGCTACACCCACAGGGACGGAACGCCCTACTGAGTGGCGGGCACGCGCGTCGCCTGGATGTGGACGGCGCGCCAGCGACCGCCGATCCGGCGGAAGGTGTCCGAGAACCGAATGCGGGTCGCGAAGACTTGGCCGTTCGAGGTGCCACGCACCACCACATCGCCGCCCACAACCCCGCTGTCCGGTCCGAGCGGCAGAACGTAGCGGTCCTCGACCGTGATCGGTTGATAGCGCGTCCCTGAGTCCATCCAGCCATCAATGAACTCCTGCCGGGACTGGCGGCGGCCATCGCTGCCGACGAAAATGAGGTCGTCGGCCAGCATCTCCTCAAGTGTTGCCCGGTCCTGTTCGACCTGAGCCCGATCGAAGCGGTCGGCGACGTGGCGCAACTCGTCCACACCCACCTCCTGCGCCGTGGCCGGCGCAGCGATCGCGAGTAGCATCGCCGCCAGAAAGAGTTTCATGCCTGAGGGGGCTCGTATTGCTCTATCACCCAGGGCTCTTCCTGTGCCGCCTCGATCCATTCCTTCAGCCAGGCATGGTCGAGGATCGTCTCCATATAAGTCGCGGCGAAGCGGGGCACCGGGACCGAATAAGTGACGAAGCGGGTGACGACCGGCGCGTACATGATGTCCGCCGCGCCGAACGTGCCGAAGAGGTAGGGGCCGCCGTCGCCATGCCGCGCCCGCGCCTGGGCCCAAAGCTCGAGGATGCGGATCACCTCGGCCCGCACCGGCTCGGCGAGCGGCTGGGTGGGGAATTGCTTGCGCACGTTCATCGAAAGCTCGCGGCGCAGGTTCGCGAAGCTCGAATGCATCTCCGCCGCCATCGATCGCGCCATGCCCCGCGCCGCGTCGTCCTTGGGCCAGTAGCGCGCGCGGTCGGTCCGGTCGGCCAGCCATTCGATGATCGCGAGGCTGTCCCAGATCACCGTCTGGTCGTCCCACAGGATCGGCACCTTGCCCCCCGAGGGCGCGAACTCGTCGCCCTGGGTGCGCTTGTCCCATTCCTCGTCGAACATCGGAACGGTGATTTCCTCGAACGGAAGTCCCGATTGCTTGACCGCCAGCCAGCCGCGCAGCGACCAGGACGAATAGGCCTTGTTGCCGATGATGAGCTTCAGCATGGGCGCGTCCCTAGCCTTTATGCCCCTTGCGAGTCACCCGCCGAACAGAGCCAGGCGGCACGAAATTTCCAACACCGCGGCGTCGCGCGCGCTTCACTGTCAATTTCATGGGAGACATGTCACGCTCCAGCGGCCTCGCTTGCGGGAGGCCAGGGCTGGAGGGGTTGCCACGCATGAACGACACCGTTTCCGAACCGGCGAAGGGCTTGCGCGATCGGATGCGCGCCCTCATCGAACATCCGCGCTTCGATCAGGCGATCATCGTGCTGATCATCGCCAACGCGATCACGCTCGGGCTCGAAACCTTTCCCGCGTTCGTCGCCCGCTTCGGCCATGCGCTTGAGATCATCGATCGCGCAGTGCTCGGCGTGTTCGTGGTCGAGCTGCTGCTGCGCATCTTCGTCTATCGCGGCCGCTTCTTCCACGATCCGTGGCGGGTGTTCGATTTCGTGATCGTCGGGATCGCGCTGATGCCCGCGAGCGAGGCGTTCAGCATCCTGCGCGCGCTGCGCGTGCTGCGATTGCTGCGACTGGTCTCGATGGTGCCCTCGATGCGCGGCGTGGTCAGCGCCCTGCTCGCGGCGCTGCCCGGAATGGCCTCGATCATCGCCCTGATGGCGCTGGTGCTCTATGTTTCGGCGGTCATGGCGACGCAATTGTTCGGCGCGATCTCACCGGAGTTCTTCGGCAGCCTCGGCGCCTCGATGTTCACGCTCTTCCAGGTCATGACGGTGGAAGGCTGGCCGGACATCGCGCGCGGCGTGATGGAACAGTCGCCTTATGCCTGGATCTTCTTCGTCACTTATCTGCTGATCGCGACCTTCATGGTGCTGAACCTGTTCATCGCGGTGGTCGTCAACGCGATGCAGTCGCAGGTCGCGGAGGACCTCAAGGGCGAGGAGGAAATGCACACCCAGCAGATCCTCGACGAGTTGCGCGCGCTGCGGCGCGAGATCGAGGCGCTGCGCGGGACTGCCAGGGCGTGATCATTTGTTGCCTGTGACCGGGCATTGAACGGGCTTGGCGAAACTGCCTGGGGCCAAGATGCTCGGCTCACGCAGACCCTCCATGGGAAAGCGGACATAAGCCCAAACGCGTGAACGACAGCTTTTGGCGAGAGCGGATCGCCGCTTGGGGCAAGGTTGAGCCCCACGCGCACGGTGAGAGAGGGCCCCAAGACGACAGCTCGATGAGTCGATCCAGGCGAGCCGAGAAAGCGCTATGCAAAGCCCGCGAACCACGTAAGCTTCGTTTCCTAAGAACTTATGGGGGGAATCCGGATGTTCAGGGCCAATCGAGTCGCACTGCTGACGACCGTTGCCTGCGCGGGAGGCCTCGCGACCCCCGCAGTGGCGCAGAACCCCGTGGCATCCGCCGAGGATTCCCCGATCATCGTCACGGGCACCAGGCGAACCGATCGAACGGTTGCTGACAGCCCGGTTCCCGTTGACGTCATCGGCTCCGACGCGATCGAGAATTCCGGCCAGGTCGAGACAAATCGCATTCTCAACAGCCTCGTTCCCTCGTTCAACTTTCCGCAGCCGTCCATCGCCGACGGTACCGATGCCTTGCGGCCGGCGACGCTGAGAGGCTTGAGCCCCGATCAAACCCTGGTTCTGATCAACGGACGGCGTCGGCATGTCTCGGCGTTGCTGAATATCAACGGCACGGTTGGACGAGGCAGCGCCGCTGTCGATCTCAATCTCATTCCGGGGATCGCGATCAGCCGGATCGAGGTACTGCGCGACGGCGCCTCGTCGCAATATGGTTCGGACGCTATCGCCGGCGTGATCAATATTCGACTGCGCAGCACCGACCACGGCGGCCAGGCAGTCATCACCTATGGCCGTTACGTCACGACGCTGGAGGGCGTTGCAAATGTCACCGGCCTCCAATCGGCCGGCGGCCAGCCGATCCTCGATCCTGCGGACAATCGCGTCTTTCTTGCCAATTCCGATGGCGAGCGGCGTGCTCGAGATGGCGACATTTACACGATCGCGACAAATATCGGCCTGCCGATAGCGGGCGGATTCGTTAATCTGACCGCCGAATATCGAAATCGAGAGGCGACCAATCGCGCCGCTTACGATCTGCGTCCCAACTACAACCGGCCGGGCGCGCCGTTCGATGTCCGCGAGTTGACCTTCAACCGGCTGGAGTTCCGGTACGGCGATGCGCAGACGGAGGATTATAACTTCATCCTCAACGCGGGCATTCCGCTGGGCGCCGACTGGGAAGGCTATGCCTTCGGCACTTACGGTCACCGCGACGGCCTGAGCGCGGCCAATTATCGCCAACAGAGCGCGGCCGCCAATCGCGACTACGCCGCGATCACGCCGGCGACGACGCCGACCGCCGCCAATTTCGTGCCGCTCACTCCGGACGGCTTCCTGCCGTTCATCGACACCGATCTCGAGGATTATGCCGGTACGATCGGCATCCGCGGTCTGCTCGCGGGCTGGCGGACCGACCTTTCCGTCGGTTATGGCCACAACAGCTTCGACTACATGGTCCGCAACAGCCTCAACACCTCGTTCGGCACGGCGAGCCAGCGGGACTTCGACGCGGGCGGGCTGCGCTACGGACAATTCGTCGCCAACCTCGATTTCACGCGACAATATGACATCGGCTTAGCGACTCCGCTATCGGTCGCGGTCGGTGGCGAATTTCGCAACGAGAGTTTCCAAATTCGCCCCGGCGACCTCCAATCCTTCGCGACGGGGCCGTTGTTTCGCGCTTCGTTCGCCACCACCGCCGCGAATTGCGCGACCCAGGGCGGCGTCTTCAATGCCGGGACCGGTATCTGCAGCTTCCCCGGACGGGCCGCTCCCGCCGGTGCGCAGGGTTTCCCCGGCATTCCCACGTCCAGCGCGACGGACGAAAGCCGCCACAGTTTCGCTGCCTATGCGGAGCTCGACACGAACCCGTTCGAAGGCTTCACGACCGTGCTCGCGGGCCGCTACGAGCATTTCTCCGACTTCGGCAGCACCATCACGGGCAAGCTGTCGCTCCGCTATGAGCCGGTCTCGGGCTACGCCGTGCGCGGCTCGATTTCGAACGGCTTCCGCGCGCCGTCGCTGCACCAGCAGTTCTTCACGACCACGTCGACGAACTTCATCAATGGCCTGCCGGTAGACATCAGCACGCTGGCTGTCGGCAGCCCGGTCGCGCGCGCGCTGGGTTCGCGCGATCTCGAACCCGAGGAATCCGTCAATCTCAGTCTGGGCATGACTGCCAATCCCTTGGCCGGTCTCACCTTCACGCTCGATTATTACCGGATCGACATCGACAACCGGATCGTGCTGACCGAGAATCTCGGTGCGGCGGGCAGCGGCACGGCCGCGGTCAACGCAGCGGTCAAGGCGGTGCTCGACGCCAACGGCTTCCAGAGCGTCGGCGCCGCGCGCTTCTTCATCAACGGCCTCGACACCCGAACGCGCGGCATCGACGCCGTAGCGAGTTACCGGTTTAGGCCGGGGAATTTCGGAACCTGGACGTTCACCGCGGCCTACAATTACAACAGCACCCGGATCGTGCAGCGGCTCAACACTCTGGGTCCGCTCGCCACCATTCCCGGCATTGTGTTGTTCGGCCGCGTAGAGGGCATTCGCTTCACCGACGGGCAGCCGCGCGACAAGATCGTGCTGAGCGCCGACGGCGCGCTCGGCAATTTCGGGCTGACCGCACGGACGACGCGCTACGGGTCGGTGATTTCGCCTGGCGCGACGGCGCCGCTTGCCGATGCCACGAGCCTCACCTTGCTCGGACCGGACGACATCCTGCTGGGGCCAAAATGGATCACGGACCTTGAGCTGCGCTATCGTCCCATAGAGCAGCTTGAGATCGCCGTGGGCGCCAACAACCTTTTCGATGTCTACCCCGATCGCTCACCGTTCGGGGCGCGACCGGCAGGGATCGGGGGCGTCTATCCGATCAATCAGTACTACCTGCCTTATACGGGCTTCTCGCCGTTCGGCTTCAATGGCAGGTTCCTTTACGCCCGCGCGTCGATACGGTTTTAGACGATACCGTAACGACCCTCCCCGGCCCTATAGCAGTCTGCTTTCGGCTGTTTTGGGGCGCATAGCGGCAATAGGCCAAATGTCCGCAATGGGTCGAAAGCGGCCGTTGCGATTCCCCCATCGATGCCGCCATTGGCACCTAACAGCAGACAGGCGCGTCGCGTCAGTGCATGTTGCCTTGGGCCTCGGCGTGCGGGGGCGAACGAATGACGAAACGATGGAAATGCCCCGGCTGCGGCCGGGCGAGGCAAACGGAATATTGCCCGTCCTGCGGCGAGCAGTCGCTGCGGCCGCGCGACCTTCATCTCGACGATATGGCCCGCCAGTTCCTGAGCACGTTCAGCGATATCGACGGTCGGTTGCTCAGGACCTTCCGACTGCTCTTCGTTCAGCCCGGAGCGCTCAGCGCCGCCCATGTCGCGGGCAGGCGCCGTCACTTCATTGGGCCGCTGCCGTTGTTCCTCATCTGCAACGCGATCTTCTTCGCGGTCCAATCGGCTGTGCACGCCAAGGTCTTTTCCTCGACCCTCCTCTCCCACCTCAACAATCAGGACTGGAGCGAACTGGCGCGCGCCCTGACCGCCGATCGCCTCGCGGCGCTGAACCAGACACTGACCGACTTCGCGCCGCGCTTCGATCAGGCGGCGATGCTCAACGCCAAGGCGCTGATCATCCTGATGGCGCTGGCCTTCGTTTCGTTCCTGCCAGTCGCATTTCCACGCTCGCAGCGCGTGTTCGGCGCGCACGTCATCTTCGCGCTGCACCTTTACGCCTTCATCCTGATCCTGTTCTGCTTCTCGATGATCGTCGCCGAGATCGAATTGCGGCTCGGCGGCGCGGGTCTGGAATCGCCCTTGGTGGATCTCAGCCTGTCGCTGTTCAATTTCGCGATCTGCGCGATCTATCTCTACTGGGCGAGCGGCAGGTTCTATGGCTCACGCGGGCTTGCCCGGGTTGCGAAAACCGTCGCGCTCACCTCCGCGATCGCGGTGATCGTGGTCGGCTACCGCTTCGTGATTTTCTTGATCACGCTCTACACGACCGGCGCGTGACGCCCCGCCAACGGTGACGGCCAAGTGCGTACCCGCTGCCAGGTCTGCGGAGGCGTTGCGGCACGTCCGCTATGGGTCGAAAGCGGTCGCTTGGTTTAGGCGAGCGCCGCCTCCAGCACCGCCGTTCGCAGCGCATCCATGCCGAGGCCAGTTTCGGCCGAGGTAACAATGATTTCCGGGTGCGCGGCCGGCCGCTTGCGCGCTTCATCGGCGGTCGCTTCGGCGACGGCGGCGAGGTCGGTGGCCTTCACCTTGTCCGCCTTGGTCAGGATCAGCCGGTAACTCACCGCCGCGCCGTCGAGCATCGTCATCACTTCGCGATCGACCTCCTGCACGCCGCGCCGGCAGTCGATCAGCAGCAAGGTCCGCTTCAGCGCCTGCCGGCCGCGCAGATAATCGTTGATCAGGTAACGCCAGCGCCGCGCCATGTCCTTCGGCGCCTTGGCGAAGCCGTAGCCCGGCATGTCGACCAGCCGCAGCCGGAGCGGCTCGCCGACGTCGAAGAAGTTCAGCTCCTGTGTCCGCCCCGGCGTGTTGGAGGCGCGGGCGAGCGCCTTGCGATTGGTCAGCCGGTTGAGCAGCGATGATTTGCCGACATTGGAGCGGCCGGCGAAGGCGATCTCCGGCACGACCGGGTCGGGCAGGAACTTGAGCTCCGGCGCCGATTTCAGGAACGTGACCGGCCCGGCGAACAGCCGCCGCGCCGCTTCGTCCTGCTCGTTATCATCGCCGGCCACGGGTCTTCTTCGATCGCGCCGGCGCCGGCGGCGGTGGAGAAGGAGGTGGGGGCGGCGGCGGCGCTGCTGCGGCGCCCTTGACGGGCAATGGCTGCTTCAGCGCCGGATGCTTGTGGTACATCCAGCGCTGCTGGATGATCGAGACGATGTTGTTGACCACCCAGTAAAGCTGCAGCCCGGCCGCGAAGCTCGCCATGATGAACATCAGGAACCAGGGCATCAGAGCGAAAATCTGCCGTTGCACCGGGTCCGGCATCTGCGGATTCAGCCGCATCTGCAGCCACATCGTGATCCCGAGCAGGATCGGCAGCACGCCGATCGCGAGAAAGGCCGGCGGCGTGAAAGCGAGGAAGCCGAACAGATTGACCGGGGTCAGCGGATCGGGCGCGGCGAGATCGCGGATCCAGAGCGCGAACGGCTCGTGCCGCATCTCCACCGCCATCAGCAGCACCTTGTAGAGCGCGTAGAAGATCGGGATCTGGATCAGGATCGGCAGGCAGCCTGCGACCGGATTGACCTTCTCCTCCCGGTAGAGCTTGAGCAGCTCCTCCTGCATCTTCGCCTTGTCGTCCTTGTACCGCTCCTGCAGCGCCTGCTGCTTGGGCTGGATCGCGCGCATCGCCGCCATCGAGGCGAACTGGCGATTGGCGATCGGGAACAGCAGGGCGCGGACGATCAGGGTGAGGCAGATGATCGCGACGCCGAAATTGCCGATCTGCAGGAACAGCCAGTTCAGCAGCTGGAAGATCGGAATCATGAACCAGCGGAACCAGCCCCAGTCGATCGCCCGCTCGAGCGGTGTGCCGAGCGACTGGCTGTAAGCGGACAGCAGCGCCTCTTCCTTCGCGCCGGCGAACAGGCGCGCGGTGGTGCTGAAGGCCTGGCCGGCGGGAACGATGCGCGGCGCGCCGGTATAATCGGCTTGGAAGGCATTGCTGGCGCTGTTGTGGCGGAAGCTGGCGGTGACCGCGTTGGACTGGCCGGGGATCACCGCCGCCAGCCAGTATTTGTCGCTGAAGCCGAGCCAACCGCCGGTGGTGCCGAAATTCTGCGTTCCCGCCGCAACCACGTCGGACCAGTTACTGTCATAATGGGCGGCGCCATCGAACACGCCGACCGGGCCGACATGCATCGTCCAGCTGTCCATGTCCGGCGATTCGCCGACCCGGCTGACCAGCGCGAAGGGCTGGACCACGATCGGGTTGGCCCCACGGTTGATCACCCGCTGCTCGGCGGTGAACAGATAGCCGTCGTCGATCGACAGGACGATCTGAAAGACCTGGCCCTGGCCGTTGTCCCAGCTCAACGTGACCGGGGTGGATGGCGTCAGCCGGTTGCCGCTCGCCCGCCAGACCGTGTTTCCATCCGGCGCGGCGATGCCGCCCTGGCCGGTCCAGCCGAACTGGCCGAAATAAGCGCCCGCCGCGCCGGCCGGGGAGAACAGGCGGACCGGCGGTGAATTGGCGTCGATCGTTTCGGTGTGGCGAGTGAGCACGAGGTCGTCGATCCGCGCGCCGCGCAGGTTGATCGAGCCCGCGAGGCGCGGCGTCTCGATCCTGATCCGCGGCGTCTCGCCGATCACCTGGGTGCGGTCGCGATTGGCGCGGGCGCCGTCGGCGGCCGGATCGGCATTGGGCTGGGGCAGCGGCACGGTGCGGCCCCGCTCGACCGTGGTCGTCGGCTCGCTCGCGGTCGGGAAGAAGGTCTGGGTGACGAAGCCCCACCCCAGCAGGACGAGCGCCGACAGGACGATCGCCAGGATCATGTTGCGATGTTCGCTCACTTACGGATGAACCTCTTCTTCCCTCACGGCACCGGATCGTGTCCGCAGCCCCCCCAGGGGTGGCAGCGAAGCAGGCGTTTCGCCGCCAGCCAGCTGCCGCGCAGCGCGCCATAGCGGGACAAGGCGGTGATTGCATAGGCCGAACAGGACGGCGTGTAGCGGCAGCTGGGCGGCAGCATCCGCGATGGCCCGATCTGCCAGGCGCGCGCGACGAGGATCAGCGCCTTGGCGATCATTGCGCCACTTTGGCTAGCGCGCGGCGCAAGTCCTCGCCGAGCTGCGCGAAGTCGCGCTCGATGCCGCTCTGGCGGCCGATCAGGACATGATCCGCGCCGGCGATTCCCGCTTGGGGCAGGATCGCGCGGGCAAGCTCGCGAAAGCGCCGCTTCATCCGGTTGCGGACAACCGCGTTGCCGACTTTCTTGGAGACGGTGAGGCCGAGACGCATCGCCGGGTCGCTGTCGCCCCGTTTTTTGACGAGCAGCACGAAGCCGGGCGTGGGCGCGCGAAGCCCGCCGTTCGCGGCGATAAACTCCGCGCGGCGGGTCAGTTTGCCGATTTTTTGGTGGCTTAAGCCGACAGCTTCTTGCGGCCGCGGCTGCGGCGCGCCGCGATCACCTTGCGGCCGCCCACCGTCGCCATCCGGGCGCGGAAGCCGTGCCGGCGCTTGCGAACCAGATTGCTCGGCTGGAACGTGCGCTTCATCGTTCATACCTTCGTTGAATCGTCTAAATGAAAACGGCCGCTCGACGCGGCCTGCTCGGGCGCGGCGTTAGGCGAGGGAGGCGCGGAAGTCAATTCTCCACCCTCCGCCGTCTCGATCTCCCGCGCCCGTTCCTCGCGCCGCCGGGCGCTGGCGCGGCGCAGGCTCCAGTCGGTCCAGCGGCCCTTGTTCGGGTGGCGGCGCTTGAACCGGACGTAAATCCGCTTCGCCCAGCCGGTATATTTGAGGATGAGACTGAGGCCGGCGCCGAACGTAATGATTCCACCAGGCCCGGGAATCGGGCCCACGATCGGCGTGACCGCGATCAGCAAAATGCCGACCGCGACAAGACAGGACCGCACCAGCGGGTTGTCGGTCCATCCTCTCTTGGGTCGCGCGTTCATGCCGGCAATGTGGGTGCGGGCGCGCGCAAGTGCAATTCGCCGCTCGACATCGGGCCTGCCCATCGGAATAACCTGTCGGCGAGGGGGTTGCACGCATGGTCGCGCATGTCGCCACAGTGGCGTTCCTGGGGCTGGAGGCCCGCGCCGTCGAGGTGCAGGTCCAGATCGCGAGCGGCTTGCCCAAATTCCTCGTCGTCGGTCTGCCGGACAAGGCGGTGGCGGAGAGCCGCGAGCGGGTCCACGCCGCGCTCGCCGCGATCGGCCTCGCGCTGCCGCCGAAACGGATCACGGTGAACCTCTCGCCGGCCGATCTGCCCAAGGAAGGCTCGCATTACGATTTGCCGATCGCTCTCGGCCTGCTCGCCGCGATGGGCGCGGTCGATGCCGAGACGCTGGCGAGCTACGTCGCCGTCGGCGAGTTGAGCCTCGATGGGCGGATCGCGCCGTCGCCCGGCGTCCTGCTGGCGGCGATGCACGCCTCGTCGCGCGACATGGGGCTGATCTGCCCCGGCGTGCAGGGATCGGAAGCGGCCTGGGCCGGCGGGATCGAGGTGATCGCCGCGCCCGATCTGATCGCCTTGCTCAACCATCTGCGCGGTGGCTCGGTGCTGGCGCCGCCCCAGCCCGGCATCGCCGATCCGCGCGGTTTCGGTCCCGATCTTTCCCAGGTGAAGGGGCAGGAGACGGCGAAGCGGGCGCTGGAGATCACCGCTGCCGGCGGCCACAACATGCTGATGAGCGGACCGCCCGGCGCCGGCAAGTCGTTGCTCGCCGCCTGCCTGCCCGGCATCCTGCCGGAGCTGACCTCGTCCGAAGCGCTCGAAGTGTCGATGATCGCCTCCGTCGCCGGCGAGCTGAAGGACGGACGCCTCATTCGCACCCGCCCGTTCCGCGCCCCGCACCACAGCGCGTCAATGCCGGCGCTGGTCGGTGGCGGCCTTCGCGTGCGGCCGGGCGAGGTCAGCCTCGCCCATCTCGGCGTGCTGTTCCTCGACGAGCTGCCGGAGTTCCAGCGCGGCGCGCTCGATTCGCTGCGCCAGCCGCTCGAGACCGGCACGGTGCAGGTCGCCCGCGCCAACGCGCACGTCACCTTTCCCGCGCGTGTCCAGCTGATCGCGGCGATGAACCCGTGCCGTTGCGGCCATCTGGGCGATCCGGCTTTGGCCTGCTCGCGCGCGCCGAAATGCGCGGCCGATTACCAAGCGAAGGTCTCCGGGCCATTGCTCGACCGGATCGACATCCATGTCGACGTCGCCGCGGTCGCGGCCGCAGATCTCGTTTTGCCGCCGCCGACCGAAGGCTCGGCCGAAGTGGCGGCGCGGGTCGCGGCGGCGCGCGACATCCAGACCCATCGCTATGAGAAGCATAAGGCCCGCACCAATGCCGAGGCGGACGGTGATCTGCTCGCTTCGGTGGCAACGCCGGACGAGCCGGGTCGGATGCTGCTAGCCCAAGCGGCGGAAGCGATGCGGCTTTCGGCGCGCGGCTATCATCGCGTCATGCGGGTTGCACGGACCATCGCCGATCTCGCCGGCGCCGGCCATGTCGGCCGCGTCCATGTCGCGGAAGCAATCAGCTACCGAAGGCAGGCGCCGCGGAACTAGGAGCCGCGCGCGACCCTCACGCCGCCTTCGAACGCGACGCGTGGACCGCTGCGCATCACGGCGCGGCGCGGCGATACGGGACGGCTGACGTCCGCTGCCACGCGAGCCCGGGGGCCGATGGTGCGAAAGCGGAGCGGAAGTTCGACGACCTGAATTTCCTCGACCGGAATCTCGAGATCGGCGAGCCCATTGGAGCGCCGCAGCGCGCGCTCGGAGGAGCGCGAGGCGAAGCGCACCGGCGGCAGATAGACATCCGGTTCGGCCCTGGCCGGTGCCTGGCTGAAGGACTCGGCCGTGGTTCCTGGCGGGCGATAGAAGATATGCGCGCCGATCACCGCCTGCTGGACCAGGCTGGGCGCCCAATAAGGCAGGATCGCGGTGGTGTGATAATTGAGGGCGAGGCCGACCGGGCGATAGACGCTGCCCGAAAGCGCCGCCTCGGCGATCTGCTCAGCCCGCGCCCAGGCACCGGGCTCGATCCCGGCGTTCATCGACCCGTCGCAGGTGAAGCTGAACTGACAGCCGGTACGCCGCTCCGAACCTTGGAAGACGACGCCGCAGACGCTGCTCGGATAATTCGGGTGGCGGGTGCGGTTCAGCACGACCTGCGCCACCGCCCGCTGCCCGTCGGCGCTCTGGTTGCGCGCCTCGTAATAGATGGCCTGGGTCAGGCATTCGAGCGCGCGCTCGCGGGTTGCGCGGCTCCCGACATAAGGCTGCGGCTCTTCGGGCGCGGCGGCGCTGACCGGAGCCGGCATGGCGGCGCCCGCGATGGCGGCGATGGTGATGAAATGACGCATGACGACCCGGCCGGGTCTAGCGTTCGAGTCTTGGAACGCGGTTAAGCGAGATGCTTACCGAATCATTTCTGCCGCGGCAGCTTCAGCTCTTCGCCGGCGCTGACCAGCCGGCCTGCGCGCCGCGCCTGCACCGCGTCCAGCAGAGTGCGCGCCGCGTTCCTCACCTCCTCCTGGATCGCCTCATCCTTGTCGAGCGCCTCGTGGCTGGTCGCATAAGGCTCCCAATAGCCGATGTAACGGTCGAGCTCGGCCGGCACGCCGGCGGGTACCAGGCGCATGAAGCGCAGCCAGTCGACGAGGCTGCGGCGGACATTCTCCGCGCCTTCGACATCGCCATGGACGACGACCGAGAACAGTCGCCCCTCCAGATGGCGCGGATAGGGCCAGTCATCGAGCTCCAGCTGCTTGGCCTTCTGCGCGTCCTTGCCATGAGTCGAGCTGAGGTCCGGATTGCCGCCGTCCGCGCAGACCAGCCGATCGATCATCAGCTTCATGGACGACGAGGTCGCATACCAGTTCACCGGGGTGATCAGCATGATGCCGTGCGCCCTGACCCAGAGCGGGTAGATCTCGTTCATCATGTCCTGCGTCTGGCCGAGCGAATGGTTCGGGTAGCAGGAGCAGGGCCAGTGGCAGAGCGCCGCGGCGGTCGAGAAGCAGGCCTTGCAGGGGTGGATGTTCTTTCCGTATTCGCTCGCCAGCCGCGAGAGGTTCAGCGTCTCGACCCTGACCCCGTCGACCCCGCAGATCTCCGACGCGATCTCGAGCAGCCGCCAGCTTTTCGACATCTCGCCCGGGCAGGTATGCTCGGAGCGTGACGAGCCGTTGACGATCAGGATGCAGGGCGGTTGCGACGGATCGTCATGCTCGGCCCGCGCCTTGTCGATCGCCGCCTTGGCCGCGATCCAGTCCTCGGAGAGGTCATAGTCCGGGTCGGCAAAGCCGGGACCGGCCTTGCGGGTGCGAGGCGATTTGCGGCTGTTGTCATAGCCGTCCCACGCCACGTCCGCGACCTGATCGAGCGCGCCGGCCACCGCCTCGAACGCGGGGTCGGTGAACTGCGCCTTGAACCGCCGCTTGAACTCGGCCTCGTCAAGCTGGACCGACGGCATGCCCTTGCGCGGCGCGGGCGCACGGCCGAACATTAGTTGCTCTTGTTCGTGGGCTCGGTGCTCGGCGGCGTGATCTGCACGTCCGGCAGCTCGATGTTCGGCGCACTGACGTTGATGTTGACGTCGGCCTTGTCGGCGGCGCGCTGGAGATAGCCGCCGAAGAATAGGAAGGCGAGCAGAGCCATCAACAGGATCACGACCAAAGCGACGATCGCGCCGCCGCCGCCGCGCCGCTCGCCGGTCTGAATGATTGTCGTTTCGTGTCGGACGGGCTCGTCGTCGCGCCGGTCGCTCATTGTGTGTCTCCAGAGATTGTTGCGCCGGTGGAACGCTGTCGCCGGACGGCAGGTTCCGGCGAAAGGCGGTTAACGGCTGGACAGCGGCGCGGCGTGGGGCTTGTATCGGCGGGTCCAGCCAAGGGGGCCGCCATGACCGATTCCGTTGCTTCCACCGATCGCCGCAATGTTCTTAAGGGCGCGGTCGCCTCGGCCGCCTTGCTCGCCCCAGCCGCCGGTCTCGCCCAGACGGCGCGCGACAACGATCGCGAGGCGCTTCGCCGCGCCATCGATGCCGGTTATGAGGATTCGATCCGCCGCCTGCGCGAATGGATCGCGCTACCGACCATCGCCGCCGAGCAGCGCAATGTGCCGGAAGGCGCGGCGCTGATGGCCCGGCTGGCGACCGACGCCGGCTTCACCGGCGTTCGCACCGTGCCGACCGGCGGCGTGCCGGCGGTGTTCGGCGTGCTCGACGCCGGCGCACGCCGCACCGTCGGCATCTATTTCATGTACGACGTGAAGCAGTTCGATCCGGCGGAATGGGCATCCCCGCCGCTCGAAGGGCAGATGTTCAATCATGCCCTCGGGCGGGCGATCCGGGGCCGCGGCGCGACCAACCAGAAGGGGCCGGAGACCGCCTTCCTCGCTGCGCTCCACGCCTTCCGGGCGGCGAACAAGAGGCTGCCGGTCAACCTCGTCCTTCTCGCCGAGGGCGAGGAGGAAATCGGCTCGCCGAATTTTATCAACGCCTTCCGCGACGCCGACGTGTTGGCGGCGATGCGCCGCGCCGATGGCGTGATCATTCCGATGAACGGCCAGACGCCGAACGGAAACGCCAATATCGCTTTGGGCTCGAAGGGCATCATCGAGCTTGAGCTGATCGCCTCCGGCGAGCGCTGGGGCCGCGGTCCCGCGCGCGACATCCATTCCAGCCTGAAGGCGCAGGTCGACAGCCCGGTCTGGCATCTGGTCGAGGCGCTGAAGACGCTGACCAGGGATCATGGCAACACGCCGGCGATCGACGGCTGGTTCGAGCGGGTTCGGCCGCTCACGACCCGTGAGCGGGCGCTGATCGCCGAAGCGGCGCGAACCCGCAGCGAGGAGGAGGCGAAGCGGAGCCTCGGCGTCCAGCGCTGGATCGACGATCTGCCCTGGCGCGAGTCGCTCGAACGGCTCGCCTCGCAGCCTACGGTGAACATCGAAGGCCTGGTCGCCGGCTATACCGGCCCGGGCGGCAAGACCATCCTGCCGGCCCGCGGCGTCGCCAAGCTCGACCTTAGGCTGGTCCCCAACATGACCCGCGCCGACAGCGAGGCCAAGCTCCGCGCGCATCTCCAAAGTCGCGGCTTCGGCGATATCGAAGTCAATGTCAGCGGCGGCTATGATCCCACCGAAACCGCCGAGGACAGCCGGGTGATCCGCGCCCAGCAAGCGGTGTTTACCCGCAGCAACGTCGCTTACTCGCTCTTCCCCCGCAACGCCGGCTCCTGGCCGGGCTTCGTCTTCACCGGCCCGCCGCTCTCCAAGCCGGCCGGCCAGTTCGGCCTGGGCTATGGCAGCGGCGCGCACGCGCCCGACGAGTTCATGCTGCTGGAATCGACTAACCCGCGCGTCGCCGGGTTCCGCGAGGCGGCGCTGGGCTATGTCGATTTCCTCTACGAGATGGCGACGATCAGCTGATCGGAGACTTGCCCGCCCGTTGCGCCGTCGCGGCTTTCCCGCCATAGAGCCGCGCGGTCGATAACAAGACAATGGGAGAGGGCCGGGTGGCGAAGGCAGCAACCCCGAAACGGGCACCCAGGGCACGCGAAACCGCGCCGCCTCCCAAGACCAATCGCGAGCGGCCGTCCGAGCCGAAGCGCTACAAGGCGTCCAAGGACGAGCTGCTCGATTTCTACAAGCAGATGCTGCTCATCCGTCGCTTCGAGGAGCGGGCCGGACAGCTTTACGGCCTCGGCCTGATCGGCGGCTTTTGCCATCTCTATATCGGCCAGGAAGCGGTCGCGGTCGGCCTGCAATCGGCGCTCGAGGTCGGCAAGGACAGCGTCATCACCGGCTATCGCGACCATGGCCACATGCTCGCTTATGGGATCGATCCCAAGGTCATCATGGCCGAGCTGACCGGGCGGGCGGCGGGCATCAGCCGCGGCAAGGGCGGCTCGATGCACATGTTCTCGACCGAGCATAAATTCTACGGCGGCCACGGCATTGTCGGCGCCCAGGTCAGCCTCGGCACCGGCCTCGCCTTCGGCCACAAATATTCGAACGATGGCGGCCTGTGCATGGCCTATTTCGGCGACGGCGCGTCGAACCAGGGCCAGGTCTATGAGAGCTTCAACATGGCGGAGCTGTGGAAGCTGCCGATCATCTTCGTGATCGAGAACAACCAGTACGCGATGGGCACCAGCGTCAACCGCTCGTCGGCCGAGGACCAGCTCTACCGCCGCGGCGAGAGCTTCCGCGTCAATGGTCTCCAGGTCGATGGCATGGACGTATTGGCGGTACGCGGCGCGGCCGAGACGGCGGTCGAATGGGTTCGCTCCGGTAAGGGGCCGATCCTGCTGGAGCTCAAAACCTACCGTTATCGCGGCCACTCAATGTCCGATCCCGCGAAGTACCGATCGCGCGAAGAGGTCCAGGCGGTGCGTGAGAAGAACGACCCGATCGACCACGTCAAGAAGGAGCTCGAAGCGCTGGGCGCGACCGAGGACGACCTCAAGGCGATCGACAACGAGATCAAGAAGATCGTCGTCGAGGCGGCAGACTATGCCGAGCAGGCGCCGGAGCCCGAGCCGGCCGAGCTCTACACCGACGTTCTGGTGGAGAGCTACTGATGGCCGTCGAACTCAAGATGCCCGCGCTTTCCCCGACGATGGAGGAAGGCACGCTCGCGAAGTGGCTGGTGAAGGAGGGCGACACAGTCGCTTCCGGCGACATCCTCGCCGAGATCGAGACCGACAAGGCAACGATGGAATTCGAGGCCGTCGATGAAGGCACCGTTTCCAAGATCCTGGTCGCTGAAGGCACCGACAATGTGAAGGTCGGCACCGTCATCGCGATGATTGGCGGCGAGGGCGAGGCAGTGGCCGCTGCGCCCGCCGAAGCGCCGGCCGCAGAACAGAAGGCTGAAGAATCCCAAGCGCCCGCTCCGGCGAAAGCGGAGAGCGGCACGGCGCAGCTGGTGAAGCCGGCCGCCTGCGCCGGCGTCGCCGATCCCGACATCCCCGCCGGCACCGAGATGGTGAAGACGACGGTGCGCGAAGCGTTGCGTGACGCGATGGCCGAGGAGATGCGCAAGGACGGCCGCGTCTTCGTGATGGGCGAGGAGGTCGCCGAATATCAGGGCGCCTACAAGGTCACCCAGGGCCTACTCGACGAGTTCGGCGACAAGCGCGTGATCGATACGCCGATCACCGAATATGGCTTCGCCGGCGTCGGCACCGGTGCGGCGATGGGCGGCCTTCGCCCGGTCATCGAGTTCATGACCTTCAACTTCGCGATGCAGGCCATCGACCACATCATCAACTCGGCCGCGAAGACCAATTACATGTCCGGCGGCCAGATGCGCTGCCCGATCGTGTTCCGCGGTCCCAACGGCGCCGCCAGCCGGGTCGGCGCGCAGCACAGCCAGAATTACGGCCCCTGGTACGCTGCGGTTCCCGGCCTGATCGTGATCTCGCCTTACACCGCCGCCGACGCCAAGGGCTTGCTGAAGGCTGCAATCCGGTCTGAGGACCCGGTCGTATTCCTTGAGAACGAGCTGCTTTATGGCCAGAGCTTCGACGTTCCGAAGCTCGACGACCATGTCCTGCCGATCGGCAAGGCGCGGGTTGCGCGCGAGGGCAACGATGTCACCCTCGTCTCCTATTCAATCGGCGTCGGCGTCGCGCTTGAGGCAGCGGAGACGCTGGCCGGGGAAGGAATCGACGCCGAGGTGATCGACCTTCGCACGCTGCGGCCGCTCGACAAGGAGACGGTGCTCGCCAGTCTTAAGAAGACCAACCGCCTGGTCTGCGTCGAGGAGGGCTGGCCGACCTGCTCGATCTCCTCCGAGATCGCCGCCTTCGTGATGGAGGAAGCGTTCGACGATCTTGACGCCCCCGTCCTCCGCGTCACCGACGAAGACGTGCCGCTGCCTTATGCAGCCAATCTCGAGAAGCTGGCGCTGATCAAGGCCGAGGATGTCGTCGCGGCGGCAAAGAAGGTCTGCTACCGCTAGGTTTCGCCCCACCTCGTTCTTGCCATTTCTTTGCTTCGCGCTAGCCTCGTCTTCGACGGGAGGGGCGTATGTGGCGCTATTTTGCAGGCAGCGGCGCGATGCTGCTGGTCATCGTGGCTGGTTTCTTTCTCTGGCAAGGGATCGCCCAGCGCGACGACGACAGCGCCGTCCCCGAAGCACCCGAGCAGGCTGAGACCGCGGATGATGATGAAGGCGAGGAGGGCGCGGCCCCCGGCCGGCCACCTTCGGCGGATGAGCGTACGCGTGAACAACGTCGTTTCGACCGGGCCGACCGCGACAATGATGGCCGGATCACGATCGAGGAAATCTACCACCCGCGCCGCCGCGCCTTCCAGCGGCTCGACACCAATGGCGACGGGCGTCTCTCATTCGAGGAATGGGCGGTGCGCACCCGCACCCGCTTCGCCCAGGCCGACCGCAATCGCGACAGCAATTTGAGCCGGGAGGAATATGCGACGACCGCCCAGCGCCGCCGGCCCCAGCGCCGTGCCGCGAACTGCCGCTGCTAAGCCGGTTCGGCGATGCGCGCGGCCGAATTGAGCCACTCCGCCAGATCGGCGCGGGCTCGCATTGTGTAGGCCTGCTTTCGGTTCGCCTTCTTCATCCGCCCCTCGACCGGCGGAAAGAGGCCGAAATTGACGTTCATCGGCTGATAGGACGCCGCGTCGGCGCCGCCGGTGATGTGCCCGAGCAGCGCCCCCAGGGCCGTAGTCGGCGGCGGCGGCGCGAGCGCCTCGCTCCTCAGCTCGGCCGCTGCAAAGCGCCCGGCCAGGAGCCCGATCGCGGCACTCTCGACATAGCCTTCGCAGCCGGTGATCTGACCGGCGAAACGGATATGCGGCGCGGCCCGCAGGCGCAGCGTCTCATCGAGCAGCTTGGGCGAATTGATGAAGGTGTTGCGATGCAGCCCGCCCAGCCGCGCGAACTCCGCATTCTTCAGGCCGGGGATGGTGCGGAACAGCCGCACCTGCTCGCCATGCTTGAGCTTCGTCTGGAATCCCACCATGTTCCAAAGCGTCCCGAGCGCATTGTCCTGCCGGAGCTGGACGACGGCATAGGGCCAGCGCCCGGTCTTCGGATCGTCGAGCCCGACCGGCTTCATCGGCCCGAAGCGCAGCGTGTCCTCGCCCCGCGCCGCCATCACCTCGATCGGCATGCAGCCCTCGAAATAGGGCGTATCCTTCTCCCACTCCTTGAACTCGGTCTTTTCGCCGTCGAGCAGGCCCTGGTGGAAGGCGAGATACTGCTCCTTCGTCATCGGGCAGTTGATGTAGTCCTTGGTGTCGCCCTTGTCCCAGCGGCTGGCCATCCAGCAAATGTCCATGTCGATCGAGTCGCGGTGCACGATCGGCGCGAGCGCGTCGAAAAAGGCGAGGGCGTCGGCGCCGGTCGACGCGCCGATCGATTCCGCCAGCTTCACTGCAGTGAGTGGGCCGGTGGCGACAATGGTGAGGCCACTTTCCGGCAGTTGGTCGATCCGCTCCCGAACGATCTCGACATTGGGATGTGCAGCGAGCCTGGCTGTCACGGCGTCTGAAAAGCCGTCGCGATCCACCGCCAACGCGGAGCCGGCCGGCACGCGATGCGCGTCGCCCGCCGCCATGATGATCGAGCCCAGCGCGCGCATCTCGGCATGGAGCAGGCCCACGGCGTTGTTTTCTGCGTCATCCGACCGGAAGCTGTTCGAGCAGACCAGCTCGGCAAGCCCGTCCGTCTGGTGCGCCGGCGTCATGTCGCCGCCGCCGCGCATTTCGGAAAGGCGCACCTGCACGCCGGCCTCGGCCAGCTGCCACGCCGCCTCGGAACCCGCCAGGCCGCCGCCGATAATGTGAACCCGATCCGTCATGCGGCGTTGCGATAGTCGTTCGGCGAGGGAGAAGAAACATGTTCGACCATGTCGGTGTCGCGGTCAGCGACATCAAAAAGTCCCGCACCTTCTACGAAGCGGCGCTGCGGCCGCTCGGCATCGCGGTGCGGACCGAGGTGACGCCCGACCAGACCGGTGACGGCAGCACCGCGCTGGGTTTCGGTGGCGAGGGCGACCATGGCTTCTTCTGGGTCAGCGACGGCGGGAAGGTCGGTGGCGGCACGCACATCGCGCTCGCCGCGGATCGGCGGGGGCAGGTCGACGCTTTCTATGACGCCGCGATCGCGGCCGGCGGCCGTGACAATGGCAAGCCGGGGCCGCGGCCGGTCTATGGGCCCAATTATTATGCTGCCTTCGTCTGCGACCCCGACGGCATCAATTTCGAGGTGGTCTGCAACCGGCCGGAGTAAGCGGAATGACAACGTTGACAGCCTTCTGGCGTAGGCTCGACGAACCGGGGCACGACGCCGCGATGCTGGCGCCGGCCGCTGACGGCTGGACTCTGACCGGGATCGCCGCGTTCCATGAGAAGGGCGACACCGGGCTTCGCTACCAAGTCGATCTCGCGCCCGATTTCAGCACCCGCAGCGCCCGGATCGACGGGTTCAGGTCAGGCCAACCCCTTCACCATCGCTTTCGGAACGAGGATGGCGAATGGTTCCTCGACGATGCGGTCGTGCCCGACCTCGGCGACCTCCGCCACCTCGATTTCGGCTTCACGCCCTCGACCAACCTGCAGCAGCTTCGGCATGCCGACCTGGCCGTCGGGGAAGAGGCCGATATTCCGGCCGCCTGGTTCGACATTGGCGAGGCGGCGCTCACGCGCCTGCCGCAACATTATCGGCGCACCGCGGAAGACCTCTATCATTATGAGTCGCCCACGGCCGGCTATGAGGCGGTGCTGGAGCTTGCCCCGAACGGCTTCGTGCGCCTTTATCCGGAGCTCTGGGAAATGGAGCGGGCGGCGGATGCGAATCTTCACCATCGGCTATGAGGGAACGACCCAGCCCGAATTGATTGCGGCGCTCAAGGCGGCGAAGGTCGAGCGGGTGATCGACGTCCGCGCCGTGCCGCTGTCGCGCAAGCCCGGCTTCTCCAAGAACGTCCTCGCCGCCGGCCTTAAGGAAGCCGGGATCGGTTACGTTCATCTGAAAGCGCTCGGCACACCGCCGGCGGGGCGCGAGGCGGCGCGCAAGGGGCGGATGGACGAGATGAAGCGTATTTACGCCGTCCAGCTCGAAACGCCGGAGGCAAGTGCCGAAGCCGCGCAGATGATCGTGCTGGCGGAAGAGAAGCCTTCGGCGTTGCTCTGCTTCGAGCGCGACCCGGCGCAATGCCACCGCACGCCGCTGCGCGAGGCGGTGATGGTGGATTGGGAGGCGATTGACCTCTACGCCTGAGCGGCGAGCGCGAGAAAATTGGCGAGCAGCGTGTGGCCGTGGGCGCTGGCGATGCTCTCGGGATGGAACTGGACGCCGTGGATCGGTAGGTCGCGATGGGCGAGACCCTGGATCGTGCCGTCCTCCGCTCTGGCGGTGACGGCGAGGCACGCCGGCAAGCCTTCGTCCGCGACGACGAGCGAATGATATCGCGTCGCCTCGAACGACGTCGGAAGCTCCGCGAACAGGCCTGATCCGTCATGCGTGATAGCGCTGGTCTTGCCGTGCATCACCTTCGGCGCGCGCTCGATCCGGCCGCCGAACGCCTGGGCGATCGTCTGATGGCCCAGGCAGACGCCGAGCAAGGGTCGCGGCGCCTCCGCACAGGCCGCGACGAGAGCGAGCGACACGCCAGCCTCACCCGGCGAACCCGGCCCGGGTGAGATCAGAAACGCTTCGGCGTCGCTCGCGAGCGCCTCGGCGGCGCTCAGCGCATCGTTGCGCGCGACGTCCACCGCCGCGCCAAGCTCACGCAGGTAATGGACAAGGTTCCAGGTGAAGCTGTCGTAATTGTCGACGACGAGGACGCGCACCCGCCTCGCGCCGCCTTACTCCGCGCCGCCGGTCAGCCGCCGCCGCGCCGCCGCGATGGCGGCGTCGTTGCGCGTCGCGCCGGCGCGCAGCTCCAGCGCGCGGGCGAATTGCTGGGCCATTTCTTCCGACGCCGCATTGTTGAATTCGTTGCGCGTCGTCTGGATCAGCTGCGGCTGGGTGTTGGCGTCGCCCGCGGTCCGTTCGGCATGATGGATGACGAACCAGCCCTGGCCGTTCGGCGCGGCGAGGATTCGCGCCCGGCCCTGCGGCAGGCTGAACAGGGCGAGCAAGGGCGGCGGCACCTGCTGGCCGCCGCGGCTGATCTCCAGCCGCTGCATATTGACCTGCTGCACCGGCGGCAACGCGATCCCTGCGGCGGCGAAAGCCTGCGCGGCGGGCATGCCGCCGTTGATCCGATCGGCGATCGCCTGCGCGGCGGCGCGAGCCCGGTCGGATGCGCTCTGCAGCACCAGCGTGGCGCGGACCGCCTGACGGATCTGAGCGAGCGGCGGCGTTGCGGCCGAGGTCACCGCGCCGATCCCGATCAGCGCATAACGCTGGTTGGGCTGGATCGCCTCGACCACCGGTTCGGGATCCTCCGGCTCGATCTCGAACGCCTGGGTGAGCAAGGGCTGCATCTCGGGTGGCAGGACGAAGGGCTGACCGAAGCTCTGCCCGGTCGAGGTGATCGACGGGGTGGTGACGAGGTTGAGTTGCTCGGCGCGCGCGATCTCGTCGACATTCTCATTGTTCGAAATCCGGTCTTCGACCCGGGCGACGAGCGCGGCGAGGGCATCGGCGCCCTTGCGCTGCTGGATCGCGGCGGCGATCTCGGCGCGGACCGTTTCCAGCGGCCGGGCCGGAGTCGCCTGGATCGCCTCGACGCGGATGACCTGGAAGGTACCCTCGGCTGCGAGCGGTCCGACCACCGCACCTTGCGCGGCGTTAGCGGCAAAGGCGGCCCGCGCCGCTTCGGCTCCGGCCTGGCCGGCGAAAGCCTCCTGGGTCTGGGTGGCGAAGGTCAGGTCGCGCGCCGCGAAGCCCGCGCGCGAGGCGACCTGGTCGAAGCTCGTGCCGGACCGCAATTGCTGCGCCGCGGCGTCGGCGGCCGCGCGATCGGGCAGCACTATCCGTTGCAGAGTGCGCGTCTGACGGGGGCCATATTGAGCGGCGTTCTGGCGATAATAAGCCTGGATCTCCTGCTCGGTCGCCTGGCTTGCCGCCGCGACCTGTTCCGGCCCCATCACCGCGAAGCGCACGACGCGCCGTTCCGGAACCTGGAAGCGGGCGCGATTCTGCGTGTAGAAACGCGCGATCTCGGCGTCGGAAGGATTGATCGACGCGGCCAGCGCGCCCGACGGAACCACGCCGACCGCGCCGCGCCGCCGCTCGAGCAGCAGATTGGCGAAGGACCGGGCGACACCTTCCGGCACGCGCTGGCCGAGCGCAATCGGACCGAGCAACTGGCGCTGAAGCAGCGACCGCGCGATATCCTCGCGCAATTGCGCCTCGGTGAGGTTCTGATTGCGCAGCGCGGCGCGGAACGCATTGTCGTCGAACTGGCCGGCGAAATTGCGGAATTGCGGGACGTTGACGATCTCGCGATCCACCATCCGCTGGCTCGCGACCAGCCCTTGCTCGGTGCCGAACAGCTGCACCGCCTCGCTGACGACCAGCGAGTTCAGGATCTGATCGAACGCGCCCGAGGCCAGGAAGGCGTTCATGTCGAGCGAGGGATTCTGCTGCCGGGCCTGGTTGAACTGACGCGTGACGAGGTCGCGCAGCTCCTGTTCGGTGACCGTGCCGCGGCCCACCGTGACCAAAGTCTCGCTGCGCTGCTGCCCGCCGCCGCCGAAGCTGCCGAGCCCGCCCATGCCGTCGGTGCCGAAGCCGGTGACGACCATCGCGATCAGGACGAGGAAGAGGATGGCGCCTGCCACCCATTTGGTGGCCTTGCCGCGAGCGACTTGAAGCATGAGAGAGAGGTTCCGGGCTGTGCGTTTGCACGCGCCATAGAAGGCCGCTAGGCGGCCGGCAACCGCTGTCAGGGAAAGCTCATGCAGTTGCGCCGCAAGCTGGTCGTTGGAAACTGGAAGATGAACGGATCGCTGGCCCAGCTTGCCGAGCTCGGCACGATCGCCGACGCGGCGCGCGAAGCGGGGGGCGTGGATGTCGGCATCTGCCCGCCCTTCACCCTTATCGCCGCGGCGGTGACCCGCTCCGGCGGCCTGACGATCGGCGCGCAGGACTGCCACCAGGCGGCGAGCGGTGCTCATACCGGCTGCGTTTCGGCCGCGATGCTGAAGGAGGCCGGCGCGAAGATCGCGATCGTCGGTCATAGCGAGCGCCGCGCCGATCAAGGCGAAAGCGACCCCCTGGTCCGCGCAAAGGCCGAAGCCGCGCTGGCCGCCGGCTTGGTCACCATCGTCTGCGTCGGCGAGAGCGAGGCGCAGCGCGAGGCCGGCGATCATATCCGGGTGGTGACCGACATGCTGGCCGGCTCGCTCCCCGACGAATGGGAGGAGGGCGAGCTGGTCGTGGCCTATGAGCCGGTCTGGGCGATCGGCACCGGCAGGGTCGCGACCCCGGCCGACGTGACCGAGATGCACGCCGCTTTGCGCGCCGCTTTGATCGATCGTCATGGCGAGCGCGGCGGGCGCATTCGCATTCTCTATGGCGGCTCGGTCAAGGCCGACAATGCGGCCGAACTCTTCCGCTGCCCGGACGTGGACGGCGCTCTGGTCGGCGGCGCGAGCCTGACCGCCGAGCAATTCGTGCCGATCGTCGAGGCAGCCGCGGGCGGTTGAACCGCCGCGTCGCATCGCCTAGATCGCGCGCCGACCTTTCGAAAGCATCCCGTTCCATGTCCGCGCTCTTTTCCTTCCTTCTGATCGTGCAGGCGATGATCGCCTTGGCAATGATCACCGTCATCCTGATGCAGCGCTCCGAGGGCGGCGGGCTCGCCGGCGGCGGCAGCCCTTCGGGGATGATGAGTGCGCGCGGCGCGTCCGATTTCCTCACCCGGTCGACGGCGATCCTGGCGACCCTGTTCGTGGCGCTCTCGATTCTGCTCGCCGCGCTCGCCGCCAATACCGGCGGACCGCGGACGATCGATCCCACTCTTCAGCGCCGCGCCCCCGCCGGTGCGCCGGCCACGCCCGCCGCGCCGTCGCCGACCTCGATTCCCGGAGCGACGCCGCAGCCGGCCCCGGCGACCGGCGCTGCGCCCGCGCCGACCCCGGTCGCGCCCGCCGCGCCGGGCAACGGCACCGGGGCCCCGCTGGCGCAGTAATCGCGCCGTTCACTGGCGGAGATGAAATAAACCGATTCGGCCGCTTGCCCGAATCCCTCCCGTCCGCTTAAGCCTGCTCTCCCATGGCGCGGTTCATTTTTGTCACCGGCGGCGTGGTCTCATCGCTCGGCAAGGGTCTCATGGCGGCGGCGCTCGCGGCGCTGCTCCAGGCACGCGGCTATACGGTGCGCCTGCGCAAGCTCGATCCCTATCTCAACGTCGATCCGGGCACGATGAGCCCCTATCAGCATGGCGAGGTCTACGTCACCGACGACGGGGCGGAGACCGATCTCGACCTCGGCCATTACGAGCGCTTCTCCGGCGTGCCCGCGCGCCAGTCGGACAACGTCACCTCGGGCCGTATCTATCAGGGCATCATCCAGCGCGAGCGGCGCGGCGATTATCTCGGCGCCACCGTCCAGGTGATCCCGCACGTCACCAACGCAATCAAGGATTTCATCCGCGCCGACGTGCCGGCCGATTGCGATTTCCTGATCTGCGAGGTGGGCGGCACCGTCGGCGACATCGAATCGCTGCCGTTCATCGAGGCGATCCGCCAGTTCCGGAACGAGGCGGGGAGGGGCGAGACGCTCTCGATCCACACCACTTTGGTTCCCTATATCGCCGCAGCGGGTGAGCTGAAGACCAAGCCGACCCAGCACAGCGTGCGCGAGCTGACCAGCCTCGGCATCCAGCCGGAGATCATCGTCTGCCGCTGCGAGCACCCGCTGCCGGACAATGAGCGGGCCAAGATCTCCAGCTTCTGCAACGTCCGCAAGGAAGCGGTGATCCCGGCGCTCGACGCGAAGAGCATCTACGCGGTGCCGGTCCAGTATCATGAGGCCGGGCTCGACTCCGAGGTGCTCGCCGCGCTGGGAATCGCCGACGCGCCGCCGCCCGATCTGGCCCGCTGGACCGACATCATGGATCGGCTCGACCATTTCGAGGGCGAGGTGACGATCGGCGTGGTCGGCAAATATGTCGGCCTGCTCGACGCCTATAAGAGCCTGACCGAGGCGCTGGTCCATGGCGGCATGGCGAACCGGGTGAAGGTGCGGATCAACTGGCTCGACGCGGAATTGTTCTCAGGCGCCGGACGGCGACGTCGCGCCGATGCTGGAGCCGGTCCACGCCATCCTCGTCCCCGGCGGCTTCGGCGAGCGCGGCAGCGAGGGCAAGATCGCCAGCGTCAAGTTCGCCCGCGAGCGGGGCGTTCCCTTCTTCGGCATCTGCCTCGGCATGCAGATGGCCTGCATCGAGGCGGCGCGCGAGGCGGGCATCGAGCCAAGCGAGCTCGACCGAGTTCGGCGCGACTCCCGAGCCCGTCGTCGGCCTGATCACCGAATGGATGAGCGAAGCGGGCATCCAGAAGCGCGAGGCGGAAGGCGATCTCGGCGGCACGATGCGGCTCGGCGCCTATGAGGCGGTGCTCGGCCACAACAGCGTCGTGCGCGGCATCTACGGCAGCGACACGGATCAGCGAGCGCCACCGCCACCGCTACGAGGTCAACGCCCATTACAAGGCGGCGCTGGAAGCGGGCGGCCTGATCTTCAGCGGCATGAGCCCCGACGGCGAGCTTCCCGAAATCGTCGAGCGGCCGGACCATCCCTGGTTCGTCGGCGTCCAGTTCCACCCCGAGCTGAAGTCGCAAGCCGTTCGATCCGCATCCGCTGTTCGCGAGCTTCATCGAGGCGGCGGTGAAGCAAAGCCGGCTGGTCTGAGCGATTGCGGTCGAGCGCGGTAGCGTCGGCCCCTTCGACCAGCTAAGCCCTTGATTCGAGCGCGACGGGGAAAGTCGGGTGGACAGGGGAGCGAATACGAATGGGCCTTTCCGCCTTGCTGGGGCTGCTGCTGCTTCAGGCCACGCCACAGCTCACGGCGGCCGAGCGCTTCTTCATCGGTCGCCTCGAAGGCAACGGCACCGTCAACATCATCTTCCAGGGCCAGCAGACGGTCCGCGACATCAGCCGCGGGCGGCTGGAGGGCGGCGACTCTGGTGATCGATCAGATCGTCCAGCAGCAAGGCACGGCGCCGCGTCGGCGGCAATGGCGGCTCACCCGCTCGGGCGCGAACCGCTTCACCGGCACGATCACCGACGTGCGCGGGGAAGTGACCGGCGAGATCAACGGCAACGTCCTTCATTTGAGCTATCGCAGCGCCCAGGGCCCCTATGTCGAGCAGTGGATCACGCTGCATCCCAACGGCCGCACGGCGCACAACCGGATGACCTTCCGCCGCTTCGGCATCCAGGTCGCGACGGTCGAGGAAGTGATCCGCCGGCTGGACTAGGCTTATTTGGTCGCGAACTGGCCGGCTTCGGCGCCGTAATTCTCCTTGGCGTGGGTGCGCGCGGCGGTGGCGCTCTTGAAGCTTTCCTCGACCGGCGTCGAGGTGATCAGCGGATAATTCTGGCTGTTGTAGCGGACTTCGCGGACGGTCAGCCGATAGCCGCCTTCCTCGTCCTTGACGATCAGGAAGGGCTTGGGAATTTCTCTCGACATCACGTGGGTCCAATCATGAATGCGCCCGCCGGCTTGCGCTCGGCGGGCGGTGTGAGGTCTTAGTCGACCATATTGGCGACCAGGCGCCGCAAATCGGGCGGCGTTGGTCTGAAGGCGGCTGGCTTCGGTTGCGGCGTCATCGCCAGGAGGGCCAGCGGCCAGTGAAGTTTAGGTCTTTGTTGTATCAGGTTCATTGTCTTCTCGGGCGGCATCGCCGCCGGTGGTTGGATAAAGGGCCTAGCGGCGGAAGGATCGCTTGCGCGGTCCGCTGCCCGGGCCCTGGCCGGGGATCTTCTCGCGGAAGATGATCCGGCCCTTGCTGAGGTCGTAGGGTGTCATTTCGACATGGACCCGGTCGCCGACCACCGACTTGATGCGGAAACGCCGCATCTTGCCGGCGGTGTAGGCGATGATCCGGTGCTCGTTGTCGAGCATCACGCCGAAGCGGCCGTCGGGGTAGATCTCGTCGACCTGCCCCTCCAGGACCAGCAGTTCCTCTTTCGCCACCCTTTAGGAGGCGTCGGCGAGGTTGATGGCCGAGGTCTTGCCGTTCTTGCCGGTCTCGAGCTCGTAGCTGAGCTTCTGGCCTTCCTTGATCGAGCCCATGCCGGCCCGCTCGACGGCGGTGATGTGGACGAAGGCGTCCGGGCCGCCCGCTTCATTGGTGATGAAGCCGTAGCCGCGGTCGGTATTGAAGAATTTCACGGTGCCGATAGCCATGATCGGGTCCTTTCATGCAAAAATACCCGCGCGCGAATGGCGCGGCGGGGCGTGGCAGCTCGAAAGGGAAGGAGAAGCCCGGAGGCGTCAAATTCGCTCGCAGGCGACGTCAGCGCGACCGATATAGGGCAAAGCGCGTCATTTTACAAATCGCGGCCATTGCCGCCGCGCCCGGAAGCGCAAACGCCCGGACGTTTCCGCCCGGGCGCCCGTGAGACGACTTGCGCCGTCTACCCCCTTTGGTGCTCCGTCCCGCACGCCTGACCCACCTCGCAAGGATCAAGCGGGAACGAAGGCTCCCCGAACCAGGCCGTTGAAGTCCTTGGCTCTTGTGGCGCCTACCGCTATGCCCGCCTGGCGCGCTTGTCATCGCCCGATCGCGATGAGCGACTCGTTTGCGCCGCCGCTGTGGCGTCGCGGCCACAGCCTGTCCGGACCAGTCGAGAGCGGGCTCGGTTGCCTTGACGGCTTGGCCTGCTAGAGCCGCGGCCATGCGCCTTTCCCGCTTTTTTCTTCCCGTCGCCAAGGAGACGCCGGCCGACGCCCAGATCGTCAGCCACAAGCTGATGCTGCGCGCCGGCCTGATCCGCCAGACCGCCGCCGGGCTCTACGCCTGGCTGCCGCTCGGCCATCGCGTGCTCCGCAAGATCGAGCAGATCGTCCGCGAGGAGCAGGACCGGGCCGGCGCGGTCGAGATGCTGATGCCGACCATCCAGTCGGCCGATTTGTGGCGCCAGTCCGGCCGCTACGACGCCTACGGGCCGGAGATGCTGCGCTTCAAGGACCGGCACGACCGCGAGATGCTCTACGGGCCGACCAACGAGGAGATGATCACCCAGATCTTCCTCGGGCTCGGTCAAATCCTATCGCGATCTGCCGCGCACGCTCTACCACATCCAGTGGAAGTTCCGCGACGAGGTCCGCCCCCGCTTCGGCGTGATGCGCGGCCGCGAGTTCCTGATGAAGGACGCCTACAGCTTCGATCTCGACGAGGAGGGGCTGAAGGCGAGCTACGAGGCGATGTTCGTCGCTTATCTTCGCACCTTCGCCCGGCTGGGGCTGACGGCGGTGCCGGTGCGCGCGCCGACCGGGCCGATCGGCGGCGACCTCAGCCACGAATTCCACATCCTGGCCGAAACCGGCGAGAGCGCGATCTTCTACGACGCGGCGCTCGACGACGTGTCGCGCGAGGAATTGCTGACCGCGGATGCGGCGACCATCGCCAAGCTCACCGGCCTCTACGCGATGGAGGAGGAGGAGCATGCCAAGGTCGCCGATTGCCCGGTGCCGGCCGGATCGGCTGCGCTCGCGGCGCGGCATCGAGGTCGGGCCACATCTTCGCCTTCGGCACCAAATATAGCGCCAGCATGGGCTTCTCGGTCCAGACCGCGGACGGCAGCCAGGTCCATCCGCAGATGGGCAGCTATGGCGTCGGCGTGTCGCGGCTGATGGGCGCGATCATCGAGGCGAGCCATGACGAGGCGGGCATCGTCTGGCCGGAAAGCGTCGCGCCCTACCAGGTCGGCCTGATCAACATGCGCGCCGACGACGGCAATTGCGCCAGCGCCGCCGACGAAATCTACGGCAAGCTGTCAGGACGCCGGCGTCGAGACGCTTTACGACGATCGCGACGAGCGCGGCGGCGCCAAGTTCGCCACGATGGACCTGATCGGCCTGCCCTGGCAGCTGATCGTCGGGCCCAAGGGCCTGGAGCGCGGCGTGGTCGAGCTCAAGCGCCGCACGACCGGCGAGCGCGAGGAGCTAGCGATCGAAAGCGCGCTCGCCCGGCTCACCGCATGATCCTCAACTCCTACGAACGGATGATCGCCCGGCGCTATCTGCTGCCGGGCAAGGGGGAGGGGTTCATCTTCCTCGTCGCCGGCATCAGCCTCGCCGCGGTGATGCTCGGCGTCGCCGCTTTGATCATCGTGATGAGCGTGATGAACGGCTTTCGCGCCGAGCTGTTCGACAAGGTCGTCGGCCTCAACGGCCATGCCGTGATCCAGGGCTATAACGGCCGGCTGCAAGAACTGGCGCCCGATCCTGGAGGAGGCGCGGCGGACGCCCGAATATCGTCTCCGCCAACGCGCTGATCGAGCAGCCGCTGATGGCGAGCCACGAGGGTCGGGTCGAGGCGATCCTGCTGCGCGGCATGCCGGTGGAGGATCTCGCCGCCAATCCGACGCATCAACCGCAATGTCCTGTCGGGTTCGCTGGCCGCGGTCCGGCCGGGCACGACCAATGTCGCGATCGGCTCGCGCCTCGCCGAGCTGCTCGGGCTCGAGGTCGGCAATTCGATCACGATCATCTCGCCGGAGGGCCGAACGACGCCGTTCGGCACCGTGCCGCGGATCGTCGACTACACGGTCGCCGCGACCTTCGAGGTCGGCCTCTACGACTTCGACCGCGCCTTCGTGATCATGCCGATGGAGGAGGCGCAGAATTTCCTGCTGATGGGCGACGCGATCGGCATGATCGAGGTCGAGACGACCGATGCCGACCGGGTCGGCGAGATCATGGCGCCGATCGCCGCCTCCATCGCCGGTCGCGGCGCGGTGAACGACTGGCGCTCGATGAACTCCGCTCTGTTCGAGGCGCTTCAGGTCGAGCGAGTGGCGATGTTCGTCGTCCTCTCAATCATCGTCCTGGTCGCGGTGTTCAACATCCTCTCGTCGCTCATCATGCTGGTCCGCGCCAAGACCCGCGACATCGCGATCCTGCGCACGATGGGGGCGACCCGCGCCAGCCTGATGCGGGTGTTCATCACGGTGGGCGTCACGATCGGCGTGCTCGGCATCGTCGCCGGGATGATCCTCGCCGCTATCTTCCTATATTATCGACAGGGCGTCGTCGGCTTCTTCCAGCGGCTCACCGGCCAGAATCTCTGGGATCCCTCGATCCGCTTCCTGACCGAGCTGCCGGCGCTGCCCAATCCGACCGAGATTACCGCGATCGTCGTCATGGCGCTGGTGCTGAGCTTCCTCGCCACGCTCTATCCGGCGTGGAAGGCGGCGAGCACCGATCCCGTCCAGGTGCTGCGCTATGAGTGAGGCGCTGAGCGTCGCTGGTCTCAAGCGCACCTTCGTTCAGGGCGAGGCGCGGATCGAGGTGCTGCGCGGCGTCGATCTGAGTGTCGCCGCCGGCGAGATCGTCGCTTTGCTCGGCCCCTCCGGCTCGGGCAAATCGACCCTGCTCCAGGCGGTCGGCCTGCTGGAGGGCGGGTTCGAGGGATCGATCCGCATCGGCGGCGAGGAAGTCGTCACGCTCAAGGATGCCGAGCGCACCCGTGTGCGCCGCGAGACCCTGGGCTTCGTCTATCAATTCCACCATCTGCTGCCGGACTTCACGCGCTCTGGAGAATGTGATCCTGCCGCAGCTCGTCCGCGGCGCATCGCGGGCCGAGGCGAGTGAGCGGGCGGAAAGCCTGCTCGGCGCGCTCGGACTCGCCGAGCGCCTGACCCACCGGCCGTCCAAGCTCTCCGGCGGCGAGCAGCAGCGCGTCGCCGTCGCCCGCGCGCTCGCCAACCGCCCGGCGCTTGTCCTCGCCGACGAGCCGACCGGCAATCTCGACGAGGCGACGGCGGACGTCGTCTTCGCCGAGTTCCTCCGCCTCGTCCGCGATGAGGGCAGCGCCGCGCTGGTCGCCACCCATAACGAGCGAATCGCCGCCAAGATGGACCGCGTCTTGCGGTTGCATGACGGTTTGATCGAATAAAACGCTCTGGCTGTCGAAGCTCTGTTACATAGGTGTAACAGTGGTGCTGTGTTCCCGGCGGGCAAGTTTTCGTCAGGGGGACAGGAACGTGATGACCGCCAGGATCACCGCCCTTGCTGCTTTGCTGCTCAGCGCCGCCGCGACCGCGCAGACCGCGCAGCCGTCGGCAACCGCTCCGCCAGCCCAACCGTCCGCGCCGCCGGCATGCGCCACGCCCGAATATCGCCAGCTGGATTATTGGGTGGGCTATTGGGACGTCTATCGCACCGGCACCGATACGCTGGTCGCGCACAGCCTGATCGAGCGGCGCTACAATGGCTGTGCCATTCGCGAGAACTGGATGCCGCGGAACAGTCAGGGCGGCGGCAGCTTCAGCGCTTGGCGTCCGGAGAGCCGGAACTGGCGACAAACCTGGGTCGATTCGAGCGGCAGCTGGGTCGAGTTCAGCGGCGGCATCGTGAACGGCGCGATGGAGCTGACCGGTCCCTGGGCCGGCTCGGGGCCCAATGGCGAGCCCGGCATCGTCCGGATGCGATACGATCGGGGCGAGAACGGTGCCGTCCGCCAGCACGGCCAGGTGTCGATCGACAACGGCCGGACTTGGACGCCGAGCTTCGACTTCACCTACCGGCCATCGACGAGCGCGCCGCCGGCCAGTCCGGGCAGCTGATTTCTGTGGACAAGCCGCCGCGGGCGGCTTTCGCGGGGGCCGCCGAACGCCCATAAAAGGGCATGTCGTCCGCCCCTTTCGTCCCGTTGCGCCTCTTCTCCTGCTACACGATGCTCGAAGGGGCGATGGAGCCGAAGGCGATCGCCAAGCGAGCGCAGACGCTCGGCTTTCCCGCCGCCGCACTGGCCGACCGCAACGGGCTCTACGCGGCGATGCCGTTCACCGATGCCTGCCTCGAGCTTGGCGTCCAGCCGATCGTCGGTACTTTGCTCGGGGTGGCGCGGTCGGGGACGCCGGCGGGAAAACCGCCGATCATCGATTGGCTGGCGCTCTACGCGCAGGACGAGGCGGGTTACCAAAATCTCTGTGCGCTCGTTTCCGCGGCCCATCTCGATCGACCGCTGGAGGAAGAGGCGCACGTTCCGCTCGCGGCTCTGGAGGGACGCACGGAAGGTCTGATCGCGCTCACCGCCGGCGGGGAAGGCGCGCTGGCGCGTTTGATCGCCGAGGGACAGGACGAGGCGGCGGAAGCGCTGATCGGCCATCTCGCCGCGCTCTTCCCCGGCCGGCTCTATCTTGAGCTCAGCCGCCGCGGCGACCGGATCGAGGAGGCGGCCGAAGCGCGGCTGATCGAGCTTGCCTATGCGCGCGATTTGCCCTTGGTCGCGACCAATCCCGCAGCCTATGCGGAGCCCGGCTTCCATGCCGCGCACGATTTGATGCTCTGCATCGCCCAATCGAGCCAGCTCGACCGCGACGATCGAACCCGGTCCTCCACCGAAGCCTGGATGAAGCCAGGCGACGAAATGGCGCGGCTGTTCGCAGACCTTCCCGAAGCGATCGCCAATAGCGGCGTGGTCGCGCGCCGCTGCGCCTTCGGCGCGCCCCAGCGCGAGCCGATCCTGCCCTCGATAGCCGGCGATCAGGTGGCGGAGGCGGACCAGCTGCGGCACGATGCGCGCGAAGGGCTGGAAGCGCGGCTTGCCGTCGATTCGTCGATCGCCGCTGATGACCGCCAAATCTATCTGGACAGGCTCGAATTCGAGCTCGACGTCATCACCAAGATGGGCTTCGCCGCCTATTTCCTGATCGTCGCCGACTTCATCAAATGGGCGAAGGGCGAGGGCATTCCGGTCGGCCCGGGCCGCGGCTCCGGCGCCGGCTCGGTCGTCGCCTGGTCGCTCACCATCACCGATCTCGATCCGATCAGGCTGGGCCTGCTCTTCGAGCGCTTCCTCAACCCCGAGCGCGTGTCGATGCCGGATTTCGACATCGACTTCTGCGAAACGCGGCGCGGCGAAGTGCTGCATTATGTCCAGCAGCGCTATGGCAGCGACCGGGTCGCGCAGATCATCACCTTCGGGACGATGAAGGCGCGCGCGGTGCTCAAGGATACCGGCCGGGCGCTGCAAATGCCGTACGGCCAGGTCGATCGGCTGGCCAAGCTGGTCCCCAATCACCCGACCGACCCCTGGACGCTGGACCGCGCGCTCAACGGTGTCTCCGAACTCGCCGCCGAGTATCGCGACGATCCCGATATCCGCCGACTGTTCGATCTGGCGATGAAGCTCGAAGGCCTGCCGCGGCACAGCTCGACTCACGCCGCCGGCGTCGTGATCGGCGACCGGCCGCTGGAGCAGCTCGTTCCGCTCTACCGCGATCCGCGCTCGGACATGCCGGTCACCCAGTTCGACATGAAATATGTCGAGAAGGCGGGGCTGGTGAAGTTCGACTTCCTCGGCCTCAAGACGCTTTCCGTCCTTCGCCGCGCCATCGAACTGCTGGCCGCGCGCGGCATCGCGATCGATCTCGACCGCCTCGCGCCGTGGGACGATCCCGATGTCTATGCCCTGCTCCAGCGGGCCGATACGGTGGGCGTGTTTCAGCTCGAATCGGAAGGGATGCGGCGCACCCTCGCCGCCGTCCGCCCGACCAGCTTCGGCGACATCATCGCGCTCGTCTCGCTCTATCGGCCAGGGCCGATGGACAACATCCCGATGTTCGGCGACCGCAAGAACGGCCGCGCGACCATTTCCTATCCCCACCCCCTGCTCGAAGAGGTGCTGAACGAGACTTACGGCATCTTCGTCTATCAGGAGCAGGTGATGGAGGCGGCGAAGATCCTCGCCGGCTATAGCCTGGGCGAGGCCGACCTGCTGCGCCGCGCAATGGGCAAGAAGATCAAGAAGGAGATGGACGCGCAGCGCGCCGGCTTCGTCGAGGGCTGCGCGCGCGTGAACGGCATTGCGGCGGGGAAGGCGAACGAGTTGTTCGACCTGATCGACAAGTTCGCGGGTTACGGATTCAACAAGAGCCACGCCGCCGCCTATGCGCTGGTCGCCTATCAGACGGCTTGGCTGAAGGCGCATCACCAGCACGAATTCTACGCCGCTTCGATGGCGTTCGACATCCATCAGACGGACAAACTGGCGATCTTCGCCGACGATATGCGACGCCTTGACGTCACCTGCCTGCCGCCCGCGATCAACGTCAGCGAGGCGGATTTTTCAGTTGAGGAACAGGAAAGTGGGTTGGCCGTGCGCTATGCCCTCGGCGCGCTGAAGGGCGTCGGCGAGAAAGCGATGGCCGCTCTGGTCGACGAGCGCGAGGCGAACGGACCGTTCCGCAGCCTCGACGATTTCGCTGCCCGGATCGATCCGCGGTTGCTCAACCGCCGCCAGATCGAGAGCCTCGCGGGCGCCGGCGCGTTCGACGGCATCACCGAGCGCTGGGCGGTGCATGCCGCCGCCGAGACGATTCTCGCCGCCGCGTCGAGCGCAGCCGAGGCGCGGGTGAGCGGGCAGGGCGGGCTATTCGGCGAAGGGCCGGCCAATGTCGCGCCGATCCGGATGCCGCGCGCCGAGCCCTGGACGCTGGCGCAGCGGATGGCGGCCGAGAAGGAGAGCTACGGCTTCTATTTCTCCGCCCATCCGGTCGACAATTATCGCCACCTCGTCGAGGCCCATGGCGGAAAGACCTTCGCCCAGCTCGCCGCGATGCCCGCGCCGGCCGACGGCGGGCGCGTCGGCGCGACGATGGCCGCTTTGGTGGAGAGCACGCGCTGGCGCACCTCGGCGCGGGGGCGGCGCTACATGCTGGCGATGCTGTCCGATCCGTCCGGCCAGTTCGAGGCGAGCATCTTCGACGATCAGGTAGCGGAGCAGGTCGCCGCGGCGGCCAAAGCTGGGACCTGCGCCTTGCTGACGATCGAGGCCGATCGCCGCCCCGGCGAGGAGACGCCGCGGGTCGCGATCCGCGCGCTCCAGTCGCTCGACAGCCTCGCCGGCCGCGCCCGGCTCCAGCTCGAGATCGAGATCGCCGGACCGGCCGCGCTCGGCCGCCTCGCGACGGCCGTGGCGGGAGAGCATGGCGGCTCCGGTCAGCTTCGTCTCAAAGCAGCCTTCGAGGGTGGCGCGGCGGAGATCGTGCTTGGCCGGACTTACCGTATCGACGCGGAGCTGGCCGCCCGGATCGAACGCATCGAAGGGGTCGCGTCGGTGAAGCTGTCCGTCGTCGAGGGCCCCCGCCTGGCGCTCGTGTCCTGACCCCGCATTCGACCGGATTGCTTCGCAGCGCCGGCGGTGACAATCTCTCCCCAATAAGAAGAGGAGAGGGTGCGATGCTGGGCGGGATGCAGGATTACGAGCTGCGCGTGCCGCGGATCATCGAGCATGCGGAGCGCGAGCATGGCCAGCGCGAGATCGTCACCTATTGGGCCGACGGCACGCTCACCCGGACGAACTGGGCCGGCATCGCACGCGACGCGAGAAAGCTCGCCCAAGCTCTTGAAAAGATGGGCGTGGAGCGCGGCGACCGGATCGCGACCTTGGCAATGAACCACAGCCGCCACCTCGTCGCCTGGTACGGCGCGATCGGCGTCGGCGGGGTCATCCACACCGTCAACCCGCGCCTGTTCGACGAGCAGCTCGTCTACATCGCCAACCATGCCGAGGACAAAGTCCTGTTCTACGACAAGGTGTTCGCGCCGATCATCGAGCGGCTGAAGCCGCAATGGACCTCGATCGACCATTATGTCTGTTTCGACAATGGCGAGTTCGAGGATCTGATCGCCGCTCAGGACGGCGATTATGCCTGGGCCGAAGGATCGGAGCGCGAGCCGTGCATGCTCTGCTACACGTCGGGCACGACCGGCAATCCCAAGGGGGTGCTCTACGAGCATCGCTCGACCGTCATTCACGCGATGACCGAGGTGCAGCCGTCGGTCTTCGATCTTTCCGCCCGCGCCGTGGCGCTGCCGATCGTGCCGATGTTCCATGCCGCGGCCTGGGGTCTGCCTTTCGCCGGCGCGATGTCCGGAACCAAGTTCGTCTATTCGGCGGTCAATGACGGCAAGGTGCTGTGCCGGCTGATGAACGAGGAGAAGGTGACCCATTCGGCCGGCGTGCCGACCGTCTGGCTCGCCATGTTTCAGCATATGGATGCGAGCGGCGAGAAGCCCGAGCATCTGAAGATGGTGACGATCGGCGGCTCGGCCGCGCCGCGGGCGATGGTCGAGCGGCTGATGAAGATGGGCATCCGCGTCGGCCACGCCTGGGGGATGACCGAGACGTCGCCGATCGGCACGATGGGCGCGCCGCCGGGCAATTGGGACGATCTGTCGTTCGAGGAGCAGGTCGATCTCGTCTGCAAGCAGGGGCGAGTGCCGTTCGGAGTCGAACTGCGGGTCGTGAACGACGAGGGCGAGATTCAGCCGCGCGACGGAGAGAGTTCCGGCCGGCTGCAGATCCGCGGGCCGTGGGTGATCCAGCGCTATTTCCAGGCGGAAGAGGACGCCGCCGACGCGGACGGCTGGTTCGATACCGGCGACGTCGCCGTCATCCATCCGTGCGGGACGATGCAGATCACCGACCGGTCGAAAGATGTGATCAAATCGGGCGGCGAGTGGATCAGCTCGGTCGAGCTGGAAAATGCCGCGGTCGGCTGCGCCGGGGTCGCCGAGGCGGCGGCGATCGGCATCTATCATCCGCGTTGGGACGAGCGGCCGCTGCTGCTGGTCGTGCGCAAGCCGGGCTCGGATGTGACCGAGGCGCAGATCCTCGATCACCTCAAGCACCACGTCGCCAAATGGTGGCTGCCGGACGAGATCCTGTTCGTCGACAGCCTGCCCCACACCGCCACCGGCAAGCTGCTCAAGACGGCGCTGCGCGAACAATATAAGGACCACCAACTGGCCACCGTCGCGGCCTAGCGGCCGGGCACCATATCTTTACCCTCGGCGGCTATCGCCGTCGCCATGACATCGATGGGGCGGATCGTGGCGGCGGATCGGCGCCTCGCGGAGCGCATGGCGTTGGCGGTTACGCCCGCCGCGCCAGTCGCGCGGCTGCGTCCGCTGCGTGAGGCGATCGCCGAGCTGGAAGAGGACTGGGCCAAGCTCGCCGCGGACGCCGCTGAGCCCAACCCCTTCTACGAGCACTGGTTTGTCACCGCCGCATCCACAGCCGCTGGCGAGGTGGACCTGCTCGAAGTGTGGCGGGGACCGAAGCTGATCGGCCTGATGCCGATGGCGGCCGAGAGCGGCTATGCGAAATTGCCGGTGCGGTTCGCGGTCAACTGGCGCCACGACCAGATGTTCGTCGGCACGCCGCTCGTCGCCGCCGGCGAGGAGGAGGCGTTCTGGCGCGCCGCGCTCGATTTGCTCGACGGCCAGGACTGGCCGATCCTGCTTCACCTGCGTAGCCTGGTCGAAGACGGACCTGTCCATCGCGGTCTGGTTGCGGCGCGGGATTGCTCGGTCGCTTATCGCGAGCAGCGCGCCTTCCTGGAAAGCGATCTCTCGCCTCAAGCCTATTACGAGCAAGCGGTGCGGACGAAGAAGCGCAAGGAGCTGCGCCGCCAGTTCAACCGTCTCGCCGAGCTTGGCCCGGTCGCCTTCCGACGGCTCGGCGACGGCGACGATCTCGCCGAATGGTGCGACGCTTATCTGCGCCTCGAGCGGGCGGGATGGAAAGGCGGGGCGGGCACCGCCTTCGCCTGCTCGCCGGCCCGCGCCCAATTCTTCCGCGAGGCGATCGCGGGCGCTCATGCGGCCGGCCGCCTCCAGTTCCTCCGCCTCGATCTCGGCGGCCGGGCGGTGGCGATGCTCGTCAATTTCCTCTGCGCGCCGGGCAGCTTCTCGTTCAAGACGGTGTTTGACGAGGATTTCGCCCGTTTCTCGCCCGGCGTCCTGATCCAGCAGGAGAATCTGGAGATTCTCGCCGATCCTGAGATCGCCTGGATGGACAGCTGCGCGGCCGAGGATCACCCGATGATCGACAGCCTGTGGCGCGAACGCCGGTCGATCGTCCGTGTCACCGTTCCGCTCGCCGGCGCCCGCCGTCGCGCCGTCCACGCCGTCTGCCGTACGCTGGAGCGCGCCGCCGCAGCATCCCGAATCGCCCTTGGAAAGGCCCGTTGATGACCAGCTTCGACCAACCGCAACTCGATTCCTTCGCCGCCGCTTATCCCGAGCAGCCGGTGAAGCTCCGGCACGGCCTGTGCGGTCATGAGCTGCTCACGCTTGAATCGCTGGCCGGGCTCGCCGCCCGCATGCGGCCCGAGGACATCGAATATTATCCCGGCGACACGCCGTTCGGCGTCGATCCCCAGTCCGCGCCCGGCAACGGCCTCTCGATCCAGGAGACGATCCGCCGGATCGAGGAATGCGGATCGTGGATGGTGCTCAAGTTCATCGAGCAGGACGAGACCTATCGCGCCCTGCTGGACGAGGCGCTGGCGCCACTGGCGCCGGCGGTGCGGCCGACCGGGGCGATGCACACCCATCGCGGCTTCGTCTTCATCTCCTCGCCCGGATCGGCGACGCCGCTCCACTTCGATCCGGAGCACAATATCCTCCTCCAGATCCGCGGCGAGAAGGTGATGTCGATCTTCCCCGCCGACGACGAGGAGCTGGCCCCGATGGAGGAGCATGAGCGCTATTATGCCGGCGGCCACCGCAACCTGCCCTGGCGCGACGAGTTCGAGACGCGCGGCAGCAAGTTCCATCTCGCGTCCGGCGATGCGCTGCATGTGCCATTCATGGCGCCGCACTGGGTGAAGAATGGCAATGCGGTCTCGGTCTCCTTCTCGATCACCTGGCGCTCGGACTGGAGCTTCCGCGAGGAATGCGCGCACGGCATGAACCGGCTGCTCCGCAAGGCGGGCGTGAGCCCGGCGCGGCCGAAACGCTACCCGCACCAAAACCACCTCAAGTCGCTGTCCTACCGCGCGATCGCCAAGGCGCGACGACTGGCGAGCCGCGACGGGCAGTGACGTCTGAGCTGATCATTGTCGTCGACACGGAGGAGGAGTTCGACTGGACCGCGCCGTTCGCGCGCGAGAACCGGGCGACGACCTCGATCCCCGCTCAGGCGCGGGCGCATGAGATTTACGACCGCTTCGCCGTGGTGCCGACTTATGTGATCGACCATCCGGTTGCGACCGACCCGCAAGCGGTCGCCTTCCTCAAGGGCTTGCGCGATGCCGGCAAGGCCGAGATCGGCGCCCATCTCCACCCTTGGGTGACGCCGCCGCACGATGAAGAGGTCAGCACCTTCAACTCCTATCAGTGCAACCTGCCGCCCGCCTTGGAGCGGGCGAAGATCGAGGCGCTGACCGACGCGATCGAGGCGAGCTTCGACGCGCCCCCCACGGTGTTCAAGGCGGGCCGCTACGGCTTCGGCTCGAACACCCAGGCGGCGCTCGCCGACCTTGGTTACAAGGTGGATTGCAGCGTCGTTCCGCACAGCGATTTCTCGGCCGATGGCGGCCCGAGCTTCGTCGGCTGGCCGGATCGGCCGTTCTGGCTCGACGAGGGGAGGGGCCTGCTCGAAATCCCGCTCAGCGTCGGCTTCATCGGCGCGGCGGCGTCGCTTGGTAAGAAGGCCGGCGGGCTCTTCTCGCACCCCGGCGCGGCGCGGCTGCGCGTACCCGGCATGCTGGCGCGCAGCGGCCTGCTCGCCCGGTCGCGGCTGAGCCCGGAAGGCGTTCCCGCCGACGAGCAGTGCCGGCTGCTTGCGGCGATGGCGAAGCGCGGCCACCGCTTGTTCAGCCTCACTTATCACAGCCCCAGCCTGGCGCCGGGGCACACGCCTTATGTGCGTGACGACGCCGAGCTCGCCGCCTTCCTCGGCAGCATCGAGACCGTGCTGACCTATTTCCGCGATCAGCTCGGCGGCCGCTTCACCACCGCGACCCGGGTCCAGGCGGAGTGGGCGTCGCGCCGCGCGGCGGCCTGAGCCTCAGCGGGCCCGCTGCGCGCGCGGCTGGTCGGCCGCCACCGCTTCGCCGAAGAAGCTGTCCGCATACCAGCGCGGCGTTTCGGCCGAATTCGCGATCTCCCGGGCGATCAGGTAGTTGAGCTGCGCGAAGCGGGCGCCGGCCTGCCAGTCGAACGGCAGGCTGAGGTCGTCGCGCGGGCTGTGGTAGGTGTCGGCGAGGAAGCGGGTGAAGCGCTCGCGCCCGTCGCCGGCGAAACCGGTCATCAGGAAGACGGAAGGCACGCCCGCGCGGACGAATTTGTAATGGTCCGAGCGGGTGAACAGCCCCTCGTGCGGCAGCGGATCGGCTGCGAGCGCGACATCCATCCGCGCTGCTGCCCGGCGCACGATCGGGCCGAGGGTCGAATGCTCGGCGCCGAAGGCGATGACGTCGCTGAACGGATAGGTCAGCACCGGCATGTCGAGATTGACCACCGCGGCGACGTGGCCGCCGACCGGGTTGTGGGCGAGATATTCCGCGCCGAGCAGGCCGATTTCCTCGGCCGTGACCGCGGCGAGCAGGATCGGGCGGCGCGGACGATTGCGATCGCGCATGAACTGGCGGGCGACCTCGATCAGGGTGGCGATGCCGGTGGAATTGTCCATCGCGCCATTGCGGATCTGATCGGCATTGGGGGCATCGCTTGGCTGACGCGGCCGAATGCCGAGGCCGTCGAGATGCGCCATCAGCAGCATCGGCTGGTCGGCCAGCGCCGGATCGGAGCCGGGGATCATCCCGAGCACGTTCGAGCTGGTGAAACGAATCTCCCGCACCGCCGCGCGCTCGACCCGCGCCGTCTGACGCAGCGCGAAGCCGCGTGGCCGGCCACCCTCGCGCGCGGCTTCGTCCAGCACTGTGTTCAGCGGCCGCGGGGCGCCCGCGAACAGCGCCTGTGCGGTCTCCGGATCGATCGTCGCCGCGAAACCGAGCGTATCGCCGTCGCTGAATGGACGGCCGTCGGCGCCGATCCAGGTCGTCGTCGGCCGCGTCGCCTGCGCCAGTGTCCGCCAGGGGATACGCGCCGCGTCGGCACGGGTGCGCACGATGATCAGGCCGGCCGCGCCCCGCGCGGCGGCCATCCGACGCTTGTTGTAGTTGAGATGGGCGGCGACGTCGCTCGGCGTGCCGGTCGGCGTGCCGCTCAGGACGACGACGATGCGGCCGCGCACGTCCAGACCGGCATAGTCGTCATAGCCCTGGGCGGGCATGTCGAGGCCGTAGCCGACGAACACGAGCGGCGCGTCGATCGCCACCCGCGCCGCATTCAGGCTCGGCCGAAACGCGATCTCGCCGCCTTGCGTCAGCCGTCGCCCGCCGACGGTCAGGCTCGCCCGAGGATCGATCGGGAACCGAACGAACTGGGCCGGCTGATACCAGCCGCTGTCGGCGCCGGCCGGTCGCAGCCCCAAAGCGGCGAACTGGCTGGCGACATAGCGCGCCGCGAGATCATAGCCGCGGGTTCCAGCTTCGCGCCCCTCAAGCAAATCGTCGCCGAGGAAGGTGACATGGGCGCGGAAGGCATCGGCGGAAAAATCGCCGGCGGGCGCCTGGGCCGAGGCGGCGAAGCTGAACGTGGCCACCGCCGCGGCGGCCAAGGTGAAGATCGAGCGCATGGGGGGTCCTGTCGGCAAGATTACAGAGTCTGACACGAGTAAGACACCGACTCTTCGCCGGTTTCAAGATGGTTTTCCGTCGCGCGCTAGCGGCAGGCGTCGAGGGCCGCTTGCACCTGATTGGCCTCCAGCCGGTTGTTGTTGAGCACGCCTTCGACGCACTCCATTTCCTTTGTCAGCGGCTCCACGGGCTCCGCGACGTTCATGATCGGTGCCCTCGGCGGGACCGCCTGCCTTATGGCGAAGAAAACGACTGCGACGGCGAGGACGGCCACGATGGCAAGAATCGCGAAAGCGAGAAGGATGCGACGGCGCCTGGGCATTGTTTCACCTCTTGGACGGCGCCGCATAGCGTGTCCGTCGCCTGGGATGAAGCTCCGGGCGATGCCCAAAGCTGAACGCCCGCCAACCGAGACAGTCAGCTGTCGTTCAATCCGGCTATGGAAAAGCACGGCTCGTCGCCGGTTCTGGCGGCCAGGGAGTAAGAAGTAATGTTGGTTTCTTTGTTCGGCCGGCGGGGGAAGGCCGGGTTTCATCAGCCGGCGACGCGCGGTTATCATGTCGCCTATCGCACCGGCGAGGTGAATCACTGTCCCGGCTGCAGCCGTTCGCACTGGCATATCGGCCGTGTCTCGGCGGAATGCGGCTTTTGCGGCACGGCGCTGCCGCTGGTCGACCGGATGACGGTCGGCGCCGGCCTGTTCCGGCCGCGCGTCCGGGTCGACGACGACTACGCCACCGCCGCCTGAAACCGGGGACGCTCGCCTTGCCTCCCGCCACAGCCTTGCTATAGGGCGCCGCTTGCCGGCCTCATGCGGGCGTGGCGGAACTGGTAGACGCGCCAGGTTTAGGTCCTGGTATCGCAAGATGTGGGGGTTCGAGTCCCTTCGCCCGCACCAGCGCGCCGCCTCGCCAGCCCGGCCCATTTGCTGACGAAGGTTTGAACCCGAACATGCAGACTGTTGAAACGCTCAACCAGGGCCTCAAGCGGGCCTATCGCCTCACCATTCCGGCGAAGGACATCAACGCCCGGATCGACGACGAGCTGAAGAGCATCGCGCCGCAGGTGCGGATGCCCGGCTTCCGCCCGGGCAAGGTGCCGGCCAATCTGGTTCGCAAGATGCACGGCGCGCAGATCGAGGCGCAGGCGCTGCAGAGCGCAGTGCAGGACGGCGTCCAGCAGCTGATGAGCGAGCAGAATTTGCGTCCCGCGATGCAGCCGAGCGTCGCCTTGACCGAAGGCGGCGACGGCAAGGACGCGGTCGTGACCGTCGAGGTCGAGACGCTTCCCGACGTTCCCGAGGCGAAGATCGAGGGCCTGAAGCTGGAGCGGCTCACCGTTCCGGCCGACGAAGCGGCGATCGACGAAGCGGTGCTGAAGCTCGCCTCCGGCCAGAAGAGCTTCAATTCCGCGCCGGCCAAGCACAAGGCCGAGACGGGCGACCTCGTCGTCATGGATTATGTCGGCACGGTCGACGGCGAGCCGTTCGAGGGCGGCAAGGGCGAGGGCATGTCGGTAGAATTGGGCTCGGGCCGGCTGATCCCGGGCTTTGAGGACCAACTCGTCGGCGTGAAGGCGAATGACGAGAAGACGGTCACCGTCACCTTTCCCGACGACTATCCGGTCGATTACCTGAAGGGCCGCGAGGCGAAGTTCGCCGTGGTCGTCAACGAAGTCCAGACCGCCAAGCCGGTCAAGGCGGACGACGATTTCGCCAAGTCGATGGGCCTGGAAGGCATCGACCAGTTGCGCCAGCTGATGAAGGGCCAGATCGAGCAGGAGCTGAACGGGCTCACCCGCACCCACATGAAGCGCCAGCTGCTCGACCAGCTTGCCGACAGCCACGATTTCCCGGTGCCCGAGTCGATGACCGAGGCCGAGTTCGACCAGATCTGGCGCCAGCTCCAGCACGAAGCGAGCCACGAGGAAGATCCCAAGGCCGCGCTCGCCGAGATGGAGGCGGAGAAGGACGACTATCGCAAGATCGCCGAGCGCCGGGTCCGCCTCGGCCTGCTGCTCTCCGACCTCGGCCAGAAGAACGGCGTCGAGATCACCAGCCAGGAGATGAACCAGCTGATCATGCAGGCCGCCCAGCAGTACAAGCCGGAGGACCGGCAGAAGTTCGTCGAATATATTCAAGCGGAGCCGATGGCCGCGGCGCAGCTGCGCGCGCCGTTGTTCGAGGACAAGGTGGTCGATTTCTTGTTCGGCACCGCGAATATCAGCGAGCGCGAGGTGACTCGCGAGGCGCTGCAGGCGGCGGTCGAGGCCGAGGACACGCACGTCCACGGCCCGGGCTGCGGCCATGACCACGGCCATGACGAGAAGCCGAAGAAGGCCGCGAAGAAGCCCGCCGCCAAGAAGGCTGCTCCGGCGAAGGCCGAGGCTCCGGCCGAGAAGCCGGCGAAGAAAGCCGCTTCCGCCGCGAAGAAGCCTGCGGCAAAGAAGGCCAAGAGCTAGCTAGGACGCTCGTCCGGAGAATCCGCTCGTCCCGAGCGACGTCGAGGGGCGCTGGCACGGTATCATCACGGACGCCCCTCGACTACGCTCGGGACGAACGAGGTTGGGGGAAACGTGGCGACCGGATCGAAGCAAGCGCGACCACGCATCGCCGTGCTCCTCCCGTGCTACAACGAGGAGGCGGCGATCGCGGCCACCGTGGCGGGATTCCGCGCCGCGCTGCCGGACGCGGACATCTACGTCTACGACAACAACAGCAGGGACGGCACCGCGGCGGCGGCGGCTGCTGCCGGCGCGATCGTGCGGACCGAGCGGATGCAGGGCAAGGGCCATGTCGTCCGCCGGATGTTCGCCGACGTCGAAGCCGAGATCTATGTTATGGCGGACGGCGACGCGACCTATGACGCGTCCGCCGCGCCGGCGCTTATCGCCAAGCTTGTCGAAGAGCAGCTCGACATGGTCGTCGGCACCCGGGTTCACCAGGCAGCGGACGCCTATCGCCGCGGCCATGTGCTCGGCAACAAGACGATGACTGGCATTCTGGCGCGCCTGTTCGGCCGAACTTTCACTGATATCTTCTCTGGTTACCGGGTTTTCTCTAGACGCTTTGTGAAGAGTTTCCCGGCGCTCTCGCGTGGCTTCGAGACCGAGACCGAGATCAGCGTTCACGCGCTGGAACTGGCGATGCCGGTCGGCGAGGTGGAGACCGCCTATGGCGCCCGGCCGGAAGGCTCGGAATCCAAGCTCTCCACCTATCGCGACGGCTGGCGCATCCTGCGTACCATCCTCCATCTCTACCGGATCGAGCGGCCGGTGATGTTCTACGGCTTCTATGCTTTGCTGCTCGCGCTCACCGCGATCCTGATCTCGATCCCGCTCGCGATCACCTATGTCCAGACCGGGCTGGTGCCCCGCTTCCCGACCGCGATCCTCGCCACCGGCCTGATCATTCTCGCCGCCTTGTGCTTCTTCGCCGGCCTGATCCTCGACACGGTGGTACGGGGAAGGCGGGAAGTGCGGCGGCTGCACTATCTCGCGCTGCCGGGGGTGAGACGATGAAGATACTGCTGGGGCTGGCGCTGCTGGCCGGGCTCGCCGGCCCGGCGATGGCGGGCGGGCAGGAGTCCGCCGAAACCCCGGCGCCCTGGCAGGGCATCTGGGAGGGTTCGCTTGGCGACCAGGCGGTGCGAGTTTGCCTGGTGAGCGGGGCTTATTCGTTCGGCGCTTATTATTACGATCGCTACCGGCGGGTGATCAATCTCGAGCGGCCGGAAACCGGTGATGTCTGGATCGAGCAGGACAATCGCGATCCGGCCCGGCCGCGCTGGACGGTCGCGATGAACGGGGCGGAGCTCACCGGCCGCTGGAGCCAGGGGGCCAGGACCCTGCCGGTCCGGCTCACCCGCCTCGCCGGACCGGAATTGGGCGAGGACAATTGCGGCAGCCTGCTGTTCAACCAGCCGCGCTTCACGCCGGGCCGGATCGTTTCGCAGCGCGCCACCCTCGACGGCGTCAGCTACACGCGGCTCACCGCCGAGGTGGGTCCGGCCTTCGAGGTGACGATTATGAGCTTCGCGCTTGACGGCGAGGCGCCCGCCACGCGGCGGATCAACGAGCTGCTGCGCCAGCCTCTGCCGACCGACCCGGCGACCAGCGAATGGTTCGAATGCATGCAGGGGAATTTGAACACGCATGGATCGGACGGCGGTTACGAGCGAACTCTCGAACCCGTGATGATCACCGCCCGTTGGCTGACGGTGCGGGACCATTCCGACACTTATTGCGGCGGCAACCACCCGAATATCGAAAACCTCTCGCGCACCTTCGATCGCGCCAGCGGCCGGGAGGTCAACCTGCACGATTGGCTCAGTGAGCGCGCGGTGAACCGCACGAGGTATCCCGGCTCGGAGGAGGACAACATCACCCTCACCGAACCGTTTCGCCGCCTCGTGGTGGGTCCCCGGCGGCGCGGCGGCGACAGCGACGCCGCCGAATGCCGCGAGGCGATCCTTGGCACCGAATATTGGGGCATCGGCCTGACCCGCACCGGCCTCGTCTTCTCGCCCAGCCTGGCGCACGTCATCATGGCGTGCGGCGAGGACTTTCGGGTTCCCTTTGCCCGATTGGCGCCATTCCTCAGCGCCCAGGGAAGAGACGGCGCCGCTTCGTTGCAGGCTATCGCCCGGCCGACCCGCCGGGGCAGGGCCGGACGCTAGCCGGTCGTGCCGCGGCGGCGGGCCGCCGAAAGATCAGAACCGCATGCGAATGCCGGCGGTGCCCGCGTGCGCCTCATAGTCGCCGCCGAACCGGCCACCATAGCCGATGAAGAAGGTGGCGGCGGGCGACAGCGGCACGGCCAGCCGCGCGCCCAGCAGAAGGCCGTCCGGCTCGCCCGGCGCGCTCATGTCGAGGATTCGGCCCGGTGCGATGGCAAAGGCGACGGGAAGGCTGCGCTCGTCGCCCGAGAGCACCGCGAGATAGCGCGCGCTGGCACTGAGCGCGACACCGCCAAAGTCGCGCTCGATCGAAAGGCCGGCCGAAGCCCGCACCCGATCCGCGCTCTGATCGGCGACGATCAGGCCGAGCGTGTCGCTCTCGGTGAAGCCGTCGGTCGACAGGCTGATATAATCGAGCCCGGCGCCGGGGCGCAGCGTCCAGCCGCCCGTCTCGATCGCATAGCTGAGATCAAGGCCGACGCCGGTCAGCCGCACGTCGTAATCGGCGTCGGACTGGCCGATGATCGTCCGGCGCGTCTCGGCATTGCCGAAGCCATGGACCGCCGCGAGCGAGGCGGTGAAGGGTCCGCTGTCGAAGCGCAACGCGGCGCCGATCTCGGTCAGCTCGACCTCGCCGGTCTCCAGCGCGCCGGGGACGTCGATGTCGAGTTGGCCATGGTCGATCCCCGCCGCCAGCGTGACGCCCGGCGCCAGCGCCAGGCCGAAGCCGCCCGCCAGCCCCCAGGCGTCGCGGCGACCGCTCTGGCTGACCCGGAAGTGGTAGACCTCGCCCCAGCCGGCGCTGCCCGCCTCGACCGCGCCCAGCCGGCCGAGCAGCCGGCCGCCGAGATCGAACAGGCCCGATTGCACCTCGGCATGGATCACGCCGACCGTCGCCACCTGGCCGGTCAGTTCCCAGGTTTCGCGGAGCGTGTCGGTGGTCGTGTCGGTGCGGGTCTCGGAGACGGTGTAGACGACGTTCGTGTTCACGTTGAGATTGGTGTCATTCAGGCCAAGCACGAGCGTGGTCCCACCCGCGACACAGGTCGGCCGGGTGGTCGACGGGAGCGAAGAGACGTTGCACGTGCTGAGCGCGCCAACGGTGAGCGTGGCGGGTCCGAACGTCAGAACGCCCTGCTCCCGCGTCGACTGGGTGTTGGTGAGTGCAAAGGTCGAGGCGCCCGGCGTGGTCGCAGTCGTGGTGGCTGACGACGTCCGAACCGGATCGCCGATGATCACGCCGGGGCCGCCTGCCGTGGTAATGGCGGCGCGCGCCGCGACGAGGCTGTTCTGCACCGTCGCGCTGTTGAATGCGGCGGCGAACGTCTGGTCATAGAGCGGTTGACCGCCGAGCAGGCGGCCGATGATCTGGGTCGAAAAGGCATTGACCCGGCTGGTGGTGACGACCGGCGCGGTGAAGGTGATGCTCTGCCGCTCCGAGGTCGTGAGCGAGAAGCTGCCCTGGTCCACGAACAGTGTGACGTCGTTGCCGACATTCTGCACCCTGACCGGAGCGTCCGGCTGGGTCGTGATCGGATTGAAAGCGCCGGTCAGGCCGCCATTGGCCGTGAGCAAGATGTAGGAACCCGCGGTGAACGTGCCATTGCTGGCGATCGCCGTCAGGCTGCCCGCGAGGCTCGCCGTGCCGGTGACCAGAATCCGGTCGGTGGTGCCTTGACTATTGCCGACATCGACGCGGAAATTGCTGCCCGCGCCGAAGACGAGGTTGCCGTTGATCGTCATCGTGCCGATCACGCCATCCCCACCTGGCGAAAGCGTGCCGCTGATGGTGGTGCCGCCGACGCTCCCCGTGCCGCCAAGCGATGCGCCGTTCGCCACCGTCACCGCGCTGGTCAGCGAGCCGTTGACCAGCAGCGTCCCGGCGCTGACATTGGTCGCGCCGGTGTAGGTGCTGGCACCGGTCAGGGTCAGCGTGCCCGTGCCCTGCTTTGTGAGCGCGCCGGTGCCCGAGACGATGCCGGCATAGGTGACGGCGTCCGAGCGGTTGAAGATCAGCGTGCCGCCATTGATGACATTGCCGACGATCGTACCCGACGTGCCGCCATTACCGATCCGAAGCGTGCCGTCGAAATCCGCGGCGGTGATCGGCGAGCTGATCGTTCCGAGATTGAGGACATCGATGACGCCAGTCTCGTTGATCCGCAGCACGGTATAGCCGACCTGCCCGCCGCTGACGGTCGCGCCTTCCCGGATCGTGATCGCGACATTGCCATTGGAGGGGCGGAGGAAGATCCCTGCGCCGCCGGCGCTGATCGCGCCCGAGAGGTCGGCGACGACCGAGCCGGTGCCGCCGGGCTGAAACTGGACGCCGAGGCTGCCGGCATTGTTGCCGTCGGCCTGAATCGTCGTTCCCGCGGCCGTGGTCAGGCGCATCACGCCGCCGTCGGAGAACAAGGCGACGCCGCCCGCCTGCCCGATGATCGAGGCGCCGCTCGTCAGGGTCGCGTTCGTCTCGCCGCTGACGCCGCTGACCAGCATGGCGATGCCGAGCGTGGCGGTGATCCGCGCGTCGGTCGTCGCCGATATGATCGAGGCGGCGGGAGCATTGCCGAAGACGCCGACGTTGAGGCTGCCGTTCAGCACCGATTGGCCGGTCATGACGAGCGTGACATTGCCCAGTCCATTCAATTCCAGAGCATCGTTGCCCGGATTGGTCCCGGTGAAGGTGCCGCCGCTAAACCAGGCGTTGATGAATCCGCCGCTGGGCGCGCGGGCGACAAAGCCGCTCTCGCCGCTGAACGTCGCGCCGGTGATCGGCGCGTTCGCGGCGCCGATATTGATGCCGCCGCCATTGGTGTTGCTGATCGACAGGCCCGAAGCCAGAGCGGGCGGAGTCGCGTTCGTCGTGGCGCTGCCGTTGCCGAGATAGGTGACGAGGCCGCCATTGCCGATGATCTCGAGGCCGTTGACCGGCTGGCCGTTCGCCGTCTCGCCCGCGGTATGGGAAACGGTCCCGTTATTGGTGACGGTGAGCGGGTTGTTGCCGGTCGGCCAGATCAGCAGGCCAAGGCCGCTGACCGTAACGCCTTGGGCGATATTGACGTTGATCGTCCCCGCATAACGATGGGCGCGGGCCGTGGTCGAGGGGTTGTTCTCGTTCGTATTGGTCGCGTTCGTCGTGACCGTATTGCCGCAGGTCAGCGAGGTGACGCCGCCCGCGGTCGTCGTCGCGCATTGCGCCCAGGCCGGATCGGCCGTGGCGAGCGCCGCCAGTGACGAGGTCGCTACGGCCAGATGCCTGAAACGAAATGCCTTTGCGATCGCGCTAAAAGACCTCGACGCCATGACCCGCTCTCCCCGCTTCCATGCCCTTCAAGAGACAAAGGCGCGGTGGGAGCGCGAAACGGGTCAGCGGCGGACGAATTTTTCTCGGCCGCTGGTGGCGAGCGCTAACGGCGGAGCTGGGCTCCGCCAATCGCGCCGTCCAGAATTCGGGTGCGACTGTCCAGCTCGCGACGCTCCGTGGAGGACATGCCGTCGCGGGCGTACCGGCGGGCGATGCTGCGGATCAGCCGCGCCTCGCGGTCGAGCCGCCGCGCTTCTCGCCGCGAGACCAGGCCGGCGTCCCGCGCGCGCTCGATGCGGCCGCGCAGATGCGCGACCTCGCGGCCGATGCCGGCGCCGGGCGGATGGCTGTCGGGCAGGAAGGGGCTCGCAACCGGCATCGGGCCGTAATCGCGCGAGCCGACGATCTGGGCCTCAAGCGCCGCGGCCGATGACAGGGCGAGCAAGGGGAGGGCGATGAAAGCGCGCATCGGCGGCTCCTTTCCGGGACGAAGCGCGATCGTTACGCAGCCATGCTGAACCGTCGCCGAACGAGACAGGGCGCATTGCCGCGGCGGAGGCACTTGAACCTTCGCGCCGATCCTCCGATGTTGGCGATCCCACGCATTTCCGCAGCAGGACCCTTCTTTCTTATGGACCATCAGGACATCGTCGCCGGGCTGGTGCCCATCGTCATCGAGCAATCGAACCGGGGCGAGCGCAGCTTCGACATCTATTCACGCCTGCTGCGCGAGCGGATCATCTTCATCACCGGCGGCGTCGAGGATCACATGGCCTCGGTCATCACCGCCCAGCTCTTGTTCCTGGAATCGGAGAATCCGAAGAAGGACATCTACATGTACATCAACTCGCCGGGCGGGGTCGTCACGGCGGGCATGGCGATCCACGACACGATGCAATATATCCGCCCCAAGGTGGGAACGGTGTGCATCGGCCAGGCCGCCTCGATGGGGAGCTTCCTGCTCGCCGCCGGCGAGCCCGGCATGCGGGTCGCGCTCACCAACGCCAGGATCATGGTCCACCAGCCCTCGGGCGGCGCGCAGGGCATGGCCGCCGACATCGAGATTCAGGCGCGCGAGATTTTGCGGATGCGGGCCGATCTGAACCGCCTCTACGCCCTCTATACCGGCAAGCCGATCGAGGAGATCGAGCGGGCGATGGACCGCGACAAGTTCATGTCCGCCGAGGAGGCCAAGGAGTTCGGCCTGGTCGATGCGGTGTTCGACAAGCGGCCGCAGCCCACCGAGGGCGACGAGGCGAAGGCCGCTTAAACCGGACGGCTTAACCTTTAGGCCATTGTGATTGTGCTAGTTCCGCGTCAGGATGGCGGCGGATCGGTGAACCGGGCGGAAAGGCCCCGAAAAGGATTATGACGAAACTTTCCGGTGGCGACGGCAAGAGCACGCTCTACTGCTCGTTCTGCGGCAAATCGCAGCACGAGGTGCGCAAGCTCATCGCGGGCCCGACCGTGTTCATCTGTGACGAATGCGTCGAGCTGTGCAACGACATCATCCGCGAGGAGACGAAGTCGGCGCTGGTGAAGACCCGCGACGGTGTCCCTACTCCGTCCGAAATCTGCAACGTCCTCGACGATTATGTGATCGGCCAGACCCACGCCAAACGGGTGCTCTCGGTCGCGGTCCACAATCATTACAAGCGGCTCGCGCACGGGGCGAAAGGTGCGGACGTCGAGCTCGCCAAGTCGAACATCCTGCTCGTCGGGCCGACCGGCTGCGGCAAGACCTTGCTCGCCCAGACGCTGGCGCGCATCCTCGATGTGCCGTTCACGATGGCCGACGCGACGACGCTGACCGAGGCGGGCTATGTCGGCGAGGATGTCGAGAACATCATCCTGAAGCTGCTCCAGGCCTCCGACTATAACGTCGAGCGGGCGCAGCGCGGCATCGTCTATATCGACGAGATCGACAAGATCAGCCGCAAGTCGGATAATCCCTCGATCACCCGCGACGTTTCGGGCGAGGGCGTCCAGCAGGCTTTGTTGAAGCTGATGGAGGGCACCACCGCCTCCGTCCCGCCGCAGGGCGGGCGCAAGCATCCGCAGCAGGAGTTCCTCCAGGTCGACACGACCAACATCCTGTTCATCTGCGGCGGCGCGTTCGCGGGCCTCGAGAAGATCATCGGCGACCGGCTTGAAGGCAAGTCGATGGGCTTCGGCGCCCATGTCGCCGCGCCGGACGAGCGCCGCACCGGCGAGGTGCTGCGCTCGACCGAGCCCGAGGATCTGCTCAAGTTCGGCCTGATCCCGGAGTTCGTCGGCCGTCTGCCGGTGGTCGCGACGCTCGAGGATCTCGACGTCGACGCGCTGGTCAAGATCCTGAAGGAGCCGAAGAACGCGCTCGTGAAGCAATATCAGAAGCTGTTCGACATGGAGGATGTCGAGCTTGGCTTCACCGATGAGGCTTTGGTTGCGATCGCCAAGAAGGGCATCGAGCGCAAGACCGGCGCCCGCGGCCTCAGGTCGATCATGGAGAATATCCTGCTCGACACGATGTTCGACCTGCCTGGCATGGAAGGCGTCGACGAGGTGATGATCGACAAGGACGTCGTCGCCGGCACCAAGGACCCGGTCCGCGTCTATTCCGGCAAGGAAGAGCAGGCCGGCGACGCGGCCTGAGGCCGATTGCGATCCGGTTCGAATTCAGCCGAACAGACCGCGGCGCGGGCGAAACTTCGAATAGTCAGAGTGTCCGCGCCGAAGCCAGCGCGCGTAATTTGCCCGCCGCCACAAATGCACTGCCACGGCCGCGCCGCCGAGCAGGATGATGGCGAACAGGATCAGTGTGATGGTTTCGCGCATGCCTTGCTCCGTTGTCCGTGCCGGGACGCACCGGCCGCGAGCTCGTTCCCTTCCTCCCGGCGAGTCGTGGCAAGGCCCGGTTACGCTGCTTATGTTCTGGTTCTGAGACGTGCTAATCGTCGCGCTTCCGTTCCGACTCAGCGAGGGAGGCAGTGATGGCCAGCGCACGTCCGGTCGATATGGCGAAGCTCGAAGCGTTCATGGGCAAAATGGTTGGCGATATGGGCGCGGCGATGAGCGGCGCGCTGGTGATCGTCGGCGCCAAGCTCGGCCTCTACAAGGCGCTTCACCAAGGCGGGGCGATGACGCCGCAGGCGCTCGCCGACGCGACCGGGACAACCGAACGCTATGTGCGCGAATGGCTGTCCGCGCAGGCGGCCTCAGGCTTCGTCGATTATGACGCGGACGCGGGGACTTTCTCGCTTTCGCCGGAGCAGGCGATGGCGCTCGCCGACGAGGATTCGCCGGTCTATGTCGCCAGCGCCTTCGAATTGATCGCCTCGGCCTATATCGACGAGCCCAAGATCACCGAGGCGTTCCAGACCGGCAAGGGCGTCGGCTGGCACGAGCATCACGAATGTCTGTTCCGGGGAACGGAGAAATTCTTCCGCCCCGGCTATCGCGCCAATCTGGTCCAGGCCTGGCTGCCGGCGCTCGACGGCGTGGTCGATCGGCTGAGCGCCGGCGGCCAGGTGGCCGACATCGGCTGCGGCGCGGGCGCATCCACCCTGATCATGGCCGAGGCCTTTCCGAATAGCCGCTTCACCGGCTTCGACTATCACGACGCCTCCATCGACCGCGCCCGCGAGGCGGCGCGCGAGGCGGGCGATCCGGCCAATGTCAGCTTCGAGGTCGCGTCGGCGAAGGAGGCGTCCGGCGAGGGTTACGACCTCGTCGCATGCTTCGATTGCCTGCACGACATGGGCGATCCAGTCGGCGCCGCGAAGCGGGCGCGCGAGATGCTCAAGGACGATGGCGTCTTCATGCTCGTCGAGCCCTTCGCACACGACAACCTTGCGGAGAATCTCAACCCGGTCGGACGGATGTATTATTCCGCCTCGACGATGATCTGCACGCCGGGCTCGCTGGCGCAGGAGGTCGGGCTCGGGCTTGGCGCGCAGGCGGGGCAGGGGCGGCTGACCGAGGTGTTGAAGGAGGCCGGCTTCAGCCGCGTGCGCCGCGCGGCGGAGACGCCGTTCAATCTTATCCTTGAGGCACGACCCTAGCGCGGCACTCGGCGAACGGCTGGGCCGGTGTTGATGCGATATTCGTCCAGCTCGGCGGACGTGATGCAATAGCCCGGCGCGTCCATGTTTCGCACCGGTTCACGGTACATGATGTCGGTCAGCAACCGGGGCGAAACACCCATGCGGATTAGATAGTCATAATCTTCGGTGGCGATCATCCGCGATGAGCCCCCGATCTCGACCACGTTATCGACATTACCCGTGTGCGCGAACATGTTGACGATGAAGAGCCCGCCCGCCTCCACGGTCCGCTCCACGCCGCCGAAGAACATGATTGTGCAGGCACCGCGGCAGGTCCAGTCCGCTGGAACGCGGGTTCTCAGCCCGCGCGACCGGATGAGCCGACCCGCGTCGCGATCCGCACCGACATAGCCGCCCGGCGAGCGGAGCCAGATCTCATCGCCCGCGAAAGTCGCGAGGGCGGCCTCGAGGCGGGGCACGACATTATGGTCGATGAGGCCTTCGGCAATCAAAACGGGTCGCTGGCCAGGGCGGTCCTGCACCGTGAACCGCATCTCGCCCTGATAGGAATCATTGGCGGGTGGCGGGCACGGAGCCTGCGCCATGGCAGGCTGCGCGGCGGCGAACAGCGCAAGGCCCATGGCGAGCAGGCGGCTCGACCCGGCCATCGGCAAGGCGTGACGTCGGACCGTGCTCAGTTCCGACGGCGGCTGCGACGGTTGTCGCTGGCCGGCGCCGTTTCCTGTTGCGCCGTCGCGCCCTGCCAGGGCGAGGTCGCCACATTGTAGCGATTGACCTCCGCCTGGGTGAGGCAGCGGCGGGTCGACCGGTTGTCAGCGCTCTGTACCGCGTTTTGGCGATACATCACCTCGGTCAGCAGGAGGCGGGACACGCCCATGCGGATCAGAAAGTCATTGTCCGCGCTGGCGAGGAGTGCCGATTGCTGCTCGACCTGCCCCACGGTTCCGGCCGTATCGCGCTCCAGAGAGCTTCGCAGCGCCTGCCGATTGCTCGTGAAGGTGAACATGTGGACCATGAAGATGCCGCCATTGTCCACGAAGCGGGCAATGCCGCCCATGAACAGGAAGTTGCAGGCCGAGAAACAGGTCCAGCCTGCCGGGACGCGAGTCGGCAGGCCGGATTGCCGAATGATCAGTCCGGCCCGATTGCCGACCTCGGCATTGCCGCCCGGCGAGCGCAGCCAGATTTCCGAGATGCTCTCATCGCGCAACGCTGCCTCCAGCCGGGGAACCAGGTTGTCGTCGATCTGGCCCTCCGCGAGGAGCACCCGGCGGCCGTTCACATCTTGAGGCGTGAAGCGCATCTGGGGGATATTGGCCGCCCAGTTCGGCGCGGCCGGACAGGTCGGATTGTCACGATCCATCTGTTGCGCGGCGGCGACGTGGCCGCTCAGCAAAGCAGCCAGCGCAATGAGGGACGCGAACTTACGCATGACGCGGTTAGGCGACCCGCTGGTAGCGGTTCGACGGCGGCCGGCGGCACATCCGCTTCGGCGCCCGGGTCTCCTGCCCATCGACGATGACGATATCGGTGACCGTCATGCAATCACCGTCCTGCGCATTGGGCTCGACCGCGGTGACGGTCGACGAACCGGTGACGCCGGGGCGGGTTTCGCTCTGCCAGGTCTGCGTCGTGCCGACCGCCGCAGTGCCGCGCTGGGCGGAGGCCTGCTCGACGACCTGCTCGGTCGCGTCCGCCGCCTTTTCCTGCTCCTGGCAGTCGAGCATCCGCATGATCGCGTCGCCAAGCATCGACGCCATCGGCAGCATCGCCCCGACGCCGCCGCCGCCAAAGCGGCCGAGAAGGCCACGGCCGATCGCGCCGATCGCCGCGCCGCCGGCGCGCCGACCTTCGTTGCGGCGCTGGCACTGCTCGCCGGTTCGGGATTGGGCCGTGGCGACCGCGCCCGGCGTCGGAAGGGAAACGGCAAGCGACGCGGAGACAAGCGACGCACCGAGGAAAAGGGCACGAAACATGGACTGAAACTCCCCTCCAAAGGAGACCGACGGAAAACTAGACCCCGGCCTGAGCACGGTCAATCGCAAACCATGGCTGTCGAAAGGCTTAACGGCCGCTCATTGATGGTAAACCATCCCTGCCCCATATAGCGGCGAAGGGCGGCGCGTTTTTTCAGCGCCGCGAGTGGAGATCTTAGTGAGCGAAACCCTTCCCGTATTGCCGCTGCGCGACATCGTCGTCTTCCCGCAGATGATCGTGCCTCTGTTCGTCGGCCGCGACAAATCGGTCGCCGCGCTGGAGAGCGCGATGGCGGCGGACAAGAACATCTTCCTGGTCTCGCAGCTCGATCCGGCCGAGGACGATCCCGATCGCGACGCGCTTTATGACCTCGGCGTTATCGCGACCGTGCTTCAGCTGCTGAAACTGCCGGACGGTACGGTGCGCGTGCTGGTCGAGGGCAAGCAGCGCGCTTCGCTGCAGGAATTGCGCGCCGATGCCGGCCATCTCATTGCCGACGTGACGCTCGTCGAAGGCCAGGAGCCGGAAGGCGCCGAGGCGCAGGCGCTGATGCGATCGGTGATCGAGCAGTTCGAGAATTATTCGAAGCTCAACCGCAAGCTGCCGGCGGAAACGGCGGTGCAGCTCGGCCAGATCGAGGAGCCGTCCAAGCTCTCCGATGCGGTCGCCGCAAACATCAACATCAAGGTCTCCGACAAGCAGGCGCTGCTCGCCGAGCTCGATCCGGTGCGGCGGCTGGAGATGGCCTTCGCCTTCATGGAAGGCGAGTTGGGCGTGCTCCAGGTCGAGAAGAAGATCCGCAGCCGCGTGAAGCGGCAGATGGAGAAGACCCAGCGCGAATATTATCTCAACGAACAACTGAAGGCGATCCAGCGCGAGCTCGGCAATGAAGGCGAGGAAGGCGGCGGTGACGAGCTGGCCGATCTCGCCCGAACAATCGAGCGCACCAAGCTCAGCAAGGAAGCCAAGGCCAAGGCGACGAGCGAGCTCAAGAAGCTGCGCGGGATGGCGCCGATGTCGGCCGAGGCGACGGTCAGCCGCAATTATCTCGACGTGCTGCTCGGCCTGCCCTGGGGCAAGAAATCGAAGCTCAAGCACGAGCTGGTCGAGGCCGAGCGTATCCTCGACGAGGACCATCATGGTCTCGAGAAGGTCAAGGAGCGGATCGTCGAATATCTCGCCGTCCAGGCGCGGACCAACAAGCTGAAGGGCCCGATCCTCTGCCTGGTCGGCCCGCCGGGCGTCGGCAAGACCTCGCTCGGCCGCTCGATCGCCCGCGCGACGGGACGCGAGTTCGTTCGCCAGTCATTGGGCGGCGTCCGCGACGAGGCCGAGATTCGCGGCCACCGCCGGACCTATATCGGCTCGCTCCCCGGGAAGATCATGACCAACCTCAAGAAGGCGGGGACGAGCAATCCGCTCTTCCTGCTCGACGAGATCGACAAGCTCGGCCAGGATTTCCGCGGCGATCCGTCTTCGGCTTTGCTCGAAGTGCTCGACCCGGAGCAGAATTCGAAGTTCCAGGATCATTATCTGGAGATCGACTACGACCTTTCCGACGTGATGTTCGTCACCACGGCGAACAGCATGAACATGCCGCAGCCGCTGCTCGACCGGATGGAGATCATCCGCCTCGAAGGCTATACCGAGGACGAGAAGGTCGCGATCGCGCTCAAGCACCTCGTGCCCAAGCAAATCGAGGCGCATGGCCTGAAGGAGGGCGAGTTCTCGCTGGGCGAAGAGGGGCTGCGCGCCCTGATCCGCTATTATACCCGCGAGGCCGGCGTCCGCACGCTGGAGCGCGAGATCGCCAAGGTGGCGCGCAAGGCGCTGCGCCAGATTCTTGAGGGCAAGGCCGAGAAGGCCGTCGTGACGCCGGACAATCTCGCCGAATTCGTTGGCGTCAGGAAATTCCGCCACGGGATCAGCGAGGAAGAGGACCAGATCGGCGCCGTAACCGGGCTGGCCTGGACCGAGGTCGGCGGCGAATTGCTGACCATCGAATCCGTCACCGTGCCCGGCAAGGGCCAGATCAAGACGACCGGCAAGCTGGGCGAGGTGATGCAGGAATCGGTGCAGGCCGCCTTCGCCTTCGTGAAGGCGCGCGCGCCGGCTTATGGCGTCAAGCCGAGCGTCTTCTCCCGCAAGGACATCCATGTCCACCTGCCCGAGGGCGCGGTGCCGAAGGACGGCCCGTCGGCCGGCATCGGCATGGTCACCGCGATCATCTCGACGCTGACCGGCATTCCGGTACGCCGCGACGTGGCGATGACCGGCGAGGTGACGTTGCGGGGCCGCGTGCTACCGATCGGCGGCCTCAAGGAGAAGCTGCTCGCAGCGTTGCGCGGCGGCATCACCAAGGTGCTGATCCCGGCGGAGAATGAGAAGGATCTGGCCGAGATCCCGGCGAACATCCGCGAGGGGCTGGAGATCGTGCCGGTTGCGCATGTCGACGACGTGCTGACCCATGCGCTGGCCAGCGCCATCGTGCCGATCGAGTGGACCGAGGCGGACGAGCTCGCCGCCTTGCCGCCCGCGGAGCTGGCGCCGTCGTCCGATAGTCTGGCAGGGGTTTCGGTTCGCCACTGATTCGGACCTGAAAAAGGACAGTTGTGCGTCCCGTGGCGTCAGTCGCGGGGCGCGCGCGTCTTTCCTTTTGACTTGGGGCCCGCGCCGGTCTTTTAATCCGGCGCGCCTTCCGGCCGCGGCCGGAGTCGCCGAAGGGGGTGCGCGCCAGATGAACAAGCAGGAACTGATCGTCCGGGTCGCAGAATTCGACCGGCCTGTCGCGCGGCGACGCGACAAGGACCGTCGAGACCGTGTTCGATCTCATCACCGACGCGCTGAAGCGCGGCGATGAGGTCCGTCTCGTCGGCTTCGGCACCTTCTCCTGCTCGCGGCGCAAGGCCTCCACCGGGCGCAACCCGCGCACCGGCGAGCCGATGCAGATTCGCGAATCGACCCAGCCCAAGTTCAAGCCCGGCAAGGGCCTCAAGGACGCCGTGAACGGCTGACGCGCTGGACAGGATTTTCGGCGCTCGTTAAGGGCCGCGTTCCGTCGCCGTCAGGCGTGGGCGCGTAGCTCAGTGGTAGAGCACCGTGTTCACACCGCGGGGGTCGCAAGTTCAATCCTTGCCGCGCCCACCACGCCTCTTCAGCGCGCGACCGGGAGCGGTGTCGCGCCGACCTTGCGGCGACCACGCTCCGCTGCGACAAGGCGCGTTCGCTTATTGAAGGCGCGCGCGATGCGTTTCAGCCTGCCTGCCATCCTGCTTATTGCCGCCTGCGGGTGCGGGCCTGGGCAAGCCGGCGCTCTAATTCGATCCGGTCAGGCGGCTGAGTCGCCCGTCCGGCTGAACGGATCGCGCGAGGAGCAAATCGCGCAAGTGCTTGCGGCGATCGTTCCCGTGGGCGCGTCGCGCGACTGGACGGCGGCGCAGGCCGCATTTCCCGGCGCGCGCTGGGGAGAGCGGACGTCCTCCACCGTTCCGACGACTGACGGAGGCACCCACACGACGGATTACCTTGACGGAAGCATCGATCTGACCGGTGGTCGTTTCCGAATAATCATGTACGGCGCGCCCGAGCGGGTCGTCAGCATCGAGCTGGATGCGCCCGAAGGCGTCCGGGCGGACGTTCCTGCTCTGCGCCGCGCGCTTGCCACGCGGGGCGCAAGCTGGCGCTTGATTCGGTGCGACCCCGCCGTCGCCGGGACGGTGATCCACGCCATTGTCGAGCTGACCGTCGGCGACCAATCCGCTATTTTCGCGATGATCAGCGGGGAAGGCGGCAGTGCCTATATATTCGGCTTTGATGAAGACCTTCCAACGGACCCGCCGAGAGTTTGCCCGGAAGCCGAGCTGAGGGACTTGCGGTGATCGCCGGCGCGCCATGAGCGCCGTTTCCATTCGCGATTTGACGGTCAGGCGAGGCGGCCGCGCGATCCTCGATGTGCAGTCGCTCGACATCGCGGCCGGTGCGTTCGTCGCGCTCGTCGGGCCTTCGGGGTCTGGCAAGACGACCTTGCTCAAGACGATCAACCGGCTGATCGTGCCGGACGGCGGATCGATCCTCGTCGAAGGGCGAGACACGGTCAGCCTGCCGCTGCCGGCGCTGCGCCACGGCATCGGCTATGTGATCCAGTCGATCGGCCTGTTCCCGCATCTGACGGTGGGCGAGAATATCAACATCGTGCTGCGGCTGATGGGGAAAGGCGAGGACCGGGCGGCCGAGCTGCTCGAGATGGTGTCCCTGCCGGTGGAAATGGGCGGCCGCACGCCGCGCGAATTGTCCGGCGGCCAGCAGCAGCGGGTCGGCGTCGCGCGGGCGCTGGCGGCGCGGCCAGGACTGATGCTGATGGACGAGCCGTTCGGCGCCCTCGACCCGATCACCCGCGACGCGCTGGGTCGCGGCTATCGGGCGCTGCATGAGAAGCTCGGTCTGACCACGATCATGGTGACGCACGATCTGGGCGAGGCGCTGCTCCTTGCCGACCGGATCGTCGTTTTGATCGGCGGACGGGTGCGTGCCGACGGCGCGCCCGCATCGCTTCGCGCCAGCGATGATGAAGAGGTCCGGGCGCTGATCGAAGCGCCGCTCGCCCAGGCCCGAAGGCTGGTGGCCCTGTGAGCGCGCCGATCGCCGAGGCGGTGGCCGAACTGCCGATTCTGGTCCGTGCCCATCTGCTGCTCAGCGGAAGTGCGGTCGGGATCGGCATCCTCGTCGGTCTGCCGCTCGCGATCCTGTCGGCGCGCAGCCGACCGGTGAGGGGGCCGGTGCTGGCCTTCGCCGGGCTGGTGCAGACGATACCGGCCCTGGCCCTGCTGGCGCTCTTCTATCCGATGCTGCTGATCCTCGGCCAGACGACCGGGCTCGCGATTCCCTCGCTCGGCTTCCTGCCGGCTTTGCTCGCCCTCAGCCTCTACGCGCTGCTGCCCATCGTGCGGAACGGCGTGGTGGCGCTGACCGGGATCGATCCGGCGGTGATCGAGGCGGCGGACGGGATGGGGATGACGGCGCGGCAACGGCTGCGGCTGGTTGAGCTGCCGCTGGGCGCGCCGGTGATCCTCGCCGGCATCCGCACCGCTTCGGTCTGGACGATCGGCGCTGCGACCTTGGCGACAACGGTCGGCCAGCCGAGCCTCGGCGACCTCATCTTCTCGGGTCTGCAAACCGAAAATTGGGTGCGGGTGCTGGTCGGTTGCGCGGCGGCGGCGGCTCTCGCGCTGATCGTCGACGGCTGTCTGGCGCTTGTGGAAGGCGGACTCGCGAAACGCTCTCGCGTGCGCCTGTGGAGCGGCCTGGGCCTGCTCGGCGTGGCATTGCTGCTCGCACTCGTCCCCGGCCGCGCGACGTCGAACGGCGAGTCGGTGGTGATTGGGGCGAAGAATTTCTCCGAACAATACATCTTGGCGAGCGCGATCGAAGCGCGGCTTCGGGCCGCCGGCTACCGGACGGAGCGGCGCGACAATCTGGGCTCGACCGTCGCCTATCAGGCACTCGCCGCGGGCGAGATCGACGTTTACGTCGATTATGGCGGCACGCTGTGGACCAACATTCTCGGCCGTGCCGACACGCCGCCGCCCGAGGCGATGCGGGCCGCGCTGACCGAGGCGTTGCGGGCGCGGGACGGGGTTCGGGTGCTGGGGCCGCTGGGCTTCGAGAATGCCTATGCGCTGGCGATGCGGCGCGAACGGGCGGCGGCGCTGGGTGTGCGTTCGCTCGACGACCTCGGCCGGGTCGCGCCGAATTTGCGGCTGGGCGCCGATCTCGAATTCCTGACCCGGCCGGAATGGCGGGTGGTGCGCGACGCCTATCAGCTCCGCTTCGCCGATCAGCGCCCGTACAGCCCGACCTTCATGTACCGCGCGCTGAGCGAGGGCAGCGCCGACGCGATCACCGCTTTCTCCTCGGATGGGCGTATCGCGGCGCTCGATCTCGTCACGCTCGCCGATCCGCGCCGCGCATTACCCAGCTATGAGGCGCTGCTGCTGCTGTCGCCCCGGCGGGCGGGCGATTCGCGCTTTGCCGCCGCGCTGACGCCGCTCATCGGCGCGATCACGGTCGAACGGATGCGGCAGGCGAACCTGCTGGTCGATCGCGATGCCGACAAGCGCACGCCGATGGAAGCGGCGCGCTGGCTCGATCCGCCGCGCCGTTGAGCCGCTTCGTCGGCGCGCGGCTCGCCCTGTCGCGAAAGCGTCGCGCGCGAACGCTTCAAGGGTGGCGCAGCGCCGATCGAGTGGCTAGCGGATCGGCCAGCCGGGGAAGGGAATGATGACAGACGATCGCTCTTATTACGCCCGTCGGGCCGCCGAGCAGCGCGACTGCGCGGCGCGCGCCGATGACGATCATATCCGGCGGCGTCATCTCGAGCTGGCCGACCTCCTCGCCGCCCGGGCGCACGGTACAGCCGAATAGCCGTCCTTGACGCTGGGGCGACCGCGCCCCTATGTGCGCGCCGCATCTCAAATATGGCGGCCATAGCTCAGCTGGTTAGAGCACCGGTTTGTGGTACCGGGGGTCGCGGGTTCAAGTCCCGTTGGCCGCCCCATCATTATAAAGACTTAGGACAGGACCCTGATGGAATCGCTCTGGGATTATCCGGATTTCGACGAGCATGAGCTCGTCCATTTCGTTACCGACCGGACGACCGGGCTGAGGGCCGTCATCGCCGTCCATTCCACCCATCTCGGGCCGGGCGCGGGCGGCACCCGGCTGTGGCATTATGCCGACGAGGATCTGGCGATCACCGATGCGCTGCGCCTGTCGCGCGGCATGAGCTACAAGAATGCGATGGCCGGCCTGCCGCTGGGCGGCGGCAAGGCGGTCATCCTTGCCAACGACGCGACGCGGTCCAAGACGCCCGAAATGCTGGCCGCCTTCGGCAAGGCGGTGAACGGGCTCGCAGGCCGTTATGTGACGGCCGAGGATGTCGGGATGAGCGTCGCCGACATGGTCGCGATCTCGAAGGAGACGCCCTATGTCGCCGGCCTTCCGGTCGCGGACGGCGCGGTCGGCGGCGATCCGGGGCCGCACACCAGTTACGGCGTCTACCTGGGTATCAAAGCGGCGGTGAAGCGGTCGCTCGGCAAGGACAGCCTCGCCGGCCTGCACATCGCGCTGCAGGGCGCGGGCAGCGTCGCCGGCGGCGTCGCCCGGCGGGCGGCGGCGGAAGGGGCGCGGATCAGCGTCGCCGATGTCGATCAGGCGAAGGCGCAGGCGCTGGCGAGCGAAACGGGCGGCGCAGTGGTCGCGCCGGACGCGATCATGACTATCGAGGCCGACGTGCTCAGCCCCAATGCCTTGGGCGCGATCCTGAGCGAACAATCGATCGCGGCTTTGAAAGTGCCGATCGTGGCGGGCGGCGCCAACAACCAGCTCGCGACCAAAGATGATGGCGACCGCATCCAGGCGCGCGGCATCCTCTACGCCCCCGATTATGTGATCAACGCCGGCGGCATCATCAACGTCTCGACCGAATATCTGAAGGACGGCGACCAGGGCACGGTGAAGGCGCGGATCGAGACCATTCCGGCCAAGCTGGAAGAGATCTGGGCGGAAAGCGCGGCCACCGGGCAAAACCCGGCGCGAGTCGCGGGCGACATGGCGCGAAGGCTCATCGGGCGCGGCTAAAGCGGCTCCGGCGGGGCCTTCTCTCGCCCGAGCTTGTGCTCGCGCCAGATCGTGTAGAGACCGCTGGCGATGATGATCGCGGCGCCAGCCCAGGTCGTGGCGCGCGGGTGTGTGTCCCAGATCAGCCAGCCGAGCAGGGCCGCCCAGATCAAATGGGCGTAATCGAACGGGACCACCTGACCGACCGCGGCGGCGCGGAGCGAGGCGGTCATCAGCAGCTGGCCGATACCGCCGAACGTGCCGAGCGCGATCAGCAGCGCCCAGCTCCTGCCGTCATGCCATTGGCCGAAGAAGGGCAGCGTCAGGCCTGCCGCCGCCGTGCAGAGCAGAGTGAACCACAGGACGATGCTCTGGGTCGATTCGGTACGGCCGATCTGGCGGATGGTGATCGTTGCCGCGCCGACGCTGAACGCGCCGGCGACCGCGAGGCCAAGCCCAAGCGGCGACAGGCCGGTGCCGGCCGGGCGCATCACCACCACGACGCCGACGAGGCCGATCGCGACCGCCGTCCAGCGGTGCCGACCGACCGGCTCGCCCAGGATGAAGGCCGACAGCGCGACCGCGAAGAGCGGCGCGATGAAGCTGAGCGTCACGGCCTCGGCGAGGGGCAGCAAGGTAAGCGCGCCGAAGGACAGGAACATGCTGGTGAGGCCGATGGCGCCGCGCACGACATGCGCCAGCGGGCGCTGAGTACGCCAGCGGCCCGGCGTGCGGCTCGCCGCGATCCAGAGGAGGAGCGGCGGCAGCGCGAAGAGGCTGCGGTAGAAGACCAATTCGGGCGCGTTGACGCCACGATCGGCGGCCAGTTTGATCAGCGCCGCCATCAGCGCGAAGGCGACGGTGGCGCCGAGCCGCAACCCGATTCCGAACAGCGGGCCGCGGCCGGAATGGGAGTGAGCAGGTTCGTTCACGATGGCCGCAATCCCTGCCCGGCGCGCTCACTTCGCGCAAGCGCCACCAAGGCGCTTCCCCGCGCCGGGCGGCTTCGCTACCATCCTTCGCAACCTATGCACTTTCTCGCGAATCCGGCCCGTTTCCTGAAGCTCGCGCGCCCACTGACCGGCTGGCTTGGCTGGACCGGGGCGGCGCTGATCGCCGGCGCGCTGGTCGCCGGCCTGTTCTTCTCGCCGCCCGACCGGCTGCAGGGTGAGAGCGTCAGGATCATCTATCTCCATGTTCCGGCCGCCTGGCTCGGCATGGCGGGTTGGTCGGGCATCGCCGTCGCCAGCCTGATGCAGATCGTCTGGCGCCATCCGCTCGCCTCGGTCGCCGCCAGCGCGATCGCGGTGCCCGGCGCGGTGTTCACCTTCATCTGCCTCGCCACTGGCTCGCTCTGGGGCCGGCCGACCTGGGGCACCTATTGGGAGTGGGATGGGCGGATGACGTCGATGCTCGTCCTGCTCTTCCTCTATATCGGCTTCATCGCTCTCGCCGGCGCCGAGAAGGAGAAGGACGGCGAGGGGCGGCTGACCGCGATCTTTGGCCTGGTTGGGGCGGTGAACCTGCCGATCATCCATTATTCGGTCGTCTGGTGGAACACGCTCCATCAGGGGCAAAGCATCAGCTTCGTCCGGCGCAGCGCGACGATCGACGCCTCGATGCTCTGGCCGTTGCTGGTTTCCGCGCTCGGCTTCTCGCTGCTGTTCGGGGCGATCGTCCTGATGCGGATGCGGGCCGAGCTGGCGCGAAACAAGATCGAGGCGCGCATGAAAAGGCTGGCGGCGGCATGAACCCTTGGCCGTTCGTGATCGGCGCCTATGCCATCGCCTTGGTGGCGACGGTGGCGCTGACCGCTTTAAGCTGGCGGGCGATGCGGCGGGCGGAAGACGAGGCGGAGCGGATCGGCCGCGATTCATGATCCGCGCCAATGCCCTGAAGCGCAAGAATCAGCGCCTGATCCTGCTCGTCATGGCGGGCGTCGCCATGCTCGGCGCGGTGCTGCTGGCGATGGCGGCGATGCGCGACCAGGCGAGCTTCTTCTACGCGCCCGGCGACGTCGCGCGGCGCGGCCTGCCGCTCGATCGGTCGGTCAGGATCGGCGGGATGGTGAGGCAAGGCTCGATCCAGCGCCATCCGGACGGGGTGACGATCGACTTCACCGTCGGCGACGATACGACCTCGACGATCCCGGTGCGCTTCACCGGAATCACCCCGGAACTGTTCCGCGAGAATAGCGGCGTCGTGGCGGAAGGACGGTTCCAGCCCGACGGGCGGTTCATGGCGAGCGAGATCCTCGCCCGTCACGACGAAAATTACATGCCGCCCCGGCTTGGCCCGCAGGGCGACCGGCACGAGACGGAAACGCTGAAATGATCGCCGAGGGGGGACTTGCGGCGCTCTGGCTGGCGGCGGCGCTGTCGCTGCTGCAGTTCTTTCTCGGTGCGGTGAGCCTGAGGCCGAGCGGCGAGAATCTCGCCGGCGCGGTGCGGCCGGTGGCGGTGGCGCAAGGCGTGCTGGCCGCGATCGCCTTCCTGATCCTGATCTGGCTGTTCCTGCGGACCGATCTTTCGGTCCAGCTGGTCGCGTCGAACAGCCATTCGGCCAAGCCCTGGCTCTACAAGTTCGCCGGCGCCTGGGGAAATCACGAAGGCTCGATGCTGCTCTGGGTGACGGTGCTCGCCGTGGCGGGGGCGGCGGTGGCCTTGTTCGAGCGGCGGCTGCCGAAGCGCACGCTAATCGCGACGCTCGCGGCGCAGGCGGCGATCGGGCTGGGGTTTTATGCCTTCCTTCTGTTTGCCTCGAACCCGTTCACCCGGCTCAGCCCGGTGCCGGTCGAGGGCAACGGCCTCAACCCGTTGCTTCAGGACCCCGGCCTGGCCTTCCACCCGCCGACGCTCTATTTCGGTTATGTCGGCATCTCGATCGCCTTCTCCTTCGCCGTGGGGGCGCTGATCACCCGCGATGTCGGCCCGGCCTTCGCGCGGGCGATGCGGCCCTGGGTGCTGGGGGCGTGGATCTTCCTGACGCTCGGCATCACTGCCGGCTCCTATTGGGCCTATTACGAGCTGGGCTGGGGCGGCTGGTGGTTCTGGGACCCGGTCGAGAATGCCAGCCTGATGCCGTGGCTGGCGGCGACCGCCTTGCTGCACAGCGTGACCGTGCTGGCGACCCGCGACGGCCTGCGCGCCTGGACGGTCATGCTCGCGGTGGTCGCCTTCTCGATGTCGATGATCGGCACCTTCCTGGTCCGGTCCGGCATCCTGACCTCGGTCCACGCCTTCGCCGTCGATCCGGAGCGCGGCGCGTTCATCCTCGCATTGCTGGTCCTTTACATCGGCGGCGCACTGGCGCTGTTTGGGCTGCGGATCGGCACGGTGAAGGAAGGCTCGCGCTTCGATCTGGTCAGCCGCGAGGGCGCGCTGGTGGTCAACAATCTGCTGCTCACCGTCATCCTCGGCGTCGTCTTCGTCGGCACGATCTACCCGCTGATCGTCGAGGCGGTGACCGGCGAGAAGCTCTCGGTCGGGCCGCCTTATTTCAACAGCGCCGCCGGGCCGGTCGCGCTCGTCCTCGTGGCGATCATGAGCGCCGGCGCGCTGCTGCGCTGGCGGAGCGACCGGTTCAAGGCGCTCGGCAACCGGTTGGCGCTGCCGATCCTGCTGAGCGCCGCTGTGCTGCTGGCGCTGATCGTCTTCGCGCCGGACATTCGACTTCTGCCTTTGCTCGGCCTGATGCTGGCGCCGGGCGTGGCGGCGGCGAGCGTCGCGCCGCTCTGGGGGCGCAATCTCAGGCGGACGCCGCTCTTCATCTGGGGGATGGTGATCGCCCATCTCGGCATCGCCGTCGCGCTGACCGGGATGGCGGCGGAGAGCGCCTTCATCCGCGAGACCCTGGTCGCGGCACGGCCGGGGCAGACGACTCATGTCGGCCCGTTCAGCGTCCGCTTCGACAGCGTCGAGCCGGTCGCCGGCCCGAACTGGACCGCGGTCGAGGCGCGGCTGACGGCGCAGCGCGGCGAGGGCGCGACGCCGTTCCCGCTTGCCCCGCAGGCACGGATGTTCCCGACACCGCCGACGCCCACCAGCGAGGCTGCGATCGCGACGCTTTGGGACGGCCAGCTCTACGTCTCGATCGGCGAATCGGACGCGCAGGGGCGCTGGCAGCTGAGATTGTGGTGGAAGCCGATGGTCACCCTGATCTGGTTCGGTGGCGGGATGGTGGCGCTGGGCGGCCTGCTCGCCCTGATCGGCCGGGTACGGCGCGAGCGTAAGGCGGCCCGAGCGAAACTCGAGGAGGCGGCGGCATGAAGCGCCGGTTGATCCTCTGGGTGCCGTTGATCGTGTTCGTTCTGATCGTCGGCTTCATCGTGCGCGGGCTCTATTGGCCCGCGCCCCGCACCATCCAGTCGGCGCTGATCGGCCAGCCGGTGCCGGAATTCACTCTCGCGCCCGGCTCGCCGGACCGGCCGGGGCTGGCGAGCGCCAGCTACCGTCAAGGCCAGCCGCGGGTCGTCAACATCTTCGCCAGCTGGTGCATTCCCTGCCGGGCCGAGGCGGCGCAGCTCGCCGAGCTTGCCCGGCGCGGCGTGCCGATCGACGGGATCGCGGTGCGCGACCGGCCCGAGGATCTCGCAGCTTTCCTCGCCAGCTATGGCAATCCGTTTCAGGCGATCGGGTCCGACGTCGACCGGCGGGTGCAACTCAACCTCGGCTCGGCCGGCGTGCCGGAGACGTTCGTGATCGACGGGCGGGGGATCATCCGCCACCAGCATATCGGCGCGATCATGCCGGAGGACGTGCCGGCGCTCGTCGCGGCCTGGGAGGCGGCGCGATGAGGGCGTTATTCGCCGCCTTGTTGCTGCTCGTCGCCACCCCGGGCCTCGCCGACTCGCTGATGCCGGCGGCGGAATATGCGAACAAGCAGCTGCCCGATCCGCGGCAGGAAGCCCGGGCGCGGGAATTGATGGAGACGCTGCGCTGCCTGGTCTGCCAGGGTCAGGCGATTTCGGACAGCGATGCCGAGATGGCGGGCGATATGCGCCATCTCGTCCGCACCCGCATCCGCGCCGGCGAGAGCCCCGATCAGATTCGCGCCTGGCTGATCTCGCGCTACGGCAATTGGGTGACCTATGATCCGCCGGTCGAGCCACTGACCTGGCCGCTCTGGGGCGCGCCGATCCTGCTGGTGCTGTTCGGCCTGTTCCTCGCCCGCAACCGCTTCAAGCGGCGGAGAACCTGATGGGCTGGGTGACCATTCTCATCCTGGCGCTGCTCGCGTTCGCTGGCCTGTGGTGGTTCGTGCGCGAGACGGCGGCGCGGCAGTTGCTCGGCGCGGCCCTATTCATCGCGCTCGCCGGTTATGCCTGGCAGGGGCGGCCGGGCTTCGCCGGCGCCCCGAAGGCGCCACCGGTTCATCAGCCGATGGAGGAGAGCCAATTCGCCCAGCTCAGGCAGGAGCTGCTCGGCCGCTTCGACGCCGCCTCGCGCTGGCTGACCATGGCGGAGGGCTATCAGCGGCGTGGCGACACCCGCACCGCGGTCGGGATCATCCAGGCCGGTCTGCGCGAAGGCCCGCGCGACGCCGATCTGTGGGTCGGGCTCGGCAACGCGCTGGTCATCCACGCCAATGGCATGATGACTCCCGCCGCCCAGCTCGCTTTCCAGCGCGCGGCGGAGATCGCGCCCGATCATCCGGGCCCCGCCTTCTTCTACGGCCTCGCGCTCGCCCAGGGCGGCAATTATGCCGAGGCGGAACGGGTGTGGCGGCAATTGCTGGCCAGCGCGCCGCCGAGCGCCACCTATCGCGCCGCGATCGAGGAACGGCTGCGCGCGCTCGAAGAAGCGCGGGCGCGGGGCGAGATCCCGGCCGGTCCGATGCCGGCGGCCCCGGCCGACGCCAACAGTGCCGCGCCGGCCGTTCAGAACAGCCAATAGGCTAAGCCGGCTCGTAAGGCAGGCCGAGCGCCTCGGCGACCGCCTGATGGCGGATCTTGCCGCCGGAGACGTTGAGCCCCTCGGCCAGATGCGGATCGGCCTTCATCGCCGCTTCGGCGCCGAGATTGGCGAGCTTGAGCGCGAAGGGGAGGGTGGCGTTGTTGAGCGCGAAGGCCGAGGTGCGGGCGACCGCGCCCGGCATGTTCGCGACGCAATAATGGATCACGCCATCGATCTCGAACACCGGGTCTTCATGGGTGGTGGCGTGGCTGGTCTCGAAACAGCCGCCCTGGTCGATCGCGATGTCGACCAGCACGCTGCCGCGCTTCATGGTCTTCAGCATCTCGCGGGTCACGAGCTTGGGCGCGGCCGCGCCGGGCACCAGCACCGCACCGATCACGAGGCTGGCCGACTTCACCGCCGCCGCGATCGCCGCCTTGCTGGCGTAAGCGGTCTTGATCTGGCTGGAGAAGAACATGTCCAGTTCGGCCAGCCGGTCCATGCTGATGTCGTAGATGGTGACGTCGGCGCGCATACCGACCGCCATCTGCGCCGCATTCACGCCCGACACGCCGCCGCCGAGGATCGCGACCTTGGCCGGGGCCACGCCCGGGACGCCACCCAGCAATACGCCGCGCCCGCCCTGTTCCTTTTCCAGATAGTGCGCGCCGACCTGTACCGACATGCGGCCGGCGACTTCGGACATCGGCTTCAGCAGCGGCAGGCCGCCCTTGCGATCCGTCACCGTCTCATAGGCGATGCAGGTCGCGCCCGAGGCCATCAGGCCCCTGGTCTGCTCGGGGTCCGGGGCGAGGTGAAGATAGGTGAAGAGCAGGTGCCGCGGCTCGAGCATGGCGATCTCGACCGCCTGCGGCTCCTTTACCTTCACGATCATGTCGGACTGGGCGAAGACGTCCGCGGCGGTGCCGACGATGCGCGCGCCGACCGCCTGATATTCCTTATCGGTGAAGTCGATGCCGTCGCCGGCCTTGGTCTCGACGATCACCTCATGGCCGGCGCCGACCAGCTCGGCGACCGAGGGCGGGGTCAGGCCGACCCGATATTCGTGATTCTTGATCTCTTTCGGCACGCCGACGCGCATCTCTCTCTCCCTTGGCGACAGGATTTTGGGCGGCTCTATAGCCGCACGAAACGGGCTTGTCGCCGTTGCGGACGCGGAAGGGCGATGCTAAGCCGCGCGCCGCTCCGGGGGGGCCGGAGCGAGCGAGGAAGGCGGACGTTTACGTTCCGAACCGATGAGCGATAGCGCCGCCACCCATACGCCCGCCGCGCACGCGGCCGGGCACGACCAGCATGCCAGCCTGCTGGCCCTGTCCGCGGGGGCGATCGGCATCGTCTTCGGCGATATCGGCACGAGCCCGATCTACGCCTTTCGCGAGACCTTTTCTGGCCATCACCGGCTCGACCACGGCCCGACCGAGATCCTGGGCGTCCTCAGCCTGATCTTCTGGTCGATGATGATCGTGGTGACGATCAAATATGTCATCACGATCATGCGCGCCGACAACAAGGGCGAGGGCGGCAGCCTCGCTTTGCTGGCGCTGATCAACCGCAAGACGGAGAAGGAGCAGCGGCGCTGGACGGCCGGCATCGTCCTGCTCGGGGTGTTCGCCTGCGCCTTGTTCTATGGCGATTCGATGATCACGCCGGCGATCTCGGTGTTGTCGGCGGTTGAAGGCCTGACGACTGTCGAAGCCGGGTTCGGCCCTTATGTCGTGCCGATCGCGGTCGGCATCCTGGTAGGGCTGTTCACGATCCAGGCGCACGGCACGGCACGCGTCGGGGCGCTCTTCGGACCGATCATGATCATCTATTTCATCACCATCGCGGTGCTCGGGGTCATGCACATCGCCACAGATCCCCTGATCATCTGGCAAACGATAAACCCGCTCAATGCCGTCAACTTCTTTATGATCGACCGCTGGTCGGCGTTCATCGCGATGGGATCGGTCGTGCTCGCGGTGACCGGCGCCGAGGCGCTCTATGCCGATATGGGCCATTTCGGCCGCAAGCCGATCGGCGTCTCCTGGCTGGTGTTCGTCATGCCGGCACTGATGCTCAACTATATGGGCCAGGGCGCGATGGTGCTGGCGCAGGACGCTGCCACCGCGACCGAGACGCTGCGCAACCCGTTCTTCCTGCTCGCGCCCGAAGCGTTGCGGCTGCCGCTCGTCATCCTCGCCACCTTCGCGACGGTGATCGCCAGCCAGGCGGTGATCTCCGGCGCCTTCTCGGTCACCCAGCAGGCGATGCACCTCGGCTTCATCCCGCGGCTTCGCGTCCAGCACACCAGCGAACGGGCGATCGGGCAGATCTACATTCCGGTGGTGAACTGGGTGCTGCTGGTGATGGTCGTCATTCTGGTGCTCAGCTTCCAGAACTCGTCCAACCTCGCCGCTGCCTACGGCATCGCGGTGACCGGGGCGATGTTCATCGACACTTGTCTGCTCACCGTCGTGCTGCTTTCACTGTGGAAGTGGCGGCCCTGGCTGGCAATCCCGGTATTGGCGCTCTTCTTCCTCGTCGATATCGCCTATTTCGGAGCGAACCTGATCAAGGTCCCCGACGGCGGCTGGTTCCCGTTGCTGGTCGGATTCTTCTGCTTCACCCTGCTCACCACGTGGGCGCGTGGCCGCAAGCTGATGATTCAGAGGATGAACGAGGCGGCGATGCCGGCCAAGATCTTCATCAAGTCGGCCGCCGCCAGCGCCGCGCGCGTGCCCGGCACCGCCGTTTTCATGACCACCGCGGCGGACGGCATCCCGCACGCGCTGCTCCACAATCTCAAGCACAACAAGGTGCTGCACGAGCGCATCCTGCTGCTGACCGTGAAGATCGAGGACGTTCCCTATGTCGAGGAGGAGAAGACCTTCCACCTCGATCCGCTCGGCGACGGCTTCTTCCGCCTGATCATCCGCTACGGTTTCATGCAGGAGACCGACGTGCCGGCCGCGCTGGCGCGAGTCGAAAGCTGCGGGCCGCAGTTCAAGATGATGGACACGAGCTTCTTCCTCGCCCGCCAGACCCTGATCGCCAGCCCGAAGCCTGGTATGGCGATCTGGCGCGAGCATCTCTTCGCCTGGATGATGCGCAACGCGGAAAGCGCGATGGACTTCTTCAAGCTGCCGCCCAACCGGGTGGTCGAGCTCGGCTCGCAGGTGGAGATCTGACCCCGGTCTTCACCGGGGCGCCTGCGCCGATCATCGTCACCGCCACCTTCGCACCTGGCGACGACGGCTGGCTCCAGCAATTGCGGCGCGAACATTATCCGCCCGAGCGCAACCAGGTGCCGGCGCACCTCACCTTGTTTCACCATCTGCCGCCGACGATCGAACCGGAGCTGGGCCGGCGGCTGACGGTGGCGACGGCAGGGCGGCCGCCAGCGGCGACGATCGCGGGCATAGTCGATCTCGGCGGCGGCACGGCGCTCCGCGTCGACAGCGAGGCACTGACGGCGATCCGGGACGCGCTATCCGACGCGTTTCATGGCCTGCTGACGCCGCAGGACCAGGCTGGCTGGCGGCCCCACGTGACTATCCAGAACAAGGTGCAGGCGAAGGAGGCACGTGCGCTGCAGCAGCGCCTGCGTGCCGGCTTCATCGCGCGGCCGCTGGCGATCAACGGGCTGGCGGCATGGCGCTACCGGGACGGGCCTTGGGAGGCGATCCGCCGCTGGCCATTTCGTGGCTGAGTCAGTCGCTCTGACCGACGCCGTCGCAATTGAAGTCGAAGGCGGCGAGACCGGCCTCGAGATGGCCGCCGAGTAGCGGCATGTCCATCAACTCCCCGAGCCGCTGCTCCGTGTCGAGTTCGGTCGCCTCGGCAAAGGCCTCCTCCCATTCGCCCGCATCATAGGTGCCGGCGCCGACCCAGGCCAAAGTCAGCGTCTCGGCGAGCTGATCGTCGGCGAGGTCGTCGAGCAATGCCTGGACTTCCTCCTCGACGCCGTCGTTGAGGTCGTCGTCCAGGACCGAAAGTGCCTGACCACCGTCTTCGTCATAATCATCGACGTCGTCGGCATCCTGCGGCGTGTCGGCGGACGGGACCTGGGCCTCCAGTTCCTTGGCGCGCAGGATGAGGCGGCAGAGGGTATCGAGTGGGGTGAGCAGGTCCATCCAGCCTCTCCTTCGGAGTTCGGAAACGTGACGGGGCCGGCGCGGTTCCGTGCCGCGAGAAGCGCCGGCCGGGATTGTTGACCGGCTGGCGCGGCCTACCTATAGCGCCGGCTCGCTTACGGGGCGGAGTAGCTCAGCTGGTTAGAGCAGCGGAATCATAATCCGCGTGTCGGGGGTTCAAGTCCCTCCTCCGCTACCATCCCGTCAGGTCATTTTCTCCAGATAACCCGCGGCCCAAAGCCGCTGGAGCAATTCGTCCGGCTTCTCGCATTTGAGGTCGGCGGCGACGAAGGGCGCGCCGGACAAAGCGTGCTCGAGCGCGTCGCCTTCCTCCGCGGTGAAGTCGAGATCGCCGCCGGGGCCGATCAGCACCAGCTTGCCCTCGTCGTCGGCGATGTTCCAGGGCGCGTAGCGCCGCCGCCGGTAGCGGTCGTCCGACGTCGGTGCCGTGCGCGACGCCAGGATCACGCCTGACACGTTGGGCTGGCGGGCGCGGACGAAATTATCGGCCATCAGGTCGAAGGCGCTGTCCATCTGCGCCTTGTCGCTGATTATGTTGATCAGCTCGTCGAAATATTGCGCCGCTTGCTCGCGGTTGAAATCGCGGTCGGCATAGCCGGCGGGGAGCGAGCGGCGGAAGGCCGGCTCGCTGATCGCCAGTTCCGAGATCGATTCGAGCAGCAAATCCGCCCAGGTCTTGGTGATCAGGCCGACGGTGATGTGCAGGCTCGGCTCGTCGCCCAGACTCTGCGCGTCATGCATCAGGCCGCGCGGCAAATAGATGCAGTCGCCGGGGTTCATCACGAAGGTATGGGACGGATCGCCCGCCGGGTGGGTCGCGACCTCGAATCCTTCGCCGCGGAAAGGGGTGGCGACCGGCGTGCCATAGAGATGCCAGGTCTTCTGGCCGGCAATCTGCATTACGAACACGTCGTGATTGTCATAATGCGGCGGGAAGCCCTGATTGACCTTGCCCTCCTCGCGGCTCGGCGGGGTCAAATAGATGTTGGTCTGGATGTGGCAGGTGAACACCTCCTCCAGCGAGCGGCAGAACTCGCCGAGATTGTACATCGACGAATGGAGATGCGGCAGGACGATCGTCGCGCCCTTGAGATATTCCTCGGTCACCGCGACCTGGATCACCTTGCCATCGTCGTCGATATAAGCGTCGCGGGTGATCCGGTTATGCTTGTTGGAGAGGTCCAGCATCCCCTCGCGCAGGTCCGCGCTGGAGATGAACTGGTCGAGCAATTCGAGGGTCAGCAGGTCGGCGTAGCGGGGCGTCCCGTCGCGCAGGTTCAGCAGCTGCTTCTGCTCGTAGAAATTGGCGAGGAAATTCCTCCCGGCCGACCGGCTGGATCAGGAAGCCCAGCGCGTCGTCCTGCCAGCTCGGATTATGCCCTTCGGCTCCGACCGCCTTCAACGCCTGCTTCTTGGTCGCCATACTCGCCTCCCCGACACGCCGCGCAGTGTATCGACGGGTGGGTCGGGCCGGAAGCCGCTAATTGGCGGCCAAAGGCTCACCAGCCCGTAATCTTGTCCCAGCGATCGACGATCTGCATCGAACCGTCGACGACCAGATAATGGTCGTAGGGCGCGGCGGTCATACAGACATGGTTGGGCAGGATTCGGACCTTGGCGCCGATCGGCAGTCGGGCGAAGGCTTCCGGCGGAACATGGGCGATCTCGCCATGCTCCTGGTGGACGCCGCCGACGATCAGTCGACCGAGGCGCGGCACACCTTCGATGTCCAGGACGATGCCATAGCCCGAATCCTCGGCGAGCGCGGCGGTCGAGCGGTCCTTGGAAAGCGCCAACCCGCCGGCGTCGATCACGATCCGGCCCCGCGCCTCGTCGCGGCCGATGACGCTGGCGAGCACGGACACGGCGATGTCGTCCTCCGCGTGGGAGCCGATCCCGGCCTGGAACAGGTCGCCCGCGGTGTAGACGCCGGCGCGCAGCTCGGTGAGGCCCGCCGCCGACGCCATATGCATGGCGGTGGGCGTCGATCCGGCACTGACGCCGGGTACGTCGATGCCGGCGGCGCGTAGCCGCTCGGCCGCGCTCACGACCGCGGCGCGCTCCTGCTCGGCGATCGCCGCGATCTCGTCCACGGCGCGGGCGGCGTAACTATGGCCGCCATGGGTGGCGACACCTGCGAGCCGGACGCCGCCGTCACGCAGGATCGTGGCAATCTCGATGAGCCGGGGATCGTCGGGGGCGAGACCGGTGCGATGCTCGCCGCTATCGATCTCGATCCAGATGCTAAGAGAGGCTGGCGCGGCGGCGACGGCGCGGGCCACTTCGGCACTGTCCAGGAAAAAGCTGAAGCCCCTGGCGCGCTCGACAATTTCCTTTGCATGTGGTAGCTTATCGGGCGTGATGCAGACCGCATATTGGATATCGGAGATGCCATGGCCGGCGAAATAGTCCGCTTCCCGGAGCGTTGAGACGGCGATGCCGCCATGCGCCGGGTCGATCGCGAGGCGCGCGGCATGGATCGACTTCAGCGTCTTGAGATGAGGGCGCAGGCCGACGCCGAGAGCGCGGGCCCGGCCGATCATCCGCGCGCAATTGCGCTCCAGCCTGCCCCGGTCGAGGACCAGCGACGGCGTCGGCGCGTCGGCGAGGCTGGTCAAATCAGGCGTCGGCCTTGGCGGCGGGGATCACGCCGCGGCGGATCTGGTCGAGCTCGATCGATTCGAACAGCGCCTTGAAATTGCCCTCGCCGAAGCCCTCATTGCCCTTGCGCTGGATGATCTCGAAGAAGATCGGCCCGACCATATTCTCCGTGAAGATCTGGAGCAGCAGGCCCTCGCCGGTTTCGGGCGAGCCATCGATCAGGATGCGCCGGTCGCGCATCGCCTGAATGTCGTGCTTGTGGCCCGGAATGCGCTGATCGATCATGTCGTAATAGGTGTCCGGACTGTTCTGGAACTTGATCCCGTTCGCGCGCAGCTTGTCGACCGTGGTGAAGATGTCGTCGGTGGCGAAGGCGAGATGCTGGATGCCCTCGCCCTTATATTCCTTCAGATATTCAGCGATCTGCGAATAATCGTCCTGGCTCTCGTTGAGCGGGATGCGGATCTTGTCGTCCGGCGCGGTCATCGCGCGGGAGAGGAGGGCGGTCTGCTGGCCCTCGATGTCGAAATAGCGGATTTCGCGGAAGTTGAAGATCTTCTCGTAGAACTGGGCCCAATGGTCCATCCGGCCGCGGTTCACATTGTGGGTGAGATGGTCGAGCGTGTGCAGGCCGACGCTGTTGTCGTCGCGGCCCGCGCCCGGCACCGGCTCGAAATCGACGTCGTAAATCTGCTCGGCGCCGTAGCGGTCGACGAGGTAGAGGAAGGAGCCGCCGATGCCCTCGATCGCCGGGATCTCCAGCTCGCCCGGCCCCCGCGGGCTCTCCACCTCGGTGGCGCCGCGCTCGACGGCGAGCTTCACCGCCTCCTTCGAATCGCGCACCCGGAAGGCCATGCCGTTAGCCGACGGCCCGTGCGCGGCGCGGAAGTCGGCGGGCTGGCCCTCCGGCTCCATGTTCAGAATGAAGTTGATGTCGCCCTGGGCGTAATGGCGCACCTGCTTGGAGCGGTGGTTGCCGACGTGGGTGAAGCCCAGTTTCTCGAACAGATCCGCCATCGCCTCGGGGTCCGGGCTGGTGAATTCGACGAATTCGAAGCCGTCGAGGCCGATCGGATTGTCGCGGGCGGTCATTGCTGGGGTCCTTGTGCCAAGGGGGTCGGCGCGCCTTTATCAGCGGCTGTGGATAGAAGCAAAAGCGCCATTGCGCAGGGGGTGACCGCCTCTTAACTCACCTTCATGACAGCCACCCACTCCTCACGGATGATCATCCTCGGCTCCGGCCCCGCCGGGCTGACCGCCGCCATCTACGCCGCCCGCGCCGGCCTCGCCCCGATCGTCGTCCAGGGCATCCAGCCCGGCGGCCAGCTCACCATCACCACCGACGTCGAGAACTACCCCGGCTTCGCCGACGTCATCCAGGGCCCGTGGCTGATGGAGCAGATGCAGAAGCAGGCCGAACATGTCGGCACCCAGATGATCTGGGACCATGTCAACGAGGTCGATTTGTCGCAGCGGCCGTTCCGGCTGAAGGGCGATGCCGGCACCTATGTCGGCGATACGCTCGTGATCGCCACCGGCGCCCAGGCGCGCTGGCTCAATCTGCCGAGCGAGGAGCGGCTGAAGGGGAAAGGCGTTTCCGCTTGCGCGACCTGCGACGGCTTCTTCTACCGCGGCAAGAAGGTGATCGTGATCGGCGGCGGCAACACCGCGGTCGAGGAAGCGCTTTACATGACCAACCACAGCCATGACGTCACTTTGATCCACCGCCGCGACAGCCTGCGCGCCGAGAAGATCCTGCAGGAGCGGCTGTTCGCCCACCCGAACATCAAGGTGATGTGGAACCGCGAGGTGGCGGAGTTCATCGGCGACGGCACGCCCGAAGGGCTCGTCGCGGTGAACCTGCGCGACACGGTGACCGGCGCGATCGAGCGGATGGACACGGAAGGAGCGTTCGTCGCGATCGGCCATTTCCCGGCGACCGAGCTGTTCGCCGGCAAGCTGGAGCTGGACGCCGACGGTTATATTCCGGTCACGCCAGGCACCGCGCGTACCTCCATCCCCGGCGTATTCGCCTGTGGCGACGTGATGGACAAAATCTACCGCCAGGCGGTGACCGCCGCCGGCACCGGCTGCATGGCCGCGCTCGACGCCGAGAAATTCCTCGCCGAAGCCGATTTCGAAGCGGCGCCGAAGCCCGCGCTTCAGGAGGCCTGAGGCGCGAGGGCGGCCAGCGCGCGCTCGACTGCGGCGAGCAGGGCCGCTTCATCGCCGGGACGAGCGAAGGTGTGGGAATCGGTCGCCAGCGTCTCGCGGCCGTTAATGAGGCCTTCGAACGCCGCCGCCTTCAGCTCCGCCTCGGCCGCGATCGCGGTGGCGTCGCCCTCCGCGAGGATTAGATAAGCGGGCAAGCTGGCGCCACGGAGCGCGTCTGCGACTTCGAGCGCCAACGGCGCCTGGGCCGAAGGCGCGGCAGCTTTGCGCACGCCGCTGGATAGCTTCCTCCAGTTCACCGCGCCGGTGAGGATTTTCTTCCAGCCTTCTCGGCTCGTCAGCCTGTTCCAATAGTGGCGGCGAATGGCCGCGGGAGGGGGTGAATCCTGCTCCGCCGTCTCGACCAGCCAGGGATTGACGAGGATCAGGCCGTCCAGACCCGCTTCGCCGCCGAATAAGGCGAGCGCGCTTGCGCCATCGCAGAGACCGAAGCCGATCACGCGGGCGATCTCGGGGCTTTCCGCGCGAAGCGCGGCGGCTGCGGAAGCGAGATCAGGGCCACTGACGCGATAGCCGGGATCGTCGCCGCTGCTGTCGCCAACTCCGCGCCGGTCATAGCGAAAACATGGAAAACTTTTCTCTGACAGCGCCTTGGCGAGTCTTTCATACATACGATGTGAGCCGATACGGGTCTGGCTGCCGCCGATGACGAGCAAAAGGCCGGTCGTACCGCCGGCATCGTCGAGGCTTGCGGCGAGCGTCTCGCCTTCGCAGGCAAAGCTGGTCAGCCGGCGCATGACCCGCTCCAGGCATGGATATCGGCGGCGATCGCCTCGGCAAGCTCGGTTGAGCTGCCGGGCTCGGAACGGCGCCAGAGCGCGGGACCGTCCAGTTTACCGTCCGCCTCCGGCCGATCCGTGATGAGGCGGACGGTGCGCAATGGCGCGATGGCGACCGGCGCCGCGGCCGCGAGATCGGCCTTGAGATTGGCCGAGGGCGCGTAGCCGGCCCATTCGACCCCGGCCAGCCCGGCGCGCACCATGTCGCGGGTCAGCGCCGCGCCGTCGGCCGGGGCGAAGCGCCACCAGCCGCGGCCCGCCGCCGAATCGTCGAGCAGCGCGCCGCCCCGCACCGAGGCGATCAGAGGTCGTCCAGACTTTTCAGTGATATAGGCACAAGCGGACGTGACGTCATGACGCCAGTCGTTCCATCCTACATCGCCGAGCGCGCGCAGGCTCTCGCCCGTCCCGGAAAGGTCCGGCAACCAGCAGCCATGGTCCAAGGCCGCCAGCCGGCGCATGACGTCCGCGATCAGCGCGCGGGTCCGGTTCATCTCTTCGAAGAGGGGCGGGACGAACAGGATGGCGGGCGAGTCCGCGGCGCCGATCCGCATCATCCATTCGGGGCCGGCTTTGCCGGGGTAGGTTTCGAAGGCGAGGTCGCCTTCATTGCTCATGTGAGCGCCTTGGTCCGGGCGAAATTGAGCAGCGCGCCGTAGCTTTCCAGCATGTCTGCATCGACCTCATGATCCTCGATCACGATGCCGAGCCGTTCCTCCAGCTCGGTGAGCAGGCCGGCGACGGCCATGGAATCGAACTCGGGCAGGGCGCCGAACAAGGCCGTGCTCTCGTCGAAGCGGGCGACGCGTGCCGCCGGCAGGCCGAGCACGTCGATCAGAACCGCGCGGAGCGTGGCATCGACCTCCTGGGCGTCGCTGGACTCGTGCATGAAGGCTTCCCCGAAAAACCGCGCCGCGCCTATCGCTTTCGTGCCGCGGCGGGCAAGGCTTGCCGCTTTGGCGCGCAAGGCGCCGGCGAGGCCGCGCAGGGTGCGCGGGTTGCGGGCCGTGAGCGTCCAGAGCTGACGGCGCTCGGCCATCCAGTCGGCCTTATAGGGCTCGTCGCCGGTGCCATAGTCGATCGCCCGGACCCGATCCGTGTCGATCGCGCGCTGGAACATGGCGTGGCCGAGGATGGTGCCCGGAGAGAGTTCTTTGGCGCTCTCGGCATAAGCGAGCTTGTGGATGGTGGCTTCGCCGTTCTCGACAAGCCAGAGCTGGGCCGCGATCGGCGCGCCGTCCTTCCGGGCGATGCCGAGGCGAAGCGCGCCCGCCGCGCCCTCCTGCTCCGCGAGCGCGCGCAGGAACGGGAAGGAGCCCTCCTCGGGCTTCCAGCTTGCCCGATAGACCGCTTCATAGGCCGCCCAGGCGTCCGCATCGAAACGGTCGTGGATCTCGATCTCGAGCCCGGCCGCCTTGGCGCGGCGCTTGTAGGTGCTGCGCAGCTTGCCGGGGCGGGAAGCCCAATAATCCTCGAAGCTCATGCCGGTCGTGTCGATCCGCCAGTTGCCGGTGCGGGGCTGGAGCTCGACCAGCCAGCCCGCGGCGCGAAAGGCGGCGGCAAGCGGCTCGGGGTCCTCGACCGGCGCGAGGGTCACGCTGGCAAGGCCCCGCTCGCGCAAGGCGCGGGCGATCGCCGTCATGACGTCACTGTTCCGATCGCCGGCAATGCCGACGCGGAGCGAATACCAGGCGGAGAAAGCGGTGGCGCGCTTGCCTTGGACAGTGAGGAACAGCCAGGCGTCACCGGCGCGGACGACGAGCAGGTCGCCGGGCGGCGGGCAATGCGTGGCGATCAGCCGGAACCAGTCGAGCCGTTCGAACAGGCTGGCGCGCGCCTCACGATTCAGCGCGCCGGCGGCATCTTCCGCCACGGCGTCGAGATCGTTGAAAAAAGCGATGTTAACCGTCACGCTTTATGCCCCCGTCCCGCCGCCCTATCATGGCCGCCTTTAAGCAGGAATGAAGTTGCTCGATCCCACCCCCCGCCCGCTCGATCATCTGACGCTGCGCGGCGAGCGGGACGCTCCCGCGCTGATCACGAGGGAAGGAGCGCTCGACTTCGCCGATCTCGAGGCGGCGGTGGCGGCGCTCGCCGGCGGGCTTCGGGCGCGCGGACTGGAAACGGGCGCGCGGGTGGCGAGCTGGCTGCCCAAGACCAAGCTGACCAGCCTGTTGCCGCTCGCCTGCGCGCGGGCGGGGCTGGTTCATGTCCCGATCAATCCGCTACTGAAGCGTGCGCAGGCGGCGCATATCCTTGCCGACAGCGGTGCGAGCCTGCTGATCGGCGGCGCGGCGCGGCTAGCTTCGCTGGAGGATGGCGATCTGCCGCAGAGTTGTGCGACGCTGGGCGAGCCCGAAGCAGGGGCCTTGTTCGACTGCGCGCCGCTCGGCCCATCGTCGGCCGCGCCGGACGATCTCGCCGCCTTGCTCTACACCTCCGGCTCGACCGGGCGCCCCAAGGGCGTGATGCTGAGCCACGCCAATATGTGGCTCGGCGCGATCAGCGTGGCGCATTATCTGCGGCTGACCCCGGCCGATCGGGTGCTGGCGGTGCTGCCGTTCAGCTTCGACTATGGCCAGAACCAGCTCTTCTCGACCTGGGCCGCGGGCGGCTGCGTCGCGCCGCTCGACTATCTCACCGCGCGCGACGTGATCCGGGCGATAGAAGCGCATCAGATCAGTACCTTGGCCGGCGTTCCTCCGTTGTGGGTTCAGCTGATCGAGGCGCCTTGGCCGGCCGGGGTGGCGCTGTCGCTGCGGCGGCTCACCAACAGCGGCGGCAAGCTGCCGCCATCGGTGGTCCGTCGGATGCGCGAGGTCTTTCCGGCGGCCGACATCTATTCGATGTACGGCCTCACCGAGGCGTTCCGTTCCACCTATCTTGAGCCCGCGTTGCTCGATGCTCATCCGGAATCGATGGGCAAGGCGATCCCCTTCGCCGAGATCATGGTGATCGACGGCAAGGGCAGGGAGGCTCAGGAGGGCGAGCTGGTCCATGCCGGGCCGCTGGTTGCACAAGGCTATTGGCAGGATCCCGTGCGCACGGCGGAGCGGTTCAAGCCCGCGCCGGCGGCCTCTATTTATGGCGGGATGGCGGTCTGGTCGGGTGATCGGGTGCGCCGCGACGGGGACGGACTGCTCTATTTCGTCGGCCGCGAGGACGGGATGATCAAGACCTCCGGCAACCGGGTGAGCCCGACCGAAGTCGAGGAGGCGGTGATCGCTTCCGGTTACGCGACGGAAGCGGTGGCGCTCGGCCTGCCCGACCCGCGCCTCGGCGAAGCGATCGCGCTCGTGCTGCGGCCGGATAGAAGCGGCGAGGAGCCGGCGCTGCGCGCTTGGCTCCGCCAGCAATTGCCCAATTTCATGCAGCCGGGGCCGATCCTCTGGCGCGACGAGCTGCCGCGCTCGCCCAACGGCAAGCTGGACCGGGTGGCGCTGAAGCAGGAGCTGACGGCGTGAAGCCGATGGGCGCGATCCCCGCCGGCTTCGCGGCCGATGCGGACGGGATGCTGCTGATCGGCGGGCGGCGGGCAGACGATCTCGTCGCCGAAGCCGGCGATACGCCGCTCTTCGTTTACGATCTCGCGATGGTCCGGGAGCGGATCGCGCGCTTTCGCGCCTCCTTTCCGGGCGTCGAGCTCCATTATGCGATCAAGGCCAACAGCTTCGGCCCGCTGCTCAAGGCGGTCTGGGAGCAGGTCGACGGGCTCGACATCGCCTCGGCCGGCGAGCTTCGCTTCGCGCTGGACGCGGGCGCCGATCCGCGCGCGATCAGCTTCGCCGGACCGGGCAAAAGGGACGAGGATCTGGAAGAGGCGATTGCCGCCGGGGTGGTGCTCAACACTGAATCCGAAGGCGAGGTCGAGCGGGCGCTGGCGATCGGCGCGCGCACCGGTGCGACGCCGCGGCTGGCGGTGCGGGTCAATCCCGATTTCGAGATCAAGGGATCGGGGATGCGAATGGGCGGCGGCGCCAAGCCGTTCGGCGTCGATGCCGCGCGCGTGCCCGCCTTGGTGAAGAGGATCATCGCTGGCGGCGCGGAATGGGCCGGCTTCCACATCTTCGCCGGCTCGCAGGCGCTGGATGCCGATGCCCTGATCGAGGCGCAGCGGGCGACTTTGGCCCTGGCGGCTTCGCTGGCCGGAGAGGCGGGCGCTTCGCCGCCGCTGGTCAATCTGGGCGGCGGCTTCGGCATTCCCTATTTCCACGGCGAGCAGGCGCCCGATGTCGAGAGGGTGGCAAGATCGCTTCTTCCTGAACTCAGCAATCGTCCACAAATTGTTGAAAATACGATCTTTGCCATCGAGCTCGGCCGCTGGCTGGTCGGCGAATGCGGGGTCTATCTGAGCCGGATTGTCGATCGCAAGGAGAGCCACGGCAAGACCTTCCTCGTCACCGACGGCGGCATGCAGCACCAGCTCGCCGCCTCGGGCAATTTCGGTCAGGTGGTGCGACGCAACTATCCCGTCGCGATCGCCAATCGTTTCGGCAGGGATTCTGAGGAAGAGGCGACGATCGTCGGCTGCCTCTGCACGCCGCTCGACAGATTGGCCGACGATGTCGCCATCCCGCGGGCCGATGTCGGCGATCTGGTCGCGGTCTTCCTGGCCGGCGCCTACGGCCTCTCCGCGAGCCCGCAGGCTTTTCTCGCCCAGCGTCCGGCGCGCGAAATGATCGTCGGTGAGACGCGTTAACCTGTTGAACGCGTTGGTCCCAATCCGGGACGCCTCTCACGAAGGCTCCGGGGCCTAACCGGAAGTTAACCTCTCCCTCCCATATCGTGCCCGGTTTTCGGCGTGGGCGTTCCCGAAAGGGGACGCGTCCCGCGCCGGCTTGAAGAGGGATGGATATGCGTCATTCGCCCAGACTTACCGCCCTGCTGATCGGCGCTAGCGCGCTGGCGCTCAGCGGCTGCGGCGGCGGCCCGCGCGTCGGCCAGTCGCTGCCGGCCGCGAACTTCGCCGAAAGCGGCGATCAGGTCGGCGAAACCTATCTGATCGGTGCGATGGACGAGATCACGGTCTTCGTCTGGCGCAACCCGGAGCTCTCGACCAACGTCCAGGTCCGCCCTGATGGCCGGATCACGACGCCTCTGGTCGCCGACATGGTCGCGGCCGGCAAGACACCGGCCCAGCTCGCCGACGATATCCGCGCGGCGCTGGTCCGCTACATCCAGGATCCACTCGTCTCGGTGATGGTCAACCGGCCGCAGGGCACCTTCGCCCAGCAAGTCCGCATCATCGGCGCGACCACCCGGCCGGCGGCGATTCCCTATCGCGCCGACATGACCTTGCTCGACGCGATGATCGCGGTCGGCGGCCTCTCCGAATATGCCGCCGGCGATCGGGCCCGGCTGATCCGCTCGGATCGGTCGACCGGCCGCCAGCGCCAATATGATCTGCGCATCTCCAGCCTGATCCGGCGCGGCGACGTGCGCCACAACGTCCGGCTCGAGCCGGGCGACGTGATCATCATCCCCGAGAGCGCGTTCTAAGGATGGATGGGCTCTACGATCAGGTCCGGATTGCGATCCACCAGGTCTGGCGGCGGCGCTGGCTGGCGATCGCCGTCGCCTGGGGCGTCGCGGTCGCCGGCTGGCTGATCGTCGCGCTGATTCCGTCGACCTACGAGGCGAAGGCGCGGCTGTTCGTCCAGATGCAGTCGATCCTGCCCAACCAGGTCGGCGTGACTCCGGACGAGCGCAACAACCAATTGCTCCGCCTGCGCCAGACTTTGACCTCGAACGAGAATCTGATCCGCGTCGTCCGCCGCACCGATCTCAATGCGCTCGCCGACAATGAGGCCGAGCTGGGCCGCGTCGTCTCGGCGCTGCGCACCCGGATCACGGTGACGACCCAGCCGGACGGGATGATCGAGATCAAGGCGACCTCGAACATCTCCGGCTTCTCCAATAGCCAGAACGCCCGCACCGCGGCCGCTTCCGTGCAGGGCCTGATCGATATGTTCATCGAGCAGAACCTGTCCGGCGACCGGCGCGAGACCGGCCAGTCGCTGACCTTCCTCGACGAGGAGCTGGCCCGGCGCGAGACCGCCTTGCGCGAAGCCGAGCAGCGCCGGCTGGAATTCGAGCAGCGTTTCGCCGGGCTTCTCCCCGGCGACGGCCCGATCAGCCAGCGCATGGGCGCGGCGCGGGCCGAGATCGCCAATCTGGAGCAGCAGATCGCCGCCGCCCAAGGCTCGGTCAACGCGATGCGGGCCCAGCTCGCCTCGACGCCGCAGACCATGCCCGGCCTCGACGGCGGCGCGAGCGGCACCGCCACCGGCCAGATCGCCCAGCTCGAGGCGCAGATCGCCCAGGCGCGCGGCCGGGGCTGGACCGATTCCCATCCCGACATCGTCGCCGCCCGCCAGCAGATCGCGCGGCTGCGTCCTTATGCGCAGGGCGAACGCCAGCGCGGCGGCAACGGGGCAGGGGCGACCAACCCCAGCTATATCTCGCTGCGCACGATGCTCGCCGAGCGCGAGGCGCAGCTCGCCGCCGCCACCCAGCGGCGCAACCAGCTCCAGTCCGATCTCGCCCAGCTCGCCTCGCGCCAGTCCTCCGAACCCGGCCTCGCCGCCGAGCAGGACCGGCTGGGCCGCGATTACAATGTGCTGAAGCAGCAATATGACCAGCTGCTCGCCAATCGCGAGCAGGTGCGGCTGCGCGGCGACATGGCGACCCGGACGACGCCGATCCAGGTCCAGGTCGTCGAGCCGCCGGCCGTGCCGAACACGCCTTCCGCACCGAACCGGCCGATCTTCCTGACCGCGATCCTGTTCCTCGCTTTGGTGACCGGCCTCGGCGCGGCGTTCGCGGCCGGCCAGCTGCAGACCACCTTCCCGACCCAGAACCGGCTCGCCTCGGTCACCGGCCTGCCGGTGCTCGGGGCGCTCAGCGAAGTGATCACCGCGCCGGAGCGTTCGCGCCGGCGTCAGCGGCTGATCTGGTTCGGCGGCGCCGGCGCGGCGCTGGCCGGCAGCTGGGCGGTCCTGATGCTGGTCGAATTCTGGCAGCGCAGCACGGTCGCGTGAGGGGACGATGAGCAAGCACAGCCCCCTCTCGATGATCGAGCGCGCCGCTCTGGTCTATGATTTCGGCGCGGCGCTGCGTGCGCCGGCCGTCGCGCCCGTCGCTGAGCCCGAGGCCGCGCCCCGCGCCCGCCCGCGTCCCGTCGAGCGGGAAGAGATTGCCGCCGCCGTCGCGGAACTGCCCGCTGCGTTCGAGATCGAGTCGCGCGATGTCGCGCCGGTCGATCGTGCCGCGCTCCACCGCAAGGGCTTCGTCGTGCCCGGCGGCCCTGTCACGGGCCTCGCCGAGGAATTCCGGCTGGTGAAGCGCCAGCTGCTCGGCAACATCGCCCGGCGCGTGTCGCTGCCCGAGGAGAAGCGCCGCGCCGTGCTGATCTGCTCGGGTCAGCCCAACGAGGGCAAGACCTTCTGCGCCATCAACCTGGCGCTGTCGCTCTCGGGCGAGCACGCGAACGAGGTGCTGCTGATCGACGGCGACGTCTCGAAGCCGGAAGTGCTGAAGACTCTGGGGATCGAGGACGGGCCGGGCCTGGTCGAGGCGCTGGCCGATCCGCGGCTCGATCCCGAGGAACTTGTCATCCGCACCGATGTGCCGGGCCTGTCGGTCCTGCCGTCGGGGCGCAAAACCAATAATGTGCCGGAGCTTCTCGCATCCGATCGCACGAGGGAGGTGCTGGCGAAGCTTGTCGCCGGCGATGGCAGGCGGATCATCCTGTTCGATTCTCCGCCCGCCTTGATGGCGTCACTCGCGACGGTGCTGGCCGGCCATGTCGGCCAGACGCTCGTCGTGGTGCGCGCCGACCAAACCACCGAAGCCGATCTGCGCGAGACCATCGGTCTGCTCGCCGCCTGCGATCATGTCGGCCTGCTCCTCAACGGAGCGGGCATCGCGGTCAGCGCGCGCAAATTCGGCGCTTATGACGGATATGGCCATGACCAGGACTGACCTTGCCCGCCGCTTCGCGCTCGCGATCGGCCTGACGCTGGCGGCCTCGGCCGCATCGGCGCAGGACTCGCCGCCGCCTCTGACCTATGGTGTGCTCGGCGGTGGCCCCGAGGCCGCCTCCGGCGACTATGGCCAGCCCGAGGCCGCCCCGCCCGAAGCGCAGGCGCCGCGCGAGCGCCGTCGGCGCCGGGTCGAGGTGTCGCCTTATCTCGAGGTCGCAGGCGGCATCAGTCACGAATTCGGCGGCGACACGCTGACCTACACGACGGTCGCCGCGGGCATCGACGGCCGCGTCGAGACCCGCCGCGTGAGCGCTGTCGTCAGCTATCGCTATGACCGGACGATCGACATCGACGGCAATGTCGGCGATCAGGACCAGCATAGCGGCATCGCCCAGATTTCCGCCCAGGTCGTTCCCGGCGCGGTCCAGCTCGACGCCGGTGGAATGGCGACCCGCACCGGCGGGCAGGGCAGGGCGATCGGCCTCACGCCCGAAGACGAGGCGGTCGAGGTCTATGCCGGCTATATCGGCCCCAGCGTTTCGACCCATGCCGGCCCGGTCGCGATCAACGCCTCCTATCGCCTGGGCTATGTCGCGATCGACGACGACAGCTGTCGCCGGCGGCCCGGTCGAGGATTATGACAGCTCGATCTCGCACAGCGCGAGCGCCAGCGTCGGCATGTCGCCGGGCCAGTCGCCGGTCGGCTGGACGGTCGGCGGCGGCTATGTCCGCAGCGACGATCGCGGCGAGTTCCGCAACCGTTTCGAGGGCGAATATGCCCGCGCCGACGTCGTCGTCCCGCTCGGCCCGACCTTCGCGGTCACCGCCGGCGTCGGCTACGAGCGCATCCGCTCCAGCCAGCGCGACCTGCTTCGCGACGGCACCGGCACACCGGTGATCGTCGGCGGCCGCCCGGTCGCCGATCCGAACGCGCCGCGGCTGCTGACCTATGACGTGGACGGCATGATCTACGATGGCGGCGTGATCTGGCGGCCGTCTCCGCGCACCGAATTGCAGGCGCGCGCCGGACGTCGCTATGGCAGCACGACCGTCGTCGGCTCGTTCAGCCACCGCTTCAACCAGGACTACGGGGTAAGCGCGCAGGTCTATGACAGCGTCGAGACGTTCGGCAATTCGCTGACGAACAATCTCAGCAGTCTGCCGCAAGGCATTGTGGTCACGCGGAATCCCGTTACGGGAGACCTCGGCGACTGCGCTTTCGGCCAGACTCCGGGCAGCGGCGCCTGCATCGGCCGGTCGCTGCAGTCGATCCGCGGCGGCACCTTCCGCGCCCGCGGCGGCAATCTGACCTTTTCCGGGTCGCGGCGGCTTTGGACCTTCGGCGCCGGGGCGAGCTACGACAATCGCCGCTACCAGCGGCCGAACGACCCGGCGTTCGACGCCTTCGGCGGCTTCCGCGACGAGAGCTGGACCCTGTTCGCCAATGTCGGCCGGCAGCTCAGCCGCTCGTCCGACGTGAACCTGAACGCCTATGCGAGCTGGTATGACAGCGACGAGGCCGGCTTCGACCGGGTGTTCAGCACCGGCGGCACGGTCAGCTACAGCCGCAGCTTCCTGGTCGACCGGCTGCGGCTGATGGCGGCGATCGGGCTCAACCATACAGACGACGGCACGACCGACAGCACCGTCGCCTCGGGCGTCGCCGGCCTGCGCTACACCTTCTGGTAAGCGAAGGCCGCTAGGGAGACGCGTATGTACAGCGAGCATTACGGCCTGAGCGGGCAGCCCTTCCAGCTGACCCCGGACGCGCGCTTCTGGTTCGAGAGCCGGACGCACCGGCGCGCCATGGCCTATCTCGGCTTCGGCCTGGCCCAGAGCGAGGGCTTCGTCGTCGTCACCGGCGAGATCGGCGCGGGCAAATCGACCCTTGCCGCCCATCTGCTGGCGACGATCGACCGCAGTCGCCTGAACGCGATCTCGATCGTCTCGACCCAGGTCGAGGGCGACGACGTCCTGCGGCTGACCGCCCAGGGGCTCGGCATCGCGACCCGCGGCGTCGAGAAAGCCGGCCTGCTCGAAGCGGTCGAGCGGCGGCTGGACGAGGAAACCCGGGCCGGCAAGCGCACTTTGCTGATCGTCGACGAAGCGCAGAACCTGCCGATCTCGGCGCTGGAAGAGCTGCGCATGCTGTCCAACTATCAATTGCGCGGCCGGCCGCTGATGCAGATCCTGCTGCTCGGCCAGCCGGAGTTTCGCGACAAGCTCGCCTCGCCCGGCCTGGAGCAGCTGCGCCAGCGGGTGATCGCCAGCCATCATCTCGAGGCGATGGCCGCCGACGAGGTCGAGCATTACGTCGCGCACCGGCTGGCTCTGGTCGGCTGGTCCGGCCGTCCGGCGTTCGCGCCCGACGCCTTCGCCGCTTTGCACAAGGCGAGCGGCGGCATTCCGCGCAAGGTCAATCAGCTCGCCAACCGGGTGATGCTGCAGGCGGCGGTGGACGATGCCCACAAGATCGATGCCGCGCTCGTCGAGGCGGTCGCCCGAGAGCTCGACGCCGATGCAGTCGCTCCGGCCGCGCCGGCGCAGGAGCGCGTCCTCCCGTTGCGCTCCGTCCGTTCGGCCGATCCAGCCGCGCCGGTTCGCGTCGTGGCCGATCCCGAGCTTGCCGAGCGGATCACGAAACTGGAGGCTCAGGCGGCCGAGCAGGAGGCGACGTTGCGCCGGGTCCTGACCTTGCTTGTCGAATGGGTCGAAAAGGAGCAGCCCGAGGCGGCTTACCGGATCAACGCCGCCTGAGGAGGGCCGATGCGCAACGCCCTGTCGGTCGACGTCGAGGATTATTTCCAGGTCGGCGCCTTCGAAACTGTGATCGACCGCGCGGATTGGGAGAGCCTTCCGCGCCGGGTTGAGGCCAATACCGATCGCGTGCTGGCGCTGTTCGCCGAAGCCGGCGTCAAGGCGACTTTCTTTATCCTGGGCTGGGTCGCCGAGCGCCATCCAGCGCTGATCCGCCGCATCGCCGAAGCGGGGCATGAGGTCGCCAGCCACGGCCTGGACCATAAGCGCGTCTTTAATATGACCGCCGCGGAATTCCGCGCCGACATCGCCCGCGCCCGCGAATTGCTGGAGCACGCCAGCGGGCAAAGGGTGAGCGGTTATCGGGCGCCGAGCTTCTCGATCGACCAGCGCACGCCCTGGGCGCACCAGGTGCTGGCCGAGGAAGGCTATGCCTATTCGTCCAGCGTCGCGCCGATCGCCCACGATCACTATGGCTGGCGGAGCGCGCCGCGCTTCGCCTGGCGGCCGATTGCCGACGCGCCCCTGATCGAATTGCCGGTGACGACGCTCGAGCTCGGTAAGCGCCGGATGGCGGCCGGCGGCGGCGGCTTCTTCCGCCTGCTGCCCTATTTCATCTCGAACCTCGCGGTGCGGCGGGTGAACCGCGATGCGCGGCCGGCGATCTTCTATTTCCACCCTTGGGAAATCGACCCGGAGCATCCGCGCGTGCCCGACGCGCCGATGCGCTCCAACTTCCGCCATTACACCAATCTCGAGGTCATGCGGCCTAAGCTGCTGCGGCTGTTGCGCGCGCATGATTGGGGCCGGACCGACGAGGTCGCTGCGGCCGAAGCGGTTCGGCTCGGATGAACGCGCCGGTCGCCATCAACATCGCCGTGCGCGCCGCCGATCTGGGCGACGCGGGCGAAAGCGCGCGGATCGAGGATTTCGTCGGCGCCCATGCCGCCGGCACGATTTTCCACCGGCCGCAATGGAGCCGGGCGGTCGAGCGCGGCTGCCGGCAACGGGCGCATTATCTGATCGCCGAGCGGGCGGGGGTGCTGGTGGGCTGCCTGCCGCTCACCGAGATTCGCTCGCGTCTGTTCGGCAACGCTGTGGTCTCGGCAGGTTTCGGCACCGGCGGCGGCATCCTCGCCGAGGATGATCGCGCGGCGGAGCAACTCGCCGCGGCCAGCTGGGCGCTGGCGGAACGGCTCGGCTGCGGTTCGCTCGAGCTGCGCGGCGGACCGGTTCCGGCGGGCTTCGACGCGGCCGGCGGCGTCTACGCCAATTTCGACCGCGAATTGCCCGGCGGTGCGGACGCTTTGCTCACTTCGATCCCGCGCCGGCAACGCACCGAAGTCCGCCGCGGCCTCGACTCGGACCTCGTGACCTCGGCTGGCAACGATCCGACGCATCGCGCAGCGCATTTCCGGGTCTATGCGGAGAGCGTTCGCAATCTCGGTACGCCGGTCTTTCCGCCCGCCTTGTTCGAGGCGATGCTCGACGAGTTCGGGGATGACGCGGACATCGCGCTGGTCCGGCGCGGCGACGCGCCGGTCGCCGCCTTGCTCAATTTCTACTTCAAGGGAACCTGTCAGCCCTATTGGGGCGGCGGCACCTTCGCCGCCCGCGCCTGCCGCGCCAACGACCTGGTCTATTTCGACGTCATGCGCCGCGCCATCGCGCGCGGCTGCACCCGCGCCGATTTCGGCCGCTCCAAGATCGGCACCGGCCCGTGGAGCCGCAAACGCATCTGGGGCTTCGACGAGACGCCACTCGTCTACGCTGTGCGTTCGTCCGATGGCGCGGCGCGCGAGATCAATCCGCTGGACGCTAAATACCGGCTGAAGGTGGAGGCGTGGAAGAAGCTGCCGCTCTGGGCCGCGAACCGGATCGGACCGCTGATCGCGCGGGGGCTGGGATGAGCATCCTGTTCGTCGCCCACCGCATCCCGTTCCCGCCGGATCGGGGCGACAAGATCCGTTCCTGGCAATTGCTCAAATATCTGGCGGGCCGGGACATCGTGCACCTCGCCTGCTTCGCCGACGACGATGCGGACGCTGCCAACCTCGCCGGACTTCGTGCCGCGCTCGGCGACCGGCTCGGCGAGGTCCATGTCGAGCCGCGCCGGACCGGCAAGGCAATGGCCGGCGCCCGCGCCCTCGCCGCCGCCAAGCCGGTGTCGCTGACCCTGTTCGACAGTCCCCGCCTGCGCGCCTTCGTCGATCATATGCTGGCGAGGGGCGGGATCGAAACCGTCTTCGCCTTCTCCGGCCAGATGGCGCAGTTCGTTCCGACCGGCACGGCGGCCCGCTTCATCATGGATTTCGGCGACGTGGATTCGGCCAAGTTCGCCGCTTATGCCGATGAGGCGTCCGGCCCGATGCGCTGGCTTTACCGGCGCGAGGCGTCGCGGCTGTTCGCTTTCGAGCGGGCGGTGGCGGCGCGGGCCGATGTCGTCACCTTCGTCAGCGAGGCGGAGGCGAAGCTGTTCCGCGATGCCACCGGCCTCGCTAACATCCGCGCGCTCTCGAACGGCATCGACTTCGGCCACTTCGCTCCCGGCGCCGATTTCGCGCCGCTCGATCTCGCCGAGCGCGGGGAGGGGCCGCTGCTGCTCTTCACCGGCCAGATGGACTACCCGCCCAATATCGACGCGGTGCGCTGGTTCGCGCGCGACGTGCTGCCGCATGTGCCGGGCGCGCGCTTCGTCATCGCCGGGCGTGCGCCTGCGCCCGAAGTGAAGGCGCTGGCCGGCGAGCGGGTGATCGTGACCGGCGCGGTGAACGACATGCGCTCCTGGCTGGCGGCGGCGGACGTCGTCGTGGCCCCGCTTCGGATCGCGCGCGGCATCCAGAACAAGGTGCTGGAGGCGATGGCGATGGCCCGGCCCGTGGTCGCGACCCCCGCCGCATTCGAAGGCATCGAGGCCGAACCGCGTCGCGATTTGATCATCGCCGATGGGGCCGACGCGATGGCGGATGGGATCCGGGCGCTGCTAGGCGATCCGGAGCGAAGCGCCGCGATCGGTCAGGCTGCGCGCAAGCTGGTCATCGAAACCTATAGCTGGGAGAGCCGGCTCGCGCCGCTCGACGCCATGCTCGTCCCGGCGCGACAGGCGGCATGAGCGCCGCGCTCGCCTTGGAGCGGACCGCGCCCGCCTCGGCCTGGCGGACGCATCTCGTCGCGCTCGGCGCGGTGGCGGCGGCGATCCTGCTGCTCTTCCTGCCCGACGCTGCGCGTCTCGCCACGATCTGGTGGGAGAGCCCGACTTTCAACCATTGCCTGCTGATCCCGCCGATCATCTTCTGGCTGGTCTGGCAACGGAAACCGGAGCTGGCGCGGCTCACCCCCGCTGCCTGGCTGCCTGGTCTCGCTCTCGTCGGAATCGGCGCGCTGGGCTGGCTGCTCGGCGCGGCAGGCTCGATCGAGGTGGCGCGGCAGGCGGGGCTGGTGCTGATGCTGCAGGGGGCGGTGGTCGCCTGCCTCGGCCGCGAGGTCGCGCGCGGCCTGCTCTTTCCGCTCGCCTATGCCCTGTTCCTGATCCCGGTGGGGGCGGAGCTGGTGCCGGCGATGCAGACGCTCACCGCACAGATGGTCACCGGCCTGCTTGGCGTAACCGGCGTGCCCGCGCATCTCGAAGGCATCTTCATCACGACGCCGGTCGGCTATTTCGAAGTGGCCGAGGCCTGCGCTGGCGTCCGTTTCCTCGTCGCGATGGTCGCGTTCGGAGCGCTCGTCGCCAATGTCTGCTTCAAGACCTGGCCGCGCCGGATCGCGTTCATGGCGGCGTCGGTCGCCGTGCCGATTCTCGCCAATGCGCTGCGCGCCTGGGGGACGATCTATGTCGCCGAGCAGAGCGGCAGCGTCGATTTCGCCGCCAGCTTCGATCATGTGATCTACGGCTGGGTGTTCTTCGCGATCGTCATCGCCCTGATCCTCGGCGTCGCCTGGCGCTTCTTCGATCGTGGGGTAGACGATCCCTGGCTTGCCGATGTCGAACCGAGCGGTCGGCGCGGCGCATCGCTGAAGGCCGCGGCTTTGCTGGCCGTGGCGGTCGCCGCCTTTCCATTGGCCTGGTCGCAAGCCGTCGCGTTCGGCAACGTTCTGCCCGCCCCAACGCATATCACCATGCCGGAGGTGCCCGGCTGGCGGCAGGTGCCGGCCAGCGACGGCCGTTCGTGGCAGCCGCATTTCGCCGGCGCCGACCTGATCCGCACCGCGCGCTACCGCGATTCGGCCGGGCGGGAGGTCGACCTCGCCATCGCCGTCTTCGCGCGGCAGGAAGAGGGCCGCGAGCTGGTGAGCTTCGGCCAGGGCGCCGCCGGTCCCGGCAGCGACTGGTCGTGGACCGCCGACGCGCCCGATCCACCCGGCGGACGCGCGGAGCGGATCGCCTCGCACGGGCTGGTCCGCGAAGTGCTGAGCTTCTACCGAGTCGGCACGATACTGACGGGGAGCCGGACGGGGGTGAGGCTGGAGACGATGCGGGTGCGGTTGCTGGGCGGTCCCCAGCGGGCGGTGGCGGTGCTGGTCGCAGCGCCTGAGCCTGCGGCCGGAATCTCGCCCCGCCCAGCGCTCGACGCCTTCCTTGCCGCACTGGGCCCGGTCGACCGGCTCGCCGACCGCGCCGCGGGGCTTGAGTAAGCGCGATGTGCGGCATCGCCGGTATCTTCCATGTCGACGTGCCCAAGCCGGTCGATCCGGCGCGGGTCGAAGCGATGACCGACGTGCTCGCCCATCGCGGCCCCGATGGCAGCGGCGTCTGGACCGCGCCTGGGGTCGGTCTGGGTCACCGCCGGCTGGCGATCATCGATCTCAGCGAGGCCGGCGCGCAGCCGATGCTGACCCGCGACCGGCGGGTTGCGATGACCTATAACGGCGAGATCTACAATTTCCGCGAAGTCCGCGCCGAACTGGAGGCCAAGGGCCACATCTTCATCAGCGAGAGCGACACCGAGGTGATCCTCGCCGCCTGGCGGCAATGGGGCCCGGATTGCCTCTCGCGCCTGAACGGCATGTTCGCGCTCGCGATCTACGACGCGGACAAGGACGCGCTTTTCCTCGCCCGCGACCGGCTGGGCGTGAAGCCGCTTTATTTCGCCGAGCTGGGCGATGGCGCGTTGATCTTCGCCTCGGAGCTGAAGGGGCTGCTCGTCCATCCGCGCCTGCGCCGGACGCTGAGCCCGCACGCGGTCGAGGACTATCTCGCCTTCGGCTATGTGCCGGACGACGCCTGCATCATCGAGGGCGTCCGCAAGCTCCCGGCCGGCCATCATTTGACGGTGCGGCGCGGCCGGCCGGTGCCGGCTTCAGTCTGCTGGTGGGACGTGGATTTCTCCGATACCGACCGTCGCTCGACCAAGGTGCTGGAGGAGGAACTGGTCGAGCGCCTGCGCGCCGCGGTGCGTTCGCGGATGGTTTCGGACGCGCCGCTTGGCGCTTTCCTCTCCGGCGGCGTCGACAGCTCGTTGGTAGTCTCATTCATGGCCGAAGCGAGCCGCGAAGCCGTCGAGACCTGCTCGATCGGATTCGACCGCGCCGACCATGACGAGACCGGATATGCCGAAGTGATCGCGCGCCGCTTCGCCACTCGCCACCGCACGCGGACTGTCGCGGCGGACGATTACGGGCTGATCGACACGCTCGTCGACGCCTTCGACGAGCCGTTCGCGGACGCCTCGGCGATCGGCACTTACCGGGTGTCGGAACTGGCGCGCGAGAAGGTCACGGTGGCCCTGTCCGGCGACGGCGCAGACGAGGCCTTCGCCGGCTATCGCCGCTACCGGATGTTCGCCGCCGAGGAGCGGGCGCGCCGGCTACTGCCGGGGCCGCTCGGCCGGGCGGCGGGCGCAATCGGCGATGCCTATCCCAAGCTCGACTGGGCGCCGCGGGCGCTGCGGGCCAAGACGACACTGCAGGCACTGGGGCGGGAGAGCGGGCTGGCTTATGCGCTGGGCGTCGGCGTGACTCCGCCCGCGCTGCGTCGTCGCATCTTCACCGCACCGCTCGACGGCCATGATGCCGAGGCGCGCTATGTGCGGACGATGGCCGAGGCGCCGGCGAAGGACGCCTTGTCCCGGGCGCAATATGCCGATCTCAAGATCTGGCTGCCCGGCGATATCCTGACCAAGGTTGACCGCGCCAGCATGGCGGTCAGCCTCGAAGCGCGCGAGCCGTTGCTCGATCATCGTTTGGTCGAGTTCGCGGCCCGCCTGCCGGCGCGGATGCGGCTGCGCGGCGGGACGGGCAAATGGCTTCTGAAGCGCGCGCTGAAGGAACGGCTGCCGCGCGATATCCTGCATCGGCCCAAGATGGGCTTCGTCACCCCGATTTCGTCCTGGTTCCGCGGCCCGCTGGCGGACGAGGCGGGACGGATCGCGCACGGTTCGGCGCTGGCGGAGACAGGTTGGTTCGACGCCGACGCGATCGACGGCCTCGCCGCCGCGCACCGCGCCGGCCGCGCCGACCACGGCCGCCTGCTGTGGCAGCTGCTGATGCTGGAGCGGTCGCTAGGCCGGATGTTCGGCCTTGGGGCGGCTAGCGATCGCCAGGATAATCCGCGCCCACGAAATAGAGCCCGTCGGGCGGCGCGTTGAAGCCCAAAGCGGCGCGGTCGCGGGCGTCGAGCGCGGCCTTGAGATCGGCCTTCGTCCATTTGCCGCGGCCGACGAGTTCAAGGCAGCCGACGATCGAACGGACCTGATGGTGAAGGAAGGAGCGCGCCTCCGCCTCGATCTCAACCATCTCGCCGAGCCGCCGCACCGTGAGTCGATCGAGCGTCTTGATGGGGCTGTCCGATTGACATTGGACGGAGCGGAACGTCGTGAAATCATGGTGTCCGACAAGGACTTGCGCGGCCTTGTTCATATCGTCCGCGTAGAGCACGACCGGCACCCGCCAGGCCCGGCCTGAATCGAGCGCGAGCGGGGCGCGGCGATTGGCGATCCGGTAGCGGTAACGCCGGCGGAGGCAGGAGAAGCGGGCGTGGAAGTCGTCACCGACCTCCTCGGCGTGAAGGATCGCGATCGGGTGCGGGCGGAGCCTGGCGTTGAGGCCGTCGGCGAACCGGTGGGCGCTGACCGCGCGGGCAATATCGACATGGGCGGTCATCGCCAGCGCATGGACTCCGGCGTCGGTCCGCCCGGCGGCGTGGAGCGTAACGCTCTCGCCGAATAGGCCCAGCACCGCCTCCTCGATCGCCTGTTGCACCGAAGGCCCATGCGCCTGCCGCTGCCAGCCCATGAAAGGCCGCCCGTCATATTCAACCGTGAGACGGAAGCGGGTCATGCGAGGATGGCGCCTTTCGGGATCGGGAAGCCGCGCAGCAATTCATCCGGACTCATGGTGGCGCGCCCGGCACGCTGGACGAGGGTAGGAAGGATCGCGCCTTCGCCGCAAGCAATCGTGAGATATTCATCGATCACGGTGCCGGGCAGGCCATTGCCGGGGCCGAGCCGGCTCGCGAGGATACGGAGGCGCTCACCTTGATATTCGAGCCATGCGCCGGGCGGGTTGAAGGCGCGGACCTGCCGCTCGACCTCGATCGCGGAGCGCGCGAAATCCAGCCGCGCTTCGTTCTTGTCGATCTTGGCGGCGTAAGTCGCGCCCTCTTCGGGCTGAGGCTGCGGCGTCAGTTCGCCCAATCGCCCGAGCGTCTCGACCATCAACGCACCGCCCAGATCGGCCAGCTCCGCCGTAAGCGCGCCGGCCGTCTTGCGCCCGATCTCCGTCTCTCCGCGCTCATAGACCGGCCCAGTATCAAGCCCGCGCTCCATCTGCATGATGCACACGCCCGTCACTTCATCTCCCGCCAGGATCGCCCGCTGGATCGGCGCCGCGCCGCGCCAGCGGGGGAGCAACGAGGCGTGGATGTTGAGGCAGCCGTGGCGCGGCGCCTCCAGGATCGACCCCGGCAGGATCAAGCCATAAGCGGCGACCACCGCGACATCGAGATCGAGCGCCGCGAATTCCGCCTGCGCCTCCGCATCGCGCAACGACACCGGCGTCCGCACTTCGATTCCCGCCGCCTCGGCGCGACGCTGGACCGGGGAGGGCAGAAGCGCCTTGCCGCGCCCCGCCGGCCGCGGCGGCTGGGTGTAGACCGCCGCCACCTCATGCCCCGCCTCGAGCAGGGCATCGAGCGTCGGCACCGCGAAGTCCGGCGTTCCCATAAAGGCGAGGCGCATGGCCTTGCTCTAACATGCTTGCCCGCTCCGGCCAGCCTTCCTAGTTTGTTCTCATGGCATCCCCCGAGATCGACGCGCTGGCGCAGGCGCTCGCCCGCCTTCCGGGCCTTGGGCCCCGTTCGGCGCGGCGGGCGGTGCTTCATCTGATGAAGCGGCGCGAGACGGCGCTGACGCCTTTGCTGCGCGCGCTGGAGCGGGTGAACGAAACGCTGTCGGTCTGCGGCATCTGCGGCAATGTCGACACGACCGATCCCTGCGGCATCTGCTCCGATCCGCGCCGGGACGCGCGGATGCTTTGCGTGGTCGAGGAGGTGTCGGATCTCTGGGCGCTCGATCGGGCGCGGCTCTTCCCCGGCCGTTTCCACGTCCTCGGCGGGCGGCTCTCGGCGCTGGAGGGCGTTCGGCCGGAGGATCTCAACATCGCCGGCCTCGTGACCCGGGTCGCGGCGGGCGGGATCGACGAGATCGTGCTGGCGATGAACGCCACGCTGGAGGGCCAGACCACCGCCCATTATCTCGCCGAGCGGCTGGAGGCCTATCCCGTGCGCCTCACTCAGCTCGCCCACGGCCTGCCGGTCGGCGGCGAGCTCGATTATCTCGACGAAGGCACGTTGGCGCAGGCTCTCCGCGCCCGCCGCCCGGTTGCTTGAAGAATCGGCGTTTTTTCCCTACTTCGCCCCGCATGGCCATCCTGCCCATTTACGAGACGCCCGATCCGGTGCTGCGCCAAATTTCCTCGCCCGTCGAGGAGATCACGTCCGAGCTGCGGACGCTGATCGACGATATGTTCGCGACGATGTACGCGGCCCCCGGCATTGGCCTCGCCGCGATCCAGGTCGGCGTGCCGAAGCGGCTGCTGGTGATCGACCTGCAGGAGCCGGACAGCGACGAGGAGGGCGCCGAAGGGGTCAAGGACCCGCGCGTCTTCATCAATCCCGAGATCCTCGAAACCTCCGAAACCACAGTGCCCTACAATGAGGGCTGCCTGTCGGTGCCGGATCAATATGCCGAAGTGCTCCGCCCCGACCGCGTCCGCGCCCGCTGGCAGGAGCGCGACGGCACGAAGCGCGAGGAATGGATCGAGGGTCTGCTCGCGGTCTGCCTCCAGCACGAGATCGACCATCTCAACGGGGTGCTCTTCATCGACCACCTCTCGCGCCTCAAGCGCGACATGATCATGAAGAAGCTGGTCAAGGCGCGGCGTGACGGCGGGGTAAGCAAGGCGGCCTAAAGCCGCTTCCCTCTCTTCCTGACTTCGACTAGGTTCGCTGTTCGTTCCAACAAGGGAATGGGCATGGACCCGATCGTTATCATCCTGTTGGCATTGGCTGCGCTCGCTTTCGGCCTCGCGCTTGGCTGGATGGTTGGTCGCGGCCGTGCCGGGGCCTTGGCCGACGAGCGGGGCAAGGCGGCCGAGTTGCTGCGGATGACGCTCACGGAAGTGACGAACGAGCGCGACGAGGCCCATCGCCGCGTCGCGACGCTGGAGGCGGATGCGCGCAATTTCGACGCGCGGATGGCCGAGCTGCGCGAGACCAAGGATCTGCTCGCCGCGCAATTCAGCGAGATCGGCGACGAAATTGCTCGGCGAGGCTCAGAAGCAGTTCCTCGACCGCGCCGATGCCCGCTTCGCGCAGGCGAGCGAGAAGAGCGACGCGCAATTGAAGGCCTTGCTCCAGCCGGTCGAGGCGACTCTGAAGCGCTATGAGGAGGGCCTGACCAAGGTCGAGAAGGAGCGGGTGGGAAGCTACGAGGCGCTGCGCGAGGCGGTCGTTCTGCTCCACACCGGCCATGCCCAGGTCCGCGACGAGACCCGCAATCTGGTCAACGCGCTGCGTTCCAGCCCGAAGGCGCGCGGCCGCTGGGGCGAGCAGAGCCTGAAGAACGTACTGGAGCAGGCCGGACTGACTCAATATGCCGATTTCCGTACCGAGGTTTCGGTGGATACCGCGGACGGCCGCCTCCGTCCGGACGTGATCGTCAGCCTGCCGGGTGGGCGCAAGCTGATCATCGACGCCAAATGCTCGCTCAACGCCTTCCTCGACGCCAGCGAGGCCACGGACGAGGCGACGCGGCTGGCGCATCTGAAGGCGCATGCCGGCTCGATCCGCACCCACGCCCAGCAGCTCGGCTCGAAGAATTACTGGGAGCAGTTCGGCGACGCGGCCGATTATGTCGTCATGTACATCCCCGGCGAGCATTTCCTGACCGCCGCGCTGGAGCAGGACGACCGGCTCTGGGAATGGGCGTTCGAGCGCCGCGTCCTGCTCGCGACGCCGACCAACCTCGTCGCCATCGCCCGCACCGTCGCCAGCGTCTGGCGGCAGGAGAAGCTGGCCGAGGAAGCGGCGGAGATCGCCCGGCTCGGCAGGGAGCTGCATTCGCGGCTGGCGACGATGGGGAGCCATGTCGCGCGGCTCGGCCGGAACCTCGAACAGGCGACCGGCGCCTACAACGCCTTCGTCGGCAGCCTGGAAACCCAGGTCATGACCCAGGCCAAGCGTTTCGAAACGCTGGAAGTCGCGAGCGGCGCCAAGGAGATCGAGGCGCTACCTGTCGTGGAAGCCGCGCCCCGGCCGCTCACCAAGCTCTTCGTGACCGAGGGCGAAGGGCAGCCGAACTAGCGATCAGTTCGGACGCGCCTGCGTGAGGTCGCCGCCGCAGCCCTCTAGCGTCCGTCCGTCGACCACCGCGCGCACCGTCTGGGCGTAGCGATTGTCGCTCATCCCGTCGCTGCACTCCTGGTTCGACGATTGCAGCGTGATCCGGCGGGTTTCCCAGAGCCGCCCGTCGCCAAGCTCCTGTCCACGCGGCGCGCGGATGGAAAACCCGCCATCGGGGGTCGAATAGGTCATCCGGCCGTTTTCGATCGTGATCGACCAGAAGGGCTCGGTGCCGAGCGCGCGATAGGATTCGGGCTCCGCCTCGGGCACGGTCGCGCAGCCGGCAAGCAGCAAAGCGAGGACGATCGCCCTCAATTGCGCGCGCCGCAGCCTGATCGCCCCTTCATCGCCGGTCAGCACCAGCGTGGTCGCGTCAGGTCGGCTGACCCGGACGGCGCCGGAGAGGATCGCCAGCGCCCGTTGCTCGCGGGTCATCACGCCGGGCGCGCAGGCCATGCGGGTCGATCGTGCCGCGCCCACCGTCAGCGTGTCGCCGGCGGCGGTGTAGGGCGCGGAAAAGCTGTTGCAGCCAGCGCGGCCCGCAATCTCGGCGGCGCCGATCTGGAGCGTGTATTGTGAGCCGCTGACCGCTTCCTGGCCGATCGCGACCATCGTCCATGTGGTATTGGCGAAGGGGGCGGCGGCGGGGCTGGCGGAACCACCGCGGCCTGCAGCTGCAGCGCCAGCAGCAGGCCGATCATGCCGACCGCCATTGGTTGATCACTTCATAGGCCATCACGGCGGTCGCCACCGCCGCGTTGAGGCTGTCGGCACGGCCATGCATCGGCATCTTCACCAGCACGTCGCATTCCTCCTCATAAGCCGCCGGCAGCCCCGCTTGCTCATTGCCGACCAGGATGAAGGCCGGGGCCGTATAGCGCGCTTCCTGATAGTCCATGGTCGCACGCAAACTGGTCCCGATCAACTGAGCAGGCCCTGAACGCAGCCAGCGGGCGAAGTCGGCCCAGCGCGCTGTGGCGATCTGCTGGGTGAAGAGCGCCCCCATCGACGCGCGCACCGCCTCGACCGAAAAGGGGTCGACGCAATCGTCGATCAGGATCAGCCCGCCGGCCCCCACCGCATCACCGGTGCGCAGGATGGTGCCGAGATTGCCGGGATCGCGCAACGCCTGGGCGACGATCCAGAGCGGCGCCTGCGTGCGGTCGATCCGGTCGAGCGAGGTGTCGAGCTGGCGATAGACGCCGATGACGGTCTGCGGGTTCTCCTTGCCGCTGATCTTGTGGAGAATATCGACATTCGTCTCGATCGCCTCGCCGCCCGCCGCCTCGACCGCCTCGATCAGGACCGCGACGAGGGGATGGGCGGAGTCGCTGAAGAACAATGTCTCGGGCAGCACCCCCGCCTCGCGCGCCTCGGTGAGAATGCGTAGCCCTTCGGCGAGGAACAGCCCCTCCGCCCGACGATGCTTCTTCTCGCGCAGACCCCGCGCCTGCTTGACCAGGGGATTGGAAAAGGCGGTGACTTGCCGCGGCATTACTCCCCTCCAGCCCTTGCTGGAGGGGCGGGGGGTGGCGCCTCCTTTCTTTTGCCGGAAGGGAAGGGCCACCCCCGACCCCTCCACGAAGTCGTGGAGGGGAGGATTGTCAGCCCCTTCATCATTCCTCGCCGAAGCGCGATTCGACCAAAGCGGTGAGTTGCTCCACCGCCGTTTCGGCGCCGTCGCCCAAGGCGCTGATCGTGATCGTGTCGCCCATCGCGGCGCCCAGCATCATCAGCCCCATGATCGACGTGCCGCAGACGGCATTGCCGTCCTTCTCGACCTCGACCGTCGCGCCGAGCTGGGCGGCGAGGGTGACGAACTTGGCGCTGGCGCGGGCGTGCAGCCCGCGCTTGTTGGTGACCTCCACGGTGCGCGACGCGCCGCTCAAGCCGCCGCCTCGCCGAGCACTTCGGAGGCGACCGAGATATATTTGCGGCCCGCCTCGCGCGCCGCGGCGACGGCGCCTTTCACGTCCATCGTCTTGCGCGCCCCGTCGAGCCGGATCAGCATCGGCAGGTTGACGCCGGCGATTACTTCGGTGCGTGCATCCTTCATCAGCGAGATGGCGAGGTTGGACGGGGTGCCGCCGAACAGGTCGGTGAGGATGATCACGCCGGCGCCGTCGTCGACCGCCTCGATCGCCTGCGCGATCTCGGCGCGGCGGGTCTCCATGTCGTCGTCGGGGCCGATGCAGATCGCCGCGATCCGCTCCTGCGGGCCGACGACATGCTCCATCGCCGTCACGAACTCCCTCGCCAGCCCGCCATGGGTCACCAGCACCAGACCGATCATCGATTCACCTTGAAACTGCCGTTCGCCCTCAAGAGCGCTCGCTGCCGTCGCGCGGCGGCGTGGCGAGGTCGCGATGGTCCAGAGTGAGCGAAAAACCCGCCGCGCGCAACCGTGCGGCGACCCGCTCGGCGACATGGACGGAGCGATGCCGGCCGCCGGTGCAACCGAAGGCGACCGAGACGTAGCTCTTTCCCTCCGCCTCATAGCGGGGGAGGAGGGCGAGGAGCAGCTCCTCGATCCGGGTCACCGCATCCTCATAAGCGGGGTCGGCGGCGATATGCTCGGCAACGGCTGCTTCCTGCCCGGTCAGTGGGCGCAGCGCCGGCACCCAGTGCGGATTCTGCAGGAAGCGCATGTCGAAGACGAGGTCGGCGTTGCGCGGCAGGCCACGAGCATAGCCGAACGACTGGATGGCCAGGATCGGCGCGCCTTCCTCGCCGCCGAAGCGGCTGCGCATCTGCTGACGCAACGCGTTGGAATCGCTGTCGGTCGTGTCGATGACATGGTCCGCCCAGCGCCGCAGCGGCGCGACCATCTCGCGCTCCTCGGCGATGCCGTCGCTGGTCGGTCGATCGGGCGCGAGCGGATGGCGGCGGCGGGTTTCGGAGAAGCGGCGGAGCAGTTCGGCCCCCTGGCACTCCAGAAACAGCATCTCGACGGGCTGGCCCTGCTCCTTGGCCAGTTTCTTGATCTGCCGCACGACGCGCTCGGCATTGAAGCCGCGGGTGCGGCTGTCGAGGCCGATGGCGAGCGAGCGGTCGCGCTCCGCCCCCGCGGCGAGCGGCGTCGCCAGCAGATGATCGAGCAACGAGAGCGGTAGATTGTCGACCACCTCCCAGCCAAGATCCTCCAGCGTGTTGAGCGCGGTCGACTTGCCCGCGCCGGACATGCCGGTGACGAGCAGGAGTCTTTTCGGGACCGCGGGCGTGGGCATTCGCCTTATGTAGCGCGTTTCAGCGCCAGTTCGACCTTGATCGGCGCCGAATTCTCATGCGCGTTGAGTGCCGCCACCGGTACCGCGACGCCGGCGAACGTCCGGGTCTCGCCCGGCTCGGGCAGGCGTTGCGGCGTTGTGTCGAGATCGACGTACAGCGCGACCGGCACGTCGACCGCATTGGGCATCTCGACGATGCCCAGCCCGCGCACCTCCATCTGGCCGGAGATATTGGGCGGCGCGCTGGCGACGAGGTCGTCGCCGATGCGTCGAACGATCGTATAATCGTCGCTGATCAGCACCGCGCCGCGGTCGATCAGCCTGAGCGCAAGGTCCGATTTGCCGCTGCCCGAAAGGCCGCCGATCAGCACCGCCTTGCCGGCGATCGCCACCGCGCTGACGTGGATGGTCTCGGATGAAAGCGAAGACTTGGTCATGCGGCTGCTCCCGGCAAGCGAACGATGAAGTGGGCGCCGGCCTGCCCATCGCGCCGGTCGCCAACCTCGATCCGGCCGCCATGCCCTTCCACGATCGCCCGCGCGATGGCGAGGCCGAGTCCGGAATGGCGGCCGAAGTCCGCCTCCGGCCTGATGCTGTGGAACCGGTTAAAGATCACCTCACGCGAATCCTCGGGCACGCCGGTGCCCTCGTCCTCGACGCTGATCTTTACCTGGTCGCCATCGGCGGCGGCGCGGATTGCGACGAGCCCACCTTCGGGGGAGAAGGAGATCGCGTTGTCGACGAGGTTGTCGAGCAAGCGGGCGAGGCGCGATTCCTCGCCCATGACAACCGCCGAGCCCAGCCGCGGACGAGCGAAGGCGATCGAAACGTCCTCGCGCCGCGCTTCCCATGTCGGCAGCAGCGAGCCGATCAGCACCGCGAGGTCGATCGGTTCGAAGCGGGCGCGCGACAGTTCGGCGTCCAGCCGCGAGGCTTCGGCGATGTCGACGACCAGCCGGTCGAGCCGGCCGACGTCCTGACGCACGACGTCGAGCAACTGGCAGCGCACCGCCGGGTCCTCGATCCGGTCCAGCGAATCGACTGCGGAACGGAGCGAGGCGAGCGGATTCTTGAGCTCGTGGGTGACATCCGCGGCGAAGGCCTCGGTTGCGTCGATCCGCTGCCTGAGACTCTGCGTCATGTCGTTCAGCGCGCGGGCGAGCAGGCCGATCTCGTCGCGCCGCTCCGGAAGCCGCGGCACGTCCACCTCGCGTGCCCGGCCGAGCCGCACCCGGTGCGCGGCAACGGCGAGGCTGCGCAGTGGCTCGGCGATGGTTCGGGCGAGAAAGCGCGAGAGCAGGATGGCGAGCGCAAGCGTGGCGAGCAAAGCGAAGACGAGCGAGAAGCGCTCGGCGCGCACCTGGCGGCGGATGTCGCGGGCATTGACGGTGAGCAGCAATGTTTCGCTTGCGCCGTTGAGCGGGATCGCGGCGCTGATGAATGCCGTACCCTCGGGCGCACGGCGGAGTTCGGACACCGGTCCGCCGGCGCGCCGCGCCGCGCCGATTTCCGGCCAGGCGTCGATCCGATTCTCATCCATGACGAGCGGCGGGCGCGAAGGGGCGGCGACGATCGCGTCGAAGCCATTGTCGAGCCAGCGCGCCACCGTCCGGTACCAGGGCTCGTCCGTCGGATCGCGCATCAGATAGGTCGGCCGCCCCGAAGCCCAATTATCGCCGAGCAGCGCGCCGTCGGCGGCGAAGACGCGCAACCTTGTGCCCGAGTCCCGGCCGAGCCGCTCGAGCATCGCCGGCCACGCCTGGCGCGGCGTCGCGGCAAGCGCATGAGCGACCATCGCCGCCTCAGAGCGCGCCCGCTCGACCCGGACCTCGGTCAATCGGGTGCGAAGGCTGTCGAGATAGAAAAGGCCGCCGGCAAGGATCGCGATCGCGAAGATGTTGAACGCCAGGATGCGCTGACGCAGCGACAGCCGCGCCGACCAGCGAAGCCGCGCCTCCTTCTTCTCATTCCTCGGCAAAGCGGTACCCGACGCCGTAGAGCGTCTCGATCGATTTGAACTCAGGGTCGGCCTCGCGGAACTTGCGGCGCATGCGTTTTACGTGAGAGTCGATCGTGCGGTCGTCGACGTAGATGTCATCCTGATAGGCCACGTCCATCAGCTGGTTGCGTGACTTTACGACTCCAGGACGCTGCGCAAGCGCCTCCAGAATAAGGAATTCCGTGACCGTCAGGACGACATCGGCGCCCTCCCAGCGAACTCGATGCCGCGCCGGGTCCATCGTCAATCGACCCCGAATGATCTCCTCCGCGACCACTTCCTGTTCATTCTGGGGCTGCGCGCGCAGCTCGGAACGGCGCAGGACGGCGCGGATGCGGGCAATCAGCAGCCGCTGGGAGAAGGGCTTGGCGATATAATCGTCGGCGCCCAGCGCGAGCCCGAGCGCTTCGTCGAGCTCCTCGTCCTTGGAGGTCAGGAAGATGACCGGGAAATCGGTCTTCTCCTTGAGTCGGCGAAGCAGCTCCGTCCCGTCCATGCGCGGCATCTTGATGTCGAGCACGGCAAGGTCGGGCGGAGTCTCGGTGAGCGCCTTCAAGGCCGCCTCGCCGTCGGAATAGACGCGGGTCGTGAACCCCTCCGCCTGCAGCGCCAGCGAGAGGGAGGTGAGGATGTTGCGATCGTCGTCGACGAGGGCGATCGTGGTCGACATGGCGATGGGCGTTCCTTGCTGGCCGACGGGCTTAGCCCAAGCCCGCCCCGCCGCGCCACCCTTTGACGAAACGATGCGCCTGCACTATGCGCGCCGGCAGAAGGCAGCGTCCGTTCGGGGCGCGTTATCACATGTTATTTTAGGGGAAATTTGGTGGCCAACCGGGTCCCGCGTTACGACTTGCACCATCAGGGGATCGACACCCCCGCCGCGCTCCACTGGAACCTCGATACGCCGCAGCTGGTCGAGACGGCGGTGCGTCGCGAGGAGGGCCTGCTCGCCAAAGAGGGGCCGTTGGTGGTCGAGACCGGCAAGCACACCGGCCGCTCCGCCAAGGACAAATATATCGTCCGCGACGCCGAGACCGAAGGCACCGTCTGGTGGGACAACAACAAGGCGATGAGCGCGGATCATTTCGCCGCGCTCAAGGCCGATTTCCTCGCCGCTTTGGGCGAGAAGGACACTTTGTTCGTCCAGGATCTCTACGGCGGCTCGCAGCCCGAGCATCGGGTGCGGGTGCGGATCATCAACGAGCTCGCCTGGCACAACCTCTTCATCCGCACGATGCTGGTGCGGCCGCCGGCGAGCGAGCTGGAAGGCTTCGAGCCCGAATATACGATCATCGACCTGCCGAGCTTCAAGGCCGATCCGGCCCGCCACGGCACCCGCTCGCGAGACCGTCATCGCGGTCAACCTGACCGACAAGACGATCCTGATCGGCGGCACCGCTTATGCCGGCGAGATGAAGAAGTCGGTCTTCGGCCTGCTCAACTATATCCTGCCGGTCGAGGGCATCATGCCGATGCACTGCTCGGCCAATATCGGCCCGAAGGGCGACACGGCGGTCTTCTTCGGCCTTTCAGCGGCACCGGCAAGACGACGCTCAGCGCCGACGCGAGCCGCACCCTGATCGGCGACGACGAGCATGGCTGGTCCGACACCGCCGTCTTCAACTTCGAGGGCGGCTGCTACGCCAAGATGATCCGGCTCTCGCCCGAGGCGGAGCCGGAAATCTACGCGACCACGAAGCGCTTCGGCACCGTGCTCGAGAATGTCGTGATCGATCCCGAGACCCGGACGCTCGACCTCGACGACGCGACGCTCGCCGAGAACACCCGCGGCGCCTATCCGATCGACTTCATCCCCAATTGCTCGGCCGAGAATATGGGGCCGGTGCCGAAGAACGTGATCTTCCTCACCGCCGACGCGTTCGGGGTGCTGCCGCCGGTCGCCAAGCTGACCCCGGACCAGGCGATGTACCACTTCCTGTCCGGCTACACCGCCAAGGTGGCGGGGACCGAGATCGGCGTCACCGAGCCGGAGGCGACCTTCTCGACCTGCTTCGGCGCGCCGTTCATGCCGCGCCACCCGAGCGTCTATGGCAACCTCCTCAAGGAGCGGATCGCCAAAGGCGGGGTCGATTGCTGGCTGGTCAACACCGGCTGGACCGGAGGCAAATATGGCGTCGGCAGCCGGATGCCGATCAAGGCGACCCGGGCCTTGCTCAACGCCGCGCTCGACGGCAGCCTCAACGGCGTCGAGTTCCGCACCGACGAGAATTTCGGCTTCCAGGTGCCGGTCAGCGTGCCGGGCGTCGATGCCGCGATCCTCAACCCGCGCGACACCTGGCCCGACAAGGCCGATTATGACGCGACGGCGGCGAAGCTGGTGTCGTTGTTCAACGACAATTTCGCCCGCTTCGAGAGCCATGTCGACGCCGGCGTGCGCGCCGCCGCGCCCCGGATCGGCGGCATGCAACAACAAGCGGAGCAAATCATCACCGCCGCCTGACCGACGCCTTTCATTCGCTCTTCACAGGGAGCGCGCTGGCCCGGCCAGCGCGCTCCCTTCTTTTTGTGCAAAAGGAACCTGACCCATGGACCACCGACCCCGCCTGTTCGCCGACGATGCGACGATCCGATCGATCGGCGAGCGGATGATCGCCTGCCGGCTGCCCAAGCCGGAATGGACCCACGAGGCGCATCTTTCGACCTGCGCCTGGATCATCATCGAGCGGGCGGACATCACGCCCGAGCGCGACCTGCCGATCCTCATCCGCCGCTACAATGAGAGCGTCGGCGGGGTGAACGACGAGACGCAGGGCTATCACGAGACGATCACCCAGGTGATCGATCAGCGCCGTCCGCGCCGCGCTGGCGCGGAGCGAGGGAAGGGCGCTGGTCGAGCGGGTCAACGCGCTGCTGGAGGCGCCGGAGGGGCGGCGGGACTGGCCGCTGCGGTTCTATTCGCGCGCGCTGCTGTTCTCGAAGGAGGCGCGGCTGGGGTGGGTGGAGCCCGATCTGGCGCCACTGGCCGGTTAAGGGGACGGGATCGAAGGCGAAGGGATATTCGGGCGAGCCGCTCATCCGTCAGCTTATGCTGGCGGGGAGGGAGGCAGGAAAGTCGTTCCCCTTATCGCCAGGCACCCGGGTTCAAGTCCCGGGTGACGAAACCCGGCGGCGCTCGGTCGTTTCCGTCGTTATTTGAGTTTCGACCCGCCCGTTCGGCTCCCTGATCTCCAGCCTCTGCACCCTGACGCGCCGCCGCAGATGTCCCGCGGGATCGGTTTCCAGGGTCACGGCGATCGAGCCGGAGATGGTTTCGGCGGCACGGGTGCGAATCGACCCCTCGCGGGTCAAGGGCGGCTCCGCGAAATCGGCGCCGTCCATGTCGAATTCCACGCGGGCGCGGCGGATCGCCTCGGGATCGACCGGCAGCTCGACGGTGAAGGTCGCGCCGTCCGGTCCGGCGCGCGTCCTCCGCAAGGGCGCCGGCTCGCGCGCCGCGACGTCCCGATAGGAGGCGCCATCCTGAAGATCGCCGGAGCCCATATCGAGCAGCTCGATTGCCTGAAGCGCCGACTGGGGCCCGCATTCATCCCGAAACGCATTCCATGTGATGGACCAACGCCGGCACGCGTAACGCGGTGATCTGGACCTTCTCAACCAGGCCTCGAGGCGCGTTGCCAACTGGGGGCCGTTGAGCAGCTGAGGCTGCCCTCGAAACGGCCTGAAGATGCGCGCGGGCAATTGCCATGCGGCGGCGCGATCTGCCGCCGGCCTGTCGCTCGTCAGCTCGTATTCCAGCTCCAGCCCGTCATCGCGAACGGCGATGACACGCTCGACGACGGCCTCTTCCTCGGTTGAATCGCCTCCCGACCCGTCGCTGGCTTCATCCGCGGATTGGCGGCGCATGGTGATTTCATAGGTGTCGCCGACTTGCGGCGCGGGCCGAGCGGGCTGCGCATGAGTGGGGACGGTCAGCAACGAGATCGCGACGGCCATCGGTCCCAATCGCAGCATCGGCCTGCCTCCCTTCGCCTCAATCCCCGCACAATCCTCTAGCACGGCTTTGGCCCAGCGTGCCCCAAATCGATCTCGGCGACCGGCGAATGGTCACCAAGGTCGCAGTGACCATGCTGACGTCAATGTCGAGAAATATAGAGCGCGACTGGATTTCTAAGGGGCAGTTCAAGGCAGCCTGCCAGTCGAGGTGACGGTTCGACTCCGTCCACGTCCATCACCCCACACTCACAAAGCTATCCAGCCCGCTTCCTCCCCGAATGCTCGAAGTCGATCTCCAGCTTGTTGCCTTCGATATCCGCCAAAAGTGGGTGGGTTGCCAGCGAGAATGCCGGCCTGTCATAACGGGCCGGCAGCGGTGAGCCGGGGGAACGCGCCATGCTGATCAAGGATGGGAAGGCCCAGGTGCCAGGCATTTTGGTCCGGCCGCCCACGCCTGCAAGCACGCCGGTCGCCGAAACGGCCGAGGACACCCCTCAACTGGAGGCGGAGCAGGCCCTCGCGGAACTGCAGGGCCGCGCCGCCTGGCTGGCGACGTTGGTCTATCGGGATCCCGTCGGGCTCGAACAGCTGCTCGTCGAACTCGGCGCGCGGGAGTTCGTCACCATCGCCGATGACGGATTGAGCACCCTCGCCTGCGGCTTCGTGCTGGACGGGCGCGCCTGGCTCGTCTTCCGCGGCTCGGACGACGACAACGACTGGGTGCGCAACCTGATGTGCCTGCCGGCCTATCATTTCGGCTTCAACCGCTGTTTCGCCGATATCGCGGACAAGCTGCAGCAGTGGATCGACAGGGTCGCGCCGGCGCGTCATCCTTTTTGCATCGTCGGCCATTCGCTCGGGGGCGCGCTCGCCACGCTGGCGGCCAGGCGGATCGCCAGTGAAGGGCACGCCGTGGAAATGCTCTGCACATTCGGCGCGCCGCGGGTCTTCCCGCCGTGGCGAGCCGGAAAGTTCGATCGCGCGTCCGCGAACCTGCCCGGACCAAAGGCGCGCACGCTGGTCGACGTCACCTACCGGTTCGTCGATCGCTTCGAGCTGGTCTGCTACACGCCGCCGGCGATCGCCATCTTCAAGCATGTCGGCCACCGGGTCGACTGCGAGGATGTCAGCGATCGGCCGAAGGGGGTGCTCGCGCCGGACGCCGGCGACGGTCGCTGGGAAGACGCGAAATACGCCTTCACCCAGACGTTCGCGGCGCCGGTGGTGGGCCCGTGGCTGGCCTTGATCCAGACGCTGGTTCGCTTGGGCGGCCGCGCCGCCCGCGCGCCGAATGCCCATAATATGGCGCGCTATGCTCGCCGCGTGGACCATTCCGGCGTTCAACGACTTTCGCCGGATCAAAGCGAGCGCATCGGGGAGTGTGCGCCGCCACAGGTTCGGCGTAGCTCGATGGTGATCATGCGCGCGCTCAAGCTTGCGGCCGTCATCCTGGCCCTGGCGCTGTTCGTGGCGGTTTGCTGGGGTTTGTGGCTGCTGGCCCGAAACGCGCCATGGGAAACCTTGTTCGGCTTGTTCGTGCTGGCTGGGGGTATTTTCCTGACGAACTATTCGCAGAGGCGAAGCGAGCGCCGGCTGAGCCCTTATGCGACCGGCGGATCGGGGCTCGGCTGGGTTCGCAAGTTGCCCGAATCGCCGTTCAGGCAAGTGTGACGAAGCTGTCCAGCACGCGCTTGCGCCCGCTATGCTCGAAGTCGATCTCCAGCTTGTTGCCTTCGATCTCCGCGACGGTGCCGTAGCCGAACTTGCTGTGGAAGACGCGGTGGCCGATGGCGATGTCGCTGCGACCAGGGTTGCCGAGGCTGATGGCGCTGGCGCGGGATTCCTTTGGCTCTGAGGCGGAGGGTACGCCCCTCGACTGCGCTCGGGACGAGCGAAATTCGTTTGTGCTTTCCGCCACCCTGTCCGCGAAGCTGATGTAGCCGCGTTCGGCGGCGGCGCGTTGCCAGCCGGGGCCTCGGCCGGTGGCTCGGGCCGTATCGGCGAAGGGGTCCGAGCGGTCCGACCAGTTGGCGCGCCAGAGGCTTTCGCCGCCGGTCATCGTCGTTTCCTCCTCGGTGTGGGCGGCGGGGAGCTCGGCGACGAAGCGGCTCGGGATGCTCGACGTCCACTGGCCGTAGATGCGGCGGTTGGCGGCGTGGAGGATGACGCATTTGCGCCGCGCCCGGGTGATCGCGACATAAGCGAGGCGGCGCTCCTCCTCGAGGCTGGCATTGCCGCCCTCGTCGAGCGCGCGCTGCGAGGGGAAGACGCCTTCCTCCCAGCCGGCGAGGAAGATGGTGCCGAACTCCAGCCCCTTGGCGGCGTGGATGGTCATGATCGTGACCTTGGGCTCGTCGGCCGCCGCGTCGTTGTCCATGACGAGGGAGACGTGCTCGAGGAAAGCGCCGAGCGTCTCGTAATCCTCCATCGCGCGGGCGAGCTCGGCGAGGTTTTCGAGCCGGCCGGCGCTTTCGGCCGAGCGATCGGCCTGGAGCATCGCGGTGTAGCCGCTTTCGTCGAGGACGAGGCGGGCGAGATCGGGATGCTTGAGATCGTCGAGCTTGCCGCGCCAGCGGGCGAAATCGCCGACGAGGTTGCCGAGCGAGCGGCGGGCGGCGCCGGTCAGCTCGTCGGTGTCGAGGATTCGGGCGGCGGCCTGCGTAAGCGGAATCTGTTCGGCGCGGGCGAGCTGATGGAGCTTGGCGATCGCCTTGTCGCCGAGGCCGCGCTTGGGGGTGTTGACGATCCGCTCGAAGGCGAGGTCGTCGGCGGGCTGGGCGATGACGCGCAGATAAGCGAGCGCGTCGCGGATCTCGGCCCGCTCGTAGAAGCGGAAGCCGCCGACGATCCGATAGGGCATGCCGATGGCGATGAAGCGGTCCTCGAACTCGCGGGTCTGGAACTGGGCGCGGACGAGGATGGCGGCGTCGTCGAGGCGGCCGCCGCGGCGCTGGATCGTCTCCAGCTCCTCGCCGACGCGGCGGGCCTCCTCGGGCCCGTCCCAGACGCCGATCACCTGGACCTTGGCGCCTTCGCTGCCCTCGTCGTCCTTGACCTCGGTCCAGAGCGTCTTGCCGAGGCGGCCGGCATTGTTGGCGATGACTCCGGAGGCGGCGGCGAGGATGTGCGGGGTGGAGCGGTAATTCTGCTCCAGCTTGATGATCTTCGCGCCGGGAAAGTCGGTCTCGAAGCGCAGGATGTTGGAGACCTCGGCGCCGCGCCAGGAATAGATCGACTGGTCGTCGTCGCCGACGCAGCAGATGTTCCTGTGGCTCTGGGCGAGCAGGCGCAGCCAGAGATACTGGCTCTGGTTGGTGTCCTGATATTCGTCGACGAGGATATATTTGAAGCGCTGCTGATAGAGCTCCAGCACGTCGCGGTGCTTCTTCAGGATGACCAGCATGTGGAGCAGCAGATCGCCGAAATCGCAGGCGTTGAGATCGCGCAGGCGGGCCTGATAGACGGCGTAGAGCTTGGCGCCCTTGCCGTTGGCGAAGCCCTCCGCCTCGCCGGCATCGACCTGGTCCGGGGTCCAGCCCTTGTTCTTCCAGCGGTCGATCATGCCGCCGAGCAGGCGGGCGGGCCAGCGTTTCTCGTCGATATCCGCGGCGAGGATGAGCTGCTTGAGCAGGCGGAGCTGGTCGTCGGTGTCGAGGATGGTGAAGTTCGACTTGAGCCCGACCAGCTCGGCGTGGCGGCGGAGCATCTTCGCGCCGATCGAGTGGAAGGTGCCGAGCCAGGGCATGCCCTCGACGACCTCGCCGACGATGCGGCCGACCCGCTCGCGCATCTCGCGCGCCGCCTTGTTGGTGAAGGTGACGGCGAGCAGCTCGGACGGCCAGGCCTTGCGGGTGTAGAGCAGGTGGGCGAGACGGGCGGTGAGCGCCGCCGTCTTGCCGGTGCCGGCGCCGGCGAGGACGAGGACCGGGCCTTCGGTCGTAAGCACCGCCTCGCGCTGCGGCGGATTGAGGCCGCGCAGGTAAGGGGGCTCTGGCTGGGTTGCGGGAAGCGGGTCGGTCACCCGCGAACAGCTAGGGAACGCGGACGCTCCGAGCAAGCCGCGCCGGCGAAAAGAGGCGCGTCAGGACAAACCCTTACGGCCGAAGCCGCGCTGCCTGACCGGCTCGGTCTGCTGCGGTGGTGGCGCGGGGGCGCGCGGCTCCTCGTCGTAGCTCGGCGCGTGAAGGCTGAAGGAGAAATCGCGGGGGAATTTGCGCCAGGCGACGAGGCCGCCCACGAGCAGGACCAGAAGCCAGCCCCAGAGTTGCGCCAGCATGCCCAACGCATAGGGCCGGTCGAGATCGACGCCGGTCAGCCGCGCGATCTCCGGATAGTCCTTACGGTCGAGGACATAATAGCCCTCGCCATTGCTCAGCACATAGCCTTCGGCCGCGCCGTAGCCGAACGGAATGCCGAAGATCGAATAGTCGCTATAGGCCCAGCCCAGATCGACATGGCCGGCGGGGCCACGGAAGGCAGTGGTGTCGGGGAGGGTCGCGACCTGCTCCACGCGGGTGTGGCCCATATTGTAGACGATCGGGATGCGTCGCCGTGCCTCCGCGCCGGTCGGCGCGAGCGCCAGCGCCAGGCCGGTGAGAATGAGCCATTTGCGCATGGCAAGCCCCTCGATTTGCTCGGAACTTATGTAGTTCGCGATGCTTAAGACAGGGTTATCGCGGGATCATTGGGGATCGCGGCGCAACCCGCGCTGGTTAACAGGCGTTCCCTCCACCTGGATCATGAGGAGCAAGGGCATGAACCGGCGCGGAGACCCTTATCTGTTCGGCAAGGCGGTGGCGGGCGGCACCCCGCTGACGCCCGAGGAAATGGCGCTCGCCACGCGCGACCAGCTCTCCGACATGAAGGCGCGGCTCGGCCGGCCAGCGTCGGCGCGAACCGGAGACTCGCTGATGCTACGGCTCGCCGAGGAGCTGGATTATGCCCACCGCCTGCTGGAGGGCGTTGAGGCGGAGATGGAGCGGCGCGCGGCGCTTGGCGACGGGCCGCTCAGGCGGCAGGTCAGCGATGCCGACCGGATTATCGAGGATGTCGCCGCCATCGTCGCCGCCGGCGATCGCCGTGCGGCCATCGCCAATGTCCGCTCCGACGAGATGCGCCGCCGGCTGCTGCGCGGCAGCCTGTTCGCCGGCGATACCGACGACGAGCTGCCGCTCAGCAAAAGCTAGAGAGTGGCCTAGCTCTGGTCGTCGACCTCGGCGCCCGGGCCGTTCTTCAGGATCGACTCGATGGCGTTCTTCGCGTCCGCCTTGGCGGTATAGCCCTCGGTCCAGAAGATCGGCTCGCCATTATAGGTGAACGAGGCCATATATTCGCCCTTGGCCGTTTTCTTGATGATGAACTTGTGGGCCATCGATTCTCTCCCTCGTTTCGGCGGCGACCCTAACATGGGTTAGCGGGGGTTCATACCAAGGCGAGGGTGAAGAGGGTGAGCTTCGCCTTGCCGAAGCGGCGCTCCGTCTCGGGGTGGAGGAGCGGCGGGATGGCGAGGCTGTCGCCGGCAGCGCTCTCGATGCTCAGCCAGCCGCCGGGTGCGAGCCAGCCGCCCTCGCCGATCCGGTCGAGCAGCATCTGGGCGAGCGGCGTGCCGTAAGGCGGATCGGCGAGGATCAGGTCGGCCGGCGGGCGGGGAGCCAGGACATGCTCGGCCGGCTGGACGCGGATCTCGGCTTGGCTCGTGGCGCCGAGCTTGGCGAGATTTGCCTTCAGCGCTTCGGCGGCCGCGCGGTCCTTCTCGACGAACAGGCAATGCGCCGCGCCGCGCGACAGGGCTTCCAGGCCGAGCGCGCCGGAGCCGGCGAAGAGATCGGCGACGCGCAGGCCCTCGAAGCGAGCCGAGACGGCTGGCGAGCATCGAGAACAGGCCCTCGCGGGCGCGGTCGCTGGTCGGACGGGTGGCGAGGCCGGGCGGGGCGAGCAGGGGACGGCCGCGCCACTGGCCGGCGATGATGCGCACTATTTGGGCCTCCCGCCTCTTCGGGGAGAATTGGGAGTGGATGAGCGGGAGCGCCTGCCGGATGCCGTCTGCGGTGCTTTCGAAGGAGGTCGAGTAGTATGCGCCGCAGACGCGGCGCGCCCCCTCTCCCTGCCCTCTCCCGCAAGGGGAGAGGGGGAGTGTTTCTTGTCCAGGCTCTTGCGGAAGGTCGCGACGTCCTGCCGCCGCACTTCATCGACGGCGCCGGCGGGGAGGTCGGCGAGGGGGAAGGGGCCGTAGGCGGTGCGGATCAGGCGGGAGACCTGCAAGCCGAGATGCTCCAGCACCCGGCGGACCTCGCGATTCTTTCCTTCCTTGAGGCGCATCTCGACCCAGCCGTTGCGGCCGGTGCGGCGCTCCAGATTGGCGTCGATCGAGCCGTAGCGGACGCCGTCGATCTCGATGCCGTGGATCAGTTGCTCGAGCTGCTCCTGCGACACGTTGCCGAAGACACGGGCGCGGTAGGAGCGCTCGACGCCGGTGGCGGGCAGCTCGAGCTGGCGCTTGAGCTCGCCGTCGGTGGTGAGGAGGAGCAGGCCTTCGGTGTTCATGTCGAGCCGGCCGACCGGCATCACGCGCGGCAGACCCTTGGGCAGCCGATCGTAGATGGTCGGGCGGCCCTTGGGGTCGCGCTCGGTGGTGAGCAGGCCGGTCGGCTTGTGATAGCGGAACAGGCGGGCAGGCTCGGGGGCGCGGACCGGCTTGCCGTCCACGGTGACGCCGCGCAGCGAGGGCAGCAGGGTGGCGGGCGTCTCCAGCGTCACGCCGTCGAGCGCGATCCGCCCCTCGGCGATCATCCGCTCGACCTCGCGCCGCGAGGCGATGCCGGCGCGGGCGAGAAGCTTGGCGATCCGTTGACCTTCGCGCTCTGGCGGCATGTTTCGTTCGTCCATCCGACGCGATTTTGCGCCGACGCGCTTGTCGCGACGGCACCGCGTTCCGATCTGTCCGTTACCAGAACGACCAGAAGGTGGGGCGCCCCTAACATGCTCTTTGCGCAAGCGCGAAAGATTGATCCGCCGGATCATGATCGTCGAGGACGAGGCGCTGGTCGCATTCGACAACGAGCATGGGCTGACCGAGGCCGGCTATGAAGTGGTGGCGACGGTCGATTGCTATGCCGACGCGGCGGCGGTGATCGCACGCCAGCCGCTCGATCTGGTGCTGACCGACATCGCGCTGAACGGCGACGGCGATGGCCATGATGTCGCGCGGGCGGCGCGGGCGAAAGGCGTGCCGGTGCTGTTCGTCACCGGCCGGTGCAGCGAGGAGGGGCGAACGCTAGGGATCGCCTGCCTCGCCAAGCCTTATTCGATGGCTGTGCTGGAGAAGACCTTGGGCGCGCTCGACCGGGCGCTGCAGGGCCGGCCGCCGAAGCGGCTGCCGGCGGGGCTGACGATGTTCGAAGCCATCTCCCTCCCCCTTGATGGGGGAGGATGAGCAGGTCGCCATGTTCCCCGGACATGGCTTCGGATCGCGGGGCGATCCGAACCTGCTCATGGTGGGGGTGAGCGTTTGAATGGATAAAGCGGGTCTCGACCGTTCACCCCACCCCTAACCCCTCCCCATCAAGAGGAGGGGAATTACGCGATCGCCGCTTCGACCTGGTCGTGGAAGTTGCGGATGCCGGTCTCCAAGGTGCCGAGGGTGAGGGTTTCGAGCGAGCCGGAGGAAAGGCCGCTCTGGCCCAAGGCGGCGGCGCGATAATCCTCCCCGCCGAACACGCCTTCGTCGAGCAGTGTCCAGCTCTTCTCCCAATGCTCGATCTCGTCGGGGGTCTGCGGCGGGTGCGGGATCAGCATGAAATCTTCGACCAGAGTGCGGCCGACATCCTGCGGCATCAGCACCATCAAATTCACATAATCCGGGCTCATGATGATGATCGTCGCCGGGAAGAGCTGGTAAGCGAAGGTGATCACGGCCCGAAGCTGCGGCCAGTGCGCGTGATCGATCTCGGCGAGATATTCGTTGCGGCCGACCGCCGAGCGCTGGTGGATGCCGATTTGATCGGCGACGCTGATCCCGTCGGTGAAGAAGCGGCCGATGGTCTGCGCGTGGAGGCGCTGGACGTGATAGCCCTCCAGGAAGGCGTCCATGATCAGCTTCCAGTTCGACGCGACGTCGTGGACTCGGCGGCGGAAAAGGTGGTGGCCGGCGAGATCGAAGGCTTCGAATTCGGGCGCGAGGCCGATCGCGTCGGCGAAATCATTGGGCCCACGGGCGAACCAGATCAGGCCGCCCGCCTCGACGTTGGTCAGCTCGACGAGATGATGGTCGGCCTTGTCCAGACCGGGGAAGGTGTCGGGGCGCGGCAGTGCGGCGAGGGCGCCGTCGGGCGTATAGGTCCAGGCATGATAGGGGCAGACGATGCGCGGGCATTTGGCGACGTCGCCGCCCTCGATAAGCCTGGTGCCGCGATGCCGGCAGACGTTCCAGAAGACATGGGCGACACCCTGTTTGTCGCGGGTCAGCAGCAGCGGGATGCCGAAGCCGTCATGGGCGACCGCCATGTTGCTTTCGGGCAGCAGCGCGGAGGGCGCGATCACGGTCGGCAAGCGATCGAACAGCTTCGCCTTCTCGGCGGCGAAGCGGGCGGGATCGGTATAGACGCTGGCCGCGACATGGGTGACCGTCTTACCCGTCGTCGGCACGCCGGAGGCGAGCGTCCGCGCGAGCGTGAGCTGGCCCTCGGTCGGCCGCCGGCGGATCGGCATGTCCATGCTGGCGGTTTTGCTCCTGACGCGAACGTAAGGCAAGCTTTCGCCATTCCGTAGGGGCTAGGCGGGCGGTATCGACTCGTTACAAGTGCCGCATGAGCGACACGACCGAAGCGGCGCCGGCGCGCTGGCGGGACAGCATCCTGCCTTATGTGAAAAAGGGTCCGCTGACCGCCTTCTTCGTCGGCATCTCGTCGGGGCTGCCCTTCACTTTGCTCGCCGCCACGCTGACTCAGCGATTGTCGGAGGGCGGTATCGAGCGGCGGACGATCTCGGCCTTCGCGCTCGTGTTGCTGATCTACAGCATCAAATGGGCTTGGGCGCCGATCGTGGATCGCATCCGGCTGCCCTTCTCGGAAAGTTTCGGTCAGCGCCGGACGTGGCTGGTGCTGTGTGCCGCGGCCGTCATCGCAGCGATCGTCCTGCTGGCCCGCGCCAACCCGGCCGACGGCGCGCAGAAGATGCTGCTGGCAGCGATTCTCCTGGGTTTTGCCGGGGCCACTTACGACATCGTAATCGACGCCTATCGGATCGAAACGCTTGAGCCCGAAGAGCTCGGCACCGGATCCGGCATGTCGCAATATGGCTGGCGGATCGGCGCCTTCCTGGCCAGCACCGTCGCGTTGGCGGGGGCCGCCGCCTACGACTGGACCTTCGGCTATCTCGCCTGCGCGCCGCTGGCTTTGTCGGCAGTGGTCGTGTCGCTCTGGGCGGGCGAGCCCAAGCGGCACAAGATGCGCGAATGGCCGCAGCGGGCGAGCGCGGGGAGCTATCGCCGCTTCCTGTTCGCGATTCCGCTGATCCTCGCCGCGGCTTTCGGCCTCGACTATGTGCTCGGCTCTACGATCCTGTTTCGAATTTCGATCTTCGGACTGATCTACCCGATCGTCGACATGACCATCCGCCGCGCGCACGACGCGGGATGGAGCGGTCATTTGGCCTGGCTGCTGCTCGCGCCGCCGATCGCGGCGGGAATCGGCAACCTCAACCTTTTCTGGGTGGTGTTGGCGCTGGCCGTCGCGTTGGTCTTGGCGCTCGCGCTCAAGACGGGCGACTCCGGTGCGAACCGGTTCGGCGACGCGCCGGACGCGCTGGTGCGGCGCGATGTGGTCGGCCCGATGGTGGAGTTCTTCCGCCGCAAGGGCGCGTGGCTCGTCTTCATCTTCGTGCTCGTTCACAAGATCGGTGACACGATGGCGAACTTGATGGTCCGCGATCTGTTCGTGACCTCCGGCTTTTCGCGCGAAGAGATATTGTTCGCCGACGTCTGGGTTGGCTTCGCCTGCCTGATGATCGGCATCTTCGTCGGCGGCATCGTCTATGCGCGCTGGGGAATGAAGCGGGCGGTGCTGATCAGCCTGCTGTTGATGGGCGTGTCGAACCTCAGCTTCGCGATCCTCGCCGAACTGGGCCGTTCGGTGCCGATGATGGCGTTCACGATGGGCTTCGAGAATTTCGCCAGCGGCGTCGGCGGCGTCGCCGTGGTCGCCTTCCTGTCGGCGGTGTGCAGCCTGCGCTTCACCGCGACCCAGTTCGCGATGCTCTCCGCCGCAGCTGCGATCCTCGGCCGGTTCCTGACCGGCGCAACCGCCGGGGCGCTGATCAACTGGATGGGCTATCCGAACTTCTATCTGCTCACGACCGCGCTGGCGCTCCCGGGCATCCTGCTCTTCTGGTGGATGATGCGCGCTGGTCTCGTCGATGCTGCCTTGGGCTCGGCCGGAACGCAGCACGAGAGCGAGGTCAAGGCCGAGGATCAGACTGGAAACTGATCGTTCGCCCGTAGGACCTCGCCCGCCAGATAGAGCGAGCCCATGACGAGGACGAAGGGCGGGGGGTTTTCATGCTTCGCCGCGATCGTGGCGAGCGCCGCCGGCACATTCTCCGCGCGTTCCGCCTGAAGGCCGGCTCGCTGGGCGATAGTGGCGAGTTCGGCCGGACCGTGATGGTCGTGATCGGGGACGGGAACGGGGTGGAGGGTCGCGCCCGAGCCTTCGAACGGGGCGAGGATGCCGGCGGCGTCCTTGTTGGAGAGCAGGCCGCAGACGATGTGCAGCGGCTTTTCGCGCGCGGCCTTGATCACGAAACGGGCGACTTCGCGTGCGGCGCTCGGGTTGTGGGCGCCGTCGAGCCAGAGCTCGGCGCCGGGCGGCAGCAGATCGCGCAGCGGGCCGGGGGCGAGGCACTGGAGGCGGGCGGGCCAGTCGGTCCATGCCATCGCCGCGCCGAGGGCGGTGGCGGGGATGGCGAGGCGCTCCTGATGGCGCAGCATCGCGACGGCGAGCACAGCGTTGGTCGCCTGATGGCGGCCGGGCAGGCGGGGGAGGGGCAGGTCGAGCGCGCCTTTGGCGTCGCGATAATGGAGGCGGCTGCCGCGTCGGGTTGCGTCCCAGTCGCCGCCGCGCGGGAGCCAGCGGGCGCCGGCCTGCGCCGCCGCTTCGCCGACCTTTTCAGCGATGCGGCGGGGGTAAGTGAGAGTGACGAGGGGTGCATCGTGCTTGGCGATGCCGGCTTTCTCGGCGGCGATCTGCTCCAAGCGGTCGCCGAGGAAGGCGTGGTGGTCGTGGCCGAGGGCGGCGATGCCGCAGATGAGCGGGTGCTCGATCACATTGGTCGCGTCGAGGCGGCCGCCTAACCCAACCTCGACGATACAGGCGTCGGCAGGGGTGCGGGCGAAGGCGAGGAAGGCGGCGGCGGTGGTGGCCTCGAAGAAGCTGATCGTCATGCCGTCGGCGGCGTCGAGCGTTTCGGCGAGCAGGGCGGCGAGGGCGTCGTCGTCGATCAGCGCGCCGGCGAGGCGGATGCGCTCGTTGAAGCGGACGAGGTGGGGGCTGACATAGACATGCGCCTTGAGCCCCGCCGCTTCGATCGCGGCGCGCAGAAAGGCGCAGGTCGAGCCCTTGCCGTTAGTGCCGGCGACGTGGAGGACCGGCGGCAGGGCGCGGTGCGGATCGCCCAAGAGGGCGAGCAATTCGCTGATGCGCTCGAGGCCGAGGATGTCGCGGCCGGGCGAGAGGAGGGCCAGCCGGTCGAGCTGGGCCTGGACGCCGGAATGATCGGAAGTCGCGCGGTCAGCCAGCTTCAGGCGGCCTTCTTCGCCGGCCGGAGATAATCGAGCAGCAAGGCCAGCTGGCCGCGCAGATCCCTCCGGTGGACGACCATGTCGACCATGCCATGCTCGCGTAGATATTCGGCGCGCTGGAAGCCGGGGGGGAGCTTCTCGCGGATCGTCGATTTCGATCACTCGCTGGCCGGCGAAGCCGATCAGCGCGCCGGGCTCGGCGATGTGGATGTCGCCGAGCATCGCATAAGACGCGGTGACTCCGCCGGTCGTCGGGTCGGCGAGCAGGACGATATAGGGCAGGCCCGCTTCCTTCAGCTCGGCGATCGCGACCGTCGCCTTGGGCATTTGCATCAGGCTCAGGATGCCTTCCTGCATCCGCGCGCCGCCGGCCGCGGTGACGACGACATAGGCGCACCGGTCCTGGATCGCGGCGCGGGCGCCGGCGACGAAGGCGGCGCCGACCGCCATCCCCATCGAGCCGCCCATGAAGGCGAAATCCTGCACGCCCATGACCAGCTTGCGGCCGTCGACGGTGCCGCGCGCGTTGATGAAGGCGTCGCTTTCGCCGGTCGCCGAACGCGCCGCCCTCAACCGATCCGTGTAGCGCTTGGAATCGCGGAACTTGAGCGGGTCTTCCTTGACCTGCGGCGGCGGCAGGATGGTGAAGCCGGGATCGAGCAGCATTGCGAAGCGCTGCTTCGGCCCGATCCGGCCGTGATGGTCGCAGCGCGGGCAGACGTAGAGATTGTCCTCATATTCCTTGAGGAAGACCATCGCGTCGCATTCCGGGCATTTGTGCCACAGATTCTCCGCCGTCTCCCGTTTGGGGAGGAAGGGGATGGAATTGCGGACGCGGGTCAGCCAGCTCATCGGGCGCTCCAAGGCAAGGCGGCGCGGATAAGCCCGCCGCGCGCCCGAGTCTATAAGGTCGCCTCGATCGCGCGGGCGGCCTCGTCGGGATTGTCGGCCTGGGTGATCGGGCGACCGACGACGAGGATCGAGGCGCCATTGTCGAGCGCCGCGCGCGGCGTGACGACACGCTTCTGGTCGCCGGCGCCGGCTTGCGGCGGGCGGACGCCGGGGACGACGAAGAAGCCTTCGGGCCAGAGCGCCTTTGCGGTCGCGACCTCGGCGCCCGAACAGACGACGCCGTCCAGCCCGGAGGCGCGGGCCAGCGCGGTCAGCCGCACGACATGATCGTGCGAATCGCCATTGACTCCGGTCGCGGCGAGATCGTTCTCGTCGAGACTGGTCAGCATCGTCACGGCGACCACCTTGGTGTCCTTAGGCGCGGCGGCTTTGGCGTCCTCGAGCATCGCCCGGCCGCCGGCGGCGTGGACGGTGAGGATCGCCGGCTCCAGCAGGTGCAGCGCCTGCACCGCCTTGCCGACCGTGTTCGGGATGTCATGCAGCTTGAGGTCGAGGAAGATCGGCAGGCCATGATGGGCCATCTCGCGCACCCCGGCGGGGCCGTTGGCGCTGAAGAATTCGAGGCCAAGCTTGAGCCCGCCGACATGGCGGCGGACGGCCTTGGCGATCGCATCGGCGCGGGCGAGGTCGGGCGTGTCGAGCGCCACATAGATCGGACTGGTCATGCGTTCGACCGGGGCGTGACCTCCGGCGGAGCGGACGCGTTGCGGATAGGCGGCGGCGCGTTGTCGACCGGGCCACCTTGCGTGTCGAGCCGTCGCCTGAGCGCCCAGACTCGTGTTCCATAGATGATCAGCGTCGGCAGGAAGCCGAGCAGGAAGGCGCCGATCACCAGCACCGGCAATTTCACGTCGGCCTGCAGGCCGCCCCACAGGTTCAACGTGACGACCGTCCAGTTGGTCACCGAAAACAGGACCAGCAGGACCGCCAGGAGCACCCAGAACAGGGTTTTCAGGAACTGCATGCGATCCTCTTTCCCGAAAAGCGGCGCGCCGTCCAGCCGGGTCAGCCGATCTCTTGCGCGAGCTGTTCGAACAGCTCGGGGATCGCCTTCAGCCGGTCGCGCTCCTCGGCGAGGATGAAGCGGAAGGCGTCGCGCTTGAGGTCGCGGATCCAGTCGGCGTCGAGCGTCACGCCGTCGGGCAGCGCCGAGACGGTGATGTCGATCAGCCGGTCGGCGCCATGCAGGCGGCCCCAGAGATAATCGTTCTCGCGATAGGCGCGGCTGAAGAAGGCGCCGAAGCTGTTGAACTGGATGCCCTTCAGCGTCGCCGCAGTGCCGCCCTTGCGGATCGCGACCGCATCGTCGGGTGAGATGCGATCGACCTTGATCGGGTCGAACTCGTCGATCCCCTCCCCCTGCAGGAGGGGCAAGGTGGCGACGTCATAGAAAGGATAGCCCAGATAGGAGAGCAGGAGGCCGCGTCGGTCCTGCTTGCCGAGCACACCCAGCGCCGCGGCGAGATGCTCATCGGTCTCATGGTCCAGCGGGCGCAGGTCGAGCAGCTTGGCCAGCGCGTCGAGCGCGGCCTGTGGATAGTCCTCGACGCTTTCGAAGGCGCGGCGGGTGTTGGCGTCGACGTCGCGCGGCTCGCGCAAATGATAGCGGGCGAGCATCTCGTTGAGCAAAGCGCGGACCCGGTCGCGCTCCTCGTCCGATCCCTCCATCGCCTCGGACATGCGGGTTAGACGGCGGACCGCGAACCGCAGCCGCCGGGTGCGGAAACCCATGTCGAAATCGCGCAGGAACGAGATCGTCTCGCTGGCGAGTCCGTCGGCGCGCACTGCTTCGGGCGCGTTGAGGCCAGCTTCGGTAACGGCGCGCCAGACCGCGCGGCGGACGCGGTCGTTGCGCGTCCGCTCGCCGCCGCCCGAAAGGCGGAAGATCATGTTCGCCGCCTCCTCGGCGACGGTGGCGAGCTTCAGATGGGCGTAGGCCGCGTAAGCGTAGCCGGCCGCGCGCGCGGCGAGATCATTCGCCTTGGAGCGCCAGGCGCCAAGCCGCTTCGCGGTCGGGCTCAGGAAGAAGAATGCGGTGCCGAGCGCATCCTCGATCGCCGACTCGACCTCCGGCCGCATCGCCCGGATGATCCGGCGCTGGCGGCGGATGCGGCTCGAGAGACGGTCGATCGTCTCCAGATTGTCGCGGATCGGTTGCTCGCGCGGAATGTCGGAAAGGGCGCCGATGACGGTGGCGACGAAGCCGGGCGGCTCGTCGCCGCGGCCGCCGAGATTGACGCTGCGCCGGCCGGGCTTGGGATCGATATAGACGAAGCGCCGGTCGACCTGGCGGCGCGACGGCCGCTTCGCCAGCGCCTGGATGCAGGGGCGGAAGGGCGCGTTGGCGAGCACCGAGCCGTCTATCAGCACCGCGTCCTCATAGTCGCCGGCGGCGGCGCGGCCGACGAGGGCGCGGGCGAGGAAGGCGTCGCGGCCCGGCCATGTCATGCCCCGATCGGCGAGCACCTTGTCGAGCTCGCCGACGGTGAAGGGCGGGAAGGCGCCGGGGAAGCTGGCGGTGGCGCGCGCGGCGAAGACCAGTTCGATCGGGTCGGCGAAGGGCAAATCGTCGTCGCCCTTGTCCTGGAACGAGAGGGTGACGCGATGCTCGCGCTCGCTGATCTCCGGCGGCGAATTGAGCTGGAGCCGCTGGGGAAAGCCGCGAAAATCGGTCACCGTCACGAACAGATCGAGCGGCTGATAGACCGGCAGCAGCGGCACGCCCGGCGGCGCCTTCGCCATCGCTTCGAAGGCGTCGAGCAACAGGTTGGTGAACTTGGGGCCGCCGAAGGGCGGCGACATCCAGCGGGCGCGGACGAGGTTGGCGAGCTTGGCGCGGATCTCGTCGCGCTGCTCCTCATCCACCGTATTCTCGACCGCGCCGGACCGCTTCGAGAGCATCCAGGCGAACGGCACCGCGGCGGACTTGGCGAGTCGCGAGACGAGCCCGGATTCCGAATCCAGCAGCTCGTCGACATCGGCCGAATCGAGCCACAGATCGGTCAGTGGATCGAGTGGCTGCCCGGTGACGATGGCGTGGCTGAGGAAAACCGCATTGATCCCGCCGGCGCTCGCGCCGGCGAGAATATCGACCAGCACCCTGAGATCGACCTCCGCCTCGCCGGCAATCTTGTCGAGCAGCCGGGAATAGACGCTGCCCTGCATCTCCGGATCGGGGTTTTCGGCATGGCGGGCGCGGCTGGCGCGGGCGAGCCGCCAGACCTCCTTGGTGACGCCGTGCATGTAGACCGCGAGGCTGATCCCGCCATAGCAGACCAGCGCGATCCGCAGCTCCTTCTCCCGCATGAGGGACAGGTGACACAGGGTTGGGGCGCTGTCGATGGCGCGCTTCCCATCAAGGCCCGTCGCCGATAAGGCGCGGATGCCGGTGGAACGTCCGGCGCCGGGAACCCGTTCTGCCTTCTTCGTGCTGCGCCGCCTTCTCCTTGTCCTGCTGATCGCGCTGGCCGGCGTCGGACTGGTCTGGGCCGGCTTGCTCTGGGTGAGCGCGCCGGCGCCGACGAACAATGTCGTGACCGGCGCCGGCGTGGAGCTGAGGGTCGGCGAGCAGGCGGCGGGACAGGTGTCGGCGGTCGACTATCGCCGGCTCGACGAGCGGCTGCGGCGGCTGATGGCCGATCCGGCGATGGTTGGCCTCGCCGTCGCGGTGGTCGAGAATGGCCGGGTCAGCTTCATCAAGGGCTATGGCCGCACGATCGCGGGCGGGGAGGAGGCGGTGACGACACGGACTGTGTTCCGCTGGGCCTCGCTGTCCAAGGGCGTCGCCGCGGACATGGTGGCCTTGCTGGCACATGACGGCCAGATCGCGCTCGACGCGCCGATCTCTCGCTACGCGCCGTCGTTGCGGCTGCCGAACGGCAATGAGTATCGCGCGACCGTCGTGGACATCCTGTCGCACCGCACCGGCCTGTTCGGCCACGCGCAGGACGCGCGGCTGGAGGACGGTCAGGATCCGCGCTGGCTGCGGATGGGGCTGGCGACGCTGCGCAGCATCTGTGCGCCGGGAACCTGCCATGCCTATCAGAACGTCGCTTATGACGCGGCGAGCGAGATGGTCGAGCGAGTCACCGGTCGGCCTTATGGTGACGAGGTGGTCGAACGGCTGTTCCGGCCGCTCGGCATGCGCAGCGCCAGTTTCGGTCGTGCCGCCTTGATGGCCAGCCCAAGCTGGGCGCGCGCCCATGTCGGCGGCGACAATCCGCGCCCGTTCGAGACCACCGAGCCTTATTACCGTGTGCCGGCGGCTGGTGGGGTTAACGGCACGATCGAGGATCTCGCCATCTGGATGATCGCGCAGATGGGGGCGATGCCCGACGTGCTGCCGGCCGACGTGCTGCGCGCGGTGCAGACGCCGCGCGTCCGGACGCCCGGCGAGACGCGGCGGCGACGCCTCTATGCCGAGCGGACGCCGGTCACCGCTTACGGCCTGGGCTGGCGGATGATGACCTATGCCGGCCATCGTGTGATCGGCCATCATGGCGGCGTGCGCGGCTATCGCTCGATGATTCTGTTCGATCCGGCGCGGCGGAGCGGCATCGTGGCCTTGTGGAACGCTTCGAACGGGCAGCCGAACGGCATCGAATATGAAGTGATGGACATGATCTACGGCCTGCCGTTCCGAGACTGGCTGCGGCTGGACACGCCGGAGGGGGAGGCGCCGGTAGGGGAAGACGTGGCTGGGAATGAGGCCGAAGCCGAAGTGAGTGGGCGAGACTGATCTCGCCGGCTGATCGCGCCCGCCCGCGTCGGTCGCGCCAGCCTGCATAATATACGTTGCCGCTATCCTATCGTGCCCGTCACCCTGCCAAGGGCCGCGTTTCCTAATTGACAAGATAAACTGTCAAATAGATAAAGGCCGCATGACTGGATCGCGGCCAAGCGAGTCGGGAGGGTGGGGAGCGCCGGCTGGCGGCGCGGCCGACGCTCCGGCTGCGACTGGCGTCGCGGAGGCCGGATCGACGCTCGCCATGGTCGGCGACGCCAGAGCGGCGCGCGCGGCCCTGTCGCCGCTGCGGCGCGAGCTGTTGTTGCGGCTGCGCCAGCCGGGATCGGCGGCGACTCTGAGCGAGGCGATGATGCTGCCGCGGCAGCGGATCGGCTATCACCTCAAGGTGCTGGCCGAGGCGGGGCTGATCGTCGCGGCGGGCGAGCGGCGGAAGCGCGGCTTTACCGAGCATCTGTTCGAGGCGCGCAGCGACGCTTTGATCGTCGATCCGTTGATCCTCGGCGCGGCCGATCCTGAGAGCGTCGACAAGCAGGATGCGTTCGCCGCCGAGCATCTGGTCGGAACCGCCGCGCGAATCGTCGGCGAGGTTTCGCGGATGCGCGAGGCGGCGCGGGAGGAGGGCCGGCGGCTGCTGACCTTCACCCTGGAAGCGGACGTGGCGTTCGCCGCGCCGGGCGACATCGCGCTGTTCAGCGCGCGGCTCGCCGACGCGCTCGCCGGCCTTGGGGCCGAATTTGCGCCCAAGCAGGGCAAGGGACGGATCTATCGCGTCACAATCGCCGGCCATCCGGCGGTGGGGACGAAGAGTGGAAAGAGCGGCCGGCCGGTCGTGAATTAGGGGAGAGCGAAGATGACTGCCAGCGAAGCTAAATCGACCGTCGATCATGTCCTGGTGGAAATGACCATCGCCGCGCCCGTCGACGCGGTGTGGGACGCGCTGAAGGATCCGGCCAAGATCTACAACTGGCATGGCTGGGACGATCCGACCCTGAAGGACGAGATCGCGTTCATCTACGGCCAATATGGCAATTACGACGATGCGGCGAAGGTGCTGAGCTTCGGCGAATATGAAGGCGTCGCCTACCGTTTCGAGACCGAGGCGCGCGGCGACGAGACCGTGCTCCGGGTGGTCGGCGCCGCCGCGGCGGACAAAGCATGGACCAGCGTCTACGAGGACGTCGTCGAGGGCTGGATCAGCTTCGCCCAGCAGCTGCGCTTCGGGCTGGAACGGCACGATATCGGGCCGCGGCGGGCGCTCTATCTCGGCGGCAGCGCGACGCCCGGCGGGACCGCGCCGACCGAGGCGCTCGGCCTGTCGGGGCTCCGCGACCTGGCCGATGGCGCGCCATTCAGCGTCGATCTGCCGACCGGCGAGCATGTCGAGGGCCAGGTCTGGCACCGCAGCCCGTGGCAGCTCGGGCTCACCGTTCCGCAATGGGGCGACGGGCTGCTCATCGTCACCGACAAGTCGGCAACAGAGCAGGCGCCGGACGGCCGCGGCATGGTCGTGCTGACCGTCTACGGCTTTTCGGACGCGGAATTCGCCGCATTAGAATCGCGCTGGCGGACTTGGTGGGACGAACATTTCCCGACCGCACAAAAGCCGGGCTGCGAGTGAGGGCCTAGCGAACCGAGCGCGCGGCGGGCGCCGCGTTCGAGGGAGTTGCGGATGCGGGTCCGAAGGCGCGGATGCGGCGGCGGCAGCTCGGCGCGGCCCTCGCCGAGCTTCAGATCCGCCCAGACGGGCAAGTGATCCGAGGCGCGGCGCGCGGTCGGGCTGTCATGCGCGCCGCTCGCCAGGATTTCGAGATCGGGGCTGACCATGATCTGGTCGAGCTGGGCGATCGGCCGGCGGGCGTGGAAGCTGCGGCCGCAGGGCGCGAACAGGTGATGGGCGGCGAAATCGCGCAAGCAGCCGCCGCGCGTGCTCCACTCATTGAGGTCGCCCATCAGCACCGCTGGCCAGTCGCCGTCGCGCTCCGCGAGGTGGGCGAGGATCGCCTGCGCCTGCCGCCGCCGCCAGAGGCCGGAAAGATCGAGATGCATGCCGACGATCCGAAGGCGCGCGCCGGCCAGGGCGACATCAGCGAGCACCGCGCCGCGCGGCTCCAGCGAGGGGAGGTGGAAGAGGTGATGCTCCAGCACCTCGACATGCTTCTTCACCAGCAGCGCATTGCCGTGCCAGCCAAGGCTGCCGGCGCGGGCGTCGAGCGCGACCGGCTTGTAGTCGCTATGCTCGGCGATCAAGCGCAGCGGCAGGGCGCTCGCCCGGGCGCCGAAGCGCCGGTCCGCCTCCTGCAGCGCGATCACGTCGGCGTCGAGCTCGTTGAGCACCTCCAGCGTGCGCTCGGGCTTGCGGCGGCGATCGGCGCCGATCGCCTTGCGCATGTTGTAGGAAGCGACGCGGATCACGCGCGCTCGCTAGGACCGGCGGGGGGGCGGGCGCAAGCTCAGTGATTCTGCAGCTTGCCGAGGGCGTGATCGAGGGCGCGAATCGCCTTGTCGGCGGCGGCGGTTACCGCGGTGTCGATCCGCGCCGCCTCGGCGTGGACCGCGACCGGAGCATGGCCGTTGGCGCGCAGCTCCAGGCTGACCTTCTTGTCGCCGTCGCCGCCCTTCGAACCGTTCGCGTCGGTGACGTGGACCTCGACATGGGTGAGGCGCTTCTCGAACCGCTTCAGCTTCTCGCGGACGCGCTCTTCGAGCCGGGCGTTGGCGCCGGCGTCGGTGACGATCTGGTTGTCGGTGCTGACCTGGACGAACATGATCCCTCCGCTGATTGATCCATCTCAGTAAATGCCGCGCACCGCCGCGATGTTCCATTGTGGCGATCGGGACTGGATGTTCACGTTCCGTTTCGCTATGCCTTATCGAATGGCGAAGCCCAAGACCCGCTATCTCTGCCAACTCTGCGGCTCGGTCAGCCCGCGCTGGGCGGGGCAGTGCGCGGAATGCGGCGAATGGAACTCGATGGTCGAGGATGCGGCCGGGGTGGTGACGCCTTTTTCGGCCAAGCACGATTTGCGCTCAGGCGGGCGACGGATGGAGCTGGTCGGGCTCGACGCCGAGGCGGTGTTGCCCAAGCGGCTGGCGACAGGGATCGCGGAGTTCGACCGGGCGCTGGGCGGTGGGCTGGTGGCGGGCTCGGCGACTTTGATCGGCGGCGATCCGGGGATCGGCAAGTCTACCTTGCTGTTGCAAGCGGCGGCGAAGATCGCCGCGCAAGATCTTCCGGTTGCTTATATTTCCGGCGAGGAAGCCGCCGATCAAGTGCGGTTGCGGGCGCGCCGGCTCGGGCTGGGTGCGGCGCCGCTCAGGCTCGCCGCGGCGACCTCGGTGCGCGACATTCTGACCACACTGGGTGAGAGCGCGCCGCCCGCTCTGGTCGTGATCGATTCGATCCAGACGATGTATTCGGACCTGATCGAGGGCGCGCCGGGGACGGTGAGCCAGGTCCGCGCCTCGGCCCACGAATTGATCCGCTTCGCCAAGGAGAGTGGCGCGGCGGTCATGCTGGTCGGCCATGTCACCAAGGACGGCGCGATCGCGGGGCCCCGCGTGCTGGAGCATATGGTCGATACGGTGCTGAGCTTCGAGGGCGAGCGCAGCCATCAATATCGCATCCTGCGCGCCGCCAAGAACCGCTTCGGCGGCACCGACGAGATCGGCGTTTTCGCAATGGGCGAGGAAGGCTTGGCCGAGGTCGCCAATCCGTCCGCGCTCTTTCTTACCGATCGCGGCGAGGCGGTGCCTGGGGCGGTAGTGTTTCCGGCGCTGGAAGGCACTCGGCCGGTGCTGGTCGAGATCCAGGCGCTGACCGTGCGGCTGGCCAGCGGCGCGACGCCGCGGCGGGCGGCGGTGGGCTGGGATTCGGGGCGGCTGGCGATGCTGCTGGCGGTGCTGGAGGCGCGCTGCGGGCTCAATTTCTCCAGCGCCGAGGTCTATCTCAATGTCGCCGGCGGCTATCGGGTGACCGATCCGGCGGCGGACCTTGCAGTCGCGGCGGCCCTGGTCTCGGCGCTCTCCGAGCGGCCGGTGCCGGCCGAGGCGGTGGCGTTCGGCGAGGTGGCGCTATCGGGCGAGCTGCGGCCGGTGGCGCATGGCGCGCTCAGGTTGAAGGAATCGGCCAAGCTCGGTTTCGAGCGGGCGCTGGTGCCGGCCGCGCTGGCAGGCGAGAAAGGCGGGATGCGGCTCAGCGGCTTCCGCACGCTGGGCCAGCTCGTTGACCATCTGCTGGGGCGCTGACCCCAAACACCGTTCGTCCTGAGCCTGTCGAAGGACTGCCGTTCTTTTGGAGCGCAAGAAAGGACGGGGCTTCGACAGGCTCAGCCCGAACGGTTCTTTTAAACTAGGATATCCTCCTCTAACCGCACCCGCATGGCCCTGACCGCGCTCGACATCCTGGTTTTCGTCCTCGTCATCGCCGGGGCGGCGTTCGGCGTCATGCGCGGGTTCGTGGCCGAGGTGCTGTCGCTCTTCGCCTGGTTCCTGGCGATCGCGGCATTGCGCTACCTCTACGAGCCGGTGCAGCGCGCGCTGGTCGGGCCGATCGGCACCGAATCAGGCGCCGCGATCCTTGCCTTCGTCCTGATCTTCGGCAGCGTGTTCATCGCCGGCAAGGTGGTGTCGCGCCGGGTCGGGCGGCGGGTGCGCGATTCGATCGTCGGGCCGATGGACCGGGTGCTGGGCGGCGGCTTCGGGGCGCTGAAAGGACTGCTCGGCGCGACCCTGCTCTATCTCGGCGTCACCCTGGTTTACGACACGATCTGGGGCCGGGCGGCGCCCCGGCCGGTGTGGATCGCCGAGGCGCGGACCTATCCGTTGCTGGTGTCGAGCGGCGATACGATCATCGGCTTGGTCGAGACGCAGCGCGGGCCGGCGCCTGACCCGACGCGCAATTCGGCGCGATGACCGAGATCCGCCTCCACGACACGATGGCGCGCGAAAAGCGCGTCTTCGTTCCCGCCGACCCCAAGCGCGTCACCATGTATGTCTGCGGGCCGACCGTTTACGGCCGCGCCCATATCGGCAACGCCCGCCCGGCGGTGGTGTTCGACGTGCTCGCCCGTCTGCTGCGCCACGTCTACGGACCCGACAGCCTCGTCTACGCCCGAAACGTCACCGACGTGGAAGACAAGATCATCGAGGCCGCGCGGGCGGAGGGTGTCGAGCCCTCCGCCATCACCGAGCGCTACGAGCGGCACTATCTGGAGGATATGGGCGCGCTCGGCGTCCAGCCGCCGACGATCGCGCCGCACGCCACCCATCATATTGACGCGATGATCGCGATGATCGCGCGGCTGATCGAGACCGGCCATGCCTATGCGGCGGAAGGCCATGTGCTATTCCACGTGCCGAGCGACCCGGACTACGGCGCGCTCGGCCGACGGGACCGCGAGGCGATGATCGCCGGCGCGCGGGTCGAGGTCGCCTCCTACAAGCAGGATGCGGCGGATTTCGTGCTGTGGAAGCCGTCGCCAGAGAGCGTGATCGGCTGGGACAGCCCGTGGGGGCGGGGACGGCCGGGCTGGCATATCGAATGCTCGGCGATGATCGCCAACCATCTCGGGGAGACGATCGACATACACGGCGGGGGGCTCGATCTCATCTTCCCCCATCACGAGAACGAGCTCGCGCAGAGCCGCTGCGCACATGAGGGCGCGCCGCTCGCTCGTTACTGGGTGCACAACGGCTTTCTGTCGATGGCGGGCAGCGAGAAGATGTCGAAGAGCCTCGGCAACGTCGTGACTCCGGCCGAGCTGCTGGCGGCGGGGCACAAGGGCGAGACGCTGCGACTGGCCTTGCTGTCGGCGCACTATCGCCAGCCGCTCGAATGGAGCGAGGCGCTGGTCGCGCAGAGCAAGGCGACGCTCGACCGGCTCTATCGCGCCGCGGCGCCGGTGCCGGGCGAGCCGGATGCGGGTGTGATCGAGGCGCTGGCGGACGATCTCAACACGCCGCTGGCTCTGTCGCGCCTGTCGGCGATCGGCGATGGCGCCGTGCTGAAGGCGAGCGCGCATCTGATGGGGCTGCTCGAACAGGATCCGGAGACCTGGTTCCGGGGTGACGGCGACAGCCGGATCGACCGGCTGGTGATGGCTCGCACCCAGGCGAAGAAGGAGCGGAACTTCGCCGAGGCGGACCGGATCAGGGATGAACTCGCGGCTGAAGGGATCGTGCTGGAGGACGGTCCCGAAGGGACAAGTTGGCGTCACGCCTGAGCGGCACTAAGTGGGTCGAGTGAGCGCCCCCCTCTACACTCGCGACATCCTCCGGCTGGCCGTGTCGATTCCGCATCTCGGGCGGCTTGATCGCCCGCAGGCGAGCATCGAGAAGCGCGCCCCGGTTTGCGGGAGCCGGGTGAGCGTCGATCTTGTACTGGATGAGGCTGGCCGGGTGTCGGCGCTGGGGCAGGACGTGAAGGCCTGCGCGCTCGGTCAGGCGTCGGCGGCCCTGATGGGGCGGCACGCGATCGGGCGCAGCGCGGCCGAACTTGCGGCGGCGCGGGATTCGCTCGCCGCTTTCCTCGCGGGCGAGCGCGATGACCCCGGCGACTGGCCCGGAATCGAAGCGCTGGCAGTCGCACGGAGCTATTCGGCCCGGCACGGCGCGATTCTGCTGCCGTTCGAGGCGGTGACGGAAGCGGCGGTGCGGGCGACGCGCGTGGCCGCCGCATGAACGAGGCCGCGCACGACGCCGGGTCATTCCTGGTGACGGCGGTGCCGCTGCTCGGCTTCGCGCTCGTCTTCGTCCTCCTGTTCCGCAAGCTCGGCCTGGGTGCGACCCTCGGCTATCTCGTCGCCGGGGCGCTGGTGGGGCCGCACATCCTCGACCTGGTCGACGATCCCGACCGTGTTCTGACCTTCGCCGAGCTCGGCATCGTGCTGCTGCTCTTCCTCGTCGGGCTGGAACTTAACCCGGCGCGGCTATGGCGTATGCGGCACGATATCTTCGGCTTCGGCGCATTGCAGGTTGTATTGTGCGGCCTTGTGGTCTCGGCGATGGTCTGGCTCGTGACCGGTTCGAGCGGCGCGGCAGCACTGGCGCTCGGCCTGCCGCTGGCGCTGTCCTCGACCGCGCAGGTGCTGCCGTTGCTGCAAAGTGCCGGGCGCTTGAGGACGCCGTTCGGCGAGCGCGCCTTCTCGATCCTGCTGTTCCAGGATCTGTCGATCGTGCCGCTGATCACGATCATCGCGGCGATGTCGCGCAACCCCGCCGACGCCTCCGATCCGCCGGGCTGGCTGCTGGCGCTCTATACGGTCGGCGCGATCGTCGGGCTGGTGCTGGCCGGGCGGTTCATCCTGCGGCCATTGTTCCGGTTGATCGGCAACCTGGGCGAGCGCGAGATGTTCGTCTTCGCCGCTTTGTTCACAATCATCGCCAGCGCGGCGCTGATGGAGTTTCTCGGCCTGTCGACCGCGCTCGGCGCGTTCGTCGCCGGCGTGATGCTCGCCGACACGCCGTACCGGCACGAGCTGGAGGCGGACGTCGAGCCGTTCCGGTCGATCCTGCTCGGCTTGTTCTTCCTCGCCGTGGGCATGATGCTCGATCTCGGCGTGATCGCCGAGCGGCCGTTCTTCGTGATCGCCATGGCGCTGGCGCTGATCGCAGTGAAGGCGGCGATCATCATGGGCCTGGCCCGCGTCTTCCATATGCCGTGGCGGCCGGCGCTCGGACTCGGCCTGCTCCTCAGCCAAGGCGGCGAATTCGGCTTCGTCCTTTTCGCGCAGGCCAGGAACGCGTTCCTGATCGCGCCCGAGGCGGCCAGCCTGTTCGGCGCGGTGGTGACCCTGTCGATGGCGACCACGCCGTTCCTCATGATGGCGACCCGCGGCCTCCGCGCCGAACCGATCGGCGAGGAGGAGGAGCGCGACGGGCCGATCGCCGACGGATCGAACGCGGTCATCATCGGCTATGGCCGATTCGGCCAGACCGTCGCCCAGATGCTGCTGACCCAGGGCATCCAGGTGACTCTGGTCGACACCGACATCGAGATGATCGACGTTGCCGGGAGCTTCGGCGCCAAGGTCTACTATGGCGACGGCACCCGGCTCGACCTGCTGCGCCAGGCGGGCGCGGCGGAAGCGGAGCTGATCCTGTTCTGCCTCGACGGCGACCAGCTCGACGCGGAGCTTGTCGAGGCGGTCCACGCCGCTTTCCCGCAGGCGAGCATCTTCGTTCGCGCCTATGACCGGCGTTCCTTCCTCAAGCTCAAGGGCGCGCCGGTGGCGGGTACGGTGCGCGAGGTGCTCGAATTCGGCGATCAAGATGGCGCGCCTCGCGATGGAGAGCACCGGCGTCGATGAGCAGGAGATCGACCGCACCGAGGCGCTCTATCGCAAGCGCGACCGCGAGCGGCTGAAGGCGCAGATCGAGGCGGGTGACATGAGCGCGCTGCGCGAACGGATCATCACCGAGCCGGAGCAACTGACCGACGAAGCGACGCAGCCCTAGCCGGTTTCATCCGCAAGGAAGGCGGCCAGCGCATCCGGCGCGATGCCGTTGTGCAGGAACGCCTGACCGATCGCGCGTGCGAGGACGAGCCGAATCCGGCCGTCCGATGCCTTCTTGTCCTGCGCCATCCGCGCCTGCAACGCCTCCGGGTCGAGCCCGCTGGGCTGGGTCGGCAGGCCGACCTCGGCGAAATGCGCCGTGACGCGCGCGACGTCCTCGGCGGGGCAGAGGCCGAGGCGGTGCGACAGGCGCAGCGCCATCGCCATGCCGATCGCGACCGCAAGGCCATGTGCGATGCCGCTCTCCGCCTCGATCGCATGGCCGAAGCTGTGGCCGAAATTGAGCAGAGCGCGGCGGCCGTTCGTGTCGCGTTCGTCGCCCTCCACATAAGCGAGCTTCGCGCGAACGCAGGTCTGGATGGCATGGAGCCGAGCCGCCTCGTCGCCGGCGAGCAGCGGCCGGCCATGGCCCTCGCACCAGGCGAAGAACTGCGCGTCGCCGATCAGGCCATATTTGACGATCTCGGCATAGCCGGCGCGCATCTCGACGGCGGGCAACGTGGTCAGCGTGTCGAGATCGATCAGCACCGCTTCTGGCGGATGGAACGCGCCGAGCAGGTTCTTTCCGTGGCGGGTGTTCACGGCGGTTTTGCCGCCAATCGCCGCGTCCGCCATCGCGAGCAGCGAGGTCGGAATCTGGACCAATTGGCAGCCGCGCTTGATGAGCGCGGCGGCGAGCCCGGCCATGTCGCCGACCATGCCGCCGCCCAAGGCGACGATCAGGTCGCCGCGCTCGATGCCGTGATCGAGGAACGTATCGGTCAGCCGTCCCAGCTCGGGCAACGTTTTGTGGTGCTCGCCCGGCTTGAGGACGTGGGTCGCGGCGAAGTCCGGGCCGAGCCTGTCCCGCCATCCGGCGCGGACGAGGTTGGCGTCGGTGACTAGGAACTTGCGCCCTTCCGGCAGCGACGCGCGGCCGAGCAGGCCGGAGCCGATCGCGATCGGATAGCCGCCCTGTTCGATGCGAATCATCACGCCTGCTCGGACATTGCGGCCAGGATCGCGACGACGACTTGGCTCGGTGCCGGGTGCGCGTCGATGCGGATCGGGGCCAGCGCGTAGACCGGGTCGCGGGAGGCTTTGAGCGCCGCAAGCCGCCCGCGCGCGTCACCCGCGAGCAGCGGTCGATCGAGGCCTTCGCCGAGCCGCGCGGCCAGCGTCTCAACATCCGCGTCGAGCCAGATCGTCGTCGCAAGGGCCAAAGCGCATGTCCGCGTTGCCGAATCGAGCCAGGCGCCGCCGCCGGCCGCGATCACCGCTGGCGGGCCGGTCAGCAGCGCGGACAGGACGCGCCGTTCCTCGTCGCGGAAGGCGGCTTCGCCTTCGTCGCGGAAAATCTCGGCGGCGCTGCTACCGAGCGCCCCCTCGACAAGCAGGTCACTGTCGTATGTGGGAAGGCCAAGCCGCGCGGCGAGCAGCGGCGCGATGGTCGATTTGCCCGCGCCCGGCAGGCCGACCAGCAGGATGGGTCGGGATGGTGGCAGCGCCGGGCGGTCCATGCGGCTTTGGGCTATACAGGCCGGGCCGGGCTGGGGCAAAGGACCGGCATGGCTCCGCCTCGTTACGATTTCGGCCCGTCGCGCCGCCGCCGCTCGCCGCTGCCGATCATATTTCTCGCGCTGCTCGCGGTGCTGGTCGGGCTGTTCGTGTGGATGGGCATGCGCGAAAGCTCGACGCCGCAGCAGCGGATCGAGCAGGACGTGACCAATGAAGTCCTCAAATAGGGCCTGGCTGCTGATCGGCGCAATGGCGCTGGCGGCGGCGATTCCCGCGCTGGCGCAGAATCGCGACGCCCCCGAATCGCTGCTCCCCGAAGGATTTGGCGATCCGGCCAATCTGCCGCCGCCCGAACCGAAGCAGACGCCGCAGGCCGGCAATCGGCAAGCGCCAAGCGCGACTCCATCTCCGGCGCGCGCGGACGAACTGATCGAGGAGCTGACCAGCCCGACCGAGCCCGATCCGCTCGATGCGGCGCGGCCGACCAATTACTTCTCGATTCCGGTCGGTGCGTCCCGGCCTACCGACGTCGTCGGCCTGATCGAGCCGGGCAATTTCGGGCTGGCCCCAAGTGCGTTCGGGGGCGACGGCGGTGCGTTCCGGGTGGCGCTGATGCGTTATCTCGACGCGCCGCTGCCGTCGCGCTGGGTCTCGATCCTGCTCCGCCGCGCTTTGATGTCGCGGCTCACCGCGCCGGCCGGTGTCGACCCGGTCGACTGGGTCGCCGAGCGCGCCGATCTGCTGCTCCGGATGGGCGAGGCGGACGCGGCGCGGATGTTGGTCCAGTCGGTCGACGACGATGTTTACACCCCACGAATGATCGAAGTCGCGGCCCAGGCCGCGCTCGCCACCGCCGATCCGTCCGGGCTCTGCCCGCTCGCCGAGCCGGGCCGCGCCCGCTCCGGCGAGGTGTCGTGGGTGCTCGCCCAGGCGATGTGCGCCGGGCTCGAAAGCGAGGCGGCACGCGCCTCCGCGCTGATCGATCTGGCGCGCGGGCAGGGCGCGACGGGCATCGATCTCGCGCTGGCGGAAAAGGTGATCGGCGCGAGCGGCGAGACCCGGCGCGCGGCGTCCGTGACATGGGAAGGCGTTCCGGTGCTCAACGCCTGGCGCTTCGGCCTCGCCAGCGGCACCGGCACGGAAATTCCGGCGCCCTTGATGGCTGGCGCGGGGTCGCGCATCCAGGCCTGGTATGCGCGCGCGCCGATGCTGGCGCCGGAAGCGCGCGCCGGTGCGGCCGAGACCGCCGCGGCGCTCGGCGTTTTTTCCTCGCGCGCCTTGGTCGAGCTGCACAGCCTGATCTTCGATCGCACCGATGTCGCGGAGCGTGGCGAGACGGTCGGCGCGCGGCTGCGAGAGGCGTGGGGCGCCGAGAACCCGACAGATCGGGTCGCGGCGATGCGGCGGCTGTGGGACGAGACGCCGGTAGCGCCGGCGCATTACGGCCGGCTGATCCTCACCGCCGGCGCGGCGGCGCGGATCGAACCAGCCTCCGGTTACGAGGCGGAGCTTTCGAATCTGATCGCGGCGATGCTCTCGGCCGGGCTCGACCGGCAGGCGGCGCGCTGGGCCGATACGGTGGAATCCGCGGGCGACCAGCGCGGCTGGGCGATGCTCGCCACCGGGACGCCGCAGGCGGCGGCGATCGATGCCGGCCGGGTGCAGGATTATGTTTCGGCCGAGCCGGGCCGGCGCGGTGAATTGCTGATCGCGGCGCTCGCCGGGCTGGGCAGGCTCGACGAAGCCAGTGCGACCTCGATCGCCCGCGATGCCGGCATCGACCTCGCCGCGGGCGACGCGTGGAGCCAGGCGCTCGACGCGGCGGCGGCGGCGCGCCAACCCGGCATGGTCGCCTTGCTCGTCGCGGTCGGCATGCAGACCGGCGGTTGGGGCGGGGTGCCGCCGCGCAATCTCTACCGGTCGCTGCGGGCATTGCGCGCCGTCGGCCTCGACTATGAAGCGCGTATGATCGCCGCGGAGGCGATCGCACGGACGTGAGCGGCGGCGTCGAGCCGGGCGAGGACGGCCGGCTGATCGCCGCCTTTCTGGAAATGATGGCGGCGGAGGCGGGCGCGGCGCGCAATACCCTGCTCGCTTATCAGCGCGATTTACGGGGGGCGTCCGAAACGCTGCGTGGCGGGCTGGCGAGCGCCGATGGCGAGCGGCTGAAGACGTTGGGAACCGAGTGGCGGCCGCTGAAGCGCGCGACGGTGGCGCGCAAGGCCGCGGCGTTGCGCCGGTTTTACGGTTTTCTCGCCGACGAGGGGCTGCGCGGCGACGACCCGTCCGCCGCTCTGCCGCGGCCGGGCGGGGAACGGCCGCTGCCGAAGATCTTGAATCACAAAGCGATCGAAGCCTTGTTCATCGAGATCGGCCGACGCGTCGCCGGCGGCAAGCCGGAGGCGCTGCGCCTCTCCGCTCTTGTCGAGCTGCTTTACGGCTCCGGGCTGCGCGCCACCGAGCTGGTGTCGTTGCCGCGCCATGCGATCGCGCCGGACCGGCCGTTCCTGATCCTGACGGGAAAAGGCGGGCGCGAACGGCTGGCGCCGCTCTCCGACCGCGCTCGCGCCGCCGTCGCCGCCTGGGCGGCCCTCGTGCCGCGGGACTCGGCCTTTCTGTTTCCGACGGGGAAGGGGCATCTGAGCCGGGTGCGGCTTCACCAGCTTATCAAGGCGCTGGCCGCCGACGCCGGCATCCCGCCGGAACGGATCAGCCCGCATGTGCTCCGGCACGCCTTCGCCACCCATTTGTTGGAGGGCGGGGCCGATCTGAGGGTCGTCCAGACCCTGCTCGGCCACGCCGATATCGCGACGACGCAAATCTATACGCACGTCAATTCGCGCCGGCTGATCGAGCTGGTCAACGCCCGCCATCCGCTCGCCGATGCCGGCCGCAAGGGACGGCGGCGCGTTGACGCGGGGCGGGGCGAGCCTTAACCGCCAGCGCCGCATGCCCACCTATCTGGATTTCGAAAAGCCGCTCGCGGACCTGGAAGTGCGAATCGCGGAGCTGAGGGAGACCTCCTCGGCCGGCGAGGCGAATATAGAGGCGGAGATCCGCAAGCTCGAAGATCGCGCCGAGCGGACTCTGCGCGATCTCTATGGCCGGCTGACGCCCTGGCAGAAGGCGCAGGTCGCGCGCCATCCGGAGCGGCCGCATTTCAAGGATTATGTCGCCGGCCTGATCGAGGATTTCGTGCCGTTGGCCGGGGACCGCGGGTTCGGCGAGGACGAGGCGATCGTCGGCGGCTTCGGCAAGCTGGACGGGCGCCGGATCGTGCTGATCGGCCATGAGAAAGGCGACGATACGGCGAGTCGCCTCAGGCACAATTTCGGGATGGCGCGGCCGGAAGGCTATCGCAAAGCGATCCGGCTGATGGAGCTGGCCGATCGCTTCGGGCTCCCGGTGGTGACCCTGGTCGACACTGCCGGCGCCTTTCCGGGCGTCCAGGCCGAGGAGCGGGGCCAAGCCGAGGCGATCGCCCGCTCGACCGAGCAGTGCCTGGCGCTCGGCGTTCCTTTGGTCGCGGCGATCGTCGGCGAGGGCGGATCGGGCGGCGCGATCGCGATCGCGGCGGCGAACCGGGTGTTGATGCTGGAGCATGCGGTCTATTCGGTGATCTCGCCCGAGGGCTGCGCCTCGATCCTGTGGCGCGCCGCGGACAAGGCGGCCGATGCGGCCGAGGCGATGCGGATCACCGCCGGCGATCTGGAAAGGCTGGGCGTGATCGACCGGATCGTGCCGGAGCCGCTCGGCGGCGCGCAGCGCGACCCGGCCATCGCGGTCGCGAATCTGGGCGCAGCGCTTTCGGAGGAGCTCGCCGCCATGGACGGGCAGGGCGCGGCCGCGCTGCGCAAGGCGCGGCGCGACAAATTCCTCGCGATCGGTTGAGCCCAAACGGAAACGGGCGGCAGGATCGCTCCCGCCGCCCGTCTTGTCCGGTTACCCGAAGCGCGAAGCTTACGGGTTCGAACCCTTCATCGCCGTCGCGGCGTTGTTGAAGGTGGTGCTGATGCTCGAGCCGAGGCCATTCATCGCGGTGATGGCGGCAACGGCGATCAGGGCGGCGATCAGGCCATATTCAATGGCGGTCGCACCCTTCTTGTCACGAATAATCTTGCGAATGAACATTTCCGGTCTCCTTGGTTCCACTTGGAAGTTCACACTTCCCGCCGGCCGTTCTTGGCAATCTGGGTCGGCTAGGATCGGATTTATGAGATGGAAGTTGCCAAAGGTTTAATGCCGCCTCACGAACCGCGGACTTTGGTCGACACATCGTTCCACATCGTCGTGGTCGTGCTGGCGAAAGTTGAAACGGCGCCGACCACCGCGAGGAAGATCAGGGCCAGGATGAGGCCATATTCGACCGCTGTCGCGCCGCGCTCGTCTTGGCGAAGTTTGAACAGACGCCACATCGTCAAGACCCTCCCGGTCCAGGGCGCGTTGCGCCTTTCAGCCAGGGGGTTACGCTGGCGTCCTTAACGAAATCCTAGCGGGAAGCGGGTCATTGCAAAAAAATCCGACAATGACGGTGGTAGCGGTGGCGCTGATCGACAGCGACAGGCAGGTTCTGCTGCAACAGCGCGCACCGGGTCGGTCGATGGCGGGCTTGTGGGAGTTTCCCGGCGGCAAGGTCGAGGATGGCGAAACTCCGGAGGCGGCGTTGGTGCGCGAGATCGAGGAAGAGCTGGGCATTGTCCTCGATCAGGCCGCGCTCGTTCCCTCCTGCTTCGCCAGCGCGGCGTTGGGCGATCGGCATATGATCCTGCTTCTCTATTCATGCCGGGAGTGGCGGGGCGAACCGGCACCGCTCGACGCCGCGGCCTTGCGCTGGGTCACCCTGGCCGAGATGCGTTACCTGCCGATGCCGCCGGCGGACGAGCCTCTGATTCCGCAGCTCGAGGCTCAGCTCTAGTTTTTCGGCTTGAGCGCGTCGGCCAGCGAGGCCGTGCCGCTGCCGCGACGCGCCGGTACGGGCTGGTCGGGCGAGGGCGCCCAGCCGCTGAGGTGCAGGATATGAAAACGCTCGGTCGTCCGCCCGTCCGATCCGGCCGTGGCTGCGAAGGCGGCGGCCGCGGCGGCGCTGCCGGCCCGGCCGAACGGCCAGCGCGGCCGCTCGACGAGCAGGTTGGTCGCGGCCATGCCCCTCAGGTCGGCGACAAGCGCAGCGAAACCGGAATAGCGGACATCAACCGCCTCATCGTCGGCGACGGGTAACGCGAAGCCGGCGCGGACCAGCAGGTTGCCGGCGGCGCGCACGTCGATCTGGGGATGGAGGCGCGGGCCGGCCGGAAGGCCTTCCGCTTCCTCCGCCGCACGCAGCGCCGCGCGCAACCGGGGCAGCGAGCCGGCGCCGGCGAAGGCGGCGAGGAACAGGCCATCGGGCCTGAGCGCGCGGCGGACCTGGATCAGGGCGCCCGGAAGGTCGTTCACGCTGTCCAACGCGCCGACTGAGACGACGAGATCGAAGCTTCCTTCAGCGAACGGCAGCCGATCCTCGTCTTCCTGCGAACCGCCTGTCGCGGCGGCGAACCGGCGGCCGGCGTCGACGCTTGTGACCGCAAGCCCACGACCGCGCAGGGTCCGGGTCAGATAACCATCGCCGCAGCCCAGATCGAGCGCGGCGGCAAAGGGCCGCGCGACCAGGTCGAGCCGCTCCAGCAGCTCGTCCGCGGCGCGGCGGAACAGGAAGCGCGAATCGCCGCTCAGCCGCGCCGCGCGGTCGCGCCGCAGCCGGCGCAGTGCGCGGTCAAAGGGCAGGTCGACACCGGCTGAAGCCATCCGGGCGCTATATCAGTCCGGCAAAGCGGCGACAGGGGTCCCGACTGTCCGAACCCGGACAGGCTGTCCGCTTCCGGACAGGCCACGGCCTCGATTTCGGGCGGGTCGCGGAGAGCCTGCCGAGTGGCACGCAGCTTGCTCCTTTGCCGGCAATGCCCGGTTACTCTCCGCTTGGCCTGCCCGCGCCCAGCCGATACAAGCCGCGAAGGCATCAAGTGTATTGCAACAGTAAAACAGTTATGCGAGTAAGCCGGCAATGACCGAGCAGAATTATCAGGCGATGCGCCGCGCGATGGTCGAAAGCCAGCTGCGCACCGTCGGGGTCAACGATCCCCGCGTGCTCGCCGCGATGGGTGCGGTGGCGCGCGAGGATTTCGTGCCGGCGGAGCGCCGCGCCACGGCTTATGCCGACGCCTCGATCCCGCTGGGGAACGGCCGCGCGCTCAACCCACCCATGACGCTGGGCCGGCTGCTTACCGAAGCCAGGCTCACGGGCGCCGAGCGAACGCTGGTGATCGGCGGAGCGACGGGCTACGCCGCCGCGATCGCCGCCCGGTTGACTGCCTCGGTGGTCGCGCTCGAGGCCGATGCGAAGCTTGCCGCGACCGCACGTGCCGCTCTGGAAGGCAGTGGCGTGATTGTGGTCGAAGGACCGTTGGCCGCGGGCCATCCCGCGGAGGCGCCCTATGATTTCGTGCTGATCGACGGTGCGGTCGAGGACGTGCCGGCTGCCATGATCGATCAGGTCGCGGACGGCGGCCGGATCGCAACCGGTCTGATCGAGCAAGGCGTCACCCGTCTCGCGATCGGCCGCGTTGTTGGCGGCGCGGCCGGTTTCGTCACCTTCGCCGATGCGGCGATCGCGCCGCTGCCGGGTTTTTCCGCCCCGCGCGGCTTCAGCTTTTGAGGAACGGTATGAACCGAGTGAAACGGGGACGATGGCTGGCCGCGGCGGGCGCCGCGGCTCTGGTCTGGAGCGGGACCGCTTTTGGCCAGGCCACGGGCGCAGGACAGCCCGCGGACGGCGTGGTCGACACGCTGCGCGAGGCGCTCGTCGCGACCTATGACACCAACCCGACGATCATGGCCCAGCGCCAGTCGCTGCGCGTCACCGACGAGGACGCGGCACTGGCCCGCGCCGCGGGACGGCCGAACGTGTCGGTCACGGCCGGATTCAACCAGGATATCGTCACCCGCAACCTCGGCTCCAACGGCCGCGACTTCAGCCTTGGCGTCACTGCCGGTGTGCCGATTTATTCCGGCGGCCGGGTGCGCAACGGGGTCCGGGCCGCCGATATCCGGGTCGAAGCCGGGCGCGCCGATCTGCGCGCGACGGAGGGCGATATCTTCACCGAGGCGGTCGCGGCCTATATGGACGTCATCCGCGACCGCTCGATCGTCCAGTTGCGGGAGAATCAGGTTCGCGTCCTGCAGACCAATTTGCAGGCGACGCGCGACCGCTTCGAGGTCGGCGATCTGACCCGCACCGATGTCGCTCAGTCCGACGCGCGGCTCGCGCTGGCGCGGAGCGACCTCGCGATCGCCCAAGGGCGACTGCGCGGCAGCGAGGAGAATTACGAGCGGGTGATCGGCGTGGCGCCAGGCAATTTGCAGCCGCCGCCGCCACTGCCTACACTGCCGCAGACGGCGCCGTTGGCGACGGATGTCGCGCTCGCCAACAATGCCGATCTCGCTGCGATTGTTTCGCGTGCCCGGGCTGCGGGCTTCGACGTCGCCGTGGCGCGCGGCGCGCGGCTTCCGACAATCTCCGCAACGAGTACAACTCGTTACGTGAGCTTGCTCGGTACAGGGGACACCAGTTCTACCGGCGTGCCGGCCCTGAACAGCACTACGTCCAGCGGCGTCGGCCTATCGCTAACGCTGCCACTCTATCAGGGCGGTGCCGCGGCGGCGCGGGTGCGCCAGGCGCAGGCCTTCCGCGCTCAGCTGTTCGAGCAGGCGATCGGCGTCGAGCGCTTTGTGGTTTCGAGCACCGAATCCGCCTTCGCCATCTACCGGGCCTCGCTGGAGGCGATCGAATCGAACCAGATCGCGGTCGCCGCCAACCAGCTCGCGCTGGAGGGCACCCGCGCCGAGCAGACGGTCGGCACACGCAACGTCCTCGACGTGCTCAATGCCGAGCAGGAGCTGCTCAACAGTCAGGTGCTGCTCGTCACCGCGCGCCGCGACGCCTATGTCGCCGGCTTCCAGCTGCTGAACGCGATGGGCGCGGCCGAGGCGGAGGATCTCAACCTCGACGGCGGGCCGCTCTACGACCCCACGGTCAACTACAACCGCTATGTCCGCAACTGGTCGGATTGGGACGACGGGCCGATGATCCGCCCGGTCGCGACCCGGACCGCGCCGGAGCAGGCGGCCAGCCCGCTGACGCCGGTCGTAAATTCCGTGACACGGCCGCGGCAATAAGCAATAAACCCCGCGTCATGGGGGATATGCAGGCCGATCCGTCGATGGAAGAGATTCTCGCCTCCATCAAACGCGTCATCGCCGAGGACAACCGCGCCCAGCCGGCTCGCGCGCGCCGCGTCATGCCACAGCCGTCCGAGCCCGCCGACGTCGAGCCTGAGCTCGAGCCCGAGGAGGATGTGCTGGAGCTGGACGATCCGGTGACCGAGCATGGCAGCCTGTTGTCGAGCGACGTCGCCGCGGCGAGCCGGGCCCGCCTCGCCGCCTTGACCGCGCTGCGCGGCCAGCCCGAAGCGCTTCCCGGCGACCTGAACCCAGTCGAGGCTTTGGTCCGCGACATGCTGCGGCCCATGCTGAAGGAATGGCTCGACGAGAATCTGCCCGAGATCGTCGAGTCCCTGGTCACCCGCGAGATCGCCCGGATCACCGGCCGCAAGCTCTAACGCGCTCGCTTGCGGGCGGTTCGGGGGTGGAGTAGCCCGCGTTCCCATGAACAGGCTCCTCGTTTCCGCCGCGCTTGCCGCCGCTCTCGCCACGCCCGCCGCCGTCGCCGCCCGGCCGATGACCGCGACCGATCTCGCCACGATGCGGCGGCTCGCGGCCCCCGATGTGTCGCCGGACGGGCGCTATATCGTTTTCCAGATGAGCGAGACCGATCTCGCCGCCAACCGCCGTCGCACCGATCTCTATCTCATCGACAATCGGTCGGCGGGCGGCGGCCCGACCCGCATCGCCTCGGCGCCCGAGCATAACGAGCATGACGCGCATTTCTCGGCCGACGGCCGCTGGATCTATTTCCTCAGCAACGCGTCAGGCAGCGACCAGCTCTGGCGTGTCGCGGTGCCGGGCGGGACAGCGGAACGGGTCACCGACTTCGCCACCGATATCTCCGGCTATCTGATCGCGCCGACTGGCGACCGGATCGCGGTCTGGGCCGATCGCGACATGCGTTGCGTGGACATCAATTGCGCCAACGTCCCCTCCGCCGCGACCGGGCAGGGCAGCGGCCGGGCCTATGACGAGACCTTCGTCCGCCACTGGGACACCTGGGCGACGCCGGGCGTGCGCTCGCGCGTCTTCACCCTGCCGATGGTCGACGGGCGGCCACAAGGGGCGGCGACGCCGGTGTCGCCCGCTTTGATCGGAGATTCCCCGTCCAGGCCGTTCGGCGGCGCCGAGGAGCTGGCCTGGAGCCGGGATGGGCGGACGCTCTATTTCACGCTGCGCGAAGGCGGGCGCACGGAGCCAGTTTCGACCAATCTCGATATCTATGCCGCGCCCGAGGGCGGGCAGGTCACCAACCTGACGCAGGCGAATCAGGCGACCGACACGACTCCGGCCGTCTCGCCCAATGGCGAGTGGCTCGCCTACACGGCGATGGCGCGGCCGACCTATGAGGCGGACCGGTTGGTCATCCAGTTGCGCAACCTTCGCTCGGGTGAAACGCGGCCGCTGACCCAGGCTTGGGACCGTTCGGTCGGCTCGCTCGCCTGGGCCGCCGACAGCCGCAGTCTGCTGGTCACCGCCGGCGACACGCTCGATACGCCTTTGTTCCGGGTCGACGTCGCGAACGGTAGGGTGACCCGGCTGACGCGGGCCGGGACGGTCGGCAATGTCGTGCCGCTCGCTGACGGCTCGATCCTCTACACGCTGAACAGCCTGCAGGCGCCGGACGATCTCTACCGGATGGACCGGCGCGGACGGGCGACCCGGCTCACCCGGGCCAATGCCGACCGGATGGCCGATCTCGATCCGGTCGAGGTGCGCCGCTTCAGCTTCCGCGGCGCGCAATGGCGACACCGTCTGGGGCCAGATCGTCCGCCTCGGCGGCGATGAGCGCGCAGCTTCCGGTCGCTTTGCTGATCCATGGCGGGCCGCAAAGCTCGTTCGGCAATGGCTGGTCCTATCGCTGGAACCCGTGGCTGTTCGCCGCTCCGGGCTATGCGGCGGTGACGATCGATTTCCACGGCTCCACCGGCTACGGCCAGGCCTTCACCGACGCGATCAACCGCGACTGGGGTGGGGCGCCGCTGGAGGACCTGAGGCTCGGCCTCGCCGCGGCGGGACGCGAGCATCCGGGGATCGACGTCAGCAACGCCTGCGCGCTCGGCGGCTCCTATGGCGGCTATATGGTCAACTGGATCGCCGGCCAGTGGCCGGAGGGCTTCCGCTGCCTGGTGAGCCATTCGGGCATCTTCGACCAGCGTGCGATGGCTTATGAGACCGAGGAGCTATGGTTCACCGAATGGGAGTTCGGCGGGCCCTATTTCGAGCCGGCGGCGCGCGAGCAATATGAGCGGCACAATCCGGTCCACCATGTCGCGAGTTTCCGCGCACCGATGCTGATCCTGCACGGCGAGCGCGATTATCGCATCCCGTACAGCCAGTCGCTCGGCCTGTTCAACGCGCTCCAGCGGCGCAACATCCCGTCGCGGCTGGTCGTCTTCCCGGACGAGAATCACTGGATCCTGAGGCCGCAAAACTCGATCCAATGGTATCGCGAGGTGCATGGGTGGCTGGATCGCTGGCTGAGGAGGGGTGGCGGAGACGCGCCGGCGCGCTAAAGCGCCGGCATGAGCGAACTGCCCAAGACTTTCGACCCGGCCGAGATCGAGGCCCGCTGGTACGCGCATTGGGAAGGCGAGGGGCTGTTCCGCCCCGATCGCCCCGAGGCCGAGCCGTTCACGATCGTCATCCCGCCGCCGAACGTCACCGGCTCGCTCCATATCGGCCACGCGCTCGACAATACGCTGCAGGATATCCTGATCCGCCACGCCCGGATGCAGGGCAAGGATTCGCTCTGGGTGGTCGGCATGGACCATGCCGGCATCGCCACCCAGATGGTGGTCGAGCGGCAGCTCAACGAGAAGCAGCAGAAGCGGACCGATTTCACCCGCGACGAATTCATCGCCAAGGTCTGGGAGTGGAAGGCCGAGAGCGGCGGCCAGATCACGCGCCAGCTCCGTCGTCTCGGCGCGTCGTGCGACTGGGCGAACGAGCGGTTCACGATGGACCCGCATTTCGTGAAAGCGGTGCTGAAGGTCTTCGTCGAGCTCTACAATCGCGGCCTGCTCTATCGCGACAAAAGGCTGGTGAACTGGGACCCGGGCCTGAAGACCGCGATCTCCGATCTCGAGGTCGAGACGGTCGAGAAGCAGGGCGGCTTCTGGCATTTTCGCTATCCGCTCGACGACGGCTCGGGCTCGATCTCGGTGGCGACGACGCGGCCGGAGACGATGCTGGCCGACATGGCGGTGGCGGTGCATCCGGGGGACGAGCGCTACGCGGACATGATCGGCAAGATGCTCCGCCACCCGATCACCGGCCGGCTGATTCCCGTCATTACCGACGAACATGCCGATCCGGCACTGGGTTCAGGCGCGGTGAAAATCACGCCGGGACATGATTTCAACGATTTCGAGGTGGGCAAGCGCGCCGGTTTCAAGCCGGCCGAGATGCTCAACATGTTCGATGCCAATGCGCGGGTGGTGCAGACTGCGGATGGGCTGATCCCGGACGCGCTGGTCGGCATGGACCGGTTCGATGCGCGCGTGGCGGTGGTCGAGCGGATGAAGGCGGACGGCTTCCTGATCCCGCACGTGGACAAAGAGGGCAACGAACAGGATTTCGAGCCGCGCACGATCCAGACGCCCTTCGGCGACCGTTCCAATGTGGTGATCGAGCCCTGGCTGACCGACCAATGGTATGTCGACGCCGCGACGCTGGCGAAGAAGCCGATCGAGGCGGTGCGCTCCGGCGATATCAGTATCGTCCCCAAGACCTGGGAGAAGACCTGGTTCAACTGGCTGGAGAATATCCAGCCCTGGTGCGTGTCGCGCCAGCTCTGGTGGGGGCATCGGATTCCGGCTTGGTACGGAGCAAAGAAAGAGGTCTATGCCGCTCAGGGAGCAGGCCCGCAAACTAGTCCGCTACACGCTTTTGCTGACGGTCACGTGGTGGTCAGTGGCGACGAGGACGAGATTAAGGCTCAATTCGCTGAATATTACGAGGTCACGCCGGACGACGTGCATCTGATCCATGAGGGTCCCGAAGGCGGTTATATCGGCAAGGAAGGGGGAGCGCGCCGAGAGGTCTACCAAGATCGTGACGTTCTCGACACCTGGTTCTCATCCGCGCTCTGGCCCTTTGCAACGCTTGGCTGGCCGGGCGACACCGAGACGCTCCGCCGCCATTACCCCAATGACGTCCTTATTTCCGGCTTCGACATCATCTTCTTCTGGGATGCGCGGATGGCGATGCAGGGCTTCGAGTTCATGGGAGAAAGGCCATGGAAGACTTTGTATCTCCACGGGCTTGTCCGCGACGCCAAGGGCCAGAAGATGTCCAAGTCGAAGGGCAACACTGTCGATCCGCTGGGGTTGATCGACCGCTTCGGCGCCGACGCCCTGCGCTTCACCCTGGCGGCGATGGAGAGCCAGGGGCGCGACATCAAGCTCGATGAGAAGCGCGTCGAGGGCTATCGCAACTTCGCGACCAAGTTGTGGAACGCGGCCCGCTTCTGCCAGGCGAACGGGATCGGTGCGTCCGAGAAGATCGAGCCGCCCGCGGCGACGTTGCCGGTCAACAAATGGATCATTGGCGAGACGGTGAAGACCGTCCAGGCGCTGGACATCGCGCTCGCCGAGCTGCGCTTCGACGAGAGCGCGAACACGATCTACCATTTCACCTGGGCAACGTTCTGCGACTGGTATCTCGAGCTGATCAAAGGGTCGGTTGACGACGAGACCAAGGGCGTCGCCGGCTGGGTGCTCGATCAGATCCTGGTCATGCTCCACCCGTTCATGCCCTTCGTCACCGAGGAGCTGTGGGGCGCAATGGGCGACCGCGCCCATTACCCGCTGATCACCGCCAAATGGCCGATCGCCGACGCGCGTGCTCTCGATCCGGAGGCAGGACCGGAGATCGACTGGCTGATCCGCCTCGTGAGCGGAATCCGAGCGGCTCGGGCCGAGCTGAATGTGCCGCCGGGGGCCAAGCTGCCTCTCCATGTCAGCGATGGATCGACCGCAACAGCTGCGCGTCTCGGTCGCAATGCGGCGGCGATCCGGCGGCTGGCTCGGGTGGAGAACATCAGCGTGGCTCCGGTTACGGGCGGCGCGGCACAGGTCGTTCTCGACGAAGCGACGTTCAGCCTGCCGTTGGAGGGCGTGATCGACGTCGCAGCCGAACGCGCTCGCCTCGCCAAGGCCGCCGAGGCCGCCGAGAAGGAACGCGACTCGCTGGCTGCGCGTCTCTCCAATCCGAGCTTCATCGAACGGGCGAAGCCGGAGGCGGTGGAGAAGGCGAGGGCCGACCATGCCGAAAAGGCGTCGGATGCGGAAAAATATCGGGCGGCGTTGGCCCGCTTAGGCTGATGGCGAGCCGGGCCAAGGGGCGAGATTTCACCACCGGACCGATCGCGCCGGCGGTGCTGGCGTTCGCGATCCCGACATTGCTGTCCTCGATTCTCCAGTCGCTGAACGGCTCGATCAACGCGATCTGGGTCGGCCGCTTCCTCGGCGAGGAGGCGCTCGCCGCCACCTCCAACGCCAATATGATCATGATGCTGCTAATGGCCTTCGTCTTCGGCTTCGGCATGGCCGCGTCCGTGCTGTCGGGACAGGCCTATGGGGCAGGCGACATCGACCGGGTGCGGCGCGTGACCGGAACGGCGATCGGCGGCTTCATGCCGGTGGCCATCGCCGTTGGCGTGCTCGGCTGGATCGGCGCGCCGGCGCTGCTCGAATTGCTCGCGACGCCGCCGGAGGTGACGCCGCTGGCGCTCGCTTATCTCCGCGTCATCTTCATCGCTATGCCGCCGATCCTGCTCTTCATCGTTTTGGTCATGGCGCTGCGCGGCACCGGCGACGCGATGACGCCGCTCTGGTTCATGATCATCGCCATCATCTTCGACGCGGGCCTGAACCCGGTCTTCATCCTCGGCCTCGGCCCGGCGCCGGAGCTGGGCATCGCGGGCGCCGCGACAGCGACGGTGATCGCCAATTATGTCACCCTGATCGGTCTCGTCATCTACATCTACCGGCGCGACCTTGTCGTGCGGCTGCGCCGCGCCGAGCTGGCTTATCTGAAGCCCGACCGTGCCCTACTCGGCGTGATGATCCGCAAGGGTATTCCGATGGGCCTGCAGATGATCGTCATCACCGGCTCGGCGCTGATCCTGATCGGTTTGGTCAACCGGGAGGGCGTCCACACCGCGGCCGCCTTCGGCGTGGCGATGCAGCTCTGGGGCTATATCCAGATGCCGGCGATGGCGCTTGGCGCGGCGGTGAGCGCGATGGCGGCGCAGAATATCGGCGCCGGCAAATGGGACCGGGTCGGTTCGATCACCCGGGTCGCGATCCTCTACAATTTGCTGATCACCGGAGTGCTGGTGCTCCTGCTCTGGCTGGCGGACCGGCCGGCTTTGGCCCTTTTCCTGGGCGATAGGAGCGAGGCGATCCCCATCGCCCAGCATATCCAGCTCCTCGCCACCTGGAGCTTCCTGTTGATGGGGATCACGATGATCCTGTTCGGCACGGTGCGGGCGAACGGCGCGGTGATCGCGCCGCTGATGATTCTAGCCATCGGCCTGTTCCCTGTCCGGCTCGGCTTTGCGCTGGTCGGCTATCCGTGGCTCGGCGCGGACGCGCTCTGGCTGAGCTTCCCGGTCGCCTCCTTCGCGAACATCGCGCTCGCCACGGCCTATTATCTGCACGGCGGCTGGAAGACGGCGCGGATGATGGGGCCGCCGCCCGCCGCGGAAGCGGTTGAGGAGGCGCTGGCCGACGCCGAGCCTGGCGGGCGGATCAACCCGATAGGCTAAGCCGGCACTACGACCTCGATAGCCATTTCCGCCACCTCCACCGTCGCCGGCGTGTGGCCGAGCAGTTCGCCGTCGATCGAGATCGGCAGCCGCGGGTCGGTGTTCAGCTTCAGCTTGCGGGCGTGGAAATCGACGACCGTTTCCTTGCGCGATTCATGGCGAAGAAGGGTGGCGATCCAGTTCCAGGCGAGGCGGTTCTTGTCGCGGCCGGTGACGACCTGGACGACGATCTCGCCCAAATCGACCACCGCGTCGTCGACCAGCTCGACGCCGCCGTGGAAATGGCCGTTGGCAATGCGAACCTCGAGCGCGTCCATCTCGTGCCGCTCGCCCTCGATCTCGATCCTGACGTGGAAGGGACGAAAGCCCCAGGCGCACCAGCCCGCCCAGAGCGCGTAGCCGAAGCGGCCGAGATATCTTTTCAGCTTGTGCGGCACCGTCTCGGCGACGAGCGGCGAGAGGCCCATTGCGGCGCTGTTGGCGAAATAGTCGCCGTCGATCACGCCGAGGTCGACCCGGCGGCGCTTGCCGCTGACGATCGTCGCGATCGCGCCCTCGAGATCGAGCGGGATGCCGAGGGTGCGGGCGAAACTGTTCGCGGTGCCGAGCGGCAGCAGCGCGAAGACGCACGGATGATCGACCAGCTCGTCGACCGAGCAGGAGAGCGAGCCGTCGCCGCCGCCAACGATCACCATCGGCGCGCCGCTCGCCACCGCCCGCTTGACGGTCGGGATGAGCTCGGCGGGATCCTGGATCGCATGGGCTTCGATCAGCTCGATGCCGGCGCCGCGCAGCTTGGCCGCCGCCTCGCGGAACAAGGCGCGGCCACGGCGGCTATGCGCGTTGACGACGAGAATCGCCTGTTTCGGCACGGGTTGGTCGAGGGCCATGCGCCCTCAACCCGCAAGCCGGGGCGAAGTCCAATCTTCTTTGCGACCGGGCCCGCGCGCGCTAAGCGATCGCCACCATGTCCGCCGCTTACCCCGCCCTTCGCATGCGCCGTCTGCGCGCCCACGCCTGGGGCCGCGCGATGGTCGCCGAGCATGCGGTGACGCCCGCCGACCTGATCTGGCCGCTCTTCATCTGCGAAGGGCAGGGCGCCGAGGAGCCGATCGCCAGCCTGCCCGGTGTCTCGCGCTGGTCGGTCGACCGGATCGGCGCAAAGGCGAAGGAGGCGCGCGAGCTGGGCATTCCCTGCATCGCCTTGTTCCCCAACACGCCAACCGGGTTGCGTTCCGATGACGCGCGCGAGGCGCTCAACGCCGAAAATCTGACCTGCCGCGCGGTCAGGGCGGCGAAGGATGCGGCGCCGGACGTCGGCGTGCTGACCGACGTCGCGCTCGATCCCTATACAGCGCACGGCCATGACGGGCTGACCGACGAGGCCGGTTATGTCCTCAACGACGACACCGTGAAGGTGCTCGCCGATCAGGCGCTGGTCCAGGCCGAAGCCGGCGCGGACATCGTAGCGCCGTCCGACATGATGGACGGGCGGGTCGGGGCCATCCGTTCAGCTCTGGAAAAGGCAGGCCATCACAACGTCCAGATCATGGCCTATGCCGCCAAATATGCCTCGGCCTTCTACGGTCCGTTCCGCGACGCGGTAGGATCGCGCGGGTTGCTGAAGAGCGACAAGAAAACCTATCAGATGGACCCGGCCAATGGCGACGAGGCGCTGCGCGAGGTCGCGCTCGATCTCGCCGAGGGCGCGGACAGCGTGATGGTGAAGCCGGGCCTGCCCTATCTCGACATCGTCCGCCGGGTGAAGGAGCGCTTTCAGGTACCGGTGTTCGCGTATCAGGTGTCCGGCGAATATGCGATGATCGAGGCGGCGGCGGCGGCCGGCGCGGGCGATCGCGACGCGCTGCTCGTCGAAACCCTGCTTGCCTTCAAGCGCGCGGGATGCTCGGGGGTGCTGACCTATCACGCGCCGGTCGCGGCGCGGCTGCTGGCGCGTTAGAAGGGGCGGGGTTTTGACCACTGAAACGACCGAGCGGCGCGGGCCGGCGCGGGTGGACGAGCGCTACGCCCGTCCCCTGTTCATCCTGACGATCGTCACCGGCTCCTTCCTGCTGTTCCTGACTCAGCCGATGATCGCGCGCATGGCGCTGCCCCGGATCGGCGGCGCGCCGTCGGTCTGGAACAGCGCGATGCTGGTCTATCAGGTGTTGCTGCTGGCCGGCTACGCCTACGCTCACTGGTTGTCGAAGATCCGGCCGCGCCGACAGGTCGGCATCCATGTCGTGCTGCTCGGCCTTGCCGCCTTGTGGCTGCCGATCGGTCTTTCGGGGGCGATCCCGCCCGCCGACGGCTCGCCCTTCTTCTGGGTGCCGTGGTTTCTGCTCGCCTCGATCGGGCCGGTCTTCTTCATCGTCTCGGCCCAGGCGCCGCTGATGCAGCGCTGGTATGCGCTGGAGACGAGCCGCGGCGATCCCTATCCGCTCTACGCCGCTTCCAATCTCGGCAGCTTCGCCGGCCTCATCTCCTATCCGCTCATCGTCGAGCCGCTGATGAGCCTCAACCAGCAAAGCTGGCTGTGGACTGCGATCTACGCGTTTCTCGTCCTGCTCGTGATCGGCTGCGCGCTGACCGTGCCGGGCGACGCGGTCGAGGTCGTGCCGGAGGAGGAGTCGGCGCCGCCGACCCGGCGCCAGATCCTGCACTGGATCGTGCTCGCCGCCGTGCCGTCGGGCCTGATGCTGTCGACGACGACGCACCTCACCACCGACATCGTCGCCATGCCCCTGCTCTGGGTCATGCCGCTCGGCCTCTATCTGCTGAGCTTCGTCATCGCCTTCGCCGAGCGCCGGCGGCCGACCGAGATCGTCACCATCGTCGCGCCGCTGATCATCCTGATCGCGGGCGGGCTCGCGTTCAGCGATGGCAGCCGCAATCCGTTCGTCTCCGCCTCGCTCGGGCTATTCCTGCTGCTGGTCGTTGCCATCGCCCTGCATGGCGAAATGTTCCGGCTGCGGCCTTCGGTGGGCCATCTGACCAAATTCTACCTCGCCATGTCGTTCGGCGGCATGCTCGGCGGCCTGTTCTGCGCGATCGTCGCGCCTTTGATCTTCGACTGGGCCTATGAGCATCCCGTCCTGATCCTCGCCGCGGCTTTGCTGGTGCCACAATCGCCGCTCGTGCCCTGGCCGCAGCGGCTGAACCATGTGTTCGGCGCGGCGATCCCGACGTTGGCGATCATCCTCTCCTTCGCCAGCGAGCGCGGCTATTTCGGTGGGCCAGGTGGGGCGATGATCGGCAGCATCGTCGTGTCGCTGCTCGCTTTGGCCTGCCTCGGCCGCCGGGTGCCGTTCATGGTCGCGCTCGCCGCCTTGATGCTGAGCTATGGCGGCTGGTCGACGCTCGCCCGCTCCGCCGGCGACAGCCGCACCCGCTCCTATTTCGGCATTTACGAGGTCTATGACCGTCCCGACGGCAGCGCCCGAGTGCTCACCCACGGCACCACGCTGCACGGCATCCAGAATTCGACGCCGGGCCTCGAGACCGTACCGACCAGCTATTATGCCCGCCGCTCCGGCGTCGGCCTGACACTGACCAATGCCAACACGATCTTCGGTCGGTCGGCGCGGATCGGCTTCGTCGGCCTCGGCACCGGAACCCTGTCCTGCTATCACCAAGCCGGCCAGAACTGGACGATCTACGAGATCGATCCGCAGATGGTCGAGGTGGCGCGCACCCGCTTCAGCTTCCTCAGCCGCTGCGCGCCGGACGCGCGGATCGTCGTCGGCGACGCGCGGCTCAGCATCGCCCGCGAGCCGCGAAACTCATTGGACGTGCTCGCCGTCGACGCTTTTACGTCGGATGCGGTGCCGATGCACCTGCTGACGCGCGAGGCGCTCGCCGTTTATGGTCAGGCCGTGCAGCGCGACGGGATCGTCCTGTTCCATATCTCCAACCGCTATCTCGATCTCAAGCCGGTCGTCGCCGATATCGCGGCGTCCGGCGGCTGGGCGAGCGCGATGATGGTTTACCAGCCCAATGCCGAAGAATCGGACCTCAACGCCACCATCTCGGTCTGGATCGCTCTGTCGCGCAATCCGGAGACGCTGCAGCGGCTGATCGCGGTGAGCGGCGAGGATGGGCCGAATTGGGAGGTGCTGGACCCGACACCGGGCTTCGCCGGCTGGACCGACGACCATGCCTCGATCCTGCCGATCCTCAATTATCCGAGCTGGGTTCCCTTCCTGGGCCGCCGCTGAGCCGTGATCGAGACCGAGCGTCTGATTCTGCGCGATTGGCGGGAAGACGACGTCGCGCCTTTCCTCGAGCACACCAACACTCCCGCGGTGATGCGCTGGCTGGGCGGTGTGCTGCCCGAGGACAAGGCGCGGGAGCGGCTGAGCGAGCGCCTGATGCGCTGGCAGGAGCAGCGCGGCTTCACCTTCTGGGTCGTCGAGCGGAAAAAGGACCGGGAAGTGCTCGGCTTTTGCGGCCTCAAGCTCGCCGATGACGAGGGCAGCCCGGTGTTCGGCGACCATGAGATCGGCTGGCGGCTGCGCGAGGATGCGTGGGGGCAGGGCTATGCGAAGGAGGCGGCCTCCGCCACGCTCGATTTCGCCTTCGATACGCTTCGGGTGCCTCATGTCGTCTCGCTGACCGTGATCGGCAACGAGCCGAGCTGGGGGCTGATGGAGCGACTCGGCATGACGCGGCGCCCCGATCTCGACTATGGGGGGCCGGAATGGGCACAGACGCCGGTGATCGTCTACCGGATCGAGCGGCGGGAATGGCTGGATCAATGGGGCTGAGCTTCGAGGGAAAGGCGCCGCGGATCGATCCGGCGGCTTTCGTCGCGCCGGGCGCGCAGCTGATCGGCGACATCGAGATGGGGCCGGAATCGAGCGTCTGGTACCATTGCGTGCTGCGCGGCGACATGAACCTGATCAGCATCGGCGCGCGATCGAACATCCAGGACGGCACCGTGATCCATGTCGATCCGGCCCGACCGGGCGGCCCGCCGCAAGGCTATCCCTGCCTGATCGGCGAGGAGGTGCTGATCGGCCATCTCGCGATGGTCCATGGCTGCGTGCTGCGCGACCGGGCCTTCGTCGGGCTGGGCTCGATCGTCATGGACGGCTGCGAGATCGAGGGCGACTCGATGCTCGCCGCCGGCGCGATGCTCACGCCCGGCAAGCGCATTCCGTCGGGGCAGCTCTGGGCCGGGCGGCCGGCGAAATACATCCGCGATCTGACCGAGGCCGACATCGCCGGAATGCGCGCCGGGGTCGCCCATTATGTGGCGCTGGCGAAGCGCCACGCGGCGGCGCTCAGCTCCTGATCCGGCTCCGCAGCCGGTCGAGCCGGGCCTGCTGCGCGGCGGCGAGGCGCTCCAATTCGGCCTTGGCCTCCTCGATAAAGACATAGTCGGCGCTGTTGGTCGCCAAATCGGCGCGCGACGCGGAGAGTCGGTCGAGTTCGGCCAGTGCCGTGGTGGTCTCGGCCCGCGCCGCTTCCAGCCGCGACAGCTGCTGCTGGGCGCTCACCCAGGTTTCGCTGCCCATCGCGCCGGCATTGCGAGCTGAGCGCTCGGCGGCGGGCTCGGCCTCATCGAAGGCGCGCCCCCCCGCTTGGCCTTGGGCGAGCAGCCCGCGGGCCCGGCCGCGCAGCGCGGCGTCGCTCGCCGGATCGACCCGCGGCCGCCGCGGCTCGCCGACCGTGACCAGCCGCTCCTCCGGCCGCATCGCGAGCGACGGAAAAGTCCCCTCCGGCGCGCATCCGGAGGCCGCGAAAGCGGCGGCGGCGAGCGGGACGGCCAGGATCGCGCGGTGCTTCATCGGCCTTCGTCTAGGCGCGCGGCGAGGGGTCGGCAACCGGGGCGCGCAGGGGTTGCGCCTCTCCGGCCATACCCCTATGTCGCCCCTTCCCGCGCGCCCGTAGCTCAGCTGGATAGAGCACCAGACTACGAATTTGGGGGCCGGAGGTTCGAATCCTTCCGGGCGCGCCATTTCGCTGTAGCCCCGAGTGCAGCGACGAGTTTGCGAAGCAAGCTATAGCTGCATGAGAGAGGCGAAAGCGCGGACGGCCTGCGCGCGTAGCGCGACAGGACCGACGGCGCGGATTCACTCCGCGCCGCTCGCCGCCGCTATCCGGCTCTTCAACCCGGCATCATATGATCAGCCAGGCTGTAGCAGTGGCTCGCCTGATAGGCGTTCCGGCCCCGGTTCATGTGCGTCAGGTTGAACCTCCGGATGGCCCGCAACGCAGGGCGCGCCGCGAGGAATTTGTCGATCGAGGAGAAGCCGCGGACCTTGATGCCGAAAATGTCCTCGCCGCGGGGGAAGATAGTGCCGACGTCTTCCGGCGTCATGACGCAGCGCTCAAGGAGAGCTTCGTCCACCTGGTCCTGATCGAGCGAATGGTCGGTGGTGAAATCGGAAAGATGTACCAGGAATAAAGCGCGGATGTCCTCGCCGTCCGCATAGAGCGAGAAGAGCTCCATCCAGCTCGCATTGACGCGAATAAGCGCCTTCCCCGGAGTCGAGGGCAGACAGGAAACGGACCAGTAATGCCGCTCGGTCCGGCGCGGGATCGGAAGGCAATCGCGGCCGTAGCGCCTGAGAATCTTCAGGACGTCTCGCGCCTGCGGCCGGCGCAACAGTTTCTCAAACCGCGCGACGTATCTGAATCGCAGTTCCAGCGACTCCGAGCGCTCATCGGCATCGCGCAGGGTTGTCTTGCCCTGCATCCAATCATGCTGCTGCTGGACGTCCAGGAATTGGCGCAAACCGGTGGTGCTCGGGCGGCGAGTCGCGCTCAACTCAGATATCATGTCGGCCCATTCCTTCGGTTTCAGAAGGGCTTCTCAGCCTTATCGGTGCGATAGAGTTTTACGTGCGCTTCTCGGACCTTGATGCCTCGCGGACCTTTGGCGACCTTTCGCCAGGCATCGAGAGACTCCTGGTCGCGCCAGAGCTCGAAGAGGTTGGTGCGTTCGGCGTCCAGGGTATCTGCGCTTATTGAGAAGTCCAGACAGCCGTCGTGCTTCCTTGCGCGCTCCACCATGTCGCGAAACGCTCCGATGCGCGCCTCGCGACCGCCTGCCTCGGCCAACGTGTAACCTGCTATGATAATCATGGTCCGTTCTCCACTTCGGAATGCGCTGCGCCAGGCACTACTGGTTCGGCGGAATCTCCGTGCCGGCCGAGGCGCTTGCGTCACCTCGATCTTATGTTCCCTTCACATACCCCTGCGCTTCGACGATCTTCCCGTCTTGGACTCGCATGAGATTCACACCGCGCACTGAGCTGGTGTGATCCGGCCCCCAGACCAGTCGCCACTGGATCATGCCGCGGTCGCCCCGCGCGATGATGCGCTCGTTTTCGAAGTGGATGTCCGGCGTCGTCGCGATCTTCGTCCATAACGCGATGCAGGCTTCCTTGCCCTCGTGGCGTGAGCCGTCGGGCGCCGGCTGCGTGTTCTCGATGACGCAGTCGTCAGCGACCAGCTGCTGCAGGTCCGCGGGATCGTGGCGCAGAAATACCTGGTCGAAGCGTTTCAGAATTTCCTCTGTTTGGATGCTTTCCGCATCACCGAAGCTACCGCTTGTCATTGTCGTCTCCATGGTTGCGCGCAGGCTATTGCGCAGGGGCAAAAAAGATACCGTCCGACCGCAGCGCGAGGCCTTCGGTTTCGAGCGCTTCGCGCACACTTGGCCGTGCGCCGACGCGCCGCATGAACGCTTCGAGCTCGGGCCATTGCGACAGGTCGATTCCTAGCCATTGTGACCAGTTGAGGCAGACGAAGAGATAGGCGTCTGCGATGCTGAACCTGTCGCCGGTAAGATAGTTGCCCTCGAATCGGGTCGCGATCCAGCCGAGGCGCGCGGCAACGTGCCGGTGAAGCACGTCTTTCACGGATGCATAAGCCGGGGCGAACATCTGCCCCATCGGCGCGTGGATCTCGGTCGCGATGAAATTCAGAAGCGACTGGATCTGGCGGCGCTCCACAGCGTTCCGTGGCGCCAGCCCCGCAACCGGCTTGAGATCGGCCAGATACTGAACGATCGCCGGACCTTCGATGAGGATTTCCCCGTCATCGAGGACGAGAGCCGGGACGTAGCCGTTCGGATTGATTGCGAGGAAGTCCTGTCCGTCGCTGGCTTGGTTCGTGCCTCGTTCAACGTGGACGATGTCGACGTCGAGATCGAGTTCACGAGCGATGATGTGAGGCGACAGGGAACAGGCGGCCGCGCGAACATAGAGCTTCATGAGTTTCTCCTTTGGCAAGTAGGGCGAGCCAACCGGCGACTCGACATTTGTGCGAAATCGCATATAATATATACATCGTCAAATCTTTTATGCGGAGTCGAATAAAAATGGTCAAGCGTGGGCGGCCCATCGAATATGATCGGGAGCAGACCATTCAGCGTGCGAGCGATCTCTTCTGGTCGGCGGGTTTCGCAGCGACCTCGCTTGATGCCCTGAGCGAAGCGACACAGATGACACGGCCGAGCCTTGCCGGCGCCTTCGGGGACAAGGAGGCGCTCTACATCGCGACGCTTGAAAACTATCGCGACGCGAGTGCGGACGGCCTTGGCAAGATCTTGAGCGGTGCACGGCGACTGCGAACCGACCTGGCCGATGTCTTCGCGAAGTCGACCGACGCCTACCTGGTGGCCACGGACGCGGCGCGCGGCTGCCTCCTTATTGGAACCGCCTCGGTCGAGGCCGTGCATCGACCAGCAGTGCGCCAGGTACTCCGAGAAAGCTTGGATACGTTCAACGCGATCGTCGAAGAGCGCCTGCGCAGAGCAATTGCCGAAGGTGACCTCCATTCTGACGCGGATCCAGCCGGGCTCGCTACGGTGGTATCCGCCGTAATGCATTCGCTGGCGGTTCGAGCGCGCGCCGGGGAATCGCGGCGCGCGCTCGACAAGCTCAGCAAGTCGGCCCTCGACCTGATCTGCGGCAAACAGGCGGCCCGGCGCTGATCGTCTGGTGGCGTCCCGCGCCATTCCCCACAAATGTCGGATCGCCGAGTGTCGGATTGTTCATCCGCCGTTTCGCGATCATAACGCATATTCATGCTCGCGCGCTTTGTCTCCGTCGCTTTCGGCGGCCGCGGCGCGCAGGGGAGTGGGGAAATGAAGCGTTTCGCTGTTGCCGCGGCTTTGCTCGCGATGACCTCCTTGTCGGCGCCCTCGGCCATCGGCCAGAGCGGCGGGGCGCCCGCCGCCGTCGCGGCGACGACGCTGGCGATCGGCCAGACCCAGTCCGGCGAGCTGTCGACCAACGACAGTCAGCGCCGCTCCGGCAAATATGAGGACGTCTACGAGTTCGAGGGCCGACGCGGGCAACGCGTCGACCTCAGGCTCCGCGCCGACGATTTCGATCCCTATCTCGTCGTCACCGGGCCGCAGGGCTTTAACATGGCGAACGACGACGAGGAGGGCGGCAACGGGTCGCTGCACAGCCGCCTCGTCCTCGAGCTGCCGGCGGACGGCCGCTATCGGGTCTCGGTCACGACCTTCCGGCCGGGCGAGACCGGGCGCTACAGCCTCGCCGCCGCGCCCGCCGCGGCCGACGCCCAGATCACCCGGGTCGAGCCGGCGACGCCAATCCAGATGGGCCAGACGGTCGAGGGCCGGCTGGCGACCGGCGAGCGGGCGCGCAACATGCGTTACCGCTTCTCGGCGCGGCGCGGCGAGCGGGTGCGGATCGATGCGAGCTCGGAAGCCTTCGACACGATCCTGACGCTCAGCCGCCCCGACGGCACGCAGGACGTCAACGACGACACCAACGTCGACGGTCGCACCTCGCTGAACAGCCGGCTCGACACCGTGCTATCGGAGGATGGCGACTATACAATCGCGGTCAGCTCCTACCGGCCGGACGGGCAGGGCGCCTATCGGCTTAGCCTCGCCCGCTCGCCCGGCAGTCCGCGTCAGGCGAACGTGCCGGGCGGCCAGCGGGTGATCGCTCTGCTGGTCGGCGTTTCCGATTATGAACGCACCTCCGACCTCGCCAACACCGACGACGACGCGACCGAGCTCTATGCGACGCTGCGGCAGGCCGGCGTGCTCCATCCGGCAAGCATGACGCTCACCAACCGCCAGGCGACGCGCGCCGCAGTGACCGCGGCGTTCCGCCGGATCGCGGCGGCGGCGGGGCCGAATGACATGTTCCTCTTCCTCTTCTCCGGCCATGGCGACCAGGTCGACGTGCCGGTGAGCGCGGCCGAGCTCGACGGGCGATCGGAAACGATCGAATTGTTCGACGCGCCGATGACCGACGCCGAGTTCGGGCCGCTCTTCCGCAGCGTCCGGGCCCGGATGTCCTTCCTGGCGCTCGATTCCTGCTACGCCGGCGGCTTCCGCAATTTGGTCGACCGGCCGAACGTGATCGGCATGTTCAGCTCGGAGGAGGATCTCACCAGCCTGGTCGCGACCCGCTATCAAGCCGGCGGCTTCCTCTCTTACTTCCTGCGGCTCGGGATCGGCGGCGAGGCGGACGACGACGGGGACCGGATCGTTACCGCCGGGGAACTCTCTGCCTATGTCCGCCGCCGCTTCCGCCGTGAAGGCGACGTGCCGGCGACCACTCGCGAGGATGAGCGCAACTTCCAGAACATCCTGGTCGATCGCGGCGGCGTCCATGTCGACGACGTGGTGCTGCGGCTCGGCGGCGGCACGCAGGTCGCCGCGGCGCAGACCCCGCCGCCCGCGCCGCGCCCGGCCGTGATCCAGCGCCAGCCCGAAGCGGCTCAGGCTGGCCCGGAGCCGGACGATCGGCCGCTCCAGGACGACGGGCAGATGCTTCAGGATGACGGGCAAGCCGATGTCGCCGGCAAGCCGGAAGTCGATGAGCATGGCGACCCGATCGACGACGAGGGCCCGGCGCGCCGCTAGTCGGCAAAATCCGGCAGGCCGAGGAGATCGAGCAGCGCCGTTCGCGCTGATTCGATTTCCCCTAGCAGGTTAGGGTCAGCAAGACTGTCGGGCGCGATCTGTTCGGGCCAATGCGTTTGGATGCAGGCGGCGATAAGGTCGAGCTTTTCCTCGTCGATCAGGAACCTTGGATCAACCTTGGCGGGATCGGCGACGACGCGCAGCCGCAAGCAGGCCGGGCCGCCGCCATTGGCCATCGATTCGCGCACGTCGACGGCGAGCACGCGGCGGATCGGACCGTTGCCGGCGACCATCCGGTCCAGCCAAGCCGCCACGCGCGGCACCTCCCGCGCCTCGCTCGGCACGATCAGCGCCATCGCGCCATCGGGCAAAGTGACGAGCTGGGCGTTGAACAGATAGGAGCGGATCGCGTCGGCAAGGGTCACCTCCGCGGCAGGCACCTCGACGATCTCGACGTCGGGCATCAGCCGCCGCAGATCGGAATAGAGGCCGTCCCGGTCCGCGAACGCCTGCTCGTGGGCGAACAGCACATTCTCGTTGGCGACCGCGACCACGTCGTTGTGGAAGGCGCCGGCCGCGATCGCTTCCTCGGATTGAGCGGCGAACAGGGTGCGCGCCGGATCGAGGCCGTGATGGCGGGCGATCGCCTTCGAAGCCTCGACATGCTGGCGGGCGGGAAAGCCGCCGCCACTGACGCCATAGACGAAGATCTCGACGCCCGCTTCGCCATGGCGCGGGCAGAGCCGCATATGATTGGCCGCGCCCTCGTCGCCGAAGGTGGCGGGCACCGGCGCGTGGACGGCGAAGGCGCTTTCGGCCACGAAGACCATTTGCAGCTGCACCAGCGTCGCCGGCCATTCGTGGCTGCGGTGCGCCATGGTGCGCAGGTTGGCGACGGTGAGGTGGCAGCGGCCGTCGGCCGTGTCGGGGCCGGGCGAGACCGTCGCCGCATTGGCCGCCCACATCGCCGAGGCGGAGAAAGCGGCGGCGCGCAGCGTGTCGTCGGCCGTCTCGACATCGGTCGCCAGCGCATCGAGCCAGCCGACATTGGGCCGCTGGTGCGGAAGCAGGATGCCTTGCGCGAGACCGAGGCCGAGATTGTGCCGCATCTTGGCCAGCCCCTGCAGCGCCGCCGCGCGGGGCGCGGAGACGCGGCCCTTATTGGCGGTGGCGGCGAGGTTGCCGTGACTGAGGCCGGCATAATTGTGGCTCGGCCCGACCAACCCATCGAAATTGATCTCGACCAAAGCCATGCTCAGCGCTCGATCGCGTGGAAACTGTCGCCCTTATCAAGACCGAGCATTCCCGCCGCCTTCGCGTCCAGCGTCGCTCCATCCTCGCTCTGGCCGACATGGCCGTAGCAGCAGGCGAAGTCCTTGAGCTGGCCGGCGGCGACCATCCTGGTCTCGCCGCCCTCGCCGACGCCGGCGAAGTTCATCTCCTTCGAATCGCGGATCGTGCGGATATCGTCGGTGTCGACGGACATGGTCGGGCCGCCGTCGAAGATGTCGACATAGTCGCCGCCCTCGAAGCCCTCCTCCTCCAGCATCCGCATCGCCGCCCGGCCGGTGGGGTGGGGCACGGCCATGATCGCCCGCGCCTCATCGGACAGCATGGCGGTGTAGATCGGCGTCTTCGGCATCAGGTCGGCGATGAAACGGGTACCGTTCATGCCGTTGAACTTGTCGGCCTCTTGGAAATTCATGCCGAAGAAGCGGCCGGCGATCGCGTCCCAGAAAGGCGAGCCGCCTTCTTCGTCGAGCACGCCACGCAGCTCGGCGAGCACGGTGTCGGCGAAGCGAGCGCGATGGAGCTTGATGAACAGGTAGCGGCTCCGCGCGAGCAGCACGCCCAGACCGCCCGAGCGCGACTCCGGATGAAGGAACAGCCCGCCAACCTCCGAGCTTCCCTCGAAATCGGTGCACAAGCTCAGCATCTCGGCGCGGAAGGTCTTGCCGAGCTCCGGCGAGGTCTGGGTCATGGTGCTGAGCCGATAGGAATAGAAGGGCTGCCTGAGACCGACCCGGCTGAACACCTGACAGGTGCCGCGGATCGCGCCGGTGTCGACATTCTCCAGCACGAAGACGAACAGGTCGCCGAGCGGATCGCCCTCTTCGCCGGAAAAGGCATCCTCGGAGCGGGCGAGCTTGGCGGTGAGCGCCCCTTTGTCCTGCGGCAGGTTGGTGAAGCCGCCGCCGGTCAGCATCGCCATGTCGTAAATCGCGCCGAAATCCTCGGGCCGCGCCGGCCGCACCCTGAAGCTCACAAACCCTCCCCATTGGCGAGTCGCAGGATCGTCAGCGCCGATAGTTGCGCGCGCTCGACGAGGCTGTCGACGATCAGAAATTCCCGGTCCGAATGGATCGAGCCGCCGCGCGCGCCCATCGTGTCTACGACCGGCACGCCGCAGGCGGCGATGTTGTTGCCGTCGCAAACGCCACCGCTGTCGCGCCATCCGATCGATTGGCCGAGATCTGCGCCGCAGCTTTTCACCAGCTGGAACAGGCGCGTCGTCGCTGCGTCCATCGGCTTGGGCGGCCGGCCGAAGCCGCCATGGACGTGGATGGCCACGTCATGCTCGGCCGAGATCGCCCAGACCGCGACGTCGATCACGGCCTTGGCTCTCTGCTCATCGGCCGGCGTCATCGGGCGCAGGTTGACGCGCAGCACCGCATGGTCCGGCACGACATTGTTCGGCCCGCCACCGTCGATCTTCGCCGGATTGATCTTGAGGCCCGCATCGCGCGCCTCGGCCAGCCGTAGCGCCAGCGCCGCTGCGGCGAGCAAGGCGTTGCGACCCTCCTCCGGATTGCGCCCGGCATGGGCGGCGCGGCCGGTGACGATCAGCGAGAAATTGCCGCTCCCCGGCCGCGCCCCGGCGAGCGTGCCGTCGGGCAAAGCGGAGGGCTCATAGGTCAGCGCCGCTTTCTTGCCGCGCGCCGCCTGAGCGATCAGCGCCGCAGAACCGGCCGAGCCGACCTCCTCATCGCTGTTGATCACCACTTCATAGCCCAGCCGGCCCGCGGCCGACGACGCTTCGACCGCGCGCAGCGCGGCGAGCATGATCGCGAGGCCGCTCTTCATGTCGGCGACGCCCGGCCCGCCGAGCACGCCCTCCTCGCGCCAGAACACCGTCTGGAAGGGATGATCGGCCGCGAAGACGGTGTCCATATGGCCGGTCAGGAGCAGCTGGACCGGGGCTTCCGGCCGCACCCGGAGATGCAGATTGCGGCCATGTGCGATCTCCGTGCGCGAGCCATCCGCCGCCACGGCTTCGACCGGCGCGGCCGCCTGAAGCTCGATCGCGCCGGGGAGGTCGGCGAAAGAGTCCCCGAGCCGCGCGGCAACCGCATCGAGCCCGGCCAGGTTGCGCGAGCCGCTGTTGATCGCCGCCCATTGCTCGACCTGGGCGAGCAGCGGCGCGTCCGCGCAATGCTCGACCGCCGCCGCCTCGATCGTGGAAAGCTCCCGCATCCACCCGCCTTAGCGCCGCCACGCGGGCTTGCCCAGTTGGCCGGGCGTCGCTAGAACATTAAGCGAACATGGAGGCGGCGATGAAGCTGAACGGCGTTCCCGAATCCTATCGCCACTATCCGAAGCACGCGATGCCGCGGGGAGTGCTGGAGATCGGCGGCGCCGCGCTCAAGCTCTACCATCTTGAAAAGGCCGGCGAACCGGTGCCGCCCCCGCTCGCCCAAGTCGCGCGAGCCTGGTTGGAGGCGCAGGCGGGCGCCGCGTTCGAACCCGGCGATCTCGGCTTCGTCATCCTCCACCGCTGCGGCGCCGATTTCCATTTCCTGCTGCCAACCATCTGGCGCGGCGCCAATGAGGCGTGGGAGGCGGTCGCCTATCATCATGGCGACATGGCGGGCTTCGAGCGTTTCGATCCGGCCTATCCGGTCATGTCCGGCGGCGAAATCGCGCCGCGGCCGACCTTCTGCGTGTGGGAGCTCGCGATCGTCGCCCACGAAGCGCTGGCCTGGTCGCGCTTCCTCGCCACTGCGCGAGACGAAGCGGCGCTGGCGGCCTGGCGAGCCGACACGCTCGAGACCGAGGTCTGAGAAATGGTGGACGACGGGCGCCAGGATTTCGATTTCCTGATCGGCGAATGGCGGGTGACGCACCGGCGCCTGCGCCAGCGACTCGCCGGCTGCACCGAATGGGAGGAGAGCCACGGCACCGTGTCCCAACGCAGCCTGCTCGGCCGCCTGTGCAATGCCGGCGAGCATTTGACCGAGCCGCCCGGCGTGTCCGGCGTCGCGATCCGCACCTTCGATCCTGCGAAGCGGCTCTGGTCGATCTATTGGGTTGGACAGGACGGTCTGCTCGGCGCGCCGGTATATGGTGGCTTCGCTAACGACGTCGGCGTCTTCGAAGGCGAGGACGAGCATGACGGCAGGCCGGTGAAGGTGCGCTTCCGCTGGACGCGCGACGGGCCGGATCGGGCGCGGTGGGAGCAGGCCTTCTCGGCGGACGGCGGCGCGAGTTGGGAGATCAACTGGACGATGGATTTCGTTCGCACCGCCTAAAGCCAGGCCGCAAAAGCCTTCAACACATCCTCGTAAAGCTTCTTCTTGAACGGCACGATCATCGCCGGAAGCTCGTCAGGCTCCGCCCATTTCCAGGCCCGGAATTCGGGCTCTGGGGTCTGGATGTCGACATCCGAATCCTCGCCGATGAAGCGCATCAGGAACCAGCTCTGCCGCTGGCCGCGCCAGTTCTTCTTCCAGACCTTGCCGATCAGGTCCGGCGGCAGGTCGTAAAGCAGCTCTTCTTCGGCGCGGGCGATCAGCTCCACCTTGTCGCGCTTGATGCCGGTCTCTTCCTCCAGCTCGCGATAGGCGCCTTCAAGCGCATCCTCGCCCGGATCGAGCCCGCCTTGCGGCATCTGCCAGGCGTCGAGCGCGTTATCGAGCCGCTGGCCGACCCAGACCTTGCCCTCGCGGTTGAGCAGCATGACCGCCGCCGCCGGCCGATAGCCCGCGTCCTTCATGCCGCACCTCCGCCAAGCAGCAGCTTCAGCGCCGCGACCGAGCGGGCGATGTCGCGGTCGGTCGACGGGATCGCGCGGCGCAGGTTGACGAAGCCGTGCACATTTCCTTCCGCCTCGATGAAGATCGTCGGCACGCCGGCAGCCACGCAAGCCGCCGCATAAGCCCGGCCCTGATCGCGGATGGGATCGAGGCTGGCCGTGACGACGAGCGTTGGCGGCATGCCGGCTTGGCTCTTGACCAACGGGGCGTAGCGCCAGTCGTTCTCGTCCGCGGCGTAGCAGTCCTCGAACCAGTCCAGGCTGGCTTCGGTAAGCATATAGCCGGCGCCGAAATCCGCCCGGCTCGGATGGGTCGTGGCCGGATCCGACGCCGGGTAGATCGGCCATTGAGCGAGCACCGGAACCGCCGCCGGTTCGTCGCGCAGCGCCAGCGCGGTGACGATGGCGAAATTGCCGCCGGCGCTGTCGCCGGCCAGCACGAGCCCTGACACCTGCCGGCCGAGCGCGTCCGGGCCGCTCGCCGCCCAGCGTGTGGCGGCGATCGCGTCCTCGACTCCGGCCGGCCAGGGATGCTCGGGCGCCAGCCGGTAATCGACCGACAGCACCGGCATATCGAGCAGCCGCGCCAGGTCGGCGCAGATCGGTTCGTGCGTGTCGAGATCGCCGAACACGAAGCCGCCGCCGTGGAAATAGACGAGGAGCGGGCCCGGGTCGGCACGCTCGGCCCGCGCGTCGAACAGGCGCAGCGATATATCGCCGCCGGGACCGGGACAGGAGAGATTGCGGATCAGCGCCAGCTCGCCGGTCGGCGCGTCGGCGACGAAGCGGGAGGCAAGGATCATCCTGCGCGCCTCGACCACGCCGACCTCATAGGTCTTGGGCCCCGGCAGCGCGTTCAGATAGTCGAGGAAGAGCCGCACGTCCGGGCGCACATAAGGATCGGTCACGCGCGCCTCCTACGAAGCGCGAAGCGGCGCGTCCATCGCCGAAGGAAATCGGGCGCTTGCGGTTGTCCCGCCCGCTGGCGGGGTCTAGGATCGAGCGGGCTTAAGACGAAGGACATGCGATTGGCCACCGCCACCCATTATCTCACGCCCGAAGAAGCCCATCATGACGAACCGCTGGAATCGGTGGTCGTCCGTTTCGCCGGCGATTCCGGCGACGGCATGCAGCTCACCGGCGGTCAGTTCACTCTCTCTACCGCGCTCGCCGGCAACGATCTCGCCACCTTCCCGGATTTCCCGGCCGAAATCCGCGCCCCACAGGGCACGACCTTCGGCGTCTCCGCCTTCCAGATCAATTTCGGCTCGGCCGCGATCGAGACCGCCGGCGACGCGCCCGACGTGCTGATCGCGATGAACCCGGCGGCGCTGAAGACCAACGTCGCGGACTTGAAGCCCGGCGGGCTGGTGATCGCCGACGAGGGCGAGTTCGGCGCCCGCAACCTCGCCAAGGCGGGCTATGACGGCAACCCGCTCGACGACGACACGCTCGCCAAATGGCGCGTCGTCCGGCTCAACATCTCGCAGCTCACCCTCGACGCGGTGAAGCCCTTCGGCCTCGGCAACAAGGAAGCGCTGCGCTGCAAGAACATGTGGACGCTGGGGCTCGCGCTCTGGATGTTCGACCGCGACCGCCAGCCGATCGTCGACTGGCTGAAGGCCAAGTTCGCCAAGGCGCCCGAGCTCGCCGAGGCCAATATCGCCGCGCTCAACGCCGGCCACGCTTATGGCGAGACGGCCGAGATGGACGGCCATGTCGCCCAGCACAGCATCGCCCCCGCCGCCGCAGAGCCGGGCCTCTACCGCACCGTCACTGGCGCGGAAGCGATCTCGCTTGGGCTAGTCGCCGGCGCGAAGCTGGCTCGCTTGCCGATGTTCTTCGGCGGCTATCCGATCACTCCGGCCTCGGCGATCCTCCATCATCTGTCGCGCCTCAAGGAATATGGCGTCACCACCTTCCAGGCGGAGGACGAGATCGCGGCGATCGGCGCGGCGATCGGGGCCAGCTTCGCCGGCTCGCTCGGCGTCACTTCCTCGTCCGGCCCCGGCATCGCGCTGAAGACCGAGGCGATGGGCCTCGCGATCATGACCGAGCTGCCGCTGGTCATCGTCAACTCGCAGCGCGGCGGCCCGTCGACCGGCCTGCCGACCAAGACCGAGCAATCGGACCTCTATCAGGCGGTCTATGGCCGCAACGGCGATGCGCCGCTGCCGGTCATCGCCGCGCGCTCGCCGGCCGACGCCTTCGACTGCGCGATCGAGGCGGTGCGCATCGCCGTCCAGTACATGACTCCGGTGATGCTGCTCACCGACGGCTATATCGCCAATGCCGCCGAGCCGTGGAAGGTGCCGGACATGGCGGGCTATGCGCCGTTCCCTGTGTCGTTCCACGAGGAGCCGCCGGAAGAGGGCGAGGCGGTCAATCCCTATGCCCGTGACGAGAAGCTGAAGCGGGTCTGGATCAAGCCGGGCACCGGCCGGTTGATGCACCGCATTGGCGGCATCGAGAAGAATGTCGGCACCGGCCACATCGATTACGGCCCCGAGAATCATCAGGCGATGACCGACATCCGCGCCAACAAGGTGCTCGGCGTCGCCCGGTCCTGCCCGGATCAGGAGGTCTGCCTCGGCGAAGCGGGTGGCAAGCTCGCGGTCGTGGGATGGGGTTCGACCTTCGGGCCGATCCATCAGGCCGTCCGCCGTGCCCGCAAGCGCGGGCTCGACGTCAGCCACATCCACATCCGCCATATCTGGCCGCTGCCGCTGAATCTCGGTGATCTTCTCAAGGCTTACGACCGGATCATCGTGCCGGAAATGAACAAGGGTCAGCTCAAGACCCTGCTCCGCGATCAATATCTCGTCGATGCCCGGCCGGTGACCAAGACCTCCGGGCAGCCGTTCAAGATCGCCGAGATCGAGGCGGCGATCGACGCGGCGCTGCAATGAACCCACCGCGCCTGATCCCGCTGGTACTGATGCTGATTGTCGTGCTGGCGATCATCTACTATCTGAATTGAGGAATTGCCGATGACCGAGATGGTCAAACTGACCGCAAAGGACTTCGCTACCGACCAGGAGGTGCGCTGGTGCCCCGGCTGCGGCGATTATGCGGTGCTCAAAGCGGTGCAGCGGACGATGCCAGATCTCGGCGTCGATCCGGCGAAGACGGTGTTCATCTCCGGCATCGGCTGCTCGAGCCGCTTCCCATATTATATGGAGACCTACGGCTTCCACACCATCCACGGCCGTGCGCCGGCGGTGGCGACGGGGGTTAAGCTCGCCAATCCCGATCTCGACGTGTGGATCATCACCGGTGACGGCGACGCGCTGTCGATCGGCGGCAATCACACCATGCACCTCATCCGGCGCAACCTCGATTGCCAGATACTGCTTTTCAACAATGAGATTTATGGCCTTACGAAAGGCCAATATTCTCCGACCAGCCGGGTCGGCACGCGAAGCCCCTCCACGCCCTTCGGCTCAGTCGACCGGCCGGTCCGCCCCTGCGCCTTCGCTTTGGGGTCCTCAGCGCGCTTCGTCGCCCGGGCGATCGACGTCCACAAGAACCTGCCCGACGTCCTCAAGGCGGCCCACGCCCACAAGGGCGCCGCCTTCGTCGAGATCTTTCAGAACTGCATCGTCTACAATGACGACGTGTTCGCGCCCTTCACCGACAAGGCCAATGCCGGCAAGCAGCTCTGGCTGAAAGCCGGCGAGCCGATGCTGTTCGATGGCGGCACCAAGGGCCTGACGCTCGATCGCCAGGCGCTCAACCTCAAGGTCGTAGACGTTACGGACGGCGACTGGCAGGCAGCGGACGTTATCGTCCACGATCCGGCCAACAAGGCTGTCGCGCACATGCTGATCGACATGCCGATCGGTAGCTTCCCGATGGCGCTCGGCGTCATCTATGACGATCCCCGTCCGACCTTCGAGAGCGCCGTGCGCGAGCAAAATGCGGCCGCCGCCGAAGGTAAGCCTGCCGACCTTCAGGCGCTCGTCGCCAAGGGCCAGACCTGGCAGGTCGGCAAGGAGCCGCGGGAAATCTAGGACGGCGTCATGACGTCACCCGACGCTCGCGGCCTCCACCTCGTCCGCGCCGATCGCGGCTTCGCGACCGGCGGCGGACTCGTGGCGCGCCTGTTCGCGCGCGGCTTCGCCGGCGCGCTCGACCGGATCGATGCGGGCCTGGACCAGGGGCGGATCGAGGTCACGCTGCCGGACGGCACCGTGCGCGTGCTGGGCGGGCGGAGCGAGGGGCCGACGGCCATCGTGCGGCTCCACGACTGGCGTTCGCTGGTCCGGCTCGCCGTCTCGGGCTCGGTCGGCTGGTACAAGGCCTGGGCGAAGGGTGAATGGTCGAGTCCGGACCCGGTGCCGCTGTTCGACCTGTTCATGCGCAATGCGGCGAGTTTGGGCGGGGCGGCGCGCGCCAAGGGTCCGTGGCGGCTGGTCAACCGGATCGCCCACCGGCTGCGCGACAATGACCGGGCGCGCGCGCGGGCCAATATCGCCCATCATTACGATCTGGGGAATGATTTCTACGCCGCCTGGCTCGATCCCGGCATGACCTATTCGAGCGCGATCTTCGCCGATCCCGCCACGCCGGACGAGCCGCTGGAGCAGGCGCAGGCGCGCAAGAACCGGATGCTGCTGGAGCGGCTGGAGCTCAAGCCGGGTCAGCGGCTGCTCGAGATCGGCTGCGGCTGGGGCGGCTTGGCCGAGCAGGCGGCGCGCGATTTCGGCGTTCATGTGACCGGACTCACGCTCTCGGCGGAGCAGAAGAGCTATGCTGATGCCCGGCTCGCGGCGGCCGGCCTGGCCGATCGGATCGAGATCGCGCTCACCGATTATCGTGACGTCATGGCGTCGTTCGACGCGGTCGTCTCGGTCGAGATGGCGGAGGCGGTGGGGCAGGTTTATTGGCCCGTTTATCTCGCCGCGATCGCCCGGGCGCTGCGGCCGGGCGGCCGGGCGGCGCTCCAGCTCATCTCAATCCGCCCCGAATTGTTCGGCACTTATGCCGCCAGCGCTGATTTCATCCAGACCTACATTTTCCCCGGCGGCTTGCTGATCGAGGAAGAGCGCTTCCGCCGTCTGGCCGGGAATGCGGGCCTCGAATGGACGGATCGGCGCGGTTACGGCCTTCACTATGCCGCAACGTTAGCGGCCTGGCGGCGGCGCTATGAGGCGGCGATTGCGGCCGACCGCTTCCCGCGCGGCTTCACGGACGAATTTCATGCCCTTTGGCGCTATTATTTGATGTATTGCGAAGGGGGTTTTCGCGGCGGGGGCATCGATGTCGCACAAGTCACCTTGGTCAGACGTGGCGGCTGAGCCCTTCCCGGCCGATCCGACGCGCGCGGATTGGGTCGCGTTCGGCTGGAAGGCCTTGCGGGAAGCGGGACCGGGTGCGCTGACGATCGAACGTCTCGCCCGCAATCGGGACGAGGAAGCTTTCCGTCGCCATTTCAACGGCATCGGCTTCCTGATCGTCGCCGTGGCGCGCTATTGGTATGACGCGGAAGGCGAGGTGCTCGGCACGCTGGCGCAGGGCGGGGAAACGTCGATCGAGCGGCTCTGGTCGGTGTTGGGTCTGACCGGCGGCGACGATCCGCCCTTGGAGCGTGGGATTCGCGCCCTCGCAGCGGACTATAAGGAGGTGGCCGACATCGTTCGCGCCGCCGATGACCGGCGCGAGAGCGTGCTCACTGGCCTGCTCGCCGGCAGCTATCATCTCGCGATGGGAGAGGCGCAGCATTATGCGCGGCTCCTGCAGGCGCTTCATGTCGCCACGCTCGGCCGGGAGGACGATGAGGTTGTCGATTATGTCAGCGGCCCGGTGCGGGCGCTGAACTCGCTGCTGGAATCGACTTTCCCTACGAGTTGATCGCCAGCCGATGGCCGGTTTCGAAATCGTCCCTGACCAAAGCCACGATCGCCTCCGCAACGACTTCCGGCCCTTTCAGCGTTGCCGGATCCTCGCCCGGAAAGGCGCGCGCGCGCATCTGCGTCGCGGTGGCGCCGGGATCGACAATGGCGACGCGGATATTGGTGATGTTTCCGACCTCTTGGGCGTAGCTTAGCACGAGATTCTCGAGCGCCGCTTTGGCGGACCCGTAAGCGCCCCAATAGGCACGCGGCGCTTGTCCGACGCTGGACGTGACGGCGATCAGCCGAGCGCCGTCGCTGCGCCGCATCGCGCCATCAAAGCCAGCAATCATAGCCTGTTGCGCGAGCACATTGAGGGTCAGTATGCGATTATATTCCTTGCCGTCGATCTGAGCGACCGCCCCCAACGTGCCCAGCATCGCGGCGTTGAGCACCAGGATGTCGAGCTGTTCCCACCGGCCGGAAATCGCCGTCGCCAGCCGGGCGATGCTGTCGCTCTCGGTCAGATCGAGCGGTGCGATCGTCGCCGATCCGCCGGCGGCGTTGATCCGATCCTCCACCGCTTCCAGGTCGGTCGCGGTGCGCGCGGTCAGGATCACATGCGCGCCGGCACCGGCCAGCGCTTCGGCGGTCGCCGCGCCGATCCCGCGGCTCGCTCCGGTGACCAAAGCGAGCTTGCCGTCCAACGCGCCCGGCATCAGGCGTAGCGCTCGATCGGGATGAGCTGGCCGCGCTGCTCCTGATCGTCATGATCGGTCAGCACGGTCGGATATTTGCCTGAGAAGCAGGCGTCGCAGTGACTTGGTGACTCGCTATCCCGGTGCGGGTCGCCGACGGCGCGGTAAAGGCCCTCGATCGAGACGAAGGCGAGGCTGTCGGCGCCGATATACTGGTTCATCGCCGCGACATCCATTTGCGCGGCGAGCAGCTTGGTCCGCTCCGGCGTGTCGACGCCGTAGAAGCAGCTATGGCGGGTCGGCGGGCTGGCGATCCGCATATGGACCTCGGTCGCGCCCGCCTCGCGCATCATCTGGACGATCTTCAGGCTGGTCGTGCCGCGCACGATCGAATCGTCGACGAGGATGAGCCGCTTGCCCCTGATGAGGGCGCTGTTGGCATTGTGCTTCAGCTTGACGCCGAGGTGGCGAACCTGGTCGCCGGGCTGAATGAAGGTGCGGCCGACATAATGCGAGCGGATGATGCCGAGCTCGAACGGGATGCCGCTTTCCTGGGCATAGCCGAGCGCCGCCGGGACGCCCGAATCGGGCACCGGCACGACGAGATCGGCGTCGACGCCGCTCTCGCGCGCCAGCTCGGCGCCGATCGCCTTGCGGACCGTATAGACCGAGGCGCCGTCGACGATCGAATCGGGCCGCGAGAAATAGACATGCTCGAAGATGCACGGCCGGGGCCGCGCCGGCGCGAACGGCCGGTGGCTCTCGACGCCGCGTTCGGAAACGATAACCAGCTCGCCCGGCTCGACGCTGCGCAGATAGGTCGCGCCGATCACGTCAAGCGCGACCGTCTCGGAAGCGAAGATGGTGGCCTCGCCGAGCTTGCCCATGACCAGCGGCCGGATGCCGAGCGGATCGCGGCAGGCGATCAGCCCTTCCTCGGTCAGGCAGACGAGGCTGTAGGCGCCTTCGACATGCTTGAGCGCGTCGATGAAGCGATCGAGCAGCGAGCGGTAGCCGGAGGTCGCGACGAGGTGGATGATGACCTCGGTGTCGCTGGTCGACTGGAAGATCGAGCCCCGCGCGTTGAGCTCGCGCCGCAAGCGCATCGCGTTGGAGATGTTGCCGTTATGGGCGATGGCGAAGCCGCCGGTGGCGAGCTCAGCAAACAAGGGCTGGACGTTGCGCAGCGCCGAGGCGCCCGTGGTGGAATAACGGACGTGACCGATCGCCGAGCGGCCGGCGAGGGTGCGGATGACGTCGTCCTTGTCGAAATTGCCGGCGACATGGCCCATCGCGCGATGACTGTGGAAGGCGACACCATCGAAGCTGGTGATGCCCGCCGCTTCCTGGCCGCGATGCTGGAGCGCGTGCAGGCCGAGCGCGGCGATCGCGGCCGCGGTCTCGGCATCCCAGATGCCGAATACGCCGCATTCCTCGCGGAGCTTGTCGTCGTCGAACGGATCGGTTGTGAGCATGGCAGTCCCGGAACGCGCCTGGCGGCCATATAGGGTGACCATTGGCGCTTGTCGCCCCCAGTCCTTGCGCTTGACGTTAACGTAAAGCGCGCCTAGTCCGCGGCCCATGTCGCAGACCGCGCTCCATGCCGACTATCGCGCCGACGATCGCACCGCGCGGAGCTACACGATTACCCAGCTTTGCGACGAGTTCGGCGTCACCGCCCGGGCGCTGCGCTTCTACGAGGACGAGGGGTTGATCGCGCCGCGGCGCGAAGGGCTGACGCGGGTCTATAGCTGGCGCGACCGGGCTCGTCTCGCCTGGATCCTGCGCGGCAAAAGGGTCGGGTTCAGCCTGGCCGATATCCGCGAGATGATCGACCTGTACGACGTCGACGACGATCGCGCCTCGCAACGCCGGGTGACGCTGGAAATGTGCCGGGGCCGGATCGATCTGCTCAGGAAGCAGAAGGTCGACATCGACGCCACAATCGAAGAACTTGAACGCTTCATCGCCATGGTCGAGTCGGCCTGAGCCGAGCGAGCGTTGAGGCGATCCAGGGGAGGGAAAGCCATGCCCAGCTACACCGCGCCGGTCCGCGACACGCGCTACGTTCTCGAGCAGATCCTGGGGATCGAGCGCTATTCGAACCTCCCCGGCTTCGAGAATGCGACGCCCGACATGATCGAGGCGATCTTGAACGAAGGCGGCCGCTTCGCCAGCGAGGTGCTGCACCCGCTCAACCGCTCCGGCGACGAGGAAGGCTGCACCCGCAACGCGGACGCGAGCGTCACCACGCCGAAGGGCTTCAAGGAAGCCTACGACCAGTTCGTCGCCGGGGGCTGGACGACGCTTCACTCGCCCGAACAATATGGCGGGCAGGGTCTTCCCTCGGTCCTCGCCACTGCCGTGACCGAATATTTCCTCTCCGCCAATCAGGCGTTCGAGATGTACAACGGCCTGACCCAAGGGGCGATGGCCTCGATCCTGGTCAAGGGATCGGAGGAGCAGAAGCAGACCTATCTGCCCAACATGGTCGCCGGCAAATGGACCGGAACGATGAACCTGACCGAGCCGCATTGCGGCACCGATCTCGGCCTCATCAAGACCAAGGCGGACCCGCAGGCAGACGGCAGCTACAAGATCAGCGGCACCAAGATCTTCATCTCGGCCGGCGAGCATGATCTGGCCGAGAACATCATCCACCTCGTCTTGGCCAAGATCACCGGCGCGCCGGACAATGTGAAGGGCATCTCGCTCTTCATCGTGCCCAAATTCCTCGTGAACGACGACGGCTCGCTGGGCGAACGCAACGGCGTCTCCTGCGGCTCGATCGAGGAAAAGATGGGCATTCACGGCAACTCGACCTGTCTGCTCAATTACGACAATGCGACCGGCTATCTGGTCGGCGAGCCGGAGAAGGGGCTCGCCGCGATGTTCATCATGATGAACGCGGCCCGGCTCGGCGTCGGCCTGCAGGGTCTCGCCCAGGGCGAGATCGCCTATCAGAACGGCGTCGCCTACGCGAAGGAGCGCCGGCAGGGCCGGGCGTTGCGCCCCGAGGAACGTGAGGCCGATGTCCGCGCCGACACGATCATCCGCCATCCCGACGTGCGCCGGATGCTGATGGAGGCGCGCGCCTTCAACGAGGGCGCCCGCGCCTTCGTGCTGTGGGGTGCGCTCCAGGTCGATATCAGCCGCAAGGCGCAGACCGAGGAGGAGCGGATCGCCGCTGACGACCTGCTCGGCCTGCTCACGCCCGTCATCAAGGGCTACATGACCGACAAGGGCTTCGACGCCGCCGTCAACATGCAGCAGGTGTTCGGCGGCCACGGCTATATCCGCGAATGGGGCATGGAGCAGTTCGTCCGCGACGCCCGCATCGCCCAGATCTACGAGGGTACGAACGGCGTCCAGGCGCTCGACCTTGTCGGCCGCAAGCTGCCCAAGGATGGCGGCCGGGCGATCCAGGCGTTCATGAAAATGGTCGGTGAGGAAGCGGCGGCGGGCAAGGCGTCGTCCGACACCGCCGTCGCCGCGCTCGCCGCGGCGCTGGAGCGGGCCAATGGCGACCTCCAGACCGCGTCGATGTGGCTGATGCAGAACGCGATGACGAACCCGAACAATGCCGGCGCCGCCTCCTACAATTATATGCACATCATGGGCATCGTCGGCCTCGGCCTGATGTGGCTGCGCATGGCGAGCGCGAGCAGCGCGGCGCTGGCGGCCGGCGCGGAGGACGCCGATTTCCACCGCAACAAGCTGATCACTGGCCGCTTCTTCGCCGACAAGATCATGCCGGAGAGCAACGCGCTCCGCCGCAAGATCGAGACCGGCAGCGAGAGCCTGATGGCGTTGCCGGCGGAGGCGTTCTGATCGACTTGGCAATCTGGGCGCTGGCCCAAGCCATTGGGCCGCCAGATTGCCGGCGCGTTCGCGTCGATCCCGACCTCCAGCATTGCGAAGTGCAGCGCAGCGCGAACGATATCCTTGATGCCGCGCGCCGACCAATGGCCGCTTCCTTGGGCCGCGACGCGATTCGGTTCTCGACCATGCCATCACTCGGCGGTCGCGGCTTCATCGTAGAGCTAATCGGCAATGGCGAACGGGATCCTAGCGTTCGCCTCTGGTGGTTTTCAGGGCATCCGTATCTCGGCTGGGAAATGGAGGAATCTGTCAGCCCTCGCATGCGCGCCGCGCGGTATCGCGAGCTAGCGGCCGCCGTGGATGCATCAATCGCAAGCTATCAGCCGCCTCCGTGCGATTCGAACGGGGAGTGCGCCATCATGGTCTGCACGGACGGGCCGCAGCACCTGACCGAGCGCGTTCGCAACGGCGACATTCTGACGCTCACAGGCTTCTGTCCCTACAGCCAAACGGAGCGCCACCCCAACGAACGCATCGCTGCGCTGCTGTTAGGGCTTACATGTCGATATGTTTTGCGGCGGGAACCGGACGACAATCTCTTTCGCCGGAACTGCGCTCATTGGCACGCCGCCGTGAGTCATCGTTGAACGACGTCCTCTGACAACACCCAGTCCCGAAATGCGGCCATCGCGGCGTTGAGCGGTCGCGACTTCAGTCGCGTTAGCCAGTAACCGTCGCCGCCCGACTCGATGTCGAATGGCCGTGCGATAGCGTCCCTCGCCAATGCGTCAGAGAACAGCACTGCCGGCGCGAGGGCGACGCCAAGGCCGCGCCGCGCCGACTCGACCATCAGGGCGGACGAATCGAACATCGGTCCGCGCAGCGGCGGGGCTTCCAGCCCGGCGGCGCGGAACCAGTCGGGCCAGTCCTCGACCCGATAAGAGCGCAGCAGGGTCTCGCCGCGGAGATCGGCGGGCTCGTTTAGCCGCGCCGCCACGTTCGGCGCGCAGAGCGGGGTGAGTGGAGCCAGGAACAGCAAATCCGCCTCGGTCGCTTGCCAGGCGCCGTCGCCGAAGCGGATCGCAAAATCCAGGCCCTCCTCAGCGATGTCGACGCGGTTGTTGTTGGTCGAAAGGCGCAGGTCGACCTCGGGATGCGCGGTCGCGAACCGGCCGAGCCGAGGGAGCAGCCATTCCAGCGCGAAGCTGCCGACCACGCCCAGCGTCATCACCTCGCGCCCGCCGCCCGTGTCGAACCGGTCGAGCATCAACGCGATCCGGTCGAACAATTCGCGCAGCTCCGGCAGCAGCGCCTGACCCTCGTCAGTCAGCGCCAGTCCGCGCGGCAGGCGATGGAACAGTGTCGCGCCGAGCCTTTCCTCCAGCGCCTTCACCTGATGGCTCAAGGCGGCGGGCGTGACGCGCAATTCGATCGCCGCTTTCTTGAAGCTCTGATGGCGCGCCGCCGCCTCGAAGGCACGCAGCGCATTGAGCGGCAGATAGGGGCGGATCAGAGCGCGTCTCCTTGGTTCGGTTCAGCGTCCGCCGACGGCGTCATACTCGAGCCGGATCGGTCGCAGGGCCCGCAACCGCGCCTGCCGCTCCTCGCGCGTCATCGCCAGCGCCCAGGTCCAGGCCGCATCGTAATCGTAAGCGCCGGGGATGCCGCGCTCCATGCTCACCACCCGGTCCGCGAATTCGGCGCCGTAAAGCTCGATCAGCGCGTCATAATAAAAGAGGTAGAGCGCGCGATGGTCGTCGATACCGGCGCTTCGCCCGAGCATAATCGCCAGCCGATGGCCGAGCTCATGCGTCATCGTCGCCCGCCACACGTTGATCGGATAGCCGGCGCGCAGCCGGATCGTGCGGCCGTCCAGACTGGTCATCGGCGCGCCGTCGCGGACGAGCACCTCGATGGGCTGGTTCGGGAACGCGATTCCGGCCGCCCGCTCCAGCGCCGCGGCGATCCGCGCCCCTTCCTCGTTCCAGCGCTCGCGATAGACCTGGGCCGACGGCGCGAAGTCCACCCGGATCGGCGTGAACTCGATCGGCGGTGCCGCCGCGGTCAGCAGGCTGCACAAGGCAGCGATCAGCAGGCGTTCCCCCATGCCCCAGCTAAACCAGGGCGGCGGCGCGGATCAATCGCCGGGATTTTCCTACAGGCCGGGTTTCTGTCATCCTGTCGCAATGATGCCGCTTCGTCCTGGCCTTTCCGCCGTCCGCGTAGCCGGCCTGGCGTGGGCTAATTTTTTCTCCCAGGGAAGCTGAAACTTATGAAACTTCCGCGGCCGGATGCAAGGAGCGCGCGATGCTGGTGACCGAGCTGATTCGCCGCGGCGCGCTGTGGCACGGCGACCGGACCGCGCTCCTGTTCGGCGACGAGGCGATGACCTTCCGTCAAGTCGACCGCCTCTCGAACCGGATCGCCCATGTCTATGCCGGGCTCGGCCTCGGCAAGGGCGATCCGCTCGCCTTGCTGCTCGACAACGGACTCTATTCGCTCCCCTGCGATTTCGGCGGAGTGAAGGCGGGCCTCACGCGCACGCCGCTCAACGGCCGCCTGTCGCGGGATGAGCATCTCCAGATGCTCGCGCTCGCCGATATCGGGACCTTGGTCTACGGCGCCTCGCAAGTCGAGCGCGCCGCCGAGCTTCAGGCGGCGATGCCGAAGTTGCGGCTTTATGGGCTGGGCGACGCCTCGCTCGGTCCCGATCTACTTAAGCTCGCCGAGAACGCGCCGGAATCCGACCCCCGCTTGCCGAGCGAGCCGGACGACGTGCTACTGCGCCTGTTCACCTCCGGCACCAGCGGCACGCTGAAGGCAGCCGAGCATACGCAGGCGACCTATGCCGCCGTGGTTCAAAATGTGCTCACCAACCTGATCGATCCGGCGCCCGGCGACATCATGCTCCATGCCGCCTCGCTGATCCATGCGAGCGGCACGTTCGTCCTGCCCTACTGGCTGCGCGGCGGGACGGCGGCAATCCTGCCGGGCTTCACGCCCGCTACTTATGTCGAGGCGATCCATCGCTGGCGGCCGACCGCGCTCAACCTGGTGCCGACGATGCTGCAGATGCTGTTCCAGGCGCCAGGGATCGACAAGGCTGATTTCTCGTCCGTGTCGACGATCCTCTACGGCGCCTCGCCGATGCCGCGGCCGGTGCTGGAGGAAGGACTGCGGCGCTACGGCCCGGTCTTCGTCCAATATTATGGCCAGACCGAAGCGCCGCTGGCGATCTGCGCGCTGGGCAAGCAGGACCATGTCGGGGCGACGGCGGAACGGCTGCTCTCCTGCGGCCGGCCGGCGGTCGAGTGCGAGCTGCGGCTGGTCGACGAGGAGGGCAATGACGCGGCGGCGGGCGAGCCGGGCGAGATCGTGCTGCGCGCGCCGTTCGTGATGAAGGGCTATAGCGATCCGGCAATCGAGGCTTTCCTGCCCGGCACGCGCTGGCTGCGCACCCGCGACATCGGCCGCTTCGACGATGAGGGCTATCTGACTCTGGTCGACCGCACGTCGGACATGATCGTGACCGGCGGCTACAACGTCTATCCGCGCGAAGTGGAGGACGCCCTGTCGGGCCATCCTTCGGTGGGGCAGGTCGCCGTGGTCGGCCTGCCCGACGACACTTGGGGCGAGTCGGTGACCGCCTTTGTCGTCCCGCGCGACGGCGCGGCGCGGGAGGAAGCGGCGCTCATCGCCTTCGCCCATGAGAAGCTTGCCGGCTACAAGGCGCCCAAATCCATCCGCTTCGTCGATGCGATCCCGCTGAGTGCAGTCGGCAAGCCGCTGCGCAGGGCACTGCGCGAGCCGTTCTGGGCCGGGCGGGAGCGGCGGATATGAGCGTGATCGTCCAGCGCGAAGGGACCGTGACAACGGTCCTGATCGACCGCCCCGAAGCGCGCAACGCGGTCGATCCGGCGACGGCACAACAACTCCGCGAGGCATTCGACACTTTCGAGAAGGACGAAACGGCTTCGGTGGCGGTGCTGGCGGGGACGGGCGGCCATTTCTGCGCGGGCTTCGACCTCAAGGCGGTGGCCGGCGCGGCGGGGCACTATGATCCGGCCGGCGAAGGGCCGATGGGCCCGACGCGGCGGTTGCTGACCAAGCCAGTGATCGCCGCGGTGGAGGGCTATGCCGTCGCGGGCGGCCTCGAGCTGGCGCTGTGGTGCGACCTGCGAGTCGCGTCCGAGTCGGCGGTGTTCGGGGTGTTTTGCCGGCGCTGGGGCGTGCCATTGATCGATGGCGGCACGGTGCGGCTGCCGCGCATCGTCGGCCAGGGGCGGGCGCTCGACATGATCCTGACGGGACGGCCCGTCGCCGCCGCGGAAGCGCTGGTCTTCGGCCTCGCCGACCGCGTCGTTCCGGCCGGAGAGGCCTTGGCGGAAGCGATCCGGCTGGCCGAGGAAATTGCTCGATTTCCGCAACTTTGCCTGCGTGCGGACCGGACGTCGGCTTACGCCGCTTTCGACCACGATCTGGCCGCCGCGCTGCGCAAGGAAGCACAGGGCGGTCGGGCGCCGCTCGACGCCGAAGCTCGCGCCGGCGCCGGCCGTTTCGCCAGCGGCGCGGGTCGCGGTGGCGACTTCGGTTCGATCTGACACAGGGGTGCTTGATTACAGGTCCGAAATGGCGGAACCTGCCGCCGTGGCCGGGGCGTGCCGGCCTGCCAGGAGGGGGTTTACCATGGAATACATGCTCATGCCGCTGAAGCGTTACTTCGATTTTGCGGGGCGCTCGCGGCGGAAAGAATATTGGATGTGGGTGCTCTTCGTGATCATCGTTTATGTCGTTGCGGTCTTCCTCGACGTGCAGCTCGGCTTCGCGAACACCACGAGCTCGTCGGAATTCGGTGGCGGCAACGCCTCCGCGAACTTCAACGTGCAGGGCGGCCTCTTGTCCGGCATCGCCGGCCTCGTCTTCCTCATTCCCGGTCTCGCGGTCTGGATTCGCCGGCTGCACGATATCGACAAGAGCGGCTGGTGGGCCCTGATCGTTCTCATCCCGCTGATCGGCGGGATCTGGATGCTCGTGCTGCTGTGCACCGAGGGCACCCGCGGCCCGAACCGTTTCGGCCCCGACCCTAAGGGCGCCGACGTCCAGCAGGCGTTCAACTAGAAGACGACACCGGGCGGCGGTGATCCGCCGCCCGGCCACCCCTGCCGAGCGGCAAACGCGGTTGCGAACCGGCCGGCGCCGCCCTAGATCGCGCGGGCGTGCCCCTGTGGCGGAATTGGTAGACGCGCTCGACTCAAAATCGAGTTCCGCAAGGAGTGCCCGTTCGACTCGGGCCAGGGGCACCACGATTGGGTGCGGCTTGCCCCGCAAGCCGCAGCCCTGTCCGGGGGACAGGGCGACCCAATCGTCGCTTTTCACCGCCGCCGCGGTGCGGCATGATCGCGCCGATGGATAAGCCGGCCGCCGAGGATCAAACCCCGCAGGAGCCGCCCGCGCCGGGCGAGTCCGCGATCGAGATGGAGCTGGAGGCGGTCGCCTATCGCCGCGACCGGCTGCTCGCCGCTTTGGTCCTGATGTTCGGCATCGCGCTGACGCTGGCTGTGCCGTTCGCGCTGCGGGCGGGGGCGGAATTCTTCCTGCCGGTGACCACCGCCTTGGTGATCGCCATCGCCATGGTCCCGACGCTGGAATGGCTGGAGCGGCGGCGCATCCCTTCTGCGCTTGCGGCTTTGTTGTGCGTCGTGCTGTTTCTCATCGTCGCAAATATCGCCGTCGCGGCGATCGTTTTCCCGGCCACCCAATGGTTTCAGCTGCTGCCGGACCGGATCGGCCAGCTGCGTGAGACGCTCGCGCCGCTCGTCACACTTTATTCGAACCTCGAGCAATTCGTGGAAGGCGTGGTCCGCCAGCTGAACGGCTCGGACCTCTCCGCCGCGCCGCAGGCCGTCCGGGTCGAGACGCCGAGCTCGCTGCTCCAGATCGTCGCCGCCTCGGCCCCGTTCGCAGTCATCCAGATGTTCTTCGCGGTGCTGGTGATCTATTTCTTCCTCGCCGGCTGGACCCGGATGCGCCGCCGCACGATCACCACCCGCTCGAGCTTCGCCGGCGCAATGACTACGGCTCGCGTGATCCAGCAGGTGGTTGATGCCACCTCCGCCTATCTCGGCACGATCACTTTGGTGAATATTGGCATCGGCGCGGCGTTGGCGCTGATCCTCTATCTGCTCGGCATGCCGACGCCCCTAATGTGGGGCGGCATCGCCGCGCTGCTCAATTATATCCCCTATCTCGGCCCGATCGCCGCCGCTTTGCTGCTGGCGCTCGGTGGTCTGATGACCTTCCAAGATCCTTGGTACGCGCTGCTGCCGGCGTTGATCTTCGTCGGCATGCACCTGGTAGAGGCCAATGTCATTACGCCGGCGATCGTTGGCCGGCGGCTGACGATCAACCCGCTGATGATCCTGCTGTCGCTGAGCTTCTGGGCGTGGGTGTGGGGGACGACCGGCGCGTTGCTCGCGGTGCCGCTGCTGATCATCATCCGCACCATCATGGACGCCGCCGGAAGGCCGGACATCGCCGGCTTCCTGTTCGAGGAAGGAACCCTGATCCACGATCCGGACGAGCCGCGGCCACCGCCCAGGCCGGGCTGACCGGCGCGTCGCCGGCTTGCTTGACAGCGCCGGGAGCCTCCCGTAACCGCGCCGCCGGCCCCTAGCGGGTGTAGCTCAGTTGGTTAGAGCGCCGGCCTGTCACGCCGGAGGTCGCGGGTTCGAGCCCCGTCACTCGCGCCATTCTCCTAGCGCCAGCGCCCGGTCTCCATCCAGCGGAGGAGCGGCTTCAGCGGCGCGATCCAGGCCAAGCCGGCGACCAGATAATAGATCACATGCAGCCAGCGCGGCAGGCCGTCGAGCAGGGGCGCGAGGCTGACCACGAGCACCGCCCAGACGATGATCAGCAGCAGGATCAGGGCGATCCCCGTTGGTTGCCGCCAGCTCGGTTCTAGCCGCATCGGACCCACTCCCCTGGCGTGGCGATCGCGTCCAGCCTCATGTCCCATGGATCGGCGGGCAGCGGGCCGTCGACGAGCTGATCGGGCCAGCACAGGCCGATGGTGAGGACGGGGCGGCCGCCTTGCCTGAGATGGAAGAGGGCGCGGTCGTAATGGCCCTTGCCGTGGCCGATGCGCACGCCGTGGCGGTCGGCGAGGACGATCGGCACCAGCACCACGTCCGGCGCCCGCGCCTCGGCTTCCGGGGAAGGCTGCAGCACGCCCCAAGGACTGGGCTCGATCGCCGGTCCTTCGAGCCAAAGGAAGGCGGCGTCGCGATCCGCGAACCAGGGGAAGACGGAGCGCTGGGCGTGGCCGAGCCCGGCGAGGATCGGGGCCGGGCTGATCTCATCCTTCAGCGGGTGATATGCGGCAATCACCCGCGCGCCGATCAGATGGGGAAGCACGAGATCCGCCAGCGCCTGCTCCAGGCTGGCGCGGGTCGAGCCATCGAGGCTGCGCGCAAAATCGCGCCGGCGCCTCAGTCCCTCGGCGCGCAGCTCGCTCTTGGTCGTGGTGGGTGACGGGACCGCCATGGCCGTTTGCTCGGAATATCCTCTGACGCCTCAACGTCAGGTGGGAACCATGTGCTTCAGGCCAGGGCCCGGGCAGGGACAGTCCCCTTGGATGTCATATCGCCTCAGGGATGTTCTTGAGCGCGCACGAGGCAGTACCCGTCGGGCTCTATCTAGGCGCTGACCGCGCCCCGCTCAAGGCTCTCGGCCAAGGCTTCCATCCGGGTCGCGAGCCGCTCCAGCGCTTCGGCGACGGCCGGGTCGGGCGGAAGTGGCACCGGATCGGGCAGGCCGGCGCCCGCGCGGACCTCCTTGAGGTCGTCGGCGAGCAGCAAGGCGGCGAACAGCAAATGACGGGTTTCGGTGAGACTGCCGAGCGCTTCCGTCGCCTGATGGGCATGACGATCGACCGTCGCCGCGAGGCCGCGTAGATGCTCCTCCTCGCCGTCGCGGCAAGTGACGGTGTAGCGCCGGCCGCCGACGTCGATGTCGATATTCGCCATCTAGCCCCGCTCCCCCGCCTGAATCAGGGAATCGAGCTGGGCGAGCGCGCCGGAAACGCGCGTCCTGAGCGCCTCATGCGCGGCGTGGAGCCGTTGCTTCCTCGCTCCTGTCGATGGTTGCCGGGCGCGCCGCAGCCGTCTCGATCCGGGCGAGCGCCCGTTCGATCCGTGCTACGGCATCCAAAGCGCGCTGGTCTGCCACGATGTGACGATAGCATGACGGTTGCGCGCGGCAAGCCGCGACGGTTGACCTCGCCGCCTCCGCCGATAAAGGAACGGCGGCGCCCTCCGGCGCTCCCGCTTTCCGTCTCACCCCGTGAAGGGATTCGATGCCCGTCAGCACGACCTTGCTCGCCAACGCCATCCGGGCCTTGTCGATGGACGCCGTGCAGGCCGCGAACAGCGGCCATCCGGGCATGCCGATGGGCATGGCGGACGCGGCGACGGTGCTCTGGACCGAATATCTGAAGCACGATCCGGCCGATCCCCACTGGCCGGACCGGGACCGGTTCGTGCTCTCGGCCGGCCATGGTTCGATGCTGATCTACAGCCTGCTCCATCTCACCGGCTACGCGCGGCCGACGATCGAGGACATCAAGGGCTTCCGCAAGCTGGGCAGCCCGTGCGCGGGCCACCCTGAAAACTTCCTGCTCGACGGCGTCGAGGCGACGACCGGGCCGCTGGGGCAGGGCGTGGCGATGGCCGTCGGCATGGCGATCGCCGAGCGGCATCTGAACGCCGAATATGGCGATGAGCTGGTCGATCACCGCACCTGGGCGATCGCCGGCGACGGCTGCCTGATGGAGGGCGTCAATCACGAGGCGGCGGGGCTTGCCGGCCATCTGGGCCTCGGCCGGCTCAATGTGATCTGGGACGACAATCGGATCACGATCGACGGCGGCACCGATCTTTCCACCTCGGAGGATATCGAGGCGCGCTATGCCGCTTATGGCTGGCACGTGGTTCGCTGCGATGGCCATGACGTCGCGGATGTGCGCCGCGCCTATGACGAGGCGCTGGCCGATCCACGCCCCTCGCTGATCGCCTGCCGGACGATCATCGGCAAGGGCGCGCCGAACAAGCAGGGCACCGCCGCCACCCATGGCGCGGCGCTTGGTGACGAGGAGGTTGCGGCGGCGCGCGTCCAACTGGGCTGGGAATATCCGCCCTTCGAGGTGCCCGAAGATATCCTGACAGCTTGGCGTAGCGCCGGGTGCCGCAGCCAAGCGGCGCACGCCGACTGGAACCAGCGCCTTGCCGCGAGCGACAAGGGCGCGGAGCTCAGCCGTCGCATGGCGGGCGATCTGCCGGACGGTTTCTCGCTGGCCGATTACATTCAGAGCCTGATCGACAACCCGCAGAAGGTCGCGACCCGCAAGGCGTCCGAACTGGCGCTGGGCGCGATCAACATGCAATTGCCGGAGACGATTGGCGGTTCGGCCGATCTCACCGGTTCGAATAATACCAAAACAAAAGACCAGAACCCGCTTACAAAAAACGATTATTCTGGCCGCTACATCTATTACGGCATTCGCGAGTTCGGGATGGCGGCGGCGATGAACGGGATGGCGCTGCACGGCGGCGTGATCCCTTATGGCGGAACCTTCCTGATCTTCTCCGATTATGCTCGGCCGGCGATCCGGCTGTCGGCGCTGCAGCAGGTGCGCGTCATCTATGTAATGACGCACGATTCGATCGGGCTGGGCGAGGACGGGCCGACCCATCAGCCGGTCGAGCAGCTCGCCGGCCTGCGCGCGATGCCGAACCTCGACGTCTATCGACCCGCCGATGCGGTCGAGACGGCGGAATGCTGGGATCTGGCGTTGCGCAAGCAGGACGGCCCGTCGTTGCTGGCGCTCACCCGCCAGAACCTGCCGCCGCTCGGATGAAGGTGCTCGACGAGAATCTTTGCGCGCGGGGCGCCTATCGCCTCCGCCGCGCGATCAAGGGCCGCCGCGTCGTCCTGCTCGCGACCGGATCGGAGGTCGCGCTGGCGATGGACGTCGCCGAGGCGCTCGAGGATGAGGCGATCGGTTCCGATGTCGTGTCGATGCCCTGCTGGGAGCGCTTTGAAGCTCAGGATGAGGCCTATCGCACCGATATCCTGCCGCAGGGTGTGCTGACCGTCTCGATCGAGGCCGGCGCGACCATGGGCTGGGAGCGCTATGCGAGCCTCAACATCGGCCTCGACCGCTTCGGCGCTTCGGCGCCGGCCGAGGATTTGTTCGACCGCTTCGGCTTCTCGGTCGAGGCGATCATGCCCCGGATTTTGAATGCATTGGGAGTGAAGGAATGACCAAAGTTGCGATCAACGGCTTCGGGCGGATCGGTCGCCTTGTCGCGCGGGCGATCTTGGCCAAGCCGGAAAGCGGCCTCGAGCTGGTCGCGATCAACGATCTCGCCGACGCCGAGTCGAACGCGTTGCTGTTCAAGCGCGACAGCGTCCACGGCCCCTATCCGGGCGAGGTGAAGGCTGACGGCAATGACCTGATCATCGACGGCAAGCGCATCAAGGTGACCGCCGAAAAGGACCCGGCCAATCTGCCGCACGCCACCAACGGCGTCGACATCGCGCTGGAGTGCACCGGCTTCTTCGCCGACCGCGCGAGCGCGCAGAAGCATCTTGATGCCGGCGCCAAGCGCGTCTTGATCTCGGCCCCGGCCAAGGGCGTCGATCTTACCGTCGTCTTTGGCGTGAATGACGACAAGCTGACGGCTGAGCATGTCATCGTCTCCAACGCCTCATGCACGACGAACTGCCTCGCGCCGGTGGCGAAGGTGATGAACGACGTGATCGGGATCGAGCGCGGACTGATGACCACTGTCCACGCCTACACCAACGACCAGAAGATCCTCGACCAGATCCATAGCGACAAGCGCCGCGCCCGCGCCGCCGGCATGTCGATGATCCCGACCACCACCGGCGCCGCCCGCGCCGTCGCAGAAGTGCTGCCGGAGCTGAAGGGCAAGCTGGACGGCTCGGCGATCCGGGTGCCGGTCCCGAACGTCAGCTTGATCGACCTCACCTTCACGCCCAGCCGCGATACGACAGTTGAGGAAGTGAACGGCGCGCTGAAGGCGGCGTCTGAGAGTGGCCCGCTGGCCGCGATCCTGGACTATACCGACGAGCCGCTGGTCTCGATCGACCTCAACCACAATCCCGCCAGCTCGACGGTCGACAGCCTCGAGACGGCGGTGCTGGAGGGCAAGCTGGTCCGCGTCGTCTCCTGGTACGACAATGAATGGGGCTTCTCGAACCGGATGGTCGATACGGCAGCGGCGATGGCCAAGCTGATTTGACATCATGGCGTCATTCAAGACCCTCGACGATCTCGGCGATGTGCGTGGGCAAGTCGCGCACTGGTCCGCGTCGACCTCAACGTGCCTATGAACGACGGGGCGGTGAGCGACGACACGCGGTTCGTCGCCACGCTGCCCACGGTCACCGAACTGGCCGACAAGGGCGCGATCGTCCTGTTGCTCGCCCATTTCGGCCGGCCGAAGGGCGAGAAGCGGCCGGATATGTCGCTGTCGCTGGTGACCCGGCCTTATGCCGAGGTGCTCGGCCGCTCGGTCCAGTTCGTACCGGAATGCGAAGGGGAGGGGGTTGCCGCGGCGCTCAGGGTCTTGCGGCCCGGCGATGTTGCGATCCTCGAGAACACCCGCTTCCATGCCGGCGAGGAGAAGAACGATCCGGCGCTCTCCGCGGCGATGGCGGCGAATGGCGATTTCTACGTCAACGACGCCTTCTCCGCCGCCCACCGCGCCCATGCCTCGACCGAGGGTCTCGCCCATCTCCTGCCGGCTTATGCCGGACGGGCGATGGAGCGAGAGCTGAAGGCGCTGAAGGCGGCGCTCGGCAATCCCGAGCGACCGGTCGCGGCGGTGGTCGGCGGGGCCAAGGTCTCGACCAAGCTCGACGTGCTGAAGCATCTCGTCGGCAAGGTCGACCATCTGATCATCGGCGGCGGCATGGCCAACACCTTCCTCGCCGCGCGCGGCGTCGCGATCGGCAAGAGCGTCGCCGAGCGCGACCTGACCGGAACGGCGGAGGATATCCTGGAAACAGCGGAGCGGGCCAACTGCACCGTCCATCTCCCCTATGACGTGGTGGTGGCGAAGGAGTTCGCAGCCAATCCGCCGAGCCTGCGCACCTGCAATGTGCACGAGGTCGCCGAGGATGAGATGATCCTCGATATCGGCTCTGCGGCGGTCGAAGCGCTCGCCGACGTGCTCAAGACCTGCCGCACTTTGGTCTGGAACGGCCCGCTCGGCGCGTTCGAGACGCCGCCCTTCGAGGTCGCCACCGTCGCTCTCGCCCGCACCGCAGCGGCGCTGACCCAGGAAGGCAGCCTGATCTCGGTCGCCGGCGGCGGCGACACCGTCGCGGCGCTCAACCAGGCCGGCGTGGCGCACGAATTTACCTTTGTTTCGACGGCGGGTGGCGCCTTCCTCGAATGGATGGAAGGCAAGACGCTGCCCGGCGTCGCGGCGCTGATGCGCTGAACCCGATCACGATCCCAGAGGACCCTATGATGCAAGATTCCGAAATGCTGGCGAAGATGGAAAGCGGGAAAGGCTTCATCGCCGCGCTCGACCAGAGCGGCGGCTCCACGCCCAAGGCGCTGAAGGGCTATGGCGTCGAGGAAAGCGCTTATTCGAACGACGAGGAGATGTTCGGGCTGATCCACGAGATGCGTAGCCGGATTATCACCTCGCCGAGCTTCACCGGCGACAAGGTGATCGGCGCGATCCTGTTCGAGCGGACGATGGATGGCCAGGTGGACGGCAAGCCGACGCCGCAGGCGCTGAAGGACCGCGGTGTCGTGCCCTTCATCAAGATCGACAAGGGTCTGGAAGCGGAGGCGGACGGCGTCCAGCTGATGAAGCCGATGCCCGAGCTCGACACGCTGCTGCGCCGCGCCAAGGGACTGGGCGTGTTCGGCACCAAGGAGCGGTCGGTGATCAACCTCGCCAATCGCGCCGGGATCGCCACCGTCGTCGATCAGCAGTTCGAGGTCGCGCGGCAGGTGCTCGCCGCCGGTCTCGTTCCGATCATCGAGCCGGAGGTGAACATCAAGAGCCCGGAGCGGGCGGAGGCGGACCAGATCCTGCTCGAGGAGCTGACCCGCGCGCTCGACGCGATGCCGGGGGACGAACGGGTGATGCTGAAGCTCTCGCTGCCGGTCCGGCCCGGTCTTTTCGACAGCCTTGTCGATCATCCCCGGGTGCTGCGCGTCGTCGCCTTGTCCGGCGGCTATGCGCGGCCCGAGGCCTGCGCTGAACTGGCGAAGAATCGCGGTGTGATCGCCAGCTTCTCGCGCGCGCTGCTGGAGGATCTTCGCCATGGCATGAGCGATGAAGAATTCGACGCGGCGTTGGGCGCGGCGATCGACGACATCTACACGGCCTCGACCGTCAAGGCGTGAGCACCCCCGGCTGCCAGCTCTATCTGATCTCGCCGCTCGACGTGGGCGGTGCGTTTCCGGAGCGGCTGAAGGAAGCGCTTGGCGCGGGGCCGGTCGCGGCGTTCCAGTTTCGGGTAAAGGGCGTCGACCAGCATCAGGCGGCGCGGCTCGCGGAGCCGCTGCAGTTGATCTGCGCCGAGCATGATGTCGGGTTCATCGTCAATGACGACATAAAGCTGGCCGTGCGGCTCGGCGCGGACGGCGTGCATCTGGGGCAGGGCGACGGCGACCCGCGCGAGGCGCGGCGGCTGCTCGGTCCGGGCGCGCAGATCGGCGTGACCTGCCACGACAGCCGCCATCTCGCGATGGAGGCGGGCGAAGCGGGCGCCGATTATGTCGCCTTCGGCGCCTTCTACCCGACCGCGACCAAGGACACGCTCCATCGGCCGGAGCCGGAAATCCTCTCCTGGTGGTCGACGATGTTCGAGCTGCCCTGCGTTGCGATCGGCGGCATCACGCCTGACAATGCGCGGCCGCTGGTCGAGGCCGGGGCCGATTTCCTGGCGGTGCTGAGCGCAGTCTGGAACTATCCCGATGGCCCGGCTGCCGCCGTTCGCGCTTTCGAGCCCGTGCTTCGGCGCTGATCCGGAACGAACCGTCGCCGAAACGGGTTCTTCGGCCATGCGTAAACTGGGCATTAGCCTGATCGTTGCTATCACCGCGGTCGTGACGGCACTGCTCACCAGCCTGTTCTGGCTCACGCTCTACAGCGTGCCTTCCGACGCGCCGCAGGCGAAACCGGAAGAAGCGCCGAGCGAGGCGGAGATCGCCGACGCGCTGAACCGGAACCGGGCCGAAGTGGCGGTCGCGCCCTCGGGTCTCGCCGTCCCGGTTGCCGGGATGCGGCCCGAGCGGCTGACCGACACCTACAGCGCGTCGCGCGCCGGCGGCGCGCGGGTGCACAATGCGATCGACATCATGGCGGCGAGCGGCACGCCGGTAGTCGCAGCGGCGGACGGGATCGTCGAGCGGCTGCACTTCAGCCAGGGCGGCGGCGGGATCACCGTCTATGTCCGCTCCGCTGACCGCGCCTGGACTTACTATTACGCTCATCTTCAAGGCTATGCGCCCGGCTTGCACGAAGGCCAGCAGGTGCGGCGGGGCGAGCCGATCGGCCTGGTCGGCTCGACCGGCAATGCGTCGGCGGCGGGCCCACACCTCCATTTCGCGATCAACCGCATGGGGCCCGCCGACCGCTGGTGGCAGGGGACGCCGATCAATCCCTATCCGCTCCTTGCCGGTCAGGCCCGCGCCCGCTAAGGCCCGCGCCAATCCCATCCAGCGAGACATTCCATGAAAATCAGCGGCGTGGACATTCGTCCCGGCAACATCATCGAATATGAAGGCGGCATCTGGCGTGCGGTGAAGATCCAGCACACCCAGCCCGGCAAGGGCGGCGCCTATATGCAGGTCGAGATGAAGAACCTCATCGACGGCCGCAAGAACAACGTCCGCTTCCGCTCGGCCGAAACGGTCGAGCGGGTGCGGCTCGACACCAAGGACTTCCAGTTCCTGTTCCGGGACGGGGACGCTCTGACTTTCATGGACAAGGACAATTACGAGCAGGTCACGCTCGACGCCGGCATTCTCGGCGAGGCCGCCGCCTTCCTCCAGGACGGCATGGACGTGGTCATGGAGCTCTACAACGAGCGGCCGATCAGCGTGCAGCTGCCCGACACGATCGAAGCCGCGATCGTCGAGGCCGACGCGGTGGTGAAGGGGCAGACCGCCTCGTCCAGCTACAAGCCGGCGATCCTCGACAATGGCGTCAGGATCATGGTCCCGCCGCATATCGGCGCGGGTACCCGGATCGTGGTGGATGTGTACGAGCAGACCTACGTCCGCCGCGCGGACTGATCGGAGCCACCTTGGTCAGCCATTCCGGCCTCATCACCGTCATGACCCGCGCCGCGCGCAAGGCGGCGCCGCGGCTCAGGCGCGACTTCAACGAGGTCGAGCAGCTTCAGGTGAGCCGCAAGGGTCCGGCCGACTTCGTCTCGATGGCGGACGAGCAGGCGGAGCGGACGTTGGTCGAGGAGCTGCGCCATGCGCGGCCGGACTGGGGCCTGCTGCTCGAGGAGGGCGGCTCGGTCGAGGGCGATCAGAACAAGCCGCGCTGGATCGTCGATCCGATCGACGGCACCTCGAATTTCCTCCACGGCATCCCGCATTTCGCGATCTCGATCGCCGTCCAGGAGCCCAAGCTCGGCGGAGGCGGCTGGGGGGAGATCAGTCACGGGCTGGTCTACAACCCGATCACCGACGACAGCTTCTGGGCCGAGAAGGGGCGCGGCGCGTGGCTGCAGGACCGGCGCCTGCGGGTTTCGGCGCGGCGCGATCTTTCCGAGGCGCTGATCGCCACCGGAGTGCCGTACAAGGCGCATGGCGATTTGGGCCGTTTTGGACGAATTTTAGCGGCGGTTGGTCCGGAAGTGGCTGGCATCCGCCGCTTCGGCTCGGCAGCGCTCGACCTCGCCTGGGTAGCGGCGGGGCGCTACGACGGCTTCTGGGAAGAGGAGCTCGAAGCTTGGGACATTGCGGCGGGGGTGATCCTGGTGCGCGAGGCGGGCGGCTTCGTGACCGACTTTCGTGGCGGGAGCGTCGATTTGGCCAAGGGGCAGGTCCTGGCCGCGAACGAATCGCTGCACTCGCGTCTCCACAAGCTGGTCGCCAACGCGCTGCGCTAATCGCGCTCACGCTGCTCGGCATGAGCGGCGCCGCCTGGGCACAGCAGCAATGGAGCGTGCCGCGGGCCGACGCGGTCAAGAGCGCGGCCGATTTCGACGCGCTGGTCGAGCATTTTCCGAACAGCAGCTCCGCACAGCGCCGCCAGTTGGCGGCCGCGCATGCGGCTGGCGACGCGACCCGCGTGCGCGCCGGCCTCGCCCGCCTCGCCGCCCTGGGCTATGCGCCGTCGGCGGCGACGATGCAGGCGCTGGCGCCGCATGTGCCGGCCGACGAAATGGCGGCGCTCTCCCTGCGTTTGGACGCGAACCGGTCGGTGGTGCAGTCCAGCCGGCTGTTTGCAACGGTGCCGGCGAGTGCTCGGCTGGTCGAAGGGGTCGCCTGGGATCCGGGGCGCCGACGCTTGTTCGCCACGTCGGTCGTCGGGCGCGAGCTGGTCTATGGCGACGGACGGACGTGGCGGGCGGTGCCCGGCTTCAATCCCGGCAGCCTGTTCGGGATCGCTGTCGACGACGCGCGCCGCCTGCTCTGGGTCGCGTCGGGATCGCTCGAGCAAACGCCGTCACCGGACGCCGCCTTTCGCGGCCTGATCGCGCTCGACCTGAACGATTTCCGCGAGGTGCACCGGATCGCTTTGCCGGGCGGGTCGCCGGGCGACCTGACGCTCGCCAGCGACGGCACGGTCTATGCCGCCGATCCGATCGGCGGGAGCATCTGGCGGCTGGGCGTCGGCGATGCCGCGGCGACCGTTCTCGTCCCGCCTGGCACGCTGCGCAGCCCGCAAGGCATGGTGCAATCGAGCGACCGGCGACGACTCTACGTGTCGGATTATTCCTATGGCCTCGCCATCGTCGACACAAATGACGGCAGCGTCACGCGCCTCGAAAGCGACGTGCCGACGATGCTCGACGGGATCGACGGGCTGCTGCCCTGGCGGGGCGGATTGCTGGCGATCCAGAACGGCACCAATCCTCGCCGCATCGTCCATTTCACGCTCAGCGCCGACGGCCGGCGGATCACCGGCGCGCGGGTGGTGGAGAGCGGCCATCCGGAGTGGGGCGAGCCGACGCTCGGCGTCCTGCGCGGCCGGACTTTGATCTATGTCGCCGACGCCCAATGGGACCGTTACGGGCCCGGCGGCGCGGTCACCGGCGAAGGGCCGACCCGGCCGACGGCGATCCGCGTCGCCCGCCTGCCGCGCTGAGCCTCGGGGCCGAGACGACGGGGCCGGAAACCTGCCCGCCTAAGCGGTTGCGGGGGCCGGGCGGCTGGCCTAAAGCCGCCTCGATTCATCGCATTGGGGTGCGCTCGTGGCGTCGGTGGCTGCCGATTATTTGCCGATCCTGCTGTTCCTGGCCGTCGCGCTCGGCCTGTCGACGGCGTTCGTCGTGCTGCCGATGCTGGTTTCCCGGCTGACCGGCGCGAACAAGCCCTATCCGGACAAGCTGACCGAATATGAATGCGGCTTTCCCGCCTTCGAGGACAGCCGGGCCCAGTTCGATGTCCGCTTCTACCTCGTCGCGATCCTGTTCATCGTCTTCGACCTCGAGGCGGCCTTCCTCTTCCCCTGGGCGGTGACCGTGTTCGATCTCGGATGGACGGCCTGGTTCGCGATGATGATCTTCCTCGCCGAGCTGGCGCTGGGCCTCATTTACGCGTGGAAGAAGGGGGCGCTCGAATGGGAGTGATCCTCGATGCCAGCGGGGCGCCGATGCGGGCGCCGGCCGACGGTACGCCGCCAGACACCAACACGTTCAACCAGATCCAGACCGAAGTGAGCGACAAGGGCTTCCTCGTCACCACGACCGAGGATCTGTTCCAATGGGCGCGGACCGGCTCCTTGTGGTGGATGACCTTCGGCCTCGCCTGCTGCGCGGTCGAGATGATCCATGTGAACATGCCGCGCTATGATCTTGAAAGATTTGGCGCCGCGCCGCGCGCGAGCCCGCGCCAGTCGGACGTGATGATCGTCGCCGGGACGCTCTGCAACAAGATGGCGCCGGCGCTGCGGCGCGTCTACGACCAGATGTCCGAGCCGCGCTACGTCATCTCGATGGGGAGCTGCGCCAACGGCGGCGGTTATTATCACTATAGCTACAGCGTCGTGCGCGGCTGCGACCGGATCGTGCCGGTGGACATCTACGTCCCCGGCTGCCCGCCGACCGCCGAGGCCCTGCTCTACGGCATCATGCAGCTCCAGCGCCGCATCCGCCGCGAAGGGACGATCGAGCGGTGAACGAAGCGCCTTCGCTTAGGTGGCGGCTCGGCGTTGTCGGGCTCGTGCTGCTTTTGCAGCTGCCACTCGTCTTTCGTTTCTGGCCAGCGATCTCGGCTGTGCTGCCGATATGGGCAGGCATCGTGGGCCAGGCCTTGCTGGTCTTCCTTGCGATTGTGGTGATCGCGGTCGCTGCTGCGGCGCTGGTCGCATTGTTTTGGAAGAGCGCGCAGCGTCATGCCTAGCCCCGCGCCCCTCGTTCCGGCCCGTGCGGGCATCGTCGACGCCGTGAAGGCGGCGATCGGCGATGCCTTCCTGTCGGTGAAGGAGGAGGTGGATGAGATCTCGATCGACGTGGCGCGGGAGAGCGTCGCGGAGGTGCTGACCACGCTCCGCGACGAGTTCGAATATCAGCAGCTGATGGAGATCGCCGGGGTCGACTATCCCGAGCGCGCCGAACGGTTCGAGGTGGTCTATCACCTGCTGTCGCTGACCAGGAACCATCGCCTGCGTGTCCGGGTCTCGACGGACGAGGAAACGCCGGTGCCGACCGTGACCGGGGTGTACCCGGTCGCCGGCTGGCTGGAGCGCGAGGTGTTCGACATGTACGGCGTCTCCTTCGCCGGCCACCCGGACCTGCGCCGAATCCTCACCGATTATGGCTTCACCGGCCATCCGCAGCGCAAGGATTTCCCGCTCACCGGCCATGTCGAGCTGCGCTATTCCGAGGAGGAGAAGCGCGTCGTCTACGAGCCGGTCAGCCTCGCCCAGGATTTCCGCGACTTCGATTTCCTCTCTCCCTGGGAGGGCGCCGGACTATGTCATGCCGGGCGACGAGAAGGCGCAGCCCGAGGCGCCCGGCGCGCCGAGCCCGCTCAAGGCCGACGAGATCAAGAAGCCCGAGGGCATGAAGGCGGAATCGCCGCCGCCGACGGCCAAGACAACCGAGCATAGCGGCCAGACCGGCGCTGGCGAGAAGGCGAACAAGGCGGCCGCCAAGCCGTCCCGCGGGCGCAAGCCGAAGAGCGGGGAGGCCAAGGATGGCTGACACCCGCACGATCGAAGTGGGCACCCCTGGCGCGACCGATGTCGCGGACGGCAATTATACGATCAATTTCGGCCCGCAGCATCCGGCCGCGCACGGCGTGCTGCGGCTCGTGCTGGAGCTGGACGGGGAGATCATCGAGCGGGTCGACCCGCATATCGGCCTGCTCCACCGCGGCACCGAGAAGCTGTGCGAGTACAAGACCTATCTCCAGGCGCTCCCCTATTTCGACCGCCTCGATTATTGCTCGCCGCTCTGCATGGAGCACAGCTTCGTGCTGGCGATCGAGAAGCTGATGGGCCTCGAAGTTCCGCTTCGCGCCCAATATCTTCGCGTTTTCTTCGCCGAGTTGACCCGCATCTCGAACCACATGCTGAACCTCGGCAGCCATGTGATGGATGTCGGCGCGATGACGCCGAACCTGTGGATGTTCGAGATCCGCGAGGATTGCATGAACTTCTACGAGCGGGCGTCCGGGGCACGGATGCACGCCAACTGGTTCCGCCCCGGCGGCGTGCGCCAGGACGTGCCGCTGAAATTGCTCACCGACATCGCCGACTGGCTCGACACGCGGGTGCCGCGCCTGTTCGAGGATGCGATCAGCCTCGTCGCCGACAACCGCATCTTCAAGCAGCGCAATGTCGACATCGCGACGGTGTCCAAGGAGGACGCGCTCGCCTGGGGCTTCTCCGGCCCGATGATCCGCGCCGCCGGCATTCCCTGGGATTTGCGCCGCTCGCAGCCCTACGAGGTCTACGACAGGATGCGGTTCGACGTGCCGGTCGGTACGCGCGGCGATTGCTACGATCGCTTCATGGTCCGGGTCGAGGAGGTGCGGCAGTCGGTCCGCATCATGAAGCAGTGCCTCAACGAGATGCCGGAAGGGCCGGTCGCGACGATGGACCGCAAGGTCTTCCCGCCCAAGCGCGGCGAGATGAAGATGTCGATGGAAGCGCTGATCCATCACTTCAAATTGTTCACCGAGGGCTTCCACGTCCCCGCCGGCGAGGTCTATGTCGCGACCGAGAGCCCGAAGGGCGAGTTCGGCGTCTATCTGGTCGCCGACGGCACCAACAAGCCCTACCGGGTGAAGATCCGCCCGACGGGCTTCAGCCACCTCCAGGCGATGGATTTCATGAGCCGCGGCCACATGCTCGCCGACGTCACCGCCATCCTCGGCGCCCTCGACATCGTGTTCGGCGAGGTGGACCGGTGAGCACGGGCACTAGATTTTGGATGGCGGCATGGATCGCGGCACTGCTCGCCGGCTCGGTTTTCCTTCTGTCCATCCTCGCTTCGCTGGCCATTTCCCCATTCGGGGAGGTGCCGGAGGCTATGCGGACAATAAATGCGCTCATCATGCCGTGGGGTATACTCATCATCCTACTCGCGGTTGTTCTCCGTAGGATTGCCGGTCATTCAATCCGGAAAGGGCAAGTGGATGGCCGCTAGGCGCCTTCCCGACAGCCCGGAGCTTCGCGAGCGATGGGGCTCGTTCGCCTTCACGGCGGAGAACGAGGCGCAGGCGAAGACGATCATCGGCCGCTATCCGCCGGGGCGGCAGCAGAGCGCGATCATTCCGTTGCTCGATCTCGCCCAGCGGCAGATCGGGGCGGAGACGAACACTCAGGGCTGGCTGCCGATCCCGGTGATCGAATATGTCGGCGCGTATCTCGGCATGCCCTTCATCCGCGCCTATGAGGTCGCGACCTTCTACACGATGTTCAACCTCGCGCCGGTCGGCCGCTTCCATGTCCAGGTCTGCGGCACGACGCCCTGCATGCTGCGCGGCTCCGACGACGTGCTCGCCGCCTGCGCCGCCAAGGGGCTGCGAAAGGGCCATACGACCGAGGACGGGCTGTTCACGCTGACCGAGGTCGAGTGCCTGGGCGTCTGCGCCAACGCGCCGATGGTCCAGATCAACGACGAGAATTACGAGGATCTCACCGCCGAGAGCATGACCGCGATCCTGGAGGCGCTGGCCAGCGGCAAGACGCCGAAGCCGGGGCCGCAGGTGAAACGGCAGACCAGCGCGCCGGAGGGCGGGCCGACCTCGCTGCAGGCGATGGCGAAGGACAATCACGATTACCGGGGCGAATGGGCATGAGCGGCATCGTCGGCCTCATCGTCGCGATTGTCGTGGGCTACATCCTGCTGAAGCTCGCGCTGAAGCTGGTCGGCGTCGCGATCGCGGTGGCGCTCGGGATCGCGGCGTTCGTCGTCGCCCGCCGTTATCTGGGGAGGCGCGGATGATGCGCTGCTCCATCGCCGTCGCTCCGCTCGCCCTGAGCTTGTCGAAGGGCTGCCCTTCTTCGCGCAGAAAGGGAAGTGCTGGGCTTCGACAGGCTCAGCCCGAACGGGTTGGGAAGTTTGGAAGTGGCGTGCTCTTCGCGTTTGCGCTCTCCGCCTGCCAGAGCGCCGCGCCGGCGAACAATCAGACGGCCGCCGCGCCCACGAACGTGGCGGCGCCGAGCGATCCGCTTGCGGTCGCGGAGCGGCTGGTGCGGGCGCGCCTGAGCCAGCGCGGCGAGCTGCGTTTCGTCGAGGCGCGGGTGCGCGATCATCAGGGCGTCGCCGTAGTCTGCGGCTCCTATGAGCAAGCCGGCCGGCAGCAACGCTACATCGTCGTGGGCGGCGAGGACGTGTTCGTCGAGCCGGAGATGGCGGCCGGCGAGATGCCCCGGGCGATCAACGAATTCTGCGCGGAGGGCGGCCGTGCTTGAGGACAGGGACCGGATTTTCACCAACGTCTACGGCTTCCAGTCCGCCGGGCTGGAGGCGGCGCAGAAGCGCGGCGACTGGGACGACACCAAGGCACTGATGGCGCGCGGCCAGGACGCGATCATCGAGGAGGTGAAGGCGTCGGGCCTGCGCGGACGCGGCGGCGCGGGCTTCCCGACCGGCATGAAGTGGAGCTTCATGCCCAAGGAGCCGAAGCCCGACCGGCCCAATTTCCTCGTCATCAACGCTGACGAATCCGAGCCCGGCTCCTGCAAGGACCGCGAGATCATCCGTCACGATCCGCACAAGCTGATCGAAGGCGCATTGCTCGCCGGCTATGCGATGCGTTGCCGCGCCGCATACATCTATGTCCGTGGTGAATTCATCCGGGAAACCTGGCGACTCCAGGATGCGGTGGACGAGGCCTATGCCGCCGGCTTGCTGGGGAAAAACGCGGCCGGCTCCGGTTACGACTTCGACCTGTTCGTTCACCGCGGCGCCGGCGCCTATATTTGCGGCGAAGAAACGGCGATGCTGGAGAGCCTCGAAGGCAAGCCCGGCAAGCCGCGCCTGAAGCCGCCTTTCCCGGCGGGCGCCGGCCTCTATGGCTGCCCGACGACGGTCAACAATGTCGAGAGCATCGCGGTCGTGCCGACGATCCTGCGGCGCGGCGCCTCCTGGTTCGCCAGCTTCGGACGCGAGAAGAACGAAGGCACCAAGCTCTTCCAGATCAGCGGCCATGTCGAGAAGCCCTGCGTGGTAGAGGAGGCGATGAGCATTCCGTTCCGCGAGCTGATCGAACGCCACGCCGGCGGGATCAGGGGCGGTTGGGACAATTTGCTCGCGGTCATCCCCGGCGGCTCCTCCGTCCCGCTTGTGCCAGCGGCGCAAATCATCGACGCGCCGATGGACTTCGACGGACTAAAGGATCTGGGCTCCGGCCTCGGCACCGCCGCGGTGATCGTCATGGACAAGTCGACCGACATCGTCCGCGCGATCAGTCGCATCTCCTACTTCTACAAGCATGAGAGCTGCGGCCAGTGCACGCCGTGCCGCGAGGGCACCGGCTGGATGTGGCGGGTGATGGAGCGGCTGCGCGAGGGCAATGCCGCGATCCACGAGATCGACGATCTCTACGACGTCACCAAGCAGGTCGAGGGCCACACGATCTGCGCGTTGGGCGATGCCGCGGCTTGGCCGATCCAGGGCCTGATCCGCCATTTCCGTCCCGAGCTTGAGCGGCGGATCGAGGCGCGCAGCGGTACGATGCAGGAGGCGGCGGAATGAGAACTGCGCTGCTGTCCATTTTTCTTGCAGGCCTCATGCCGGCCGCGGTTCCGGCTTCGGCGCAGGAGACCGGCACATTGGTTACGCATCGCGCGGCGCAGATCGACGGTCGCGGTCGCGATGCGGCGCGCCTCACCATGGAGCGGTTCATGGCCTGCGCGGTGTCCCGGCAGAGCGGCCGCGCGCGCAACCTGACCCGCATGGCGATCGATTTGCCCGACTATCAGCGAAGCTTCCGGAGCCTGTACGACACGATCGGTGACGTCTGCCTGGGTTCGGACGGCGAGCTTAGCTTCAGCGAAGGGCTTTTTCGCGGCGGCCTGTTCCAGGCGCTCTATGCGCGCGAATTCTCCGATGACGGCCCGACCGACTTTTCCGCGGTGACGAATTCCGGCTATTTGCAGCTCTATAGCTCGCCGCTCTCCGATCAGGCGCGAACCGCCCTTGCGTTGGAGCAGTTCGGCGAATGCGTGTCGCGCGCCGATGCCGCCGGTGTCCGCAACCTGCTTCGGCAACTGCCCGGAAGCGCCGGCGAGCGGGAGGCGATCAATGCGCTGCGGCCGCGATTTGCCGCCTGCATTCCGCAGAACGAGACGATCCAGTTCTCCGCTTCGGTGCTGAAAGGAGCATTGGCGGAGGGCATCTATCGACTATCAGCCGCCGCGCGCGGCGGGATTCAGACAGCGGAGGCTGCCGAATGACCATCCTGGCTTTGATACTTGGTCTCGCCCTCCAGGCGCAGCCGCAGGCGCCGCAACCCCAACAGCCGCCGCTGCGGTCAGAGGGCGTCGGCGGGCGTGATATCACCCCCGCGCACGACACCTTTGACGAGGATTTCGTGGTTTCGGACTCGCGCGCGCGAATCGCCATCCAGGGGTTCGGAAGCTGTGTGGCCGATCGCAGCGCCGGGCCGGCGACGGAGCTGCTCCAGCGCGACTTCACCAGCCGGCAATATCAGACAGGGCTTCGAGTGCTCGCCCGGAACAATGAGGATTGCTTCCGCCGGCGGGGGCGCATGCGCTCGCACAACCTCCTTTTTGCCGGGGCGATCGCGGAGAATCTGATCGAGCGCGGAGCGGAGCCGCTGAACGTGCGGCTGGTGCGCGCGGCCTCGCGACCCGCGACGCGCGCGTTTTCGCCGACCGACCGGATCGCCGTCTGCACCGTCCGCTCGGTGCCGGACGATGTCGCGCGGTTGTTCGCGACGGAGATCGCGAGTGAAGCCGAGACGGCGGCGGCGCAGGCGCTGACCGGGGCCGTCGCGCGGTGCAATGCCGAGCCACAGCCGCTTCAGATTTCTCCCGCGGGCCTCCGCGCGATGCTTGCCACGGCAGCGTTCCGGACGCTCAACGCGCCTGTGTCCGACGCGAGGAACTGATATGCCATTTCTGCCCAGAGCCAGCGGAGGCGGCGGAGTGAAGCTTCCTCATTTGGCCGCGCTTGCCGCTTTGTCCCTGACCGCAGCGGCGTCCGCCCAGGCACCAAGTCGATCGGGGATGTCCACCTCCGGACCTCTCACCAACGTTCGGGCGTTCGGCGACCTGACCGCGCTGGGGATTTGCGTAGCGCGAACTCAGCGCCGGGATGCGCTCGCCGTCATCGCAACTGAGCCCGGGTCGCCCGAGGAAGACCGGGTTATGCGACAATCGATCTATGGCGAGCGCACGACCTGCATGTTCGGTGGCACACGCATGTCGATGTCGAGCATCTATGCCCGGGGCGCCATCGCCGAGGGCCTGCTTCGCTCGGACGGCGTCCCGGCCGAGTATGTGCTGCCCGCGCCGGCGGCCGCCGAAGTCCGCGATCTTCACGGGGTCGCGCGTTGCTATGCCTCCGGGCATCGCAACGAAGTCCGGGCGTTGCTGCAAACACCGGCGGGCACGCCCGAGGAAGTGGCGGCCGTGCGGACGATCTGGGATGACTTCCGCACGTGCATGCCGAACTTCAATGTGCGGCTGAACGCACCCTGGATCCGGTTCCTGCTGGCCGAAGCGTTGCTTCGGCTCGCGCCGGCCACGACGCTGTCAGGACGTTAGCCGATGCCCAAGCTCAAGGTGGACGGGATTGAGATCGAGGTGCCGGCGGGCGCCACCGTGCTGCAGGCGTGCGAGCTGGCGGGGAAGGAGATCCCGCGCTTCTGCTACCATGAGCGGCTGGCGATCGCCGGCAATTGCCGGATGTGCCTGGTCGAGGTGAAGCCCGGGCCGCCCAAGCCGCAGGCGAGCTGCGCGCTGCCCGCCGCCGACAATCAGGAGATCTTCACCAACACACCGGTGGTGAAGAAGGCGCGCGAAGGGGTGATGGAGTTCCTGCTCATCAATCACCCGCTCGATTGCCCGATCTGCGACCAGGGCGGCGAATGCGACCTGCAGGACCAAGCGCTGGCCTATGGCAAGGGCCACAGCCGCTACGACGAAAACAAGCGCGCCGTGCCCGAAAAATATATGGGCCCGGTGGTCAAGACCTTCATGACCCGCTGCATCCATTGCACCCGCTGCATCCGTTTCATGGAGCAGGTCGCGGGCGTCGAGGACCTGGGCGCGGTCGGCCGCGGCGAGGATATGGAGATCACCTCCTATCTCGAGCATGCTTTGGGCTCGGAGCTGAGCGGCAATGTCGTCGATCTTTGCCCGGTCGGCGCGCTGACCTCGAAGCCCTACAGCTTCGAGGCCCGGCCCTGGGAGCTGCGCAAAGTCCCCGCGATCGATGTGATGGACGGTGTCGGCACCAACATCCGCCTCGACGTGCGCGGGCGGGAGGTGATGCGGGCGTTGCCGCGGCTCAACGAGGACGTGAACGAGGAGTGGGCGAGCGACAAGACTCGGCACGCCGTGGACGGGCTTACCCGCAACCGGCTGGACCGGCCCTGGCTGCGCGAGGACGGCAAGCTGCGGCCGGCGAGCTGGGCCGAGGCCTTCGCGGCGATCGCCGAGGTCGCCGGACAAGCGACGGGTAGCGTTGCGGCAGTGGCGGGCGACCTGGTCGATGTCGAGACGATGTATGCGGCGAAGCTGCTGTTGAAGTCGCTCGGTTCGGAGTTGATCGAGGGGCGGCAGACCGGTCTGGCCTATGACGCGTCGAACCTCGGCGCGGTCAACTTCAACACGACCATCGCCGGGATCGAGACGGCGGACGTCATCCTGCTGGTCGGCACCAACCCGCGCTGGGAGGCGAGCCTCGTCAACACCCGCATCCGCAAGGCGTGGCGGGCCGGCGCGAAAGTGTTCGCGATCGGTCCGGAGGTCGACCTCACCTATAAGGTCGAGTGGCTGGGCGACGATCTCGCGGCGGTCGCGAACCTGCCGCAGACGGCGACCGACGCTTTCACCAACGCGCAGCGGCCGGCGGTGATCGTCGGCGGCGCGGCGCTGAAGGCGCAAGGCGGGCAGGGGGCGACGCTGGCGCTGGTCAAGTCGCTCAACCTCGTCCGTGACGGCTGGAACGGCTTCAACGTCCTGCACACGGTCGCGGCGCGAACGGGCGGGCTGATGCTCGGCTACGCGCAGGCTGGCGGCATGGCGTCACTCGCCGAAAAAGCGCCCAGGCTCATGCTGTTGCTCGGCGCGGACGAGATGGATTTCGCGCCGTTCGAGAAGAGCTTCAAGGTCTATCTCGGCCATCATGGCGATCGCGGCGCGCATGCGGCGGACGTGATCCTGCCGGGCGCGGCCTATAGCGAGAAGCATGGCATCCACGTGAATTTGGAGGGCCGGGTCCAGTTTTCCGAGAAAGCGGTCGATCCGCCGGGCGACGCCCGCGAGGACTGGTCGATCCTGCGGGCGCTGTCGGACGTGCTCGGCCACAAATTGCCGTTCGACAGCTTCGGCGAGCTTCGCCAGCGGCTGTTCGCCGACTATCCTGCTCTCGCGCGGCCCGGTCTCGTCGCCTTCGACTGGGCGCCGCCGGCGCTCGACGGCAAGGTAGCGGACGGAAGCACGCTCGCTTACCCGATCCGGGATTTCTACCTCACCAACCCGATCGCCCGCTCCTCGCCGACGCTGCAGCGCTGCTCGGCCGAGCTGCTCCACGGGCAGGATTTCTTGGAGGCGGCGGAATGACCCAACTTCCCTCTCTCGTGCAGCGGGCGCCGAGCTTTCTCTACGGCCTGGCGATCCTGTTGTTCCTCTGGTCGTTCGCGCTGAGCTATAACGAGATCAGCCTCACGTCGGCGGGCACGGAATCCGGCGATCCGGTCGTGCGCCACGCAATGTTGCGCGGCCTGTACCAGGCGACGCTCGATGCGGTCTATGTCGCGGCCAATGGCGTCATCGCGCACATCCTGCTCGCCATCTGGCGGAGCGGCGCGCCGCCGAAAGGCGGGGGTAGCGAATGACCGCCTGGTTCCAATCGACCTGGATGGGACCGGGCTGGGGGTGGTTTCTTTCCACCCTGATCCTGATCCTGCTGATCGCACTGCCGCTGATGCTGGCGGTAGCGATGATCATCTATGCCGATCGCAAGATCTGGGCGGCGATGGCGCTTCGGCGCGGGCCGAACGTGGTCGGGCCGCTCGGCCTGCTGCAGAGCTTCGCCGACGGTCTCAAGGTCTTCCTCAAGGAGACGATCGTCCCGACCAGCGCGAACCAGGGCCTGTTCCTGATCGCGCCGATCATCACCTTCACCGTCGCCCTGCTCGCCTGGGCGGTGATCCCGTTCGGCGACGGCATGGTGCTCGCGAACATCAATGTCGGCCTGCTCTACCTGCTCGCGGTGTCCTCGCTGGGCGTCTACGGGATCATCATCGCAGGCTGGGCGTCGAACTCAAAATATCCATTTTACAGCGCTTTGCGCGCCGCTGCTCAGATGGTGTCCTATGAGGTGTCGATCGGCTTCGTGCTGATCCCGGTGGTGCTCTGGGCCGGCACGTTCAACCTCTCCGGCATCGTCGCCGCGCAGCAGGGACATATCCTCGGCTGGGTCAACGCGTTCGGGCTGAACCCTTTGCTGTTCCCGCTCGCGGTGATCTTTCTGATCTCCTCAATGGCGGAGACGGCCCGGGCGCCGTTCGATCTCACCGAGGCGGAGAGCGAGCTCGTCGCCGGTTTCCAGACCGAATATTCGTCGATGAGCTTCGCCCTGTTCTGGCTCGGCGAATATGGCAACGTCATCCTGATGTGCGCGATGAACGCGCTGCTCTTCTGGGGCGGCTGGTTGCCGCCGATCGACTGGGCGCCGCTTTACTATGTGCCGGGAATCATCTGGTTCTTCGGCAAGATCCTGCTCTTCTTCTTCGTCTTCTCCTGGGTGAAGGCCACCGTGCCGCGCTACCGCTACGACCAGCTGATGCGGCTCGGCTGGAAGATCTTCCTGCCCATCTCGCTGATCTGGGTGTTCCTGGTGTCGGGTTATCTGATGCTCCAGCATGACGGAATGCTGCCATGGTGATGGCCGCCAGCTTTACCGGCATGCTGTCGCTCATCTGTCAGATGACCGCGGCCGACGCGATCGGCTCCGGCCGGTTCAGGATCGACGTGCGGGATGGCGGGGCCGAGATCAGCGGGCTGGAGGACATGGCCTTCGCGCGCGGCGCGATCGCCAATCGCGGCCGGCGCGGGGCGCTCCGGCTGGTGGCGATCACCCCGCGCGAGCCGGAAGTCGACATCTGGGCCGACCTGATTCCGAACCGGCGGGGCGGCTATGCCCTCGCTTTTTTCTCGACACCGCATGGCGTGGCGCGCCCGCGGAGTACATGGGGCCGGGGCCAATGCCAGCGTGAGGGAACAAGCCAGTGAGCATCGGCCACTATATCAAGACCTTCACGCTCTGGGAGTTCGTCAAGGCGCACGCGCTGACCTTGAAGTATTTCTTCAAGGCCAAGGCGACGATCAATTATCCCTACGAGAAGAACCCGATCTCGCCGCGTTTCCGGGGCGAGCATGCGCTGCGCCGCTATCCGAACGGCGAGGAGCGCTGCATCGCCTGCAAATTGTGCGAGGCGATCTGCCCCGCGCTGGCGATCACCATCGAGGCGGAGGAGCGGGCCGACGGCAGCCGGCGCACGACCCGCTACGACATCGACATGACCAAGTGCATCTATTGCGGGCTGTGCCAGGAGGCCTGCCCGGTCGATGCGATCGTCGAGGGGCCGAACATGGATTTCTCGACCGAGACCCGTGAGGAGCTGATCTACGACAAGGCGAAATTGCTCGACAATGGCGATCGTTGGGAAAGGGCGCTGGCGGCCAACATTGCCGCCGACGCGCCCTACCGGTAGGCGGCCCCGCGTGATTCCCGTCCTTGCCTTCTACCTGTTCGCGACGCTCGTGATCGCCTCGGGCGTGATGACGATCGCGTCGCGCAACCCGGTGCATAGCGTGCTGTGGCTGATCCTCGCCTTTTTCAACGCGGCGGGGCTGTTCCTGCTTCTCGGGGCCGAGTTTCTCGCCTTCCTTCTCGTCATCGTTTACGTCGGCGCGGTCGCGGTGCTGTTCCTGTTCGTGGTGATGATGCTCGACGTCGATTTCGCCGAGCTTCGCGCCGGGTTCGCGCGCTACTGGCCGCTGGGCGTGGGCCTCGCAGCCGTGCTGCTCGGCGAGATGCTTGCGGCTCTGCTCGCTTATCAGGAGGGCGGGATCGCCCTGGAAGGCCGCACCGCCCCGGTCGCATCGGGCACGTCCAACATCGAAGCGCTCGGTCAGCTGCTCTACAGCCGCTATCTCTTCATCTTCGAGGCGGCGGGCTTCGTGCTGCTGGTCGCGATGGTCGGCGCCATCGTGCTGACCCGGCGCAAGCGCTCGGACGTCAGGCCGCAGAACGTCTCGCGCCAGGTCCAGCGCCGACCGCAAGATGCGGTGGTGAACATGAATCCCGGCGTCGGGCAGGGGATGGAGCTGTGACCCTTCGACAGGCTCAGGATGAGCGGATCAGCGGAGCGCTGCGCGCATGATTGGTCTGCACCACTATCTCACCGTCGGCGCGATCCTGTTCGTGCTCGGCGTGTTCGGCATCTTCCTGAACCGGAAGAACGTGATCGTCATCCTGATGGCGATCGAGCTCATCCTGCTCGCCGTGAACATCAACCTCGTCGCGTTCAGCGCCTTCCTCGGCGACATGGTCGGGCAGGTTTTCGCGATGTTCGTGCTGACCGTCGCCGCGGCCGAGGCGGCGATCGGGCTCGCCATTCTCGTCATCTATTATCGCAACCGCGGCACGATCGCGGTCGACGATATCAACCAGATGCGGGGCTGAGGCGATGGTGCAGGCGATCGTCTTCCTTCCCTTGCTCGCGGCGATCGTCGCGGGGCTCGGCGGGCGCGTCATCGGCAAGACGGCGGCGAAGCTGGTGACCACCGGCGCGCTGTTCGCCGGCATGGGCCTGTCCTGGCCGATCTTCCTCGGTTTCATGGCCGGGACACAGCATTCCGAGCTTTATCCGGTCCTCACCTGGATCAATTCCGGCGACCTTCAAGTCGACTGGGCGCTGCGCGTCGACGCCTTGACGTCAGTCATGCTGGTGGTGGTGACGACGGTCTCGGCGCTCGTCCACCTCTACTCCTGGGGCTATATGGCGGAGGACGACAGCCAGCCGCGCTTCTTCGCCTATCTGTCGCTGTTCACCTTCGCGATGCTGATGCTGGTGACGGCGGACAATCTCGTCCAGATGTTCTTCGGCTGGGAGGGCGTCGGCCTCGCCTCCTATTTGCTGATCGGCTTCTGGTACCACAAGCCGAGCGCGAATGCGGCGGCGATGAAGGCGTTCATCGTCAACCGGGTCGGCGATTTCGGCTTCAGCCTGGGCATCTTCGCCTGCTTCCTCGTCTTCGGCACGATCTCGATCCCGGAAATCCTCCACGCCGCGCCGAACATGGCCGGATCGACGATCGGCTTCCTGGGGATGCGGATCGACACGCTGACCTTGATCTGCATCCTGCTTTTCATCGGCGCCTGCGGCAAATCGGCGCAGCTCGGCCTCCACACCTGGCTGCCGGACGCGATGGAGGGCCCGACGCCGGTCTCTGCTTTGATCCATGCGGCGACGATGGTGACCGCGGGCGTGTTCATGGTCTGCCGCCTCTCGCCCTTGTTCGAGACGAGCGAGACGGCGCTGTCCGTCGTGACGTTGGTGGGCGGGCTGACCGCGCTCTTCGCGGCGACCGTCGGCACGGTGCAGAACGACATCAAGCGGGTGATCGCTTATTCGACCTGCTCGCAACTCGGCTACATGTTCATGGCGGCGGGCGTCGGCGCTTATGGCGCGGCGATGTTCCACCTCTTCACCCACGCCGCCTTCAAGGCGCTGCTGTTCCTCGGCGCGGGCAGCGTCATCCATGCCATGCACCACGAGCAGGACATGCGCTATTACGGCGCGCTCCGTAGGGAGATCCCGTTCACCTTCTGGACGATGACGATCGGCACGCTGGCGATCACCGGCGTCGGCGTGATCGGTATCTTCGGGTTTGCGGGCTTCTATTCGAAGGACGCGATCATCGAGAGCGCCTTCGCCAGCGGCTCGCAATTCGGCATGTTCGCCTTCGTTATCGCGGTGTTCGCGGCGCTGCTGACCAGCTTCTATTCGTGGCGGCTGGTATTCCTGACCTTCTTCGGCAAGCCGCGCTGGGCGGAGAGCGAGCATATCCAGCACACGCTGCATGGCGACCATGACGATCATCCGGACGCCGAGGACGCCGGCCACGACACGCATGCGCACGAGGCGGGCGCGGCCGAGATGCATGAGGGGACGGGCGGCTATCACCCGCACGAGAGCCCGTGGACGATCCTGGTGCCGCTCGGCCTGCTGGCGCTCGGCTCGCTGCTCGCCGGCTTCGTCTTCCACCATGCCTTCATCGACGCCGAGGGCGGGCTCGCATTTCTGGGCCGGCAGCGTCGCCTTCGACGCGCACCTCGCGCACGAGAGCCATCTGGTCCCGCTCTGGGTGAAGCTGTCGGCGACGGCGGTGATGCTGCTCGGCCTGGCGATCGCCTTCTACGCCTATATCCGCAACACGGCCTTCCCGGCGGTTTTCGTGAGCAATTTCAGGCTGCTCTACCTGTTCCTTCTAAACAAATGGTATTTCGACGAACTCTACAATCTGATCTTCGTTCGCCCGTCCGTCTGGATCGGCCGGCAGCTCTGGAAGCGGGGAGACGAGGGGACGATCGACCGCTTCGGTCCGGACGGTGTTGCCGCGGCGGTTGTCGCCGGGACGAAAGTCACGGCGCGCATCCAGACCGGCTATCTCTACAGCTACGCGCTGGTGATGCTGCTCGGCGTCGCCGCCGCCACGACCTGGGTGATGGCGCGGTGACGAGCTTTCCGATCCTCTCGGCGATCCTCGCTCTGCCGCTGCTCGGCGCGCTCGCCTGTCTGCTGACCGGCGCGCAGGGCGCGCGCTGGATCGCGCTGGCGACGACGCTGGCCACGTTGGCGCTCTGTATCGGCCTGTGGCTGACCTACCAGATCGGCGGGCCGCAATGGCAGTTCGTCGAGCGCGTCGACCTGTTCGGCGGCTTCCAATGGGCGCTCGGCATCGACGGCATCGCTTTGATGCTGATCGTGCTCACCGCCTTCCTGATGCCGATCTGCATCGCCGCCTCGTGGGAGGCGATCGAGAAGCCGAGTGCCCGAATATATGGCCTGCTTCCTGTTCATGGAGACGCTGATGCTCGGCGTCTTCATGGCGCAGGACATTTTCCTCTTCTACATCCTGTTCGAGGCCGGCCTGATCCCGATGTACCTGATCATCGGCATCTGGGGCGGCGCGAACCGGATCTACGCCGCCTACAAATTCTTCCTCTATACCCTGCTCGGCTCGGTGCTGATGCTCGTCGCCATGCTGTGGATGGTGAACTATGCCGGCACCACCGCCATCCCGGAGCTGATGGCGACCGATTTCCCGCCCGAGGCGCAGACCTGGCTCTGGCTCGCCTTCTTCGCCAGCTTCGCGGTCAAGATGCCGATGTGGCCGGTCCACACCTGGCTGCCCGACGCGCACGTCCAGGCGCCGACCGCGGGCTCGGTGATCCTCGCCGGCGTGCTGCTGAAGATGGGCGGCTACGGCTTCGTCCGCTTTTCGCTGCCGATGTTTCCCGAGGCGTCGGCGCAGCTGATCTGGGTGATCTTCGGCCTGTCGATGGTCGCGGTCGTCTACACCTCATTGGTCGCGCTGGTGCAGCAGGACATGAAGAAGCTGATCGCTTATTCGTCGGTCGCGCACATGGCGTTCGTCACCATCGGCCTGTTCGCCTTCAACCGGCAGGGAATCGAGGGCGGGCTGATCGTCATGCTCTCGCACGGTCTCGTCTCGGGCGCGCTCTTCCTCTGCGTCGGCGTGGTCTATGACCGGCTGCATAGCCGCGAGATCGACAAATATGGCGGCCTGTCGAACAACATGCCGGGCTATGCCCTGCTGTTCATGCTGTTCACCATGGCGTCGGTCGGCCTGCCGGGCACGAGCGGCTTCGTCGGCGAGTTCCTCGCTCTGGTCGGCGCTTACGCCGCGAATAGCTGGGTCGCCGCGGTGGCGACGACCGGGATCATCCTCGGCGCCGCCTACATGCTCTGGCTTTACTGGCGGGTCGCGTTCGGCGCGGCGCGGACCGAAGAGGCAGCGACGCTGAAGGATCTCAATTTGCGCGAATGGGCGCTGATGGCGCCGATTGCGGCGGCGGTGCTGTGGATGGGTGTCTATCCGGAGAGCTTCATCGCGCCGATGCGCGAGGATGTCGCGGTGCTGCTCGAGCGCATCCAGTCCGCCGCGCCGCCGGGCGACGCGATGGTGAGCGCCGGCCAGCCCGCGCCCGCCGCGGCGCACGCCCCGGCGGCGGAAGGGGCGCATCACTGATGTGGAATGATTTCATCCTCGTCCTGCCGGAGGAGATCATCGGGCTCGGCGCGCTGGCGCTGATGATGGCCGCCGCCTGGACCGGCGATCGCGGCGCTCAGGTGCTGACCTGGCTGTCGGTGCTGGTGCTCGCCGTCGCCGCAGCCTTTCTGCCGGGGCTGGTCGACAATGGCGGCGCGGCATTCAGCGGCCTGTTCGTCGCCGATCGCTTCGCCGCCTTCGCCAAGCTCGTCACCTATCTGGCCGCGATCGTCGCGATGCTGGCCGCGATGACCTGGTTCGGGCGCGACCGCGACTATCGCGCCGAATATCCGGTGCTCATCCTGTTCTCGGCGCTCGGCATGGGGATCATGATCTCGGCCAGCGACATGCTGACGCTCTATGTCGGCCTCGAGCTGCAAAGCCTCGCCGCCTACGTCCTCGCCAGCTTCCAGCGCACAGACGCGCGCTCGTCCGAGGCGGGCCTCAAATATTTCGTGCTCGGCGCGCTGGCGAGCGGCATCCTGCTCTACGGCATCTCATTGCTCTACGGCTTCACCGGCACGACGGGGTTCGATGGGATCGCCCGGGCGCTCAGCGCCGACGGCGTCTCGACCGGCGAGTTGTTCGGCATCGTGTTTGTTCTCGCGGGCCTCGCCTTCAAGATCAGCGCGGTGCCGTTCCATATGTGGACGCCGGACGTCTACGAGGGCGCGCCGACACCGGTCACCGCTTTCTTCGCCTCGGCGCCCAAGGTCGCGGCGATGGCGCTGCTGGTTCGCGTAACGGTGGATTCGATGGGCCCGGCGACGGACGCGTGGCGGCAGATCGTGATCTTCGCGGCGCTGGCATCGACCGTGCTCGGCGGCGTCGCGGCGATCGGGCAGAGGAACATCAAGCGCCTGCTCGCCTACAGCTCGATCAACAATGTCGGCTTCGCGCTCGTCGGCCTCGCCGCGGGCACGCCGCAGGGCGTCGCCTCAGTGCTGTTTTACATGGCGGTCTATGTCGTGATGACGTTGGGCTCCTTCCTGGTCGTGCTCAGGATGCGCGATGCGAACGGGGAGCCGGTCGAGGCGATCGCCAGCCTTGCCGGCCTGTCTCGCAGCCGGCCATGGCTGGCGCTCGCCATGGCGATGTTCATGTTCAGCCTCGCCGGCATCCCGCCGCTGTTCGGCTTCTGGCCCAAATTCCTTGTCTTCCAGGCGGCGGTCGGGGCGGGGCTCACCTGGCTCGCGGCGGTGGCGATCGCGACCTCGGTGATCGGCGCCTTCTATTACATCATGATCGTCAAATTGATCTATTTCGACGAGCCCGCACCGGCCTTTGGCGAGGCACGCGAGCCGATCGGCGCCGGACTGATCCTCGTCTCCGCCCTGTTCGTCTCGCCACTCGGCTATCTCGCTATTCCGGTGCTCGGCCAGGCGACGATGAACGCGGCGAACTCGCTCTTTTGATCCGCACGGTTCCCGAAACCGGCTCGACCAATGACGATTTGGCGGCGCTCGCGCGGGACGGCGCGGCGGAAGGGACATGGCTGCGCGCCGAGCGGCAGACCGGCGGCAAGGGGCGGCAAGGCCGGACGTGGCTGTCACCGCCCGGCAATCTCTATGCGTCGACGCTGGTCCGCCTGCGCGCGGAAGACCCGCCTGCGCCCACGCTGGCGCTGGTCGCCGCCGTCGCGCTGCACGAAATAGCGGCAGCCTATGTGCCACAGGCCAGGATCAAATGGCCCAACGACTTGCTCGTCGATGGCGCCAAGCTCTCCGGCATCTTGCTGGAACGGCAAAATGACGCCGTGATCGTCGGCTTCGGCGTCAATCTCGCGCATCATCCCGAGGATATCGACCGCCCGGCTACGAGCCTCGCGGCGCTCGCCGCCACGGCACCGGAGTCGGCGGCCTTTGTCGAGATGCTGGCCGAAGCCTTTGCGCGGTGGCTGGCCCGGTGGCGTGAAAGCGGCATCGAGCCCGTCCGTCGCCAATGGCTCGCCGCCGCCCATGATGTGGGCACGCCGCTTTCCACCAAGGACGGCGAAGGCCTGTTCGACGGCCTCGACGGCACGGGCGCCCTTCGCCTCCGCTTGGCGGACGGCACATTGCGCGTCATACACGCGGGCGATGTGTTCCTGATCTGAAAGCCGCCATGCTGCTCGCCATCGACGCCGGCAACACCAACCTCGTCTTCGCTTTGGTCGAGGGCGGGGCGATCCGCGCGCGCTGGCGTATCGCGACCGATGCGCGGCGGACTGCGGACCAATATGCGGTCTGGCTGCACCAGCTGCTCGAGCTGGAGGGCTACACCCGCGCCGATGTGAGCGCGGTGATCATCGGCACAGTCGTGCCGCGCGCGCTGCACAATCTGCAGGTGCTGGCGGAGAAGTACTTCGGCGTCACGCCTTTGATCGCGGGGCAAGGCGCTGCGGACTATGGAATCGAGCTGGACGTCGCCGATCCCAAGACGGTCGGCGCGGATCGGGCGCTCAATGCGATCGCCGCGCATGAGGCGCATGAGGGCGATCTGATCGTCATCGATTTCGGCACCGCGACGACCTTCGACGTGGTCGATTTCAGCGGCGCCTATAAAGGCGGGATCATCGCGCCGGGGATCAACCTGTCGCTCGATGCGCTCGTCGCCGCCGCGGCCAAGCTGCCCCGCGTCGCGATCGAGGCGCCGGAGGATGCGAGCGTCATCGGCCGCACCACCGAGAGCCAGATGCATATCGGTATCTACTGGGGCTATGTCGCGATGATGGAGGGGCTCGTCGCCCGGCTGAAGACCGAGATCGGCCGGCCGGTGAAGGTGATCGCGACCGGCGGCCTGGCGACTTTGTTCGATAAGCAGACCGACATCTTCGACGCGATCGAGGGCGACCTGACGATCCAGGGTCTCGCGATGCTCCACGCGCGGAGCGTCGCGACCTCCTGACGCTTTCTTGCCCGCATCTGCATGAAAGGCTGGACTCCCGCGGGCGCGGGCGTGACGGGGGGTTATGAAACCCGGCAACGAACTCCTCTTCCTCGCGCTTGGTGGCTCGGACGAGATCGGCATGAACGTCAATCTCTATGGCTGTCAGGGCAAATGGGTGATGGTGGACCTCGGCGTCACCTTCGCCGATCACCAATATCCCGGCATCGACCTGGTCCTGCCCGACATTTCCTTCATCGAGGACCGGCGCGAGGATCTGCTCGGCATCGTCCTCACCCATGGCCATGAGGACCATATCGGCGCGGTGCCCTACCTCGCCGCTGATCTCGGCGTGCCGCTTTACGCGACCGATTTCACCGCGCGGCTGATCCGGGGCAAGCTGGAAGAGGAGGGGCTTCGCGACGTGAAGCTCAACGTGATCGAGCAGGGCGGCGAATTCCAGCTCGGCCCGTTCGGCTTCCGCTATGTGCCGCTCGCCCATTCGATCCCCGACATGCAGGCCTGTGTGATCGACACGCCTTACGGACGGATCTTCCACACCGGCGACTGGAAACTCGACGTGGATCCGGTGATCGGCGCGCCCGCCACCGCCGAGGCGCTGACCGCGATCGGCGACGAGGGTGTGCTCGCTTTGGTCTGCGATTCGACCAACGTCTTCAACGCGGCGGAATCGGGCAGCGAAGGCGGTGTGCGCGCCGATCTCGCGCGCATCGTCGGCGAGGCGCGGGGGAGGGTGCTGGTCACCACTTTCGCCTCCAACGCAGCGCGGCTCCATACGCTCGGCGAGATCGCGAAGGAGAGCGGCCGCAAGCTGTGCGTCGCGGGCCGCTCGCTGGACCGGATCATCGGCGTCGCCAAGGCGACCGGCTATCTCAAGTCTTTCCCGGAAAGCGTCGATTTCGACACCGCGATGCGGTTGCCGCCGCGCGAGCTGATGATCATCGCGACCGGCGGGCAGGGCGAGCCCAATGCGGCGCTCGGCCGGATCGCCGGCGGCGGCCATCCGATCAAGCTCGCCGAGGGCGACCTCGTCCTGTTCTCGTCCAAGCAGATCCCGGGCAACGAGGTCGCGATCGGCCGCATCCAGAACCAGCTCGCCCGCGCCAATATCCCGATCGTCACCGAGAAGCAGGCGCACGTCCATGTCTCCGGCCATCCGGGGCGACCGGAGCTCGCGGCGATCTACAAATGGCTGCGTCCGGAAACGGTGATCCCGGTCCATGGCGAGCGGCGGCACATGGCCGAGCAGGCGCGCTTCGCGCTTTCCGAGGGTGTGCCGAGCGCGCTCGTCCAGTCGAACGGCGATGTCGTGCGCCTGGCGCCGGACGGGCCCCGGACCGTCGGCTACGAGCGGACTGGCCGGCTCGTGCTCGACGGCGACATTATCCTTCCCGCCGAGGGCGCGACGATCAACGACCGGCGGCGGATCGCGGTCAATGGACTGATCTCGGTCGCGGTCGCGCTGGATGGATCGGGGCGGACACAGGGTCGGCCCGAGCTGGCGCTGCACGGCATTCCGGTCGAGGAGGATCGCGACGCTTTCCTCGACGAGGCCTGCGACGCGGCCGCGACCGCGGCTTCTGCCGGCGCGCGCGACGAAGAGAAATTGCGCGAATCGATCCGACTCGCCGTGCGCCGCTGCGCGACGGATTGGACGGGCAAGAAGCCGGTCGTCTCGGTCAGCTTCGTCCGGATCTGAGGCGGCCATGAAGTGGACGTCCGCGCTGGCGATCTATGTTCTGTTCTGGGTCGGCGCCTTCTTCCTCGTCCTGCCATTCGGCGTGAAGACGCATGAGGAAGCCGGCGTCGAGCGGGTGCCCGGTCAGGCGGACAGCGCGCCGCACACGTTCAGCTTCGGGCGAACGTCGCTGCGCGCGACGATCGTCTCGGCGATCCTGTTCGGGCTGTATTACGCGAATTACGTGTTCGGCTGGATCACGCCCGCCGATCTCGACTGGCTGCACCGAAGTTAGCGGCGCAGGCGTTCGATCGCCTGGGCGAGCGCGACGTAGAGCTTGCCCATATCGGACGAAAGCAGGGTCACCGCGAGCGTATGGCCGTCGCGATCCGCGAGCACGCGCTGCAGCATCGCCTCGAAATCGTGGACGTAGCGGTTCACCTGGTCGCGGAAGTCCGGCTCTTCCCCGTAATGGCGCTGGATTTCGCGCGCTTCGCCATTGTTCAGAAGCTGCACGGCGCGGCGGGTGAAGACGCCACGATCGCCCTTGAGATAGGCGGCCCAGGCGGTGTCGGCGACCTCGTTCGAAAGCAATTTGTTGACGTCGATCGCGGTCGAATTGAGAGCCTCGATCAGCAGCGACACCCGGCGCGACAACGCCTCGGCGTCCTGCTCCTCGCGTTGCGCCCGATCCTCGGCGATGCGGTCCTCGATCGCGGCGGCGGTCTCGCTCATCGTCAGCAGCTGGCGCGTGAGCCGCTCGCTCGCCTGCCGCGCCACCGCCATCGCGCGCTGCGACGCGCCGGCGATCTCGGCAAGCTGATCCTGCACCGGCTCGGTCGCGGCTTCGGCCACCGCCTCGCGAGTCGCATCGGCGAGCGCGGCGACACTGTCGGGAATCGCGGCGACGATCGCCTCGCGGGCGTGGTTCGCCGCCTGCTGCGCCGCCTCGCGGACGCGGACCAGCGACTCGATGAGCGCGGGGCCGGTCTCCTGAACCAGACGCAGCGAGGCGGAATCGGTCTCGCCGAGCGTAGTCGCCAGACCGGCAAGTTTGGTTTCGGCCTCGGCTATCCCGTCTCTGGTTGCGGCGACCAGCGCATCGAGCGCGGCACGCTGACGACCGAGGCTCGCTTCGCCCTCCGCGAGCGATTCGGCGGCGAGCGTCGCGGCGGCTTGTGCCGCCTCCGCCGGCTCGACGAGCGCAAGGGCGGCTGCCTTCGTGCGCCCGGCATGCGCCTCGAGGTCATTCAGGGCAGCGGGCAGCGTCTCGCGAAGCTGACCCGTCAGCGTCGTGAACACGGCCGCCATTTCATGCGACCGATTGATCAGCTCGCCCGATTGCACGCCGCCTTCATCGACTTCCGTTCGGAGCGCCCGCGCGACCTCACGCAGGCTCGCGAGCGCCTGACCGATCCGGGCGCTCTGCGCATCGCCGGACTGGCCCAGCGCCGCGATCTGGCCGTCAATCTCACCCAGTTGGGCGGCAAGCCGTTCCGTCAGGCGAGCGCTCGCCTCATCCTGCCGGGCGAGATGGCCAGCGAGCGCTTCGACCGCGGCGGTCGCCTCGCTCAACCGCGTCGCCAAGGTCTGGCCGGCATCGGCGGTGGCGCTTTCGAACGCGGCGCGGCTTTGCTCGACCATCGCAAGCACCGTCTGCCCCTGAGCGTCGAGCCCGGCTCGGGCCTGCTCGACCGCATCGGCGGCGCGGCCCATGGCGCCATCGACGGCGAGGTTCATCGCCGCCGCGGTTTGGTCGATCCGTTCGGCTGCGGCGCCGGCGCCGGTCTCCAGCCGCGCGACCTGCGCGCCGAGCCTCTGCGCCGCGCCGCTCAGCGCCTCGTCCGCCTCGCGTCCGCGTGCGGCCAGCGCCGCGACCTGACCTTCGAGCGCCGCCGATTGCTCGTGCGCGGCGAGGCCGGCGGTGCGAATCGACTCGGACGCCGCGCGCGCCTGCGCTTCGGCCTGGGGCAGATCGCTGAGCAGCACGCCGAGATCGATTCGCGCACTCGCCGCCGCCGCGTCGAGCGCCTGGGCGGTGCGGTCCAATGTCGCCGATTCGCCAGCGAGGGCGCGAGTCGTGCGGACGATCCGGTCGGTCGCTTCATCACCGAGGCTCATCAGCCGGCTCGCTTCGTCCGACAGAGCGGAGCGATTCTCGTGCAGCCGTGATGCGATCACGGCGAGCGCATGCTCCAGCGTCTCGCTCTCGCCGCGCAGCGCACGCACGGCTTCAGTGAAGCGCTCGGTCTCTCGGCGCGATGAACGGCCGAACAGCAGCCAGACCAGAGCGAGCAGAATCAGCGGCGCCGAGATCGTCGCCACCGGCGCCAGCCACGCGGCAGGCGCCAGCCCGGGCCAGGCCGTCCACAGCGCATAGCCGCTGAAGCCGAGCCAGCCGAGCGCCCCGGCGATCAGCACGCCGGCCAGGATCGTCGGCCATGTGCCGCGCGCTTGCTCTTCCTCCTCGATCAGATCGTGGAAGGAAAAGGATTCCACCGGCTCGGCCGCGGCATTGTCCGCCGCAGTCCAGCTGTGATGATCCGGCGCATGCGCCTCGGCGCGCTCAACCCCCGTCGTCATGGGCACACCCTATCACGTCGCGGGCCGGATGAAACGCGCCGTTAACACGGTTCGGCCTAAATCGCGGGCATGGCATACGATCCAGGAGCCTTGAACGCCTCACTCGCCGCCGCGGTGGGCCATGACAGTGAGCTGATGGCCGAATTGCGGATGGCGTTCATCGACAGCGCCTCGCGCCAGTTCGACCTGATGGGCCGGGCCCGTTGCGATGCCAATTGGCGGATCGCCGCCTCGCGCCTCAAGAGCCTCGCCGCCAGCTTCGGCGCCAGCGGGCTGGTCGCGCTCGCCGACACGGCGCTGGACGGCGCGCCCGGCGACCCCGTGGCGCTGCGCGAGATCGCCCGCGCCATCGACGACTTCGCCGGGGCATAAGCCGAACCGTTTTGCCACCGGCCGTTCCGGCCTCTACCGTTTCCTCGAATCCGCAGACGGGGGAATGAGCTTTGGCGTTGGCCGCGTTGATCGCCGCCTATCACGAATCGGGCGAGGCCGGCGCGCTGCGCGCGGTGCTGCCGCTCGCCGGTCGGACCCTGGTCGAACGGCAGGCGCGGCTTGCCGCCCGCGCCGGCGCGACCCGGATCGTCATCCTCGTCGAACGGCTGCCGACCGAGCTTGGTGCAGCGCTCGAACGGCTGCGCCGCGACCGGGTGCCGATCCACATCGCCCGCGACGTCGAGGAGGCGGCGGAGGCGATCGAGCCGACCGACCGGCTGCTGCTGATCGGCGACGGCGCGATCATCGACGAAGACCAGCTCGCCCGCCTGGCAGAGGGCAGCGATCATGCGGTGCTGACCGTGCCGGACAGCGTCCATGGCGAACTTTACGAACGGATCGACGGCCAGTCGCGTTGGGGCGGCGCGGCGGCGATCGACGGCCAGACGCTACGCGCCACCGCCGCGATGCTGCGCGACTGGGATCTGCAATCGACCTTGCTGCGGCGCACACTCCAGGCCGGAGCGCGCCATGTTGCCGCGGATCGCCCGCTGGCGATCATCGACCGGTCTGCGGACATCGCCGTGCTGGAGGGGCGCATTCTGGCCGATGCGCTGGAGACGCGCGGGAGCTGGATCGACCGACTGCTCGCGCCCGTCGAGCGCCTGCTCGCCAGCGCCCTGCTCGGCGGTTCGGTCGGGCCGGGGCTGATCGGCGGGATCGCGGCGGGCCTCACAGCGCTGGGCGCGGCTGGCTTTGTCTGGGGATGGAACTGGACCGGTCTCGCTTTGACTTTGCTCGCCACGCCGCTGGAAGGCGTGGCGCTGCGCGTCGGCCGGGCGCGCCTGCTCGACGATCCGGCGCGCAGCTGGTGGCGGCAGCTCCTGCCAGCGCTTGTCGGCGCGAGCCTGCTGGCTTTGGGTTACGGTCAGGCGGCGGCGCATGGCTGGGGCGCGATCCTGGTCGCCGCGACCACGATAGCCTTCATGGTCGCGCTTTCGGTCGAGCGGGAGCGGGCGGCGATCCCGGCGGCGGTCACGCTGGCGGATCGGAAAGCGCTAAGCTGGCTGATGCTGCCGCTGGCCGGCTTCGGCGGCTGGATGGTCGGGCTCTCCGGGCTGCTCGCTTATGCCGCCGGCAGCTTCTTCTGGGCGCAATATCACGCCCATCATCCGAAGGTTCAGGATTAGCAGCGGTTTAACCCTGTGTGCGCTATGCGCGGGCGATGGCCGAACGAGTGGCGAACGGACGAAACGGACAGGGCGACGCGGCGCGGCTGCTGCTGGCGGCCGCGCGCGAGCGTTTCGCCGTGGCCGCGACCGATTTGCTGCTGCCGGACTCGGCCCGGCTTACCGAGTGGCAGCGGATCACCGCGGCAGCGCTGCTCGGGCGGCTGATCGTCTGCATCGAGGATGCGCTGCGGTCGCGTTTGGCCGACCATTTCGCGGGCGAAGAGGGCGTCGTGGCAGCGCTCGAATCCGCGCATGTTCCGATCGCGGCGCCGATTCTCGAGCGGGCGGGCGCGCTGAACGATGGCGAGCTGAGCGCCGCTTTGGTGCGCCGCGTCGAGGAGCATCGCTTCTGGACCTTGCACCGCCCGGCGGGCCGCGACGATTTGCTGTTCGCGCTCGCCCGCGATGGCGACGAGGAGGTGGCGAGCGAGGCGATGGCGCTGATCATCGCGCGCAGCCGCCGCTTCGACCGCTTCGAGGAGCCGGTGCTGACCGAAGCGGAGCTGCCCGCCGAGCTCTATCATCGCCTGGTCTGGCTCGTCGCGGCGGCGCTACGCCACTATCTGGTCCAGCATCATCGCGTGTCCGGCGTCGATGCGGCCATCGAAGCGGCGTCGGCGGCGGTGCTCGCCGTCCACGACGAAGGCGAGAGCCTGGAGGCGACCGCTTCGCGCCTCGTCCGGAGGACTGGCCGATCGGCTCGACGGCGACCTGCTCGCGCAGACGATCGAGAGCGGTCTGCTGCCTCTGTTCCTGGCCGCGATCGGGACGCGCTGCGGGCTCGACCCCGCGGCGGCCTGGGAGGTGCTCGCCGATCCGCAGGGGCGGGGGCCGGCATTGCTGCTCCGCGCCGCCGGCCTGGAGCGGCGGGAGGCCGCCCGCATCCTGCTCGCGCTCAACGCCAAGGGGCCGATCTTCTCCAGCGCCGAGGGCGACGCGACCGAGACGCAGCTCGAATTGTTCGACACGCTCGATCAGAGCGTCGGCGGACGAGGTGCTGCGCATGTGGCGCGCCCATCCGACCTACCGCGCCAGCGTCGCCCGGGTCTCGACCCGGGCGCGGCCGGCGGCATGACCGACGTCGCGACCGACGCGCCGGTCACCGGCCGGCTCGACGCCGCCGGCCGGCTGATCGCCGCCGATCCGCCACTCGCCGCGCTCCAGGCCAGCGCCGGCGGCAGCAGCGGCGGGCCCTTGTCGGTGCCGCAGATCGCGGCGCTGGCGCGGCTCGCCAAGCGGCTCGGCATCACCGTGTCGCGCGCCGCGATCGCCGCCGAGGCCGACGAGGATGTCGACCTCTGGGTCCGCGCCGAGCCCGATGGCGAGGAGGTCGCGCTGTCGATCACCGGCTGGCAGCGCCGTCCCGCCCGGACGCCGGCCGAAGCTGCGCCTGTCGCGGCGGCCCGCGAAAGCGACTTCCTGCGCGCATCCGCCGACTGGACCTGGGAGACCGACGACACGCTCCGCATCACCAGCCTCTCGCCCGGCGCGGCGGCGGCGATCGGCCGGCTGCCCGCCGACCTGATCGGCCGCCAGATCACCCGCCTGTTCCGCTTTCACGAAAATGCGGAAGGCGATCTGCCGCTGCTCGCGGCGCTCGCCGAACATGGCCGCTTCGAGGGCCAGATCGCCGAAACGAGGGGCGGCGCGCAGACTCGCTACCTTCTCTCCGGCGTGCCTTTGATCGACGGCATGGGCCGCTTCGCCGGCTTCCGCGGCGGCGCGGTCGGCATCGCCGCCGGCGAAGACGCGCCGACCGGCCCGGTGACCGCCGACGCCTTCGGCCGCCGCCTCGACTCCGCCTTGCGCGAGCCGATCGACCGGATCGTCGGCCAGGCGGAGAAGCTCGGCGCCGCCGAGGACGGCCCGCTCGCCGCCGATTATGCCGGCTATGCCGCCGACATCGCCGCCGCCGGCCGCCATCTGCTCGCTCTGGTCGACGACCTGGTCGACCTGCAGGCGATCGAGCGGCCGGACTTCCGGCCCGCCGCGGAGGAGATCGACCTCGCCGATATCGCCCGCCGCGCCGCCGGGCTCCTTGCGGTGCGCGCCGCCGACAAGGGCGTCACGATCGACGGGCCGGACGAGGGCGTGGTGCCCGCGACCGGCGATTTCACCCGCGCCCTGCAGATCGTCGTCAATCTGATCGGCAACGCGGTCCGCTACACGCCCGAAGGCGGCCAGGTCTGGCTGCGCGTCGAGCGGGAAGGGGACCTCGCGGTCCTCATCGTCGCCGATCAGGGCAAGGGCATCGCCGCGAAGGACCAGGAGCGGGTGTTCGAGAAGTTCGAGCGGGTCGATCCGAGCGAGCCCGGCGGCGCCGGCCTCGGCCTCTACATCGCCCGCAAGCTCGCCCGCGCGATGCGCGGGGACCTCGCGGTGCACAGCGCGCCGGGGCAGGGCGCGCGGTTCACATTGACCTTGCCGGCGCGCTGAATTTCAGCGCTGCGCCACCGGCACATAATCCCGCTGCACCGGTCCCGTATAAAGCTGCCGCGGCCGGCCGATCTTCTGCTCGGGGTCGGAGATCATCTCGTTCCATTGGGCGACCCAGCCGACGGTGCGGGCGAGGGCGAACAAGGCCGTGAACATCTCGGTGGGGAAGCCGATCGCGTTGAGGATGACGCCGCTGTAGAAATCGACGTTCGGGTAGAGCTTCTTCTCGATGAAATAATCGTCCTTGAGCGCGATCTGCTCGAGCTCCTGGGCGGTGTCGAGGACCGGATCGGAGATGCCGAGCTCCTTTAGGACCTCCTGTGCAGTCTTCTGCATAACCTTCGCGCGGGGATCGAAATTCTTGTAGACGCGGTGGCCGAAGCCCATCAGCCGGAACGGGATCGTTCTTGTCCTTGGCGCGGGCGATATATTCGGGGATCCGCTCCGGCCGGCCGATCTCGCGCAGCATCTCCAGCGCCGCTTCGTTGGCGCCGCCATGGGCCGGACCCCACAGGCAGGCGATGCCGGCGGCGATGCAGGCGAAGGGGTTGGCGCCGGACGAGCCGGCGAGGCGGACGGTGGAGGTCGAGGCATTCTGCTCATGATCGGCGTGGAGGATGAAGATGCGGCGCATCGCATTCTCGATCACCGGATTGACCTCATAGGGCTCGGCCGGGACGGCGAAGGTCATCCTGAGGAAATTGCCGGTGTAGGAGAGGCTGTTCTGCGGCGAGATAAACGGCTGGCCGATGCTGTATTTGTAGGCCATCGCCGCGATCGTCGGCATCTTGGCGATCAGCCGGTGGCTGGCGACCATCCGCTGGTGCGGATCGGTGATGTCGGTGCTGTCGTGGTAGAAAGCGGAGAGCGCGCCGACGACGCCGCACATGATCGCCATCGGATGGGCGTCGCGCCGGAAGCCGCGATAGAAGGTGGCGAGCTGCTCGTGCAGCATCGTGTGACGGGTGATGGTGCGGGTGAAATCGGCCAGTTCGTTGGCATTGGGCAGCTCGCCGTTCAGCAGCAGATAGCTGACCTCCATGAAGGTCGATTGCTCGGCGAGCTGATCGATCGGATAGCCGCGGTGGAGGAGAATGCCTTCGTCGCCGTCGATATAGGTGATCGCCGAGCCGCAGGACGCGGTGGAGGTGAAGCCGGGATCGTAGGTGAAGGCGCCGGTCTGGGCGTAGAGCTTGCGGATATCGATGACGTCCGGGCCGACCGAGCCGTGCATGACGGCGCCCTCATAGCTCTTGTCGCCGATCCCGATCGTTGCCGTGTCCGCCATGCTCTAGTCCTTCCCCAAAGCTGTTGTCTGGTCGCCGATCCGGGCGAGGCTTTCGTCCCGCCCGAGCAGCGCCAGCACGTCGAAAATCCCCGGCGACGTCGCCCGGCCGGTCAGCGCCGCCCGCAAGGGCTGCGCCACCTGGCCCAGCTTGACGCCTTCGGCCTCGGCAACCTCCCGCACCGCCTGCTCGGTCGCCTCGGCGGTCCAGTCGGAAAGCCCCGACAGGGCCGCGTGGATGAGGGTGAGCAGGTCCCGCGCCGAACCTTCTAGCAGGGCCGCGGCCTTCTCGTCCATCGCGAGCGGGCGCTGCGTGAAGAGGAAGTGGGCGCTGTCGGCGAGCTCGTTGAGATCCTTCGCACGGGGCGTGAGGAAGGGCATCGCCTCGGCCAGTTTCGCCTCGTCCACGCCGGGAGTTCTTGGCGCGACCAAGGCGGCAAGCGCGGCCGGATCGGCGGCGCGCAAATAGTGGCCGTTGAGATGCTCCAGCTTCTTGGTGTCGAAGCGCGAGGGGGAGCGGCCGACATGGGCGAGATCGAACCAGCGCGTGGCCTCTTCCCGCGAAATGATCTCGTCGTCGCCATGGCCCCAGCCCAGGCGGAGCAGATAATTGGAGAGCGCCTCCGGCAGGATGCCGAGCTCGTCGCGATAGGCCTCGACGCCGAGCGCGCCGTGACGTTTCGAAAGCTTGGCGCCGTCGGAGCCATGGATAAGGGGGACATGGGCGTAGGTGGGTTCGGGCCAGCCCATGGCGCGGACGATGGCGAGCTGGCGGAAGGCGTTGTTGAGATGATCGTCGCCGCGGATGATGTGGGTGACGCCCATGTCGTGATCGTCGACGACGACGGCCAGCATGTAGGTCGGCGTGCCGTCCGAGCGGAGCAGGACGAAATCGTCGAGCTCCTCGTTCTTGACGGTGACCGGGCCCTGCACCCGATCCTCGATCGTGACCTCGCCGGAGCGCGGGGCCTTGAGGCGGACGACCGAGGGGGTTTCGGGACCGTCGCCACGGTCGCGCCACGGGCTTTCGATCCGGAACGGGCGCTTTTCGGCGCGGGCAGTCTCGCGCTGGGCGGCGAGCTCGTCAGGTGAGAGCCAGCAGCGATAGGCGTGGCCGCTCGCGAGCAGTTCGTGCGCGATCTCCGCGTGGCGCGCCTCGAATTGCGACTGGTAATATTCGTGCCCGTCCCAATCCAGGCCGAGCCAGCGCATCCCGTCGAGGATAGCCTCGATCGCCGGCTGGGTCGAACGGGCGCGGTCGGTGTCCTCGATACGGAGCAGGAACTTGCCGCCATGATGGCGGGCGAAGAGCCAGTTGAACAAGGCGGTGCGGGCGCCGCCGATATGGAGGAATCCCGTCGGCGAGGGCGCGAAGCGGGTGACGATCTGGCTTGCGCTCAAGGCCCAAGTCTCCACAACCTGGGTCCATGGCGACCCGTGACGCGAGCGCCCCTAGCATGGCGAGCCGGCTCCGCGAAGGGCGGTGGTTCGGTGGCGCGGGCGTGCGGCTGGAGGCGCTCGCGGAGGCGGAGCGGGACCAGTTTCCGCTGTGGCTGCCGATCGGCTTACTGGGCGGCATCGCGGCGTGGTTCTGCCTCTCCGACCGGACGGGATGGATCGGGTTCATGGCGGTCATGGCGGCGATCGGGCTGGGCATGCTGGCGACGGCGCGGGTCAGCCGCTGGGGGCCGGCGCTGGCCTGGTTCGCTTGTGCCGCGGCCTTCGGCTGCGCGCTGATCTGGTGGACCGCCGAGCGCGTCGCCGCACCGCGGATGGAGCGGGCGCAGGCGGTGGAAATCACCGGAATCGTCGAGAGCGTGCAGCCGCTGGCGGCGGAGCGGCTGACCCGGATCGTCGTCGCGCCGGAGGGAGAGGGACAACCGGCGCGGGTGCGGGTCAATATCGACGAGGTGCTGGCGCCAGCGGGCCTCGGGCCGGGCGCCCGGGTCCATTTCCAGGTCTTCCTGATGCCGCCGGCGCCGCCGGCCGCGCCCGGCGGCTACGATTTCTCGCGGACGGCGTGGTTTCAGCGGCTCGGCGGGACGGGGAGGGCGAGCCGGATCGACGTGCTCGCGGCACCGGCGGAGCAGGGCTGGCGGGCGACGATCGCGGATTGGCGGACGCGGCTCGGGGCGCATATCCGCGCTCAGCTCGCCGAGGCGGAGGGCGGCATCGCCGCCGCGCTGGCGACCGGCGACCAGTTCGGCATTCCGGAGGCCGATGCCGAGGCGATGCGGCGCTCAGGCCTTGCCCATCTGCTGTCGGTGAGCGGGCTGCACCTGACCGCCGTGGTCGGCGCGGTGATGCTGCTGACGTTGAAGCTGCTGGCGCTGAGCCCGATGCTGGCGCTGCGTTTCCGGCTGATCCTGATCGCGGCCGGCGCGGGGGCTCTGGCGGGGATCGCTTATACATTGCTCACCGGCGCGGAGGTGCCGACGGTTCGCTCCTGCATCGCGGCCTTGCTGGTGCTGGCGGGGATCGCGCTGGGGCGGGAGGCGATCACGCTCCGGCTCGTCGCGGTCGGCGCGCTGGTCGTGCTGCTGCTCTGGCCCGAATCGGCGATCGGGCCGAGCTTCCAGCTGAGCTTCGCCGCGATCGTCGCGATCGTCGCTTTGCACGAGCACCCGCGGGTGAAGGCGTTGCTGTCGCGCCGCGACGAAGGCGGCGCGGCGCGGGTCGGGCGGTTCCTGCTCGGGCTGGTGCTGACCGGCCTCGTCGTCGAGATCGCGCTGACCCCGATCGCCTTGTTCCATTTCCACCGCGCCGGACTTTACGGCGCCGGCGCGAACGTCGTCGCGATCCCGCTCACCACCTTCATCATCATGCCGCTCGAGGCGCTGGCCTTGCTGTTCGATCTGGTCGGGCTCGGCGCGCCCTTCTGGTGGCTGACCGGGCAGGCGCTGTCGCTGCTGCTCTGGATCGCGCATGCCACCGCCGGTGCGCCGGGCGCGGTGGCGATGCTGCCGGCGATGCCGCGCGGTGCCTTCGCGTTGATGGTCGCGGGCGGGTTGTGGCTCTGCCTGTGGCGGACGCGGTGGCGGCGGCTGGGGCTCGTCCCGGTCGCGGCCGGAGCGCTCTGGGCGCTGGCGACGCCGCTACCGGACCTGATCGTCACCGGCGACGGCCGCCATGTCGCGCTGCGCGGGCCGGACGGGCGGCTCGCCATCCTGCGCTGGCGGGCCGGCGACTATGTCCGCGACACGCTGGCCGAGCTCGCCGCGGCCGAGGCCGATTATGTCGAGTTCGACGAATTGCCGGGCGTCTCGTGCAGCGAGGATCTGTGCGCCGCTTATGTCGATCGGGAAGGGCGGCGCTGGCGCATCCTCGCCACCCGCACCCGCCATATCGTCGCCTGGCCCGAGATGATCCGCGCCTGCGCCTGGGCGGACATCGTCATTTCCGACCGCCGCCTGCCGCGCGGCTGCAACCCGCGCTGGCTGCGCGCCGACCGCGATCTGTTCGCTCGCACCGGCGGCCTGTCGATCGTGTTCGGGCAGCGCGCCCGCGTCACGACGGTCACGAGCCAGGCGGGCGACCATCCCTGGTCGCAGCGGCCGCCACCACCACCTCGCAATTGACTATCGCCGCGCCGGCATCCGCGTATCGATCGCGATCCAATTGTCTTCCCAGGTCGCGCCGGCATCGGGCGAGAAGGACTGCACGAAGCGGATACGATCGCGTCCCTCCGGCGTGACGACGAACCGGACCAGCACGACGCGGCCATCGACATTGTCCTGACCGTAAAACAGACCGCGGCCGGCGGCGTCGAAGCCGCCGTAAACGGGCGCGGCGAGCTGGCCGGCGCGCATGCTGGCGAAGTTGAGGCTCCATTGCCGGGTTTGCGGATTGTAGAGCCGGAGCGAGAGGCCGCGGATGCGCCCGGCAGCGCCCGCGACATCGAGCTCGACCACATTCGCCTCGCCGTCCATGATCGCGCGCACGACGCTCGTACCACTATAGTCGATCCAGCGGTCGGGCTCGGCGCTCAGGGGATTGGCGAGATAGCGCAGCTCGGTCCGCCAGCTGCCGATCTCGAAATCGAAATCGCGCTGGCCTTCACGTGCTGTTTGCATTTGAGCGGGCGGGGTCTGTCCCATCGCCGGCGCCGCGCTCAAGGCGAGCATGATGAGCAACAATCCCCGACACAAGCGCATCATCAACCCTCCGCGTGATCGGACTTCACGCAAGCGAGCTCATTGCCGCCCGGATCGAGGAAATGGAAGCGGCGGCCGCCGGGGAATTGGAAGATCGGCTTGGCGAGCGTGCCGCCGGCGTCGAGCACCGCAGCGAGCGCCGCCTCGAGATCGTCGACCTCGATCACCGGCAGCGGCGCCCCGACCGCCTCGGCGCTGTCCGCCTGGATGCCGATATCGGTGTCGCCGGTCGTCGTCGCGGCATAGGTCGGGCCGAAATCGGTCAGCGCCCAACCGAACGCTTTCTCGTAGAAACGCTTGGCCCGGCCAACATCGAAGGCGGTCAGCTCGACATAGTTGAGGCGCGCTGGCATCGGCTCAATAACGCCGCAACAACCCGGCCAGCCGGCCCTGAATCTGCACCTGATCCGGCCGGTAGCGCTGGGGGTCGTAGAGGCGATTGGCGGGGTCGAGGCGGATCATCTGGCCTTCGCGGCGGAAGGTCTTGAGGGTCGCTTCCTCCTCGTTGATCAAGGGCGACGACGATCTCGCCGTCGCGCGCCGTCTCCTGCTTGCGGATCAGCGCATAATCGCCGTCGAGAATGCCTTCGTCGACCATCGAATCGCCGGCGACCTCCAGCGCATAATGCTCGCCCGGGCCGAGCAACGCAGCGGGGACGGGAAGGGTGTCGGTGCCTTGCAGCGCCTCGATCGGCGTGCCGGCGGCGATCCGGCCGTGCAGCGGGATATCCAGCACGTCATTAGCGGCGCGCGGCGGCGCGACGGCGGGCGTATTGACGTTCGCGGCGATCGGCGCGGTCCGGACGTCCGGCACTTTCAGCACTTCGAGCGCGCGGGCCCGGTTGGGCAGGCGGCGGATGAAGCCGCGCTCCTCAAGCGCCGAGATCAGCCGGTGGACGCCGCTCTTCGACTTGAGGTCGAGCGCCTCCTTCATCTCCTCGAAGGAGGGCGACACGCCGCCTTCCTTGAGCTTGGCGTCGATGTAGAGCAGCAGCTCCTGTTGCTTGCGCGTCAACATGTCACGTCCTCCACCCGGAACATTGGCGGAACGTGTATGGAACAGGAGGGGCGCTGTCAAGCGGTAGCGGTCAGGCCTCCGTCTCGCCACCATCCATGGTCTCTTCGGTCTCTTCCTCGTCGCTTTCCTCGATCCGCGCGGCGCCGACGACATGCTCGTTTTCGGCCACCCGGAAGAGGGTCACGCCCTGGGTGTTGCGGCCGGCGATACGGATGGCGTCGACGCCCATGCGGATCAGCTTCGCCTGGTCGGTAACCAGCATCAGCTGCTCGCCGTCATGGGCGGGGAAGCTGGCGACGACCGGGCCGTTGCGCTCCGAGGTCTCGATATTGGTGATGCCCTGGCCGCCGCGGTTGGTGCGGCGATATTCGAAGGCGCTGGTGCGCTTGCCGTAGCCGTTGGCGGTGACAGTGAGGATGAACTGCTCGGCGGCGGCGAATTCGGCCATCCGCTCCGCGGAGAGCGTCGGCTGCGTTCTCATTGTCCTTCCAGGGCGCGGCGCGCAGATAGGCGTCGCGCTCGTCGGTATCGTAGCCGCGAAGCCTTTGAGGATCGAAAGCGAGATCACCTCGTCGCCACCCTTGAGCGTGATTCCGCGAACGCCGGTGGAGGTGCGGCTCTGGAACTCGCGCACCGCGGTCGATTCGAAGCGGATCGCCTTGCCGTTGCGGGTGGCGAGCAGGACGTCGTCATCCTCGGTGAGCAGGGCGACGCCGATCAGCCGGTCGGTGGCGTCTTCTTCGAAGCGCATCGCGAACTTGCCGTTCGACGGCACGTTGGCGAAGGAATCCATGGAATTGCGCCGGACGCCGCCATGGGCGGTGGCGAAGACGACGTGGAGCTTGCCCCATTCCGCCTCGTCCTCCGGTAGCGGCAGGACGGTCGAGATGGTCTCGCCCTCGGCGAGCGGGAGCAGGTTCACCATCGGCCGGCCGCGCGTGTTCGCGCCGCCTTCCGGCAGGCGCCAGACCTTGAGGCGGTAGACCTTGCCATGGGTCGAGAAGAACAGGACCGGATTGTGGGTTGAGGTCACGAACAATTCCGTGATCGCGTCCTCGTCCTTGGTCGCCATGCCGGCGCGGCCCTTGCCGCCGCGGCGCTGGGCGCGGAACGCCTCGAGCGGGGTGCGCTTGATATAGCCGCCGAGGGTCACGGTCACGACCATGTCCTCGCGCTCGATCAGATCCTCGTCCTCGATGCCGTCGGCGGCAGGCGGCGATCTCGGTGCGGCGCGGCGTGGCGAAGGCGGCGGCGACGGCGTCCAGCTCCTCGCGCATCACCGCGTAGAGCTTCACCCGGTCGCCGAGGATTTCGAGCAGGGCGCCGATCGAGCTGGCGAGCTCGCGCAGCTCGCCGCCGATCTCGTCGCGGCCCAAGCGCGGTCAGGCGGTGGAGGCGGAGGTCGAGGATGGCGCGGACCTGGGCGTCCGAGAGGCGGTAGACGTCGCCTTCGATCTCCGTCTCGATCGCCTCGACGAGGCGGATGTAAGCGGCGATCTCGGCGACGGGCCAGTCCCGGGAGATCAGGGCCGCGCGCGCCTCGGCGGGGGAGGCGGAGCCGCGAATGATGCGGACCACTTCGTCCATGTTGGTCACGGCGATGACGAGGCCGAGCAAGATGTGGGCCCGGTCGCGCGCCTTGGCGAGCTCGAACTTCGAACGGCGGGTGATCACCTCCTCGCGGAACCTGACGAAGCTTTCGATGATGTCGCGTAGGGTCAGCGTCTCCGGCCGGCCGCCGCGGATGGCGAGCATGTTGGCCGGGAAGGAGGATTGCGCCGGCGTGTGCCGCCAGAGCTGGTTGAGCACCACCTCGGGCGTCGCGTCGCGCTTCAGGTCGATGACGACGCGGACGCCCTCGCGGTTGGATTCGTCGCGAATGTCGGAAACGCCCTCGATCCGCTTGTCCTTGGCCGCCTCGGCGATCTTCTCGACCAGGCCGTTCTTGCCGACCTGCCAGGGGATCGCGGTGAGAACGATCGAGCGGCGGTCGCCGCGGCCTTCCTCGACGATATGGCGCGAGCGCATGACGATCGAGCCGCGGCCGGTGTGATAGGCCGCGCGGGCGCCGGCCTGCCCAAGGATCAGTGGGCCGGTCGGGAAATCGGGGGCCGGGACATGCTCCATCAGCCCTTCGACGGTGATGGCGGGGTCGTCCATATACGCCTTGCAGGCGGCGATCACCTCGCCGAGATTGTGCGGCGGGATGTTGGTCGCCATGCCGACCGCGATGCCGCCGGCGCCGTTGACCAGCAGGTTCGGGAAGCGCGCCGGCATGACTTGGGGCTCTTCTCGGGACGCGTCGTAATTGGGGGTGAAATCGACGGTGTCCTTGTCGAGATCGTCGAGCAGGGTCATCGCGACCCTGGCCAGCCGCGCCTCGGTGTACCGCATCGAGGCGGGCGGATCAGGGTCCATCGAGCCGAAATTGCCCTGGCCGTCGATCAAAGGCACGCGCAGCGACCAATCCTGGGTCATGCGGGCGAGGGCGTCGTAAATCGCGCTGTCGCCATGCGGGTGGTAATTGCCCATCACGTCGCCGACGATCTTGGCGCATTTGCGATAGGGGCGGCCGGCGACAAAGCCGCCTTCGGAGCAGGCATAGAGGATGCGGCGATGGACCGGCTTCAGGCCGTCGCGCACGTCCGGCAGCGCGCGCGCCACGATCACGCTCATCGCGTAATCGAGGTAGGAGGTCTTCATCTCGTCGACGATGGAGATGGGGGAAATGTCGCTGGAATCGATCAACGTCGGCGGTTCGGTGGCCAAAGCTTTGTCCTGTCTACGGGATCGGGCGCGCCGGAAGGGCGACCGGGTCGGGTCTCGCCTAGCGGATAAGCGCTGCCCGCGCCACCCCACGCGCGGGCGCGCGCGAGGGGGTTGCTCATATGGTTGTTTTAACGGACTTTTCCAGCCCGGCTCAATTCAAGGGCGGTTCATTGCCCGCCCCCTAGCAAGTGGCAGGCGATGGCGGTAGAAGCCGCGCCGTTCCAGCGTGAGGAAAGCGATTTGAAGCGTCATATCAGGGCCGCTCTGGCCGCGATCCTTTCCGCCGCCGCCGTCGTCGCGGTTCCCTTCGCCGGCGGTCAGGCGCAGACCAGCGCTCAAACGCCCCGGCCGCTCGAGTTGAGCCGCGAGGAGCGCGCCGCATTGACCGCACTGCGCACCGCGGTCGCGGGGACCGATCGAGCGGCGCAGGACGGCGCACTCGCCGCCGCCCGTACCGCCGCCCGCAGCATCGACGCCCGCTACGCCGTCGCCAGCCTCGCCTACCAGATCGCCCGCTCGCGCAGCGACGCGCGGGCGATGGACATGGCGGCGGACGAGATGCTGGCGACCAACCTGCCGCAGGGCGCCGAGCTCGCCGCCTTGATCGCTAGCCAGGCGAGCCGCGCTTATTCCGCCAACGACCTGAGGCGCGTCGATGCGCTGCTCGGGCGAATGGTCGAAGTGCAGCCGAACAATCCGGTGATCCTCGCCGATCACGGCCAGTTCAAGGCCCGGATGGGCGACCGCCCGGCGGCGGTGGCGTTATTCCAGCGCGCGCTCGCCGCACAGCGGGCGCTCGGCCAGCCGGCGCCGGAAAGTTGGCACCAGCGGGCGCTGGCGATCGCGGTGGACGGCCGGTTGGCGGCGCAGAGCGCGACCTTGGGCCGCGATCTGATCGTCAATTATCCGAATGAGTCCAACTGGCGAGACGCGTTGCTGGCGCTCCGGGTCGGCGAACCGGCCCGCCCGGCGGGGACCCCTGCCGCCCCGCCCGCCGATCCGGCGCTCGATCTCGACATCCGCCGCCTCGCCCGCGCCGCCGACGCGCTGGCCGGCGAGCGCGACTATCTCGAATTCGCGCAGGCGCTGAACCGGGCCTCGCTGCCGGGCGAAGCCAAGGCCGTGCTCGACGAAGGCGTCAGCCGCGGCATGCTCGACGCCAATGAGGCGATCGTGCGCCAGCAGCTGACCGCGGTAACCGCCGGCGCGACGCGCGAGCGGGCGGGCCTGCCGGCAATGCGGACACGGGCCATGGCCGGCGACGCCGCGGCGATGATCGCCGCCGGCGACGCGCATTACGGCAATGGTCAATATCTGTCCGCTGCCGAGCTTTATCGTGCCGCGCTCGCGCGCGGCGCGACCGATCCGGCGCTGGTCAACAGCCGGCTTGGCGCGGCGCTGGCGCGCGGCGGCGACCGCGCGGGTGCCGAAGCGGCGTTGCGGCTCGTCACCGGGCCGCGCGCCGGTCTGGCCGGCTATTGGCTGGCCTGGATTGCCCGGCGGCCGGCTTGACGCTTGTCAGTCATGCGCTGTCGCGTTGAATGATTCAATTGCCGGCGCCGGTCGCGCCCAACAGGAGACGGTAATGACCCTCTATCGCCCCGCTACGTTCGCCCTGTTCGCCGCCGTCGCCATGCCCGTCTTGGCGCAAGGCAACTATCAGCAGCCGGCGCAACCGCAACAAGAGTTGCCGCGCGGGGAGCGTCGCCAGGAACAAGCCCAGCAACAACAGCAGCAAACGCCGCAGGTTCGGTTGTCGCGCGAGGAAGCCGCCGCGATCCGGCCCTTGCAGCAGGCCGTCCAGGCGTCGAATTGGGAGGCGGCCACAGCCGCGCTTCCGGCCGCCCAAGCCGCCGCCCAGCAGCCGGCGGCGCGGTTCGAGGTCGCCCGGCTGCAATTCCAGATCGGCGCCGGCACCCAGAACCAGCCGATGCAGTCCCAGGCGGTGGATGCGATGCTCGCCAGCGGCGGGGCGCCCGCGACAGCGATGCCGACCTTGCTCGGCGCGAGAGCCAATTATGCGATTCAGGCGAACGACTGGGCAACGGCCGATCAGATGCTGACCCGCTATCTGGAGGTCGACGGGAGCAACATCGAGCGGTTGCGCCAGGCGGCCGAGGTGAAAATCAACCTCCAGCGCAATGCCGAGGCGCTGACGATCTACCAGCGCATCTTGCAGGTCCAGGATGCCGCGAGTCAGCAGCCGACCCAGGAGGTGCTGAGGCGGACGCTTGCGCTCGCCACCGATCAGCGCAACGCGCAGCTCGTGCAGCAGCTGACGCAGCGCCTGTTGCGCGCCTATCCCACCGCCGAAAGCTGGCTGAACGCACTTGCGCCGCTGCGCAATGCGGCCGGTCAGGATGCGGCGCTGGGGCTCGACGTCAGGCGGCTGATGCGCGTCGCGGGTGCGTTGCCCCGCGCTGGCGACTATGTCGATTTCGCCGATCGTCTCAACCGCGCCGGCCAGCCCGGCGAAGCGAAGGCGCTGCTTGACGAGGGCATTGCGCGCGGAACCATCAGCGCTTCGAATTCGGACGTGCGACAGATGCTAACCGCCGCCACGGCGCGCATCGCCGAGGATCGCGCCAGCCTGCCGGGCTTGCGGACCCGGGCGATGGCCGCGCCGACTGGCCGCGAGGCGCGGATCGCGGGCGACACTTTCTACGCTTATGGCGAATATGCGCAGGCGGCGGAGCTTTACCGGGCAGCGCTGCAGAAGGGCGGCGAGGACGCGAACCTGCTCAACATCCGGCTCGGCGCGTCGCTTGCCGGCGCGCGCCAGACGGCAGAGGCGCAGGCCGCGTTCCGGGCCGTCACCGGGCCGCGTCAGCCGCTCGCCGCTTATTGGCTGATGTGGCTGGAGCGACCGGCGACCGCGGCGGCCACACCCACACCACCCGCGACTCCTCCGGCGACGCCGCCCCGGCAATAGCCGTCCCGTTTTGTGACGGTCGCCGGAGCGCCGCTTCCGCAGTGCGCCGGGAAAAGTTACGCGTGGCGTAAGCCCGCCGCTGTGGGCGTGGTCGCCGGGAATCGGAATGCGCTTCAACGACATGATCGCCACGGTGCTCGCCGCCTCGGCCGAACGGCCGGAAGCGCGCGAGGCGCAGTGGCGGCAGCTCGTCGATCTGCTCGCCCAGCGCCAGCCCGGCGCGCCCGATACGGCCCGGGCGGAGGCGTTCGCCTTCCTGCGCGCCGAGCGGGCCAGAGTGGAGCCGCGCACCCGGGCCGCGACGGCGGAGTCGCTCGTCGGCCTGGCGATCGATCCGGATCTCCTCATCTTCTTCGCGGAGGACCGGGCCGAGGTCGCCGCGCCGCTGCTGCGCTCGGTGCGGTTCGGGACCGAGGATTGGTTGCGCCTGCTGCCTCGGCTGGGGCCAACGGCGCGCGCCTTGCTGCGCCATCGGCGCGACCTGCCGCGCGAGGTTCGCGGCGCCTTGGCGGCGTTGGGGCCCTCCGATCTGGTGCTTGGGCCGCAGGATGAGGGGGCTGTGGCGACCGCCACCGACGGCGAGCCGCGCGGGGAGGCGGGCTCGCCGATCCTGGAGCTGGTCGAGCGGATCGAAGCCTATCAGCGCCAGCGGCGCGAGACCGCGCCCGAACCGGAGCAGGAACTCGTCGCCGCCACGGCCACTGAGGTCGCCGGCTTCCGTTGGGAGACGGGGACGGAGGGTGTCATCCGCTGGGTGGAAGGCGCGCCGCGCGAGCCTTTGGTCGGACTGAGCATCGCGGCGCCGGCGGACGCCGCCCGGCCCGGGCTGGATGCCGAGGCGACCCGCGCCTTCGCCCGACGTGCGCCGTTTCGCGACGCGCGGCTCAGCGTCGCCGGAGAGAGCGCCGCGGCGGGAAACTGGCGGGCCTCCGGCGTTCCCTTCTTCGACGAAGCCCGAGGCGCTTTCCTCGGCTATCGCGGCGCGGCGCGGCGCGGGATGGCGGAAGCGGCGCCCTCCGGCGCGTTCGGCCCCAGTCTACCGCCCGATGCGCTGCGTCAGCTGATCCACGAGCTGCGCACGCCGCTGAACGCCATCATGGGCTTCGCGGAGCTGATCGAGGGTCAATATATGGGACCCGCCACGGAACCGTACCGCAGCCGGGCGGCCGACATCATGGACCATGCCGGGCACCTGCTGGCGACGGTGGACGATCTCGACACGGCCGCACGGATCGAGACCGGCCGGTTCAACGAAACGGCGGGAAGGGCGGATGCGGCGGCGATCATCGAGCGCCTCGGCAAATCCTATGCCAACGTCGCTCTTCGGCGTGGCGGGCGGTTCAAGCTCGTGATCGCTAGCGATCTGCCGGAGGCGGCGGTGGCGCCCGAGGTGACGGAACGGCTGTTCGCCCGCATGCTCGCCGCGACGATCGGCATGGTCGGGGAGGGCGAGCAGATCGCGGCGGAGCTGGACCAAAACCGGCGTAAAGGGCGCAACAAGCTTTGCTTCGCCATCGACCGCCCGGCCGCGGTCCGCGGTCTCAGCGAGCAGGCGCTGCTCGATCCGCGGTTCACGCCGGCGGGCGACTGGCCGGTCGCGCCGACACTTGGTCTCGGTTTCGCGCTGCGGCTGGTCCGCAACCTCGCCGAGGCGGCGGGGGGCGAATTGGTCATCGATCAGGACCGGATCCGGCTCGATTTGCCATCGGTCGCCGCGAACTGAACGCGGCGTTGGACGCTGGCGCCCGGCAAAAGCCTTCGCTATCCGCACGAGGGCGCAGGGAGGGCCTGTAGCTCAACGGTAGAGCCGGCCGCTCATAACGGCTTGGTTGCAGGTTCGAATCCTGCCGGGCCCACCATTGCCAAGGCTGCGCAACTTGCGGCCGCGGCGATGCCGGGCTAGGGCGCCGGCCGTTCGGGGAGTGGCGCAGCCTGGTAGCGCATCTGGTTTGGGACCAGAGGGTCGCAGGTTCGAATCCTGTCTCCCCGACCACCATCCTAAAGACTATTGCCGCGGCGCCCCCGCCGGCTCGATCCGCTCCGGCGCGTTCGCCGCGGCGGCGAGCACGGCCGTCCAGGCGGCGACGTTTTGCCTGAGCTGGGCCGGATCGACCTTGTCGAGCGTATCGTCGGGCGTGTGGTGGAGGTCGAAATAGCGGGTGCCGTCCTGATTGAGGTCGATCGCCGCGACGCCGGCATTGGCCCAGGGGCCGAGATCTGCACCGGCATTGGCGCGGGTCTGGCCGCGGACGATGCCCAGGGGCGCGAGCAGAGCGCCGATCCGGTCGCCGAGCGCGGCATTGCCGGGAGCCAGCGCGACGTTCATCCGCCACACCCGATCGGCGCCGAAATCGGATTCGCCGACGAGGACGACATTGCCGTCGTTCCGGTGCGCGGCGAAATAGGCCACGCTGCCGAACACGCCGACCTCCTCAGCCCCGAACAGGACGACGCGGATCGTCCGACGGGGCCGGCCGGCCTGCATGATGCGGTGGGCGGCGGCGGTGGTGATCGCGACTCCGGCGGCATTGTCGATCGCGCCGGTGCCGAGATCCCAGCTGTCGAGATGGCCGCCGATCAGGATCACTCCGGCGGATGGGTCCGTGCCCGGCACCTCGGCGACGACATTGCCGGACTGGCGGCGGCCGATGTTGCGCGGGGTCAGCGTCAGCCGCATCCGCACCGGCTGGCCGCGGCGCAGGATGCGCTCGAGCTGGTCCGCATCGGGATTGGACAAGGCGCCGGCGGGGATGGGCCGCACGCCGTCCGGCCAGTTGGTGCCGCCGGTATGCGGGGTTGCGATGGCTGTCGGTGCCGATCGAACGGATGACGACGGCGAGCGCGCCCTTGCGCGCCGCGACCGCTGGCCCGCGAAACCGCGCCTGTCCGAACTGGCCGTAGCTCGAGCCGTCCTGGGTCGCGCGCATGTCGTGATCGATGAACACGATCCGGCCGCGCACCGCCTGGTCCGGCGCGCGCTCGAGATCGGCAAGGCTGGCGAACGCGGCCACTTCCGCTTCGATGCCGCGCGCGGGAGTCGCGCCGCTGCGGCCGAGCGCGGTGACAGTCAGGGGCTGGGGAAAGGGCGAGACGATCTCGGCCCGCTCCTCGCCGCGCACCCAGACCGGCATGTCGAACGGCTCGATGTGGACGTTGGCGAAGCCCAATGCAGTCAGCCGCCGCACCGCCCACTCCCGCGCCCGCGCCTCGGCCTCGGTGCCCGCCATGCGCTGGCCGACTTCGGTGGTGAGGCCTTCGACGATGTCCCAGGCGACCGTATCGCCGGCCAGCGCCGCGTCGCGCAGCGCGGCCGGATCATGCGGCGGCGCCTTGGAAAGCAGCGGCGGGGGAAAGGGCGAGGCGCGGCGAGGGCGAGCAGCAGGAGGGGCTTTTTCATGGTCCAGCCGCCTAGCCGTTCCCCTGGCCGGGTGACAAGCGGCCCGCGCGCCACTAGGGGGGCGCGAAACCCCGTCAGCATCATCTTATCGGAGACCGCGCCGCGATGGCTCGCCAATATAGCTACGTCATGCAGCACATGACCAAGACCTTCCCCGGCGCGCCCAAGCCGGTGCTCAACGATATCAGCCTGCAATTCTATTCCGACGCGAAGATCGGCATCGTCGGCCCGAACGGCTCGGGCAAATCGACGCTGATGAAGATCATGGCGGGCCGCGACACCGAGTTTTCGGGCGAGGCGTGGCCGGGCGAGAACATCCGGGTCGGCTATCTGGAGCAGGAGCCGCAGCTCGATCCGACCAAGGATGTGATGGGCAATGTCCGCGACGGCGTGCGGCCGGTCGCCGACCTGGTCGACCGCTACAACGCCATCGTTCTCGAAATGAGCGAGGAGGGCGCCGATTTCGACGCGCTCGGCACGGAGATGGGCGAGCTTCAGGAGAAGATCGACGCGGTCGACGGCTGGACGCTCGACAACCAGCTCGAAATCGCGATGGACGCGCTGCGCTGCCCGCCCGGCGACGCCTCGGTCGACAATCTCTCCGGCGGCGAGAAGCGCCGCGTCGCGCTGACCCGGCTGCTGCTGGAGAAGCCCGACATATTGCTGCTCGACGAGCCGACCAACCATCTCGACGCCGAGAGCGTCCAGTGGCTGGAAAAGCACCTCGTCGACTATCCCGGCAACGTCATCCTCGTCACCCACGATCGCTACTTCCTCGACAATGTCGTGAACTGGGTGCTGGAGCTCGATCGCGGCCGCTACTACGTCTATGAATCCAATTATTCCGGATACTTGGAGAAGAAAGCGAAGAGACTGGAGCAAGAGGAGCGCGAGGAAGCCGGCAAGCAGAAGGCGATCAACGACGAGCTGGAATGGATCCGCCGCAGCCCCAAGGCGCGGCAGGCCAAGTCCAAGGCCCGCATCCGCGCCTTCGACGAACTCGTACAGGCGCAGGAGAACCGCACGCCGGGCAAGGCCGCGATCCTGATCCAGGTGCCGGAGCGGCTTGGCGGCAACGTCATCGACATCGAAGGCGTTTCAAAGGCTTATGGCGACAAGCTCCTGTTCGACGATCTGTCGTTCAGCCTGCCGCCGGGCGGCATCGTCGGCGTGATCGGTCCGAACGGCGCCGGCAAGTCGACCTTGTTCAAGCTGATCACCGGCCAGGAGCAGGCCGACGCCGGCGAGGTCAAGATCGGGCCGACCGTCCATTTGGGCTATGTCGACCAGTCACGCGACCATCTCAGTCCGAACAAGAATGTCTGGGAGGAAGTGTCGGGTGGCGCCGACGTGTTCCGCTTCGGCAAGCACGAGATCGGTACCCGCGCCTATGTCGGCGCCTTCAACTTTAAGGGGCAGGACCAGCAGAAGAAGGTCGGCCAGCTCTCCGGCGGCGAGCGCAACCGGGTCCACCTCGCCAAGATGCTGAAGGAGGGCGGCAACGTCCTCCTCCTCGACGAGCCGACCAACGATCTCGACGTCGAGACCCTGCGCGCGCTCGAGGAGGCGCTGGAGAATTTCGCCGGCTGCGCGGTGATCATCAGCCACGACCGCTTCTTCCTCGATCGGCTGGCCACCCACATCCTCGCCTTCGAGGGCGACAGCCATGTCGAGTGGTTCGAGGGCAATTTCGAAGCCTATGAGGAGGACAAGCTGCGGCGGTTGGGGCCGGAGGCATCACGGCCGCATCGGATGACGTATCGGAAGCTGACGCGGTAAGGATACGCCTCCTCCATGACCGTCCCGACCTACTTCCCGACCGAAGGCGATTTCCGTGACTGGCTCGCGGCCAACCACGCCACCGCGCCCGAGCTCCTCGTCGGCTTCTGGAAGAAGGGCAGCGGCAAGCCGTCGATCGACTGGCCGCAGGCGCGGGATCAGGCGCTTTGCTTCGGCTGGATCGACGGGGTGCGCAGGTCGCTCGGCGACGAAGCCTATACGATCCGCTTCACGCCGCGGCGGAAGGGGAGCATCTGGAGCAAGGTCAATGTCGAGCGCTTCGAAGCGCTCAAGGCCGCGGGGCTGATGACGCCGGCGGGCGAGCGGGCGTTCGAGGATGATCAGAAGCGGAGCGGCGTCTATGCCTATGAACGGCCGCTCGCCGAGCTGTCGGCCGAGGAGGACGCGCGGTTTCGCGCCAATGCCGAAGCCTGGGCCGATTGGGAGAAACGGCCGCCCGGTTATCGCAAGGTCGTGCTGAACTGGGTGACCAGCGCGAAGAAGCCGGAGACCCGCGCCCGCCGGCTCGCGACCCTGATCGAGGACAGCACCGCCGGGCGGAAGATCGCCGGCTACGACATCGGCCGGAAGAAGGACGCACCCTGAGTGCTGTCGCGCCTCAGACGCAGGTCGTCAGCGGGTTGCTGCACTGGCCGTCGCGCGACAGCCAGCCGACGCGGCCCGCGCCGCGGACCCTGAACCAGTCGCCGCTGCAGCCGATCAGCCTAACCTGGCTGTCTTCCGGAATGAGCCTCGCGATGGCCCGGCTTTGCCGCGAGGGGCGAGCGTAGAGGCGTGGATCGGCATTGGCGACGCTGACCCCGAGCAGTGACGAGTGGACCCAGCCATCGCCGCGGAACAAGATCGTGTCGCTCTCCGCATCGGTGATGGTCGAGACGCGGAACCAGGCGCCGCTCTGGCCAATGATGCGCGCTACCGCCGAGCCCTCATTGCTCACCGCCTGAAGCACGCGGGCGTTAGCCGACGGTCCGGCGCGGACGTTGAGGCCGCGCGCGTCGCGGTCGAGGACATAAGCGGAAATGTTGCAGGCGGGGCCACGTGGCTGGCCGGCCACCGGGACGGCGCCCGCGAGCGCCAGCAGCGACATCGTCGCCGCGATAATATGCCGCATGTCGATCTCCCCCTCAACCGGCGGGCAGCTTCCAGCACCCGGAGGGGCGCGTCAATCCATGCGAGCGTTGTGCAGCATCCGGCCGTCCAGGATGTGGTTAACTATATCCTAAGCCCTCGCTCCTACCCCGATGGGCCATGCTGGGCCGTTCCCTCCTTTGCCTCGCGATGCTGCTCCTCGCCTCCTGCGTTCCGCAGGCGACGGCTCATGTCGACGACAGCGCCGGCGGCATGGCGATCTTGCCCGCCGAGCTGATCCGCTGGAGCGCGACGCCGCTTTCGGCGGTCTATCAGGCGCCGACCCGCAACGAGATCCTCGAGCAGACCGCGCCGGGCGATCCGGCCGAGCCGTTCCAGTTCGCCAACGGGCAGGGCGACGTGCGCGGCAACTCGCTCGATTGCCTGACCGCCGCAATCTATTACGAGGCGCGCTCGGAATCGCTCGACGGGCAGCGCGCGGTGGCCCAGGTCGTGCTCAACCGCGCCCGCCACCCGGCCTTTCCGAACAGCGTCTGCGGCGTCGTCTATCAGGGTTCGCAGCGGCGCACCGGCTGCCAGTTCAGCTTCACCTGCGACGGATCGATGAACCGCGGCGTGCGCAACGCCTCGGGCTGGGAGACCGCGCGTCAGATCGCGTCGGCGGCGCTGGCCGGCTTCGTCTATTCGCCGGTCGGCCTCGCCACCCATTATCACACCACCGCGATCCGCCCGTGGTGGGCGCCGTCGCTGACCCGCGCGATCACCGTCGGCGCGCATATCTTCTACCGCTGGCCCGGCCGCTGGGGCGATCCGACCTCGTTCCGCCAGCCGGTGTTCCAGGGCAGCGCGAGCGGACCGGTCGCCATCGCCGCGGGGCCGGCGATCGATCCGGGCCAGCGCCCGGCGATCGAGACGGTCAACGGCGTCACCATCCATCGCGGCGGCCCGCGCGAAACGCCGGCGCCGGTGCGGGTCGCCAGCGTCGGGCAGCCGGCACGTCAACCGCAGGGCGGGGCGCGGACGTGGCGGGTGGAGCAGGGGGTGCGGGTGCATTCCGGGATGCCCGGCGGGCTGGTCGAGCAGGCCGATGCAGAGGGTTCGGCAGCACCGACCGCCGTCACGCGTTAGAGCGGGTAATCGTAGCGAATGAAGCCCTTGTTGCGGGCGATCCGGTCGTAGAGCCGGCGCGCGGCTTCATTGTCCTGCTTGGTCAGCCAGTAGAAAGCGGCGCAGCCGCGGCCGCGCGCTTCTTCGGCGGCGGCGTCGATCAGGGCGCGGGCGACGCCCTGCCCGCGCGCTTCCGGCAGGGTGAACAGATCCTGGAGATAGCAGACCTCGTCTTTCCAGCTGTGCGCGTGGAACAGAAAATGGGCGATGCCGACCAGCGCGCCGTCGCTGCGGCAACCGAGGCCGCGGATCGGCCCGCCGCCCATCAGCCGCGCCCAGACCTCGTCATAGACCGCGTCGGCGACGGGATCCTCGTAGAAGTCCTTATAACCGCGCGCGAGCGCCTCCCATTCGGGGCGATCGTCGGGTCGGAGAGGGTGAATATTCAGGCTGGCCATGCGCCGTCCTAGCGCGGGGACGGCGAGAGGCCAATTCAGCCGCGCAGCTGGGCGGCCTGCCTGTCATATTCGGCCGCCATCGCGGCGAGCGTTTCGATCGTCCTCGCGTCGCTGAGCGAATAAGCCAGCCGGCGGCAACGCGCCGCCTGCGCCTCCAGGGTGCAAAGCTGAGGGCCGTCGGCATCGCCGTCCAGGAGAGAAAAGTCGAAAGAAGTCCCCATTTGACCAAACTTAACGCAAGTTAACCACAAGGGTTCCAGAGCGCTGCAACAAAAACTTTGCCGGCGTGTCACGGTTGCCTTGTGCCGCGCGCCGAAGCAGACAAGGGCGACAAGCGGGGAGGCAAGCGGCATGGCGAATTTTCTGGCGCGCAAGACGGTGCTGGCGGACGAAGACATGGCGCCCGAGCATCGCCTCGCCCGTTCGCTGTCCTGGCCGCATCTGATCGCGCTCGGGGTGGGGGCGATCGTCGGCACCGGCATTCTCACATTGATCGGCGTCGGCGCGGCGAAGGCGGGGCCATCGGTGCTGCTCTCCTTCGCGATCGCCGGGCTGATCTGTGCGGCCGCGGCGCTCGCTTATGCCGAGATGGCAACCATGTATCCCGCCTCGGGCAGCGCCTACACCTACACCTATGTCGTGATCGGCGAATTGCTTGCCTGGATCGTCGGCTGGAGCCTGATCCTCGAATATAGCCTGGTGGTCAGCGCGGTGGCGGTCGGCTGGTCGGGCTACGCCTCGCCGTTGCTCGAACATTATCTGAATTTCCCCCACGCACTGACCCAGGGGCCAGAGCTGGGCGGAATCGTCAACCTGCCGGCGATCCTGATCATCGCCATCGTCGCGGGCCTGTTGATCTACGGAATCAAGGAGAGCGCCACGATCAACGCGGCCTTGGTCGTGGTGAAGGTGGTGGCGCTGATCGTCTTCGTCGCGGTCGCTTTGCCCTATTTCGACGCGGCGCGGTTCGAGCCCTTCATGCCTTACGGCTTTCCCGCTTCTGGCGCGCCGGGCGCCGAGGTTGGCGTCATGGCGGCGGCGGCGATCATCTTCTTCGCGTTCTACGGCTTCGACGCGATCGCCACCGCGGCGGAGGAAGCGAAGAATCCCGGCCGCGACCTTTCGATCGGCATCGTCGGATCGATGTTCGTCTGCGTCATTATCTACATGGCGGTCGCGGCCGCGGCGATCGGTGCGCTGGCTTACACGCGCTTCGCCAACTCGCCCGAGCCGCTGGCCCTCATCCTGCGCTCGATCGGCCAGCCGGAGGCGGCGCGCTTCCTGGCGCTGTCGGCGGTGATCGCGCTGCCGACGGTGATCCTCGCCTTCTTCTACGGCCAGAGCCGGATCTTCTTCGTGATGGCGCGCGACGGCCTGATCCCGCGCGGCCTTGCCCGGGTTTCGTCGCGCGGCTCGCCGGTCCGGATCACGATCTTCACCGCCATCGTCGTCGCGGTGCTCGCCGGCCTGATTCCGCTGGCGCAGCTTGCTGCGCTCGCCAATGCCGGAACGCTCACCGCCTTCATCGCGGTCTGCGTCTGCACGCTCGTCATGCGCCGCCGCGCGCCGGACGCGCCGCGCACCTTCCGGATGCCGCTCGCCTGGCCGATCGGCATCTTCGGCATCCTTGGCTGCCTCTATCTGATCTACAGCCTGCCGCGAACGACCCAGATCTGGTTCGCCTGCGCGCAGGTGGTGGGGCTTATCCTCTATTTCGCTTATGGCGCGCGCCAAAGCGTTGCCGGAAAGGAGACCGCCTGATGCTTCGTTCACTGCTGTTTCTCGTCGCTTTGTGCCTCGGCAGCGTCGCAGCCGCGCAAACCGCGCCGGTTCCGCCCGCGCCGGCCACCGTCCGCGTGCTGATGCGCACGAGCGCCGGCGACATCATGATGGCGATCGAGACCCAGCGCGCGCCGATCACCGCCGCCAATTTCCTGCGCTATGTCGATGCGCGGCGGCTCGACGGCACGGAATTCTACCGGGCGATGCCCGGCAATGCGCCCAATACCGGCCTGATTCAGGGCGGGGTGCGCGATCCGCGCATCCTCTATCCGCCGATCGCGCATGAGCCGACCAGCCGCACCGGCCTCACCCATGTCGACGGCGCGCTCTCGGTGCCGCGACTCGGCCTCGGCACGGCGCGCGGCGATTTCACGATCATGGTCGGCGACCAGCATTATCTCGACGCCGGGCCGGGCTCAGGCGGCGACGGGCAGGGCTATGCGGTGTTCGGCCGGGTGATCGAGGGGATGGACGTCGTCCGCCGCATCCTCGCGTCGCCGACCTCGCCGACCGAAGGGCAGGGGATCATGCGCGGCCAGATGCTGTCCCCGCGCATCCGGGTGATCAGCGCGCGAGGCGTGGCCACGCCGTTTGCGGCGACTTCTGCATCCCGAGGAAGTCGGTTGACCTTGGAGACGGATGCGTTATGTTTCGCGCGCGTCCGCGTTCGATTTGATCTGCCGATCAAGGCGGGGATGACCAAGATCCTTCGGATCTAGGCCGGCGCGAATTCTCCGCTCGCCTCGTCGAGCACATGCAGGATGCCGTCGGCGATGGCGAAATAGGCGCCGTGCAGCTTCAGCCGTCCCGCCGCCTCGCGCTCGGTCACCCAGGGGAAGGTGCGCAGATTGCGCAGCGAGAGGCGCACGCCCTCATGCTCCATCTCGAGGAAGGCGGCGCGATCGAGTTCGGGATGCCGGGCGCGGATCGCTTCGCTCGCCTCGGAGAGCATGTCCCGTCCAGTGGGCGATGAAATGGCCTTCGCCCTGGCCGGCGTCGTCGAACTGGCCGGTCAGCGCCGCCGCGCAGCCGCCGCAGAAGCCGTGGCCCATCACCACCAGCTCCTCGACCTCGAGCTGGGTGACGGCGAACTCCAGCGCCGCCGAGACGCCGTGATAATTGTTGTCCGGCTCGAAGGGCGGGACGAGGTTGGCGACATTGCGGACGACGAACATCTCGCCCGGCCGCGCGTCGAAGATCTGGGCCGGGTCGACCCGGCTGTCGGAGCAGGCGATCACCATCACCCGCGGGCGCTGGCCGACCGCCAGCCCCTCCCAGCGCTCGCGCTCCTCCGCCCAGTGATCGACCCGGAAGCGGCGATAGCCTTCGATCAGATCGCTGAACTGCGCCATGGCGCCAGCGATTAGGGGGACGGGCAGGGGGTGGCAAGTCGGCGCACCCGTCGCTATCTGGCGGCGATGAGCGAAGCCGCATCCCGCCCTGCGTCCAAGGCAGCGCAAGCCGGACTGGATCCGGGTCAAGGCGCCGACCAGCGTCGGCTTCGCCGAGACAAAGGCGCTGATGCGCCGGCTGAACCTCACTACGGTGTGCGAGGAGGCGGCCTGCCCGAACATCGGCGAATGCTGGACCAAGAAGCACGCGACGGTGATGATCCTGGGCGACACCTGCACCCGGGCCTGCGCCTTCTGCAATGTGAAGACCGGCATGCCGCGCGCGGTCGATCCGCTGGAACCCGAGCATGTCGCGGTCGCCGCGGCCGAGCTGGGTCTCGAGCATATCGTCGTCACCTCGGTCGATCGCGACGACCTGCCGGACGGCGGCGCGAGCCAGTTCGTTAAGGTGATCGAGGCGCTGCGCAGGAACACGCCGAAAACGACGATCGAAATCCTCACACCGGATTTCAGAAACAAGTCGCAAGCCGCTGTGGAAGCGATCGTTACCGCGCGTCCTGACGTCTATAACCACAATCTGGAGACGGTGCCGCGGCTCTATCCGACGATCCGGCCCGGCGCGCGTTATTACGCCTCGCTGCGGCTGCTGGAGAGCGTCAAACGGCACGATCCCTCGATCTTCACCAAGTCCGGCGTGATGGTCGGCCTCGGCGAGCAGCGGCTGGAGGTTCATCAGGTGATGGACGACATGCGCTCGGCCGACGTGGATTTCCTCACCATGGGCCAATATCTGCAGCCGACGCCGCGCCACGCGACGGTCGAGGAGTTCGTCACGCCCAAGGCGTTCCAGGCCTATGCCGCGATCGCCCGCGCCAAGGGCTTCCTGCTCGTCGCGGCCAGCCCGCTGACCCGCTCCAGCTATCATGCCGGCGACGATTTCGAGAAGATGCGCGCCGCCCGCGAGGCGAAGCTGGCGGCGTCCACTTAAGGCCGATGCCCCGCCACCGCGAGACCCGGCTGCTCCCCTACACGCCGGAACAGCTCTTCGATCTGGTCGCCGACGTTGGCCGCTATCAGGAATTCCTGCCCTGGGTCGCGGCCACCCGCGTGCGCTCGGACAGCGATACGGAAATGGTCGCCGATCTCGTCGTCGGCTTCAGCGCGCTCAAGGAGACGTTCACGTCGCGGGTCCGCAAGGAGCGGCCGTGCGAGATCGAGATCGACTATGTCGATGGGCCGCTCAAATATCTCCACAATCGCTGGACCTTCGCGCCCGCGCCAGAGGGGACGGCGGTCGATTTCTGCGTCGATTTCGCATTCAGGAACCGGATTTTCGAGGCGCTGGCCGGGAAGATGTTCGATAGCGCGCTGCGGCGGATGATCGGCGCGTTCGAAGCGCGCGCGGCGGAACTCTACGACGCCTCAGGCAGCAGGAGCTCCAGCGCGCAAAGCGCCGCCTGAATCCTGACGCCGGCCCGGCCGAGATCGCCGAACTGACGGCAGTCGGCGGTCTTGTCGTCCTGGTCGGAGCCGCGTTCGGCGCGGGCGAAGACGACCATGCCGACCGGCTTGTTCTCCGAGCCGCCGCCGGGTCCGGCAATGCCGGTGATCGCGACCGCCACATCCGCGCCGGTTCGCTCGATCGCGCCCTGCGCCATCGCCCAGGCGCAGGCGATCGAGACCGAACCGAACGTCTCGATCACATCGGAGGCGACGCCGAGCACCGCCATCTTCGCTTCGTTGGAATAAGTGACGAAGCCGGCCTCGAACACGTCCGAGGAGCCGCCAATCTCGGTCAAAGCGGCGGCGACCAGGCCGCCGGTGCAACTTTCCGCCACCGCGATCCGCCGGCCGGCGGCGCGGTTCGCCTCGATCACCCGGCGGGCGAGGTCGACCAGCTCGGCGGGAAGGACAAATTCGCTCATTCTTACTCCGGCAACAATATGGTGGCGACGGCCTGAGCCGCAACGCCCTCGCCGCGGCCGGTAAAGCCCAGCCGCTCGGTGGTGGTGGCCTTGATGCTAACCCTCGCCGGTGACAGCCGCAACAGACCTGCGACCCGCTGACGCATGGCGTCCCGATGCGGGCCGATCCTGGGCGCTTCGCAGATGATCGTGATATCGCAATGGGCGATCCGGCCGCCGGCCCTGGTCACCAGATCGCGGGCATGCTCCAGAAACAGCGCCGACGGAGCGCCGCGCCATTGCGGGTCGCTTGGGCGGAAATGATCGCCGATATCGCCGGCGCCGATCGCGCCGAGCAGCGCATCGGTGAGCGCATGCAGCGCGACATCGGCGTCGCTATGGCCGATCAGGCCGCGATCGTGGGGGATTTCGACCCCGCCGATCCAGACCGACTGCCCCGGCCCGAACGCATGCACGTCGAAGCCCATGCCGGTGCAGGGCAGGGCGCGCGCCGCTAGCAGCGCCTCGGCGCGGGCGAAATCGGCCTCGTAAGTCAGCTTCTCGAGCGCCGGATCGCCGGCCACCGTCGCCACCTCCAGCCCGGCTGCTCGAGCAATCTGGGCGTCGTCGGTGGCTTCGTCACCCGACCAGGCGGCATGGGCGTCGCGAATGGCGGCGAAGTGGAAGGCCTGCGGCGTCTGGACCCGCACAAGGCCGGCGCGCGGCACGGTTTCGCCCAACGTGCCTTCCGTCCGCGCCAATGTGTCCACGACTGGCAGCACCGGGACAGCGCCGGGCGCGTCGTCGAGCGCGTCGATGAGGCGATCGATCACGGTTGCGGGCAGGAAGGGGCGGGCGGCGTCGTGGATCAGGACGCGCGCGACATTGTCCCCGACCGCATCGAGCCCGCGCCGCACCGATTCCTGTCGCGTCGCGCCGCCGATCACGGGCGCGGGGAGGGGGCGGCCACCTAAGGCAACCGCATAGTCCGCCTCCTGACTCTCTCCGATCACGACCTGGATGCGATCGATCCGCGGATGACGCAGCCCGTCGACCGCATGCGCCAGCACGGCTCGGCCGGCGAGGGGGCGATATTGCTTGGGCTGGCCGCCCATCCGGCCGCCACTGCCGGCCGCCACGACCAGTGCCACTGTCTGTCCGCTCTCGCTCACGCCGGCGCGCCTAGCTGGTCGCAACCTTGCCCGCCAGCGCCTTTCGCCTTATCTCGCGCGGCCCATGAGCCGTCTCGCGCCTATCCAGATCGGTCCCGTCCGGATCGAGACGCCAGTGATCCTGGCGCCGATGACCGGCGTCACCGACATGCCGTTCCGGCGGATCGTCAAGCGCTACGGCGCCGGGCTGACGGTTTCCGAGATGATCGCCAGCCAGGCGGCGATCCGCGAGACCCGCCAGTCGCTTGCAGAAGATGGTCTGGGATCCGAGCGAGGAGCCGGTGTCGATGCAGCTCGCCGGCTGCTCGCCCGATCGAGATGGCGGAGGCGGCGAAGCTCAACGAGGATCGCGGCGCCGCGATCATCGACATCAACATGGGCTGCCCGGTGAAGAAGGTGGTCAATGGCGAGGCGGGATCGGCGCTGATGCGCGATCTCAAGCTCGCCGCCGCGATCGTCGATGCGACGGTGAAGGCGGTTAGCGTGCCGGTGACGCTGAAGATGCGGATGGGCTGGGATCATGCCAGCCTCAACGCGCCGGAGCTGGCCCGCATCGCCGAGGATCTCGGCATCCGGATGATCACCGTCCACGGCCGCACCCGCTGCCAGCTCTACAAGGGCGAGGCGGACTGGGCGTTCATCCGCCGGGTCAAGGACGCGGTGTCGATCCCGGTCATCGCCAATGGCGACATCTGCTCGATCGAGGACGCCGATACGGCGCTCGATCAGTCCGGCGCCGACGGCGTAATGATCGGCCGCGGCGCTTATGGCCGGCCCTGGCTGCTGCGGCAGGTCGCGCATTGGCTGCGCACCGGCGAGCGGCTGCCCGATCCATCGCTCGACGAGCAATATGCGGTGATCATCGAGCAATATGAGGCGATGCTGGCGCTCTACGGCCCGGTGATCGGCGTCAATTGCGCGCGCAAGCATATCGGCTGGTACACCAAGGGGCTGCCCGGCTCGGCCGAGTTCCGCAACTGCCTTCAACAAGGAACCGGACGCGCGCGCGGCAAAGGCGATGCTCGACGATTTTTACGCCCCCTGGCTGAGCCGCGCCGCCGCCTGAGCGGCCGGTGCTGCCGCAACTGCGGCAAAGCGAGCACAATCACTGTGTTCTTTGCGCCACATTGTTGTGCTAGAGCCGCAGTGTGAATGCTGCCAGTGCGATTATCGCCGAGACGCGGCCGCCGCGCTGGAAGCGCCGCCTCAAGGTGCTGACCCGCCGCACCGGCTTCGTGCCGCTCCTGGAGATGGGCACCGCGGCGCTGCTCGTCGCGGTTGTCGGCCTGAGCATTTTCCTGTTCGCCCGGCCGACGCTGCCGACGCCCGCGCTGGCGGCGACTTTGCTCGTCGCGAACCTGGTGCCGGCGATGGCACTGATGGTGCTGCTCGCCCGTCGACTGGCGAGGCGGCGCGCTTCGCAGACCGCATTGGGGCTGAAGAGCCGCCTGCCGGTGCGGCTGGTCGCGATCTTCTCGGTGATCGCCAGCGTGCCGACGCTGCTGGTCGTCATCTTCGCCTCGTTGCTTTTCCAATACGGGATGGAATTCTGCTTCTCCGACCGCGCGCGCAGCATGCTGGAGAATGCGGCCAGCCTGGCGCAGGAAAATTACAACCGCGAACGCGAACGGGTCGGGCTCGAAGCGGTGGCGATGAGCGGCGATCTCGGCGCCTATCTCCAGCAGGTGCCGATCGACAGTCAGACATTCGCCGCGGGATTCGCGCGTCAGCTCTACGAACGCAACCTCTCCGAGGCGATCATCTTCCGGGTCGGGCAGGGCGGCGCGATCCAGTCGCTTGCGCTGGTCAATCCCTACGACCGGCCGCTGGAAACCGTGGTGACGCCGCAAATGGTGGCACAGGTCCGTCCCGAGCAGCCGAGCATCATCGTCAGCGCGGATCGTTTCGCGGCGATCACCGTGCTGCCTTACGGCCCGAACACCTACATCTACACCGCGCGTGTGTTCGATCCGCAGCTCGCCAGCCAACTGAGCCGGGGCGCGGCGGTCCTTTCCGACTACCAGACGCTGGCCAGCCAGTCCCGCGACCTGCAATTGCGCTTCAACGCGGCTCTGTTCGCCATTTCGCTGCTGATCGTCGGCATTTCGATCTGGATCGCGCTCAATCTCGCCGACCGGCTCGTCCAGCCGGTCGGCCGGCTGGTCGACGCGGCACGCAAGGTGACGGCGGGCGACCTGACGGTGCGGGTGCCGGTATCGGAGGAACGCGACGAGGTCGGCACGCTCGGCAATGCGTTCAACCGGATGACCCGGCGGCTGGAGGAGCAGACCGGCGATCTGGTCGCCGCCAACGATCAGCTGGAGAGCCGCCGCGCCTTCATCGAGGCGGTACTTTCCGGGGTCACGGCCGGGGTGATCTCGGTCGACGAGCAGCGCGTCGTCCGGCTGATCAACCGCTCGGCCGAGACGCTGCTGCAAGCACCGGCGGCGAGCGCGGTCGGCCAGAAGCTGGCCGATCTCGCGCCCGAGCTCGACAGCCACCTTGCCGCCGACGAGCGCGAAGACGTCGTCCAGCTCGCGACCGGCGAGCGAACCGCGCACCCTGGCGGTGAAGACGGTGCAGGTCGAAGGCGGGCATGTGCTCACCTTCGACGACATTACCGAGCAGTTGCTCGACCAGCGCCGCGCCGCCTGGTCGGACGTCGCGCGCCGGATCGCGCATGAGATCAAGAACCCGCTGACGCCGATCCAGCTCGCCGCCGAGCGGCTGCAGCGCCGCTATGCCGGCGAGATCGGCTCCGATCCGCGCGACCTTCGAGCGGCTGACCGGGACGATCGTCCGCCAGGTCGGCGATCTGCGGCGCATCGTCGACGAATTCTCCTCCTTCGCGCGGATGCCGAAGCCGACCTTCAACGAGGAGCCGGTGAACGACGATCGTCCGCCACGCGGTCTTCCTGCACGAGGTCGCGCATCCCGACATCGCCTTCAGCTTCGACGCGCCCGATCCGTCGCCGCGGCTGGTCTGCGACCGCCGGCTGCTCGGCCAGGCGGTGACCAACGTCGATCAAGAACGGCGTCGAAGCGATCCAGCAGAAACGCGACGAGGGCGGGGGAGCGGAGGGCGACCGGATCGCTGTCCGCATTGTCGAGGATGCTGGAAAATTGCGGATCGAGGTCGACGGACAGCGGCGTCGGCCTGCCGGCCGAGCGCGGCCGGCTCACCGAACCCTATATGACGACGCGGGCCAAGGGCACCGGCCTCGGCCTCGCGATCGTCAAGAAGATCGTCGAGGAGCATTTCGGCCAGATCGAGTTCGAGGACGCCCCAGGCGGCGGCTCGCTGGTCCGTTTCTCATTCGATGTCGAGGCGCTGCGCCGGCTGGCGGCAGAGGGCGCTCCGCACAACCAGGAAGCGAACGGTTAGGCTTATGGCTTTGGACATTCTCATCGTCGACGACGAGCAGGACATCAGGGACCTGGTTTCCGGCGTGCTGGAGGACGAGGGCTTCTCGACCCGCACCGCGGCGAACAGCAGCGAGGCGCTGCAGGCGCTCGCCGATCGCCGCCCCTCGCTCGCCTTGCTCGACGTCTGGCTGCAGGGCTCGAAGCTCGACGGTCTCCAGTTGCTCGAGGAGATCAAGAAGCGCGACCCGACCTTGCCGGTGCTGATGATCTCCGGCCACGGCAATCTCGACACCGCGGTCGTCGGCCATCCGCCAGGGCGCGGTCGATTTCATCGAGAAGCCGTTCGAGGCGAGCCATCTCGTCCACCTCGTCGCGCGCGCGACCGAGACCGAGCGGCTGCGGCGCGAGAACGAGGCGCTGAAGGCCCAGGTCGGCCATCGAGATGGAGCTGACCGGGACGAGCGCGGCGATCAACAACGTCCGCGCAACGCTGAAGCGGGTCGCGGGGACCGGCAGCCGGGTGCTGATCTCCGGACCCGCGGGCGTCGGCAAGGAAGTCGCGGCGCGCCTCCTCCACAACTGGAGCCCGCGCGCCAAGTCGCCCTTCATCGTCGTCACCGCGGCGCGGATGACTCCGGAGCGGGTCGAGGAGGAATTGTTCGGGGTGGAGGAGGGCGGCGAGCTCGCCCGGCCGGGCCTGCTCGAGCAGGCCCATGGCGGCACCCTGTTCCTCGACGAGATCGCCGATATGCCGCTTTCGACGCAGGGCAAGATCCTGCGCGTGCTGACCGACCAGAGCTTCACCCGGGTCGGCGGCCAGCGCATCGTCAAGGTCGATATGCGCGTCGTCTCCTCGACCTCACGCCATCTCGCCGAGGAGATCGCCGCCGGTCGGTTCCGGGAGGATCTCTATTACCGGCTTAACGTCGTCCCCGTGCACCTGCCTGCGCTCTCCGACCGGCGCGAGGATGTGCCGGCGCTCGTCCGTCACTTCGCGGCGCGCTATGCGGCGGATCAGAGGGTCGACGCGCCCGACATTTCCGACGACGCCATGGCGGCGCTCCAGGCCTATGAATGGCCGGGCAACGTCCGCCAGCTGCGCAACGTGATCGAGCGCACGATCATCCTCGCGCCCGGCGAACGGATCGGCTGCATCGAGCTCGACATGCTGCCGCCCGAGATCCTCAACGAGCAGGCGCAGTTGAACCCGAGCGAGGCGGTGAAGGCGATCATGGGGACGCCGCTGAGGGAAGCGCGCGAGACGTTCGAGCGCGAATATCTCAAGGTCCAGATCCGCCGCTTCTCCGGCAACATCTCGCGCACCGCGAGCTTCATCGGCATGGAGCGTTCGGCGCTGCACCGGAAGCTCAAGGCGCTCGGCCTCGGTGACACGCGCGGCAACGACGGCGAATGACCAGGGTTATGGCGCGCGCCCCGGCGCGGTGCTAATCTCCCGCGCACAGGCCCGGGAGAACAGAAACAATGGCCGAGAAAGTCGCCAACAACCTTCAGGACATGTTCCTGAACAATCTGCGCCGGGCCAAGATTCCGGTCACCATGTTCCTGGTCAAGGGCGTCAAGCTCCAGGGCATCATCACCTGGTTCGATAATTTCTCGGTTCTCCTGCGTCGCGACGGCCAGGCGCAGCTGGTCTACAAGCATGCGATCTCGACGATCATGCCGACCCAGCCGGCGGACCTGAGCGCTATCCGCGAGGCGTTCGCCGCCAATGCCCAAGCCGCGAAGACGGCGCAGCTCCAGGAAATCTTCCTCGCCGCGGCGCGCCAGTCGGGCGGACCGGTGACGATGTTCCTCGTCAATGGCGTGATGCTGCAGGGCGATATCGCCGCCTTCGACCTGTTCTGCCTGCTGCTCGAGCGGGATGGCCTCTGCCAGCTCGTCTACAAGCACGCGATCTCCACAGTGCAGCCGGAGCTGCCGATCGACCTGGGCGGCGGGGCGGAAGAGGAGGGCGCCTGAGCGTCTTCAATCGCGACAGCGCCGACGAGTTCGCCCGCGGCGCCCGCGCCGTCATCGCTCTGCCGGACCTCGGACGAGGCGAGGGGCGCGACCCCGACGCGCGCCTGGAGGAGGCGGCCGGGCTCGCCGGGGCGATCGGCGTCAATATCGAGGACCGGCTCCATTTCCGCATCCGCCAGCCGCGGCCGGCGACCTTGTTCGGCAAGGGGCAGGTCGAGCGGATCGCCGACGTGGTGCGCGCCGCCGAGGCGGAGCTGCTGATCGTCGACGCCGCGATTACGCCGGTGCAGCAGAAGAATCTGGAGGACGAGACCAAGGCCAAGGTGATCGACCGCACCGGTTTGATCCTGGAGATTTTCGGCGAGCGGGCGGCGACCGCGGAAGGACGGCTGCAGGTCGAGCTCGCCCATCTCGATTATCAAGCCGGGCGGCTGGTCCGCTCCTGGACCCACCTGGAGCGGCAGCGAGGCGGCTTCGGCTTTCTCGGCGGGCCGGGCGAAACCCAGATCGAGGCCGACCGGCGGCTGATCCGCGACCGGATGGCGCGATTGAAGCGCGAGCTGGAGCAGGTCACCCGCACCCGCGGCCTCCACCGCGGCCGCCGCCAGCGCGCGCCCTGGCCGGTGATCGCTTTGGTCGGCTACACGAATGCCGGCAAATCGACCTTGTTCAACCGGCTGACCGGCGCCGAGGTGACGGCCGAGGACATGCTCTTCGCAACGCTCGATCCGACGCTGAGGCAGATCGGCCTGCCCGGCATCGACAAGGCAATCCTCTCCGACACTGTCGGCTTCGTCTCCGATCTCCCGACCCAGCTCGTCGCCGCCTTCAAGGCGACACTGGAGGAGGTCGTCTCCGCCGATCTGCTGATCCACGTCCGCGACATCGCCCATCCCGACACGGACGCGCAGCGCGCGGACGTCGAGGCGGTGCTGACCGAGATCGGCGTGGCGGAAACGACGCCGCGGCTCGAGGCGTGGAACAAGCTCGACCTGCTCGACGGCGAGCGGCATGACGCCATCCTCGCCGAAGCCGCCCGCCGCGAGGATGTCGTCGCGCTGTCAGCACTGAGCGGGGAAGGGGTGGACGCGCTTTCTGCCGCCGCCGCCGAAAGGCTCACCAAGGGACACCGCGTTTACACCGTCACGCTCAAGGCCAGCGACGGCGCGGGCGCTGCCTGGCTCCATCAGCACGGCGAGGTTCTGGAGCAGGAGATGGAAGGGGAGAGCGCGGTCTATGAGGTGCGGATGGCGTCCAAGGATTTTGAGCGGTTTAACAACAGATCGCGCTAAACAGTTGAATTAGCCATCTTTACGGTCTGCCAGAGCGCTTCCTGCTCGTCCAGGGAGAGCGACACGAAAGCATCGCCGGCCAGTTCCCTCCATCGCCCGAAACCGCCGTTCGAACTTCGCGTTCGCCGCCCGCAGCGCCGTTTCCGGATCGATGCCCAGCTTGCGGGCCCAATTGACCGTCGCGAACAGCAGATCGCCGATTTCCTCCTCGCGCTCGTCCGGCGCGGCCGCTTCGACCTCGGCCAGCTCCTCGTCGATCTTGGCGCGGGCGCCGCTGGGATCGGGCCAGTCGAAGCCGGTGCGCGCCGCGCGCTTCTGGAGCTTCTCGGCGCGCATCAGGGCGGGGAGGGCGAGGGCGATGCCGTCGAGCGCGCTCTCATGCCCCTTCGCGCCCCTCTCCTCGGCCTTGATTTGCTCCCAGAGGTGATGGCCGCCTTCGGCCGCGGCGCCGAACAGATGCGGGTGGCGGCGCTCCATCTTGTCCGCGATCGCAGTCACGACGCCGTCGAAATCGAACCCGCCGGCTTCCTCGGCCATGCGCGCGTGGAAGACGACCTGGAGCAGAAGATCGCCGAGTTCGTCCTTCAGATCCGCCATGTCATGCCGCGCGCAGGCGTCGGCGACCTCATAGGCTTCCTCGATCGTGTAAGGGGCGATCGTCGCGAAGGTCTGGACGCTGTCCCATTCGCAGCCGGTCACCGGATCGCGCAGCCGTGCCATGATCGCCAACAGCCGTTCGATGGACGATCTTCCCGGCAATTCCATGGTGGGGGAGCCCTCTTCCTCGTGCATCGCTAAGTCCGATAATATACATTATGTAAAATATTGAGACGGCCGAGAGGGCGCGCTTGGCTCGTGGCCATCGCACTCATGGCCGCAGCACCAAAATGTCCCCTTCGACTCCCCAGCCGCGCAAACTCGACAACAGGTTCATGCCGATCACGTTGACCATGTCGTTCGGCGCGATGTGCACGGCGAGATCCTCGCGCGCGATCGGCCCAAGCCCGAAACGCGCGATGCGGCCGCGCTGCATCACGACGGTGCCGTTCGCCGTATCGACCATCACTCCGAAATTGTCGCTCGGCTCAATGCCGGCGCCACGCGCCGCCGCGGCCGAAAGCGTCGTCGTCGTGGCGCCGCTGTCGATCATGAAGCGCACGGGCCGGCCGTTGACCTCGGCATCGGCCCAGAAATGGCCGTCGGCGGAGCGGCGGATGCGCAGCTCGCCGCCTTGGCTCTGCTGGCCGGCGCTGCCGGTGACCTCACCCATGATCCGCCGGCCGAGCGCCAGAAAATCGTTCCTGAGCGCGAAGACCGCGAACATCGCAGCGAAGATCAATCCCCAGGCGAACATCATCTTCAGCGTCTGGCCGAGCGGCAACCGGCGTACGAAGAGGCTCGAGCCGACCAGAATCAGGACGCCGACCAGATAAACGAGATTGAGCGCTTGGTTCTCGCCGTTCACGCTTCGATCTCCATTCCGTCATAGCCGGGCTCGACCCCGGCCGGAAGCTCCGCCGCGAGCGTCGCATAGTCCATCGAGCTGTCCATGTGGGTGAGCACCGCCCTTCCCGGCCTGAGCTCGCGGATCCACTTCAGCGTGTCGCCGAGATGGCTGTGGGTCGGATGCGGCTTGCGGCGGAGCGCGTCCACGACCCAGACGTCGAGGCCGGTGAAGAGCAGCGCCATCTCGTCGGTCAGATGATTGAAGTCGGTCGAATAGCCGATCGACCGGCCGCCGGCGTCGAAACGCAAGCCGGCGCTCGTGATCGGGCCGTGCGGCTGATCGACGGCGCGCATCGAGATCCCGGCGAGATTGATATGATCAGGGAGAATATTGCCGGAAACCACCGAAGGATAACCATATTGTCCGTCAAAGGCGTAGTCGAAGCGGCGCTTCAGCGAGGCCAGCATGTCGGCCCGGGCATAGCCGGTCACCGGCCGGCGGCGCGCATGATAGAGTTGCCTCAGGTCGTCGATGCCGTGGCAATGATCGGCATGGTCATGGGTCCAGATCACCGCCTCAATGTCCTTGACCCGCGCATCGAGCAATTGCTCGCGCAGATCCGGGCTGGTGTCGACCAGGATGCGTGCATCGCCATGACTGACCATGATCGAGGCCCGCCGGCGCCGGTTCTTCGGCTCGTTCCGGTCGCAATCGCCCCAATCGTCCCCCACCCGCGGCACGCCCGCCGACGTGCCGCAGCCCAGGATGCGGACCTTCACGCCGCCGCCTTTGCGAACAGGCGGCGGAAATTGACGCTGGTCGACGCGGCGAGCGCCTCGACGCTCTCGCCGCGCAGGTCGGCGAGGAAGCGCGCCGTATCGGCGACGAAGGCTGGCTCGCACGGCCGTCCCCGATGCGGCACCGGCGCGAGGAATGGTGAATCAGTCTCGATCAGCAGCCGATCCGCCGGGATCGTTTTCGCCACCTCCTGCAGCGCCTTGGCGTTCTTGAAGGTCACGATGCCCGAGATCGACACATATAGTCCCAGTTCGAGCACCTTGTCGGCGAAATCCTGGCTCGCCGTGAAGCAATGGATCAGCGCCGGATAGTCCCCCTTCCCCATGTCGCCGGCGAGGATCTCGTAGGTATCCTCCTCCGCGTCGCGGGTGTGGACGATGAGCGGCAGCTGGGTTTCGCGGGCGGCGGCGATGTGCGACCGAAAGCTCTGCCGCTGCCGCTCACGATCCGAGCGGTCGTAGTAATAATCGAGCCCCGTCTCGCCGATGCCGATGACGCGCGGGTGCGCGGCCCGCTCGACCAAAGTCTCCGTCTCGACATCAGGATGAAGATCCGCCTCGTGCGGGTGGATGCCGACCGACGCCATGACGTCACTTTCCGTCTCGGCGAGGCCAATGACCTCGTCCCACTCGCTGACGCGGGTCGAGATGTTGAGGAAGGCGGAGACGCCTGCCGCCCGGGCACGCGCGAGCACGCCTTGCTGGTCCTCGACGATCCCTTTGTAGTTCAGGTGGCAATGGCTATCGATGAACATCCCGGCGCATGTAATGGTTCATCCTGCGTGCGTCACCCGCCCAGTCAACGCCGTTGGCGCGCATCCTCAGCGGCCATGCAGCCGATCCGGTAGGATTCGCCCTGTCGCTCAGGGTCGAAATTGCCGCCCATGCAGTCGCGATAGCCGCGCTCATATTCGCGGCGGCGATAGGGGCTCATCTCGGCGACACCGGGAAACGCCTTGGGTTCAGCGTCTGACGTGGACTGAACGTCATTGGCGGGCGCGGTCTGAGCTGTGTTGATGGGAGCAGCCGGCGCGGGGCTGGACTGGTTGCGCGACGGCGCCGTCTCATTGGTCTCGTTCCGCGACGGCGAAACGCCCGGATTGCAGGAGGCGAGGAGCAGCAACGCTGGGAACAGGCTCCTCATCCCTCGGCCGGCATCTCCAGGCGGGGGAAGATCGGCGTGGGTGCCTCCAATCGGTGGGCCGACGCCGCCAGCCGCGCGTAACGGCCGTCATCGCCGAGCGCCGCATAGTCCCGCTCTCCCTCCGGCACACCGAGCGTATTGAGCAGCTTGGCGACCGATCCGGGAATCACCGGCTGGATCGCGATCGCGAGATCGACGATCGCGCGAACGAGCGTCGCCAGCACCGCGGTCATCCGCTCCGGATCGGTCTTCTTCAGCGTCCAGGGCGCCTGCGCGTCGATATATTGGTTGCAGGCGAACACGGCGCGCAGCCAGGCCTCGATCCCCTGCGAGAGCGCCAGCGCCTCGAAATGGGTCGGCAGTTCCTCGCCCACGGCGGCGGCGACCGTCTTCAGCAGCTCGGCATCGGCCGGGTCAGGATTGCCGGGCAACGGCAGCTTCTCATCACAATTCCTTGCGATAAAAGACAAAGTCCGTTGCACGAGATTGCCGAAGCTGTTCGACAGATCGGCGTTGACCTTGGTGACGATCGCCTCGGCGCTGTAGCTGCCGTCCTGGCCGAAGGTCACCTCGCGGAGCAGGAAGTAGCGTAGCGGATCGACCCCGAAGGCGTCGGCGAGCGCGACCGGGTCGACGACATTGCCGACCGATTTCGACATCTTTTCCCCGCGCGAGAGCAGGAAGCCATGGCCGAACACTTGCTTCGGCAAGGCGACTCCCGCGGACATCAGGAAGGCCGGCCAGTAGACGGCGTGGAAGCGGACCACGTCCTTTCCAATGATGTGCAGGTCGGCCGGCCAGTATTTCTCCCAATTTCCGCCGCCGTCCGGATAACCGACGCCGGTGATGTAATTGGTCAGCGCGTCGAGCCAGACGTACATCACGTGGCGCTCGTCGCCCGGCACCTTCACCCCCCAGTCGAAGCTGGCCCGGGAGATCGAGAGATCAGTCAGGCCGCCTTCGACGAAGCGCAGCACCTCGTTGCGGCGCGCGTCGGGGCGGATGAAGTCCGGGTTCGCCGCATAATGGTCGAGCAGCGGCTGCTGATAGGCGGAAAGGCGGAAGAACCAGCTCTCCTCTACCGTCCATTCGACGAGCGTGCCTTGAGGCGAGAGCTTCTCGCCGCTGTCGGCGGTGACCAGCTCCTCCTCGCCATAATAAGCCTCGTCGCGGACCGAATACCAACCCTCGTAGCGGCCGAGATAGATGTCGCCGCGGTCTGCCATCGCCTGCCAGATGGCCTGACTGGCCTTGTGATGGGCAGGCTCGGTAGTGCGGATGAAGCGATCGAAAGAAATATCAAGTTTCTGGTCCATCTCCTCGAAAGTAGAGGACATTTCCTCGGCGAACTGGGCCGGCGGAATGCCCTTCTCGCGCGCCGCCTGGGCCATTTTCAGGCCGTGCTCGTCGGTGCCCGTAAGGAAGAAGACGTCGCGGCCGCGCAGGCGCTGGAAGCGCGCGATCGCATCGGTCGCGATCGCCTCATAGGCGTGACCGATGTGCGGCCGCCCGTTCGGGTAGCTGATCGCGGTCGTGATGTAGAAGGGCTCGCCCATCAGGTGCGGGTAGCGAGGAAGGCGGACGCGCTCAAGCGGCGCGGGCGCCGGTCTGCTGCGGCGCCAGCGAGGCGAGCATCCCTGCAAGCTCGAACACCGTGCTCGGCACATCAAGCGACAGCCGCTGCGCCGCGCCGGAGAGCGCCACCGCCCGCTCCCAGAGCGCGATCGCCTCGGCCAGCTCCGCCCCTCGCCGCTCCCGCGCCTCGGCCGCGATCCGCGCCGGGGCGCGGGCGAGGAACGCCTCGTAGCGCGGCTGCGCCGCCTTGAGCGCCAGCGCCGAAGCGAGCGCCGAGCGGCGCGCATTGGTTGGATCACCCTCGCGGACCAATTGGTCGAGCGTCGCATCGAGCGCGTCGAGCTCCAGCCCGCGCTGCGCCAAAGCCCGGCCCGGCGCACCCCCGGCCGCGCGGACCATCGCCGCGATCTCGGCCTCGCTTGCATCGGGAACCAGGTTGCGCAGCGCCGCCGTCATGACGTCATCCGGCAGCGGTTTCAGGCGCAGCAGCCGGCAGCGCGAGCGGATCGTCGGCAACAAGCGATCGGGATAATGGCTGACGAGCAGGAACAGGCTGTTCGGCGGCGGCTCCTCGAGCATCTTCAGCAGGGCATTGGGCGCGCCCCGGCCCTCCAGCTCGTCCGCCGAATCGATGATCACCACCCGCCAGGGCGACAGCGACGAGGTGGTATCGAACAGGCGATGGAGGCCGCGGACCTGATCGACGGTGATGCTGCGCGCGATTCCGGCCGCATTGTCGGCGGGCAGGCGCTCCAGCCGCATCAGATCGGGATGGCTCCCCGCCTCGACCAAGGCGGCGATCGGATGCTCGACCGGCACATCCAGCCCGGCGCCGACGGGCGGCCCCGCCGCCTGGGCAAGGACCAGCAGCGCCGCCTTCTCGGCGAACAGCGCCTTGCCGATCCCCGGCGCGCCGGCGATCAGCCAGGCGTGCGGCAGCTTGCCGCTATCGAGCGCATCGCGAAACGCCGCCACCGCCGCTTCGTGGCCGAAAAGCGAAGTCACGGCAGCAAGTCCGCCAGGGCGGCCAGCAGGCGCGCGGTAACGGCCGCGTGCGCGCCCGCGGCGTCGATCACCCGGAAGCGCTCCGGCTCCGCCGCGGCCAACTCGTCGAATGCGCGCGCCACGCCGGCATGATAACCGGCGTCGCGGCCGCCGATCAGGTCCGCGCCAGCCATGTCGCGCGAGGCCGCGCGGCGCGCCGCTTCGGCCTCATCAAGGCGAAGCAGTAAAGTGCGATCGGGCAGGAAACCGTCGCTCCCGATCTCGTGCAGCGCCCGCACGCGCTCGAAGCCCAGCGCGCCGGCGCCACCCTGATAAGCGAGCGAGCTGTCGAGGAAACGATCGGACACTACCCACGCGCCGCGCGCCAGCGCCGGCTTGATCGTCTTGGCGACATGATCGCCGCGCGCCGCCGCGAAGAGTAAAGCCTCCGCGCCGGCCGGCCATTCGTGATCGTGGAGCAAAAGTGTGCGGATCGCTTCCGCGCCGGGGCTACCGCCGGGCTCGCGCGTCGTGACGACTTCCAGCCCTTTCGCCCTCAGAGCCCCGGCGAGCGCGCCCATTTGGGTCGATTTGCCGACCCCTTCCCCGCCCTCGAGCGTGATGAACCGGCCGATCACGCCAGCCCGACGAGACCGAGCAGTCCGCGCCAGGCGCGCCGGAAGAAGCCCGCTTCGCCGACCTCATTCTCCGCCACCAGCGGCGTCACCTGCGGCGGCCCCTCGCCGGTTTCGACGACGAGATCGGCGATATGCTGACCCTGCTGGATCGGCGCCTGCAGTGGACCTTGGTAGACGATGCGGGCGCGGATGTTCTGGCCGAGCCCGCTCGGATAGGTGACGGCCAGCGCGCGCGGCGCGACCAGGCCGACGGCGACGGCGTCGCCGCCCTGCACCTGCGCCTCGCCGATCCGCTCGTTCTGCGTCAGCAGCGACCGCGACTGCCAGGCGCTGAACCCCCATTGCATGAAGCGCACCGATTCGTCGGCCCGCTGGTTGAAGCTCGTCAGGCCCGCCACGACCATCACCAGCCGCCGCCCGTTCTGCTCGGCCGAACCGGTGAAGCCGAAGCCGGCCTCGGCGGTGTGGCCGGTCTTGAGGCCGTCCGCGCCGGGCACCCGGCCGAGCAGCGGATTGCGATTGCCTTGCGTGATCTCTCGGTTCGAGCCCATTGTCCGGCCCCAGGTGAACTCGCGCATCCCGTAATATTCGCGGTAGAGCTGTGGGAAACGGCGCAGCGTCGCGACCGCGAGCCGGGCGAGATCACGCGCCGTGGTGTAGGTCACGCCATTGTCCGGCCAGCCGACCGGATTGCCCCAGTTGGAGCTCGTCAGCCCCATCTCGCGCGCCTTTCGGTTCATCAGCTGGGCGAAGGCGGCTTCGGTGCCGGAAATGCATTCGGCCAGCACGACCGTCGCGTCATTGCCGGAGAGGGTGACGATGCCGTGCAGCAGGTTGCGCACGCTGACCTGTTCGTTGGGGCTGAGGAACATCGTCGATCCCGCCGCCGGCCCATGCCAGCGCTGCCAGGTCGCGGGCTGCACGACGCACATCTGGTTCGGATCGAGCTCGCCGCGGGCCATCATGTCGAAGGCGACATGGACGGTCATCATCTTCGCCATCGAGGCGGGCGGGATACGCCGGTCCGCGTCGCGCGCGAACAGCACCGCCCCCGAGGAAAGATCGACCATGAAGGCGATCGGCGCCGGCGTGTCGAAGACCGGCGGAGTCGCCGCCGCCGGCAGGCTGAGCGTCGCAGCGGCGGTGGCGAGAGCAAGTTTGCGGATCATGTTCATCTCTTCAGCGGCCGATCGCATTGGCGAGCAGACCGATCGTCAGCGCGTAGAAGTTCGAGCAATTATAGTCGAGGATCGCGCGGTAATTCTGGGTCGTGAGATAGGCGGTTCGCCCCGGCCCGTCCGGCTCGATCAGCGACGCCATCACGTCCTCCGGAATCGCGCCGAAAGGCATCACTCCCATCCGGCGCCATTCGCGGATCGTCATCATCCGGCTATGGCGGGCGAAGACGGGCGCGCAGCGCGGCGCGGGCGTGCGGTTGGCAATCGCGCTCCGGTCCAGCGACAGCGGCACCTGCGCCGCGACGCCCCAGGGCACGCCCGCCTGCCAGCCGGCATTGCGGAGATAATTGCCGATCGAGGCGAGCGCATCGAGCTGGCTGCGCCAGATATCGGCGCGGCCGTCGCCGTCGCCGTCGATGGCGAGGCGGATATAGACCGAGGGCAGGAACTGGGGGTGGCCGGTCGCACCGGCCCAGCTGCCCACCAAAGTCGAGCGCGAGAAGCCGCGCTCCAGCATCCGCAGCGTCGCGATGAACTCGCCGGTGAACAGCGTCCGCCGCCGGCCTTCATAAGCGAGGCTGGCGAGGCTGTTGAGCAGATCGAAATTCCCCATGATCGTGCCGTAGCCGGTCTCCTTGCCCCAGATCGCGATCATGATCGCGGGCGGGACGCCGGTGCGGCGGCTGATGGCCTGCAGAGCAGCGTAATTGGCGGTGTAGCGCGCCCGGCCCCGGTCGATCAGCGCCTGGGTGATGTGGCGCGCCCGATAGGGGGCGTAAGGCGGATTGGGGTTGGAGCGCGGTCCGCCGGGCGTCCCGCCGGGCTGGGAGCGATCGAGCTGAATGGTGCGGCTCGAGAAGGTTAGGCTCGGAAAGATCCGGTCGATGGTGTCGGGTCGTATTCCCGCCCGCAGCGCCTCGACACGCAGCACCGGCAGATAGGACTGAAAGCCGGCATCACTCAGCCCGTGTTGGGCGGTAGCGGGGGCAGCGGCGAAAGCCAGCGACAGGCCGGCCAGCAAAAAACGGAAAATGCGCATCACGCGCTGCCTATGACACGGCAGCGCGGGCGGCGAAACCGCCTATCCGGCCGCTTTCGTTTCGCTTGCGGCGTGACGAGTCGGGGGCGCGACGGCGCGCGACTCCTGGCAGGTCGTGGCTAGGTCGCTGCTCCCGCGGTCTGGTCTTCGCGGAACTGCCGGTCTGCCTCGTTCCGCACGCGCCAGAAGATGAAGGCTAGGCCGATGCCGGAAACGAGTAGGATGGGCGCCCAGTTCGAAAGCGGCATGCCCGCCCTATAATGGAGAAGGTAGAGTAATCCGGCGAGCCCGATCGACACAAAGCCCACAATCTCGTTGTTTCGGGGGAAGGCGAAGATCGACTGGCCCTGTGCATCGCGAAGGCCGTGTATCCCCGGGTGCCCGATCGTCGAATGCAGATAGAAGCGACCGGTCTGACCCGGGGTCAGTTTCGCGCCGAAATCGCTATGGACTATTCGCTTGCCGAGATTCTCAATCGTCCCGTCCGCCTTGCGGATGACGACGGGATTGAAGACCCGCATCTTATAGAAGCTCCGCTTGAGCGTAGCCTCCTCGATCGTCCCGTCGATGATAGAGGTTGCCATTGGTCCACCCTTCCCAAACACGGCGCCGGACCCGTGCATGCATCCGAGGCATCCGTTCCGCAATGGGAATGCTGTGGCCGAGCGGCCGTCAGGCCGACCCCTTCCCCTGCGCGGTTCCGCTGTGCCAGAAGACCGTCGCCGGATGGGTGGCCGAGTGGTTTAAGGCACTGGTCTTGAAAACCAGCGACGGTGCAAGCCGTCCGTGGGTTCGAATCCCACCCCATCCGCCAGTCCGCCGCATCTGCTGGCGGCGGTGAACCGTTCGCGCCGCGCGCTTCGTCGCTGCGCCGTTGCCTCGCCGCGGTTTACCCGCCTAAGAGGCGGCCGAGAAACCCGGGCTGTTGGCGAGAAACGCATGGCGCGCATCGTTCCCCTGTGGCGTTCCGACGAGATCAGCCTTTACCGTTTCGACCATCCGGTCGAGCATGAGGATCAGCCCTATGAGGCGCGCGCCGAGGCCTTCCGCGCGAGTTTCGTCGAAACGGGCCGGTTCGACCTGGAGGTCGGCGAGCGCCGCTGGCGGGTGGCGGCGGGCGATGTGATGCTCAGTCATCCGGGCATGACCTATCGCGCCAGCTTCGATGGCAACGGCTTCAGCGACAGGTGCATCTCGCTCGTCTATCTCGCCGCCGAAGACGAAAGGTTCGACGCCGCCTGCGCCTGGGCGAGGCCCGAGCGCCGCGTTCTGCGCCGGAGCAACCGGTTGCACTATCTGCGGTGGCTGCTGCAGCGCGCGGATTCGCAGCGTGCGCCGATGTTGGTGGAATATGTCGCGAGCGAGATCTTCCGGGAGCCCGATAGATCGCCCTCGGCGCTGTTCCGCGCGCAAAAATTCGGCTGGTACGCCGAACGCGTTCAGGCCGCGCGCGAGCGGCTCGACGCCGAGTATGACGGCAATCACACTGTCTCGGCCCTGGCGCGATCGATCGGCATGAGCGCGTTCCATTTCACCCGGGTGTTCACCGAGCTCGTCGGTCGGCCGCCGCATCGCTATCTCACCGAGCGACGACTGGCGGCAGCGCGGGCGATGTTGAAGGACGGGCGGAGCGTGACCGAAACCTGCTTCGCCTGCGGCTTCAACGATCTGAGCCATTTCAGCCGCACGTTCGGCCGGCGTTTCGGCGTCTCGCCTTCGCGCCTGCTGACCTGAATTTAGCAAGAAAGTCCAAGCAGGTCGCGCCGGAGCCGGACTAGGCCCTCGCGCATGACGACAAGCAAGACAACAAGCGCTGCTTTGGCGCTGATGTTGCTGACCGGCGCGGCGCAGGGCGATACGGCGGACGATATCCGCGCCGTCGCGGCGCTCGACACGGCCTATCAGGCCGCGGTCGAACGCAACGACGCGGGCGCTATGGCGGCGATCCTGCACGAGGATATGATCCTCGTGCTCGGCAACGGTGCGGTCCACACGCGCGAGGATCTGCTGAGCTGGGCGCGAACGCGGCGTATCGTCTACCGGCACCAGGTCGAAGACGAGGGCACGCAGACGGTTCGTCTCTATGGCGAAAACACGGCCGTGGTCACGGCGCGGCTCTATGTCCGAGGCGTACGCGCCGGGGGCGAGCCCATCGAGCTTCGCCTGTGGTTCACCGACACCTATGTGCGCACGCCGGCAGGGTGGCGCTATGCGTTCGGCCAGGCCTCGACGCCGCTGCCCGCCGCAAGGTGAGCTCAACCCAAATGCCGCTCCAGCACGACATGGGTGGAGACGTCGGCAACGCCAGGTATCGCCGCGATCGCCGTGCGCGCGGCCTCGATCGCAGCCATCGTATCGGCGGCGACCCGGACGATCAGGTCCAAGGGGCCGGTCACCGAATGGGCGAGTTCGACGGCTGGCACCTCCTTCAGTCGCGGCATGATCTGGTGGCAATGACAACCGGGCGCCAAACGAATGGTGAGATAAGCTGCTTCCGGCGCGGCGCGGTCGACGATGGTGAAGCCGACAATCGCGCCGGAGGACTGGAGCCTCGCCAGCCTGTCCTGCGTGGCCGTCCTGGACAGGCCAAGGTCGCGGGCCAGCGCGACGATCGGCCGGCGTGCGTCGCGCCTCAAAAGGCTCAGCAGCAATCGGTCCTTGTCGTCCATCGCATGTTCCCGAACGGCACTATGCATGTGTTGCCCGTCGCATTGCTCGGTGAAACCGGCAAGAGCCGTCGGCAAGGTGGACGGCGATAGGCGCGCTATGGCCATTACCAACCTTCCAAACAATCGCTCCGTCAGCCGATCGGCTCCGATCAGCGCTGCCGGGCGAGAGACGACCTTGCCCAGGGAACGCGTCGAGGTCGGCAGGCACGGCGCGGCCGGTCCCGACAGATGGTCCTCGTTCTGGCGGGAACTCTGCCGCGAGGGCAAGCCGCAAGAGCGATGCTACGTTCCCGGTGACGGGCGAGATGCGGTGGACCGGCATTGGGCGCATTTCGCCGGCTGCCTTCCGCGCGGCGCGCGCGTCATCGATCTTGGCTGCGGAGCCGGCGTCGTCGGGCATAAGCTGCTCGGTCATCGCAGCGATCTTCAGGTCACCGGCGTCGACTGGGCGCGCGTTCCGACGACAAGTCACGCGAATATCGACATCCATATGTCGGTGAGCATGGAATCCTTGCCATTCGGCAATTCCAGCTTCGACGCGGCGGTCAGCCTGTTCGGCATCGAATATGGAAATATCCTCGAGACGGCCGCGGAGCTGGCACGCGTGTCGAAGCCGGGTGCGCTCTTCAGCTTTCTCGTTCACCATCGCCTCAGCGAAATTGTTCGTGAGGGCGGCGCGCGGCGGCGGGCGCTCAGGGAGCTGACATCGGGAAAGATGAAAAGCGCCTTCCTTTCGGGCAGCGCCGTGGGAGTCGAGCAGCAGCGGCGGGATCTCAGGCAGCGATTTCCCGACGAACCGATGGTCGGGTTGGTCAGCGATTTTTTCCGCCGCAACATCGTTCGGACGCGTGCCGAGCGGCAAACGACATGGCAGAAACTGGCGGACGATCTCGACCTGGAAATCTCGCTGCTCCGCGAGCTGGAGCGGAGCGCGAAATCGGAGGCCGAAATGGCGGCGTGGCTGGCCCCGCTCCTGTCGAGCCTCGGCTTGACCAGCGTGTCTGTCCTGCGGCGGCGCTCGGGGGAACCAATCGCCTGGCATGTTCATGGCGTGAGATAGCAGGACTCGGCCGCAATCGACCGCGCCGATGAGGAGGCCAATCGCCGCCTTCCTTTCGTATCGGCAAGGCGCTAGGCGGCGCTCAACTCCCAAGACAATCAGGACGTTTGAAATGGCCGATCCCAGACCCCTGCCCTTCGACTGGGCGGACCCGTTCGCGCTCGACGCGCAGCTTTCCGACGAGGAGCGCATGGTTCGCGACACGGCGGAAGGCTTCGCGCAGTCGAAACTGCTGCCCCGCGTCCAGTCGGCCTATCTCGACGAGCGCTTCGACCGCGAGATCATGACGGAATTGGGCGCGCTCGGCCTGATCGGCGCGACCATCGCGCCCGAATATGGCGGCGCCGGCCTCAATTATGTGAGCTACGGCCTGATCGCCCGCGCCGTGGAGCGGGTGGACAGCGGCTACCGCTCGGCCATGTCGGTCCAGTCCAGCCTCGTCATGCACCCGATCAACGCCTACGGCACCGAGGAGCAGCGGCGGAAATATCTCCCGAAGCTCGCCAGCGGGGAATGGGTCGGCTGCTTCGGCCTCACCGAGCCGGACGCCGGCTCCGATCCCGGCTCGATGCGCACCCGCGCCCAGAGGATCGACGGCGGTTACCGCCTGTCCGGCGCCAAGATGTGGATCACCAACTCGCCGATCGCCGACGTCTTCGTCGTCTGGGCGAAGTCGGACGAGCATGAGGGGCGGATCAAGGGCTTCGTTCTCGAAAAGGGCATGACTGGCCTGTCGGCGCCCAAGATCCACGGCAAGCTCTCCTTGCGCGCCTCGATCACCGGCGAGATCGTGATGGACGGGGTCGAGGTGCCGGAAGAGAATTTGCTTCCCAACACGAGCGGCCTGGCCGGCCCGTTCGGCTGCCTTAACCGGGCCCGCTACGGCATCGCTTGGGGCTCGATGGGCGCGGCCGAGGCCTGCTACCATGCCGCCAGATCCTATACGCTGGAGCGCAAGCAGTTCGGCCGCCCCCTCGCCGCCACCCAGCTCGTCCAGCTGAAACTGGCCGACATGGTGACCGAGATCAGCCTCGGCCTGCAGGCCGCGCTCAGGGTCGGCCGCCGGCTCGACGAAGGCGAGCTGATTCCGGAGACGATCAGCCTGATCAAGCGCAACAATTGCGGCAAGGCGCTCGCCATCGCGCGGATCGCGCGCGACATGCATGGCGGCAACGGCATTTCGGCTGAGTTCCCGGTGATGCGCCACGCAGCGAACCTCGAGACGGTGAACACCTATGAGGGCACGCACGACGTTCATGCGCTGATCCTCGGACGGGCGATTACCGGGATCGCAGCCTTTTGAGCCGCGACGCTCGTCGCAGGTGGTTGCCACAAGCGTCGCATTTTATTCAGTAAGAGTCCTTGGTGGGCGCACACTTGGTGGAGTGGCTTGGCGTGAATTTCCTGAAAGTTTCCGTGACGGCATTCGCTGCCACCGCCGTTGCGGCGGTCGCTCAGCCTGACGGCAATGCCGCAGGCGGCACCGGTCAGTCTGAAGCCACAAAGACCAACGAAAAAGGCGAACGGCTGATCTGCCGGATGGTGCGCGACCCCGATACCGGATCGCTGGTGCGCGGCCGGCTCGAGGTTTGCCTGACCGCCGGAGCAGTGGAGCCGTTGGCCCCGTCGCCGTCGCTAACGGCGGAAGATGAGGATCGGTTCGCCGCGATAGACGCGCCTCTTCCCGGCGCACGAAGCCGGCCTTCTCGGCAACCCGGATGGATGCAATATTGGCGTCATCGATGATGGCGACGATCTCTGACGGCGCCAGCGCATGGTCGATCCAGTCGAGGCCCGCGGCGACCGCCTCGCTCGCATAGCCGTGCCCGAACATGTCGGCGGCGAACAACCAGCCCATTTCGGGCAGGCCCTCGATCGATGGCGTCATGTCGCGCTTGAAGTCGGCGAAGCCGACCTGGCCGATGAAGCGCCCGTCCTCGCGCCGCTCAACCGCCCAATAGCCATAGCCGAAGCATCGGCCATAGACCGGGCACGCAGAGCAATTTGCGCCAGGTGTCCTCGCGGCTCAGCGTGCCGCCGAGGTGGGTCATCACCACGGCATCGCCCATCATCGCCGCCTGCGCGTCGACGTCGCCCGCACGGAAAGGGCGCAGCGTCAGCCGCGCCGTCTCCAGGACCGGCGCGGCCGTCACGGAGCGACTTATTTCTTGCCGAGGGTGAGGCCGCCGAAGCGCTTGTTGAAGCGCGCGACCTGGCCGCCGCTGTCGAGCAGCTTCTGGTTGCCGCCGGTCCAGGCCGGGTGCGCCGTCGGATCGATCTCGAGCTGCAGCGTGTCGCCTTCCTTGCCCCAGGTGGAGCGCGTCTCGAACACGGTGCCGTCGGTCATCTGGACCTTGATCATGTGGTAATCGGGGTGGGTATCGGCCTTCATGTCTTTTCTTTCCGGATGTTTGGCTGGTTCCGACCAGCCTTGGGAAAACGAAGGCGCGCCTTAGCGGCGGCGGCCGCGATTGACAAGGCGCGCGGCAGCCGCACTAGCCCGCTCCTCGTGAAGGTGCCGCCCCTCGAAGGGCGGTGAAAAGGGAAGCCGGTGAGAAACCGGCGCTGTGCCCGCAACTGTAAGCGGCGAGCCTCTCCCTCCGCAAAGGACGACGAGGCATTCGAGCCGCGAGCCAGGAGACCTGCCTTCGCCGTCGTCCGCGCCCGGCCGGGACCAGCCGTCAGCGCGTGGCGCCGCTTCGGCCCCTGGCCGGCGCGGTTCCTCCGAGACGACATCATGATGTCGCTGAAGGAGGATCAAGATGATCATACCCCGTTCATACTCGCCGCACTCCAGATCGCGCCCGTCGGCCGTTCCGCCGGCCGAGGACGGAGATCGTCGTCACCGCGTCGCTGTCGCCGGTCGCGGCCGCCGACGCGCCGGCTTCGGTCACCGTGTTCGACGAGGCGACTGATCGACGCGCTCGGCCCGACCGCTGGCGACCGATCTCATCCGCCTCGCGCCCGGCGTCTCGGTCGCCACGACCGGCGCGCAGGGCACGGAGACGGTGGTCCGCATCCGCGGCGCCGAATCGAACCACACGCTCGTCTTCATCGACGGCATCGCCTTCAACGACATCGCCGCCGCCAATGCCGGCCGCTTCGATGCGCTCACCGCCGGCGGCCTCGGCCGGCTCGAGCTGATCCGCGGCCCGCAATCGGCGCTGTGGGGATCGGAGGCGCTGGGCGGCGTCGTCGCGATGAGCAGCCCCGATCCGCTCGGCGCCTTCCGCGCCGAGGCGGCGCCGAATATGGCAGCCGGGACAGCATGCGCGCGTCGGCCGAGATCGCCTCGGGCGGCGAGACGTGCCGGCCTTTCGGCGACCGCCACCTGGGCGCGCAGCGACGGCATCGACATCATCGGCGGCGGCGCGGGCGATCGCGACGGCTTCGAGAATGTCACCCTCAGCCTCCTCGGGCGTCGCGCGCTTCGGCGAATTCGAGATCGGCGGCGCCGGGCGCTACATCCACCATGATGTCGATTTCGACGGCACCGATCCCAACACCTTCGCCCGCGCCGATACGCTGGACGCCTCGACCATCGAGACGGTCGCGGTGCGCGGCTGGCTCGGCTTATGGCGTCGGCGCCGATGCGCCGTGGAGCGCGCGCATCGAAATCCAGCATCTCGACAGCGAGAACCGCAACCGGATCGGCACGCTGCGCACGACCGACACCTTCGGGCGGCGCACCCGCTTCGGCGGCCATGTCGCGCACCGCTTCGCGTTCGGCGCGACCCGGCACGAGCTGACCGCCGCGATCGAGCGCGAAGAGGAGGATTTCGGCAGCCGCGACCTTCAGTTCGGCGGCCCGGGCAATCGCGACCTGTCCCGCGCCCGCACCGCTTTCGTCGGCGAATGGCGCGCCCATTGGGGCGAGCGGCTGGTCACCGACGTCGCGCTCCGCCACGACGACTTCAATCGCTTCGCGGACGCGACCACGCTGCGCGCCAACGCGGTGCTGAACGTCGGCGCCGGCTTCTCGCTGCTCGCCGGCTATGGCGAGGGCATCGCCCAGCCGAGCTTCGTCGACCTGTTCGGCTTTCCCGGCTTCCCGTTCGCGGGCAACCCGAACCTTCGTCCCGAACGCTCGCGCGGCTTCGAAGGCGGCGCTGCGCTGGCGCGGCTCGGGCTTCGCGGTGGAGGCGGTCGCCTTCTCCAACGATCTCGAAGACGAGATCGTCGAGGATTTCTCGCGTGTTCCCCAGCACCGTGATCAACGCCGCGGGCGACAGCCGGCGCCGGGGCGTTCGAGCTTTCGGCGGAATGGCGGCCCAATGACGCCACTACCTTCGGCGCCAACTACACCTATCTCGATTCGCGCGAGCAAAGCGTGGCCGGAACGCCGCTGCCGCGCGCGAGATCCGCCGGCCGCGCCATACCGCCAATGCCTATGCGCGCTGGCAGTCCGGGCCGTTCACTCTGGCCGGTTCGCTCGCTTATGTCGGCGCGGCGGCTCGACCGGGATTTCGATCTGTTCCCGGCGCCGATCGTGTCGCTCGATGCCTATGTGCTCGGCTCGCTGCGAGTCGCCTACCGGATCATGCCGCAGCTCGAGCTGTTCGCCCGCGTCGAGAATGCGTTCGACGAGGATTATCAGGACGTGTTCGGCTATGCGACGCCGGGAGCATCGGTCCATGCGGGTCTTCGCGTCACTCTTGGCCGCTAGCCTGGCGCTCGCCGCGCCGGCGCGAGGCGCAGCCGCGGCGGGTGGCCTCGCTCAACCTGTGCACGGACGAGCTGCTGCTGCTGCTCGCCGCGCCGGAGCAGATCGTCTCGGTCACCCATCTCGCCCAGGAGCCGGCCGAAACGCCGCTCTGGGCGGCGGCGCGGCGCCATGCCCGCAATGACGGCAGCCTGCTTTCGGTCGCGGCGCTGCGGCCCGATCTGGTGCGTGACGATGGGCGGCGGCGCGCGCGATCGGGGACGGATCGCCGAGCGGCTCGGCATCGAACGTGCTCGATCTGCCCTTCGCGGCGAGCCTCGACGATGTCGGCGACGAGCATCCGCCGCCTTGCCGCCGCGCTCGGCCGGCAGGAACGCGGCGAATTCGTGCTGCGCGGCCTCGCCGCGCTGCGCGCCAGCGCGCCGCGCGCGCGCCGCGACACGATCTGGCTCGGCGGCGGCGGGCGGACGGTGACCGCCGGCGGGCTGGAGGCGCAATGGATGGCGCTGGCGGGCCTCGGCCAGCGCGCGATGCAGGGCGACCGGGTCGAGCCTGGAGACATTGATCGCCCGCCCGCCCGCCGTGCTGCTGCGCAGCGACTATCGACAGGGCCAATATTCGTCGGGCCAGCGCTGGCTGGCGCATCCGGCCGCCTATCGCGCCCGCGCCGGGCGGACGATCGCCACCGACGGCCGGCTGTGGACCTGCATGGGCCCCTGCTGATCGGCGAGGTGCTGCGGCTGCGGCGGGAGCTGGCGCGATGAGCGCGCGGTCGGCGCTTTTGCTCGGGACTTGCTTGCGTTGCGGCCTTCGCTGCCTCGCTTGCTGCTGCCATGGGCCGATCTCGCCGCGCTCTGGCGCGAGGATCTGGATCGTCGCGCGCGATGTCCTGATCGAGCTGCGCCTGCCGCGCGCCGCTCTGGCCCTGACCTACGGCGCGATGCTCGGCGCGGCCGGCGCGGCGGTGCAGGCCTTGTTCGCCAACCCCCTCGCCTCGCCCGATCTCACCGGCACGACCAGCGGCGCGGCCCTGGGCGCGGTCGTCACCGCTTATCTGTTCGGCTTCTCGGCGCCGCTTGCTTTGTCGGCGGGCTCGGTGGCCGGCGCGCTGGCGCGCGCTCGGCCTGCTGCTCGCTCTGGCCGGGCCGCGGGCCGAGACCGCGACCTTGCTCCTCGCCGGCCTCGCGATCAGCGCCCTCGCCGGCGCGCTCACCACGCTCGCACTGGCGCTCGCCCCCTCCCCCTTCGCCTTTTACGACGCCTATGACTGGCTGATGGGTTCGCTGATCGACCGCAGCCTCGCCCAGACCGCCTTCGCCGCCGCGCCCGCCTTCGTCGTGATCGTGCTTGCTCGCGCGGCTGGCGCGGCCGCTCGACAGCCTCGCTCTGGGCGAGGACGTCGCCCAATCGCTCGGCCACGACATCGCGCGGCTCAGGCTCGAGATCGTGTGCCTGACCGCTCTGGGCGTCGGCGCCTGCGTCGCGATCTGCGGCGCGATCGGCTTCATCGGGCTGGTCGCGCCGATCTTCGCCCGACGGCTGACCCGCGGCCATCCCGGCCGGGCGATCCTGCCGGCGGCGATGATCGGCGCGCTGCTGCTGATCGCCGCCGATCTCGCCACCCGGCTCGCGCCGCTCGGACGGACCTTGCCGATCGGCGTCGTCACCGCCTTGCTCGGCGCGCCCTTCTTCCTCTGGCTGGTCGCGCATATGCGCTGGCGGGTGCGCGACTGATGCTCAGCGCCTCCCGTCTTTCGCTGCCCAATCGGCTGTTCGACGTGTCGCTGGAGATCGCGGCGGGCGAGCTGGTCTGCCTGGTCGGCCCGAACGGCAGCGGCAAGACCAGCCTGCTCCACGCGCTGGCCGGTATCGGCGGCGCCCGCGGCGCGATGAGCCTGGACGGCGTCGATCCGCGCCGCGAGGGCCCGGCACGCCGCCCGCGCCTGATGACCTTCCTGCCCGCGGCGCGCGAGGCCGCCTGGCCGCTGCTGGCGCGCGATCTGATCGCGCTCGGGCGGCGGCGACGGCGCGCTGCCGGAACTGGAGCTGGATTCATTGCTCGATCGACGGATCGACAGCCTGTCGACCGGCGAGCGCGGCCGCGTCCTGATCGCCCGCGCGCTCGCGCCCAGGCCCAGGCTGCTGCTTCTCGACGAGCCGACCGCCAATCTCGATCCGCTGTGGCAGATCCGGGTGATGGAGTTGATCCGCGCCGAGGTCACCGGCGGCGCGCGCGCCGCGCTGGTCGCGATCCACGATCTCGACGCGGCCGAGCGCTACGCCGATCGCATCCTCGTCATGGACGGGGGCCGGATCGTCGCGGAAGGACTCGGCGACACGCAGCTCGGCGACGTGTTCGGGATCGCACGCGGATCGGACGGATGGACGCCCGCAATCAGGCCTTCGGCGGATCGGCGATCATCGCCGTGAAATCGGCCTGCGCGGCAAGCTTGCTCGCCGACATAGGCTTTGCCGGCGAATTTGCAGACGCGTCGCTGCGCTTCTGGACGAACTCGACCTCGAGCCGGAGCAGCACGCCGGGCTCGACCGGCGCGCGGAATTTCGCGCCGTCGATCGCCATGAAATAGACCAGCTTGCCCGACCCCGAGAGGCCGAGCGATTCGACCGCCGAGCACGCCCGCCGCCTGGGCCAGCGCCTCGACGATCAGCACGCCGGGCATGATCGGCCGGTCCGGGAAAATGGCCGGCGAAGAAGCCCTCGTTGATCGTCACCGCCTTGATGGCGACGATCTTACGGTCGACGACAAGCTCCTCGACCCGATCGACGAGCAGCATCGGATAGCGATGCGGCAGCGCCGCCATCACCCGCCTCACGTCGAGCGGGCCGATGACGGCGCTGGTTTCGTTCGGCCATTAACGACCCTGAGGACGCGGCCGCGGCGGCTGCGCGGGCGGCTGAGCCGCCGGCGGCGTCGCGCCGGGCTGCGCCTGCGGCGCCGGCGCGTTGATGTTGAGCGCGGCCGTGTTCTGGTTGACGATCGCGAGCACCGCGTCGGTGACATCGACACTCGGGTTGATCGCCAGCGTCGCGCCGCGCTCGACCGCGATGGTCGCGCCACGCTGCTGCATCACCGTCACGATCGCCGGCTGGATGCGCTGGCCGATCTGCTGGCGGACGAAGGCGGCATTGCGCTGGATGCGCTCCTGGCCCTGCTGCAGCTCGGTCTGCGCATTCTGCTGCGAGGTCTGGAAGGTGCGGATGCGGGTCTGCAGCGCCGCATCGGGCTGCTGGCCCTGCGGCAGCGCGGTGACCGCCGTGCGAAGCGCCTGCTCCTCGGTCTGGAGCGGGGCGCCGAGCGCCTGCGCGCGCTGCTGCAGCTGGGTCACCTGCGCCTGCAGCTGGGTGTTGGCGGCGGCGCAGACGGTGCAGGTCTGGATGATCCGGTCGACGTCGACGACGGCGACGACCGCCGGGGCGAGGTTCTGCGCCTGCGCGGCCATTGGCACGAAAGCGAGAGCGGCCGCGGTCGCGGCAAGGGAAAGTCTGTTCATCAGAATGCGGTTCCTACGTTGAAGGTGAAGAGCTTGGTGTCGTCGCCCGGCTCCGAAAGGAGAGCGCGCGCGATGTCGATGCGGAATGGCCCGAACGGCGAGTTCCAGTTGACGCCGAAGCCGACGGAGAGCCGCGGGCTGGGCGAGTCGCCGAGGAACACCTCGCGGAACGGCGCGATCGCCCCCCGGGTCAGCGTTTCATCGGCGTTGCACGAAGCGAAGCGAAGCGTGTTTACGCCAGCCGCCGTGGTGCACTGATTTTGTGCCAAGGGGTTGTTCGGATCGATATCGATCAGTCCCGGCGTGCGAACGCCAAACACCGCGCCGACATCGACGAACACGGACGGCCGCAGGCCAAGATCGCGAACCGCCGCGCCCAGCGGAATTTCGAGCTCCGCACGGGCGAGATAGTAAGCCCGGCCGCCGATGGCGTCGTCGGTGATCTGCTGTTGATCGGTGGTCAGGCTGAAGCTCGTCGGCACGCCGTTGGCGTCACGCTCGACGATATAGGGCACACGCTGCACACGCGGGCCGATGCCGCGGATGTCGAAGCCGCGCATTTGCGGACTGCCGAGGAAGAAGCGATCGGTCAGCCGAACCGGATCGACCGTCGGCGCGCCATCCTCGAAGCTGTGAATGTAGCCCGCCTTCGCCGGTGATCGAGAAAACGAAATTGTTGAAGATCGTCCAGTAATGAGCGCCGCTGAGCCGGGTGCGCAGATAGCGAACGTCGCCGCCCAGGCCGGCGAAATCCTGGCTGAGCAGCAATCTCATGCCCCTGCTCGGACGAACCGAATTGTTCAGCGTGCTGTAGAGGAGCGAATAGCCGACCGAAGAGGTGAGGCGGTTGCCGATCGAATCGCACAGATAGCGGCCCGCGACCAGCGGATCGCAAGCCGGCGGCAGCGGCCCGGTTCCGTCGGGATCGGTGAAATAGAGATCCTGGCTGAGGCCGATCTCGTCATAGGTGAGGCCATAACGCAGCGCGAGCGAGATGTTCTCCGTCAGCGGCACGCCCGCGCGGATCTGCCCGCCCGTCGTCACCTGCTCGTACGTCGTCTCGCGCTGGTCGCCGATGAAGTTGAAGCTGTTATAATCGCGCCGGAACAGATCGAAGCCGATCGCGATGTTGCGGTCGAAAAGATAGGGCTCGGTAAAGCCCAGCTCGGCCGACCGCGAATAGGTCGACCAGTTGACGCCGGCGCGCAGCTCCTGACCCCGGCCCCTGAAATTGCGCTGGCGGATCGACAGGCTGAGCAGGAAGCGCTCGAGGCTCGAGAAGCCGGCCGACAATTGCAGCTCGCCGGTTGCCCGCTCCTGAACATCGACGCCGAGCACGACACGGTCGGGAGCGGAGCCCTGCTCCTGCCGGATCTCGAGATTGTCCTGGAAGAAACCGAGCGACTGGATGCGGTCGCGCGAGCGGCGGACCCGGATATTGTTGAAGGCATCGCCTTCGGAGAGCCGGAATTCGCGCCGGATCACCTCGTCCTGGGTCTGCGTGTTGCCCTGAATATCGATCCGCTCGACATAGACGCGCGGCGTTTCGGCGACCCGGAACTGCACGTCCATGGTCAGCGCTTCGCGATTGCGCGTGAACTGCGGGTCGCACGTCGGAGAACGCATAGCCGAACAGGCCGGCCAGCTCGTTGAGCCGCGTCACGGTGTCTTCGACCTGACGGGCATTGTACCAATTGCCGGTCTGCATGGGCAGCTGGGTGCGAAGCGCGTCGGCGCTGAAGTCGCGAATATCGCTTTCGACGCCGACAGTACCGAAACGATAGCGCTGCCCTTCCTCCACCACATAGGTGATGATGAAGTCGCGCCGGTCTGGCGTGAGCTCGGCGACCGCCGAGACGACGCGGAAATCCGCATAGCCTTGCGTCAGGTAGAATTGGCGCAGCTTCTGCTGGTCGAAGGCGAGCCGATCGGGATCGTAGGTCGTATTTCCCCGAAGTGGATTCCAGTTCACTTCGCGCGTCGCCATCTCGCCGATCAGCTGGCCGTCGCCAAACCGCTCGTTGCCGATGATGTTGATCTGGCGGACGCGCGAACGCGGCCCCTCGTTGATCTCGAACACCACGTCGACCCGGTTCTGGTCGAGCTGGACGATCTGCGGTTCGACCCGGGCGGCGTAGCGGCCCTGGCGCCGGTAGAGCTCGATGATCCGGGCGACATCGGCGCGGGCCCTGCTGCGGGTGAAGATCTGCCGCGGCGCGAGCCGGATTTCCGGCTGGATCTTGTCGTCCTTCAGCCGCCGGTTGCCCTCGAGCACGATGCGGTTGATGACCGGATTCTCGCGAACCTGGACGACGAGGTCGCCGGTGTCGGCGCCGGCGATCTGCACGTCGGCGAACAACTCGGTCGCGTAGAGGTCGCGCAGCGCGCCGTCGAGCCGCTCCTGATCGTAGGGCTCGCCGGGGCGAAGCGCGGTGTAGGAGAGCACCGTATCCGGCTCGAGGCGCTGATTGCCGCTGACCGTGATCGTCCGGATCGTCCGCTGCGGCACGACCGGCGGCGGCGTCACCTGCACGGCGGGCGCGGCCTGGGGCGCGGGCGGCGCCTGCGCAAAGGCGGGCTCGGCGAGACCGCCGAGCATCGTCCCGACCAGGAGCGCGGCGCACAGCCGCCGACCCTTCGGAAATGCATCAATCGCCGTCACGCTACCCGCCTTTATGAGTTGAAAAGCCGGCACTCTTGGCCGGCCTATGCTCCCTGTCGGCCCCGCCCTGCCCGATCATGCTCAACCGATCAACCCACCAAGCCGGGTGAAGAGGCCGAAAGAGGCCAAGTCGTTGAACGTGACGAAGATCATCAACGCCAGCAGCACCGCGAGCCCGGTTCTGAAAGCCCATTCCTGGGCCAGCGGCTTGAGCGGTTTCCGCCTCACTCCCTCGATCGTGTAGAACAGCAGGTGCCCGCCATCCAGGAGCGGGATTGGCAACAGGTTGATGAATCCCAGATTAATTGAGATCAGGGTCATGAACTGGATGAAGTCGAGCCAGCCGAGGCTCGCCTGCTGGCCGGAAAACTGGGCGATCTTGAGCGGGCCGCCCATTTCCTGAAGCGAGCGCTGGCCGCGGATCAGCTGGCCGAGCGTGACGACCATCGTCCGCACGACCTCGCCGGTTTGCGCGAAGGCGGCGCCGACGATCTGGTGCGGCGGCAGGCTGACGACCTCCATGCCACCGGGCCTGAAGCCGATCCGGCCGATCCGCGCCTCGTTGCCGAACCGGTCGCGCTGCACCTCGGCGCGAGGCGCCACGATGATCGTCAACGGCTGCCCCGCCCGCTCCAGCTCGAAGCGCAGCGGCTGCTCGGGGTGGATCGCGATATAGGTGATCATGTCCTCGAAGCGGCCGATCGAGCGACCATCAATGCGCAGAACGCGGTCGCCCGGCTGGAAGCCCGCCGCCGCCGCCGCGCTGCCGGGCAGGATCGCGGCCGCCACGGCCGGTGTCTGCGGCTGGCCGTAGCTGGCGAACAGGGCGATGTAGACCAGGATCGCGAACAGGAAGTTCACCGCCGGACCGGCCGCGACGATGATGAAGCGCTGCCAGACCGGCTTCGCCTGGAAGGTCTTCGGCCCGCTCCTCGGCGGGCAGCGCCAGCCATTCGTCGCTCGGCGTCGAGGCCGGGTTCATATCGCCGGCGAACTTGACGTAGCCGCCCAGCGGCAGCCAGCCGACCTTCCAGCGTGTCTCTCGCTTGTCGGTCCAACCGAAGATCTCGCGGCCGAAACCGATCGAGAAGACGTCCGCCTTCACCCCGAACCAGCGGCCGGCGAGATAATGGCCCATTTCGTGGACGAAGATCAGCGGCCCGATCACCAGGAAGAAGGCAAGGATCGTGAAGAGGATGCCGGGGCTGCTCAATGCGCGAACTTTCCTATGAGGTCGGCGGCCACCCGTCTGGCCTCCCGATCGATGTCCAGCACCGCGTCGATCGACGCGGGCGCCCCGGGGGCGAAAGTGGCCAGCACTTCGCCGACCAATGTGGCGATATCAAGGAAACCCAATCGGTTTTCAAGAAATGATGCGACCGCCACCTCGTTGGCGGCATTCAGGATGGCCGGCTTCGCGCCGCCTTCGGCCAGCGCCGCCTTGGCCAGCGCCAGGGCAGGAAAGCGCTCCAGATCCGGCGCTTCGAAATCGAGATGGCGGGCGGCGACCAGATCGAGCCGCTGGCATGGCGTCGCCATCCGTCCCGGCCAGGCGAGCGCATAAGCGATCGGCACCCGCATATCGGGCGGTCCCAATTGGGCCAGCAGCGAGCCATCGATATATTCGACCAGGCTGTGAACGATCGATTGGGGATGGACCACGACGTCGAGCCGATCGACGCCGACGGGGAACAGGTGGAACGCCTCGATCAGCTCCAGCCCCTTGTTCATCAAGCGTCGCGCTGTCGACCGAGATCTTGGCGCCCATCGACCAGTTCGGGATGGGCGACCGCCTCGCGCCGGCGTCGCGGCGCGCATCCGTTCCAGCGGCCAGGTGCGGAACGGGCCGCCGCTGGCGGTGAGGATGATGCGGTGAACGGTCTCCAGCCGGTCGGCATGAAGGCATTGGAAGATCGCATTATGCTCGGAATCGACGGGAAGCAGGGTCGCGCCGTGGCGGCGCGCGGCGTCGGTCATCAGCGCCCCCGCCGAAACGAGCGATTCCTTGTTGGCGAGCGCGACGATGCTGGCCGCTCTCCAGCGCCCGCATCACCGGCCGCAGCCCGGCCGTGCCGACGATCGCCGCCATCGTCCAGTCGGCGCCCATCGCGGCGGCCTCGACGATCGCCGCCTCGCCGCCGACCGCCTCGACGCCGCTGCCCGCCAGCGCTTCGCGTAGCCGCCCGAGATGCGCCTCGTCGCCGATGACGGCGCGGCGCGGCTGGAAGCGGGCGGCGAGCTCGATCAGGCCGTCGATATCCTTGCGCGCGGTCAGCGCGACGATCTCGAACCGCTCGCGGTCGCGCTCGATCAGGTCGAGAGTCGAGCGGCCGACCGAGCCGGTCGCGCCAAGGATGGTGACACTGCGCATCGTCAGGCGGTCCAGAACCCTGCCATCAGCACCAAAGTCGTCGCCAGCGCCGCGGTCAGCAGGCCGTCCAACCGGTCGAGCACGCCGCCATGGCCGGGCAGCAGCCGGCCGCTATCCTTGACCCCGGCGCGGCGCTTCTCCCAGCTTTCATAGAGATCGCCGAGCTGCGCGATCAGCCCCATCGGCGCGCCGATCCAGAAGAAGAGCGGCTCCATCTCGAACCAGGTCGCGGTTCCCCAGCCGACCAATCCCGCGCCGGCCATGCCGCCGATCAACCCGGCCCAGGTCTTGTTCGGGCTGATTCGCGGCGCGAGCTTGGGCCCGCCGATCGTCCGGCCGGCGAAATAGGCCATGATGTCTGTGGCCCAGGTCACGACGAACACCCAGAGTACCAGCGTCTCCCAGACCCAGGACAGGCTGAGCAGGGCGAAAGCGGGGATGCCGATGTAGAGCACGCCCCACCCCATCACGATGCGGCGCGAGAGCGCGGCGGCAATCAGGGCCGGGGCGAGCAAGGCAGCAAAGCCGAGCCAATTGCCCTCGAACAGGCTGGCGGTCAGATCATCGGGAACCTCGTCGACCTGCTCCGCCGCCGCATAGAGATATTCGGCCGCCCCGATCAGGGTGGCGACGGTCAGCGCCCCTGCAATCCAGGCCCAGAGGCGCGGCACCTTGTGCATGTCCGCCCATTCGACCAGCATTAAGGCGGTCGCGGCGGCGACGAGCGCGCGGAACCACCAGCCGCCGAACGTCGTCGCGACCAGGGCGACGCCGACCATCAAGACGCCCATGACAAATCGGATCGGCAGGTCCGATTGCGGGATCGGGTCTTCGGCGTCGCTCACAAGCCGCCATACCTCCGCTCGCGCCGGGCATATTCGCCGAGCGCCGCGCGCATCTGCGCCTCGTCGAAATCGGGCCAGAGCGTGTCGATGAACAGCAGCTCCGCATAAGCCGCCTGCCAGAGGAGGAAGTTGGACAGCCGCTGCTCGCCCGAGGTGCGGATGAGCAGGTCGAGCGGCGGTAGGCCCCCGGTGTCGAGCGCCGCGTCGATCCGTGCCTCGTCGATCTCGTCGACGCCGAGCTCGCCCGCCGCCACCTTGCCGGCGAGCCGGCGCGCCGCGCCGACCAGCTCGTTGCGCGAGCCATAATTGAGCGCGATGGCGAGCGTCATCCGGCTGTTGCCCGCCGTCTTGACGACGGCATCGTCGACCATTTTGGCGACATCGCTTTCGAAGGCGTTGTGATCGCCGAGAATTTTCAGCCTTATGCCTTCGCGATGCAGGCTGTTCAGCTCACGCTGCACATAAAAGCGTAGCAAGCCGGTGAGATCGGCGATCTCGGTCTTGGGCCGTCGCCAGTTTTCCGAGGAAAACGCGTAGAGCGTGAGGCATTCCACCCCCGCTTCGCCGGCCGCCCGCAAGGCGCGCCGGGCCGCTTCGGCGCCGGCGCGATGGCCCGCCACCCGCGGCAGTCCCCGCGCCTTCGCCCAACGCCCGTTGCCGTCCATGATGATGGCGACATGGCGTGGAACGGTGCCCGTTTCCGGACCGGCTGTGGCCGGCACGGTGTTCACTTCTGCAGGATATCCCTGTCCTTGGCGGCGAGAACCTCGTCGATCTCCTTGATCGCGTCATCGGTCAGCTTCTGGACCTCGGCGTCGAGCCGCTTGTGCTCGTCCTCGCTGATTTCCTTCTTCTTCTCGTCGGTCTTCAGTCCGTCCATGCCGTCGCGGCGGACGTTGCGGACCGCCACCTTGGCCTTCTCGGCATATTGGTGGGCGAGCTTGGCGAGCTCCTTGCGCCGCTCCTCCGTCAGGTCCGGGATCGGCAAGCGGATATGAGTGCCGTCGGTGATCGGATTGATGCCGAGGCCGGCATTGCGGATCGCTTTCTCGACCGGGCCGACATTCGATTTGTCCCACACCTGCACGGACAGCAAGCGCGGCTCCGGCGCTGAGACGGTGGCGACCTGGTTGATCGGCATGTTGGCGCCGTAGACCTCGACCTGGATCGGATCGAGCAAGGCGGTCGACGCCCGGCCGGTCCTGAGGCCGCCGAGATCGTGCTTCAGCGCCTCCACCGCGCCGTGCATGCGGCGCTTGAGGTCGTCCCTGTCATAAGCGGGCATCCTATTCTCCCTCGTTCTGAACGATCGTCGCCACGCCTTCTCCAGCCAGGACGCGGGCGAGATTGCCCTGCTGGCGGACGTTGAAGACGACGATCGGAATCTTGTTGTCGCGGCAAAGGGCTACGGCGGTCGCGTCCATCACCTTGAGATTGTCAGATAGGACGCGGTTGTAACTGACTGCCTCGTAACGCTTTGCATCGGACACCTGCTTAGGATCGGCGTCGTAGACGCCATCCACGCTGGTGCCCTTGAACAAGGCGTCGCAGCCCATTTCGGCGGCGCGCAGGGCGGCGGCGGTGTCGGTGGTGAAGAAGGGATTGCCGGTGCCGGCGGCGAAGATCACCACCCGCCCCTTCTCCATATGCCGAACCGCGCGGCGGCGGATGTAGGGTTCGGAGACGGTCGCCATCGGGATCGCCGAGAGGACGCGGGTGTCGACGCCGATCCTCTCGAGGCTATTCTGCAGCGCCAGCGCGTTCATCACCGTCGCCAGCATGCCCATATAATCGGCGCTGGCCCGGTCGAAGCCCTTCGCCGCTCCGGCAAGGCCGCGGAAGATATTGCCGCCGCCGACGACGAGGCAGAGCTCATGCCCCTGCTTGGCGGCGCGGATTTCCTCGGCCAGCCGGGCGACCGCCTCGGGCTCGATGCCGAACTGGCCCTCGCCCATCAGGGCCTCGCCCGACAGCTTCAGGAGGATGCGGTTGAAGCGCGGGCGCGGCATAGGGCTCGGCGGTCCGTTCGGCTCTAGAGTCAGCGGGTGGCGCGCACCTTAGAGAGCGCGCGCCACCCTGCCAAGGCGTTCAGGCGACCGGCTCGGGCCGGCTGACGCCGGAGACGGCGGCGACTTCGGCGGCGAAGTCGTCGACCTTCTTCTCGATCCCCTCGCCGAGCTGGAAGCGGACATAGGCCTTCAGCGTCACATCGGCGCCCAGCGTCTTCGCCTCGGCGGCGATGACGTCCGCGACCTTCGTCTTGTTGTCCATGACGAAGAGCTGCGACAGCAAAGCGTTCTCCTTGCGGAACTTGGCCATCGCGCCCTCGACCATCTTATCGACGATCTCGGCCGGCTTGCCGGACTCGCGCGCCTTTTCGGCGGCGATGCCGCGCTCGCGCTCGACCAGGTCGGCGTCCAGCTCCTCGCCGCGTCATCGCCAGCGGGTTGGCGGCGGCGATGTGCATCGCCAGCTGCTTGCCGAGCGTCTCGAGCGCCGCCTTGTCGGCATTGCTCTCCAGCGCGACGAGCACGCCGATCTTGCCGAGGCCAGGCGCCGGCCGCATTGTGGACGTAGGAGACGACGACGCCCTCGCCGACTTCGACGACGGGCGGCGCGGCGCAGCGACTGATTCTCGCCGATCGTCGCGATATTGTTGGTCAGCGCCTCGGTGACGGTGCCGCCGCCCGGATATTGGGCGCCGGCCAGCTCGTCGATGTCGTTGCCGGTCGCCAGCGCGATCTGCGAGACGTTGCGGACGAACTCCTGGAACTGCTCGTTCTTGGCGACGAAGTCGGTCTCGGAATTGACCTCGACGACGGCGCCGATCGTGCCCTGGACGGCGACGCCGATCAGGCCCTCGGCGGCGACTCGGCCGGCCTTCTTGGCGGCGGCGGCGAGGCCCTTGGTGCGGAGCCAGTCGATCGCCGTCTCCATGTCGCCATTGGTCTCGGCCAGCGCCTTCTTGCAGTCCATCATGCCGGCGCCGGTCCGGTCGCGCAGCTCCTTGACGGCCGCGGCGGTGATCTCAGCCATGTTCTCCATCCTCTTGAATGCCTCCCCTCCCGCTTGCGGGGAGGGGTCTGGGGGTGGGGTTTGCGGGCCTCATCGGGGGCCCACCCCTCAATCCCCTCCCGCACGCGGGAGGGGAGGATCTTATGCTTCGGTAGGTGCGGCCTCCGTCGTCGCGGCTTCGGCCGTCGCGGCTTCGGGCTCGGCCGCAGCGATCGGCTCCGCCAGCGCCGCTTCCGCCGGCGGCTCGTCCTGGGCGCCGAGATCGACACCGCGCTGCGCCGCGCCGCCCTGCTTGCCGGCGAGCACCGCGTCGGCGATCGCGTCGCTATAGAGGCGGATCGCGCGGCTCGCGTCGTCATTACCGGGCACCGGGAAGGCGATGCCCTGCGGGCTGACGTTCGAATCGAGGATCGCGACGACCGGAATGCCGAGCACGTTCGCTTCCTTGATCGCCAGCTCTTCCTTGTTCGCGTCGATCACGAACATCAGGTCGGGGATGCCGCCCATGTCGCGGATGCCGCCAAGGCTGAGCTCGAACTTGTCGCGCTCGCGGGTGAGCTGGAGCACTTCCTTCTTGGTCAGGCCGGCGGTGTCGCCGCCGAGTTGCTCCTCGAGGCTCTTGAAGCGCTTGATCGAGTTGGAGATCGTCTTCCAGTTGGTGAGCATGCCGCCCAGCCAGCGGTGGTTGACGAAATGCTGGCCGGAGCGGCGCGCCGCCTCGGCGATCGGGTCCTGCGCCTGACGCTTGGTGCCGACGAACAGCACCTTGCCGCCCGACGCGGCGGTTTGGCGGACGAAGTCGAGCGCGCGCGCGAACAGCGGCACGGTCTGCGACAGGTCGATGATGTGAACCCCGTTCCGCTCGCCGAAGATGTACGGCTTCATCTTCGGGTTCCAGCGATGGGTCTGGTGGCCGAAATGCGCTCCGGCCTCGAGCAATGCCTGCATGCTGACGTCGGTGGACGCCATATCGTTTCTCCTTCCGGTTATGCCTCCGCAGGGCCGAGAACCGAAGCGCAAGCCTCAGCACCGGTATGGTGGCCCTGCGTGTGGGATGGCGGCGCGCTTAGCCGCGAGGGGAATGCAAATCAAGCCTCAAAAGCTTCTTGACGATGGAACATAACAAGAACATAAGTCTCGTCCGCAGAGGCCAAGGGAACCGGACATCCGCTGCGGGGTTTGGCTGTGGATAACAAAGGGGAAAAGCTGTGGCTCAACTGGTGGTAATCGCCTTCTTCACGGGCCTGCTGGTCGTGCTGGCGGTCATTCTCGAGCAAATCGTAAAGGCGCATTGGGCCGAGATCGTCTCAGCCCTCAAGGGCGCGCCGGTCAGGCCTGAGCCGCGGGCGCGTCCTGCTGCGCGGCACGTTGCCGCTTGACCCGCGCATAGCTCAGCACGCTGAACGGGAATCAGCAGCAAATAGATGATCGCGACGACGCTCAGCGTCTCCCAGGGGGCGGTGATCAGGGCCCCCCCGGTCAGCGCGATCACGACAATGGCTTCAAGCCGCACATGACGCCGGAGGCGCAGCGACCCCCAGGAGAAGGTCGCGATGCTCGAAATGACGAGGAAGGCGACGAAGGCCGCCCACGGCGCCACCACGCGATAATCCTGCAGCCACAGCCCATTCGCGGTCGCTGGCGACCCACAGGAACATCGGCAGCAGCATCAGCCCCGCCCCCACCGGCGCCGGCACGCCGGTCAGGAATCCCGCCGATTTGTGCGGCTGATGCTCGACGTCGATCTGCGCGTTGAAGCGCGCGAGTCGAAGCGCCATGCAGGCTGCATAAGCGAGCGCGAACAGCCAGCCGAAGCGCGGCCAGGCGTGCAGCGACCACAAATAAGCGATGATCGCCGGCGCCACGCCGAACGCGATCACGTCCGACAGCGAATCGAGCTCGGCGCCGAACCTTGTCTGGCCGCGCAGCGCCCGGGCGATCCGTCCGTCCATGCCGTCGAGCACGGCGGCGGCGATGATCATCAGAATCGCCTGCTCCCATTCCGCCGCGATCGCGAAGCGGACGCCGCTGAGCCCGGTGCACAGCGCGAGCGCGGTGACCGCGTTGGGAACGACGGCGCGCAGCGGAATGCCGGTGCGCGGCGCGGCTCGCCGCTCCTCCCTCATCGTCCGCCGCTCACTGAGCGACGCCCTCGATCAGCTCGGAGACGCCGATCTTGGCGACGATCGTCTCGCCGGCGATCGCCCGCTGGCCGAGCAGCAGCTGCGACGAGGTGCCGACGGGCAGATAGACGTCGACCCGGCTGCCGAAGCGGATCAGCCCGACCCGCTGTCCCGTCACCACCCGGTCGCCGGCTTTCACCCAGGGCACGATCCGCCGCGCCACCAGCCCGGCGATCTGGGTGAAGGCGATCTTGGTCCCGTCCTCGGCGACGACGAGGATGTGCTGCCGTTCATTGTCCTCGCTCGCCTTGTCGAGATCGGCGTTGAGGAACTTGCCGGCGATGTAGACGACCTTGGCGATCTGCCCGGCGATCGGGGTGCGATTGATGTGGACGTCGAACACCGACATGAAGATCGAGACGCGGATCACCGGCTCGGCGCTCATCTCGTCTTCGTCGTCGCCGATCAGCTCCGTGGGCGGCGGCACGGTGGCGATCATCGTCACCATCCCGTCGGCCGGCGCGATGATCAGCCCCTCCCCGGTCGGCGTCGTGCGGACGGGATCGCGGAAGAAGGCGGCGGTCCAGATCGTGACGCCCGCGAACAGCCAGCCGAGGATGTCCCAGTCCAGCACCCACCACAGCAAAGCGGTGATCGCGCCGGCGATGACGACGAACTTGCGTCCTTCGGGATGCACGCTCGGCATCCGGTAGCGGACGGTCGGCGTCGTGACGGCGTCCGGCTTTTCCAGTGAACTCATTCGCCGCGCTTTAAGCGCGGTGGCCAACCGAAACAACCGGAACGCCCGGTTGATCGCTCGCCGCACGCCGCTTACAGCGCCTGCGCATAACTTCAGTCAGGGAAAGCACGCGGGGCATGGCGAAGATCAAGGTGAAGAATCCGGTCGTCGAACTGGATGGCGACGAGATGACGCGGATCATCTGGCAATGGATCCGCGAGCGGCTGATCCTCCCTTATCTCGACGTGAACCTGATCTATTACGATCTCGGCGTCGAAAGCCGCGACGCGACCGAGGACAAGATCACGGTCGAGGCCGCCAACGCGATCAGGCAGCATGGCGTCGGCGTCAAATGCGCCACGATCACGCCGGACGAGGCGCGGGTCGAGGAATTCGGCCTCAAGAAGATGTGGAAATCGCCCAACGGCACGATCCGCAACATCCTGGGCGGCACCATTTTCCGCGAGCCGATCGTGATCGACAACGTGCCGCGGATCATCCCGAGCTGGACCGACCCGATCGTCGTCGCCCGCCATGCCTTCGCCGATCAGTATAAGGCGACCGATTTCCTCGTCCCCGGCCCCGGCAAGCTCACCATGAAGTGGGAGGGCACGAACGGCGAGACGATCGAGCGCGAGGTGTTCGACTATCCCGGCGCCGGCGTCGCGATGGGCATGTACAATCTGGAGGATTCGATCCGCGATTTCGCCCGCGCCTGCCTGAATTATGGCGTGACCCGCGAATGGCCGGTTTACCTCTCGACCAAGAACACCATCCTCAAGGCCTATGACGGCCGCTTCAAGGACATCTTCGCCGAGGTTTTCGAAAGCGAATTCAAGGACAAATTCGCCGCACTTGGTATCGTCTACGAGCATCGCCTGATCGACGACATGGTCGCTCAGCGCTCTGAAGTGGAGCGGCAAGTTCATCTGGGCCTGCAAGAATTACGACGGCGACGTCCAGTCGGACCAGGTCGCGCAGGGCTTCGGCTCGCTGGGCCTGATGACCTCGATCCTGACCACACCGGACGGCAAGACGGTCGAGGCCGAGGCGGCGCACGGCACCGTCACCCGCCACTACCGGATGCACGAGCAGGGCAAGGCGACCTCGACCAATCCGATCGCCTCGATCTTCGCCTGGACCGGCGGCCTCAAATATCGCGGCCGCTTCGACGATACGCCCGCCGTCACCCGCTTCGCCGAGACGCTCGAGCGGGTCTGCGTCGAGACGGTCGAGGAGGGCAAGATGACGAAGGATCTCGCGCTCCTGATCGGTCCGGAGCAGAGCTGGATGACCACCGAGCAGTTCTTCGAGGCGATCCGGGTCAACCTCGAAACCGCGATGGGCGGCGAAGACGGCGCCTGAGCGGCTGACAATCGGGCGCGGGCTCGCTTAAAGGGAGCATGCACCCGCCCGATTTCGCGACTTCAGGTCTTTCCGACGCGCTGGTGATCCTCGGCGCGGCGGGGGTCGTGATCCCCGCCTTCGCCCGTTTCCGGATCAGCCCGGTCATCGGCTTCATCCTGGTCGGCGTGCTGGTCGGCCCGGCGGGCCTTGGCTCGCTGGCGGCGGAGCAACCCTGGCTGCGCTACGTCACGATCTCCAACTCCGCCGCGATCGGGCCGTTCGCCGAGTTCGGCATCATCCTGCTGCTCTTCTCGATCGGGCTGGAGCTGAGCTTCCGCCGTCTCTGGGGAATGCGCCGGCTGGTCTTCGGCGTCGGCGCGGCGGAGCTTCTGCTCGCGGCGGTGTTGATCGGGGCGGGGCTGCTGACGCTCGGCAACAGCGTTCCGGCCTCGGTCGCTTTGGGCCTCGCGCTGGCTTTGTCCTCCACGGCCCTCGTCCTTCCCTTGGTTGGCACGACCAGCCCGGTCGGGCGCTCGGCGCTGGCGATGTTGCTGTTCGAGGATCTGGCAATCGTGCCGATCGTCTTCGCGCTCGGCGCGCTGGCGCCGCAGGCGGGCGCCGGCTGGGACGATCTTGCCCGAACAGCGACGCTGGGCGCGGCGGTCGTCGCTGCGATGCTCGTGCTCGGCCGCCTGCTGCTGCCGCGCCTGTTCGCCCAGGCGGCGCGGACCAAGAGCCCGGAATTGTTCCTTGCGGTCAGCCTGCTGGTCGTGATCGCCGCCAGCCTCGCCACCCTGGCCGTCGGTCTGTCGCCGATCGTCGGCGCGATCGTCGCCGGCGTGCTGATCGCCGAGACCGACTATCACGACGAGGTTGAGGTGATCACCGCCCCGTTCCGCGGCCTCGCGCTCGGCGTGTTCCTGATCACGGTCGGGATGAGCGTCGATCTGCGTTTCGTGTTCGCCAACTGGCCCGCCTTGCTCGCCGCTCTGGTCGGCGTGCTGGCGGTCAAGGCGCTGGTCACCGGGCTGTTGCTGCGGCTTAAACGGCGCGCGGCCGGCTGTGGCGGCCGAGGCCGGGCGTGATCATGGCCTCGCCATCGGAAACCACGCTGATCGTCCTCGCGGCAGCCGCGGCCGCCGGCCTCATCGCCCGCGACACTGCAGCCTTCTGGCAGATCGTGACCGCCATCGGCCTTACCGTGACGCCGCTGCTGGCCCGTCTCGGCCGGGTCGCGGCGCGGCGCGTTGACGACGAGACCATGGCTCATCGCCCGCCGGACGATGGCGAGGCCCGGACGGTGATCGTCGGCTATGGCCGCGTTGGACGGCTGGTCGCGGAAATGCTGACCGCGCACGGACGGCTCTATGTCGCCGTCGATTCCGATCCCGACGCGGTCAGCGCGGCGCGCGGCGAAGGCGCGGCGATCATGTTCGGCGACCTCGCCCGGCCCGAGCTGATCGACCGGATCGGCCTCGACCGCGCGAGCGCACTCGTCCTGACGATGGACGATCCGGTGCTGACCCGCCGCCTGACCCGCCGCGTGCGCGCCGCCTTCCCCGATCTCACCATCGTCGCCCGCGCCCGCGACCCGGCCCACGCCGCCGAGCTCTACAAAGCCGGTGCGACCGACGCCGTGCCGGAGACGCTGGAAAGCTCGCTGCAATTGTCCGAGGCCGTGCTAGTCGACCTCGGCCTCGCCATGGGGCCGGTGATCGCATCGATCCACGAGAAGCGCGCGGAGCTACGCGCGCAAATCATGGAGATGGGCGAGCTCGAGCGGCAGCCGACCGAGCTGGGCCGCCGTTTGCGCGACGCTAAGCCGCAACCGACTCAGCGCTGAGCGCGTCTCGAACGGCCTGAACCGCTTCAGGGGCCTTCGCGCCGTCCGGCCCGCCACCCTGCGCCATGTCGGGTCGGCCGCCGCCGCCCTGCCCGCCGAGCGCCTCGACAGCCTTACGGACGAGATCGACGGCGTTGCGGCTGGCCGTCAGATCGTCGGTGACGCCGACCGCGACCGTCGCGCGGCCATCATTGACCGCGACGATCGCGACCACGCCGGAGCCGATCTGTTTCTTATATTCGTCAATCAGGCCGCGCAGCTGTTTAGGATCCAATCCTTCCAGGACGCGTCCCATAAACTGCAGACCCTGCAGCGCTAGCGCCTGGTCTTTCTCCTCAGCGATCCCGACTGGCCGGGTTCCGCCAAGCGCGAGCGCCTTCTTGGCCTCGGCCAGCTCGCGTTCGAGCCGGCGCCTGTCCTCGGCGAGCGCGGCGACACGGGCCGGGACTTCCTCGGGCGAGGCCTTTAGCGTGGCGGCGGTCTCCTTGAGCCGTTCCTCGCGGTCAGTCAGATATTGCCGCGCGGCCTCGCCGGTCAGCGCCTCGATCCGGCGCACGCCCGCCGCCACCGCGCTTTCGCTGGTGATCTTGAGCAGCTGGATGTCGCCGAGCGCGTTGACATGGATGCCACCGCACAATTCGACCGAATAAGCGCCCTCCGCCTCGTCGCCCATCGAGAGGACGCGAACCTCGTCGCCATATTTCTCGCCGAACAGCGCCATCGCGCCCGCCTCCAGCGCCGCGTCCATGCTCATCAGGCGGATGCCGACCGGCCGGTTCTCGCGGATCTGGCGGTTCACGTCCGCCTCGACCGTCTCGATCTCCTCGCGCGTCATCGGCTTGGGGTGCGAGAAATCGAAGCGGAAATAATCCGGCGCGACGAGGCTGCCCTTCTGCGTCACATGGCCGCCGAGCCGCTTGCGCAGCGCGGCGTGGAGCAGGTGCGTGGCGCTGTGATTGGCGCGGACCTTCGTGCGCCGCGCCGCATCGACATCGAGATGGACGGCATCGCCGACCATGAGGGCGCCCTTGCGGATCACCGCGTGGTGAGCATGGAGCTTGCCAAGTGGCTTGGTCGTCTCGGTGACCTCGGCCTCCAGCCCGTCATCCGAGCGGATCGTTCCGGTGTCGCCGATCTGGCCGCCGCTCTCGCCGTAGAAGGGCGTCTGGTTGGTGAGGATGACGATCTCGTCCCCTTCCCTAGCAGCGCGGATTTGTGCGCCGTCCTTGACAAGCGCGACGACCACGCCCTCGCCTTCATGGCCGAGATAGCCGGTGAACTCGGTCGCGCCATGCTGCTCGGCGATGTCGAACCAGACGTCCTCGCTCGCCTTGGCGCCCGAGCCCTTCCAGGCGGCGCGCGCGGCGGCCTTCTGCTCGGCCATCGCCGCATCGAAGCCGGCGCGGTCGACGCCATAACCTTGGGCGCGCAGCGCATCCTCGGTGAGGTCGTAGGGGAAGCCGAACGTGTCGTAGAGTTTGAAGGCGGTGGCGCCGGCAAGCGTGTCGCCGGGCGCCATCGCGCCGGTCGCCTCGTCGAGCAGCCTAAGGCCGTTCGTCAGCGTCCGTCGGAATTGCGTCTCTTCAAGTTTCAGCGTCTCCTCGATCAACGGCTGGGCGCGAAGGAGTTCCTGATAAGCGCCGCCCATTTCGGCGACGAGCGCCGGCACCAGCCGGTGCATCAACGGGTCCTTGGCGCCCAGAAGATGGGCATGACGCATCGCCCGGCGCATGATCCGCCGCAGCACATAGCCCCTGCCCTCGTTCGACGGCAGCACGCCGTCGGCGATCAGGAAGCCCGAGGAGCGCAGGTGATCGGCGATCACCTTGTGGCTGACATTGTCCTCGCCGGTATCCGTCAGTTCGGCAGAGGCGCCGATCAGCTCGCGGAAGGTGTCGGTCTCGAAAACGCTGTGGACGCCCTGCAGCACGGTCGCGATCCGCTCCAGTCCCATGCCAGTGTCGATGCTCGGCCTGGGCAGGTCGCCGATCTGGATATCGTTCTCTTGCAGGAACTGCATGAAGACCAGGTTCCAGATCTCGACGAAACGGTCGCCGTCCTCATCGGGGCTGCCCGGTGGGCCGCCGGGTATCGACGGGCCGTGATCGAAGAAGATCTCCGAGCAAGGCCCGCAAGGCCCGTCCGGACCCATCGCCCAGAAATTGTCCTTGGTCGGGATGCGGATGATCCGCTCGTCGGGGAGCCCCGCGATCTTCTTCCAAAGGTCCCAGGCCTCGTCGTCGGTATGATAAACGGTCGCGGTCAGCCGGTCGGGCGAGAGGCCCCATTCCTTCGTCAGCAGGTTCCAGGCGAGCTCGATCGCGCGCTCCTTGAAATAGTCACCGAACGAGAAGTTGCCGAGCATTTCGAAGAAGGTGAGATGGCGGGCGGTGTAGCCGACATTGTCGAGATCGTTGTGCTTGCCCCCGGCGCGAACGCATTTCTGCGAAGACACCGCGGTCGAATAAGGCCGCGTCTCCAGACCGGTGAAGACGTTCTTGAACGGCACCATGCCCGCATTGACGAACATCAGGGTCGGATCGTTCTGCGGCACCAGCGGGGCCGAAGGCACGATCTGATGCTGCGCGTCGCCGAAATAGTCGAGAAATCCGCGCCGGATGTCGTTCATCGATGTCATGCGCGCGAGATAAGCGACATGCTGCAGCGCGGCAAGCGACGAGCCGCCAATTGGGCCCTTGAACTTCCTGCCCGACAGGACGAAGCTGGACGTTTCCATGAGGCGCGCGGCCGCGTCTTCTTCGCGGACCGCGTTGCGGACGAAGGAGACATTCATGCCCGGTAGAGCCTCAGGCGCAAGAACGATCGCACTCGTGGGCCCCGGCGGGGCGGGTAAGACCAGCCTAGCCGAGGCCCTTCTTTTTGCGGCCGGAACAATCGGTCGGCAGGGGTCGGTCGCGGACAAGTCCAGTGTCGGGGATTCCAGTCCGGAGGCGCGCTCGCGCGGCGGCTCGACCGAGCTCAACCTGCTGCACCTCGATTATATGGGCGACCGCTATGCGCTGATCGACGCGCCGGGCTCGGTCGGCTTCGCCGCCGATGCGGCGCTGGGCGTCGCCGCCGCCGATCTCGCCATCGTCGTCATCGATCCCGATCCCGACCGCGCCCTGCTCGCCGAACCGACGCTGCGCCAGCTCGAGGCGCTCGGCGTCCCGCACATGATCTTCGTCAACCGGATCGATCAGGCGCGCGGCTCGATCCAGGGCCTGCTCGAGGCGCTGCAGCCGATGAGCGCCTCGCCGCTGATCGCCCGCTGGATCCCGATCCGCGACGGCGAGAAGGTGACCGGCTTCGTCGATATCGCGCTGGAACGAGCTTATTATTACCAGCCCGGCAAGCCGTCCGAGCAACGCGACATCCCGTCCGATCTCTCCGACCGCGAGCAACTCGAGCGCATCCAGATGCTCGAACAGCTTTCCAATCATGACGACGTACTGCTCGAGCAGCTGCTGATGGACGAGGTGCCGGACCGGCAGACGGTGTTCGACGATCTCGCCAAGGAGACCGGCGCCGGCCAGATCGTCCCGGTCCTGTTCGGCTCGGCCATGAACGGCCATGGCGTCAGGCGGCTGCTCAAGACGCTCCGCCACGAGGCGCCGGCTCCGGCAGCAACCGCCCAGCGACTGGGCGCGACCGGGCCGTCGGCGTTCATCTTCAAGATCAACAATGGCGGCGTCGATGGGCCGGCTCGCTTATGCCCGCGCGTTCGGCGGCACCCTCAAGGAAGGCGCGGAGCTGAAGGCGAAGGGCGAGCTGGTCCGGGTCGGCACGCTCTTCGCGGTCCAGGGCGAGAAAACGACCAAGCTCGCCGAGGCAAAGGACGGCGAGCTGGTCGCCATCGCCAAGCTGGACGAGCTCGTCGCCGGCGAATGGCTGGGTGCGGGCGGACCGACGCCGGACGTGCCAAAGTCGCCGCGCAATTACGCGCTCGCCATCACGACCAAGGACCGCAAGGACGAGGTCCGTCTTTCGACCGCCCTGCACAAGTTGACCGAGGAGGATGCGGCGCTCACCTGGGAGCAGGATGAGGCGATGCACGAGACGCGGCTGCGCGGCGTCAATGACGAGCATCTCAAGGTCACGCTCGAGCGGCTCAAGCGGCGTTACGGCGTCGCGGTCGATTCGCGGTTGCCCGCGATCGGCTACAAGGAAACGATCCGCCGCCAGGTCACCCAGCGCGGCCGGCACAAGAAGCAGTCCGGCGGCCACGGCCAGTTCGGCGACACGGTGCTGGAGGTGAAGCCGCTGGCCCGCGGCGGCGGCATCAAGTTCGGCGACCGGATCACCGGCGGCGTCGTCCCCAAGCAGTGGATCCCGGCGGTCGAGGATGGGGTGCGCGACGCGACCGTGAAAGGCCCGCTCGGCTTCCCGGTCGTCGACGTCGAAATAACGCTGATCGACGGCTCCTATCACAGCGTCGACAGTTCGGAGATCGCCTTCCGCACCGCCGGCCGGATCGGCATGTCGGAGGCGCTTGGCCCAGGCCCAGCCGCACCTGCTCGAGCCGATCATGAAGATGACCGTCACGGCGCCGTCCAACGCCACGTCGCGCGTCACCTCGGCGATCGCCAGCCGGCGCGGCCAGATGCTCGGCATGGACACCCGCCCCGGCTGGTCGCGTTGGGACACGGTCGAGGCGCTGATCCCGGAGGCGGAAATGCAGGGCCTCGACGCGGAGCTGCGCTCGCTGAGCCAGGGCCTCGCCACGTACGAGGCGACGTTCGATCACCTTGCCGAACTGAACGGAACGCTCGCCGACAAGGTCGTCCAGCGCGAGCTGGAGCCGGCCTGATCGCAGCGGCGGCTTGACCGGGCTGCGCCAATCGGCTTCCTCGCTCGAAACAGACCGGGGGAGCCGAAATGGCCAAGCGCCTGACCTATTACATCCTGGCCGGCCTCGTGCTCGGCATTCTCGTCGGCTGGCTGCTCAACACGTCGATCAGCGATGGAACGCCGGCTTCCGCTGAGCGCCTCACCACGATCGCCGGCTATGTCTCGATCCTCACGACGATCTTCCTGCACCTGATCAAGATGATCATCGCGCCACTGGTCTTTTCGACGTTGGTCGTCGGCATCGCGCATATGGGGGACACGGCGGCGCTCGGCCGGGTCGGCATCAAGGCGGTCGGCTGGTTCATTTGCGCGAGCTTGATCTCGCTGAGCCTCGGACTGGTCCTGGTGACCCTCTTCCAGCCGGGCACCGGCCTCGGCCTGCCGCTGCCGCCGGTCGATGCGACCGTCGGGGTCGATCGGTCGGCGTTCGATTTCGCGCGCTTCGTCGCCCACATCTTCCCGGAATCGATGATCGGCGCGATGGCAGCGAACGACATCCTCCAGATCGTCGTCTTCTCGCTCTTCGTCGGAGTCGCGATCACTGCCGTCGGCGAGCCCGCGCGGCCGCTGGTCCGGGCCTGCGAGGCGCTGGTCAAGGTGACCCTGCAGATCACCGATTATGTGATGCGCTTCGCTCCGGTGGCCGTGTTCGCCGCGGTGACCGCGACGATCGCGACCCGCGGCCTCGGCATTCTCGGCACGTTCGGCTATTTCATGGGCACCTTCTATATCGGGCTGGCGCTGCTCTGGGCGTTGCTGATTGGGGTCTGCTTCCTGATCGTCGGCGGCCGCACCCGCCTGCTGGTGCGCTACATCCGCGACCCGATCGTGCTCGCTTTCTCGACCGCCTCGTCGGAAGCCGCCTTCCCGCGCACGCTGGAGGCGCTCGACCGGTTCGGCGTGCCGCCGCGCATCGCCAGCTTCGTGCTGCCGCTCGGCTATTCGTTCAATCTCGACGGCTCGATGATGTACATGACCTTCGCGACCCTGTTCATCGCGCAAGCTTATGGCATCGATCTCAGCATCGGGCAGCAGGTGCTGCTGCTGCTGACGCTGATGATCACCTCGAAGGGCGTGGCCGGCGTGCCCCGCGCCAGCCTGGTGGTGATCACCGCGACGCTCGCCCAGTTCAACATCCCGGAGGCCGGCCTGCTGCTCATCCTCGCGGTCGACCACTTCCTCGACATGGGCCGCTCGGCGACCAACGTCGTCGGCAATGCAGTGGCGAGCGCGGTCGTCGCGAAATGGGAAACGAGGCTCGACCCGCTGGAGCCCGTGGACATCGAGCCCCCGCACGCGCCGTCCAGCCACCAACTGCTGCATGCGCCGCCCGCGGACGACGCGTCGGCGGAAGCGAAAGCCTAGCCGGCGCCAGAGGCTTCGGGCGAAGGGATTGGCGGCTCGGTCTCGCTGCGCGAGACGATCGTGGCGATGGCGAGGTCGCCGGTGACATTGAGCGTCGTCCGGCACATGTCGAGCAGCCGGTCGACGCCGAGGATCAGCCCGATCCCCTCCGCTGGCACGCCGACGGAAGCAAGGATGATCGCGATCACCGGTAGCGAGCCCGCCGGGACCCCCGCCGTGCCGACCCCCGCCAGGATGCAGATCAGCAGCACGGTGACCTGCGCCCAAAGATCGAGATGGATGCCGAAGAACTGGGCGAGGAAGAGAACGGTGATGCCCTCGAAGATCGCGGTGCCGTTCTGGTTGGCGGTCGCACCGATCGTGAGGACGAAGCGCGCCACCCTGGGCGGCAGGCGCAACTTGTTCTCGGCGACACGCAGCGAGGTCGGCAAAGTCGCGTTTGACGAAGCGGTCGCGAAGGCCACCACCATCGCCTCCTGCACGTCGCGGAAGAAGCGGAGCGGCGACTTCCCGCCGAACATGGCGAGCGCCAGCGGGTAGGTGACGAACATCTGCAGCCCGAGCGCGAGCAGGACGACGCCAACATAAGCGGCGAGCCGCTCGATCAGCTCCCAGCCGAACACCGCGGCAAGGCTGAACATGAAGCAGGCGATGGCGAGCGGGGCCAGGCGGATGACGATTCCGATCAGGCGCATGGTGACGTCCAAAATCCCCTGCACCGCGTCCTGGAGCCGCCGCGCCGACGGCGTGTCGACGAGGAGCAGGCCGATCCCGAACGCCAAAGCGAAGAACATGACGGCGAGGACATTGTTCTCGGCCGCCGCGCCGACGACATTCGAGGGAATGATCGAGACCAAAGTGTCGACGATCCCCTCCTGCGCGCGCGCGGTGGCGACGATCTGCCCCGCCCTTTCGCCGCTCTGCGCGAGCAAGGCCTCCGCCTGGCCGCGCTCGACGCCGGCTCCGGGCCGGAGCAGATTGGCGGCGGCGAGCGCGATCAGCACGGCGATCGACGAGAACAGAATCGTGCAGATCAGGGTCTTGAGGCCGACGCGCTTGAGCGAGCGGACGTCGCCCATTTCCGCGATGCCGACCACCAGCGCCGAGAAGATCAGCGGGATCACCAGCATGAAAAGGAGATTGAGGAAGATTTGGCCAATCGGCCGGGTGAGATAGGTCGTCACCCACGCAACCCAAGGCGCGCCGGACGCGAACATGTGGACCAGCAGGCCAGCGACGAGGCCGACGGCGAAGCCGACGAGCATCTTCATCTGAAGCGACATCGTTACGGCAACGACTGATAAGCAGGTTTGTGCCCGGCAATGCGCCGTTGCGATTCACGGCCGGGACAGGCACCAGGAGCGATCGAATAAGGGACGGCGATGCTTGAGATTGCGGGAATCGAGCTGCTTCCGGCCTGGCCGGCTTTCATCGCCTTCGTGCTCGCCGGGCTGGCGCTGAACCTCGTCCCCGGCGCGGACATGACCTTCATCATCGCCAGCGCCGCGCGCGGCGGTCGTCGCGACGGAGTCGTGGCATCGCTCGGTGTCGGCGCGGGTGCGCTGTTCCACATCTTCGCCGCGGTGCTCGGCCTGTCGGCGATTCTCGCTTCGTCGCAGGCGGCGTTCAACGCGCTCAAATGGATCGGCGCCGCCTATCTACTCTGGATCGCGATCGGGCTGCTCCGCGAAGGCGGCGCCAAAAGCGAGAATCCGCGCCCCGCCGTCTCCGGCTGGCGACTGTTTCGGGCCGCGGCTTTGGTCAACCTGCTCAACCCGAAGGTGGCGCTCTTCTTTCTCGCCTTCCTGCCGCAATTCGTCTCGCCGCACGCCGCGGCGCCGGCGCTTCAGATCCTTTGCCTCGGCCTCTGGTTCGATATTGTCGGGACATTGGTCAACATCGTCATCGCGCTGGTCGCGGCGGAGACCGCGGGCCGGTTGCGCCATGTCGAATGGCTCGGCCGCGCGGCGCGCTGGTTCGCGGCCACTCTGATGGGCGGCCTCGCCGTCCAGCTCGCGCTCAGCGCCCGCCGTCAGGCGTAGGCGTAAGGCCCGCCGCGCTTCAGCGCCTCGGCATAAGCCGGGCGGGCGTGGATGCGCTCCAGCCAGTCGATCAGGTGCGGCCGCGACGCATCGAGCCCGGCGCGCTGCCGCGCCGCCTCGAGCGGGAAGCTCATCATGATGTCGGCGGCGGTGAATTCATCGCCAGCGAACCAGGGCCGTCCGGCCAGCTCGCTCTCAAGCCAGTCGAGATGCTTGCCGAACATCGCCAGCAGCGGCTTCTTCGCCGGCTTGCCGAGCAGGCCGAGCCGGTTGACGACAAGCAGCGCCAGCAAGGGCGGCATCATCGACCCTTCCGCATAATGGAGGAAATGGCGGTAGCGCAGGATCGCCTCGCGATTGGCCGGCGGGCCGAGCCGCCCCTCGCCTTTCTCGACCAGATATTCGACGATGGCGGCGGTCTCGGCGACGACCTGCGCGCCATCCTCGATCACCGGCGACTTGCCAAGCGGATGGACGCGGGCGAGCTCCGGCGGCGCGAGCATCGTCTTCTTGTCGCGCGCATAGCGGACGACCTCATAGTCGAGGCCCAGCTCCTCGAGCAGCCAGAGCACGCGCTGCGAGCGGGAATTTTCGAGGTGATGGATTTTGATCATTGAGCGTCCTTTGCGGCGAGCGCGGCGAGCTCCTTGACGAGCTTGGCGGCGAGCGTGGCGGTGACGCCATTGATGTCCCGCGCCGGGTGAAGCTCGACGATGTCGGCGCCGACGATCGGTCCCGACACCCTGTGCAGCACGTTCAGCACCTCGCGAACGCTCAGCCCGCCGGGCTCGTGATGGGCGACGCCGGGCGCAAAGGCCGGATCGAAGCCATCGAGATCGATACTGATGTAGAGCGGCGCGTCGGGGATCGGCACGCGGTCGGTCGCGAAGTCGCGCATCTCGATCACCTCGACCCCGAACCGCGCCGCCTGCGCCCGGCAATGGGCGTTCATCGTCCGGATGCCGAACTGGACGAGCCGGCGGGCGTGTCCGGCCTCCATGATCCGGGCGAACGGCGAGGCATGGCTGAGCGGGTCGCCTTCGAAATCGTCGTAGAGATCGGGGTGGGCGTCGACATGGAGGATGTTCAGCGGGCCGTGAACCGAAGCGAGCGCGGCGACGATCGGCCCGGTGACCATATGATCGCCGCCGAGCGCGATCGGCACCACGCCGTCCCGAGCTACCGCCGCGACGGCCTCGCCGATTCGGGCGGGATCGTCCGAATCCTCGCGGAGCGGCAGATCCCCGATGTCCTCGACGAGGATGCCGACCCCCAGCTCCAGCCCGTTCTCGGCCGCCATGTTGGAATGATCGGAGGCCAGCGCCGCGCGGATCGCCGCAGGGCCCGCCGCGGCGCCACGCAGGAACGAGCTGTGACTGTCGGTTGGCAAGCCGATCAGGCGGATCGGCATGAGACGATCCAGGCGGCGGCGGCAAAGACGACGCGATTCCCGCGGCGATGACGTGCGGCAATCTCCGCCACCATGGCCAGCGCTTCGTCGCGGTCGCCGGCGTCGAGATCGCGCAACATCGCGGCAAAGGGCCCGATGCGGCGAAAATAGGAGACTGCTTCGGCGACCGGATCGGCGCCTTCACCCAGCTCGAAATCGAGATCGAGGGGCGCGACGCGGGGCGACGCGAAACCGGCGTCGGTGAGTATCGTCCGCACCTTGTCCGGATCGGCGAAGGCGAACGGACCTTGCTGCGGAGGGGGCGCAGCGGCCTGCGCCGGCGCGAACCGCGCCATGACCGGCGCCAGCTCGGCGGCCCAGCGATTCTCGTCGCGCGACCGGAAGCAGGAGAAAACGAGCGGCGCGCCGGGATTGGTCAGGCTCCGCAGATGGGCGAAGGCGGCGACCGGATCGTCGAAGAACATCACGCCGTGGCGCGAGATCAGCGCGTCGAAACGGCCACCGTCGGCAGGCGTCCAGCTGGAGGCGTCGCCGGTCGCGAAGGCGGCGCGGCCCTGCGCCCGATTGCAAGCGGTGGCGACGAGCGCCTCGGAAAGATCGAGGCCGGTTACCTCCGCGTCGGGCCTGGCGTCGGCGAGCGCCAGGCTGGTCGCGCCGGCGCCGCAGCCGATGTCGAGCACGGCGGCGCCGGGCGGCAATATCGGCAGCAAGGTTTCGAGCAGCGCCTGCTGAACGGGCGCGAGCGCGCGGTCGGTCCGCCGCCATTCCTCGGCCCAGGCTTCGCCGACCTGGCCGCGCCACTCGAAAGCATCGCTCATCGCCCCGCCCTACCCGGCCATGACCGAGATTGGAACTTGCCCGCCACACCGGCCTCCGGCAATGCGGCGGACCTTTCGCAGAGCATGATGGTGACGCGACCGACCGAGACCCCCCTGCCCGGCCGCACGGAATTCGTGGTGCTGATGGCGGCTTTGATGGCGTCGAACGCGCTGGCGATCGATGTCATGCTGCCGGCCTTGCCCGCGATCGGTGACGCGCTCCGGGTCGCGGAGGCAAACGACCGGCAGCTCGTCATCACCTCCTATCTGCTTGGCTTCGGCGCGGCGCAGCTCTTCTACGGGCCGCTCGCCGACCGATTCGGCCGCAAGAAACTGCTGGTCGGAGCGATGCTGGCTTATGCCCTGTTCGCCACCCTCGCCGGGCTGGCGGCGAGCTTCACCCTGATGCTCGCCGCGCGGTTCGCGCAAGGAGTGGCGGCGGCGGGGACGCGGGTGCTGATCGTGGCGGTGGTGCGCGACCGCTATCAGGGCGCGGCGATGGCGCAGATCATGTCGCTGGTGATGATCATCTTCATGATCGTGCCGGTGCTGGCGCCGAGCGTCGGCCAGCTGATCCTCGCCTTCGCCGGCTGGCGGCAATTGTTCATCCTGCTCGCGATCTATGGCCTCGCGCTGGCCGTCTGGGGTGGTCTGCGGATGCCGGAGACGCTGCACGCGGCCGACCGGATGACCTTGTCGGTGGGCACGATCTGGCGGGCGGCGGCGGAGACGCTGACCACGCGGGCGTCGATCGGCAACACGATCGCCTCGACGCTGGCGTTCGGCGGCCTGTTCGCCTTCATCGGCTCGGTCCAGCAGATCGTCGCCGACGTGTTCGGCCGGCCCGGTCTGATCGGCATCGCCTTCGCCTGCATCGCCGGGCCGATGGCGGCGAGCTCCTACCTCAACTCGCGGCTGGTGATGGGCCTCGGCGCGCGCCGGCTGCTGCTGCTCGCCTTGCTGGCGCTCACCGGCCTCGCGCTGCTCCATCTCGTCGTCGCCCTGAGCTGGGGCGAGACGATCTGGACCTTCATCGTCCTCCAGGCGCTGACCATGGCCTGCTTCGGGCTGGTCGGGGCCAATGCCGGATCGCTGGCGATGGCGCCGGTCGGCCATATCGCCGGCACCGCCTCGTCGCTGCAGGGGATGGTGACGACGATCGGCGGCGCGGTGATCGGCATGGTGGTTGGCCAGGCGTTCGATGGCACGACATTGCCGCTGATCATCGGCTTCGTCGCCTGCGGCGCGCTGGCCTTGCTAGCCGCCTTCTGGGCCAATCCGCGCCTGATCGAGACGCTGGACGAAGAGCCGGCGCGCCCGGCCTGAAGCCAAGCGCGCCGGCGGAAGTTTACACAAAGTTCACACTAACTCAGAGGTCGTCCTCCGCTTCCGGACCCGCCATCAGCGCCTCGGCCACCTCTTCTTTGTGACCCCGGATCGCGCGCTCGATCTTCGCGGCGATCTCTGGGTTCTCCTTGAGATAGGCCTTGGAATTCTCGCGACCCTGGCCGATGCGAATCGAATCGTAGCTGAACCAGGCGCCCGACTTCTCGACCAGCCCGGCCTTCACGCCGAGATCGAGCACCTCGCCGAGCTTCGACACGCCCTCGCCGTACATGATGTCGAACTCGACCTGCTTGAACGGCGGGGCGAGCTTGTTCTTCACCACCTTCACCCGGGTCGCGTTGCCGACGATCTCGTCGCGGTCCTTGATCTGGCCGGTGCGGCGGATGTCGAGCCGGACGCTGGCGTAGAATTTGAGCGCGTTGCCGCCGGTGGTCGTCTCCGGATTGCCGTACATGACGCCGATCTTCATCCGCAGCTGATTGATGAAGATGACCAGGCACTTCGACTTGGAGATCGAGCCGGTGAGCTTGCGCAGCGACTGGCTCATCAGCCGCGCCTGCAGGCCGACATGGCTGTCGCCCATCTCGCCCTCGATCTCGGCCCGCGGCACGAGCGCGGCGACCGAATCGACGATCAGGATATCGACCGCGTTCGAGCGCACCAGCGTGTCGGTGATCTCCAGCGCCTGCTCGCCGGTGTCGGGCTGCGAGACGATGAGATTGTCGACGTCGACGCCCAGCTTGCGGGCATAGATCGGATCGAGCGCGTGCTCGGCGTCGATGAAGGCGGCGACTCCGCCGGCCTTCTGCGCCTCGGCGACCGCGTGCAGCGCCAGCGTCGTCTTGCCCGAGCTTTCCGGCCCGTAAATCTCGACCACCCGGCCGCGCGGCAGGCCGCCGATGCCGAGCGCGATGTCGAGCCCGAGGCTGCCGGTCGAGATCGTCTCGATCTCCACCGCCTCGCGCGAGCCGAGGCGCATCGCGCTGCCCTTGCCGAAGGCGCGGTCGATCTGGGCGAGAGCGGCGTCGAGCGCGCGCTGCTTGTCGGAGTCCATGCTGGTCCTGTCGGAAACGATCTGAAGCGAGGCCGTCATTGGCTGTCTCCCCTTAGTCTGGCGGCGTCGGAGGTCAACGCGTGCGATAGGATGTATCCTATTTGTTCTACCGGAACAAGTGGGAAACGACACGGCTCAGCGCGCGTTCTCGACGGCCGTCATGGCTTGCCGCATGAGATCGGCGAAACCGGGAAGCACGGCAATGTCATTGTGCTGCGCGTGATTGACGACCGCCTCGAATTCCAGCCTCGGCACGGCGCGGCGCAGCGCTTCGGTCCGCTCGGGCGGCACGACCTCGTCCTGGCCCGCCGCGATGATGGCCACCGGAACGCGGCGGGAAGCCAGCAGCTCGGCGGAGCGAATGTCGTGGCGGAGCAGCCAGGGGACCGGCAGCCATGGATAATGCTGGGCCGCCGTCGCCGAGAGCGAATCGAAGGGTGTGACCAGGATGAGCCCGGCGAGCTCCCGCTGCGCCGCAAGCGAGGCGGCGACGCCGCTGCCCAGGCTGACTCCAACCGCGACGATCCGCGCGGGACGAAATCGCTGGACGACGAAATCGTGGACGAGCGGTGCGTCCTCGGCGAGTGCCCGCGCCGCCGTCACGCCGGTGCTGGGCGCATAGCCGCGATAGAAAAAGGCGACGATATCGCGCTCGGGCCAGATGTCGTGGAGGTGCTCGGCCACACCCTGTGCATTGGACGCGTTGCCGACGAACACGAGGGCGAGCGCCGCCCCGGGCCTCGGCGTACTGGCCGGAATATGCACGCCTTCGAGCCGGACGCCGTCGCCGGCATCGAGGCTCAGGCGGGACGCGCCGGCCGGCAGCGGGCCGGCGGCTGGCACTATGTAGGTCGGGAAGAGAATACGCTCCTGGAAGAACCAGAGGCCGCCGAGGATCATTGCATAAAGAATGAGCGGCGCGAGCAGCAGGATGAGCAACAGGCGTCGTCTCCGGGAGCGAGGGGCGGAAGCGCCGGTCATGCCCGCTGAGCCTAGTCGCCGGGCGGAGCGTCTTCAACGAGGCTTGCCGACTCGGCGCTTCCCGGCGACACAAGGGCGATGAGCGAACTCGACGCCTTCATTGCCGGCCTGCCCAAGGCTGAGCTGCACCTTCATATCGAGGGCAGCCTGGAGCCCGAATTGATGTTCGCGCTTGCCGAGCGGAACCAGGTGGCGATCCCGTTCGCTAGCGTCGAGGACGTGCGCGCGGCTTATGAATTCTCCAACCTGCAGGACTTTCTCGACATCTATTATGCCGGCGCCGACGTGCTGCGCACCGAAGAGGATTTCCGCGATCTCGCCGTCGCCTATTTCGATCGCGCGGCGGCCGACGGTGTTGTCCATGCCGAGATCTTCTTCGATCCGCAGACCCATACTGATCGCGGCATTCCCTTCAGCACCGTCGCGGAGGGGCTGCTCGCCGGCATGGCCGAGGCCGAGGCGACGCATGGGCTGACCTCGAAACTGATCCTCTGCTTCCTCCGCCATCTCGACGAGGCGGCAGCGTTCGCGACGCTGAAGGCAGCGGAACCCTGGCTCGACCGGATCGCGGGCGTCGGCCTCGATTCCTCCGAGCTCGGCCATCCGCCGGAGAAGTTCGCGCGGGTGTTCGCGGCGGCCGGCGACATGGGCCTGAAGCGCGTCGCCCATGCCGGGGAGGAAGGGCCGCCGGATTATGTCTGGCAGGCGCTGGACGTGCTGAAGATCGACCGGCTCGACCATGGCAATCGCAGCCTGGAGGATCGCGGCGCTGACGCAAAGGCTGGTGGACGAGGGCATGACGCTCACCGTCTGCCCGCTGTCCAACGTGAAGCTCTGCAACGTCGCCTCGATCGACGTGCACCCGATCGACCGGATGCTTGAGCTGGGCCTGAAGGCGACGGTCAATTCGGACGATCCGGCCTATTTCGGCGGCTATGTCGGCGACAATTACCGGGCGGTGGCGCGCGCGCGTGGGCTCGACAAGGCGGCGCTGACGACGCTGGCGCGCAACAGCTTCACGGGCTCCTTCCTGCCGCAGGAGGACATCGCCCGCCATGTCGAGGCGGTCGAAGCCTTTGCGGAGACGCACTGATGCCCGTCTTCACCCCGATCAGCCATGAGCAGTTCGTCGCCGATGTGCGGGCGCTCGCCGAGCAGCTTTCGGCGGATCACTGGGCGCCCGATTTCCTGATCGGCATCGGGCGCGGCGGGCTGGTGCCGGCGGTCTATCTCAGCCACGCGCTCGGGCTTCCCACTTTCTCGGTCGATCACAGCGCGCAGGTGCACGATTTCGCCGGCGCGGCGCTGGAGCGGCTGGCGGCGCGGACGCGGCAGGGCGAGCGGCTGCTGGTCGTCGACGACATCAACGACAGCGGCGCGACGATCGCCAGGCTGCGCGCCATGCTGGCCGAGGCGGAGGCGGCGCCGGACCAGATCCGCTTCGCCACCCTGCTCGACAATATCCGCTCTGTCAGCCGCGTCGATTATCGCGCCCGCACGATCGACCGGGCGGTGATGAAGGACTGGTTCGTGTTCCCCTGGGAAGCGGTGGCGCCGGATGCAGCGCTGGAGGCGGATGCTGCGGCGGTGCCGGAGCGGATTGCCTAGCCGTTCACTCGACCGTTACGTGATCCGCGAGAACCACCAGCGGCGCGTGATGATGGCCAGTATGTGATGCAAAACCCTCACCAACTACCGTTACGCGCCGGTTCACGGCGGCACGTAAGACGGCCATCAGCTCATCCCTAGCCGAACTGACGTGCACCGTAACGAATTGCTCCGATGGCTCGGCAAATTCGCCCCCGTCATCGACACAGACTGCCTGAGCCAATTCGATGATGAACGTTCGTTCCTCAGCATCACCACCAGCGATGCTCTCGTAGTTCGGAGGACCGGCAAGGAGTTGCAACGTGAGCCGGCCAGATACTGTCACTTGCGGCCGAGATCCGGATATATCGATGCAGCCACCCGCCGTTCGCGAACCGCTTACCTGCGCGATTGCTCCGGACGCGGACGTCAGCGCTAGCGCGACTATAGTCGCAAGCCTGAAGCCGACCGGGTTCACCCCCCACACGCCTGCGCCAGCGCCGGCTCGATCGCGTCGATCGTGTAGGGCTTGGCCAGGACGGGGGCGTCGGCGTGCGCTTCGGGCGGCGCCTCGACATGGCCGCCGGTGGCGAGGACGAAGGGGGTGCCTCCCGCGGCGAGCAGATCGGCGACCGGCCAGGCCTGCTTGCCGTCCTTGAGCTGCACATCGACGATCGCGACGTCGAAGCCGCCGCGTCCGACATGATCCGAGCGCCGCCTCGACGCTGTCGACAGGTGCCGACGACCTGATGGCCGAGGCTTTCAAGGAAATCCTCGAGCATCATCGCGATCAGCGGCTCGTCCTCGACGATCAGGATGTTGCGGCTGGTGATCATGGCCGATCGATTAGCGTTTGTTGCGGAAAGGAAAAGAGTTTTTCGCCCTGACGCCGATGGCTGCATCCCGAAAACGCCAATTCACTCCTCCCCCCTTGTGGGGGAGGCCGGGAGGGGGGTGCGGGCCTTCGGGCCCGCGCGCGACAGGTCGCGCACCCCCACCCCTGCCCCTCCCCACAAGGGGGAGGGATAAGAACCGCAGCCCGTACCGCTATTTCTCCGCGCCCAACACTTCGCGCACCGTCTCGGCGAGCTGCTGGACCGAGAAGGGCTTGGCGAGGAAGGCGACGTTGGGGAGGTCGATCGATTTGCGCAGCTGCTCCTCGGCATAGCCGGAGATGAACAGGATCGGCAGGTCGGGATGGGTGCGGCGGGCGTGGCGGGCGGTGGTCGGGCCGTCCATCGTCGGCATCACCACGTCGGAGATCAGCAGATCGACCTTGCCCTCGCGGGCGAGCATCTCCAGCCCCGCCTCGCCATTTTCGGCGCTGAGCACGGTATAGCCGTGGCGGGTCAGCGCCCGCTCGGCGACGGCGCGGACCATCGCCTCGTCCTCGACCAGCAGCACCGTCTCGTTGCCCCACAATTCGCCGGCCTTCTCCTTGCGCCGGGTCTTGGCCGCGGCCTCGCCGGGCGCGGCGCGGTGGACCGGGAAATAGAGGGTGAAGCTGGTGCCCTTGCGCACCTTGCTCTCGGCGAAGATGAAGCCGCCCGATTGCTTGACGATGCCGTAGACGGTGGAGAGGCCGAGGCCGGTCCCCTTCCCCACCTCCTTGGTGGTGAAGAAGGGCTCGAAGATCTTGCCGATGATGTGCGGCGGGATGCCGGCGCCGGTGTCGGTCACCTTCATCGCGGTGTAATCGGCGATCGGCAGTACGTCGGTGCCCATCCGGCGCACGTCGTCGGCGGAGACGGCGTAGGTCTGCAGGGTCAGCGTGCCGCCCTCCTCCTTGCCGAGCATCGCGTCGCGGGCGTTGACGCCGAGATTGATGATCACCTGCTCGAGCTGGCCGGGGTCGGCGCGGATCGGGCCGAGGCCGCGGCCGTGCTTCACCTCCAGCTTGATCCGCTCGCCGATCAGCCGGGTGAGCAGATGCGAGACCTCGGCGACCACGTCGGGGAGCTGGAGGACGCGCGGCCGGAGCGTCTGCTGGCGCGAGAAAGCGAGCAACTGGCGGGTGAGGTTGGCGGCGCGGTTCGAGTTGGAGCGGATCTGCTGGATGTCGTCATAGTCGCTGTCGCCCGGCGTATGGCGCATCAGCATCAGATCGCAGGTGCCGAGGATCGCGGTCAGGATATTGTTGAAATCGTGGGCGACGCCGCCGGCGAGCTGGCCGACCGCCTGCATCTTGGTCGCCTGGGCGATCTCGCGCTTGAGCCGCGCCTCCTCGCTATTGTCCTTGAGGCTGAGCAGGACGGCGGCCGGACCGAGGCCGCGCGCGCCGGCGACGGTGAGCGCGACCGGCTCCTCCGGATTGTGCTTCATCCGGACGGCGAGATCGCCGGACAGCGCCCGGCCGCGGCCGAAGCGGCGGACGGCGTCGGAGACCGCCGCCTTGTCCTCGTCGACCAGCAGATCGCCGGGCCAGACCGCCGCTTCCTTCGGGCCAAGCCCCGCCGCCTTGCGGAAGGCGGCGTTGAGATGGACGAAGCGGCCGTCCGTGTCGGCGAGGGCGAGGCCGAGCGGCAGCGTGTCGAGCAGGGCCTGGACATGGGCGATGCCCTCCTCGCCGACCCGCGCGCCGGGCGTGTCGTCGAGCATCAGGAAGAAGCTCGGGCTTTCCGGCGGCCTCGCCGGCCGGGATCTGGACGATGCGGAGCGGCGGCCCGGACTTGCCCTCGGCGGCGAAGCGGAACGCGCCGTCCTCGCTCTGCCACAGGAAATCGACCAGATTGGCGCCCTCGACCGGCTCGCTTTCGCCCGCGGCGCGCTGGGCGAGGCCGGCGGTGGCGGCGTGGAGCCGGCCCTCGGCATCGGTCAAAGCGAGCATGATACCCGCCTCGTCGAGCCGCCGCCCCGCTTCGCCGGCGAGCAGCCTTTGCCCCTCCGCGACCGGATCGATCTCGGCCGCGCGCGTCAGGCGCCAAAGCATGCGCCCGTCGCTGCCAACCGCCCGCGCCGTGCCACACCAAGCCTCGCCGGCGATCGTCATGTCGAAGGCCGCCGCGCCGTCCCGGCGGGCCGCGACCGCGGCGTTCGCCGTCTCCTCGCTCGCCCGGTCGGGCGGCGCGGCGCCGCACAAGCGGGTCCAGGCGGCATTGGCGGAGAGCAACCGACCATCGGCTTCGGCGACCGCGAGCGCCTCACCTTCCCCCGCCGCGTCGAGCGCGGCGCGGATCAGGCCGACATCGACGTTCGTTGTCGTGACTTCGGCGACCGGCGCGGCGCGACCGAAGCGGTCCAGGATCAGCGCCAGGGCACCCGCACCGACCAGTCCGGCGGCGAAGATCGCGGCGAAGGTCCGGTCGCCCACCGCCCAGAGCAGCAAAGCCGCCGAAGCGAGAGCGGCGAGCAGCAGCAGCGACACGTCGCGCCAGCCGCGGCCCCGCGTCGCAGCGCTCACGCCGCCGCCTCCGCCCGGGCCGATCGCCGGCGCCATTTGCGCCCGATCCACCAGCGCCAGATCACCGCCGCGACGAAATAGCCGATCACGGCGCTCGCGGCGGCGATGATGAACAGGCCGATGATCAGCGCCGGCGCGGCGTCCGACGCCAGCCAGCACGAGCCAGTCGCGGATCGGCGCCTGCCGCTCGTACATCGCCATGATCGCGCCGGTGTCGGCATGGAAGCCGAACAGATTGCCGAGCGGGATCGAGGCGAGGATCAGGAACGGCGTCGTGAACGGGTTGGTGAGGAAGGTCATCCCCGCCGCGATCGGCACGTTGCCGCGCACCGGCAGGCAGAACAGGGTCGCGCCGATGATCTGGACGCCGGGGATCAGGAAGAAGACGCCGACGAACAGCCCCATCGCCACGCCGCGCGGAACCGACCGGCGGGTGAAGCGCCAGAACTCGCTGGCAGGAAGCGCGTGCCCGAACGGCCTGATCCAGCGGCTCTCGGCCATCTGGGCGCGGGTCGGCATGTTGGCGGCGGCCCAGCGGTTGAGCCAGGAGGGCTGGTTCGGCTCAGCCATGCTGCCTCAACAGCCGGCCCTGCTCGCGCTTCCAGTCCTTTTCCTTCTCATAATCGCGCTTGTCGTGGCTCTTGCGGCCCTTGGCCAGCGCCAGCTCGACCTTCGCCCGGCCGCGCGCGTTGAAATAGATCGAAAGCGGGACGAGCGTCATGCCCTGCCGCGCCACCGCGCCGTGCATCTTGGCGATCTGGCGCTGGTGGAGAAGCAGTTTGCGCGGCCGCTTCGGCTCGTGATTGTGGCGGTTGCCGTGACTGAACTCGGGAATGTTCGCGTTGATCAGCCAGACCTGCTCGTCCTTCACCTCGGCATAGCTCTCGGCGATCGAGCCCTCGCCGAAACGTAAGGATTTCACCTCGGTGCCGGTGAGCGCGATCCCCGCCTCGAACTTGTCCTCGATCGCATAATCGAACCGCGCCCGCCGGTTCTCGGCGACCACCTTGGTCTTGTCGAACTCCTCGGGGCGTGGACGGGCCATGGCGAAGCCATTAGGCGGCAGCGAGGATAAGGGGAAGCGGCTGTGACGGACGACAGGATCTGGATCTTTTCCTATGGCACGCTCCGCCAGCCGGAGGTGCAGATCGGCATTTTCGGGCGGCGGCTGGAAGGCGAGGAGGACGCGCTCACCGGCCACGTCACCCGGCTTCAGCGCGTGACCGATCCCGAGGTGATCAGATTGAGCGGCTCCGAGGAGCATCCGGCCTTGGTTGAGACCGGGGACCTCAAAGACGAAGTGCCGGGTCAAGCGCTCGCGGTGAACGAGACGGAACTCAAGCTGGCCGACGCCTACGAAGCGCCTTCGCGCTACCGGCGTGACGCGGTTCGCCTGAAATCCGGCCGCGATGCTTTTGTTTATGTTTTCGGCGGCTAGGTCAGGCCGGCGTGCTTGAGCGCCGCATCGACCGCCGCGCGGCTCGCGTCGCTCGACGGGGTCATCGGCAGGCGGAGCTCGGCGGAGAAGCCGCCATGGACCCGGCTCAGGGCATATTTGACCGGGCCCGGCGAGGCGTCGGTGAACAAGGCGGTGTGGAGCGGGTAGAGCTTGTCCTGCAATCTCAATGCTGCGTGCCAATCGCCTGATTTCATGGTGTTCTGGAACTCGGCGCAGAGGCGGGGCGCGACGTTGGCGGTGACCGAGATGCAGCCCGTGCCGCCCATCGCGTTGAAGCCCAGCGCCAGGTCGTCATTGCCGGAGAGCTGGACGAAATCCGCGCCGCATGCCTGCCGCTGGGCGGAGACGCGGGCGAGGTTGCCGGTCGCGTCCTTGACGCCGATCACATTGGCGATCTTCGAAAGGTGCGCCATCGTCTCGACCGCGATGTCGGTCACCGTCCGCGCCGGCACGTTATAGAGGACGATCGGTAGATCGACGGCCTCGGCAATCGCGGCGATATGGGCGTAGATGCCCTCCTGGTTCGGGCGGTTGTAATAAGGCGGCACGTGCAGCGCCGCGTCCGCTCCCGCCTCCTTCGCGGCGCGGGTCAGCGCGATCGCGTGGGCGGTGTTGTTCGAGCCGCAGCCGGCGATCACCTTCACTCGCCCCGCCGCGCCCTCGACGGACAGCTCGATGCAGCGGCGATGCTCGGTTTCGGTCAGGGTCGCCGATTCGCCGGTCGTGCCGCACGGCACCAGCGCGGCGCTGCCTTCGCTCACCTGCCAGGCGCAGAAATCGCGATAGGCGCGCTCGTCCAACGCTTCGTCGCGGAAAATCGTCACCAGAGCCGGGATCGACCCGCTGAACATGCCTCTCTCCTTACTGCTTAAACCAGGTCATTGCATGAAGCGTCGGGGTCGTTCAGGGCTTGGTAAAGAGGGGGGCGTCATCCTGTCCAGCATGGTCAAGGCCGCGAGTTCGTTTCTCGTTCGTCGGAATCGCCGCCAGCGCGCTCGCCCAAACCTCGTCGTCGCAAGCTTCTGGACCGGCGACCGGCGCCGCGCTCGCCGGCCAATATGGCGCGGCCCAGAGCGGCGCCTATTCGCCGATCGCCGCGGCGGTCGCGCGCTGGACGGCGTTGCGCCAGTCGGACAGCCTGCCCTTCTCATCCTATTCGACCTTCCTGATCAGCTATCGCGGCTGGCCGGGCGAAGCGCCGCTGCGGCGCTCGGCCGAAGCGCGGCTTTCGGTCGAGGCGACCAATCCGCGCGACGTGATCCGCTATTTCGAGGAGCTGCCGCCGGTCACGGCGGGCGGCCATGCCCAGTATGCGCTCGCCTTGCTCGCCGCCGGGCGGCGCGACCGGCGCGCTGGAGGCGGCGCGCTCGGCGTGGCGGGGCGGAGTCATGCCGCAAACCGATGAGTCGCGGCTGTTCGGCGCGTTCGGCCGGGAGCTCACCGCGCCGCGACCATGACGAACGGATCGACGTGCTGCTGTCGAGCGGCGACCGGATCAGCGCCGGCGCGGATGATGGCCTATGCCTCGCCCGCCCGACGGCCGGTGTTCGAGGCGCGGCTGGCGTTGCAGAACCGTTCCGCCGACGCGTCGTCCCGGCTCTATGCGGTGGGCGCGGCCGGAATCGGCGACGCGGGGCTGCTGATCGACCGGGCCAACTGGATGCGGGCCAATGGCGACAGTGCCGGCGGCCGCAACCTGCTCGCCTCGCCGCGCCGGCTGACGACGCGGCCGGCCAATCCCGAACGGTTCATGGAAGCCTTGGTCGCGCAGGCCCGCGCCGCCGCCAACGATCGGCAATGGTCGCTCGCCTGGGCCGATCGCGAGCCAGGTCGACGACATCTTTCCGGCCGGCACCGACGTCTCGACCCGCTCCTATGGGGAGCGCGACGAATATACCAACCTCACCTGGCTCGCCGGCCAGGCGGCGCTAAGCCTCGGCCGCAGCGCCGACGCGGCGGCGATGTTCGATCGCTACGGGCGCGGCGCGCAGAGCTCGCAGACCCGGGCCAAGGGCTTCTACTGGGCCGCGCGCGCCCTCCCGCGCGACGAGCGCGCGACCCGCTGGCTCGAGCAGGCCGCATCGAGCCCCGACCAGTTCTACGGCCAGCTCGCGCTCGAACGGCTCGGTCGAACCCCCCAGCCGCCGCCGCAAGTGACGCCGCCGAGCGCGACCGAGCGCACCGCCTTCGCCGGCCGGCCGCTCGCCGAGGCGACCCGCTATCTCGGCATGATCGGCCGGCGCGCCGACCAGACTTTGTTCGTCCGCGCCCTCGCCCAGAGCCTGCGGGGCGAGCGCGAGCGGATCGCCGCGGCGGAGTTCGGACGAATGATCGGCCGGCTCGACACCGGCGTCTGGGTGGCGCGCGAGGCGCGGGCGATGGGCGACACCTTCTACGCCCGGCCCGCCTTCCCCGAGGTTTCGATCCCCGCCGCCTACCGCCAGAACTGGGCGCAGGCGCATGGCATCATGCGGCAGGAAAGCTCGTTCGATCGCGCCGTAGTCAGTCCGGCCGGCGCGCGCGGCATGATGCAGCTGATGCCTGCCACGGCGGCGATCGAGGCGCGCCGGCTCGGCGTGCCCTACAATCTCGGCCGGCTGACCGAGGACCCGGACTACAATATCCTGATCGGCTCGCACCATTTGACCGGGCTGATGGACCGGTTCGGCGGCAATCTCGTGTTCGTCGCCGCGGCTTACAATGCCGGCGCCGGCCGGGTGCCGCAGTGGATCGCGCGCAACGGCGATCCGCGGATGGGCGGCGGCGACATGCTGCGCTGGATCGAGGAGATCCCCTTCTCCGAGACCCGCAATTATGTGCAGCGCGTCGTAGAGAACGCGCTTCGTCTACGATCTGATGAATCCGGAGGGCAGCCGATCGCAGGGCCGGGTGTCCTATTTTATCGGCCGGGGCGCCGTCCGCTGAGCGAGCGGCCGAATTTCATCACCCCGGCCGGCTATCGCGCCCTCAGCGAAGAATATGAGGCGCTCTACGCCGGCGAGCGGCCCAAGCTCCTGGAGACGATCGCCTGGGCGGCCGCGAACGGCGACCGCTCCGAAAATGCCGATTATCAATATGGCCGCCGCCGGCTGCGCGAGATCGACCGGCGGATCAACTTCCTCGCCCGGCGGATGAAAGCGGCCAAGGTCACCGACCCCGCCGCCCAGCCGGACAAGAGCCGGGTCTGGTTCGGAGCGACGGTGACGCTCGCCGACGAGAATGACGAAGAGCGGGTCGTGACCCTGGTCGGCGAGGATGAGACGGACACGAACGCGGGCCGGATCAGCCTCGAATCGCCCCTCGCCCGCGCGATCCGTGGTGCGGCGGTCGGCGATGTTCGAACCGTGCGGCTACCCTCGGGCACGAAGGACTATGAGGTGATCGCGATCGCCTATCCGGAACGCTAGCGACTGTAGCGCCCCGCTGCGGCGACCAGCGCGACGCGGATTTCCTCGTCGGTGACGCGCATATCGCGGTCGGTATCGGCGTAGCGGCGGAACCAGATGTTGGCGCGATGGGCGACGTCCTCGCTGATGTCGCCCATCGCCGCGTCGCGAAAGCCGATCGTGACGATCGCCCTGCCCTCGCGCGTTTCGGCCAGCCAGCGGTCGAGAATCTCGACCCCCGGCCCTTCGAGCTCCCCGACCTCCGGCCGCTCGCCGTCCCAGGCCGCGCCGGTATAAGCGTGCTCCATGTCATAGGCGCAGCCGCCCGCAAGCAGCGCCGCCGTCCCCAAAGCCGCAAAGAATATGGTCCGCATCGTCGCCTCCCGAAGCCGTCGGCGGCAGCTTAGCGAGGGCAAGGCGGCGCGTTAACCTTTGGCCTGACGGCCTGTGCCGTTATGGGACGGACTCCGCACCTTATTCCGGCGCCACCACCTTCGCCGGGTCCTTGGAGGCCGTGCCGGCAGGTTCGGCGATGCGGATATTGAGCTCGCGCAGCTGCTTGGCTGAGACCGCTCCCGGTGCGTTCATCATCAGATCCTCGGCCTTCTGGTTCATCGGGAAGAGGATGACCTCGCGGATATTGGGCTCGTCGGCGAGCAGCATGACGATGCGGTCGATGCCCGGCGCCGAGCCGCCATGCGGCGGGGCGCCCAGCTTGAACGCGTTGATCATGCCGGCGAAGTTCGTGTCGACATCCGCCTGGGTGTAGCCGGCGATCTCGAACGCCTTGTACATGATGTCCGGCCGGTGGTTCCGGATCGCGCCGGACGACAACTCCACCCCGTTGCAGACGATGTCATATTGGAAAGCGAGGATGTCGAGCGGGTCCTTGCTCTCCAGCGCCTCCAGTTCGCCCTGCGGCATCGAGAAGGGATTGTGGCTGAAATCGACCTTCTTCGCCTCCTCGTCATATTCGTACATCGGGAAATCGACAATCCAGCAGAACTCGAACCGGTTCTGGTCGACCATGCCCAGCTCCTCGCCCACTCGAGTGCGAGCGGCGCCGGCCAGCTTGGCCGCCTGCTCTTCCTTGCCGGCGGCGAAGAAGATGCCGTCGTCGGGACCGAGGCCGAGCTCGGCGACCAGCAGCCTCGTCGCCTCCTCGCCATGATTCTTGGCGATCGGGCCGCCCAGTTCGCCGCCCTTCTGGGTGATGTATCCGAGGCCGGCGTGGCCTTCCGAACGCGCCCATTCGTTCATGTCGTCGAAGAATTTGCGGCTCTTCTCGGCCGTGCCGGGCGCCGGGATGGCGCGGACCACGCCGCCCTCGCCGACGATGCGCGCGAACAGGCCAAAGCCCGAGCCCTCGAAATGGCTCGACACGTCGGAGATCAGGATCGGGTTGCGCAGGTCCGGCTTGTCCGAGCCGTATTTCAGCATCGATTCCCGATAGGGGATGCGCGGGAACTGGCCGGCCGGCGTGACGCTCCTGCCGTTGGCGAACTCCTCGAACACGCCGGCGAGGACCGGCTCGATCGCATTGAAGACGTCATCCTGGGTGACGAAGCTCATCTCGAAATCGAGCTGATAGAATTCGCCGGGACTGCGGTCGGCGCGGGCGTCCTCGTCGCGAAAGCAAGGCGCGATCTGGAAATAGCGGTCGAAGCCCGCGACCATGATCAGCTGCTTGAACATCTGCGGCGCCTGCGGGAGCGCGTAGAACTTGCCGGGATGGACCCGGCTCGGCACCAGATAGTCGCGGGCGCCCTCGGGGCTGGAGGCGGTCAGGATCGGCGTCTGGAACTCGGTGAATCCCGCCTCGATCATCCGCCGCCGGATCGAGCTGATCACCTGACTGCGCAGCACGATATTGCCGTGGAGGCGGTCGCGCCTGAGGTCGAGGTAGCGGTAGCGGAGCCGGATCTCCTCGGGATAGTCCTGCTCGCCCGCCACCGGCATCGGCAGCTCCTCGGCGGCCGACTGGACGGTGACGCTGTCCGCGACGACCTCGATCGCCCCGGTGGGCAGGTTCGGATTGGTCGCCTCCGGGCCGCGCGCGACGACCTCGCCCTCGATCGTCACCACCGATTCGGCGCGCAGATGCTCCAGCGTGGCGAGCGGCTCGCTCCCCGCCCGGGCGACGATCTGGGTGAGGCCATAATGGTCCCGCAAATCGACGAACAGCACACCGCCATGATCGCGCTTGCGGTGAATCCACCCGGAGAGTTTCACGCGCTGGCCGACGTCGCTCTCGCGAAGCTGGGCGCAAACATGGGTGCGGTAGGCGTGCATCGAACTGGCTTCCAATATGTCGGGATTCGCTAAAAATAGCGCCGGTGCGCTTCGCGTCACGCAAGCCGCTTTGTCAAGCGCGCGACCGTCGCTATGAGGGCGCGCAAATGCATATCCACCCTCTGATCACCGACACCGCCAGCCTCGAAAAGCTCTGTGAGCGACTCGCCCGTGTGCCCTTCATCACGGTCGACACCGAGTTCATGCGTGAGAACACCTATTGGCCGGACCTGTGCCTGTTCCAGGTCGCCAGCACCGAGGAGGCCGCTGCGATCGACCCGAAGGCGGAGGGGATCGATCTCGCCCCTCTGCTCAATCTGCTGGTCAACAATGAGGACGTGCTCAAGGTCTTCCACGCGGGCGGGCAGGATCTGGAGATCGTCTTCAACCTGACCGGCGGCACGCCCCATCCCTTGTTCGACACCCAGATCGCGGCGATGGCGCTCGGGCTCGGCGAGCAGGTCGGCTACCAGAATCTGGTCGAGAGCCTGCTCGGTCGCAATCTCGACAAGGGCGCGCGCTTCACCGACTGGGGCCGCCGCCCGCTGGACAAGCGCCAGATCGATTATGCGATCGGTGACGTCACCCATCTGGCCGAGCTCTTCCCCAAGATGCTGGAGCGGCTGAAGAAGACGGGACGCGGCGTCTGGCTCGACCAGGAGATGGAGCGGATCGCCGATCCGGCCAATTACGCCAACGATCCGGCGGTGGCGTGGAAGCGGGTCAAGATCCAGAGCCGCAAGCCGGACGTGCTCGGCCGGCTGAAGGCGCTCGCCGGCTGGCGCGAGATCGAGGCGCGTTCCAAAAACCTGCCGCGCGGCCGGATCATGAAAGACGAGACGCTCGCCGATGTTGCGGTCCATCCGCCGGGCGACCAGGAGGCGCTGGGCAAGGTGCGCGGCCTTTCCGCGGCATGGCGGACCAACGATATCGGCGCGCGGATGATGGAGGCGCTGGGCCATGCCGAGCCGCTGCCGGCGTCCGAGCTGCCGCCGCGCGAGGATCGCGGACCGGGGCTGGGGCGCGAGGGCGCGCTGGTCGCCGACCTGCTCAAGCTGCTGCTCAAGATTCGCGCCCGGGAGAGCAATGTCGCGCCGCGGCTGGTGGCGCGCTCGGACGAGCTGGAGCAGCTCGCCGCGGGCAAGCGCGAAGGCCTCCAGATCCTCGAAGGCTGGCGCTTCGAGGAATTCGGCCGCGACGCGCTCGATCTCGTCGAGGGCCGGCTCGCCTTCGCGATCCTGGACGGCAAGCTTGCCATGACGCGGACCGAGCGAGAGGAGCCAGCGGCGTGAGGGCGGCGATCCTGCTCGCCTTGGCCGCAACGGCCTGCGCGCCGACGGAAAGGCCGCAGGACGAAGCGCCACCGGCGTGGCGTTGCGACGCCGCGCCGCTCACTGATCTCGTCGGCCGGGTTCATGATTTCGACCTGCACAACCTGGCGCGCCAGCGGAGCGGCGCTAGGGCCGCGCGGGTGATCCGGCCCGGCGACATCGTGACGATGGACTATCGCGAGGACCGGCTGAACATTCATCTGACCGCCGAAGGGCGTGTCGAACGCTTCGCCTGCGGTTAAGGCACCAGAAGCTCCGGCATTAGTCCCAGCTCTGCAGCCAGCGTCTTCAGCCGTCGCTCCACCGCCTCGCCGGCGAGCGCGCCGTCCCTGAGCTTGAGCCGCAGCACATCGCCACGTCGCTCCAGCCGGCTGCGCTCAAGCCCTGCCGCGACGCCGCCGCTGAGCCGCTGACCGAGCCGGATCGCCATGCCCCACCGGGTCGCACGCTGGATTTCCTCGGGCGCACACAAAGCGGCGACGTCCTGATAAGGCAGCGTCTTGCCGCCCCCGAAGGCCGTGTAGAGCGCCTGCGCAAGCCGCACCCGGCCGCTTGCGTCGATCGCCACCCAATTCCCATGCAGCGCCATATCGACGCCCCGTTCGGCGCGAAAATCAGGGTGCGCGGCCCAGGCGATGTCCGAAAGCAGACAGGCGGCGAGGCGCAGGCGCCTGCATGACGCATCGTCATCGAACAAGGGCGCGATCCAGGCGTCGAGCAATTCGCCATGCTGGGGAAACCGCCCCAGCCCCGCCCCCGCCTCGCGCGCCGCCTCGACCAGCGGATCGCGGGCGCGCTCGCGCGGGTCCAGCGCGGTGTAAAGCAGCCCTTCGCGAATGCCGAAGCCCGACACGATCAGCCGCGCCGGCCGGAGCAGCTCGATCAACGCGACGAGCAGCAGGTTCGCTTCCGGAAGCGTGGCGAGCCGCGAGGTGGAAAGACCCAGCTCGCGCGCGCCCTGCTTGTCGAGCTGCGCCAGGGTGGCGGCCAGCGCCGCCGGACGATCGACCGACATCGCATGCTGATGGACGATCGGCAGCGGATGGTCCGACAAGGCCATGTCGAGCTGGGCCAGCGACCGCCAGCTGCCGCCGACCATGTAGAAGCTCCGCCCCTTCGCTGCATTGCCGAAGCCCGCGGCGCTAACCGCCTTGCGCGCGCTCTTTGCCAGACCGCCGATGTCGTCGGCCGACAAGGCGCGGAGACGGAGCACGCCGAGTGGCAGCGAGACGCAGCGCACGACCTTGCCGCCCGCGACCTCCGCGAGCTCAAGACTGCCGCCGCCCAGATCGCCGACAATGCCGTTCGCGTCGGGGATCGCAGAGATCACCCCCTTGCCGGCCAACTTCGCCTCGTCCCGCCCGGGCAAGGTTTCCGGTTCGAGCCCGAGCGCGCGCACCTCGTCGAGAAAGGCCGCGCCATTGGACGCCTCGCGCACCGCTGCCGTCGCCACGGTGCGGACCTCGACCGCGCCCATCTGGCGCACCAGCACGGCGAAGCGCCGCAACGCCGTCAGCGCCCGGTTCTGCGCCTCGGCGCCCAACGCGCCGCTGGCGGCCATGTCGGCGCCGAGGCCGGCCATCACCTTCTCGTTGAAGATGATCGAAGGGATGCGCGTGGCGCCCGAATAGACAACCAGCCGGACGCTGTTCGAGCCGATGTCGATGATCGCGACCGGGGCGACGGCGGTCACGGGCCTAGCCCGAGGCCGGCAGCCGCAGCGCCATCGGCACGGCGCCCTCGCCGTGAAGCGCGTCACCGCGCCCGGACAGCGACGGATTGGTCATGAAATAATGGTGGAGATTGAACGGCTTCTCCTCGCCGTTCTGCTCGAGCCGGCGATAGGTGCCGTCGGGCAGCAGGCGCCAGCTCTGCTCGACGTCGAGCATGTTGGCGACCATCACCTGGTCGAGGATCTGGGCGTGGACGGTCTCGTTGACGATCGGCAGCGCATATTCGACCCGGCGATCGAAATTGCGCGGCATCCAGTCGGCCGAGCTGATGAACACCAGTGCATCGCGATTGGGCAGAGCATCGCCATTGCCGAAGCACCAGATCCGCGCATGTTCGAGGAAGCGGCCGACGATCGACTTGACCCGGATATTCTCCGACATGCCGGGCACGCCGGGCCGGAGGCAGCAGATGCCGCGGATCACGAGATCGACCCGGACCCCGGCGCAGCTTGCCTCGTAAAGCTTCTCAATCAAAGCCGGATCGACGATCGAATTGAGCTTGGCCCAGATCGCGCCGGGCCGGCCGGCGCGGACATGGGCGATCTCGGCGTCGATATGCTCGACGATGTCGGAGCGCATATCGCGCGGTGACATGCTGACCAGCTCAAGCGCGCGCGGCTCGATGTAGCCGGTGATGAAATTGAAGATATCCGCGACATCGCTCCCGACCCTCGGATCGGCGGTGAAGAAGCTCAAATCGGTATAAATGCGCGCCGTGACCGGATGATAATTGCCGGTGCCAAGATGGCAGTAGGTGCGGTAGCCACCCTCCTCGCGCCGCACGACCATCGCCATCTTGGCGTGAGTCTTCCATTCGATGAAGCCGTAGACGACCTGGACGCCGGCGCGCTCCAGCGCGCTCGCCCACATCAGGTTCTGCTCCTCGTCGAACCGCGCCTTCAATTCGACCACGGCGGTGACCGACTTGCCCGCCTCCGCTGCCTGGATCAGGGCGTTGACCACCGCCGATTGCTTGCCGGCGCGGTAGAGCGCCTGCTTGATCGCGATCACGTCCGGGTCTTCCGTCGCCTGGCGGATGAAGGCCAGAACCACGTCGAAGCTCTCATAAGGGTGGTGGACGACGATGTCCTTGGCCCGGATCGCGGCAAAGCAGTCGCCGTCATATTCGCGGATTCGTTCAGGAAAACGAGGCGTGTAGGGCGTGAACTTGAGATCGGGCCGATCTTCGTCGACGAGCTGGGCGAGATCGGCGATGCCGAGGAAGCCGGTCGATTCGAAGACGAGCGCCTCGCTCGCATCGATACCCTCGCGGACCAGCGCCTCCATCGCATCGGGAATGCGCGCCTCCAGCTTGAGCCGTATCACCCGGCCGCGGCGGCGGCGTTTGATCGCCGAGCGGAAGAAGCGGACGAGATCCTCGGCCTCCTCCTCGACCTCGATATCGCTGTCGCGGATCACCCGGAAGGCGCCGCCGCCGAGCAACTCGTAGCCGGGAAAGAGCTTGGCGATCTGGCGGCGGATCACGGTCTCGATCGGCACGTAACGCGCAGCGTCTCCGGGCAGGCGAACGAAGCGCGGCAGCGCGGCCGGCACCATCAGCAACTCGCGGATGGGCTCGCCGTCCGAATGGCGGCGCAGGTCGAAGATCAGCGAGAAGCCGCGATTGGGAATGAACGGGAACGGGTGGGAGGGATCGATCGCCTGCGGGGTGAGCACGCGCGAAATATGGTCGTCGAAATGGCGCTCCAGCCAGGCGTCCTCCTCGGCGCTGATCTCGTCGCCGCTGAGGATCGCGACGCCGGCGCCGCGCAGCGCCTGGCGCAGCTCCGCCCAGACCTGCTGCTGGCTGGCGGTGAGCGCATCCGCCTCGGCGGCGATCGCCGCCAGCTGCTGGGTGGCGTTGAGCCCGTCGGCCGACGCTTCCTCGACCTTGGCGAGCTGCTGGCCCTTGAGGCCGGCGACCCGGACCATGAAGAACTCGTCGAGATTGCTGCCCGAGATGGACAGGAAGCGCAGCCGCTCCAGCAGCGGGTGCGCCGGATTGCAGGCCTCCTCCAGCACCCGGCGGTTGAAGGCCAGCCAGGAGAGCTCGCGATTGAAGAAGCGCGCTTCGGCCGAAGGCGCGGCGGCGGAAGCGCTTCCTTCGTCGACGGCGGCTACGCCGGGAACAGACTCAACCACTTCGCCTCGCCCTTCCGATCAATCCCGAATCCTCGAGCGCCTGCTTCGCCATCGGCACCGTGAGCCGGCGCGGCCGCGACAACATCGCCGCGTCGAGCGCCGCAACCACGAGCTGCGCCGCCACATAGCTGCGTTCGACGCGCGGGACCAGAAAGTCGATCACTTCGACCGAGACGGCGAGGCCCCGATCGGCGAGCAGCTTGGCGACGATCTGACCCAGCAGCCTATCGTCCGGCCCGCTTATCTCGATCAAAGGGGTCGCGGCCAGCCGCGAGCGCAGGTCGGGCAGTTTGATCCCCCAGGTCGACGGCGGCGAATCGCCGACGATCAGCAATGGCCGCCGCGACGCCTGCGCCTCGTTCCAGGCGTGGAACAGCCGCTCCTCGTCATGATCCTCGGCATCGTCGAATAGACGACCACCGGTCTTGCGGACGAAGATCCGCCCGAGCAGGCTGCGGCCCGACTTGCGTGGGCCCGTGAGGACCGTCGCCATCACCGGCCAGGTCGACCAGCGGCGGAGGTGCTCAAAGGCGGCCTGATTGCAGTCGGAGAGGAGAAAATCCTCGTCTCGTTCGGCTACCGGCCAGGCGAGCGGCAGCGCGATCTGGTTCATGTTGCTACCGCGAAATCCGGAGCGTGGAACCGCTCACGACGGTGACGTTCCAGCCCTGCGCGCGAAGCGCCGCCTGCAGAGCCGCGGCGTCGCCGGTATAGTTCACCCGAATCACTGACGTGCCGCCGAGCGCCAGGCTGGTGGTGATCGCCGAGGTGACGCCGCCGACCCGGCTCATCGAAACCTCGGCACTCTGCACCGCGGCGGCGTCGGGCGTATCGACCTGGACGCTGAACGAATTGCCGCCGGCGGCCGGTGTCGGTGCTTCGGCCTCAGGATCGGTGTCCGCTTCCTCTTCGATCACCTGCTGCACGGCCGGCGCGATGATCACCAGGCTCGGGTCGGGCTGGAGCAGGCCCGCCTCGAGCGCCCGGCGATAGACCATGTCCATCCGCCTGACGCCCTCGTCGAGCATGCCGGGCAGCTCATCGCTGTTCTGGGCGCGGAGCTGGAAGCGGCCGAGCACGATTCCGTCGGGGCCGAAGCGCGCCGTAAACGTCGCCAGCGCCGGACCGCCCGGGAAGGCGCGGCGCACGTCGACCTCGGCGATCGCGATGTCCGCCGCGCCATATTGATCGAGCAGCATCCGCCACCAGCCGCGCCCGCGCCGCCGGGTCTGGGCCTGGTTGAGGATGAGCGGATCGATCCCGGCGCCGGAGGTGCGGACATAGTCGATCGGCGTCTGCACGGTGCGGAACTGGGCCCAGGCGCGCTGCCAGTCGTTGCGCACTTCGAACGCATAAGACGTGCCGCCGGTGGTCATCACCGGGATAACGAGCAAGGGCGCGGAGCGGCGGGTGAGCCCCGCCACGCCCAGCATCTGCCCGGTCCGGGCGCGATCGAAGAGGACGCCGAGCCGCGCGATGTAGCGGGTCTGGCTGATCTGCTCCTGCTCGATGACGATGCCCGAGACGATCGTGTTGAGAACGCTCTCGGACAGGTCAGGCGCCTGATTGGCGGGCCGCCCGGTGGAGCGCGACCAGAGCATCCGCCAGCCCAGCCGCTGCGCCTGGCGCCAGCCCTCGACGCGGGCCCGTTCGGAATTCTGCGCGGTGACGTCGACCTCGATCCCGCCGACCTCGAAATTGCTGGTGCTGTCGATCGGCGGGATGCCGCGATCGGCGCCGTCGAGCTGGGCGTAAAGATAGGCGCCGCCGCCGCAAAGCGAGCACCAGCACGAGCGGGATCGCGAAGAGGGAAAGGCGGCGCAGGCTCACGGCCGCCCTTCTGGCGAGGGAATCGTGGAAATCCAAGCGCGTTGTGGCTAGGCGCGGCGACATGAGTGAACGGGAAGCTTACACCTACGCCAAAGCGGGCGTCGATATCGCCGCGGGCAACGCCTTGGTGAAGGCGATCGGGCCGCTCGCCAAGGCGACCGCCCGGCCCGGCGCGGACGCGAGCCTGGGCGGATTCGGCGGCTTCTTCGATCCCAAGGCGGCGGGCTACAAGGACCCGCTTCTGGTCGCCGCCAATGATGGGGTCGGTACCAAGCTCAAGCTTGCGATCGACAGCGGCCGGCACGACGGGGTCGGCATCGACCTGGTCGCGATGTGCGCCAACGATCTCATCGTCCAGGGTGCCGAGCCGCTCTTCTTCCTCGACTATTTCGCCTGCGCAAAGCTCGACAATGCGGTCGCGGAGCGGGTGATCGCCGGGATCGCCGAGGGCTGCTCCCAAGCCGGCTGCGCGCTGATCGGCGGCGAGACGGCGGAGATGCCGGGCATGTATGCCGAGGGCGATTACGATCTCGCCGGCTTCTGCGTCGGCGCGGTCGAGCGCGGCGAGGCGCTGACCGGCGAGCGGGTGAAGGCAGGCGATGTGATCATCGGCATCGCCTCGTCTGGCGTCCATTCCAACGGCTTCTCGCTCGTCCGCCGGCTCGCCGCCGACCGGGAATGGAAGCTCGACCGGCCGGCGATGTTCGATCAGGACCAGTTGCTGATCGAGGCATTGCTGGCGCCGACCCGCATCTATGTGAAATCGCTGCTACCGCTGGTGCGCGGCGGCAGGATCGCGGCGCTCGCCCATATCACCGGCGGCGGCTTGCTCGAGAACATCCCGCGCGTTCTGCCGGTGAACTGCCATGCCGAGATCGACGCCGACGCCTGGCCGCAGCCGCGGCTGATGGCCTTCCTCCAGGCGCAGGGGAATATCGAGCCGGAGGAGATGGCGCGCACCTTCAACTGCGGCGTCGGCATGGCCGCGATCGTCGCCGAGGGGAATGCGGACGCGGTGATCGAGGCGCTGACCGCCGCCGGCGAGACGGCGTTCCGGATCGGCCGCGTCGTCGAAGGCGCCAAAGGCTGCACCGTCTCGGGCGGCGCGGAGACCTGGGGCGGTCGCGGCCGCTGGTCCGCCACCCACGATGGCTAACCGCGTTCGGGTCGCCGTCCTGATCTCCGGGCGCGGCTCCAACATGGTCGCGCTCGCCGAGCACAAGCGCCGCGATCCCGAGCGCGCCTATGAGATCGCGCTGGTCGCGTCGAACGTGCCGGAGGCGCGCGGGCTGGTGGTCGCCAAGCGGCTCGGCCTCAAGACCTGGGCGAAGAGCCATGTCGGCCTGAGCCGCGAGGAATTCGACGCCGAGCTCGACGCGGCGCTGCGCGCGCACGACGTCGGACTGGTCGCGCTGGCCGGTTACATGCGCCTGCTCTCGACCGGCTTCGTCGACGCCTGGGCGGCGCGGCTGGTCAACATCCACCCGAGCCTGCTGCCGGCGCATCGCGGGCTCGACACCCATCGCCGGGCGCTGATGGCGGGCGACGAATTCGCCGGCTGCTCGGTCCATCTCGTCACCGCCGATCTCGATGCCGGGCCGGTGCTGGCGCAGGAGCAGGTCCGGATCTTGCCGCGCGACGATGCGGAGAGCCTCGCGGCGCGGGTGCTCGAGGCGGAGCACCGCCTCTATCCGGTCGCGCTGGAGGATTATTGCCGGACTATTGCCGGCGCCAGCTCACCACGCCTTCCCGATCGATCGTGATCCCCGCTTCGGGAATGTCCCGCTGTGCGAGCTCGGCCATGCGCTGCCCCGCCGCGCCGGTGGGATCGTAGACCGGGCCGCCGGGCCGGGTCTGCCGCGCCGAGACGATGCGGGCGGATTGCAAGCGCGCCGTCGCGGCCGACCTGGAGGTCGGCGATCGGCGCGAGGCCGGAGCTGTTGTTGAGGTTGAACCGGCCATAGGTCCAGAAATTGCCGAGGCTGTAGGCAATGAAGCGGCCGCGATAGACCTCCATCGCGCGCGGGATATGCGGCCCGTGGCAGAAGACGATGTCCGCACCGGCATCGACCGCGGCGCGGCCGAAGGCGAAGGGATTGCCACGATTCTCGCCGACGAACAGCTCGCTCTGGCGGGTGAGCTGGCTGCGGCTCTCGCCCTCGGCGCCGATATGGCAGGAGACGATCACCACATCCGCCTGCCGGTCCGCCTCGCGCACTATCGCGGCCAGCCGGGCGAGGTCGGTGACCTGCATGATGCCGGGATTATGGCCGAAGGCGATCAGCGCGAATGTCGTGCCGTCGGCCATCCGCTGGACGCCGATCCGGGTCTGCGGCGTATCCGCGCCGCTCACCACGAGGCCGGCGCGGATCAGATTCTGGTAGGTCAGCGCCCGTCCGCTTTCGCCGAAATCGCGGCTGTGATTGTTGGCGTTGGAGACCATCGTGAAGCCGGCCCGGCGCAGATAATCGGCGTGGAAGGGCGGGCTGCGAAAGGTGAAGCAGAGGCGCGGATTGCCGCACGCCTTGGGATTGTCGCTGCTGCTGTGGATGGTGCCCTCGACATTGCCGAAGACGACGTCGCCCGAGCGGAACAGCTGGCTGATCTCCGGACCGAGCACCGCCGACGGATCGCCGCCGGGCGTGACCCTTTCGTCCATGATCGGGGTCGGCCAGTCGCTGCCCATCATGATGTCGCCGACGCCGACGACGCGGTAGCTGGTACGGGCAGCCGCTGCCGGCCCCGACTGGACGGCGGTGACCGGCGTCTCGGCGGTGGCCGGACTCAGCCGGAAGACTTCGCCGCCCAGCGCATAAGCGCCGGCGCCGATCGCCACGCAGACGCCGAGTGTCGCCAGAAACCGGAAACGCAACCCCGTCCCTCCCGCTCGTCAGCAAAGGATATTAGCAGCGCCAACTCCGCCACGCGATTCGTTTCCGCCGCGTGGAGGGGACGGAATCGTCAGCCGACGATCTCGTCGGCCGTAAAGAAAAAGTCGATCTCGATCTTCGCATTCTCGTCGCTGTCCGAACCATGGGCGCTGTTGGCCTCGATCAACTCGGCATAGGTGCGGCGGATCGTGCCCTCGTCGGCATTGGCCGGGTTGGTCGCGCCCATGATCTCGCGGTTGCGGGCGACGGCGTCCTCGCCTTCCAGCACCTGCACCACCACCGGGCCGGACGTCATGAAGGCGACGAGATCGTTGAAGAAGGGCCGCTCGCGGTGAACGCCGTAGAAACCCTCGGCCTGCTCGCGGGTCATCCGGATGCGCTTGGAGGCGACGACGCGCAGGCCGCCATCCTCCAGCATCTTGGTGACGGCGCCGGTGAGGTTGCGGCGGGTGGCGTCCGGCTTGATGATCGAAAAGGTGCGTGTCGCGGCCATGGCGATGAAAGCTCCGTGATGGGGTGGAATGTCGGCCGGCCCTCTAGGGGACCGGCCGCTATCGGAGCAAGCACCGCTGCGCTCAGCCTTCGTGAGTTGGCGGCGATGTAGCGGTCGAGCAGCGCCACGCCGAAGCCGGTCGCGCCCTTGTCGTAGAGGTGGCTCGCCTTGTCCGACCAGGCCATGCCGGCAATGTCGAGATGGGCCCATTTGACGCCCTCCTCGACGAAGCGGCCGAGGAAGCAGGCGGCGGTGATCGAGCCGCCCTCGCGCGACGCGCTGTTGCGCATGTCGGCGATCTGCGAATCCATGATCCGGTCGTAGGCCTCGCCCATCGGCAGCCGCCAGAGCTTGTCGCCGCTCGCCTTGCCGGCTGCGTCGAGCGCGCCGGCGAGGCCGTCGTCGTTCGAGAACATGCCGGCATATTCGTGGCCGAGGCTGATCACCATCGCGCCGGTCAGCGTGGCGAGGTCGATCATCGCCGCCGGCTTCAGCTCGCGCTGGGTCCAGGTCATCGCGTCGGCCAGCACCAGCCGCCCTTCGGCGTCCGTATTGATCACCTCGATCGTTTGGCCGGACATCGAGACGACCACGTCGCCGGGCCGCTGCGCATTGCCGTCCGGCATGTTCTCGGCCAGCGCGCAGACGCCGACGACATTCGCCTTCGCCTTGCGCTTCGCGAGGCTCAGCATCGCACCGACGACGGCGCCCGCGCCGCCCATGTCCCACTTCATCCCTTCCATGCCGGCGGCCGGCTTGATCGAGATGCCGCCGGTGTCGAAGGTGATCCCCTTGCCGACCAAAGCGACCGGCTTCGCGCCCGGCGTGCCGCCGTTCCAGCGCAGCACCAGCAGCCGCGGCGGCCGGGCCGAGCCGCGACCGACGCCGAGCAGGGCGTTCATTCCCAGCTTCGCCATCTGCTTCTCGTCGAGGACGTCGATCGTGACGCCGGTACCGTCCAGCGCCGCCCGCACCCGCTCGATGAAACTCTCCGGATAGACGACGTTGGCCGGCTCGGTGACCAGAGTGCGGGTCAAATCGAGCCCGTCGAGCATCGCGTCATATTGGGCCCAGGCCTTCTTCGCCCCCTCGCCCGCCCCGAACAGGACGATCTCGTTCAGCGTCGGCTTCTGCTTGCGGCCGAGCTTGGTGCGGTAGATGTCATAGCGCCAGCTGCGTGCCGCCGCCCCGAAGGCGAGCCGGCAGGCGGCGCCTGCATCCAGCCCGCGCGCGTCGACAACCAGCCGGGTCTCGCCCGAGGTCAGCAGCCGCGCGGTCAGCGCCCCGCCGACGCGCTCGTGCAGCGCCACCTCGTCCTGCTTCGCGCCATAGCCGACGAGGAGCAACCGCCGTGCGCTGCCGCCCTCGTCGATGAAGGTCTCGGCGATCGCGCCGATCTCGCGCTCGAAGCGCTGTGCCTCGGCCGAGCGCTCGGCGAGCGCCCGCGCCGCCTCGTCGAGGTCGGCGAGCCGGTCCTTGAGCGCGTCCTCGCTGCGGACGGGGATCGCGAGCGCGTGGCTGCCTTCGGGTCGCGTCGCGACGAAGCTGACCTTGATCAAACCCTTGTCTCCTTGCGCGGCCGTTGCGACGACCGGAATTGTGTCGCCATTGCAGGCGGCGGGCGCAGGTGCAATAGCCCGGCCGTTCCCCCCGGAACGGGTGAAGCCGGAGCGGCCGGATTGTTGAGCAAGTCTAAGCTGATCTGCCGGACGGCGCTGCCGCTGCTGCTGAGCCTTGCCGCCGGCTCGGTTGCCGCGCAGGAGCAGCCGCCGGTCGTTGCCCCCGCGCCACCCGCGAACGCCGGTGACACGGTCGTGCAATTCAGCTCCGACCGGCTGGAATATGACCAGAACAGCGAGGTCGTCACCGCGTCCGGCACGGTGCGGATGACCCGCGAAGGCTATGACCTGCGCGCCAACAGCGTGGTGTGGAACCGGACCAGCGGCGAGGTGCGCGCGATCGGCTCGGTTCGGATCATCTCGCCCGAGGGCGACGTCGCTTATGCCGACAATGTCGTGCTGGAAGACACGCTGCGCGACGGCGTGGTCGAGAATCTGCTGCTCGTCCTCGCCGATGGCGGCCGGCTGGCTGCGGTCTCGGCGGAGCGCCGCAACGGCATCACCACCCTGCACCGCGCAGCCTACACCGCCTGTGCCGTCGTCGACGAGAATGGCTGCCCGCGCGACCCGACCTGGCAGATCAACGCGGTGCGCGTCGTCCACGATCCGGTCCGGCACCGGATCAGTTATCAGGGCGCGGCGCTGAACCTGCTCGGCATTCCGGTCTTCGCGCTGCCTGGCCTGTCGCACCCGGACGGCAGTCAGGGCGGCGGCAGCGGCCTGCTCGTGCCCGACTTCCGCTTCAGTCGCCAGAACGGCTTCGAGATCAGCGCGCCTTATTATCTCCGCATCGCGCCCAATCGCGACGCGACGATCACGCCGCACGTCTATTCCGACGTGCTGCCGATGATCGAAGGCGAATATCGCCATCTCACCTCACGGGGCGCTTTTCAGGTCCGCGGCTACCTCACGCACGGCTCGCGGCTGCCGCTCAATGCGCCCGTCGGCACGCCCGCGGACGACGGCATCCGCGCCTATATCGAGGGCAATGGCCGCTTCCAGCTGAGCCCGGTCTGGAGCATCAGCGCGTCGGGTCGCTACGTCACCGACCGCACCTTCCTGCGCCGCTACGACATCAGCCGCGACGACCGGCTGCGCTCGGTGGTCGATGTGGAGCGGATCGGCCGCACGTCCTACATCTCGATCGCGGGCTGGGCGTTCGAAGGCCTGCGCATCACCGACGTGGACGGCACCCAGCCGATCGCCCTGCCGGCAATCGACGCACGTTGGCGGCTCGACGATCCATGGCTCGGCGGGAGGGTCGAGCTGCAGGCCAACAGCCTCGCGCTGCTTCGCCCCGAAGGGCAGGACACCCAGCGCGCCTTCGCCAGCGCGCAATGGCAGCGGCGCATGCTGACCCCGCTCGGCCAGGAACTCACCTTCACTGCCTTCGGCCGCGGCGATGTCTATCACAGCAACGACACGCTCAGGACCCAGACCGTTTCCTATCGCGGCGACGAAGGCTGGAGCGGCCGCTTCATCGGCGCCGCCGCGGCCGATCTGCGCTGGCCGTTCATCGGCCCGTTCATGGGCGGCACGCAGCGGATCACGCCGCGCCTGCAATTTGTCGCCTCGCCGCCGACCGAGAATCTCGACATCCCCAACGAGGACGCGCGCGCGGTCGATCTCGAGGATTCCAACCTGTTCGCGCTCAACCGATTCCCCGGATACGACCGGTGGGAAGACGGCGTCCGCATGACCTATGGCGCCGATTGGGACATCGATCTTCCCGGCGCATCGGTGCACAGCAATATCGGCCAGAGCTACCGCTTGAGCACCCGCGCCGCGATCCTGCCGCCGGGAACCGGTCTCTCCGGCCGCTTTTCCGACTTCGTCGGCCGCACGAACGTCAGGCTCGGCCGCCGGCTGAACGTCACCCATCGTTTCCGGATCGACAAGGACAACCTGGCGATCCGCCGCAACGAGATCGATGCGACCATCGGCGGGCGTCGGACCTACGCGACGATCGGCTATCTCAGCTTGAACCGCGATATCGATCCCTCGATCGAGGATTTGCGGGACCGGGAGGAGATCCGGGTGGGCGGCCGGGTCCAGTTCGCGCGCTACTGGTCGATCTTCGGCTCCGCGATCGTCGATCTCACCAATCGGCGCGAGGACCCGCTGTCGCTCGCCGACGGCTTCGATCCGATCCGCCACCGGATCGGCATCCTCTACGACGACGATTGTATCGAGCTTGGCGTGACCTGGCGGCGCGACTATGAGTCCAGCGGGGACGCGCGGCGCGGCAACACCTTCCTCATCCGGGTGGCGCTCAGGAACCTTGGGCGCTAGAGGAGGCGCTCAGCGTGGGTTCAGTTCGGGGGGCACAGGATAGGCCCCTGCTTTCATTGGAGGAATGATGAGGCTCGGTTGGTTCAAGGGCGCGAGCGTGATGGTCGCGACCGCCCTGCTCTCGGTTGTGGCGGCGGCGCAAACGGCTCAAGGCCCGCTGCAGATTCCCGACAACGTCCAGTTCGTCGGCAATCAGCAGCCCGGTATCCGCAAGGCGACGGCGATCATCAACGGCGAGATCGTCACCGAGACCGACATCGATCAGCGGATGGCGCTGATCATCGCCTCCAACCGTATCACCCTGCCGCCCGAGGAGCTGCAGCGACTGCGCGCCCAGGTGTTTCGGAACCTGATCGACGAGACGCTGCAGATTCAGGAAGCGACGCGGCAGGAGATCACGGTCGAGGACCGAGAGGTCGACGAATATTTCAACCGCTTCTCGCGCAACTTCAACCAGACGCCGGCGGCGTTCAGCGCCTATCTGCGCAGCGTCGGCGCGTCCGATCGCTCGCTGAAGCGGCAGATCCGCGGCCGAGCTCGCCTGGCAGCGGCTGCAACGGCGCCAGATCGAGCCCTTCGTGACGGTCGGCGAGGATGAGGTCCGCGCCATCATCGAGCGCATCCAGGCCTCCCAGGGCCAGGTCGAATATCGCGTCGCCGAGATCTTCATCTCCGCGACCCCCGAAACCCAGACCGCCGCGCAGGCCAACGCCATGCGCCTGATCCAGCAGGTCCGGGGCGGCGCCTCGTTCGCTACCTATGCCCGGCAATTCTCCGAGGCTTCGACCGCCGCGCTCGGCGGCGATCTTGGCTGGGTCCGGGCCGAGCAATTGCCCGATGAGATCGCCAACGTCGTCCGCCAGATGCCGATCGGTGCGATCAGCGATCCGATCCCGGTGCCCGGCGGCTTTTCGATAGTAGCGCTGGCCGACGCCCGCCGCCTCGGCCAGCCCGATCCGCGCGATGCGCGCCTCAGCCTGATCCAGATGTCGATCCCTCACCCCGCCGGCACGACGCCCGCGCAGGCGCAGGCCCGCGGTCGCCTGCTGCAGGAGCGCAGCCAGGCGATGGGCGGTTGCGGCGGTGCGGCGGCGGCGGCGGCGGCGATCGGCGCCGAAGTGGTTTCCAACGATCAGGTGCGGGTGCGTGAGTTGCCCGCGCCGCTGCAAGCCATGTTGCTCAACCTCAATGTCGGCCAGGCGACGGTGCCCTTCGGCTCCCCGGAGCGGGTAAGCGTGCTGATCTTGTGCGGCCGCGATGAGCCGCCGCCGGTCAGCGCGCCGAATCCGGAAGCCGTGACCAACAGCCTGATGGAGCAGCGCGTCGGCATGCGTTCGCAGCGGTTCCTGCGCGACCTCCGCCGCGACGCGGTGATCGACTATCGGTAAGGGTCCGTACCCGATACCGGCAACGGCCGTGACGGAGTGGATTTTGGCTCAGAGCAAGGAGCGAGGAGTGGAGCGATGCTCGACGCATCGTGACCGACGAGCGACGCCGCGCTGGGCCAAAAGCCGCCCGCCGCGAAGCGGTCGTCCGGGGAAGGCCGCCGGCTGCGTCGGGCGGTTTGCCCGGGCCACCAGCCCGGCCTGCACCGCCCTCCTTGCCGGCGGCCTTCTCCGGACGATCCCGGCCATTGCCGGTATCGGGTACGGACCCTAGCCATGGTCGCGCCGCTTGCCGTCTCGCTCGGCGATCCGGCCGGCATCGGCCCCGAGGTGATCGCCAAGAGCTGGGAAAGGCGGGCCGAGGAGGCGCTGCCGCCCTTCTTCGCCGTCGGCGACGTGGACGGGGTGAAGTCGGTTTGGGATGGGCCGATCGCCCTGGTCGGCGACCCCACCGCCGCGGCCGCCGCGTTCGACCAGGCTTTGCCCGTCATCGACGTCGCCGACTCCGCTTTGGCGCTGGGCAGTCCCGGCCTGGCTGAGGCGCGCAACGCGCTCGATGCGCTCGAGCTCGCGGTCGGGCTGGCGCAGATGGGCGCGGCGTCCGCACTGGTCACCGGACCGGTCTCCAAAACCCGGCTTTATGCGGTCGGCTTCACCCATCCCGGCCAGACCGAGTTCGTCGCCGAGCGCTGCGGCGTCTCGGGCGATTTGGTCGCGATGATGCTCGCCGGACCGAGCCTCCGCGTGGTGCCGGTCACGACCCACATTCCGCTCGCGACCGCCTCGGCGGCGCTCAGCATCGAGGCGATCGTCGGCAAGGGCCGAGCCGCGGCGCGTGGTCTCCAGCGCCAGTTCGGCATCGAGAATCCGCGCATCGCGGTCGCCGGCTTCAATCCCCATGCCGGCGAGGATGGCGCGCTGGGGCGCGAGGAGATCGACATCATCGCGCCGGCGATCGAGCGGCTGCGCGAGGAGGGCTTCGATGCGGACGGCCCGCATCCGCCGGATGTCATGTTCTCCGCCTGCCGGCGCGAGCATTATGACGTGGCGCTCTGCATGTATCACGATCAAGGGTTGATCCCGCTCAAGACGCTCCATTTCGATGAGGGCATCAACATCACGCTCGGCCTGCCGATCGTCCGCACCTCGCCCGATCACGGTACCGCGTTCGACATCGCCGGCTTGGGGGTAGCCGACCCGGGCGCGATGATCGCCGCGATCCGGATCGCGGGAGAATGCGCCGCCCGCCTCGCGGCCGCGTGAGTGCGCTTCCGCCGCTGCGCGAGGTCATCGCGCGCCACGGGCTCAGCGCGAGCAAGGCGCTCGGCCAGAATTTCATTCTCGACGAGCAATTGCTCGACCGCGTCGCGGCCATCCCCGGACCGCTCAACGGCGAGCGCGTCTATGAAGTAGGACCCGGTCCCGGTGGCCTGACCCGCGCTCTGCTGCGCGCCGGCGCGGAGGTCATCGCCGTAGAACGCGACCGGCGTTGCCAAGCCCCGCTCGCCGAGCTGGCCGAAGGCTTCCCGGACCGGCTGAAGATTCTCCAGGACGACGCGCTGGCGATTGACGAACCGGCCGTCATTGGCCCGGCCCATGTCGTCGCCAACCTGCCCTATAATGTCGGCACCGCCTTGCTGGTCCGCTGGCTGTCGGGAGAATCCTGGCCGCCCTGGTGGCGCTCGCTGACCCTGATGTTCCAGCGCGAGGTCGCCGACCGGATTGTCGCCGCGCCGGGCACCAGCGCCTACGGCCGCCTCGCCGTGCTCGCGCAGTGGCGGGCGGCGCCGAAGCTGGCGATGAAGGTCCACCGCTCGGCGTTCACGCCGCCGCCCAAGGTCATGTCGGCGGTGATCCATATCATGCCGGCCGAGGCGCCCGCTGGCGTCCGCTTCGCGACGCTGGAGCGGCTGACCGCCGCCGCCTTCGGCCAGCGCCGCAAGATGCTCCGCCGGTCGCTCGCCGGCGTCGCCGGCGCGGATATGGCGCTGTCGGCGCTCGGCATCGACCCGGAACGGCGCGCGGAAACGCTCGCCGTCGCCGACTTCGTGGCGCTGGCGCGGTTGCTCGACGCCTAGTTACGGCGCGGTTGGGTCGCCGGCGGCGCCGGCGGCTCGACCCGCGCCACCTCGGCGGCTGGCGGTCCGCGGGTGATCGCGGCGGCGAGCTGATCGGCCGAGGCGCAGGACTGGCCGCACAAAGTGCGCAGCCGGGTCAGGTTCGCCCGCGCCCGTTCGACCGCGCCGCGCTGGACATAGGCCTCGCCTTGCGCCGCCAACGCCGCCTGATCGTTGGGCTCGATCTGCAGCGCGTCGGCATAATAGCCGATCGCCTTGCCGGGCAGGCGCTGCGCCTGCGCGACCCGGCCAAGCGCGATGTAGGCGGCGCGGTTGCGCGGATCGACCGCGAGCGCGGTCTCGAGCAGATCGATCGCCTCGCTGTAGCGGTTCGCAGCCGTTTGCGTTTGCGCTTCCTGGACCAGCGCCACCGAGCGCTGATCGATGACGTCGTCGGGGCGCTGGCCGAAACCGGCGCTGGCCATCGTGCCGATCGCGACGGCGAGGGTGAGGGCAACAGGGGTAAGGCGCATCAACAACTCCATGATCTTCGGCGAAAGCCCTAACATGGCCGCCGCCAGCGCGCGACGAAAAAGCCGTCCGTGCCGTCATGGCCCGGGGTAAGCAGTTGCCCGATCCCGGCGGCGCGCCCGGCCGGGATGGCGATTTCATCCGGAACCAGCGATGAACGGCCGGTCAGCGCCGCCGCTTGGTTCCGTCCCTCCTCGGCGAGCATCGAACAGACCACGTAAACCAGCCGTCCGCCCGGCGCGACCAGCCCGGCGGCGATGTCGAGCATCCGCGCCTGCAGGGCGACGAGCCGCTCCAGCCGCTCTGGAGTCATCCGCCAGCGGGTCTCGGGATTGCGCCGCCAGGTTCCGGAGCCCGAGCAAGGCGCGTCCACCAGCACGAGATCGGCCTCGACCCCCGCCAGCGCCTCGAGCTCGCGGCCGGGATCCAGCAGTCGCTCCGAGACGATCGTGACGCCCGCCCGTGCAGCGCGCTGCGCGATGCGGGAGAGCCGCGCGCGGTCGCTGTCGGCGGCAATGATGGCCCCCTGATTTTCCATCGCTGCGGCGAGCGCCAATGTCTTGCCACCTGCTCCGGCGCACAGGTCGATGACACGCTGTCCCGGCTGCGCCTCGCAGGCCAAGCAGGCGAGCTGGCTACCCTCGTCCTGCACCTCGATCAGGCCTTCGCGCCAGGCGGCCGTCTCCTCGACCCGCATGCCGTCCGGCAAGCGCAGGCCGAGCGGCGCATGCGGCGTGGGGACGGCATCGGGCAGCGCCGCGAGCGCGTCGGCGCGGCTCCCCTTGAGCGCGTTGACCCGAACGTCGAGCGGCGCCCGATCAAGCAGCGTGGCGCGCTCATCCGCGTCGAGCAAGGGATCGAGCCGGTCGAGCAGCCAGGCCGGAGCGATTCCGGCCGACGCCGCCGGCTCGTCAGGCGCGGCCGGAGCGGGTCCATGCGGCGATCCATCGAACAGCGCCCGCAGCTCCGGCTCGTCCTCGACGACACCCAGCATCGCCGCGCGGCCCGATGCAGGCGGATCGCCGGCGCGGCGGATCGCGCGATAAACCAGCTCGCGCACCGCGCGCCGGTCCTTCGAGCCCGCATAGCGGCGCGTCTTGAAGTAGCGCGCGATCAGCGCATCGGCCGCCGCGCCGCCTTCGCGCGCGCCGTCGATGATCGCATCGAGCAATTCGATCGCAGCCTGGACGCGCGCGGCGGGAGTCACCGCATCACCGGCGCGTCAGGCGGTTGCGAAGCGGCTATTGCTGGCCTTCCGCCGGTGGCTGCTCTTGCTGCTGCTGCTCTTGCTGCGGCGGCGGAGCGCCCTGCGCCGGAGGTTGCGCCAGCGGGGGCGGAGCCGCCTGGCCGCCGGGCGCAGCGAAGGGCTGGGTGGAATATTCGACCATCGTGCCATTGTCGTGCCGATAGGCGCGCAGGTACATGTCCGTGGTCGCATTGTTGCTCATCGTCGCCGAGCCCTGGCAGCGCGCCTCGGTCTCGGTCCGCGAGACTTCGCGCACGTTCGTCAAATTGGTGATCTTCAGCGCCTGGCCCTGGGAGATCTGCTTGGCTTCCTCCGCGATCCGGTCGCAGTTCATGCTCGCAACGCTCGGCGCGCAGGCGGCGACCAGTCCGGCCGCGATGACCGCGGACACCGCCGCGCCAAGTCCAACCAGTCGGTATGCCATGATCTCCTGCCCTCCGCGGAAAAATTGAAGCGGAAGGCTCCACCATAATGCCCCGAATTGCAAGCGAGGGCTCAGCGCGACGGGTAGTTGGGCGCCTCGCGGGTGATCGTGATGTCGTGAACATGGCTTTCGCGCAGACCCGCATTGGTGATGCGGATGAACCGCGCCTGCTGTAGCGCCTCGATCGTCGCCGCGCCGGTATAGCCCATTGCCGCCTTCACCCCGCCGACGAGCTGGTGGATCACGTCGCGGGCATGGCCCTTATAGGCGACTTGGCCCTCGATCCCCTCGGGCACCAGCTTGAGCTGGTCCTTGATGTCCTGCTGGAAATAGCGGTCGGCCGATCCGCGCGCCATCGCGCCGACGCTTCCCATACCGCGATAGGATTTGTACGCACGGCCCTGATAAAGAAAGGTTTCTCCGGGCGCTTCCTCGGTCCCGGCGAGCAACGAACCGATCATCACCGCCGACGCGCCGCCGGCCAGCGCCTTGGCGACATCGCCGGAGGCGCGGATGCCGCCGTCGGCGATCACCGGGGCGCCGGATTTGGCCGCCTCCTCCGCCGCATCCATGATCGCGGTCAGCTGCGGCACGCCGACGCCGGCGATGATCCGCGTCGTGCAGATCGATCCCGGGCCGATGCCGACCTTGATCGCGTCGGCGCCGGCGCCGAGCAGGGCCTTGGTCGCCTCGGCCGTCGCGACATTGCCGGCGACGACCTGGACCTTGTTGGAGGTGCGCTTCAGCCGCTCGACCGCCGCCGCGACGTCACTGTTATGGCCATGGGCGGTGTCGATGACGATCAGGTCGCACTCGGCGTCGATCAGCGCCTCGCTGCGTGCAAAGCCTTTGTCGCCGACCGTGGTCGCCGCCGCGACCCTGAGCCGCCCGGCCTCGTCCTTGGTCGCGTCAGGATAGCTGACCGCCTTCTCGATGTCCTTGACGGTGATCAGGCCGATGCAGCGCCCGCTTTCGTCGACGACAAGCAATTTCTCGATCCGGCGCTGGTGGAGCAGCCGGCGCGCCTCGTCCTGCCCGACCCCCGGCCCGACGGTGACGAGATTTTCGTGCGTCATCAGCTCGGACACCGGCTGGCGCGGATTTTCGGCGAAACGCACGTCGCGGTTGGTGAGGATGCCGACCAGCTTGCCCGTGGCCTCGGTCACCGGAATGCCGGAAATCTTGTGCCGCTCCATCAGCTCGCGCGCGTCGGCGAGGGTCTGGTCCGGCCGGATCGTGATCGGGTTGACCACCATGCCGCTCTCGAAGCGCTTCACTGCCCGCACCGCCGCCGCCTGCTCGTCGATCTCGAGATTGCGGTGGAGGACGCCGAGCCCGCCAAGCTGGGCCATGACGATCGCCATGTCGGCCTCGGTCACCGTGTCCATCGCCGAAGAGAGGATCGGGATGTTGAGCGAAATGCCGCGCGTCACCTGGGTGCGCGTGTCCGCCTGGCTGGGCAGCACCGAGGAGGCCGCCGGGCGGAGGAGGACGTCGTCGAAGGTCAGGCCGAGGGGGATGTCCATCATCGGCCTCAATTGCTCGCCGGCGTGGGCGGCGACGGCCGCTGGTAGACCCTCGGATCGGCAAGCCGCCGGCCGAGCGCCACCATCAGCGTCGTATCCTCCGCCGCACCGTCGAGAGGAAGGTTCGGCCCGGGCTGGTCCGCCGGCTGATGGTAGTTGCCGCTCAAGAAAGCGTTGAGCAGCGCCATGTTCGAGAAGGAGCCGCCGACCATCACCGAGGGAATGCCGACTTGCGTGAGCTTCCAGCCGTCCTGGCGCTGGACGAAGGCGTTCGCCTCGTCGTCGCCGTCGAGCCGGCGGCCCATGTCGCGCACCGTCTCGTCGATCACCCGGTCGAGCGGCGCGATGCCGCGGCCTAGCACCGCCACCGGCTCGCCGGCCGGATGGAGGGCGATCGTGTCCATGTTGATCGCGGCGACGATCGAGGCCGCCGGCACGACCGGATGGGCGGCGAAATATTCGGCACCGAGCAGGCCGGTCTCCTCCGCCGTAGTGGCGAGGAAGAGGATGTCGCGCGCCGGCCGCGGCTGGCGCCCCAATCGGCCGGCGATCTCGATCAGTGCCGCGACGCCGCTCGCATTGTCGACCGCGCCGTTGCAGATCCGGTCCGCCTCGCCCTCCGGCCGGCAGGTGCCGAAATGGTCCCAATGGGCGAGATAGAGCAGGCTTTCGGTCGGCGTCCCGCTGCCGCGCAGCCGGCCGACGACATTGTTGCTGGTGTAGCGCTGGACCGCCGTCGTCACGTCCAGCGAGGCGGTCGCGTTGAGCGCCACCGAGCGGAAGGAGGCGCCGGGCTGATCGTTGAGCAGCCGCTCCAGATTGCCGCCCGCGGCCGCGACCAGCCGCTGCGCCGCCGCGACCGGCATCGCCCCAGCCACTCGCGGCACCACTGTCGAATCGAGGCGGGTCGTACCCCGGCTGAAGGTGCGCGCGACCACCGGGAACGGCACCGCCTCGTCGACGATCGCGATCACCGCGACCGCGCCGGCCTCGCTCAGCGTCCGCATCCGCTCGGCGAGCGACGGGAAACCCGGAATCTGCGGACCCTGCAGCAGGATCAGCGCCACCGCCCCCTGGAAATTGGCGCCGGCCAGCTGGTCGATGCCGCGCTCGGCTATCCGCGCGCCATGGCCGGCGAAGACGATCGGCGCATTGGCGATCGTCTCGCTGGCCTCGCGGCCGAGCAGGATCAATTCGGTCGCGGCGATCTCGACCGGGCGGCCCGAGGCGGTCCAGGTCGCCCGGCTCGTTCCCGGCACGCGCTCGGCGAGCCTGACCGCCTGGAACCAGCCGCCATTCTCGCCCGCCGGCTCGACGCCGCGGGCGCGAAGCTGCTCGGAAATATAGTTGATCGTCAGCCGCTCGCCCTCGGTCGCCGGAGCGCGGCCCTGAAAGGTGTCGCTGGCGAGCTGGTCGATATGGCGGCGCAGGTCGGCGGGCGTGACCGGCGGATCGGCGGCCTGACCGAAGGCGGGTGCGGCGAGGAGAAGCGCGAACGGCGCGGCGGCGCGGACGAGGCGGGTGAACATGCGGCTGCTTAAGGAGCGGCCCTTTCGCTGGCAAGCGATTCGCCGCCCCGCTCCGCCTTGGCGAGCAAGGCCCGCGCCTGGGCCACATGGAGCGCCTCGACCATCTGGCCGTCATGCCGCTCCGCCCCTTCCGTATCGGCCTCGACGAGCCGGCGCGCTGCGGCGATCTCCGCCTCGCTCGGTGAAAAAGCGCGGTTGATCGTGTCGAGCTGGTTGGGGTGAATCGCGCTCTTGCCGTCGAAGCCGAATGCCCGGCCCTCGGCACATTGCGCGGCCAGGCCGTCAAGGTCGTCCAACCCGTTGAACACGCCATCGAACGCCGCAATTCCATGCAACCGTGCCGCCAGCACGATCGCCTGCAGGCTGTAAACGAGGCCCGCGCGGTCGACGCCGGGGGGCAGGCCCAGAGCGAGGCCGAGATCGTTGGTCCCGGCGATCAGCGCGTCCGTCTCGGCGGCGATCGCCCGCGCGTTCGCGACCCCCGCCGGCGTCTCGATCATCGCCAGCGCATGGTGCGAGAACAGCCGGCCAGCCTGATGCGCCTGCTTGGCGTCCTCCACCTTCGGCATGACGATCCCGACCTTCGGCAGGTGGCGGAAGGCAACCACGTCCTCGCCGAACTGGTCCGATCCGAACGCATTGATCCGGACCGCCACATGCCGCTCGGCGAAGGCGGGTACGGCTTCCACCGCCATCGCCCGCGCGCGCTCCTTATCCTCCAGCCGCACCGCATCCTCGAGGTCGAGGATCACCATGTCGGCCGGCAATTCTTTCGCCTTCTCGATCGCGCGGGGATTGGAAGCGGGCAAGAACAGCAGCGAGCGGCAGAGGTGAAGATCGTTGACGGCCATGAGGCTTACTCTCCCGATTCCACTTGGATGCGAGGGCGATTCTCTACATGATAACGCATCCAGCGGTCGGAGGAATCACCATGGAAGGCATCGTCCTGATCGTCGGCGGGGTCGTCGCGCTCTATTTGTTCGTCAGCGTGAAGATCGTCCGGCAGGGTTATCAGTACACGATCGAGCATTTCGGCCGCTTCACCAAGGTCGCCGCGCCGGGCCTCAATTTCTACCCGGCCTTCTTCTACCGGGTCGGCCGCAAGGTGAACATGATGGAGCAGGTGCTCGACATTCCCGGCCAGGAAATCATCACCAAGGACAATGCGATGGTCGGCGTCGACGGCATCGTCTTCTTCCAGGTGCTCGATGCCGCCAAGGCGGCTTACGAAGTATCCGATCTCTACGTTGCGATCATGCAGCTGACGACGACCAATTTGCGCACCGTGATGGGTTCGATGGACCTCGACGAGACGCTGTCGAAGCGCGACGAGATCAACGCCCGGCTGCTGGTCGTGGTCGATCAGGCGACCGAATCCTGGGGGGTCAAGATCACCCGCGTCGAGGTGAAGGACATCCGCCCGCCCGCCGACATCGTCAACGCGATGGGCCGGCAGATGAAGGCGGAGCGCGAGAAGCGCGCTTTGATCCTCGAATTGGAAGGCATGCGCGCCTCCGAGATTTTAAAGGCGGAAGGCCAGAAGCAGAGCCAGATTCTGCAGGCCGAGGGCCGGCGCGAGGCGGCGTTCCGTGATTCCGAGGCCCGCGAGCGCGAGGCCGAGGCGGAGGCCAAGGCGACCCAGGTGGTCAGCCAGGCGATCGCCGGCGGCAACGCCCAGGCGATCAACTATTTCATCGCCCAGAAATATGTCGAGGCGATCAGCCAGTTCGCGACCTCGCCCAATGCCAAGACGATCCTGTTCCCGGTCGAGGCGACCCAGCTGATGGGGACTTTGGGCGGCATCGGCGAGCTCGCCAGGGAAGTGATGGGCCGCGACAGGCCGGATTCGCCATCCGAACTTGAAGCGCGGCGCGGGCCGTTCGAGGGGCAGTGATGGATCAGCTCGCAGGCCTCGGCGCGCATTGGTGGTGGCTGCTGGGCGCCGCCCTGCTCGCCATCTTCGAGATTTTCGCGCCGGGCGTCTTCCTCGTCTGGATCGCCGCAGCGGCGGCGGTCACCGGCATCACCGTGGCGCTGCTGCCGATCCCGTTCATGGCCCAGGTCGCTTTGTTCGCCTTGCTCACCATCGCCGCGGTGGCGGGCGGCCGCCGCCATTATGCCACCAACCCGGTCGCGAGCGACGACCCGCTGCTCAACGATCGCGCCGCGCGGCTGATCGGCGAAACGGTGACGGTGGAGACGGCGATCGAGGGCGGCGAAGGCCGGGTGAAGGTCGGCGACAGCGTCTGGTCCGCGCGCGGGCCGGACGTCCCGGCCGGCGCCCGGGTCCGCATCGTCGGGGCGCAGGGCACCTGTCTGACAGTGACTCCGCTGGAGGCGATCAAAGGACCATCATGACGAATCTGACCAGACGCGACGCGCTGCTCGCCGGCGGCGCGGCCATCGCGCTTGCCGGCTGGCCCGCCTCGGCCGCCGCCCAGGACAGCGCGCCCGGCAGCACGCCGCTGCTCGACACGCTGGCCGAGGAATATCTCGCACTGTCGCCGGAAACCGCGACCAGCCTCGGCATCGACACCGGCGCGCGCGCCGCGTTGCGCAATCGGCTCGGCGAGCGTTCGCCGGCGGCCCGGACTCGGCAGATCGCATGGCTGCGCTCGGCGATGCAGCGGATCGAGGCGGCGGATACACCTGGGCTCGACGCCGCGGCGCGCGCCAACCTGGCGATCGCCCGGACCGTCTACCAGACCGCGCTCGACGGCTTCGCATTCCCGTTCGCCGAGGTCTCGGTCGGCGGCTGGCGCAACGGGCCCTATGTCGTCGCGCAGAATATGGGCGCTTATCTCGACACGCCGCGCTTCCTCGATTCCGAGCACAAGGTCGAGAACGCCGCCGACGCCGAAGCCTATCTGACCCGGCTGGCGGCCTATCCCGCCCAGCTCGACGGCGAGACGGAACAGCTTCGCGCTTCGCGCGGCCACGGCATCGTCGCCTCCGACATCGTGCTCGACAAGACGCTGCGCGCGCTCCGCCAGACCCGCGCCGGCGAGGGGGGCGAATTGGGGGTCGTCACCTCGATCGCCAACCGCACCCGCAACATTCCGGGCGGCTGGGCGGCGCGCGCCCGGCGCATCGCCGCCGATCAGGTCGGCCCCGCGCTGGACCGGCAGATCGCCGAGCTGGAGGAGCATCGCCGCCACGCCACCGCGGACATCGGCATGTGGAAGTTCGCGGAAGGGCCCGCGTTCTACGCCTGGGCGTTGAAGGCCGCGACGACGACGACGCGCACGCCGGACGAGATCCACGAGCAGGGCCGCCAGGAGCTGGCCGCCCTTCATGCCGAGATGGACGCGGTGATGCGTGAGCTCGGCGCCACCGAAGGCACGGTGAGCGAGCGGCTGCGGCGGCTGGAGCGCGACCCGCGCTACGCCTTCCCCGAGGGAGACGAGGGCCGGCGGCAGATCGTCTCGTTCATCGAGGGACGGCTCGCCGACCTTCGTCCCCGCCTGCCCCGCGCCTTCGGCACCCTGACCCGCGGCAATGTCGAGGTGCGGCGCATCCCGCCCGCCGAGGAACCGGGCGCCCCCGGCGCTTATGGCGGCGCGGGCTCGATCGATGGCACCATTCCCGGCCGCTTCTGGATCAACCTGCGCACCACCAGCCTGCACAGCCGGATCAGCCTGCCCAGCCTCACCTATCACGAGGCGATCCCCGGCCATGTCTGGCAGGACGAATATACGCTCAGGCTGCCGTTGATACGCTCGTTGATGCGCTACGGCTTCAGCGCGTTCAGCGAAGGCTGGGCGCTCTATGCCGAGCAGCTCGCCGGCGAGCTCGGCGTCTATGACAATGATCCCGCCGGCCGGCTCGGCTATCTCGCCTCGATGGCGTTCCGCGCCGCGCGGCTGGTCGTCGACACCGGGATCCATTCCCGGCGCTGGACGCGGGATCGGGCGCTGAGCTGGTTCGCCGAGGCGACGGGATCGACTCCAGACGATGTCGCCAGCGAGGTCGACCGTTATTGCGTCTGGCCGGGTCAGGCCTGCGCCTACAAGGTCGGCCATACCGAGATCAATCGCCTCCGCACCCTCGCCCGGCAGGGGCTGGGAGACCGGTTCGACCTTCGCGCGTTCAACGACCTTTTGGTTTCCGGCGGCCCGCGCCCCTTGACCGTGCTGGCCGGCGATGTCGAGCGGTTCGCGGGAAGGCGGGCGACTTAGCTGGGACGGTTGAATAATCCGGTGGCGAAGTCGGCAATCTCGTCCATCGGATTGCCGTCGCCGTCGCGGTCGAGGCTGGAGAGCAGCCCGCCCTGCCCGGTCAGCCGGCCCATCATGCCTTCGAGCCCGCCCTCGCCCAATTGCGCCGAAAGCGCCGGCAGTAACGCCTGCAGCGATTCCAGCGACAGGCCTGTCTCCGCCGCCGCGCCCGCGGTTGCCGCGTCGCCGCTCTCGCCGCCGCTTATCCGGGCGAGAATCGCGTCGATCCCACGCTGCACCTGATCCGGGTTGAGCCCTGCCTGCGCGCCCAGAGCCCCGAGATCCACATTGCCGGCTTGCCCCAGCAGATCGTTCAGCGTCGGCATCGTGCGTCTCCCCTTCGAGTCGGCGGCGAGCCTAGATCGTCATGGACCGAAACGAAAGCGAGGGCGTTGACGACCGGAATGTGGAGGACCTTCCGATGCGCATCCTCATCGCCGCGCCACTGCTGCTCGTTGCCGCCTGCACCGTCGAGAACGACCGGCGCAACGGCCAGACGACGATCGGCTTCGACGAAAAGATCATCACCAACACCACCGACGAGATCGGCAACGCGGCAGAGAATACCGCATCCGAGATCGAGCGGGCTGGTCAGGAACTCCGCAACGACGCCCGCGACATCGATGTCGATGTCGACATCAGGCGGCGCCCGCCGGGCAATACGACCGGCAACTCGAACTGACGGCAGGCCGGGCGCTACCAGCCGCGGTTTCGGCGCGCGGTGAAATAGCCGTAGGCGCCGCCGGCGAGTGCGCCGAAGATCGGCCCCACGAACGGCACCGGAATCGCGATCAACGCCCCGATGCCAGCCGCGATCGCCGTCCGCTTCGCTACAGGATTGTCCAGCATGTCCTCATCCTCTCTATGAGAGGTGTATTATGGGAATAATACGCGCCAATTCAAGGCGTGCGCGTCGGCGCCGGAAGTGAGCGCCCTCAACCCGCCACGCGCAGAAACCCGCTCGCCGCCAACCGCTCGACCAGCGCAACCCTGACCTCGTCGGCCAGGCCGGGAATGTCGCCGACCCGGAAGCGCGGCGTGTCGGCGATGAAGCGCATCGCCGGCTCGGCGCCCGGGTGGAGCTGGATATGGCCGCCGGGTTGGGCGAAGTCGATCTTCTGCGCGGTGACGATCAAATGGCCGATCGCCAGCGGGCCGTGCTCCATCATTGTCGCGGGCCTGATCGGCGCGGCGCGGGCCACCGCCGGCAATTGCGGCAGCTCGCCGACGAAGCGCGAGAAGCGCCGCTGCATCGCCGCGTCGACGAAGCCCGGCGAACGGACCTGCGCCAGCAGCTGCTCGACTGCCGCACCCATCCGCCCCGGCAGATCGGCCGCGACGCCGCCATGATTGGCGGCCGCCAGATCGCCCGGCGTCTCGCGCAAGTCTCGGTCGAGATCGGACAGATGATCAAGCGCGGCGATGATCGCGGCGCGCATGGTCAGCGGCGTGACGAGGATCGACAGATGCAGCGATTCCTCCAGCGAATCGACGCTGTGGGTCGTGCCGCGCGGCACGTAGAGAAGGTCGCCCGGCCCCATTTCGACGATCTGCTGCCGGTCCGGCGGCAGCGCCGGGAGGACGCTCGTCTCCCACGGATTGTGCAGCAGCGGCGGTTCGGTCGATGTGTACCAGCGCTTCCGGCCGACCAGCTGGATCGCGATCACGTCATTATTGTCATAGTGGATCTTGGCCCGCGCCTCCCGCCGGCTCCAGAACATAGAGGCGGTCACCGGCGCACCGAGCAGGAATTCCAGCGCCCGGGCGAAGCGCTCCAGCACCGGTGACAGAGGCATGACGTCGGGGACGCGGACCGAATAATCGCGCGCATGATAGGCGCCGATCAGCGCCTGGAATTCCTCCGGCGATGCGCACAGCCGCGGCCCCGGCGCGTCGCCCTGCGGCGTCACCGCATGACAATCGAGATGGCCCGCATGGGTCGCGAACGCGGCCAGCACGGCCGCCCGCGGATCGGGCCCGAACATCGCGGCGCGGACATGCCTCGCCCCACCGGGAACGCTCAGCACCCCGGCGCCGAGCGCGCCGAGAAACTGCTCGATCGGCAGCGGATCGAGCACCGCCTGCACCATCGCCCGCGCCTCCGCCCGATTCATCTTCCACCACTCCGCATCGCGCCGCAGCTAGCACAAAGCCGGCGCGAAAATCTTCCCCACTGCACCCTCGCCGGAGCAGAAATTCGCTCCAGCTCGCGCCCGATATGAAGTCCGCCGCTTTCCCGGCCCGCGCCGTTGAAGGCGCGCTCCATCCCGCCTAAGCGCTCCGGCGATGGCCGAGGCGTCCCCTTTCCAGTTCCGCGACTATCGCGCCTTCTGGTTCGCGCGGCTGGCGAGCACGATCGCCAACACGATGCTGGTCGTGGTGATCGGGCTTCACGTCTACGACATCGCCCGCGAGACGATGACGATCCGCGAGGCGAGCTTCTGGCTCGGCATGGTCGGCCTCGCCCAGTTCCTGCCGCTCTTCCTGCTCGTTCTGGTCGCAGGCTATGTCGCCGACCGGGTCGACCGCCGGCTCATCGTCCGCCTCTGCCTCGCCACCGAGATGCTCTGCGCGGCCGGGCTCGCCGCCTTGATGTGGCTCGACTCGATGAGCCTCGCGCCGCTCTTCGCGGTCGCCGTTATCCTCGGCATCTGCCGCGCCTTCGCCGGCCCTGCGCTTGGCTCGATCGCCCCCAATCTCGTCCCGCCGGCCTTGCTCCCCAGCGCCATCGCCCTGAACTCGATCGCCTGGCAATCGGGATCAGTCGCCGGGCCCCTCGCTCGGCGGCGCGGCCTACGCCCTATCGCGCAGCCTGCCCTATGAGGCCTCCACCGCCCTCTACGCTTTGTCGCTGGGCGCGATGCTGCTGATCCGCCCGATCCCGCGCGGCAATGCCGGCCAGTCCCGTCCGTTACGCGCCGTGATCGAGGGGCTCGCTTATGTCCGCGACAACAAGATCGTGCTCGGCGCGATCAGCCTCGATCTGTTCGCCGTCCTGCTCGGCGGCGCGACCGCGATGCTGCCGGTCTATGCCCGCGACATCCTCCATGTCGGCCCCGAGGGCCTCGGCGCCCTGCGCGCCGCCCCTGCCGTCGGCGCGGCGCTGACCGCGCTCGTCCTCGCCCGCCGGCCGATCAAGCGCCATGTCGGCGCGAAGATGTTCGGCTGCGTCGCCTTGTTCGGGATCGCGACGATGGTGTTCGGCGAGAGCCGCTGGATGTGGCTCTCGCTCGCCAGCCTGTTCGTGCTCGGCGCGTCGGACATGATCAGCGTCTATGTCCGCTCCAGCCTGATCCAGCTCCACACGCCGGACGCGATGCGCGGCCGCGTCTCGGCCGTCTCCGGCCTGTTCATCTCCGCGTCCAACGAGCTCGGCGAGTTCCGCGCCGGCCTCTCCGGCGCCGCCTTCGGGCCGGTCGCCGCGGTGGTCGGCGGTGGCGCACTCGCGGTGCTCGTCACCGGGCTCTGCGCCTGGGCCTTCCCGTCACTGCGCAAGGCCGACCGCTTCGTCCCGCCGGACGACATCATGCTCGCCGAGGCGGCGGGCAAGGATCAGCCGCTCACCGAATTGCCCGCGCTCGCCGCGGGTCATCCACCCCAGACCGCGAAAGGAACAGCGCCATGAAAGCCGCCAACATCCTCGAGACGATCGGCAACACCCCGCACGTCCGCCTCAACCGCCTGTTCGGCTCGGCCGAGGTCTGGATCAAGCAGGAGCGGGCCAATCCCGGCGCCTCGATCAAGGACCGCATCGCGCTCAGCATGATCGAGGACGCGGAACGCTCGGGCCAGCTCCAGCCCGGCGGCACGATCATCGAGCCGACCTCGGGCAATACCGGCATCGGCCTCGCGATGGTCGCCGCGGTGAAGGGCTACAAGCTCGTGCTCGTCATGCCCGAAAGCATGAGCCTGGAGCGCCGCCGGCTGATGCTGGCCTATGGCGCGAGCTTCGATCTCACGCCGAAGGAAAAGGGCATGAAGGGCGCCATCGCCCGCGCCGAGGAGCTGATCGCCGCGACCCCCCACAGCTGGATGCCGCAGCAGTTCGAGAATCCGGCGAACCTGGAAGTCCACCGCCGCACGACCGCGCAGGAGATCCTGCGCGACTTCGCCGATTCGCCGCCCGACATCCTGGTCACCGGCGTCGGCACCGGCGGCCACATCACCGCCTGTGCCGAGGTGCTCAAGGCCGCCTGGCCGGGCCTCAAGGTGTTCGCGGTTGAACCCACCTTGTCGCCCGTCCTCTCCGGCGGCGACCCCGGCCCGCACCCGATCCAGGGCATCGGCGCCGGCTTCATCCCGGCGATCATGAATACGAGCCTGCTCGACGGCATCGTCCAGGTCGATCCCGCCGACGCCAAGGAGATGGCCCGCCGCTCCGCGCGTGAGGAAGGCATGCTGGTCGGGATCAGCTCCGGCGCGACGCTCGACGCGATCCGCCAGAAGCTCGCCGAGCTGGGCGACGACAAAAGGGTGCTCGGCTTCAACTACGACACCGGCGAGCGTTATCTGTCGGTCCCGGACTTCCTGCCGGAGGCCTGAGCGAAGCGTCTAACGCTGGGCGGGATGCGCCGCGGCGGGCCGGGCGTCGGTAGCGCCCGGCGCGCGGTCCATGTCGATGATGATCTCGTCGGGCCGCACCAGGCCCAGCTCGCGACGGACCAGCTCATCGGCGAGATCGGGGTCGGCGCGCTGTGGATCGAGCAGAGAAGCGCGATGCTGAAGCTGCTGCCGCTCCGTCTCGAGCCGGGCGAGCTCGACGCTGCGCTCCTGCTTGGCGCGGCGATAATCGCCCCAGGACATCACGCCGTTCGGGCCCATCACCGCATAGCCGACGAAATTGGCGACGATCAGCAACCCGACGGCAGGCAACGCCACGCGCTTGATCAGGCTGAGCGGGGAACGGCGGTTCGACATCGGATCGTCACAGAATCAGGGTTTCCTCACGGAATCAAGCCCTTTGATCGTTAATGCACAGAAAAGCGGTGAACCGGCCGATCAGCGAGAGCGGCCGAACACGCCTCGCCCCGCATAGCGCGCGGCGTCGCCCAGCTCCTCCTCGATCCGCAGCAGCTGGTTGTATTTCGCCAGCCGGTCGGAGCGGGCGAGGCTCCCCGTCTTGATCTGGCCGCAGCGGCAGGCGACGGCGAGGTCGGCGATCGTCGCATCCTCGGTCTCGCCCGAGCGGTGCGACATCACCGACGTGTAGCCGGCCCGGTGCGCGATGGCGACCGCATCCAGAGTCTCCGAAAGCGTGCCGATCTGGTTGACCTTGATCAGGATCGAGTTGGCCAGCCCCTGCTCGATCCCCATTCTGAGCCGCTCCGGATTGGTCACGAACAGATCGTCGCCGACCAGCTGGACCTCGCCGCCGACCCGCGCCGTCAGCACCTTCCAGCCGTCGAGGTCGTCCTCCGCCATGCCGTCCTCGATCGAGCGGATCGGATAATCGCGCGCCAGCTCGGCGAGATAGCCGGCCATCTCGTCCGACGAGAGCGTCCGCCCCTCGCCTTCCATCTGGTAGGCGCCGTCCCTGAAGAATTCGGTCGCTGCGCAATCGAGCGCCAGCACCACATCGTCGCCCGGCCTGTAGCCGGCCTGCTCCACCGAGCGCATGATGAAGTCGAGCGCATCGCGGGCTGAGGCCAGGTTGGGCGCGAAGCCACCTTCATCGCCGACCGCGGTCGCGAGGCCCGCGTCGTGCAGCCCCTTCTTCAGCGTGTGGAAAATCTCCGCGCCGCAGCGCAAGCGCTTCGGAAAAGCTCTCCGCACCGACCGGCATCACCATGAATTCCTGGAAGTCGATCGGATTGTCGGCGTGCGCGCCACCGTTGAGGATGTTCATCATCGGCACGGGGAGCAGGTCGGCCGGCAGCCCGCCGACATAGCGGTAGAGCGGCAAGCCACGCGAATCCGCCGCCGCCTTGGCGACCGCGAGGCTGGCGCCGAGGATCGCGTTCGCGCCGAGCCGGGCCTTGTTCACCGTCCCGTCGAGATCGATCATTGCCGCGTCGACCGCCGCCTGGTCCTCGGCGTCCAGGCCGAGCAGCGCATCGGCAATCTCGCCATTCACCGCCGCCACCGCCTGGCCGACGCCCTTGCCGAGCCAGCGGCCCTTGTCGCCGTCCCTCTTCTCGACCGCCTCATGCGCTCCGGTCGACGCGCCCGAGGGCACCGCCGCCCGGCCGAAGCCGCCGTCCTCGAGGCTCGCCTCGACCTCGACCGTCGGATTGCCGCGGCTGTCGAGGATCTGGCGGGCGTGAAGATGGACGATCGCGGTCATTTCGTTACGGCCTCTTATCGAACGGGAGCGCCCGGCCTATATGCGGGTGAAGGTCGATTATCGACAGGCCGTTGGCGGCGCAAGGAACGCGAAGCCCGTCACAATGGTTGTCGGTCCGAAGCGAATATCCAACCCGGAGTACGTCAAATGCCTCCTCGCCAACCCGAACTTCCCGAAGGCACCGATCAGATCGTCGCCGGCGCGAGCGCCGAAGGCAATGAAGGCACAGGCGGCTTCGTCGCCCGCGGCGGCAATGGCGCGCGCGACACGACCGACCGACTGGTCACCCAGGCGCGCGACCAGATCTCCACCCTCCGCGGCCAGGCGGGCGAGAAGATCCGCGCCTTCGCCGACGACGGCAAGGGCAAGGCGAGCGGCCTGCTCGACGAGCTTGGCGGCGTGCTGACCGACGCCGCCCGCTCGGTCGATTCGCGGCTCGGCGAGCAATATGGCGAATATGCCCATCGCGCCGCCGCCGGGGTCTCGAACCTCGCCGGCCGGGTGCGCGAGAAGAATGTCGACGATTTCGTCGACGACGCGAAGGAATTCGTCCGCAAGAGCCCGGTGGTCGCGATCGGCATCGCCGCCGTCGCCGGCTTCGCGCTCGTCCGCCTGCTCCGCACCGGGATCGACGACGTGTCCCGCGTCGGCCGGCGTAACGAGGACTAGTCCTTGGACGGGGCGGGGCCGACCGAAGAGCAGGACGACGAGTCGATCGGCGATCTCGTCGGCCGGCTCGTCGCCGACGGCCGCGCTTATGCCGAAGCGGAATTCGAGCTCTACCGCTCGATCGCCGAACACCGCGCGGAGCGTGGGCGCAAAGCGGTGGTCATGCTGGCGATCGGCTGGTTCCTGCTAATCGCGGCGATGAGTGCGTTGACGATCGGCGCGATGATCGCACTGGCCCTGACCATCGGCCCGCTGCTTGCCGGTCTCGCCGTCGGCGTGCCGATGGCCCTCGTCGGATATTTGCTCGCCCATTACGGCTGGGCCGGGATCAGGGGCCTCGGCCGCGACGCGGCGGAAAGCGACGCCATCGCCCGCGGCAAGGACGCGCCATGAGCCTCGCCGAGATCGAGCAGGCGCAGCGCGCCGTTCGCCTCACGCGCGCCCGTTTCGAGGGGACTTTGCTCGAAGTGCAGGACCGGCTTCGCCCCGCCAATCTCGCCAACGAGGCGTGGGTCGGCGTCAAGGAGAAAAGCGCCACTATCGCCGAGGATGCGGTCGACGCGGTCAAGCAGCGGCCGGGCGCGGTCTCGCTGGCGCTTGGGCGCGATCGCTTTGTTTCTCGCCCGCGCGCCCCTTAAGCGCGCCGTCGGGAGCCTTATCTCACGCGATGGGAGCGAAGACGACGCGGCGGCGTTGGAGGAAGAGCAACCGGTCCGCAAACGGACCCGAAGGAGCAAGTGAATGGCCCCCCGGCAGGACAACGACAACGACAATGCCGAAGCGCGGCCGCGCGGCGGCGGCGCTGGACGCGGCGCGCGAGCGCACGGCCTCGGCCTATGAGACGGCGCGCACCCGCTCGCGCGACGCGGCGAAGCAGGTCACCGATCAGATGGCGGTCTATCCGGTCGGCGCGGTGATCGGCGGGCTCGCCGTCGGCGCCCTGATCGCCTTCCTCCTGCCGCGCACCGAACGCGAGACACGGCTGCTCGGCGTCGACGGGGCGCAAGCTCGCCGAGCGCGCGAAAGAGGTCGCGCAGCAGGGCCTCGTCGCCGGCCGCGAGCGCGCCCAGGCGCTCTCCGGCGAGATCGGCGGCAAGGTCGGCCGCGCGGTGGCTGAGGTGGTCGGATCGCAAGGATTGACGGGATCGCTTGCCGATCCCGAAACTCCTTTCTAGGCGCACCCCCATGAGCAAATTGCACCTCGTATTCGGCGGCCGGGTCAAGGACCCGCGCGGCCTCGATTTCGAGCTCGACACGGTCGAGATCGTCGGCGTCTATCCGGACTATGCGAGCGCGGTGGACGCCTGGCGCGGCAAGGCGCAGCGCACCGTCGACGACGCCGAGATGAAATATGTCGTCGTCCACCTCCACCGGCTCCTGGAGCCGGAAGGCGAGACCGCCTGAGCAGCCTCCCCTCCCGCTTGCGGGAGGGGATTGAGGGGTGGGCATGTCGAGAGTGGGTAGCCCCTCCCCTAACCCCTCCCGCCTGCGGAGGGGACTTAGGCCTTCCTGTACCGGAACAGCAGCAGCGGATTGGCCAAGGCAAGCCCCACCGCGAACCCGCCGATATGCGCCGCCACGGCAACCGCGATCCCGGCGTTCGCGAACGTGACCCCGACGATGATCTGCAGCACGATCCAGGCCGCCATCAGCCACAGAGCGTTGAGCAGCACCGCCAGCCGCGGGCTCGCGACCTTCACCTTGTTGCGCCCGAACAGCATCGCATAGGCGCCGAGCACCGCGGAGATCGCCCCGCTGGCGCCGATCATCGGCACCGCCGAGGTCGGATCCAGCGCATATTGCGCCCCCGCCGCCGCATAGGCGCCGAGCAGATAGAGGATCGCCGCGCCCGGCGTCCCCACCACCGCCTTCGGTCGGCCGCCCGCAGAAGACGAGGATCAGCAGGTTGAAGAACAGGTGGAGCTCGTTGGCATGGAGGAAGGTCGCGGTCAGCGGGGTCAGCCAGAACGGCGCCAGCATCTCGTCGCCGCCATGAGCCAAGCGCGCCGGGATGAAGCCGCCCCAGACGGCCGCCCACATCGAGCCAGCCCGATCGCCCGAGCAGGACAGAAACCGCCGCCGTCGCCAGCGTGACGAAGAGGGTGAAGCGGGCCTTGCGCCCAGCTTTGCGGCACGCGCATCGCGGCCGGCCCTAAATGAATTCGATCTTCTTGATCTCGAAATATTTGTCGCCGGACGGGGCGGCGAATTCGACCTCCTCGCCCTTGGCGCGGCCGATCAGCGCCCGGCCGAGCGGCGAGGCGTAGCTGATCCGGCCGACCTTGGCGTCCGCCTCGGTCTCGCCGACGATCTGATATTTGATCTTCTTGTCGTTCTCGTCGAGCAGGGTGACGGTCGCGCCGAACACCACCTTGTCGCCCGACAGGCGTCGAGGGATCGATCACCATCGCCCGGCTCAGCCGGTCGTCGATGTCGCGCGATCATCGCCTCGACCTGGCCCTGCCGCTCCTTGGCGGCATGATATTCGGCGTTCTCGGAAAGGTCGCCATGGGCGCGCGCTTCCTCGATCGCGTCGATGATCGACGGCCGCTCCAGCCTTCAGCTGCCGCACGTCGTTCTGCAGCTTCTCATAGCCCTCGGCCAGCATCGGCATCTTTTCGACCGTTGCCATTTTACTTTCCATGCCTTTCGTCAAAAACTTTGCTCCGCGCCCCTTTGGTCAGGGTCGCCCGATGGATTGATTGTTCAGGGGACTTATCCGTCGGAGCCGGAATAATAGTCCTGCAGCGACCGCACTTCAAGGCCGCGGGTCCGCGCCGCCGCGATCGCCAGCGCCACCGCGATGCTGGAGGCGGCGGTGGTGAAATAGGGGACGTGCTGCTGCACCGAGGAGGCGCGGATCGAGGCCGAGTCCTTGTGGCTCTGCCAGCCCTCGGTGGTGTTGAAGACGATCGCGATCTCGCCGTCCTTGATCTTGTCGACGATATGCGGCCGCCCCTGCGCCACCTTGTTGACCAGGCCGATCGTCCAGCCCCTGCGCCTGCAGGAAGTCCGCCGGTGCCGCCGGTCGCGACCACCGAGAAGCCCAATTCCAGCAGCTGCCGCACCGGCGCAACGATCGCCGGCTTGTCGCTGTCCTTGACCGAGACGAACACCGTCCCGCCATCCGGCAGCATGATCCCCGCCGCCTTGCTGCGACTTGAGGAAGGCGGTCGGGAAATCACGATCGATTCCCATCACTTCCCCGGTGGACTTCATTTCCGGTGACAAGACAGGATCGACCCCCGGGAAGCGCGCGAACGGGAAGACAGCCTCCTTGACCGCGATATGGCTGACCGTGCGCTTGAGCGACGGCAGGTCCGCGAGCTTCTCGCCCGCCATCACCCGCGCCGCGATCTTGGCCACCGGCGCGCCGATCGCCTTGGCGACGAACGGCACCGTCCGGCTGGCGCGCGGATTGACCTCGATCAGATAGACCAGGCCCTCCTTGACCGCGAACTGGACGTTCATCAGCCCGACGCACGCCCAGCGCGCGGGCGAGCACCTCGGTCTGCCGCTCGATCTCGGCGACGATTTCCGTCGCTCAGGCTGTAGGGCGGCAGCGAGCAGGCGCTGTCGCCGGAATGGACCCCCGCCTCCTCGATATGCTGCATGACGCCCGCGACGACCACGTCCGTCCCGTCGCAGATCGCGTCGACATCGACCTCGATCGCGTCGCGCAGATACTGGTCGATCAGCACCGGGCTGTCCCCCGACACCTGCACCGCGGTATGGATATAATCCTCGAGCTGGGCCGGCCCGTCGACGATCTCCATCGCCCGCCCGCCGAGCACGTAGGAGGGGCGGGTCAGCACCGGATAGCCGATCCGCTCGGCGACCAGCAACGCCTCCTCGCGGCTGCGCGCCACGCCGTTGCGCGGCTGCCTGAGGCCCAGCTTCTCGATCAAAGCCGCGAACCGCTCCCGGTCCTCGGCCAGATCGATCGCGTCCGGCGGCGTGCCGAGAATCGGAATCCCCGCTTTCTCCAGCGCGGCGGCGAGCTTCAGCGGCGTCTGGCCGCCGAACTGGACGATCACGCCGTGCAACGTGCCGCGCGACGCCTCGACATGCAGGATCTCCAGCACGTCCTCGGCGGTCAGCGGCTCGAAATAGAGCCGGTCGGACGTGTCATAGTCGGTGCTCACCGTCTCCGGATTGCAGTTGACCATCACCGTCTCGTAGCCGGCCTCCTTCAGCGCATAGGCGGCATGGACGCAGCAATAGTCGAACTCGATCCCCTGCCCGATCCGGTTCGGCCCGCCGCCCAGGATGACGACCTTCTTGCCGTCGCTGGGCGCCGCCTCATTCTCCGGCTCGCCGAAGCTCGGCGCTTCGTAGGTCGAGTACATGTAAGGCGTCTTCGCCTCGAACTCGGCCGCGCAGGTGTCGATCCGCTTGAACACCGGCCGCACGCCCAGCTTGTGGCGCAGCGCCCGCACCTCGTCCTCGTTGGTCGCGCCGATCATCCCCTTCATCGCGTCGTGGATCAGCCCGTGCATCCGGGCCCGCGCCTTCACCCCGCCGCCGGTCAGATGGACCGACTTGAGGTTCAGTTCCGCCAGCCGCCGGTCGGAAAAGCCCATCATCTTCAGCCGCCTGAGGCCCTCGGCGTCGCCCGGAATCCCCTCGGCGCAGATCCGGTCCTCCTCGGCGACGATCTCGGCGATCCGCTCCAGGAACCACGGATCGTATTTCGTCAGCGCATGGACCTCCTCGGTCGTGAACCCCTCGCGCATCGCCTGCGCCGCGACCAGCAGCCGGTCCGGCGTCGGCGTGCCCAGCGCCGCCTCGATCTCGTCGCGGCTCGCCCCGTAGAGCGGCTTGTAGCCGTCCAGGCCGATCAGCCCCGTCTCCAGCCCGCGCAGCGCCTTTTGCAGGCTCTCGTGGAAATTCCGCCCGATCGCCATCACCTCGCCGACCGACTTCATCGCCGTCGAGAGGACCGCCTTGCTGTCCTTGAACTTCTCGAAGGCGAAGCGCGGGATCTTGGTGACGACATAGTCGATCGTCGGCTCGAAGCTGGCCGGCGTCACCCCGGTGATGTCGTTCTGGATCTCGTCCAGCGTGTAGCCCACCGCCAGCTTCGCCGCGACCTTGGCGATCGGGAAGCCGGTCGCCTTCGACGCCAGCGCCGACGAGCGCGACACGCGCGGGTTCATCTCGATCACCACCAGCCGCCCGTCCTTCGGATTCACCGCGAACTGGACGTTGGAACCGCCTGTTTCGACACCGATTTCGCGCAGGCAAGCGATGCTCGCATTGCGCATGATCTGATATTCCTTGTCGGTCAGCGTCAGCGCCGGCGCGACGGTGATCGAATCCCCGGTATGAACCCCCATCGGGTCGATATTCTCGATCGAGCAGATGATGATGGCGTTGTCGGCGCGGTCGCGCACCACCTCCATCTCATATTCCTTCCACCCCAGCACCAATTCCTCGATCAGCACCTCGGTGGTCGGGCTGGCGTCGAGCCCGCCGCGGACGATCTCCTCGAACTCCTCGCGATTATAGGCGATGCCGCCGCCGGTCCCGCCCAAAGTGAAGCTCGGCCGGATGATCGCCGGCAGCCCGATCGTGGCGAGTGACGTCAAGGCGTCGTCCAGGCTGTGCGCGATCGCCGAGCGCGGGCTCTCCAGCCCGATCTTGTCCATCGCGTCGCGGAACTTGAGCCGGTCCTCGGCCTTCTCGATCGCCTCGGCGTCGGCGCCGATCATCGTCACGCCATATTTCTCCAGCGTGCCGTCCTTGAACAGCGCCAGAGCGGTGTTCAGCGCCGTCTGCCCGCCCATCGTCGGCAGCACCGCGTCCGGCCGCTCCTTCTCGATGATCTTCGCCACATATTCGGGCGTGATCGGCTCGATATAGGTCGCGTCGGCGGTCTCCGGATCGGTCATGATCGTCGCCGGATTGGAATTGACGACGATGACCCGATAGCCCTCCTCCTTCAGCGCCTTCACCGCCTGCGACCCCGAATAATCGAACTCCGCCGCCTGCCCGATGACGATCGGGCCGGCGCCGATGATGAGGATGGAGGAGATGTCGGTGCGGCGGGGCATCAATTTATCCGATATAGGTCGCAACAGCGGCACCAAAGAGCGCAGCCAAAGCGAGTTTGGTCACCTCCCAAGCGCCCTTGCCGAAAGGAATTGCCTTGATGCGCTGCCAGATCGTCGGCTTGCGCAATGCGTCCTCAAGCTTTTCTGCTTCTGAGATCCCTCATCTTTGATCCTGAGGAGCAAAGCGCCCGGTCTCGCGCTATCATCAACACGCGCCGCTAGTCCTAGCGCGACCAATCTGCGGCCCGCGGGATTTGCATCCTGCGACACCTTGCCGAGCAGCTCGCTAGGACTCACCAGTCTGCTAAGGCAGCTGATCACGGCTTGGCACGGTTATGCCATCGCCGTCTGTGCTGTCGAAGTCGCTGAGAATCGCTGAAGCTGCTATCTGTTCTGTGAGATCGCTGAGCAATATGGCATCACCGGCAAGCATCCCCACAAACTTCCCGAACAGATACGTGCTGTCCTGCGGCCCCGGGCTCGCCTCGGGGTGATATTGCACGCTGAACGCCGGCCGGTCGGTCAGCTCCAGCCCGCAATTGCTGCCGTCGAACAGGCTGACATGGGTCTCGCGGGCATTGGCCGGCAGGCTCGCGCCATCGACCGCGAAGCCGTGGTTCATGCTGGTGATCTCGACCCGGCCGTCGGCGAGCCGCTTCACCGGATGGTTCGCGCCGCGATGGCCCTGGTGCATCTTCGCCGTCTTCGCGCCGACCGCGAGCCCGAGCAGCTGGTGGCCGAGGCAGATGCCGAACAACGGCTTGCCGCTCTCCAGCATCTGCTGGATCACCGGCACCGCATAGACCCCGGTCGCCGCCGGATCGCCCGGCCCGTTGGAGAGGAAGAAGCCGTCCGGATCGTGCGCCATCACCTCGTCGAAGGTCGAGGTGGCGGGCAGCACCGTCACCCGCGCGCCGGCGGCGGCGAGGTTGCGGTAGATGTTGCGCTTGGCGCCGTAATCGATCGCGACAACGTGGGGGGACCTCCCCTCCCGCAAGCGGGAGGGGATTGAGGGGTGGGCTTGCTGAGTCTCGTCGGGCCCACCCCCGACCCCTCCCGCTTGCGGGAGGGGAGATTCTTCATACCCGACACCAAGCCTCCACAGCCCCCCCGACCACCGCATCATCTGCTTGCACGAAACCTCCTGGGCGAGGTCCATCCCCTCCAGCCCCGGCCACTCCCGCGCCTGCCTCAGCAGCGCCTCGACATCGAACTTCCCGTCCGCCCGATGCGCGATCACCCCATTGGGCGCGCCGCCGGTCCTGATCCTGCGCGTCAGCGCCCTTGTATCGACCCCGCTCAGCCCGATCCGCCCGTTCGCCTTCATCCACTGGATGAAGTTCCCCGACGCCCTGAAATTGCTCGGCCGCGTCACATCCTCGCGCACCACGCAGCCCAGCGCCCAAGGATTATCCGCCTCCAGATCCTCATGATTGGCGCCGACATTGCCGATATGCGGGAAGGTGAAGGTGACGATCTGCCGCGCGTAGCTCGGATCGGTCATGATCTCCTGATAGCCGGTCATCGCGGTGTTGAAGCAGACCTCGCCGACCGCCTCGCCCTCGGCGCCGAAGCCCCGGCCCCAGATCACGCTGCCATCGCCAAGAACCAAAACGCCGGTCGCCCCTTCAGGCGCAGGCGTGCTGGTGGCGTCGGCCATGATGGTGGGCGCTCCGGTCCAAAGTTTCGCGATGTCGCTAAGACCCAGCCGCTAAGGACCGGATCGGGCCTCGTCAATCTGTTACCGGCCGGGCTGAGCCGCTAGGGTGGCGGTTTCCGCCTTAGACCCCGGAAGCAGCATGATTCGCGACACCATCAAGCAGTCCCTGATCGACGCCATGAAGGGCGGCGACACCGCGCGCCGCGACGCGATCCGCCTGATCCAGGCGGCGCTCAAGAATCGCGACATCGAGCTGCGCGGGTCTGCCAACCCGCCCGAGGACGACGTGCTGGTCACCGAAGACCTTGCAGAAAATGGTCAAGCAGCGCCGCGAATTGATCGAGATGTACGAGAAAGGCGACCGCCCCGAGCTGGCCGCCGCCGAAGCGGCCGAGGTCGCGGTGATCGAAGGCTTCCTCCCCGCCCAGATGAGCGACGTCGAGCTGGGCGCCGCGATCGACGCCATCGTCGACGGAAACCGGCGCGGCAAGCGTCAAGGACATGGGCCGTGTCATGGCCCTGGTGAAGGAACGCCATGCGGGCCAGATCGACATGAGCAAGGCCAGCCAGGCCGTGAAGGCGCGGCTGAACGCGTAAGCCTCCCCTCCCGCAGGCGGGAGGGGATCGAGGGGTGGGCATGCTGGAATTTCGAAAACGCCCCACCAGAAACGCCCAAACTCTCCGCAACACGGCGACTCCCGCCGAGCGCAAGCTCTGGACCCATCTCAGCCGACGCCAGGTCGCCGGCGCGAAATTCAGCCGCCAAATCCCGATCGGTCCCTTCATCTGCGACTTCGTCAGCCGCTCAGCCCGTCTCGTCATCGAAGTCGATGGCGGCCAGCACGACGAAAACGAGGGTCGGGATCGTCAGCGAACCGCCTATATCGAGGGCATGGGTTTCAAGCTGATTCGTTTCTGGAACAACGAGGTGCTGGAGAATATCGAGGGCGTGATTTCGCGGATTGAACGCGAACTCTTGGTGGGCCCACCCCCGACCCCTCCCGCCTGCGGGAGGGGAGCAGGAGGCGAACTTTCCCCTCCCGCAAGCGGGAGGGGATCAAGGGGTGGGCAACCGTGACCCTCTCCCCGGCCTTCCTCGACGAACTCCGTGCCCGCACGCACCTGTCCTCGCTCGTCGCCCGCTCGCTGAAGCTCACCAAGGCCGGCCGCGAGTTCAAAGCCTGCTGCCCGTTCCACGACGAGAAGACGCCGAGCTTCTACGTCAATGACGAGAAGGGCTTCTACCACTGCTTCGGCTGCCAGGCGCATGGCGATGCGATCCGCTGGCTGACCGACGCCAAGGGCCTCGCCTTCATGGACGCGGTGAAGGAGCTGGCCGACGCCGCCGGCATGGAGGTCCCCGCCCCCGATCCGCGGGCTCAGGCGAAGGCGGAGCGCGCCACCGGCCTCTACGAGGTGACCGCCGCCGCCCAGGCCTGGTTCGTCGAGCAGCTGAACGGCATCGAGGGCGCCGCCGCCCGCGCCTATCTCGAGCAGCGCGGCGTCGATCCCGCGACCCGCGAGCGCTTCGGCTTCGGCTTCGCGCCCGACAGCCGCGCCAAGCTCAAGGTCGCGCTCGACCGCTTCGGCAAGGACAAATTGATCGAGGCCGGCCTGATCATCCAGCCGGACGAAGGCGAGCGCGAGCCCTATGACCGCTTCCGCGGCCGCCTGACCTTCCCGATCCGCGATCCGCGCGGCCGGGTGATCGCCTTCTCGGCCCGCATCCTCGGCCCCGGCGAGCCCAAATATCTGAACTCGCCCGACACGCCTTTGTTCGACAAGGGCCGCACCCTGTTCAATTTCGATCTCGCCGCCCCGGCGAGCCGCGCCGCGAACCGGGTGATCGTCGTCGAAGGCCAGATGGACGCCATCGCTCTCGCCCAGGCCGGCATCGGCGAGGCGGTCGCCCCGCTCGGCACCGCCGTCACCGAGGCGCAGCTCGGCCTGCTCTGGCGGCTCTCGCCGACGCCGATCTTCTGCTTCGACGGCGACGCGGCGGGGCAGAAGGCCGCCGTCCGCGCCGCTCTGCGCGCTCTGCCCGGCGTCGGCCCCGGCCGCTCGCTGAGCTTCGCCACCCTTCCCGCCGGCCAGGATCCGGACGATCTGATCCGCTCGCGCGGCCGCGAGGCGCTGGAGGCGCTGCTCGAAAGCCCCGAACCGCTCGTCGACCGCCTCTGGCGCCACGAGCGCGACTCCGAGCCGCTCGCCACGCCCGAGCAGCGCGCCGGCCTGCGCCGCCGCCTGCTCGACCATGTCTCGGCGATCGCCGATCCCGGACACCCGCGACCAGTATCGCGCCGCCCTGCTCGACCGCTTCGCCGAGCTGGCCGGCCCGGCCCGCCGCCCGGGCTTCGCGCCCGCGCCGCCCCTACACGCCGCAACGCCCGCTTTCCGCCGAGGCGAAGTCGGTCGGCCGCACCGGCATCGACGGCGAGCTGAGCCGCGCAGTGCTCGCCGGCCTCGTCCGTTTCCCCGACCTCATCGCCGGCCTCGTCGAGGCGATCGACCGCCTGCCGCTGCCGGATCGCGACGCCGCGACCCTGCGCGACATCCTCGTCGAAGCCGCCCTCACCCACGCCACGCTTGATTGCGACGCCCTCAATGCCATATTGGCCGAGCGTGGCGCGGCGGCTCTTGGCGAGGCGGCGCGTTCGATGCGCGGGCTTGCCTTCTCTTTCACGCGTCGGGATGCCGCGCCGGAACGCGCCCGGCGCGACCTCGTTCTTGCGATCGAGGCGCTGGCGGCCCGGCCCGGGATCGAGGCGGCTTTGGCCGCGGCGACGGCGAGGATGAAGGCGGAAGGCGACGAGGCGGCGTTCGAGGAGCAGACCAGCCTGCTCCTGGCGCGGCATGAGGCGGACAGGAAATTGGCGACATTGTTCGAAGGCGGCACGGACTAATGCCCTTCGAGACAGCATAAGGCTTAGGAATGGCGAAGACGAACGCGGCTGAGGCCGAGGACAAGCAGGACAGCGGCGATGCGCCGCTGATCGACCTCAACGAAGCCAATATCAAGAAACTGATCGCCCGCGCCAAGAAGCGCGGCGTCATCACCTATGACGAGCTCAACGAGGTGCGTGGGACGAGATGTCCTACCGACCAGATCGAGGACATCATGTCGGCGCTCAACGAGATGGGCGTCAACATCGTCGAATCCGAGGAGGGCGACGAGGAGGAGAAGGAGCAGGACGACGGCGTCGAGGAGGTCGACGGCGCCGGCGAGACCTTCATCGTCGAGAAGAAGAAGGAGACCGTCGATCGCACCGACGATCCGGTCCGCATGTATTTGCGCGAGATGGGCGCGGTCGAACTGCTCAGCCGCGAGGGCGAGATCGCGATCGCCAAGCGCATCGAGGCCGGCCGCGACACGATGATCTGGGGCCTGTGCGAAAGCCCGATCACCTTCAACGCGATCATCGACTGGTCGACCCTGCTGAACCACGGCGTGATGCAGCTGCAGGGAAATTCTCGACCTCGAGGCGATGCTCTCCAAGGGCCCGACCGCCGAGCAGGTCGCCAGCGTCGAGAACGAGACCGAGGACGACGACGATCAGCGAAGCGGCCGCCGGCCCGAGCTTCAAGGAAGAGGAAGAGCCCGAGGAGGCCCCGCCCGCGCAGTCCGAGGACGACGAGGAGGACATGGTCGAGCGGCGCACGCCGCGCCCGGTCGAGGAGGAGGACGAGGACAACACGCTCTCCCTCGCCCAGATGGAGGAGACGCTGAAGCCGCAGGCGCTCGAGCGCTTCGCCAGCATCACCGCGATCTACAAGAAGTTCAGCAAGCTCCAGACCGCCCGCATGGACGCGATGGGCGTGGGCGCCGTGTTCGGCCCGTCCGACGAGAAGAAATACCAGAAATATCGCGAGCAGCTCACCGCCGAGGTCGAGAGCGTCCAGTTCCACCAGGCGAAGATCGAATATCTCGTCGACCAGCTCTACAGCTACAACCGCCGGCTGACCGCTCTGGGCGGCCAGATGCTGCGCCTCGCCGAGCGCCACAAGGTGCCGCGCCGCGCCTTCCTCGACGCCTATATGGGCCACGAGCTGGACGAGGGCTGGCAGGACCGGGTCTGCACGATCGACAAGAAGTTCGCCGCCTTCTGCGAGGCGGAAGGGCCGGCGATCGAGCGCATCCGCGCCGAGATCGCCGACATCGCCCAGGCGACCGGCATGTCGCTCAGCGAATTCCGCCGGATCGTGAACCAGGTCCAGAAGGGCGAGCGCGAGGCGCGGATCGCCAAGAAGGAAATGGTCGAGGCCAACCTGCGCCTCGTCATCTCGATCGCCAAGAAATACACCAATCGCGGCCTGCAGTTCCTGGACCTGATCCAGGAGGGCAATATCGGCCTGATGAAGGCGGTCGATAAGTTCGAATATCGCCGCGGCTACAAGTTCAGCACCTACGCGACCTGGTGGATCCGGCAGGCGATCACCCGCTCGATCGCCGATCAGGCGCGCACGATCCGAATCCCGGTCCACATGATCGAGACGATCAACAAGCTGGTCCGCACCGGCCGCCAGTTCCTGCACGAATTCGGCCGCGAAGCGACGCCCGAGGACCTCGCCGAGCGGCTGTCGATGCCGCTCGAGAAGGTCCGCAAGGTGATGAAGATCGCCAAGGAGCCGATCAGCCTCGAAACGCCGATCGGCGACGAGGAGGACAGCCACCTCGGCGACTTCATCGAGGACAAGAATGCGGTGATCCCGGTCGACGCCGCGATCCAGGCCAACCTCAAGGAAACGGTGACCCGGGTCCTGGCGTCACTCACCCCGCGCGAGGAACGCGTGCTCAGAATGCGCTTCGGCATCGGCATGAACACCGATCACACGCTGGAGGAAGTCGGCCAGCAGTTCTCGGTGACGCGCGAGCGGATCAGGCAGATCGA
>CAVSFG010000006.1:0-785008 GCA_963727345.1 uncultured Alphaproteobacteria bacterium
TGACTTCGTTCCGCAATTCAACCAGTCTTTTTGTCGCTTCTGGATCGCGCTCTTCCGCCAAACTGAGGCAAATCCGCAGATGATCGAGCTCTTCCTAAATCTCCGCTACACCGGAACGGCCGCTGCCCAATCCGCCATTTCTCGCCATAGCTCCCCCCGCCTTCGACAACTCGGTTGCCCAAAGGCGCTGTGCGCGTCCTTAAGCTATGTTAGGATCAGTCCAGCTTGCGGGGCTGCCTCACAACGACCCAAGAGCCAGCTTGAGGGCCAAATTCGGACGTTGGATAAGCCCAGTCCGCTTTCGACCATAGCGAACGCTCGACCCAACGCTGCCCTTCCGCGCCTCGTGCAGCGAGTGCAGAGCGCTGTTGCTGACGATTGGCTATCCCATCCAAAGGGTGTAGGACGCCAACATCCCCAATGCTTCAATGGCTTATTGGTGACAGAGAGACAGCGAGCGCTCCCGCCGAAACGGGAGCTCCCAGTGTCTACCGCCCCGCCCGAAACCCTGCTTCCCATGTTCCGCAAGCTGCGCTTGTGGATGCCGCTGGATGACAATGACAGGCAGGCAGTTCTTTCCCTGCCGCACTCCGTGAAAAGAGTCGGCGCTCAGCAATATATCGTGAGAGACGGCGAAAGGCCGATCCATTCCTGCCTCCTCCTTGGCGGCTTCGCCTACCGCCATAAGGTGACGGGGGAGGGTGGAAGGCAGATCATGTCGATCCACATGAAGGGAGATGTGGTCGATCTTCAAAACTCGCTGCTGAGAAGGTCCGATCACAACGTGCAGGCGCTAACGAACATCGAGGTTGCCTTCATCCCTGTTGAGGCCGTGCAAGACCTTGCGTTCAAGCGTCCGCTACTCGGCAAGGCGATGTGGTATGAAACCCTGGTTGACGCCTCGATCTTCCGGGAATGGACGCTCAATGTCGGCCGCCGCAATGCTACCGCGCGCACCGCACACCTGCTTTGCGAGTTCGCAATGAGGCTCGAAGTGGCAGGCTTGGGCGAGCAATGCGCGTATGAGCTACCCATGAACCAAGAGCAGCTTGCAGACGCCCTGGGCCTAACCTCGGTCCACGTCAACAGAACTCTGAAATCCTTGGAAGCCGACGGCTTTATCGAAAGAAGCAGGCGCTCGGTGAAAATCGGCAACTGGAAAAATCTGACCAGGATCGGCGACTTCGATAGCAACTATCTTCATCTCGATGGGAATGGGAAGCCCGGGGCCTGATTGTCCGCTTTCCACCCATGTGCGGACATTCTTGAATACCCTTGTCGCCGTCTCAGATCAGCGTTGGCACCAGTCACTGAAAAGGAATTTACGATAGAAAAGGAGGTATACGTGCCGAAGCCAACAGCTGAACTCGCCCGTCTCTTCGTCATGAGCTCGCGTCCAACGATCGAGCCGGAAGTCAGGCGAGCCATTCTCGCAAGAGCTCCGCGCAAGCGCCGTTCGAGAGGTTAAATCCCAAAAAATCACACGGTCCCGCCGGCACCTCTTGAACACCGAAAAATCGCTTCCTAGCTCATCGCCGCCGGGCGCCATCCGGGCCCGGTTGGGAAGAAGAGGGCGCCGGCTCTCATCCGGCGCTTCTCACGCCCAAATTGCTTCAAAAGGAGGATTTGGAAATGAGAGACAGCTTTGATTTTACGCCCTATCGGCGCTCCACGGTCGGCTTCGACCGCCTTTTCGACATGATCGAAAGCACTGCGCGCAGCGAGCTGAGCGATGGCTACCCGCCCTTCGATCTCGAAAAGGACGGCGAAGAAGGCTATCGGATCACGCTCGCCGTCGCCGGTTTCCGGCCGGACGAGATCGAGGTCGTAGCCCAGCAGAACCAGCTCATCGTCACGGGCAAGAGGAAAGACGAGGAATCGGGCGACACCGAGCGCTATTTGTTCCGTGGCATTGCCTCGCGGGCATTCGAGCGGCGCTTCCAGCTCGCCGACTTCATCCAGGTTCGCTCGGCCCAGTTCGAGAACGGCCTGCTGACGATCCTTCTCGAACGGGAGATTCCCGAGGCGATGAAGCCGAGAAAGATCGAGATCGGCGCGAGCAACGTGCAGCGGCTCGATCCGCCGGAGGCGAACCAGCGCATTGCTGCGTGATCGCTGAGCCGGGGCGCGAGCGTGCGCCGCTCGCGCTCCTTGGCGCCATTTGAAACAAGGAGAGAATGATGATGGCATTGCTTCCCTTGCTGGCCGCCGGCGGACTGACGTTCGCGGCCGTAACTCCGGTCGCCATCAAGACGCAGGGCGAAATTCCACAGGCGTCGGTGGCTATCGATTCACACAAGGAATCGTGGAAGCCCGACCTGGCACAGGCGGGCGGGCGCACGAAGCTGCAGGAGAAAGCAGAGCTCAAAAGGAGCGCGACTGAGGTCATCGAAAATGTCTGAGCGTTTCGCGTCCTACCTCGAGCGGGAGCATGCTCGGCTCGAAGAAGCCATCGCCAGGGAGAAAGCGCGGCCCGTGCCGGGTCAGCTGCAAATTACACGAATGAAGAAGCTGGGGCTCGCGCTGCGCGATCAACTGGCGGAAATCATGATGGTCGGGAGCGAACGAGCGGCCTGACGGCGACAGCTCCCGTCCCATCGAGCTCGGCTCCGCCGAGTCATTCGGTGTTCAGATTCGCGCGATATTTTTTGCACTCCAATGTTCAACCGAGCGGATGAAATCCCAATGCGTAAGCTCAAAAATGCTCTTGTCGCCGGTGCGGCGGTGCTCGGGCTGGCTGGAGCGGCCGCCGCCGCCGACCGGCATGTCATATCCGTCGATCTGCCTTCGCGCACGGTCGCGCATATGACTTACAAGGACGAGGTCTCGCCGTCCGTAAAGGTCGTTCCGGTCGGCGAGCTTGGCCTGTTGCCGATGTCCCGGTTCGAGTGGACCAGCCCCTTCGACGGTTTCGACCAACTCATCGCCGAGATGCGCGCTCAGCACATCGCGATGATGCGTCAGGCCGCCGCGATCGCCGCGCAGGCCGGCGCCGGCGATAGTGCCGGCGCACCGCGGTTCGCCGCCGAAGGCGGCTTTCCGGCCGGCAGCTATCGCTACACCTTCATCTCGACCAGCACGGGCGATGGCGCCTGCGGCCGTGTCGTTGAGGTCACATCGCGCCCCAACGCCGCCCCGCAACGCGTTTCGCGCAGTTTCGGGAATTGCGCCGGGGAAACCGCGCCGCCACTGCGGCCGGCAATGCCTGCGAGGGAAATGTCGCGGCCGGCCCTTCCAACGGCTTGAGCGGCAAGTAGTTCGGGGCTTAGAGTGGAGCGGCCGCTTTGAGCCTCGCAGCTCAACCGGCGGATCGAGTCCGCTTTCGACCCGTTGCGGACGTTCGAAAGTGCGCGAAGTCATCGCAGGCAGTCCCGCTCGGCATAGCGCCACCGGGCCAGACGACTGACGGCGCGACGGACAGCGATAATGCTCCATCGCGGTTGTTCGAGGGTCAACTGGCAATCTAGCGCCACTCTGCAAGGCCGTGGGCGGCGCTAGAATTTCGGGACTGGCCGCCGCTTTACACAGGTGAGCGAAGGCCCGAAGATGACATCGGAACTGGCGCCGTCCGCCGACGAGGAGAACCGTCATACTCGCCAAGCTTCTTGTCTTGCTCGCCTTGGGCGCCGGCCAGGCCGAGCAGGCGCCAGTATGGTTTCGCTGCCAACCAGAAGCGGTCGAAGGCACCCTTGATGGCGAACGTTTTGCCGCGACGTGCCGCGATGGCGTCCCGGGCTGCGGATGGTGGTCAATCATTCCAGCCGACTTGGAGCAAATCGGCGAAGATCGCCTGCAAAGAAGCTCTTCTACCGACGACGGCACCACCGTGACAACAGAGACTCGCCTGCTCGCCGACGGGCGCTTCGAGCAGAATGTGCGGTGGACCAATGCGCAGGGTGGGGTCCTGGCCGAGCGGCGGGAGCGAGGCCGGTGCACGGCAGCGCTGACGGAAGCTGAGCGGGACCCCGGCCGCTAAAAGTCAGGGAGGCTTGGCGATGCGCCGCATGTCGTGACCCCGCCGAGCGGCCGGATATAGCTCGCCTCCTACCCCCCTGTAGGCTCATTGTTCAATGTCCGCTTTCCACCCATTGCGGACATGCACTTACCGCCAAGGGCGAGACGCCACTCCTCGGCTCATCCCTCGTCGGGCGCTTGAGCTTCGGCGTTGGAGATGTCCAGGGCGTTCCTCCATCGGTCGTCCGCTCCGCGCCGCCAGATCGACACCGCTCTTGAGTGGTGAGTGGCCAGGCGGCCATCGGCGCCAGGCAGCGTCACTTCCGTTCGTTCGATCAGGTACGCCATATCGCCCGCCGCCGACACATGAACTTCCAGGGGCTCCCAGCTAATCCTGAAGCCCGGGATAGCGAAGCTCTGCCGCACATAGCCTCGGATCGCCTCTCGGCCCCGGAAGGTCGGCAGACCCGCCATCATCACAACTGCGTCATCCGCCCAGTAGCGTACAACAGCGTCAACATCGCCCGTCGCCGCCGCTCGTGACCATTCGCGGCTGAGTTGCATCAGCCTCTCCCCCTCGGCGACTGGGGATCGGTGTGCGACCGTGCTGCATCCGGGAATGGCAATGGCAACCAGCGCCATGATCGCCCGCTTCGTGCTCGCACGGCGAGCATTCATCAATCGGTGCATACTTGCCGCCTCCCTTCCATCCCACGGCACTACCACCTTTTCGGCCGAGGAAGTGAATGTCCGCTTTCCACCTATTGCCGACGTTCGTCGGCAGGAGAACCCCTGCGGCCATGGTGCTAGCTTAGTCGCCGTCGTCTAGATCCCCCTGGAGCCGGTCGTAGCCCGCGATCTCGGTAACGAGCCTACCATCGCGCCAATGCTGCCATAGCCAAGTCAGCATGGCCGCTGCCGCCCAGCCCAAGGTGATGGGGACGACCGTTTCACGGTGGGCAAGTCCTGCCAGGACAAGTGCCCACGCGGCGAAGCCTGCGTGGGTCAAAAGTAGCGCTGCGATCCGGGCGCTCCGCAACTGCCGGCGCGCAAATATGGCCTGATCGCGCGCCTGCCTAAGCACTCCGGCAGGGCTATCATCGTAGCGCAGCCGGCGCGCACGTCCGAAATCGAGCAGCTCGAAAAGCGTCGGGGGAACGGCGAACAGGAAGGCAAACCCGGCCACGCCGTACAGCGCATCGGCATAGCGGATTGCAAGATAGCCGAAGACGAGCGCGAAGGCCGCCAGCACGGCAACCCCGACTATGTTGCAGGCCATAACGAGCCCGGCGCGCCGCCGCCGCGCCTCGACGCGTGCGGCAAGATTGCTGACGTTGATTGCCTGACGCCGCCAGTCCGCCCGCAACGAGGCAAGGAAATCATCATTCGTCATCGAGCATGGCCTTCAGATGCGCTTTGGCGCGGTTCACTCGGACGCCGACATTGGAGAGGCTGATCTTCAGCGCCTCCGCAATCTCAGCGTAAGTCAGTTCTTCGAGCACCAGCGTCATGACCTGCCGGTAGGGCAACGGCAGACGGCGGACGGCGGCCGCGACCTGGTTCGCCCGTTCGTCACTGAGCATCCGCTCCTCAGGGGTTTCCGGAAATTGGTCCTCGAGCGCTGCACTCTGATCCGCACGCCGGGCGCCGGCCTGGCGCGCCACGTGGGTCACGCCTCGGTTGTGCGCGATGCGGAAGACGAAGGGCGCCAGGCTGTCCGGATTGGCGAGGCTGGGTAATGCCCGATGGATCGCGACCAGCATTTCCTGAACCAGATCCTCGCGGAGCATCCGGTCCGCTTCGTAGGACGCCGCCACGCGAGCGAGCCCAGGGCCGTAATCAGCGATGATCTGCTCAAGCCCGCGCATCGGCGTGGGAGTCTCGGCCAGCGGCCAGCTTCTTACAAAATCTTTTTCTGCGCGCGGTTGTAAGTGCCGCCGCGTCGCGCCGGACTGAAGCATCGAAACCACATTTGCGAGGCTTAAAGATGCGCCGTTTCCTGCTGTATGCCGCCCTGTTCGCCGCGACGCCGGCGTTGGCCGATCCGGCCCGTCGTGATCTCTACGTCGGCGTCAACCTAGTCGATCCCCGGCGCGAGACGATCACGCCCGACAGTTACATCCTGGTCGAGAACGGTCGTATCTCCGCGATCGGCCGGGGCCGTCCCGCGGCGGCGCGCGGAGCGACGTTACACGATTTCACTGGGCTCTACGCGCTGCCAGGGCTGATCGATACCCACGCGCACCTGACGTTGGGACCCGTGCAACTCGTGCGCGAGCCGGCTCCGCCGCGAATGCGGATCGGCTACGACCGGGAGATCACCGCCCACGCCGGCCGCATGTTCCTGTCCTACGGCGTCACCACCGTGCGTAACCCGGCGGGCGATCCTGAGCAGGCGCGCGCCTATGAGGCCGCGCTAGCGGCTGGCACGCTGCAAGGGCCTGAGATGCGCTGGGCGGCCGAGGTGATCGACCGGCAGACGATGCCGTTCGACGGGTTGGTCGCTCGCGTCACGCCGGAGACCCCGGTCGCTGAGATTGTCCGCCGGCAGGCGGCGGCGGGCGCCGACTATGTGAAGCTCTATACCGGGCTCACCGAGACCCAGGTGCGCGAAGGGATCAACGCCGCCCACGCACTCGGCCTTCAGGTGATAGCCCATCTCGATGAGGTGAGTTGGACACGCGCGGCGGAACTGGGAGTCGACGCACTGGTCCACGCGATTCCGACCAGCCCTGACCTGCTGCCGGCGGAGCGGCGCGCGGCCTTCGTCGCCGCTCGTCAGCCCGGGGGCTTCACCTGGGTCCAATGGTACGAGGCGGCCGATTTCGACGCTCCGAGGATGCGTGAGATGATGCGCACCCTAGCCGAGCGCAGGGTACAATTCGACGCAACCCTTATTGCCTTCGAACCCGCCTTCTTCGGCAACGATCTCGCGCGACGGCACCGCGACGCGCCCATCGCGCACCCGGTGATGGTCGAGAACTGGCGCACCCTTTTCCGATTCGACCTCGCCTGGACGCCAGACAATTATCGCCGCGCCCAGGCGCAGTGGCCGCGGCTTCTGGAGCTCACCCGGCGCATGTACGCTGCAGGCGTGCCAATGACGATCGGCACCGATTTCGGCAATCCCTGGGTGGCGCCGGGTCTGAGCATGTCGCAGGAAATGGCGCTACATCAACAGGCCGGCATCCCAGCCTGGGCGGTGCTGCGCATGGCGACCTCCGATGCGGCGCGGCTGATCGGCCTGGGGCGCCGGACCGGCGCCCTGGCCCGCGGGCTGGAGGCGGACATCTTGTTCATCGCCGCCGATCCGCTCCCCGATCTCAACCGCGTCGCCGAGGTCCGCGCGGTCGTCAACAACGGCGTCCTGTACCGGCCCGCCGACCTGCGGCGGGCACTGCCGGGCGCCACTCCAGCACGAGGAAACGAACAGTGACCCGCAGCAAGAAAGCGATCGCCGCGATTGCCGCCGTCGTACTGCTACGGTCCGATCAGACCCGGCGCAGCTAATGCAACTGCGCCGATAGGACCTGAGGTTGAGTACGCGCCCTACCAATGCGTATTCGCATTCGATTCTCAACCAATGTCTGCTTTCCACCCATTGCGGACACTCACAGCTCTAGCGCCTCGGATAATTCGAGCGCGTCATCGACTTCCACTCGAGATACTTGACGGTGCTCTCGAGCTTGGTATGGCCGAGCAGCAGCTGACAAGCTCGAAGGTTGCCGGTCTTCTTGTAGAGCAGTGAGACTTTTGTCCGGCGCATGGTGTGAGTGCCGTAGGCGGCAGGGTCGAGCCCGACCAGGCTCACCCATCGCTTCAGCAGCCGGGCATACTGGCGAGTGCTAATGTGGAAACCGCGATTGCTGCGGCTCGGGAAGATCCACTCATTGTTTTGTGCCGGTCGCCAATCCAGCCATTCCATCAGCGATCGGCGGGTCTGCTCAGTCACCTCAAATTGCACCGGGCAGCCGGTCTTTCGCTGAAGCACTTGAACCCGGCCACGCGGCCTATCGCCGGAAACGAGGTCCAAAACCCTAAGAGCGACGAGGTCGCAGGCGCGCAGCTTGCTGTCGAGCGCTAGGTCGAACAGCGCCAGGTCTCTGCGCCTTTGCGCGACCTGCAGTCGTACGCGGATGCCCCTCACGTGAACCGGCTTGAGGGCGAGTTTAGTTCCGGTGCGTCGATGCCGCATAAGAGCCTCCAGCAAAATTGCGGGAGGTACGACCTTCGCGGCCGGAAGGTCTGCAATGGGTGGAAAGCGGACATTCACCACTCACGCATCTCGCCCTGCATGCAGACAGAGCTCCCAGCCAATCGCACCTCCGCTACACCCCGGTAGAGTCGCGTCGCTTCCTGGGCACGAGCAACGCACCTGCGGGTGATCAGCACGACGGCGCCGCGACGGACCGGCTAAAGCGTGGCTTGGAGTTGGGGAAGATTATTTGGTGGAAGAAACCATGCGGTTCAGGCGATCGCGTCCAGAGGCGTCGGCGTCAGCGTTCACGACATCGATGGGCGGGGCAGGCTCTGCGGCTGGCTGCGTTGTCTCGGTAGTACTGACGACGCTGCTGATATGATCATCTTCATTGGCGACGATGATCGTCTCTTTGCCGCTCGAGTCCTGCAAGCGCATGATGCGGCGATTCTGAACGCTGCGCCATCCGACTGCCACGATGACAGCGAAGACTCCCAGTCCGACGATGATCGCCATCAAACTCGCTTCTGAGCCACTCATGGGCTTACCCTTCCTCAGTTTCTTTCCAGCCCATAAGCATCTGAAAACGTTAACAAGGTCGTATGCCGAATGAAGCGACGCACCACCGAACGGAATAGCCGCTGCGAGAAGTATGTCCGCAATGCGTGGAAGGCGGGCAAAACGTTCAACAATGCTGCCTTAACTCCTGGGTCATCGGCAAACGAGAGGAACAGCCGAGAGTCCGCTTCGTTGGCCTTTGATGTCGAGAATCGTCGCGATCGGCCTGCTGACACAGCAGGATGTCGAAGCGCTAGGTCAATCGTTCACCCGGCTATGGCCGGTAGAAGACACCCCCTGCTTCGACGGGCTGCTTCGCGCGATAGATGAAGCTGACCGAGCGCTCTGGCGCGTTCGTGATGGAGCGCCGATTCAAGACGACAAAGACATCATCGACTAGCCTCACGCTTGGCGTCGCATTTCAGTTCGATCGCTATCGTGACGGAAGGGGAACGGAGAACCATCCCAACGGTTGATGATGGTGGCGGCTGTCGCCGACATTTTCTGAAGGGAAGCGATCATGGGCGAATTTGAGAAGGATCAGGGCGGAAAGCCCGGCTTCGACAAAGAGCAACAGGGTGACGATTATTCGAAGGACAAGGGCCAGCAGCAGCAGGACGGCGGCAAGGAAGACGGCGACCTGGGCGGCAAACCCGATTACGAAAAGGGCGGCCAGCAATAGCGCTCGCTTCGCTGAAACTATGGAGAGCCGCGTTCCAAAGGGCGCGGCTCTTTGCTGGTCCGTTTTGGGTGGAAAGCGGACATAGGCAGTCGTTCGCCCCAAGGCTTTCCTTCGCACGGGTGCTGCGTAGGCTGGTTCCGTAAAGCTTCGGCAACGAAACGAAGCCCGACCCGTTGAGGCGCTATGAGTAAAATAACCACCCGCATCTTCGCCGCCGCCTTCCTCGCCACCGCGATCGCCGCACCCGCAGCCGCGCAGGAGGGGCGCGGCCGCATCGTCACCGTCGGCATCGGCGCGCAGGTTGCGCCCAAATTCTATGGTTCGGAGGATTACAGCATCTTCCCGTTGCCCAATTTCGGGCTGCGCCGGGAAGGCGCCCCAGTGCCGTTCGAGGCGCCGGACGAGAGCTTCGGCATCGGTCTGCTGGGTCACGACCGCGCGTTCAACTTCGGCCCCATCGGGCGGCTGGTGTCCCAGCGCGAGGAGGATGATGTCGGCGCTGCGGTCGGCGACGTCCCTCTTACCGTCGAGGTGGGGGGGTTCGTCCAGGCGTTCATTGGGCCGAATTTCCGGATTCGCGGCGAGCTTCGCCAGGCGGTGAACGGCCATGACGGGCTGGTCGGCGACCTCGCCGCCGACTTCATCGTTCGCGACGGCGACCAGACCATTTTCTCAATCGGGCCGCGCGCCCATTGGGGCGACAACACTTTCCATGACGCCTATTTCGGCGTGCCGCTCGCCATCCCCGCCGCCAGCCTCGCCGCTTACGATCCGGGCGGCGGTTTCTATTCGGTGGGCGGACGCGCCGGTCTCACCCAACGCTTGGGCCGCAACTGGGGCCTGTTCGGCTATGCGGGCTATGACCGCCTGATCGGCGACGCCGCCGATTCGCCGATCGTCCGCCAGCTCGGCTCACGCGACCAGCTCTCCGGCGGCCTCGGCCTGTTCATCGAGTTCACCGTCGGCGGTTGATAACTTCCTCATGCTCTTTCTCCCAAATACACCACCAGTTAGGGCCTGATCCACGAACGTTCGGGTGGCGACCGTTGACTAAATGTCCGCAATGGGTCGAAAGCGGACATTCGAGGCCCAAGCTGATTTAATGACGGCTTTCGGATGCGGTTTCAGGTCGCGCCAATGACCGGAGTGGGCGCATAGCGGGCCGGCCTGATCTGGCCGATTGCAGACCTTGGTGATGCTGCGCTTGGATCTAAGCCGGCACGGTGGTGTCGATTTCAATCTCGTAGCGGATGGGCTTGAAGCTTCCGCCGTTCGACGCATAGGCCGAACAGGCGGTCAGCCCGATTATCAGATCCATCTCTGCGCGCAGCCGGACATAGTCGCCCGGTCGGCTCACGGGCGGCTCGACGCGCAGCCCGCCGTTGGCGGAAATCTGGACGTTCATAAACAGGTTGAAGGCACACGGGATCATGTCCGACTCCACGCCATATGGCGACAGCGCTTCGGCCAGATTGCCGAAGCAGCCACGGTGTACCGGTCGGTCGGGATAGAAGTGGCGGAAGGTCGCTTCGCTGCAAGGCGTCAATAGGAAATCGTGTCGTCCAACCGTGTCCTCGACGATCGTGAGCATGGGATTCGACCAATTCGACCACAAGCGGTTGCCCGCCGTCAGCGCAACGGTTTCCTCATAGTCGAAGGTGCGGCCGTTCGAGATGGCCTCGCGCACGTCCTCGGCGTTGTAAGCTAGCAAGTCCGACACCTGCACCCCTGCCGGATCGATCACTCGCAGCGTCTCCCCCTGCCGCAAAGTGAAGGCGACCCCGGTGCGCGGGCCGATCTCCGCCGAAGTCACGCGGCCCGCGGGTCGCGGAACGGGCAGCGCCAGTTCTCGCCGACTACCCGCCCGCTGTACTGACGTGCCTCGCTCGCTTCGCCGTGACGCGCAAGCATCGGGTTTACTGAGCCGGCAAGCGCTGCGTCGCGCCTGATGATTGTTTCCCGCATGCGCTCGTATCGGCCTCCTTCGCGCAAGAGTTTGAACTGGTCATGGAGGTTGAACACCAAGGTGGGGCGCGGCAAGCGCCGAGCAGGGCGCGAAGCATGGGGATGCAGGCCGACGACGAAGAACGCCGCCCCACCGAAACTGAGCGAAAAATGCGGATCGTCAGGATCGGAACTTACGTTTTGATCGTATGGCTGACCGCGCCAGTGGTCCTTGTCCGCAAACGACTGGAGTCGCTCCCACATGGCTTCTTCGAACCTCTTCTCGTCCAAGTCATGCGGCTCTTCGAATACTACCGCGAGGCTGCGCAGCCCGCCCGGATCTTCGCGGTAAGCCCCCGCCCAATCGAGTAGCTCGGAATGTATTCGCACATCGTCCCATCCGCTTTCGAGAGAGCGACATACCAGGATTTTCAACATGCCGCGCGCCATTGCCGACTTGGCTCCCACGCAGGGAAAGGCCTCGTCGGCAACTGCTGCCAAAAGCTCTTGGCGCCGCTTTAGAACGGCTTCTTCGATAATCATGGAAAAACAGGAACTCCGGTTTGTAACAGCAACGAGGTACGGGGGGGCCGAGTTCCTGAACACGAACATGGATCAGCAAGAATGTCGGGGAATGTCGAGCTGCGCCGGCGCCCCGCGGCAAAAACGAGTTTCGCTGGTATTTTCGGAACTTCGGCATCGGTGAGGGCTTTGAGCGTCATGGACGAGGCGTTCGAACGCAATGCTTCAAGCTTGGGAACGCCTCTGGCGGCCAGCTATGTCCTGCCGATTGCCGCGCAGCTTTCGCAAGCGACAAACTTGTCGGGCTATCTCAAGCGGCTGGGACGTACCATCAACGAGGTTATCGTGGTGGATGGCTCTCCAAAAGAGACGTTTGACGCGCATGCACGCGCATGGTCGGCCCATGTCCGCCATCTCCGCCCGGCAATGCGGACCACGAACGGAAAAGTTGCGGGCGTGATGACGGGTGTCCGGGCCGCCCGTTATGAATCTGTGATCGTCGCGGACGACGACGTACGGTACCGGCTTGACGAGCTCATCCGGATGGTGACCCTGCTGCAAGAATCCGAGGTCGTGCGACCGCAGAATTTCTTCCATCCCTTGCCGTGGCACGCGCGCTGGGACACCGCGCGCAGCTTACTGAATCGGCTCGGGGGCGGGGACTGGCCCGGCACTCTCGGCATCCGCCGATCGGTGCTCCTGGAAGCGGGTGGCTATTCAGGGGAGGTTCTGTTCGAAAATCTTGAGCTGGTTCGCACCGCGCGGGCGGCCGGAGGGCACGAAGCGGTGCCGCTCGATCTCTTCGTCGCGCGCCGGCCGGCCAGTGCAACGCACTTCTTCTCGCAGCGACTTCGACAGGCCTATGACGAATGGGCCCGGCCGGGACGCTTTGCCGCCCAATTGGCTCTGCTCCCTGCCGGTATCCTCGCGGCGCGGAGTGGTCCCGGCTGGTTGCTGGCGGCCGCAGTTTGCGGCGTGGGGGCCGCGGAGTTAGGACGCTGGAAGGGGAAGGGGCGAACCGTTTTCCCATCCAGCAGTGCATTGTGGGCACCGGCCTGGCTCGCCGAGCGCTCAGTGACTTCTTGGATGGCTTTGGGCACGCGGCTTCTCTTTGGCGGTGTGCGCTATCGCAACACGCGCCTGAAGCATGCGGCCACTCCGCCGCGTGTACTCGAAAAGAACTTGCAAATGAGGCGCAACGCGCAGGGGCCGGTGATTGATCGTTCCGAGCGAAGAGGCCCGGACCAGTCGGCCCTGTAGTCCATGGGCTAGAATCGGCGTTTACGCCCCATCGGCGTTTGCCCGCTTTCGACCCATTGGGGACAATGCAATCGGTTCGCCTGAGGAGGCTGTCCATGCGTTCTTTTGCGCGGGCGCCAAGAGGACTATGACCTCCTGCGCGCACGAACTCGAGGAACCGGAGCAATGAGACAGGATTGCACCACGCTGACGCTACTCGCATCCGCGCTCATCGTGGCCGGATGCGGACAGGCTGGCGAAAACGCCGCGACTACCAGCAATGCTGCGACCACAATCAACGTGTCCAATGGGCTTACGGCGGCGGACACACCCCCGGAGTTACCGTCCCAGAATACGACTGTTTCGAACGGAGTGATGACGGCGGGCACCACCCAGGCGAGTCTCGCAATCGTCAACAACACCGGTCGCACCGTCCTGCGCCTTACGATTTCGGCCGCAAGCGAGAACGATTGGGGCATTGACATGTTGGGCATGCAGACGCTGCCCAACGGCGAGACCGGGCAGGTGAGTTTCGGCCGCGGGACAAGTCAGTGTCTGTGGGATTTCCGTGCCACTTTCGAGGGCGGCGAAACTCGCGATTGGCGTGGCGTGAACCTGTGCGAAGTCTCTACCGTGACCTTGACGCGATCCTGATCGATACCGGTCGGCACGTCCCCCGGCCCGAGTGCCCGCTTTCGACCCATTGCAGGTCTAGGTGCGTCGCCATGGGTGGTCGGTCGGGCAGCTAACCGACGATTGCCTTTGACCAGATTGGCGCGCTAATTCCCCTCTCGAACGGAGCAAGCATTGCCATGCAGATCGCCAGCGCCGTCGCAGTTTTCAATCTGATTTGTTCCGTGACCATGTCATCTCAAACTGAGGGAGGCGCGCCAGAGATTCGACGAGCCAGCATAGTGTTGCGTGTCGATCTCCAGTCTCGCCGATATTGTTTCGATCGATGTGAGCAAACGTTTCCCATCTATGCAGTGACCGATGGCGAGATCACCTTTCAGGATGAGACGCTAGAGGGCGGCTCCGTGCAGCGCTTGCGCCGTGTCTTTCGTGACAGCGGTCTCTACGTTGCTATGGCACGCGTGGGAGGTGCGGGCACCACGGCGTCGGGGCACTGTGATCTCGCGCCCTTCACTGGTTTTCCCACCTAGCCTGCGCCCGTGTGCAACCACTATCGCAACGACGTAGCGAACTGTCCGCTTTCGACCCATCGCGGACATTGCGCCAGGATCGATCGAATAGGCGGAGCTGCGGTCGCGTGATAGGTAGCCGCATCGAGGGGGAGGCGCGGTGCCTTATCGTTATGCCTGGATATGGCTGACGGTGCTGATGGCGATAACGGTCTACGCCTTCTGGCCAAGTTACCTGTCGAATCTGTCGGGCGCCTCGTTCGAGTTCCACGCGCACGGCATTCCCTCGACCCTTTGGCTGATCCTGCTCACGGTTCAGAGCTGGTCGATCCATGCAGGCCGTCGCGACCTCCATCGGCGGGTAGGCGTCGCGATGGTGGCCTTGTTTCCCGCTTTCCTCGCTGGCGGCATGTTAATCTCGGTGGGCATGGCCAAGAGGTTCGTCGAAGGGAGCATATTCTATGAGATGTATGCCGCTCGAACCGCACCAATCGATGCGGTCGCGGTGATCGGAATTGCCTGGCTGACCTATCAAGGACTGAGGAACCGTCATAAAGTGCATCAGCATGCCCGCTATATGCTCGCGTCGATCTTCTTCCTGCTGGGCGCCATCTTCAACCGAGTACTGACGGCGATCGGGCCGTTCGAAATCGCGGGAGAGCCGGACTATTACCTCCTCGCCCACGTTTTCCGCCTCACCGGCGTCATGACATTGTGTGGTCTGGCCTATCTCGCCTGGCGTGCGCCCAAGCACGCACGGCCGTGGATCGAAACGGCCGGGTTCATCGCGCTTCAGATGCTGCTCTGGGAGACTGTTGGCATGTGGTCGGTTTGGGAACGCTACTATCCGCTGCTCGCAAACGTGCCACCTTATCCGCTGGCGCTGTTCGGCATGGCTGTCGGGATTCTCATCGTTTGGGCAGGCTGGACGAAAGGCGGAAGGCTGCCTGCGCCAACGCCCATGTCCGCTTAGGGCTCCGCCACGACGGGCCATCTCCTGCCAACGACGGTTATCCAACCCAAGCGGGCATTGGAGCGCGCCGACTGCGCCGGCGAGGTCGAACCGCACAGGGCTGCGGCTGCCATACCCCCTTCCCGGCTGAATAACGCGCACCCGTTGCCCGCGCGCGAAAAGCGTGCGGGGCGACTCGTTACGGCGTGTTATCGACACCTCCTCAATAGGGGAGGGCTCCATGAAAAAGACTGTGATCGGACTGGCCATGCTGGCCGGAGTCGCGAGTTTGCCGGTGATTCCGGCCGCGCCAGCGGCGGCGGCGTCGAACTCCGCGCCCAAGCTGCTGCAAAGTGGATTTGTCCGGATTGAAAATCGATGGCGGCCGGGCCAGTTCATCAATGTCGAGAACGGCCTGACCAGCGGCCCGGCGCCGCGCGGATGGCACAGCGCGGACTGGGCGATCGAGGACCTCGGCGACGGCCATGTGCGGATCGGAAATCGCTTCCGCGAGGGCCAGTATTTGCACGTCGAGAACGGCCGCCTCGAATCGGGGCCGATCCAGGCGGGCTGGCACAGCGCCCAATGGATCGTCGAAAGGGCGGACGGCTTCGTCAGGTTGCGCAACCGCTGGAACGGCCAATTTATCCATGTCGAGAACGGCCGGCTCGAGGCGGGGGCGGCGCAGCCTGGCTGGCACAGCGCGATGTGGTCGCTGCGCCGCGGCGGCTGACCTGCGTGCATTTCGGAAAACCAGTCTGGCCGGACAAAGGCGGCCGCGCGCTGCCTGGCTCATGAACCGGGCCTCGCGGTTACCCACCGCTCATTCCGTCCGCAGCAACCTGGGGAACGAGTAAATCATGGCGCCGGGATGCGGATAATAAGGGCCTTCGCCGCTTCCGCGGCGATCGTCGGAGATAATGGGGTCGGTCCGACAGGGCCGACCCGCTTTTCTTCTTTGCGAGCATTCAGCTTGGGGAACGCTTTCGGATCGTAAACTGACGCCGGCGAATGTCCGCTTTCCACCCATTGTGGACATCTGATTTACAGATAACGCCAGATAACACACAACCAGCCACGAACTTTTCGTTTTCCTACAGCGAACCATATCGGTGAATAGGACGGCTCCAATGATTCGGAGTCAAACCCATGATCCTCCTCGATCCCATCCTCATCGCCGCGCTCGCGGCGTTGGTCACCAGCATCTCCGCGCTGATCTGGTCGATCAGGCGCAAGGCCGGGTGACACTGGCCCACAAAAAACTTCCGCGTAGTCTTGCGCCGGAAACTTGCGTGCTGAGCGCCGGTGTCGGAGCGGAAAGCAGTAGATCACGGTCACCTGGTTGAAGCCCGGCGCCACTGACACAGAGTTCTTCGAACGTGCCGACATGCTTGATACCAAAGTCGGCCAGGCCAAGAAGGACGATCCCGCGGACGTCGCAAAGACCGGCTGGGAGGCGATGAAGGATGGCACGCGTAGCGTTGTCCATGGCTGGAAGAACCAGCTCGACGTCGCGGCGATGAAGGTCGCGGGCGGGGGTGTCGCGGCCGAGATGCACCACAAGCAGGCCGAACCGGACAGCGGCGACAGCTAGTCGGAACGCGCGCGCAGTCCCTTTTCGGAAAGGCTGCGGAAAGTGATCGAACGCCGGATGGTGTCCATCGGCACGATGCTGTGCTCCCATTCCCAGCGCGCCTCGCCGGTCAAGAGATAGGCTGAACGCGGCGCGAGCGGGATCGAGGCGCGCTCAAATCCTGAACCGCGGCGCCGGCGGAAGCGCAGCGCCGCCGCACTGGCCAGCGATATGCCCACGACGTGCTCGAAGACAGGGCGGTCCCGATGCCAGCCGATCCCTGCGCCGGGATCGTAGCGTGTCACCAATGCCTGGACGAGCACCTCCTTGGCCAAGCTGGCGAATGTGGAGGCACGGGCGCGCAGCGGCAGCAGAAAATCGGGAATGGGTGTCGTCGGCGCGAAGCTCGCGTCGTCGAAGTCGTAGCGCCAGCCGAACGAGGCGGTCAGCCGCTTGCCGAGCCAACCCTGGAAGCGGAAAGGCGCCAGCTCAAGCGCGTCGATCGCCGCGACGAGCGCCGCTTCCTCCGGCGAATCCAGGAGCTCAGGAATGTAAGCGAGCCCCGGCAGTAGCGCGGTGGTTGCGGTGCCGAAGAGGTCGTCCTGCTCACCCGTCGGCATCGTCCACGACCGCGAGCGGCTTGACCGCAGGTCCATTCAACACGCTGCCATCGGGCGCGAATTGCGAGCCGTGGCAGGGACAGTCCCAGCATTTCTCGAACCCGTTCCAGTGCACCAGGCAGCCGAGATGAGTGCAGGCGGCCGAGCGTTCCACGAGGCCGCCATCCTCGCCGCGGTAGACGGCGATCTTGTGCATCCCGCGACGCAGAATGCCGCCTTCGCCCGGTTTCAGCTCGTCCGCCGACTTGAGTTCGCCTGGCCCCAGATATTCGGCGAAATTCCGGACTGCGCCGAACTGGCCCTTTACGAATTCGCCGATCGACGTCACCGCCGCCGATTTGCGGGCAGGTTCGAAGAGAGCTGCAAAGCGGCTGTCTTCGCCGAGGATGAGCGCCGGGATGGTGAGGCTTCCGGCGACCGCATTGGTCATCCCCTGGCCGGAATCGCCGGTGTGGATGTAGATGTTGTCCGCGCCCGGGTTGCGCCCTGAAAAAGGCATGAAGTCGATCGGCTCGAGCACCTGGCCCGACCAGCGATAGTCGAGTGCCCCGAGCGAAGGGTAATGATCCCGCGCCCACGATTCGAGCGCGGCGAGGCGCTCTTCCATGTCATCGGCATCGCCGGAACGATGATCCTCGCCGCCGACGATCAGAAGATCGCCATTGGCGCCGTCGGGCTGGATCCGGACATAGTGATAGGCTTCCAGTGTATCCCAGACGAGCGCGTCGGTCACGGCGCCGGTCGGCACCCAGCCGGCGATTGCATAGGTCCGCATCGGCAGCTGCTTGGGGTGGATGGCGACCTTATTGTTGGTTGGCGAGTTGGTCGCGAATACGGCCGCCTTTGCGCGGATCTTCGCCCCGCGCTCGGTTTCGATCTCTACGCCGCCGTCGACCTCGGTGTCGCCGACGTGGACGGTGTCGGCGTGGAAACGGCCGCCGCGCGCCTCGATCGCGCGAGCAAGGCCGGCGAGATATTTGGTCGGATGAAACCGCGCCTGGTCGAGGAAGCGCAGGCATTTGCCGGTATCGGTGCCGGGAACGGGTGCGCGGCCGACCCATTCCACATCGACCCCGAGCTTGCCGCAAGCCTCGAACTCTTTGTCGAGGTCCTTCACACCGTCTTCGTCGGCGGCGAACAGATAGCCATCTACCCGGATGAAATCTGCGTCGATCGCCTCATCGCGACAGATGGCTTCGATGCGGTTGATCGCCGCGACCTGGCTCGAATGATAGAGCCGCGCCTCCTCCTCGCCCCGCACGTCAATCAGCTTATAATAATAATCGTCGAGGGCGGAGGCGAGGTGAGCAGTTGTGCGCGCCGTCATACCCGAGCCGATCGCGCCGCGGTCGATGATGATGACGGCGCGGCCGTGAGCCGCGAGTTCATAGGCGATGGACAGGCCGGCGATGCCCGCGCCGACCACGACGACGTCGCAGGTCGCGTCGGCCGTCAACGACGGGGCGGCCACATCGGGCAAATTGTTCATCCACGGCGAGATGCTGTGTTCGTCGGCAACGTTCATGCGTTTTTCCTTGTGGCGGCCGGTGCATCGCGCAGCGGCCCGGCATTGAGGATGGTCGAGCGCGCGAGGAACAGCTCCTGGAGCGTGACCGCGGTCGTCGCGCCCCAGACCAGATGGACCGCGATCATCAGCGCGTTTCGCCGCGGCGGGTGCGCCGAGGCCGGCTTCAGGATGCCGGCAACAGGCACCCATCCGAAATAGCTCGCCGTCCACACGCCGACGCCGGCCAGTGCGCCCTCGGCGAGGCTCGGCCTCGGCCGCACGGCTGCGAGCAGAGCGCCAGTGGCGGCGCCATAGACAAAATGCGCCGCCATCGCTCCGTTGCGCACGAGGGGGTCATTGGCCCCGTCCACCATCCGTTCGGTGATCTCTCGCGGCGGCAGCGGATAGCGTTCGCGTGCCGGAAGCTTGCGGTGCAGCCGGGCCATGGCCGAGGTCATAGCGGCGGTGGCGACGAAGCCGGCGATGGCACCGAACAGGAGGTTGGTGCCGAGGCGCGATTGCGGCAGGCTGTCCATGCGGCCTGAACGGGGGAGGCGCGCGAAATTTCCGGGGGGTTTTGGCAAACTCAGATCAGGGTGCAGCCTTATGCTCCAGCTGGCTTGGCCTACTCTTCCGCCCTCCGTGATCGCGAGCGTTAACACCTGGGATCGTGGCCAACCGGGAAGTGAAGTGGATGCAGCATTTGACCGACCGCGGGTCGGCTTCGCAGGCCCAACCCGTCAGGCAAATGCTGCAATGTCACCGGTCAATCTGGCTGGTCGCGATCTCCTTCACCCGACTTCGCAGCCATGTTCGCCTTCGCCGGGCGTTTCGCGGCGGGCGACTTCCCTCCATTGACCGCCTTGCCGAATGTACCGCCGGCCTTGCGCCGCACGGGCTGTTTGCCACCCGGGGTTGGTTCGATCACCTCGCGCTTGCTGGCTAGGGCCTTGGCCCGCGGCTTTGCCTTGGCCGCGGCATTTTGTCGCGCCTTGGACGATCGCTTTGGGCTTTCTTCGGACCCTCGACGCGCCCACATGACGGCGGCGACCACGGCCGCCGAGCCGATGCCGACCGCTGCTGCAAGGCCAACCTTTGCCGTCCCGACGCGCTCCACAGACTTGCGGACCCGGTCTGCCGACTCACGGACCCGGCCTACGGTTTCACGTGCGCGATCGGTCCAGCTTTCCTCATCCGCGGATTGCAACGTCTCTGCGGCAGGGATCGGCTCATCATCGGTCTGCGCCTTGACCGGGGCTTGAGGCTCGCGGTCTGCAACCGGTGGCGGCTGCAACGGATAGGGGGATCGCGCAGCTTCAGGGATCGGCGGTTCGTGGGACATGAGTGCTCCTTCGCTTGAACGGCTCCAACGCCATGCGGGGGCGCAAGTTTCACCGCCTCGGACCCGAGCTGAAATTGCGCGCTCCGGGGCGGGCAGCGGACCTGCGTCGACAAGGGCATGATGTGAATCGAGTGTGCGCCAAGGCCTCTTGCCATCCACTGCGGCCGGCGAGCGTTCACATAACGCCAGTTAGCAGCACATCCGCGAATGACCGTTTCCGACCCAAAGCGGATATTCAGGGGCGGGGCGAGCGACCTATACGAGTGGGTGGGTGAAGTTCGTTGACGAGCGGAATGGCGATGCCTTCACCACGCTGCCGCAGTCGCTGCCCAGCCTCGCGGATGCGGCTCTCCGATAGTTCGCTCACGGCCACCATCTCTCCGACGATGGTCCCGTCCCGCAGTTTGAGGAGCAGTCGATCCGGGCGCCCCATTCCTGCGCCACGCAAACGCCCCCCGGAACGATGTAAGACAGTAGCTTTTCCGCTTCCGCCGCCGATTCTTCGATGCTGCCCCTGACGCATTGGACTAATCGACGCTACGTTCGCTTTCCACCCATTGCGGACATTTGGCATACGGATAACCCATTCGCGAGGATCAGGCGATGTCGGCAGCCGAGAACAAACGCATCATGCAAGGTGTGATGGACGCCTTGGCCGAAGGCGACGGGCGCCCTTTCGTGGCGGCCATGGCGGATGATTTCACCTGGATCATGGAAGGCACCACGCCTTGGTCCGGGCACTTCGAGGGCAAGAGCGTCGTCCGCAAGCGCGTGCTCGAACCATTGTTCGCCCAGTTCGCAACGACCTACCGCAATCGTGCCGAAAGGATCATCGCTGAGAATGATGACGTCGTGATCCTCTGCCGGGGCGAAGTCCGCACCAAGGCCGGAAAGGACTATAACAACAGCTACTGCTACGTAATCCGCATGCGCGATGGACTGATGATCGAGCTGCGCGAATATTTCGATACGGCTCTGGTCCAAGTGGCGCTCGACCCGCCGGGCGCGACCTAGTCCAGCCCGCGAGTGTGCTATGAGAAGCTCACCGCCGAGGTCCGCTTTCGACCATCGCGGACATGCCGCCAAGTGCGCGACGAGATTCTGGGCACTAAATCGGCCAGCGGACCGCAGTCAGTGAGCCTCTTCCAGTTCCAACTGCTCTCGACGCTCGAAGCGGTTGACGCTTGAGCATCGGCCCCCGAGCCAGCGGGACCGCCCGAATTCGGCTAGTCAATCGCGGTGAGGAAGCTCGACAGCACGGCGCGAAATCGCTCGGGCTGATCAAGAAAGACCGCATGCGATGCGCCGTCGATGACCTCAAATCGCGCGCCGGGGATTCGCGCCGCCATTGCGCGTTGAGCCTCGATCTCGGGCGAATTGCCCGCCGCAATGACCAGTACGGGAATATTGACAGCATCGAGCGCCCCCGAACGATCCTGACCATAAAGATCGGCGACCAGCATCGCGGCGCCGATCGTGGGCGGCGTCATCAGACCGGTCGCGACGAGCGCATCAATCGCGCCGTCAGGCTGCGGCCTGCTGATGATGAAGCCGAACATACCTCGAAGATAGTCTTCCTGCCGGAGTTGATAGAGAGTCAGCCGCTCAAAGGTGATCGCCGCGTTTGCGGGTGCCGCTGCGATGCCCGCCGCACCGTGCGACATCGTCGAATCGACGAGGACAATTCCCGCAAGATCGTCGCTGCCGAATCTGGACACGTAGGCGGCAATATCCTGGACGCCTTGCGACCAGCCTACGAGCACCGGACGTGAGACGCCGCTTGCTCTCAGAAGCGCGCGCAAATCCTCCGCGCGCATCTCGGGTGTATTCCCTGTTGTCGTCTTAGTGGAGCCGCCCTGCGATCGAGGATCGAAGGCGATGACGCGGCGTGTTTCCGCGAATGAATCGATTTGTGCTCGCCAAATGTCGGCATCCGCACTCCAGCCCGGTATCAAGACCAGCGGCGACAGCGTCGTGGAAGTGCCGGCTTCGACGACGCGAAGGTGAACATTCGGCGCCACCGCAATCTGTCGACCGGAAACCGCAGTGGTGCGGGCCGCTGGCGCCTCGGTCATCATCATGCAGGCGGCCGCCAAAGTTACGACGCGCATTGTCCCATTCGCGATCCGCATATCATTCCCTTTGAGGTAGGATAGCGCCGCTAATCTCCCTCCGGGCGAGTGACCGTGGTTCATTCGACCGACCGCCGCGTGGCTTCGATCAACACGACCAAGTCCACTGAATACGTCGCAGACGCGCTGAGAGGGCGCTCTCGACCAGCAAGGTAGCGGGAAGCGTATCGGGGACGCCTGCGGAGGGCGAAGCGTGAAACGAGGCTGGCCCGCTTTCGACCCATTGCGGACATTCGGGAGGCGAGAGGATCGTGCCATGCAACCGGCCAGCGACCTGAAGACGGATGACGATCCCGAACGTCTCCGGAAGAGGGTGGGCAAGCTGGTGAGGCACAAGCCGGTCGAGAAGCCGGACTGATTGGACCCAGATCGCTGGTCCCGCGTTGGGGCGTAATGGACAACAGAATCCACAGCGAGCCGAGCACCGTCACAGCTGAAGAAGGCGCCGTCGCCCAAGATGGCCCCGATGGTGTGGCCGTTACCTTCGAGCCGGGCGCAGCGGTTGAGACCGGCCATAGGTTAATCGATCAGGGGCTGAAGGCTGAGCGCGACAAGGAATTGTGGCCGGGCGGCAAAAGGGGGGCAAATCCGCCCGGCTCAGATGGTTAACGCCTGTCGCTGTTATCCGATCCAACTCCTGAACATCTTCATGGCGCTCATCCCGATCGCTAGGGCCATGACGGTGACCAACGCACCGATCCAGAACCGACGGCTGGTAAGAATCTCCTGCGATAGTGGCGCCAGCGACCAGCACACAACCCGCCGCTCGGGAGCAAGCATCAGACGATGCCGAACTGCACCCAGGAGACGATGGAGACACGGCATGTCGGCGGAACGTTGCTTCAAGGCGGCGAGCGATCGCCAACGCTAACCTGCTGCAATTTTTTCACGTGGCCGTTTCGTGTATTAGATCCTCTGCGGGGGAGCGTTGCTTGGAGGACGACCCATGCGCTCCATATTCCTATTCGTGCCCATCGCTGTGTTGGGCGTTGCCTCGGCGATCGCACAGAGTCCTACGTCGAACAGTTCGCAAACCCAAAACATGATGAACTCGCCGGCACCTGCACAAAACAGTATGAGCCCCTCGACCAACTCATCCACCGACTCTGCGAGCATTCCACCCCGCCCATCGTCGTGGCGCGGCACCGATGCCGAATGGACGACACACGTCCAGACGTGCCGCCAACGCTACGACAGCTATGACCCAGCGACTGATCAATACCGGAACGCGCAGGGCCGCATGACGACCTGCCCTCGTTGAGGCGGCGGCCGGCCTTCGTCCGAGCCAGGCTGGGACTGGCGTCGGGCGGGCCCGCCTCTCAGTTTTTAGCACCCGCTCGAGCAGGTCAGGGCCGATCCCTGCTGGCGCGCCTCGATTGCGATGGAAGCCGAGCATTCGTCGGTCGGGACATCCCGCGTACCCGGCGGCAGGGGGATGGCAATGCCCATCGCCCGAAGGGCCGACCGGACGCGCGCCGGGCTGTCCGAGAATTCCAGTGCGCTGCCGCTCCAATGCCAGCCGGTGCTCCGGCGCAGCCCGGTCAGCCGCAAGCCATTCCACCTTGCCGCGCGGCTCAGCTGAACCGTTGCGTCGTGACTCAGAAAACCTGCTGTTTCGACACTCTCGTCCCTTTCCGTGGTCAGAGAAGCCGTCAATTGCTGGCCTGCAAGGTCGACGCGTCCGGCCCTCGCGACCGGCGTGGAGCCTTCGTACACGATCAGGCCGCGGATCGCCTCGTCCAGCCTCGGGCCGAAAGAGCACTGGCCATCGCCGATATCCACGGGCGAGCTAAGGTCGTTCATAACCGAGGGACTGCCGCGCATGGCGGGAGCCCCTGACGCGACCGCGATGCTCACGGCGGCCGCCAGAGCGGCTCGTGCCGCCGAACGCCGGCCCACGCCTGGCCCCGGCACGCCAAGCCGCGCGTTGCGCTCCTTCACCATCGGTGCCTCCATATCCCATTGCCCTCGCGGTTCGTCCGCAATTGGCCCAAGCGGTTCTTACCGCCCGCGGCAGGTCACTCCCGCCCAAATGGCGGTCACCCGCCCATCGGGTCCGCGCCCGGACAGCAGGCCATGCATGCCGTCGCCTTCGAATTCAGTGCCGCGCGCCGTCTGCCTGACCACCGGGTAGGAATCCGCGCTGTCAATTTCGCTGCGCGGCGTGCCGATGCCCACGCCCCATTCCGATTCGATTGGCCGCCGTGCGCGGGGCCCGGCGAGCGACCAACCAACGAAGCGCTGATTTTGGAAATAAAGCGTCAGCGTGTCGAAGCGGGTAAAGGCCAGCGGCCGAGCGCCGCAAGCACGGCTCACCCCGGTCGCGCTGACGCCGCCCACCAAGTCCCCGACGCTGCTTGTCGCTTCGGCCCGGCTCATTCCGAAGCGGAAGCTGGCATTGGCATGCAGACCAGGGATGCCGGCCGTCAGCCCGTCGCCCGAAAGGCGCACAAAGGATGCTTGCATGTCGGGGTCTGGGGCCGGATCCTGCGCCATCGCAACACCACCGGTCGCGCACAGCGCCAGCGCGGCCGCTATGCCAAAGATCCTCATGCCTTTGCCTCCCTCGCATCGCCGGGAGCCGCCTGGGCTCCAACCTCGTCCGCGCAGGGTGCGGCGGGAGCGGAGCCTAGCGGGCCGCACGCCGGAGTGCCAGCGCCGAAAGGTCCCTCTCACTCGCAATTGGTGGAGGACCTAAGCCCGATTAGGCGGCTTGAGCGAAAAGTAGCGTTCAACCGCAGTACTGAATGTCCGCTTTCCACCCATTGCGGACATTGGCCCCAGCCGCAGTAATCCGCTACGCAATCAGCAGCGCCCTTCTGAACGACTGACCGTAGTTGGCCGAAAGCGGCCCGTCAGATTCTGGACGAGATCGGGCAAATGCTGCCGTTTGGGAGTGTTGATCCACGCACTAGGGAGTGATCGTGTAAGTCTGGGCGACGTATTGACGCATCGCCTCCAAGGCCTCCGCATCCTGCCAGCGTCCGGCCGCCATAACGCCAAGCGGTCGCCGCAACGCGGACAGGTCTTCGAGCGGGTTTCGTGCAACCAAAAGGAGGTCCGCGCGCATTCCTTCCGCCACTATGCCGAAGGAACTACTCTGTGGATGGACGCGGGCAATGAACCGGCCGGGCTGGGAAGTGGCCGTTGCGAGCGCCTGATAGCGGCTGAGCCCTGCCGCTTCGAGCGCAGCGAGATTGCGATGAAGCGCATCACCCGCGACCAGTCCGGGAATCGTTGGCGAATCCGTCCCGGCGATCAGCGATACGCCGGCGGCTTCGAGGGCACGCGCGAAGCGGGCGAGGAACGCGGCCCTCGCAATTAGGCTGCCGGTTCGGCGCTGATAGCCGCTGTGCCGCCAGTCAATCCTGTCTGCAGGCGACAGGAAGCGCGCCTCCGGCACTCGCAAATAGGCCTCTACCCGTTCGGGCCTCCCCCATTGTGCGGCGATCGCCTGATAGGTGGCGAGATCGGCGGTGACCGTGGTGCCGCTGCGCCGAACGAAATCAACCGCACGGGCGATCTCGGCGTCGTCAGGCGCAACGTGCGGGTCGGCGCCTTCCGGCATTCGAAAGAAGGTGTAGAGAAACTCCTCAAGATGGGCGACCATCACCTGCCCCGCGGCGATCTGCCGCTCCAACCCCACGCTTTCAACACTGTGGCCGACAATCGGCAGTCCAAGCGCCCGACCCTCTCGGCTTAAGGCCTGGAACGCCGCTGGGGAGAGGCCACTATAGACTTTGATGAAATCGTAGCCGTTCGCATGCGCGATCCTTACCGCCCAGCTTGCCGCTTCAGGCGACGGCACGACCAGATGGCCAAATCGCGGGGAGCGGTCGACGGCAAGCGCGACGAAAAGCCGCGGGCCAGGGAGATCGCCGCGTTCGATCGACGCCCGCGTGCGGCCAACGATAGAATTCGGTGCTTCGCCCATGTCGAGCGCGGTAGTGATGCCGCTCGCAAGCAGCATCGTCAGCGTCTCCCTGTCGCGGACGTGGACGTGCATGTCGGCGAGGCCGGGCAGCAGAAAGGCGCCCCGCCCGTCAATGACCCGGACACCTTCAGGCGTGGCCAGACGCGGCCCGATAGCCGCGATTCGCCCGTCCCTGACCAGTACCGATTGACGGCGAAGCACCCGCTCCCGGTCCATCGGGACAATATTGACGTTGACGAACAGCGTCGCGGGAACGGTCTGCGCGTCGGCCCGCGCCCCGACCAGGATGGCAAGGAGGAAAACAAAGGCACCGAAGCATTTGGCGAAAGAGGGGCGCGACCCCGGCCCTGGGTTCATCGCTCCGGCCCGATAACGCATATGACCGGCATTGGCTTGCTCTGAACTATCATTGCGGGACCGCTCGCTGGACCTGGCCTTGTGCATATTCGAGTTGCGCCGCCACCACATCTCTGGTGGCGCCGCCAAATCGACGCCCAATCTCGCCGAGTGTAAAGTCCAACGCCGCAGCTGGACGCTGCCGTGGCCCATAGGGAAGCTGCTGTCCAGCGGGCCAATCGCCGCGCACCTCATCAGGAAAGATGAGCAAGCCGTTCCGGCTGGGCCGGGGGTCGGCATTCGCCGAATAAAGGATGGCACGGGATCGATAGGTCCGCGACCAAGCATCGGCGACGAGCGCCAGGGACACTTCGTCGATATTCGATGACAATTCGATCCCGAGCCGCTCGTGATTCCAGAAGGAGATTTGGTTGCCGATTATGGTCAGCGCGAAAGGGCGCGAGAAAAGAAAGGCGCCACTATCGTGACGCGGGTCCCAGCTGGCCAGTCCGAGGTCGCGAGCGACGGCTTCCGCCCGGTCTCTACCGGCAATGGCCTCGATCAGTGTGATCATCATCGGCATCGAAGCCGTAATCCCGGTTGTCGTGGCGACGCCGCGGTCGATCACGAAACGTCGGTCTGCGACATACCGGATCGCGGGATGCGCATCCCGCATGTCATCGAGATAGTACCAATGCGTCGTTGCACGACGTCCGTCGAGCAAGCCGGCATTGGCAACGATCGTCGCTCCGGCGCAAACCCCGATGACGATTGCGCCCGAAGCCGCCTGCGCCCTAATCCAATTCAGCACGGCCGGATCATCGGTACGGCGCATGGCCGGAACGATGACGTAGTCGGCGCCGCGCGGGTGGCGCGCGTCGAACTCGGCGATCGTCGCTTGAGGCTGGACTGTAAGCGCCGGATAGAGAGTAACGGGGCCGGGATTCGTGGCCAATGCCACGACATCGGCGACGTCTGCCCTGCGCAAAATGCCATAGGGCATCAGATAGTCTGTCGTCTCGGTGCCATCATTGATGCCCACGATGGCGATCAGCGGTCGCTGCCGTTTGGGGGGCCGCAAGGCGGCGAGCGAGGCTTCGGTTTCCAGCCGGGCGACCGGCGCTCCCGCCGATGCAGCCGGCATCGGCGGCAAGGAGAGAATCCAGCCCCCACCGCTCAGGGCGAGGAGGGCGATGACGCCCAATCCGAGCCGCACCGCGATTCGCTTTTTCATGACTGTCGAAATTTCCAAAGGAACGCTTGGTACATTCCGGTCTGCCGCTTCGCTAGGCTATCAAATCGTCGAACGAGGACAAGGTTCGGGTCGGTGCTTCCATAGCGGGCACCAAATAATCGAGCAGCGTTACTCCGTTTTCGAACTTCCTCGCGTCCGTGAGTGCAAGATCCCGCCGCCCTGCGATTGTCGCGAACAGGCCTTCACCTTGAGACGCGGTTGGATTGACGTAGAGCCGGTAGCGGTTGACGAGCCCGAGCCTGGCGAAGCTTTGCGCGAGGCGCGCGCCGCCGGAAAGGTGAATGCCAGCGCCTTCCTCACGCTGAAGATTCGCTGCGAGCGCGGTAAGGTCGTCATCATCCTTCGCGACATAGGCCTCGCAGTTTGCCCATTTCGACACGAAACCCTCAGATTGGGTAATGACGATCTTACGATAGCTGTCCATGCGTCGGGCCATATTCCGATGCGGCTCAGAGGCCGATTGATCGTCGAGAGCACCCGGCCAGTATGCGACCATTTCCTCATAGCTGACCCGGCCCACCAAAATCGTGTCGAACGCTGCATAGGCCGCGTCGATGTCGCGATAATGGTCGTCGCTTAGGTCGACCGTGAAGGCGAATGGGTCATCGACCCGCCCGTTCAGGTTGGTCATCATTTGGCAAACGATCTCGCGCATGTCGTGTCTCCGTAACGGGATGATCGACCAGACCGGGGTTCAGAACCGTCGGAATCGATCACGGGTCGCTGGTTAGCCAGCCATCGTCCGATCCATCAATCACAGTGGTAGCAGTGCTGTCTTGAACGGACTTGACATTACGTCGTGCTCGCCTGCGACATCGATTAGCATTGAGGGAGACATGATTTGTTCGTCGAGATTTGGCTAGTCGGCAGAGTTGCTGTCAGCGGCCGCTACCCTCGCCTTCCTAACGAGCGGTCCAATTGCTCTGACAGAACCGGCTGGCGCCTTTGTGAGGGCGTGGCATGAGCGGCCGCTACCCCGGCCCTCTTAACGAGCAATGCATTTGGTCTGGCAGAGCCGGGGAGCGATCAAGTGCGGGTTCCTTGCGACTGCGGCGTCATGTCAGCGGGCCCCCGACGTCTCCCCCCACCCCAGCGTCCGGGGGCCCAACCGTCAGACTGCGTTCGGGAACTGCACCTGGGGCATTCGAAAGACAATGTCGGAATCGCAGGGAAACAGGTGAATTCACGGGTCCGCCGCGCGGATTCCTTCGGTCAATCGCCCGCCAGCCCCCCACTACAGGCGGATGCGCGCCACGACATACGCCTCGCTCTGGAACGGTGGGTCGAATTCGGCATCGCGCCCGAAGAACTGGTTGCCGTTCGTTTTGGTTCGAATGGCGGACGACGGCGTTTGTTAGGAACGCCATTGCGGCGTCCCCAATAGCCTAACGCGAAGGATGAGCGGCTCGGGCAAAGACAAAGGGCTCAGCTCCGTCGGGCAGTCATGCCCGCTGCGCGAAAGCTGCCATTGACCAGGACTTCGGCGAGACGTCCGATGGCAGTTCCGGCCGGCACATCCGTCGCAAATGCGTAGATCGCCGAACGGAGCGATGGCCACACCGCCGGCTGCTTCCACCGCCGCGGAATGATATTCGGGACACTCCCTGCCAAGGGTGCGTGCGACCGAAACCGCGCCGCCGCTATGCCCAGAGGCGAAGCTGCTCTTGGCCTTGGTTCGCCCGTGGCCAGGCGTCGCCGCTTTATCCGCCGGGGCCGTCAGCTCGTGGTCACGAGCTGATCTAGGTTCCTCAAGACGAGCTCGATCCGCGATCGGGTCCCGGAAATAGGAACGCAATACACCGTGGTGGTTGGCGGAAAGGCTGTCTGCCTTATAGTCTACCAGAGGAGTTTTTGGTTTGACGGGGTTCTCAGAGCTGGCTGAGATCCCGCAACTCTACAACTATCTGACCCGCCAAACCCTGACCCCTTCACCGAGAATGCGGGTACGGAACTGCCTGCCGTTGCGACTACCAAATTGGCTGGCAGCCGCCTTGACGCTTTGCGCCAAACTGATGGAGACGAGGAAACTATCGCCGACCTCCATTTGTGCAAACGGGTAACGCGGGCCCCCGGTCCCCGGCCTTGGCATCTCAACACCCTTTTCGATAGGGTACATTTCTTTCATTTTGCTGCCAGTAACTTTTCGTCTGCCACCTCGTCAACGAACTCCGGGAAAGATTGGTGTCCGTCAAACGGCGGACGCTGCCGAAATTCATCGGTCCGCTTTGGTCGTAGATCGCCTTCGCAAACCGATTTTCTATCCATTGCGGACATTGGCCGGGTTAGCCAGAGGGCCCACTCCGAGCCAGAATTTAAGCCCCTGGATCGGCACAGTGTCAGAACGGCACAAGCGGGTCATTTGTACCGCCCTTCTACGGTATGACGCTTGCCGTTGTGCGAAGCGTAAAGTAACTCCCCCGTTAATCTTTGAACGGTCAGTCGCTGACTTCATCCGTCTCAAAGGTGCGCCGTCCGTCGTTCACGACGCGGCCGTGCGCAGCGACATGGGGAGGGTGTTCGATGCGCATCGGTTCGGCCGCGCTGGCCGCTATGCTGTTGGCTGTGCCGACAATCGCCATTGCCGCAGACCACAATGGCGGGGCCATTGAGAATGTCCGCTCGCTCGACATCGCCGTTCAGGGCACCGTCACGCAGCGCTGCGCGATGGGCTCGGTCCCAAACATGGATTTTGGCGACCTCAATCGCCCAGGGCTTTCCGCGACGGCGCGAGTGCAGTTCAGCTGCAACATTCCTTTCAACATGCAGATTCGTTCGGCCAATGGCGGCCTCGCTCATGCACAGATGCCGATGGGTCAAGGACCGTATTCCGGCACGCTTCCCTATCAGATCGCGGTGACCATGCCGGTGCGGCGTCCCCGCACCATGGTCGTCGAGAACACATTCGAAAGTCGCGAGCTTCGGGGCAGCGGCCGAACCATCTCCAGCGAAGGCGGAATTGCCGTCGACGGGCTCGCATTAAGCGTCTTGCTCGGCAGGCCTTCGGGGGAGGCAGGCCTTCTGGCCGGCCAATACGGGGAGACGATCGAGATCACGATCACGCCCAGTTGAGGCGGCGGGGCTCCCCGTTCGCCTAGCCTACTTGAAGTTGAAGTGAAGTGAAGACTGGCCAAAGGTAATACCGCCGGCGGCCCCCTATGGGAGGTTAATAATGAAGACTATGCTTCGCGGCACCATTGCCGCTCTCGCGCTGGTCGCCGTCACCGGCACGGCCACTGCTCAGACGCACCGTCGTGAATATAACAGCGGCCCGCCGTTTGGCCTGCAGACGACGATCACCAACCCGAACGGGTTCACCTTCTTTGAGGGCCTCGCGATCGCCGTCCTCGACGGCGTTCAGGCCGCCGGTGTTGGCACTCGCTATGCCATCGATGCCGACGCTCCGTCGGACAGCGTCACGGCGACGCCGTCAATCACGACGACGTTCACCCTGAGCGGCAGCGTGAACAAGGATTGCTCGATCTATCTCGGCAACAGCGCCACGTCGCGTAACGTCAATTTCGGCGTGATCGGCGTTCGCACCGGCGATAACGAGAACGTGGCCGACGCGTTCGAGATGGTCGGTCCCGCGGCCGCGGCGATCAGCAGCTCGACTGCTGGCTGCAACTTCAACAACACCCTGACGCTCACCAAGGCGAACGGCGTGAACGGCATGGTCAATGCGGCGGCCGGCGGCTACGACAGCAGCCAGTTCCAGGCGAACATCCCGTACAGCGTCCAGGCGCAGTTCACGGGTGTCAACGTCAATGCGGTGGGCGCTGGCTCGACCCGCACATTGACTGTTGCAACCACCGACAACACCGAGGCTCTGGCCAGCGGTGCGTGGCGTTCGGCTCTGAACCTCACGATCAATGCGCCGGTGGCCGCCAATGCGCTCGTCGCGGGCAACTATTCGGACACCCTGACGCTGACCCTCGCGGCTCAGTAAGGCTCCGAAACAGACTATGGGAAGGGGGAGGAGCGATCTTTCCCCTTCCTTCATTTTCCCCTGCCATATGCGGCGGGGGTTCTGCCGCAGGCAGGCAAGTTTTGAGCGGGTGGGCTATGATCGCGTACAGCATTCCTCGGCGGGCCATGTGGCGCGCGGTCGGCATCGTCGTGGCGCTGGCACTGATCGCCGCCGCGACCGTGGCCTATGCGATGCGAGTCTCGCCCATGGTGCTCGAGCTGGAATCGCGCGGCACCCAGGCGGTCGGCCGGATCGAGGTACAGAACCTCAACCCGGGGCGGCTTGCCTTCGAGACAAGGGTTACCCGGCTCGAATATGATGAGAATGGCAATACACGCGAAACGCCCGCGGATCAGGATTTCCTGATCTTTCCGCCACAGGGCGTATTGCCAACCGGCGGGCGCCAGGTGATCCGCGTACAATGGGTCGGAAATGCCGACCTCGCCGCCTCGCAGGCTTACTATGTTGCCGTGACGCAATTGCCGGTGCCGCTTGACGAGATCCAGCAGGGCCAGGTGGGCGCACAGGTGCAGGTCGTTTATAATATGAAGGCATTGGTGGTCGTGGCGCCGCCGGGGGCGCAGCCCAACGTGTCCGCGGCGAGCGTCCGAGCGGGCATGATCCAGCTTCCGACTCCGCCGGGCGCTAGCGCTCCGCCTGCGCCGGTTCCTGGGGTCGAGATCACGCTTCGCAACGAGGGTCGCCGGCATGCAATGATGGCCGGCGTGGGCTGGCGGCTCGCAGGGCGCGATCCGCAGGGACAGGCGATCCGCGTCGATATCACACCGGACGAGCTCAACCGCACGATTGGCACGGGCTATGTGCCGGCACTCGGTCAGCGGACATTCCGGGTGCCGCTAAATGCCGCATTCGGACCGCAGCCGATCCAGGTCTCTTTCATCCGGCAAAATGGATGAAACGCGCCTGGCTGCTTTGTGCGGCAATGCCGGCGGCTCTCTGGCCAAGTAGCCTGGTAGCCCAAGCTACGGTGCCACTGCCGACGCGGCCTCAGCCCGCGCCGCCGGCCGGCGCGCCACTTCAAGCCCCTCAGACACCTCCCCAGACGGAGGTTCCGCTGCCCGGCGCCCAGCCGCCCTCGCCGCCGATCGGAAGGCACGGCCGGCCCGATATCAATCCCTACGAGCGTGATATCGATATGACGGTGCCGCTTACCTACCGGAACCGTAATCTCGGCGACATCGACGTCCGGCTCACCTTCGACGACCGCCTGCTCGTTAACACCGAGAGCTTCCTGAGATTGATCCGGCCGCAACTCAACGAGGAAGCTTTTGCGCGGGTCAGCGCGCAACTAGGCACCGGACAGCAATTCACGGCGCAAGACATTCTAGCCACGGGCGTCGCCCTGGAATACGATCCTTCGCTACTTTCCGTCGTGGTGCTGCGCATCGATCCCGCGCAGCGCGCGATGGAGCTTCTGTTCGCGCCGCCGCGCGACGACCTCGACCGGATCGTTCTGCAGCCGGCCCGCTTCTCAGGCTATCTCAACCTCAATGTCCTGCAGAGCTATTTCTGGGAAGGGACAGACCAAGATGCGCCAACGTTCAATTTCAATGGAGCAGTCCGCGTCGGCCCCATCGTGTTCGAAGGCGACGCTGAATTCGGTCAGCAGGTTGGGTTACAGAACGACGGCTATCGCTTCGAGCGCAACTACGCCCGACTTGTCTATGACCAGCCTGAGCAGTTCCGCCGCTGGTATCTGGGTGACCTAAGCCCAGAGGTTCGCGGCCAGCAGAGTTTCGTGCAAATCGGCGGTATCGGTGTGCTCAGGCAGCGACGGCGCTTCAACTCTTTCCGTTCGGCAGTTCTCCAGGGCAACAGGCAGCTGGTGTTACAACGGGATTCCACCGTGCGTGTGATCCGCAACGGCGTGCTGTATCGCGAAATCAGACTTGACGCCGGCTCGTACGATTTCAGCGCGCTACCCCTTCTCACAGGTAGCAACGACGTACAGATCGAAGTGCGCGACAGCTCCGGGGCGGTGCAGAGCCTGGGCTACCAAGCCTATCTCGACCCGATCGACCTCGATCCAGGCGACTATGAATATGGCGCCTATTTAGGCCCGATCAACGAAAGGTTCGGACGCTCGCCCACCTATGGCGGCCCGCTCGCCTTTACTGGGTTCTTCCGCAAGGCTTTTTTCGAGCGCCCCGCGATTGGTGTCGGGCTCCAGCTCAGCGAGGACGTGCAGACGCTGACCGGACAGACCCAGTTCCTGATCGGCCGCGGCGGGCGGCTGCTGCTGGACGCCGGAGTTAGCAATTCGGACAATGTTGGGCAGGGCTTTTCGGCGGGCGCCGCTTACGACCTGCTGATCGACCGGGCAGGAACGCTGGACACGCTGACCGTGCGAGCAGACTATCTGTCCCGGAAGTTCGCGACACTGGGCAACCGGCTGGCGCTGAATTCAACCTCGTGGACACTTTCAGCGCAATATTCGCGCTCCTTCAACACTCGGCTCACCGGCATCCTCAGCGGCTCGTATCTTCGCGGGCGCGGGGTCACCGGCGACAGTTACAGGCTTAGCGCTTCCGCTTATTACCGGGTCTCGCCGGAATGGGTCCTGAGAGCCGGGGTCGATTATGCCCGTCTGCCCACCGCATTTTCTCGCGGCTCCGGCTTCGGCGTCAGCTTCTCGATCGTATTCCAGCCGAGCTATCGTCGCCGGGCCGAGGCGCGCTACGAAAGCGTGTTCGATAGCGCCCAGCTTTCGTACAATCAGACCGGTCTCAACGAGTTGGACAGCGTCGGCTTCGGCGGCGTGCTTTCGCGCGACAACGGCGAAATAACAGCGCAAGCCTTCGGCGATTATGCCGGCAACCGCTTCGACGCGGGCGTCAGCCATACGTCGTTCGGGCAATCGCTCTCGCAATTCGGGCAGTTCAATGTGACCAGCCTGCGGGTCGGGACGACAATCGCTTTCGCCGACGGCCACGTCGGCATTGGTCGCCGGATCAACGACAGCTTCATGATTCTCTACCCGCACTCGAATCTCGGCAACCGCAGTGTGGTCGCTGGCCAGTCACTGGCGGCAAATGACTATATCGGCCGCAGTGGAGCGCTGGGTGGGGCGGTCAACAACTTCTTGAGCTCCTATGTGACACAATCCGTTCAGTATGACATCGAAGACGCGCCAACCGGTTATGATGCGGGCCCGGGCGTCGTGCGTGTCCGGCCGCCCTATCGCAGCGGCTATGCTTACCGGGTGGGGACGGATGCGTTTGTGAGCGCGATCGGCACCCTACTTCTACCCAATCGCCTGCCGGTGTCGCTGGCTGGCGGTCGAGTTACGCTGATCGGAGACCCGTCCGGGCAGCCGGTGCCGTTCTTCACCAATTCGGTGGGTCGCTTCGCGATCGCAAGCCTGCTGCCGGGACGACGTTATCGGGTGGAGATCTACGGCCAGTCGACGACCTTCGAGTTCACGGTCCCGGCGGACACCAACGGGCTGGTGAACTTGGAAACCGTCTTGCTCGGCGCCAGTGGAAATTGAGGTAACGCCATCATGAAACCGATCCACGTTCTGCTTGCCACTACGGTCGCAGGTCTCGCCGTTCCGGCCTGGGGCCAGGCCGCCGGCGCTCCTGCCGCTTGCCGGCTGCGCATCGAGAATGGGGGCTCGAGCTGGATAATCCGCGGCTACGATCCGTTCGGCAATTCACCCGCGTCGGGCACGTTCCAGATCACCTTCGTGAACGAAGGCGATGCAGACTGCGTCTTTTATCCGACGTTTGCGACCGACGGGGAGCCATTCGGTCTGCGGGGCCGCGATGGCCGCCGCGTGCCCTATGCCCTCGTAGATCTGTCCGGCGGCGTAGATTCGACTCCGGTGGCCGGCCGATCGCGCCGCGAGCCGAACCGTTCGCGATTGGTCGTCGCGCCCAACAGTCAGCAGGCGGTGCAATATCGCTTCGTCGTCGCCGAGGAAACGATTGCCGGAGACGGGCTTTACGAGCAGCAGATCCAGATTGAAGCCGAGGATCCGGAAGGTCGCTCGATCAACGGCCGCCGGATCGCGCTTGGAATCGACGTGCTGCCGTCGGCGACGCTTGGTCTTACCGGCGCCTATCGCGTCGATAACGGTCGCGCGCTCGTTAATCTCGGCGAATTGCGCGAAGGTCAGGTGGAGCTGCCGCTGCAGCTTCGGGTGCAAAGCACGCGGCCGTACCGGCTGACAGTTCAATCGATGAATAGCGGACGCCTACAGATGCAAGGCACCGATTGGGCGATCCCCTATACGATCAGCCTGGGAGGGCAATCCGTCTTGCTCGGCGGGGGCAGTACCGAATTGTCAGGGCCGAACGGCCAGGGGCTGACCCGCGACTCGCTTCCAGTGCACTTCCAGATTGGAAGCGTCAGTGATCGCCGCGCCGGGACTTACGGCGATGTGATTTCGGTTTCGGTGCAACCACAATAGATTCACAGCCACGAGGCCCAGGAAACAGTTCTCTGCTTGGGTGTGGTTACACGGCGTTAATCACGCTCAATAAGCATAGTTTAAAGCCGACTTGGTAATCCTCCCGATAGGCAAAGGGAGGCCCCAATGGCGCGTCGTGCCACGAACATTTTGGCGACTTTGGCTCTCGTGGCAGGCAGTGGTCCAGCAAACGCGGCGACGGTTAGCTTGACGCTTCAAGCCATTGTTCCAGTCGCCTGCCAGGTCCGGCATTCGTCGGCGGGCGTAGGCGGGTCGGCCGACGGGACGGTGCCCCTCGGCCAGCTCAACGAGTTCTGCAATGCGGCGCAGGGGTATGAACTCATTGTCAGCTATGCCCCAGGTACGATGCGCGGCGCTGTTTTGGTCGTTGGGGAGGACCGTGTGGTGCTGAACGGCTCGGGTGAAGCAGTGGTTAGCCGGTCTCTAGGTGCTCGCATCCGCAATCGCATGCTGTCGGCGACGCCGGGCGATGCTGGCTTTGATACCGACCGGCTCAATTTTCGCGTTCAGGTGGTCTAGGAACGGACGCGCCTCCCCAGCCCTTACCAACCAGAGGTCGGTAAGCGGAAACCTGCTAAACAGTGAACGGCCTGTGCGGACGAAAGAAGGGGCTCGGCGTCTTCACCTGCTGACCCGCACTATGTCAGCTATTTAACGGCGAGGGTCAGGCGACCTTGGCGATGTCGCCGGGGCACGTTAATCTTGGCTGTCACGCTAACACCCGTCAGTGCTGAGCGGCAGGGCGGCGGTGACTTCTTTCACCGCCGCCCTACTGTGGTACCGGATGCCGCCTGCCAAGACGCGCGGCCAAGGGGATCACCCCTAAAGGGCGCAGCGCGGGTGCATCGGGGCATTAGAGTCGCGGATCCCTACAGGATCATTAATCGGCCGGCGATTCGCGCCGCCTTCCAAAGAGATTGGTTTACTGCAGCGTCCCCGGATGTCCCTGAGCCAGAATGTCCCGATATGGCACAAGTTCCTAGGATTTTGATCTATTTTGACCGCCCAAGGTGCGCCGCGAGCAAATTATTGGGCGCAATTCTTGACAAATTCTTCGAGTCGTTCCCTTGTGCTCGCTTCATGCGGGTTAGGGGATTGTGATGAAGAAGCTCGTCTGCATGGTCGCGCTTGCGACTGTGATGATCGGGAGCCCGGCCGCGGCCTCCACCCTATTTTCCTTCGATTCGAATAATTCCTATGTGAATGTCGTCTCGAACAACACGAGCTGCATCTTCGGGACCTGTGCCCTCAATGCCGGCGTCGTCACCCCGCTCAGCAATTTCTCCCTCAACGTGGGGCAGAGCCACACATTCAATTTCGCGCATTTCACCTTCGGGGGCGGTTTCGGCACTGGCTCGGCCGTCCTCAGCGCGCAACTTGCCTTCCTCACGCCCGGCCTGTCTTCGGCCGGCACCGGCGCCAATGCCAACTACCTGAGGCTCGACGGAATCTTTACGCCGGGCTTGGTGGCCGGCTCACTGAACTGGGCCACTCCTTCACAGCAGGTCATAACCTCCAATGGAACCAGGTACACCGTGACCTTCGGAAACCTGAGCGGCGTATACAACGGCGCTCGCTTCACCGGCGCAGTTCCCAGCGAGATCATGACCGGTGGGCACCATGGGGGAACTCTGGAGTTGTGGGCCCCAGTCACGGTGACACTCGACTCGGCGGTCCCCGAACCGTCGACCTGGGCGATGATGATCTTCGGCTTTGGCATGATCGGCTTTGTGATGCGTCGGCGGCCCGTGCGCGCCGCCATTCCCGCACTGGCCTGACCCCTCTCGGCCGCTTGCCAGCGGCAGACTTAGAAGACAGACTATCTAAGGTATCGAGAGGTGCGCCGTCGCCGAATTGGACGATCGTGTTTTCCTATATCGGCGCGGCCGGCCTGGCCGCGGGCGCGGCGTTTGTCGCTTATGATAGAAAGAACAGCGTTGGTTGGGCCCTCCTGGTCGTCCTGCTATTTCTTCTCGCGCTAAACGATCGGCTCGAGCTGCTGGGCCGTACTCACGCAGTTGGTGCGTGATCAGGCCCGGTTGGGTGGCTGGTATGACGGCCGCGAGACGTTGCAGACCGGGTTCGCTCTCGCCGTCGCGGCGGCTGCAGTCCTTGCAGGAGGCGTTACGAGCTATCGCCTGCGCGGCGCCGGAATTTGGCTCAAGTCAGCCGCGATCGCCGCTCTGGTGGTGATCTTGGCATTGGCGCTCAACGCAGCCTCAATCCACGAGGTCGACAGGTTCATGCAGCTTTCGCTGCTTGGCCGTGGGCCCGGTTGGTGGCTGGAGCTACTCAATGCGTGTCTGATCGGCCTGTGCGCGATCGCGTCGATCCTTGGGCGGGGCGCATCTCGTCCTCAAGCTGCGCACGAACCTCAAACGTGACGACAGCAAAAATCGTGAAATTTCGCGAGGATTCGGCCGCTCCATACGCGTGAGCGTCGATTCTGTTCCATTTCGATACAGAAATCGCGAGTCTCTTTGAATTTTCTTGGGACTCGTGATCGGCGATATGGTAAAAACCACAGGTTATTCAAAAGGTCGAGTCGCGGGACTCGGGGGGACCCGCCCTTCCTGCAGTGGCAGGAAGGGCACAATGCCTCTCTGTGTCGGCTTTTCAATCGCGGCGACACGCACTCAGGGAGGTGGCAATGCGAGCGACGAAATTACTGAAGAGAGCGAGCCTGTTCGCGGCAGGGTTTCTTGCGATGGGCTCGGCCGCCAATGCGGTGACAATCGTCTTTGTCGAGGGTGGGACTGGTCTGGCTCCAGGCGAAGTGCTGATTGCCAATTTCAACCCGACGACTGGCGGCTATACGGGCTCGGCCACTATCATGAGCGGCAATACGGGCGCCGGAGCCGACCCGGCGGTGGGTGATCAGGGCGACCCCTACTTCTCCGTGCAGGCGGGCCAGGACGCGAACTTTACGTTTGCGACGGCGCTGTCGTCCTTCAGCTTCGACTACGGATCGGCGGACACTTACAACTTCATCGAAATATTCTACACGGACAACACCTCTGAGATTATTTCTGGCCAAGACGTGATCAACGCCGGCATTGCGAATGGCGACCAAGGGGCTCCGCGGACGAACGGTCGGCTGACCCTCACCGCCGACGGCGGAAGACAGATCAGCGGCTTCCGGCTGACCTCCACTCAGAACTCGTTCGAGCTCGACAATGTCGCCATCACGGCTGTTCCCGAGCCTTCGATCTGGGCCCTGATGATCCTGGGCTTCGGCATTATTGGTCACTCGATGCGCCGCCGCCGGGTCAACTTCCGGTTCTCGCAAGCGGTCTAGGTTCCTCTCTCCACTCGAGAGGAGTTTCACAAGGGGTGCGGGCTTCGGCCCGCACCCTTTACCTTTTGGGGCGCGGGCAACTTTTGCGGCGATCCGCGTAATTGCCCAAGGCAAAGATTAATTGGTCCTTTACCAGCTGCTGCGATCACCTTTCCGGATGGCGGACGGGCGAGAGCGTGCAGACAGCGTGAGACCAGTGCTGCTGGCGTGCTTCCAGCAGATCGAGCTTGCCGAACGCGAGCTCGCGCTCAGCCGGTCGTTGCTGGACCGCGCAATCCAGGCCCTCGATAGCGCGGACGACGCCGCGGAGCTCTTACCCCAGATCGATGCCCTTCTTGGGCGGCGCCTGGAGGAACTGCGGCAGACGGTCAGCGCAGATGTGGCGACCTCACCCAGAGCGCGAACCGGCCCATTCCGCTTTCGCATGGATCATGCCACGAAATCGGCCCAGGTGGGCGAACGGCGGATCCCCTTAAGCGAGCGCGAATTCGCGGTGCTCGAGCTGCTCTGGGAAGAGATGCCCCGACCGGTCTCGCGCATGATGCTCATGAAGCGGCTGTTCGGTGCGGGCAAAGCACCGGATGGCGCCGCCGCCGACTGGTACATCTTCCAGGTCCGACAGAAGCTTAGGAATGCCGCATGCACTGATGCCGAGATCCGTTCCGTCCGCGGTCGCGGTTGGGTGCTCGACCTCGCCGGAAGCCCCGCCCGCAGCGATGTCGAAATATTCCCAAGGACGAGGCTCAGACAGACTAACGAGCCAGCAGCTCCCCTCGCTGCTCGTCAACTATGAGCCCACCGGTGCGCTCGTCCGCACGAAGCAGAGGCGGCGGCGGTGGCGGCGGCGGAGTGGTGCCATCGACGGTTTCGATGGACTCCAGCGTCAGTGAGGACGCGCCGGCTCGCGGCAGGAAGGGCGGCGGCGAGGGCTCATGACCGGACCAAGGCTGACGAAAGGCCGCGAGCGTTCCCTCCCCGCCGGGCCAGCGGTAGAAGATATGCGCGCCCACGCGGGCATTTCTGGACAGGCTTGAGGCCCAGTAGGGAAGCACATAGTCAGCATGATAATGGGTCGCGAGGCCGACGTCGGAGAAGACAGAACCGGCCAAAGCGGCGGCCGCGACACGCATCGCGCGCTCCCAACTGCCCGCCAGCGGCGCGCGTGCCCGCGAGCCGTCGCAAGTGAAGGTAAACTGGCAGCCAGTGGCGCGTTCGCTTCCCTGGAAGACGACGCCACAAACGCTATTCGGGAAGGCCGGGTGTCGCATACGGTTCAGCACCACCTGCGCGACTGCACGCTGACCCTCGGTCGATTCGGCGCCTGCCTCGTAATAGATGGCCATGGTGAGGCAGCCCAGCGCCCGGCGATAATCTTCCACCTGGCCGGGAAGCGTGAAGGCCGCGGCGGCCGGACCCGCCCTGGTTGTGGGATCGAGGGCGAGGTTGATCGCCCTGGCCTGTTCCGGCGACAGGGGGCGCAACCGCTCGTCGAGTTGATAACGCGAGGCGAGCTGAACGCCGCGCAGTGGGATCGCGGCCGCCTCGCCGTCCCCGGAGATCGCGGGAGGGCGCAGCGGGCTCGTCGCAAATACGACAACGGCGGCCAGCAGGAACGTGCGCAAAAACACGCGCCACGGCAGACGCCGGCGCCGCGCCGGCCCCCTTGGCGCGACCGGATGGAGGATGGTTGCCATCGTCACAAATCCGAACGCGCGCGATCATAGCGCCAGCGCAGCGCGAGTCCCAGGATTCTTGGACCTTCGACAAGATATCGCCGCCACATGCGCCGCGGCTGGGCAAGCAGGCGAAACATCCATTCGAATCCCATGACCTGCACAAGCTGCGGCGCCCGACGCTCGCGGCCGGTCAGATAATTGATCGATGTGCCGATGCACAGGCCCGTGCCGACGGCATCTCCGCGGGCGAGGATCGCATGGGCGATGAGTTCCTGCTGTGGCGATCCCACAGCCAACAGGGTGACGTCTGCTTTCGCTTTTGCAGCGAAGGCCGCTGCTGCAGCCATGGCGGCAGGGTTGGAGGCGAGTCCCATCGGCGGATCATGATGGACGAAGTCTATGCCTGGATAACGCTTGCGCAGCTCGTCGATGGCGGTCGCATCCGAACCGATCATGGCAACACGGCGGCTCGACCCCGTCAATTCCACGAGCAGCCGCGCAGTGAGGTCGCTGCCGGGCACAACCGTAAGTTTGATCCCTGCAAGCCGGGCGATGCGAGCGAGCACGCGGCTATCGCAAAGCCGGAAGGCTGCCGCCTGATAGGCCGCCGCGAGCTCGGAACCATCCGGCGCCGAAGTCAAGCGCACGACATGGTCGACATTGGGCGTTACGATATAGCTGAAGCCATGGTCCCGGCCCCGGGAGAGCACCTCCTCGGCAGCTTCCGCGAGCGTCATCCGCGCGAAGCACAGCCCAACGAACTCGGCGTCGAGCGCGACGTTCCCGTGGGCGGCGCTAGCGACGAGATTAGTACGCATCGCGATCCATGATCACGCGAAAGATCGTCGCGGCGATGATCCTGAAATCGAGCGTCAGCGACCAGTTGTCGATGTAGAAGCGGTCATATTCAACGCGCGCCTTGGCCTTGTCGAGGGAGTCGATCTCACCTCTGAGGCCGCGAATCTGCGCGAGGCCGGTGAGGCCGGGTTTCACCCGGTGGCGGGCCGCATAGCCGCGTACCGCGTCGAAATAATAGGTGCCCTCGACCTTCATCTCGGTGGCATGGGGCCGTGGCCCCACGATCGACATCTCGCCGCGCAGGACATTCCAGAGCTGCGGAAGTTCATCGATGCTGAACCGGCGGATAAATCGCCCAACGCGGGTCACTCGCCGGTCACCTTTTACGGTGCGCGCCGCCCCGCTTTCGTCCTGGCAGTCGACATACATCGAGCGGAATTTGTAGACGTTGATCTCAACATTGTTGAACCCGAACCTCTTTTGCACGAACAGGATCGGCCCGGTGCTGGTCAGCCGGATGGCGAGCGCGGTCACCAGGAGCAGCGGAGCGAGCAAGACCAAACCGAGGCCAGCCAGCGCCATGTCCTCCAATCGCTTAAGCACCGCATCGAAATCCCGCGCTGGCCGCTGCCAGAGCGAGAAAACGGGTGCCGAGCCCTAAGAAATTGACTCTGTAGCCCGAGGATAGGACGAGGGCCTCGCGCGGGATGACCGAGATGTCGATTGCCACCTGGCTCAGCTTCTCGACAATCGCGTCCAGCCGCTCCTGAGTTAGGTCGGTATGCGCGATCAGCACCTGGTCAATCTGGCCCGCGCGCGCCAACGCGAGGATGGCATCGATGCTGCCAAGGACGGGAGCGGCCGCCAAGCTGCTGCCGCGCGGCAGCTCGCCTAACTCGTCTGCAATGCCGACGATACTGAGATGGGGCAACCGCTCGAGCTCGATCATATGGCAGGCCCGGCTGGCCGTCTCGAGCGTGGCACCGAACAAGACAACCCGCTGGGCGATGTGGCCTGCATTGGCCAGCCGCCAGATGAGGTGCCTTAGGAGGAACCTGCTCATAAACAGGAGGAGCAGGACGGTCCCGATATAGAAAGCAGTGAGCCCGCGCGAGAAGAGCGAGATCATGCCGAACTGCCATACCGTTGCGATGCTAAGCACGGCGCCCGTCAAATAATCGGAGAGAACGCCGCGATCAGCGTCGCCCACTCGCCCGATCGGATTCGAATAAGCATCGCGCGAGATGCGGATGAGGAAGAAGGCTACTCCCGCAATGGTCGCTGCGGTGACATGGACCTTCACATTGTGGCCGCCGCCGATCATGAGGGCATGCAGGGCGATCGCGATCGGAACTGCGATGAGCAGGCAGCAGACTTCGAGCAGAAAGGCGATCAGCGGCACAACGCGCGAGCTGAAGCGATAGCGGGACGGCGCTGCCTCGATGAGACTGATGCTATTCATCGTCTCTCCAACCCTGTTCCCCATGTCAGAAAGACTGGCCTCTGCGCCCACCGCGAAGCCAGAGCGATTCCCGTATAATTACTGTAAGCCTTTGAAGCTGGCCGAACAATGGCAAAGATTCAGCGCTTCAAGCGACGTGCTGAACCGGGACAAGTGTCTGGGTAAGCCTGAATGCGACCCCGACGTCCTAGTCCGAAGTGGAGGAGGCGTTCTCGGTGCGCGGGTTGAGCGAGCGCGCCAGCGCGTCATTGCCGCGGGCGCGATGGATTTCGGCGAGCAAGCCGCTGATATTTGGCCGGATCTTCACGCGCTAGCAATTGCGCCGCGCCCAGCGCTTCATCGAGCCTTCCAAGCGCCAGCCCCGCCCGGGCGCGGGCCAGGAGTGAGGGCATGTTGGTTTCGTCGAATTCGAGAGCCTGAGAAGCCAGCCGAAGAGCCTCGACGGCATTGCCCTGATCCAGCAGGCTGAGCGCCTGGAGGCCCATGGCGCTCGCCCTGACGCTCGTCATCGGCCCACCGAGCAGCGGCTGGACGATTCGTGCGCCGACCGGCGCGAACCCCTTCTCGATCGCGACCCTTGCGAGCACAGCCGCATTGCAGGCGTAGCGTCCTGCGCCAGCCGCTCGAGCGCGGGCGCGCCGAGGCTCACGCCGCGATGCGTGACGAGGAGGTCGCCCATGTCCTCGAGCAGGGTCGATGCGACCGAGCGCAACCGGAGCATCGCAGCAGCCTGCGCATTGCCTCGCGCCGGGTCGCTCGCGGCGAACGCGGCACGCGCGAATCGAGGCGCAGGCTGGCGTCCGCGGGCGCGAGTTCGAGCAGCCGCTCGAAAGACCGCGCCAAACCCGGCCAGTCATTCGCGGCCGTGTAAAATTCGCGCAGGGCGTCGAGCTTGGGCCGGGTCGAGCCGGTCACACGCAAGGAATTTTCGAGAAGCTGGATTGCCTCAGGCCCGCGCTGCAGCTGCGCCAGCGCCCGAGCCTTGAGAAGGAGGCCGGACTCGTCGCCCGGATAGCGGGCGAGGACCCGCTCCGCGGTTGCGAGCGCTGCTTCGCCCTGGCCGCGCGCCAGCGCGATATAGCCGCTCACGAGAAGCGCGCGCGGATCACCTGGGCTGATCCGCATGATCTGCGCCGCGGTCCGCTCGGCCCGTCGGAAATCGCGCTGAAGAACCTGCATCTCCGCCATATTCTGGAGGGCTTCCAGGTTGTTGGGCTCGAGCTCGAGCGCGCGTTGATAGGCCGCGAACGCCTGCTCATATTGATTGAGCGCAGCTTCGGTGCGCCCCAGGTCGATCCAATAGCGCGCTACGTCGTCGCGGGCGGCCAGTGCTTCCGAGATTGCGATCCGCGCCGCGGGATAATCTCCCGCCGCAAAGGCTTGGGCGAAGCGCGCGGACGCCTCTGCGGCACGGTGGTCGCGTGATTCGCAGGCCGAAAGAAGCAGCGCGGCACCGAGCGCTACGACGGCAACCAGCGACCTGAAAAAGCTTGGATGCTTTGGATGCGCAGCACCGGGAGTGTTCCGGAACGAACCACTGGCAACGCGCATCATGTGCTTTTCATAACCTGATTCCGGCTTTTATGCTAAGACTTGGCTGCAATGCAGCATGGGGGATTCTTGCGTGACGACGATTAAAGCTATCGCGCTGGCGATGCTGGCTTGCCTTGTCATGGCGCCCGTCGCGGCTGCCGCTCAGCCCGCACCGACAGCCCGCGTCGCGCAGCCTGCGACGCCTGCGAGCAGCACCGATCCCGCCTACCGGATCAATCCCGGCGATGAGCTCGAGGTATTCGTCTGGGGCGAGGAGCGCCTCCAGAAGCAGGTCCGCGTGCTTCCCGATGGGTCGTTCACCTTCCCCTTGGTGGGCCGCATCGAGGCAGCCGGCCGGCTACCGTCCGAGATCGAGGCGATCGTAACCGCAGGGCTCGCGCCGCAATATCGCGGCGCGGTGCCGACGGTGACCGTTTCCGTCGCCACATCGGCGGGGCTTCAATTCTCGGTCATGGGCCGCGTCCGTAATCCTGGCAGCTTCACCACGCAGCGCTATCTGACCGTTCTTGAGGCCTTGAGCATGGCCGGAGGCCCGACGGAATTCGCCGAGCTCGGGAATGTCATCGTCCTGCGCAGGGAGGGCAATGAAACCCGGATGATTCGGCTGCGGCTCCAGAATGTACTGCGCGGCACACCGTCCGCCGCCGATCTCGCCGCGAGCGGAATGGAGATCCGTGCCGGGGACACGGTCGTCGTCCCATGAATGCACGGGGCGCCCGGGCATCATAGTGAGAGCCGGCACGATCGGCCTGCTCGCTTGCGCGCCGGCCGCGCTCGCGCAGCGCGCGGTAGTTTCCGGGTCGGCATCGGTCAGGATCTGGCACTGCGAGCAATCCGTTTCTCGAAAAGGGCGGCGATGCCAGCCTCTATGGCGAATTCGATATCTCGCCGCGGCTCGAGCTCACGACGCCCGACCTCGGCGACAATTGCGTCGGCGAGCTACCGGCGCACCCAATATGTCGACGATCATAGTGGCACTGACGCCTTCGACTCCTGATTTCGCACGACCGCTGAGGCGAGCGAGCGGGTGCGCCTGTCCTTCGACGGCGAATTTTCCAGCGCTCTGATCGGACAGCGCGAGATCGGTATCGAGAGCCTCGCGCCCGGTCGTGCCTGAGGTCGATCCCGATATCACCGATCCGCAGCTCGGCCTTTTCGGCGGGCGGCAGCGGCGCAACCGTTTCGCGCTGAACGCCGGGGTCGACGCGCAGCTTACCGAATCCTCCTCGCTCCGGCTCTCCAATTTCGTAACCCGCGCTTGATTATTCCGGCACTGGCATTGGCCAAAGCCATTGGTCCCATGGCGGCACGCTAAACTATTTGCGTCCGCTTGGGCCGCGCGCGCGCGGCGGCGCTCGCTTCGGCTTCACCCGGACGGACTATGACAGCGCGCTCGGCACCGATGCGTTCGTCCTCCAGCCGCAGCTCCATTATAACCGGCAAGTGACCCAATGGATGACTGTTGACGTGTCGGCGGGAGCGGTCATCGTCGAGGAACGGTTTGCCGGCGCAAGTCGCACGAACGTCAATTTCGGCGGCTCGTTCCGAGCCTGCATCGCGTATGACCGAAGCTCGATATGCGCCAATGGCGCCCGGGACGCATCCGCAACCGGGCTCGGGAGCGTGCGTATAAGTACAAGCCTGGGCCTCTCTTATGCGAACCGGCTGGGCGAGAATGATCAGGTCCGGCTGGGCGCCAGCTATTCCCATGTCGATGGCGATGAACGGCCGATCGGCAACCGGCCGCCGCAGCGGGCAAGCTCGTTCATGAGCCTGTTCGGATCCGCCGAGACGCGTATCGCCCGCCAACTCGCGCTTGGCACAAACGTCAATTATCGCCGCCTATCTGACGCGACCGGGGCGAAGCTGTCCGATATTAACGGCCAGATTTTCGTTCGCTTCGTTCTTGGACCAATATCATGAGCGAGCCGGATTTCGAGCGGGACGACGCGCCGGGAGGGTTCGGGTTCATCACCCAGCTGCACACCGTGCTCTGGCAGCGGCGCTACTGGGTTCTCGCGCCCTTCCTCATCCTCTCCGTGGCCGGCATTGCCGCTGCTTTCCTATTGCCAGCGACGTATCGCTCGACCGCGACCCTTCTCGTCGAGTCCCAGGCGCTGCCGCAAAATGTCGCAAGCTCGCCGGGAACTTCGACCGTCGACGAACGAATCGCGCGCATCCGCCAGCAGGTGCTGAGGCGCGGCGACCTCATCGGTCTCATCCAGCAATATGGCCTCTATTATGACGAGCGGCAGAACAAGCCGCTGTCCGAGGTCGTCGAGCAAATGCGTGAGAACATTGACGTATCCGCTATTTCCTCGAGCATCGGCCAACGAAATGGTACAACGGACACGATCGCCTTCACGGTAAGCTTCGACTATATGCAGCCTGCCCAGGCGCAGCTCGTGACACAAAGTCTCGTAGAGCGGATCCTCGAGCTCGACGCTTCGCAGCTCGCGGAGAGAGCGCAGAATACGGTCCAGTTCCTGACCCAGCAGTCGAGCGCGCTTCAGGCGCAGATCGTCAGCCTCGAAAATCGCATCACGACGATGAGGGCCGAGAATGGTCTCGTTCTCTCGACCAACGGCCTGCCCCCGGTCTCGTCCGGCGCCAGCTATGACGCTCAGATCAGCGCGCTGCGGCGCGAGAATGCGATGATCCGCCGCAATGTGTCGGGCGGGGGAGCAGACCAGCTGGTCGCCAATGCCGAGGCCGAGCTCGCCAGTGCGCGGGCGCGTTATTCCGGCACGCATCCCGACATCGCTCTCGCAGAGCGGCGGCTCGAGGAGGCGCGTCGGCTCGCCGCAGCGCGCCAGTCTGATCCGCAGCGCGTGCAAGAAGCTGAATCCCAGATTGCGGTGAACAATGCCCAAATCGCTGCACTCGAGAACGCGCGCGACCAGGAGGCAGCGCGCACCCAGCAGATCACGAATGCTCAGGCACGTGGGCCCGCGATCATCGCGCAGATTTCTCAGCTCGAAGCGCGTCTTAATGCCTTACGCGAGCAGATGCGCGAGATCGCCACCCGATTGCTCGCCGCGCAGGGCTCAGCGCGGATGGAAAGCGAGCAGATGGGCGAGCGACTCTCTGTCAACGATCCTCCGATTATTCCGGACGCGCCGACCTCGCCGAACCGCCCCTTGCTCATCGCCGGCGGAATCGCGGCCGGCATCGGGCTCGGCGTGCTGCTCGCGCTCGCGATCGAGCTTATCCGGCGGCCAATTCGCGGCGCACGCGATCTCGAGGCGGTGGTGGGCGCGCCCCCGCTCGCGGTCATTCCGACGCTCGATAAGGGCGCCGCGCCGCGCCGCCGGCGCTTCGCCTGGCTCCGCCGCGGACAGCGGCGCCGACCGCGAAAGAACTCCGTCGAAAGTACCCGCGCGTGACCGCCGACTGGAGCAACAATCAGCGCCCGATCACGGGACCGTCGGGCCGGCCACTACTGCCGGCGCTTGCCGAAGCGCCGTCAATCGGTCCGACGGCCGACGATTTGCTGGCCAACGGCGTCGTGACGCTCGACAGCCGCGACCTTCGCTCGCGCCCGTTCAACCTGCTGCGAACGAACCTGCTGCGCCGGTTCGAGAGCAAGCGGCTCAAAACTCTCGGCATCGTCTCGCCTTGCGCCGGAGCGGGCAAGTCGTTCGTCGCCTCCAACCTTGCTGCGGCCTTCGCGCGCGTCCCGGACATCGAGGTCTCGCTGTTCGACCTCGACCTGCGCGGCGCCACGATCGCGCAACTATTCGGAATGACAATCGAGGCCGGCATCGAGCGATACCTCGGTGGAGAGGTACCGGACCTGCACGGACTCGGCTATCGGCTGGAGGGCCAGAGTCTCATCATCTATCCAGCCTGCACCACGACGGTCTCGTCGGCCGAACTGCTGGCCGGAAAGCCCTGCGCCGCCCTTCTTGACGCTGCGGCGCGTAAGCCACAGGGCGCGGTCTCGATCTTCGACCTCCCCCCGGCCTTCGCCAATGACGATGCTGCGATCGTCGCCGCGAAGCTGGACGGCTATCTACTGATCGTCGAGGACGGTACGACTACGCGCAAGGAGATCGAGGACGCGCTGCGCGTCCTCCCAGCCGGAAAATGCGTAGGCACCATTCTCAATCGTTATTCGTGGCAGCCTTTTCGAATCGGATTATGGCTACGGCTATGAGGAGCGCAGGGCCCTTGCCGGCTATTACGACTGATATCGCTGCGGCTTGGGGCGCGCGAGCGGACATCCCGGCATGATCCTGCTGGATGCCGCGGCTTGGGCCGTGGCGGCGCCACTCGCGTTGGTCAACGCCTTCGCGGCGCTTGAGCTCGGTCTCGGGTCGGCCCGAGCCGCGCCGGTTTCGGCTGGGATCCCGGACGTGGATTCTGACGTCACCATCCTCATTCCCGCGCATGATGAAGCGGCGGGAATTGCAGCCACGCTCAACAGGTTGAAGAGCGAGCTCGCTCCCAATATGCGCATCCTCGTGGTTGCCGACAATTGCACGGACGAAACTGCGGTGCTCGCTCGGGCGAATGGGGTGAAGACGATCGAGCGCGTCGATGAGGCGCGCCGGGGAAAGGGCTTTGCGCTCGCTTTCGGACGGGATCACCTGAGCTTATCGCCTCCCGCAGCGGTGATCGTCGTCGACGCGGACTGCGTGATGGATGCGGGCTCGCTGCGGCGGCTGGCGGCGGCCGCGCTCAACGCCCATGCCCCCGCGCAGGCGATCAACCTGCTCGCCAGCGATATGGCCGCGCCCGCCAATGTCCAAATCGGCGCCTTTGCCTTCGCGGTAAAGAACCAGATCCGGCAACTCGGGCTCAAGCGGCTGGGGGGACCGGCGCTGCTCAATGGCACCGGAATGGCCTTTCCCTGGGCGATTTTCGCGGACGCGCCGCTCGCCAGTGGACATCTGGCGGAAGATCTCGAGCTTGGCTTGATGCTCGCCCGGCAAGAATGCTTCGCGCGACTTGTGCCCGGCGCGCGCGTGCTGAGCCCGGTCAGTTCGACTGAGGGGACATTGAGCCAGCGTCGGCGCTGGGAACGGGGCTTTCTCGCGAATGCCCGGCAAAACGCCTTGCCGACCATCGCGCGTGGTCTTGTCCGACGGAGCGCAGCTCTGGTCCTACTCGGCCTTGACCTGCTCGTCCCGCCCCTCGCCCTCCTGGTGGTCCTTACGCTGGCTGGCCTCGCCGGAACGACGCTCTTTCATCTCTTCGGAGCTTCGCAATGGCCAACCCTGACTCTCGGGATTGCCACGACCTTGTTCGGCTTCGCGCTGGCCGGCGCCTGGCTGCGCTGCGGCAGAATCTATCTGTCTGCCGCAACTCTGATTCGGCTGCCGCTCTATGTTGCGTGGAAAATCCCGGTTTATGCTGGCATGCTGGCTCGCAAGCCGCCCCAGTGGACGAGAACTGAGCGCCCATAGCGACCAGCGGGCTGGCGCGACAGGACTTCAGCGTTGCGTGGCTTGGGCATTAGTCGCCTGTTGATTTCCCGCCGGCCCAAACCCCGGTTGATATTCGATGCTCGCGCGCTGTCGAAGGTCACGCAGCTGGCCTTCCAGCCGCTGCTGCTGCTGGATCCGCCGCCAGGCGGCGGTTGCGAGGCGTTGTGTTTCTTCTCCAGCTTGCTGGACCGGCTGCCGGTCCCGCACAACGCTCACCACGAAGCCCGACGGGGTCGGCACGATGAATGGCTCGCCCGCGGGAAGGCGGCTGATCTGGTTGAAGGCGTCGCCCTGGAGATTGAAGGTGTCGACGCGTGACTGGCCCTGTTGATGCGGCACGCCGAGCCGGGTCAAGGTGGCAATCACCTCCTGGAGGCTATGGTCGTCGCGCAGCTCGTCGAGGATGGTGAGATCGGCGGGTCTGGCGAACTGGATCTGGTCCAGCGTCAGCGTCGCGCGCTGCGCGAACATTCCTGGATGTTCCGCCATGAAGCGCGCCAACTGCTGAGGCGTCGGCGCGGGAATAGCCTCGGCGACGCGGCGCGAGAGGAGGTCGATCAGAAGCTGCTCACGCCCCAGCCGCTCGTTGATGACATATTCTGGGGTTCGCTCGACGCCGTCCTGGATCGCTTGTTGAGCCATAAGCCGCCGATCGATGATCCGCTGCAGGAACTGGGCGCGCGCCTGCTCGGCTTGCGGACCTTCGCCGATATTGGCGCGCTGCAGCTCTGCATTGAGTTCACCGCGCGAGATTTCCTCGCCGTTTACCACCGCGACGCTCTGTCCGGTCGCGGTCCGGTCGCATCCGCTCATCGTCGCCAGTACGATCAGCGCGGCACCGAACTTCAAAGCGTAGTTCACGATCGATCCCCCAACATGTCACCCACAAAGTTATAGCCTGACCTCAGGAAGCGTCCTACACAAAACGACGCTCGCAAGCGGCCACGCTTCATAATGGGGCAGTCCAGTGAACACCGTCTACGATTGGCTGACCGTCGGAATTTTCGCGGGACTCATCGTGCTTTTCCTGCAGCGCTCCTCCCTTCCCGATCCATCCGATCATCTACATCACTATCTGGTCGCGGCCCTCGGCTGCGCGGGCGCCAATTATCTCGGCAATCAGGAATGGCACCTGCCCGCGATCGGATTGCTTGCAATAACGCTCGCGTTCATCTTCTACGCGCTGCGGCCGTTCCGGCCAGGCGGCAGCAGCTGACCCCAGTCGTGCGCCGGCGATGGCGGCGCGTCCGAAAGTCTCAAATCCGCACAATGCGATAGCGCTGCCGCGATTGCGCAGGTCGCCAGCCTCCTCTAGGGCAGAACCGTCCTTTCGGCCTCTACGCGGGGCAAGTCTTCGTACCGGGCCAAAGCGCTTCTTGGGGGAAAAATGGCGCGCCAATATCACGACGTGAAGCGCATTTTGGTGACCGGCGGCGCCGGATTTTTGGGCTCGCACCTGATCGACCGTCTGCTCGAGCTTGGCCATGAGGTGCTGTGCGTCGACAATCTGTTCACTGGTTCGAAGCGCAACGTTGCGCATCTTCACAACCATCCGCGCCTCGAGTTCATTCGCCACGACGTGACCTTTCCGCTTTATGTCGAGGTCGACGAGATCTACAATCTCGCCTGCCCGGCGTCGCCGATCCACTATCAGCATGATCCGGTGCAAACGACCAAGACCTCGGTCCATGGCGCCATCAACATGCTCGGCCTCGCCAAGCGGCTCAACTGTCCGATCTTCCAGGCCTCGACTAGCGAAGTCTATGGCGATCCGGCCGTACATCCGCAGACCGAGGATTATTGGGGTCACGTCAATCCGATCGGCCCAAGGTCCTGCTATGACGAGGGCAAGCGCTGCGCCGAGACCCTGTTCTTCGACTATCGCCGCCAGCTTGGGCTTACCATCAAGGTCGCGCGCATCTTCAACACATATGGCCCCCGCATGCACCCGGCCGATGGGCGGGTCGTCTCCAACTTCATCATGCAAGCGCTGAAGGGCGAGCCGATCACCATATTTGGCGATGGCAGCCAAACCCGCTCCTTTTGCTATGTCGACGACCTCATCGCCGCTTTTCTCGCATTTATGAACACGAGCAGCGACGTCACCGGCCCGATCAATATCGGCAACCCCAATGAGTTCACGATGCTCGACCTCGCCAATCAGGTGATCGAGCTCACCGGCTCGCGCTCCAAGATCGTCTACCAGCCGCTGCCGGCGGATGATCCGAAGCAGCGTCAACCGGACATCGCCCTTGCGAAGGCAGCTCTCGGGTGGGAACCGAAGGTACAGTTACGCGAAGGCCTCGAGAGGACGATCGACTATTTCAGGGCGCTGGCGAAAGCCTAGCTCGTCCCGACCAGGACCTCCCGATTGCGGGGCGCCATAGTGCTCACAAGTTCACGCACGAAGCGGATCACGATGTCGAGCGCGGCCGCGTCCGTTGATATGGTGGACGCCCTCACGAGCACGCCGTCGGGAATATAACCCATGACGTTCGCCTTGGCGACCGCGAGGCGCTGCTCCATCCAGCTCGTCGGAAGACCATGGCCGACCCTGGTCCAGTAAAGCAGTTGCTCGGTGCGGTCAGGGCTGCTGGCGGTGAACACGGTCGTCGGCACGATCTGTCCGTTCGTCATCTCAACCAGTTGACGATTGCGCCCGCTAAGGGAAAAGCCTCCGGCCGGATAGCAATATTCCGGTCGGTGCATCTGGAGCACCCCATCCTGCGCCGGGCTTTGCGCGATAAGCAGCATGATCGCAGGTAGGTCGTCAGAGACATAAATGCGGGTCAGGAGCTGCGCATACAGCGCATTGGCGAGCTGGTCTGCCGGAGGGACCACTAAGCCCGACCTCGAATGGAAGCGCCAGCCGCCAATCCTGTCGGGCACGATCTGATCCAGTTGCGCCGAGCCCAACAGGTCAATCGGCGTGCGCGGCCGCATCGCCTGAGCCGCGACAGCAGCGCCCAGCAACGCGCCCCCCAAGAGCAAATCGCGCCGACTAGGCCGCCAAGTCCGCGTTAGACATGGGTTGTCCGTCTATGGCTTCCTTTTAGAAAGCAAGTTACTCAGTGGCCATAGCAGGCTGTCGACTAGGACGACCGCGCCCAGCGCTAGGCCGAACATCACGATCCCCGCGAAATTGTGCATGAACCCCTGTGCCGTCGATTCTCCAAAATGATAGGTGAGGAGCACGAGGATGATGACCCGAAGCCAGTTTGCGAACAGGGCAGCCGGAACAATCGCCAGCATCAGAACCAGCGCGTATCGCCAATTGGAGTTGTGGCGAACGTAGACATAAAAGAGCCCAATGGCCGACAGGCTGATCAGTGAGTTAAGGCCCGCACAAGCGGCCGCCACCAACAACTGATATTGGGCTATGAAAATCATAACTCCGGCTTGGCCGACAGGATAGCCGCATGCGTGTAGGAAAAGCACGGCCGACTGCGAGATGCCCATCTTGAGTGGCTGGGTTAGGACCGCGATTACCTGATCGGGCGGCGGGAACATAAACAGGAGATAGAAGAGGGGAAACCAGAGGCGCTTGAGCGCGGTGCCGCCGAAATAGCAGTAGCCGACGGCAATCAGCGACCCGTACATGGCGACCCCAGCGACCTCGATAATCCCGGTTACCATGGATATCCAGAAGACCAGCAAGGCGGGGACCAAGAGGAGCGCCGTGACGACTGGCGACCCCGGCGCCGCAAGGCTCCTCGCCTCCTTCCATTCGCGCGCCAGCAGCCACAGGCCCGTCGCGAGCACAATCGGGCCATGCGCCCCCTGCTCCTGCGACCAGCTTACGGCGGCCACCCATATGAGGGTCGGCACGAGCAACGGCTGCGATGCCGGCGAACAGGAGCCAGTGCGCCAGGAGGATTGCGCCGGACAGACTGCCAAAAGCTGCGACGCGGGTCGACTTCAGTCGTGAAATGGGGAGCTGCGTTCAGCGTCGGGTCCTCCTATGGATCCCATGACGGTCGAGATGCACAACTGCCCATTCATACAGCTGTCGCAAGGCACTTGAAAGGAGTTTGCCTCCAGGATTCACGAGGCCGCACGAGCTGTCCCGGAGGAAGGTCGTCCAAAAGCGGGGCACGAATAAAATGCAAATGCCCGAGGCGAGTCGCCTTCGGTGCGGATCGTTTCTACCACCGAGCCGAATTCGCAGTCAGGACTGCTCACTGGGCGTCTGCGCTGCCAAAGACTCCCGAACCAAGGGTGATCCGGTTGCGATGCCTGCATCTGCGAGTAGGCGAAGAAGAGTGGCGCGATAGCTCCTCTTGGGGTCATAAAACTGGGCTTGCAAGTGAGAGCACGCCTCGCGTTTTTCGGCGTACAGCTTGGCGTCGTCCGCTAGGCGGACGATTGCGTCATGGTAGGCCATAGCGTTGTCAGGGGGGACAGAAACGGCGGCGTCAGCCAGTGATGTGAGTAAAGGGCAAACGGGCGATGCCACAAATGGTCGACCGGCCAACACAGCTTCTGCGCAAGCCTTGGGGAGGCCTTCCTCAAAATCGCTTCGAGTCGGGACGACGACTATGTGTGAAAGCGACAGGAACGCCCCCATTCTCTCACGATTGCAAAATCCATGAATTTCCATGTTGGGCGATGCCACCGCGCGAAGCCGGTCAAGTTCGCTCCCATCGCCGCAAATGTCGAAGTGAAATTCCCCAGGTCTTTCCACATTGAGGCGGTTCGCGATTTCGACAAGGTCAAAAACCCCCTTGTTTGCCTCCGCTCGACCGCCGAAGAAAACCCGAAACGGCCGTTCTCCTACCTGAGGCGACGCGATATTGGCGAAGTGCTCTCGCTTATAAGTCGGCGTCAGAACGGCGACTTCCAGATCTTTGCCACCAGCAAGTTCTTTCATTTGCTCCGCAGCCACTTGAGACACTGCCATCGCCCGACGGACAAAGATCCGTAGAAACACACCGTCGAGCCAGAGCAAAAATTTCCAATGTCGAGGCGTGCGAGAATAGGGTCGCCATAACACACAGTGCGCCGAAGGTATGATCTCGGTCTTAGTCAATTTGATGTAGCCAAGCATAAACCAGTAATTCTGGTTAGCAGTGACTACAATCGCCGCCGGGCGAAAGCGAAGTAGTGCCGGCGCTGCCGCCAACATCCACCAGACCATTAAAATGTGGTAGAGAATTCCTCCCGCGGCGGGCGGCGGTCTATTCTCAATAGTTAGCCAATCCAGGCGAGTCCTTGAAAAAACTCCGGGCAAAGTTGTAATGACCAACGCTTCTGCTTTGAGCTCAGCGCACACATCGTAAACTGTTGGAGGTAGCTGGTGCCGAATAGGCTCGTGTGACCGCCAGCAGTCCAATTTTTATAGACTTCCGCTGCATCCACCGGGCCACTCAAATATGCGAGTTTCTGCTTCGTCATAGTTCGCCGTTAATGGTTTCAGGATTGTGACTCGAGATCAGACTAGGGATAATGTCATTTATAAATTGATACGTTCGGGATATTTTCCTGAGACAGTGGCTTGCGCGGCGGGGTTCTTTGTTTGGAGGTTTCCGAACGGCGCAGTCTATAGGCAAGCCCCGCGATCAGCCCGGCGGTGGTAGTCAGCATATATTGCATCTGAAAGGTTACGAGCAGCCACTCGTACATCGAATGGACATAAATCGCCAACAAGGACATGCCCAGTCCCAGCAGAAGATCGCCGAGCCGATCGTTGCGATGGCGCCAACCGACGCGGAAGGCTTGCACAAGTGGGATCAACAGCAAAACCACGAAGGCGATGAGGCCAAGATAACCCGTCTCCGCAGCGACCAGCCAGTAGACATTGTGGACATGAGCGCCGCGACTGCCCTCCGTCGGGATCACCCCCCCCCGCACGGCATAGCCGTCCATATTGGCCGCACGAACATAGTGGTTCGGGCCGATACCGAAGGGGTGTTCAGACAACATAAGGGCCGCGACACGCTCGAACACCTCGCGCTCGTCCTCGATGCCAGTTTGGTCGACGGCCTGATCGCGCGCGAGCCGTATCTCGAACGATCCAATAGTTGCTGGCGCAAGCGGTGCAACACAGATCATCCCTGCCGCCACGACGAGCATCTTGCGACCTGTCCAGCGACGAAGCAGCGACAGGGCCAAGGTCACCGCGTAGCCGATGGCAACAATCCCGAGCGTGGCTCGCGATACGGTGAGCCAAGCCGCGAGCGGACCGGACAGGGCCGCCATCGCAATGAACCCATTCGAACCGCCGGCGAGGACCACCAGCAAGGCGGGCAACGACACGAAATGGGTCATCATCCCGAGCATGTTCTGATGACCGAAGGCGCCGCCGGTTTGCAACCTGCCGCCGATGACGCTGTCCCAAATTGCCCCATACAATATGACAAGTAGCGCGATTGCGGTTCCGTTGAAGATGGCCGGCCCCGCCCTTTCGTCGCTCGCGACACCCCGATAGACGGCATAGCCGATCAGGAATACGCGGCCCAGCTGCCAAGCGTAGAACAAGCCTGCCTGTGGCTCGTTCGCAACCATAGCACAACCAATTACGATGGCGATATAGACCGCCATCGCCGGGAGGATGGGGAAGATCGGCAGCTTCGCCGACCAATGGCGCAGCAAAAATCCGAAGGCGAGCAAGTCGAGCCCGGCCACCTCGAAGCCTTTTACGTAGCCTGGCCAGTGCGCCCATGAGATTAACGCGAAATAGGCACCGAGCGGACCTTGCTGCAGCGCGAGAAAGCCGAGCAGGGTCCAAAGGCTTGTGCTAACGCCGGCAGGAAGGCGATTGACTGGCAACAGCGCGAGAAATGACCCTGCGCACAGCAGTATCACGAACCATTTCACGCAAACGTCTCCAGATATGGCACACAGGCGATGACGACCGTCCGCCTTGTTGCGCCTGCGAAGACCTCAGGATAATCAGCTCCAAGGGAGTACAAGGTTGCCAAACGTTTGCATAGGCATTCTGGCCCGCAATGAGGCTGAGAGGATCGGCGCACTCATCGCTGACCTTTCGGCGCAAACGCTCTGCTCGTTTGGTGCCCATCGCTGTCGGCTCATCGTGGTTGCAAATGGCTGCACCGACGGAACGGCCGATGCGGCGCGCGCAGCCTTCGCGGGCAGCGATTTGGCAGCCATGGGGGTCGAAATGGAGGTCCATGAACTCACTCGCCCTGGCAAGTCGAATGCCTGGAACGTGCTCGTCCATGACATCGTCCCGCCGGATACGGATTTCGTGATCTTCCTGGATGGCGACATCCGGATTCCCAAGTCGGACACGCTGGGGCTCGTCTTGAACCAGTTGATCGGTACGCCCAATGCGGTCGTCGCGATCGACGAATCGGTGAAGGATCTGTCACTTCAGCGTCCGGCGAGTGTCACCGAATGGCTCATTCGCGCCGGTACAGGGACTGCGAACGAAACTAGGACTGCGATCGCCGGTGCCCTCTATTGTGTCCGCTATCCGGCCCTCAGGCCAATCTGGCTTCCGATCGGCCTACCTGGTGAAGACGGCTTTCTGCGGGCCATGCTGCTGACGTCCAGCTTCACGCATGCCGAAGCACTCGATCGAATCGTCTTTACCGAGCAGGCCTATCATGTGTTCGAGTCGATCCGGACATTCAAGGGCGTGGTCGCGCACAATGTGCGGCTCGCCATAGGCACGGCAATTAACATCCTTCTTTTTGGACACCTGCGGAAGGTGCGCGACGAGGGTGAGGATCTTGGCGACTACATCCGGGAGCGCAATCTCGGCAATCCGGACTGGATTAACGAGCTCGTTAAGGAACGGCTGAAAACGAATTATTTCCCCCTCGAGCGGCGCTTCGTGCTCCGGCGGCTGAGGCGTGCCAGACGGCAGTCGATCAGGCAGCTGCCTCGCTACCTTCCCGTGGCCATGGTCGGAACTTTGTTCGATCTAGTCGTCTTCCTGAAGGCTACTGGCCTAATGCGGCGCGGTGCCGGCGCGGGTTATTGGTGACGGCGGCGCACCCCATTCTTCGTCTATGACAAGGCAGGCGAACGAAACTGCGGGTCAGGAGCCGATCACGGCAGCGGACGCGGCGGTTGGGGCCGCGGATCGTCCGGAAAAGGGTCCGAAGCTCGGCGCGGCGCTGGCGGGCGCCGCCTTTTGGACGCTCGGCGGCTATGGAATTTCGCAAATTGTCAGGTTCGCGACGAGCATGGTCCTTACCCGGCTGCTGACGCCGGAGCTCTTCGGTATCATGCTTGTCGTGAACACGGTGCGTACAGGTGTCGAACTCCTCTCGGACATCGGAATCGCGCAAGGCGTGATCCGAGCTCCGGAGGGCGACGAGCCGCACTTCTACAACACCGCCTGGACGTTACAAGTAATTCGGGGTGCGCTAATTTCACTCATCTGCGCCATTGCCGCGATCCCGATCGCTTTCGTTTACGACCTACCGATCCTTTCATCGGTGCTTCCCGCCGCCGCGCTGACCCTGATCATCTCTGGGTTCACTGCGATGAGCCTTCCGCTGCTAAGGCGGCGGCTCGCCTTTCGGCGCCTCGCCGGCTTCGAAATCCTGACTGCAGTTGCCTATTCGGTCTTTCAAATCGGCATTGCCTATATGTTCCCGACGATCTGGGCGCTGGTTTTCGGACTGATCGTTGGCAGCTTGGTCACCGCCGCCGGCAGCTACGCGCTGATGCCGGAACTGCGCCACGCACCCAAACTCGACAGGGCCGCCTTCGCAGAAATGTTTCGCTTCGGAAAATGGGTCACCGCCTCGTCGTCAGTCTTCTTCGTCACGACCAATTTCGACCGGATTTTTCTGCCCTCGGTGATGACTCTTCAGACGCTCGGCATCTACTCGATCGCCCGCACAATCATCGACATCGTCGGCAGTGTGTTTGCACGACTAAGCAACAGCATATTGTTTCCCTATGTCGCATCGCGTCAGCAAGACATTACGGCGCTGCGCAGGGAGCTTGCCCCACATCGCCTGCGGTTTCTTCTCGCCTCTGCGCTGGGCGTGGGCTTTCTCGTGGGCACGGCGGACCTGCTGGTCGCCGTGTTGTTCGATGCCCGCTACAGTGCGGCGGGCGCAATGGCCTCGATGCTTATGCTCGGAGGGTGGTTCGGCATCCTAGCGCAGACAGCGGAATCTGCCTTAATGGGCCTTGGCCGCCCGCAGGCCGCGACGTTCTCAAACGGCGTGAAATTGCTTTGGCTCGCCCTCGCCCTCCCCGTCGCCTTCCAGGCGGCCGGCACGAATGCGGCGATCTTGGCGATCGGGGTCGGTGAACTGGTCCGCTACCTCATCACCCTGCCGTCTCAGCGGCGAGCATTGTTTTCCTTCTTTGTTCAGGATCTTGTCGCCACCGCGACCGTAGCCGGCTCGGCTATTCTTCTATTTCTCCTCCGGCTCGTGATTGGAATGCCGCTGCCAAGCTGGCTCTAACGCCTCCTCAGACGGGCACAATAACCAAACTTACCATGAAGACGGAAAGTCTGCCTGGCGAATGGAGGAGGCGCTTAAGCTGGATCGAAGGGTTGGCTGTGAGACTGAAGTTTATGTTATTTGGTAACTGCCCGTTTGATGCGACGGACAAGATTGTACATTCTGATTCTAATCAGAAATTGAGCGACCGCGTGTGGAAGATCGCGGCGAAGAAAATAGCCCGCACGTTCTCTAATTCCCATCGGGTTGAATGGTCGCGCCAGTAGCGCCGGACACATACGGTCGATGAGAGACGAGTATAGATTCGAACCGCGGTCGCCGCGCTCCCTAAATGGAATGGAAATCATAGTTTCGAAAAGATCTCGGCATGTATAAAGCGTCATCCACCATGATCCAAGACTCAAAATGTTGAAACATGCACTGTTCCATCTTCCAACCCGAAGTTCCCAGTAAATTAGGTCTGTTATTGATAGGTCAAATCTTGCTTGAACGTCGCGCGCCTCGTCTAGCCATGACTTACCCAAAGAAGTAAAGGATGGTAATTCATTCAAACTGTTGCAGGCAAGTACGTCAGTAACGTCAGCATTGTTAGAGCCTGGCCATTTTAAATAGGCTCTTCCGATTTCGCTCGCCCAACATGAGATGAATAACTTATTCTCAACGTTTGCGGTGGCTTGCGCCCATTCCTCGAAGCGAGGAGCGACCATGCCCTCGGAATCTCGAAACATAGCCCGTTCGCTGACGTCGGATGGAGAGATTTCGACACGGTGCGGAAATCCCGCCGTCGTCGCGATCCATGCCGCTTGTTCAATATCGAAATGCCCTTCCGGGGTGGCGTGTTCATCCTGAAACGTCACGCACGATATGCGGCCTTTTGCGTCTGGGACTGAAGCCGCTGCTGCCACGATAAGGCGGGAATCGTAGCCGGAGGTAAGTCCTACCACGATTTGCGATCGCAGCGCCGCAGCCCTCACCAATCCCTGCAAAATTTCGATAACCCTGGGAATACTCTTGGCTAGGTTGGAGCGAGGCATAGGACGCGCCGGATAAAACCGCTCGACCTTCGGTTTATCAAAGAAGAGAAGGTGATTTGGCAGTAGGGCGTCGACTCCTTCAAATTCGGTATCGGTTGCCAAAAACGCGAGCCCGGAATGCCAGCCTTCGAGCCGAAAGCTATCAAACTCTGGACGATGTTTGGCCGCGATTTCAGGGTCGCATGCGGCAAGCAACTTGGCAGAAGATCCAAATTGGCCCTTCGTCCATACTATTGAGAGCGTGCCTCCGCCGTCTGCAAGCACCGTTGGCTCACCTTTCAGGAAAATCAGCGCCCAGCGACCACCCAGCCGGTCAGTATGCTTCACGGCGTCCTGTAAGGACCCTGCAAGTAAATCATCAAGAATATGGGCATTCGACTTTGAGGGGTGCGTCCAATCCAAAGCGTGACCGAGCAGGACACCCTGCGGACAGGCTTCCATGCTCAAATTTTTGTCGTAGTGCAAACTGTAGTCGCCGAGAGCTAGCGATTTGAAATCGGGAGGAACGGCAACATCGTTCTTGGAGCAAATGAACTGGTGCTTGAAGCGATGTATCCCCACGACAATCTCCCAGCGGATTCTGCGCCAGGAGGTTTATTGCCAGAGTGAACCGATTGCCAGCCCCAGCGGTGCGGTGTTCCCGAGAGATCTTCAGGCCAATTGGCGTTAGGCCGAAGTTCTACAGGAGATCGCAATAGGCAGCGCCGGAGCCGCCGAACGCGACATAGCAGCGCCCATAGATGTTGGGATCGCCCGCGATCGACGGCGACATGTCGATGCTGTCTAGTGGATAGTCGCCGATTTTGACCCAGGATGCGCAGTCGTCGGTGGAGCGCCAGATGCCGTAATTGCCGCTGCGCCAGCCCGAGACGAAGACGGTTGGGTAAGCGCGATCGCTCGCCGCCTTGCCGAAGCCAAAGGAGATCACGTTGCGAAAGCCCGCTACCTCGGTCCAGCTCGCGCCGCCATCGGTCGAGCGAAAGAAGGGCTGCTCTTGGTCAGCACCGGCAGTGAAAAACAAATGACCCTCGCGGTCCGGGACGGAGTTGAGCTGAGCGTGAAAGGTCGTCCACTCCCCGATTGATCCCGCTTTCACCCGCACCCAGGTTATGCCGCCATCCTGCGTGCGCCATAGCCCAGCCAATCCGGGCCTGTCTTGCGGGCCATAGTTGTAAGCGTAGAAGACGTTCGGGCTCGCTTTGTCGGCGCACAGGATCTTACGGTTGTGGACCCAGGACCATCCCCAGCCTGTGCCGCGCTGATCTCCGTCTACGAGTGGAAGCCCCGGGATTGCGAGCGGTCGCCAGGTGGTGCCGCCATCCGTGGTGAACCGCGCGACGCCATTGTTGCTCGGGATATGGACGATGTTGATGGGCGTGCTGACTGCGATCGAGCCTCCCGGCGAGGCCGACATCTGGTCCTTGCCCGGGAAATAGGTCCAGGTTTCTCCCCGGTCGCGCGAAAAACCCGAGAAATTGCCGGCCTTGACGCACAAGGCGACCATGTGGCTCGTATCGGTCAACGAGTAATCAAGGTCAAAGCCATCCGTGAGGCCTAAACTGGGACCATAATGGGTCGGCGGGACATTCGGATCGGTGAGGCGCATCGCTGACCGGTCTAATTGTACCGTCACCGGGGTGCCGCCCGGCGGCGCGACGATGCGCCAAACACAAAGCTGCTCGATGCCGATTGATTGCGATATGAGCTCGACGCGGGCGCGGGTCGTTTCCGGAAATTGATCGAAATAGAAGACTCCGACGCCGGTCGCGATGTAACAGCGTCCGGTCGTCCGATCGAAGACCGCGGCCGCGCTTGCGATCGAACTGCGGTTAATGGACTCGGCAAGCCATGGGATGTCCTGAGCGCTGGCATGTACCAGCGAAAGAGACTGATCGGTATGGCCGTACCAATGTTGCCAGGTAGCCCCATTGTCCCTCGACTGAATGAAGGACATTGTGCTTGATACGCCAATTATATGCGCCGGATTCGCCGGATTAATGGCCACATCCACAACGCGCATGTTCGCAATTCCGTGAGCCGTCCACAGGCCGTTTTCAAACTTTCTGATGGATTGCTGCGGCGATCGATAATCGCTGAGCCAAACGCGGCCAAGCTGGTCGCAGCTCATGCGCAGAAACGTCGTGGGGCCACCGGAAATTGGATTGAACGTGCTTCCTGCGTCGCGAGAGTAGTAAAGTCCGCGACCGTAGCTTGCGACGTAAATGCCTTGCGTTCGACCATCGACAACTGGGGAGGTGGGATCGAACACGATAATGTAAGGACCTGTGCCGTTGGTCGAACCGGTACCGTCCAGAGGCACGGGGACCTGGCTCTGCTGGAGCCAATTGGCACCGCCGTCGATGCTGTACCAGAGCCCGTCACCTTGATCGCCGGACAACCATAAAACATTGGGATTGGCCGGATCGACGGCCATCTTAGGGCCCATCAGGCGCTCAACTCCACCTGCAAAATTCTGGTCATTGGCCCGGGCAAAGATGCGCGGCAGGCTGGTCTTGGTAAAGCTGCGGCCGCGATCGGTGCTCTTGTAGCAAAAGGCGTTCCAGATGGCGTAGATGCGGTTCGTATCGCTCGGTGCGCAGATCGCCTCCCAGCATCCTGGCCCGTCCGAGCGCCCGCCGCCACTCTGTTCGCCCCAGTATCGGGGATGAGGCACATCTCCCGACGGCAGCGTCATGCGGGTCATGAGTTCGCGCCAGGCGTTCGCGCGCTCATCCCAAATATAGGCGTTGAATGTGTCGGTCCGGCAGATCTTTGTCCCGTCCGGGGCGATGCTGATGCCTGTCACATAGCCTCCGGCGCCGAGACGCAGGCAATTCCAAAGAGTCTGACCGGTTGGCAACGGCCGCAGGGGTGATGTCGGCGCGTCTGGCGCAGCTGAAGAGCTGACCTCCGCGGCGCCGCCGCCGCCGCAGCCGATTAGGAGCGGTGAGCAGGCGATGCCGGCGCTGGTTTGCAACAGGTTCTGAATGAACCGGCGCCTTGAAAGATCCTGTTGCAAGCTGACCCCCGCTTCCCGGCGCGGAGCCATGTCGGGTGGCCGGCGCTGGGGCGATGTCGCATATCCTGGTTAATGATCGGTTGAGTTTGGAGGGAAGCTGGCGAGCTGCCAAGCGAGCCGACCAAAGGACGGTGTGTACAGCCGCTTGGACGGTTGATCGGGGGTGAAACCGTCGTGCCTTGCGTGCATCGACCGTGGTGGGTCGATTGTACCGAAATGTTCCGCCCTCCCTAGCGCGCGCTGTTCCAAGTCGTGGCCTGGAAAGTTATGGAATTTCCTTGGGAGCGACGGGGTGGTAGGAGCTCGACACAAGTGATGCACGAATATTCAGCTGGCTCGGACGAGGCAAAATCAGGACTAACTGACCGGCGCCCGCGCATCGTCGCGGCCATCTGCACCTATCGCCGCAATGAACCGCTGCGCCGCCTCATCGAAGCATTGCTGGTTTGCGCTGAGCGGTGCCGCACCCGGGCGCGCGTCGGCTTGGTGGTTGTCGATGACAGCCAGGAGCGGATGGCCGAGACAATTGTCGGTGCCTATCGAACGCGCTTCGAAGGTGGCTGCCACTATGCTGTCTCGGGTCTTCAGAACATTTCTATCGCGCGGAACCTTGCGCTCACGACCGCCCTCCCCTCCGCCGACTGGCTCGTTATGACCGACGACGATTGCGAGCCGGACCCGGAGTGGCTGAACGCCTTCCTGGACGTGCAGGCGCAGACCGGAGCGAGCTCGGTGACCGGCCCCATGCTAAGACGGTTTGCCCCTGGCTCGCCTACTTGGCTTTCAGCGCAGCCGTTCGGCCTGCTAGGCGTTGACGATGAGGCTGATGGGGCCGAGGTCACCACTGGTTCCACGAACAACTCGTTGATCTCGGCGGATTGGCTGCGCATCAACGCGGTGCGTTTCGACCCGGCGTTCGGCAAGATCGGGGGCGAGGACATGGTCTTTTATCGCACCGCCCGCGCCGAGGGCCTCAGAATCCACTTTTCGCGCAAGGCCGTGGTGTTTGAGGATCTGCCGGCCGAACGCTCGACCTTCACCTATCAGGTCCGGCGCTTCTTCTGGCAGGGCAATAGCGCGTTCGTCACCTGCGTTAGGACGGGAAAGTCGCGCAATCGTATGTTCGTCCACGGCCTGGCGAGCTTGGCAAGGGCTGCCGTCCGGCCCGTCACCCAAATGACTCGCGGCCGGCCGCCCGAGTTTCGCTATGCCGGCGCGCTGCTGGCGGAAGCTGCCGGCAAGCTCAGCGGCTATGTCGGCCTCAAGGTTCGCCACCACTGAGCCGTCCACGCTGGCCACTCTCATCCTCTTTTGGGTCGCGGTCGAACAGGGCCGACAATGTCGATGCCGATTGCTCGACGTCGAACTCGCGCTCGATCTTCGCGCGTGCCCAGGGAATCATCGCCTGAATGCGTTCCCCGTCGGTCAATGCGAGGCGGATCTTGTCGGCGAGATCCGTCCAGTCTGACGGGCGAAATAAGAGACCCTCGACGCCCTCCTCGATCAGCTCCGGAATACCCGCGACGTGCGGCGCGATCACCGGAACCCCCAGCGCCATCGCCTCCATAAGCACGACCGGAAGCCCTTCCATGAAACTCGGAAGGACGAGCAACTCGCTGTCAGCGATCGCCGCCTTGGTCGCTTCCTCACTTTGCGGTCCCAAGAACAGGACGCGGGCCGCTAGCCCGAGCCGCTTGACGTTGTCCTCCAGGGCCGCGCGCATTGGGCCATCCCCAAGCAAGGTCAGGCGGATGTCGGGGTCCGGCAATGCGGCAATCGCCTCGAGCAGGCCGGTTTGCCCCTTCTCGGCCGAGAGGCGCCCGACGCAAATCAGCTCGCGCGGTCCGGACGGCTGGGTGCGTCGCACTGGCGCCGGGAATCCGGACAGATCCAGCCCGCATCGTACGACATGGAATTTGCGCCACTGTAACGGTGCCACAAGGCGCATCGCTTGGGCGCGCACGAACCAGGAGGCGCAAATGATGACGTCTGCGGCTTCGACCTTTTCCCGCAGCAGCAGGCCGGCCGGATAGTCGAATTCGGAAATGCCATGTAAGGTGAGGCTGAACGGCAGGTCCAAATACCGCGCGCTCAGCATGCCGACGATGGCCGCGGGGTTGGCGAAATGGACGTGGAGCCGCTCCGCACCGGCGCGCCGCAAGGCGCGCGCAAGCAGCATCGCCTCGACGAGATAGATGAAGGCATAGGCGAAAGCGCGGAGCCCGGGCGGACGATGGCGTAACGCCAGTCCCAACGCCGCAAAGAAGCGAAGCGGTGCGCGCGTCAGCCCTGTCACCGCCGCGCCTATTGCGGCGACTGGACCAGCGGGCAGGATATAAGTGGTTGCGTCATGCTCCCGCCGGTCGGCATCGCCCACCAACTCGGCGGCCGACGGAAGTCGGATGCTGAACGTCGCAATCTCCAACCCGCGCCGGCGAAGCGCTTCGATTTCGCGCCGGATGAAGGTATGAGACGCGGCCGGATAGCAACTGGCGAGATAGGCAAGGATCATCGCTCGCGTCTCCGGCCGGCCGCGGACCGCGGTGCGCGCCAGGTCTTCCAGACGAGACCCTCCCAGGTCATGGGCGCGGACCGGCTGCGACTACCTCGGTGAAGAAATCGAGATACTTGCGCGAGACGATGTCCCAAGAGAATTGCTCGGCACGTGCGGCGCGGCCGATTTTCCCCGCCTCGCCCTCCGCCAAAGCCTCGCACAAGCCCATCGCGATGGCTTGGGGACTCGACGTGTCGACGAGAAAGCCATGCTCGCCCACGATCCATGAGACGCGGGGCGTCTGATCCGCGACGACCGGTAGGCCGCAGGCGAGCGCCTCTACAAACACGTTGCCGAAGGATTCGTCGCGCGAGAGATGAAGAAAGATATCGGCGGAGCGATAAAGGGCCGGCATTTCTGCGGCAGGCACGGTGAATTGTGAGAAGCGATTGCCGAGCAACCGCTCGGCGGTAGCGCGCACCTCGCAGCGCATCGGGCCGTCGCCGGCGATCGCCAAGTGCATGTCCTCGGTCCTGGCGACTGCCTCGATTCCTTCGAGCACCCGCTTGGATGCGATCAGCGCGCTCACCATCAACACGACCGGGCGGTCTTCCGGTAGCCCGAACCGCGCCCGGTCGCCCCGATCGGGATGGAAGCGCGCAAGGTCGATGCCGTTGGGAATGAGCGTCGCGGGCCAGCGAGACTTGTTGAGTTCAAAATAGTCAGGATTGGTACAGACCAAGCCTTCGCAGCCGAAGAAGCGATATTCAGCATCATCGACCCGCGCCGGCCAGTCGCCATTCTGCGTGACGAACACGCTTGGTGGCCGGCGCCCGCCCAGGCGGGAACGGCGTAATAGCCAGTTGGTGAAGGGATAGGAGCAGGTCATCGTGAGGTCGTAGGCGGAAGGCCGATAGGCGATTGCCATTCCGGGCACGAAGGTCAGTTCCTCCCAGACGGTATTCACCCGAAATGGCGGAATAGCAGGAAATCGCTCGAACCTTTTCCGGTCCACTGCGGGAACTGACACATAGCGGTAGGAGGCGTCCGGGCGATGCGGGCCGGAGCCCATCAGGGTCACGTCCTGGCCGAGCCGGCCAAGCGCGTCGGCGAGCGATATGAAGGCGATCTCGGCGCCCCGATCATATTTGTGGAGGCCGGCCAAGGCGAATAGCAGTCTCATTTTTGTGCATTTTCCGGCTTGGAGCGGCGTCGCGGTCAGTTTAGGAGCGATTGGTGACGGCGCAAGGAATCTTAGCCAGGATCATATGTTTGCAGCAGCAGGCGCGCTGCAAGTTTCATGAATCCGGACGGGTTCTAGCATGATCAATGACATTCTCGTTGTGATCGCCTTGATCTTCATCGCCCTGCGCGGCACGCGCAACGCCCGCTTGTTCTCGCCGCCCAAGCGGCGAGCCCGGCCACCGGCCGAACATACCTAGCGGCCCGAACCGGCACAAAGCGCGAGACGCGCCCCATCCGGGAGTGACAGGGCGAGGCCCTTCCCCTTAGTCTGGTTCCATGTCGGTAATAAACAGGCGACTGCCGGAACTGGACGGCTGGCGAGCGACCAGCATCCTCCTGGTGCTCGCCGGCCATCTCTTGCCGATTGGGCCCAGCCTGCTGCGCCTCAACGATATGGCGGGCGCGATGGGCATGGCGTTGTTCTTCGCCATTTCCGGCTTTCTAATCGTCCGCTTTCTCGCCGAAGGCATGCCGCTGGGCGTCTTCGCGTTACGCCGCGGCGCCAGGATCGTGCCGCTCGCCTGGACCGCGATGATCGCGCTCTTCGTCGTTACCGACGCGAGCCTGCGCGAACTCGCCGCCAATCTCCTCTTCGTGTCGAACCTTCCTCCCGTCCAGCTTATGGATGGCGGCGAGCACCTCTGGTCGCTTTGCGTAGAGATGCAATTCTACGTGGCCGCGGCCCTGCTCTGCCTCGCCCCGAAGCGGCGCGGCCTGTACCTCGTCCCTTTTCTGTGTTTCGCTGTGACGAGCGCGCGGATCCTCGCGGGCGAGCGGATCAGCATCGTCACTTGGCACCGCGCCGACGAGATACTCGCCGGCGGTACGATAGCGCTTGCCTTTTGCGGCTGGCTCGGCGCCCGCGCGCAAGCCGCGCTCGCCGGGATCCCGCCCTGGGCGGCCCTACTCTTCCTGGCGCTCTGCAGCCACCCGACCATGGGGCCAGTCATGTATCTGCGACCCTATGCGGCCGCGCTCGTCATCGGCTCCTGCGTCCATGGCGCCAGAGGGCTCACGGGCCGGATCCTGCGTTCCCGCCCGATGGCCTATGTGGCCGAGATCTCCTACGCCCTCTATGTAATCCACGGCACGCTCGTAACGACTTGGCTTGGCACCGGCGACACGCTCGAACGCTACCTGAAGCGTCCACTTCTCTTCGCCGCGACCTTCGCGCTCGCCCATATTTCGACCCGCTGGCTCGAAAAGCCAGTCATGCGCTTCGCCCGCCGGCTGGAGAAAAGGGACCAGCCCCGACCGCCGTCCGAATAGGCTTAGAGGCGCGGACGGGCAAAAGTGCGAGACACGCCTTTATCCCGGGCGTGGTGGGGAACCCCTCGCGAGAATTGCGCCATCGCGGGACGCTTTTAAAATATTGAAATCGCAAGTGATCTTTTCTTACACGAGCGTTGACAGCAGCAGCCGATATTGCAAACACTTACGTCGCCCGTTGGGCGTAGCGTCTTGGACGTAAGGGTGAAGAGTTCTAGCGACTGTATACATGTTGAATGGGCCGGGATGACGGGGCAGCGAGTAACATGAAAAAATGTCCGGCAGGGAATCCGGAAGGCCTTCTGTCAACCGCTCCACCCAGAGAATCGCCACGTCTCAATATCAAAGAAACATCTGTAACTTGGTCGGAAGTCCATTTGGACGCCATGCGAGGAATTGCGGCGCTTGTTGTTGCCGTCGGTCATGGCCGCGGGCTATTTCTTCCAAGTTTTACTGGCGTCTCTCCTGCCGTCGGGGGCAACGATCGCGCCTTCGCAGAGTCGACCATGGCGCAGCTCACTATGGGCCATCAGGCGGTGATCGTCTTCTTCGTGCTTAGCGGCTATCTGGTGGGCGGCGGCGTTCTGAAGGCGATTGCGTGTGATCGTTGGCGGTGGACTGACTATCTCGTCAAGCGGTTGGTTCGGCTCTGGATCGTACTCATTCCAGCGATCTTCATCGGTGTGACACTCGACAACATTGGCTTTAACTTCCTTGCGCAGGTGGGCAGCATCTACTCGGCTCCCGTTGGGCAGGAATATGTTCGAGTCGACCATGTAATGCGGGCGCTCGATATCCCGGTCATCATTGGAAACCTGTTTTTCTTGCAGGGCATTATCATCCCCACGGCTGGCACCAACATTCCTCTGTGGAGCCTTTCGAACGAGTTCTGGTACTATCTGATGTTCCCGATGTTTCTGCTGGTCTTCCAGCCCCGTGCGAGCGTAGCGAGCCGGACCGCATTTGGACTCGGTGGAATTGCAATCACGGCGCTCATCGGCGCCTATGCAGCCTTCCTCTTCCTCGTATGGGTTTTGGGAGCGATCGTCGCGCGTCTGCCCGCTCGAATTTCGCCGCAGTCGGCGGGAACTCGTTGTGCTTTCGGGAACGCTGGTTTTCGTCGGCATATTTGCAACGCTGAAAAGGTTCGGTCTCCCAATTCATGCTAGTGAATTAATTCTTGCCGTTCTTACCGCAGCGCTCATCTACGCGATCAAGTGCCAGAATGGTCAGGCTAAGGCACCCCTCTACCGTAGAACGGCGCGATTCTTCTCGAATATCTCCTACACACTATACCTGACGCATTTACCGTTCCTGATCTTCGTGTGCGCGATCGTCAACTCGCCATGGGCGCGGTGGCCTATGTCACCGGCAAGGCTGACGGAGTTCGCGTTTTTGATGTGCCTTACTATCGCTTGGGCCTGGATCCTCTACCTGCTGTTTGAGGCGAAGACGGATCGGATGCGTCGGATTGTCGGCTCGTTCGTCGCAAGGTCATTCGGGCGTAGGTCAAAGTTGACCAGTTCCTAGAATGCCGTTCGGACACGTTTCAATGTGGAATATCGAACGAAATAGGAATTGGGATGCGCCTGCAGTCCTTCGCAGACTCGTTTTCGTTCAGGCAAATGAGATAACGTCGGACGTCTGATTTCTGCGTCTACGGCGCATGGCTGCGCCGACAACTCCGAAGCCCAGCAGCATCATCGCCCAAGTGCTAGGCTCAGGCACAACCGCAGCGAACGATATTGCGTCGATGAAGGCTGTGTTGTCATAGCCATTGGAAAGGCCCTGGAAGGTCAGCGTGTAGCTCTGGCCCGAAACCAACTGGAAAGAACCTGTCGTCCGCGCCGTGAACGGTTGACCTGATACCGTGGAATCACCGAAGATGACCACGTTATTGATGAGCACCTGGTAGAGGGCATTCCCGGCGTTGGGGAGGGGGTTGTTCCGACCGGCAGCCAAGAAGTTGAGGGTAAATAGTCCGCTGGCATTCGACACAAAGGTCTGGCTGAGCGAACCCGTGTTCTGGATGAAGGCGTAGAAGCTGCCATCGGGAGTAAGAGTTCCAGGCCAAGCGGTGTTGCCCTCGTTCTGAAAGCCGCCGCCTCCCTGCACTATCCAAGGAGCGCCGATACCGGTGCATTGAGGGCCGGCCAGACCGTTGTTATCGTAGCAGTATCCCGGGTTGGCACCGATCTCCGCCGCTCCTTGGGCCTCAAAACCGCCATCCAAGACAGCAGTCGCGCTTGCGGCCGAGGGAACACCTGCGGCGACCAAGAAGGTGCCAGCCAAAATGAAAAGCTTGTTCATCGTCCCCCCAAGATCGCAGTACGCGAATCGATCAGAGAACGTTAATTCACTGAACTGGAATGAGCCAGCGCTAATTTAGCTGCACGCCGCGTGGCATGCGCCGCCTAAGGGGCAGAATACGTCCCACTCCCCATTGTGATGATCCGGGCGCCGTAAAATTACGGTACGGCTCGTTAATAAAGTCTCCTAAACGGCCTCGTCATGAGGGCGGCGGATATGACGTCGCCAAGTGTCGCCCGCCGTGATCGAGGCAACCGTGATTTTGCCGCAATTCATGTCGGATGCGTTGCGATCTGCGGTGAGGGTGAGGTACGATCAAAGCTTGGCTGGCGTTGGCTGCGGGGGTGGGGATATCCGTCGCCTCCTAACGAGCGGTGCATTTGGTCTGACAGAGCCATGCGAACTCGTCTCCGCTGACCGCCTAGAAGCCGAATCCAAGCGAGAGACGGAAGGCGATGGAGGTGCGGTCGCCTTGCTCCTCGGCAAAGACCTCGCCGCCGGCGACGAAGCCGTCGCCGCCGCCGGTCACGCGCAGCGCACCCGTCCAGCCGTCGGTGCGTGCCGCCGGTTCGATGGTGAACGGATCGCCCTCGCCGAATCGCGCCACGGTCGCTCCAAGCGCGCCGCCAATGATCTGCCGCCGGCCGCCTTCGATCTCGGTGCGCAGCCAGATCGCCCCAGGCGCCGTGCTCCCGAAGTTGAGGCCGGCGGCGACCGTGGCGCTGGCGGCGAACTCGTCACTGTCGCGATCTTCGACGATCAGGTTGAAACCTTCCCCGCCGCCCGTTTCGGCATAACCGCCCTCCGCTAAGCCGGTAATAATCGAGGCTCGCGGCCGGACGCAGCGTCAGCCGGCCGAGGTTGATCTCGTATGAGACGCCGGCCGCGGCGGAATAGAGCTGACCGTTCCACTGCCCCTCCGCGGTGCGCGAGATGGTCTCGCCATCATCGCCGATGCCCTCGAAACTGCGGGTGCCGTCGAAACTGATCTGGGCCGCGGAGGCCCGCACGAACGCGCCGAACGGCCCGGTGCGCAGCCGCCAGTAGCCGGCCAGCTCGAACTGCCCGGCGCGGACCTGATTGTCGTTGTCGCCGTCGGCGTCACGGCCGTTGAGATAGGCGAGCGAGAAGCCCAGACGGCCGGCGCCGACCTCGGCCTCGGCGCCGCCGGACGCGCCCCATCCGGTCACGTCATAGGCGGCCGTATCGCCAAGGTCCTTGGAGGTGCCCCAGCCGACTTGCTGCAGCCAGAAGCCCCAGCCGCCCATGTCGGCGATGCGCGGATTGGGATCGGCGAGGAAGCGAGCGGTGGCGCGCGAGCCGAGGGTCACCGTTTCGAATACGCCGCCGGCATGGTCGGGAAGCATCTGCGCCATCTGCGCGCGCAGCGCCGCGCGGTCGCGCAAAGCCAGGAAGGTGTCGGCGATGTCCGCGTCATTGTCGAGCGCTGCGAAGATCGCGTCATAGGCGCTGGCTGTGGCCCGGTTCAGCCCGAGATCGGCGGCCGTGCGGCGGCCGATGACGATGTCGAGGCTGCTGCCCGTCGCGCTGGACTCGACGGTGCCGCGAAACAGGATCGGCAGGCTATCGTCGTCCAACGTCACGCCGGTGCCGCCGGTCAGTGTGCCGGCGCGCAGGAAGGTGAAGCGGCCCTCCGACAGGCTGACATTGGCGAGCCGGACATCGAGCGTGACCCCGGCCCCGACCGAGGCCGCACCGGCGACGTCGTAGAACGTGCGGGTGCCCGCGGCGGCATCGATGTCGACGCCGAGCCGACTGCCCGCGCCGAGGCTGAGCGAGGCGAGATCGACCTCGCCGAGCTGGGCGGCGCGGAACGTGCCGCCGTTGACGGTGACGGCCAGGTCGGCGCTGTTGGTCATCGCGGCGTTGAACGAAGCGGTGGCGCCGATTTCCAGGACGTCCGCGCCGCCGCCGAAATCGGCGGCGCCTTCGAACGAAGACGTCCCGGCTAGGACCAGCCGGTCCGCGCCCGCGCCGAACTCGGCTCGGCCGGCGAAGGTCGCGCTGCCGCTCAACGACAGGCGATCGGCGCCGGCGCCCAAACGGGCCGTGCCGACCACCGCGCCGGCGGCGACATCGATCAGATCGTCGCCGCCGCCAAGCAATATCTCGCCCTCCAGCCGCGGCAGTGCCGCGGTTTCGCTGGCGCGGAATTGACGGATCGTCGTGCCACCATTGTTGGCGCCCAGATCGATGGCGATATTGCGGCTCGCCGCGCTGGTGCCGCCCGATGCGGAGATGCGACCGCTATTCTCGACCAGTGAGACGCCGCCCGAGCGATCGACGATCGCGCCGATATCCGCGTCTTTGCCCCCCACCGCCTCGATCGAGCCGCTGTTGCGGATCGTGGCGACGGTTGCGCCCTGTTCGATCTGGATTGCGCGCACGGCATCGGCGGCGTCGGGACCTCCTCTGCCGCGGATCGTGCCCGTCACCCGGATTTCGGGCACGCTGGCGCCGCTGCCGACCTGTATCGCGGTCGCGCTGCCGCCGTTGGACGTGGCCGCGATGTTGCCGTTCACCGTCATGCCGCCGGCGATGGAGACGTTGCCGCCGAGCCCGCCGATGACGAGGCCGCGGCCATCGACCCCGGCATAGATGCCGGAACCGGCGATCGAGCCGTCGATCACCAGCCCATGCCCGTTCGGATCGCCCGCCGCAGCGCCCACGGTCATCGCCTGCGTCACCGAGCCGATCGCCACCGCCGGCGCCGCGCCGAAGGAAGCGATACTGGCCGACCCTTCCTCGGCATCCTTGATGCCGTCGTCATCTTCATCGTCGTCGGTGGTGCTGCCGTCGGCGGGTGGAACGGCGAAGCGGATGCCGCCAGCGACATCGCCCGCGATCCGCACCGCGACGCCGCCCTGCAGCAGATCGTCGGCATCGAGCTTGCTGACATCCGCCGGCGCCGTGGTCGAGCGATAGCCGGTGCTGGCCACCGCGCCCTGGATCACGAGGGCGCCGCCGATGTCGCCATCCAGCGCGACGCCGACCGCGTTCGCGCCAACTACGCCGGTGATGCCGGCGATGCGGACATTTCCGGCAACGTCGCCGGCCCGCACACCCACCGAGCGGTCACCGGTGACGTTGATCGTGCCAGAGCTGTTCAGTGACCCGGCCAGCTGGCTGTCGATCGCGAGACCGGCGCTGTCATTGCCCTCGATGGTGATCTTGCCCGTGTTGGTGACGGCGCCGGTGAACGTGCCGCCGGGCGCGATGCGGATGCCGAACCGGCCCGACCCTTGCGCGAACGGCCCGTCGAGGTCGCCGTCACTGTCGGCGTCGGTCGCGGTGTAATTCTCGTCGATCGTGATATTGCCGCTGTTGGCAATATTCCCGGCGCGGCCGGGCTGCGCCAGGATGCCGATCGCGTTGTTCGCGCCCTGGATGGCGAGTGCGCCGGCATTGGTGACATTGTTGTTGCTGTCGATCGTGATCGCGGTGCCGCCGGTGAGCGTGATCGTGCCGGCGCTGGTCACGTTGATGTCGTCCGGTGCGCCGTTGTTCGCGGTCGCAGTGGCGAGCGGAGTTGTGATCGCGGTCTCGACTTTGCGCTCGGCATGAGCCTGGCTGGCGGCCGCGAGGACGAACGGAGTCAAGCAAGTACAGGCAAACAGGCGACGCATCGCGGATCCTTCTTTTCACAATGCCGCGCGGACCCCGAACGGGCCGGCGGCTTCATGTCGGTAAGGACGACGCGGCTCCACGGGACCCGCACCGAGGCCGCGGAATTTTTCTTAAAAGGCGATCTGCCAGCCGAGGCGCAACGAGCGCGGTCTCAGCGGCGTTACCTGCGGATTTTCGATCAGGGTGAAAGGCGAGCCCATGGCAAAGCGGTTGCCCGCTTCATCGAGCAGATTGGTGACGGTGAGGCTGATCACGTGCGGGCCGCGCTCCAACCGGGCGCCGAGACCGACCTCGAACAAGTCGCCCTGCGGGTTGCCGAGAATCGGGCCCACGCCCAGCACTGAGCTCCCGACATAGCGGGCCGTGCCGTTCAATCTCAGCCCGATGCCGGAGGCGAGCGTCGCGTGATAGTCCGCCGCGAGCCGCGCGCTGAAATCGGCGACGTTCGGCAGCGGAAAGCCGGAGACGATATCGATGCCGGGAACGGGATTGGTGACCCGGCTGTCATTGGCGATCGCGGCTGCCTCGAAGCGGAGGCCGGGGAGCGGCGCCCAACCGAGCCGTGCCTCCAGCGTGAAAATGCGTCCGTCGCCGATATTCGCGGTGGTCGGGATGCCGGACATGCTGATCGTGTCGGCCTGGATGTCGGTCCAGCGCGTATAGACGCCGGCAAGCGAGATGTCCCAGGGCCCCGCGCCCGGACGCCCATAACGCAAGCCCGTTTCGAGCGAGGAAAGATGGTCATTGCGGAAGCGCTGGATGAAAAGGTCCGACACCGCGAGCCCGCCCGGCCGAAAGCCCTCCTGATAGCGGGCGTAGAGCAAAAGATCCGACCGTGCATTCCAGGCCAAGGCGACGGACGGCAGGAAGGCCGTCTCGCCGCGATTGGCGCGTGCGCCAAACGTCGGTTGCACCACCATGGAGGGGACGTCGAGCGCAGCGCCGGAGAGTCGCGAATAGCTGAGCCGCGCGCCGCCCGTCAGGGTGAGATCCGGCGCGAGAAGCAAACTCGCCTCACCGAACAGGGCGCCTTCGCCGATCGCGTTGCGCACGCCCGTGCGCGGCAGCGCGAAGCGGGTTAGCGAGGGCTGCGTCGCGGCGGGCATGAGCTCGATGACGCGCGTGGCGTAGGGCGTGGCGCTTGCAAAAGCGCTGGTCGCTATGCCGGTCGGGACCGGCTGGGTGACCGGCCCTGACAGCCGCCTTTGTTCGCTGCGATTGCTGATCAGGCTGGTCCCGACGACCCAGGAGAAGCGGCCCGTATCGCCGGACAGGCGGCTTTCCCAGGAGAGCAGAGTCACGTTGATTTCCTGCGCGAACAGCGCCGGAGGCATGTTCCCGATCGTCGTGTCGAAAATCTCGTCGAGGCGGTGGCGGACGAAACCGAAGGCGCTAACCAAGCGGGTCCCGCCCCAATCGCGCGCGACCACCAGATCGAGGAGGAGATAATCGCTGCTGAAGGGCTGGGCGACGGCGCTTTCGCGGGTCAGCGGCGGCGCGTCGCGATCGGCAAACTGGGCATCCTCGCCGCGGATGCGCTGCGCCGTCGCGCCGAGGTCCGCCGTCCAGCCGGTCTCGGTCTCCAGCCGCAGCGCGGCACGCCCGCCTAGCGTGCGGACCCGGTTGACGTCGTCGAGGCCACGCCGAACATCGTCGATATAGCCGCCTTCGGTGGCGCCATAAGCGACGAGCCGGAGGCCGAGCCGATCATTGGCGAATGGGAGGTTCAGCATCGCCGCGAAATCGGCGCCGGGATCGCCATGCTGGGTCGCGGTCGCGCCGAGCGCGGCCGAGGCTTCGAGCCGGCGCGGGTCCGGCCGGTTCGGAATCATCCGGATCACACCGCCGAGCGACCCGGCGCCATAGAGCGTGCCCTGCGGACCTTCCAACACCTCGATCCGGTCGATGTCGTAGAGCCACAGGTTTGGATCGGGGGCATTATAATTGAGCCTGGTTTCGCCGAGATACTGGCCTGCAGTGGCCTGGGTGGGGCCGCTGAAGCTTGAATCCGCGATGCCGCGGATGAACAATTTGTCGCGCCCGGAGCCGAGATGAGTCGAGGACAAACCGGGCAAGCGGGAGACCAAAGCCCCGGAACCGCGCGGACCGTCGGCAAACGCGGGATCGCCGCCGTCGAGAATCTCGACTCCGCCCGGATAGGAGGCGAGACGGACAGGCCGGCGCGAGCCGGTGACGATGATCGCCTCCTGCTCGGTCGGCGCCGGCGGCGGCCCGGCGAGGCGGAGCGGCGGGTGTCGTGACGCAATTCTGGTCGGCAGGCGCGGCGGCGGCCGGCGGACGATGCGAAAGGTTCGCGCATCGACCGCGACCGGGCGCGCGTCGGTATCTCGCAACATCCGCGCCAGCGCCGCCGCGACGGTCAGCCGCCCACGCACCGGGGGCACGCGACGTGCCGCCAGCGCCGGATCGGAGACGCCGATGCTGACCCCCGCCTGCCGTCCGAGCGCGACGATCGCATCGCCAAGCCGGCCGCCGGGCAAATCGACGACCCGTCGGTCGGATGCCTGGGCAACCGTCGCCACGGACAGGGAAAGGCCGAAGATTATGGCTCTGCTAAGGCGTTTCACGACTCCCCGCCGTCAGTATCCAGCCGTCCCCCGATCGGCTGGCGCTGACCCCCAGCACCGAAGCGGCCCGACGCAGCGCCGTCTCCGCGTTCGAATCCAAGATGATCACCCCCGTGAAAACCTGCCCCGCCACTGCAGGGCTCGCCGTTACCCGCACGCCGAGATTGCGCGCCAGATCCGCAGCGACCTCGTCCATTGTGGCAGAACGGTAGCTCAACCTCCCCGCCCGCCAGCCGCCCACGGCATCGGTCTCGACCCGCGAAACAAGCGGCCGCCCCTCGCCCTCGCGGCGCAGCGTCATGCCGGGCGTGAGATTAACTGCCGCCCCCGATGGGTCGAACAGGACTGCGCCCTCCGCCACGCCGACCTCGACCCTTCGCGCGCCGGCGACGACGTTGAAGACCGTGCCGAGGTCGCGCATCGTCGCGCCGCCAGCCTGGACCTCGAACGGTCGGGCCGCGTCGTGGACGATGGTGAACAACGCCTCACCCTGCTCAAGCCTTGCGAAGCGGACATTGTCGCGATCGAGCTGGATGCGGGTGCCGCCGTTGAGATCGATCCGGCCGCCATCGGCCAGCGCCACGCTGCGCCGTTCCCCGGCGCGCGTTTCGATCGCATAGAGATCGCCACCGCCCGGGAGGGTGGAATAGCCGACCAGCGCCGCTACTGCGGCCGCAGCGGCGCCCCAGCCGACGAAGGCCCGCCGCGTCCAGGCGGAACGGCTCGGCGCTTCCGGTTGGGACAGCGGCTGGGGCGGCCCGAGCGCGTCGAGGTCAGCATCGACCAACGCCGCCTCTTCATAGGCGGCGGCATGGGCCGGATCGGCCTCCAGCCAGGCGGTGAAGGCCTCCCAGTCGCCGGCGTCCGCACGGCGCAGCCGCACGACCCAGCTTATGGCCGCCGCCTCGATCTCGATCCTCCTGTCCGTCATCATGATCCCCTGCAAGACATGACGACGCCCGTCGGCCTAACCCGCATCGAACCGCCTCCGGAGATCGAGCAAGGTGCGATAGGCTTTCTGCAGATGCTTCTCGACGGCGCTGAGACTGATCCCCAGCTCGTCCGCGATGGCGCGCTGGCTGACGCCCTCGATTCTGTAGCGGCGAAAAACGAAATCCGTTCGTTCTCCGAGCGCCTTGAGTTCGGCCTCGGCGGCGGCGAGCTGCTCGCGCGCGATCAGCACGCGCTCGCCCGACGGCGCGTCCGCCACGACGCCATCTCCCGGCCCAAGCTCGTGCCAGTGCTGGTCACGCCGAGCCCCGCGCAGCTCGGCCCGTCGCCTGTCGAGCATCAGATTGTTGGCGGCGCGATAGAGGTAAGCGACTGGATCGGCGATGGGCGCGGTCACCCCCGTCGCGGCCTTGATCCATATCTCCTGCAGAAGGTCGTCGGCGCCGTCGCCCGCGCCGCGCGCCCGCAGGAAACGCAGCAAGGCCGCCCGGTTATTCAGAAACACGGCCTCGAGGCCGCTGTCCGTCATCGCTACGCTGACCATCGGAAGAGAAGCGAGGCTCCCTAGAGAGCGGGCACCCGCCTGTCCATGGCAGAACGATCAAGTGCGGGTTCCTTGCGACCGCGGCGTCATGTCACCGAGGCCCCGGCGATCCCCCGCCCGCCGCCGGGGCCCAACGGTGAAACTGAGATCGACCAGGGAGCAGAAGAATGCATTCGACAAAGCTTGCGGCACTTGCCGCTCTTTCCATGATCACCGCCAGCAGCGCGGCGGTTGCCCAATCGGCCGCGCCGCTGAGCATCGACAGCGCTCCTGCGGTCCGCGCCGGCGCCGAAACCCAGGGCTCGAACGAGCTCGTCGGCACCACCGCCTGGATTCTCGCCGCGATCGGCCTTGGCCTGATCGTGTGGGGCATCATCGAGCTGACGGACGATTCCGACAGCCCGTAGGCCGGTGCCGGCAGGGTAAGCATGCCGGGATACCATCGAATTCCCGCTTTCGACGCATAACTGTCGAACGACTAATGTCCGCAAAGGGCGCATTTCAGACGTCGGTCTCCTCACCGCCGGTGGATGGGCAAAGCGCCTGATCACCCGCCTGATCGGCGGCACCCGGATTGAGAACTCGGGGCGATCCTAAGACTTCCATCTTTCTCGGCCTCACTAGCGCTCCGGTGCTACGATATGGAAACCGCGCCGTATGTCCGAGCGCTAAGACAGCCGATTAAATCGTCTCCGAAACGAAGTCGCCAAGAGACTTTGCCAAATCGTCATACAGATGGGCTGCTCCTCACGATCATGGTGATCGAGAGTGAACGAGCTAGCGGCGGGTTTTGACCCCATGACCGCTGTCGTCGCCATATTGCGTCATAAGGCTGGAAGGTGCCGTGAACTCGCGAAGGGCCGCTCCCGTGACGGCGGCGCCCCTCTGCGAAGGCTGGCAAACCAATATGAAGCGGAGGCGGATGCGCTTGAGGCCAGCGCGCAAGCCAAGTGACAACTTGGACGCTGCGGGCAGTTAGTCGAACTTCACCAGCGGAAACTCCGCCTGAACCCGCTCAAGTGCCTCCCCCATCTCGTTCAGTTCCAGGCCGCTGCCTGTGACTCGGAAGGTGGTTGTCCAATTGCAGCCCGGCCGCTCATCGGCTTCCCAAATTGGCATAAAACGATGGACGCCGCGGTGCCGGCCGTCGAACTTCGCGGCTTCGCGGGCGAGCGCGGCTTCAACCTTAGTGCGATTGGCTGGCACGGTCGGCCTAATTGGCCCCACCAGGCGACACGTCATCCTTGGCCCCCGAAGGCTTCTCGGTCGGCATTTTCACGCGGTGATCGGTGTCGTAATCCTCGGCCGTGTCGTCGGGATTCCCAATCCCCGCGCCGCTTCCCGACACCTCGCCGGTCTTCCGGTCGAAAGTGGCCCGCTTGCCGCGATCCGTCTTTTTGTCGTCCATGTCAGACCTGCGGCCGCTTGCGAACTTGGCCGTTCGCCTTCGCCGTCTCGATCAACCGATCGCCAGTTTCTTCAGCGGCTTCCGGGGTGAGATCCACGACAACGCCGTCCGGCCCATTCACGATCACGGCCGCCTTCAGCGCTGACGTTGCTCGGCTCGTCATAACCTTTTCCATAGCCGCCCAACGTCACAGCAGAACGGGCGTTCCTTGCGGCCCCTGAGACATCAGCCGCGATGGCCGACCGCCCATTGCGTGCGTATCCGCCGTGTGCAGCGAGAAGGTTTCCGCGAGTCACGGTAGATGCACTGCCGCCGCGGTCTTGGGCTGAGCTCGACCCGCACGCCGTGAGGAGCAGGAGCGCATCAGGGGTGCCGCGACCTCATGCTAAGGTAGCGGATCGCTACCAGTTTCGTCGGGGATCAGCGCAGGTCCGCTGCCGCCCTCAGCCCATAGGTCGCAGTCAAAATGTCCCAATGTTCCCTCGCGGTCGGCGCGCTGCAACGCCCGCATGAACTCTTGAATCGGTCGCATCATCTCGTTGGCCTGCTCGATCCAAAGCCTATCCTGGACGTGGCGCGCCCGCAGAGCATGTTGCCTTCGCTCGTCGAACTCGGCGATGATCGGCGCCATAACCTCGTCGACCCGGCTTCCTCGAACGGCGCCGCGGCGCTTCAATAGCGCATAGACCGTGTTGCGATGCACGCCGAAGGTCTTCGCGAGCTGCGAACCGAACGCTTCCCCACGTTCGTAGCGGAGCACGATCTGGTCCCGTTGGGCAGCCGTGAGGTGCCTTCGAGGAAGCGCACTATTGGATCGATCTAGCATAGTGGAACTATAGCAGAATTCGTGTGAACGCGCGCTGGCGACGCGGTCGGGCTTGGGTGGCAGGTTGCGGACCGCAACTGCCGCGAACCCCAACGGGGGTGTGCTTCGAGTTCACTCGACACCGCAATAAAACGCGGAGATCTGCCAATTCCTGAAGCGCCTCGGGCGGTTTCTCGGAGTATCGGAGAAATCTGCTGTCGATCAAAAAATTTTCTCACGACGCAACTTAAGTCACAGTTATTGGCACGGGGAGGGGCCATCAGGCGTGATGCCCAATGACCAACCCATTAGGCGCGACATCGACGGATTTCTTGGGGCGTCCCCTCCCCATGAGATCGAGATCATCCGGCTGAAGCTGGGGGACTAATGCCGATCGCCTCGTAAGGTATAGGTAGTATCTTCCACCCACTGCGAGGGCTGTAGACACCAACCCCCTCAACGCAATGCGAACAGGCTTCCCGTTCATGGCGGACACGGCCGAGCACCATCCAGGTGTCGAGTTCAGATCCCAGCCATCCTGGCGGCATCAGCCAGAACCTCTCGCCAATGGCTTCCCAGATCTCTGCGGCGCGCCACTCGGATTCAGAGAAGATCGCGACTTGGTAATCATCGTCGTCGCGAAAGAAACTGAGGACATGCATGCTCATCCCTCCTGCTGATTGAATGGCGGGTGGATTACCCAGCCGTTAGCTGGATCGTGGCGCCCGACGCCGGACACATTGCGAGCAAGCGCTTCGATGAGGTGTTGGGTGTTGAGGCCTGGCCAGCGAGGGTTACGTTGCCGGACCTCGAAATCCGGCAGTGGCGCACCGTGGTTGGCCCCATGCCACGCCGTGAACAAGGCGGCGGCTTCATCGAAATTCTTACCGAAAACGGACAGGATCTCACCGTTGGTCGCGATCACTTCAAACAGATGCATGATAACCTCGTTGCTGCTGTTACTCAGATGACCATGATCGAGTTCGCGTCGGGTGTCGGGTGGCTTCGCAGTGGCTTTTCTGCACCCCGCAACCATCGCACTTAATCGTGTGCCATTCGCCACGCTAAGCCTTGCTGAGCGCGATTTAGCAAGCGTGAGCTACATGGGGACCGGCCGACTCGTTTCGGCGCTGTAGCCCACCTCTCCGGGCGATTACGGGGCATATTCGGCCGTGGGTCCGGGCGAGATGGGGAGTGGCGGCGATAATTCTATGACCCCGGCGCGGTCGGCGGCTGCGTGGAAGCGCCGGGCCGGCAATGGCTTCGAACTGGGCTTCTCGCCAGCCTTACACGCCGGCGGTATTGCTAATCGACGACCTAGCGCGAGCTTAGCGAGCGCTTGAAGGCGGTGTGTTGCGTCAGCAACACAGCGTCTTCGATTCTCGAACGAAGTGAGAGAATCACTTGCTCTTGGGAATCAGACTCGGGGAGATAGGTATAATGTTATTAGTAGTAAGTTTTAAGTCGCGACGCATGCGTGTGTGATCACGCGCATTATGCGCGCGCCTACGCGCTAGGGGGTCGAGACTTTGCTAGAACGAGGCGGCGGCGAGGGCCCGCGCTTGCGGTAATCAGGGACGGCACTGCCCTCCGAGAGTGCAAGCATTAGGCGATCTCGATCGGCGCCGCTCAGACCATGGACGGCAACTTCGGGTCGAAGCTCGCGAACCAGCTCCATAACCGGTGTTTCGAGCAGGGTCATCCACCGGCGGGGGGCATTGGGATCCGCGGCCGCCTCCCGGATTACGCGCAGTTGATCCGGGGGCAGCATATCGATCGGTTGACCAGCATATGTTTCCAGGTCGGCGAGCACCGGATCCGCCGCCGCGACGAGCCGCCAATGCACGGTCGGATGGCGCTGCTCGAGAACAGCGAGCGCAAATTCACGCACGGGCAATAAGACCGCCTCGGCGAGTTCGATGGCCCGATCGATCGGGATTGGCATCCTTCCGGTCGCCATATGGCTTAGCACGGTCGCCTGCTTGAAGCCGAGCTCCTGAGCAACTCGACGCAGGCTCTTGCCGTGCTCCGAGGCCAGCCTCTGCAATCCTTCCGATAACATCCTTGCCGCGCGACTGTCGGCGTTCGGATAGGCTTCATCTTTCGAGCGGCTCATTTTCCGTCTCTAGCAGAAATCGCTCGACAGGAAACGTTGGGCGTGGTATTCACTACACACCATGAAGCCAGATCTTTCTCATCCCGTCTTCGCCCTTGTCGGAAAGCTTCGTAGCGCGATGCGGACCGGGCGGCGGCTTCATTTGGACACCGAGCAAACCGAGCTCCTATTCACCGACGAAATTTATGAAGCCATCATTCGGTTGGAAGCCAAGGAATTGAGAAAAGCATGCGCCGCCGCCAGCAGCAACGACAACGACTTGCCGATCACTGGCTTTGGCAGCGGCCCGGCGTTGGTAGCTGGCACATCTGCTGGATCGAGCAGGTCAACGGTCGATCTGTCACGCGGAGGAAGTCGCTTGCTGTCGACGGCGGTGACCGAAACACTCCGCCGCAGCAGGCATTAGACGCTCTTGCGGCGTATCACCTCGCTGCTACCGCTCCCAAGAGTCAGCCTGCCGCCCAAGCACTGGTCGAGGTTCTCATGGCCGACTGGCTCACCCATCATGTAGCCAATCTGGCCGATCCGGCGCGCTATGCATGCTCTGCGCAGCACTGGCTGACATTCTTCGTCATGCAGCGTCGCGCGGGACGGTTGGTCGACGGACCATTCGTCTCGGATCTCTCACCGGAGCTGCAGGCGACGTTTCGTGCATGGCGAACCACAGCGGGCGCCGGAGGGCACACGATCAGCCGGGACTTGGCTGCGTTGCGCGGCTCGCTGAATTGGGCGTGGAAGAATCAGCGGATCGACCACCCGCCGTTCATCATGGATGTCCCACCGCACCAGAAGGCGCCGCCTCGGGATCGGGTGCTGTCGTTGGAGGAGATTGGGCGCATCCTCGATGAATGCGCTGGCAAGCCCGAGCGCGAGCACCTCATTCGTTTCATCGTCATCGAGCTCGGTATTGCGGGACGTCCGCAGGCGGTGCTCGAACTTACCGACGCCAACATCGATCTTGAGAACAACCTCATCAATCCGAACCAGCCCGGCAAGGTCCACACGCGCAAGCGGCGTCCCATCGTGCCGATTGCCAGGTTCGTTCGCCCCTGGCTTGAGGGCGTGGAGGGTCAAATCGTCAAATACCGTGTGCCGATCGCCGAGAAGCATCGAGTGCCCGGCGGACCCACGCATTCCGAGCGCCGGACAGCGTCAATCCGAAAAAGCTGGAACGCGGCGTGCGGCAATGCGGGCGTCCGGGGGGCGTCACCCAAGACGCTGCGCCACACTATGTTGACCTGGCTTGCGCGCTACGGGGTTCCGAAGGAGCAGCGCGAAATGCTCGCTGGGCACCGTCCGCAGGGGACCACGTCGAGGAACTATGAGCATCTCTCTCCGAGCTATTTGCTGGATGCGATCGCGGGCGTCGATGCGTTCTTCGAGCAGCTCGCCCAGCATACGCAGGCGCATGTGCGATACAGTTGCGATACACGCGGAGAGCGGCCGCAAGCGGCCTGATCAGTAATTGCGCGCGATTCCAATGATTAAGGCTGGTGGAGCTGAGGGGAATCGAACCCCTGACCTCTGCAGTGCGATTGCAGCGCTCTCCCATCTGAGCTACAGCCCCGCGCCTTGGGAGCGCCCAGATAGCGACGGCCGCTGCCTGTTGCAATGGCACGAATCCCCTGCTTGTTCGTCGCTTCCCAACGGGAGGGCGAAATCGACGATTCCCAACCCTTGCCCCCGGCCATTCCCGCCGCGACTTTGGTGCTCATGCGCGATCGGGCGGAGGGGCCGCCCGAAATCCTGATGACCGAGCGGCATGCGAACATGGCCTTCGCGGCGGGCGCATTGGTGTTTCCGGGCGGGCGGATCGATCCCGAGGACGAGGCGGCCGCGGCGGCCCATCCGGGCTTCCCGGACGCGGCGGCGCGAATCGCGGCGATCCGGGAGACGATCGAGGAGACCGGCATTCTGCCGGCGGTGACGCCGGTCGCGTCGGACGAGGATGCCGGGATGGTGCGGGCGGCGCTGGCCGGCGGGGCGGGGTTGCCCGAGGCGCTGGTGGGGCGGGGCTTGGCGCTCGATCTGGCCCAACTGACGCCGTTCGCGCGCTGGCTGCCCAATTTCCGCGAGACGCGGCGGTTCGAAACGCTGTTCTTCATCGCCGAGGCGGAGGCCGATGCGGCCGAGGCGGAGCTGGCCGAGGCGGAAGCGGTGCGTTCGCTCTGGGCCAGCGCGGCCGACATCATCGCCGAGATCGAGGCCGGCCGTGCCCACGCCATCTTCCCGACCCGGCGCAACCTGGAGCGGCTGGCGCGCTTCGGCTCGATCGAAGAGGCGCGGGCGGATGCGGCGCGCCATCCGGTCGAGACGATCACCCCCTGGGTCGAGCAGCGCGACGGCGCCCCCCACGTCTGCATCCCGATGGGGATCGGCTATCCGGTGACCTCGGAACCGCTGGAGACCGCGCGGCGGCGCTGATGCAACGGGCGCGGCGGATCATCGTCTGGCTTGTCGTTATGGCTTTGCTCGCCGTCGGCGGCCTGCTGCTTTACGCTTACGGCCGCGCCCATCCCGAGGATCTGCCCTGGACGGAGCTCGATCTCGGCCGGCCGATCGGCATGTTCACCGGCCGCAAGCTCGCCGCGTTGAGCGACGACGCGCCGCGCTGCCAGGTGCTGATGGAGCGGGCCGGAATCGCCTTCACCGCCTTGCCGCCGCGCCGCGACGGGCCGCAATGCGGCTATGCCGATGCCGTGCGCTTCACCAACGGCGGATCGCGGCGGATCGCCTGGCGGCCGGCCGATCTCGGCACGAGCTGCCCTGTCGCCGCCGCGCTCGCTCTGTGGGAATGGCATGTCGTCCAGCCAGCCGCGCGCCGCCATCTCGGCGCGAGCGTCGCGGCAATCGACCATTTCGGCAGCTATAGCTGCCGCCGCCTCTACGGCCGCGACGAGGGCGCGTGGAGCGAGCATGCGAGCGCCAATGCGATCGATGTCGCCGGCTTCACGCTCGCGAACGGACGGCGCGTCCGGGTCGTCGCCGACTGGGCGGGCGACGCTGCGGAGGCGCGGTTCCTAAGGGAGGTGCGCGACGGCACCTGCCGGCTGTTCGCCACCGTGCTGTCGCCAGATTATAACGAGGCGCACCGCGACCATCTCCATCTCGACCAGGCCAACCGCGGGTCGATGGGCTGGCGGGCGTGCCGTTAACGGCATCGTAGCTTGACCGGGATATAAAGATATCTTTATATCCAGATATCTATGGCCACCGCTTCCACCATCTTCGCCGCGCTCGCCGATCCGACGCGGCTTCGCATCCTCGCTCTGCTGGGGGCGATGGAGCTGTCGGTGGGTGAGATCGCGCAGGTGCTGGGGCAGAGCCAGCCGCGGGTCAGCCGCCATGTCCGCATCCTCGTCGACACCGGCCTCGCCGAGCGGCGCAAGGAGGGGAGCTGGGTGTTCGTCAGCCTCGGCGGGCGCGAGCGGATCGAGCCCTTGTTCCAGTTGCTCGAGCGCTGGGAGGCGCTGGACGGCGCCAACCAGTGGGTCGCGGCCGACGCCGCCCGGCTCGCCGCGGTGCGCGCCGACCGGGCCGCCGCCGCCGAACGCTATTTCGCCGTCCATGCCGGCAATTGGGACGCTTTGCGCTCGCTCCATGTCGCCGAGAGCGAAGTCGAGGCGGCGATCGGCCGGGCTTTGGCCGGCGTGCCGCTCGGGCGGCTGATCGACGTCGGCACCGGCACCGGGCGGATGATCGAATTGTTCGCGCCCGAGGCCGAGCATGCGCTGGGCGTCGATCGCTCGCCGGAGATGCTGCGGCTGGCGCGGGTGAAGCTAGCGCAGGCCGGGCTGAGCGCCGAATTGCGGCAGGGTGATATGTACGCGCTGCCGCTGGTGTCCGGCGCGGCGGACACGGTGATCCTGCATCAGGTGCTGCATTATGCGCACAATCCCGCCGCCGCGGTGGCCGAGACGGCGCGGCTGCTCGGCCCCGGCGGGCGGCTGCTGATCGCCGATTTCGCGCCGCATGAGCGTGAGGAATTGCGCAACCGCGACGCCCATGTGCGGCTCGGTTTCGCCGACGAGGCGGTGCTCGGCTGGCTCGAAGCGGCAGGGCTCGAGGGCCAGGTCGTCGAGCATCTCGGCGGCGGCGAGCTTACCGTCACGATCTGGGTCGGCCGGCAGCCCGCCGAGCGCATTCGGGAGGTCGCATGACCGCCGCGCCCGCTCTGACCCGCGCCCAGCGCAACCCACGTCCCTTGTTCGAGGATGCGGCGGGCGACATCGCGGTCAGCTTCGAATTCTTCCCGCCGAAGACGGAGAAGATGGAGCAAGTACTCTGGGAGTCGATCAAGACGCTGGAGCCGCTCGGTCCCCGCTTCGTCTCGGTGACCTATGGGGCCGGCGGCTCGACCCGCGAGCGGACGCACGCGACGGTGTCGCGGATCGCCCGCGAGACGAACCTCACCGCCGCCGCGCACCTCACCTGCGTCGCCGCCACCAAGGAAGAGATCGACGCGGTCGCCCGCGATTATTGGGAAGCCGGCGTGCGCCATATCGTCGCGCTGCGCGGCGATCCGCCCGAGCCGGGTCAGCGCTTCCAGTCGCCGGCCGGCGGTTACGCCAATGCGGTGGAGCTGGTCGCCGGGCTGAAGCGGGTGGCGCCGTTCGAGATTTCGGTCGCGGCCTATCCCGAATGCCATCCGGATTCGGTCACCCGCGCCGCCGATCTCGACAATCTCAAGCGCAAGGTCGACGCCGGCGCGGACCGGGCGATCACCCAGTTCTTCTTCTCGCCCGAATGCTTCCTGCGCTTCCGCGACGAGGCGGCGGCGGCGGGGATCCACGCCGAGATCGTGCCGGGCATCCTGCCGGTTTCCAACGTCGCCCAGACGCGCAAGTTCGCGGCCCAGTGCGGCGCCGCAATCCCGCCCTGGATGGACCGGCTGTTCGAGGGGCTGGACGATCTGCCCGACGCGCGCAAGCTGGTCGCTGCGACGGTGGCGGCGGAGCTGTGCGCCCGGCTCTATGGCGAGGGCGTCCGCCATTTCCACTTCTACACCCTGAACCGCGCCGAGCTCGCTTACGCGATCTGCCATCTGCTCGGCATGCGGCCCAAGAACACGAGCAAGGAGCAGGCGGCATGAGCGCGCGCGAAAGGCTGAAAGCCGCGGCAGCCGAACGCATCCTGATCAAGGATGGGCCGTTCGGCACCGAGATCCAGAGCTGGAAGCTAGCCGAGGCCGACTATGCCGGCGGCCTGGGCCTCGGCCGCGACCAGAAGGGCAATAACGATATCCTCGCGCTCACCAAGGTCGAGGTTCCCGAGGCTATCACCCGCGCCTATCTCGATGCCGGGGCGGACATCATCGCCACCAACACGTTTTCCGCGAACCGGATCAGCCAGGCCGATTATGGCGCGCAGGACCTGGTGCCCGACATCAATCTCGCCTCGGCCTCGCTCACCCGCCGCTGCGCCGACGAGTATGCCGCCCAAGACGGCCGCCCGCGCTTCGTCGCCGGCGCGATCGGGCCGACCAACAAGACATTGTCGCTGTCGCCGGACGTGAACGATCCGGGTTTCCGCGAGATCGATTTCGACGAGCTGAAGGCGGTCTATCGCGAGCAGATCGACGCGCTGCTGGAAGGCGGCGTCGACTTCATCCTGATCGAGACGATCTTCGACACGCTGAACGCCAAGGCCGGCATCATGGCCGCCAAGGAAGCCGCCGCCGCGCTGGGCCGTGACGTGCCGCTGATGATCTCGATGACGCTGACCGACCTCAGCGGGCGCAACCTCTCCGGCCACACGGTCGAGGCCTTCTGGCATGCGGTGCGCCACGCCGATCCGGTGACGATCGGGCTCAACTGCTCGTTCGGCGCGCAGCAATTGCGCCCGCACGTCCAGGCACTCTCCGCCGTCGCGAACACGCTGATCATGTCCTATCCGAACGCCGGCCTGCCGAACGAGCTCGGCGAATATGACGAGCTGCCGGAGCAGACGGCGGCGCTGCTGAAGGAATGGGCCGGGGCCGGCTGGGTCAACATCATCGGCGGCTGCTGCGGCTCGACACCGGCGCATATCGCGGCGATGGCGAGGGCGGTGGCGGGTCACGCGCCGCGCCGGATTCCCGCCTCGCCTCGGGTCACCCGCCTCGCGGGCCTCGAACCGATGACGCTCGCCGCCTGACCCATATGACCGACAATCGATCGACGTTCGTCAATATCGGCGAGCGCACCAACGTCACCGGCTCCGCGCGGTTCAAGAAGCTGGTCATGGCCGGCGACTATCCGGCCGCGGTCGAGGTCGCGCGCCAGCAGGTCGAGAACGGCGCCCAGGTGATCGACGTCAACATGGACGAAGGCCTGCTCGACGCCGAGTTCGCCATGACCACCTTCCTCAAGCTGATCGCCGCCGAGCCCGACATCGCCCGGATTCCGGTGATGGTCGATAGCTCGAAATGGGCGGTGATCGAGGCCGGGCTGAAATGCGTCTCCGGCAAGCCGATCGTCAATTCGATCAGCATGAAGGAAGGCGAGGACGAGTTCCTGCGCCTTGCCCGCAAGGTCCGCGATTATGGCGCCGCGGTGGTCGTCATGGCCTTCGACGAGACCGGTCAGGCCGACACCAAGGCGCGCAAGGTCGAAATCTGCGCGCGCGCCTATGACCTGCTCGTCGCTGACGGCTTTCCCGCCTGAGGACATCATCTTCGATCCCAACATCTTCGCGGTCGCGACCGGGATCGACGAGCACCGCAACTACGCGGTCGATTTCATCGAGGCCTGCAAGGTCATCCGCGAGCGCTGCCCGCACGCCCATATCTCCGGCGGCCTGTCGAACCTCAGCTTCTCGTTCCGCGGCAACGAGCCGGTGCGCCGGGCGATGCACTCGATCTTCCTCTATCACGCTATTCCGGCCGGGCTCGACATGGCGATCGTCAATGCCGGCCAACTCGACGTCTACGACACGATCGATCCGGTGCTGCGCGAGGCCTGCGAGGACGTCATCCTCAACCGCGAGCCCAGGGAAGGCGGCGACGCGACCGAGCGGCTGGTGACGCTGGCCGAGAAATATCTCGGCAGCGACCCGGTGCGCGAGAAGGCCGAGGCGGAATGGCGCGGCTGGGAGGTCGAGAAGCGGCTCGAGCATGCGTTGGTCAAGGGCATCGACGCCTTCGTCGTCGAGGATACCGAGGAGTGCCGGCTGAAGGCGCCGCGGCCGATCGAGGTGATCGAAGGGCCGCTGATGGACGGCATGAACGTCGTCGGCGACCTGTTCGGCTCCGGCAAGATGTTCCTGCCGCAGGTGGTGAAATCGGCGCGTGTAATGAAAAAGGCGGTCGCCCACCTCATCCCCTATATCGAGGCCGAGAAGGAGAAGAGCGGCGTATCAACCGCCAAGGGCCGGATCGTGATGGCGACCGTCAAGGGCGACGTTCACGACATCGGCAAGAATATCGTCGGCGTCGTCCTCCAGTGCAACGGCTATGAGGTGATCGACCTCGGCGTGATGGTGCCGTGGCAGGACATCCTCAAGGCTGCGAACAACAATCAGGCCGACATGATCGGCCTCTCCGGCCTGATCACGCCCTCGCTCGACGAGATGGTGACGGTCGCCGAGGAGATGCAGCGTGAGAAGATGGTCATGCCGCTGCTGATCGGCGGCGCGACGACGAGCAAGGTCCACACCGCGCTCCGCATCGACCCCGCTTATCAGGGGCCGGTGATCCACGTCCTCGACGCCAGCCGCGCGGTCGGCGTCGCCTCCAGCCTCGTCTCCGACACCCAGAAGGAGCCGTTGGTCGCCAAAACCGCGGCAGATTATGAAGCGGTGCGCGTCGCCCGCGCCAACAAGGGGCAGAACGAGCTCGCCACGTTGGCCGAGGCGCGGGCCAACGGCTTCGCTTACGATCCCGCCGGCAAGCCGCCGCCGCCGCAGCGACCCGGCGTCCACAGCTTCAACGACTGGCCGCTGCGCGAGCTGCGCGACGGCATCGACTGGACTCCCTTTTTCCGCGCCTGGGAACTGGCCGGCAACTATCCCGCGATCCTCACCGATCCGGTCGTTGGCGAGAGCGCCAGCAGCTTGTTCGCCGACGCGCAGGCGATGCTCGACAAGCTGATCGCCGAGCATTGGCTGACGGCGCGCGGCGCGGTCGGCTTCTGGCGCTGCCGGCGCGAGGGCGACGATGTGTTCGTGCTCGCCGGCAATGACGAGACCCGCCTCGCCTTCCTTCGCCAGCAGGTGAAGAAGCGCGAAGGTCGGGCCAACATGTGCCTCGCCGACTTCATCGATCCGGACGGGGAAGACTGGATCGGCGGCTTCGCGGTCGGCATCCACGGGCTTGAGGCGCATCTCGCCCGCTTCAAGGCGGCGAATGACGATTATTCGGACATCCTGCTGAAGGCGCTCGCCGATCGGCTGGCGGAGAGCTTCGCCGAGACGCTCCACGCCCATGTCCGCAACGCCTTTTGGGGCTATGCGCCGGACGAGCATTTCACCAATGCCGACCTGATACGCGAGACCTACAAAGGCATCCGCCCCGCACCCGGCTATCCGGCCTGCCCGGACCACAGTTTGAAGCCGGTATTGTTCGAGATGCTGGGCGGAGCGGGCGCGAACGAGGGGCCGGCGGGGGTGACGCTGACCGAAAATTTCGCCATGCTGCCGACCTCGGCCGTCTCGGGCTTCTACTTCGGCCATCGCGACAGCCAGTATTTCGGCGTTGCCCGGATCGGCCGCGACCAGCTCGAGGATTATGCCGCCCGCCGCGGTGTCAGCATGGCGCAGGCGGAGCGCTGGCTGCGACCGAATCTCGATTAGGTCTCGGGGGGTCCGTCGTCCCGTTCCGGGGCGGTGAATTCGTTAACCCCGTTCCGCCCTCGACTTGCGGCTCCGTACAGGCCAGCCGTGCCCCGCATGGTTCGGCTCGCTGTCCTCGTCCTGTTCGCCAGTCTGGTCGTCGCACTCGCGCCGATGCCGGTCTAAGCGCCCGCCCGGCCCGGTCATGTCGGGCCTTTTTCCTCGTCCGCGTCATCGATCACCGGAAGATCGATCGCATAAAGCCCGCGTTCGGGATCGCGCTCCAGCGGCGCGCGGAGCTGGCGGGCGAGGCCCGTGATGATCCGGGTGGACCGGCTGATAATTGTCTGATCGCAGGGTGAGCCGCCCGTGGGGCCGTCCATCTCGATCGCCAGCCGCGCCACCTTGGGCGCGCCGCGCGCGATCGAGACCGACACCGTCGTCGCGCCGCACAACATGCCGAACTCGACGATCTCGGTGACCAGGAAGGCGACGGAAACGGCGACGTCCTGGCTGACATGGAACGGATCGACGTCGAGCGCGATCTGCATCGCCGCGCCCTGGGTTGGCGCGGAGGCGCGCAGGTTGGCGGCCAGCTCGGACACCAGCGGGCGCAGGGCCACGCCGCGATTCTCCTCCAGCTCGGCATAATGGTTGCGGTGGACGACGGAGAGCGCGTCCACGCGGCGCTGGATCGAGGCGTAGGCCGCGGCGGCGGAGTCGTCGGTCGCGCCGCGCGCGTGGATGTTGAGCAAGGAGGCGACGACCTGAAGGTTGTTCTTCACCCGATGGTGGACCTCGCGGATCAACCGCCGCTGACGCTCCAGCCCCGCCTCCAGGTCCGCCTCGTGGCGGGCGACGGTCCGGGTCATCCGGTTAAATGCCTTGCCGAGCGCGGCGATCTCCCGCGCCGGGCTGCGCACTTTCGGCAAGCTCAAGTCCGCGTCGCCCGGCCGATAGGCGGTGATCGCGCGCTGAATCTGGTTCAGCGGCTGCAGCAACAGGCGCTGCACCAGGACCCAGCCGATCGCCGATGCCCAGAGCCACATCAGCAGCGGGGTCAGGATGATGAGCACATCGCTCAGGGTGAGCGGTCTTATCGTGGCGTGGACGCGGACCTCATACTGGCCGTTGGCGAGCGGATGGCTAACGACGATCTCCTCGGCCAGCACGCCGCCCGGACGGCCGGCACGCAGCGCCATCACATGCGGACCCTGCACCAGGTCGACGCCGAATTCTCCGGGCAGCGGCGGCGCGTTCACCAGCGCCGCGAGCGCGGGGCGAGGGAACTCGACGATCCCCTCCGGCGCGCCCCCGGGATCGTAAAGGAAGATGCGCAGCGATTCCCCGTCAGATGTGATCTGAACGCGCGCCGCCTGGCCGCCCGCGCGGGGGATGGCCGGCATGCGATAGCCGGGCGACAGGCATTTCAGATCGCCGCCTTCGCCGAACAGCGCGTAATTGCCGCCGGCGCCGGGCAGGCGGCTCAGGCGATCGAGAGTGCGCGCGCACGCGCCTTCCGGCGGCGCGCCGGCGGCGATCGCGTCGCGCGCCGCGCGAATGGTGAAGCTGTGCCGGGCCAGCGGCAGCGTCAGCCGCTGGACATGGACGGCGAGCATCGCGGTCGCGTCCGCCTCGCCCATGGCGCGGTTGCCGCGCGCGTTCTGGAGCGAGGCGGCAATCGCGATCACGCCCAGCGGCAATAGCCCGACGCCGAGGATGACGAACATCTTGAGTCCGGTCGACAGCGCCAGCCAGCGCGCGGCAATCCGGTCGGCGAGGCGCGGGCTGCTCATGGCCGGCCGCCGGTCATTGTTGGGGGATCAGTCCAGCTTGCCGAGGAGATCGAGCAGATCGGCCGGGATTTCCTCGCGTAACGTCCGGTCGTAGGCCTTCTTGAGCGCCGCCCCTACGTCCCCGTTAGCCTTCCGCCCGCGCGGCGGCCTTGCCGCAAACTTGTCATCACGCGCGTTGCTCAAATCCAGACCCTTCGCGGCGGACTGCGCCGCGCCCGCAACCACATTGCACCAGTCGCAGGAGGAGCTTCGGGAGAGCCGTCCACCACCTATTACGCCTGAACGCGGCGGCCCCGATTAATTGCCCCGCGCGGCCTTGGAAACAAAAAAGTCCGACGATTGTTCCACTTCCGAACACAAGCGGGGAAACGCGACATTCGTTGCGCGAGACGCCGGCCGTGCCGACTGCTCCACCGGGGTTGCAATCGGCCGGCGGCGCTTCAATAGCCGCTCTGGACCTGAGGAGCTCAAACCTATGTCGCTTGGTGACGCGCTGAAACCCCATCTGCCCTTTCTTCGCCGCTACGCGCGGGCGCTGACCGGCAGCCAGGCGCATGGCGACAATTTCGTCCGCGCGACTCTCGAGGCGATCGTCGCCGCGCCGGACGATTTCCCGCGCGATGTCGATCCGCGGCTCGGGCTCTACCGCACCTTCCACGCCATCTGGTCGTCAGCCAATATCGAGGAACAGGCCGGCGACACCGGCGCCGACCCGGCGATCGGCATCGCTCAGGCGCGACTATCCCGGATCACGCCGCTGTCGCGCCAAGCGCTGCTGCTCACCGCGATGGAGGGGTTCTCGCCCGACGACGCGGCCTATCTGATCGACGCGTCGCCGCACGAGGTCGAGACCCTGGTCGCCGAGGCGATCGCCGAGATCGAGCGCCAGACCCGCGCCGACGTGCTGATCATCGAGGACGAGCCGATCATCGCGATGGACATCGAGACGATCGTCCGTGATCTCGGCCATAACGTCACCGGCGTCGCCGTCACCCGCGACGAAGCGGTGCAGCAGGCGATGGACACCCGGCCGGGCCTTGTCCTCGCAGACATCCAGCTGGCCGACGACAGTTCGGGCATCGACGCAGTGAAGGACATTCTCTCCGAGTTCCAGGTGCCGGTGATCTTCATCACCGCGTTTCCGGAGCGGCTGCTGACCGGCGAGAGGCCGGAACCCACCTTCCTGATCACCAAGCCGTTCCAGCCATCGACGGTGAAGGCGGCGATCGCCCAGGCTCTGTTCTTCGACGCCGCCACGGTTCCCGCCTGATCTGGAACCGGCTTGGGTCGGCGGGCGTTGCTGGTCTGAAACGAAGGGAACTTCGAGAGCGGCGATGAATCAAGACGAAGAGCAGCATATCGGCACGACCGAGGCCCGCAGCGGCTCCACCCCCCATGTCACCCGCTATGTGCTCGGGTGGGGGCTGGGACTCGTTATCGTGCTTTTCTTCATTATCTACTTCATCTGGGATTGAGGCCGGCGCCAATGCGGCGGGCGGTGCTCGGGCGCGGCGATGCCGCGCGCAGGAAGGGTCTGATTTGAATGGCGGGCGTCGAGCCGGAGGTTGAGGGGGAGCGCCAGGCGCCGGCCGAATGGGCGTCGCTTCCCGACGACGAGTTCAAGCACGAGCTCGCCCAGGTGATCCCGCACCTGCGCGCCTTCGGCCGCTCGCTCTCCGGTAGCCGCGACCTCGCCGACGATCTCGTTCAGGAGACGCTGCTCAAGGCCTGGGCCGCGCGCAAGCGTTTCCAGGCCGGCACCAACATGCGCGCCTGGACCTTCATCATCCTCAGGAACCTGTTCCTCTCCCAGATGCGCCGCGCCCGCTTCAAGGGCGAATGGGACGAGCTCACCGCCTCCAAGATCCTCGCCGCGCCGGCGGGACAGGACAAGCAGATCGAGCTCGCCGACATGCACCGGGCGCTGATGCACCTGCCGCAGCCGCAGCGCGAGGCGCTGATACTCGTCGGCGCGGGCGGCTTCGCTTATGAGGAAGCGGCGCAGATCTGCGATTGCGCGGTCGGCACGATCAAGAGCCGCGTGGCGCGCGGCCGGGTCGCTCTGGAGGCCCTGCTCGACGGCGGCAAGCTGCCGTCACGGCGCAGCCACGACACCGGCGGCGGCTCCGCGCTGGCGACGATCATGGGCCAGGTCGATGACCTGAGCCGTGGCCATGTCGAGCGGCATGACGAGGATGAGGACGACTGAACCTTTCGTCGTCGCTCAATTCAGTTGGGCGAGCAGATCTTCAAAAGGCGTGAGATCCCGGGCCGTGCCGTTCATGTCGAACGCCTGCCGAAGCGCGGTGCCGATGCCGGCGTGACGCGGCGGCCTTGCCACGCTCACGAACCGGCGAGCCGCGCCGAGATCCCATTCCCTGCCGATCACAATCAACTTCTCCACGGAGACTTAACGTAGAGCAGCATTGTCCGTTGCATCTGTTGCGCGAAAGAAACGGACGCGCCTAAGCGTTGTTGCATGATTGCGACACCCCAGGTTGCGTTGGCCGATGCCGTGAGCCGGGCCCGGGCCCATTCGCCCTTCCTGCGTGACTTGCTCGATCGCGGCGGCGACCTGGTCGACGCGCTGGAGCGCGGCGATCTTGAAGCGGCGCTTGCGGCGGCGGAAACTGACCCCGCCGAACCGGATATCATGGTGGCGTTGCGGCGGGAGCGCTCCGCCTATGCCCTCGCCCTCGGGTTGGCTGATCTCGCCGGCCTGATGTCGCTCGAGGAGGTCACTGGCGCCTTGTCCAATCTCGCCGACCGGGCGCTCGATCGCGCCGTCGCCGCGGCGATCGCGGAGCGGACGCCGGACGAGGCGGCGCGCGGTTTCGCCATCCTCGCGCTCGGCAAGCTCGGCGGCCGGGAGCTCAATTACTCGTCCGATGTCGACCTCATCTACCTCTACGATCCGGCGACGCTGCCGCGCCGCTCGGCGCGGGAGGAGCCCGATCAGGCGGCGCTTAGGGTCGGGAACCGGGTCACCGAATTGCTCCAGAAGCGGACCGCCGACGGCTATGCCTTCCGGGTCGATCTCAGGCTGCGGCCGTCGCCTGAAGTGACCCCGATCGCGCTGCCGGTCGAAGCCGCGATCTCTTATTACGAGTCCGCCGCTTTGGCCTGGGAGCGCGCCGCCTTCATCCGCGCACGGGCCGTTGCCGGGGACATTACGCTCGGGCGCGATTTCCTCGACGCGATCCATCCATTCGTCTGGCGGCGCAGCCTCGATTTCGGCGCGATCGACGAGGTCCAGTCGCTCACCCGCCGGATCCGCGATCATTATGCGCAAGGCCAGGGGTTCGGTCCGGGCTACGACCTGAAGCGCGGCCGCGGCGGCATCCGCGAGATCGAGTTCTTCGCTCAGATCCACCAGCTCATCCATGGCGGGCGCGAGCCGGAGCTGCGCCAGGCGTCGACGCTCGCGGCACTGGCTGCGCTGGCGAAGGCGGGCCGGGTCGCCACCGACGAGGCCGCCCAGCTGGCCGAGGCCTATCGCGCGCTGCGCACCGTCGAGCATCGGCTACAGATGGTCGACGATCGCCAGATCCATGCCTTGCCGGCCGATCCCGATGCGCTGGACAATGTCGCCCGCCTGCACGGTTTGGCGGCAGGGAGCGCGCTGATCGATCTGTTGCGGCCGCATGTCGATCGGGTGGGGGCGCTTTACGACACGCTGGGCGCGAGTGGGGAGCGACGGTTGCCGGCCGATCCGGCCGCGCTCGAACAGGCGCTGGCCGTGGCCGGAATGGCCGATCCGGCACTGGCGCGGGCGCGGATCGAAGGCTGGCGGGCGGGCAGGGCGCGCTCGTTGCGCGCGGCGTCCGCCCGCGAGGCGTTCGAGGCGATGCTGCCGGTGCTCGTCGACGCCTTCGCCGCCGCGCCTGATCCGGCGCGGGCGATGAACCGCTTCGAAGATCTGATCGAGCGATTGCCCTCGGGGATCAACTTCTACCGCCTGCTCGCGGCGCGGCCGGGTCTTACCGAGCATCTCGCCGCGATCCTCAGCCACGCCCCGGCGCTGGCCGATCAGCTCGGCCGCCGGCCCGAGTTGCTCGACGGGTTGATCGATGCCCGCGCCTTCTCGGCCATGCCGCCGGTCGCCGAGCTGGCCGAGACGTTCGCCCGAACGGACCGCGCCGACGACGATTATCAGCTGGTGCTCGATCGGGTGCGGCGGCGGGTGAACGAGGCGCGCTTCGCTTTGGGGGCGCAGGTCGTGCTCGGCAAGGAACCGCCAGGCGAAGCGGCGCAAGGCTATGCGCGGGTCGCGAACGCCGCGATCCAGGTGCTCGCCGCCGCCACGCTCGCCGAGTTCGAACACTCCCACGGCCGCGTGCCGGGGGCCGAGCTGGTGATCCTGGGCATGGGCCGGCTGGGCGGCGGCGCACTCACCCATGCGTCGGACCTCGACCTCATCTATCTGTTCAGCGGCGATCATGAGACCACGTCGGACGGACCCAAGCCGCTGCGCGCCACCGATTATTTCAATCGGCTCGCGCCGCGGGTCAGCTCTGCGCTCAGCGTGGCGACCGCTGCCGGGCCGCTCTACGAGGTCGACACCAGGCTGCGACCCTCGGGGGCGGACGGGCTGCTCGCCATCTCGATCGACACCTTCCTTGACTATCAGCGGACCAAGGCCTGGACCTTCGAGCATATGGCGCTGACCCGGGCGCGACCGGTGTTCGGGCCGGCGGCGGCGCAGGAGAAGCTGGCCGAGGGGATCACCAATATCCTGCTGACCGAACGCGACTTCGCGCAAACGCGCGCCGACGCGGCGCGGATGCGTAGCGAGGTCGCGCGCCACAAGCCGCCACGCGGCCCGCTCGACGTGAAGCTGGTCGGCGGCGGCCTCGTCGATCTCGAATTCGCGGTGCAGACGCTACAGCTGACCCGCCGCGAGGGGCTGGTCCCCTACTTTCCGGATGCGCTCGCGGCGCTGATCGCGGCCGGCCTCGCTCCGCGCGAGATCGACGGCCACTACCGGCTGCTGCACGACATGCTGGTTGTGCTGCGCCTCGTCGCACCGGATTCGGCCGCGCCGGCGGAGGCTTCGCGGGCGCTGGTCGCCAAAACGTGCGGCGCTGCGGACTGGGACGAGCTGCTTGCGCACTACGCCGCTGCGCGGCAGAGCGTCGGACAATTGTGGCGCGCCGTCGCCGCCGGTGAAGGAGGCCTGTGATGCTCAACGAAGGCGACAAGGTGCCGGATGTCGCGCTCACCGGCATGGATGGTGGGACGTTCAGCCCGGCCGATTTCGCGGGGCAGAAATTCGTTCTCTATTTCTACCCCAAGGACGACACGACCGGCTGCACCGCCGAGGCGCAGGCGTTCACGGCGCTCGCGGAAGCGTTCGAGGAGGAGGGGACGTGGGTGCTTGGCGTCTCGAAAGACAGCCCGGCCCGCCACGCCAAGTTCACCGATAAATATGGCCTGAAGGTCCGGCTTGCGAGCGACGAGAGTGGCGCGGTCTGCGAAGCGTTCGGCACCTGGATCGAAAAGTCCATGTACGGCCGCAAATATATGGGGATTGACCGGGCGACCTTCCTCGTTAACCGTGACGGCGTCATCAGCAGGATCTGGCGGAAGGTGAAGGTTTCCGGCCATGCCGAAGAGGTCCTCGCCGCAGCGGCGGCGCTCCCCTGAAGTGATCCGGCGGCCGACGGAACCGGCGCGGCTTCGGACCGTTCCACGCCGCATGATTCGGATCGGCTCCGTGGCGGGGTTCGGGATCGCCGGCGTCCTGGCGGTCATGTTCGGCGTGTCGCTCGGCAACAGCGCGATTTCGCAGATCAACCCGCTCTATTTTCAGGGCGCGGCGGTGCACCCGCGGGATCGGGGAGCAGCGCTCGATCCGAACGCGCCGACGGTAATCCCCAACAGCTACCAGCAGTTCTACGGCTTCGACGAGGGCCGGGAGGCGCGGGCGGCGGCATGCCCCGGCTGCGCCTTCGCGGCGGCGGCGATGCCGGCCGAGGCCCTGGTCCATACCGCGAGCGCGCCCTATTTCGGCAGCCGCGAGGAGCGCGCCCGCGACGAGGCGCAGGAGCGCCGCGAGATCGACTCAGCCTATCAGCAGCGGCTCGACGACGCGGCGGCGCGGCGGGCGGCAATGGATGAGTTGCGGCGCTACACCCATTATCGCGTGTCCGAGGACGAGGTGGTTCGCGAGGATCCGGTCCCTGCGGAGAGCCGCGGGCGGCCTTATTACGCCCGGCATGATGTCGTCCTGTCCGATGACTATGGCGACGATCAGGAATAATTGATCGAGACCTTGGCCGCCGCCGCGACGGCACAGTCGCGCGCGGCCTCGACACTCCCGCCACGGGCAAGCGCGACGCCCATGCGGCGGTTCGGACGCGTCACTGGCTTTCCGAACAGGCGGATGTCGACTGGCATCTCGGCGGTGCCGGCCGCCAGCGCCTCGGCGAGGCCCTCGATCCGGAACTCGGTCGCGTCGCGATCGGCGAGGATCACCGCCGAGGCTGACGGGCCGCGCAGCCCGATCTCCGGGATCGGCAGGCCGAGGATGGCGCGGGCGTGGAGATCGAACTCCGAGAGATCCTGCGAGATCAGGGTGACCATGCCGGTGTCGTGCGGGCGCGGGCTCAGCTCGGAGAAAATCGCCTCGTCGCCGCGGATGAAGAATTCGACGCCGAAAATGCCGTGGCCGCCCAGCTCGTCCACTACGGCGCGAGCCATCTCCTGCGACGCCGCCAGCGCCGCGTTGGGCATCGCCATCGGCTGCCAGCTCTCGCGATAGTCGCCATGCTCCTGGCGATGGCCGATCGGCGGGCAGAAGGTGATGCCGCCGGCATGGCGAACGGTGAGCAGAGTGATCTCATAATCGAAGGCGACGAACTCCTCGACGATCACCCGGGCCTGGTCGCCGCGCATATTGGCAACCGCATACGCCCAGGCAGGCTCCAGCTCCGCCTCAGTCGCCACCGTCTTCTGCCCCTTGCCGGAGGAGGACATGACCGGCTTCACCACGCAGGGCAGGCCGGTGTGCAGTGCCGCCACCCGCACCTCGTCGAGGCTTTCGGCGAAGCGATAGCGCGAGGTGCGCAGGCCCAGCGTCTCGGCGGCCAGCTCGCGGATCGCGTCGCGGTTCATCGTCGTCGCGGCGGCGCGGGCAGTGGGAACGACGTGCCAGCCCTCCGCTTCCAAGGCGACCAGCTCGTCGGTGCGGATCGCCTCGATCTCCGGCACGATATGGTCCGGGCAATGCTTCTCGACCGCTGCGCGCAGGGCGGAGCCGTCGAGCATCGAGAATACCTCGCGCGCGTCGGCGACCTGCATCGCCGGGGCATCGTCGTAGGAATCGCAGGCGACCACGAAGGCGCCGAGCCGCTTCGCCGAGATGACGAACTCCCGGCCGAGTTCGCCAGAGCCGAGCAACAGGATTTTGGTGGGTCGGGCCATGAGGCTGGCGGTTAGCGCCGGGTCGGGCCAGAGGGAAGGGCATGGAGACGATCGGTCAAGGCTGCCGCATCGTGCTGCTCACAGCCGAGCCGCGCGCGAAGGTGAAGGCGGCTCGGGCGGTTGCGCGGGCCTGGCGGGGAGGCAAGCTCGCTCATACGTTCGATGTGACGATGCCGGACGCCCCGGCGCGGCCCGAGCGACCCGAATTGCTGCCGCCCAACCGGATGGCGAAGCGGGGCAAGGCCGGATCGGAGCGCAGCCGGATCGCGCTGCTGCACGCATTCGCTCATATCGAGTTCAACGCGATCGATCTCGCTTTCGACATTGCGGGCCGGTTCGGCGCGGACATGCCGCGCGCCTTCATCGACGACTGGGTTGGCGTAGGCGCGGATGAGGCGATGCATTTCGCCCTGCTCGACCGCCGGCTCCGCGCGCTCGGTTCATTCTACGGCGCCTTGCCTGCGCATAACGGTCTTTGGGAGGCGGCGGTGGAAACGGCCGGCGACCTCGCGGCCCGGCTGGCGGTGGTGCCGATGGTGCTGGAGGCGCGCGGCCTCGACGTCACGCCGGCGACCGTCGCGGCCTTCCAACGCGCGGGCGATCACCGCTCGGCCGCGATCCTCGAACGCATTTGCCGCGACGAAATCCGGCATGTGGCGGCGGGGGTGCGCTGGTTTCGCCGGGTCTGCGAATCCCGTGAAATTGCACCGATTTCCGAATGGGCCGTGCTCGTACGGCGGCATTTTCGCGGGCAGCTCAAACCACCGTTCAACGACTCGGCGCGCGACGAAGCCGGTCTGCCCCGCGAATGGCTGGAGGGGGTTGCCGGGGTCGGAAATGCTTAACATCACCTACCCACAGAGTTCGGGGCGGGTAATCCAAGCGTCGTTTCGGCGGGGCAAAGCCCAAGATTTCAACGCGGTCGCCATGCGTGACCGAGCCGGCTCCGAACAGGAGCTGACCGGGGATAATGATGACGAACACGATGAACGTGGGTTTTGCCGGGAAGTTCCAATCCTTCTTTCGGCCGCGCGACATTTTCCTCCATGACGGCATCAGCCTTCGCCGCTTTGCGATCGGTTCGAAGGTGCAGATGGCGGCGGTTTTCGCCGCCTTTGTTTTGCTCGCCTGGTCGACCTTCGCCACCTTCGGCGCGATCGCGGCGATGAACAGCGACGTCGCCCGGATGCAGGCGCAGCTGACCAGCTTGGAGCATGATGTCGCCGCGATGCGCGCGCAGACTCGCACCCATGCCGCTTTGATGGAGCGTCGCCAGGCGTTCCTCGCTTCGATCCTCACCGGCAACGGCAACGCCGAGCAGGTCGCGGCGATGATGCCGGCGCAGGACGTGGCGCACGGCCCGGGCACCGAAGCTTATGCCCGCGTCGATGCGATGCAGGCGCAGCTCGTCGAGCGCGCCCGCGGGATGACGATGGCCCGCTACGAGCAGACCGTACAGCAGCTGCGCGGCATCGGCCTCGATCCGGCCGAGGTCGTCAGCGCCTATACCGGCATGGGCGGCCCGGATGAGCCGGTCGCCGAGCCCGGCAATGCCGATCCGCGCTTCCGCGAGCTGTTCGCCAGCTGGCAACGACTGGAGCGGCTGGAGCAGGCGGTGATCGCCATTCCCTCGGCCCGTCCGATCGAAACCTCGGTCAATTTCACCAGCGGCTATGGCGTCCGCTCCGATCCCTTCAATCGCGGCGCCCGGATGCACGGCGGCATCGATCTCGCCGGTCCGATCGGCACGCCGATCTACGCCACTGCCGACGGCATCGTCGGCCGCTCCGAATGGAACAATGGCGGTTACGGCAATCTCGTCGAGATCAATCACGGCCAGGGCATCCAGACTCGCTACGGCCACATGTCGCGCCGCCTCGTCGAGGCCGGCACCCGCGTCCGCCGCGGCCAGCTGATCGGCATGATGGGCTCGACCGGCCGCTCGACCGGCAGCCACCTCCACTATGAAGTCCGCATCGACGGCCGCGCCGTCAACCCGATCCCCTTCATGCAGTCCGGCACCCAGCTGGTCGCACTGCAACGTCGGGTCGGCACCCAGGGCCTCGCCCCGGTCGCGATCGGTGGCCCCACCAGCGCCGTGGCGCCGTCGGCCCAGTAGGCCGGCTTTCACCAGTTACCTCGTGGAAAGGCCTCGCCGGCGACGGCGGGGCCTTTTCCGTTATGGTCAGTGCGCGTGGCCGGCCTGGGCGCAGTCCTCGCCGGTCTCGATTTGAAAGGTCGAATGGCCGATGCCGAAATCATGCGCGATGCCGTGCGCGCATTCTGCGAGGAAGGTGTCGCCCGGGAAGCCGCCCGGCATGACGAGATGGGCGGTGAGCGCGAATTCGGTGGTGCTCATCGGCCAGATGTGGAGATCGTGGATGCGCGCGACGCCGGGAAGAGCGGCGAGCTGCGCCTCGACCGCGTCGGGATCGATCGAGCGCGGCACGCCGGCCAGCGCCATCGTCACCGATTCGCGCAGCAGATCGACCGAGGCGACGAGGATGATCGCGGCGACGATCAGGCTGGCGATCGGATCGACCCAGACCCAGGCGGTCCACAGGATCAGCAGACCGGCGGCGACGACGCCTGCCGAGACCAGAGCGTCGGCGAGCATGTGAAGATAGGCGCCGCGGATGTTGAGGTCCGCCTTGCTACCGCGTGCGAACATCAACGCGGTCGCGCCGTTGATCGCAATGCCGATCGCGGCGACGACCATCACCGTGCCGGCCTCGACGATGTCCGGGATCAGCAACCGGACGATGGCGTGATAGGCGATGAACGCGACCGCGATCAGCAGGATGACGGCGTTGGCGAGCGCGGCGAGGATGGTCGCGGCGCGAAAGCCGTAGCTGAACCGGCGCGAGGCTGGCCGCCGGGCGAGCGACGCGCCGATCCACGCCACCACCAGTCCCAGCACGTCGGAGAGATTGTGGCCGGCGTCGGCGAGCAAGGCCATCGAATTGGCCCAGAAGCCATAAGCGGTCTCGACCGCGACGAAGCCGAGGTTGAGCGTGATGCCGGCTGCGAAGGCGAGCGAGAAATCGGCCGGCGGCGCGTGATGGTGATGGCCGCCGGGGCCGTGGTGATGATGGCCGTGCGCGGCGCTCACTTGCCCCGCTTCGCCCGATGCTGCTCGAGGTCGAGCACCATGTTGGCGTCGTCCCCTTTCAAGAGGCCGAGGCGGCGCGCGACCTCCTGATAGGCCTCGGCCTCGCCGCCGAGATCGCGGCGGAAACGGTCCTTGTCGAGCTTCTCGCCCGATTCCATGTCCCACAGGCGACAGCCGTCCGGGCTGATCTCGTCGGCGAGGATGATCCGGGCGAAGTCGTTCTCCCAGAGCCGGCCGAACTCCAGCTTGAAGTCGACGAGACGGATGCCGATGCCGGCGAACAGGCCGCAGAGGAAATCGTTCACCCGGATCGCAAGATCCGCGATCTCGGTCATCTCCTCCTGGGTCGCCCAGCCGAAGGCGGCGATATGCTCGTCGGCGATCATCGGATCGCCGAGCGCGTCGTCCTTGTAGAAATATTCGAGGATCGTGCGCGGCAGCTGGGTGCCTTCCTCAAGTCCCAGCCGGGTCGAGATCGTGCCGGCGGCGACGTTGCGGACAACCACTTCGATCGGGATAATCTCGACCTGGCGGATCAGTTGCTCGCGCATGTTGAGGCGGCGGATGAAGTGGGTTTGGATGCCGATATGGCCGAGCAGAGTGAAGATATGTTCGGAGATGCGGTTGTTGAGCACGCCCTTGCCGGCGATCGAACCCTTCTTCTGGGCGTTGAAGGCGGTGGCGTCGTCCTTGAAATACTGGATCAGGGTGCCGGGCTCCGGCCCCTCGTAGAGGATCTTGGCCTTGCCTTCGTAGACGAGTCGGCGGCGGGTCATCGGCGAGCCTCCGGCTGCGGGTGGCGAGGGAAGCGGCTCTATAAGGGAGGGGGCGGGCGAGGGCAAACGGGCGCTTGTCATAAAGGGGCGGGCAAGGCAGGCCCCCGCCATGTCGCGCGAACGGGTTCTCCGCATCCTCTTCTGGCTTGCGCTCGCCGTCGCGCTGGCGGCGGCGCTCAGCCCGCATCCGCCGCGCATTCCGGGGCAGCCGTCGGACAAGATCCAGCATATCCTTGCTTTCCTTGCCCTCACCTTGGGAGCGCTGGCCGCCTATCCGCGGGCGCGGCGCTGGGCGCTGGCGCTGGCGCTGTCCGGCTTCGGCGCGCTGATCGAGTTCCTGCAGATGATCCCGGTGCTGCACCGCAGCTCGGAGTTCCTGGACTGGGTCGCCGACACCGGCGCAGTGCTCGCGGTGATCGTGCTGGCCGCAATGCTGCGCCTGCCCCGGCTCAGGTGACCTTGCCGCGCACCGCATAAGCGGGATCGCGCCAACTCTCGTCGGCCATGACGCGCGCGAGGATGTCGATCGCGCGCCAGACGTCCGCATAGCCGAGATAGAGCGGGGTGAGGCCGAGGCGCAGCACGTCGGGCGAACGGAAGTCGCCGATCACGCCGCGCGCGATCAGCGCCTGGCATATCTCGAAGGCCTGCGGGTGGGCGAAGGAAATGTGGCTGCCGCGTTGCGCCGGGTCGCGCGGCGTGATGCACGTGAAGTCCGGGCAGCGCTCGGCCATCAGCGCCTGGAACAGGTCGAACAAAGCGATGGATTTGGTCCAGACATCGGCCATCTCGACGCCCTCCCAGACCGCCAACGCGGCTTCGAGTGCCGCCATGCCGAGGATCGGCGGCGTGCCGACGAGGAAGCGGTCCAGGCCCGGGGCGGGGCGGTAGTCGTCGTCGAAGGCGAAGGGCGCGGCGTGGCCCATCCAGCCGCGCAGCGCCGGCATCAGCCGCTCCTGCAGGTGCTCGGCAACATAGAGGAACGCCGGCGCGCCCGGCCCGCCGTTGAGATATTTGTAGCCGCAGCCGACCGCCAGCTCGACGCCGTCTCGTCCCAAGTCGAGCGGGACCGCGCCGGCGCTGTGGCTCAGATCCCAGAGGGTCAGCGCACCCGCGGCGCTGGCTTGCGCAGTGACGGCTTCCATGTCGAACCGCTCGCCGCTGCGATAATGGACATGAGTCAGCAGCAGCAGATTGGTGTCGCCATCGATCGCCGCCTCGACCTCATCGCGGGGGCACGCGTCAAGCCGCTTGCCGGTCAACTCGGCCGCTCCTTCGGCGACGTAGAGATCGGTGCGGAAGTTGCCGGCTTCGGAAAGGATCGTGCTCCGGTCGGGCGCGAGCGCGGCGGCGGCGGCAACCAGCTTGAACAGGTTCACCGTCGTCGAATCGGCGACAATCACCTCATGCGGCTTCGCGCCGATCAGCGGCGCGATCACCGCCCCGACGCGCTGCGGCGCGCCGATCCAGTCGCGGGCGTTCCAGCCGCGGATGAGATCGCCGCCCCATTCGTCGCTGATCAACGTGGCGACCCGCTCGGCAACACCCCTGGGCAGCGGGCCCAGGGAATTGCCGTCGAGATAAATGATGTCCTCGGGCAGATCGAACCGGTCGCGCAGGTTGAGCAGCGGATCGGCGGCGTCGAGCGCTTCGGCGTCCGCGAGCGCGATGGTCATCGGCCGAGCGCCCGTTCGATCTCCTCGACCGCGGCGGCCCAGGCGTCGCTCTCCGGCGCGACGAGCTCGACGTGGCCGGTGGCGTCGATCATCCGCACCCGCACGTCATCGCCCATCGCCCGCATTTGCCGGGCATAATCCTCGGCGAAATGGGTCGGGATGATCCGGTCCTGATTGCCGTTGATCAGCACTTGCGGGATGCGCAGCGGCCCCATGCGCGGCACCGAGGTGTCGGCGAACGGATCGGGCCGCGCCGACTGCGTGCGGCCGATCAGCCGGCCGATCACCTCGGTCCCGCAGCCGCTGCCCGGCGGGCGTTCAGCGAGCTGGAGGTCCTGCAGTCCACCCAGGCTGATCGCGGCGTGGATCGGCAGCGGATCAAGATTGGCGAAATGATCGCGCGGCAGGTTGCGTCGCGCCGCCAGCCACAAGGCGAGATGGCCGCCGGCCGAGTGACCGACGGTGACGACGCGCGATAAGTCGAATTGGTAGTGGCGTTGAGGTCCACGCAACGCATCGGCGGCTGCCGCAACATCGGCGAACAGGGTCGGATAGGCGCTGCGGTCATTTTCGCCCAGGGTGCGATAGTCGATGTTCCAGACCGCGATGCCGCGCCGGCGGAGGTCGTCGGAGATCCAGTTCATCAGGTTGCGGTCCCACGGCTGGCTCCAGCAACCGCCGTGGATCATGATCACGACCGGATGCGGCCCTCGACCCTCCGGTACGAACAAGTCGACCACCTGCGCCGGCTGATCGCCATAGCGGACCGAATGATCGGGCGCGGGGCGCATGCGGCCGAGCAGATCGGGCCAGGTCAGCAGGCGGCCGGCGGCAGCGGCTTGCGTGGGAGGTTGGGCATCGCCGCTCATCGAAGCGGCGGCTAGCGCGGCGGCAAGGGTGAGGGCAAGGGCGGGGCGAATCACGACGCGCCAGTGATGGACGCCTCGCCGCCGAAATCAACGATGGAGAATGGCCGGTGGGGCGCATCCGGCGGGGGCAGGCCGGATGCGCCCTCGGGGAGAGGCTTCAGCAGCGCGTCGCGTCGCGGCGCCAGGGCGCGCTGAACTGCATGCGGTTCAGGACGCAGAGCGAGAAGGCGATCTCCCGCCAGATGCGAACGAGCGGGGAGAGATGCAGGATCATGGTTCGTCTCCTGGTCGGCAGGGCCGTCAGGCGGCCGTGCCGTTGAAGGTGAGCGTGGTGATCGCCGCCGACAGGATCAAAGCGGCGAGGTGGCTGATGGTGCCGTCCCAGGCGAAAAAGCGGTTGAGACGGGCGCCAAGGGCGCGAAAGCCCCGGTCGAGATCGCGGGAAAAACCCTCGTGATTGTCGACCCAGTCGCGGCTGAACATTTCGTCACGCATGGCGGGCTCCTTTCGTTTCTTTCGTCTGCGTTGCCCCCGCTATGTGCTCCGCCGGCGCTTTTCGCGCCAACCAAAGTCTCGACATCGATGATAAGTTTGGCTTATGGATAGGCGATGCGTCATCTGCCGCCGCTCACTGCCGTCCGGGTCTTCGAATCCGCCGCGCGTCACGAGAATTTCACCAAGGCCGCGGCCGAGCTGGGGATGACCCAGGCAGCGGTCAGCTATCAGATCAAGTTATTGGAAGAGCGGCTGAATGTGCCGCTGTTCCGGCGCGAGAAGAGACGCGTCGCGCTGACCGATCCGGGCCGCCGCCTGGCGACCGAGGTCGGCCGCGCCTTCGATACGATGGACGGCGCCTTCGCCTCGCTGCGGGCGGAGGACGAGAAGACGTTGAGCCTGACCAGCTCCTATACCTTCGCCAACACCTGGCTGGCCTGGCGGCTCGGCTCGTTCCAGATGGCCAATTCCGAGACAGCCGTTCGGCTGCTCACCGATGATGCCTTGGCCGATTTCGCCGGCGAGGAGGTCGATGTCGGCATCCGCACCGGCATGGGCGAATGGCCCGGTCTTGCCGCCGATCTGCTCTTCCAGGTCTTTTTCACCCCGATGTGCAGCCCGGATTTCCTCGCCCGACACGGCGGCGCGCTGACGCCCGAGGATCTGCTGGGGGTGCCGAGGATCGGCCCTGAGGATCCGTGGTGGGCGGTCTGGCTGCGCGATGCCGGCGTGACGATCCCCGACGAGACCCCGCGCGGCATCCGGCTCGGCTACCAGGCGCATGAGGGCCATGCCGCGATGGCGGGGCAGGGGATGGCGATGTTGACGCCCTTCTTCTGGCGCAACGACATCGCCGAGGGGCGGCTGATCTGCCCCTTCGACCAGCTTTCCTCGCGCGGCTGGGGTTATTGGCTCGTTTATGCCGAGGCGCGCCGCAACGTCCCCAAGATCAAGCGCTTCCGCGATTGGCTGCTCGCCGAGGTGCGGCGCGACCTCGCCGCGCTCACACCGTCGATGCCGGCTCTGGAGCGTCTGTCGCAGCTTCCGCTGACGCAGCCCGCCTGAACCAGCGCCGCCGGACGAAAGCGGCCAGCGCCCAGACCAGCAGACCCACGGCGAGCCAAGGCAGCAGGGTGATCAGGATCACCAGCAGCAGGGTGCCGCCATTCAGGAAGCCGCTGACGGCCCGGTCGAGAGCGCCACGGATCGACGGCCGCTGCTCGCCCGGCGCGAACTGGCCCGAGCCGTAATTGAAGGTCATCGGCGTCGTCGCCAGCATTTCTTCCGAATCCTGCCGGTCCGCTTGGGCGGCGTCGATCGCCTGCCTGACCTCGCGCAGCTGCTCCTCGAGCCGGGGCCGCTCGTCGGGCGACAGGTCGCGGCGGCCGAGCTGGGCCTCCAGGCGGCGCAATTCCTCGCGCAGCTGGGCGATGTCGCGCCCGGCCTGACGGATTCCGGTGCCGACATCCTCGCCGGTGATCAGGCTTTCGGTGAGCATGCCCTCGGCCTGGGTAACGGCCTCGACGCCGGCGCGGCCGAAGCGGCGGGCGATGGCGGGATCGAGGTTGAAGGTCAGCATCGCCTCGACGTCATTCTCGCCGACGACTCGGTAGAGCATGCCGGTGATCCGGCAGCGGCGGACGCCGAGCGCTTCGCAGGTCGCAGCGTGGCGCTCCTGCACCGCCGCGATCCGCTCCGCGGGCAGGCGGAAGGAATAGCGATAGTTGAAGGCCACGCCCGGCGCGGCGGTCGGGGAGACGTTCGGCCCCGCGTCGCGAGCGGCGCCGGGCGGCCTGCCGCCCTCGGCTTCCATCTGCGGGGATGGCGATGACGGGGAGGGTCGGGGAGCTTCCGATCGCTGCTGCGGCGCTTGTCCGCAGGCGGCGAGACCCAAAGCGGCGAAACAAACGACTCGGCGCATCACAGCCTCCTCTATGTAACAATATAACGCTACCATTCTGGTAGAGAATTGCAAGAGCCTCGCGGCGGCGCGTAATCCCTGATAGCTGCCGCCGATGAAATTCATTTTTCCCGGCCTTGCCGCCTGGGCCGCAGCGTCGGCGATTACGCCCGCCCCCGCCCAACCGGCCGCCGCATCGACGGCCGACGCGCCGTTCAATTGCGCGCTGGAAAATGTAGCGGCGGACGCCCGCGCGCTTGCCGGTGCCGCCGCTTCGCAGCGACTCACCGACGTTCCGGCGGATGGCGAGCAGCGGGGTGGATCGGCGCTCGATGCGATCGTGGCCGCGCTTCCGCGCTGCGCTGAATCGGGCCGGTGGACCGAAGCCCAGCGCGAGATCGCGCATCAATATGTGCTTTTCCAAACCGCGCGCGAGGATGTGCGTCGGCGCTATGCGGCGCAGAATGTGGACCTCACCTTCATCGATCAGACCATAGCGACGACCACTGCCGGATCGCCGCCGCCTTTCGAGGAGATGGTTGCCCGGGTGCGCGCGCAGGGCGTGGGCGACAACCGGCCTGACAGTGCGGGAGACATCGTCTTCATCTATCTGGAGCTGGGCATGCAGGCTGAAGCGATGCGGGCGGCCTTCGCCGAAGCCGCCCGCGCCCGCCGCTGATCGCGCTCGCCTCGGCGAATCCACGCTGCTAACGCCGAGCCATGAGTGACGAATTCGACGTCGTCGTCGATCATCCTTTCGACGACGCGCTTTCCCAGCGTTATCTGGTTTATGCTCTGTCGACGATCACGGCGCGCTCGCTGCCGGACCTTCGCGACGGGCTGAAGCCAGTCCATCGCCGGCTGCTCTGGGCGATGCGGCTGCTCAAGCTCGATCCGGCCTCGGCCTACAAGAAATGCGCTCGCGTCGTCGGCGACGTGATCGGCAAATATCACCCGCACGGTGATCAGTCGGTCTATGACGCGATGGTCCGGCTCGCGCAGGATTTCTCGCTCCGCTATCCGCTCGTCGACGGCCAGGGCAATTTCGGCAATGTCGACGGCGATAACGCCGCGGCAATGCGCTACACCGAGGCGCGGCTGACCGCGGCGGCGGGCGAGCTGATGGCCGGGCTGGATGAAGGCACGGTCGCCTTCCGCCCGACCTACAACAATGAGGAGGAGGAACCGGAGGTCTTTCCGGGCCTGTTCCCGAACCTGCTCGCCAACGGCGCGAGCGGCATCGCGGTCGGCATGGCGACCAGCATCCCGCCGCACAATGTCGCCGAGCTGATCGACGCCGCCTTCCTGCTGATCGACGAGAAGGAGCGGACCGCGCCGGTCTCGACCGCGCACTTGCTCGAACATGTGAAAGGGCCCGATTTTCCGACCGGCGGCTTCGTCGTCGATCCGCCCGAGGCGATCCTCGCCGCCTACGAATCCGGCCGCGGCGCCTTCCGGGTGCGGGCGCGCTGGAGCGTCGAGAAGGGGCCGCAGGGCAGCTGGACGATCGCCGTCACCGAAATCCCCTACCAGGTCGCCAAGGGCAAGCTAATCGAGCAAATCGCGGCGCTGATCGGCGACCGCAAGTTGCCGATCCTCGCCGACGTGCGCGACGAATCGGCCGAGGAGATGCGGATCGTGCTCGAGCCGCGCAGCCGCACCGTCGATCCGGGCGTGCTGATGGACAGCCTGTTTCGGCTAACCGACCTCGAGGCGCGGGTGCCGCTCAACCTCAACGTGCTCGACGCCGACCGGGTGCCGCGCGTGCTGGGGCTGAAGGCGGTGTTGCGGCAATGGCTCAAGTTCCAGATCGAGGTGCTGGTCCGCCGCGCCGAGCACCGGCTCGCTAAGATCGCCGACCGGCTGGAGTTGGTCGGCGGCTATATCCTCGCCTTCCTCAACCTCGACCGGGTGATCGAGATCATCCGCACCGAGGACGAGCCCAAGCCGGTGATGATCGCCGAGTTCGGCCTCACCGACCGCCAGGCCGAGGCGATCCTCAACATGCGGCTGCGCCAGTTGCGACGGCTGGAGGAGATGCAGCTCCGCAAGGAACAGGCCGAGCTGGAGAAGGAGCGGGACGAGCTGGAGAAGCTGGTTCGCTCCGAGGACCGGCAGAAGACCCGGCTCAAGAAGGATTTGACGGCGCTTCGTAGCAAATACGGGCCGGAAACGGCGATCGGCGCGCGCCGCACCGGCATCGAGGAGGCGGCGCCGGCGCGGGAAATCCCGCTCGAGGCGATGATCGATCGCGAGCCGATCACCGTGATCCTGTCGAAGCGCGGCTGGATCCGGGCGATGAAGGGCCATGTCGAGCTCAGCAATCCGGAGGCGCTGAAGTTCAAGGAGGGCGACGGCCTCGCTTTCCTGTTCCACGCCCAGACGACCGACAAGCTGCTGCTCGCCTCGACCGCCGGCCGCTTCTACACGCTGGCGGCGGACAAGCTGCCCGGCGGGCGCGGCTTCGGCGAACCGGTCAAGGCGATGATCGACATCGAAGGCGAGGGGAACGTCGTTGCGCTATTCCCGACTGTGCGCGCCGAGAAACTGCTGCTCGCCTCCTCGGACGGGCGCGGCTTCGTCACCGCCACCGCCGCGGCGGTGGCCGAGACGCGCAAGGGCAAGCAGATCATGAACCTGCGCCCCGGCGCGCGGCTCAAAGTCGTCCGGCCGATCCGCGCCGGCGAGGATTATGCGGCAGTCGTCGGCGAGAACCGCAAGCTGGTCGTCTATCCGCTCGCCGAATTGCCCGAGCTGGGCCGGGGCCAGGGTGTGCAGCTCCAGCGCTATCGCGACGGCGGGCTCGGCGACGCGACCACGTTCAACGCCGCCGGAGGCCTGTCCTGGGCGATGGGCGGCGAAGGCGGTCGCACCCGCACCGAGGACATGAATCCGTGGCGCACCGCGCGCGGCGCGGCCGGGCGGATGCCGCCTTTGGGATTCCCGCGCGACAACAGGTTCTGAAGGAGCGGGCGGCCGATTTCTCAACGGCTCGTTAACCCTATTCCTTTAGCCCTCGATCCATGCAGTCCGGCACGCGCCAAAAGCGTGACATCGCAGCGGCTTCCACCGACCCGGTGCGGGGCGACGCATCCGTTCATACGTCGGCGCTCGAGACGATCCTCGAGAGCGTCCGCCAGACCTATCTCGATGCGCTGCCGATCGCCGCGGCGATCATCACGCTGGACGAGGAAAATGGCTCGTTCATCGAGAGCGCGAACGATCATTTCCGGCTGATCGCCGAATGGGATGAGCGGTTGGGTGACCGCCAGCTCATCCAGGTGCCTATCCTCGCCGCCGGCCCGATCGCGATCCGCTTGGCCGCTTTCCTTCGCGGCGGCGAGCTGGCCCACCAGTTCGACACGCCGGACGGGCGAAGCGTCGCAGGCCGTCACTTCACCGTGCGCTTCTCGCGGCTCAAGGTTCTCGAAGGCCAGCCCAAACGCTTCCTGCTCTCGCTCATCGACAAGACGGCGCAGGTCGAGACCGAGAAGAGCCTGCGCTCGGAGATGCTGCGCGACAGCCTCACCGGCCTGCCCAACCGCTTCGCTTTCAACGAGCAGGTCGATGCGGTCCTCGCCGATCCCAATTTTCGCGAAGGCGCCTATGCGGTGCTCGCCGTCGACATGACCCGCTTCAGCCGGGTGAACGAATCGATGGGAGCGCTGGCCGGCGACGAACTGCTGATCACCTTCGCCCGCCGGCTGGTCTCGGCGCTCCGCCCCACCGACATGCTCGCCCGCACCTCGGGCGACGAGTTCGGCATCCTGATGCGGCTCGACCGGGGCATTTCGGACGCGTTACGCGCCGCGGAGCGCATCAAGACCGTGCTAACCCTGCCTTTCCGCCTGTCCGATCTGGAAATCCGGGTCGATTGCGCGATCGGCTGTGCGCTTCTGTCGCAGGGCGTGATGTCCGCCGACGAGGTGCTGCGTAACGCCCAGTTCGCGCTCAAGCGCGCGAAGCAGGAAGGCATCGCGCAAGTCTATGAGCCGACCGAGGCGCAGGTCGCCCGCCGCCGCTTCAGCATCGAAACCGAGTTGCGCTGTGCGATCGAGGCGGAGGCGTTGACCCTCGCCTTCCACCCGCTAATCGAGCTCAAGACCGGCCGCGTTGCCGGCTTCGAAGCGCTGGCGCGCTGGCAGCATAACGGCGAGATGATCGCCCCTTCCGAATTCATCCCCGTCGCCGAGGAATCGGGCCTGATCGTCCAGCTTGGCCGCTGGGCCCTGGACCGTGCCGCGCAGACGCTTGCGGAATGGGATCGCCTCGCGGACGAGAAACTGCCGCTCAACATGAGCGTCAACCTGTCGCCGATCCAGATCAGCCGCGACGACGTCGCCGCAGCCTTGTCGGCCGCGCTCGCCAATGCCGGCGTGACCGGCGACCGCTTCACGCTGGAGCTGACCGAGAGCGCGATCATCCACGATCCCAAGCGTTGCGCCCAGGCGCTCGAGGCGTTGAAGCGCTTCGACGTCAGGATCGCGATGGACGATTTCGGCAGCGGCTTCACCTCGTTGGCCTCGCTCCAGACGCTGCCGATCGACGTGCTCAAGATCGACCAGCGCTTCGTCACCCGGATGATGGACGACCAGGACAGCCATGCGATCGTCGGCGCGATCCTGTCGCTGGCCGCCGCGCTCGGCATGGAGACGACGGCGGAAGGGATCGAGGCCGGCGAACTCGCCGACGCGCTGTGCGCGATGGGCTGCACTTATGGGCAGGGCTTTTACTACACCGAGCCGATGACGGCCGACGCCGCCTTCGCTTACTGGCGCGCGCGCAACGCCTGAGCGACCAGTTCGTCGGCGATCTCGTCGACCCGCGCCTTGGCCGGAAAACCCTCGGCGATCCAGCGCGCTTCGACATCCTGCATCAGCCGCGCCACTTCGGGCCCAGCATCGATTCCTCGGGCGACGATCGCGCCGCCCTTGATCGGGAGTCTGGGTGGCGTCCAGGCGGCGAGATCGCGCGCCGTCTCGATCGGCCCGTCGCCGAGCAGGATCCGATCGATCGCCACCTTGGGTCCAAGCCGATAAGCGGCCTCGCGCGGTGCGCCGGGTCCGCCGCCGAGCGCGCCGAGCAGGCGGGTACGATATGCTTTGGACAGTCTCAGCCTCGCCGCAATCGCGTTCGCGTCATCGGCATTGCGCGGCAGCAAGGCGGCGAGGCGGCGAATGGGGTGCGCCGGCTGGCCAGCGGCGCTCTCCCGCGCGACGAGGCGGACGAGCCGGTCGGCCGACACGATCTCCGGCAGCACCGGCTTCAGGATGCCGCGCGCGATCATCAGCGCCAGTGTCGGCGCGGGATCGGGCAGCGCGAGCAGCTTCAGCAGCTCGTCCGCGATCCGTTCGCGCGACAGCGCCATCAGATCGTTGGCGCGCGCGGCGCAGGCGTCCGTTCCCGCCGGATCGGGCTTGCCCGCTCCGAACCGGGCATGGAAGCGGAAGAAGCGCAGGATGCGGAGGTGATCCTCGGCGATGCGCTGGAGCGGATCGCCGATGAAGCGCACCCGCCGGGCGTCGATATCGGCGAGGCCACCGAAATAATCGTGGATCGCGCCGCTCTCCGGTACGGCGCTCAAGGCGTTGATCGTGAAGTCGCGCCGCGCCGCATCCTCACGCCAATCATCGGTAAAGGCGACGACGGCGTGGCGGCCGTCGGTCGAGACGTCGCGGCGCAGCGTCGTCACCTCGATCGGCCGGCCGTGGATCACGGCGGTGACGGTGCCGTGGGCGATGCCGGTCGGCACCGCCTTGATCCTCGCCTTGCCGAGTCGCGCGATCACTTCGTCCGGCGCGAGGCGGGTCGCAAGATCGACGTCGCTGGCTTCGATGCCGAGCATCGTATCGCGAACGCAGCCTCCCACGAAGCGGGTTTCGCCGGCGGCAGAGTCGAGCGCGGCCAGCAAGCGGTCCATGCCCGGCAAGTGCCGCCACTCGGCGTCGGGCAATATCATGTCACCGGCTCCAGCCGCCGGGTGAGATTGACGATCATCGCCGCCGTCGCGCCCCAGATCCGCCGGCCCTCATAGTCTATCTCGTAATAATGCCGCTCCCGCCCGCGCCAGACCGCGCTACGCATCACCTGGTGGATGGGATCGAGGAGATGGCGGAGCGGGGCCTCGAACATATCCGCCACCTCGTGCGGGTTGGGCCGCAATGGCAGATCGGGCGGGACGAGGCCGACCACCGGAATCACCTCGAAACCGGTGACGGTGCGATAGCGATCGGCGACGCCTATGACCTCCACCGCGGACGGGGGCAGGCCGATCTCCTCCTCCGCCTCGCGCAGCGCCGCCGCAACCGGGCCGTCGTCGCCGGGATCGATCCGGCCGCCGGGGAAGCTGACCTGGCCGGGATGCTTGCGCATTGTTTCGGGGCGAAGGGTGAGAATGAGGGTCGGAACGGGCCGATCGACGATCGCGACCAGCACCGCCGCCGGCGTGATCGGTCGGGCCGCGGGCTCCTCGCCCTCCAGCACGTCACCGCCGATCAGTTCGGGAGCGCTTGGATGAGGCCGGTTCAGCGCCGCGCGCAGGGCATCGACGAGGCTCATGCGGCTGCCCCCAGCGGGAAGAAGGCGCCGCCACTCCACAGGCCCGGCGGATCGCCGCCCTCCTCGAGCGCCAACGCGGCCAGCTCGTAATAAACGGGCCGGGCGACGAGCGCCTCCAGCCCGCCGCGGACATGGAGATAAGGATGCGGCCCGTCGTCGCGATCGTCGAATCGAAGCCGGTTGTCCGGCCCCGCGACGACCAGATCGCCGCTGTTGAGGCGGAAGGCGAGCGTCCGGCCTTGCTCCTCACCCTTGCTCTTCACCTCGACCGCAACGAATGGCGCGTCGTCGACCGCGATGTCGAGCTTCTCGACTGGCGTCACCAGCACATGAGAGCCGTCCGGCTCGCGCCTGAGAATGGTCGAGAACAACCGCACCATCGCCGGCCGGCCGATCGGGCTGCCCTCATGATACCAGGTGCCGTCGCGCGCGATCCGCATCGCGCTGTCGCCGCAATGGGTCGGATTCCATTTCTCGACCGGCGGCAGCCGCCGTTCCTCGGCGAGCCGCGCGATCTCGGCGAGGCCAAGACCGGCAAGGTCGGCGGGCGGTGGCGCGGTCTCCGGCATCGACACCCTCTAAACCCCGCGCTGGCCATGCGCCAAGCGCCGCGCTAACCGCCCGCTATGGCGAGTGAGTTCGAAGGGCCGCGCACGGCCATCGTCACCGGCGGCGCGAAGCGGATCGGCGCCGCTTTGTCGCGCGCCCTCGCCGCCGACGGCTGGCAGGTGCTGATCCATTGCAACCGGAGCCGCGCCGAGGCGGAGGCACTGGCTGGGGAGATCGGCGGATCGGTCGTCGCCGCCGAGCTCGCCGATCCCGATGCAGCGGCGGCGATCATGGCGGCGCTCGACGGCCTGCCGCCGCCGATGCTGCTGGTGAACAATGCGTCGCGGTTCGCGCTTGATCTCGCGACGGACTTCGCCGCCGAAGGCTGGGACGCCCATCTCGACGTCAACCTCCGCGCGCCCGCTCTGCTGAGCCAGGCCTTTGCGGCGAAGGCGGAGCGCGGCCTGATCGTCAATATGCTCGACGCCAAGCTCGCCGCGCCCAATCCCGATTTCTTCAGCTATACCGTCTCCAAGCTCGGTCTCGCCGGTCTCACCGAGCTGACCGCGCGCGCCTTTGCGCCTCGGATCAGGGTCTGCGGCATCGCCCCCACCGTCACCATGGTGTCCGGCCCGCAGAGCCGGGAGAATTTCGACCGAGTGCATGGCCTGAACGCGCTCGGCCGCGGCGTGGATGTGGCGGAGATCGTCGCGGCGCTGCGCTTCATCATCGCCACGCCGACGCTGACCGGGCAGACGATCACCCTCGACGGCGGCCAACGCTTCCTCTCGCTCGCCCGCGACGTTCAGTTTCTGTCGCCATCCGGCGGCGGGCAATTTCTGGAGCCCAAATGACCGACAATATCGCCCGCCTGGACGGCCTCGTGCCGGATCGGCTTCGCCCGAAGACGCGCAAGATCGTGCTCGAGGATTATGCGCTCAATCTCGACATCGGCTTCCACGATTTCGAGATCGGCAACCCGCAGCGGCTGCTGATCACGGTCGAGGTCTGGGTCGAGGAAGCGGCCTTCGCCGCCGCCGACGATCAAGCGGGAGCGTGGGACTATGATTTCTTGCGCACGGAGATCGCGCGGCTGACCGATGGCCGCCGCTTCAACCTGCAGGAGACCGTGGTGCGCGAAATCTACGATCTCGTCGCAGCGCGGCGCGGGGTCACAGCGCTGCGGGTCGCGGCGCGCAAGCCGGACATCTATCCCGATTGCGCCGGCGTCGGCGTCGAGCTGGCGAGCTTCTAGGCGGCCGGCCGGGCCCTGGTGCGCGCGCAGCGCCCCAGGCTCGTCATGATCAGGCGATAATCCGCTTCGATCGCCCGCGCCTCTTCGGCGCTCGCCTCGCTGACGCTCTGGCGGGGCAGTTGCGCAGGGAGAGTGCAGGCGAGGCGATACCAGATCAGGGTGTCGCGCGTCGGCGAGGGCGCGGCTTCGTCGATCACTTCGGTCAACGACACGGCCCAGCGCGGCGCCTCGTTCGGCCGCCGCAGCACCGAAATCGAGATCGGCCGGTTGTTCGCGGTCTGGAGAAAGAACTGCGTCTCGCTCTCGCCCGGCAGCGACCCCGGTACATGGAAGGCGCGGCCGATGCCGGTGATCGGCGGCGGCGCGTTCGCGTCATTCGCATCGCGGAGGATCGCGCGCAGCCGTTCGGCGACCTCGGGCGCGTAAGCGATCTGGGCGTCCGGCGCGGCCAGGCGGAGCTCGGTCGAGCGAATCGGGGACTGCGACCCGAGGATCAGCCATTCGCTGCGCCGCCGCAGGTCGGCCGGCCGGCCGCGCGAGTCGTTTGGCAGGTCGATGAGGTAGCGGATTCGCGCCGGCAGGCCGTTCGGCCCGCGAATCAGTGCGACGATATCGGCGTCGACGAGGAAGCGGCGGTGGCCGGCCGCGGCGCTCGCGGCTTCCGCCTCGCGCAGCCGCTCGACCCGGGCGATGCGGACATGGGCGGCGACAGGAGCAGTGACCGCAAGATCGGCGAGATCCGCGTAGGTGGGTGCTTCGGTTATGGAAACCGGTTGCGATTCAGCTGCTTGACCCAGAATCCCCAGCCCAAGAATCGCCGCCGCAATGGCTCGTCTTCGCATGATTATCATCCTTCCGCCCGGCGCCGCGACCGCGCTAGTTCGGCTCGCATTAACCTTGGATTGCGGCGCAAATCGAGGCGTGCCATGAAGTGCCGAGAGAAGGATTGCCTGGACGGAACCGTCACGATAGAGCAACCGACCTCGCCCATGGTCCGCTATGGGATGAACCGAAAACCGGCCGTAGCGTTGTGAAACGCGATGGCCTGTGGGCAGTGAGAGGGAGCGCGGCTGATTAATGTCATACGTTGATCAGGGAATGACCGCCGGCCGCATGTGGTCCATCGTCTTGGTGGCGATCCTGCATGCGCTCCTCGGTTATGCATTCGTGACGGGCTTGGCTTACAAGTTCGTGAAGCAAGCGGCCGAGGATCTGAAGACCTTCGAGGTCCAGGAAGAAGCGCCGCCGCCGGAAGAGCCGCCGCCCGAGCAGCCCAAGCAGACGCCGCCGCCGCCGGTCACGGCGCCGCCGCCGCTCGTGCGGTTGCCACCGGCGCCATCGCCGGTAGCCGTCCAGCCGCCGCTGCCGCCGGCGCCGCCTCCGCCGATCACGCCGCCGGCCCCGCCGCCGGCGCCGCCTCCGCCGGTGCGGGTCGAGCCCGCGCGCGCCCGCTCGAACTTGGCGTCTTATTTCTCCGACGCCGATTATCCGGCCGGCGCCCAGCGCAACGAGGAGCAGGGCACGACTTCGGTGCGACTCAGCATCGGCACCGACGGCCGGGTGACGGATTGCTCGGTCACGGGGTCGAGCGGTTCATCGACCCTCGACGCCGCGACCTGCAACATCCTGCGTCGCCGCGCCCGGTTCACGCCGGCGCGGGACAGTTCGGGCAACCCGACCACTGACACGACGACCACCCGCATCCGCTGGGTGCTTCCGAGCAACTGATCGAACTCAACGCACTTTTACTGAGAGGGAAGAACAATGGCAGCACCCACACCAGCAGCAGCGGGCGAAAATCCCTATGGCCTGATGGCCGCGCTCGAGCAGGGCGGTCTCATCGCCCAGATCACTTTCGGCATCATGGTCGTCATGTCCGTGGGGTCGTGGTACGTCTTCTTCACCAAGGTGATCGAGCAGCAGAAGATCATCAACGAAGGCAAGCGCGTGCGCTCGGTCTTCTGGGCCTCGCCCAACCTGCGCGACGGCGCCAACAAGCTGACGAAGAATGGCGCCTATCGCCAGGTCGTCGATGATGGCCTGCTCGCCGAGGAGCAGCACAACAAGCTGACCGACCCGGTCGATCAGCATGAGTGGGTGGCGGCCAGCCTGCAGCGCAGCCAGGCGGCGATCACGGCCAAGCTTTCGACCGGTCTGTCGCTGCTCGCGACGGTCGGTTCGACAGCGCCGTTCGTCGGCCTGTTCGGCACCGTCGTCGGCATCTACCGCGCGCTGATCCGCATCGGCTCGTCCGGCCAGGCATCGATCGACGCGGTCGCCGGCCCGGTCGGCGAGGCGCTGATCATGACCGCGCTCGGCCTCGCCGTCGCGGTGCCGGCGGTCATGCAGTACAACTGGCTGATGCGCCGCAACAAGGTGATCGGCGAGAACCTGCTGCGCTTCGCCACCGACATCCATGGCTACATGGCTTCGGGAGGCGCGGTGAAGCCGGCTGCCGCTGCGGCGCGTCCGGGTGCAAGCGCGCCGGCGCGGGCCGCGGCGACGGGTCAGGTCGGCACGGCCACGACCGGCGCAGCGACGACGACGGGCAGCAAGGCCTGAAGCTGAATCGGCGGACGCGCCTGCTGGTGGGCGCGTCCGCCGCCTCTCTCGCCCCGAAGCGGGCGACGATTGTCAGGATAGGAATCTGAGCGATGGCAATGCAGGTCGGCGAAGCAGGCGGTGAAGACGACACACCGATGTCCGACATCAACACGACGCCGCTGGTGGACGTCATGCTGGTGCTGCTCATCATCTTCCTGATCGCGGTTCCCGTCGTGTTGCAGTCGGTGCCGGTGCAACTGCCCAAGGTCGATTTCGAAGTGACCACCACCCGGCCGGAAAACGTCAACCTCTCGGTCCGCGCCGTGAACGGCCAGTGCGAAGTCTATTGGGATTTGACCCGCGTCAATGCCGAGCAACTGACCCAGCGCGCGGTTGCGGCGCTGGAGGCCGAGATCGAGCGCATGGGCGGCACCCAGAACATGACCACGGAGAATCTGCCGGAAGCGCATATCCGTGGCGACATCAACACGCCCTGGCGCTGCGTCGGCGGCACGATCAACGCCGTGCAACGCGCCGGTTTCGCTCGCGTCGGCTTCATTTCCGAGCCGCCGCCGCGTGGCGGCGTGCGGTTCTGATGGTCGGGATTAAGGCAGGAGCTTCCTTCTCATGAGTGCATCGACCCTCAATCCTGAATCCGCCGAACCCATGATGGAGATCAACACGACGCCGCTTATCGACGTCATGCTGGTCCTCCTCATCATGTTCATTATCACGATCCCGGTGCAGACCCATGCGGTGAAGCTGGATCTGCCGCAGCAGCAGCCGAACCAGACGCCGCCGCCGATCGATCCGGTGAAGAACACGATCAACATCATGCCCAACAACGCGGTGCTGTGGAACGGAACCCCGGTCGACCTCGTCCGGCTGCGCCAGTATCTCGATTATACGACGCGGATCCGGCCGGTGCCCGAGCTTCACCTCGCGCCCGATCCCGAGGCGCGTTACGAGCAGGTCGACGAGGTGCTGGCGGTCACCAAGCGGGCGAACATCACCGCGATGGGCTTCGTCGGCAACGAGCGCTACACCAGCTTCTGATCCGCAAGGATCGGGAAGAAAAGGGCGGTCCGCTGGGCCGCCCTTTTTTCGTGGGGCGAGAAGCGCTGGCTAGGCGGCCAGGCCTTCGAACTGGAGGCGGGCCAAGCGGGCATAGAGGCCGCCGCCGCGGTTGAGGGCCTCGTGATTGCCCTCCTCGACGATCCGGCCATGCTCCATCACGACGATGCGGTCGGCGCGGCGCACGGTGGCGAGCCGATGCGCGATGACGATCGTCGTGCGCCCCTCGAACAAGCGCTCCAGCGAGCTCTGGACGAGCTGCTCGCTTTCCGCGTCGAGCGCCGAGGTCGCCTCGTCGAGCAGCAGCAATGGCGCATCGCGCAGCAGCGCGCGGGCGATCGCAATCCGCTGGCGCTGGCCGCCGGAAAGTCGCGCGCCGCCCTCGCCGAGATAGGTATCGAGCCTTTCCGGCAGGCGATGCAGGAACTCGGCCGCATTCGCCGCCTCCGCCGCGGCCCAGAGCTCGTCCTCGCCGGCGTCCCAGCGGCCGTAGCGCAGATTGTCGCGCGCCGAGGCGGCGAAGATCATCGTCTCCTGCGGCACCATCGCGACGCGGGCGCGGATCGCGGCCGGATCGGCCTCGCGCAGGTCGACGCCGTCCAGCCGCAAGGCGCCCGCCTGCGGGTCGTAGAAGCGCAGGGCGAGCTGAAAGAGGGTCGATTTGCCGGCCCCGGAAGGCCCGACGACGGCGAGCAGCTCGCCCGCCGCGACGGAGAGGCTGAACTCATGCAGCGCGCTGACATCGGGGCGGGTCGGATAGCGGAAGCTGACCTGATCGAACTCCAGGGTGCCGAGCGCCGCGGCCGGCAGCGGCGTCGGCGTGGCGGGCGCTTTGATGCCCGGCCGCTCGGCCATCAGCTCGGCGATCCGCCCGGCGGCGCCGGCGCCGCGCAGCAGCTCGCCATAGACCTCGGTCAGCGCGCCGAAGGCGCTCGCGACCAGGGCGCCGGTGATGACGAAGGCGGCGACGGTGCCGCCGCTCAAACTGCCTTCGGTCACGTCGATCGCGGCCTGGCGCATCAGCAGGGTGATCGAGCCGAAGACGAGCGCGATTACGACCCCGGTGAGCACCGCGCGCATCAGTATCCGGCGCTTGGCGGTCGCGAAGGTCCGGGCGACGGCGTCGCGGAAGCGCTCGCCTTCGCGCCGCTCCTGGCCGAATGCCTGGACGATCTTCATCGCGCCCAGCGTCTCGGCGACGATCGATCCCAGGTCCGCGATCCGGTCCTGGCTGCGCCGCGAGATGGCGCGCACCCGGCGGCCGAGCAGCACGACCGGAATGACGATCACCGGGATGCCGATCATCAGCCCGAGCGTCATCATCGGCGCCAGCGTGAAGAGATAGACGATCCCGCCGATCCCCAGGACGACATTGCGCAGCGCCTGAGAAACGGTCGAACCGACCACCATCTCGATCACCGCGGTGTCGGAGGTGATGCGCGAGGCGATTTCTGAGGGCCGATTCTCCTCGAAGAAGCGCGGCTCGAGCCGAAGCATGTTCTCATGCACCGCGACGCGGATGTCGGCGACGACCTTCTCGCCGAGCATCGAGACGAAATAGAAGCGGCAGGCGGTGGCGATCCCGAGCAGGATCACCATGGCCAGCAGATATTGGAACATCGGGCTGATCGTCTCGGCATTGCCATTCGCAAAGCCGGCGTCGATCAGCCGCCGGAAGCCGTCGGGAATGGCGAGTGTCGCGCCGGCCGCCAAGAGCAGGGCGACCCCCGCGCCGAGGATAGTCAGCTTGTATTTGAGCGCATAGCGCCACACGACGAGCAGGTTGCCGACCCGCCCGCGCGGGCTGTCCTCGCTGCTCCCCTTCGCCATGCGGTTCGCCTAGCAGCCGGGACGGGCGTTCTCAATGGCGCGCCGGGCGGCGTCTTCTTGCGGGACTGGCACGCCCGCAAAACGGCCGCATCCGTTGCGGTTCGGGACGCGTTTTGGCTGGACCGGCCAGCGGCGACCGCCCATAAGACGCGACCAGCGGGGGCAAGAAAGACACGATGTTATACGACGCGTATGAAGTGCAGCGCTCGCTGCTCGCCGGAGCCTCCACCCTCGCCCAGATCGGCTCCGGCTGGATGCAGAACCCGACCAATCCGCTGGCTTATTCGCAGATGGGACCGATCGTGGCGTCGGCGCTCGACGTCTTCGCCCACGCCTCGGCCCCGCGCGGCAAGCCCGAATTCGGCCTCGAGCGGACAATCGTCGAGGGCCGGGAGGTCGCGGTCCATGAGGAGATCGTGCTTCGCAAGCCGTTCGGCCAACTGAAGCACTTCCGCCGCGAAGGCGTCGAGGGCGGGCCGAAGCTGCTGATGATCGCGCCGATGTCGGGCCACTATGCCACCCTGCTGCGCGGCACGGTCGAGCGGATGCTGCCGGCGCACGACGTCTACATCACCGACTGGCGCGACGCGAAGCTGGTGCCGCTCGACGACGGTGATTTCGATCTCGACGATTATGTCGACTATCTGATCGACTTCATGCACGCGATCGGCCCCGACGAAGGCGGTCGCGGCGCACACATGCTCGCCGTCTGCCAGCCATCGGTCGCCGCATTCGCCGCCGCCTGCCTGATGAGCGCGGACGAGGATCCGCTGCGACCGCGCACGCTGACGATGATGGGCGGCCCGATCGACACGCGCAAGGCGCCGACCGAGGTCAACACGGTCGCGACCCAGCGGCCTTTCTCCTGGTTCGAGAAGAACGTGATCGTGACCGTGCCCTATCTCTATCCGGGCGCGGGGCGGCGGGTCTATCCGGGCTTCCTCCAGCTCGCCGGCTTCATGGCGATGAATTTCGGCAATCATCTCGTCAGCCACTGGGAGATGTTCCGCCATCTCGTCGACGGCGATGACGAAGAGGCCGATGCGACCAAGGATTTCTACGACGAATATCGCGCCGTTTGCGACATGACCGCCGAATTCTACCTGCAGACGATCGATGTCGTATTCCAGCGTCACGCGCTGCCCAAAGGCGAGATGACCCATCGCGGGCGATCGGTCGATCCGGCCGCGATCAGGGATGTCGGGCTGCTCGCGATCGAGGGCGAGCGGGACGATATTTCCGGCGTCGGGCAGACCAAGGCGGCGCTGACCATCGCGACCGAGTTGCCGACGTCAGAGAAGAAATATCACCTCGCCAAGGGCGCCGGCCATTACGGCATCTTCAACGGCGGTAAGTGGCGGACGCAAATCGCGCCGGTGGTTGAGGACTGGATCGCCCGGCACGGTTAATTCGGGGACATGGTATTGCGTGTCCCCTGAGCGCTAAGCCGTCGCGCAGCGCGGCGACGCTTGGACGATCTCGTCGGGATTGAGCAGCCAAGCCTCGGCTTCGGGCACTTCGGTGAACATCCGGGCGTTGCGCCCGCTTAAAGCACGGGCAAGCTGACCGCGGGCCAGCGTCGGGGCGACGACGAACGCCAGGCGGCGGGAATGATGCGCCGGATCGGAGAGCATCGCCTGAAAACCGACGACAGCATCCTGCGGCTGGATGCTCATGCCGCGCACGTCGTTCAAGGTAAGATGCTGATTGGGCTCACAGGTCAGCTGTGCGTGCGCGCGACGGCGCTCGTCGAGAAACGCCGTGATGTCTGCCGGCGTGAAAAAGCCGGACATGCGGATTCGGACCAGGTCGCGGTCCGGCTCGACGGCGATGGAGAATTTGGCGCCCATCAGACTGCGAAGGCGCGTTAGAGGCAGGCTTCGAGATAGGGCTGGTCGAAGCCGAACATCTTGGCCTTTTCGAGCGTGTAGGGGCGCAGGCCCATCGAGCGATACTCGCCGATGATCTTGCCTTCCGCCGTCTCGTCCAGATATTCGAACTTGAACAATTCCTGGGTGACGATGACGTCGCCCTCCATCCCGATCACCTCGGTGATGTTGGTGCAGCGGCGCGAGCCGTCGCGCAGTCGCTTGACCTGGATGACGAGATCGACCGAGTCGGCGATCTGTCGGGAAATCGCTTCCTTCGGCACCTTGATGTCGGACATCATCACCATGTTCTCCATGCGCGCGAGGCACTCGCGCGGGGAGTTGGAGTGCAAAGTCGCCATCGAGCCGTCATGGCCGGTGTTCATCGCGGCGAGCAGATCGAAACATTCCGAGCCGCGAATCTCGCCCAGGATGATCCGGTCGGGACGCATACGCAGCGCGTTGATGACGAGGTCGCGGATGGTGATCGCGCCCTGGCCTTCGAGGTTCGGTGGCCGGGTTTCGAGCGGCAGCCAGTGCGGCTGCTGCAGCCGAAGCTCGGCCGCGTCCTCGATGGTGAGCACGCGCTCGCCTGGGTCGATCAGTTTCGACAAGGCGTTGAGCATCGTCGTCTTGCCGGAGCCGGTGCCGCCGGAGATGATGATGTTCATCCGGCAGGCGCCGGCGATCTTCAGCACCGTCGCCATCTTCTCGCTCAGCGAGCCGAACGTGCGCAGCATGTCGACGGTGATCGGCTTCTCGGAGAATTTACGGATCGAGATGGCGGTGCCGCGCAGGCTGAGCGGCGGGATGATGACGTTGACGCGGCTGCCGTCGGCGAGGCGGGCGTCGGCGAGCGGCGTGGTCTGGTCGACGCGGCGGCCGACCTTGTTGACGATCCGCTGGGCGATCTGGAGCAGATGGTCCTCGTCGCGGAACTGGACCTGGGCGAGCTGCAGCTTGCCCTTCTTTTCGATGTAGGTCTGTTGCGGCCCGTTGACCATGATATCCGAGACTTCGGGGTCGTTGAGCAGCTCTTCGAGCGGCCCGAGACCGAGCAACTCGTCGACCAGCACCTTTTCGAGCGCGAACTGCTCGCGCCGATTGAGGTTGATCTTCAGCTCGGCGAGCACCTCGCCGATGATCGGGCGGAACTCCTCGGCCAGCTCGTCCTTGCTGAGCGTCGCGGCCGCTTCCGGATCGACGCGCTCGAGCAGGCGGGGCAGAACCTGTTCCTTGATGCGGTGGATCGAGGCTTCGAAGCCCTCGACCTTGCTATTGCCGGCTTCGCCGGACTGCGCCTGCCGGTCTGCAAGGCGCGCCATCGCGTCCTGATTGCGCTCGGCGGCGGGCGAAGGGACGTCGATCTGTTCGCCCAGCGCCTCGAGCGGCGGGAATTGCTCGCCGCCTTCGTCCGCTTCGGGCGCAGGCGCCCGCGGCGCCGCGGCGCCGGGGCCCTTCATCGGCTGGGCGACGCCGAAGCTCGGCCGTCCGCCGATGCCATTGCTCGCGCCGCCACGTCGTCCGAATGCGCTCATAGTGTGCAATCGCTCTCACTCTGGCCGGAACGCGGCCTCGCACAGGGTGAATAAGATGGAAACTTTGACAAAGAGCTAACCCGCCGCGATGCGGCCACGGTGAGCGCCGACCGCACCAGAGCCGCCCTCGCGATCGCGCTTTGCGGGTTCGTCTCGCTCTCGATCGGTGATTCGATCGTGAAATCGATGGCGGGCGCCTGGCCGGGCACGGCGGTTTCGGCGCTGCGCTACTGCTTCGGCGCGATTGGCCTCGCAGCGATTGTCGCGGCCCGGCATGGCCGCGCCGGCTTCGTCCTGCCGCGGCCCGGGCTGCAGTTCGGGCGCAGTCTCGCGGTCGCGTTCGCGACGATCTGCTTCTTCATGGCGGTGATGTCGCTGCCGCTCGCCGACGCGACTGCGATCCAGTTCACCAGCCCGATCCTCACCGCCTTGCTCTCGCCGCTGGTGCTCGGCGAACGGACCCGGCCGGCGACCTGGGGCGCGACGCTGCTCGCCTTCGCCGGCATGCTGGTGGTGCTGAGGCCCAATGTGCTCGAGCTGGGCGCGGTGGCGCTCTATCCGCTGGGCGCGGCGTTCGGCATGTCGTGGCTGATGATGCTGAACCGCAAGGCGGCCGGGCTCGCGCCGAACGCAGTGATGCAGTTCCTGCTGGCGGCGATCGCCGCGCCGCTGATCGTCGTGGCGGCGGCGCTGCTGCACGGCTTCGGCGGCGCGACGTTCACGATCGCCTGGCCCGGCTGGATCGTGGTCGCCAAATGCCTCGGCGTGGCCGTCTTCGCGACGGTGGGCCACGCCATGATCTACGCCGCCGTGACCCGCGCCTCGGCGCAACTCGTCGCGCCGATGACCTATGTGCAGCTGCTGGTCGCGGCTGGGATCGGCTGGTGGCTGTTCCGCGAGGTGCCGGACCTCGCCACCTTCGGCGGCGCGGCCCTGATCATCCTTGGCGGGCTGTGGCTCTGGTCGACGCAGAAGACTCCGCCGGTCGCGGAGACGCCGGACTAGGCCTCGGCACTTTCGGCGAGGACGGTCAGGCCCTTGTCGCTGACCTCGGCGAAGCCGCCCTTGACCGCGATCCGCTCTGGCTCTGCGCCTTGTGTCTTGTAGATCGCCAGCTCGCCGTCGCGGATCGTCGACATGACCGGCGCGTGGCCGGCAAGCACACCGAAATCGCCCTCCGTGCCGGGGACGACGACCATGTGGACGTCCTCGGCGCGGACCAGCTTTTCCGGGGTGACGAGTTCGAAGCGCAGATCGGCCATCAGGCTTCCTCGGCCAGCTTCTCGGCCTTGGCGACCGCTTCCTCGATCCCGCCGACCATATAGAAGGCGTTCTCGGGCAAATGGTCATATTCGCCGCTCACCACCGCCTTGAAGCTCGCGACCGTGTCCTCGATCGCGACGAACTTGCCGGGGATGCCGGTGAAGACCTCGGCGACGTGGAACGGCTGCGACAGGAAGCGCTGCAGCTTGCGGGCGCGGCTGACGGTGACCTTATCCTCTTCGGAAAGCTCGTCCATACCGAGGATCGCGATGATGTCCTGCAGTGACTTGTAGCGCTGCAGCGTCTCCTGGACGGCGCGGGCGGTCTCGTAATGCTCCTGGCCGACGACGCGCGGCTCAAGCACGCGCGAGGTGGAATCGAGCGGATCGACGGCCGGGTAGATGCCGAGCTCCGAGATCGCGCGGCTGAGCACGGTCGTGGCGTCCAAGTGGGCGAAGGACGTGGCGGGCGCCGGATCGGTGAGATCGTCGGCGGGCACGTAGATCGCCTGGACCGAGGTGATCGAGCCCTTGTTGGTCGAGGTGATCCGCTCCTGCAGCGCGCCCATGTCGGTGGCGAGCGTCGGCTGGTAGCCCACCGCCGAGGGGATGCGGCCGAGCAGCGCCGACACTTCCGAGCCCGCCTGGGTGAAGCGGAAGATGTTGTCGACGAAGAAGAGCACGTCCTGGCCCTCCTGGTCGCGGAAATATTCGGCGATGGTCAGGCCGGAGAGCGCGACACGGGCGCGGGCGCCCGGCGGCTCGTTCATCTGGCCGAAGACCAGCGCCACCTTGGAGCCCTCGGGGGTCGGGTTGCCGTCGGCGTCCTTCGCGATGACGCCCGCGTCGAGGAACTCGTGATAGAGGTCGTTGCCCTCGCGGGTGCGCTCGCCGACGCCGGCGAACACGCGAGGTGCCGCCATGGCCCTTGGCGATGTTGTTGATCAGCTCCTGGATGAGCACGGTCTTGCCGACGCCGGCGCCGCCGAACAGGCCGATCTTGCCGCCCTTCGCATAAGGGGCGAGCAGGTCGATCACCTTGATGCCGGTGACGAGGATCGAATTGTCGGTCGACTGGTCGGTGAAGAGCGGCGCCTCGGCGTGGATCGGCGCGGTGCTCGGTGTGGCCGATCGGGCCGCGCTCGTCGATCGGCTCGCCGATGACGTTCATGATCCGGCCGAGCGTCTTGGGGCCGACCGGCATGCGGATCTGCGAGCCGGTCGCCTTGACCTCCTGGCCGCGGGTGAGGCCCTCGGTCGCGTCCATCGCGATCGTGCGAACGGTGCTCTCGCCGAGATGCTGCGCGACCTCGAGGACGAGGCGGTTGCCATTATTGTCGGTCTCGAGCGCGGACAGGATCGCCGGCAGCTCGCCGTCGAACGTGACGTCGACGACGGCGCCGATCACCTGGCTGATCCGGCCGGTGACATTGGTGCCGGCGGGCGCGTTCTTGGTCTTGGTGGCGGTCGCCATCTTTCTTCTCTTTCCTATTGTTCCTCGGCGACGGCCGGGGTCCAGTTCTTGCCTAGAAAATCGCGGTACTTAATTCGGTCCGGTGTCCTCGCCGTCGCAGCGGGTCGGGCCGTCGATCCACACCCACTGGCCCTCGGCCTGCTGCAGCGTGGCGGTGTGGCTGGCCCATTGGCCGTTCGCGCCCTGCATCTGATAGGTGCAGCTGAACTGGACGGAATCGTCCTCGGCCCGGTGGCAGCTGATGTTGCGGGTCGCGGCGCGCGGGGTCGGGCAGGCCTCGGCCATCGCGCGCTGGAACTGCGCCGCGGTCGGCGCGGTGGTGGTCTGGGCGAATGCGACGCCGCCGAACAGCGCCGACAGCAACACGATCTGTCTCATAGGGCCTCCGCTCCGGAGATGATCTCGATCAGCTCCTTGGTGATGGCCGCCTGGCGGGTCCGGTTATACTCGATCGTCAGCCGGTTGATCATGTCGCCCGCATTGCGGGTGGCATTGTCCATGGCGGTCATCCGGCTACCCTGCTCAGAAGCCGCGTTCTCGAGCAAGGCGCGGAAGATCTGGACCGCGATATTGCGTGGCAAAAGCTCGGCGAGGATTTCGTCCTCGTCGGGCTCATAGTCGATCGCTGCGCCGCCGCTTGCAGCCGCGGCGGCCGAATTCGACCGGCCGGACCGGGATGATCTGCTGCCCGACCGGCTCCTGGACCAGCGCCGACTGGAAGCGGGCGTAGAACAGGTGGACGACGTCGATGCCGTCGGTCTGGTAGCGATCGACGATGTCGTTCGCGATCTCCTGCGCGTCGGCGAAGGCGACCCGCTTGATCTCGCTCGTGTCGTGCTGGTGGATGATCTGCTTCGGGAAGACCCGGCCGATCACCGCCTTGCCCTTCTTGCCGACCAGATAGAAATAGACCTGCTTGCCCTCGGCGATCAGGCTCTCGGCCTTCCTGCGGACGGCGCGGACGATGTTGGTGTTGAACGCGCCGGCGAGGCCGCGGTCCGAGGTGCAGACGACCAGCAGATGGGTGTCGTCCTTGCCGGTGCCGGCGAGCAGCTTCGGGCTCTGCGGGCCGGGCGCGACCGAACCGGCGAGGCTCGCCATCACCGCCGCCATCCGCTCCGAATAAGGGCGCGCGGCCTCGGCCGCCTGCTGCGCGCGGCGCAGCTTGGCGGCGGCGACCATCTTCATCGCCTTGGTGATCTTCTGCGTCGATTTGACCGACGCGATCCGGTTCTTGAGCGCCTTGAGGCTGGCCACGTTTCGGGATCCTTAGGCGAACGTCTTCACGAAATCGCCGAGGATCGACTTCAGCTTGTCCGAAGTCGCGTCGTCGAGCGCCTTGGTGTCGCGGATCGTGCCGAGCACATCGGCATGATCGCTGCGCATGTGGCTGAGCAGGGCGCCCTCGAAGCGGGTCACCGCGTCGGTCGGCACCGTATCGATGAAGCCGTTCACGCCGGCGAAGATCGAGACGACCTGCTCCTCGACCGGCATCGGCGCATATTGCCGCTGCTTGAGCAGCTCGGTCAGCCGCGCGCCGCGGTTCAGCAGGCGCTGGGTCGAAGCGTCGAGGTCGGAGCCGAACTGGGCGAAGGCGGCCATTTCGCGATACTGGGCGAGCTCCAGCTTGATCGAGCCCGACACCTTCTTCATCGCCTTGGTCTGCGCGGCGGAGCCGACGCGGCTGACCGAGAGGCCGACGTTGATCGCCGGGCGGATGCCCTGGAAGAACAATTCGGTCTCGAGGAAGATCTGGCCGTCGGTGATCGAAATCACGTTGGTCGGGATGTAGGCCGAAACGTCGCCGGCCTGGGTCTCGATGATCGGCAGCGCGGTCAGCGAGCCGTTGCCGTTGGCGTCGTTGAGCTTGGCGGCGCGCTCCAGCAAACGAGAGTGGAGATAGAAGACGTCGCCCGGATAGGCTTCGCGGCCCGGCGGACGGCGCAGCAGCAGCGACATCTGGCGATAGGCGACGGCCTGCTTGGAAAGATCGTCATAGACGATCACGGCGTGCATGCCGTTGTCGCGGAAATATTCGCCCATCGTGCAGCCGGTGTAGGGCGCGAGGAACTGGAGCGGGGCCGGCTCGGAGGCGGTGGCGGCGACGACGATGGAATATTCCATCGCGCCATTCTCTTCGAGCGCGCGGACGATCTGCGCGACCGTCGAGCGCTTCTGGCCGACCGCGACATAGATGCAATAGAGCTTCTGGCTCTCGTCGTCGCCCGCGTTCACCGTCTTCTGGTTGATGAACGTGTCGAGCGCGACGGCGGTCTTGCCGGTCTGGCGGTCGCCGATGATCAGCTCGCGCTGGCCGCGGCCGACGGGGACGAGCGCGTCGAGCGCCTTGAGGCCGGTCTGCACCGGCTCGTGGACCGATTTGCGCGGGATGATGCCGGGCGCCTTGACCTCGACGCGCTTCCGATTTTCGGGGCGATCGGCGCCCTCGATCGGGCCCTTGCCGTCGATCGGGTTGCCGAGGCCGTCGACGACGCGGCCGAGCAGGCCCTTGCCGACCGGGACGTCGACGATCGTCCCGGTGCGGCGGACGGTGTCGCCCTCGCTGATCGTCGCGTCCGAGCCGAAGATCACGATGCCGACATTGTCGGCTTCGAGGTTCAGCGCCATGCCCTTGATGCCGCCGTCGAACTCGACCATCTCGCCGGCCTGGACATTGTCGAGGCCGTGGACGCGGGCGATGCCGTCGCCGACCGACAGCACGGTGCCGACTTCGCTGACCTCGGCCTCGGCGCCGAAATTGGCGATCTGGTCGCGGATGACCTTGGAAATTTCTGCGGCGCGGATGTCCATGATTAGCCTTTCATCGCCGTCGCGAGACGGCCCAGTTTGGTGCGGATCGAGCCGTCGATCATCCGGCTGCCGACCTTGACGACGAGGCCGCCCAGGATGGCCGGATCGACATTGAGGTCGACCGCGATGTCGGAGCCGAACCGGCTCCGGAGGTTGGTGCGAAGCGCCTCGATCTGATCGTCCGCAAGCGGGCGAGCGGACGTCACCTCGGCGGTGATCTCGCCGCGATGGCGGGCGGCGAGCAGGTTGAAGGCGCGGATGATGGCGCCGAGCTGGCCGAGCCGCCGGTTGCGGGCGAGAACGCCGACGAAGTTCTTCGTCAGCGGATCGAGCTTCATCGCCTCGACCGCCGCCGCGGCGCCGGCGGCGCTGGCGTCGCGGCCGATCAGCGGGCTGGTGGTGAGGGTGCGGAAATCCTCCGATTCGGCGAGCGCGGCCTTGAGCGTCGCGAGGCTGGCCGAGACCGCGTCGAGCTGCTTCTCGTCGCGCGCCAAGGTGAACAAAGCGAGGGCATAGCGCCCCGCCAAACTGGCCTGAATGCCGCCGGAAATATCCACGCGCGTCGCAACCCCTGAAGCGGATTTTCGGACCCGTGCGCGAGGGAGCGCACGCGCGCTCCCGCTGGGTCGCGGTGGCCCTAGCAGCGGCTTTGCTGCGTTGCAAGATGGCGTCGGAAGCGGCTTTGAAAGCAAGCGGCGGGACGCGCGGGGCCGATCCGGACGGTCCAATATTCTCCTCATCGTAAGGAGCCGCGAGATGGCCTACCGAATCGAAGGGCTGGCGCCGCAGGCGTTCGAGAGCCTGTTCAGCATGACCGACGGCGAACTGGCCGCGCAGGGCGCTCGGCGCGTCGTCGCGGCGTCCTCGCGCGGTTTTCCCTGCCGGGTGTCGCTGGCGGACGCGGCGGAGGGCGAGGAGCTGATCCTGCTCAACCACGTCTCGCATGACGTCGCGACGCCCTATCGCTCGGCCTACGCCATCTATGTCCGCAAGGGCGCCGAGGCGGCCCGCTTCACCGATGCGACGCCGCCGGTGTTCGAAGGCCGGCCGCTCGGCCTGCGCGGCTTCGACGCCGACGGCATGCTGAAGGACGCCTTGCTCGCGCTTCCCTGGCGAGGCCGACGCGAAGATCCGCGCGCTGTTCGCCAACCCGGAGATCGCCACCATCCACGCTCACAATGCTGCGCACGGCTGCTTCGCGGCGCGAATCGAAAGGAATTGACTATGGCTACGCTTGCAACCGACGCGATCCGCAATAGATCGATCCCTGTGAACGACCGCTTCACCGTCACCGACGACCAGGCCTGGGGCGCCTTCGAGCGGCGCGATCGGACGTGGGACGGCCGCATCATCGGCGCGGTGAAGACGACCGGCATCTATTGCCGGCCGAGCTGCCCGGCGCGGCGGCCGAAGCGCGAGAATGTCGAGTTCTTCCCCGACGGCGCGGCGGCGCGGGAGGCCGGCTATCGCGCCTGCCTGCGCTGCGAACCCGACGAGGTGAATCGCGAGGAGGTCGCGCTGGCCAAAGCATTCAAATTGCTCGCCGAGGCCGAGGAATCGCCCTCACTCGAGACGCTGGCGGACGCGGTCGGCTATTCGCCGCACCATTTCCATCGCCTGTTCAAGCGCGCCACCGGCGTCACGCCCGCCGCTTATTCCCGAAACCTGCGCGCCCGCCGCGCGGAAACGGCGCTGGGCGAGACGGACCGGATCACCGACGCGATCTACGATGCCGGCTATTCCGGCCCGGCGCGCTTCTACGCCGAAGCGAAAGGGCGGCTCGGCATGACCCCGTCCGCCTGGCGCGACGGCGGACGCGGCGAGACGATCCGCTGGGCGGTCGCCGACACCGATCTCGGCCGGATGCTGGTTGCCGCGACCGACAAGGGCATCTGCCGGCTTTCCTTCGACGAGGACGAGACCGGGCTCGCCCGCCGCTTCCCCAAGGCGACGATCGTCCATGGCGGCCCCGAAATGGCCGATCTCCTCGGCCGCACCGTGGCGGCGGTGAACGCGCCGGAGAAGCCGCACGATCTGCCGCTCGACGTGCGCGGCACCGCCTTCCAGGAGGCGGTCTGGCGCGAGCTGACCCGCATCCCGGCCGGCGAGACGCGCAGCTACGCCCAGATCGCCGCCGCGGTCGGCAAGCCGAAGGCGGTGCGCGCCGCGGGCAGCGCCAATGGCGACAACAATGTCGCGGTGCTGATCCCCTGCCACCGCGTCATCCGCACCGATGGAACGCTCGGCGGTTACGCTTATGGGTTAGAGCGCAAGGAGAAGCTGCTCGCGCGGGAGGCGAAGGCGGGTCGCTAGAGGAAGCTATAGGGATCCACGTCCACCGCCACACGCACCCCGCGCGGCAGGTCGACCCCGCTTAGCCAGTTCCGGATCACCTCCTGCACCGGCACCGCGCGGGCGGCGTGGATCAGCAGGCGGTGGCGGTGGCGGCCGCGCAGCATCGCCAGCGGCGCTGGCGCGGGCCCGAGCACGATCATATTCTCGACCCTCGGCGCGGCGCGGCCGATCGCCCGCGCCGCCGCCGCGGCCGCTGCCTGATCCTCCGAAGAGACAATGATCGCGGCGAGCCGGCCGAAGGGCGGCATGCCGGCCAGCCGCCGCGCCTCGGTCTCGGCGGAGTAGAAGCCTTCGATGTCGCCGCTGACCAACGCGCTGATCACCGGCGCGCCCGGATCGTGGCTCTGGACAAGGACCCGGCCGGGCTTCTCGCCGCGCCCGGCCCGGCCCGCCGCCTGCCGGATTTGCTGGAAGGTCCGCTCGGCGGCGCGCAGGTCGCCGCCGGACAGCGCCAGATCGGCGTCGACGATCCCGACCAGAGTCAGGTTCGGGAAATGATAGCCCTTGGTGACCAATTGGGTGCCGATCACGATGTCGATCTCGCCCGCCTCCATCCGCGCGACGAACTCCGCCGCCTTGGCGGGCGACCAGATCGTGTCCGAAGTGACGACCGCCGTCCGCGCGTCCGGGAACAAGGCCGCCACTTCATCGGCAATCCGCTCGACGCCGGGGCCGCAGGCGACGAGGCTGTCCTCCTCCGCGCATTCCGGGCAGGCCTGCGGCGCGGGCATGACATGGCCGCAATGGTGGCAGGCGAGCCGATGGGTGAAGCGGTGCTCGACCATCCAGGCGGTGCAGTTCGGGCATTGAAAGCGGTAGCCGCAATGGCGGCACAGGGTCAGCGGCGCGTAGCCGCGCCGGTTGAGGAAGAGCAGCGACTGCTCCTCGGCGTCGAGGTTCTTCTCCAGCTCGACGACCAAAGTCGGCGCGAGCCAGCGGCCGCGCGGCGGCGGGTCCTTGAGCAGATCGAGCGCCGCCATGTCGGGCAGCTTCGCGCCGCCGAAGCGATCGGGAAGCTTGAGCTCGCGATAGGTGCCGCTCTCCACCATGTAGCGGGTCTCGATCGCCGGCGTCGCCGACGCGAGGACCACCGGAATACCCTCGAAATGGCCCCGCATCACCGCCGCGTCGCGGGCGTGATACTGGACGCCATCCTCCTGCTTGAAGCTCGCCTCATGCGCCTCATCGACGACGATCAGGCCGAGCTTTGCATAGGGCAGGAAAAGCGAAGAGCGCGCGCCGACCACGACCTTGGCCTCGCCGCCGGCGATCGCGCGCCAGGCGCGGCGGCGCTGCGACTGGCGCAGGCCCGAATGCCAAGGCAGCGGATCGCAGCCGAAGCGGGCGGCGAAGCGCTTCAGGAAGGGCTCGGTGAGCGCGATCTCGGGCAGCAGGACCAGCGCCTGACGGCCCTTGCGGATCGCCTCGGCCACCGCCTCGAAATAGACCTCGGTCTTGCCCGATCCGGTGACGCCGTCGAGGAGGAAGGGCGCGAAGGCGGTCCCGGCCACCGTCTCGCGCAAAGTCGCGGCCACGTCGGCCTGCGCCGTCTCCAGCGCGGGCGGCGCGAAATCGGGGTCGGGATCGGGATAGGGGTCGTCGATCGAGACCTCGACCGGCTCGATCGCACCGGTCTTCACGAGGCCGCGGATGATGCCGTCCGAGACCCCGGCGACGATCGCCAGCTCGCTGATCAGCCCCTGCCGTTCGCCGATCCGCTCCAGCGCCTGCGCCCGCTGCGGCGTGAGGCGATCCGGGACGTTGCCGGTGGCGCGATATTCGGTGATCGCGCGCGCCCCTTCCAGCGCGCCCGAAGACGGCAGGGCCATGCGCAGCACGCTGGCGAGCGGCGAGAGATAATAATCCGCCGTCCATTCGATCAGCCGCCGCAGCGGTGCGGGAATCGGCGGCGCGTCGAACGCATGGAGCAAGGGCCGGAGCCGGCCGGCCTCGATCTCCGTTGTCGGCAGCCGCTCCGGCTCCCAGACGATCCCGACCAGCTGGCGCGGCCCCAAGGGCGCGGCGACGATCGAGCCGGGCTCGACCGCCATCCCCTCCGGCACGCGATAATCCAGCGGGCCGAGCGCGGAGTTCATGACGATGACGCGGACGCGGTGCATGGACGCCCATATCGCGACTTGACGGCAGGTTTGAAGGCTGGGCGAGTCTTTTCCCATGCGGATCGAGTGCGAGGCCATCATCGTCGCGGTGCGCGCCCATGGCGAGCATGGCGCGATCGTGCGCGCGCTGACCCCGGCGGACGGCTTGCAGGCCGGCTATGTGCGCGGTGGTCGGTCGCGGCGGCTGCGGCCGGTGCTGTCGCCGGGCAATGTCGTGCAGGCCGACTTCCGCGCCCGCACCGATACGCAGCTTCCCCAGCTGACGGTCGGAGCTCAACCACAGCCGCGCCCCGCTCTTCGCCGAGCCGCTCGCCGCCGCCGGCATCGAATGGGCCTGCGGCCCTCACCGCCGCGGCTCTGCCTGAAGCCCAGCCTTATCCCGCGCTCCATGCCGGGCTGGACGGCCTGCTCGGTGCGATCGAGGCGGCGCCGAGCGCGCGCGGTTGGGTCGGCTGCTCTGGTCCGCTACGAGCTGCTGTTGCTCGATCAGCTCGGCTACGGCCTTGACGAGGAACGGCTGCTTTCGCTGCCGCCCGGCCTGCGGGCAGGCGGCGTAACGGACGATGCGGCGGTGCGCGAGGGGCTGCGGATCAGCGGCGCGGCGCTGGCCCGCGACATCCTCGTCGACCGCCGCGCCGAAGTGCTCGCGGCGCGCGAGCGGCTGGTCGCGCGGCTCGGCCGGATGGCGGGGTGAGGCTGCTTTCCGATTGACCTCGGCGCGGCGCCGCCCACAGAAGCGCGCCCGTGGAGGCGCTCTTTCCCCATTCGACCCGGACCGGCGACATCGTCGTCCGCGTCTCGGTAAGCTTCCTTCCCGAGCAGTCCGAGCCGGCAGCGCGGCCACTGGTTCTGGGCCTATCATATCCGGATCGAGAATGGCGGCGCGCGGCCGGTCCAGCTGCTCACCCGCGAATGGATCATCTCGGACGGGCGCGGCGGCCGCAACGAGGTTCGCGGCGAGGGCGTGGTCGGCGAGCAGCCGGTGATCGAGCCGGGCGCGTCGTTCGATTATGTCTCGGGCTGCCCGCTGCCGACCCCGACCGGAGCGATGCAGGGCCACTACTTCATGGTCGGCGCGGACGGCCAGCGCTTCGCGGTCGAGATCCCGCGTTTCCCGCTGATCGCGCCCGCGGTTACGGGCTGACCGGCTCGGCGAGCCGCTCGGCGCGCTGCCGGGCCTTCTCGTTGGCGGCATCGCGCAGCTTCGGGATGAAGAACACGTCGCCCAGGATCCACAGCCAGCCGGCCGTCAGCAGGAAACCGGCGCCCGGCTGGCCGGCCATGTAGAACATCAGGCTGATATACCAGAGCGACACCTGGGCGATCGCGGTGACCGGCGAGGCGAGATAGAAGCGGTGGGCGCCAAAGCCGCCCAGGAAGAACCACAGCAGATAAGCGGTGCCGAGCGATTTCTCGCGGACGAAGACGGTGTTTGTCCGAGCGAGGGGCGAGGCGCCCGGCGTATCGCCGTCGGCGTCCGCCGCGCGGGCGCGCTCGGCGGCGAGGAAAGCGGCCCTGCGGTCGGCGACGGGATCGGCGGCCACGGTTTCGGCCGCCGCCGCGCCGGCCTGACCGAACTGCGCCCGGCGCCGAGCCGGCTGGCCGGTTACGTCGGCGGAAAGGCCTTTACGGCCAAAAGAAGCGCTCGGCATGCCCGGCTCCCATGGGATCGAAGGGCTCCGCATAGCGAAAATCGGCGAACAAGCGGTTAAGGCCGCCGCTCGGACGCGAGGCGGATGGCGCGCGCCATCAGGCCGATCAGGCGGCTCTCCTCGACCGGCGCGGCCGGATTGTTCCAGCTCGCGGTGGCGACCAGCCATTCGCCGCTTTGGGTGCGCAGCAGCCAGGTGAGATTGAGCACGCCCGGCTCCGAGCCGCCTTTGTAGCCGACATAAGCGAGGTTCGTGCGCAGCGCCGGCGCCAGCGCCGGATTGATGGCGAGGATCGCGCGGGCGGTCTCGTCGCCCTCGCGCCGCAGCCAGTCCATCACCCGGACGAGGTCGTTCGGCGAGGCGAACCACTCCACGTCGAGCGCGATCGGGTTGCCGGCGAAGAGCGCCGGATCGATCCGCGCCGCATCCGTCGCGGCATAAGTGGTGGCGAGCAGGCGTCGCCGGCCGGCCTCGTCGGCGGCGCGCCAGGCGGCGATGGCGGGTTCGCCGCCGGCCTTGAGCGCCGCGATCTCCAGCGTCGACAATAGCGGCCGGTTGCGGCCCGGCGCGGCGAAGCCGAGCGTCGTCATCATCCGCTCGACGGTCTCGCGGCCGAGCAGATGAAGCAGCGTGTCGGTCGCGGTGTTGTCGCTGACCGAGATCATCATCGCCGCCAAGCGTGTGCAGCGTCAGCGGCGCGCCGGCCGGCCAGTTCTGCAGCGCGCCGGTCGGGATCGAGCGGCGGTCGAGCGGCACCACGTCGCTCCAGTGCCGTTGGCCGGCGCTCACCTGCCGACTCAGCTCGGCGAGGATGACGAGCTTGAAGGTCGAGCCGATCGCGAGCGGCTGATCGGGCTCGTGGCAGGCAATCAGGCTCGGCGGCCCGTCGCCGAGCCGGGCGACCGCGAGACCGGTCTGGCCAGGCAAGGCGCGGAGCTCGGCGAGCACCGCGGCCATCGTATCGCCGCGCATCTCGACATTGGTGACGAGCAGGCCGTTGATCAGATGCGGCGGCACCGGCGCGAGCTGGATGTCGATCGTGACGATGGCGCGCTCGTAATCGATCCGCATCGTTCCGGCAGTCGGCGACCGCGCCGTCAGAGCGGCGACATTGCGCGGCAGGCCATATTGCGCGGTCAGCTGGCCGGCGATCGCCCGCACCTGCGCCGCCGGCACCTGGGCGAGGAAAGCGGGCGTGAAGAGCGTCGCCGGCTCGCCCTGGCCGCGCAGCAGAGCGACGACCCGATCAGTTTGCGCGCGCAGGACAGCGTCCACCGGTTGGGCGCGCGCCGGAACCGCGAGCGTGAGCAACGCGAGCAAGAAGCGTGACCAGCCGCATCATGGTGCAAAGTTAAGCGAAACCGCAGCCCTGCTCCACCGTTACGTCAGCAGATCATCGGGAGACCCATTATGCCGGTATCGAACACCAGCCTCGTCGAGCGCATCGCACGGATCATCGCCGGGCGGATCGTCAGCAGCAACGCGGACGGCAGCGACCCCTCGGCCGGCGACGTCGTCGACCGCGTCTGGCCCGATTATCGCCAGGATGCTTTGTCGATCCTGCGCACGCTGCGCGAGCCCGACGAGGCGATGGCGCAGGCGGGCGACGCGGCGGTGTGGGAACGAATGGTGGAAGCCGCGCTCGCCCGCGAGGAAGCGCCGGCGCTCTAAGCCGGCTCCCGCTCTATAGGCCGAGCGGCCCCGAAATCCGCCAGAAGGCGTAGAGCGACGGCGCCAGCAGAGCGAGGCCGATCGCGATGTCGAACGTCCGCACCGGCCGCATCCGGCCACTCGTGCCCCGCGTCGCGCATATCGAAGGCGGTGATCCACAGCACCGAGGCGCCGCAGAAGGCGGTGAGCGCGAGCAGCGCCGCATAAGGATAGAGCCCGCCGTCGCGCGGATCGCGGAAGCTGACCATCAGCACCGCCACGACGCCGGCGACGATGCCGAGCATCGAGGCGCGCGAGATCGTCCAGAGATGCCGGCGCGCCGGCACGGGGCGGGGCCTTTGCCGATTCATGCGTCGATCTCTTCCTCGTCGAAGCTCGGCGGCGCGAGTCTGGATGAAGTGAGAAGCGGTATTCGGGGTTCCGGCCCATCAATTGATCGACCTTCTCCTTGACCGCGAATCGCTCCTCCGCGTCTTGGGGGAGGGTGATGCGGATCAGGCCCCGGCTCTTCGGGTCCATCGTCGTTTCCTTGAGCTGGCCCGGGTTCATCTCGCCGAGGCCCTTGAAGCGTGAAACTTCGACCTTTTTCCCTTTGAATTGCGACGCTTCGAGCTTCGCCCGGTGCGCCTCGTCGCGGGCGTAGGCGATCGTGCCGCCGGCGGCGAGGCGATAGAGGGGCGGCTGGGCGAGATAGAGATGCCCGCGGCGGACGAGTTCGGGCATTTCCTGGAAGAAGAAGGTCATCAGCAGGGTCGCGATATGGGCGCCGTCGACATCGGCGTCGGTCATGATGATGACCCGCTCGTAGCGGATGTCGTCCGGGTTGCAGCGCTCGCGGGTGCCGCAGCCGATCGCGAGGATGAGGTCGGCGATCTCGCTGTTGGCGCGGATCTTGTCGGCGGTGGCGGCGGCGACGTTCAATATCTTGCCGCGGATCGGCAGGATCGCCTGCGTCTTGCGGTCCCGCGCCTGCTTGGCCGAGCCGCCGGCGCTGTCGCCCTCGACGATGAAGAGCTCGGTCCCGGCCGGATCGTCATTGGCGCAGTCGGTGAGCTTGCCGGGCAGGCGGAGCTTGCGGCCCGAGGTCGCGGTCTTGCGCTTGATCTCGCGCTCGGCGCGGCGCTTCAGCCGCTCGTCCATCCGCTCGAGCACGAAGCCGAGCAGCGCCCGCCCGCGCTCCATATGATCGGCGAGATAATGATCGAAATGATCGCGCACCGCCGCCTCGACCAAACGGGCGGCGTCGGGCGAGGTCAGCCGGTCCTTGGTCTGGCTCTGGAACTGCGGATCGCGGATGAAGACGGAGAGCATGATCTCGGCGCCGTTGGTGACATCCTCGGCCTGGATGTCCTTCGCCTTCTTGTTGCCGATCAGCTCGGCGAAGCCGCGCAGGCCCCGGGTCAGCGCGAGCCGAAGCCCCTGCTCATGGGTGCCGCCGTCGGGGGTCGGGATCGTGTTGCAATAATAAGAGGCCGCGCCCTCGCCCCAGAGCGGCCAGGCGACCGCCCATTCGACCGAGCCCTGCCCGCCCGCGAAGTCATGCTTGCCGGTGAAGGGAAGCGAGGTCGCCAGCTCCTTGCCCTCGATCTGCTCGCGGAGATGATCGGCGAGGCCGCCGGGAAACTGGAACACCGCCTCGTCCGGAATGCCCGCCTTGCGGTCCTCGTCGGAGAGCAGGGAAGGATCGCATTTCCAGCGGATCTCGACCCCGGCGAAGAGATAGGCCTTGGAGCGGGCGAGCCGATACAGCCGGGCCGGCTTGAAGCGCGCGTCGGCGCCGAAAATCTCCGGGTCGGGGGTGAAGGCGACGGTGGTGCCGCGCCGGTTCTGGGTCGGCGCCGACCTCGACCAGCGCCGAGGTCGGCAGGCCCTTGGCGAAGCTCTGCCGGTAGAGGATGCTGGTTGCGCGCCACCTCGATCACGGTGTCGGTCGACAAGCGCGTTGACCACCGAGACGCCGACGCCGTGCAGGCCGCCGGAGGTCGCATAGGCCTTGTCGGAGAATTTGCCGCCCGAATGGAGCGTGGTCAAGATCACTTCGAGAGCGGATTTGCCCGGGATATTTGGGATGCTCGTCGACCGGGATGCCGCGGCCATTGTCGGCGATCGTGAGGCGGCCGGCGGTGCCCTCCTGCGCCGCCAGATTGACCTCGATCCGGCTGGCATGGCCGGCGACCGCCTCGTCCATGCTGTTGTCGATGACCTCGGCGGCGAGATGGTGCAGCGCCCGCTCGTCGGTGCCGCCGATATACATTCCGGGCCGCCGCCGGACGGGCTCCAGCCCCTCCAGCACCTCGATCGCATGAGCGTCATAATCGCCGCCCGAGGGGGCGGAGGAAGCGAACAGGTCGTCGGCCATGAGGCGGGTATAGGGGGCGGGGAGTCTTGGGGGCAAGGTTCTTGGCCTGTTCTATCCACAGGACCAGTCGCGATCCGGAACCATCGCGCTGGTTGGCGATTTCGTCATTCGGGGTGGCGCCAAATGGGAGGACGGCCTTGATCCTCTGGCTTCGCCGCACGGCACTGCTCGGCGCAGCAATCTCGGTGCTCGTCTCCTGTTCCGCGCCGTCGCAGGGCCCGCGCAATCAGCAAAACGCCGCCGCGTCGTCGCAGGATCCCGGCAATCAGGCGAATGCCGCCCCGCCGGCGTTGCAACCGGCCAGCAGCGGCTATGCGGAGGCGGCCGAAGGCTTGCGCGTCCATTACGAGATTTTCGGCCAGGGCGAGCCGATCGTCGTGATGGCGGGCGGGTTCGGCGACAGTGCCTCGATGATTCAGGTGATCGGCCCGCTTTCCCGTGAGCGGCGGGTCATCGCCATCGATCTCGAAGGCCATGGCCGCACCGCGCTTCGCAACACGCCGATGAGCCATGAACGAAACGGCGATGATGTCGCCGCGGTGCTGCGCCACCTGAACATCGCGCGCGCCGACATCGCCGGCTATTCGCACGGCGGCGACGCGGCGATCCGGATGGCGATCCAGCACCCAGAAATGGTGCGCAACCTGATCGTCATCTCCACGGCCGCCGAGCGGGACGGCTGGTATCCCGAAGTGTTGCGGGGCATGGCGGCGGTCGGATCGGCGCAGGCGGAGCAGATGCGCCAGTCTCCGCTCGGCCAGCGCTGGATCGCCGTCGCCCCGCATCCCGAGCAGTTCGGCCTCGTCCTCGACCGGATGGGCGAGCTGATGCGGCGGGACTATGACTGGCGTGCCGAGATCGCCAATCTGCGCATGCCGACTTTGCTGCTCTTCGCCGATCATGACGCGGTTTCCACGCGCCACATCGCCGAGTTCTTCGCTTTGTTCGGCGGCGGCCTGCGCGACGCCGGCTGGACAGGGACGCCGCAATTTTCCCGCGCCCGCCTCGCGATCGTGCCGGGCTACACGCACTACAATTTCGGGCAGGGGTCGGACGTCGCCCGGATCGTCGAGGCCTATCTCGATCAACCCACGTCCAGGGCGACGCAGTTTTCGCCTTAAGGGGGCGGGCGGGGCGACAAGGCCATTTAGCGTTCGAGGAGAAACGCCGCCGCCGCCAGATCCTGGACGATGGAGCCGAGCGATTTGTAGGCGGTGACCTGGTTGGCGTGCTCACGACCTACCAGGGCGCCGGCGAAGACCTCGCCGATCTCGCCGGCGACATGGGCGTCGTCGACCAGCCCGGCCACCTTGGCGCGGAGGAACTCGGCGCCCTGGGCGAGCGCGCCCTCGCGATGATCGGCGATCAGGCGGACCCGGGCGACGAGGGCGCCGTCGACCTCGGCCGGGCCGGCACGGCTGGAGCCGACGAGGTTGAGATGGGCGCCGTCGGGGACGTCGCGACTGAGCAGGATCGGGTCGGGGGATGCGGTGGTGGTGCAGATGATGTCGGCGTCGGCGACGGTTTCGGCGACGGTCGGGGCGGCCGAGCCGCCGAGCGCTTCGGCCAGCGCCGCCGCCTTCGCGGGGTCGCGGCCCCAGATCGTCACGCCGCTGGATCGGGCGGACGAGGCGGATCGCCTCGATGTGACGCCGCGCCTGTTCGCCGGTGCCGAGGATCGCGAGCCGCGTGGCGTCGGGGCGGGCGAGGGCGTCGGTCGCGGCGGCGCTGGCCGCGGCGGTGCGGATCGCGGTCAGCTCGCCTGCGTCGATCACCGCCGCCGGCGCGCCGGTCGCGGGGTCGAAGAGCAGGACGACGCCCTGATGCGAGAGGCCGCCGGCCGCGACATTGCCGGGGAAGACGCTGACGATCTTCGCGCCGAAAGGCCCCTCGTCGAGGCTGCCGGGCATCACCCCGAAGGCATTGTCGCCGCCGAGATCGATGATCTGGCGCAGCAGTTGCTTCGTGCGGCCTTGCGACAGCGCGATCATCGCCTCGCGCATCAGCGGGATGCACGCCTCATAGGTCAGCCGGCGCGCGACCTCTTCCGCGCCGATGACCTTCACGCCGCTTCCTCGGCCGCCGCGATCCGGCGGCGCCACCAGCGGATCAGCAGGCTGGCGTTGAGGATCATGATAACCCCGTAGATGTTCTGCGTCACCGCCAGCGGCAGCGAGCCCAGCACCGTCAAAGTGAGGAAGATCGCCAGCGTCACGTTCTGGACGCCGGTCTCGATCGAGAGCGTCATCGCGTCGCGGGGGCTCGCGCCGATCAGCTTGCCGATGAGGAGGCCGAGCGTCATCGCGGCGAGGTTGAGCGCGAGGGTCGCCGGCGTCACCGCGACCAGCTGAAGCATGACCATCTCGAGGCTGACCAGCACCGAGACGGCGATCACCGCGATCAGGATGACGAAGGCGGTGGGGCGCAGCCAGCGCGCCAGCCTGGCCGCGAAATCGGGCGCGAAACGGCGCACGGTCATGCCGACCGCGATCGGCAGGACGGTGATCCTGACCAGCTGCATGATCGTGTTCGGGATCGAGAGGGTGGGAACGGTTCCGCCCTGCCCGGCGAGGAAGTGCGGCACCGCCCAGCTCAGAGCCAAGGGGATGGTGAAGACGGTGACGAGGCTGGTCAGCGCGGTCAGGATCACCGCCAGCGCGACATTGCCGCGGCCGACGAAGGTCAGCGCGTTGGAGGTCGTACCGGCCGGGCAGATCGAGATGATGAAGACGCCGAGTGCCAGCTCCGGTGGGAGTTGGAAGAGCAGGCCGATGCCAAGCCCGAGCAGCGGCAGCAGCAGGAGATGGGTGAAGAACCCGGCCGCGACCGGCACCGGGTGGCGCACCACCATCGCGAAGTCCCTGAGCGCCAGCGTCAGACCCATGCTGAACATGATCAGCATCAGCCCGAGCGGCACGAGCGTCGTGTTGAAGAGGGCAACGGCGTCGAGGCTCATGCGCCCCACACCGTGCGGGCGTAGTTGAGGAAGTTGAGGCCCATGATCTTCTCGATCCGGCGCTGCGTGTAGCCGCGCGCCCGGAGCAGGCGGATCAGGTCTCGGAACTGGTTCGGGCCGCTGAGGCGCTCGACCATCGGGATGGTGTCGGGATTCTCGCCGGTCGCGCCGATGCCGGCGGCGCGGCGCTCGGCGATCTCGGCGCGGGTGCGGGCGCGATAGCCGGCCATGTCGTCGATCCCGGTGGTGCCGCCGTCGGTGCCGATGCCGACATGATCCTCGCCGCAGACGTTCACGGCATGATCGATATGGGCGACGACATCCTCGGGCTCGGCGACGCTGTCCGGGCTCAGGAAGGGCATGAAGTAGATGCCGACGAAGCCGCCGCGATCGCCGACTAGGCGCAATTCCTCGTCGCTCTTGTTGCGCGGCAGATCGGTGAGCGCGCGGCAGCCGGTATGGTTGATCGAGATCGGCTGGCGCGAGAGGCGGGCCGCTTCGAGGCAGGTGCGCTGGCCGCTGTGCGAGAGATCGACCATGATCCGGTTGCGGTTGAGCGCCGCGATCACCTCGCGGCCGAACGGGGTGATGCCCCGGTTGCGGGGCTCCATCGAGCCGTCGCCGATCCGGTTGGCCGGATTGTAGGTGAGCTGGATGATCCGGACGCCAAGGTCGGCGAAGATGTCGGCGCGGGCGGCGTCGCCGCCGATCATCGCCGCGTTCTGGAAACCGTAGATGACGCCGATCTTGCCGTCCTGCCGGGCGCGGAGGATGTCGGTGGCGGTCAGCACCTTGGTCAGCGTATCGCGGTGGTTGCGCAGCCGCGCGTCCCACAGGCCGATCTCGGCGATCGTGTGCTCGAACGGCTCCATGTCGCCGGCGACGTAGCCGAGCGTCACGTTGACCGCGCTCATCCCCGAGGCAAGGGCGTCGGCGAGGACGCGCGGCTCGATCGTCCGCCGCGACGTCCCCTGAATCGCGTCCGGCCGGCGCGGCGCGTTCGGGTTGCCGAAGCCGCCGAGCGCGTTGACGATCAGCAAGTCGTCGTCCGCCGTCCGGCGCTGCGCCATGGCAGGCAGGGGCAAAGCGGCGGCCGCTCCAGCGGCGAGGAAAAGGCGGCGGGAGAAGTCACTCATCGTCGGGCATCTCCTCGGCGCCGATCGGGCGGTAGTCGGCGCGGTCGAAGCGGCGGCCCCGGCGTACGGTGAACAGGACGGAGCGCAGATTGGCGACGTCGGCGACCGGATCGCGCTCCAGCACGACCAGATTGGCGAGATAGCCGGTCATGACCACCCCCATTCCGGGGCTTTCGCCGATCGCCATCGCGCCGATCTGGGTCGCCGACCGGATCGCCTCGAGCGGCGTCAGGCCGGCGCGGGAGACGAGCAGCTCCAGCTCCTCGAACAAAGCGGGATAAGGCGCGTCGCGCGGCGTGTCGCCGTCGGTGCCGGCGGTGAGCAGAACGCCGGCGCGATGCGCCTGGGCGGTCAGCCGGGCGGCGAGGTCGAGCGTGCAATGCGGCGGCCGGCCGCTCGCCGCCGAACGGCGCTCGCCCTCGCGATAGACGCGCAAGGTGGGGTCGAGGATGATGTTGCCCTCGCGCATCTCGCGAAACAGGGCGGTCATCACCGGATTGTCGCCGTTCGCGAACAAGGCGGGGTCGACCGGAAACCGCTCCTGATAGCTTGGCGGGCGGCGCTCCATCGCCTGATAGGCGAGGTAGCAGGTGTGCGAGATGACGTCCGGCCGGGCCGCGATCACCTCCGCCGGCGGCGTCGGGAAGACCATGCCGTGCGCCCAGACCGGGAAATGCTGGCGGCGCGCCTCGTCGATCAGCCGGCGGATGAGATGCGGCGGCAGGTTCGCATAGATTTTGAGCGCGGTCGCGCCGGTGCCGCGGGCACGTGCGATGGCGAGCGGGATGTCGGTATTGTCGTCGATCGCCTGCGCCCAGGGTGTATCGCCCGGCCGCCAGCCGCCGCCGCTGATCGCCCGCGTCCGCGGATCGTCGAAGAAGCTGCGCCCGGCGACGAGGGCGGCGAAATAGAGGTCCGGGCCGGCAATCTCGCCGACCCGTACGGCGCGATCGAGCTCCGTGACCGACCTGAGGTCATCCGCCATGATCCGTGTCGCGGTGATCCCGCTATAGATGTCGCGGCGCATCAGCGCCTCGGCCTGGCGGCGGTTGGGCGGCGTGGCAAGATGCTGGTGGCTGTCGATCAGGCCGGGGAGGAGGAAGCGGCCGGCCAGGTCGACGCTGCGCGCGCCGTCCAGCAAACGGGGCGACAGCGCGGCATCCGGGAGCACGTTCACGATCCGCTCGCCCTGCGTGATCACGGCCATGTCGCGGCGGACCGGCGCCGCGGTGCCGTCGATCAAAGTCGCGTGGCGATAGACGACTCGCTCGGTCTCCGCCGCGGGGGCGAAAGGCGCCTGGGCGGCGGCGAGCGTCGCGAACAATGAAGCCGCCGCGCACGCGACAAGCCGGGCCCACAAGATCGTCATCGTCCCTCCCTCGCGAGCTCCTTTGCCCGATTTGGGCGCGCCGTCACCATAATTTGGCCGCAAGCTTTCGCCATCTGCGCCAGCGAAACAGGGGCGAAACCCGGTCGACTCGCGTCGGCCATCGCTTCGGGAGTGTTTGAGTAATGTCCAAGTTCTTCGTCGGGTCGGCCTTCGGGCTCGCCCTTCCTCTGGCCCTCGCGAGCGCGCCCGCGGCGGCGCAATATGGCGACGCGGCTGCGTGCCGCAGCGGTGGCGGCCCCACCGGTTCGGCTATCCTGGTCAACGTCAGCGGCTTTCGCGAGCGCGCCGGCAATGTCCGGGTCAATGTCTATGGCTCGAACCCGTCGACTTTCCTCGCGCGCGGCCAGTATATCCGCCAGATCAACGTGCCGGTGTCGGGCAATGGCCCGCTGCGGGTGTGCGTCGCGGTGCCGCGCGCCGGCCGCTACGCGGTCGCGGTCCGCCACGATTCGGACGGCAACGGCCGGTCGGGCTGGAGCGACGGCGGCGGCTTCTCGCGCAACCCCCGCGTGAGCCTGATGAGCCTGCGCCCCTCCTATGAGAATGTGGCGTTCAACGTCGGCCACGGCGTGGCGGGCGTGAACATCACCTTGCTCTACCGTTACGGCCTCAGCATCCGGCCGGCCGCATAACCATGGCCCTTGTCGCGCTCCTCTCCAACCCGCGGTCGAGTGGCAATATCAGCCAGTTGCCGCGGGTGCGGAGCTTCTGCGCGAACGAGAAGGACATCTTCCATTATGAGGTGGAGGAGGTCGGCCAGATCGCTCAGGCGATGCGGACGATCGCCCGGGTCCGACCCAAGGTCATCGTCCTCAATGGCGGCGACGGCACGGTGCAGGCGGCGTTGACCGAGTTGCACCAAGGTGGTCACTTCTGCGGGAGCCCGCCGCCGGTGGCGGTGCTGCCCAACGGCAAGACCAACCTCATCGCCCAGGATCTGGGCGCCAACGGCGATCCGATCGCGGCGCTGGAGCGGGTGCTGGAACTGGCCCGGACCGACATGACGCCGCACATCGTCGAGCGCGAGCTGATCGCTTTGTCCGATGGCAATGGTGGCGCGCGGCCGGTGCTCGGCATGTTTCTCGGCGGCGCCGGGCTCGCCGATACGATGCTCTACTGCCGCCACAAAATCTATCCGCTCGGCCTGCCCAACTGGCTGGCACACGGGCTTACCCTGTTTCTCGGTCTTGCCGGCGTGTTGACCGGACGGGATGCGAGTTTTCTGCCGCCCGTGTCGCGCGAACTCACTGTTTCGGTGACTCGCAGCGGCGTGAGACAGGGCCGGTTCTCGCTGCTGATGGTGACGACGCTGCAGCGGCTGCTGTTCAACGGCTCTCTCGTCCCCGCCGGCATGCCCGGCGGCTCGATGCAATTATTGCTGATCGACCGCAGCTTCCCGGCTCTGATGCGTGCTTTCTCCGCCGGACTGCGGGGGCGGCTCGGCCGCCACGACCTCGCCGGCGTCCATCTCGAGCGCGGCGACGAGATCACGATCGAAGGCGCGCGCTCCAGCGTGATCCTCGACGGCGAGACGTTCGAGGCCGATACCGGCCGGCCGATCGTGCTCAGGCCGACGGCGCCGGTCTCGTTTCTCAGGCTGGCGGCCTGACCGGCGTTCCGTGGCGCTTACGCGCCTCGCAATGACGGGCTAGGTTGAGTGAGTGACCCGCCTCCACGATCTTGTCGCCGCCGAGCTGGCCGAGCCCGTCGACCGCCAAGTCGGCGCGATGGCGGCGGCGATCGCGGCGCAATATCCGGCGGCGGCGCGGGCGGTGCTGTTTTACGGATCGTGCCTGCGGGAGAAGCAGCTCGACGGGCTGATGCTCGATTTCTACCTGATCGTCTCCAGCTATCGCGAGGCGTTCGGGCGGGGGTGGAAATCATTCGCCAACCGGGTGCTGCCGCCCAACGTCTTTCCGTTCGCCCATGACGGGCTGGTCGCCAAATATGCGATGCTGAGCGAGGCGGACTTTCGCCGGCTGAACGGGCCTGAGGCGGGCGACGTTTCGGTCTGGGCGCGGTTCGCCCAGCCCTCGCGGCTGGTCTGGGCGGCGGATGAGGCGGCGCGGGACAAGGCCGTGGAGGCAGTGGCGCGGGCCGTGCCGACGCTGCTTGGCTATGCGCGGCCGATGGCGGCGGAGGGCGCGGAGCCGCTCGACCTGTTCCGGCGCGGCTTCGAACTCACTTATGCGAGCGAGCTGCGCGCCGAGCGCAGGGGGCGGTCGGGATCGATCGTCGATGACGGGCCGGCGCGTTATCGCCGCGTCGGCGAGGCGGCGCTGCCACTGGCTCATTGCCCGGCCGATGCGGCGAAGAGCTGGCGGCGGTTCCGGCGCAGGGGCAAAGCGCTGACCCTAATGCGGCTCGCCAAGGCGACGACGACCTATGCCGGCGGAGTCGATTACATCGCGTGGAAGATCAATCGCCACGCCGGCACGGCGATCGAGGTCAGGCCGTGGCAGCGGCGCTGGCCGATCCTCGGCGCGCTCGTCATGCTGCCTCGGTTGTTGCGGCGCGGCGCGATCCGCTAACCCCGGCGAGCGCATTTTCCACCGCTTCGGCCAAAACGGCGACGGTGAACGGCTTGCGCAGCAGATCGCCCTCGGCGAGGTCGTCGGCGTCGCCGGCTTCGCCGACATAGCCGGTGACGAACAGGATCGGCACCGTGAGGCCGCGGCGGCGGATCGCCGAGGCGAGCTCGGTGCCGGTCATCTCGGGCATCATCACGTCGGTGATGACCAGATCGAAATCGCGATTCTCGTCGAGCAGGGCCAAGGCTTCCGAGCCGCTCCCCGCCGCGACCGAATGATGGCCCAGCTCCTCGAGCCCGCCCAGGGTCGCGCGGGCGACGCGCGGATCGTCCTCGACCACCAGGATGCGGGCACTCCGCGTCGCGCGTGGGGGCGAGGGGCGAGCGAATGCCGAAGGGCGCGGCGCCGCCGCCGCGGCGGTCTCGTCGAGCCAGCGCGGCAGATAGAGCGAGACCGTCGTCCCCTCGCCCAGCGTCGAGGCCAAGGTCACGTCGCCGCCCGACTGGCGGGCGAAACCGAACAGCTGGGAGAGGCCGAGGCCGGTTCCCTTGCCGAGCGGCTTGGTGGTGAAAAACGGTTCGAAGACGCGGTGCAGATTCTCGGGCGCGATGCCGCGGCCATTGTCCTTGACCGCGATCCGGACATAATCGCCGGCCGGCAGCGCCCCGACCTCGTCGGCATGCAGCGCGATATGCTCGATCGCGATGGTGAGATCGCCGGCGCCGTCCATGGCGTCGCGGGCGTTGACGGCGAGGTTGAGGATCGCATTGTCGAGCTGGGTGCGATCGGCCCAGACCAGCCATTCCTCGTCCGGCGCGAGGGTGTGGACGGTGATCCGCTCGCCGAGCGCCCGGTCGGCCAGCTCCAGCATCTCCTCGACCAGCCGCGCCGGCCCGATCGCCTCGGGCAGCAAGGGCTCGGCCCGGGCGAAGGAGAGCAGGCGGCGGGTGAGCGCGGCCGCCCGCGTCGCGCCCTCCATCGCATTGTCGAGATGATATTCGACCTCGCGGCGCGGACCGTGCAGCTTGCGCCGGGCGAGATCCAAACCACCGACGACGACGGCGAGCATGTTGTTGAAGTCGTGCGCGATGCCGCCGGTCAGCTGCCCGACCGCCTCCATCTTCTGCACCTGGCGCAGCTTGGATTCGGCCGCTTCGCGCTCCGCCATCTCCCGCTGGAGGTGCGCGTTGGCGGCGCTCAGCTCGATGGTGCGGGCCTTGACCGCTTCGTCGAGCTCGGCCGCGCGATATTCGGCGCTGGCCGCTTCGCGACGGGCGCGCATCGTGTCGAGGAAGGCGCGCCAGGCGAGGATGGCCAAACCGACCGCGCCGATGCCGATCAGGATCGCAAGCCAGCCGAGCCAGTCGGTATAAGCGTCGACGCGAGCGGCGATGCTCTGCGTCTGTTGGGTGCGGCGGGCGAGGCTGACACGCTCGGCGCGGGCGATGTCCTGCAGCAAGGCGCGCAAAGCAGGGAGGGTGGGCGAGGACGCCGCCTGGTAGAGCAGGCCGATGCCGTCCTGGCCACGGCTCGCCTGGGCGGCGGAGGCGGCGGGCGCCAGTTCCTCGCCGCGCCGGCTGAACAAGGTCTGGAGGCGGGTGACGCGCGCGCTCTGCTCGGGATCGACGCCGAGCATTTGGCGGAGTTGACCGATCTGGTAGGCGCCATTGCGCCATTCATTGTAATAATCGGTGCCGGTCTCCCGCCGCTCGTCGAGCACGTAGCGGCCAAGCGCCGCCTCGGCGCGGGCGACGGCGGCGTCGATCGTGCGGGTGAGCACGATCACCTCATAGGTGCGCCGTTCCCAGTCCAGCGCTTCGTCGCGGGCGCGGCTCGATGACGTGATGAGCATGATGAGGGCGATGAGCGCCAGCGTCGTCGCTAGCGCGCCGGCGCTGACCCACAAGGCGCTGCGCGAGGGCTCGCCGCCCTCCTCGACGCGCTCCAGTACCTCCTCCGCCATGACCGGAAAATTACGCTGCCGTGATGGGTCGGGAAAGGGCGGCAACGCGCCGCGGGCTCGGTCCGTCGCCCGTAACCGCTCGGCTTGCCGCAGTTAACTATTTAACGCGCAACCATTTCGTTCAGGCGATGATCCCGATCGCCTTGCCGGCCCGCTCGAACATGGCGAGGATCTGGCCAACTTCGGCGTCGCTATGCTCGGCGCAGAGCGAGCAGCGGAGCAAGGTCATGTTGGCCGGCGTCGCCGGCGGCCGGGCCAAGTTCACATAAAGCCCCTCGGCCAGAAGGGCCTCCCACATCGCGGCACCCCTTTCGAGATCGGGCATGATCACGGCGATGATCGCGGATTGGGGCTCCTCGGTGCCGAGCGTGAAGCCGAGCGCCTTCAGGCCGGCGTGGAGGCGCTTCGAATTCTCCCACAGATGGGCGCGCTTGTTCGAGCCATGCATCAGCTTGCGGATCGAGGTCGCGGCGGTCGCGACCACGCTCGGCGGCAGCGAGGCGGTGAACACATAAGGGCGGCAGACGAGCCGCAGAATCTCGAACTTGGGATGGTTCGAGACGCAGAAGCCGCCGACCGTACCGACGCTCTTCGAGAAGGTGCCGATGACGAAATCGACATCGTCGAGGCAGCCCTGCGCCTCGGCGACGCCGCGGCCGTGCTCGCCGATGAAGCCCATCGAATGCGCCTCGTCGACCAGCACCATCGCGCCTGCCGCCTTGGAGATGGCGACCATCTCCTTCAGCGGCGCGATGTCGCCTAGCATCGAATAGACGCCCTCGAGCACAACCAGCTTGCCGGCGCCATCCGGAATCCGGGCGAGGCGCTTTTCCAGTGCGGAAATATCGTTATGGCGGAAGGGGACGATATTGGCATTGCCCATCGCGCAGCCGTCATAGATCGAGGCGTGGCTGTCGATGTCGAGGACGATGTAATCGTCCTTGCCGGCGATGGTGGCGATGATGCCGAGATTGGCCTGGTAGCCGGTCGAGAACACCATGGCGTGATCCATGGCGTAGAAATCCATCAGCGCCTGCTCGACCGCCTTGTGGCCGACATAGGTGCCGTTGAGGACGCGGCTGCCGGTGGTGCCGGAGCCGAACTCGTCGAGCGCCTGCTTGCCGGCGGCGATGACGTCGTCGTCGAACGTCATCCCCATATAATTGTACGTGCCGAGCAGGATCGTCTCGCGGCCGTTGCAGATCGCGCGGGTGGGGGAGAGAACCTTCTCCATGACCAGACTGAAGGGGTCCTTGACCCCAGTCGCGAGCAGATCGTCGCGCTGCTGGATCAGCGGATCGAATTTGCTGAACAGGTCTGTCATGCCCGCGTCGAGGTCTCGTTCTTGAGCGTCTCGACCGCGTCGACGAGCTGCCCGACGGACTCGATCTCGGCCTGCATGTTCATCGTGATCAGGATGTCGAACTCGTCCTCGACCGAGGCGACGAAGTCCATCACCACCAGGCTGTCCCATTCGAGGTCGCCGGCGAAGGTCGTCGCGTCGCTGAGCGGGACGCCCTTCTTGTTGAACGGCGTGATCAGCCGCGCGACGGCGTCGAAGGTCTCATCTCTGTCGGTCATGAAAGCGCCTTTAGGTTCTTAGGGGGTGCAGTGCCACGCGATTAGGGCCGAAACGGGGCCGATGCTTGGCAAGGCTCGCGATAGCGTGGCATGAGCGCGGCAGGGGAGAAGGGCCTGTGACGGATGCTGACGAGGGCGCGGACAAAACATATTCCGTGAACGCGGTGCATCTGATGCGCACCGCGCAGCTCGCACAGCTGCAGCTTTCGGCGATGGCGGACACCAAGGCGAGCATCCTGATGGGCGCCACCTTCGTGATCTTCACGATTACGATCGGCCGGGCGCAGGGCGCGAGCGCGCCGTTGCCGCTGCTGATCCTCGGCGGCGCGGCCTTTCTGTCGGCGATCTGCGCGATCCTCGCCGTCCTGCCCAAGACCAAGGCCGGCGGCATCGGCGCGAAGCCCAATATCCTCTTCTTCGGCGTGTTCACGCGGATGGATGAGGATGCGTTCGTCGCCGATCTGCTGGGGCGACTGAAGACCGATGATTCGCTCTACCGGACGATGGCGCGCGACGTCTACCAGGGCGGGATGGTGCTTCAGCACAAGAAGTACCGGATGCTCGGCTGGGCCTATCGCATCCTCCTGCTCGGCCTGGTGGCAAGCTGTGCCAGCTATGTCGTCATCTATCTCATCTAGTCCGTACCCGAGGGAAGGACGCACTTGAGTCTGCACGCGTTATCGATGTTCCTGCAGCTCGCCGCCGCGTCAGTGCTACTCCTGACGGGCCGGCCGGCCGCTGCCCAGACGACCGCAGCCGAAACGGGCGCGCCGCGCGTGCTCCGGGCTGCTCCTCCCGCCGGAGACTATGGCCCGGACGTCGAATGGGGCGCCGTCTCCGTTCCCGGGATCGGGCTGGTGCAGGTTGCGATCGCGCGGCCGGCCGGCCGCGGCCCGTTTCCGGCCGTCGTCCTGCTGCATGGCACGCACGGTTTTGCACGGGAATATGTGCGACTGGCCCAAGATCTGGCGCGGGGCGGGGTGATCGCGGTGGCCGCCTGCTGGTTCGCGCCCGGCGCCGGCGCCGGTTCGCAGTTCATCACGCCCGTCGCTTGTCCACCAGGTGCGCCGCCGATCGCGACCGCGGCCAGCCCGCAGGCGATGGAAACGATCGGCGCGCTGGTGCGAGCCGTGCAAAACCTGCCGGGCGTGCGCGCTAACCGGATCGCGCTTTTTGGCCATTCGCGCGGCGGCGGCGCGGCGCTCAGCTATGCGTTGCGGACAGGCTCGGTACAGGCGGCGATGCTGAATTCGGCGGGTTATCCGGCCGACTTGGGCGAGAATGTCCCACCATTCTCCGTCCCGATCCTGATCCTGCATGGCGAGGCCGATCATCCCAGGGATGGCGGATCGGAATTCACCGATGTGCGGATGGCGCGCGGCTTCGAAGCAGCGTTGCGTGGCGCCGGTCGGCCCGTGGAGAGCGCTTTTTATCCGGCCGGACGGCATAACAGCCTGTTCATGGACCCAGCCCAACATGAGGCCGAAACGAGCCGGATGAGGGCGTTCCTGAGGCGGTATTTGAGCGATTAAGCGATCCGGCGGTTACCGATCGACCTAGCGCAGCCAGCCCTGCTCCAGATACCATTCGGCGGTGGCCTTGAGGCCGGTGGGGGTGCGGATCTGCGGCGTCCACAGGCTCGGCGGCGGCCGCCGCTCGGCGGCGGCGACCCAGTCGGGGTGGGAGAAATAGCGCGCCCGGTCGGGTGTCAGCTTGGCCTTGCCCCGACGGACCAGCCGGTCGAGCTGCGCGACGCCCTTGAGCACCGGCGCGGGCATCGCGAAGGTCGCGGCGCGCTTGCCGAACAGGCGCGACAGGGTGCGGGCGAAATGGCGATGCTCCCAGCCGCCCTCGCGGCCATCGTCGGGCTCGTAGATTTCGCCGATCGCGTCCGACGCGTCCAGAAGGACGAGGATCAGCCGGGCGAGATCGTCGACATGGATGACCGAGAAGCGCCCGCCGGGCGGCAGAAAGGCGAGGCCGCGGCGCGCCATCTTGAACAATTCGAACGTTTCGCGGTCGCCGGGGCCGTAGACGGCGGGCGGGCGCAGGATGGTCCAGTCGAGGCCCGAAGCGGCGACGACCTGTTCCGAGCGCGCCTTGGAGCCGCCATAATCCGACAGCTCCGCCTCGCGCGCGGCGAGCGACGAGATGTGGATGAAGCGCCTGACGCCGGCGGTGCGGGCGGCGTCGATCATGTGCGCGGTGCCGGCGACATTGACCGCGTCGAAGGCGTCGCGGTCCGGCGCGTTGATCAAGCCGGCGACATGAACGACCGCGTCGGCGCCCGTCGCCAGCTCGGCCAGCGCCGCCGGCTGGTCGAGGGTGCCTTCGACCCAAATGAGGCCGGGCTCGGCCGGACGCGGCCCGCGGGTCAGCGCCCGCACCGGATGGCCGGCCTCGCGCGCGACCGCGACCAGCCGCGAGCCGACGAAGCCGGTCGCGCCGGTGATCGCGAGGGTGGCGCTCATAGCGGCGACCACTCGATCGCGTCCTCGCCTTCATCGTCGGCGCCGACCGCCGCACCCTGCGGGCCGATCGCTTCCAGCAATTTGTCGAGCGCCCAATCGAGGCCGGTTCCCGCCGCGGCCGAAATCGGGATGACCTGCGCGCCGCTCGCTTCCTCCAGCTCGGCGGACAGCGCCGCGATCAATTCGTCGTCGAGCGTGTCGATCTTGTTGAGCGCGACCACGACCGGCTTCTCGTTGAGGCCGGCGCCATAGGCCTCCAGCTCGTCCCGGACGATCCGGTAGCTGGTCGCGACATCCTCGTCATTGGCGTCGACGAGGTGGAGCAGCACCCGGCAGCGCTCGATATGGCCGAGGAAGCGATCGCCGATTCCGGCCCCGTCGGCGGCACCCTCGATCAGGCCGGGAATGTCGGCGACGACGAACTCGCCGCCCTTGTGGCGGACGACGCCGAGCTGGGGGCGGGTGGTAGTGAAGGCGTAGGCGCCGACCTTGGCCTGGGCGTTCGTGACGGCGTTGATGAAGGTCGATTTGCCGGCGTTGGGAAGGCCGACCAGTCCCGCATCGGCGAGCAACTTCAATCGCAGCCAGACCCAGGCTTCCTCGGACGGCCAGCCGGTGCCGTGCTGGCGCGGGGCGCGGTTGGTCGAGGTCTTGTAGCTGGCATTGCCGCGGCCGCCATCGCCGCCTTTCAGGAAGACGATGCGCTCGCCAACCTGGGTCAGGTCGGCGAGCAGGGTGCGCTCTTCGTCGTCGGCGAGGATCTGGGTTCCGACCGGCACCTTAACGACCAAATCCTTGCCACCGGCGCCGGTGCGGTTGGAGCCGGCGCCGCCCTTGCCGCGCGGGGCGCGGAAATGCTGGGTGTAGCGAAAGTCGATCAGCGTATTGAGCCCCGCCACCGCCTCGAAGACGATGTCGCCGCCCTTGCCGCCGTCGCCGCCGTCCGGCCCGCCATATTCAATGAACTTCTCGCGCCGGAAGCTGACCGCGCCGGGGCCGCCGGCGCCGGAGCGGATGAAGATTTTCGCCTGGTCGAGGAAATGCACCGCCGCGACTTAGTGCGGCGGGGGCGGGGAGGGAAGGGCGTCAAGGCCGCTTGTGATGCGCCTCATAGAGTCCAAGCTTGCCCCCGCCCGGCAGCGGCACCCCTGTGAAGCGACCCCAGCTTGCGCCTTGGGGCTCGTCGCAGGTCACGCCCTTTTCCGCCAGCTTGACGATCTCGGCGTCGAGATCGTCGCAGATCAGATAGAGTTTGTGGAGGTCGTTCTCGCCCGAATGAACGCCCAATTCGGCCGGCGGCAGCTTGAAGATCAGCCAGCCGCCCCCGGAATCGATGCACGGGATTTCGAGTATGTCGCGCAGGAACGCGCGATCGGCCGCCTCGTCCTGGGTGAAGATCATCACATGCGCGCCGCTGATCATGGCTTGTCTCCCAAGCGGGTGGTGTTGATGAGCTGCGCGCGGGCCAGCTCGCGCGCCTTGCCGCGCGGCAGGTCCAGAGCCTGCGCCAGCTCGGCGCCGATCAGCGAATCGCCGGCGGCAGCGAGCACCAGCCAGAGCGTCGTCTCGCGCACCGGGTGGCCCTCATGGCCCTCGCGAAGCTGGTCGACGAGAGCATGGATCGCGTCGAGGATCGGGTTCAGCGCGTCGCGATTGCCGGACAGGATCATCCAGGCGGCGAGCGCGCCGGCGCCCTCCTTGTCGAAGGCGTCGAAGGTGCGGTCGACGATCTCGATCGGATCGATCTCATGGGCGCGGGCGCGCTGGACCGCCAAGGCAATCTCGGCGCAGACCCGGTCGCTCAGCGACTTGGCCAGCGCCGCCTGCAGCCCCGCCGCCGAGCCGAAATGGTGGAGCAAATTGGCGTGACTCTTGCCGATCTCGGCCGCCACCGCTTTCAAGGTCACCGCCTGCGGCCCGCGCTCGAGGAGGAGCCGGCGCGCGGCCGTCAGCGCGGCCGCCCGGCTTTCCTCGGGAGAAAGGCGTTCGCGCTTTATTGACATTGGTGTAAGTATCGACCAATATGAGTCATGCCGGACTTGATCCGGCACCCATGAACACGGAGTCCAGCGAAAAATCTCCGGCGTTCGCGTTCATGGGTCCCGGCTTTCGCCGGGATGACTCGGTATTTTGGGATAGAGCATATGACTCGCGCCGTGACACCCGCCGACCTCACCATCACGCCGCGCGACCGCCGCTTCGGTCGCGGCATGACGCAGGACCGTTGGTGGATGGGCGGCGATCCGGTTGCCACCGCTTTCTACAACGCGCTCAGCGCGACCTTCCCCAAGGGCGAGGGTTTCTTCGTCGAGGCGGTCCGCCTGTTTCGCGACGGCGCGGACGAGAAGCTCGCCGCCGAGATCAAGGCCTTCACCACCCAAGAGGTGATGCACAGCCGCGAGCATGTGCAGTTCAACCGCCGCGCGCTGGAGGCGGGCTACGATCTGACGGCACTTGAGGAGCGCGTCGACCAGCGGCTCGCGGTCACCCGCGCCAAGCCGCCGATCGTCAGCCTCGCGGCGACGATGTGCCTGGAGCATTTCACCGCGATCCTCGCTAACCAGCTGCTGCGCAACCCGCGCCACTTGGCCGGGGCCGATCCGGAAAGCGGCGCGATGTGGCGCTGGCACGCGATCGAGGAGATCGAGCATAAGGGCGTCGCCTACGACACCTGGCTGCACGCGACGAAGGCCTGGCCGCGCGGCAGGCGCTGGAAGGTGAAGGCGAAGGTGATGCTGTTCGTCACCCGCAACTTCATCGTCGACCGGACGCGGGGCACGCTGGAGCTGCTGCGCCAGGACGGGATCACCGGCCCGAAGGCCTGGGCGCGGATGTTCTGGTTCGCCTGGGTGCGGCCCGGCATGCTGCGCAAGATCTTCGGCGCCTGGGTCGCCTTCTTCCTGCCCGGCTTCCATCCCTGGAACCATGACGACCGGGCGCTGATCGCCGTCGCGGAAAGCGATTATGACGCGGCGCGGTTGCCGGCCGGAGCGGCGACGGCTTGATTTCCTCTCCCGCAGGCGGGAGAGGAGACCTTGCGCCCGTCGGCAGCACTCCGGACGGAGGCCTCGCAATCGACCGACCGCGTAGCGGAGTTTGCGTCGCGCTCAGCCGGACGCGCTGATATGGCGGCCGGATGCTGAGTCGACGGACCATGATGCAGGCGATGGGGGCGTTGCTCGTCCCCGCCGCCGGACTTTCGGCGGTGCTTCCGCAGAGACAGCGGCCGCGCCGACTGCGGCGGGGTGACGTCGTCGGACTCGTCGAGCCGGCTTATTACACGCCGGATGCCTTCGATCTCGAGCTGGTCCTGGACACCGTCCGGGCGATGGGGCTGGTGCCCCGGCCCGCGCCGAACATCCTCAGCCGCTATGGCTATCTCGCCGGCCGGGACGAGGACCGCGCCGTTCATCTCAACGCGATGTATGCCGACCCGGAGGTGCGCGCGATTTTCGCGGTGCGCGGCGGCTGGGGCTGCGCCCGGATCCTGCCGCATCTCGATTTCGACCTCATCCGGGCCAATTCGAAGCTGCTGATGGGTTTCAGCGACATCACCGCGCTTCACCTGGCGCTTGCGGCGCGCACGGACTGTCCCACCATCCACAGCCCCAATGCGGCGAGCGCCTGGGGCCAACTCTCCTGGGATTCCTTCCGCCGCCTCGCCTTCGACGCCGAGACGCCGACCTGGCGCAACCCGGCCGGGACCGAGGATCGCCTGGCGCAGCGCAACGGCCGGATCCGCACCTTCCGGCCCGGTCGCGCCAGCGGGCCGTTGCTCGGCGGCAACCTCACCGTGCTGTCGGCGTTGGTCGGGACGCCCTATTTGCCCAGCTTCGACGGCGCGATCCTGTTCCTCGAGGAAACCGAGGAAGCGCAATATCGCATCGATCGCATGCTGACCCAGCTCGCGCTGGCCGGCATTCTCGGCCGGCTGGCCGGCGTGGTGTTCGGCCAGTGCACCGATTGCGTCGCCCGGAACTCGTCATCGATCGGCGGTTTCACGGTATCGGAGGTGCTTGCCCAGCACCTCACGCCGCTCGGCGTGCCCGCCTTCCAGGGCGCGCTGTTCGGGCATGTGCCCGATCAGTTCAGCATCCCGGTCGGCGTCCGGGCGGAGATCGACGCGACAGCGGGAACGATCCGGATGCTGGAGCCGGTGGTCACGTAGAGCGGAGGCGCCGCCCGGCCTTTCGGGGAGAACCTTAGGCCCAGCGACGCCCCCATCGCGCTTTCAGGCGCGCGATTCGAATGTGTAGCTCGGTTGTGCGGCCAGCGGTCCGGCAAGCGGGGAGGCACCTGTTGCTGCCTGTCAGCCTAAGCATTGAGCCGGTAGCCGATGGCAGGTTCATTGATGATCAACCGCGGACGCGACGGATCGCGTTCGAGCTTCTGCCGCAGCCCACGAACTGCAACGCGTAAATAGTCGACCTGCGCCTCCTGCGCGGGGCCCCACGCAATCCGCAGCAGGTGCGCGTGGTTGAGCACCCGGCCGGGATGTTTGGCCAGTTCCGCCAGCACGGCATATTCTTTCGGCGTCAGATGGACCGGCGTCCCGGCGCGTAAGACGGCGCGCTGGAAGAGGTCGATGGTGACGTCGCCGGCGCGGAGGGGCCGCTGGTCGGAATTGGGCTCGAGCTCCAGCAGATTGGCGAGATAGCGATCGGTTTTCGCTGCCTCGGCGGCAATCGTTGAAACAAGCGCCTTGTCTGCCGATCCCCCGCGCTTCAACGCACTCACGGCGCTGGCAATCTCCTTTAGGCCGGGCCGCAAATCCTGTCCGATGGTCGAAAGCAATACGGCGCGAACCTGATCGCGCTCGCGCACGCGCGCGAACTCCCTGACCTCTTCCTCCAGTCGGCTGCGCTGGAGGGCCAGCGCCACCTGATCGAGCAGATTGTCGAGCAGCAGCAGTTGATCCGGCCGGGCCGGCGGTGCGCCGTCATCCCGCGCCAGCGCTATTGCCGCGATCGTCGCGCGCTCCGATTTGACCGGATGAAACTGCCACTCGGTGGGGACGGCGCGATCGACGAATCGGCCCGCCGGTTCGCCGCTGTCCAGCACCAGGGCCGCCACGGCGAGGTCGCTGGCCACCAACCGCGCGGGCGCGGGCGCGCTGGCCAGCAGATGAGGGCTGGGCGTGCCGGCGAGAAGCGCGGCGTTGCAGCCGAACAGCTCGGCCAATTGACCGGTGCTCACCTCCCCGATCTCCGTTTCGCTCGTGCAACTGAGCAGGCGGCGCGCGAGGCCGGCGATCGTCGCGTTGCGCGCCGCATGCGCCTCGGCAATCTTGGCCTGGCGGCGGACGGAGGCGGCAAGCTGGCTCGTCACCACCGCCACGGCGAACAGGACGATTACGGTGACGACATCGTTCGGATTGTCGATGCGGAAGGTGAAATGCGGCGCGACGAAGAAGAAGTTATAGGCAAGCGCCGCCAGCAGCGCGGCGAACAGCGCCGGCCAAAGCCCCGCGAGCACCGCGGTTGCGATGACGGCCGGCAGGTACAGGAGATCGACGGCCGAATTGCCCCATGTCGGCGCGAGCGCGAGGCCAAGCAGGGTCGAGGCGGAGACCATGAGCAGCGCTTCGGCATAGCCGCGCAATTGAGCGGCGGCGGCGCGCGGTTGGACGGCGAACTCGATCATCGCCGCTAAGTGATACCGTCTTTCACGCGCGTCGAGTGCCGGAGGCTCGATCACCCTGCTTTCTTAAGGGCGAGCGGCCTTAATCCACATGGAATCTTAATGTGGCCGAACCGCACATCACGGCGCCATGGCTACCATCGCACCAACCGCAACGACGCCCGCCGCCGACTCGACGGCACCCCATAAGCATTCGTTGCCGGCCCTGATGCTGGGCGCGATCGGCGTCGTTTATGGCGATATCGGCACATCGCCGCTTTACGCGATGAAGGAAAGCTTCATCGGTCCGCACCCGCTCGAGGTCGATCCGCTCCACATTTTCGGCGTGCTCAGCCTGATCTTCTGGTCGCTGATGTTGATCGTCACGATCAAATATGTCTTCGTCGCGATGCGCGCCGACAATAAGGGCGAGGGCGGCTCCTTCGCCCTCCTCTCGCTGATCGCCCGCAACCTCGAAGGACGAAAATGGACGGGGAGCCTCGTCCTGCTCGGCGTGCTGGCGACCTGCCTGTTCTATGGCGACGCGATGATCACGCCGGCGATCTCGGTCCTGTCGGCGGTCGAGGGGCTGACCATCGTCGAGGCGCGCCTGCAGCCGCTCGTCATCCCGATCGCGATCCTCATCCTGATCGGCCTGTTCCTCGTTCAGGCGCGCGGCACGGCGCGGGTCGGCCGGATATTCGGGCCGATCGTGCTGGTCTATTTCGCGACGCTCGCGGTGCTGGGTGTCACCAATATCGCCGCCCGGCCGGAGATCATCGGCATCCTCAGCCCGCATTGGGCGGTCGCCTTCTTCGTCCACGATCCGGCAAAGGCCTTCCTCGCCATGGGCTCGGTCTTCCTCGCCGTCACCGGCGCGGAGACGCTCTACGCGGACATGGGCCATTTCGGCCGCCGCGCGATCGGCCTGTCCTGGCTGACCCTCGTCTATCCCTGCCTGATGCTCAATTATATGGGCCAGGGCGCGCTGCTGCTCGAAAACCCGGCCGCGGTCGCCAATCCCTTCTATTTGATGGCGCCGGAATGGGCGCGGCTGCCGCTCGTTGGAATCGCGACGATGGCGACGATCATCGCCAGCCAGGCGGTGATCTCCGGCGCCTTCTCGGTTACCCATCAGGCGGTTCAGCTCGGCTTCCTGCCCCGTCTCAAGACGCTCCATACCAGCGAAAAGGCGGCCGGTCAGATCTATATCCCGATCGTCAACTGGGCGTTGCTCGTCGCCGTGATCCTGCTCGTCCTGGGCTTCCGCGAATCGACCCGCCTGGCCTCGGCCTATGGCATCGCGGTGACCGGCACGATGCTGATCACGACGATCATGCTCGGCTTCCTCGTCTTCGCCGTGTGGCGCTGGAACCGCTGGCTCGCGGCGGCGGCGATCGGCCTCTTCCTGCTCGTCGACGGCGCCTATTTCGCCTCGAACATCACCAAGATTCCGGACGGCGGCTGGTTCCCGCTCGCGCCGCGGCGGTGATCTTCACCGTGCTCACCACCTGGGCGACCGGCCGTCGCCTGCTGCGCAAGCGGCTCGAGGAAAGCGCGCTGCCGCTGCCGATCTTCATCAAGTCGGTGGCCGGCACGCTTCATCGCGTCGCGGGCACCTCGGTGTTCATGTCCGGCTCCGCGACGACGATCCCCTCCGCGCTGCTCCACAACATCAAGCACAATCAGGTGCTGCACGAGCGGGTCGTCATTCTCACCGTCGACGTCCAGGATGTGCCCCAGGTCGCCGAAACCGACCGCGCGCAAATCGAGGATTTCGGCGAAGGCTTCTACCGCATCGTGCTGCGTTACGGCTTCATGGAGGAGCCCGACGTGCCGCGCGCCCTCGCCGCGCTCGACGGCTGCGGGCCGCGCTTCGACATGATGCGGACCAGCTTCTATCTCGGCCGGCAGAAGCTGATCGCCTCGAAGCGGCCCGGCATGGCCTTGTGGCGCGAGCATCTGTTCGGCTGGATGATGAAGAGCTCGGAAAGCGCGATGGAGTTCTTCAGGCTCCCCACCAACCGCGTCGTCGAGCTCGGCAGCCAGGTCGAAATCTGATGCGCTGCCCGTGGCCGTTCGGCGTGGCCGGCCTGCTGTTGCCGGCGACCACTTTCGCCCAGGAAACGAGGCCGTCTCCCGCTTTCTCGTTCGAAGGCGGCGCGGCTCTGGTCTCCGACTACCGGTTCCGCGGCATTTCGCTCTCCGATGGCCATGCCGCCGTTCAGGGCACCGCAACGGTTCGCCACGGCTCCGGCGTTTATCTCGGCGCTTGGGCCTCGACGCTGGACGGTTTCGGCGAGCTGGGCGGCTCCAATCTGGAGGTCGACCTCTATGCCGGCGTCCGGCGTCCGCTCGCCGGCGGCACACTGGACGTCGGCCTGCTCTATTACGCCTACCCCGGCTCCTCGGGCGGCGATTTCGAATTTTTCGAGCCCTATGCGAACTACAGCCGCAGCTTCGGCCCGGTCACCGCGAAGCTTTCGGCGGCCTTTGCGCCCGCGCAGGACGCGCTGGGCGGCAACAGCAACCTTTTCGTGGCGGCGGATCTCTCAATCGCGGTCCCGCGCTCACCGGTGACGCTCCGGGCGCATGCCGGCCGCTCGCACGGAGACACGCCGCTCAGCCCGACCGGGGGCTATCTCGAATGGCAATTGGGCGCCGACCTGACGTGGCGCAGCTTCAGCATTGGTTTGAGCTATGTGGACACGGGTCTGTCTGCCGCCAATGCGGCATCGGTCGGTGCGACGAGGGAGATCATCGCGCCAACCGTTGTGTTCACAGTGACCAGCAATTTTTGACCGATTGAGATGTCCGCCTCCCCGGCCGAAGCCGGTATTTCGTTACGCTGCCATCGGGCACGGCTCCGGACAGACCTCGTCCTGCCGGTCGAGATCGAGCACGAAATCGCGGCACGGGGCTTCGGCGCGCCGGCCGGCGCTCCAGCGCAGGCGGGTGACGCCGGTTGGCCGGAAGCCCAGCTTGGTCAGCACCCGGCCGGAGGCAGGATTGTCGGTGAAGTGGCCGGCGGTGAGCCGCTTCAACCGCAGCGAATGGCGGGCATTGGCGATCAGTGCGCAGCCTGCTTCGGTCGCAAAACCACGCCCCCAGAACGGCCGGGCCAGCCAATAGCCGAACTCGAGCTCGTCCGATCCGGGCAGGCGACCGAAGCCGGCGCCGCCGACCAGCCGGGGCGCGCCGTCGGTGCGCAGGAAAATGAGGCAGTTCGGCTCGTGCGGCTTGCGCTCGCGAGAGAGGAACGCCTCCGCGTCGGACAGGCGATAGGGCCAGGGCGCCTGGGCGAGGTTGCAAACGATGCGCTCGTCGGCGATCGCGGCGAGCAGCGCCGGAGCGTCCTCCCGCCAGCCGGGTCTGAGCAACAGTCTTTCGGTCCGCGCGAACATCGTCTTCCCTTTCGCTCTCGCCTCGCCCTGGCCCCGAGGGGTTACGGCATGGCGACATGTTGGCGTGAGGGAGACAAAACAAAAGGGAGAGGCGGCGGCCCCTCCCTCACTTGGTCCTGTCCTAAGAACCTTGGGCCGCTCCTCCCGGAACGGCCTTTCCTTGACCGTTCCTATTCCGCCGCGCTGGTAATCGGCATGTCGACGCAGACGAACTTGCGTCCCAGCTTGCCGTCGCGAAACGCGACGGTGCCGGCGGTAAGCGCGAACAGGGTATGGTCCTTGCCGATGCCGACATTCTGGCCCGGATAATATTTGGTGCCGCGCTGGCGCACGATGATGTTGCCGCCGGAAACGCTCTCGCCGCCGAACTTCTTCACGCCGAGGCGCTTGGACTGGGAGTCGCGGCCGTTACGGGACGAGCCGCCTGCTTTCTTATGTGCCATGGGTCTTCTCTAGCCTGACTTTCGTTTATTCGCTCTTACCAGCGGCGGGCTTCTTGGTCGAGGCCTTCTTCGCAGGCGCAGCATCGGCGGCCTTGGGGGCAGCCGCTTTCCTGGTGGCGGCCGCCTTCTTCGGCGCTTCGGCCTTGGCCTCGGCCGGCGTTTCCGCGCCGCCCTTGGCCGGAGCCTCGGCCTTCGGCGCCTTGGCCGGCTTCTCGGCCGCAGGAGCGGTTTCCGCTTTCGCAGCCTTCTTCGCCTTCTCGCCGCCGATGCTGAGGATCTTGAGGATCGTCAGCTGCTGGCGGTGGCCGCGCTTGCGGCGGTAATTGTGGCGGCGGCGCTTCTTGAACACCGTGACCTTGTCGGCCTTCGCCTGGGCGACGATCTCGGCCGCGACGACAAGGCCGACCGTCGCTTTCAGCTCGCCGCCGTCGCCGGCGAGCAGCACGTCGCTCAGTTCGACCGAATCGCCCGCCTCACCGGCGAGCTTCTCGACCACGATCTTGTCTCCGGCGGCGACGCGATACTGCTTGCCGCCCGTGCGCACGATGGCGAACATGGCTCTATCCCGTTATCAAAACTGCTTGCGCGCGAAGGCGGGCCTCCGCGCGGGAACGAGGGCTGCTAGAGGGGGAGGGCCCCGGTGTCAACCGAACGCCGGCCGCCAATCGCCTTAATGGCGGCGCTCCGGCCGGAGGCGATAGCGCCCCTCGGCGAAGCCCTCGAACATCTCGCCGATCGCCGGATGATCGACCGGATCGCCGACCTCGTCGGGCAGCAGATTCTGCTGGCTGACATAAGCGACGTAGGAGCTTTCCGAATTCTCGGCGAGCAGGTGATAGAAGGGCTGGTCCTTGGACGGCCGGATGTCCTCGGGAATCGCCTCATACCATTCGTCGCTGTTGGCGAAGACCGGATCGACGTCGAAGATCACGCCCCGGAAATCGAACATCCGGTGCTGCACCACTTCGCCGATCGCGAAGCGGGCGTGCGCGACCGGCGGCGCGATCGGGTCGCTCCCGCCGACGCGGATGTCGTCATGCTGGGTCATGCCGCCAATGTAGGGCCTTGCGGGCAAGGCGGCAAGCGAAGGGTCTTCTTCGACTTCGCTCAGGACATGCTTGTCGGCTCCGCGCGCTTCCGTTAGAGCGCGCCGCTCAGTCGGCCTCGGCCAGCCCCAAGCGGGCAACAAGCCTCACATGCGGAGAGGTGCCGGAGTGGTCGATCGGGGCGGTCTCGAAAACCGTTGAGCGCGCAAGCGTTCCGAGGGTTCGAATCCCTCCCTCTCCGCCACCTAGTCCTACAAAGTCGCGCCCTTGGAGAGACTGGGCCAATTTTGCGGGAATTCCCGCCATTTTCAGGTTGCTTGGGTACTCGAGAGAACCAAATTGGGAGACGGTTTCGGGCAAGTTCCGCAAATTTCTCCGTCGCCCCAGTGCGCAGTACCCAATGCGATTTGGGCTGCCTGCTGCGCTTCATGCGTCAACTGGGTCGATGCCCGCAAAACCGGATCTCTTCCCGTTTACCCGCTAATTTAACGGGAAGTTGCTCGAATTAAATGGGGCCGTGCTCACCAACGAGCCTTAGCCGCCTGTTTTCACGATCCTTTTGGTCGCAGTTCCCGTGAAAGCCTAAACGGGAATTGCCGACGCGAAAAACAGGATCTTCCGCTCGCGCAGCGGACCCAAACTTTTGATCGTCGCACATGCGCTTCGCAGGGTCGCGGTCAGCCCACCCTTGATACCCGCACCCCGCAAACCTAAATCGCGACCCGTCGAGAGGAATGGTGCTGGCCCGTTGAGGGTCGGAGCCTCTGCTCGACGGTGTCGACCAGGGTCCCCGCTCCTCAACATTTTTGAGGAGCAAGTGCATGACCATCTCGACCAAACGATCCGCAAAGCAAGGCAAGAAACTCGATCAGCCGGACTTGGGGCCGGTCGAGCAAATCGCGATCGACTTGCTAAAGCCATATTCCGACAATGCGCGCACGCACGACCAGCGTCAGCTTGAGAAGATCAAGGCGTCGCTCCAGGCGTTCGGCTGGATGAACCCGATCCTCGCCGAACGCGACGGGACGATCATCGCGGGCCATGGCCGCTGGATGGCCGCGAAATCGCTCGGCCTCAAGGAATGTCCGGTAATACGGGTCGATCACCTGACGTCCGGCGCGGCGAGAGCCTATCGCCTGGCGGACAATCGCCTCGCGGAATTGTCGGGCTGGGACAAAGGCATTCTGGAGATCGAGCTCCAGCATCTGTCCACAATCGACCTCGACTTCAACATTGAGATCGTCGGTTGGGACCATGCCGAGATCGACATCATGCTCGATCCCGCTTCAGAGAGCGACACCCTTGACCCGGCTGACGAGAACGTCCCGCCGCCCGATGGCGAAACTGTATCGCAACTCGGCGACCTTTGGCTGCTCGGCAATCATCGCCTTCTGTGCGGGTCATCGCTGGAGGCTGGCGACTTCGACCGGCTGATGGACGGCACTAAAGCCGCCATGGTTTTTCAGGACGCGCCATACAACGTGAAAATCTCAGGTCACGTCAGCGGCCTGGGTAAGACCAGGCATCGCGAGTTCGCGATGGCCTCTGGCGAAATGACCGACGCCCAGTTTCAGGAGTTCCTGACCACCAACGCGAAGCTGGTCGCAGCGCAAGTTCAGGACGGCGCGATCCTCGACATGTGCATGGATTGGCGCGGATCGCTGTGGCTCCAACTGGCTATCGCAGAAGCTGGGCTGTCACTCATCAACCTGGCGGTTTGGGTCAAGAGCAACGGCGGGATGGGAAGCCTGCTGAGATCACAGCACGAACTGGTGCTGCTGGCGAAGAAAGGGACGGCGCCGCACACCAACAATGTCGAACTCGGCAAGCACGGGCGGTACCGCACCAATGTGTGGCGCTATGCGGGCGTCAACAGCTTCGGCAAGGGCCGGATGGAGCAGCTCAGCGGCCATCCAACCCCCAAGCCGATTCTGCTGGTCGCCGATGCCATCCGCGATGTGACCCATCGCGGCCAGGTTGTGCTCGACAGTTTCATGGGCTCGGGCACCACTCTGCTCGCGGCCGAGCGCACGGGTCGCTTCTGCTACGGCATGGATATCGACCCCAGCTACATCGATCTGACCGTCAGGCGCTGGGAGGCCATGACAGGCGAGGCGGCAATCCTGGCCGCTAGTGGCCAAAGCTTCACCGCCGTTATGGCTGACCGCAACAATATAGAAGCGCCAGGCTAACTAAAGTTTCAACCAGCCGCTTGACAACAAAAGTCGACTAAGTAGCTGTTACTGCTTTTTTATTTTTATCGACTTCTTGCCAACTTGGTTCAGTTTTGGTATTAGCACCCTCGCCGCACAGACAAGTCTCATTCGTGAGGCGCAGCACCCGGCGAGATAGACAACCAGACTGGATGGCCAGTCAACCGCGGGTTGCGGGACGAGGTCGGCTGCTTGCGTCGCCCCGCGTCATGCTTCGCGAGCAAGGAGTGTGATATGCCAATTGTTGCGAAATCGGTGATCCTCGCGCGCAAGGCCGCGGCCGCCGACCGGCTGCGCGATTTACAGGCAGCGACAGCCGGTGCCCGGACCGAAGTCGGAGAGCCAGTCCGGAGACCGTCGAGCCCTCGACGCGGAACCGCGGTGAAAAATGAGAAGGGCAAGTGGCAACCGACCGGAAACTACGAGACCGGCTTCTGCCGTCCTCCGGAAAATACGCGATTCAAAAGAGGCGGGGCGCCCGGCCCGGGGCGGCCGAAGGGCTCGAAAAGCCACGACACGCTGTTGAAAGAGCAGCTGGGCCAGAAACGTCGGGTGCGGATTGGCGGGCGCGAACGCGACGTGGCGGTTCGCGAGCTTGTCATCATGGCAACCGTCAAGGATGCCGCAGAGGGCAAGGATCGCCACGCGCGCAAGTATGTCCTCGACCAAATGGCGCGCATCTATCCCCCAACGGATTCCGAGGCGCCCTCGAGTGCTATCGACCTGACCGAAAGCGACGCCCTCAGCCTGGCGGAGTTCGAAGCGGATTTGAGGAGCAGGATTCGCGACGAAATGCAGGACAATGACAATCGTGAAGGAGGCCTGTGATGGTCCAGCCGACCCAGCTTTACCGCCACTCGCTGAAATTCTTCACCCGCGAGGTCTTTCGACAGCTTCATCGCAACGAGCCTCCGCTGCAGCTGACCTGGTACATGCAAGCGATGTGTCACGCGCTGGAAGACACGTTCCGGGGTGATTGCCGGCGCTTGGTCATCAATGTGCCGCCCCGCCATGGCAAATCGATCACGGCCGCGGTCGCGTTCAACGCCTGGCTACTCGGACTCGACCCGACGCTGAAGATCATGGTCGGCACTTATAACGAGGATCTCGCGCGCCATCATGACCGTCAGTTGAGGCAGATCATGGAAAGCCCCGAATATCGCGCAGCATTTCCGAATACGGTGATCAACCGCAAGGCCACTAGACAGCTGGAGCTGCACACCACGGCTGGCGGCTTCAGGATGGCGGTCACTACTGGCGGCACCGCGACTGGCTTCGGTGGCGACTACATCATCCTCGATGATTGCATGAAGGCGCAGGATGCCAGTAGCGAAGCGGAACGCAATCGCGTGCGTGATTGGTATCGCGGGACGATCGGCACTCGCCTCAACAACAAGAGCGAGGGGATCATCATCTCGATACAGCAGCGGCTCCACGAGGATGACCTGACCTCATACATTCTCGAAGCCGGGGCCACCCATCTTTGCCTACCGTCGATCGCCCAGAAGAATGAAGTCATCCCGATCGGGCTAGGCCGGCTCCACGAGCGCAAGGTCGGCGATCTGCTCTGCCCCGAGCGGGAGGATGAGGCGACGCTTGATCGCCTGCGCCGAGAGCTCGGACCGCGCGTCTTCGTCCCGCAATACCTTCAGGACCCGGTCCCGGAAGCCGGCAACATCGTCCAGGTTTCGTGGTTTCCGCGATACGAGGTCGCCCCGGAACGCCATCTCCTCGCGAAGATCGTGCAGAGCTGGGACACGGCGTGGTTGGACGACCCGAGCGCTGCGTATTCTGTTTGCACTACCTGGGGCTGCCTCGATGGTCGGTGGTTCTTGCTGGACGTCTTGCGCAGACGGATTGCCTTTCATGACCTTAAGCCAACGATCATCTTGATGAAGCGACAGTGGCAGGCCGACCGCGTCCTCATCGAGGACGCAGCCAGCGGCCAGGCATTGTGGCCCCTGTTTCGTGCGGAAGGACCATTCCTGCCAACCATGTGGCCGGTCAAAGAGTGGAAAGGGGAAAGATTGATCGCGCAAACCGGACAGATGGAGGCAGGAAAGGTCGTGCTCCCCGAGGACGCGCCTTGGCTCGACGACTATCTTCACGAGCTCAAGGCGGCGCCAAACTGCAAGTTTTGGGACCAGGTGGACAGTACCACGCAGTTTCTGGAGTTCGCATTGTCCAAGCGGGGCTGGATTGACCAAAATGTCGATCCCAAGACAGGGCGCCCCATCAAGATCATGCGGAAGAGTCGGCTTAACCGGGGCTGATTCGATTGCCTGTTGGCTGATCCAGCTCGGTCATCTGAGAGAGCGAACGCGGGCGACGGCGACTGAAGTTCCGGCCGCGTTTGGAGAATCGGGCGCCTAGCGCAGCACCCTTGCGGAACTAAGCCGGTGGCCTTCGAACAGGCATTCCGCCATGCCTCCCACTTCGTTGCCGAAGCCGTTTTGCGCGATGAACGCCACGGTAAAGCGTGCTCGTCCAGCATCCATCGAAAAGGTCGTGTCAGTCGGATGGAAATCCACTGAGTCAGGATGGAGTAACTGGGCGGTGATGGCCTCAGTGCAGGGGATATATGCCCGAGCGCTGGTCATCGTCTGATCTTCATTTGCCTCGGTTGGCACGCTCGCCGGCGGTGCTGGCGCAACGGTGGGTGCTGCGGGTGCTGCGGGCGCAGCAGCGGCCTGATTATCGGTCCTTGGGGCGGATCGCCGTGAGGCAGGGGGCCTGTGGAGCATCGCGAAGGCGTAGATCGCGAGCAAGAGCACACAGCCGACGATGACCATCGGCTTCGGTCTTTGCCCTGAATTACGTGGGTCGTTCATGGCCATTCCTGTCGACAATCGTCGACAGGAACAGTGCTCGAACCACGAAGGCAGTCAACTCAAATGTGACTGATCGTCTGTAGATTGATCGACTACATACACGGCACGTCAGCGGCGTGGATATCCGAAAGCGTCTCGGCTCAAACGTGCGGCGACTCCGCCTGGAGAAAGGGTGGAGCCAGGAGCAGTTTGCAGAGGAGGCAAAGATCCATCGCACCTATGTCAGTGATATCGAGCGAGGAACGCGCAATCCGACCATATCAGTCGTCGAGCAGCTCGCGGCACCGTTGGGCGTTGGTGCTGGCGACCTCCTGGATTGATTAGCGTTGCGTCCATCAGGACCGGGGCACATGGCCGTTCGTCTGGCATTGGCCGGGAGAGGCCTGACGGCTTTCAGGCCCACCATGGGAGAAGCGGACGAACTCGGCCGCTCGACGATCTGCGGCTGATTGTCTTGAGCATTTGATCGAAGGGCGGAAGCTGGCCGGGTGGAGTTAGACTATTACGCCCAATGCTTGCGACGGACTTGCGACTCACCGGTCCTCAACGACGACGGTGCCGAATGGGAACGGATCTAACCGGCGGAGCAGGCAACGGGGCAATTTGGACCTCATCGGAAGCTGCTAGCGGAAGACGAACGCTGGCTCCGTCGGTCGCTGACCAGCCCGCGCGCGCATTTAGGCGCCACGGCGTGTTGACATTCGCCCAACGCGCTGCGACCGTCCGCTCCGCTGGCTCGCTTCGTCGCGGCGGCGGTTCTGGACTGGGATCGGGGACGGCTCTTGCGGGGGTTAGACGTTTTCTCGGGGGCTGGTGGCATGTCCCTCGGAGCCCGCATGGCGGGAGTCTCGGTGGCTGTGGCCATCGAGTTGGACCGCCACGCACACGCGACCTACGCGATGAACCATCCTGATACGCTGGTGATGCGGGCCGATTTGGACCGAGTTTTCGACGTTGCCCTACCCAAGGGCAAGGGGCCGCTCGTTCTCTTCGGTGGACCGCCATGCCAAGGCTTCTCTACTTCCAACCAGCGCACTAGAGGCGGTTCAAACGAAAAGAACTGGCTCTACCGCGCGTTCGTACGGCTGGTTGCCCATGTGTCGCCAGACTGGGTGGTATTCGAGAACGTGCGGGGCATCCTAGAGACTGAAGGTGGAGTGTTCGCCGCTAACGTCGAGCGCGACCTCGAGGCGCTCGGCTACTCTGTCTCAAGCGGACTGCTCAACGCGGTAGAGTTCGGCGTTCCGCAGGTGCGGTCACGCTTCTTCCTTGTCGGTCGGCGGAATGGTCGGGCACCCGGCCTCCCCTCGCCTCAGTCAACGCCGCGCGTGACGGTAAACGACGCGATCCATGATCTGCCGGATTTGCCTGTGGGTGCATCGGTGTGCGAGCTCCCATACGCGCGCCCGGCATCGACCGAGTACGCCAAGGCGCTACGTGGGGCGGCGGAGCGCGTCTCGGGCAACTTGGTAACCGGCAATGCCGCGCAAATCGTCGAGCGCTATCGGCACGTACCGCAGGGCGGAAATTGGGAGGACATTCCCGAGGAGCTGATGGCAAACTACACGGACCGCCAGCGGTGTCACACCGGCATTTACCGCCGACTGAAAGGAGAGGCTCCGTCCATAGTCATCGGCAATTTCCGAAAGAACATGCTGATCCATCCAACCGCTGATCGGGGGCTGTCTGTGCGCGAGGCCGCGCGCATCCAGTCCTTCCCCGACTGGTATCGGTTCGCCGGCAGCATCGGCCTCCAGCAGCAGCAGGTCGGTAATGCCGTGCCACCTCTGCTCGCCCAAGCGGTATTCGACCATATCGTCGCGGCGGCGCGGGACGAGTTGCCATCCACTCGTGAAGTAACCCATGGCGCGACTCAGGCGGCTGTCGCGCCGGTGCCGCAGGCCGCCTAATTGGGCGGAGACGCAACGCTCGCACCCACAGTTCCTGCGCGTTCGCCTAAGTCAGCTCGCCAGCGCTCCCCATCATCGCGCCGCCTAATCCGTCGAACAATCCGCCGGGCCATGTCCGCACCCTTGGAGTATTCGCGGTTGTAGCTGCTCGATGGGATGTAAACCAATGCCACCTCAGGCAGCTCCTCGGTGATCTCAAAGGCGGTGACAGAAGCGAGCTTTGGGCCGAGCGAGGCGAGGAGCACGTTGAAATCCGGAACTAGGGGTTCAATCCGCTTCTTTAGAAGAGCGTGGCTCGCGCCAGTTAGGTCGAAGCCGTCGAAGTCAAAGATGTCGGCGTGACGCGCATTTTCCGATAGCTGTGGGGTGTTGCGCCCGAGATTGCCGTAGCGGTCGCCGATTTGGCGAGCGATCTCAACCCGCGCCGGCTCGAAGTAGGAGACGAGTTGGTTGAGGCGACCGAGATCGAAGCCCGACATCGCCACGACACACGTTGGCTTATCTGGAAAGAGTATTCCCGACCGCTTGAGAACGAGACGCGGCTCAAGCGATTCCTTGCTGAGCCAATCCCCATAAGACCCGGCGGGGACGTAGGCATAGTCGACATCCATGCAGACCTCGCCCAGCGCGTGGAGCAGAAACCAAGTCATTTCCCGCGGCATGGTTGTGCCATCGAGCGCGACGCCGGTGACCCCGGCCGCTTCAAGTGTGAGGGTGACTTCCACCGCGGCTTGCCAAGCGGTGCGTGGGCGTTCCAAGTCGATCTCCGTCTCCGAAGCCTGGGCACCGGCATTCTGCGCGGCGGCGAGGACATCGCGACGTACGTCGGCCGTCCAATCGGCGTAACGGCTCGAATAGAGGACGTGAAGCACCGCTTGCGGATTATCGACGAGGAGCGCTCCAACGCTGGCCATCCAGCGCGGCTCCCAGCTAGCAACTGTCACAATAGCGCGCGCCGGCGCCACGTTAGACATCGAAGAGCTCCCCCTGTTCGAGTGGTGGGTCCAGCGCCGTGGCGTTCGGGAAGGGCTTGTCGTGCATGGCGGCCGCGAGCAGATCCTCGGCCTTGAGCGAAGCGCGCCCGTGCTGCCCCTGGACGTCGAGCCCATAGGCCGGGAAGAGCATGCGGTTGAGCACGTAATAGTTCTCTCGCCCGCCACCACTCTTGGCCGTACCGGATCGTACGTACAGGAGTTGAGCCTCCTCAGCGAGTTCGAGAAGCCGGGTCAGCTCTGCGTCGCGAACTCGGTCGAATGCCGAAATAGAGAACACAAGCACCCGCGGTTCCGACTCGTGATGCAGCAGTCGTTGCCGAAAGTATTCTGCGAGCCGACGGAATAACCGTTCGATCATCGCCGCGTCCCCTGGGGTGCAATGGGCGATCGATTTATCGAGTTCGCCCCGTACGAACTCCCATTGCTTGTCGCTGGCCTCCAAAATGATCTCGCGCTGGATGTCTGACGGGATCAGCTTGGGGGCCTTGTTGGAAACCGAAAGCTGCCGCTCGTACATCGTATAGCAGAGGTTAAGCAGGCTACGGATCACGCCAGTAGATAAATGGCTGATCGTCTCAAAGCCCGAGTACTGAGGTTTGTTCGCGCGCGGGCTCCGCTCTCGAAAGTAAATGGCCCGGCCAAACTTATAACGGAAGTCGTTGAACGCCTTGCGGTCTTTAGGATCGATGCCGCGGCGGACGGCGAGCGCCTCGGCCTTCTTCTTGGCATTATCCAGATCCCGGACAAAGGTAGGACTTGGCGGAAAAAAATCCCGCACCTTCGCGATCATGCCCGCTTGGCGAAGCCGGCGCTCTACCACCTTGACAGCGAACATGCCGTATTCGGATTCGAGGTTCTGAAACGGGCGGTAGAGGTTCACCGCCGTGTAGTCATGCCCTTCAAGAATGTTTCCGCCGAAGGTGGTCTTCAGGTCGTAGTTGCGAAACCCCGCAATGGCGACTTTTAGTGAGAAGAGTGAGTGGTCGCGATAACCTAGCCAAGAGTTCACAATTCGTTGCTGATAAGGCTCCAACATATGGGCGTCATCGATAAGGAGCGAGAAGTGTGTCTGGGCGAACGGTTTTGTGCTGCGCAATGCCTCAAGCACTGGGAGGATGTGGATGTAGAAGGATGAGGTATCAAAGCTGAAGTCGAAACCGAGCCCCTTGGCGAGAGCTTCCTGATCGATCCGAAGGGCATCGCGTACATAACGCGAGACGTAAATCGATGGCGACGCCACGCCTGTTAGCTTGTCGGCGGGCATGAGGTACCGCAACTCGTCAAGCACGGCCCCCCGCTCCACGTCATCGAGCCGATCCTCTACCGACTTCAATGCCTTGCCGATGGCGGCGAGAATGGTGAAGGTAAGATAGCGCTCAGAGATAATGTCGCGTTGCGCACCCTCGAGCGCTTGTTTGTGCTCGGAGCGCTGCAGGAGCGGGTTGTTGCTTGGCACATAGATCCCGACATTGGAAAGGTCGGGGTCTACGCTGTCGGCTTGGGCGCGCACGAGCTCATTCTCCAGCGCGTAAAAGACGAGTATCATGCTCTTCCCAGAGCCTCGGTCGCCATCAATTATGATGTTGCGCCGCGACTTGATGAAGCGCGCGTAATTGTGGTCGTCGATGAACCAGCTTGAAATCCGTTCCGGGTCCAAACTCGATGCCGCCTCGTATTCGAACGGGTTTGTGAGCGCCATGTTCAGGCTCCCTGCTCTTTTAGTCTCACCATGATCTCGTCGATGGCGAATTGCGGGTTGAGCCGCTCCAGCGAAAGTTGAGCCTCGAAGGCGGTTCGAGCGTCGCTTATGGTGACAGTCCGGTCGAGCTGGTCCATTGGATGGCCCGCCTCGTTAAACTTTAAATTTATCGAGGTCTCGCGGAAGCGGGACAGTGCCTGCGAATAGTGGCGGGCATATTGACGCTCGGCGTTGACCTTGAGCGCGCGCGCGTAGGTCATTGCAAGTAGGTTACGGATAGTCGCATCACGGGCGTTCTCGTCGGCGCCATAGTCGGTGCTTTTCCGGTCGATGTTGTAGCTGATGAGTATTCGCCCAGCGGCTTGGTCGATGTTGTATTGGGTGATTGCCGCGTAGAGATGGTAGAGTACGCTTCCCTCCTTGAGTCGCAGTGCAGGCGCTACCTCTCCGTTGCGGGTCAGGGCGATCAGCGCTCTAGATGTGCGTTGGGGGCCTTCCGCTAGCTCGTCGGCGAAGCGCAGCAGAGCGGCGACCTCGACCGGCCGGACTTGGTGCGTCGCGAAAAATGCGGACTGCGTCGCGAGTTCGCTGAGCGTGTCCTTGCCACCGTCGCCGGCTTTACCGCTGTGCGCGCGTCCAACACGCTCAATGAGATGCCGATCACCGATGGCGATTTGCGCCCAGCCGCCACCCGCGAGCCCCGCCACGCGCGCAATGGCCTGATTGTGCCTTTCGCGCCCGAGAATGTTACCGAGATCGTGAGTGAGGCAACCAAACAGCAGCAGCAATAGCTCGTGGACGGTGAAATCATTCGGCATGGGCCAGCTATCCTCCCCGCCGTGCTCACGGGGCAGGCCAAGCAGCTGGGTGACATTGGCCATCACGTTCTGAATGTGGTCGACGCCGTGGTCGGATAGATCGGGCTCGTTGCGAGCGATCCAAGGCAAAACCTGATCGGACAGCTCAGTCCGGAGATCCACGTACTTCGCCCAAAGCGATTCACCCTCTTCGGTGTGCCGGCTCTTGAGCTCACACTCGACAAACCGCTCGAGTGGCAGCGTCTTCCACATTCTATGCCGCCCCATCCCCCTGCAAACCCCCGGTTCTACCCGTAGGCTCCCGCCATGCAATGCCGATATCCGCTGGCCGCGATCTCCCGCTAGTTCCGCCGCGGTTCCTCATCCGCTTACTGTGTAATAGCGTACAGCGCTGAATGGCCATGATAGGCGTTTAGCAGCTACTCGAACTGAGGTGGCCATTATCGTCAGTCTGAGGCCCATCGCGGGCATTCAGCGCCGATTAGATCAAGCCCGACGCCGTCATTCGTTTGGTGAGTTGCCTGCCCGGCCGTACTGCCGTCCAACCGGATGAGGATCGATGACGGATAGGACGTAGTGAGCGGTCGCCCAGTTCTTCGAGAGCCATCGCCTTCAGACCGCTGGGAACCGGAGGCCAAACAGCAACTTCAACACGTTTTCCACCAGTTTCCGGTAATCTGCCACCTGCCGATCGTTGATCGGAATCGTCGTACGCTCGTGGATAAGCTTGTTGCGCAGTCCGTAGAAGAAGTCAGCTTGGGCAACCATGGTCGGTATGAACTTCGGCACCTTCGCCTGTACCTCTTTGACTACCGTAGTGCGCTGGCTGAGAATACCCTTGAGATGCCTGTCAGTGTAGACGCTGGGAGGAAAGGCGGTCTTGTTGGTGACGATAAACTCCTTGAGCGCGATCTCGAAATTGCTGTCCAGCAGGATCAAGGCTGCGCGATTGCGTGTTTCAACTTTCACGCGCGAAAGGGACTCTACCATGATCATCGCATCGACCAGTCCGATGGTGACCTGATCGGTCTCCATCTTCCGAGCATTCAGCTGGCGGGCCTGTTCGAGGTATGACACCCGGCGGCCGCGTGGCAGTTTCGGCAGAATGAGTTTATTGCCGGCGACGACTTCGGTTGGATCGATCTCCTCCATTTCTCCGGCCTGGTGCGCGAAGACGTCCTCGTCCCAGCTGTTCTTCAAGCGGCGAGACAATTTGCTGTAATAGGTGACCAGAGCGATCACGTTCGATCGAAGCTGCGTGAAGGATGGATGGGCGATGTTCACATCGCTTTTGCTGCTGTTCCAGGGCATGAGCTCCGCATTGCCGACGAGGGTCACGATCACCCGGCACAGCGAGGCATCAGGGTGGGGGACCCCTGCTTCTCCAGTCACATAATAGCCGACGTCCCGCTCGCGCATCTCCTTCACAATCAGGCGATCGTTGCAGTACATGTAGACGCCATAGTTTTCGGCCTCCGCGTCACGGTCGCCGATCAACCCGGCCTCCATGGTCACTGAAAGCTCGCGTTCTCCGTCGGGTTTGATCGTGAAACTCAGGGTTCGTGGCACGTAGTCGGGCGGATACGACCACACTTCGAAGGACTTTCCTGCAACCGGCTCGCCGTTCAGCGCCATTTCGCAGTTGCTTCCGATGAAGCGGCCATAGGTTTCGCCGAGTCGCGCTCTGATCCGCTCAACTTCCGGTTGGGTGAATGGCTGTCGCAGCTTGGAAATCTCAACAATCGTGCAGCCTGACCCGATGGCGGCGCATTCGGTGTATTCGATGTCCCAGCTTTCCTTCTGAAGCCATTCGTCGTCGATCTGGATTTTGTGGCTTTGCCCCTTCTTGTATCTCGTTCGGATCTCGACCAGCTCGCCCAAGGCAATGCCTGCGCGCTTGCCGCCGACTCCGAAGATACCTATCAAGTTTTCCGTCACGATCTGCCGGCTTGCGCCGGGCGCAACCAACAGACGAAGGTCGGATTCTTTGAGCCCTCCGGCATTGTCCCGCACCCTGATGACCTGACGCGGTACATCGAGTTCGATGTCGATTTTCAGTTTCGCCTTGCGCTTATTTGCCACCCAGAAGTCGAGGGCGTTATCCAGAAGCTCACAGAGGCCAGTCTGCAAATTATAGTCGGCGATCATGCCGCGAAAGATATGCTTTTCCGGCGTGCCGTCGATCGTGCGGTAACCTGTCATTGTTCCCCCCGCGGCTACTCCGCAGGCGTTTAATAGACCCCACAAGAGCGGTGAAGCAATTAGCGGCGTTGACTCAAGGATCTTGGTAATATCGTTACCGTCGTATCCTGTATCCGCGTGTTTTTCGGATTCAGGGATGGTGGTCTGCGATTTCGGCGATTACGCCATTCATGTCGAGCAACGACGTATTCGTATGGCTATTCGTTGACGCGGTTTGTGAGCGGGTAGGTTTGTGACCGGACCTGATGAAAGCCGCCGGGCAACAGCCGGCCAATTCACTCCACCCTCCTGTTCCGATAGATGCAGGCGATGGCCGGTATCGACACCCTCGATCGCCTTCGCGCGCTGCTGCGCGGCCAGAGCGTGCGCACGGCTTATGTAAAGCTGCTGTCCGCAAAGCAGGATAACAGCAAGAACCAGATCTACCTCGGCGCCGGCCTCGACGGCGTCACCAACGTGTTCCCGGCAACCATCCACGCGCGCTCGGGCAGCGAGAGCACCGCCAAACGCAAATCCGCGGCCGGCCAGCCGAAGCTCGAGGCGCGGCTGGATTTCGCCTGGCTGAGCCCGAACGGAAATCGGGAAGACGCGCCCGGCACGCGCATCATCGACTATTTCCAGTACCCCGAGATCAGGCTGTCCGGTTTCCTGCAGGGATGTGAGGGTCCGCGGGCGTTACGCCGCGACGAGCAGGCCGCTTACGGTCAGCGCATTCTCGTGATGGGCACTGCAGCCGACGGCAAGGTCGTCGGGCTGGTGCTGACCGAGCGGGAGGACTCGCTCGTCGCGGATTTCCCGGAGCTGCCGCTCGCGCGGCAGGGCGGGGTCCTCCGGGTTCTCACCGTCGACGGCGATGCAGGCGTCTCGCCGGCCGAACTGCTCCGCGCGGAACTTGCGGCGATCGTGCGCGGCGGCTGGCACAGCTCGCGGATCAACCGGGGTGGCCGTGTTGAGTCATTCTCGGGAAGTCAGGGCGGCGGCTACACGCTTGAGGCACTGCTCGGCGTTGCGGCGAACGGCAACAAGGCGCCCGACCGCCACGGGTTCGAGATCAAGAGCTTCGGCGGCAGCCGTATCAGCCTCATGACCCCCACGCCCGACGGGGGGTATCAGGGGAAACACAGCTTTCGGCAGTTCATGGACCGCTGGGGTCGGCCGGGCGAGAAGGGTGATGGCTCGCTTCGGTTTACGGGCTTGCACAAGTGCGGCGCGGTCAACGCGAAGTCCGGGCTCGGCATGCGGGTCGCCGGCTATGATGCAGTTGCGGACAGCTTCGCGGACGCCGCCGACGTCGCGGTTGAGCTCTTCCATGCGGAGACCGGCGAGATCGTCGCGTGCTGGTCGCTCGAGAAGCTCGCGAACTGCTGGAACCTCAAGCACGCCAACGCACTCTACATCACCTTCGACTCCCGCGACGGCGCAGACGGCACCGAATACCGGTTCGCCGCCAGCTGGCTGGCTGGACACGGGACCGATGTCTGGCGCCTGCTGCGCGCCATCCACCGCGGCGTGGTGTTCTACGATCCGGCCGACACGATCTATGCCGGCGGGAAAGCCAAGGTCCGCTCCCAATGGCGGATTAACGCCCGCGATCTGCCGGCGGCGATGGCCTCGCTCTACGCCGGCTCGGAGACTGTGACCGTCTGAGTGCCGCCGATGCTAAACCCGAGGTCATCGCTTCGCAGGAACGCGTCGCAGGCCGCGATCACCTGATCCAGCGGCAGCCGCTCGCGGCCCTTGAGCGTGCATTCCCAGACATCGGCGATCCGCCAGCCATCCGCGCGCAGCGCATCGCGCACCCGCCGGTCGCGCCCGATATTGCCGGCGATCTTGGTTCGCCAGAATTCCTCGCGCGACTTCGGCCACTTGAACAGGTGGCAGCTATGGCCGTGCCAGAAGCAGCCGTTGGCGAAGATCACGGCGCGCCGGGAGGGGAACACGAGATCCGGCTTGCCGGGAAGGCCCCGCCCGTGGAGGCGATAGCGCCAGCCAAGCGCATGGAGCCCGCGACGAAGCAGCATTTCCGGGCTGGTGTTGGCGGACTTGATCCCCGCCATCATCCGGCTGCGGACCTCTGGTGTGACGACGTCCGCCAGCGTCAGGCTGCCTTGCCGATACCCCGGTCGCGCTCCAGCATGTGCTGCAGCCACGGCTGCATGTAGCGCGCGACCGCCTCGACCGCCGGCACTGCCACCGCATTGCCGAACTGGCGATAGGCCTGGGTGTCGGAGACCGGGATCTCCCAGCGCCTCTCGCCATGGTCGAACCCCATGAGCCGCGCACACTCGACCGGGGTCAGGCGTCGCGGCCGTCGCCCCTTCTGCTCAATCAGAATCTCCGACCCGTCCTTGTGGTAGCGGGCGGAAAGGGTTCGCGTGACATGATCGGGGCCGAACAGGCTGTAGCCGAACCCGTTGCCGGCCTTCTCGTGCTTGGCGCGATAGGCCTGCAGATATTCCCAGAGCCTCGGGGTCAGGGTGTACTTCGAGTCCACCTCGTTGTGCGACTGCAGGATCGAGCCGAGCTTCGGCCATTCGGACTCGGGCGGCAGGGTGCGGTCGAAGTCGTCGAAGCTGAACCCGACATCCTCGCGGAAGCCCGCGATGAAGATACGTTCGCGCTTCTGCGGGACCCAGGGCGCCGAGCTGATGATCTTCCAGTCGATGGCATAGCCGAGCTCGTCCTGAAGCGTGCGGCGGATAACCTCGAACGTGCGTCCGCCGTCGTGGCGCTCGAGATGCTTCACGTTCTCCAGCAGGAATGCGGCCGGCCGGTGGTGGCGCAGGATGCTCTCGATATCGAAGAAGAGGTTGCCCTGATGCTCGTCTGCGAACCCGTGGAGGCGGCCGAGCGAGTTCTTTTTTGAGACCCCGGCCAGCGAGAATGGCTGGCAAGGGAAACCGGCGAGCAGAATGTCATGATCCGGGATCCGGCCCGGATCGGCCGCATACGGCCGGATGTCGCCGGCGGTCACATGGTCCTCGTCCTCGGGGAAGTTCCTGCGGTAGGTCTCCTGCGACCAGCGGTCCCACTCGCTGGTGAACACGCAGCGCCCGCCGATCGCCTCGAACCCGAGCCTCAGGCCCCCGATCCCCGCGAAGAGATCGATGAAGCGGAATGCCGGCGCGGCGCGGACCGGCACCCGCCGCCGCGCGAGCTCGCGCACCTTGTCCCGAACCAGCTTGGGCACGCGGCTGTCGCCCGCGAGGTAACGCTTGATCTGCCGCTCCGAGATGCCGAGCTCCGCCTGCGCCTCATGAAGGCTCAGACCGGACCTATAGAAGTCATCTGCAAATCTGCCGGCCAGGTCCCCCATGATGCTCCTTCCACTCCCGGGTCGATTTCGGACACCATGGCCGGGGGACTCCCGCGTGGCAAGTTTGTTCTTCGAATGTTTCCACAGTTTTCTCACAACCGGAACCGCGTCGGGTGAGCGCCCGAACGCGTTCAGACGGCGCTATAGCCTCTGGTCAAATGCATGCAGCTCGAACCGGATCTCGGCGAGGGTCCTCGGCCCCAGACTGGATACGGTCGCAAGATGCCTGGCATTCGCCTGACTTGCCCAGGCCCGAAGTTCGCCGACGGTGGCGATCCCTTCTTCGGCGAGAATGTTGCGGGCCCGCGTCGACAGCTCCAGGCGGCGGATGCTGGCTGACTCCTTCACGTGAGTAATCCCCCTCTCGCGACAGCAACCGCTCCCAATGTGGATTGTGACGACGGCCGGAGGGCCAAATCAAGTTTCCCCTAATTGAGATCACCCTGCTCCGGCCGTCAGTTGCTGGCAAAGTCGGTCAGGTAAAGCAATCAGTTCTGAAGCAGCACAGCGGCGGCGGCGAGAAGCACCTCCACATCTCCATTTACTTTGCGAACTTCGCCGACCGTTCGCGCCAGGTCAGCGGCCGACATTCCTCCAACCAGCACGGCCTGCGCGCAGACGTCCTCAAGTCGCATTCCGGCCTGGGTCGAAAGTGCTTTCGCCAGTTCAAGCCGGTCGGGATCCACTTCGTCGCTCACGAGACCGACACGGTCGTGGAGGCGGCCCGAAGTCCATAGCCAGCTTTTCGGCCGGCGGTGTGTAGCGCGCCGCACTCTGGCAGGAGGCGCGCAACCTGATCCGCCCATACCGGCTCCACGCCGCGAGCCTTCGAGATCACCCGCGCGCCCACGCCTGCGCGAGCGTTGCCCGCGAGGATTGCATCGACCACCGCCGGCGCGAGGAACACGAGCCGTACGATCCGGCACATGTAGGATCGCGATGCGCCTTCGCGCCGGGCGAGGTCCGCGATCGAGATGTCTTCGGTTCTCAGGATCCGCCACCACCGCCCCGCCTTCAGCAGCAGCTTGATCGTGGCCGGCGACAGGGCGGCGCTGACGGTCGCTCCGCTGTCATGGACCAGCCGCATTGCGAGCCCGGAGCGCTGCAGCTGCACAACAGAGGTCAGTGTTAGAACTGTCCCGGGCTCGATGGAAGCACCGGGCAGGATCCGCCCTGCCAGTGCTGCCGCGTCGCAGTCGACCTCGATCATCCCCTCAGACACGCCGACCCGAACGACCAGTTCCTCCAGAGCCTCCTTGTCCCGCGCGCGCAGACTGCCCGCGAGCGTGCCCGCCCGGTCGAACAGCCCGGGGATATTCTTCGACGACGTCTCGACCGCAAGCCGCGCGACCAGCGCCAGCGGCTCGTCGAGCGCCACCGCAAGGCACGCGGCGACCGCCTGCTCAAGCTCGATTGCCGGGATCCGGACCGCCGGCTCTCCGTGGCCAGGATCCTGCGGCCGCGAGATGTAATAGCGGTACCGCCGCGAGCCTTTGCTGGCATGCGAGGCGATCAGCGGGTGGCCATCGACATCGAACACCTTGCCGGCCAGCGGGCTGGGGTTGGCGACTGGCCCCGCTCGCCGTTCACCCTGCGTCTGCGCGGTCAGCTGCGCCTGTACCGCATCCCACATCTCGCGATCGATGATCGCCTCGTGCTTGCCCGGATACACCTTGTCGCGATGGCCGATGTCGCCGGCGTAAAGCGGCGAGCGCAGGATCGAGTAGAGCTGGCCCCGGCTGAACACACCGCCTCCGATTGCGCGCCCGTTGACCAGCCTGCGTTCCGGAACTCGCACCCGTGTATTTGTCAGCTCTTCCGCCAGCCGCCGAACATTGCCGAGCGCCAGATAGCGCTCGAATATCCGCCGGATCAGTGCCGCTTGCTCCGGAATGATCGTGAGGGTTCTGCCATCCGGTGCATAGCCAAGCGGCGGCACGCCGCCCATCCACATGCCCTTGGCCTTGGAGGCGGCGATCTTGTCGCGGATGCGCTCGGCGGTGACCTCGCGCTCGAACTGCGCGAACGAGAGCAGCATGTTGAGGGTGAGCCGGCCCATGCTGGTCGTGGTGTTGAACGACTGGGTGACCGAGACGAACGATACCTCGGCCTTGTCGAACTCGTCCACCAGCTTTGCGAAGTCGAACAGCGACCGGGTCAGACGGTCGACCTTGTAGACGACCACGATGTCGATCTTCCGCGCAGCGATGTCGACGAGCAGCCGCTGGAGGGCAGGGCGCTCCAGCGTCCCTCCTGATATCCCGCCATCATCATAGATCTGGGGAAGGGCGGTCCAGCCTTCGCTTGCCTGGCTCAGCACATAGGCAGCACAGGCCTCGCGCTGGGCATGGAGCGAGTTGAAATCCTGCTCCAGCCCCTCCTCGCGAGGATTTACGGGTATAGATCGCGCAGCGGACCGTCTTCATGCCGCGAGCCGCTTCTTCAATCCAAAGAAGGCCGGGCCCGACCAGCGGGTGCCGGTGATCTCGCGGGCGACCTCGCTCAAGCGAGCGCCACTCGCGCTCGTTCCAGCGGATCACATTGTCCTCGCCGACCTCGACCACATGGGTGCGGCCATTCCACTCGCGCACCAGCCGCATGCCCGGCCTGTGCCGGACTGGTGCTGGTCTTTGCCCGCGCCAGCTGATCCAGTGACTGCTGCGTCCGGCGCGACAGGCCGCCCAAGGCCTCGGCCTGGATCTCCCAGGCAAGAGCGAGGCGCAACAGGCTGGGGCTGATCCTCGGCACGGCTGAGCGGGTCAAGCCGCTGCCACTCGGTCGTGGAGCTGCGCCGGCGACATGGTCGCCAGCGCAGCCAGTTGGTCATCGACCGTGATCATCGAACTCAGGCCTCGACGATGCGGTAGCAGGTCGCGTCGTCGCGCTTCGTCTTGTCGATCACGTGGCCCTTCTTTTTGAGCCCGGTCAGCGCTGCGCGGGTGGTGTGAGGGAGCCAGCCGGTGGCGGCGACCAGCTCGGCGAGGGTGGCGCCCTCGTCGCGGCGGAGCAGGGCGATCACGGTAGCGGTCTTGGTCTGGCGCTCGGGCTTGATCGCCGGGGCGGTTTTGGACGTTGCCTTGGTCATGGGTGGTCTCCTCGGGAGCACTATCGCTCCCACCACCCGAAGCCCGGCCGTTCACAGCGGCTGGGCAGCCACCCCCGGCAGTCGGGGGCGATTCAGGAGCACAACCAATGCTCGGTTCGACGCAACAGTCGAGTACAAAGAATGAGAGGGTAGATGTCTGCGGTACCGACCTTGCTAGCGCGCGTTAGTTCGCTCATGTCTGTTGATAGAACCAAACTAGCGATACCCAGCCAAATGTGTTTTCGTAACGCCCGTCATGCGCTTCGCTTGCGCCCATGTAAGTGCGATGCGCTTTGGATATTCATCGTCCATTTCTTGGGTCGATCACCGTCTTTAGGTTCTGACATCATGGCACTGACGTGACCAATGGCCGCAATGCCCCAAGCGGCTCTGGCTGCAGTCCGATGATCGCGCTGCTCGACCATCTCGCACGACCCCACCGGGCCGCATGAACGCTGGGTCACGAGATCATGTCGGCGATGTGCCCGCGGAAAGAGCAAGAACCGCAGATGCAACTCCTCACGCGGCTTCACTAATCCAAAGTCTGCGCGATATCGGTTACTCAGCCGAGACTGCGCTGGCGGATATTCTGGACAACTCGATCACGGCCGGCGCGCGTCGGATCGAGATTCTAACCGATCTGGGAAGATCGGACGCCGCGATCGGCATTCTTGATGACGGTGCCGGAATGACAAGTGACGAACTTGTCGAGGCGATGCGGCCGGGTTCACGCAATCCGCTCGATGATCGCGCAGCCGACGATCTCGGCCGCTTCGGGTTGGGCCTTAAGAGCGCAAGCTTTTCTCAGTGCAAGCGCCTGACCGTCCTGACCCGAAGGCGGGGAGTGTTTGCCGGCGCAACGTGGGATCTCGAAACTGTTGCCCGAAACAATCGCTGGGAAATCGAACTTCATGACGAAAGCGAGGACCTGCCGTGGGGTGATTGCCTTACAGGCGATGGAACACTTGTTATCTGGCGAAGCCTCGACCGGCTCAGCGGCGGAATCGACGCTGACGATGTCTCTCGGGCACAGCACATCAACCGCGCGATTGCGCAGGCAGAACGGCATCTCCGGTTGGTCTTTCATCGCTTCATGACTGACGATCGCCGTCCGCTGCGGCTTTTTCTGAACGGCCGGGCTCTGGAGCCAATCGACCCGTTTGGCATGCAGTTCGCGGGCCACCAGGCGGACCGCGCGGATCGGCTTGATTTGGCCCATGGATCGGTTGAGTTTCAGTGCTTCACGCTTCCCCACCACAAGGCCCTCCTGAAGGCAGACTGGGAAGAACTCGGGGGACCTGAAGGGCACCTTCGGTCGCAGGGTTTCTACGTTTACAGGGGTCGGCGGCTGATCATCGCCGGCAGCTGGCTTGGTCTTGCCCGACAGACCGAGCTCACCAAGCTTTGTCGCATCCGCGTCGATATTCCAAACACGATGGATGCTGACTGGAAGATCGACGTCAAGAAGGCCTCTGCGCAGCTCCCCCCCAAGGTGCGCGAACGTATGCGCCTGCTGGTTGAGCGGCTCTCGCTTACATCGAAGCGAACATATCAACGGCGCGGGCAAAGGCTCGTGAACCAGGAGTACATGCCGCTGTGGCATCGCATTCAGAAGGATGAAGCGATCATCTACCGGCCTGACCTGGCACATCCGGTATTCGCCGACTTTTCAGCCCGCCTCCCAGCCGACATGCAGGACGAATTCGCCAACATAATAGGCGTGCTCGGCTCGTCGGTGCCAATCGCCTCCCTGCACGCTGACTTCGCCGGGTGCGCCGAAGAGGTTCAGGCCGATAGTGCCGACGAAGCCGTTCTTCGCCAGCTAGCCAAAGCGATGGTCAATGCTCTTCTGGACCAGGGTGTCGAACGCGACGAAATACTCGACGCGCTGCACCCGGTCGAAATGTTCCGGGCAAACTGGGACGCGGCAAGCGATGTAATCCGCCAGATCATCGACGATGAAGGAACCACGCATGAGTGAGGCGCTGGAGCTTCTTGAAGAAACTGTCTCGCCTATGGTCCTGAGGCAGCAGGATCGGACGGCCGAGAGCATCAGGGAGCTCATCGACCAGATGCGCGTGCTTCCCCCTTTCGCTGATGTCTCTGATGGCCAGGCGGAACTCCTTGCCCGTCTTCTGGAAGAGCGGAACGGGATTCACATGGGCATCGGCGCAATCGTCGACACCCCCGAATTCAAGCCGTGGCTGCACGAGGCCCGCACCACGATCGATCCGCACTATTGGAGCCGCTACAAAAAACTATTGCTGTCCAAGCGTCTGCCGGCAGATGTCATCACCTCCACAGATACTGTGACCGACACAATCCTCGACCGGATGGGTAATCCGCAAGAGCAGGGTTCCTGGGACAGGAAGGGCATGGTCGTCGGCCATGTTCAGAGCGGCAAGACCCAGAACTACACCGGCCTCGTCTGCAAGGCCGCGGATGCGGGTTATCGTCTCATCGTCGTCATCGCAGGCATCCACAACAACTTGCGAAATCAGACCCAGGCGCGGATCGACGAGGGGTTCGTCGGCCGAGACACCGGCCGCCTCGAGAAAAAGGAAACGAAGGACAAGCCACGGGTAATCGGTGTGGGCAAGTTTGACGACCGCAAGGCGCCGGTCAGTCTCACTACGACGCTGAAGGATTTCAACAAGGCAACCGCAACCACCAACACCAGCCAGATCGCCTCATATGCGGTGCCGGTTGTGCTCGTAATAAAGAAGAACTCAAGGACGCTCGCCAACCTGGTCGACTGGCTCAAGGAACACAGCACGACCCACGGGACCGATATGGTCGACCAGCCCATGCTGCTCATCGATGACGAGGCCGACAACGCCTCGATCGACATCAAGTACGGGAAGGGAGAGGTCTCCCGCATCAACGGCCAGATCCGCGAGCTTCTCGCGCTGTTCCGTCGCAGCTGCTACGTTGGCTACACGGCGACCCCGTTCGCCAACATCTTCATCGATCCGGACAGTGACGATGAGGTCTACAAGCAGGATCTCTTTCCGCGCCACTTCATCATCGGACTGGACGCGCCGACGAATTATTTCGGGGCCCGGAAGGTGTTCATTGACGGGGTGCCCGACGAGGAAGACGCGCGCCCGTCCTTTTTGCGCTTCATAACGGACAACGGCGATGTGCTGCCGACCAAGCACAAGATCGATCACAATCTGACTTCGCTTCCGCAGAGCATGATTGATGCGCTAAGGTGCTTCCTGGTCGCACGGGCTATTCGCAACGCGCGCGGACAGTCGAGCCAGCATGCGTCGATGCTCATCAATGCCTCCCGGTTCACTGGCATTCAGGAGCTGATCCGGAACCGGCTGCACGAGCAACTCAAGACCATCGAGGATGCGGTGCGCGTTGATGGCGGGCGCGAGGATGCAGCGGACAGCAACCCCGAAATCGGTCAGCTCAAGCGCTGCTGGCAGGAAGAGTATAGCTGTGCCGGCCTGACGTGGGATGAGGTTCGTCAAGGGCTGTTGCCGGTGGCAGCTTCCGCGCAGGTTCTCTCCGTCAACGCCGCCTCCTCATCGAGTTCTCGACTATGATGGAGGGGGCGTCGGGCAGACAGTGATCGCGGTAGGCGGGTTTTCGTTATCGCGGGGGCTCACGCTGGAAGGGCTCACGGTATCCTACTTCCTCCGCAACTCGGTAATGTACGACACACTGATGCAGATGGGCCGGTGGTTCGGCTACCGGCCCAACTACGAGGATCTCTGCCGGATCTGGATGCCAGAGGAGGCCGCTTCCTGGTATGCCCACATCGGCGAGGCGACAGAGGAGCTGCAGCTGGAACTCAAGCGAATGCAGCAGGCAAACGCGACACCGGAACAGTTCGGCCTGGCGGTGCGAAGCCACCCCAGTGCGCTAATGGTCACTGCGCGAAACAAGATGGGCGCCGGCAAGAAACAAGTGATGGTGGGGCTGTCGAACAGCTTTCTGGAGACGGCCAAGCTGTCCGCTGCTCGGGAGGTCCTGCAGCGAAACCGGGAAGCGCGCGACCGGTTTCTCGAGGAACTCAATTCAAACGGGCGCGGCCCCAATGTTGCCCAAGAGGTCTCTGGCGGCCTGTTGCTGGAAGATGTGCCATGGAACGTGGTCGACGACTTTTTGCGGTCGTTCGAAAATGATCGTGAGTCAGTTCTGACCGATCCAAAGCCGGTTCGCAGATACATATCGGACCGGGCGCATGATGAACTTGCGCAATGGGACGTGCTCGTCGCGAGCCTCAAGCCGGGCCAGGGTGAGGCCAAGAAACTTGCCGGCTGGTCAATCGTACCGCCCCGTCGCAGCGTAGGAACGGAGGAGTTTCGCCGCGGTGTCCTCGCCATCAGCGGCAGGAAAGCCCGCGTTGCATCTCGTGGTGTCGAGAAGGTCGGCGTTCGTTCCGAGCTCGCTGAACGGGCAGAGGCAGAATATCGAAAAGAGGAACTTGCACGTAAGGAGTTCGCCCCCGGAGACAAGTTGAACTACCCGGACAGGATCTACCGTGCGAAGAGAGAGAAGCCGCTCTTCGTATTGTATAATATCTCGATTAAAAGGGACGATATCCCCGACGATCTGATCGGGAGTGTTCCGACGGAACCGGTGGTCGGGTGGGCGCTCAGTTTTCCAATCTCGTCCCGGCCGGACAAGAAGGTCGAATATGTTCTCAATCCCGTAGCCCTCAGGGAACTCTTCGGCGACGATGATGACGCTGACGAGGAGGGCGTCGATGACTGACGGTCCGTGGAAAACGCTCTGCGCAGGCAGCGTAAATGCGAAGCGGGTCGATCCGAATGGCCGCTATGACTTCTTCTGGATTGTCTCGGGAAAGGGCGAACCCGGCGTTCTGATGCGCGTCGCTCCCGGTCTGGAAGAGCCGAAGCAGCTGCCAAAGATGCGCAATCTCGACATTGGCTTCAGAGATGTTGCTGGTGACCGCGCGCTTGTCCTCGTCCTGAAGGACGCCGAGCAGCAGGAGCTTTTCGCGACCCTGTGCCTTGACGTGGTTCGCGCAGCCGAGACAGCTGCCGAGGCCGACGATGCTCTCCAGCGCTCCATCAGGCGCGTGTTGCGCTGGCATTATCTCCTGAGAGGCGGACGGAACGATCTTCTGAATCTCGAGGAACAGCGCGGGCTGGTTGGCGAGCTCGAGTTTCTGTGCCGCCTGATCGATTTGATCGGCTCGTATGCTGCAATCGAGGCCTGGAAAGGTCCGTCGGGAAGTTCAAAAGACTTTGAGCTCGATGGTCGGCTGGTGGAGGTCAAGGCACGACGGGGGGCGGCAAAGCCGCACGTCCAGATCTCTTCCGAAGATCAGCTCGCCGACGTGGATGGGTGCCGTCTGTTTCTTGTCGTTTCAGCTGTGGACGCTGCGATCAAGCCGAACGGGAAGACGCTCACCGATCACGTACTTGACGTCGAAAGGAGGTACGCGGCGGCGGAACCCGAGGCTTATCGCCTTTGGGAACTCGCGCTCGCCGATACCGGCTTCAGCTTCGACGACGACTATTCGGACCGCCGCTGGACGGTGGGAAAAACCGCCGAATTCGAGGTTCAGGAGGACTTCCCGCGAATAGCCACACCGCTGCGCACGGGCGTGTCCGGTGTACGCTACAGCATTGCCCTCGATGCCTGCACTCCCTTCGCCGTTGAGCTGGGCGCGCTCGACGGTATTATCCGCGAGGGGGTCGCGTAATGGACGAACTGGCCGAGTTTCATCGAGAACTTCTGGCGGAAATTCAGGGCGATGCCGACGCGCACGGTCTGATCACGGCCGAGGCTTTCCTCGAGAAGATGAAAGATATCCTCGATGAGGCAGGCGAGGTGTCGTCCTTCACCCAGTGCTACCACGAGGGCACGTTCAATCGAAAAGCGCTGCAGATCGACGGCTATGGCTGGGATGCCGAGGACGACGAAGGTGTACTCAGCCTGGTGATCTCGGACTTCAGCCGCGAAATCGAGCCGGCGTCGATTGCCAAGAACGAAGTGAGCAAGCTTCTGTCACGTCTCGCCCAGTTCGTGATGGCGGCGTTCGACAAACAGTATCGGGATGACCTGGAGGAAACCAGCCAGGCCTTCGTGCTAGCCGATCTTATCAAGCGGTGCTGGAAGAAGGTCGCCAAGATCAAGCTGATCATCGTCACCAACAAGACAAACAAGTCGCGGTCAGATGCCCAACCGATCGGGAACATCGGGGGCGTGCCGGTCACATCCAACGTCTGGGACCTCCCGCGAGTCCAGAGGTTCATCGCTGCAGGGCAGACAAGGGAAGATCTCGTCATAGATTTCGCCGAGGAGTTCGGAGAGCCGATTCCTGTGCTGAAGGCGTCCTACGACGGGGCGCCCTTCGAGAGTTATATCGCCGTGGTCCCCGGCACGCAGCTGGCTGCGATCTACGACAAATGGGAGGCCAGACTGCTGGAGGCCAATGTCCGCAGCTTCCTGCAGGCGAGAGGCAAGGTCAACAGGGGCATCCGGGATACAATCAAGGAAGACCCCGCGATGTTCTTCTCCTACAACAACGGCCTCACCACGACCGCCGAGAATGTGGAGGTCGCCGACTTGGGCGAGGGCCTCCTCCTGATGTCCGCCTATAACTTTCAGATCGTCAACGGAGGTCAAACTACCGCCTCGATTCATGCCCTGCGCAAGCAGGCGGCAGAGCAACTCAAGGACGTGTTTGTCCAGATGAAGCTGACTGTGGTTCCCAAGGAACACTCTGAAACAATTGTGCCGAAAATCTCGCAGTTCGCAAATAGCCAGAACAAGGTCAACGCGGCCGACTTTTTCGCCAATCACCCCTTTCACATCAGAATGGAGGAGTTCTCGCGGCGAATGCTCGCGCCGGTGGGCGACACGAATTATCGCGAACACAAATGGTTTTACGAGCGTGCGCGGGGCCAATACGCTGACGAGAGGGGCCGGCGCACGCCATCGGAGCGGAAGAGCTTCGACGCACTGTTCCCGAAGGCGCAATTTTTCACCAAGACTGACTTGGCCAAGTTCGAGATGTCCTGCCGATGCAGGCCTGATGTGGTGAGCACCGGTGCACAGAAGAACTTCGCCGAGCTTGCTAAGACCATTGGCAAGGAGTGGGGGGACAACAATGGTCCGCAATTCGACGAGGTCTGGTTCCAGCGCCTGATCGCAAAAGCCATCATGTTTAAGGCCATGGAACGTCTCGTTCCCGGGCAGCCCTGGTATACCGGAGGCTACCGCGCCAATATCGTTACCTACGCCATTGCGAAGGTGGTCCACGATGCAGAAGCTCGCGGACGCGTCGTCGACCTCGACTTGGTCTGGCGCGTGCAGAATGCGCCGGGGGAGCTCGAACGAGCGCTGCTTGCTGCCGGCGAAGCCGCCAACGAAGTTATTACCAACCCGCCCGCGGGAATTCGCAATATGGGCGAATGGGCCAAGAAACAGGCGTGCTGGGCGGTGCTTTCAAAGCGAGAAGTGACCTACGGGCCCGGATTCGCGTCGATCTTGATTGATCCCGAGGAGGCCAAAGTCACCAAGCGCGACAAGCGGCGCGAAAATGAAGAGGTCGACGGCATTGAGGCTCAACGGATGGTTGTGGAGCAGGGTTCGGATTACTGGTCTCAGTGGCTGGCTTACGGGCAGTCTGCGAAGCAACTAAGCTCCAAAGAGGCGGGCATACTTCAGGCATGCACGATGCTGCCGCGACGTGTGCCAAGCGAAAAGCAATCAATTGCCGCTCTGGAAATCGCCGAGAAACTCTCCGATCACTATCAGCGCTCCGCGAATTGATGCCTGTCACACAGACGCTTCGACCCGTTCCGGAGTGGCGGGCAGGAGCATGAACCGCTCCGCTGACCATTCCCGCTAGGCCGCGGGGTCGCACATTTTGCGCGAGGTTGATGTCGCCGGAGCCGAGCCGCGCTCATTGAGCCGCTTGAACCCGGCCTCCCTACTGAAGTTACGTGCACTCATCGCTTTTCCGAGAGGATCGAGATTATCGCGGGCGTAAATGCAGTCGGCACAACGCCAGCGAGGCCGGGCGTGAGCCGCATCGGCACGCGGCGATGACCGGGGTCGTCATAGAGACGATAGGCAAGTGACCCAACTTCGAGCGAGGTCACAGATGCCTGCTCGCGATGCGCCTGAATCAGATCGACCCGCAGCAACTCGGTGTCGGGGACTTGGCCACGATCGGCTACCTGCAGCAGGCCGCCCGGCCGCAAAACCCGGTCGGCCAGCTCATAGACCGCATTCTGCACATAAAGGCGGTGGCTACGGTCGCTTGTGATTCCGCTGCCGGCCACGTCGGCATGAAATTGCCTCAGCATGTGAACGCCGGTTAGCCAGATCGTGACCGCGTCGAATGGACCCGACGCCTGAAGCGCCGCGACGAGATGTGGGTCGTTGCAGACATCCGCCTCAACGAGCGTCGTGGCCTCGTCCGGATCGATGCTGAAGGGCGCAGCCTCGTGCCGATAGCCGCCCGGTCCATTCGACACAGTCAGGCGCGCGACAATCCGCGCGTCCGAGCCTACCTTGCGAAGGGTCTCGGCGGTTTCGCGGAGGCAGGACAGGTTTTCATCGATCGCGACTATCTCGAGATCGTCGCCCAGCACATCGCGCAGCGCGGCTAGGCCATGGCCGCTGCCGCAGCCGATATCGAGGATTCGCTTCGGGGCATGGGTGGTCAGCTGCTCGGCGAGCCAGTGATAGACGTTGTCGTTATGATGATGCTGGGCGGTGAGCCGCCAGTTACGTGCATAGACCGACTGCGACGCCGCATATTTAAGGTCGTCCGGGGCCTCGTCGATGTCATAGTGGCAATGCTTGTATTTCCGCGCGCTATCGCACCAGCAGGCCTCGTTGCGTCCCGGCACATCCCGCCCCTTCATTTCACCGCACCCGATCGTGCCGGCTGGTGCGGATGTGGGCGCGGCATCTACCAAGATCAACGTATCGCGTGCGGCCCGTTGTCACTGCGCTTTACATAGCCCCCGTTGTGGCAGACGCCCGGCCGTCTGCGCAGCATCGAGCGGAGCCCCGGCTGGCCTGAACGGTCTCAAGCTTGATCGACGGTTCAGGGTTATCGGCCTCTAGGACTCCGGGACTCGAACCACATTTTACATAAGACCCGTTGGCGGGCTTGGCATCGAACAGTACGCGTGGCTGAGATTCGGCCAGCCAAGACGAGCAACTCAAGACTTAATTGACTTGACGAAAGCGCCCTAAGTCCGCCTTAGTTGGGGTCCCATGAGCTTGTTGCCTTCGCTGAGCCGGACCGAGGGCGGGAAGCGGTTTCTCCTAAATTTGTACGATGGCGCTATAGCGCAAACTGACCTTCCTCTTTTACTGGCCAAGCAGTTGGTGAGACGCGCTATGCGAGAGCCTTCGCCGGCGACTGGCCCAACTTGGCATCCGGATCTGCCAATACTGGAAGGTGCGGTCTTTGCCTCTCCCGATCGTTACCAATATCAGGGGCCTTCGCCGGCTAATTTGTCGGGGCACTGGATGACCGTCAAGTCTGGGGCCGACATCGGACAGCTTATTCGGCAATCCCCTTGGGTGCGAGAGGACGTGATGCGCCGGCGATTCCGGCCGTTCGATCTAAATGCCATCGACCCCGGTCTGACTGATGCGGAATATCAGTTGTTCGCCGACATTGTGAATGATCCCCGGCCGCCTATCCGTTTTCAACTCGCCAAGGCCATCAAACAGTCGCCGCGGGCGCGGGCTCGTCCCGTGCCGGTCTGGTTGTCTCGCTGGTGCACATTCGAGGGTAAAAACCCTGGGTTGACCTTTCCCTCTGAGGCGGCCGCTGGCCGTGTGCGGGATTGGCTCGGCCTCCCATACGAGGAGCAACCGCTATTTATCATAAAATCGCGTCAGTCTGTGGAAGTGAAGAAATATCAAGCCCGACGTCCCACCGTCCTAGATGGAATCTCGAACGTGCTTTTTAAGCACAAAGTTGTTCTTGCGTCCGATGCTGCTGGGTGCGGCACAACGGCAGACATTGACCGGCTTCGGCGCAGACCGGCTCGGCCCGATATCATTGATGGCGGCCCCGAGCTTGTCGGACGCCGGTGCTGGTTTCACCCCCGTCAGTTCGAGTGCGTGTATCTAGGTCGGGCGCCGAAGCTCAAATATGATCTCTATGGCAATTTCCATGCGCGGTTGCTCGACCGACGCGATTTGGTCGCGATAGTACAAGCTGTTGAAAACGCCTTCACCTGAGGCAAGCACGACCGGGAGCAAGGCCTATGTATAGCGCGGACGGCGTTCAGGAGCTGGAGACCCTATCGCGCGGGTGGGATGATGACGGCTATATATTGTGGCTCGAGAGAGGCTTCGCGAGGCTCGACAACCCCTTGTGGCAGGCAAAAGACCATCTGGCCTTCGTTCCCCTCCGGTTCCATAGGGACGCCTCAATTCTGGGCCAGCTGATGGCATTCTTCAGCGTCGCTGCGGATCATCATCCGAGGTTGTACGAGCATGCTCGCCACGCGGTCGAGGATCATCTCCGGCTCTCGATCGGGCGGCTTATCCAAACCGAGCAAGTCAAGTTTGCTGCGTATCTCTGGCGTGTCTATTCCGCAATGGGCGCTACAGGGGCCACGATTCCACTCGCCCGGCGGATGATCAAGGAATTGGACGATTCTTGCGTATCTCCGGATGCGATCGACGAGCTTGTCGGAGTCATCACCGCTGCCGTGGCGGCCGCCCCTTTGACCACCTCGCAGATCTCCTTTTTTGAATATCTGCACGAGCGAGATTTCTGGCGCGACGAGTTCGTTATTTTTTTGGTCGATCGCTATCTAGATTGGAAGGGCGGTCCCATCGAAGAGGCATGGATAGAATTGCTCTTTCACTACGGCGATGCGCTCCGCGCAGCGACCAATCCCGGCGACCCATCGGGCAGAGCATTCCTTTCGCGACTTGCGGGTCGGATACTCCCCCACGCTACTGAAACCACAGCCCCTCTCACGCCAGCCGCGGCTAAGGCGCTTCTTGAGCCTCTTAACCTCCTGCCCAATCAGGTGATAAAAGAGGCGGTGGGGGCGCAGGAAGAAAATGAGCCAGAGCCGATCGCTTTGGACAGGTATTATTACGCAAAATCACAGCCCTTAAGTCATTATCCGAGCCTACAAGCCCTATTGGCGAGCGCATGACAAGCAGAAGCACATCGAGCGGATACTATCGAGCTGCCGGGCAATTGCGAGAGGCAATTCGGCAGAACCGGGCTGATCACCGTTTTGCGAACGAAGGTGATAACAGTATAATTTATCTTTTTGATACTAACGTTATCGAGTCCTATTTGCAGACTACTAGCCGGGAAGCCGAGGCATTTGTTACTTTCGGTGAGTTGTTCAGGGACCGGACGTCAGTTCAGGTGGGACACCGTCTAACGACCGAGTTCCTGCTGTCCGGCGACCTACCCGGTCAAAGACAGGGCGAGAGAGCGGCCTATCTCAGTTCGTACCACTGGAATGAGACCTTAAATCGCGTTGACAAGCTAGAGCGGGAGTTGCGGCATTCGGATCCGGTTAGGATCCCGCACCTGAGCGAACTCCAGGAACTCTCCGATCCGCGTGAGCTCTTGGAATCCGCCTCTCACCTGATTCCGGAAGGGATACTCGAGGTTCTCAAACGTGCCGAAGCCGTAAATCGCCGTCTCAAGCGGTGCTTCTCTGTGGACGAGCCCGCTTTGCGGCCCGTCGAGCTATCGCGCTATTGGGAAAGTGCGGAAGCGCGTGTGCGAACCCGGGACGTTAGCAAATGGCGGGCCACGCTCACCCGCTTGCGCCAGATCCCCGGCGCATCTGCACGCGGGCGACACATCGCGAGCGGCCGGCGGGCCGAAGATGGTAGCCGCGAGAAAGCGCGCGTGCAGATCGAGCAGGACGCGGCCACGCTTGCCGGAATTGAAGCGCTGTATCGCGAGAATCCCGAGGCATGCGGTGATGCTCGCGAACTTTGTTTCCTTTTCGTCACCGCCGACCGCGCGATTCTCGATGCTGTTGCAGAGAAACGGGAAACCCTCGCGGCCGAAGGCATCCCCCTCTTTGCCCGTCATCCGCGAGTTTATTCGCCAATCCTCAATTTTTCGAACATGATGCGCGCACGCTCAAGCGATGTTGAACTGCCGGACTCCATCCGGGACGTTTTCATGGAAGTCGAACAGGCTATCGAGCAGCTGTTTGAAGTGGACAATTCCGCAGCGACAATTGCGCAAATTAGCAGGAGCGAGCCTTTACGGGACAGTATAAAGCATTGGGAAGATGCGGCACGTCAACTCGTGACTGTGAATGCAAAGTTCTTCGCGGAAGACGATGAGGACATTCAGGCGGTCGCAGAGCGCCTATCCCGGCCAGATGCTCTCAAAGAAGCGAGCCTGATGCTGCGCGAGACGATCACTGGCATCCGCAACGACCATACTAGGCTGTTGTCTGACCAAGCGCTCAGCAATCTTAGTCGCAACCTTCAGGAGCTAACGATCGGAAGCGCGGCTCAAGGCGTCCGCCGTGCCCCGGTAAAGATCGTGGGCGTCAATCTTGTCCCCCATGGTGCCTGGCTAACGCGAACGGAGAGTACGCAGAACCTCGATGAGCTTCTGGATACATTGCTCGCCGACAAGAACGTGGCCCAGATATCCGGCACGATCACTGTCTTGAGGAAACATCTGCATCGCGATTGGGAGACGTCCTCCGGTCAGCTGCTCGCGTCATGCGTCTATCTTGCAATCGGCGCGTGGCAGTCCGCCCGGGATTGCGCGGAACGGTGCAAGAGACTTGTCAAGGGCCCGAGCAACCGCAGCATTATCTGGCGAGAGGGCAATTATGCGAAGGCGCTCGCGCTGCGATTTGGCATCCGGTTCAGGTCGGAACTGGACGAGGCGGTCGACTCCCTTCGCAAGAACATAACCGATTGGGCGTTGCAACGGGATGCGTCGACGGGCGGACGAATTGCGCCCCTCCGCGACAAGATCGAATATGCCGCGCTGCTTCAGGCCGTAGCCGTCCTCCAGGCGATCGAGAATAACACTCCATTCTCGGCCTATGGTCCCGATGAGTTGCCTTTAGAGATCCTCGATCGCGAGGAGATCCCGAGCTATTTCGACCAGAGCGTCGTTGCAATGGAAGAGGCTGCGGAAATACTCGACCTGGATTATAGCGGTCAAACGGAGATGCCGTATTTGGTGGACCAATTACGTCGGCAGCTCTTTCTCAACCTGGTCGGCGCCCATGTGTTCCGAAGATTGCTGGGACAAAGCCTTTCGAGCGAGCCCTTAGCCTTAGGCGATCTCGAGAATGCGCTCGACCGTTTGGAGGAAGTATTAAACGGTTCTGTCCGGCCAGTTCCGGCCATCGGCCAAGTGTACCAAGCCTGTGGGCGCCTGCTGACAAACTCATCGTCCACGTCAGAAGCAGGAACGGTCGCACTCATCGCGAAGGTCTTATCCGACGAACTGCTGCCTTATGCCGATCTCGTGGAGCTCAGATATCTGAGGGACTACTTTCTCAAGCCCTCGGAAGGTGCCTCTTAGATACTGGGCTCCGGCAAAGTATTTCTCTTGGTGCGGTCGCGACTCTCACGTGAAGGCGCGAGGCCAGCCCGCCCGCTTTACATAACGCTAATTCACGGACGCCAGCCGCGCCCGCGCGCGCTCATTGCACGAGCGAGCGCCACACGGCGCGCCCGTCACTGGCCTCGAGGGCCCGCTCCTCCTCGTCGCTCAGGCCGGAGAAGAGATCGACGCCCGCGACCCGCTCGATGTCGGCGACGGTGACGATGCAATCCGTGAGCTGGGCGTCCAGACGGCAACCCGTCGCGCCAACCTGCTGGCCGTGCGTGAACAGGAAGGGGACAACGCCGCTACTGGTGACCAGGACGCGGTAGAACATGTCCGGCACGCCAATGTCGGCATCGGGTCCAACCCGTCTCGGATTGGGGCCGAAGATGGTGCCGGCGATGATGTGCAGCTCTTGCCCGCGCGGCAGGATGGTCTGGCGCTCCAGCGTCTCCAGCTTGTACCACAAGCCGCCCGACCCATTGAACCGGTTATGCAACTGAGGCGCGACGTTGGTCATGTAGTTGATTTCGAAAACCGTGCACGCGTCGAACGCGTCGCTCGGCGCGCGAACGCCGGTTCGGTTCCGGTCCCCGCCGGCGATGAAATAGGGCGCCATGTGACCACGGGCGAAGCCGACGCCACCCTGGTGAAGGCCGTTATAATCGCGGTCGCGGACGGGATTGTCGGGGATGTTGGGATCCACTCTGAACGAGGCGAAACGACCGGAGCGGCGAACCCGGTTGCGATAAGTCGCGATCGCCCGCCAGGCGACCCAGCGGGGCACCCGGTTGGCCGGATCATATTGCGCGACGTAGCCCCGTCTGACGAGGATCGCGCCGGGCGTCGGCTGACCGCCGTACATATGCTCCGCCGTGAACAGGGCGCGGTCGCCAGCCCCCAGCCCGCAATTTTGCGCGACGGCCGGCGCCGCCCAGCATGCCAGGCCAACGAGCAGGCCAACAACCCCCGGCCAGCGCTTCTGGATGCCCGTCATGCGGCTTTCCCTCCTCGTGCTCTCGCCGCCGGCCGCTTTGCCGGAGTGCTTGCCGGCGTCACGGTGAGCTCGGTGTACGGATGCCATCCGGTCGCGCCCGCCGCCGGCGCGGCGAACAGCTTCTCGCCAGCCAATTCGCCGAGCCGGCGATAGGCCTCCCATTGGACCTCGTCGAAAAACTGGTCGCCTGTCGTCTGTTGAGGAAAATGAGCGCAGCCCGGCTGAGCGCGATAAGCCAGCAATTCCGGCGGCTCGGACAGGGTCAGTCGCGGCTTCACGAGGAGCAGCAGGCCCCTATTTCCGCTCGCATAGTCAATGTTCGCCAAGGTAGCGATGGCGCCCGGCCTATCGGCCGAGGCCAGCCGCGCGAGTTCCGGATAAGGACCAATATGCGGCGCCAGCGGTGACCCCTCGCCAAGCTTGGCGTTGATCTCTTCCCGTCCGAGGAAGGAAATATGAGCGCCGAGATCGGTGCGAGCCCTGCCGACGAGGCGAACGACATCGGCCATCGCGTATTGCGGGTCGGCGCCGTTGTCGCACACGACGACGAACGGCACCTCGCGCTGGAGCAGCGCGTAGGCGCCGGTGTTCTCAAAGTGACCGCCGTCGGTCAGATACCAGCGCATCCGGCGCGTGCCGTGAAACGCGCCGCGAAGCTCGAGCAGCAGATGGTTCTGCACGCAGTCGGCGATGTTGGTCCAGAACAGGCTGGCGGTGCTTCGCGAGCGCTTGCGCTTCCACCAATAGCCCAGGCGCATGTTGGTCATGGTGGCGAGGATCGACGTGCCAAGCGAAGTACCGGAGCCGATGGCCGCGGAAACCGCGGCGCCCGAGGCGGCGACCCAACTGGCCAGGGGCAGTTCCTCGCCCCAGCGGCGGTTGTGGCCAATCATCAGGCCGGGATGGTCGCCTTCATGCGCGATGCCGGCCGGGGTCACCTGGAGCGGTTTGCCCTTGCGGTCGCGAGCGACAAGGTTCGAGGTGCCTGTCACGGTCTCGGCGATCGTGACATTGATGATGTGGGCAGGGGCGCCATTCCTGGTCCCCGCCGTGTAATAGCCGTCCAGCCCAATCGTGTCCTGCGGGTCGTCCTTCTGGATATCTATGCCGCGCGTGCCGTAGCTAGAGGCGCCGATATAGGCCCGGCGCAACCGGGCGGCGTAGAAGGACGCAAGCGACGACAAGTTGATGAACGAGAATGAGATCGAGATCATGAAGTTGAGGAAGACGAGAACGGCAAGAATGACCGGAAGGCCCCAGACGCCGAACCACTGCAGGGCGAGCAGGTAGTAGGCCAGCGCGCCCCACAGGATCAGCCAGGAGACGACCAGGGCGGCGCCCGCGATCACGAGCAGTACCGGCAGCCAGCTCCCTGGCCGCGTCCCCTCCATCGCCGCCTTCGCCTCGGCTTCCTGTCGCTTGAGCTTACGGTGGCCGATCCAGCTCAGAATGGGGGTCGCGACCGACACGATGGCGGGCCATGCGTTCAGCAGCGCCGCCATCAGGTCAGGGAAGGAGCGCACCGGACGGAACGCGGCGGCGAGTGCTCCTGGCACGAAATAGGCGATGGCGTTGATGGCCAGCAGCCCAGCGAAAATGAGGAGCCAGGTGAGCGCGGTAGCCATTTGACGGCTGAGCGCGGTTCGAACGCGGTCCTCGGCGGCGATCAGGAGCTGGGGATTGGAGAGGTCCGCCTTTCGCCGTTCCCTGGCTTCGGTCGATCCGTCGTCGCGCGCCGAATGCTGGACGTTCCCCCAGCGTGTCTCCTGAATCAGATAGAACAGCACCGCGAGTGACACGCCGCTCGCCAGAACCGCGGCGATCGGGCTCGGCGGCAGCGCCATGAACCGCAGCAAGTCAGGCGCCCACCACGGCAGCGTCAAATACGCGATCAACAGGATGCTCGACCAGAAAATGCCGTTTGTGGCGACGCGGCGCCATCGCGGACCGGGGATCCATTCGCGCCGGGTTAGCCAATATGCGGACCCCGAGGCCCATACGAAGAGCGCGGACACCAAAGTGAGCGCCGCGAGCGAGGGACTGACAAAAGCCGGCGCGTCGAGGAGCGGGCGAACAAAGTAGTCGATGGCATGAAGCGTCCAGAAGCCAAGGAGCGCGGCCATGCCGATGACGAGCTGGACGGCGGCCCAGTTTCTCATGACCGTTGCGGCGCCGTAGAACGCGTCGCTTGTTCCCGCCGGCGTCAAGTAGCGGCCGGCGTCACGCAGGCGCCGCACCGCTTCCAGCCCGAGCGGCGACTGGAGCGGCCGCTGTCGATCGAATTCGGGCCGCTCCGCGAGAGCGAAGCCGCTGCGGTTGGCGGGCGGCACGAACAGCGCGCCCAGAAAGCTTCCCATGTAGCTCCCGCCCGACACGGTCGACAAATAATCAACGCGCCGCAGCAAGGCCTTGGCGCTAAGCGCCTGCAGGAATCCCAGTGAGAACGTGGCGCTGCGAATGCCGCCACCTGACAAGGCCAAGCCGACCAAGGGCGCGTCTTGAGCTATCCCGAATAATTCACGTCGATCGTGAATCGCGTTGGCTTCGCGCGCGACAAATGTGGGAAAATCCAGTGGCGCCTCGTCGGCCATGAGCTTGATCCCCTACCAAGGCATTACATACAAGTCGCCGCGACTTGGCAAGTTGATTGCTTAGCGGTCAGAAGGGACATCAGCTGCTACAATATTCTAAAATTAGGCAACCATCACGAGCTATTGGGCGCCCGCCCGATTGCATAACAGTGGGTCGACGGCGCGCCACAGTTACATGCGGCTTCCGCCAATTTTCCAGAACATCTCGTTGAGGTGCCAGCGAGAGGCGGGGCTGGTCTCTGGCATTCAGGTCCGCGCAATCTGCGGCCCGAGCTTTGGTCGTGCAGCAGCGCATTAGCGCGCCCCAATCCATCAAGCACAACTTTTTCTCAAATAATAAACTTGTGGCGACAGCTTGACGTCATTCACCTAGCCATGCAGCCTCAAGTCATTGCGACTCGGCGAAGGAGGGGGCCATGAGCAGATTGCTCGCAATATTGATGTCATTGTGCGTCTTGACACAGCCGACTGCGGCTTTTGCCCAGCCTCCGGCAGGAGGCCCGCCGGCACGTCCCAATGGCACCAACATCTATCTGCTTACCCAGCAGGCATTGCCGCCCGAGCTCGAGAACCAGGAACTGCGGACCTGCTTCCGGCGCCCCCCCGGCGGGCCGGACGCCGCGGCCTTCATTCCGCTGTTGCTGTTCGTCGCGAACCTGGTCCTCCAGGAAGGACTGGAGGCGCTGAGCCGGAGCGAGGCGCGACGGCTTGAATCCTATAGCAACAGCTATGGCGCCAGGCTCAACATGGCGGCATTCCCGCGGCTAGCGGACCGCTCACCACCGTCGAGCGGGGAGACCAGTTGCCTCGTTGTCGAACGCCGAGACGAAGGAGCGCTCGCCAGCCTGTTCGTGTTCGAGCTTCGGCCGATGACAGCGAGTGCCTTCACCGTCCGCCCGATCCTCGCCCATATCGCCCGCTCGCCGGTCACCGTCCGCTCGCGCGTTCAAACGATCAACACCAATGTGATGCTGGGCTTCAACGCCATCGTCCCCGGCAATTGCCGAGCGGGCGAGGAATGTGCGCGAAGCACGTTGACGCTCGGCGCGCCGAGCGTCTCGATACGCGGCATGACCGTAGGTCAGACGCTGCGCGCCTGCGATCTCGACCCAGCGCCCACCCCCGGCTGCGCCAAGCTGGAAGGGCCTTCGGCGCTGCTCATCCATCCCGGCGCCGCCGCGCCGACCACGGTCGCGGCGACTGTCGCGGAGACCAGCTCCGCGCTCGCCGATGCCCGGATCCAGAATGCGATCTGGGAGCGGCAGCGCGTCAATCTGCTCGCCGCCTTGAACAAGGTGCTCGCGAACGCGACCGACTAAGCGAGGGAGAGTTCGACCGATGCGCACCATTACCCTCCTCGTTGGGCTGGTGCTTGCTGGCCTGATCTGGACGCTGGCCGCGACGCTGGCGCAGGAGCCGCTGCCGATCGGCAAGGCGGTCGAAGAGCGCTATGGGGTGGCGCTCAGAAATGCGCGATGGCCGGTCCGCGAGATCGCGGTCTGCTGGGAGAACCCGTCCGCGGCCGACGGGTCCTATCGCGGCATCACCCGCCAGGCGATCGCCGAGACCTGGGAGCGGCACAGCGACCTTCGCTTCACCGGCTGGGGGCCTTGCACCCCCGCCAGCCGCGGCATCCGGATCAAGATCGAGGATGTCGGCCCGTATGCCGATGCGATCGGCCGCTATCTCGACGCGCGGCCGAACGGCGTCGTGCTCAATTTCACCTTCCAGAATTGGGAGCCCGGCTGCCAGGAGAACCGGGGCTATTGCGTCGCCGTGATCGGCGCGCATGAGTTCGGGCATGCCCTAGGCTTCACCCATGAGCAGAACCGCCCCGACGCGCCCGATTGGTGCCAGGAGCGGGCGCAGGGCACGGTCGGCGACTATTTCCTCACCGAATATGACCCGAGTTCGATCATGAATTATTGCAACCAGCAGTGGATGGGGGATGGGCAATTGAGCCAACGCGATATCGAGGCTCTGCAGACGTTCTACGGCCGGCCATGAAGGCGGCCCGCTTGCTGCTGATTGGCTCGGCGCTCGTCGCCGGGCAAGTCCGGTCGCAGGAGGAGGAAGGCGTCCTCCTCATGCAATATTATGCCAACCGCGTCGCTCATGTGCAGTCAGTCGGCGAGCTATTCAACGGCAGCCAGGAGCCGCGCGCCACCGGTTCGGGTTTCCTCTTCGGCGACCGTTTCATCCTCACCAACAATCACGTCGTTCCGGACGCCGCGAGCGACTATCGCACCTACACGATCAATGTACGCCTACGCAGCCGCAAGAACGCGCCGGTCCGCGGCACAGTGATCGCGCGCGACGCCGCCATCGACCTTGCCTTGGTCGAGCTCGAGGCGCCGGTCGCGCCTTCGCCGTTCTGCCCAGTGGCGACGGTGACCGACCCTGAACAGTTCCTGCCGGGCAGCCGTCTCTATGTGATCGGTTTTCCGATCGACCGGGACGTCAGCATCGTTCCCGGCCTGCTTAGCGGTCATGAAGCGCATCGCTGGCAGACTGATGCCGCGATCAACCCCGGCAATAGCGGCGGGCCGGTCTTCTCGAAAAACGGCTATATGGTTGGCATCGCCCTCAGCGGGACGCCGAGCTTCCGGTTTGAGGGCGGTTCCGAGGTGCCTATCCATGGCATCAATTTCCTGGTCCCGATGACAAGGCTTGCTGGCTCCCCGGTGGGCGAGGCGATCGCCGCCCGGGTCGACAGCCAATGCTGGCGCCGAGCGACCACCGTGGCCGAGGTCAGGCGGCCGATCTGGGGTGACCAGACCGAGACCTGGGCTCGGCCTGGCGTCAACCCGGGGATCATCGGCACGCCGGCCGGATCCGAGCCCCACTATAATTCGCGCCCGAATTTCGGATCGCTCCCGAATGGCGCAACCATGGGGCAGGAGTCGCTCCCGAACTTCACCCAGCCCGCGGCCGGCCCGCCGGCGCAGCAGATCCCGCCGCCGCTCGAAACCCTGTCGCGAAGCTTCGTCGTCTCCGAGATCAAGAGTGATCATCCGGTGGTCGCAGCCCCGCATCGTCGCCGCTATGCTCGCCTTTACGAGGCGAGCACCGGGTATCGGATCGTCACTTGCGGGTTCGGCGAACTCAGCGCCAACCATGCCAATGCGGTGACCTGCACCGTAGCCCCCGACGGACGGAGCGCGACCTTATCCTTCCAGCTTACCAGCGGCCCCGCCTTCGACCGCTGGCGGGGCTGGCTCTATGGCGAGGTCAATTTGTTTCAGGAGCTGGCCGAGCCGGAGCGGGTGCGGCGCCGCTAAGGGCGGCGCTCATGGCTGCAGGGCGGATGACGCTTCAAGCCTGACATCGCCGATCGCGATCGCCGGCCCGGCCGGCGAGCGCTCGCCGCTCACCCGAACGAACGAGACCATGATCTGGCTTAAATCCTCGGGCGACAGCGCACGCAGAATCTCGGTCGCCGGAAAGACTAGGCGCGTGCCACTCACTGCTGCGGCATCATCATGGACCGCATGATGCTCCCAGGTGGCGAGCTCGAACGGAGTGACGCTACCGATCAAATGCTGCGTCTGGCGGGCGCGGCCGGGGGCGGCAGGAAGGTTCGCGTAGATCTCGTAATAAAAGCCGCCCCGCCGGCCTTCCTCGGTCACGCGGACCTCGTCGAGCACGAGGGCGACTGTCTGGACGTCGCCGCGCGACGGCGCCGCGTCCCTGATCAAGGGAGCGAGGCGCGGACGTGCGGCTGTCGAAATGGGCAGGCGCAAGGACAATGACTCGGCGCCGAGCGTCACCGCCGCGCTCGGCCCCAAAGCGAAGAAATTGGGCCGCGGCGGGCGGGGGCGGCCGGGCGCGAAGTCGCGCTGCCGGGGCGCGCCGGGCGCCGCCCGGTCCTGCGAGGCGGGGAGAGTTTCATTCTCATAATGATAGCCGAGCATGGCCCGGCTCTCGCGAGTCTCGCTCCGTGGGACGCTGAGGCCGGCGCCATAATTGAACTGGCCTGACCAGTAGGGATCATCGGTTGGGGGCATCTGGCGGCCGCCGCCGGCGGCTGCCCAGGCAGTCCAAAGCCGGTCAATATTGGCATGGTGGACAAAGAAGATCGGATCCTTGGGGCTCAGCATCGAGGCCATGTCGTCGCCGATTAGGCTGTGCACCTTGTTGTGCGGATAGCTTTCTACCGCGGGTTCGAAGGCGTTGCGCTGGCCGAGCGGGAAGGCGGTAAGGCGTGGGCTAAAAGCGGTGGTCAGGAGCGCTTCACCGACCGAGGTGTTGAATCGGCCGTGGAAGAGCGGATTGTTGCTGGCGCTGCCTTGCGTGAACTCCCCCGGCATCGTGCTTTGCGCATAGTAATCCCAATAAGGCAGTGTGAGGTCTGCAACGTTGCTCAAGGCCTGCAGCCGCCGCTCGAGCAGCGCCAGCCAGCCGCGGTGCCAGGCCAGGAAATAGGGCCGGCCATGCGGGCAATAGCGGACATGGGATTCGGCCCAGAACAGCCAGCCATTGGGGTCGGCGGGATCGGAATTGCGGCGCATCAGCTCGATTCCCCGCATCAGCGGCCCCAGCTGCGCGCTCGCCTTGAACCGGGACCAGGGCAAGCGGACGCGCGGCGCCTGTTGTGCGAACGAGACACCGGGCGCCGCCAGCGCCGCTGCCATGCCGCCGATAAAGCGGCGGCGCGTGATCGATCCCTTTCGGATTTCGTTCAAGTAGTTGCTCGTCATATTCGTCCCCTCCTTACGAAAATGTCTAGGTCGACTTTAATAGGGGAGTCGAGAGTTCGGACAGAACTTTTTCGCGCCGAAATCTTGCTCGGCATATCGTCTTGTCGCTCGTTTTGAGAAGCACAGATTTCGGCGCAGCTACGTGTTCTACCCTGAGCAGGTCGTCGGGAGTGCAGTCCGTTTCGCTCAAAGGGCGACGTTGGTGGCCGTTATCTGCGGTCAAGTTGGCATTTTGCGCTCGAACGATTCAACGGCGACCGGAGGACCAACCAAGTTTGCCCGGGATTGAGTTCACCTGCTCCGGCCGCCATCGGCAGAATGGCGAGGATGATCTGCCCAGGCAACCTCCGATAATTTGAGCCATGTCCGGCGCCGCCGTGGGTCACTTTGAAATCTAGCCGGTCTGGCGGATAGCGGCCCCCGCTGCCATATGGGCAGAATGGCAAAGGGACTGTATCGCGACGGCGACTGGGCGCAGGTTTCCTATGAGGGCAAGGCGTCAATTTCAGTGCCGCGATACAGATATGAGACCGGGGGCTACCAACCGCCCTTCGATCTACTTCGCACCAAAGAAGAATTCGAGGCGTGGCATGGCAAGGCCTAAGCGACCCACGATCCCGAACCAGTTAGCTAAGTTGGCGGTGGACCCGGTGGTCGAGAATGAGGCTACCCGAACCCGTGATGACTTGGATTCGTCGTTTTAACCTGTCAGGCTGTCCGCTTCGCACTCAATGGAGGAAGCCGATGAAGAGACGCATGTTGGCCGTAGCGGCCGCCATTTCGATGGTTGCCGGCAGCACCGCCGCGATGGCGCAGTCGGCGGCTCCGCTAAGCATCGCGCCTTCCATGAGGGCGGGTGAGTCTACAGAAGACGCCAGCCAGCTCGGCACTACCGCGGTGATCATTTTCGCTGTTGTAATCGCCGGCCTCCTCGTCCTTGTCCTCAGCGGCGGCGACAATTCCGACAGTCCATAGATAGGCTCTAGCCCCGTTGAGCTGGCTTCAGCGGGGCTAGTTTCTGCCTTCAGGCGACCGCCATGAGTTGCGACAGGTAGCCTGACCGCGTGCCACCCCCAACCCGGGGTTAGTTAGGGGGTTGGCGAAGGCAGAGACAGGCTTCCCCGGTCGTCGCCTTTCTATTCCCGTAACGGGATACTTAGCGAAAAGCATAAAATCGCGTGGAACGGGAGCAGATGCAGAAAGAACGCGACAGGCTGCAAGCGGCGCTGGACCGCTACAACGAGGTTGAGCCTGTTCCTGGCCGTCACGTAAGTCTCATAAAGCGGATCGCCAACCTCGACCGCAAGATTGGATTGGCCTCCGATGCCTCAACCGGCCGCTTCATTTCCTCTCCTCAACTATCTTGATCTCGGAATATTCGTCGTTGATCGGTCCCAGCCAATATTAGCACCAGGTCGGCAGTTTTCCGGGTCATTGCGGTCGTGGTTGCACATGCGGGTAAGCTTACAGGCGGCAGCCGGGGCCGCACCATCCGCAATGTGGGCGCGGGCGAGAATGAGATCCGCGAGGATTGGTCGACGGAAGCCGGCGGAACTTTGGCTCGGCCGCCCCTCAGCAACCTTCCCCGTTCGGGCGACACATGCCACCTCCGCCTTCCCGGCTGTGCGTAGACCCAAGCGTGCCCTGCAGCTGCCGGTAAGATTCCTGAGAGCCCCTGGCCATTACCTGCCATTCCGCTGCGGTGTGGCAGATCGTTTCGTAACCCGCCAACGTTCCGATCCGAGCCTGACGCCGGCAAATCATGCGCTCGCGCGCCGGCGTGGCGTTCGTCTGCGTCGCCAGCGGCGCGGCTCCCGTCGAAGCCTGTTGTTGACCACTGACATCGCCGGAGATCACGTTTGGCTCCGGCGTGGCTGCGCCGGTGATCGCCAAGCTGAGCAGAAGTAGGACGGTCATGTGGAACTCCCTAGCGATGCGCGTCGCACACTGCGTCGACAAACGAATGTCCGCAATGGGTGGAAGCGGACGGTCGATCCTTGAGGGTATTAATAGACCCAGCGGTCGAAAATCGTCGCGAGATTGCGACCACTGGATTCTTCGAACGCGCGTTGGAAATCTCGGCTGGTTACCACGCCGCCCGCATGACGCCGGGTGTACATGCGAAGCGCTCGCCAGAACGCGTGGTCGCCAAGCTCGGTGCGGAGCGCGTCGAGGAACAGAGCGCCCCTGCTGTACGTGATGGCCCGTCGGAGCGTTAGCGACGGATAGGGGCCGGCATAGGTGAGCGGCACATCAAGCCCGGCCTCGACTGCGCGGGCGTAGCGTCGGCGGGCGATTTCCATCTCCCGATCATAGGCGGCGCGCCCCCAGCGCTCCTCCTTCCAAGCGGCGACCATGAAAGTCGTAAGGCCTTCATTGAGCCAGAATTGGGTCCAGTCGGCGCAAGTGACGAGATTGCCCCAATATTGGTGCGCCAGTTCATGTGCGATCACCCAATCTTCGTGCGGGTTTGCAAGGATGGGGGCGATCGTTTCCTCGCCGACCAATGAAAAGCTCAAGCTTTCCTGAGCCGTGCCTCCTTCGACATGGAGCTGGGTGTAAGTGCGATGCGGAAAGGCGACGCCGGCGCGGTTCGCGAAGAAGCGCAGCATGTGCCCCGTTGGCGCAAAAAGCCCGCCCAGCCGTTCAGCCGTGGCGATCTCGCTCAGCACCCGCAAGTTTATGCCCCCCACCCGGCTCTCCCAGACGGCGAACGGCCCGGCAGCGAACGAATAGAGGAAGCTCGAATAGGGCCGGGTAGTCCGCCAGATATGGGTTTCCCTCCCGCCGGGGCCGCGACGCAGCCCTACCAGCGCTCCTGGGCCGAGTGTCCTCTGTCCGGTGGGAACCGTCAGGGTCAGTTCGATCGCCGCCTTGTCGCCGGGACGGTCCAACAGGCAGATCATCCAGTCGCAGGAAAACCAGTTCGAATAAGCCGAATGCGCACTGAAGGTCAGGCCGCGCACGCCGGAGCCGGTATAGCCGACCGCAAGCTGCACCCGCTGGCCACGCCGCAACCGCCGATCGGGAAGGAACACGAGCCCGTCGGGACGCTGGAAGGCACGGACGGGCCGGCCGTTGAGCCGCGCCTCGCCGAGCGCCAGCTGGTTGGGCGTGAACACGATCTCGGTTAGCCCGTCGGTCGTTATCCTGAGGTCGATCCGCGTTTGGCCGCTGATCGTGCGGGCCGCATAATCCGGTGCCAGCGCTACGTGGTAATGATCGACGTCAAAGCCCTCGCCTGGCGAAGCGCCGGCAGGAGAGCCGATCGTCAAGGCGGCCATCGCCGCCGCCGCATAACGACTCATCGGCACGATCTTCCCAGCCAGTTCGGAAGCGCTTGGATGAGCATGGGCCGGCCGGCGAAAGTCCGCAATGGGCCGAAAGCGGACAACGGAGAGTCGTTAACGACGCAGCCTACGCCACTGCTCGGCTGTCAGGCAGCGGCGGACTCGTCCACGTACCAGCGAGTCAGTGTCCGATTGTTGTATCAAGCGGCAGACAAGCCGTTCGCCTTTCTCGTCAGCCGGTCGACTCTGGTTTTCCGAATTCGCATTGCTGTTCGGTTGGGCAATAGCGGATGCGGCAAGCGCCGCTAACGCCGTGGCTGAAATGAACTGGGGCTTCACGCAAAGCAACTCCTGCAATCAAACCGTGAATTTCGAGCGCGGTCCATCACCGTTAGCAGAGCGCAAAGGAGCCCATTTTCCCTTCGCTCCGACAGGCTATCGTCGATCTGATCGAGCGGGCAGCTTCCGCTTCGCGTTGCCACTCTCCCCTCGTCTTGCAGACGCGATCAAAGGCGGCAAGCGTCCCGGTACGGACGAAGCGGCGGCAGACGATTTGATCGCGAGGACCGCCCAAATCAGCGGTCGCCGACCGAATGGGTTGAGAGGCGGCGCCCGCCGTGAGCACCGAGGAAGCGACAGCCGTGATTAGGAAGACGTTCCTCATAAGCAACTCCCTGACACTCGGGTCCATTATAGACTAAATTTGGCACTTCTGCAATTACGCCTCGTCGGATTGGCCCATGTCCGCAAGGGGTGGAAAGCGGACATGAGTACGCTCTGCGCTAACCTAAGAGGACGAGCAGCAAGAGAAGCACGAAGGCTAGAACGGTTGTCGTGCGCTCGAAGGGGAGCGAAACGTCGGATCGCACCCTTGGGGACGGAAGTACGCCGCCGTCGTTTCGCCGCTGTAGTTCCTCCTGATGTATCCGCGCGAGCACGATTCCGGGATCGCCGTGCGGCTCCATCGAGCCAGGCGACCCGTAGAGCAGGGGCACCTCAGTCAGAAGGTCTTTCTCTAGACCCTTGGCTGCTTGGTCGCGCCGTTTGATGCTGGCGGCGAACGCCTCGGAGTTTTGGGAAGAAGCCATCAAAACGCGCCCGCGCGCTTCTTGCACCCAGGCAGCCGATACCGGGCAGAGGTGAAAGTAGGCAGCATGACGGGTTCGATATGCGGCCTTGTTTATCAATCTGTGAACGCCGGCAAAGGTCGGAACCGTACATGAGCCGAATGTCCGCAATGGGTCGAAAGTCGACATGGTTCGCTACCGCGGCGGCGATCCGGCCGGGCGATAGGTATAGTCGTAGGACGGCGTCCATGTCCGCCGGCCATCGACGGACGTTTCGCCGACCTGCCGCACGTTGCGGCCTTCGGGATATTGGGCGATCCGGGTCGCCCGCATTTGCCCGGCCGGCGCCGTGCGCTCGGCAATCAGTACCATGCGGCCATTTTCGAGCCGGCCCTGATAGTCGATCCACTCGCCGGTCGAGTCCACCCAGCTCTGTCGCCAGACGCCGGCGGCGCGATCGTAATTGCTGATGCTGCCGCCTTCGTTCATGTCAAACGGGCGCCAGCTCTCACGGATCGCGCAGCCATTGTAGATCGCCTCGATCGTCGAGCGGCCGACGAGGCTTTCGGTACCCGTCTGGTAGACGTCCCATCGGCCGATCCAGAAGTCGAGCTGGCGGTGTTCGGCTGCGGTGCAATGGGCGGGCGGCTCGCGCGGCACCGGCGGCGGCAGCTGCGCGGCGAGCGGGCCGGACAGCGCGGCCAGGGCGGCGAGGAACGGGATTGCGGCGGTGCGACGGGTCATTGGTGCCTCTCGTTGCGTCTGCGCCACCATGGCCGCCGCGCTGCAAAAGGCAATTCCGCGACGCTGACGACGTTGCTCTCGTTCACGTAACGCCAGTCAGCATCACATCCACGAAGGTCCGCTTTCGACCTGTTGCGGACGTTCGCTTGCGGTGCGAGAATTGGCCAAGCTGCGTGGCGAAAGGAGGGCTGATCGTGAAGGTCGAAGACGTCCTTCTGGTGATAGACATGCAAGTTGGCCTTTTCGCCGACGGCACGAAATTCGACGCGGCGGGGCTTGTCGCTCGTATCAATCGTCTCTCGCGGAAGACCCGTGATTCAGGGGGTCGCGTGATTTTTGTCCGCCACACCCAACGTGGCGGTCCGTTGGAAGCGGGCGGTCCGGCATGGCAGCTTCTTCCCGAACTGGACGTCAAGGAGGAGGACCACGTGATCGCAAAGTCGACATGCGATTGCTTCGCGGGAACGGAACTCGCGACGCTCGTTCCGCCGGAGGCGGCCGTGCGGCTGATCATTACCGGCTGCGCGACCGATTTTTGCGTTGATACAACCGTGAGATCCGCGGCGGTTCGCCGCTACGATGTTTGGGCACCGGAGGACGGGCATACCACCACGGACCGACCTCACCTCGCAGCCGAGCAAGTGATACGACACCATAACTACATCTGGAGCGACTTCATTGGCGCCCGCGGTCCCATCAACATCACGCGCATGTCTGGCGTTTGATAGGCAGCGGCGGGAACGTGCGCTTTCCACTCATTGCGGACGTTTGGTAGCGGACCCGGCGATGCTGAGCTACGAAGCGCTCGGAGCCCGCCCACGGCGCGACGTCTCGGCAGATTCGCGCAGCCCACCCCGGAATTAGGCGCGGGTTCCACCTTCACGAGGAACGCCGCCAGCAAAGGGGAGCTGGCGGCGCCTTGGCCCACAGAATCGCATGGCTTGGCTTCATGCGCGTAGGAAAAGAACGCCCTAAAACTAAACACGTTCCGGGTGGTCCTCCCGTCCTCAGCTTTCGAATTCGCGATCGGCGAGCCATTGAGCCCATTTCTCAGCGACCGCATTCACCGGACCCAGATTGATGGTCTGCCCGCCAGCCACGATCCAGGCGCAACCGTCGTCTTCGTCGACCTCGATCTCGAACACAGCGCCTTGGGCTGGGCCCTCGATGGCGTTGGCATGATCAATGCCAAAGATCCCTTCCGCCGCTTTGCTCATTTCGGCCTGGCCGGTTTCGACAGCACGGCTCCATCGCTGCTCACCATGATCGACCCGGTCTTACCGGAGCGCATGTAAGAGCCGTCGCTTCCGACCATGTATGAACCGTCTTCGTCGCGTCCCATGCGAGCGCCATCCGAGCCGACAATTTCGGTGGGGGTTTTTGCTCATTCAGCAAAGACTCCTCTCCGCTGGCGTGAACGGTCCCGCTTGCATGACGTTCCCGGCCGGCGCAACTTGGACGCCATGCCCGCATCGCGTGCCAAAGTCGAAGCAGCTCTCGCCCGAGAGGCTGCAAAGTTCGACGGCAAGCACCGCGGCGTCCATCGCTTCATGCCGATCTGGGAAGCCGATGAGCAGCGGGGCTGCAACTGGACGACCACCTTCCGCGTGACGGGCAGCGGCCTGGAGCTAGGCGAGATGCGGGCCGCGCTCGAACGTGTCCAGGCAGAGTTCCCGCTGGCGAAGTTCGGCTAGCGATGTTCAACGGCCCGAACCGATGGCTCACGGGTGGCCTGGTAACTCTCGCCGCGCTCACCTTGGCAATCGTTCTGATCGCAGGGTAGCTCTTAGATGCCGTCCCCAATCCAATTTATCGACCGCTTAGTGTCAGCATGGACGGTGTTCTGGACGTCAATGTTCGTCGGGGCTTTTGGCGCCATCGCTTTAGCGGCCGGCATGATACTCTGGATCGTGGGGTAGCTTCAGAACGCGCCGCTGCCTGACGGTAAGTGCCGAGCCGGCCAAGGTTCCTCGACCCGCCACCGGCGCAGCTCTTCTTCAAGCTCGATCCAAAACGCCGGTGTCTGTGGAAGGCCGAGGTCGCTGACGAAGCCCTTTATCCGTGTCTCGGCCATCGTCGATCGCCAGTATCGGTCTTCTGGCCGATCTGCGCGAAGGGGCTGCCCGATCTCGTTCCAGAAGCTGCTGTAGACCCAGTGCCGATCCGGCGGCCGCCCCGCTTCGGCAAACAGGTAAGCCAGTAGGAAGCGGACCATGATCGAGCGCGGAAATGGGCGTTCAACGGCTGCTCGAGAGATTTCCCACGCCGCTAGCAGGGCCATGCGGCGGAGGCGTTCTCGATCAGGCGGCATGGACTCGGCATGTGGAACAGATGTAGAACATCGGCAAGTGATTCGGATGAGGCGAGTGATGGCGGACGTGCCTGTTTTGAGGTTCAGCGAGGCTGAAGAGGTCGGTGCCCACGTACGCGATCGGTGGAGCTCAATCGCTGGCGAGGAGCCGCGCGGCGATCCCATTCATTGGGCCGATCTCGTCCAGCTCGTTCTCCGGCGAGCGCGCGATCAGGTTGGACAACGGGAGGCGTGACGGTGTGCTCGGTCGCGAATCCTGGCGGGTGCGCCCGATATGCGACCTCCTCGACGCCGGTATGCAGCATGAGAGCATCAAGGCGACGTGCGTTGGCTGCCAGCGGAGCGGGGTCTTTCACGCCGTCGGGCTATGGTATCTCTTCCAGAAGAAGGGCTGGCCCGATGGATTGCGTGACGTTCCCCAAAGGCTTCGGTGCCGGCAATGCGGGCGCCGCGGCGCGAAGCTGGAGCTAATGGGATTTGAGGGGGTCACGGTGCCTTTGCTCTTGCCGGATGATCGCGAATGGAAGCGAGCGTTGAGCCGAAGGAGGTAGAAATGGGCAAAGTCTCTCATATCAACCCGCCCGGCGCGGCGCGTTACTACGTCCTCGACGTCGATCGGCGGCCTATTCAGGTTACCGAGGCCCAGTGGCGGGCGCAGTCCCGAACCGATCGCCAGCTGGTCGCCGAAGACGAGGTGCCAAACGGTCGGGTATGGACCCGCTTCACCGGAATTGCGCTCGACGAAAGCGACGATCGGAAGCCCTTTCTGACGGAATCGTTGATCGGCGAGGATGGCATCCAGGAAGAGCGCTACGCAACCTGGAAGGAAGCCGAGGCCGGCCATAAGCGGATCGTCGAGAAATACCGTAAAGCGTTCGGCGCAGCGGCGGTGGTGAACCTTCTCGGCGGAGGCGACTGAGCGTGGGGCCGATCGAGATATTCGGCAATGGGCCCGGCAAGATCGCCCGCATCGTCATCTGGAGAGATGGCGCGGCCACTCAGATAGACGCGCGCTGGGGGCTGCGTCCGTTCGAGCCTGACGGTCACTCGTACAACCTCCTGCGATCTGAAGGCCGGGCGATTGAGAACCCGTGCCTGATCATCGCGACCGAGTTCATGATCTCTGGCGAAGGTCCCAGCAAGAAGCGACACCGCGTCACGTTCAAGACCGATCTGCCCTTCTTTTGCTTCGCCGGCGTCTGGCAGCCTGCTCAGGCAGATTGGCCTGCGGCATTCGCCGGGCTTACCGTAGAGGCCAATCCCGATATCGCTCCGTATAAGGAGCGGCACTTGGCCGTGGTGCGTCAGGAGGAATGGCAGAACTGGCTCACGGGCGCTGGATCCCCGCACGAGGCGCTCCGGCCGCATCGGGCGGGCAGCTTTACGGTCGACAAAAAAGCGTCGCCAATTTCGGCCGACCTATTCGAAGCATAGGCTCAATCTGGAGCGGGTTTGCCAGGCAGGAAGCTGATCGCGCGGACGACGTAGCCGACGCACCACAGCGCAAGGAACAGACTGAAAAGCCCACCCGCCGCCATCTGCAATAAGAACTTCATTTGAATCGCATCGGTGATGCGTCCGGCCGCTTCCGCATTGGGTAGGGACCGGTGGCCGATAGGACATCACGACGTTCGGGGTTCACGCCAAACGAAAGCACGAGCGCGAAGATGCCAAACGCCAGACAGGTCCACCCGATGGCCAACGGTATCGTACCGGTGGGCCGTTCGTCGCTGGCGGCGTTCGACGACACCTCCGATGGCATGGCCGGCGGTTCGAATTGGCTCCCGGCGGAAAACTCGCGGCCACATTTCGCACAGACCGGAACATCGTCTTCGGCAGCGGTCCCGCATGACGGACATGACTTCGTCGGCTCGCCTCCTCGCTCGTCCCCTGATAGTCTGGCGACATGTGCAACCTGTACACGAACCGCGTCTCGGCCGCTGAAGTCGCTGCCGTGTTTGGCGCCGTCATGCCGACCAACTTTAATGCCGGCGAGGGCGAGGTCTATCCTGGCGGCCGCGGTATGGTCGTTCGCGAGGAATGTGGCGAGCGGGTTCTAGAGGCTATGACCTGGGGCTGGCCGCTGCCGCAGAAGAGCAAAAAGACGGGGTTGCCGATCAAGCCCAAGCCGGTGAACAACGTGCGCGAAATCGGCAAATATCCCTGGCGCTTCATCGCCTCGAAGCATGACCATCGTTGCCTTATCCCGATGACCGGTTTCTGCGAGGCCGAGGGCGAGGAAGGCCAAAAGACGCGGACTTGGTTCGGCGTCAAGGACCGGCCGATCTTCGCCTGGGCCGGGATGTGGGACCGCAGCGACGAGTGGGGCAATTGGTATTCGGGCCTCATGACCGTCTGCAACGAGGTGGTCAGACCGGTCCACAATCGTATGCCGGTGCTGCTCCACGAGGAGGACTACGACGTCTGGCTGCGCGGGTCGCTCGACGATGTGATGGCATTCCAAGGGCGCTGCTTTCCGAACGAGCTGACGACGATCGAGCGGACGGCGGATAGCTGGTTTCGGCGGAAGGTGGTCGCATGAAGAAAGTCGGCTGGCGCTAATCGCTATGGCAGGCCGCCGTCTAGAGCTTTGCGCGGAAGCATTCTATGTCACAGCGCGCAGGTCGCCGACAGGCCGATATCGACAATTCCCGGCCCGGCGAACGTGTACTCTTGACCCCATTGCGTGACGGTAAGTAGCGGACGGGAGACTTCCGTCACGCGCATCAAAAGTTGATCGTTTGGCCGGCGGAAGTGGAAGCCCGTCCCCACCAGCCGCCTGTTCGGGGCGCACGAGATACGAAAACTCACTTGCGCGTTGGCCGCATTCGACCGGCCGAGAAACCTGCATGCGACGGCCGTATGATTGGCGTCGGTTGGAACGTCAGTCTGTTGAGTGATTTGCACCGCCGACCCCGTCGGCGAAGTCTGGATCGAACAAATTGCACCGCCCGCTAACGGAGTCGACGAGGCGATCGCTTGTGCAGCTAGAAAATAAAGCATTTCATTCCCCCGAATCCCCAGATCTTCAGTCCGCGCCAAGACGAGACTACAACCCTTAAAGAACCTCAGCAAACGAACTGAGAGCCGCCAGAAGCCGATTGGTCGGCGGCTTGGGCTGGCGGGACTTCAAGCATTGTCTTAGGGCCTCGGCGGGGTAGCCTGCGCAGGTTGCGGCGCTGGCGCGGGACTCGTCTGCAAAGGGACCACGAGTGGCCGCGCCGCAACCGGTCCGGCGAAGACGACGGGCAAGTCTTCCTCCGTGTAAGCCACTGTCGGCGTGCGGGGCGGTATCACGGCGCTAGTTCCTGTCACGAAAAACCCGACGACAGGGATGAGAAGGACGGAAGCAACAACGCCAGCCGTTCCGGCGCGACCGCGGTCCCCGGCAGCGCCCGTCAATCGGATCTGCCGATCGCCGACCCGAACAGAGATGAGCCGGGTCTCCAGGATGCCGCGACGCCCCCACATCCCGCGATGCTGGACCCGTGTAACTTCGCCAGTCGCGATGCTGCCCACGGGCACGATGACTTGGCCATTGAGCAGTACGTCGTCTGTAACTTCCAGCTCAAATCGCTCGCCTACGCGGCTGCGCTGCGAATGAAGTTCGACCCGCGTTGCCATGCGAACTTCAGTGCCGCGCTGCAACACATTCGCTGGGGCTGGAGCCTGAGGTCCACCAATGACCAATGGTGCTGCTGAACCCTGCGCCAATGCAGGAACGCTCGCCAAAAGTGACGCGCTCATGGCGAGCGCCATCATTGTCTTTTTCATAGCTGAATCCCCCCGCGCCGAGACTTGACCTAAGTAATGATTCGCACAAGCGGATTCTAGCAGACGCAATGTTCAAAGAGGGACTCGCGCTCGATGACTGCGCCGCCGTTTCGAATACACATAATGGGAGCAGGCGTGGGAACATGTTGCCTATTTTGACAATCCGCTGGGAGTCGACGGTCTCCCGCGGAGGCCGACGAGTCACGGCCGTATTGAGAGATATGACACACGAGCACTAACGTTGGTTTGGGCTCACGCGTCGCGACTGACGGCCGGTCAGCGAGGACCGTTCGCAATGGGTGGAAAGCGGCCGTCGGACGGGCTGGTCGCTACTCGGCGGTGGTCGGATCGATCACCGCCCGGACCTGAGCGATGCTGTTCGCGGGGAAACCGGCTGTCTCCGCATGGCGCCTGATGAGTTCCTCGCTCGGCGCACGATAAACACAATAAATCTTGTCGTCAGTAACGTAGCTGTGCACCCATTGAATTTCGGGACCGAGCTCGCGCAACACGCTGCACGACCCTTGAGAGGCTCCCTGTAGGTCAGTCGCGCTAAGCTGGCCGGCTCCCGGCATTTCCCTCTCGATAACGAACTGTGGCATGGTGGTCGCTCCTGTTGCGCCCCCTGAACGTGCGCTCGTACCCCTCTGGAGTCTAGCGCCAGAGGAGGATCCGGATCGTATAGAGTGCGGCCGATCGTCAGCCCTTTGGATGCGAAGCTTCCAAGTAGGAACTATGCGAAGTCATAATTTTCCGCAGCGTCTGCTGACGGTAATATGACGGCGATCGATGTCTCCCTAGACGAGCACCGTGCTTCCAAGAGGAAAGCGAATGGGTCGGATCATCGCCTACAGCATCTTCAGCGTGATGGTCGTCGGCGCGCTAATGTACATGGTCTACGACAATATCCGATTTGCCGCCGCCTCTGCCTGGCAATCTGTCGAGGGCCATATCACCGAAAGCGCCGTCATTTCCAACGGGGGCGGAACGCGGACGGCGCCAACCTACAGCGCCTCGGTGGCATACATTTACACCGCGGGCGGTCGCAATTTCACCGGCCACAGCATCTGGCTCACTGCCGGCTCTTCCTTCATCACGGAAGAGGACGCTGAGACCTTCCTGCGTCCTTACCGGGTCGGGAGCCAAGTGAGAGTCTTCCACGATCCCGGGAACCCCGCCGATTCCGCACTGATCGTTGAACGCGGCGGTGATCCGATGGTCCTGATAATAATTGCTGGCCTCTGGGGCTTGATCGGTACCTACCATTTTCCGCGCCACGGACCTTCAGACGATGGCGAGGCAGCGCAGAGGCCAGAAGGTCGGCCTTCGATCGCCGGCAACGCTCGCAACTTCCCGCCAAAACGCCCTGGGCGAGAATGTTCGGACAAATGGGGCTCGCGGCGCTGCTCGTCAGTATAGGGTTTGTGATCTACCTGCTGATGATCGGCCCTGGTTGAGCCCGACCTTCACCGCTTCCAGCAAGTGTTCGACTGCCGGCCGCCCATTGGGCGGCTTGGGCCAGCATGTGTCGTGGCCGCACGCTCGCATTGCGTAGCGCTCAATTGCAGACGGAGGCGAATGACCGCAATGGGTGGAAAGCGGACGTTCCTCGATCTCCGCGCTGCGTCACCATCCGAACAATGTAAAAACGGCAATCATTGTGGCCGCAGCGAACAATAGGACACGCGCCAGGCCAGCAGCGCTTCCTTGGAAAAACTGCTGCGAGCCATCGCGTCGGCGCGTTCACCGAACGGACTCCGCCAAAACAGGAAATAGGCGTTGCCAGTCTGGCGACAGCGGACAGAAGCAAACGCCAAGCCCGCAGTGGTCGACGCAAGCACGAGCGTCACGATCATCAGGTCCGTCCTATCCATTGTCCATTTCCCATCGGTGGCGACGGTGGAAAAGACTTAGCCCAGGTACCGAGCGTCCGAAATGGGTGGAAAGCGGACTTTCGAATGCGAGCTAGGCCTGCGACTAGCTTGGCGCGTTCAATACAAAATTCTGGTTCGATCGCCAAATGCATCTCCTCTGCGGTCGGGCGGCCCTTTGGAGCCACGACCGCAGGGGAGATCAACGTTGTTTGCGCCGCGACACCTATTGGTGGTTTGGCTGTGGGACCAAACTCACTTGGCGGTAGGCGTCATCTTAGGCGCAGGGTCATTAAACTTGTTGGGGTCTTTTGCCGCCTTTTCCTTTTGATTATCGAGCATTTCCTTTTGCATCTTGTCGACTGCATCCTGTTGTTCTTTGGTGATTGGCATTGGAGCGCACCTTTCTTATGGCTGGCCGCGCTGGGCGGCCCGCGGGCAGATTAACATAGTTGGGCATTTGGATCATCTGCCGTCGATGAGATAGAAGTCCAGCTTAGGTACTTGGTACTGTGCAACTTTCCGCCGACTGGCGCGGGCATCTTACTGAGGTCGCGTCGAATGAGATGTCGCTTTCGGCAATCGACCGATCAATTGCAACTCGATCGATGTCGTCGCATACTGCGCCATCGTGTCCGCGCGGAAGGGCATGGCCGTTCGTTCCCGACCATTCGATCATGAGCAGGGTATGGCGTCAGCAGGCTCCGTCGGACTGTGCGCCGCGGACCAGGAGGTCTATAGCGAAGCGTCGCGACCGGTCTGGTGACGCCGCCCACGATCGGCGCCGCGATGCTGGTCGCCGATCTTTATGGTCAGGATCGTTCGGGGGCGCTCGATGCTGTCAATATTCCCGTACTGGTCATTGCGGCGGGCAATTCGCCCGAGATCGAGGCTCAACGCGCAATGGCGGCGCGAATCCCCGGCGCGCGATTTGAGGTCATCGACGGCGCATCGCATGCGGTCTTTCTTGATCAGCCCGAGCGATTTCGCGCCGTGCTGTCGAGCTTCCTCACCGCGATTGACTAGCCGAACTCGGCGGTCCAGCTGGCTCAGGAGCCGAAGCTCAAGCGTCAACCGCTTATGGGCCAGCAAACGGGGAATCAGACTACCATTTGTTTTGCCAATGCCCCTCAGAACGAATTAAGCAGCATATTCCTGGGACCCAGAGCCCTGGCGCCGGGAACGACGACCGGACTTGCTCGTAATACCATACTGAAGATTATCATGCCTTCATCGCCAGCTCCGTCAGTCACCCATGTGCCGGCTCGCGTTTCACTCGGCGACGGGCTCCGCGAGGTGTCCGCCAATGGACTATTGGCTAGCCACCGCGAACATGGCGGAGGCGGTGCACTTCCGCGTCATGAACACGGCGCGGACTATCTGTGTGTGGTGCTGGCGGGAGGGTATGCGCAGGCGAGCAGTCGCGAAATCGATTGCCGGCGCGGATCGTTGATTGCCCATCCGGCAGGGCACGTCCACGCCAATCAATTTGGTTCGGAGACGACACGTTGCGTGAACCTATATTTCGACGCGAGCTGGCTCGAAGACCTCGCCTTGACCACGCTGTTTGCCGATTACGGGCAAGTGCAGCTCGATCCGCGGGATGAGGCGCTTGCCAGGCTGGAACGGGAAATGGCGACGCGCGATGTTGGTGCGCAGCTGACGGTCGCCAGCGCGGTGCTCGAGCTGGCGGGCCGCGCGGTTCGGCGAGCCGATAGCGACACTTCGCCCACGTGGTTGAACCGAGTGCGCGACGCAATCGCCGGCAACTTAGTTCAGCCCCCTGATCTGACCACGCTCGCCGCCCAAGCTGGCGTTCACCCCGCCCACCTGTGCCGCACTTTTCGCGATGCGACCGGCGAGACCGTCGGCGGCTATTCGCGCCGCCTTCGGCTCGAGGCAGCCGATGCGATGATGGCCGGCAGCGTATCGATTGCTGAAATCGCGGTTGCGACGGGGTTCTATGACCAAGCGCATTTCGCACGCTGTTTCCGGCGGCAATATGGGGTGTCGCCTAGCGCCAGGCGCGTGCAACTGACATCCTGATTGCGTCATTCCCGTCCAATACCGCAGCTGCCGCCTCGCCTATCTGATGGCCAAGGAGACGGCGATGATGCGCACGAAATTGTTGGTCGGTTGGGCGGCATTGTTACAGGTGGGCAACGGCCAGGCTACGGAGTGGCGGCCAACCGACACCCTCGTCGCCACCGGCCGGATTATGGCTTCCGGGCTGGGTGGGACTTGGCAATCGGTCAGCGATCTCCGAGATGGCCGGTTCGCAACCCGCACCGATTTGACCGCTATGCGAACCGCCGACATCTACGACGGCAACACCCATTGGCGGATCGAACCTTCGGGCGGCAGCCACAAGCTGGACAGCCCGTTCGCGATTCGCCGCACCCATACCAGCGCCTGGCTGGCGCGGTTTGGGTGGCTACAGCTGGCGTTCGGCGATGCGCAGCGATCGGCCGCAATGAACCGAACCGAGGCCGGGCAGTCCTATTCTGTGGTGACCGCCACGCCGCGCGACGGCGAACCGGTCGAATTGTGGTTCGATGCGGAGACCGGCGATCTGGCCCGGTCGATCGAGCAGGATTGGTTCCGCAGGCTCACCACGCGCTACGGGGATTATCGCCCCGTCGCTGGCCAGCGCTTGCCGTTCTCGGTGGTTCGATCCGACGGCAATAACGAAGAGCGAATTGCAATCGACAACTATCGCTTGCTGCCCACCGCTCCGGCCGGAAGTTATGCCGCCCCACGCCAGCCGAACGACCATGAAGTGCGCGCCGGCGGCACCACCATTCCCGCCACCGTCTTTCCGCAACTTGTTATAGAGGCGAGCGTCAATGGCCGGCCAATGCACTTCCTGTTCGATACCGGCGGACACAGCATTCTGTCGCCTGACGCGGCACGGGCCCTCGGGCTGACGCCGGTCGGCGGCGCACGCAGCGGAGGTAGTGGCGCCGGCACTGTCGGCGAACAATATACCCAAGTCAGGGAGTTACGTATCGGCGACGCCGTCATGCGCGACCAGTTTTTCTACGTGATCGACCTCGGTTACGGTGCAATGGAGCGCGGCGACCGGCCACCGCTGGCGGGCCTGCTCGGGCTCGAAGTGGTGGAGCGGTTCATCATCCGGCTCGACTATCGGGCGGGACAGCTGACGCTGCTGCCTCGCGACCGGCCAGTGCCATGCGCGAGCGGCTGGATGCCGACGCATTTCACCGGCGACATGCCAACTATCGAGGCGGAGTTCGACGGCATCCGCGCGCCGTTCACCATCGACACCGGCAATAACGGCGCGATTGTGCTCTATGCGCACTGGCTTCGGCAGCAGGGTGTGGTCGATCGTTATAGTCGCGGGATCGAGGCCCTATCCTATGGCGCAGGTGGCGCCTCGCGGAACTGGGTCAGCTATGCCCAATCGTTCCGCGTCGGCGGCGGCAACGTACGGAACCCGATGGTGCGGACCTCCGACGACACGGGCGGAGTAAGCCTGTCGGTCAGCGAGGCTGGGAACTTAGGCACGCACACCTTGGCGAACTATACGATTACGTTCGATTATGAACGGTCGCGGATCTGCATGGACTATGTGCCCGGCTACAATCCGATCCCGTTCAATCGCGCGGGGCTGCGCGCGATCAAGACTGCGCCCGAGACAATTCTGCTGAGCTTGGTTAACGAAGGCGGTCCCGCCGCTCGGGCGGGGCTACGCAGGGACGACAGGTTGCTCATGGTTGATGGGCGGTCGGCGCGCGCGCTGAGCGGCGGCGACCTTACTCGGGCATTTACACGGGCGCCGGGAACCCGCGTGACGGTGCGTTACCTGCGCGATGGTCAAGAGCATGATACCGAGATCGAGCTGCGTGAAATGCTGCCGCTGCCGACCGCGCCACCGCGTGAATAAGTGATATGGTCTCAAGCAAGCGGAGGAGAACATCGTGACCGCTTCGTACACGTTCGACGTCTTTATGAGCCTCGATGGCTTCGGCGCCCACCACGGCGATTGGGGCGGCTACTGGGGGAAGCAAGGCCCCGAGCTGCTGGCCCACCGTCTCGCCTTATACGACGAGGAGCAGCGGATGGTCTTCGGGGCCAATACATATCGAGCGCACGCGAAGATGCTGGCCTCGAGCACCGAGGAGTCCGAGGTCCGTGACCCATGGGTCACCCGCATGAGGAACCTGCCGGCAACAATAGTGTCAAGCACGCTGACAGGACCGCTCGACTGGCCGGACGCGACCGTCGTGAGCGGTGACGCCGTGGAGATCGTCACCCGGCTCAAGGCGGAGTCCGAGGTGCCGTTGCGCTCGCACGGCAGCCTGTCGCTGAACCGGGCGCTGATGGCAGTCGGTCTGATTGATCGCGTCCAGGTGACGCTCTTCCCTGTGATTACCGGTCAGACCGGAGAGGATCCGATCTTTGAGGGTGGAGCCGACTTCGATCTCGAGCTGATCGAGAGCCGGACGCTCGACGGCCACACTCAGGAACTCATCTACCGGCCCACCCTGCATGTCTAAGTCCGTCCAACATACTCATCTATCAAGCAGCCAACCTTGACCCGGCCGGCTCCGAGCCAATGACGATCGACGAGAAAGGAAGACGATCATGAAACTGACAACCACGACGATGGTCTCCCTCGACGGAGTCATGCAAGGACTCGGCGCGCCGGACGAGGACCGCCGCGGCAACTTCGAGCGCGGCGGCTGGGCCGCGCCGGTCTTCGACCAAGAGACCGGGGATGCGTTGGGCCAGGTCTATGGGCGCGCCGATGCTTTCCTCTTCGGCCGGTGGACCTTCGAGGTCTTTGCCAGCTCGTGGGGAGCGATCGAGGAAATTCCGCAGGATAACCAGGTCGCCGTCGCGTTGAACACGCGTCCCAAATACGTGGTATCGAACACGCTCACGGACCCGAAATGGTCGAATACCACCGTCCTCTCGGGGGACGTCGCAGCCGCGATCCTCAACCTCAAAGCCAAGCGGGGCGGCGAGCTGCAAGTGCACGGCAGCGGTAAATTCGTCCGCTGGCTGCTCGACAACGACCTTGTCGATGAGATCAACCTTTTCACCTGTCCCGTGATCCTCGGCCAGGGCACGCGGCTCTTCCCCGAAACCGGGCCGGACAAGGCACTCGAACTGACCGAATCGCGGACCACTCCCAGCGGGGTGATCATCCAAAGCTACCGCATCAACGGGAGCCCGCAGTATCGAACGGCCACAATGGAAAGCACGCGAAAGAGCGCCCGACCATAGGCTCCTGCGGCTGGAAGGGCGATCCGCAGCACGGCTCTATGGTGTCGTTCGTCTATCGTGCTCGCCTGGACAGTAAATGGCGACAAGATCGTTGGGTTCAAAAATTGGCTTGCGCATTTCTATCCGTAAGTTCCGAAGCCCTGCCGCCTGTCATTCCTGGGTGAACAGGCGGGGTAAGGGATGGAGCTAGATGACAGGCTATGGAGTGATAGTCGCGGGAGGAGGTCCGACAGGGCTGATGTTGGCGGGCGAGCTGACGTTGGCGGGCGTCGACGTCGCCATCGTCGAGCGCCGCCCCGGCCAGGATCTCGCCGGCTCACGCGCCGGGGGACTCCACTCGCGCACGATCGAGCTGTTCGATCAGCGCGGCATCGCCGACCGATTCCTTGCAGAGGGGCAGAAGGCGCAGGTCGCCGGGTTTGCGGGGGTCCAGTTCGACATCAGCGATTTTCCCACCCGCCATCCATACGGTCTCGGGCTGTGGCAAAAACATATTGAGCGGATCCTCGCCGGCTGGGTAGACGAGCTCAAGGTGCCGATCTATCGCGGCATCGAGGTGACGGGCTTCACCGAGGACGCCGCCGACGTCGGCGTCGAGCTCAGCAACGGCCGATCGCTGCGGGGGCATTATCTCGTCGGATGCGACGGCGGACGCAGCCAGGTCCGCAAGGCGGCCGGCATCGATTTTCCCGGAGCGGATCCCACCACCAGCAATCTGATCGCCGAAGTCGAACTGGCCGAGGAACCGCCGGAATGGGGCATCCGCCGCGACGCCCTCGGCATCCATGCCCTCAGCCGGGTGAATTACGAGATCCGCGACGGCAAGGTAATCTATGCCGACGAGGGGCCGGTCGGCGTGATGGTGACCGAACGGCAAATCGGAGCGGCGATCGAACCCACGTTGGCCGATCTCAGCGAGGCACTCATCGCCGTCTACGGGACCGATTATGGCGTCCACAATCCCACCTCGATCTCACGATTCACCGATATGGCCCGGCAGGCCGCGACCTACCGCAAGGGGCGGGTGCTGGTCGCCGGCGACGCCGCGCACATCCATCCACCGGATGGTGGACAGGGGCTCCAGACCGGCGTGCAGGATGCGATGAACCTGGGATGGAAGCTGGCCCAGGTGGTCAAGGGGATTTCGCCGGAAGGCCTCCTCGATACCTATCATTCCGAGCGCCATCCGATCGGTGCCCACGTCTTGCGCAACGCGATGGCCGCGGCCGCGCTTCGCCGCGAGGACGAGCGCACCAAGGCAGTGCGCGACGCCATCGCTGAGCTCCTCGGCATGGAGGAGCCGCGCAACAGGTTCGCGGCGATGATGTCGGGGCTCGACATTCACTACGACCTCGGCGAGGGCCACCCGCTGCTCGGACGCCGCATGCCCGATCTCGACCTCAGCACCGCAAACGGCCCGTTGCGGGTCTACAGCTTGCTCCACGCCGCCCGGCCAGTGCTTCTGAACTTTGGCGAGACCGGCGGCCTCGGCATCACGCCATGGGCAGATCGGGTTCAGGTCATCGATGGCCAATACGTTGGGCAGTGGGAGCTTCCAGCACTTGGTGTTGTTGCTGCTCCAACTGCCGTTTTGATCCGGCCCGACGGATATGTGGCCTGGGTGGGAGAACGAACCCAGCTTGGGCTTACTGACGCGCTAACCGCTTGGTTCGGACCGCCTGCAAACGCTTGTCTGAATGTCCGCTTGGCTCGAGTCTGACCGCAAAGCCGCCCGTTCCGCTTCCGGCCAGGTATGGATGCGGACGCAAACGCTCACGGTCCGCGATGTAATTTCGTCATGGGATGAAAAGGCCCAACGATTGGCTGCCTGTTTTGCCGCACTGGGAGCATGGCTCGGTCTTCCACATCGTATCGTTCTTGATAGTTTTGAGATTCCGAGGAGGATTTTGAATGGTCCTGAACCAGCCGGCTGGGATCTCGATTGACCATCGACAGGCTTCACAAAGCACGCGGATTCACCCGCTCCGCCTTTTACTTTGAGTGCGGTTTAGCCGCGCCCGTTGCCGACTGGATCGGAGGGATCGGAATCGGTGATGCCGGTGCGGCGGCCGCCACGACCGTTGCCGACCGGATCGCCCGGATCCATCCTTGAGGGTGCTTCAGAAGGTCGGCTTTGTCGTTGTAGACCGAGATAAATTCTTCTCCGAGCTACACGGCGCAGAGATAGACGAGATCATCCTGGCGGTCGGCTGAAGGTCCGCCATGGGTCGAAAGCGGACAGGCTAGCCAGACCGGAGACATGACACCGTCGCGCGGGCGCAACCTGCGACGCCACGGCCGGCGCCACCTTACATCCCGTTGCACTCACCTGGCGAGCAGTCGGCGACCATGTTCGAGTCCATGCCCATGTCCATCATGTTCGCATCCATCACGTTCATGCTGACCTCTTGCTCAAGCCATGCAATGAAAGCCGGCTCGACGCCCTCCTCGATCCGCGCCGCCAGCCGTTCTTCAAAGCCACAAATCCGACGTGCCTCACCAAGCAGATGAGTGACCGCCGAAGCTACATCGCGTGCCTGGCCATCGCCCGCGGAAACATCACGGCCGAAGCTGCGATAATCCCTCACGCCGCCGCACGCAGATACCAAAACCCCGACACTCACGCCGCCCTCGACCTGCGTTATCTCGACCGCGACGGGTCCGTCGGTCCGGCCCAGACCATAGCCCCCGGCATTGCCGGATCCCCACCCCCGGTTCGGCCACTGTGACTGAGCCGCGGCCGTGCTCGCCAGCACCGCGATTCCAATGCCTACCCACGTCGCTTTCGTCATCGATGCCTCCCGCGTGCGCAACTTCGCGCTCTAAGTGAGGCAGCGCAAGACGTAACAGTGCATAGGGTAGTTTGGCAGGCGCAGCCCAGGCGACAACGTCCGCAATGGGTGGAAAACGGACGTTCGGGGCTGTCCTCGCCCCTTCGCCGGCGGCCCTTGCGGGCGTGCCGGACGGGATCACCCGCTAGAATCGAAAGCCGATCGACCCGACGAGCTGGCCGCGGGTCAGAAACCGCTCGCCATAGTCCGAGAAGCGATATTCCGCGCCGAGGAAGGCGCGGCGGCCGATGCTGAACTGGCCGCCCAGGGTTGTCCGAAGTCCGTCATGATAGGATTGCTCGCCGCCGACCGGGCCCAGCGGCTGGTTGGGGTCGATCAGGAAGAAGAAGCTCTGCCGCGCCCGCGTGTAGCCGAGCGCGCCATAGAGGTTGATCCGCCGCGCAACGCGCACGGTGAGCCGCCCGCCGACATAGAGATCGGGCCCGTCGTCGAGGACGATCGGCGAGCCGAAGAACTCCTGATCGGTGGTGACGTCGTTCAGCTCCGCTTCCGCGCCCAGCAGCACGTTATGGCCGATATGCAGGTCATAGCCGATCCGCCCGCCATAGACGGCGCCATGTTCGTACCCGTCCGTGTCGGCGCCGAGCAGGGCCTCGACCCGGAGCCCGCCGGCGACGGGCTCGCTGCGGGCCGCCTCCTGCGCGGCGGCGATATTGATGGGGGTGGCGAGGAACGCGAGCAAAGCTCCGCCTCGCATCAACGCATGATGCAACATATACAGTCCTCCTTCAGTGGATCAGGGCATTGTGTCGCTATTCGCCATCACGAAGGCCGGCAAAACTCTCAGCACTCCCCGCACAATGCGGTGGCCAGTACTACGCCCGGCGGCGTTATCGTCCTGCGGCGGGCGGCGCGGATTGCGCGATCTCAGCGGCTCGGGAATTCGAGGATCGAACGCCTGCTCCGCGCCGAGCTGACGCGGCAGCCGGGGGCCATAGAGCTCCCGCTGCGGTATCGGGGCAAGGACATTCGGCATATCCTGACCGCTGGAGTCGCCGCGCGCTGCCGCCTGGGCAGGGGTCGGCGATCCGATCCGCGCCTCGGCGACTTGCCGCGGCTGCTCGGGCACAGGCAATGCCGACGCCGAGACCGGCCGCGCTTCGACGACACCGCGAGAGTCTTGGTGGCGGACGTTTTCGCGCGGGATGGCCGTCACCGGCTCGGACGCCCGCCCCTCGTCCACCGCAGGCAAGCTCCGGGCGGCGGACGAGACCGGCTCGATCGAGGGCATATCGAGCGGCTCGGGCGCAGGTTGCACGGGCACGCCGGCCGCTGTCGCCAGCATCACGAACGCCCCCGCGACGCCGGCGGCGGAGAGGAAGGCGAGACCCGGCTGATTGCGGCGCGCCGGCGTGGTGATGGCCAGCACGCGGCGCTCCAGCTGGCACGCCCCGGCCATCGCCGCCGCATGATCGGGCCACGATCTCGGGCCGATGCGCCGCGCAAGGTCGAGCAGGCTGAGCGCATAGCCGCGCGCCGGCACGCCCAGCACGAGCAGGCGATCGTCGGCCGCATATTCCTGCTCGAGCCGCAGCCGCCGCGCCACGAGCCAAGCGCCGGGATGGAACCAGTAGAGCGCGCAGACCAGCGACGCCGCCGTTCGCGATAGGCTGTCGCGGCGCGCGACATGGGCCAGCTCGTGGAGCAGGACGAAACGGCGGCGCTCCGCCAGCCAGGCGTGCGCCTCGGCCGGCAGCAGGATTTTCGGGGCCAGCGTGCCCCAGGTCATCGGCATGGCCGGGCCGCGCGCGATCCTCAGGGCGACCGGCCGAGACAGCCGCAACTCACGCGACAGGCGAGCCAGCAGATCCTGCCAGTCCGGGTCTCCTGCTGGCGCGGCATCGCGCCACAATCGCGACACCAGGACATGGCTTGCCGCAAGCCGGACGAGCAGCCCGGCCACGCCGATCAGATAGGCGGCGAGCATCAGCCACGCGACAATCGACGCGCCACTCTCTGCCGGCCCTGCCGCCGCCATCGCCGCGAGCCTCGCCGGGCAATGCCAGCGCGGTGGGGGCCGCGTCGGGAAAAAGGATCGGCAGGCGCAGCGGTGGGGCCAACCACCAGACCAGCGGCAAGGCCAGCAGCGCCGCAATGCAAAGCAACCAGGCGAGGTGTCTGGTCGCCGCGGATGCACCAAGCCTTTTCAGCGTCGCTGCCGCTGCCCAGGCCGTGCCGATCAGAAAAGTGGCGCGAAGCGCCAGGCCGAGCACCACCGCGCCGACGACCAATGGCGCGGCCGTCACGCCTCGTCCTCCCTCGGCGCCTGCTCGAGCAGGCGCGAGATCCGTTCATATTCCTCCCGCGTCAGCGGCTTCGATTCGAGCAGGGTCGCCACCGCGCTGGACAGAGATCCGTCGAAGAAGGTGCTGACCACGTGCGAGAGCGCGGAGGCCCTCACCTCCGTCGTCGGCGACGTGGGCAGATAGACGTAGCGCGGACCGTCCTGCTCGTGGTGCAAATAGCCCTTGCCCTCAAGGTGGCGAAGCATGCCCCGGACGCTCGAATAGGTCGGGCTGTCGGGCAGGTCTCCCAGAACCTCGGCGGCGGTCGCGCGACCGCGCCGGTAGATGATCTCAAGGATCTGCCGCTCGCGCCTGCCAAGCTCGCCGGTTACGTCGTGACTCACCGCCATCTCCTTGGCGAATGTTATATGCAAATGCATTTGCATGTGTCAATGGGTTAGCATGTCGAGCGCTGCCTATGAGCAGGGTCGCGAACGCGCCATCAAAACCGACACGCAGGAAAGCCGCGGAGGGTGACCCGGTTTGCGGCATCACAATCGGCCGACCGATTTCCGAAACGTTCGGGGAAGCTGAGCAGCCCTGATCCCGGCTGTTCCGGCGTTAATGGCACCGACCGATGCTCCCCGGGTTTCTTGGAGGAATGATGTCAGATTTCATCTTTAGCGATGCCGGCGACGCGCAGGGATTCAGAATCGGCGATTTCGTTTACGACATGGGCGGCAAAGCCATCGGCCGGGTGTCCGCCGAGCGCGTATATCGACTCGATGGCTCCTATGTCGGCGAGATTTTCAGGAACATGGTCGTCACCAAACCTGTAGGAGCTCGCCGTAACCTTCCGCCGGTTAGCCGCCCCGCGGACGTCGATCCTCCCGTGATCGACACTAGCCGAGGGGGTCATAGTGCAGGCTATCCCGATGTGTTCCAGCGCTTGGTCGAAGATAGGCCGCTGTGAGGTAGACTCTAATCAGTTGCACCGCGTGAAGCGCAATCGGCAGCAATGTCCGCAATGGGTGGAAAGCGGACGTGGCGATTAGCCGGGACGGCCGGGCAGACCACGGCAGGCGGACCGGCTTCGCTGCACAAGTCCGGTCGGGAGCGGGTTTCCCGCCAATAACGGATCAGGCCCAGCTCTTCGAGCAGCAGGGCAAAGCCGGGATCGCTCCACAAAGGCCGCAAGGGGGCGCGAACCGACGCGGACATCGCGGAAGCAGCCCAGGACGTCTGTTGGGCAGTCAGAACGTTAGCGGGTTTGAAGCGTTGCTACGTCGGTCTTCATTGGCAAGGCAGGAGCAGGTGACCGAACGCGTCGCAAGCCGGGACGAGAACATGGTCTCGAAGAGCAGTGGCGACGATGATCCGCGCCTCGCGCTGATCTACGAGGAGGCGCTTCGCGGCCTCGCGCAGCAGCAGGCGCTTGTCGAAGGCTTCGGCGATCGCGCCGGCAGCCTGATCTTCGCCACGGCCTTCGCCAGTTCGCTGCTCGGTGGGACCGCCCTGGCGGATGGCCTCGGCCTTTGGGAATGGATCGCATTGGGGCTGTTGTTCGGCATCGGCGCCCTGATCGCCCTGATGCTTTGGCCTTACTACAATTACCGGTTCCGCCTGGATCCGGCCGAGCTGCTTCGCGACTACGGCGATCGGGCGACGAGCATGTCGGAAATGCACCGCGCGCTCGCTTTGCGCCTGGAGGCGTATCGGGCGGGAAATTGGCGCATCATCCAGCGGCTTCGCCTCGCGCTGCAGACCGCTCTCATTCTCTTCATCGTTGAAATCTTCGCCTGGCTTGTCGCGATCGGGCGGGGTTGAGCGCCATGTTGCCAAACGCCCCAATCGTCATAAGGGCGCCGTCGAACCTCGGCGTGCGGCCGCTGCGGCCCGGTCACGAGCTGGCTTATTGGTGGCGCGTCTCAGTAAGGACTTTCGTCCGCTTTGGGTGGAAAGGCTGCGATGTTGACGGCTGACCGCCTTGTCAACCTTCTCGGGCGGACGGCGCCGACGTGGTTGGCCGCATTTCCGGCGTTCTCCTAGCCAGTCTCGCCATTCAGTTCATTGTCGACGGTCTGTCGGCGGCACCTTTCTCGAGGCTCTGAGATGTTTGGCGAGACGCACGCGCCCGTGGACGTGGCGGGTGTTGCGGGATGACTTTAACATTCGCAAGCCGATTTTGCTGTCCGGCGAGCGGCTTCGGCGACGTTTCCCGCCGCAGCTCAATGCAAGAACACGGGCTTTTACCTCTGAGCAGCAGCTTCGATCTGCGCGCGGGTCATTGCCAAAACCAGCCCTTGTGCATTCTTCGCGAAACTTGAAATCGGAATATCTGCCCGGACACTACCGGTGCTTAGGATCGCGCTGTCAGCGTCCACGGACTCGATCGTGCCTACAACACCGCCCGCTGTGTCCCGGACTGGAGCGCCGGCGACCACGTCAGCGGCGGTGGCTGCGGTTACAGCGCCGGTCGCGGGTGTCCCGCTCGTGGCTGGGGCGGAGGGTTGGCCTGGGGCGGCAGAGTTGGGTCTACCGCCGGCGGGTTCTTGAGGGGCGGATGGAGCCGTTTGGCTTGGGCGAGGAGCGGCGTTGGGAGCCGGCTGGGGCTGCTGGGACGGCTGCTCGTTCAACACTGGCTGAGCAGATGGGGCATTCTCCCTGTCTCTCGGCGGCTGAACATTTGGGTTTGTACCGCTGTTCGCACCCGGGGCAGGCGACGTTTGGGGGCTGCCGGGTGGGGTCTGCGTGGTGTTTACCTGCTCCGGTGAACCGGGAGTAATAGCAGGGGCGGGCACGACTTGGGCGGCAGCCAAGGTCGCGGCCGACATAAACATGCTTGCGGACACCAGCTTAATTTGTCGCATTTCCATCTCCTGTTGTTCTCTTGGCGTCGATCCAACCCGGCCGCACGAACTGATTAGCCCTCAGCTCTTAGCGGCGTCCGGCGTCGCACTCAGTCTTATGGGGTGAGCGTTCGTCATTTTCTCTTCGGAGCCCACGTCAGATCCACCATAAACCCGGTCGAGGTACAGGCCGGCCAGCAGGTAGTGGGCGCGAACGGCACGCTCGTGAGTTGCCCCTTGAGCAAGGTCGAGTTCTGCCTCTGCGCGTTCTAAAAGGTAATCGTTATCCGTCTGGCTAGGCATCTCATGGCCCTTTGAGGTAAGTGGGAAAGCGCGCAGAGAAACATGTGGAAAGCGACAACGCCACAATTTAACTATTACACCCCATTAAATGTTTCCCCCCAAGACGAAAAATTAGCCAGGATCTCGGAGTCATATCTGTGCTTTGTCTCCGCTAGGAAGATCTTACTCCAAGTTATACCATTCCGTTTAAATGAGTTAGACTGAAACCCCCTGCGTGCGGCTTCGCGCGTCGGATTGGCGAAAAAATGACAAATAGGTGTGCGCGAGACGAAGACCTCCGCCGAGAGAGCCGTGACAACGGCGCTCAAACGCGAATGTCCGCACTGGGTGGGGAAAGCGGACAGGGCGACTGAGAGTTAAGGTTGTGTCGAGTACCTTGGACCGCCCCTGCAACCGTTCATCCTGCCATCGAGGAACGCTCGCACCTGAGCGCCGTTGAGCAGCGGATGGGCGCGTAATGCCCATCTACGGAGAGTATTATGAACCAGAACCTTGCATCCGCTATTTTCGATAGTGACGCTGACGCAGATCGCGCTCTGTCTGAGTTGCGCTCGGCTGGCGTGCCCGACAGCGCCTTGTCCGTTGTCGGTCGGCGCGGCGAAGAATCGACGAACACCACCGCAGATGACGATGATGGCAGCATCGTCCGAGGAATTCTGGGCGGCGGCGCCCTTGGGGCGGGGCTTGGTGTTGCCGCTCTCGCAATTCCAGGCGTCGGACCGTTGGTAGCAGCTGGTGCAATCGCTGCATCGGCCGTTCCGGGCGCGATGGCCATCGGTGCGGCTGCCGGCGCCGCCGCCGGAACGCTCAACGAAGCGCTGCAGAAGCACGGCGTGAGCGACGAGGACGCAACCTACTACAATGAGCGCATCTCATCGGGCGGCATCTTCGTATCCGTTGATGCCAACAATGGTGGCGCCGACCGGGCTGCGGTGGAGGAAATCCTCTATCGAAACGGTGGGCACAGCTCGACCCGCAGTCGATCGGCCGCAGCCGTTTAAAATCTGGGGAGGCGTTGACCTAAAGCGGCGCCTCCCTAACGGCCGCATGGGTCGAAAGCGGATTTAGGCTCCGTTGTCGATGGTCTCATCGAGGTGAAGATAGTTGCTGTCGAAGTCGCCGACCTTCGTCAATTTCTTCCAGTCTCCGATCTTCACGGAGCGCTTGGTTCTTTCGATAAGACCGTCCGCGGCGAGCGTCATCAGTGTTCTGTTGACGTGAACCGGCGTCAAGCCGAGCGCGTCCGCAAGCTGCTCTTGGGTCATTGGCAGTTCGTAGGCGCACTGCTCGCCTAACCCCGCCATTTCCAGCCTCATCGCGAACTCGCAAAGCATGTGCGCGGTACGCGCGGTGGCGTTGCGGCGGCCAACGTTGAGCGTCCATTCCCGGAAGATCGAGGCGTCGACAAGTGTCTCATACCACATGGCCTTGCCAACTTGCGGGCGGCTGAAGGCCAGCGCCTGCACGGCTTCAACGGGGATGAAGGCCACCTCGATGTTCGTCAGCGCTTGCACATTATGGTCAGACCTTCTCAACAGCGAGTTTTGAAGATCGACCACATCTCCCTTCATGTGGATCGACATGATCTGCCTTCCACCTTCCCCGGTCACCTTGTGCCGGTAGGCGAACCCCCCAAGCAGAAGGCACGAATGGATCGGCTTTTCGCCGTCCCTGACGATATATTGCTGAGCGCCGACCCTCTTCACCGTGTGCGGCAGAGAGAGAACCGCTCCCTTATCCTCGTCGTCCAACCGCATCCACAAACTGAGCTTGCGGAACATGGGAAGGAGAGTTTCGGGCGGTGGGGTAGACATCGGAAGCTCCCGTGGGCGGGAGCGCTCGCTGTCTCTCTGTCACCAATAAGCCATTGAAGGATTGGCGATACTTGTCATCCTACACCCTTTGGAGCCGCATAGCCAATCGCCAGCCACGAGTGCCAGCCCAGGGGTGCCCGCAATGGGTCGAAAGGGGACAGGAGCCACCCCTTTTCATCTGCGCCCCTGACGAACGCATTGTGACCATCCTGACCGCGGCCGCCACCTCTCCGTATTAAGAGGTGCCTTGGCCTCAACCATCTTCTCGACGATTGTGTCTAATCGGGCAGCCGGAATAGCTTCCCGCGCAGTTTTGTGTTTGCTACGCGTATTTGCAAGCAGCGGGAAGGAGCCACGATGCCGGCCTATGAGCGCTATGCCACAACCGTCATTGGTGCGCACAGCGTTCCTGATTGGTACGAAGCCCTGGATCGTCTGGTAGCGGTAGGCCAATTATCCATGTCCGCGCTCGCCGACGCGCAAATGCGAGCCAGCGAGGCCGCTGTCTTGGAGCAGGAGATTGCCGGCATAGACGTCGTTACAGGCGGGGAAATGCACCGGCGTACGCACAACCGGCATGCGCCACCCAACGCTATGCTTAATCATTTTTGGCAGAAGATCCCTGCGTTCCAAGGGGCGACGCGTCCCAAGCCAATTACGCCTCGCGATCCGAACGTTTTTCATCCAGCGGCAACCTGCAAGTCGCGGATTTTTGACAATGTCGACCTCGGACTGGTCGACGAGTTCCGCATGGTATCGGAACTGACGCGCAGGCCGGTGAAGATCACCATGACTGGGCCGCACATGCTGGCGAAGGTCGCCTATGACGAGCATTACGGCGACCTTACGGCTATGATGAACGATGTTGCGAAGCTCCTTCGGCATAATTTTCAGATGCTGGCTGCCGAAGGCTGCAAATACATCCAGATCGATGAGCCGCTCTTCACACTGGGAGAAGAAGAAGAGGTGGCGGCCGCCATCGACGCCGTCAACCTTGCCATAGAGGGGATGCCCGAGGACATTCATCTGTCCATGCATATCTGTCAGGGCAATTACGCGGTCGGTAAGGAATATGACGCCCAGATCGGCCACCGCTACTTCGATGTAGGGCGCTACAAGGCTGACCTGATCTGCAAGGCCAACTGCCATTCCTTCATGGTCGAATATGACATGGCCGGCCATTATGAAGGCCACCTTGGCGACAAGCAGCTCGGGGTAGGCGCGGTTGACGTGCAAGACCCGCAGGTCGAGAGCGGCGAGACGCTGGTGGAGCGGATACGCGCCAACGACTGGCTTGCCCCCGAACAGGTTGTCATCACTAGCTCCTGTGGGTTCAATCACCTCCCGCGCATCACGGCCTTCGGAAAGATGAAGGCAATGAGTGAAGCCAAACGCATCCTTGGTGGTTGATCCCACCATGGATGATGCAGGTTCCAAGGCGCAGGAATTCTCCGCCAGGGCGGCGCTTCTCGACCTCGCTCAAGAGGCCGGGGGCGTCGGCGTTTTCGAATGGCAAGTGCCCGCCGACACCGTTCAACTTTCGCCCAAGTTCCTCGCTCTCTATGGCAACGAGGGGTTTGATGGTAAGTTCGACAGCTGGATCGAATGCATCTTTCGCGAGGATAGGCAGCGCATCTCGAGAATGATCCAGACGGCGTTCGCCGGCGGCGCGCGTGAGCTGCAAACCGAATTTCGGATCGGTCCCTGTAGCGATGGCGCACTCAAATGGATGGAGGGCCGATATCTGATCTTTTATGACCCGGACGGGCAGCCTGCCCGGGTCGTGGGTATCAATGTCGATGTCACAGATCGCAAGCATGCAGTCATCCAGCTGCGCACTTTCACCGATTCGCTTGAGGAAGCGGTCAGAGACCGCCAACGTGTCGAGGAGACGCTGCGCGAGGAAAGCGCCACGCTCGAGATACTCAACCGCAGTGGCGCTTCGCTCGCCGCCGAACTCGATTTGGAAAGGGTTGTGCAGACCGTCACCGACGCCGGGGTCGAACTAACCGGAGCGGAGTTTGGGGCCTTCTTCTACAACGTGCTCGACGAGCAGGGTGGGAGCTACATGCTCTATACGTTGTCCGGCGCTAAACGTTCGGACTTCGAGAAGTTTCCGATGCCGAGGGCGACAACAGTCTTCGGGCCCACCTTTCGGGGCGAGGGGGTGATCCGCTCGGCCGATATTTTACGCGATCCTCGTTACGGCCAGAACCCACCATACGGAGGTATGCCAGAAGGCCATCTTCCCGTCCGCAGCTATCTCGCGGTTCCCGTCGCTTCGAGGTCGGGGGAGGTGATTGGCGGCCTGTTCTTCGGCCACCCGAAACCGAACATTTTCACCGAGCGGGCTGAGCGGGTAATGGTCGGACTTGCGGGGCAGGCGGCAGTCGCGATCGACAACGCGCGGCTGTTCCAGGCCGTCCAGCGGGCGAATCAAACGCTCGAAGAGCGTGTCGCGGAGCGATCATCTGAACTGGAGCACGCCCACGAGGCGCTCCGCCAGGCCCAGAAGATGGAGGCAGTGGGACAACTCACAGGTGGGATCGCACACGACTTCAACAACCTTTTAACGATCGTTCTCGGCGGTATCGAGCTCATCGGAAGGCAGGTTCCTGCCCTGGGCAACTCGGAGGCGGCGAAACGGATCGAGCGAGCGCGTCTCATGGCGCTGCAGGGCGTGCAGCGAGCCGTCGCGGTCACGAGCCGCCTACTCGCGTTTTCGCGCCAGCAACCCCTCGACCCGCGACCGATTGATCTGAATCGCCTCGTCGCCGGCGCTGGCACATTTCTTGGCCGCTCCCTGGGAGAAACCATTGAATTGCAGCCGGTGCTCAGCGCTGGCCTTTGGTGCGCAGAGGTAGACCCCAACGAACTTGAGAATGCACTTTTGAATCTGGCACTCAATGCGCGGGACGCGATGCCGGAGGGCGGCAAGCTGACGGTCGAGACGGCAAACTGCTTCCTGGATGAGGATTATGTAGCGACCATTCCTGAACCGGTCGAACCGGGCCAATATGTGATGATCGCCGTAACGGATACAGGCAGCGGGATGGACAAGGCCACTGCCGACCGTGTGTTCGAGCCATTTTTCACGACCAAGGGTGTGGGCAAGGGAACGGGACTAGGCCTTAGCCAGGTATATGGATTTGTACGCCAGTCGTCGGGTCACATTCGTGTCTACAGTGAGGTCGGTGAGGGGACGACCGTCAAGATCTACCTTCCTAGAATGATCGGCAATAACCTCCAACCTGAAGACCTGCAGCGCAACGTCGGAGATTTGGGGGCAATTGGGGATGAGACCATTCTTGTGGTCGAGGATGACGACGGTCTTCGTGCATATACTACTGAGACGCTGCGAGAGCTGGGCTACCAAATACTTGAGGCAGCCGACGGACCGTCCGCTCTCGAAATTCTCCAACATACCGAGGCCGTCGATCTCCTGTTCACCGACGTTGTGATGCCAGGTGGCCTCAACGGCCGTCAACTCGGCGACAGGGCACTGCAGCTCAGGCCGGCTCTGAGGGTGCTCTATACGACCGGATACACGCGCAACGCTATCGTCCATCACGGACGCTTGGATGCCGGAGTCAATTTCGTCAGCAAACCCTTCTCACTGCAGCAGCTAGGGCGGAAAGTTCGCGAGGTTCTGGACGCTTCGTGATTGGTGCGTATCTTGATTTATCGCCAGCCTCTTTCTACGGCCCCTCCCAGCCAGCCTTCGCGCCGTGATGAAGCAAGGGCAGGGGTGCTTGGGCGAAAACGCTACGAGTCCCAAGCAGCCCGCGATAATGCCGAATGTCCGCATCCTCCAGCCCGTAGAGGCCATTCATCATAGACCGTGCGCGCGCCTCATCAGGAGCAAGATTGGCCTGCAAAAGAGCAGGAAGGCGGCGGCGGCCTTGCAGAGCCTCATGGCCTCATTCATGCCGACGCGTGGGATAGTCCGCAATGGGTGGATAGCGGACTTTAGGTTAGCGGCCCTTCGCGTAGCGCGAATGGCACACTTCCTCGGTCCATGCAGATCAAGCCCCGCTCGCCGCAGCCGGTTCGCACAATTTCGCCGGTCACGCAGGTTTGCTCATGGTAAGCTCCCCTAGAACTCGACGGTATGAATCCGAGCAGCGCTCGGTCTTGTTGTTCCCAAGACGCTTCCGATCGCCAAATGCCGTGGTCCTCGTGACCGTTCGTCACCCAACCGCAGACACGCACCGTGCGCCCGACAAATGAGGCAGCCTGATCGGCCACCCGCTGCAAGTCGTTGATGCCGTGAGTGGCGCAGCTCGCGCCGAGGACCGCACAGATTAGTATCAAGATGGCTGACCGGGTCATTGCAATCAGATTGCCCGGGCAGAACGCTATGACAACCGGAATGTCCGCAATGGGTCGAAAGCGGACGACGCAGAGCGCAGCGTGTCGGATCAAGGCTTTGGCATTCGCAACCGTTCGGGAGCCGCCTGGCCGGCCCGTTGCTCTCCGCGGCTAGGCCAGTCTCGGGGATGTTGATTTTAGTATATTAGTAACGCCCATTAGAAGAGAGCGTAGAACACTGCCGCGACGGCTGACACAATCCAGAACGCGATCATAACCCCGGTGAATTATCGGTCCTTCTGTCATTGACGCTCCCATCGAGGCGGGGGCGCGACCGGTCTCTCAGCCGCCAGCAAGCCGGCTAGTCCTGCCGATGGAAGGGCCTTACACCACTGAGGAAATGAGATAAAGCGACCGGTTTAGGCATCGGAGGCCAATCCAATCTTGCGGTCGAGGTTAGCGATCCGCTCTATGAGACTGACGTGACGGCCAGGAACAGGCTCAACCTCGTTGTAGCGGTCCAGCGCCGCTTGCAGCCTATCGCGTTCTTTCTGCATCTGCTCCCGGTCCACGCCGCCTCCATGCTTTCCGCTAAGCATATCGAGGCGGAGCGGCTGGTGCGATAGGTTCAGCGGCTAATTTGAAACTGGGAACAGAAAGGCGGCGGCCGGGAAGCCTGTCTCGCGGAGGCCGACCAGGTCATCGCCGCATTGGGTGGCGTGTCACATAAGCCCTAACGGTGGTTTGGGCTCACGCGTTGGGACTGACCGCCGGTCAGCGAGGAACGTCCGCAATGGGTGGAAAGCGGACCTCAAAACCGGAATTTGCGCCTGCCATCGTCGTCCACACTTGAGGCCGGCACCTCTTCTCCCGACCCTGCGATAATCTCGGCGTCAGGAATTCGCCCGATGCGCTCGGCGGTGCTCTTAACCGACTGGGTCACCATCTCGCCCGTGATCTTGTCCAAGGCCTGCAATTTGATGACGGGCAGCACGACATTCCCCCGGTCAATCGCGACGCCCGTCGGCTTTACCGTGGACGACTGGGGCGTCCAGGTCGGAAGCAATCGCATTGAATCGCGTTTTGTTTCTTGGGGGTAAAAAATGACGTCACGCCGCAACATCCGGAGCCGTCTCCTGGCTTCGACCATTTTCGCCACGACGGCCCTGGTTGCCGCGCCCGCTTTCGCCCAGGTTCAGCCTGCGCCGGCGCCGACGGCCGAGAACACCGACGACGCGATCGTCGTCACCGGCACCCTGATCCGCAACCCGAACCTGGTCGCCTCGGCGCCGGTCCAGTCGGTCGGCCAGGAAGAAATCTCGCTGCGTCAGCGCAACACGGCCGAAGAGGTTCTGCGCGACCTGCCGGGCGCGACGCCGAGCATCGGCTCCGCGGTCAACAACGGCAATGGCGGCTCCGCCTTTGCCGACCTTCGCGGCCTCGGCAACTTCCGCAACGTCGTCCTGCTCGACGGCAACCGCATCGTGCCGTCGAGCTTTATCGGCCGCGTCGATCTCAACAACATCCCGCTGGCCCTGGTCGAGCGGGTCGACACGCTGACCGGCGGCGCCGCCACCACCTACGGCGCCGACGCCGTGTCGGGCGTGATCAACTTCATCACCCGCCAGGATTTCGCCGGCGCCGAGATCTCGGCCAGCCAGCAGATCACCGAAGAGGGTGACGGCAACGTGTTCCGCGTCGACGCCACGATCGGCGCCAATTTCGACGACGGCCGCGGCAACGCGACGCTGTCGCTCGGCTATCAGGAAGCCGATCCCGTCTATCAGGGCGCGCGCCGCTTCTCGCTGAGCAACTACACTTCGACCTCCGGCAACGCCGGCGGCTCGGGCACCACCGTCCCGGCGCGCTTCACGATCGTCGGTCAAGGACAGAACGTCATTCGCACAAATGGTTCCTTGACACCTTATGTCGGCGCGAACGACGCGTTTAACTTCAACCCGTACAACATCTTCCAGACGCCGTTCGAGCGGTTCAACATCTTCGCCCAGGCCCGTTACGAGGTCGCCGACGGGATCGAGTTCTACACCCGCGGCATGTTTTCCAAGAACCGGGTCAATACGATCATCGCGCCTTCGGGCATCTTCGGCCAGCTGGCGCTGATCCCGGTCAGCAGCCCCTTCCTGCCGGCGGGCGCGCGGGCGCAGTTCTGCGCCAGCAACGATTTCGACTTCAACACGCCCGGCGTGCAGACGCTGACTCCGGCGGAGTGCACCGCGGCCGCCGCGGCGCTGACCCCGGCCGACCCGGCCTTCCGGGCCTTCCAGACCAATATCGGCCGCCGCATCGTCGAGACCGGCCCGCGCCTGTCCGAGTTCCTCACCCAGATGTTCGATTATCGGGCTGGGGTGCGGTTCCGGATCACGGACTCAATCAGCCTCGATGTCTCGGGCGCCTATGGCGAATCCGAGAATCGGCAGACTCAGGACGGATTCGTGTCGATCTCGCGGCTGCGCACCGCGCTCTACACGTCGAGCGCCACCACCTGCAATCTCGGCCCATCGCCAACCGTGCCGAACCCGACCAACCCGAATTTGCCGCCGCTCGCTGGCTCGGGCGCGGGCACCACGGGCTGCGTGCCGGTCAACATCTTCGGCACGGCCGGCTCGATCAGCCCGGCGATGATTCCCTATATCGTCGGGATCGCCACCAACTCGCAGCGTTCGTCCCTGTCGCAGGCACGGGCTTTGCTCAGCGGCGATTTCGGCGCCTCCATGCCTTGGGCAAACGATCCGATCGGGTTCGCGCTGGGCGCCGAGTATCGCGGCTATCAGGCGTCGCAGACCGCCGACCAGCTTTCCCAGACGGCCGGTGAACTTGGCGGCGCCGGCGGCGCGCTCCTGCCGTTCGAGGGTGGCTACCAGGTTTACGAGGCTTATGGCGAGCTCATCGCGCCGATTGTTCAGGATCAGCTCTTTTTCCACAGCCTGACTTTGGAAGCGGGCATTCGCTATTCTGACTATACGCTCGATGCGCCCGGCTCGCCCGGCTACAATACGACGACCTGGAAGCTGGCGGCGAACTGGGAGCCGGTGCGCGGTCTCCGGTTCCGCGGCAACTACCAGCGCGCCGTCCGCGCGCCGAACATCGCCGAGTTGTTTGCTCCGATCGGCACCGGGTTGACCACCGTGGCGACCGACCCGTGCCGCGCGACCAACCCCGTTCGCAATCCAGTGACCGATCCGGCGCTGCGCGCGCTCTGTCTATTCCAGGGCGCGAATGCGTCCAATATCGGGAACATCCTCAACCCGACAGCGGCCCAGGCCAATGCCACCATCGGTGGCAGCCTCCAGCTGCGGCCGGAGACCTCGAACAGTTGGACACTCGGTGTGGTGTTCCAGCCCTCATTCATCCCGGGCCTCTCGATCACGATCGATTATTACCGGATTGAGATCACCGACGCGATCACGACGCCTGGACCGGGCGATCTGATCAGGGGCTGTTTCGGGGACAATAACGGCACGGCCGTCACCGCGGCGAGCGTCAACAACCCGATCTGCGCACTCTTCAGCCGCAACCCGGTGACGGGCGGGCTCGACGGCGACCCCGCCACGACGCGGGGCCTGATTTTCCCGACGACGAACTCGGGCCGCATCCTCACCGACGGCGTGGATTTCGGCTTCAACTATCGCCGGGACCTGGGCTTCGCGCGGCTGAACCTCAGCTTCAATGGCAACTGGACGAACCGCTCGGAGTTCGAGCCGATCGTCCCTGGCTCCATCGTGCCGCCGGGCCAGCCGGGCGCTGGTGGTCTGTTGCCGCCCTCTGGTTCTCGCGAGTGCATCGGCTTCTACGGCCCGAACTGCGGCTCGCCGGGTTCGGCGGGTCCGAGCTCGGCCCCGGGTTCCATCCAGGCCGAGTGGACGTGGAACGCACGCGCCACGCTCAGCTTCCAGGACATCGATCTGTCGGTACTGTGGCGGCACATTTCCTCGATGGAGGACGAGCCCGGCATCACCTCCTTCAGTGGCACGCTGCCTGGCGGCGTGCTGGCGGGGACCCAGGTCAACTTCGGGGAAATCCCGGCGTACGACTATTTCGACCTGGCGGCGCGGTTCGGGATCAACGACAATCTCGATATCACGCTCACCGTTCAGAACCTGTTCGACAAGGATCCCCCGCTTGTCGGTTCGACCGTCGGCACGACCTCGTTCAACAGCGGCAACACCTATCCGTCGACCTACGACGCGCTGGGTCGCCGCTATGCGGTCAGCGCCCGGCTCCGTTTCTGAGTGGTCAGCTCGAAATTAGACGGAGCGGCGACTGTCGCCGCTCTGTCTAATTCGGTACGAGTATGTGGACTACGCAAGAAGCCTTTGAAGTGTCGAGCCGGAAGCGATCCTGCCGAGGCACCGACGCCATTGCTGCAAAGCGAAAGAGACTGTCCGGGCTCGGATGCACAGCACATCGGCGACTTCTGCTGGACGATTTAATTCCAGTTCTAATCGCTCACCCATCTGAGCGGCTTACTTTGATAAGTCTCGCGCGTAGTTCCGGTATCACGTTATGGACGCTTCGCGGTGCATTTGGAAATGTGCGGACTCTGCTAGCGGACGCTACGTCTCGTGCGTTTGACGTAGTCGTAGAAGAGCTGGAATATGAGACCGCTTCTCGCGGCGTAATGAATACTGTGCGATCATATGCGGCTTTTCTAGCCAAGCTGCTTGGTGGTGTGAGCTATAGACGCCTTATGCTCATCATCGTTCGTAACAGCATATCGGTGCCTTGGGGTGAGCAAGCATATAGAGACCGCATAGTTCTAAAGGTCTGTCGAGATCTGGAGAAGGCCGTTCGCCACGCGGGCGCAATAGACGGGAATGCCGTCCTAATGAGACCCGGAGCCGCCAGACGACTTTTCAAGCGAATTGAAGCTGAAGTCGCTCTGCCATTCTTAATGCCGGAAGCAACGGCATTAACATCGGAGGAGATTGAGAAGGTTCTGGAGCGGATTGCGCAAGAGGCTTTTGCGGCGACCTATCTTTTCGAATGGGCTTCCTCCAGTGCCGAACAGCTAGGCGGGTGCAGTCGGCCTAACCGCACTTTGGTTGGCTCTGTCGGTGCTGTCAGTTTACGGATCGCGGGCCCGCCAGGAAAGCAATCGGCAGACCCACGCAAACGACATGAGCGAACACGGCCTTCGCAATGTGACTGAAATGGGTGAGCGGGTGGATGTCGGGCCAGCGAAGGGGCAGAACGATCCAGTACATCCAGACATAGAGCACGAGGCCGTAACTTACCCCGGTCAGCACAGGCCCCACCCGCGTGAACAATTGTCGTTGGCGGGCGGCAAGCACGGCGTAAAAGGTCACCATCGCGGCCATGATCGAGAAATGAATGGCGAGGCCGGCCGACGGCGCCCACGGCGCCTGCACGACGTCCGGGCCGAACGGGCCGCTGGCAATGCCGGCTAGTACTCGCGCGGGCGATCCTCCATTCATGCCGGCGAAGACGAACGCGCTGGCGATGTCGAGCACTCCGGCAACAAGTGTTGCAATTCCAATTCGTCCAAGGCCCATAATGTCCCCCAACCGATCAGAAAGAGGGATGCAGTCTTCGCGTGCCGTTCGCCACGCTGCGTCGCCGGGCGTTCATATTTTTCGGCTGGACGCGTTCCCGGATCGGTGTCGTTTCTGGCGATCCGAGCCTGAACGTCGTTATTGTCCGGTTGAGTGTCATCCCGGCAGGCGAAGAATCTGTTATCGTGCGCGAGTGAACGCCCAAAGTCCGCCGCATGTCGCCGGCGCCAGCCTGGCCGCGCTGACCGCCGTGCCGCCGGCGCTCCATAGCGCGACGCTCGACACGGCCACCCGCTGGATGGCGGTCGGCATGACTTTGTGCTTCTGGTTCGCCAACATCTCGGTCCAGATGCTGCGCTCGGTCCTCGACGGCCATGACGATCTCGCCGGCCTGTTCGCAGCGCGCTGCGCGACGGCCGCGGGCGGGATCCTGATCTGTTTCGCGATCCACCTCGTCATCACCCGCCTCAGCCATCGACCGTTCTCCGTGCGCGCGCTCGTCCTGGCGCTGATCATGCCGTTCGCTGCCGATGCCTGCGCTTGGATGAGCTATCTTTCGACCGCCGCCTTCGCGCCCGGCTCGGCCGGCGGCACCTCGACCTCCAGCACTGTCATCCAGGCGGTGCTCTACTGGTTCTGGTTCCTGCTCGCTTGGGCTGCGCTCTATCTGGCGCTGCGCTACAGCTATGAGGTGAAGGCGGCGGAGCGGCGCGCGCGGGTGATCGAAGCGCTTGCCCACTCCGCGCAGCTGCAGGCTCTGCAGAACCAGATCAGCCCGCACTTCATGTTCAACACGTTGAACTCCATTTCCGCGCTGATGCTCGAGGACGAGGTCGAGCGGGCGGAAGCGATGGTCCGCCGGCTCTCCCATTTCCTGCGCGCGACCCTGAAGCTCGACGCCCTTTCCGACATACCCCTGACCGAGGAATTGCGGATCCAGCGCATGTATCTGGACATCGAACAGGCGCGCTTCCCCGACATGACGGTCACGGTCGACTGCCCTGACGACCTGGCGGACGCGCTCGTGCCGGCATTAATCACCCAGCCGATCTTGGAGAATGCGGTCAAATATGGCGTCGCCAGCTCGCTCGAACCGACCAATATCACCATTTCCGCGTCCCGATCAGGCGACGAGCTAGTCGTAAAGATCGGCGACGACGCCCGCGCCAGCGTGCCGCTCGAAGGCGGGTTGGGCGTCGGGTTACGTAATGTCGCCGAACGACTGCACAACCGGTTTGGCGCCACGCACCGCTTCACCGCCGGACCGGGCGAAAGCGGCGGCTTTGAGGTTCTGCTATCGCTTCCCTTCAGCAAGACAAAGCTATGACCCGGTTTCTCATCGTCGACGACGAACCGCTCGCTCAGCGCAGATTGAAGCGCCTGCTTACCCGGCTTGATATAGCGCCCGAGCGGATTTCGACGGCGGGGGGCGTTGGTGCGGCCCTCGCCCATCTCGCTGCTGAACCGATCGACATCGTACTGCTGGACGTGCGGATGCGCGACGGGACGGGCTTCGACCTCATTCACCGGTTGCCCGACGGCATCGCGCCGGAGATCATCTTCGTCACCGCTTTCGACGATTTCGCGGTGCCCGCCTTCGAGATTGCCGCCGCCGATTACCTCATGAAGCCGGTCGATATGGAGCGGCTCGCCGAGGCGCTGGAGCGGGCGTGCCATCTGCTGCAGACGCGCTCCCCCGCGCGGCGCAGCGCGGCACTGGCCCGGGTCTTGCCGGTCAATGCGGCGCAGGATGTGTGGGACAGCGAGTTCTGGATCAGGCGTGCAGGAGGCGATCTGGTTCGCATCGAAGCGGAGACCATCGATTATGCGGTGGTGGAGGACGATTACGTTCGGATCTTTGCCGGCGAGCAGTCTTATTTGATCAGGGAATCGATCCGCGGGCTGATCGGCCGGCTGGACCCCGATGAGTTCGTCCAGATCCATCGTTCCGCTCTAATTCGCCGTTCGGAGCTTGCTGAGCTTACCCGCTCCCAGATCGGCGGCTCCGAGATCAAGTTGCGAAACGGCCGGCGCCTGCCGCTCGGCCGGGTGCATGGCAAGGCGATCCAGCGGAGCCTGCGCGCCGCAGTCGATTAGCGTGGACTGTCAGACCGGCCTCATCAGACCAAATGGACCGCTCGTTAGGAGGGGCAGGGTAGGGGCGTTGGATGCCTCGTCCTGGCTCTGTCAAAGCAAATGCACCGCTCGTTAAGAGGGGCGGGGTAGCTATCTCGCCCTTCTCACCAGGCCGATCAGCAGCAACAGCACGACCGCCCCAATCGTAGCGTATACTATTGAGGTGACGAGCGGGTTTCCGACGCTGAAACTGACGCCCAGCCGCGGGAGGAGCCAGCCAGCGAGGAACGCACCCACCACGCCAACGACCAGATTTCCAACGAGCCCGAGGCCATAGCCCCGGACGAGAACCCCTGCCAGGAAACCCGCTACCACCCCAACTACGATGAATATCAATAGCGACTCGGTGGTCATTTTCGGTCTCCTTGCCAGGGCGCCCGAGAGCCGGGTCGTCTCATTGCCGTGCCTAGCAGGCGGGGGCGATGATGGCGTGCGATTTCGCAAGCCCGTATCGAATGTCCGCAACGGGTGTAAAGCTGACATTCGCCGCGCTTACCGGACTGATCCTGTGGCCGGCGTAAAGTGTGATTTGCCGAACCTTCTTCTTCTTGCGGTCCGATCCGAGATGAGGACAAAATGCCCTCGCCGCGCGAATCTGGGTTCCCGAGCAGACCACCCGCTGCAATTAGAGCCTTTGATGTTAAGCAGCCTTTCCGCCCAGGACCACAGGCAGCGCGTCGCGCTGCTGCTAGGGATCGCGCTCGCCTCGATCATTCTGTGGCAGACCGCGCTCGGCAGCCTCCTGCTCTATCCTTTCACGATACTGGCGACCTGGTTTCATGAAATGGGCCATGGCATCGCTGCGATGCTTACCGGCCGAGGGTTCGAACGCCTGTTGGTTTTCGCTGACGGTTCGGGCGTCGCTGAATCATGGCGCCCCGCTGACGGGTACAGGCTGACCGATGCGCTGGTCGCGGCCAGCGGACCACTCGGGCCGGCTATCGCGGGGGCGCTGCTCATCATCTCCTCGCGCTCCCCAACCACCACGCGCAACGCTCTGGCGGTGCTGGGCGTCGCGATCATCCTGTCCACGCTGATCTGGGTCCGGTCGCTGACGGGTTGGCTGGTTCTCCCCGCACTGGGAATTGCGATCGTCGGGCTCGCGCTGCGCGGATCTCTGCCCTGGCAGAGCTTCGTCATTCAGCTCCTCGGCGTACAGGCGTGCATCAGCGTGTGGCGACAGTTCGATTATCTGTTCAGTCCGGGCGGAACCATCGACGGCCAACTGCATCGATCGGATACGGGCGCAATCGCGGATGCTCTGGTTCTGCCTCACTGGTTCTGGGGCGCGATCATCAGCGCGACGATCCTGGCGCTGCTATGGTGGAGTTTCAGGCTCGCTTTCCGACGCTAGGGGCGGCAACGGCGGTCGGCCGGACCGTAGTCCGCAATGGGTGGAAAGCGGACTTAGGCATCGAGCGCAGCTTCCAGACGTGCTCGCTATCCGCGTATCACGTCGACAGGCCGAGTAGGCGGGCCCCGAGCAAGGCGCCGCCCTTACTGCGCATTTTCTGGTGTCGGCGTTCCGCCCGGCCGCGCGGCCTGCGCGCACTGCGCTCTTGCGGCCTCGACGCGCGCCGGCGCGGTGGGCTGATTCGCATCTGCCTTGAGCTGCTCGCTCGACGTATCACGCATGTAACTATCGACCACACAGGCACAATTCTGGTTGGCATTGATGTCGCCATCAGGCGTACTGCGCGCACCCTCCAGGCACCTATCCATCGCCTGGGTACGATAGCGCGACCGGTACACCTCGTCGCTCTCGCCGAAACAGCGGGGATGGAGCCTCGCAAACCGCCCCATCTGGTAGGATCCGGCCTGAATGCGCTGAGCTGGTGCTACCCGATCCTCATCGATCGCGACTGCGGTTCCAACCACGATGAAAGGAAACGGTCCACCCCTGCCGCCATTGCCGTTGCCGGCCGTGATCGTGCCGGAATAGCCTTGTCCAGACGGGCAGGAGTGAATGTCGGCAAATTCGGCCGAATTGAATTCGCGCAGCAACTGAATCACCTGCTGCTTCATGCGCTCGACCTCCACGGTGGCCGGATCTCGATTACACCCCGACGCCAGCAGCCCGACGGCGAGTAAGATTGGCCACCTCATTCCACACCTCCCTTCACCGGATGTGCTTCAAGATCTTCCCCAGTTCGGCCCGAGCCTTCGACCGTTAGCGCGCTCGGTCGCGAATGTCCGCAATGGGTCGAAAGCGGCCATCGGCCTCATCCCCCGGCGGACGAGCCGGCGATATACCTCCAGAAGATGGCGAAGGCGGCCACCATCAGGGCGCAGCCCAGGCCCCCCGCAAGCTTCGCAGACATCACGGCCGGCTGGCTCCCGGTCGCTCCGCTGCGGTCGCTCTGGCGAGGCTGCCAGTTTCCCTTGATCACGGCCTCTTCGACGACGGCGATGGTGGCATCGCGAAGCTCGACCAGATCGACCGCCTCGCGCTTTGTAATGCGTTTCTGCAGCATGCTGATCGGAAAGCAGGTCACGGCGGCGGTTCGATGGCACAGCGCCGTTTCCTCGCCATACTCATCGGAAGCGCGGACCCATTCGTAGCCGGCCTTGCTGATGATCATCTCGCCAAAGGCCATCCCAACGGCGATTTGCGCTTCGAGACGGTCCGGGTGGTCTTTCGCCACTGCGTCGTACAGCCTTTGAACCTCGACCGGCGAAAACGGAGGATCAGTCGCCAGGTAGTCCGCCGCCAGGGCGATGGCTTCATCGACCGCCTGCGCTTGTTCGGCTGTGAGGCCGCTTATCTTCATCGGCCCAGACTAACGGTACAGCGAGCGTCTGCAATGAGTCCTATGCGGCTCTCAGCGGCTAAGGTGCGATAAAGCCGTAGACACCCCAAATTTTCTCGATCCGACCCGCGCTGACTTGCCATCGCACTGACCACATTGTCTGCACGATTAGACCTCGTGTGATCATTGCCATCCTGAAATTGGGGGGACATTGCTCCGGGCCAACCCTAAAACCCTGGCTTCGCAAATCTTCGACAAGCCTGGCCTCGGTCATTCCTATGGGAAACTGCGATTTCACGCGCTCGTCAAAAACCTTCTTGGCCTCGGCGAAAAGAGGCGGCAGGTTCCGGCCGAGGGCAGGTGTGCGAGGATACGGCCAGCGCATGCTGTCGTCTCCCATGGCGTTCGAATGTCCGCAATGGGTCGAAAGCCGGCATGGAGGCGCGCGCGGCTACCGCTGGTAGTCCTCTGGTCCCTGGGAAGTGCACAGCATCAACCGAGTGCGCTCTGCACCACGCCGTTTTAGGGGGCCGTGGATGTTCAGCCCGATTGAGCCTATGCGACGTTCTCATGGCTAGGAGCCGGACAATGCCGCTGTGGTTTTCAATCGCGATTATGGCACTTCAACTTCCGACTGCGCCAGCCACGCCCCGCAGCACCGCGCGACCGGAACCTGTCGATCTTGCCTGCAACCCCATGGACAACACGGCGCGGGTCCTGCGCTCCCCCAACCCTCTCGATACTCACCCGGACTGGGCCGGTGAAAATTCCATTGGAACGGCATGGATGATCATTGCGACGAGTTCGAGTCACCGACCAGTTCGGCAACATCTATCTTATCGGAAGCATGGTTTCTCCGCGGCAGGAAGAAGCGCCGGGGATAGCATTCGTTCTGCAGCGGGAGTGGGTGTGCACCGCCCGCGTAGGCGGTGACCGCTAGGAGGCTTTAGCCTGACCAACTTAGCTGCACAGATGCGTGCCAAGCGCCTCCAGGTCCGTCAGGGGCCGTTCTACTCGCTTTGTGCAAAGCAAAGGTATTGAAAGGCCCGGCCCACGTGGGATTCCTCAGCGATCGAGACCCGGCCGCGACTAAAAGGTGGGCCGGCCGTCACTTCGTTTCCGAGCCCGTCATAGCGGAGGTGATTGCGTAGAGAGTAGGTGCGATTCTCGCACTCGATCGTTACCAATGAAAGGCTCTGCGCGGTTCCTTCTGGTTCGGCGAGACCCAGCCCGATCGCCATCCAGAACGTGACCTGGCGCCCGACCCATCGGGGCCGGTCGGTGTCGATCCATACTTGATCATTCCCGCCTCCCGAGAGGGGCACCCATTCGGTCGCGCCCACCGGCGCCGTCAGGCCGGCGATCGCGGCCGCGAGGATTGAGATACGGTTCACGGCGTCCTCACCTTTCTGCTTGTCTCTAGATGCTCTTTACCCGCGCCGGGCAAACGGAACGAGGGAAGCATATAAATCTTACCGGCCTGTCCGAGTCTCGAGCTAAAATATCATGCGCGTAAAGATAATGGAGGGTGTAAGCGACCACGATCCTTGTCATCACTTTTTTGGCAGCGGAGTCGAGTGGAGGCTGATGAGATGATCAGACAAGCAGTCGGAGTGGTGCTGCTCATTATCGCTTTTATTTCGCCTTCCTCACCAGCAGCCGCTCAAATATTTCGCTCGGTCGATTTCGCAGAAACGCCGGGGGTCGTCACGGTCGCCGGGGAAGGCGCGGAAGTCACGTTGCGGCCGCTGAACCGCGATGATGACGCGAGCCACGCTTCGGCAACCATCCGCATACCGGGCTATCTATCGACCGCAGTGACCGCGGGCGGCGGCACTAACTGGAGCTGGGTCGGCATCGGCAGGCTGTCGGCATCCGATTCCGCGCCCTCCATCCTGCTGGGCGGCTTTACGGGCGGGGCGAATTGCTGCGCAACACTCAAGCTGATCGTGCCGGATGGTGGGCGCATGAGGGTTCTCGACTTCGATGGGACGGCGGGCGCGCCTCATTATGAGAGGTTTCCGGCGGACGTCGATCATGACGGCGTGGTCGATCTTGTTGGGCAGGACAATCGGTTTCGCTATGCGTTTTCGTCAGGCGCGGGGAGTCTCAGTCCACCACTGATCTTCAATGTTCAAAGGGGACGGATCGTCGATGTGTCGACGCTGCCGCCCTTCCGCCCGATGTGGGAGCGTTTCGCTTCGGAGGCTCGCGCCATTTGCGCCGACCAGTCCAACGACGATCGCAACGGCGGCTGCGCTGCCTATGTCGCGGCCGCCGCGCGGCTTGGTCGCTATTCGCAAGCCATGCGCGAGGTGGAGGCCCTCGCGCGCCCGGGCGGCATGCTGCCTGAGGCTTGCAACGTCGCGCTGGCCGACCATGTCTGCCCTGCTGGACGGGAGATCAGGTTCTCCACTTTTCCCTCGGCGCTCACGTGGTTCCTGCGCACGAACGGATACATCGAGTGAGTGGTTGAAGCGGGCGCTGACTGCCCGAGCGGAAGGAAGTCGCATGCGTGAGATGTGGTTCGGGCTGGCGGCGTTGGCGGCCTTTGGCGCGCCCGGAGGCTGGGATCCGGTTGGCGCCCAACCAACAACGCGCTTGCCGGACTATCGCGAGCGCGGTGTCACGGACCCGCGTGCCTATGTCGCCGAAACCTATGCCGCTTATCGGCGGGCGACCGATGAGCCCGGTCAGGGTCCGGAAACCGACTATGCGCATAGCGACCGCCTCAACCGATTGTTCGAGGTTCATGATGCTGCTGTCGACGGCGTGTCGCCGGACGCGCTCGATTTCGACTGGTGGGTTAACGAGCAGGATTGGCGGCTTTCTGAGGTAATCATCACCGAGGAACGCCCCGACGCAAGCCATCGCATAATCGTCGCCCGTTTCACCAATTCCGGCCGCATGACGACGAACCGCTTTCAATTCATTCGGCAGGGAGGGCGATGGTTCCTGGACGATATCGTCAGCGCGAGTCGCGCAGGAGGCTGGACGCTGTCTGCTTTGCTGCGGCCACGGCGCTAGCGGTTCGGAAACAGCCGCGCGACTCAATTGCGATCTCAGGCTCTGTCAGACCAAATGCACCGCACGTTAGGAGGGTCGCGGTAGGGCAGGGGGAGCCGCGTCACAACCCTGCCACCGGTGCGCTCAGCGGAGACGAGTTCGCATTAGACTGACAGCACCGCCACTTAGTCTTGTCTGTGACGCGTAACTGAAGAGCCAGCCCGATTTTTGGCGCAATTTAGCGCGCCTTTCGGGTCCGGCCGGTACTGTAGAGAGCCCGCTCAATGCCAAAAATGCCCCTGCGAATGGCATTTTCTCCAGGCCCACTTCGTCCAGTACCGCTTTCCCGCAAAACGGGAATCAAACGGGAAAAATCGAAAGCGATAACGGGAAGCCTCGATAAGAAATGGCGGATTTCCGATGATTTTGGGCGGATAGCCCAAAAAATAAACGGGAAAAGAAAAGCGATAATCGGGAACCGCGCTTGTGATGATTGTCGGGGCAAGCAAGTCTGATGTGTGTGACGCCGCAGCGGCCGGTTCTGTTCGAAGCAACGGCCCCAGCTTAGTACGGTCGCCTGGCCTGCTTAGCGGCCGCCGAAAGAAGTGGAATGACCGACGCGGAGGTTGGATGGACCGGTTTCAACGGATCGGATCCATCAGCAACAGCCATGCTGGTCGCGACTTTGAGGATGCTGTCGCAGCCTTCCTGGCTGAACAGGGGCTTGAGCTTGGCCGAGATTTTGCGGTGCCAATCGGCCACGAGCAAACCAAAAACCATCGCTTCGATCTTGGCGGCGCTGAGCCGCCCATCCTCGTCGAGTGTAAGTCTTACACATGGACGAGTGGTGGGAACTCTCCGAGCGCAAAGATACGTGGGTTGAACGAAGCCATGCTTCATTTCAGCGTCGCGCCGCCGGGATATCGCAAGATATTAGTCATGCTGCGCCATATGCGCCGCGAGCTCAGTCTCGCTTCACATTATGTCCGAAACCAAGGTCACCTCATTCCGTCAGGCGTTGAGATCTGGGAACTCGACCCGGACACCGGCGCGGGTGAATGCCTGGTCCGATAGAGCAGGCGGAAACTGGCCGATTTCTGACAGGCCGCTCTCAGAGGTCCAGCTGCTCAAGCGGTCCGTCCGCTTTCGACCCAATTCCGACATTGACGGCGAACAAGGTCGCCGGGAAGACGCAACTTTGTCGAATTGACATCAGTTGACTCCACCCGGTCCCCGTCACACCGTGGAGCGAGCGCAGTGGAGGCAGAATGTGACGCGCAGGTCTGTTATCCTGATTGCGGTCGCGAGTATCTTGTCGACGGTTAGCGCGCTAGCTGCGGACCCCCCTGGCGCCTCCCAACAGGAGCGCCGTATTTGCCGCGGCGGCACCAAGCAATTGAGCAGCCGCATCCGCACTACACGGCGCTGCCAAACGGCCTCACAATGGGAAGAAGAGGATATGGCGAAGGATCGCCTGCCTCTTTCAGTACAGGTCACCACGGGTCAGAACGACGGACGGCAGATCGCAGCGCCGCGTTAGGCCGACGCTTTGGCACTTCACCTTCATCACATCCTGAACGTGATCCGGCCATAAACGAAGGTTCCGGGCACGTCGTACGTGGTCGGGTCAAGATTGTTGAGGCCGCAGGTGAAGCACTCCGGCGGCTCGACGCCGAACAGGTTGATCGCGCCAATCGCGAGGCCGATGCGGTTGTCGAGGAACGGTGGATTCCAGCGCAACTGGATATCCGTGTAGAAGCGTGCGTCCATCTCGTTGCCGTTGGCTTCCTCGACGCCGCCGATGTAGCGGCCGGTCAGCGAGGCGCCGAACTGGCCCAGGTTCCAATCGAGGATCGCGGTCGATTTGAACCTTGGAAACGCCTGATCGGGGCTGCCCTGCTCGGTGCCTTCGCGGTCGATCACGGTGAAGCCGGTCGTTGCCGGAACCGTGACCGTGTAGTTGAACAGGAAGCTGTTGGTCCAGAACAGGCCGAAAGCGCCGGCCGAGCCCGGCCGCGGCCGGAAGTTCAAGGTCACATCGAGGCCATCGGTCTCGACGCTGGCGATGTTCTGGAGGAAGCCGCGGATTTGGGCGACTTGGCCGGACGCGGAACGGTCGATGGCGGCGCAGCTGACGGCGTCGCCTGTTTGTGCGCAGCGACCGAGCAGCACCTCGGCGTCGATCGCCTGGATCGCGCCATCGACCCTGATGTTATAGTAATTCACCTCGAGCGAAAGCTGGGGCAGGAAGGACGGCCGCCAGACCGTGCCGAAGCCCCAGCTCTCGCTGCTCTCGGAATCGAGGTCCGGATTGCCGCCGGTGACGACCGGCAGCTGGGGGTTCAGTTGGACGTAGCTGTTGTTCGCCGGCACCCCGTCGGCGATGCAGTTGGCGCGGATGTTGGCTGCCGTGGCCGCCGTCAGGCCGGAGCAGGGGTCGACGATTTCTTGATCGAAACGCGAGGGCGTGCCGAACAACTCTCCGATGCTCGGGGCACGGAAGCCCTCCGCCCAGGAGCCGCGGAACAGTAGCTCTTCGATCGGCTGCCAGTTGATGCCGGCGCTGAACGTCGTCGTCGAGCCGGAGGTGGAGTAATCGGAATAGCGTGCGGCGCCGGTCAGCTCCAGGCGATGGAAGAAGGGTGTGTCCCTGAGCAAGGGCAGGCGCAGCTCGGCGAAGACTTCCGAGACGTCATAGCTGCCCGAAGTCGGCAGGGCCGGAATGTCCGAGCCGAGGCCTGCGGCGACGACCGGATCGGGATCGAACCGCCCCGATAAATCGCGATGCTCCACGCCGATCGCGATGCTGGCCGTGCCACCAGGCAGGTCGAACAGCCCGCCGGTCAGGTTGGCCGAGAAGTCCCAAATCCGCTGGCGGCTGCTGTCGCGTTGCGTGAAGGCAACGTAGTCAAGCATCCCCTCGGTGATTGATCCTGCGCCGCCAAAGATATTGAATGGCGTGCATGGCGCCGTGCAGGCCGCGACCGGACCCAATGCTCGGGCAAGGTTCTGGGCATTGATATTGCCTTGCACTTCCTGTTCCGCGCGATTGCGGCCCCAAAGCGCGTTGACGTCCCAGTTCCAGTCATGGCCCAACCACTGGAACCCGCCGTCCAGGGTGGCGGCGAGATAATAGGTGTCGACCTGCTGCTCGTAGCGTCTCGGCCCGTTCTCGACCACACGACGGCCGATGAAGGCGTAATTTGCGACCTGGCCGTTCGGCGTGCCGTCGAGGTTGAAGCCGGAGCGGAGCTGGCCGAACGGGTTGAACGGGTTGCTCGCGTCGATCGTGATGCGGTCGAGCAGGTTGCCGTTGCCGGCGTCCGGGCCGACGAACAACGGGAGCGGTGCCGCCTGGTTCGAGGAATTGCGCCGGTTGTAGATCGCATGGACGTTGAAATTGACGTTCGCGCCCAGTTCCTGAGTGAAGTTGACGAAGCCGCCATAGCGCTCGACCGGCACCTGGAGGAAGTTGAAGGGAGCGAAGTTGAAGCGGTCGGCATTGCCCGCCCACGCCCGATAGTCGGCCAGCACCGGAGCGCGACCGAGGACCGGCGCAATCAAGGTCAGATCCTGGGCGCCCACGATGAAGCGGCCGTTAGGAGTGCCGGAGCTGCAGCTGGCGTCACAGGCCGTGGTTCCCGGCGTCGGAAAGAGCGAAATGTCGCGGTCGGACGAGCGGACCTCTTCCTGACGTACATAATTGGCGCCGATCACGAGCCTCGTCCTGCCGTCGGCGCCGCCGAAACCCCAGCTCGCCTGGTAATTCTGGGTGACTCCGTCGCCTTCGCCGAAAGTGCCGACCTGCGCCGAGAGCGAAAGGCCGTCCTGCTGCCGCCGGGTGATGATATTGACGACGCCGGAAATGGCGTCCGAACCGTAGATTGCCGAGGCGCCGCCCTGCAGCACCTCGATCCGTTCGATCATGCTTTCCGGGATGGTGTTGAGATCGACGGAGCCCGGCACGCCGCTTGCCGACGCTCCGTTTACATAGCGAAGTCCGTCGACCAGCACGAGCACTCGGCGCGAGCCGAGATATCGCAGATCGACTTCGGCGGCGCCAGCGCCGACGCCGCCGCCGTCGGGTGGGTTGCCGAAATTGCCGGAATTGTTGAAGCGGCTGTTGAGCGCTCCGCCAGAGCTCGGCAAGCGTTGCAGGATGTCGGCCGCGGAGGTCAGGCCGGTGCGGTCGATGTCGGTGCGGTCGAGGAAGACGACCGGCTGCTCCTGAGCAAGCGGATCGCGGCGGATGCGCGAACCTGTGACAACGATCGGCGCGTCATTCTGGCCGGTCGCAGCAGGTTGGGCGGTGGCGGGAGCGGGAAGACCCAGGGCCGCCATAAGGGCGAGTGTCGCACTACCGACGCGAAGCTTCCATGCATTGGCGGTCATAATCGGCCTCCCCCGGGAGTGCCCTCTGAGCGAGGACGCCTTCGTCCCTTGGAATATCTACGCCTGGGAACACGACTGAGGAAGCGCCAAACCCAAGCGATGTCCTCCAATGAGCAGATTGAGACTCATCGTTGCAGAATGGTAACAATGCGCAGCGACGTGCAGGGGTGCCTGACGTGCGTTACTGCGCCTAGCCCCGGAGCGGCTGCGACAATGGCTACAGTGTGTCCGCTTTCCACCCATTGCGGACTCAACTGGCCGCAGCCACAATCAGGGCATGACCACACGTCTCAGGATCATCGCGACGTCGGCTTTGATTCTGCAGTCTGTCGGCTCGGCCGCACAACCAGCGCCGCAGCCACGGACAGAAACCTGGGCGCAGATACGCGACCAAGTGGCCGCCCTCGCATTCGATCCAGGACGTTTCTTCGACGGAAGCCCGGAGCAGTTCGACAAGCTGACGATCATCTATACCGGCGACGATCGCGGATGGCCGGTTTATTCCATCGCGGTCCGGGAGGGCTGCTTCGCAACGCCTGTGCGCGGACAAAGATGTTTCGAGCGGCGCGTCCGGATGGTTCGCGCGCCGGCAACTCCCGACATGGTCCGGCCCCGACAGCGCGGCAGCTTCCTGATCCAGCGTCTCGCGGGCCGAGGCAACGTTCCAATCAATGCGGCGCTCGATCGGGCAGGTCTTGAATGGATGGAAAGCGACCTCGACCAATGCCCAGCGGCCGATGCCGTTCTGCGGTCAGCAGGTGAGATCGAATGGGTCGCCAGACAGACCTACGCGCGCAGACCGGGCGAATTTCCAAACATCGTCCTCCATGCTGACAATATAGAGGTCACCTTCCGGACGTTCGCGCGCCGCGCGACTTATAGCGGTTACATCGCGGAGGGCTCGCCAGCACCCTGGGCGGTCAGGTTTGCCGAAGCGCTGGAACCCTGCTGGCGGCCTGCGACGGCGCCCGCACCTTGGCGGCGATAAGGTCCGCTTTCCACCCATTGCGGACGTTGGAGAGGAGTTCGGCTAAGCACGCAAATCAGGTAGTGTGGCGCGAAATTCTCAGAGCGGCTCTGCAATCCGATCGCCATGGCCAGGAGGGTTTGATTGACGGCAGTTGAGGAAAAACCAGTTTGAGACCCGCCGTGAGGCAGCGGCGGTCTGTCCCATCGTCCCAGTACACACTGGCGCTAGCAATCGCGGTGTCGTTCATTGTGTGCGCGCCGGCTGCTGCTCAACAAGCCGGAGACCTGCCCGATGTCGAAGCGACACGCCTCATGGCGCAGGCACAGGGCTCGGCCATGACCGGGCGATTGATCGAGGCCGAAGAGGCGCTCAGCAGGGCCTTGGCCATTCGGGAACGTGAGCTGGGCGGCGACCACCCCGCAACCCTTGCGACGATTACGCGGCTTGCACTCATTCAGGAGCGCCTCGGCCAGCTGCGCGAGGCGGAGCGGCTCCATGGGCGCGCACTAGACGCTCGCACTCGACTTCTGGGGCCCGAACACCCGCACACGCTGGGCTCACTGAATGCGCTGGCCAGCCTCTACGATCGGCAGCGCCGCCTCCCGGAGGCGGAGCGGCTATTCCTGATTGCGCTGCAAGCATGCGAACGCCGGGTCGGGCCGGGTCATCCCGCCACGCTGACCGTAGCGAGCAACCTCGCTTACAACTACATTTCGCAAGGCCGCCATGCCGAGGCGGAGCCGCTGTTTCGCCGAGTACTCGACAGCCGGGAGCGAGCGCTCGGCGCCGAACATCGTTCGACAGTAGATGCCCTGATCGGTCTCGCCGAGCTGTACCGGATTCAGAATCGGCTGGCCGAGGCCGAGCCGTTAGCGCGCCGCGCATTTGAGACCAGCGAGCGAGCGGACGGCGCGGATCATCCTCGCACGCTCGCGGCCGCTCGTGAGTTCGCCCAATCGCTCCGCGGCCAGGGCCGTTATGCCGAGGCGCTGCCGCTGTTCCGGCGCGCCTATGAAGTTCGCCAACGCGTTCTCGGCCCCGCCCAGCCGCTCTCCCTGTCATCGGCCGCTTACTATGTGCAGGCGATGCTCGAGCAACCAGCCGAAGCCGATGTTATGGCGCCCGCGCGACGCCTTTTGGAAGGCACGAGGCAACGTCGCGATGTCGATGATGCAGGTCAGGACTCGCGCAGCCGCCGAGAGCGGGAAGGAACGCTCGCGGCAGCAAGCTTCACTCTGTTCGCCGATGCTGCATGGACCACCAGCGTCCGCGATCCGGCGCAGCGGGAGGCGCTGACGGCTGCGAGTTTCGAGGCGCTGCAGGAGGCGATCAGCGGCGCAGCGGACCGTGCGGTCGCCGAGCAGGCGGCGCGTCGTTTCGTCGGCGGCCGCGATCCGGCGTTGCCGGAAGCCATGGCCGAGCGACGGCGGCTCGAGGAGCAATGGTCAAGGCTGGACGGAGATCTGGCTGCGAGCTTCGGCGCCTCCGAAGGCCAAGGCGGGCCAAGTCCATCGGATGTTCGTACCCGTCTCGACGCTGTTCAGGCACGCATCGAAGCGGTTGACGCGAGGCTGCGGATAGACGCGCCGGAATATTTTGCGCTGATCGCGCCTACGCCGATCGATATTCCCGCCGCTCAAGCCCTGTTAGCAGCGAACGAGGCGATGCTGCTCGCCGTTCCGGGCAGGTTCGGAACCCATGTCGTCGCCGTCACGCAAATGGGCGCCACATGGCACCGATCGGACTGGACGGCGGATCGGATCGGCGAAGCCGTGCGGCGGCTGCGTTGGGACTTGGGTGCGCGCGTCGAGGCCAGCGAAGCCGAGCTGGCCCGGCTTCGCCGGCCTGACGGTGACAGTGGACGGCAACGCTTCGATCGCACCGCTGCTCACGATCTCTACCAGCAGCTCGTCGGTCCGATCGCGACAGCGCTAACGGGCAAGACGCGAATCTATGTCGCCGCGGGCGGTCCGCTGTCGGCCTTGCCTTTCTCCGTGCTCGTCTCCGCATCGCCAGACGGGGACGATGGCGACCCGGCCGCGCTACGCGCTACGCGATGGTTCGGAGATGACTTCGGCCTGATCCATGTCCCTTCCCTCCAGTCGCTCGCAACCCTGCGGCGGGCGCCACGGCCGTCTCGCCGCCGGGCGAGCTTTATCGGCTTCGGCGACCCCGTGCTTTCCGGTCAGGCGGTGAGCCGCGGCTTCGCGTCGAGCCGATCCGGGAGCGTCAATGTTCGCGTGTTACGAAGCCTCGCCCGCCTACCAGGCACCGCGGCGGAGCTGGAGCGGATGGGGTCAGCCCTTGGCGCGGGACCAGAGTCGCTCTTTCTCGGCGAGCGGGCAACCGAGAGGCTGGTGCGGGGCACCGACCTGACGCGCGCTCGGGTCCTGGCCTTCGCCACTCATGGCCTGGTTGCGGGTGAAGCGGCGGGGGTGACTGAGGCGGGGCTGGTGCTGAGCCCGCCCGCCGCCGCGAGCCAGGACGATGACGGCTTTCTCGCCGCCTCCGAGGTGGCGGGGCTCCGTCTCGACGCGGATTGGGTCGTCTTGTCGGCATGCAATACCGCGACCAGCGATCGCGGCTCGCAAGGGTTGGGCAGTCTGGCCCGTTCATTCCTCTATGCCGGAGCGCGCAACCTGCTCGCCTCGCACTGGCCAGTAAGCGATGCCGTGGCGCCGGTGCTCACGGTGCGCACCCTGGAGCTCGAACGGGGCGGCTTGAACCGCGCCGAGGCGTTCCGCCGGGCGATGCACGAAATACGGATGGACGCGTCGCATGACACCGACCGGACCAGCTGGGCGCATCCATTCTATTGGGCGCCATTTGTTTTGGTAGGGGATGGCTCTTAAGCCGGGGTGGCGGAAACGAGCTTCCCTCAACCATTGGTACCGAGAGCAGGAAGACGGCAGCCAAGCTACACGGTGGAGAAGCCGGAATCAAAGACACCCGCCGTCCGGGCGGGGGAAGTGGCGGGGCCTCAGTGTGCTCTCGATAAGCCGGCCCACCATAGCTGTGGAGATTACAGCAACAAGCCTGCTTGATTCAAACGAGGAATTGGACGGGATTGAGCGCTCCTGACCTGCGCGGAAATGCGTGAGCTGGTTGAAACGACGCGGCGCGGGGGCCAAGCGGCATGACCGCTTTCCACCCAAAGTGACTCTCGGCGACCGTTTCACTCGAGCGTAGCGGGCGACGAGAATGGTCGGTTCGCGTCGACCACGAACAGAACGAGTTGATCGAGGCTGGTGTTGCCACTGCTTGTCAATTGCATTGCCAGGTCCGCCCCATGGCCATTCATCGCCTCTCCTGACTCGACGCGAGCCACGCCATGTGACGTGCGCTGGGTGAGCTGGCCAGCCAGCACCAAGAACGCTTCTGAACCGGCGTGCGAGTGAATGGGCGTCATTGCACCCGGCGGTCCGCCCGCGCGATTGACGCGGAGCAGATATTCGCGCGCCGGCACAATGGGTACTGGCCCGATCTCAGCGACCCGCGTTCCACCCGGAGTTTCGCCGCGCCGACGCCCAAGCGTGAACAGCCAGGCGCGGCCGGCATGCTCGGCCGCAAATGATAATGGACCTGCCGCGGCCGCGATTATCCCGGCGGCGGTGGCGCTTGCGCCCGCATGTTTTTTGGGTTTTGTTCATCAACTTGTTGCTAGGATCGCGTCGCAAGGGGAGTCGACCATCGAAATTCGAGCGGGGGGGCCGCACGAAGGAGCGATGAGTGAACGATCTTTCCGAAGGGGATTTCCTCGACCGCCGGGAGCTGCTCGGCGCGCTCCGTAGCCTGCGTCGCGGCGACTTCTCCGTCCGATTGTCCGAGGATTTGACCGGTCTCGATGGCGAGATCGCGCGGACGTTCAACGAGGTCGTCACGCTGGAAGGCGCGCTGACCAGCGAGTTCGAACGCCTGTCCATCGTCGTCGGCAAGGAAGGCAAGATCAGCCAGCGCGGCCGGGTGCGCGGCGCCACCGGCGGTTGGGAAGCGAAGCTCAGGTCGATCAACGACCTTATCGAGGACATGGCGCAACCGACGGCCGAGGTGGCGCGGGTGATCGGGGCGGTGGCAAAGGGCGACCTGTCGCAGGCCATGACGGTCGAGATCGACGGCCGGCCGCTGCGCGGCGAATTCCTGCGCATCGGCAAGATCGTCAACACGATGGTGGAGCAGCTCGCTTCCTTCGCCTCGGAGGTGACCCGCGTCGCCCGCGAGGTCGGCACCGAAGGAAAGCTCGGCGGCCAGGCGCAGGTGCGCGGCGTCGCTGGCACCTGGAAGGACCTCACCGACAATGTGAACCTGATGGCGGAAAACCTGACCAGCCAGGTGCGCAACATCGCCGAGGTGACGACCGCGGTCGCCTCGGGCGATTTGTCCAAGAAGATCACCGTCGAGGTGAAGGGCGAGATTCTCGAGCTCAAGAACACCATCAACGTCATGGTGGACCAGCTCAATTCGTTCGCTTCGGAGGTGACCCGCGTCGCCCGCGAGGTCGGCACCGAAGGCAAGCTCGGCGGTCAGGCGCAGGTGCCAGGGGTGGCAGGCACCTGGGCCGACCTCACCGACAATGTGAACCTGATGGCGGCGAACCTCACCGGCCAGGTGCGCAATATCGCGGATGTGACCACCGCCGTGGCGCGCGGCGACCTTTCGAAAAAGATCACCGTCGACGTGAAGGGCGAAATCCTCGAGCTCAAGAACACGATCAACGTGATGGTCGATCAGCTCAACGCCTTCGCCAGCGAGGTGACGCGCGTCGCCCGCGAGGTCGGCACCGAGGGCAAGCTCGGCGGCCAGGCGCAGGTGCCGGGCGTCGGCGGCACCTGGAAGGATCTCACCGACAACGTCAATTTGATGGCCGACAACCTCACCGGCCAGGTCCGCAACATCGCCGAGGTCACCACGGCTGTGGCGCGCGGCGACCTTTCGAAGAAGATCACCGTCGACGTGAAGGGCGAGATTCTGGAGCTCAAGGACACCATCAACGTCATGGTGGACCAGCTCAACGCCTTCGCCTCGGAGGTGACCCGCGTCGCCCGCGAGGTCGGCACCGAGGGCAAGCTCGGTGGCCAAGCGCAGGTGGAGGGCGTCGCCGGCACCTGGGCGGATCTGACCGACAATGTGAACCTGATGGCGGCGAACCTCACTGGCCAGGTCCGCAACATTGCCGACGTGACCACGGCCGTGGCGCGCGGCGACTTGTCCAAGAAGATCACCGTCGACGTGAAGGGTGAGATCCTCGAGCTCAAGAACACCATCAACGTGATGGTCGATCAGCTCAACGCCTTCGCGAGCGAGGTGACCCGCGTCGCCCGCGAGGTCGGCTCGGAAGGCAAGCTCGGCGGCCAGGCGCAGGTGGAAGGCGTCGGCGGCACCTGGAAGGATCTCACCGACAATGTGAACCTGATGGCCGGCAATCTAACCGGCCAGGTCCGCAACATCGCCGAAGTGACGACCGCCGTCGCGTCGGGCGACCTTTCCAAGAAGATCACCGTCGAGGTGAAGGGCGAGATCCTCGAGCTCAAGGAAACCATCAACGTGATGGTGGACCAGCTCAATTCATTCGCCTCTGAAGTGACCCGCGTCGCCCGCGAGGTCGGCTCGGAAGGCAAGCTCGGCGGCCAGGCGCAGGTCGAAGGTGTCGGCGGCACCTGGAAGGATCTCACGGACAATGTGAACGCGATGGCGGCGAACCTGACCGGCCAGGTCCGCAACATCGCCGAAGTGACGACCGCCGTCGCGTCGGGCGATCTTTCCAAGAAGATCACCGTCGACGTGAAGGGCGAAATCTTGGAGCTCAAGCAGACCATCAACACGATGGTCGATCAGCTCAACTCGTTCGCCTCCGAGGTGACCCGCGTCGCGCGCGAGGTCGGCACCGAGGGCAAGCTCGGCGGCCAGGCGCAGGTGCGCGGTGTCGCCGGCACCTGGAAGGATCTGACCGACAACGTCAATTCGATGGCCGAGAATCTGACCGGCCAGGTCCGCAACATCGCCGAGGTGACGACCGCGGTGGCGAGAGGCGACCTTTCCAAGAAGATCACCGTCGACGTGAAGGGCGAGATCCTCGAGCTCAAGAACACCATCAACGTGATGGTCGACCAGCTCAATTCGTTCGCTTCCGAGGTGACGCGCGTCGCCCGCGAGGTGGGCACCGAGGGCAAGCTCGGCGGCCAGGCGCAGGTGCCGGGCGTGGGCGGAACGTGGAAGGATCTCACCGACAACGTGAACCTGATGGCGACCAACCTGACCAACCAGGTCCGCGGCATCGCCGACGTCGTGACCGCGGTGGCGCAGGGTAACCTCAAGCGCAAACTGACCGTCGACGCCAAGGGCGAGATCGCGGCGCTCGCCGAGACGATCAACTTCATGATCGATACCCTCTCGGCCTTCGGCGACCAAGTCACCAACATGGCCCGCGAGGTCGGCATCGAGGGCAAGCTGGGCGGCCAGGCGCGCGTGCCGGGCGCCGCCGGCCTGTGGCGAGACCTCACCGACAACGTCAACGAACTCGCCGCGAACCTGACCAATCAGGTGCGCTCGATCGCCGAGGTGGCCACTGCGGTGACCAAGGGCGACCTCACCCGCTCGATCGCGGTCGAGGCGTCGGGCGAGATGGCCGCGCTCAAGGACAATATCAACGAGATGATCCGCAACCTGAAGGAGCAGACGCTCAAGAATGCGGAGCAGGACTGGCTCAAGACCAACCTCGCCCGCTTCTCGCGCATGCTCCAGGGCGAGCGCGACCTCGCGACCGTCTCGAACCTGATCATGTCCGAGCTCGCGCCGCTGGTGAATGCGCAATATGGCGTGTTCTACGTCGCCAAGCGCGACGAAGAAGAGACCCGGCTCGATCTCGTCGCGAGCTACGGCGCCGAGAGCCACGACGCGTTGAAGCGCGAGTTCAACCTGCGCGAAGGCTTGGTCGGACAGGCCGCCGCCGACAAGCGACCTATCCTTCTCGACAACGTCCCGGGCGACTTCATCCAGATCGGCTCCGGTCTCGGCCAGTCGTCGCCGGCCAACATCGCCATCCTGCCGGCTTTGTTCGAGGACGATGTGAAGGCGGTGATCGAGCTCGCCTCATTCGGCGAGTTCAACGAAACCCACCACAATTTCCTCAACCAGCTGATGGAATCGATCGGCATCGTGCTCAACACGATCGCCGCGACGATGAGGACCGAGGGCCTGCTTTCGCAGTCCCAGCTGCTCACCCAGGAGCTGCAAGCCCGCCAAACCGAGCTGACCACCAAGCAGGAGGAGCTGCACAACACCAATGAGGAGCTGCAGGAGAAGGCGCAGCTGCTCGAGAACGAGAAGAGGCAGGTCGAGGAGAAGAATCTCGAAATCGACATGGCGCGGCGTGCGATCGAGGAGAAAGCCGAGCAGCTCGCTTTGACCTCGAAATACAAGTCCGAGTTCCTCGCCAATATGAGCCACGAGCTGCGGACTCCGCTCAATTCGCTGCTGATCCTGTCCAAGCTCCTCGCCGACAATCCGCACGGCAATCTCAACGACAAGCAGACCGAGTTTGCGCGCACCATCCATTCCGCCGGCTCGGACCTGCTCAGCCTGATCAACGACATCCTCGATCTGTCAAAGATCGAGTCCGGCACTATCTCTATCGAGACCGGCGACATGCCGCTGGCCAGCCTCAGGCAGCATATGGAACGGACCTTTCGGCAGCTCGCGGCCGACAAGGGATTGCAGTTCCAGGTGCTGTTCGACGAGAATTTGCCCGACGCGATCCGCACCGACGAGAAAAGGCTGCAGCAGGTGGTCCTCAACCTGCTTTCCAACGCCTTCAAGTTCACGCCGCAGGGCAGCGTCACCTTGTCGGTCCGCGCCGTCGATCAGGGCTGGAGTACGAACCACCCGGTGCTTCGAAACGTCGATCAGGTGATCGAGATTGCGGTGACCGACACCGGCATCGGCATCCCTGAGGACAAGCAGAAGCTGATCTTCGAGGCGTTCCAGCAGGCCGACGCGACGACCAGCCGCCGGTTCGGCGGCACCGGCCTCGGCCTTTCGATCAGTCGCGAGATCGCCCGCCTGCTCGGCGGCGAGCTGCAGGTGCGCTCGAAGCCCGGCAAGGGGTCGACCTTCACCCTGTTCGTTCCGCTCGCCGCCGCGGCCATCTCGGCGCCGCAGGGCGCGAGTACGGCGCGCTATGAGAATAGCGGCGCCGCGGTCCCCTCGGCCCTGCCGGGCACGCTGGACGTCAGCGACGACCGAGATGACGTCGGCTCAGATCCGTTCGTGCTCATCGTCGAGGACGATGTCACCTTCGCCTCGATCCTGCTCGACCTTGCCCGAGCGGCGGGCCTCAAGGGGGTTGTCTCGACGACGGGCGCCGGCACGCTGGCGCTCGCCCGCAAGCTGCAACCCAATGCGATCACGCTCGATCTGGGGCTCGACGACATCAACGGCTTCGTTCTGCTCGACCTGCTGAAGCACGATCCGGTCACCGGCCGCATCCCGATCCATGTCATTTCGGGCGCCGAAGGAGCCGACGCGGCAACCAAGCTCGGAGCCATGGAGATCACCGGCAAGCCGGCCGCGCACGAGGATCTCCAGCGCCTCTTCGGGAAGATCGCCAAGCAGCCCAAAGCGGCCAGGAAAAAGCGGTCCGGTCGTGAAAGGGCCCAGGATTCAACGTCGCAGATCGCGCAGCGCGTCCCGGAGCTGGAAGGCGCCAAGGTGCTCATCGTCGATGACGACATCCGCAATATTTATTCGCTCACCAGCGTTCTCGAAAATTACAATGTCGAGGTGATGCATGCCGAGCGCGGCCAGGACGGCATTCTCATCCTCGAGCAGACGCCCGGCATCGACGCGGCGCTGATCGATATCATGATGCCCGAGATGGACGGTTACGAGACGATGCGCCAGATCAGGGCCAAGCCCGAGCTGGCGAACGTTCCGCTCATCGCCGTCACCGCCAAGGCGATGAAGGGCGACCGCCAGAAATGCCTCGACGCGGGGGCGTCCGACTATATCGCCAAGCCGGTCGACATCGAGTTGCTTCTGGCTCTGCTCCGGGTTTGGATCAACGACAAGGCCGGGCCTGTGCTGGTCGCGGAGCAGGCCGCAGAATGAGCGCAACGCCGATCAAAATACCAGCTGCGCGACTGATAGTGGATCAATCGACGGAGCAAGCGGCGGCAGATGCCGCGCCGGCCCACGCTGCCCCCGCGCGCGTGCTGATCGTCGACGACGACGAGCATAATTTGCTCGCGATCCGCACCGTGCTGGAAGACATCGCCGACATCGAAACGGCCTCCTCGGGCGAGGAGGCGCTCCGCCACCTGCTGCGTGAGGAATTCGCCGTCATTCTGCTCGACGTCTTCATGCCCGGCATGGACGGCTACGAGACGGCGCAGATCATCCGCGGCCGCGAGCAGACGCGGCGCGTACCGATCGTCTTCCTCTCGGCGGTGAACAAGGAGAAGGAGCATTTGCTGCGCGGCTACGCGATGGGCGCGGTCGATTATGTGTTTAAGCCGGTCGAATCCGTGGTGCTCAGGTCCAAGGTCGCGGTTTTCGTCGACCTGTTCACGATGACGCGCGAGGTCCAGCGCAAGGCCGAGCACGAGCAGGCGCTGCTCGACGCGAATCTCAGGGCGAATGCGGAGCGGTTGCGCGTCGAGCAGGAGCTTCGCCTCGCCGAGCAGCGGCAAGCGGCGATCATCCAGTCGCTGCCGATCGTCTTCTATCTCGAATCGGGCGACCGCTCGCCGCGTGTGCCCCAATTCGTCGGCGGCAATTTCCGGGGTGTGACCGGCTTCGAGTTCGAGGAGGTGATGCGTGCGCCAACGTTGTGGGCCGACCGATTGCATCCGGATGACCGCGAGCGCGTCATCGCCGCGGTTGCCGAACGCGCGGTTTCCGGCGCGATGGCGATCGAGTATCGCTGGCAGTGCGCCGACGGCGAATACAAGCATTTCCTCGACCAAGCCGTCCGACAGCCGGGCGGAACCGGCGCCCGGCGCCAATATGCAGGCACCTTGTTGGATGTGACCGAGCGCAAGGAACTGGAGCACCAGCTGCTCCATGCACAGAAGATGGACGCGATCGGGAAGCTGACCGGCGGCATCGCCCATGATTTCAACAACCTGCTAGCGGCGGTGCTGGGCGGACTGGCCCTGATCGAGCGCCGGCTGCCGCTGAAGGAAGAGCAGGGCAAGATCCTCAGCATGACCAGGCGCGCGGCCGAGCAGGGCTCTGAGCTGGTCAGCCGCCTGCTCGCTTTCTCCCGGCGGCAGCAGCTTCGGCCGGGCGACATCGACCTGTCCGCGCTTTCGACGTCCCTCACCGAAATCCTGTCCCATACGCTGGGCGGGCTGGTCGAAATCGAATGGCGCATCGCCGATGATGTCTGGCCAGCTTATGCCGATCCGACGCAGCTCGAGCTGGCCCTCATGAATCTCGCCATCAACGCGCGCGACGCCATGCCGCAGGGCGGGCTCATCACCTTCGAGATCGGCAACAGGGAGGCGCCCCCACGCAATGCGCTCGGGATCGAGGCGGGGGACTATGTCGTCATTACCGTCGCGGATCGCGGCAGTGGCATTGCGCCGGAGATGCTGGCGAAGGTCACCGAGCCATTCTTCACGACCAAGGATGTAGGCAAGGGAACCGGCCTTGGCCTGTCGATGGTCTACGGTTTCGCGCGACAGTCCGGCGGCACGATCGACATCCAGAGCGAGCAGGGCGAAGGCACCCGCATCGACGTCTGGCTCCCGCAGGCTCGGGGAACCGACCGATCGCAATCGCCCGCGGAGCTGCCGGTCGCCAACGGCCCGGACGTTCCTCTCAATATCCTGTTGGTCGACGATCATGAAGCCGTGCGGGAGACGACCGCGGCGATGCTGCGCGATCTGGGCCACAAGGTCGATGCGCATGGCGACGGCGCCGCTGCGCTCAAACGGCTGAAGCGCTGCGCCGATTATGACTTCATCGTCACCGACTATGCGATGCCGGTCATTTCCGGCGATGAAATCCTGAAGCAGGCGAAGCGCATCCGGCCAGATATTCCCGGCATCATCGTGAGCGGCTACGCCGAACGCCCCGCGGTCATTCCCGAGCTGGCGGAGACCATTGTCCTAACCAAGCCCTTCACGATCGAGCAAATCCGCAACGCAATCAGCAGCGCGCTTCTGAATGACCGGCCGTAGTTGGTTGATAGCGGAATGGCCGCTGATTGCTGATACACGGCCTGCAGCGAACGCAACGCGTGCGTCGCGCGGTGGACCTCTCGCATATGCGAAGAGCCGCGTTCGCTGGAACACGGCTCTCCATGAGATCGGTGATGCGGAGAATTATTGCTCGCCGCCCTTGTCGTAGCCGGGCTTGCCGCCGTCGTCCTTGCCGCCGCCTTGCTGTTGCTCGTCGGCGCCCGGCTTGCCTTTCGAATAGTTGCTCTGCTGCTGCTCCTTCTCGAAACCCGGCTTGCCGCCCTGGTCTTTCTCGAACTCGCCCATGACCGTTCCTCTCGATGTTGGCGGCGGCACTGCGCCACTGCCCGCCATCAACCGTTGGCGTAGCACTCCGTTCCTCTGCTTCTCCGGATGTCAGCGAGGAAGGATCGCATGCGCGAATCAATGCCTTAGATATCGGCTCGCCGAGGTGGTGCCTCGCGTCGCTCCGGCTCCGCTTTGGCGTATTCCGAGAAAAACGCATCCGACACCGGCCCCGATCTGCGTTCGACGACCTGCCGCTCCAGGTCGTGATAAGCGACCTGATATTCCTCCCACAATGTGGCGGCGCGGCTTTGCAACAGTCCGCCGCGTTTGGTCGTCTTTTTCTCAATCGTTGCCGGGCTGACTAATCGAACTGCGGCTCGCAGCGCCGCGGAGAAGCCCGCCAGCGTCCCCAGCATATGCTGCTTCACATCCTCGAATGAGGTTCGGATCGCCTCCGGCCCGGCGAGGAAGCCCTCGCCTTTGCCTAGCAGAAGATCGCTCGCCAGCTTTCTCGTCGGCGCCCATTTGAATGGATTGTTGCCCTCCGATCCGATGGTCGTGCGGTCGAGGCTGAGGCTAAGCTTGGCCGTGCTGCGCTCACTTACCAAGTCGCCAAGGCCCAACACCATTTCCCGGTAAATCGCTCCGGCGCGGCGCAGGATTTCCTTGGGGTCGTCGTCGGACAAAGCGGCGACATCGAGGTGCGCGCCTTCGCAGAACGCTTCGAGGAGTGACGCTTCATCCGTGGCAGAAAATCCTTCGCCCTCATCGACCCAGCCGGCCGGAATGCGCTGGTCGCCGAAAGGGGGCGCGAACGCGATGGTCCCTTCGAACGATGCGCCTGAGCGGGTCGAAAATGCGGGTGAGTCGACCACTATCCGGTATTTGCCGAACGTCACGGCATCGCCGAGGCCGATCAAGGTACCTTCGCCGTCCGGAACTCGCTCGCCCGTTTCGCTGCGGAAGACGCCATTGCTACCCAACGGCCGGAGTTGCAGCCTGCCCTTCGAGCAGGACAGCTCGATATGCTGTCGGGAGACCTCGCAATCGGGATCGAGGATCGCCCAGTCTGCGCAAGGGTCTCGGCCGATAATCGTCACGCCCTCGCGCAGCATGTGCGCGGCCAGCGGCTGGACAGGGTCCTTTTCGAGATACAGGCGGAGTAGAAACATCACGCTCTCCGCCGCAGTCGCTCGTCGAGCTCCGCGTCGATCAATGGCGGTGCTACGCGGGTCTCCTCGAGAGCCGCCGACCGGCCCCCGATGTCCCCGGTCTGACCATCGAGTTTTTCAGCGAGATCGTTGAACGCATCGAAAAGCGCCCCGAAGCTGTCCGTGCGTTTATGGGAGATTCGGAAGCTGCGATTGCCGGCGGCGGAGTCGGCCAGGGCGCGACGCAACCTGGCAACGGGCTTGGCGATCGAGCGGCCAATTGCGTAGGCGAGCGCGAGCACGACGGCGATCAGGGCCAACCCCAGAGCAATCAGCAGGTTCCGCGAATTGCTGGCTGCGCCTTCCAGTTCCGCGCTGTCGATAACGATGTCGACGGTGCCGAACGGCCGGCCGGCATAGCGGACGGTTCGAACGAAGCGGAGATCGCCGTCGTCCGTCCACGTGACGCGCTGCTCGCCGTCTTCCTCGACGACCGGCTCGCCGGACGCGGCGGCATAGCGGCTGGCGACGAGCCCCTCGTCACTGGCGCCACGAACCGCGCCTGTAGCATCAACCACGACGATCCGGCGTAGCCCGGAATCCTGTGCGGCACCGGAAATGAAGGCCTGCACCGGCGCCCAATCCTGTTCCGCGCGCGGCAGTCCGGCGTTTTCGGCCGCGCGCAGCGCGACATTGTTCTCGACGAAGCGGGTCATCGCGATACCTGAAGTCACGGCCATGCGTTCCATCGCCGCATATTGCCTGCTCAGCACCGTCCAGATGCTAAGAGCCAGCGCGACGGCCATCACCGAGCCCATCACCAGCATCAAGCGCGCCTGCAGCGGCAAGCCGCGGCTGCCATCGCGCGACGCGGAAAAAGCTTCCTGCTCGCGGCGCAGCGCATCGGCGACCTCACCTCCGCTTGAAAAGCGCTTGTCCGGCTGCTTCGCCAGGAGTTTCTGGATGATATGGCTGAGGCCCCGTGGGCAGTCGGGAACGACGCGGCTCAGCGGCTCGGGATCACGTTGCGTGATCTGCAGCGCAAGGGTGGCGACGCTAGTGCCAGCAAATGCCGTCTGGCCGGTGATCAGCTCGTAAAGCACGACCCCCAAGGAGAAGAGATCCGAGCGGTGGTCCAGCTCCAGTCCGAAGGCTTGTTCGGGACTCATATAGCGGGGTGTGCCGACGACTTGGCCAAATTGGGTACGGACGGCGGTTTCGCCCGCGCGACGGTCGGCCTCCATCATCCGCGCGATTCCGAAATCGAGGATCTTCGCGATCCGGCCGTTGCCGCAAAGCATGATATTGGAGGGCTTGATGTCGCGATGAACGACTCCGAGGCCATGCGCATATTCGAGAGCGCCGGCGATCTGCCGGCCGATCCGGACAACCGCCTCGAAGCCCATGCGTCCGTGGTCGCGCAGATGCTCGTCGAGCGACGCGCCGTCGAGTAGCTCCATTGCCATGAATGGGATGCCATCGACTTCGCCAACGTCGTAGATCGTAACGATATTCGGGTGAGAGAGCGCGCCAGCCGCTCGCGCTTCGCGCAGGAACCGGGCGACGAGGCCGACATCGGAACGCAGTTGGGGTTTCAGGACCTTGATCGCGACGACGCGGTCTATGGTCGGATCATGGGCGCGATAGACATCAGCCATCGCTCCTTCGCCGATCCGGCGTTCGATGAGGTAACGACCGACGGCTTCCAACCCACGCTCTCCCAATGCCCGATGCGGAGATCGAGCCGCCCTAAAGCAACTGTGTTAAAGCATAGTGTTCAAGCGCTTGTCAGCGCGCCCGAACCGTTCCCTGGATGCGCAGCGCCCGCGCCAGATCATTCCTGATCAGAGCGTTGTTGGGATCCAGGGACAGTGCCTGCCGGAGCAGCGCGACCGCCCTGTTAATAGCGCCCGCGCTCATGGCCGCGAGACCCTGGCCCCTCAATCGCGCTGCCGCGGCGGGGTTGGCAGGCCGCTGCGCCGGCGGCTGGGCAGCAGCAGGAGCACTTGGACGCGGCTGCGAAGCCGCTGGGGGCGTGGCGCGCGGTGGCTGGCGAGGCGCTGGCGGAGGCGCTGGCGGAGCCGGTCGGTGGCCGGGGATCAGGATCGTTTGGCCTGGCGTCACCGAGGTTGGAACCGTGATATTGTTATATCGGGCCAGCGCAAAGAACATGAGCGGATTGCTGAGCAACCGACCCGCCACCATCGAGAGGGTTTCTCCGTCCCGCAGTGTGTAGCTGTAGTTCTCACGGCCCAGCAACTGTACTGGGTCAGTATCGATCTGAGTGATGAATTGCCGAGCGACGGCGTCGTTTGGCTGGCGCTGGAGAGCGGTCATCAGCCGGCGGCGAGCGGCGACGGGATCGCCGCGATTGAGATCGGCGATCGCCTGCTGAACCAATTGCTGGCTTCTTCTGTCGGGGCCCTGCTGGGGTTCGGGCGTTGCGCGCGAGCCCGCCGCCCTTTGCACTGTGCTGCAGCCCGCCAGTGCGACGGCGAGAGCGCAGATAGCGAGCGCGCGCCCCGGCGAGGGCTTTCTTGCGTATCGGTTCTTGTTCATGCCGACATCTTTCCGGGCAGCTCAGCCGTCCGGTAGGGCGGGCTGAGGATGGAGCTTCGCCACTCTGGATCAACTGCAAGTCCGATGAATTGATCCGGATCAACGGGTTCGGAAAAAAGAAATCCTTGAAACGTTCGGCAGCCGATCCGCTCGAGCGTCTCCACCTCGTCCCAGCTCTCCACCCCTTCGGCGAGAATCCTAAGCCCAAGTCCCTGGGCAAGTTCGACTAAGCTGCGGCAGATTGCTTGGCTATCCTTGCGCGTATGGATGTCGACCACAAACTCGCGGTCGATCTTCAACTTGTCGAAGGGGAGGTTCTTGAGATAGCTGAGGCTGGAATAGCCGCTACCGAAATCGTCGATCGCGATAGAGACGCCCAGCCCACGAAGTTCCGTGAACAAGGCAAGGGTCCGCGCTGAATCGCGCGCCGCCACGGTTTCCGTCAACTCCAGTTCCAGTGCGCGAGGCGAAAGGCGATGCCGCTCCAGCGTGCGCTGGATCATCGGATTGAGATTTTGGTCACGAAGCTGAGCCGCTGAAAGATTCACCGCCACGCGCAGACCCGAAAGCCCGTGTTGCTGCCAGCGGCGCGCCTCACGGCAGGCGGCGTTCAACGTCCAACGCCCGATCTCGCCGATCAGATTGGCGTCCTCCAAGATCGGAATGAACCGGGCAGGCGATATGTTGCCCATCTCCGGATGCTGCCAGCGCAGCAGCGCCTCGGCGCCGATGAGCCCGCGTGACAACTCGACAATCGGCTGAAACGCCATCTCAAGCTGCTGACGGTCGATCGCGTGGCGAAGATCCTGCTCAAGTGCAAATCTCTCGCGGGCCACATGCGCCGAGCGGCCCGGCAGTTCGTGATCGACTGCGTCCGTCTCAGGCCTCGCGATCGAGACTAGCGCATGGTTGAGAAGACCGGTCGCGTCCCGCGCGTCGTCGGGATAAAGCGCGGTGCCGACTTCAATCTCGGGGGTGACGCTCAAAGGGCCGGCTTCGATCTCGGCGCCCATGGCGTAACAAATGGCCTGAAGTTCCAGGCGAGCGGCCCTGATGTCCGGTCCGGGAAACCAGATCGCGAAGCTGTCGCGATCAACATGCGCCATCACCCGTCCCGGGGCAATCGCGGCGGCCAGGCGATCCGCGAAGGCTGTCAGCGCGGCCTCAGCGGCGTCCGGATCGAACACCCCCAGCCGGCCATGGTCAGCGAAGCGTATGGCCCCGACCAAAGCGCTCACCGATGACTGCGCCAAATCTTGCTGCATGGCTAAGAGAAGAGTCTCGCGAACCGGGAGCGCCGTGAGGCCATGGCGGCCGGTCCAGCGGTGACGCAGAGAGTCCAAACGTCGTCGCAGATAGGCGAGACCGTCCGATATGACGGCGAAATCGTCTCGCGACATATCGATCTCCACCTCGCCAGGGTCGGATGCCGAAAGCTGCCTGATTTCGTTTGCGGCTCGCCGGAGCGGCTCGAGTAACCGGAAGACGAGGACGCAAGCCAGGAGCGAGCTTCCTACGCAAAAGGCCCAAGAGATAAGATCGGTTCGACCGCCGATTGCAGTCATCGGCCATGGCGCAACGGCGAACAGCGTTAGGCACAGCACTTTGGCTCGGACATTGAGCAAAGGCGGGCACGCTTCCCTTGGGCGCAGGATATGCGCAGTTTTGTGCTGATGGGATGGCGCCAATGCCACCTATCTTGCCTGCTGCACGATCATAGCAAGGACTGCGGTGTGGAGCGGCTCATCGAAGGCGCAGCCGTGCTGCGCCTGGCGCTGCCATACCACTTTGGCAGGCTTGGATTCGAGACCTGGCAACCTGACCCACACGCTTGCTCCGATCGACAAATGCAGGTGCGTCTCAACTCGAAAGCCATGGGTCGAGAGGTCGAGGATCTGCACTTTAACGGACGATCCACCTGGCTTGCGGATTGCGCCGACTGACTGGACGGGAATGCGCGATGATTTACGATCGGGTCGCAGCAGCGCCTCAGGTACCGTGCTAAGAAAGGCACTGATGCCCTCACGCTGATCCTGCACTACCCGCCCTCTCGCGATCCAAGGCCAGATCGAAAGTGGCTCCTTATCGAACGGCGGTTAGCATCGCCTTAAATCGCTGGAATATCGAGCTTAATCTAGGTTAGGTGTTTTGACGCCTGGAGCAGTCAGCCCACGGAGAGAAATGTCCGCTTTCCATTCATCGTGGACGTGAGCGGGTGAACCACCCGCCCACGCACGTATGATCTAAACTTCAGTGCCCTCCGCCAACGTCAAAGCGTCTTCGACATCCACACCAAGATAACGAACCGTGCTCTCTATCTTTGTGTGGCCGCCGCCATTGCATCGACTCTGTCGGTCGTGACAACGTTCGGCCTTATTTTCCTGCCCGATCTCTTCGCGCCCGCGGACGCCCTGGCCGGGAGGATGCAACGTGTGAACGAGCCCGCTTATCAGATCCGGGCCTGGATCTATTTCTTTCACCCTCTCCTGGCGTTTGCAGCCGCCTTGGCCGTGGGATTGCGCCTTCGGTCGCGGCCGGCGCCAGGCTGGTAGGTAGGGTTGATCGATCGAATAGGGGACTGGGCTCTGTCAGAGCAAATGCACCGCTCGTTAGGCGGCGGTGCGTAGGGCAGGGAAATGCCTCGCCTCCGCAAGGCGCACAGCCCGTTCCGCTGCTTCAACTCGTCACCTGAGGTGATCCGCCTGGTGGTGATGATGTACGTCCGCTTCCCGCTGTCGCTACGGAACGTGGAGGACCTGCTGTTCGAGCGCGGTATCGACCTTAGCCACGAAACGGTGCGGATGTGGTGGAACCGGTTCGGCGCGTTGTTCGCCGCCGAGGTCCGTCGGCAGCGCGTGTCGCGGATGCGCGGGTTCAGGCACTGGCGATGGCATCTCGATGAGATGTACGTGAAGCTCAACGGCGAGATGATCTGCCTCTGGCGCGCCGTTGATCACGAGGGCGAGATCCTCGAGAGCTACATCACAAGGACCAGAGACAAAGCGGCAGCGCTCAGGTTCATGAAAAGACGCTGAAGCGCCATGGCTCACCCGAGGCGATCACCACCGACGGCCTGCGCTCCTATCGCGCCGCGATGACCGACCTCGGCAATGCCCAGAAGCAGGAGATCGGCCGCTGGGCGAACAACCGGGCCGAGAACGGCCACCTCTCATTCCGACGACGAGAGCGAGCGATGCTCTGGTTCCGACGAATGAAGACGCTGCAGAAGTTCGCCTCGGTCCATGCCAACGTCCACAATCACTTCAATCTCGAACGCCATCTCGTCGACCGCCAGACCTACAAGGAGCGCCGCACCGCGGCGCTTGCGGACTGGCGCCAGATCGCCGCCTGACCTGCCAGCATCATCGTGTGGAGACGAGTTCGCATTAGACTGACAGCACCGCCATGAGCTCCATTAGACTGAGAGCGCCCCCGCAGCCGCCGCGGTATTGGTGGACGAGGAGGCGGCTGCGCTGATTCTTCGCGACAGGCCGCCCAACGCATTCGGGTCGGCGCGAGATAGCAGGTTGACCAACCGATCCGCCGCCTCGCTCAGCGAGCCGCCGAAGAAATCGTCGGCGACGCGCTCGAGCGCGCGCTCCTGGATGCTCGGCAGGCACAACGCGGGCGAATAGAAAAACTTCCCGGAAACATTGCGTCTCCGGAGCACCCCTTTCGCCACGAGCCGGTTCAGCATGGAACGAACGGCCGGGTTGGTGATGTCGCTGGACAGCGCCTCCTGCACCTCGGTCGCCGTGATGCTGGTGTTGAGATAAACGATCGTCGCAATCTCCTGCTCGCGCGGCGGTAACCGGGCGAGGGCCGGCGTACCAAGTGTGGCGGCGACGAGCGCCGGAAGAATCCCCCCGGGCCGGCGATAGGCGCGACCGGAAGTGAGAATTCTCTCCTGCCTCATGTTCGCGTCCTTCAAGAGGTATGTAACATACTATTCTGTGACCGGTGCGGTGTCAAACCTGCCGGCGGCTTAGGAGCCATGTGCCTGAACCGCTGTCTTCGATCGTTCCAGCCGCAAAATCGCGATCTCGGCCAGAGCGACCTCCCGTCAAGCTACTTGGCTTCTTGATAAATAAATATGACGGAGGGGAAATGAGACCACGTACTCCACATTTGTGGCTCAGCGGCAACGGTCCCGCGAAAAGTGCGGCGGGGGCATTGCAAACCGGCGCGCTTTCGGATGGTATGCGACATACTATAATCACTTGGCGTCGCTGATGGGCTTTAGACGGCGCGCTTGAAAAGGGGGAATCGAATGAGGAAGTTGGGGCTGCTCAGCACGAGCGCGATGGGATCCGCGGCTCTCTTGAGCCTGTCGCTCGGCTACGCCGCGCCGGCTTTTGCGCAGGACGCGGTGACCGATGTCGCCGCTGCAGCGCAGAGTGACGCTACCGCGGCCGATACCGAGCAGGCGGTCACCGTGACCGGATCGCGCATACGCCGTCCCAACCTCGAATCGACCATTCCGATCACCTCGCTTCAGGGTGACCAGTTCTTCCAGCAGGGCAGCACTAATATTGGCGATGCGCTGAATGAGCTGCCGCAGCTACGCAGCACCTTTACCCAGTCGAATCCGGGCCTCGGCATTGGCGTTTCGGGCCTCAACCTGCTCGATCTGCGCGGTCTCGGCATCATCCGCACCCTGGTGCTGGTCAACGGCCGCCGGCATGTCGGCGGGGACCTCGCTGGCACCGTTGGTGGCCTGTCGGTTGATGTCAACACGATCCCGAACGACCTGGTCGAGCGGGTCGATGTCGTGACCGGCGGCAACTCGGCTATTTACGGTTCGGACGCCATCGCGGGCGTCGTCAACTTCATCCTCCGCCGCGACTTCCAGGGCATTCAGGTCCGTGGTCAGGTGGGCATCGCCGAGGAAGGCTATGGTGCCAACCAATATGTGTCGGCGATGTACGGCACCAATTTCGCCGACGGCCGCGGCAACATCACCCTGCACGGCGAATATTTCCGTCAGGAGCGCATCTTCGCTTCGGACATCCCGGAATACCGGACCGTCAACGCGCTCGGCACTGTCGACGCCGATTCGGCCGGTCTGCCGAACAATAGCGACGGGTTCCCGGACCGTGTCTTCCTGCGCGACATCCGCGGGACGACGATCCATCCATTTGGCCTCATTCCGATCACGCAGCCGACCGTAGGCGGGTTGTGCGGGAACAGCACATTGGCCAACAATGGCGCGACGAACAGCCTCGGCCCGCCGTACAATTGCACCTACATCTTCACCGCCGACGGGCGTTTGGTTCAGCAGACCGGCGCCCGGTACAGCACAGGCCAGTTCGGCGGCATCCTTGGCGGCAACGGCGCGACGAACCGCGAGACCATTACGGTTGGCATTCTGCCGTTCCTCGAGCGCTTCAATGTCAATCTGCTCGCCCGTTATGAGTTCAGCCAGGCGTTCGAGGCGTTCCTCGAGGCCAAGTTCACCCGCATCGAGGGCTTCGGGCGCAACGCCGGCCCATCCTTCATCCAGGGCCAGACGACGCAGTTCGATGAGCGCGAGCGGCCACGGCTGGACAACCCCTATCTCAATCCGGCCGACCGGACGACTCTGACCAACGTCATCCTCGCATCGGGCTTCGAGGCGCGCCTGAACGCACGCCGGGCGCTGAACGCGGCCGGCAACTGCACGAGCGCTCAGGTCACCGCCGGAACCTGCCGTTTCGATATCGGCCGGAACCTGCTCGATGCGGGTCTGCGCGACGAGACCTTCAGCCGCGACACGTTCCGCATCGTCGGCGGCCTGCGCGGCACGTTCAACGATGATTGGTCCTACGAAGTCTCGGTCAATTACGGCCGGTTCGAAGAGGATACGCTCATCAACGGCGCCTATGACAGGCAACGCTTCGTGCTCGCCATGGATGCCGGCCGCAATCCGGTCACCGGTGCCATCCAGTGCCGCTCGCAGTTCGATCCGACCGCGGCCGTCGTGTTCGACGGGCCCGGCTTCGGCACCGGCGCGCGCACCAACCCGACGCAGGCGGCGCGGCTCGCGGCCGACATCGCGGCCTGCATACCCTACAATCCGTTCGGTGCGGGTACGACGAATGCGGCTTCGGTCGCCTATTTTGTTCGTCCGGTCACCAACGAGGGCTGGATCGAGCAGTTCGTGCTCAGCGGCTTCATGTCCGGCGACACGAGCGAATGGTTCGAGCTGTGGGGTGGCCCGATCCGGTTTGCGGTCGGTGGCGAATATCGCCGTCAGGATCAGTTCTACGATTACGACGATTTCGCCCAGCAAGGCCTGGATTCAACTGCCGGCCCCACCAACACCAACTCGGTGGTCGGCGCCCTTTTCGCGCCCGATCCGTTCACGGTGACGGAGGCGTTCGGCGAGCTGCAGCTGCCAATCCTGCGCGATGTGCCGTTCTTCCACGAGCTGACAGTCAGCGGGGCTGCCCGCTTCGCTAGCTATAACGGCTCCACCGGCAACGTCTGGGCCTATAATGCCGGCATCGACTGGGCCCCGGTTCGGGACCTGCGTCTTCGCGCCAATTATGGCCACGCGGTGCGCGCCCCGAACCTGAACGAGACCGGCCGTCCGCGGCTGTCGGCCTTCGCCAACGGCTTTCTCGATCCGTGCGAACCTGGACGCATCAACGCGACCGCGAACCGCAACGCAAACTGCACCGCCGATCTCGGCGCATTGCTCGGCAATCTCTCTGACACTAACGCATCGCTGGCGATCTTCAGCGGCAGCAATCCGAACCTCACCGCGGAAACGTCGGACTCCTGGACGGTCGGTGGTGTCTTCCAGCCGCGATTCATTCCGGGCCTGTCGCTGTCGGTCGATTATTACAACATCACCGTGAACGACATCATCACGCCGATCACGGCCCAGACGATCGTCAACAGCTGCTACGATCTGCCGACGCTGAACAACATCTTCTGCTCGCAGTTCCAGCGCAACCGCGGCCCCGGCAACGGACCGCTCGGCGAAACGCCAGGCCGGGTTCTCGGCAACACGATCACCCAGGCGCCGCTCAATTATTCGCGGCGGATAAGAGAGGGCATCGACGTCAACCTGAACTATCGCGCCAATCTCGGTGCGGTTCAGCTGTCGGCGGCTCTGGTCTACACCCACAACCTCACGATCAGCGATTATCAGGATCCCACCCAACCTGATTTCGAGGATCGGATCCTTGGCGAGGTCGGCGATCCGGTGGATGAGTTCCGCTTCGATATCGATCTGACTTACGGTCAGTTCCTGTTCGGCTACCAGATGCGTTTCATCGGGCCGATGTATGCCAACCTCTGGGAGGACTATAACGGCATCAATGAAGGGTTGATCGGCCCGACGCCGGCGGGCGGGGGCAACGCCGACTGGTCGGAGCCGCGGAAATATCCGACGATCACCTATCACAACCTGCGGTTCGAGTGGAACGTGCGAGGCAGCCCCAGCCTGACTGGCCGTCCGGGCGACCTGCGCTTCTATGTTGGCGTCGACAATGTCCTCGACCAGTATCCGCCGCTCGGCGTTCTCGGTATCGGCGGTTCCGGCAACCTGGCAGGAACGTCGATCTACGATTATCGCGGCCGCAGCTTCTACGCGGGCTTCCGGGCGCGGTTCTAAGCCAGGAAGGGAAAGCAGGGCGGGACCAGGTCCCGCCCTACTGGCTACGCACTCAGCGAGTAACAAAACGCGAGCTCGGGCTCAGGCCTCGGCCAGCGGCAGGGCTGCGGAGACGGCGGGATCCCGCTGAAGCCGCCGCGCATAATTGCGGCCGACCGGGACGGACGCGCCGCTCGCGAGCTGCGCGGCGAGGCGGCCGTCGGACCGGCGACGGACCGCCACGATCGCCTGGCGGGCGACGATCACCCGGCGATGGACGCGAACCATTTGCGCCGGATCGAGCCTGTCCTCCAGCCGCTGCATCGTCGAGCGGATCAGGAAGGACCGGTCGCCGACATGGACCCGGGCATAGTCGCCCTCCGATTCGATCCGCTCGACACTGTCCACCGGGATCCGGACCTGTTGATTGAGCTGACGGGCCCAGAGCTCGGTCACGAATGCCGGCTCCGTGGGCGGAATGGGCGCGAGGGCTCGAGGCCGCACGAATTGAAACAGCGCAACCCATGCGAGGAAGATCCAAATGAACTCGAACATGGAGCGCGCCAAATGCGCGGCCGCGGCCCGATCCGGCTGAAAGCGGTGTGACCAGATATAGAAGATAACGTAGGCGAATATCGAAAAAGCCAATGTGCCGGCGGCCGCCGCGAGACCGGCCAAGGGGATTTTGGCGCGCAGCGGCAGATCGTCGATCCGAACCAGAAGCGGGTACAGCGCGGCGCAGATCCCGATCCCGATGAGCATCATCGGCACGCGCAATACGGCCTGGAAGAGCAGATCGCCGCGCGCGCCGATGACCGACCGAATGGTGAGCAGAACGTAGGCGAGTGCCCAAAAGGCCAACGTCCAGCGGATCAGCGCGCGGCGAAAATCCCGTCGAGTCGCGGAGTCCCGAAGGCCGGTGAGCAAAGGAAGATCCGTCATGGCCTCATAGTCTCAGGTGACTCCCTCCCAGCAGCCCGCAACGCCCTACCTGCCTACTATAACGCCGCCCGTCGCAGCGGGCCCCGCCATTTCTGCTGCTCGTCGCGCCATATGGCTCTTGATCGCAGAGTTCCGGCGGAGCGGGGCCCATTCGTTTAGATTTCCCGCCGATCGAGCCGCAGGTTCGGAGGGGAAACGCAGCACCATGGACGGTCTCATCTCGCCCATCCAGACGCTATCCGTGGATCACTCGAGCGGTGCGATACCCGCGAGCCACAAATTCACCGCCGTGACGCGGCGTCTTGGTATCCGGCCTCCGCAATTGGATGATTGCAGGGCGCTGGGCGAGCTCCTGCCCGACCCGCCGGCTTGCCTGTCCGAATGGTCGGTGCCGACATCCCCCAAAAGGGCGGAGGCGCGCGTCGTCCGCATTCAGGAAAAAATGAGGACAGGAGCCGGCCTGGGCTTGATCGTCTTCGCGCGCTCGAGCGGCAAGCCGGTCGGCTGGTTCGAATTCAAATGCCTTCCAAATCGAGAGCGTGTGGCGAAGGTTGGATTCTGGTTGAGCAGGGATTTCCGGGGGATGGGATTGGGCGTGGAGGCCGGTTGCGCGGCAATACCCGTCGGCATCGAGTTTCTGAATCTCAGAATGCTCAGGGCCAACGTGGCTTCGGATAACCGTGCCGCAATCCAAATGCTTCGGCGTCTTGGCCTTAAGCCGGCAGGCAAAGGACCCTTGCCGTATCCAGATTCCCGCACAATAAATTTCAGCAAGGATCTGACCGGGATCGTCTAGCGGCGCTGGATTGTGCTTAATCCTTCAAACCTAGAGATTCTTCGATACTCTCTATCCACGCTTTTCTCGCGTCCAAAGCCATTGTCAGGTTTTCGAAGATAAGATCCTGATAGGGAATGCGAAGGCTCACACCGAAGGATTCAACCTCTGCTACTTTTTCTGCGACAGCCGCTTTCGCATTATGAATCCACTGCCGCTGTTCGTCACGAGAGAGCAATTCAAAGGACAGCAATTTTGTGCGGAGCGGGTCTTCGAGCAGGATCGTTCGCTCAGAAACCGTCATGAGCCACTGACGCAATGCGGCCTTCCCCTTGGCGGTGCAGCGCAGCAATTCGGTGTTGCGAGCGTCTTCCTTCAGCGTGTGGGCGCTGAGAAACTTTTTTGCCTTGAGGCGTCGCACAACCGGATAGATCGTGCCCTTGCTCTGATTCAGGCTGGTCACCGGCGACTCTGCGAAAATACGCATGAGCTGGTAGGTGCTGACGGGTTCCCGACGCGCAACGAGGCCCAAAACGCTGCCCTCATTGTCTGTGAAAGTCGTCGATTTGGATTCCCGAAATTCAGCCATCAGCTGCCTGTTTTGACCGTTGATTCTCGCCCGCATCGCCGCTGCGCTACAACCTTCACCTTGTAAAGATGCCCTTGGCGCGGCCACCCTGCGAGTACGCGCTGCAGACACGATCCACAATTGCTTGAGTCTGGAGATGCAGGGTCGGCGGTGAACCCTCAAGCGGGCAGCAGTCGCACAGAGATTTGCAGGAGCACGATGTCCGATCGCGACCCCCGAGGGGGCAGCGGGATGCGATGACTCAAGCGCCGGTTGCCGGCAATTCCAGTCAGGCGCCCGCGTCGAGGACGCGATCGCCAGCGCATTGTTGCGCCACGGTCACACACATAAAACAAAAAGGTATGCTGCATACCTTATCATATTGCTAAAACTGTCTCGGCAATCGAAGAAGCAATGACGGTATGCTACATACCATCGTCCATCATGATATTGCAGAGGGGTTAGCCGCATGAACCGGGGTTTTCATCGGAAGAGTCGCTTCCTGGCTTCGACCATTTTCGCCACGACGGCCCTGGTGGCCGCGCCCGCTTTCGCCCAGGTTCAGCCCGCTCCGGCGCCGACGGCCGAGAATAACGACGACGCGATCGTCGTCACCGGCACCCTGATCCGCAATCCGAACCTGGTCGCCTCGGCGCCGGTCCAGTCGGTTGGCCAGGAAGAAATCTCGCTGCGCCAGCGCAACACCGCTGAAGAGGTTCTGCGCGACCTGCCGGGTGCGACGCCGAGCATCGGCTCCGCGGTGAACAACGGCAACAATGGTGCCGCTTATGCCGACCTTCGCGGCCTCGGCAACTTCCGCAACGTCGTCCTGCTCGACGGTAACCGCATCGTTCCGTCCAACTTCATCGGCCGGGTCGATCTCAACAACATCCCGCTGGCGCTGGTCGAGCGGGTCGACACGCTGACCGGCGGCGCCGCCACCACCTACGGTGCCGACGCCGTGTCGGGCGTCATCAACTTCATCACCCGCCAGGATTTCGCCGGCGCCGAGATCTCGGCCAGCCAGCAGATCACCGAGGAAGGTGACGGCAACGTGTTCCGCGTTGATGCGACGATCGGCGCCAATTTCGACGACGGCCGCGGCAACGCGGTGCTGTCGATCGGCTATCAGGAGGCGGACCCCGTCTATCAGGGCGCGCGTCCCTTTTCGACCACAGGCTACACCGCGACGACCGGCGCCGCCGGCGGCTCAAGCACAACCGTGCCGTCGCGCTTTGCCGGCTTCGGCGGCGCTAATCGCGTCGTTCGCGCCGACGGCAGCCTGACGCCTTATGTGGCCGCCAACGACGCTTTCAACTTCAACCCGTACAACATCTTCCAGACCCCGTTCGAGCGGTTCAACATCTTCGCCCAGGCTCGTTATGAGGTCGCCGACGGGATCGAGTTCTACACCCGCGGCATGTTCTCGAAGAACCGGGTCGAGACGATCATCGCCGCCGTCCGGCGTCTTCAACCAGCTGGTCCAAATCCCGCTCAGCAGCCCGTTCCTTTCGCCCACGACCCGCGCCGCTTTCTGCGCGAGCAACGATTTTGATTTCGTCACGGACGGCGTCCAGACGCTGACCCCGGCGCAGTGCCAGGCGGCGGCGACGGCTCTGACCCCGGCCGACCCGAACTTCCGTGTCCTCCGGACCAATGTCGGCCGCCGAATTGTCGAGACCGGCCCGCGCCTGTCCGAATATCTCACTACCATGTTCGACTATCGCGCCGGCCTGCGCTTCCGGATCACGGACGCGATCAGCCTCGACGTCTCGGGTTCCTATGGCGAATCGGAGAACCGGCAGACCCAGGATGGCTACGTCTCGATCTCGCGCCTCAGGACCGCAGTCTACACGTCGAGCGCGACGACGTGTAACCTCGGGCCGTCGCCGGCCGTGCCGAACCCGACCAATCCGGCGCTGCCGCCGCTTGCTGGCGGGGGTGCGGGTACGCAGGGTTGTGTGCCGTTGAACCTCTTCGGCCCCGCGGGCTCGATCACGCCGGCGATGATCCCCTATATCGTTGGCATCGCCACAAATTCGCAGCGTTCGTCGCTGTCCCAGGCGCGTGCCTTGCTGAGCGGCGATTTTGGCGCCTCGATGCCCTGGGCGAACGACCCGATCGGGTTCGCGCTCGGCGCCGAATATCGCGGCTATCAGGCGTCGCAGACCTCCGACCAGTTGTCGCAGACGGCCGGTGAGCTCGGCGGCGCCGGCGGCGCGGTGCTGCCGTTCGACGGTGGCTTCAGTGTCTACGAGGCCTATGCCGAGCTGATCGCGCCGATCGTTCAGGATCGGGCCTTCTTCCACAGCCTGTCGTTGGAAGCGGGCATTCGTTATTCCGACTACACGCTCGATGCGCCCGGCTCGCCAGGCTATAACACGACCACCTGGAAGCTGGCGGCGAACTGGGAGCCGGTTCGCGGCCTCCGGTTCCGCGGCAACTATCAGGTTGCGGTTCGCGCCCCCAACATCGGGGAATTGTTCGCGCCGCAGAACACCGGCCTCACCACTTTGACGACCGATCCGTGCCGGTCGACCAATACCAATGGGACGCCGAACCCGTTCGGGCCGCAGAATCCCGCAAATGCCAATTTGCGGGCGGTCTGCCTGGCGCAGGGAGCGACGGCGGCTCAAATTGGCACGATCGTCAACCCAACCGCCTCCCAGGCAAACGCAACGCTTGCGGGAAGTCTCGCGCTGCGGCCAGAGAATTCAACGAGCTACACGATCGGTTTCGTGTTCCAGCCGTCGTTCATTCCGGGCCTCTCGCTCACGGTCGATTATTACCACATCCTCATCGAGGAGGCGATCACGCAGCCAGCCCCCGGCGATCTGATCGCGGGCTGCTTCGGCGACAGTAACGGGACTGGCGTCACCGCGGCGAGCGTCAACAACCCGCTTTGCGGCCTTTTCCGCCGCAACCCGGTGACTGGCGCGCTCGACGGTGACCCCGCAACCACCCAGGGCCTGATTTTCGTGGCGTCGAATGCGGGCCGCATCCTGACGGACGGCGTCGATTTCGGGCTCAACTATCGCCGGGACTTAGGCTTCGCGAGACTGAACCTCAGCTTCAACGGCAACTGGACCCACCGTTCGCAGTTCCAGCCGATCGTTCCCGGCTCGGTGCTCCCGGCCGGCGCCCCCGGCGCGGGCGGTGCCCTCCCTACTTCAGGGGTGCGCGAGTGCGTCGGCTTCTACAGTGGGAATTGCGGCTCGCCGGGTTCGGCGGGCCCGAGCTCGGCGCCGGGCTCGATCCAGCCCGAATTGAGCTGGAACGCGCGCGCCACGTTTAGCTTCGACGACATCGATCTGTCGGTGCTGTGGCGGCACATCTCCGGCGTTGAGTTGGAGCCGGGTAACGGCTGCTCTACCTCCCTTACGCTGCAAGGCGGCTTTCAGAACGGCCGGGTGGTCAACACCTGCGAAGTTCCGGCTTACAACTGGTTCGATCTGGCGGCGCGGTTCGGGATCAGCGACAATCTCGACATCACGATCACCGTGCAGAACCTCCTCGACAAGGATCCGCCGTTCACCGGGTCGAACGCTGGCACCGCCGCGTACAACAGCGGCAACACCTATCCGTCGACCTACGACGCGCTGGGCCGCCGCTTCGCGGTCGCCGCCCGGCTCCGGTTCTAAAGCTGGAGCTGAATATGCGGGGCGGCCTCGGCCGCCCCGCGCTTCAATGAAGCGAACTGTCGATGGCAAGTGCGCTACCAAGCTCCGATCGGAAACAGCGCCTGTCCGGATTGGGGCATGCCGGGCATCGGCGGCACCTTCTCGATCAATTGATTCCCATCGTCGTCGATCATCCGTTCGAGCGCCTGACGTTGGTCAGCATTGCCCGGATCTCGGGCGTTTCTCTATGGGTGCTGAGGGGGGCGTTTGGAAACGTCGCCAATTTGCTTTCGGCCGTGACGAATCGGGCCATCGACGTGGTCGTCGATGACCTGGATTACGAGGTGCGGCATCGCGAAAGCGTCATGGAAGCCATCAGAGGTTATGCCCGCTTTCTTGCTGCTCGAATCCAGAGCCCCAACTACCGAAACGTGCTACTCATCCTAATCCGCAACCGCACATCCGTACGATGGGTCCAAGAAGCTTATAACAACCGCATCGTTCAAAAAATCTGTCGAGATCTTGAAGCGGTCGTTAATCGATCAGGCGCTCCGGGCGGATGTACGGTTTCGATAAAAGAGGGCGCCGCAAAGCGATTTTATAAGCGGATGGAAACCGCGCTGGCTCTGCCCTCGCTCCTCCCCGACGCGGCTGTCCTCCAGACCAAGGAAATCGAGAGAGCTCTGGAAGAAATCGTGCACGAGGCTTTTGCAGCGACCTTCCTTTTTGAATGGGACGGAGTTGCGAACTCGGCCAAAACAATGTGGGCGCGCTCGCCAGCCGTGAACCCGAGCCCTGCGGGCGGAGAAAACCAGATTGCGTTGGACCGATAGCATGGTTCCCATGGACAGCACGGCGAGCGAAAATCGCGCGCCGTAAGGTATCTGGTGCGCGTGTTGGAGACGGGCCCGCATTGGACCGACAGCACCCGTCATTCGTGAAACTTTACCCGGTTCGGCGCGCCCGGCCGCAAATGGCGACGCCGCCTTTCGTGACGACACCCGTCAGGCAATTGATTCCGGAGACGGAACCAAATTGATTAACTGACCGTTTGGTCGGCCATTAACCTTTCCGTACCCGGCGTAACGCGGCGCGCAGACCGCGGCTCCCTTATCCCTGACTCACCCAATCCCCGGCACCCTCTGGAGGATCTCCATGCGCAGGACCCTGGACAAGAATGCTGTTGCTTCCACCTTTCTGACCGATAGCTGGACCCGTGATTTCGCTTTCGCGCCCGATCGCGGCGCGGACCTCGGTTGCCGGCTGACAGGCGAACTCTCCGATTCCGCGCCGATGGATTTCGTCCGCCTCGACTCGGGGCTTCCCAATAACTACCAGCCGGTCGAATCGGCTTGGTACGTCCCAGGCCCGACCGCCCTCATCGACGTCTATACGCCCGCCCCGAACACTACCGGGACGCTGGTGGTCGACGATCCCAACCACGTCATAGCGGCGTGCGATACGCCGGGCGACAATGACTGGTTCGCGGTCACGCTGACGGCCGGCGTAACCTACCAATTCGGTCAATATGCCCGTGCCGGCGGCATTCCGGGGGCGGAAGGTAACGGCGTCCCGCTCGCCGATGCCTATCTCGAAATTTACGATTCTGCCGGCAATCTGCTCTCGATCGCGGATGGCGGCGGGCCGAACACGCCGCAGGGGCTCGATGCGCTCATGACGTTCGAGGCGCCCTATTCGGGCACTTTCTATGTCAACGCCACGTCCTACGACAATACCGGTGACGGGGTCGGCGATTTTGCCGGCGACTACGAGATTTTCGCCATCACGGCGGCGCCGGGCACCACCTATGTAACCCCGTATGACATTTCGAGTCCGCTCCACTCGATCGACTGGGGCGGCGTCATGGTGAATCGCGAGCATATCGCGGTCAACAATCCCGATGGCCAGGAAGGCCCGCGCCCGACCGGGCAGGCGCCGGCGGATCCGGCCGACGTCGAGGGCAATGCCCTCGGCTACCCGGGCAAGAACGTCATCTACCTCTATTTCGCCGGCGAGGGCGATCTCTATGCGAATGCGGATTCGACCATTCCGGCCCAGATCACGGTCCAGAATCCATATCAGTACGAAATCCGGGCTATGCTGACCGCGGCGGCCGAATTTTCCAAGGTCGCCGATGTGGTCTTTGTCTCCAACTATACATTGAACCAGACGACCGGCCTCTACGAGCGCGACCCGACGGTCGAGTACAAGCCCGGACCATTGGGGCCCGAGGCCGGCGTCAAATACGCCACCGGAGTGGAAGGTGACGGCTTCGACGCCGATTTCTTCTACTGGTCCTATCCCGGTACGCCGGGGCCGGGCATTTCCCTGCTCGGGTCGATGAGCCCGCCCGATTATGGCGACGAGGGCACCGCGCAGTTCAATTCCGCCGACGAGCGCTGGAACGCCCAGATGCTTCAGCCGGGCGGCTTCTCATTCGTCACCCTGATCCACGAATTCGGCCACGGCATGGGCCTGGCCCACCCGCACGACACCGGCGGCGGCTCGAGCATCATGCAGGGCGTGAACCCCAGCGGCGTCCCTGGCGATGATGGCGGGGCCGGCGCGTTCGACCTCAATCAGGGCGTCAACACGATGATGTCCTACAATGACGGGTGGGAAAAGTCGCCCTACGGCCAGGCCGAGACCAACAACGAGGGCTATGGCTGGCTCGGCAGCCTGATGGCGCTCGACATCGCCGTCATCCAGGACAAATATGGCGTCAACGAGGATTGGGCCACCGGCAACGACACCTATGTCCTGAAGGACGCGAACGAGTGGGCGGTCTATATCGATGCCGCGACCGGGCAGCCGGCCGTGCACGACGCCACCAATCAGGCGACGGCCCGCGACGGCTATTATCAGGGCCAGGGCACCTATTATTCGTCGATCTGGGATGCCGGAGGGATCGACCAGATCGTCTATAACGGCGCCAGGGACACCAATATCGATCTGCGCGCCGCGACGCTCCGCTATGAATATGGCGGGGCCGGATGGATGTCCTACGCCACCGGCATCTACGGCGGCTACACCATCGCCAACGGAGTGACAGTCGAAAACGCGCTTAGCGGCGCCGGAAACGACGTCCTGATAGGCAATGCCGCGGCCAATTATTTGAATGGCGGCGGCGGCGCCGACCGGACCGAGGGCGGGCTCGGCAACGATACCTATGTCGTGGACGATGCCGGCGATGTCGTTATCGAGGCGGCCGCGGCGGGGAACGACCTGGTTTACACCCGCGTCAGCTATTCGCTTGCTGCGGGCCAGGAGGTCGAGACGCTGTCGACAGCGGTGAATGCCGGAACGGACGCGATCGCTCTGATGGGCAACGGATTCGGCCAAACGCTGATCGGCAATTACGGCGCCAACTACCTGAACGGGAACGGCGGCGCCGACACCATGATCGGTCTCAACGGAGACGACACCTATGTCGTTAACAATGCCGGCGACGTCGTCATCGAGGGCGCGGGCGGCGGAAACGACCTCATCTACACCCGGGTCAGCTATGTGCTCGGCGCGGGCCAATCGGTCGAGACTTTGTCGACCGCCGTCAACGGCGGCACCGAGGCGATCAACCTGACCGGCAACGGGCTCGCCCAGACATTGGTCGGCAATTACGGCGCCAACTATCTGAACGGCAATGGCGGCTCCGATACGATGATCGGCCTCAACGGCGACGACATTTATGTCGTCGACGATGGCGGCGATATCGTCCTCGAGGGCGCGGGCGGCGGCAATGACCTCGTCTTCACCCGCGCGAGCTATACGCTGGCGGCCGGGCAGCAGGTCGAGGCGCTGTCGACGGCGGTGAATGCCGGCACGGAGGCGATGGATCTGACCGGTAACGAATTCGCCAATCTGCTGGTCGGAAATTTCGGCGCCAACGTGCTCGACGGCAAGGGCGGCAACGACACCCTGCAGGGGCTCGCCGGCGCGGATTCGTTCGCGTTCACCACCGCGCTCGGCAGCGGCAATGTGGACACGATCGTCAATTACTCGGTGGTCGACGACACGATCCTGCTCGACGACGCGGTGTTCGCCGGGCTCGCCACGGGCGCGCTCGCGAGCGGGGCGTTCGTGATCGGTACGGCGGCGCAGGATGCCAACGATCGCATCATCTATGATAGCACCACCGGGGCGCTCTACTTCGACGCCGACGGCAACGGCGTCGGCGCGGCGGTGCAGTTCGCGATGCTGAATGCGGGTCTCACGCTGACCGCCACGGACTTCGTGGTGATCTGAGTCTCGGAGCATTGGACTTTTCGCGGCAATGTGCGCCGGGCGGGCTGCTAAACCCGCCCGGCATATCTCCTCATCGGCACACGCGCGGCGATCGAAAGGCCGACGACGGCGCTTACCGGCCGCCGTCTCGGGAACCGGAAATGTTCCGTTTCGCTTCCCGGCTGTCGCCCGCCTTGGCTGACCCGGCCTCAATCCCGCGCGAATCTGTGTGTTGAGGCCCCGCCCAATTCATCCCGAAAGCGCCGTCTCGAACAGGCGGACCAGGCGGTCGCGGCGCGCCGATTCGTCACTTGCCCTATCGGGCTCTACCGCCATCACCGTCTGGAGAATGGTGGTGCCGAGCAACACCGCCAGGATCAGGCCGGCGCGTTGGGCCGCATCGGGGCCGTCCAGGATACGTTCGAGCGGCTCGAGGACGTCGTCGCGCACCGCCTCGCGGATGATTTCCGCGGCGGCCGGCGAAGAGGCCGAGCGCAGAATGATGAGCAGCTTGGCGACATGCTCGCGTTGCGCGCATTCGTCCTTCTGGACGATCAGGGCGGCGAGATAGGCCGGCAATTCCGCGGCCGAAAGCGGTCCGCTGAACGCCTCCTCCTTGCCACTGCGCAGCACTTCGCGGAACAGGGCGTCCTTGCTGCCGAAATAGCGGCTGACCAGCGCGACATCGACGCCGACATCGCGGGCGATGTCGCGCAGCCCGACATTCTCATAGCTTTCGGCGAGGAAGCGCTGCCGCGCGGCGTGGAGGATCTCGCCACGCGTGGTCGTCGCGCATTTTCGGCGCCTGGCGATGATCTCTCCCAATGTCATCGGCCTTAATTCCTAGCAGTCGCCAGCACTTAATCAACGGCTGATGACATGATATGTCTACGAGTGTTGACTTGCGATGAATGGTCGTTAGAGGCGTCGGCTCGGCGATCCGGCGGAAAGAGCGGGCGGTGATGGACCTCGGTAAGTTGACGGGACTGCGGCGTGCCATGATCGCGGCGCTGGTGCTGGCCTTGGCCGCTTGCGGCTCGGGGCCCGAGCAGCAGGCGCCGCCGCCGCCGAGCGTAACCGTAGCCAACCCGCTGGTGCAGGACGTGGTCGACTGGGACGACTATGTCGGCCGCTTCGAAGCGATCGAGAGCGTCGAGGTGAAGCCGCGCGCCTCCGGCTATCTGATCGCGACGCATTTCCGCGACGGCGATTTCGTCCGTGCCGGTCAGCTGCTCTTCACGATCGACGCACGGCCGGCCCGGGCGCAGCTCGATCAGGCGCGCGCCCAGCTCGCGCGCGCCGAGGCGACACTCGTCAATGCCCGCACCGAGCTCGCCCGCTCGCGCGCGCTCGCCGCGCAGCGAGCGGCGAGCGTCGAAGAGGTCGAGCAGCGCCAGGCCGCGTTGCGCGCCGGCGAAGCCGAAGTGGCCGCCGGACGCGCCAACGTCCGCGCCCAAGGCCTCAACCTGGGCTTCACCCGCGTCGTCGCGCCGATCTCCGGCCGGATCTCGCAGCGAAGGGTCGATCCGGGCAATGCCGTGACCGCCGATCAAACGGTGCTGACGACGATCGTCTCGATCTCGCCGCTCCATTTCATCTTCGACGGATCGGAGGCGCTACTGCTGCGCTATCAGCGCCAGAATGGCGGCCGGCCGGGCAGCCCGGTGCGTATCCGCCTGCAGGACGAGGCGACTTACGCCCATCCCGGCAGCCTCGATTTCGTCGACAACGCGATCAATCCCGGATCGGGCACGATCCAGGCCCGCGCGCTCGTGCCTAATCCGGACGGCTTTTTGCGGCCGGGCATGATGGGGCGCCTGCAGCTCGCCGGGTCGCCGCCCTACCGCGCGACTTTGGTTCCGGATACAGCGATCGCAACCGAGGGGGTGCGGCGGATCGTCCATGTGACGGACGCCCAGGGCAATGTCTCGCCGCGCCCGGTCGAGCTCGGCCCCCTGGTCGGCGCGCTGCGCGTGATCCGCAGCGGGCTGACCCCACGCGACCTGGTCGTGATCGACGGCCTGCAGCGCATCATTCCCGGTCAGCGGGTCGCCCCGCGCCGCGGTCGCATTCCGCCGCCGGGCGACGCGCAGGCTCCCGCGGCGGCGCCCCAGCCCGCCCCGGCTTCCGCGGCGACGCCGGTCGCCGCCGGTACGCGCTAGCCCGAGCCGGCGATGAACATCTCCAGCTTCTTCATCGATCGGCCGATCTTCGCGTCGGTGATCGCGGTGTTCATCACCCTGATGGGCGCGTTCGCCTATCCCGCGCTGCCGCTCGCCCAATATCCCGAGATCGCGCCGCCTTCGGTGGCCATCGTCGCCGCCTTTCCGGGCGCCTCGGCCGAGACCATGGCAGAGACGATCGCGGCGCCCATCGAACAGGAGATCAACGGCGTCGAGGGCATGCTCTACATGCGTTCGAACAACAGCGCCGGGCTGACCTCGATCACCGTCACCTTCCAGCCCGGCACCGACATCGATACCGCCCAGGTGCTGATCCAGAACCGGGTTGCGATCGCCGAGCCGCGCCTGCCCGAACAGGTCCGCCAGATCGGCGTCACCGTCACCAAGCAGGCGACCGACTTCCTGATGGTCGCGGCGATGACCACCACCGATCCGGCGATCGACATCGATTATGTCGGCAATTACGCCAATACGCGGGTGCGCGACCGGCTGCTTCGCCTGTCCGGCGTCGGCGCGGTTCAGGTGTTCGGCGCCGGCAATTATTCGATGCGGATCTGGATCGATCCCGATCGGGCGGCGGCGCGGAATCTCACCGCGGACGAGATCGTCGCGGCGCTTCGAGGGCAGAACGTCCAGGTCGCCGGCGGTTCGATCGGCCAGCCGCCCTTTGCCCGCGGCGGCCCGGCTTTCGAGCTGCCGGTCCAGGTCCAGGGCCGGCTCGTCAATCCCGAGCAATTCGCCGACGTCGTGCTCAAGACGGACGAGGCGACCGGCGCGATCACCCGCCTCCGGGACGTCGCCCGGGTCGAGCTCGGCACCCAGGATTATGGCATTCGCGGCACCTCCAACCGGCGCCAGGCGGTGTTCATCGCGATCCAGCAGCTGCCGGGATCGAACGCGCTCGAAACGGCGTCCGCCGTCCTCGCCGACCTCGAAGCCGCGTCGCGGGATTTCCCGCGCGGGATGGAATATTCGATCCCCTACAATCCGACCGAATATGTCCAGGCTTCGGTGGAAGAGGTGCAAAGCACCCTGATCGAGGCGGTAGCGCTGGTCATCCTCGTCATCGTCATCTTCCTGCAAACCTGGCGCGCCGCGATCATCCCGATCATCGCCATCCCCGTGTCGCTGATCGGCACGTTCGCGGTCCAGCTCGCGCTCGGCTTCTCGATCAACACCTTGTCCCTGTTCGCGCTGGTGCTCGCGGTCGGCATCGTCGTCGATGACGCGATCGTCGTCGTCGAGGCGGTCGAGCGGCATATCCGCGAGGGCCTGAGCCCACGCGAGGCGGCGCACCGCACGATGCAGGAGATTTCCGGCGCTCTCATCGCGATCGGCCTCGTCCTCGTCGCCGTGTTCGTGCCGGCGGCGCTGATCTCGGGCATTCCGGGCATCTTCTACCGCCAGTTCGCGGTCACGATCACGGCGGCGGCGGTAATATCGACTTTGGTATCGCTGACGCTGTCGCCGGCTCTCGCCGCCTTGCTGCTGAAGCCGCACCGGACCGAGGAAGAGGTGGCAGCAGAGCATGCGCATGAAACGCCGGCGCGGCGGCGCTGGCTGCGGCCTTTCTGGATCGCCGGCGAGCGTTTCCAGCAAGGGTTCGACTGGCTGTCCGGGCGTTACGGCCGGCTGACCGCGAAGCTGGTCCACCGCTCGACGATCATGCTGGTTATTTATGGCGGCCTGCTTGGCCTCACGGTCTGGCGGCTCAATGCGACGCCGACCGGCTTCATCCCGGATCAGGACCAGGGCTTCCTGATCGGCGTCATCCAGCTGCCGCCCGGCTCCAGTCTCGAGCGGACCGCGGCAGCGGTCAATCGAATCCGGGAGGTCGTCTCGCAAAATCCGATGGTGACCGAAACCGCGGCCTTCGCCGGTCTGGACGGTTCGACCTTCAGCCCCGCCTCGAACAGCGGCATCATGTTCCTGCGCCTCCGCCCGCACGAGGATCGGCGCGGCGACGGCGAGGAGGCGGCGGCGCTGGCCGGCCAGATCACCGGCGCCGTCGCCGGCGCGGAGGAGGGCGCACAGGTCTTCTTTCTCTCGCCGCCGCCGGTGCCAGGCCTCGGCAATGGCAGTGGCTTCGCGATGATGCTCCAGGATCGCGGCGGGGCCGGCTATCAGGCGCTGCAGGGCGCGACCTTCGCGATGATGGGCGCCTCGTCGCAAAATCCGAACGTCGGCCAGGTTTTTTCGCTGTTCAACACCGGGTCTCCAAGGATCGAGGCCGACGTCGATCGCGATCGCGCCCAATTGCTCGGCGTCCAGCCGACCCAGGTTTACGCCGCGCTCGGCACCTATCTCGGCTCGACCTATATCAACGATTTCAACCTGCTCGGCCGCACCTTCCGGGTGACCGCGCAGGCCGAGGCGGCGGCGCGCGACGATCTGGCCGATGTCGGCCGGCTGCAGGTGCGCTCGTCGAGCGGCCAGATGGTGCCGCTCTCTGCGGTCGCGACCTTCCGCTACGGCGCCGGCCCGGTCCAGGTGACGCGCTACAACAATTATCCCGCCGCCGAGCTGCAGGGGCAAACGCCGGCCGGCATCTCCTCCGGCCAGTCGCTGCGCGCGATGGAGCAGATGGCGACGCAGACCCTGCCGCCGGGCTTCAGCTTCGAATGGACCGGCCTCGCCTATCAGCAGCGGGCGGCCGGCAACACCGCGCCATTGGTCTTCGCCGTCGCCGTGCTCTGCGTGTTCATGGTGCTGGCGGCGCAATATGAATCGCTGACGCTGCCGCTGGCGGTCATCCTGATCGTGCCGATGTGCGTGCTCGCGGCGATGACCGGCATCAACCTCAGAGGCTTGGACAACAACATCCTGACCCAGGTCGGCCTGATCGTGCTGATCGCGCTCGCGGCCAAGAACGCGATCCTGATCGTCGAGTTCGCGCGCCAGGCGGAGGATGAGGGCATGGACCCGTGGCACGCCGCGGTCCACGCCGCCCAGTCGCGCCTGCGGCCGATCCTGATGACCAGCTTCGCCTTCATCTTCGGCGTGATTCCGTTGGTGATCGCGGTCGGCCCGGGCGCCGAGATGCGTCAGGCCATGGGCACCGCGGTCGCATTCGGCATGCTCGGCGTGACGATCTTCGGCCTGATCTTCACCCCGGTCTTCTATGTCGTGTGCCGCTGGCTTGGCGATCATCTGTCGAGGCGGCGGCAACGGCCCGCGGCCGTGGAAGAGCCGCAGCCGGAACCGGCGGAATGAAGCGGCTCGCTCCCCTGGTGTCGGCGCTCGCGCTCGCCGGCTGCGTGGTCGGCCCCGACCATGTCGATCCGCGGCCCGTCGCTCCGGCGCAGGCGCCCTTCCTCTCCGGCGCTTCGCCGGCCTTTACCGGTCAGGAGCCGGACGGGCGCTGGTGGAGCCTGTTCCGCGATCCGCTGCTCGACTCGCTGATCGAGGAGGCGCTGCGCGCGAACACCGACCTGCGGGTCGCCGCCGCCAATCTGCGCCGGGCGCGGGCGGTGCTGCGGGAATCCCGCGCCGGCCGCCTGCCGACCACCCAGATTTCAGGCAGCGCCAGTTATGGCCAGGAGCCGGGCGGCGATCCCGGCGACCTGTACGACGCCGGCATCGACATCGGCTATCAGATCGACCTGTTCGGCCGTATCACGCGTGCCATCCAGGCGAGCCGGGCGGACGCCGAAGCCGTGCAGGCGGCGTTCGATTTCACGCGCATCACCGTCGCAGCGGAGACCGCGCGCGCTTATGCCGACGCCTGTGGCGCCGGCCGCCAGCTCGCCGTCGCACGGGAAACGGTGCGCCTGCAGGAGCAGACCTTCGATCTCACCCGGCGGCTGTTCGAGGGCGGCCGCGGAACCGCGCTGGAGACCAGCCAGGCGGGCGCGTTGCTGGAACAGACGCGGGCCGCGATCCCGACCTTCGAAGCGCAGCGGCGGACCGCTTTGTTCCGCCTTTCGGTGCTGACCGGCCGTCCCCCCGCCGCTTTCCCGCCCGAGGCGGCGGCCTGCGAACGGCCGCCCGAGCTGGCCCAGGCCATCCCGGTCGGCGAGGGCGCGACGCTGCTCGCCCGGCGTCCGGACATCCGCGCCGCCGAGCGCCGGCTGGCGGCGGCGACGGCGCGGGTCGGGGTCGCGACCGCCGATCTCTATCCCAGCATCAGCCTTGGCGGCTCGCTCGGTTCGACCGCGGGCTCGCCCGGCGGGCTGCTGTCGGGCGACGGTCTGCGTTTCAGCCTTGGCGGTCTGATCTCTTGGACGTTTCCCAATGTCGCCGTAGCGCGCGCCAGGATAGCCCAGGCGGAGGCGTCGGCGGAGGGCGCGCTGGCCGAATTCGACGGCGCATGGCTGCGTGCCCTCGAGGAAACGGAGAGCGGGCTGACCCGCTATGCCGGCGAGCGGGAGCGGCTGGCGTCCCTTCGCCGGGCTCGCGCGCAGGCGGTCGAAGCCACCCGGATTGCCCGCCTGCGCTATCAAGCCGGACGGGAATCTTTCCAGATCGTGCTCGACGCCGAGCGCGCGAGCGCCCAGCTCGATGCGTCGGTCGCTCAGTCGGAGGCGCAATTGTCCGACAATCTGATCGTCCTGTTTCTCGCGCTTGGCGGTGGCTGGCAATAACTCTGGCGGAGGAGGTGGATGGGCAGACTTACCGGCCGCGGTCTCGCGGACGCGAAACCCTCCGTTTCTCGCCGCCGCCAGACTTGTTCGGCTTGGGACCATGCGGGCGCGCCTTGCGCGGCGGCGGACCGCTGGGGCTTTGCGGCCTTGGCTCGCGATTCTCGCGCGTTTGCTCATGGGGTGCCGTTTCGGATGGCTCGATCCGCACGCTCGATTCGTCGCCTTCCGCTGCGCCGGTCCGCGCCAGCGCCGCGTTGAACTTCTTCGCGATCGCGCGCGGAACCTGGAAATAAGTTTCGTTGGCGCCGATGCGGATAGCGCCGACCTCGTTCTTGGTGATGTGTCCGCGCCGGCACAGCAGCGGCAATATCCAGCGCGGATCGGCATTCTGCCGGCGGCCGATGTCCATGCGGAACCAGACGACATCCTCGAATCCGGGCCGATGGCGTTCGCGCTGGGCCTCGCGCCGTGCCTCGGGCGTGTTCTCGATCATCTCCTCGGGCTCGGGCATCGCGGCGCGGTGAGCGCGGACCAAGGCGGCGGCGATATCCTCAGGCGAGCGTTCGGCGAGCAGCCGTCCGGCCAGCGCGCGATCCTCGGCGTCGAACTCGATCGGCTGGAGCAGTGCCGCCAGCAGCCGCTCGCGATCCCGGGCGCGGATCGCGTCCGGCCTGGGCACATCCAGCCATTCGGCCTGGATCTTCGCGTCGCGCAGCATCGATTCAACCCGCCGGCGCCGGGGGTAGGGCACGATTAGCACCGCCGTGCCCTTCTTGCCGGCGCGGCCGGTCCGGCCGGAGCGATGCTGAAGCGCCTCCGCATCGCGCGGCAGCTCGACATGGACCACCAGGCTCAGGGTCGGCAGGTCGAGCCCGCGCGCGGCGACGTCGGTGGCGACGCAGATCCGCGCCCGCCGGTCGCGCAACGCCTGCAGCGCGTGGTTGCGCTCGGCCTGCGAATGCTCGCCGGATAAAGCGACCGCCGCGAACCCCCGCTCCTGCAGCGTCGCATGCAGGTGGCGGACATTGTCGCGCGTCGCGCAGAACAGCATCGCCGTCTCGGCTTCGTGAAAGCGCAGCAGGTTCACCACCGCCTGCTCGATCTCCGCCGGCGAGACGGTCACGACCTGATAGGCGATGTCGCCATGTCCGCGATCGTCGCCCACGGTGGAGATGCGCAGGGCGTCGCGCTGGTAGCGCTTCGCCAGCGCGACGATTGGCCGCGGCATGGTCGCCGAGAACAGCAAAGTGCGCCGGCTGTCCGGAGTCGCGTCGAGGATCTCCTCGAGATCCTCGCGAAAGCCCATGTCGAGCATCTCGTCGGCCTCATCGAGCACGACGGCACGAAGCGCCGACAGGTCGAGCGCTCCGCGCTCCAGATGGTCGCGCAGCCGGCCCGGCGTGCCGACGACGATCTGGACGCCGGCGCGCAGGGCCCGGCGCTCTTTCGACGGGTCCATGCCGCCAACGCAGGTCGCGACGCGACCGCCGGTCTTGCCATACAGCCACATCAGCTCGCGGCTGACCTGTAGCGCCAGCTCGCGTGTCGGCGCGATCACCAGCGCCAGCGGCGCCACGGCGGGCACGGCCCTGCCGTCCTCGCCAAGCAACTCGCCGGTCATCGCCAGCCCGAAGGCGACGGTCTTGCCCGATCCGGTCTGCGCCGAGACGATCAGATCGCGCCCTTTGGCCTGCGGGTCGAGCACCGCGGCCTGGACGGCGGTGGGCTGGGCATAGCCGCGTTCGGCAAGCGCTTCGCCGATGACGGGCGGGAGATTGGAAAAGCTCATCACACTCACAGATGTTTGATGCCGCGAAACGGCTGAAAATCAGACGGATTGCGCTGTCGCCATCCGCCCACCGCGCCGGCGGCTTCGCGGTTCACCTATAGCCCGAGCACGCCCTTGGCGCCCATTGTTTTCGACGAGGCTTCGGCCGTAGCTCGGCTAGAGGCTGGCCGCTTGCTATGCTTCCATCGTCTCAAGCGCCTCGTTCGCCACGAGCCACGCACTTTCGGCCGCTTCGATTCTTCGTTCGATGTCGGCGCGCTCCTTCAGCAGATCGGTGATCGTCCGACCAGCGAGCGAAGCGTCAACACCCGATGGATCGAACATGGCGCGCTCGATCGCGCTGCGCTGGGCGGTGAGTCTGGTCAGCTCCGACTCCGCTTCCAAGGCGCGCTTGCGCAGGGCCGAGCCCTTCTCCCGCGCCTGCGCGGCAAGGCGGCGCGCTTCCTTCTTGTCGACCTTCTCGGCCTTCGCGGCCGGCTTCTGGTCGCCGGCCAGCACGAAGCCGATATAGTCGTCGAGGCTACCGTCATACTCCCGCGCCGTGCCGTCATGGACCAGCACCAGGCGATCGGCGGTCGTCTCGATCATATGCCGGTCGTGGCTGACGATGATCACCGCGCCGGTATAGGCGTTCAACGCCTGGATGAGCGCTTCGCGGGCGTCGACATCGAGGTGATTGGTCGGCTCGTCGAGGATCAGCATGTGCGGGGCATCGCGGGTGATCAGCGCCAGCGCGAGGCGCGCCCGCTCGCCGCCGGAGAGCTTGCCGACCTTGGTCGTCGCCTTCTCGCCGGAAAAGCCGAACCGGCCAAGCTGGCCGCGCACCGCCGAAGGCTTCGAATCCTTCATCAGGCGCGTCATGTGATCGAGCGGCGTATCGTCGCGGCGCAGCTCCTCGACCTGATATTGCGTGAAATAGCCGACGCGCATCTTCCCCGTGGCGGCCATCGCCCCGTCCATCGGCTTCAGTTGCGCCGCGAGCAGCCGCGCCAGCGTCGTCTTGCCGTTGCCGTTGCGTCCGAGCAGGGCGATCCGGTCGTCCGGATCGAACCGGAGGTTCAGCCGCTCGAGGACCGGCGTGCCGTCATAGCCGGCGCTCGCCATGTCGAGCGTGATCAGCGGCGGCCGCAATTCGCCGGGGTTGGGAAAATCGAACGATAGCGAGGGATCGTCGACCAAAGCGGCGATCGGCTGCATCCGCGCCAGCGCCTTGGCCCGCGATTGCGCCTGCTTGGCGGTCGAGGCCCGCGCGCTGTTCCGCGCGACATAATCCTGCAGCTTGGCGCGCTCGGCGAGCTGCTTCGCGCGCGCCGCGGCCTGCTGCGCCTGACGTTCCGCCCGCTGGCGCTCGAACGCGTCGTACCCGCCCTGGTAGAGAGTCAGCTTCCCGCGTTCGAGATGCAGGATGTGGTCGACGACATTGTTGAGGAAGTCGCGCTCGTGGCTGACGATCACGATCGTCGCCGGATAGCTCTTGAGGAAATCCTCCAGCCACAGCACCGCTTCGAGATCGAGATGGTTCGAAGGCTCGTCGAGCAGCAGCAGATCCGGCTGTGAAAACAGAAGCGAGGCAAGCGCCACGCGCATCCGCCACCCGCCCGAGAAGTTTTCGAGGCTGCGGTGTTGCGCATCCTCATCGAAACCGAGCCCGACGAGAATGCGCGCCGCCCGGGCCGGAGCGGAATGCGCGTCGATCGCATTCAGCCGCTCGTGCAGTTCGCCCAACCGGTCAGGGTCGTGGCTGTGCTCCGCTTCTTCGAGCAAGGCCGCGCGCTCGGTATCGGCGGCGAGGACGGTATCGAACGGCGTTGCGCTGCCGCCGGGTGCCTCCTGCGCGATATAGCCCAGCCGCGCGGCGCGAGGCATCTCGACGCTGCCGGCATCGGGATCGAGCAGATTGGCGATCACGCGCACCAGAGTCGACTTGCCGGCACCATTGCGGCCGATGAGCCCGATCCGGCCACGCGGCGGCAAGGCGGCGCTGGCGCCGTCAAGGATCGTGCGCCCGCCGAGGCGGACCGTAATGTCCTTCAGATTAAGCATGGCGGCCCTCTAACACCGCCGGCGCCAGAGCCCAAGCACGGCAACGAGACACACTTGACAGCAATCCTCTTTATGGTCCTAAATAGTCCAATGTTGGAGTTGCCGTTCAAATGAAGCCGAGGAACGTTCTCGAATCCGGGCGCAAGTTTCGCCGGCTCGGCGGAACCCTGCCCGCACTGGTCGCGGCCACCCTGCGGACACCCGCCCTCACCAAGCTGCCGCCGCGCGAGCAAGAGTTGGCGACGATCGTCTATCTCAACACGGGGATCACGGCGAAGGAGGTTGAACTGGCGTTGTCCGCTGAGATCACCAACACCGCCGTTCGCAGCATGCTGAACCGGCTCGTGGCGAAGGGTATCTTGCGGAGGCGCAAGGCGGACGGCAAGTTCTTCTATTCGCCCGCCCTTCTCCTGCCGTGGGTTCAGGAGCGCGCGCTCGAGCGAGTCGTCGACGACTTTTTCGGCGGTTCGCTTTTGGACGCATCTCACCGCCTTGTGAGTTTGATGAGGGCAACGGACCCTGAGGGCCTGGCCGTGCTGTCGCGGCAGATCGGCCCGCCATCGCTTGCGGTGTCGATCCCCCGGGCGGCTGTCGGCTGATAGGCACGGCGGCGGGGAAAATCCGCTGCTCCTGCTTTCGTTCCTCAGCTTGGATACTGACGCACGGAGCCTCTGTGGCTGACGTGCAACATGGACCAATAAAGTCTAATATAGACCTTCTGTCGATTGAAAATTCGATCCACCCCTCTATCGTGAACCTCACTCTAAACGGTGCGATCGCGCCGATGCGGTGATTTTTTCAGGGGGAGAGTTGGAATGAGGAAGTCGGGATTGCTCGGCACGAGCGCGTTGCGCTCCGGTGTCATCGTGGCGATGGCGTTTGCCGCCGCGCCGGCCTTCGCCCAGGATACCGCCACGGCCCAAACTGCAGCAGCGGCCGCTGCGGCGCAGGGCGATGTCGCTGCGGAAAACAACGAACCGGCGATCGTCGTGACCGGCACCCGCATTCAGACTCCCGGCCTGGTCGCGCCGGTCCCGGTGACCAGCGTGGGCGGCGACGAAATCACGCAGACCGGCAATGTTTCGCTCGGCGATCTGCTCAACGATCTGCCTGCGCTTCGCAACACGTTCAGCCAAGGCAATTCGACGGCGTTCATCGGTACCGCGGGTTTGAACTTCCTCGACCTGCGCGGTTTGGGCACCCAACGCACCCTGGTCCTCCAGAACGGCCGCCGCCACGTTTCCGCGACGCCCGGCATTGCGCGCGTCGATGTCAACACGATCCCGACCGACCTGGTTCAGCGCATTGACATTGTCACCGGCGGCACCTCGTCCATCTACGGATCGGACGCTGTCGCGGGCGTCGTGAACTTCGTGCTGATGAACAATTTCGAGGGCATTCGGGTTCGCGGCCAGGCGGGCGTCAGCTCGCGCGGCGATCGTCCCAGCTATACGGCCTCGTTCACCGCCGGCACCAATTTTGCCGAGGGCCGCGGCAATGTAGCGATCTCGGTGGAGTATAATCTGGCCGAGGCGCTGGAGATCGTCGATCGCGCCGATTTCACCGGTTCCTTCCGGGGCCGCGACCAGTTCCAGATCTTCGAGAATATCGCCGGCGAGCCGAACGGTTCCGACGGTATTCCGGATCGCGTCTTCCTCCGCGGGGTCCGCAGCCTCGGCCTTTTCGAAGGCGGTGCGTTCATCGCCTCCTCGTCCGCCGGTGTCAGCGCGATCACCGCCTGCTCCACCGGCGTAGCGGCGGCTTGCCGCGCCAACGGATCGGCTGCCGGCTCGCCGCGTGTCTTTTACTTCAACGAGAATGGCATACTGAGCGAGGCCAATTACGGACTCGATCTTCGTGGCCAGACCAACAACGGCACCGGCAACGTGCTGGGCGGCAACGGCAGCACGCTGCGCCGCTATGGCCAGCTCCAGCCTTATGTCGAGCGCTACGGCGTCAACGCGCTAGGCCATTTCGATCTCGCCGAATGGCTCGTCCCCTATTTCGAAGCCAAGTGGATCCGTTACGATATCGAGCAGGAAGCCTCCCCGTCGTTCAATACGGGCGGCACGCAGGGTCAGGGAACCGCCGCGCAGCAAACCCAATTCGCCGGTCTCGCCAACAGCGCCGGTATCCCGATCCAGTTCGACAACCCGTTCCTGGATCCGGTGGCGCGCGCAACGATCCAATCGCTGTTGCCGGCCGGCTCGGTCGCCTTCCGCCTGCAGCGCAACAATCTCGATCTCGGCATCCGCCAGGAGACCGGCTTCCGGGAAACCTGGCGCGGTGTGTTCGGCATCCGTGGCACGTTCAATGACGATTGGCGCTACGACATCTCGGCCACTTATGGCGAGTTCACTCAGGAAATCCTGTCCCTGAACAACCGCCTCAACCAGCGCTTCCGGCTTTCGACCGACGCTGTCGGCAACCCGGCCGTCGGCGGCGTCGCCGGCGTCGCCGCCGGCACGCCGGTGTGCCGGTCGCGGCTGCCCGGCGTGGTGACGCCCGCCCCGGCCAACCCGGCCGACGCGGCCACTTTGGCCGCCGACATCGCGGCCTGTGTTCCGGTGAACCTGTTCGGCGAGAATCGGGCCGGCAATCAGGCGGCAATCGATTATTTCACCGCCGATACCCTGTCGACGCAGCTTCAGAACCAGACCGTGATCTCGGGCTACCTGTCGGGCGATCTCAGCCAGCTCTTCGAGCTGCCGGGCGGTCCGGTCGGCTTCGCGATCGGCGCCGAATATCGCCGTGAAGATGGCTTCCGCGACTTCGGCGATCTGGTCGTCAACGGCCAGACCTTCCTGACCGCGATTGCCCGTTTCCGTCCACCGGAAGCGTTTTCGGTGAAAGAGGCGTTCGGCGAGATCAACATTCCGCTGCTTCGTGATCGTCCCTTCTTCCACGAATTGTCCTTGCAGGGCGCCGCGCGGATCGCCGACTATAGCGGCGCGACCGGGACGGTGCTGGCATGGAATGCAGGGGCCACCTGGTCGCCGGTTCGCGACATCCGTTTCCGCGCCAACTACGCGGTCTCGGTGCGCGCGCCGACGCAGTTCGATCTCTATGCGGAGCTCGGCCAGAACTTCGCCACGATCACCGACCCGTGCGACGTCAACTTCATCAACAATGGCAGCGCCACGCGCGCGGCCAATTGTCTGGCCGACGGCATTCCGGTAGGCTTCATCAACTCGCCGGCACGCTCCGCCACCATCGCCATTTCGAACGGCGGCAACCAGTTCCTCACCGAGGAAACGTCGCGGTCGTTGACGATCGGCATGGTGTTCCAGCCGACGTTCCTTCCCGGCTTCAGCCTGACCGCCGATTATTACGACATCAAGGTGGAGGACGTCATCGGAGCGCCGACGGCGCAGCAGATTGTCAACAACTGTTACGATTCGGCGACGCTCAACAACGGGTTCTGCACCGCCGTCCGGCGCGATCCGGGCACCCGCTTCTTCTCATCCGCGGCGCCGGAGTTCGGCATCGTACAGGGGCCGATCAATTTCGCCGCCCTGCGGGTTCGCGGCATCGATTTCGAGGCCCGCTATCGGCGCAACATTCCGTCGCTGGGCACGCTGGATCTGCGCGCGGTGGGCACTTACGTGCTGGATAATTTCGGCAATCCCTTCGTCGGCGAGCCCAATCGCGTCGATCAGTTCGTGCTCGAGGTGGGCGATCCGCGGTTCCAGGCGAATTTCTCGGCGAGCCTTCGCAACGGACCGTTCACCCTGGGCTATCAGCTGCGCTATATCGGCCCGCAGGCAATTGCCTCCGTCCCCGCGGGCGGCGGCATCGAGGACATTCGGCAGATCGACAACGCCTTGAATTCCCCCACCAATGCCGACTTCGCGGACGTCGAGTTCTATTCGGACGCTTTCTACCACGACTTCCGTCTTGGGTGGGAAATCACCCGGGAATTCAACTTCTATGTCGGCGTCGACAATGCGTTTGACCGGCTGCCGCAATATGGCGTCCTCGGCAACGGCTCCAACTTTGCGGCGGACGCCATTTGGGACAATATCGGCCGCTACTTCTACGCCGGCGCAATCGTCCGGTTCTAGGGCCTCGCCGAAGGCGCCAGACGCTGGTCGGCAAAGGGAGGGGGGCTTTCGGCTCCCTCCCTAGTCGGTTGAAAAACCGCCCTTCGGGTCGGAAACGATGGCGGCGATCATGCTCTCGAGCCAATCCATCCGCATCCGCAATGCACGAACCGCATTGTCGTGCACGAAGTGCTTGAACGGCACGTCAACTTCGCGACCATAGGCTTCGAGCTCGGTCAGCTTCTCCTGCAGATTTTCGCGCAGATTGACCGCCCAGCGAACCTGCTCCTCTCGCGTCAGCAAGCCAAAGGACTGGACTTTAGTCCGAAATGGATCATCGAGCAGCAAATGACTGGGCTGAACCGACATCACCCATTCGCGGACAGCTTCGCGGCCCGCGTCCGTGCAATAGAGCTGCTCGGTTCCCCGTCGGTCGTGCGGAACGGCGCGCTTCTCCAGCCAGCCTCGCGCAACGAGCCGGTCGATGATCGCGTACATCTTCGCTTTATGCGTCTTGTAATTGGTTACGGGCGATTGCTCGTAAACCTTGGCAACTTGATAGGCGGTGGTCGGCTGAAGGCGCAGGACCAATGACAGGAACGTGCCTTCATGATCGCTCAAATTCGCCATTCGCCCGAAGCCGCCGTCCCGATATCGCTGTCTTCGGGCCCATAAGGCGCGTTATGACGAGCAGCAAGGGACGGCCCTCTGGCTTGGCGATATAGCCGGTCGGGCCATTCCCAATTGGGCAAGGCGCGACGAGGCATGCCGGTTGAAAATGGTCTAGTTTAGCCTATCATTCCGAAAGGCGGGGACGAAAGGGAAGCGAATGTTGGAGGCTAATAAAGACCGGGCTTCAGTGCGATTGGACGTTCGCTTTTGCGCTCTTCCCGCTTCGCCGTCGCCGTCACATGCGCGGAAATCAGAACGGCGGATCGCTGGGCGTCCTGGACGCCGCACGATATCAACGTCGGATTGCTCTTCATAAATTGCCTGTGAGGAGTTCCGCCCAAAGTCACATGTTACACAAGTGATACATGGACGTGATTCATAGGCGGCGAGAGGATAGGGGCGAGCGACAAGTCATGGACGACCCGTCATTGGCAACGAACGCCGTGCCACCTCACGAACGGCTTGATTTTGCCATCGAACGGCCTTTGCACGACGACGAGTCCGATCGCGCCGCCATACCCGTCACCCGCAGCACCGTCTTGCTCAGGCGCGCCGCGGTTCCGCTAATATCTCTGGCCTTCGCCCTGCAGTTCAGCATCATGACCGGCTTGCGGTTCATACGGGTGCCCGACGAAAGCTGGGACGTGATTCTGCCCCGCCTGATCGTCACCATCTGCGGCGCCCTTTTCTCGTTGCTCAACCTCAGGATCCAGAAGCGCGTCGGCCGGGCTGCGCTACCCAGGCGCGTGCTAATCGCTGCCGGGCTTGCCCTCGCTGGCTCCTACTTTCACGCGGCGGTCAACCTGGTCGTATTCGGTTTTTTTGTCGGCTTCGGAGACAGTTCGGTTCTCGAATATCTGTTCAGCTATAGCCTCTCGGGGCTCGATTGGCTTTGGTTCTATTTCGCGATTTCGGTGATGATCCTCGCTCTCACCTATGCAGCGAATCTGGCTGAGAGCGACGATCGGATCGCGGCGCTTCAAAGCCAGGCTCATGCGGCGCAGCTCAAGGCGCTTCGCTATCAGCTCAACCCGCATTTTCTGTTCAACACCCTCAATTCGATCGCAGCGCTGATCGGCAAGAAGCAGAGCACCAATGCAGAATCGATGGTGGAAAGCCTGTCCGACTTTCTCCGATCGACGCTCACGATGGATTCCGGAAAAGAAATACCGCTCGAAAAGGAGATCGAGCTGCAATCGCTCTATCTGGATATCGAAAAAATCCGTTTTCCGGCCCGGCTGCATGTGACGATCGACGTTCCTCCCGCGCTGCACGATGCGCTCGTACCGAATTTGATCACTCAGGCACTTGTCGAAAACTCGATCAAATATGGCGTGGCACAAAGCTCCGAACGGGTGAATCTCGCCATCGTGGCGCGCGAAGTGAATGGAAAGCTGTCTCTGCGGATCGGGGACGACGGCGGCAATGCCGGCGGAGCGGCGCAGCAACCGGGAACCGGAGTGGGATTGCGTAACGTATCCGAGCGTCTGAGCCTCCATTTTGGCGCCTCCGCGAGCCTCACCGCCGGCCCGCGCCCCGGCGGCGGGTTCTCGACCGAGATCTTGATGCCGCTCAGGAGGGTTTGATGCCCCCGCTGCGCGTATTGATCTGCGACGATGAGCCGCTGGCGGTCGATCGCCTTTCCGAATTGCTGTCTCGCTGCGACGCCGTGGCTGTCGTTGGCGCGGTAATTTCCGGGCAGGCGCTGATTGATGCGATCATGGCGACCAAAGCTGATGTCGTGTTGCTCGACATAGAGATGCCGCAGATGGACGGTTTCGATGTGGTCGACGCATTGTCGCGCATGGAATGGAGTCCGGGAAATCCGCCGCCCCTGATCATCTTCGCGACCGCCCGGCCCGAGTTCGCCGTTGATGCGTTCGATTCCGGCGCCCTCGATTTCATCAGCAAGCCGGTCCGTCTCGGCCGGCTGGAGCAGGCGCTGGAACGGGCGCGCCGATCGGCGGCGCAGATCGAAGCGCTCCATCGGCTTCGGGAGCTGTCACATCAGCTTGATCACCTCAAGAGCGCGCATGCCGGCACAGACGATGGGGGGTATGTCTGGGTCCGGAAAGGCCCGGAGAAAATTCGCCTCAATGTCGGCGATGTGGACTGGGTTGGGGCGGAGGGGGAATATATTCGCTTCCACGTCGGCGAGGAATCCTATCTCGAGCGCGGCTCCCTGCACGATGTCGCGACGGCACTAGGATCTCTTGGCTTCGCCCGGGTCCACAGATCGGCGGTCGTGAACTCGCGACGGATCTGCGCCGTCGAAAGAGGGCGTTGGGGTCGATTGACTGTCAATCTTCTGTCGGGGGTCAAGCTGCCCGTCGGAAAGAAATATCGCGATGCCGTTCATCGCGTGATGAAAGGCGGGTTGAGGCTCGCAGCGCTTGATAACTGAGCGCCGCCGCCCGGCGGATATCTGATTTCGCTGCGCGGCGGCGGGCCAAGAGGCCTCCAAAAGGCGCCCGCGCTTCGCCTTTCCGGCGCCCTTCATCATTCTGACCTCTCTGCCAGCCGCGCCGGCGGGTGTGGCAGTCTCGTCACACTCGTGCGGAAAGTTCGATTCGTACTAATAATGTGTTGCTACAAAGGGGTGTTCGGCGGTTATTTGATTGGTACGAATCGTCCTAAATCTTGGGGGTTGAAAATGACGTCACGCCGCAACATCCAGAGCCGTCTCCTGGCTTCGACCATCTTCGCCACGACGGCCCTGGTTGCCACGCCCGCTTTCGCCCAGGCTCAGCCCGCCGCTCAGACCGCCGAGAATAATGACGACGCGATCGTCGTTACCGGCACCCTGATCCGCAATCCGAACCTGGTCGCCTCGGCGCCGGTCCAGTCGGTTGGCCAGGAAGAAATCTCGCTGCGTCAGCGCAACACCGCCGAAGAGGTTCTGCGCGACCTGCCGGGTGCGACTCCGAGTATCGGCTCCGCGGTCAACAACGGCAACGGCGGTTCGGCGTTCGCCGACCTTCGTGGCCTTGGCAACTTCCGCAACGTCGTCCTGCTCGATGGCGCGCGTATCGTGCCCTCCAATTTCATCGGCCGCGTCGATCTCAACAACATTCCGCTGGCCCTGGTCGAGCGGGTCGACACGCTGACCGGTGGCGCTGCCACCACCTACGGCGCCGACGCCGTGTCGGGCGTCATCAATTTCATCACCCGCCAGGATTTCGCCGGCGCCGAGATTTCGGCCAGCCAGCAGATCACCGAGGAAGGTGACGGCAACGTGTTCCGCGTCGATGCAACGATCGGCGCCAATTTCGACGACGGCCGCGGCAACGCGACCCTGTCGCTCGGTTATCAGGAGGCCGACGCGGTCTATCAAGGCGCTCGCCGCTTCTCGATCAACAATTACACCTCGACGTCGGGCGGGCTTGGCGGCTCGGGCACGACCGTTCCGGCGCGTTTCACTCGCCCCGGCGTTGGCCCGGGCAACCAGAACACCCTTGTCCCGGCGACCGGTCTGACCCGTCCTTATGTGGGCGCGACCGACGCCTTCAACTTCAATCCCTACAATATCTACCAGACGCCGTTCGAGCGCTTCAACATTTTCGCCCAGGCGCGTTACGAAGTCGCCGACGGTATCGAATTCTACACCCGCGGCATGTTCTCGAAGAACACTGTCAACACGATCATCGCGCCGTCGGGCATCTTCGGCCAGCTCGCGCTGATCCCGCTCAGCAGCCCCTTCCTGCCGGCGGGCGCGCGGGCGCAATTTTGCGAGACCAACGATTTCGATTTTAACACGCCCGGCATCCAGACGCTGACCCCGGCGCAGTGCACCGCGGCGGCGACGGCGCTGACCCCGGCCGACCCGAACTTCCGGGCCGTGCAGACCAATATCGGTCGCCGCATTGTCGAAACCGGCCCGCGGCTAGCCGAATTCCTCACCACGATGTTTGATTATCGGGCTGGATTGAGGATCGACGTCACCGACTCGATCAATCTCGATCTTTCCGGCGCTTATGGCGAATCGGAGAACCGGGCGACGCTGGACGGCTACATCTCGATCTCGCGGCTGCGCACCGCGCTCTACACAAGCAGCGCGACGACCTGCAATCTCGGGCCTTCCCCGACGGTTCCCAATCCCAACCCGGCCTTGCCGCCGCTGGCCGGGTCCGGTGCCGGAACCACGGGCTGCGTCCCGGTCAACGTCTTCGGCCCCGCCGGTTCAATCAGCCCGGCGATGATCCCGTATATCACGGCGATCGCCACCAACTCGCAGCGTTCGTCGTTGTCGCAGGCCCGTGCCCTCTTGAGCGGCGATTTCGGCGCCTCGATGCCCTGGGCGAACGATCCGATCGGTTTCGCGTTGGGCGCCGAATATCGCGGTTATCAGGCGGCGCAGACCGCCGATCAGCTTTCGCAGACAGCCGGCGAGCTCGGCGGCGCCGGTGGCGCGGTCCTGCCGTTCACCGGTGGCTACAGCGTCTACGAGGCCTATGCCGAGTTGATTGCGCCGATCGTTCAGGATCGGGCCTTCTTCCACAGCCTGACGCTAGAAGCCGGCATCCGTTACTCCGACTATTCGATCGATACCGCCGGTTCGCCGGGTTATAACACGACGACCTGGAAGTTGGCTGCGAACTGGGAGCCGATGCAGGGTCTTCGGTTCCGCGGCAATTATCAGCGGGCGGTTCGCGCCCCGAATATCGCCGAATTGTTCCTGCCGCGCGGCACCGGCCTGACCACCCTGACAACGGATCCGTGCCGGACGACGCGCAATACTGCCGGAGTTATCACTTTTGCCGGGCCGCTCGCCAACGCGGATCTCCGGGCGGTCTGCCTCCTGCAGGGCGCTCAGCCCGCGCAAATCGGGTTGATCGCCAATCCGACCGCGGCTCAGGCGAACGCTACGGTCTCCGGTGGTTTGTATCTGCGGCCGGAGACGTCGGACAGCTATACGATCGGGCTGGTGTTCCAACCCAGGTTCATTCCGGGTCTGTCGCTGACGATCGATTATTATCACATCGTCATCGAGGACGCGATTTCGCAGCCTGGACCGGGCGACCTCATCAACGCCTGCTTCGGCGATGCCAATGGCACCGGGGTCACGGCGGCGAGCGTTACCAACCCATCGTGTCTGCTGTTCCAGCGCAATCCGGTAACCGGCGGCCTTGATGGCGATCCCGCGACCACCATCGGCCTGATCTTCCCCGCATCGAATGCAGGTCGCATTCTGACCGACGGCGTCGATTTCGGCTTCAACTATCGCCGTGATCTCGGCTTCGCGAGGCTCAATCTGAGCTTCAACGGCAATTGGACGAACCGCTCCCAGTTCGAAGCGATCGTTCCGGGTTCGATCATTCCGCCGGGCTTCCCGGGAGCGGGCCAGCCGTTCACGCCGATTCCGGTCCGCGAATGCGTAGGCCTGTATGGCCCGAACTGCGGCTCGCCGGGTTCGGCGGGTCCGAGCTCGGCGCCGGGCTCGATCCAGGCCGAGTGGACCTGGAACGCGCGCGCCACGTTCAGCTTCGACGATATCGATCTGTCCCTGCTGTGGCGGCACATTTCGAGCGTGCAGGCCGAGCCTGGCATCGTGCTCTTCCAGGGAACGATCGCCGCAGGCGCGCTGGCCGGTGAGGAAGTCGATTTCGCGAACATCCCCGCTTACGATTATTTCGATCTGGCGGCGCGGTTCGGGATCAACGACAATCTCGACATCACACTCACCGTGCAGAATCTGTTCGACAAGGATCCGCCGATCGTTGGCGGCAACACCGGTACGGTCAGCTTCAACAGCGGCAACACCTATCCGTCGACCTACGACGCGCTGGGTCGCCGCTTCGCGGTTGGCGCCCGGCTTCGGTTCTAGCGGCCAACTTTGGAAATGATCGGAGCGGCCTCCGGGCCGCTCCGTTTCAATAAAAGGAAACCCAAGCCGCCATCGGGCTTTTTTTTGATCAGAAAAAAGTAGTACGAAACGATCTAATATGGCCAGCAAGCTTGTGAATGGAGAGCCAAAGAGGCGCCTGTCCGGCTTGGGATATGCCGGACATCGGCGGGTTCTGCTGGACACTCTCATTCCCACGGTCGTGGATCACCCGTTTGAGCGCTTCACGCTGGTCAGTCTGGCTCGCATTTCCGGGATTTCCCTATGGGTGCTGAGGGGAGCGTTCGGGAATGTTGCCAACTTGCTCTCGGCCGCAACGGCTCGCGCCATTGACGTGGTCGTAGAGGAGCTGGACTATAAGGCGAACGATCCCGGAAGCGTGATCGAGGCCATCAGGCTCTATGCCCGCTTTCTAGCCAACCGATTTCGTAGCCTCAGCTATCGACGCGTCCTGCTCATCATGATCCGCAACAGCACATCGGTCCGCTGGGTCCAGCAGGCCTATAACGACCGCATCATCCTCAAAATCTGTTGCGATCTCGAGGCCGCTGTTCGTCAAGCGGGCGTCCAGAACGGCTATACCGTTCTGATGAAAGAAGGCGCCGCCAAACGATTTTACAAGCGGATCGAAACGGCGCTGGCGCTACCGTCACTCCTACCGGAGGCGACCGCTTTTACTTCCGCTGAGATCGAGAAAGTTCTCGAAGAGATCGCGCAAGAGGCTTTTGCCGCGACGTTTCTCTTCGAATGGGATGGCGCTTCTCCCAGCCTGCAACGCGCCATTTAACAGTTCCCGATCAGTCCGCCGCTGTCGCCGGCGCAGTGGCGCGAAGAACAGGGGCGGATCCGTCGCCGATGACGGCAAAGCCGGACCAGTAATAAGGATGCGAGGTATCCGCTTCGTCCATCAGCCGTAGCTCTGCCGCATGCATCGCGCCGGCCACGCTGGTGCCGGGCGTCGCGGTAAACAGTCCTGAGATCAGCCGCTGGGTCGCATTGAAGCTGTCCGGAACGGGCCAGTGGCTGGCAACTATGATTCGGCTGCCGGCGCCAACAAAGGCGCGAACAAGCCCGTCGAGCGCGAAATCGCCGCCGCTGGTGAGGCCAGCCTCCTCGGTGGCGGTCAAACCGGCCCGTCCCGCAGTGTCGCAGGCCGACAGCACGATCAGATCGGCATCGAGCTGCAGGTCGAAAATCTCCGAGAAAGTCAGCAACCCGTCCGACGATTCACCGCCGAAACTGGTCAATAAAGCGGGCTGAGCGGGGCATTCCGGCCGTGGACCGGTGACGAGACCGTGAGTGGCGAAATGGAGGATTCGATAGCCGCGCAAATCAGTCCGTTCGCGGATGGCGGTGTCGGTGAAATCCTGTCCGGTCACGACCTGCGATCCGTCCGGGCCGGCCGATCGGATCGCGCCGCGTGCCGTGAACAGCTCGGCGGCCGCGATCGGGTTGCGCCACGCCGCCAGCGGCCAGCTGCAGTCGACGCCACCCGCGACGCTCCTGGTGTCGCCGCCGGCTGTTCTCACCGTGTCGGCCGGCGGCGCGTTCTGGCCGAAGCCGAGATACTCGCTGCGGGCGCGTGAGGCCGGCGCCATCCTGACATCGCGGAACGCGCGGGCGGAGATCGCGGTGCTGATCTCCCGCTGCCGGCCCAGCCAGGCGACGCCGCGGAAATCGAATTCATTGGCCCGCGAGGCCGCCACGCGGGTGCGATAGGCGTCGACGCTGGCCTGATCCATGACCAGCAAATTGGGCGGCAGGCGAAGCATCGCGCCGTCTGCCTCGAAGATCAGATGGGTGACGCCGGCGACCTCGCCATCGACCGGCCCGAACAGATCGCGATAGAGGCGATGCGAGGCCTCGACGTTGAACGGGAAGGTCAGCTGCTGTCCGTTGCGCACGACCGAGATCGTCTCGCGCAACGCGTTGACCCTGGTGTCGAGCTCGGCGGGCGTGAACGGCAGGCGATAAGCGCGGGCGCCGGCCGTCGTGACGAAGACCGCATAAGCGGCGTCGTCGACCACGATCATCTTGTAATAGCCTTCGCCGGGGCGAAGCTGCTGCTGCAGCTCGACGAGCGTGATGCCGCTGCCGGCGGCGACGCGGTAGCGCGGAAATTCCGCCAGCCGCCCCTGCGTCGCCACCTGATCCTGCTGCAGTTGCGCCAGCATTTCGCGCAACGTCGCGGCGCGCCCGCCATCCGCGGAGGTGGCCCCTTCGCGCGCCTCGAGCCGCGCCAGCTCGACACGGGCGCGCTCGACGTCGCGAGTCAGGTTGAGCGATTGGCGAAACAGGCGCGACGCCTCGTCGGTGCCGCCGCTCAGCTCGCGCGCGAACACCGCTTGCGTCTGGGCGACGCCGGGCCGGACGATGACCTGGCTGGCGGCGAAAAGCTCGGCCGCCGCCGCGGGGTCGGCGCCGCGTTCAGCGAGCAAGGCGAAATAGGGTTGCAGGGTGCGGCGCAGGGCGGGCGATCCAGGCCCATTTTCCCCGTTCGCGGCGACGATCTGGCGGAACAAGGCGAGGGCATCGTCCGCGCGCCCGGTGCGGGCGTAGTGAGCGGCAAGCCGGCCCTTGGCGCTGAACAAAGCGAAGGAGCCGGGATAGTTCGCCTCCAGCAGCGCCACCGCAGCAAGATGCCGGGCTTCGGCTTCGGGCCGGTTGCCCTCCGCCTCCGCGATATCGGCGAGATCGCCCAGGATCTGCGCGCGCAGCCACATCGTCGCCGCGATGCGCCCGCCGCGGATCGCGACGAGCTGCTCCAGCGCCCGGTTGAAGGACGCCGCCGCCTCCGCATTGCGGCTGCCGAGGCGATGGATCACGCCGCGCAGCTGCTCCGCCTGTCCGTCCAGGATGCGGGCCTTGTCCTGCTCGGTCAGCCCCTCGATCCCGGCGATGCGCTGCGCGCCGGGCGATTCCGCGCTGAGCCGCGACGCCGTCGCCGAGTCGATGACCAATTCGGCGACGCTGCCCGACGCCGTCGCATCCGGCATGGGCCGGTTGAGCTCGACCAGCGCCTCCGGCACGAAGCCCTGGTTGAGCAGATGCATCGCGCGATAATTGCGCAGCCGGCGCGCGGCGACGGGGTTGGCCGCCATCCCCTCGGCTCGCGAAAAGAGCGCGTCGGCTTCGCCGTAGCGGCCGAGATTCGAGCGCTGCATCGCTTCGTTGACGATCGCCTCGACCCTGGCCGCCGGCTCCGGCTGCCCTTCCGTCAGGACGGCGAAGAATTCCGCCGATTCCGCGAAGCTGCCGGCATTGTTGCGGCGATAGGCTTCGGCGAGCGCTCGGCGACGGTCGAGCGACCCCGCCTGGACTCGGGCGAAGGCGACCGGATCGCCGGCGCCGGTCGTGGCGATGGAGACCTCTCCGTCGACGATCCGATCGGCGATCACGCTGCGCAGCGCCAGCCTGATCGCGCTGTCATAGCCGGCGAGGCCCTCGGCCACATAAGTGACCGGTCCGCTCCGTCTGATATAAACACGCCAGGCGACATCGGCGGCGGTGAGGCGGCAGTCGAGCGTCTCGACCGCGCCCAGCGCCTCGATCTCGGTCTGGTCGCCGGGCTGGCAGGTCGCGCGGCCATTGCGCAAGGCGGCAAGCCGGCCGACCGGATCGCCGCCGCGTTCGCGCAGCGCATAGGCCTGGCCGACGCTGGTCGCGGCGTCGCGGCAGGTGATGCTGTAGCCGCGATCGAACATGTCGGTCAGCGCGCCATCGGTGGTGATCGTCTGGGCGGTGCACAAGAGGCTGCCGCGCGCGCCGATCCGGAAGCTGTCCTCGGCGGCGAGCGACTGGGCCTGCGCTGGCGCGGGCAAAACGGAAAGTCCGCAGATCAAAGCGGCGCTCATGAAGCGCAAGGCGCGTTGGATCATGGCGTCGGACCTCCACTCGGTGTGTCGCAAATGCCGTCATTGTCGAGATCGCAGCGCCACAAGGTGGCGTCGGCGCCGCTCGTCACCGGCTCCTCGATCAGACTCTCATTGCCGAAGCTGGTGTCGATGATGTCGTCGTCGAGCGTCCGCTGCACCGGCACCGCACCGCCGCCGTCGGCATCGTCCGTCTCGTCGATCGGCCCCTCGATCAAGTCGCGACCGTCGGGGACGCTGAGATCGCGGAGCAGGCCGGGGCAGATACCGCTGTTGATGAAGCACAGGTTGAACTGCGCCTCGTCGGTGAAGCCCACGCCCTGCCGGGCGAACGCGACCTCGTAGAAATAGAGGCTGTTGGTCAGGAAGGTGCCGTCCGGATTGATCCGCCGGCCGAACGCGTAAACGCTGAGCGGGGTCGTGCCGGTGGGGATGACGGTCAGCGTGTCGCGCAGGACGGTAATGCCGGCGAAGGCGGCGCGGGTGCCGCTGTTCTGAACGAAGATGCTGTTGGCGGCCCGGAGCATCACATCGCCGCCCTCGATGAAGCCGCGGTCGGCCACCGGTCCGCTATTGTTGAGCAGGGCCTCGTTGCGTCCGGCGAAGTTCGCATCGGCGACGAGCTGGGCGAGGATCGCATTGCTCGCCGACCAGATGTTGTTAGACGCCAGAGTGACCTGGCCGGAGGGAAGGCCGCCGGCGTCCAGCACCCGGATGCTGCCGGTGTCGGTAGCGACCTGGAGCCGGCCGGCGGACGTAATCGAGATGCCGTCGGCCAAGCCGGCATTGCCGAGCCGGACGGCGCCCTCGACCTGCAGGATCGCCGGCGCCGCGCCGCCGACGGTGACAACGAGGCGGTTCACCGCGGCACCCGTGGGCGTCGCCGTGGCCGACAGGGTCAGATCGCGGAGCAGTACATCGGGCGCGCGATTGGCGGCAGTGCCGATCGACGAGGCGAGGATATCGAGCTGCGCCGTCCGGATGCGGCCGGCCTCCGCGTTGGTGAGCGTGTAGCCCGGACCCTGCGCGGTGCCGCCGATCACGGTCTGGAGACCGCCGGTCTGGAAGCCGCCTTGCCGCGCGGTCAGCGAGACGAGCTGGGTATTCGCATTGCCGAGCCGGGCATTCGCGCCGACATCGATGTCGCGCGAGATGACGCGGATCTCGTTGCCGACGATCGCGCCGGCGAAGCTGGCGAGCAGCGCCGCATCGAAGGCCAGCGTCGTGCCGGTCGCCGCCGTGCCGCTGATATTGCCGGCGCTGCTGGTCAGGGCGATGGCGCCGCCGGTCAGCTGGTTGAAGCTGACATTGCCGGTCGCCGTCGCGGTGAGCGAGGTCGTGCCGGTCACATTTCCGAGCGTGGCGGTTCCCGCCGTCGCCGCGACATTGACCAGCGCCGCGGTGACGTTCGGCAGCGTCAGTGATGCGGCGGTGCCGGTGAAGTTGCCGCCCGCGTTCACGTTGGCGAAGCTCGCCGCGCCGCCGGCCTGGAAGGAGGCGTTGCCGGTCGTCGTCGTCGCGCCGGTGACATTGATTGCTCCGGTCGCGGTGAACGAGGCGCTGCTGCCCGACACGTTGGCGCCGCTGATACTGCCGGCGCTGCTGGTCAGCGCGATGGCGCCGCCGGTCAGCTGGTTGAAGGTCACGGCGCCCGTCGCCGCGACCGTGAGCGAAGTGGTTCCGGTCAAGTTGCCAAGCGTCGCGGCGCCGTTGGTTGCAGCGACGTTGATGACCGCCGCGGTGACGCTGGGCAGCGTCAGCGTCGCGGCCGTGCCGGTGAAGCTGCCGCCCGCATTCGCGCTCCCGAAATTCGCATTGCCGCCGGCCTGGAAAGCGACGTTGCCGGTTGCGGTGACGCTCGAGACATTGACGAGGCCGGCCGCGTTGAACGCGGCGCTGCTGCCCGAGGCGTTCGTGCCGGTGACGTTGCCGCCGCTGCTAGTCAGCGTGATCGCGCCGCCGGTGAGTTGGGTGAAGGTCACCGCGCCGGTGGCGGTGGCCGTCAGCGAGGTCGTCCCGGTGACATTGCCGAGGGTCGCCGCACCGGCCGTCGCCGCCACGTTGACGATCGCGGCTGTAACCTGCGGCAAGGAAAGTGACGCCGCGGTGCCGGTAAAGCTGCCGGCGGCCGTGGCCGCGCCGAAGCTCGCCGCCCCACCCGCCTGGAAGGCGATGTTGCCGGTGGCGCTGGCACCGGTGACGACAAGCGCATTGGCCGCCGTCAGGTTGAGATTTGCACCCGTCGCGGTGGCGATCGTGACGTTGGTGCCGCTGACGGTGACATTCCCGCCGCGCAATGTGCCGGGAACATTCACCGCGCCGCCCGCAGCGATCTGGATCGCGTTGCTGGCCTGAATGATCGTCGCGGCGTCGGTGGTGAAGGTGCCGCCTGGAGTCGCCGAGAAGGATCCGACCGCGAAGGTCGGCGAACCGGCGATCGGCGTGGTGTGCGTGACCGCGATATTCTGCGGCGTGACGAAGGCGAAGCCACCGCCCCCCAGATATTGGCCGGCACCGATCGCCTGGATGTTGATGTTCGCCACGGTCGAGAAGGTGCCGAGGCCGCTAGCGCCGATCGTGCCGTTGTCGGCCAGCAGCGTGCCGGCGCCCGTCGCGCCCAGCCCGCCAGTCCCCGCGGCCGACAAACTGATCGTGCCGAAGCTCATGTCGCCGGACTGCGCCAGCAAGGCCCAGCGGCCGGCGGTGCTACTGGCCGGGCTCGCACCGGTTGCGTTGACGGTGCCGATCAAATTCCCCGCCACGACATTGCCGCGCACGCCGGTTGCCGAATCGATCTGGGCGGTCAATTGGATCAGGCCGCCCGTGGCCGTGCCCGACCCCGTCGCATTGGCGCTGAGAGTCGACTGACCGTTCAGCGTGAGCGGCGCGCCGGTCGCGGTCAGCGTGAGGGTGCCGCCAATGGCCTGGCCGCCGGTCGCGCCGGGGCCGCCGGCACCATCGGCGCGCATCGTCAGGCCGCCGAGCTGCACATCGCCCCCGGCAAGCACGGCAGCCGTAACGCTTCCGGCCAAGCCCAAGCCGCCGGTCCCGCTCGCAGAGGCGCCGCCACTGCCGGATGAGGAGAGGCTCGAGGCGCCGGTAAGCCGAATTGAACCGCCCTGGCTTGCGCTCAGACGGATGCCGTTCCCCGCCGGCGAAGAGGCGCCACCGCCGTCGCCTTCGCCGCCCGAGCCCGTCGTGCCGGTTCCGCCGGTGCCGTCAGTGTTCGCCGCGACCGAAACACCGGTCAGGATCGCGCCGGCACCGTTCGCGCTGACATCGATCGACCCGCCATAGCCGTTGCCGCCACCCGTGCCGTTGCCCCCAAAGCCGGAGGCGTTCAGGGTCGCCGCGCCGAAATCGATCGCGATCCCGCTGCCAAGTTCGTCGGCGCGCAGCTCGATCGTGCCCCCGGTGCCATTGCCGCCTGTCGGCCCGGTGCCGCCGGCGCCGGTGGCGATCAGATTGAGTGCGCCGAGACTTGCGCCGCCGCCGGTTCCTTCCGCGCGCCGGTTTTCATGCCCGAGCTGGATGGCTCCGCCGGTGCCGTCGCCCGCGGTCGTGGTGCCGGCGCCGCCGACGCCATTGGCGCTCGCGGTCACGTCGCCGATGGTTGCGCGCGCGTTGCCGGAATCCACCAATACCTGGACGGTGCCGCCTTGGCCGGCGCCGCCTGCGCCGGGGATGCTGACATCGTCCGTGCCCGCGCCGCCGGTGCCATTGACGATGGCCGTGATCGTGCCGGCGCTGAGCTGGGACAGGGTGCCGCCGCTGTCCACCTCGAAGAGTGCCGTGCCGCCGGTCCCAGCGCCGCCCGCCCCGGCGCTGCCCGCGCCGCCGGTTCCGTTGGCGGTCACGCTCACGGTCGGGCCGAGATTGATCGTGGCGGCCAGCGTGCTCGCGTCGGTCCGATCGACGCTGACGCGGAAGGTGCCGCCGCTGCCCGCGGCGCCGGCCACGCCGTTGCCGCCGGTTCCGCTCAGATTGACCGTGGTGCCGCCGCCGATCGCGATCGATCCCTGGTCGACCACTTCGATCGTGGCGTTGCCGCCGATGCCCGCGCCGGGCGCGCCCGTCGCCGAGGCACCGCCAATGCCGTTCGCCGAGAAGCTCGCCGCGCCGGTCAGCGCGATCGCGCCGCCGTTGGCGGCGGCCATGCCGAAGAGCGTGCCGCCACGGCCGGTGCCGCCGGCGATGAAGCCGGGATTGGCGCCGCCGGTGCCGTTCGCGCGCGCGTCCACGGACGTGCCGGCGAGGCTCGCGCCGACCCCGTCCGCACCGAGCAGGACCGAGCCGCCCGTGCCGTTGCCGGCCGGCCGCAAGCCATCGCCGCCGAGGCCCGACGCGTCCAGAACCGCGGTGCCGAAGGCGATCGAGATGCCGGCGCCGGTCGCCGCTGGCGCAATGCCAGCATTCAACACGATCTGGCCGCCCTGGCCGTTTCCGCCGCCCGCGGGCCCGTCGCCGCCGGTGCCGATGGCAGTTAAATTGAGGTTGCCGAGCGTCGAGGCGCCGCCGCTGCCCAGGTTCAGGCCGTCAAATATGTCCTCCCTGACGAAGATGTCGCCGCCCTGGCCGGCTGCCGCCCGTGGCGCCGTTGCCGCCGGTTCCGTTCGCGTTGACGATCATCCCGCCGATCGTCGCCGCGGCGTCACCCGAATCGAGCAGCAGTTCGAATGTGCCGCCGGTAGCCGCGCCGGCGATGCCCCCAGCCGGATCGCCCGCGCCGCCAATGCCGCCGACATTGGCGGCCATCAGCCCGCTGCGCAGCGTCGAGCCGCTGCCCGAGCTGAAGACCGCCATGTTGACGGTGCCGCCAGTGCCAACCCCGCCGAAGTCGAGGCCGGCGCCGCCGGTGCCGTCGCCGACGATCAGGACGCCATTGCCGAGATCGACCGTGCCGTCGCGCACCGCGACATTGAGCAAGCCGCCGGTGCCCGCGCCACCGGTCAAGGCGTCGCCGCCGCGGCCGAAGATGCCGAAGCCGGTCAGCGTGCCGAGGTCGATCGTGCCGCCATCGCCCTCGACGTCGATCGTGCCGCCGATGCCGGCGCCGCCGGTCGACACGGCGTCAGTGGTCACGTCGCCACCCTCGCCAGTGGCGGCGATGGTGGAGGTGCCGGAGATGAGGATCGATCCGGTGGTGGTCAGCTCGACCGTGCCGCCCCGACCGACGCCGCCGGTGGCAGTGGCGCCGTTGACCGACGCGACGCCGCCCATGTTGATGCCCAGATTGCCGCCGACCGTCACCGCATTCGCGCCCTCGATCGTCGCGGTGCCGCCGAAACCGCCGTCGCGGCCGGAGCCGATTGCATTCATGCTCAGATTGCCGGTGATGGCGACCGCGCCGTTACCGGTGACCCGCACGGTCCCGCCCCGGCCGACGAACGAGCCATCGAGGAATCCAAGGCCGATCGCCGACGAATCGAGCGAGGCGTTGCCGGCGATGGCGATCGTGCTGCCGGCATTGGCCTGGATGACCGCGGTGCCGCCAATGCTGTCCGGGTTGTTGAGGGATCGAAAGAACTGGGTCGTTCCCAAGAAGACATTGCCGCCGACACTGATGTCGAAGCCGTTCGCGGCAAGAAGGCCGACGAGGCCGCCGGGCGAGAATGCGTCGAAATCGCCGGCGAAGACGAGATCGCTGGTGAAGGCCGAGAAGGCGATGGTGCTTCTGGCCCGGGCGATGACATCGGAGGTGAAAGTGCCGCCGAACGAGGCGAGCGTCGCGGCCGGAGCGCCGTTGTTGACGTCCTGCGCCACGTTGCCGTCGTCGACGCTGTAGCCGGCGGAGAGGACGATCTGGCCGTTCTCCACGGTCGCGCTGACCGCCGGATCGAAGCCCATCGCGCCGCCGAGCAGGATCGAGAGCGCGCTGTTTTGCGGAACGCCGGCGACATAGATGCGGTGATTGTCGCCCGCGCCGGTGCTGGCCGGTCCGCCGGTCGAGCCGCTGTGGGTGATCACCGTGCCGCCCACAGTCGTGCCGCCGCCCGCCTGCACGACGATATCGAACAGGCCGTTGTTGAACGCCACATCGACCAATTCGGCCGCGACATAAGCCGCCGAGCCGTTGACCCGGAGCGCGCCGCCATGGGTGATGGTCGGTGCGATGAAGGCGATGTTGCTGCCTTCCGACGTCGCGCCGATCTGCGCCCCCGCCTCGGTGACGACGGCGCCCCGGCCGTTGCCGTTGCGGAACTGGAAGCCGCCGCCGGGCTGAATGAAGTTGCCGCCGCTGTCGGCCGTCACGTCGAGCGAAGTCAGCACCAGGCTGCCGACATCGAACACGGCCGTGCTCCCGACGATGATCCCGCCGGGATTGGAGAACAGGACGGTGCCGCCGGGCACGGTGCCGACGCCGCTCTGCAACTGGCTGATCACCGTGCCGTCGAACCGGATCGGGTTGCCGCCCGCATTGATCATCCGGTTCAGCACCACGAAATTGGGATTGGCGCCGTTGGTGAAGGTGGCGACATTGCCGGCCGGCAGGAAGGTGATCGGGCCTGGCGGGGGCGTCCCGAACGTCCAGTTGACGATCGCGCTGTTCGAATTGACGGTGATGGTTTCGGTTCCGGGCCCCGACGGGTTCGCCCGGTTGTAAGTCACGGTGCCCGCCTGGGTGGTGGGAGTCGCCTGAAACGCCTGCGCGCGCGCCTGATCGGCCAAGGCGAAAGACGCAGCGCCCAGCGCGCAGCCCAGCATCAACGCGTTGCGACGAGCGCCGAGGAACCGGCGACGCGAGGCGGATCTGCGGGCAGCCATCATCTGAAGCTCCAGGGCACAAGCCGGGTGGTGATCGTGATCAGGAAGCGGGGATCGCCGCGCTCGGCCTGCAGCGGCGAACGGTCAAGCGGGGCCGCGACCATCGCCTCGATCCTGAGGCGGTCGCCCCAGGCGGCGCGGACGCCGCCGCCGACCGAGGTCAGCTCGGCATCAGGGACGACGAACAGCCGGTCCTCGTTCCAGGTCCAGGCCTGGTCAACGAAGGCGAAGGCCTCGAACGCCCAGCGGTCCGGTCCGCGCGGGTAAGCCTGGCCGAAGCGGATTTCCGCCTGCACGCCGAAGCCGCTGTCGCCCAGGATCGCGCCGGGATCGTAGCCGCGCCCGATCGTGTAATTGCCGGCCGAATATTCCTCGAAGCTAAACAGGGGATCGGGGCTATATTGCCCGCGCGCGGTGACCGCGAAGGTGAGCCGTGGGTCAGGACGATATTCGCCGGCCACATTGCCGCGCAGCACGAAAGCGGTCGGGTCGCCCTCGAGCCTGGTGGGCGGCACGACGCCCGCGCCGAGGCAGTTGACGAAGCCGGCGCCGCAGCCGTCCGAGGCGCCGAGGAACGACAGTCCCTGCCGCACCTCCGCCACCGCGCCGAACCGCCACAACGGCGCCGCCGCCGTGTAGCGCGGATCGCCAGAAGCGAGCCCCAGCGCGTCATAGAACAACCGCGCGAACAGGACCCGCAGCCGGTCGCGGCTCAGATCGACATCGTTGAATTCGACATCCTGGTCGATGAGGTCGACGCCCGCCGAGCCGCGCAAGGTCGATTGCTGCCGCCGGATGAAGGGGTAGCTGGCCTCCAGCGAGGCGAACAGGGTGCGCGAGCGGATGTCGATCAGCGGATCGCCGAGATCCGGATGCGCCCAGGAATAGGTGAACTGGCCGCCGAAACTCAGTCCCTCGCTGCCGACCCGGAAGTCGTGCGCGACCTGAACCGTCTGCTGCTCGTCGAAATCCGGCGTGGTGAACAAGGCAAGCGTGGTGCGGTCGCCAAGCCCGGTCAGGCCGAAGAGCTGGCCGCGCAGCAACACGCCCCACCGCCCGACTTCGCGCGAGCCGTAATTCTGGACCGTGACGTCGGCGAGCGCGCTGTAATGCTGGACGATGACCTCGCCGATGACCTCGCCGCGGCCGGCGCCGGCGGAGCGCAAAGCGAGCCGGACATTGTAGCCGGGCAGATCGCCGGCGAGCAGAAGATAGCGCTCCGCATCGTAGCGGTTGAACACCTCCTGCTCGGTGAGCCGCTCGAGATAGCGTGCGATCATCCGCTCGCCCGAGCCGGCATTGCCGCGCACGCGCAAGCCGACCAGCCTCGCCATCAGCACCTGGAAGCGAACGGTGCCGTCGGTGATTCGCTGCTCCGGCACTTCGACGGCGGCGACATAACCAGCCTCGGCGAGGATCGCCGCCGCCCGGTCGCGAATCGCGCAGATCGTCGCGATGGGAACCTCTTGGCCGATCAGGTTCGCATAAGCAGGCCGCAGCGCCTCGGCCCCGAGGCCGCGCAGATCGTCGAAGACGACATTGGTGAGGGTGAAGCGGACGTTCTGATATTCGGGCCGGTCCAGCGCGCAGGAGCCGCGGCCGACATCGCCCTCGATGGTGAGCCGCGCCCGATTTTCTTCGGGATTGACCGGCGTTGGCCGCGTCACCTCCTCGCGAGTCGGCGCCGGCGGCCGCACCGGCGGCTGCGCACGCGCCGGAATTGCCCAGGCCGAAAGCGCGAGGGCAGAAGCCATGAGCCAACCAGACGTCGGGCGAAAGCCTCGGGCAACAAGCGAACGCCGCGAGACCATACGCAACCCCCTACGATCGTCTGATGTGAACGGGTGTCATATCAGATTGCGGTCTCCGGTCACAGCCTTGCCTCAGGCCCACGACCGCGCCTATGCAGTTTTGGAATGGCACGGGCATGAACCTCCGACATATCGAAATCTTTCACGCCGTTTATGTGAACGGCTCGGTCAGCGCGGCCGCGCGCGTGCTGAACGTCTCGCAGCCCTCGGTGTCCAAGATGCTGCGGCACGCCGAAAGCCTGCTCGGCTTCCCGCTCTTTCATCGCGCCAATGGCGGCCTGGTGCCGACCGAGGACGCCCATAATCTGTTCGCCGACGTGCGGGAGATTCAGGACCGGGTCCAGGCGCTGCGCGAGGCGAGCCGGAACATCCGGCGCGGCACCGGCGGAATGCTGCGCATCCTGGCGCTGCCGTCGCTGGCGCTCGAAGTGATTCCGACCGCGGTGTCGCAATTCCTGCGCAGCCATGCCGACGTGAAGTTCGATCTCCAGACCGTCCATCACGACGATCTGATGCGCAAGCTCCACGAACGCGAGACCGACATCGCGATCGCCTGCCAGGTGCCGCCGTCGGCGCCGATCAGCCAGCGCTGGCTGGGCGAGGGCGAGCTGGTCGTGCTCTATCGCGAGGAGGACATGCCCGACGCGCCGCCGAGCATCGAGCTCAGCCGTCTGCGCGGCCGGCGCTTCATCAGCCTCGCCGCAAGCGGACCGCTCGGCCAGCTCTTCACGCTGGAGCTGGAGCGGCACGGAGTCGAGCTCGACGACGTGGTTTCGGTGCGCACCTTCTACATGGCAGGCGCGCTCGTCCGGCAGGGGGTGGGGATGACCGTGGTCGACAGCTTCACCGCGCAATCCTGCCTCGCGCCCGGCCTGTCGATGCGGCCGCTGAAGCCGCGCATCACCTTCGACATCCACGCCATGTTCCTGATCAACCGGCCGCCCGGCGCGCTGGCGAACGACTTCCTCAAGTCCCTGGAGCGCATCCTCGACGCTCCATAGCGGCTGGCTATGACGGCCCGCCCTCTCACTATGTGTCAGCCGCCGGGCGCGTCGCTACGCTTGGCCCCAGATGATCCCGGGGCCCTATCTCCTTTATCTTGGCCACAGCGCCGACCCGCTCGGCGTGAAGACCTCGCGCGGGCTGGCCGAGTTCAGGCGCGAGGATTGCCTTGGCGAGTTCCGGCACGACGATTGCCCGCTCACCCTCGATCTGCCGCGACTCGGCATGGCGGAGGCGGCGGCGGCCGGCGCGCGCACCCTGGTGCTCGGCATCGCCGGCGCGGGCGGCAAGGTCGGCGCCGATCTGATCGACGATGCGGCGGCGGCGCTGGAGGCGGGGATGAACGTCGCCTCCGGCCTGCATGAGCGGCTGCGCGACCAGCCGCGCCTGGCCGAGCTGGCGCAGGCGCGCGGGCTGAAGCTGTTCGACGTGCGCGACCCGCCCGCCGACCTGACCGTCGGCAAGGGCCATCCCCGGCCGGGCCGCCGCCTGCTCACCGTCGGCACCGATTGCTCGGTCGGCAAGATGTACGCGACGATCGCGCTGGCTCGCGGCCTGCAGGAGCGCGGCCTCGCCGCCGATTTCCGCGCCACCGGCCAGACCGGCATCCTGATCGCCGGCGAGGGCGTGGCGGTCGACGCGGTCGTCGCCGACTTCATCTCGGGCGCGATCGAGCGGCTCGCCCCGGCCCGCGACGACGACGGCTGGGATCTGATCGAAGGGCAGGGCTCGCTCTTCCACCCAAGCTTCGCCGGCGTTTCGCTCGGCCTGCTGCACGGCGCACAGCCGGAGGCGCTGGTGCTCTGCCACGAGCCGGGCCGCGTGCACATGCGCGGCGTGCCCGGCCGGCCGCTGCCCGATCTCGCCGACTGCCTGGAGCGCAATCTGGAGGCGGCGCGGCTGACCAGTCCGGACGTTCGCGCGGTGGGTATCTGCCTCAACACCTCGGCGATGGATCCGGAGACCGCGCAGCGCCTCTGCGCCGTCATCGGGGCGCAGATGGAGCTGCCCTGCACCGATCCGGTCCGCTTCGGCGTAGCGCCGATCATCGAACAGATCTTATGCCTCGAACCCTCCACGCTCAGCACGATCGCTTCCCGCTGAGCGCGCCGTTCCGGATCGCCCGGGGCGTCAAGACGGCGGCGGATGTGGTGACCGTCACGATCGCCGAGGGCGATGCAGTCGGGCGCGGCGAGGCGGTGCCTTATCCGCGCTACGGCGAAAGCGTGGAGAGCGCGCTCGCGGCGATCGAATCGTTGCGCGCGCTCGTCGAGCAGGGCGGGGGCCGCGAGGATTTGCTCGACGCGCTGCCGGCGGGAGCGGCGCGCAATGCCGTGGATTGCGCTTTGTGGGATCTCGAGGCGCGGCTGTCCGGCCGGGACGTCGCGGCGTTGATCGGCGGCGCGGCTCCAGCGCCGGTCGCGACCGCCCTCACCATTGGCCTCGACACGCCCGCCGCCATGGCCGAGGCGGCAGCAGCGGCGGGCGCCGTGCCGCTGCTGAAGGTCAAGGTGGATGCGTCGGACCCCGAAGCGCAGATCCGAGCGGTACGGGCGGCGGCGTCCGACCCGGCGCTGATCGTCGATCCGAACGAAAGCTGGGACCGCGCGCTCGTCGAGGCGATGCAGGATGTGCTGGTCGAGGCGCGGGTCGCCTTGCTCGAGCAGCCCGTGCCAGCCGGCGCGGACGATTGGCTGGAGGGCTTCGCGCCGGCGGTGCCGATCTGCGCCGACGAATCGCTCCACGTCGCGGCCGATCTGGCCGTCGTCGGGCGGCGCTACCAGGTCGTCAACGTGAAGCTCGACAAGGCGGGTGGGCTGACCGCGGCGCTCGCCGTCGCCCGGGAGGCGCGGGCGATGGGGCTCGGGCTGATGACCGGCTGCATGGTGAGCTCGTCGCTGTCGATCGCGCCGGCGCTGCACCTCGCCGCTTTGTCCGATTTCGTCGACCTTGACGGCCCGTTGTGGCTCCGGGAGGACCGGCCCGGCGGAGTCAGGGAAGAAGGCGGCTTCATCCATCCGCCGGCGGCCGGCTTCTGGGGAACGTCATGAGACTCAAATGGATCGCGCTGCTGCTTGCCTGCACAGCGTCCACCGGGGTCGCGCAGGAGCGCGTCGACCTGATCATCCGCGGCGGCACCATCTACACCGGATCGGACGCGCCGTTCGTCGGCGACGTCGCGGTTTCGGGCGATCGCATCCGTGGCGTCGGGCGCAGGCTTGGCTATCGCGCGGCGCGGGTGGTGGACGCGCGGGGCATGATCGTCGCCCCCGGCTTCATCGATCCGCACGCCCATCTCGGCGAGCAGCTCGCCGCTGACGACGCGCGGGCGCGGCTGATCCCGGCCTTCCTGATGCAGGGCGTGACGACCGCTTTGATCGGCAACGATGGCGGCGGCGATCCGGACGTGGCGGCGGTGCTGGGCCGGGCCCGGACGCGGCCGGTCGGGATCAACTATGCCACTTATGTCGGCTTCGGCCCGGTGCGGCGGTCGGCGGTCGGCGAGGCCGATCGCGCGCCGACGGCGGACGAGCTGGCGCGGATGCGGGAGATGGTCGCGCGGGCGATGTGCCAGGGCGCGCTCGGCCTCTCGACCGGTCTTTTTTACGCGCCGCAGAGCTTCTCGCGCACCGAGGAGGTGGTCGCGCTGGCCCGCGAGGCGGCGTCGCGCGGCGGCGTCTACGACAGCCATATCCGCGACGAATCCAGCTATTCGATCGGGCTGGCGGCGGCGGTGGACGAGGCGATCGCGGTCGGCCGCGACGCGGGGTTGCCGGTCAATATCTCCCACATCAAGGCGCTCGGCGTCGACGTGCATGGCCAGGCGCCGGCGATCATCGCGCGGATCGAGGCGGCGCGCCGGGCGGGCCAGCGGGTCACCGCCGATCAATATCCCTGGTCCGCGTCGGGCACGAGCCTGGTCGCCTCGCTCGTGCCGCGCTGGGCGCAGGACGGCGGGCGGGACGCGCTGCTGCGCCGCTTCGACGATGCGTCGCTCGCGGCCCGGTTGCGGGCCGAGATGGCCGAGAATCTGCGCCGGCGCGGCGGCGCCGGGTCGCTCCTGATCACCGAAGGACCGCATCGCGGGCGGCGGCTTTCCGAGGTCGCCGGGACGGGGGACCCGATCGAAGCGGCGATCGCGGCGATCCGGCAGGACGATGCCAGCGTCGTCTCGTTCAACCAGACCGAGGCCGATATCGAGGCGTTCATGCGCCAGCCCTGGGTGATGACCAGCTCCGACGCGTCCGGCGGGCATCCCCGCGCTTATGGCAGCTTCGCACGCCTCTATGCCGAATATGCGCGGCGTCGCCACGTGCTGACCGTGCGCGCCTTCATCGAGCGGAGCACGGCTTTGCCCGCGGACACGTTCGGCCTCGTCGATCGCGGCCGGCTGCGGCCCGGAGCGTTCGCCGACATCGTCGTCTTCGATCCGCGCGCCTATGCCGCGCGGGCGACCTATGAGCAGCCGACCGAGCTGGCGGCGGGGGTGCGGACGGTGTTCGTCAACGGCGTCGCGGCGGTGGAGAACGGCGCGCTGACCGGCGCCGCTCCGGGCCGCGGGCTGGCGCATGTGCCGAGGGCCGGAAGTTGTCCGTAATGCCACTCGTCGATCCTGCCGCATGGCATCGCGACGGCTATGCCGTCGTCCGCAAGTTCTTCACCGCCGACGAGGTCGCGGCGATCGGCGACGATATCGACGCCGTCCACGCCGAAGGCGTCGCGCATGGCCGCAGCTTTCGCCACGGCAATCTGTTCTACAAGATCGCGCAGAGCGAGACCGGCCCGCGGGTGCAGATGGTGCAATGGCCGTCCTATCACCGGCCGGCGCTGGATGCGGTGCGGCTCGATCCACGCTTCGCGGCATTGCTGGAGCCGCTGATCGGGCGCGACATCAAGCAGATCATCAACCAGATCCACTGGAAGACGCCGGGCGCGGCGGGCGACTTCGCCTGGCACCAGGATTCGCGCTTCCGCCTGCCGGCCGAATGTTATCGCAACCTCGACACATCCTACGTCCAGACCGGCCTCGCGATCGACCCGCACAAGCCCGAATCCGGCGGCATGTCGTTCGTGCCGCGCAGCCATTTGCATGGCGATCTCGATCTCGACACCTCGGCCGACGTGCTGGGTCGCACGATGCAGGATGCGGCGCTGGAGCGGGTCGGCCTTTCCGCCGCCGACGCCATCCAGCTCGATCTCGATCCGGGCGATCTCGCGCTCTGGAATCCCTATCTCGTCCACGGATCGGGCACCAACCGCTCGAACCATCTGCGCCGGCTCTACATCAACGGCTATGTCCGGGCGATGGATTGCGACCGGGGCGAATGGGCGTTCCGCGATGGCCTCCCGGTGCCGCTGGGGTCGGAGCCCGCGCTGGTGCATTACGAGGCGCTGCGCGAGAGGAACGAGCCGCATTATGTTTAAGAACAGCCGCCTTCCGATTTTCGCCCGCGCCGCCTTGCTGGCGCTCGTTTTCGCCGCCGCAACGCCGGCCTCCGCCTGGCAGCAGAGCCTTCAGCAGCGGGTGACGGCGCAACTGGCAGAAGCACGGCAAGGCACCCGCTTCGGCCTGGTCGTGACGGATCCCGAAGGGCGCGAACTGATCGCGATCAACCCGACCGACCGGTTCATCCCGGCCTCCAACACCAAGCTGTTCACCACCGCGGTGGCGTTCGCGACTTTGCCCGGCCTCGACCAGCCCGATGTCGCCGGCGGCGCGGCGGTGCGGCTGGAAGGCGCCGGGCGGCGCCAGGACGTCATCCTCGTCGGCCATGGCGACGCGCGCCTGTCGAGCGCGGCGGACTGCGTGACCAACTGCCTGGCCGCCTTGGCCGACGCGGTCGCGGCGCGAACCCGCCGGGTGCGCGACGTGATCGGCGACGACACTTTGTTCCCGGACCAGCGCTGGAGTCCCGGCATGAGCTGGAACAACATCGCCACCGCTTTCGGCACCGGGATTTCGGCGCTGACCCTCGACGACAACGAGTTCAGGCTGCGCGTTTCGCCGGGCGCGTTGGGCCAGCCGCCGGCGTTCGACCCGTTGCCTTATTATCGCATCGTCAACGAGGCGGTTACGGTCGCGGACGGGACGACGCAGCTTCGCTTCACCCGGATGCCGAGCAGCCTGGACCTGCGCCTCACCGGCCGCATCGCCGTCGGCGCCCAGCCGCAGAACCTGCGCCTCGGCATCGACGATCCCGCGCATTATGCCGCGACCCGGCTGCGCACGCTGCTGGAGGCGCGCGGCGTCCGCGTGACTGGGCAGGTCGGCGTCCGGCACCGGCCGGCCGAGGGCGGCGAGGGCGAGCAGCCGACCAGCAACGCGCCGCCGCCGGTGTCGTCCGAGCCGGTGCTGGCGCGGCTGGTCCCGCCGCCGCTCGTCGAGGACATCACCCGGATCAACAAGGAGAGCCAGAACCTCCATTCGGAGCTGATGGTCCGCCGGGTAGGGCTCGTCCGTGGCTCCGGCTCGATCCAGGACGGCGTTGCCGCGATCGACGCGATGATGACCCAGGCCGGCGCGCCGCGCACCGGCTGGGACCTTTCGGACGGATCGGGCATGTCGACCTACAACCGGATGGCGCCTCGCGCGGTGGTTGCTTTGCTGCGCTGGGCCGCGACCCAGCCCTGGGGCGCCGCCTGGCGCGCGACCTTCCCGGTCGCGGGCGTTGACGGTACGCTCACCAACCGGTTCCGCGGCACAGCGCTGGAGCGGCGGCTATTCGCCAAGACCGGGACCTTAAACGCGACCAACGCCTTGTCCGGCTACATGATCGCGCGCAGCGGCCGGACCCTGACCTTTTCCTTCTTCGCCAACGACGTTCCCGGTGGCGGGGGTGTGACCCCGGTCATGGACGCGGTGCTGGTGACGATCGCCGAGGCGAACTAGCCGAACGCCTCGATCACCGCGTCGCCGGTGGCGCGGCGCAGCTCCAGGATGCCGGTCTCGCGGTGACGGGTCGGGTGGACGCGATTGGTGAGCAAAGTCCAGGCGAGGCCACGCTCGAAATCCACCCACAGGCCGGTGCCGGTGAAGCCGGTATGGCCGATCGTCTCGCCGGAGCAGGCATCGCCGCCGTGCCAGCCGGAGAAGCGTCGCTCCCAGCCGCAGGTCCGGTCGACATGGACGCGGGTGCGGATCGCATCGAGCAGGAAGGGCGAGGCGCTGCCGTCGAGCAGGCCGCGCGCATAGCCGAGCACGCCGGCGACCGTGCCGAACAGCCCGGCATGGCCCGGCGCTCCGCCCAGCGCCCAGGCGTTCTCGTCATGCACCTCGCCCTTCATCACCCGACCGCGCCAGGCGCAGACTTCGGTCGCGACCGCCGGTCCCGGCGGCGGGCCGTAAGCGAGGCCCGCGGGCAGCGGCCAGGCGGAGAGCGACGCGCCGGTGATCCGCTCGATCGCGATGCCAATCAGGATGAAGTTGATGTCGGAATAGACGGGTGGGCCGTGCCGCCATTCCCGCTGCAGCACGAAGGCGCGCAGCCGCTCGGGATCGTCGCCATAGGTGTAGATCGGCTCGACCGCGGGCAGGAAGGTGCGGTGGGCGAGGCAGTCGCGGAAGGTCAGCCGGCGCTCCGCGGCGTTGACGACGTCATATTGGCGCAGGTCGGGAATGGCGTCGGTCAGCGGCCGGTCGAGGTCGATCCGGCCGGCCTCGGCCAGCGCCAGGATCATCGTCGTGGTGGCGATCACCTTTGAGACCGAAGCGAGATCGAACCAGTGCGCCTCGGTCAGCGGCTCCGGTTCGGGCGGCAAAGCGGCCATGCCGGCTATGCGGGTGGCCTGGCTGCCGTCGGCGGTGACGAAGCCGAAAGCGGCACCGGGGATGCGCCCGTCCTCGACCGCCGCCCGCGCCGGCGCGAAGGCCCGTTCGGCGGCCGCTTCGATCATGCCGCTTCCTTATCGTCGCGCGGACGCGGGCGGGCGCGGGCGATCAGGGGGAGGAAGAGGATCGCCGCCAGGCTCGCCACGCCGGACAGGATGAAGAACAGGTCGAAGCCCCGATAGCCCGCCGCGTTGAAGCTCTCGACGATCGCGCCGCCGGAGCCGGACAGCAGCCGCGGTAGCAGGAAGGCGAAGCCCGACAGGAAGGCATATTGGGCGCCGGGATGGCGCGGATCGACCAGCATCGAGAGATAGACGACGAAGATCGTACCGGCCATGCCGTTGCCGAACTGATCGAGCGCGGTGGCGATGTAGAGTGTCGCCTCAGCGGGCGGCTGGTAAGCGAGCCAGACGAAGCCGAAATTGCCGATCGCCGCGAAGATCGCGCCCACCGCCAGCGCCCAGCCCTGCCGCCAGCGCGCCGCCATCAGGCCGCCCAACGCGACGCCGGCCATGCTCGCGACCAAAGCGACATAGGAATCGGCGCGGCCGATCTCGCTCAGCGAATAGCCGAGGCCGCGGATCATCGGCTTGGAGAGGTTGAGCGCCAGCACGTCGCCCATCCGGTAGACCGAGACGAACGCCATCAGCGCCAGCGCCATGAAGCCGTAGCGCCAGAAAAACTCCACATAAGGCCCGATCGCCGACCGAGCGCCGCGCCGGCGCGGAGGGCGGCAGCCGGCGGATCTTGGGCAGCGCCGCCGCCATGATCAGGAACGGCACCATGCACAAAGCCAGCACATAAGGCGTGACGTTGGTCTGGGCGCTGATGCCGATGCCCACCGCGGCGCCGAGCAGCACCCAGCCGATCGCGGCGGTCACGGCCGTCACGGCGAGCAGGATGACGAGGCTCGCGGCAAGGCCGGCCGCCAGCGCCGCGCCCCTGCCGCTCGCGCCGTCCTGCTCCGGCCGCATCGCGACGAGCAAAGGAAACGGCGCGAAAGCGGCGGCGGAGATGGCGAGATAGGCGCCGGTCCAGCCCCAGCCGGGCTGATCGGCGATGAGCAGGGCGCCGCTCCCCGCCGCGACCATCGCGGTCCGGTAGCCCCAGAGATTGGCGGCGGCGACCGGTCCCTGCTCCGCCTGGGTCGGCGCGAGCTCGATGCGCCAGGCGTCCGCCGCGACCTCGAGCGTCGTCGTCCAGAAGGCGAGCAGCACCGCGAACAAGGCGGTGACGGCGAGCGAGTCGCCCGGCGAGACGAACGCCATCGCCGCCATCGACAGGAAGATGCCGAGCTGGGCGAGCATGATCCAGCCGCGCCTCTTGCCCCAGAAGCGGCCGAAGCCCGGCACTTGGTAGCGGTCGAGCAACGGCGCCCACAGGAACTTGAAGGTCGGCAGCAGCTGGACCCAGGCGAAGAAGCCGATGACGACGATGCCGATCTCATGCGCCTGCAGCCGCAGCGTGAGCACGGTCGAGAACATGTAGAAGGGCAGGCCGGCCGAGAAGCCGAGCAGCAGATAGAGCGCCTGCCGGCGAAGGCCCTTCGGCACGACTTTGCCGGCCGGCGCGGCCCCATCGATCGCCGTTGACGCCATCCCTTCATCCCCTCGCTCCGCGGCGCTCTCGGGCACCGTCACTGTGGCGCTGGTATCACGGTCGGGCCCAGTTCGGCGGCAAAATGGCGACAGGTTATGGATTGGCCAACAGAAACTATGGTGGGCCGTCTTATTCTTGTTACTTAATGCCGACTGGCCAAGCCTTGGGGGAATTTACGATGCGCGCTTCGATGTCACTGAAAGCAGTGCTCTTTTCGGGAATCGGATTCAGCGCGATGGCGATGGCCAGCGCCGCGTCGGCCCAAGGCACTGCCGTCGCCGCGCAAACCGCGGAGGAAGGCGAGCGCGCCATCGTCGTAACTGGCACGCGCGTCATCCGCGACGGCTATCAGGCGCCGACGCCGCTCACCGTGCTGAACACGGAAGAGATTCAGAACAGCTCACCGAGCAACAATGTCGCCGATTTCGTGAACCAGATGCCGTCGCTCGCCGGCTCGACGCGGCCGTCCAACTCGCGCCTCAACATCAGCAGCGGCCAGGCCGGCATCAACGCCCTCAACCTGCGCAACTTCGGCGAGGTCCGCACCCTCGTGCTGATGAACGGAAGGCGGTCGGTCCCATCGACGATCACCGGCCTGGTCGATGTCAATACGATCCCCCAAATGCTCGTCGAGCGGATCGAGATCGCGACGGGTGGCGCCTCGGCAACCTATGGCTCGGACGCGGTGAGCGGCATCGTCAACTTCATCCTCGACAACGATTTCGAGGGGCTGCGGATCGAGGGCGACAGCGGCATCACCTCTCGCGGCGACGGCTTCAACTATTCCTTGCGGGCGGCGGGCGGCATTTCCTTCGCGGGCGGCCGGGGCCATTTCATGGTCAGCGGCGAAGTCGTGCATACCGACGGAATCTTCGACGTTGCCGACCGCGAATGGAACCAGCGGGGCTACGTGCGGTTCGAGGATCCCAACTGGACCTTCTCCAGCCTCAATCCGCGATTCATCACGACCCTTCTCCAGGTTGGCGCAGCGAATTCGACGCCGGGTGGGTTGATCACGGGCTCCGCCGGCGGCGTGGCCAACCGACTGCGCGGTACTTATTTCGGTTCGGGCGGACAGGTTCTCCAATATCAATATGGCGCGAACACCTTCCCCTCCCCGACCGGGGCCGCAGCCCCGACCCTGACCCAGGGTGGATCCTGGCAAGTCAACGATTCTGGGCGGCGCATCGGGATCGACCCGGAGGACGATCGTCACGGCATCTTCGGCCGGCTGAGCTATGAGGTCGCGGACGGTTTCACCTTGTTCGCCGAAGCCTCCTACAATCAGCAGGAAGTGTTCTTCAACGCCGGCCCGAACCTGTCCACCGGCCAGACCCTGACCGCGACGGGTTGCAGCACCGCGACCCCGACGAACGCGCCGATCACTTGTAACGCCTTCCTGTACAACGCGCTCGGGCCGGCGGCCTTGGCCGGCATCACCAGCGTCACGCTCGCCACCACCGCGCAGGACCTTCCGTTCCGGGTCATCAACAACCAGCGCGAGGTGCAGCGCTACATCCTGGGCGCCAACGGCGATTTCGAATTCTTCGGCAACCGTGCGCAATGGGACGTCTACGGGCAATATGGCCGCGCCGACCTGCGCGAGCAGTTGCGCAACGTCATGCAGACCGGCGCACCCGACAATCGGAACCGCCTGGGGAACGCTACCAACGTGGCGTTCGCGCAGGCCGGCAATCCGGGCAATTACACGGTCGGGTCGATCCAGTGCACGATCAACCTCGACGCCAGCACGACCAACAACGATCCCGGTTGCGTGCCGCTCAACCGTCTTGGCATTGGCGTCGCCAGCGCCGCAGCGATCGACTATGTTCTCGGCGATCCCTATCGCGACGAGGTCGTCGAACAGACTGTCTTCGGCGCCAATCTGTCGTTCACGCCGTTCGCCACTTGGGCGGGCGACGTCACGATGGCGGTCGGCGGCGAGTATCGCGAGGAGAGCATTACGGGCTTCGTTCCGATCGAGTTCCAGCCTGTGATCGGGACCAATGCGGCCGGTCTGCCAACCACGACGAACATCTGGTCGGTCGGCAATTATCTGCCGAGCAACGGATCGTTCAATGTGAAGGAGGCCTATCTCGAAGCGGTGGTGCCTTTGGGCTTCGGCCTAGAGTTCACCGGGGCCGTCCGAGCCACCGATTATTCGAGCTCCGGCTACGTCACCACCTGGCGCGCCGGCGCGACTTGGCAGCCGATCGAGGATATCCGGCTGCGCATCACGCGTTCGCGCGACATCCGCGCGCCGAACCTCAATGAGCTGTTCGCGGCCGGCACCGCGAACAGTGACTCGGTGAGCAATCCCTTCTTCAGCGCCGCCGGGTCTACCCCGTTGAACGGGGTGGTCTACAATACGTCCAGCATCAGTTATTCGGGACTCGCCACGGGCAATCCGAATCTGGTGCCCGAAAAGGCCGATTCCTGGAATATCGGCGGCGTGATTTCGCCCCGGTTCATTCCCGGCTTCAGCGCGTCGGTCGATTATTTCCGAATCGACCTGGATGGCGCAATCGACAGCCTCACCGCGCAGAATACGATCAATCTCTGTTTCCAGGGAACGGCGGATGCTTGCGCCGCGATCACCCAGGATCCCGCCAATCCGGCCCGAATTCTGATCCGCACTCAGCCGATCAACTTCCAGCGCCGGCTGGTGCGCGGCATCGACTTCGAGGCGTCCTACCGCACGCCGCTCAACCGGTTCTTCGCGGACGCCCAGGGAAGCGTGACTCTCCGCGGCGTGGCGACCCACTATCTCGAGAACATCATCGACACCGGCATCGCCGGCTCGTTCGTCCTCGACACGACGGGCGTGAATGGCAGCCAGACCGCAACGCCGAGCTGGATCTACCGCTTCAGCGCCACCTACGACGACCGGCGAGGCTCGATCACCGCGACGGCGCGCGGCGTCAGCTCCGGCCGCTATGTCGCCAACGGCATCGAGTGCCAGGCCGGCGCCTGCCCCGCCGGGCGAACAGCGGCCGAGGCTTCGGCGTTCCCGACCTATGACAACAATCGTGTGTCGGGCACCTTCTACGTCGATCTCAATGCGACGCTCAGGTTCGGTGAGCAGGGCAGCCGCAACGGCGAGTTTTTCGTCAACGTGACCAACCTGTTCGATGCCGATCCTCTGCTGCTGCCTGAAACCGGTCTCGCGATTAATCCTACCTACAGCGACATCCTCGGTCGGGCGTTCCGGGTCGGAGTTCGTCTGCGGCTCTTTTAGCATAGCGGGTGGGCCGCACTCCGGAGGCGCGGCCTCCCGACCTCGTGGCCCCAGCAACAGGGCGAGTGATGAATCATTTTACGGTTCGCGACGGCGCGGTCCATTGCGAAGACGTGCCGCTGCCGCTGATCGCGGCCGCCGTCGGTACGCCCGTCTTCGTCTATTCGGCCGCGGCGATGCGTGGCCAGGCCCGGGCGCTGCTGGCGGCGCTCGCGCATTTGCAGCACCCGCTCGTCGCTTATGCCGTCAAGGCCAATCCGAACGCCGCCGTGCTGCGGACGCTGGCGGCGGAAGGGCTGGGCGCGGATGTCGTGTCCGGCGGCGAATATCGCCGGGCGCGGGCGGCGGGGATCGCGGCCGACAGGATCGTCTTTTCCGGCGTCGGCAAGACTGCCGCGGAGATGGCGCTGGCACTGGAGGGCGGCCTCTACCAGTTCAACCTCGAATCGTTGCCCGAAGCCGAGCTGCTCTCCGAGGTCGCCGTCTCGATGGGGCTGAGCGCGCCGGTCGCGTTCCGGGTTAATCCCGATGTCGAGGCCGGCAGCCACGCGAAAATCTCGACCGGCGCGGCGCACAACAAGTTCGGCATCCCGATCGACGACGCGCCGGCCGCCTGCGCCCGCGTCGCGGCACTGCCCGGCCTGCGGCTCAGCGGTATTGCCGTCCATATCGGCAGCCAGCTCACCAGCCTGGCGCCGCTGGAGACGGCATTCGGCAAGCTCGGCGCGATGATCGTCGAGCTGCGCGCGCAGGGGCACGAGATCCGCACCGCCGATCTCGGCGGCGGCCTCGGCATCCGCTACGATCCGGCCCAGCCGGCGCCGCCCACGATCGCGGATTATGGCGCGATGGTCGAGCGAATGACGCGCGGCTGGGACGTGCGGCTGATCTTCGAGCCCGGCCGGCTGATCGTCGGCGATGCCGGCGTGCTCCTGACCGAAGTCATCCGGGTCAAGGCGGGCGCGGGCCATCCCTTCGTCGTCCTCGACGCGGCGATGAACGATCTGATGCGGCCGACTTTGTACGACGCGTGGCACGGCATCGACGCGGTGCGCCCGACCACTGAGCGGATGATCGCCGACATTGTCGGTCCGGTTTGCGAAACCGGGGACACGTTCGCGACTGCCCGGGAGATGGAAAAAGTGGAGGCGGGCGATCTGGCGATCATCCGGACCGCGGGCGCTTATGCCGCTACGATGGGCCACACCTACAATTCGCGGCCGCTTACACCGGAGGTGCTCGTCGATGGCCGCGACTGGGCCGTGATCCGGGTGCGGCGCGACGTCGATGATCTGCTCGAGGACGAACGCCTGCCGCCGTGGCTTGTGCCCGCGGCTTAAGGCGGCGGGCTTCTTCCAGAAGCCACTATGGCTCCTCGACGAAGCCGCGCAAGGCGAGGCTCTGACCGGTCGCCTTGAGCCAGAGCGCGAGTAGGGCGGCATAGAGGCCGAGGCCGGCCGCGACGGCGAGCGCCGGGCCGGGCATCGCCAGCGCCGCGCCCGCCGCCGCGCTTGCCGCCAGCAATGGCCCGGCGAGGTGGGCGTGCGGCACAGGCACGCCGAAGCGGCTGTGCAGAACCGCGAACCGCAATACCGAGCGCAGCGCATAAGCGGCGAGCAAGGCGAAGGCGGCGCCGGTGATGCCGAAAGGCGGGATGAGCAGCAGCGCCGTGATCACGCCGGCGGCGATGCTGATCAGCGTGAGGGCGAGGCCGACGCGCGGCTTCAGATAGACGAAGATAAGATCGCCGATGCCGAGCGCCGATTGCAGCACTTCGGCGGAGGCGAGGATGACCAGCGCCCAATAGCCCGCCTCGAAGCCCGGCCCGAGCCAGGCCATCAGCGGCCGGCCGATCGCCAGCATCGCGATCAGCAATGGCAGCTGGATCGCCAGGATCAGCCGGGCAGCGGAGGCGAGCGCTTCGGCCGTTCCCGCCGCGCCGCTCCGGCCGATCGTTTTCGCCACCGCGGGGACAAGCAGGCTGTCGAAACTCTGCCTCACCTGGCGGATCGGCGTCGTCACCTGCCGGGCCATGCCGTAAATGCCGGTCGGCCCGGAGCCGAGCAGCAGGCCGACCAGATAGAGATCGACGCGCATGTAGAGCGCGTTGAGGAAGTCATTGGCGCTGTTGGCCCCGGCGGCGCGAAGAATCGCACGCAGCGATGCCCGGTCCGGCCGGTAGTGGCGCAGGTCGAGATTCGGATAATGGCGCGCGACTCCGGTCGCCGCATAGAGCAGCGCGGCGAGCGTGCCGCACCAATAGCCGGCGGCGAGGCCGTGCGGGCCGAGGCCGAGCTGGAAGGCGAGAATCGCGCCGGTGGCGAGGAACCAGGGCTCGATCAGCGACCGGCTCGCCACCTCGTAACGCACCTTCCCGCGCCAGCGCGAAGCGGCGAGGCAGAGATCGAGCAGGGCCTGCCCGGCGATCATCGGCGCGAGCAGAACCAGCGCCGCAGCAATATCAAACGGCGCGAACAGCAGCGCGCCGACCGTCATCGCCGCCGCGAGCAGGAGCGAGGCGATCGTCACCAGCAGCGCCGCGTCGAGAACGATGTGGACGGCGGGCCGCCCGGGCGAATCGGCAGCGCGGTCGAGCAGCGGGAACAGAGTCTTCTTGGTCGCGAGGCTGCCGACGCTGACCGCGAGCTCGACGAGGGCGGCTGCGACGACGAAGGCGCCATAGAGATGCGCGCCGTAAAGCCGGGCGGCGATGAACAGAAAAACGATTCGGGCCGCGAAGCGCAGCAGCAGGCCCGCCGCATTGGCCTTGGCGCCGCGCACGATCGTCCGGCCGGGATCCTGGGCGGCGCTCATCGCGCGGCTTGTATCCCGCGCCATTCGCGATGACTAAAGCTGCTCATGCCGCAGCCTCTGCCAGAGCCGTTCCGATCCGACCAGCGGCCGGTCGTCCTCGTCTTTCGCGGACCGGTCTTTAACGCCTCCGAGACCTTCGTCCGCGCCCAGGCGCTGGGCCTGAAGCGCTACCAGCCTTTGGTCATCGGGCTGGAGGATAAGGGCCATGTTCCGCCCGAGCTTGCGGATCGCGTGCTGATCCGCCCCCGGGCCCCTCGTCTCGAAGCCTTCAAGCCCGTTCTGGTCCATGCCCATTTCGCCACCGATGGCCTCAGAGCCCTGGCGCTTGCGACGCGGCTCGGCGTGCCGCTCGCCACCAGCCTGCGCGGCTATGACGTCAGCCGCTCGCGCGCCGCTTTGCTCGGATCGGGGCGGCTGTCGTGGATGCGCTACGCCCTGTTCCAGCGCCGGCTGATGCGGCGCGGCGACCTGTTCCTCGCAGTGTCGGACGCGCTCCGGAACCAGGCGGTGTCGCGCGGCTTTCCGGCCGCGCGCACCTTCACGCATTATAATGGCGTCGATCTCACCCGCTTTTACCCCGGCGAAGGCGGCGACGTGGCGACGATCCTCCATGTCGGCCGGCTGGTCGAGAAGAAGGGGACGGCGCTGCTGCTCCGGGCCTTTGCGGAGGTCAGCGCCGCCCATCCGAAGGCGCGGCTGGCGATCGTTGGCGACGGACCGCTGCGCGCCGGGCTCGAGCGGCTGGCGGGCGAGCTCGGCCTTGCCGAGGCCGTCAAATTTCCGGGCGCGCTGACGGCGGAAGAGGTCGCCGAACTTATGCGCGGCGCGGCGATGCTGGTCGCGCCGAGCCGCATTGCGCGGGACGGCGACAGCGAAGGGCTGCCCAATGTCGTCGTCGAGGCGATGGCGTCGGGCCTGCCGGTCGTCGCCAGCGACCATGGCGGCATCGCCGAAGCGCTTGCCGACGGGCACAGCGGCTTCCTCGTGCCGGAAGGCGCGGTCGAGCCGCTGGCGCGGTGCATCGCCGATCTGCTCGCCGATCCGGGCCTGCGCGCGCGCATGGGCGCCGCCGGGCGCGCGATCGCCAGTGAGCGTTTCGACATAATCCGGCAGATGGCGCGGCTCGAGGAACGCTATGACGCCCTGACCCGCACCAGCGCGATCGAGACCCGATAGGGCCGGCGGTACCAGCGCCAGCGGCTCAACCGCGCCCGGGCGCTCCTGGGCCGCACCGGAAAGGCGAGCGCCCAAAGCGCGGTGCGCAACAGGGCCGCGATCCGCGATTCGCCTCGCGCCGCCAGCTGCTCGCGATAGGTCGGGCCTTCGATCAGCTCGATCAGCAGCGGATCGGACCGCGCGAATGCCGCGGCGAGCGCCTCGGGGATCGGCCGATAGCCGGTGTCGATCGGATCGGCGTGATATGGGAAGGAGGAAGGCACGGTCACGAGGATCAGTCCGCCGGGTCCCGCGATATCCTCGCACGCTGCCGCAACCGCGCAGCGGTCCCGGACATGCTCCAGCATGTTGGCGATCAGGACGCAGCCGAACCCGCGCCTCCGCAGCCGCTCCCGCACGACCGGATCGAGAATATCCCCAACGATGTCGACGCCGGGCGCGTCCCGCAGGTCGGCATGAACGATCTCGACGCCCGTTTCCCGCAGCGGCGCGAACAGCTCCCGCTCGATATGCGGCTTCGTCGTCTCGCGAAAGCGCGCGTCGGACGAGCCCAGGTTCAGCAATGGCGACACGCCGCTCTGCGAGAGCAATATCTCGCGCAGGCGCACCGATTCCCGTTCGAACATCCGGGCAGGAGCCACGCCGCCCTTGCGCGCGTCAAGCCGGACAATGGATTGACCCTCGCGCCGCTTTGCTGAACGCAAGCGCCGGTGCGGATCGTCTATCCCCTGCTCTGGTCGCGTCCGGATCGTAAGGCCTGCCGGCAGCAGAGCCTGAGCACGGTCGCGGCGCTGGCCCGGCGCGGCCACGAGCTGACGCTGCTGCTGCCGCGCGGCGACGATGATCCCGCGCTTAGCCCGGCCGATCTGCGCGCCTATTTCCGGGTCGAGGGGGATTTCGCTCTGGTCCAGCGGCCCAGCCGCTGGGCGGGCGAGGCGCTGGTTCGCACTTTGCTTTGGCTGCGCCAGGTGTTCCGCGATCCCGCGCTCGGCGGGGCTGACCTCCTTTATTCGCGCATCCCGGCGATGCTGGGCATCGGCGCGCGGCCACCGCTTCCCTTCGCCACGGACCAGTACCGACCCTGGCCCGACGAGTGGCCCTGGATCCGGCCGCTCGTCCGGCGCACCGCGCGGCAGCCCAAGTGCCTCGGCCTCATCCTCCATTCGGCTTATGCGGCGCGCGCCTATGAACGCGCCGGCGTCGATCCGTCGAAGCTGCTCGTCGCCCATAATGGGGCGCAGGCGGCCGATCGCCCGCCGCCGCCGAAGGATGCGGCGCGCGCCGCCCTCGGGCTGCCGGCGGCTCGCGCGATCGCGGTCTATGCCGGGCGGGTCAACGCCGAGAAGGGGCTCGATCAGCTCTTGGCGCTTGCCGACCTCAGGGCCGACATCCTGTTCCTGCTGGTCGGATCGGAAGGCGAGGGGCCGATCGAGGCGGCCGCGCGATCGCGCACCAACGTCCGGGTCATCCCCTGGCAGGCGCCCGATGCGCTGCCGGCTTGGCTGGCGGCGGCGGATGTGCTGCTGATCCCGCCCTCGCGCGCGCCGCTCGAGACATTCCGCAATTGCGTGCTGCCGCTGAAGCTGTTCGCCTATCTCGCCGCCGGGCGGCCGATTCTGGCGCCTGATGCGCCGGACACGGCCGAGCTGCTGCGCGACGGCGACAATGCGCTGCTCGTGCCACCCGGCGATCCGGCCGCCGCCGCCGCCGCGCTCGATCGTATCCTGCATGTGCCGGATCTCGCCGCGACCCTCAGCCTATCGGCGCTCGCTGCCGCCGGCGAGCTGACCTGGGATCGGCGCGCGGAGAAGATCGAGACGTTCCTGGAATCGCGGCTCCGGGATTTTCGATCGCCATAAACCGGCCGTCTTTCCGCACGACAAGCGCGCGGCTAGGGAGGCGCATGGAGGGAGCCGAAGCATCGCCGGCCGTGATTGGCTTCGCCGCGACCGCGGCCGCGAACCGGCGGATCGCGGGCGTCGCCGCGGCGGCGCGGGCGGTGAAGGCGGCGGCCGACGGCGGCGCGTCGGAAATCCGGCTGCTGCTGGCCGACGGCAGCGCGCTGGCGCCCGCTACGCTTGACGACATCGAGCGCCTCCGCGGCGCATCGACCGTCGCGATCGCACAAGGCGAAGCGGCCGCGGCCTCACTGCCCAGCGCCTGGCAAGTGATCCGGCAAACCGGCAAGCCCAGCGACGGCCTCGTCTCGCGCTGGCTGAACCGGCCGCTCTCCCAGCGTATCAGCTGGGCGCTGCTGCATCTGTTTCCCTCGATCCGTCCAATCCACATCACGCTTTTCAACGCGCTGCTCGCGCTGACATTGATCCCGGTGCTGGCGCTCGGCGGCCACTGGGGCCTCATTCTCGGCGGCATCCTGTTCCACGCCGCGTCCGTCCTCGACGGGGTCGACGGCGAGATGGCGCGTGCTACCTGGCGAACCTCGGAGGCCGGCGCGACCCTCGACAGCATCGTCGATATCGCGACCAACCTGCTGTTCGTCACCGGGCTCACGATCAATCTCGCTTTGCGCGACGGCGGCTGGATCGGCTGGATCGGGGCCTGGGCCCTTATTCTCTCGATCGTCGGCGGGGCGCTCATCGCGTGGCGCAGCCGCGCCGACCGCGCGATCGGCTTCGATCTCCTGAAGCGACACGAGCATAAAGTGCGCGGCCCGTTCGACCTGATCTATTGGGCGGTCCAGACGCTGACCGGGCGTGACTGCTTCGCGTTTCTCTACATGACCCTGATCCTTGTCGGGCTCGAGCGCGTCGCGCTCTACATCTACGCGGGCGTCGGGACGATCTGGATCTCTTATGTGATCGTCGTGCTCGCTTTGCCACGCCGCGAAGCCAGGCCCGTTCTACCGCCCGGCATCGAGCCGGAACTGCGCTAGGGGTAGCGCAGTCTCACGCCGGTCTGAAAGCCGTCGCGCGGCACCGCGAGTCGGACGGCGCTGAAGCGGGGCAGGCCGAACAGGGTCGGCGCGTCGTTGGAGAAGCCGTAGCCCTCCGCCGGCAGGCCGATCATGTTCCGGTCGAAGCGCCGGTCGGCGTTCGCGTCATGATAGACGGCAAGGCCATAAGTGCCGGGCGCCGGGACATGGATGCAGACCCGCGTGACTCCGGCGCGGGCGGGAACCCGGCCGACATAGAGCGAGCCGCGCCGGGCGAGGAAGCGACTCGAATCGTCGGCATAGAGCGTGACCGCGATCAGCCCTTGCGCCGCGCGGACATTGGAGACGGTGACGATCAGCCGCGTCGCGCTCGGCCTTCCGGTGCAGTCCTGCGCGATCGCCCCCGCCGGCGACAGAGCTGCGGCGACAAGCGCAAACCCCAGGCAGGCTGACATGGCGCGCCGCAAAGCGGTCAGGCCGCGGGCTCGTGCGCGCGGCGGACGGCGTCGACCAAGGCCTCCTGCCGCCGCGCCTTGGCGACCGCGGCCTCGCCGCCGGCGGTCTCGTGGAACAGATCGAGCGATTCGAGCTCGTTCGCCATCAGCGGCCGGGTCGCGAGGTCGGTATATTCGTGGCGCTTCGGATCGGCGAGGATGCGGGCGAGCAGCTGCTTCTGCCGCCGGAAACCGCGCCAGTAATTCCACGCCTTGCGCGCCGATTCGAAGGCGAACTTCGGATAGAAGACGAGCGCCGGCTCGCGCTTCATCGTCGGCCGGCGCGAGCGCCGCCGCTTGCGCCGCACGACGCCGCCTTCCAGCGTGTGCACGCCTTCATTGGCGTAGAGCAATTTGAACTCGACCAGATATTGCAGCGCCTTCTTCGGCCGCCCGCCCTCCAGCCGCGCGTGGCGGCGGGTCACCGTCTCCATATGCTCCCAGGTGAAATAGGCGTCCCAGGCGGCCTTGTAGGCATCTTCCCATTCCGCGTCGGACATCGTCGGATGGTGCGAGACGCGGTGGTGGAGGTCATATTTGTTGAGGTCCGGGTCCATCCATTCGCCCGCCTCGTGCAGCTTTTTGTGGTCCTCCGATCCGGGCAGTGGCGTCAGGAAGAAGAATTCGAGGATGTCGACCGGCAGCTCGCGCTTGATGATCTCGATGTCGCGCAGGATCGAAGCCTTGGTGTCACCGGGGAAGCCGAGGATGTAGCCGGCGAGCGTGAAGACGCCGCGCTCGTGCCATTGCTGGAACATCAGGCGATATTCGGTGATCTTGTTCTGCCGCTTGTTGGCGGCGAGCAGATTGTCCGGGTTGATGTTCTCGAGGCCGATGAAGGCGCGCATCACCCCGGCCCGCTTCGCCTTGTCGATGAAGTTCGGGATGCGGTGGCAGAGCGTGTCGACCTGGATGGTGAGATTGGCCTTGAGGCCCTCCTCCTCGTTGAGCTTGATCAGCCGGTCGAAGAACACCTCCCAGTCCCGGTTGCGGGCGAGATTGTCGTCGGTGATGAAGAAGGCCTTGATCCCCTGCGCCAGATTCTCGCGGATGATCGCCTCCAGATCGTCGGCGGTGCGGAAGCGGCTCTTGCGCCCCTGCACGTTGATGATCGTGCAGAAGCTGCACTGGAACGGGCAGCCGCGGCCGAGATCGAAGCTCGACCATTGGCCCGAATTCCGGTCGAGCGATTCCTTCGGCATCCAGGGGACGGGGACATTGGCGATGCTCGGCAGATCCTTGAGATAATCGTAGATCGGCTTCAGTTCGCCATTCCAGGCGTCGCGGAAGACCTGGTCGAGCCGGCCTTCCTCGGCCTCGCCGGCGAACAGGGAGCAGCCCATGTCGAGCGCCGCCTGCAGCTCCGGCGGGCGTTCCTTCAGCATCGACAGGCAGCCCGAGACGTGGAAGCCGCCGATCATCACCGGCAGCCCGGCGGCGCGGAACTCGCGGGCGAGGTCCAGCGCATGGTCGAACTGGTTGGACTGGACTCCGACCAGCCCGATCAGCGCGCGCCCGCCCCGCCGCTTGAGATCCCGGACGATCCGCGCCGGCACGACATGCTGGTTGCACTCGTCGATCGGCATCAGGTTGAAGTCGACGCCCGGCCCCAGCACTTCGCGGGCGGTGGCGTCGCGCGCCAGCCCATTCAGCGCGGCGAGCGAATTGGACGGCAGAATCGTCCGCCACCAGACGATCGGGTAGCCGTCGTCGTCATAATGCGACGGCTTGATCATCACGAAGTGGAAGGTTTCCCGCTCCTCCGTCATGCGCCCTGCATAGCCGTTTGGACCGCATATTCCATCACAACCCTCGATAGCCGGCAAACTCGGCGCGCCCCACGACCCTGTGATCGATTTTTCCAGTCTCAGTGACGAAGTTTAGTCGTTTCTATCGATCTCCCACCCTGTCTAACAGGCGCTCACAAATTCGCGCGCTTTTTGGGAGAGTCGCATCATGGCTGATAGAGATCCGTCCGCTGGTCAGTGCCCGGTCAGCGGCACTCCGCTCGACAAAGACAGTGTCCGCTCGCTGCTCGGCCGGACCAATCGCGATTGGTGGCCTGACGCGCTGGCGATCGATGTTCTCGCCCCCAACGGCGCCGCGAACCCGATGGGCGACGATTTCGACTATGCCGAGGCGTTCAAAGCGCTCGACTACGACGCGCTGAAGGCCGATCTCACCGCCTTGATGACCGACAGCCAGCCCTGGTGGCCGGCGGATTACGGCCATTACGGCCCATTCTTCATCCGCATGGCGTGGCACGCCGCGGGCACCTATCGCACCGGCGACGGGCGCGGCGGCGCAAACAGCGGGCAGCAGCGCTTCGCTCCGCTCGATTCTTGGCCCGACAACGGCAATCTCGACAAGGCCCGCCGCCTGCTGTGGCCGATCAAGCAGAAATACGGCTCGAAGATCAGCTGGGCCGATCTGTTCATCCTCGCCGGCAACGTCGCCATCGAATCGATGGGCGGCCCGGTGTTCGGCTTCGGCGGCGGCCGGGCCGACGTGTTCGAGCCCGAGCGCGACATCTATTGGGGACATGAGGACAAATGGGTGAACGAGGGCGTCCAGACCCGCATCGACCCCGATCGCGGTCTTCAGGATCTCGATGGCCCGCTCGCGGCGATCCAAATGGGCCTCATCTACGTCAATCCCGAAGGTCCCGGCGGCAATCCCGATCCCCTGCAGTCGGCGCGCGACATCAAGGTGACGTTCGAGCGCATGGCGATGAACCATGAGGAGACCGTCGCGCTGACCGCCGGCGGCCACACCTTCGGCAAAGCACATGGCAACGGCGACGCTTCGCTGCTCGGCGCGGCGCCGGCGGGCGGCGACCTCGCCGCGCAGGGCTTCGGCTGGGTCAGCGGGCACGAGAGCGGTGGCATCGGCGAGCACACGGTGACGAGCGGCATCGAGGGTTCGTGGGTGAACACGCCGACCGCGTGGAGCGAGAACTATTTCCGCCTGCTGCTCGACTATGACTACGAGCTCGTCCGCTCGCCCGCGGGGGCGCAGCAGTGGCAGCCGGTGAACCAGAAGCCCGAGGATATGGCGCCGGCCGCCTGGGATTCTTCGAAGAAGGTCCCGACGATGATGACCACCGCGGACATGGCGCTGAAGATGGATCCGGAGTTCCGCGCGATCAGTGAGAAGTTCCGCAACGATCACGAAGCCTTCAAGGACGCCTTCGCCCGCGCCTGGTTCAAGCTGTGTCACCGCGACATGGGGCCGAAGATCCGTTACCTCGGGCCGGAGGTCCCGGCTGAGGATTTGATCTGGCAGGACCCGGTTCCCGCCGGGTCGATGCCGTCCGATGCCGACGTGGCGGCGGCCAAACAGCGGATCGCGGCGAGCGGCCTCACCGTCAGCCAGCTGATCAAGACCGCCTGGGCCTCGGCTTCGACCTATCGTAAGTCCGACCATCGGGGCGGCGCCAACGGCGCCCGCGTTCGGCTCGCGCCGCAGAAGGACTGGGCGGTCAACGAGCCGGCGATGCTGGCCAGCGTCCTCGCCAAGCTGGACGAGGTCCGCGGGTCGTTGTCGATGGCGGACGCCATCGTGCTCGGCGGTGTGGTCGGGCTGGAAAAGGCGATCCGCGACGCCGGCTCCAGCGTTGCGGTGCCGTTCACCGGCGGCCGTGGCGACGCGACCGCGGAGCAGACCGACGCCGAGAGCTTCGCGGTGTTGGAGCCGCAGGCCGACGCTTTCCGCAATTATCTGCCGAAAAAGCTGCGCGTGAAGACCGAGGAAATGATGCTCGATCGGGCCGCTCTGCTCGGCCTCTCGGCGCCCGAGCTGGCGGTGTTGATCGGCGGTCTGCGGGTGCTCGGCGCGAACCACGGCGAGCGCGGCCACGGTCACTTCACCAGGCGCTCGGGTCAGCTGACCAACGACTTTTTCGTCAACCTGCTCGACATGACCAATGTCTGGAAGGCGGTCGATGGCAGTGGCGACGAGGAATATGTCGCCACCGATCGAACCAGCGGCGGCGAGACCTGGCGCGCGACCCGCGCCGATCTCGTGTTCGGCTCCAATGCGGAATTGCGCGCGGTGGCCGAAGTCTATGCCGAGAAGGGCCATGAGGAGAAGTTCGTCAAGGACTTCGTCAAGGCCTGGACCAAGGTGATGAACGCCGACCGCTTCGATCTGGCGTGACTGGGCAGGCGGGCTCCGGCGATCTAGGCTGGAGTCCCGCCGCTGCTGGCGGCCGACAGGGGAGGGGAGCCGTGATCCATGACGCAGGCCGGCGTCGCCGGAAACGCGTAGCGTTCGTCCTGGGCTGTGCCGCGCTGGCAATTGCCGGCTGCTCGGGCGCCGCGCCGCGGGGCAATGTTTCGGCCGCCGCCGAGCCCGAAACACCCCCGCCGGCCGTAAACAATGTCGAGACGATGACCGGCGCTACGCTTGCCCAATTCAGCGGCGATGCCGTCGCCGGCCAGCGCGTCTTCGTGCAATGCCAGACCTGCCACGCGATCGAGGCCGGCGCGAACCGGCTCGGGCCGAGCTTGCATGGTGTCATCGGCCGTCATTCAGGGTCCGTGCCGGGCTTCAACTACTCGCAGGCGAACCGGAATGCGGGGATCATTTGGACGCCGGAGAAGCTGTTCCAGTATCTCGAAAATCCGCGCCGCGTCGTGCCCGGCACCAGCATGGCCTTCGCCGGCATCGGCGATCCGCAACGCCGCGCCGATCTGATCGCCTATCTCGCCACGCTGCGATAAGGCGACAAGGGAATCTACCAGTGGACTTTTCGGGTCAAAAGCGCGAAATCGGCGGGCGACTGGGGAGAGTCCGCAAATGAATTACGAGGCCCTGTTCGAGGATGCGCTCGACGCGTTGCGCGCCGAGGGGCGCTATCGCGTCTTCGCGGAGCTCGAGCGCAAGGCCGGAAATTTCCCGCATGCGACGCGCCACGCCGACGGCGGCACCGGCGATGTCACCGTCTGGTGCTCGAACGACTATCTTGGCATGGGCCAGCATCCCAAGGTGCTCGCCGCAATGCACGAGACGCTGGACGCGTGCGGCGCCGGCGCGGGCGGCACCCGCAACATTTCCGGCACCACTCATGCCCACGTGCTGCTCGAGCGGGAGCTGGCCGATCTGCATGGCAAGGAAGCGGCGCTTCTCTTCACCTCCGGCTATGTCTCGAACTGGGCGGCGCTGGGGACGCTTGCCAGCAAGCTGCCGAACTGCGTCGTCTTTTCGGACGCCGGCAACCACGCCTCGATGATCGAGGGCATCCGCCACAGCCGCGCCGAGCGCCATGTCTTCCGGCACAACGACCCCGAGCATCTCGACGAGCTGCTGAGCCAAATCGAGCCGGGCCGCGCCAAGCTCGTCGCGTTCGAGAGCGTCTATTCAATGGACGGCGACATCGCCCCGATCGAGGAAATTCTCGACGTCTGCGAGAAGCATAAAGCGATGTCCTATATCGACGAAGTCCACGCCGTCGGCCTCTACGGCCCGCGCGGCGGCGGCGTCTGCGAGCAGCGCGGCCTGATGGACCGGGTCACGGTGATCGAGGGCACGCTCGGCAAGGCGTTCGGGGTGATGGGCGGTTATATCGCCGCCAGTGCCGCGCTCTGCGATTTCGTCCGCAGCTTCGCCTCGGGCTTCATCTTCACCACCGCTCTGCCGCCGGCGCTCGCCGCCGGGGCGTGCGCGTCGGTCAAGCACCTGAAGGAGAGCCAGGCCGAGCGGCAGGCGCATCGCGATCGGGTCGCGACGGTGCGCGCGAAGCTGATGGCGATCGGCATCCCGATGCTCGACAATCCGAGCCACATCATCCCGGTGATGGTCGGCGATCCGCACCATGCCAAGATGATCTCGGATTGGCTGCTGGAACATCACGGCATCTACGTCCAGCCGATCAACTACCCGACCGTGCCGCGCGGCACCGAGCGGCTGCGGATCACCCCCTCGCCGGTGCACAGCGAGGCGGACATCGACAAACTGGTCGGCGCGCTCAGCGAGATCTGGAGTCAGTGCGCATTGGCGCGGGTCGAAGTCGCCGCCTGATCAGGGCGTCCGTGCCGGCTGCCGGGCCGCTTGCTCCTGGCGGACGATATAGTTCTCGATCTGCTCTTCCAGCACGTTGAGCGGCACCGAGCCCAGGTTCAGGATCGTATCGTGGAAGGTGCGCTGGTCGAAGCGCGCGCCGAGCCGCCGTTCCGCCTCGCGCCGCAGCCGCAGGATGGTCATCTGGCCCAGCTTGTAGGCGACCGCCTGGCCGGGCCAGGAGATGTAGCGGTCGATCTCGTTGACAATCTCCAGCTCCGACATGGCGGTGTTGTCGCGCAGGTAAGCGAGCGCCCGCTCGCGGCTCCAGCCGAAGGCGTGGATGCCGGTGTCGATGACGAGCCGCGTCGCCCGCCACATCTCATAGGTCAGCCGGCCGAAATCCTCGTAAGGCGTGCGGTAGATGCCCATCAAAGTACCGAGCCATTCGACATACAGGCCCCAGCCCTCGCCATAGCCGGAGAAATAGGTTTGCTGGCGGAATTGCGGCCGGTTGGGCCCTTCCAGCGCCAGCGCCGCCTGGAAGCTGTGGCCCGGCGTGCATTCGTGGAGCGCCAGAGCGGGGATGTTGTAGAGCGGCCGCTGCGGCAGGTTGTAGGTGTTGAACATGCAATTCTCGAGGCCGCCGCGGCCGCCGGTGTAGATCGGTGCGATCTCGTCCGGGACGGGCACGACGCCGTGGCGGAAGCGGGGCAGCAGCCCGAACGTCTCGCCCAGCTGGCCGTTGGCGCGGGAGACGACGTAGGAGGCGACGCCCATCAATTGCTCCGGCGTCGTCGCGTAGAATTGCGGATCGGTGCGCAGGAAGTGGATGAACTCGGCGAAGCTGCCGGTGAAGTTCGCCCGGCGCATCGTCGTTTCCATCTCGGCGCGGATGCGGGCGACCTCGGCGAGACCCATGTCGTGGATCTGGCGCGGGGTGAGGTCGGTCGTCGAGATAACGGCGGATCTGCTCCTGATAGAAAGCCGCGCCGTCCGGCATCTCGGACGCGCCGATCGTCGTCCGCGCGCGGGTCATATACTCCTCGCGGAAGAAGAGCAGCAGGTCGCGATAGGCGGGGACTGCTGCTTCGCGCATCGCCGCCATCCCCTCGGCGCGCAGCCGCGCCTGCTCCTCGGCCGGGATCGCCGCCGGCATCCGCCGGAAGGGCGCGTAGAGCGGGTTCGCCTCGCCGTCCGCGGTGAACGGAACGATCGTCGCGTCGCGCCCGGTGAGGGTTACACGAGGGACTGAATAGCCGCGGGCGAGGCCGGTTCGCATATTGGCCACATGCTCGCCGAAATAGCGCGGAAGGTCGCGTAGGCGGCCGATATAGCGGCGATATTCCGCCGCATTGGCGAAGCCCGATGACGGGGCGAGATAGGTCCAGAAGAAGCTGTCCGAATTGAACGGCGCTTCATAGGTGCGCCAGCGGACGTCGCCGATCTGCTCCAGGAGGATGGTGCGGAAGACGGCGGCGTTGATCCGCTCCTCGCCCGACAGCTCGGCCACGGGAATCGCGTCCAGCTCCCGCAGCGCATTCTCCCAGTAGGTCCGGCGCGCCTGATGGGCGGCCGGCGTGACGTTAGGATAATGGTCGGCGAGGGCACCTGGTCCGCCGCCCTCGACCCGCGCATCCTGCTCCCGCCGCCAGGCCCATTCCGCTTCGTAGAGCCGGCGCAGGCGCTGGTCGGCGCTCGACGGCGCGGGCACGGCCTGTGGCGCCGCCGGCATGGGCTGCGGCGTTTGGGCGTTCGCAGCGGTCGTGGCCAGCAGGGCGGCGAGGAGCAGAGCAGGGCGGTGCATGGACATCCTTCTCATCGGGCGAGCTGGGCTTCTAGATCGGCGAGCGTCTGGGCGACATGGTCGCGCAGCATTGATGCGACGGCTTGCGCGTCCCGCGCAAGCCAGGCGTCCAGCAAGGCGCGATGCTCGGCGTCGGCGCGCGCATCGCGGCCAAGCGGCTCGAGATGCTTGCGGACATAGCGGTCCGCGAGGACGTGCAGCCGCTCGACGATGTCGAACGTGACCGGCCGGCCCGCGGGAGCGACGAGGGCGAGATGAAAGGCGCGGTTGGCGGACCCGCGCGCTTCGTCCGCCGCCTGTTCAAGACTGGAGAAAGCGGCGCGGGCAGCGGCGCGCTCGTTTTCACCGGCGCGCGACGCGGCCAAGGCGGCGAGCTGCGGTTCGAGCCCAAGTCGGAGCTCGAACACCTCGCACGCTTCGGCGGCATCGAGCGGGCGGACGAACCAGCCGCGATTGGGCTCGGCGCGGACCAGCCCCTCATGCTCCAGCCGCGCCATCGCCTCGCGCAGCGGGATCTTGCTCACCCCCAGCTCGGCGGCGATCGCGTCCTGGCGCAGCGGCAGATCGGGCGCCGCCGCGCCGGAGAGGATGCGCTCGCGCAGGCGATCGGCGAGCGTGGCGCTCACAGGACGGAGAAGCCGGCGTGGAACGGATCGTCGCTGTCGATCCAGATCGTGTTGAAGCCGGTCGCGAAGGCCGAGCCGGTGATCGATGGAATGATCGCCGGAATGCCGCCGACCTCGGTCTCGGCCTCGATGCCGGCCGATGAAGCGGCTGCCGATATAGCTTTCGTGGACGAAGCGATCGCCGACCTTGAGCCGGCCCTTGGCGGCGAGATGGGCGAGGCGGGCGGAGGTGCCGGTGCCGCAGGGGCTGCGGTCGATCGCCCGCTCGCCGTAGAAGACGGCGTTGCGGCCGTCCGCGCCGTCGCTTTTCGGCGCATCGGCCCAGAGCAAATGGGTGACGCCGCTGATCCGAGGATCGAGCGGATGGACGGGCGTGATCTGCTGGCGCAGCGTGGCGCGGATCGACCGGCTCAGCTCGACGATCCGCGCCGCGCCGAGATCGTCGAGGCCGCGATAGGCGCCCTTGCGGCTCGATGATCGCGTAGAAATTGCCGCCATAGGCGATGTCGACGTTGAGCGCGCCGAAGCCCGGCACCTCCACCGCGATGTCCCGCGCGGCGACGAAGGAGGCGACGTTGCGGAGCGTGACCGATGTCACCTTATCGCCCTCGCGGACGTAAGTGACGCCGATCGTCGCCGGCCGGCACCTCGACGGTCAGCCGGCCTGGCCTCGCGCGGCACGATCAGGCCGTGCTCCAGCGCGAAGGTGATCATGCCGATCGTGCCGTGGCCGCACATCGGCAGGCAGCCGCTCGTCTCCATGAACAGGATCGCGGCGTCGGAGTCGCGGCTGGCGGGCGGATAGAGGAAGCCGCCCGACATCATGTCATGGCCGCGCGGCTCGAACATCAGGCCGGTGCGGATCCAGTCGTAGCGGGCGATGAAATCCTGCCGCCGCTCGGCCATGGTCGCGCCGTCGAGGCGCGGCGCGCCGCCGGTGACGAGGCGGACCGGATTGCCGGCGGTGTGGCCGTCGATGCAGGAGAAGGTGTGGCGCGCCATTCCTAACAGTTTCCGCTCGTCCCGAGCGAAGTCGAGGGGCGCTGGCACGGAACTCATCACATACGCCCTTCGACTTCGCTCAGGACGAATGAGGTTGGTTGTGGCTCGATGAGCGGTCGCGTCCGCGCCGCTTCCTCGACCATCGCGATCACCTCGGCGCGGCGGGCGCCGGTCAGCGGCATGCGCGGCATCCGCACCCGCTCCGAGCCCCGGCCCATGATCTGCTCGGCGAGCTTGATCGACTGGACGAGGTCGTGCTCGGCGTCGAGGTGGAGGAGCGGCATGAACCAGCGGTAGATGCGCCGCGCCTCGATCCAGTCGCCCCGGTTCGCCGCCGCGACAAGCGCGACCGATTCGCGCGGGAAGGCGCTGGTGAGGCCCGAGACCCAGCCGGATGCGCCGAGCATCAGGCCTTCGAGCGCGACATCGTCGAGCCCGGCCATCACGCTGAACCGGTCGCCATAGCGGTTGATGAGATCGGTGAAGCGGCGCGGGTCCGGCGCGCTTTCCTTGATCGCGACGATGTTCGGCAGGTCGGCCAGCGCGTCGAGCGTCTCGAAACCGATCGAGACACGATAGGCCGGCGGGTTGTTGTAGAGCATGATCGGGAGCGTCGTGGCGCCCGCCACGGCGCGGAAATGGGCGGCGAGCTCGTTCGCGGTCGGCACGTAGACCATCGCCGGCAGCACCATCAGCGCGTCCAAGCCGATCGCCTCGGCGTCGCGAGCGAAGCGGACGGCGCGGGCCGTGCACAGCTCCGACACGCCGGCGACGAGCGGCACGCGGCCGCCGACCGCTTCGACCGCGGCGCGCATCACGTCGCGTTTCTCCTCGGGCAGCAGCGAATTGTTCTCGCCGCAGGTGCCGAGGATGATCAGGCCGTCGACGCCGTCATCGACCAAGCGCGGTGAGCACCCGCTGGGTGGCGGGGATGTCGATCCTGTCGTCGTCGGCGAACTGGGTGGTCGCGGCGGGATAGACGCCGGTCCAGAGCGTGGCGGCCACGATGCAGGCTCCCTCTTTGCAGGCAGCCGGAATATCGTATACGATTTGGCATGGCAAGCGTGGCGGTGATCGGCGGCGGGGTGATCGGCACGGTCGCGGCGTTCCGGCTGCGGCGAGCGCGGGCTGGCGGTGACTTTGATCGATCCCGATCCCGACTGGCGCGGCGCGAGCCGGGGCAATGCCGGCCATATCGCCGCCGACGAGGTCCATCCGCTCGCCTCGCGCGCGACGTTGCGATGGCTGCCGCGCAACCTCTTCTCGCGTGGCGGCCCGGTGGCTCTGCCGCTGCGGGACATCGGCGCCTGGCTGCCTTTCGGCCTTCGGCTGATCGCGGCGACGCGGCACTACGAGGCCGGGTGCGATGCGCTCGCCAGCCTTCAGGCGGAAGCATTGCCGGCCTGGCGCCGCCTGGTCGGCGATCTTGGCGCGATCGGATCTGCTGCGCGACGCCGGCCATTTCATCGTCTGGGACACGGCGGAAAGCGCGGCGGCGGGAAAGGCGGCGCTGGCCGAGGCCGGGACCGGCAGCACGACCTGGTGCGAGGCCGACAGCGGCGAACTGGACTTGCTGTCGCGCCTGTCGAGACCGCCGGGCGGCGCCGTCCGCTTCTCCGGCACCGGCCAGATCACCGACCTCGCCGGCTCGCCGAAACTCTCGTTGCGCGCTTCGAGGCAGCGGGCGGCGTCCGGCTGCGTGGCAAGGCGCGGATCGATGGCGACGGCGTTCGGCTGGACACCGGCGAGCGGATCGAAGCGGATTCGATCCTCGTCGCCGCCGGCCCGGCCTCCGGCGCATTGCTGCAGCCGCTCGGCCACCGCGCCCCACTGATCGCCGAGCGCGGCTATCATATCGAGGCGGACGGCGGCGATTGGCCGGCCGACATGCCGTCGATCTTCTTCGCCGACCGGACGATGTTCGTCACCCGCTTCGCCAAACGCCTGCGCGCAACCAGCTTCGTCGAGTTCGGCCGCGCCACCAGCCCGCCAGATCCGCGCAAATGGGCGCGGCTCCGCGCCCACGCCCGCGATCTCGGCCTGCCCTTCGCCGAGCCGGTGGCGGAATGGATGGGCGCGCGGCCGACCTTGCCCGATTATCTCCCCGCGATCGGCCGCAGCCGGCGCGATCCTCGGCTGCTCTACGCCTTCGGCCACCAGCATCTCGGCTTGACGCTGGCCGCGGCGACGGGTGAAGCGGTCGCGGCGCTGGCGACGGGGGAGACGCCCCCGATCGACCTCGCGCCGTTCGATCTCCAGCGCTTCGAAGGCTGACCCGTGACCGATTTCTACCGCATCCGCCGCCTGCCCCCCTACGTCTTCGCGGAAGTGAACGCGATGAAGGCGGCGGCGCGGGCGCGGGGCGAGGACATTATCGATCTTGGCATGGGCAATCCGGACGGCGCGCCGCCGGCCCATGTGATCGAGAAGCTGGCCGAGGTCGCCCGCAATCCCCGCGCCCATCGTTATTCGGCGTCGAAGGGAATTTCCGGCCTCCGCAAGGCGCAGGCGGCCTATTACCAGCGCCGCTTCGGCGTCGATCTCGATCCCGACAGCGAGGTGATCGTCACTTTGGGCTCCAAGGAAGGCCTCGCCAATCTCGCCCAGGCGATCACCGCGCCGGGCGACGTCGTGCTGGCGCCCAACCCGTCTTACCCGATCCACCAGTTCGGCTTCATCATCGCCGGCGCCTCGATCCGCTCGATCCCCGCCGCGCCGGGGCCGGATTTCTTCACGATGCTTGAGCGCTCGGTCCGCTTCACCGTGCCGACGCCCAAGGTGCTGGTGATCGGCTATCCGTCCAACCCGACCGCTTATGTCGCCGATCTCGCTTTCTATGAGAAGGTGATCGACTTCGCCCGCGCCCATGGCCTGTGGGTGATCAGCGACCTCGCTTATGCGGAAATCTATTTCGGCGACGAGCCGACGCCTTCGATCCTCCAGGTGCCGGGCGCCAAGGAGGTAGCGATCGAGTTCACCTCGATGTCCAAGACCTATTCGATGGCCGGCTGGCGGATGGGCTTCGCGGTCGGCAATCCGGACCTGATCGGCGCGCTGACCCGGGTGAAATCCTATCTCGATTACGGCGCGTTCACGCCGATCCAGGCGGCTGCGACGGCGGCGCTGAACGGCCCGCAGGATATCGTCGCCGCCAACCGCGCGCTCTACAAGGCGCGGCGCGATTGCCTGGTCGACTGCTTCGGCCGCGCCGGCTGGGAGATCGCGCCGCCGGCCGCGAGCATGTTCGCCTGGACGCCGATCCCGGAGCAGTTTCGCGCGCTCGGATCGATGGAGTTCGCCAAGCGGCTGATCGCGGAGGCCGGGGTCGCCGTCGCGCCCGGCGTCGGCTTCGGCGAGGAGGGCGAGGGCTTTGTCCGCATCGCTTTGGTCGAGAACGAGCAGCGGATTAGGCAGGCGGCGCGCGGCGTGAAGGCGATGCTCAAGGGCTAGATTCTCTTTGGCCTGGCAGCACCTTTGCCTTGCCTCTCGCGCCTGCCTTCCCTAAATCGCCGCCAGGCACGGCCGCTCCGGGAAGGGGCGGCCCTTCTTGTTTCTGGAGGTTTTCATGTCCCAGCCGCTCATGCCCCATGCGACGGCCAGCTGGCTCGTCGACAACAGCTCGCTCACCTTTCAGCAGATCGCGCGATTCTGCGGCCTGCACATCCTGGAGGTCCAGGCGATCGCCGACGATATGGCGGCGACCAAGCTGACCGGCCGCGATCCGTTGCGCTCGGGCGAGCTGACCCAGGAGGAGATCAACCGCGGCCAGGACGATCCCGATTACGACCTGCAGATCCAGAAGGAGCCCGACCAGGCGATGCGGACCAAGGGGCCGCGCTACACGCCTGTTTCCAAGCGGCAGGACAAGCCGGACGGCGTCGCCTGGCTGATTCGCAACCATCCCAACCTTTCCGACGGCCAGATCGGCCGGCTGATCGGCACCACTCGCACCACGATCCAGGCGATCCGTGAGCGCAGTCACTGGAATATCGCTAACATCCAGCCGAAGGACCCGGTGACGCTCGGCCTCACCAGCCAGCGCGAGCTCGACGCGGCGGTCGCCAAGGCGGCGAAGGCGGCGGGCGCCCAGCCAAGCGCGCAGGACGGACGCATCGACGAGGATCGCGCGGCGTTGATCGTCGAGCTGCGCGCCGAGCGCGAGGCGGCGGCGCGCGAGGCCGAGGCGGCGTTGGCCGCCGAGGAAGCCGGCGCGAGCGCCGAGCCGAGTGCCGACGACGTCTTCCGGAGCTGATCCCGACCAGGCGGCCGAGATCGCCTCGCCCGACGCTTCGCTCGCCGAGCGCGCGCCGACCGAGCATCGCGGCCTGACCTATCCGCTCGGCCGCACGGGGCCGGAATACGGAAGCGTCATCGCGCTCGCCGACGGCGTCGGCTGGACGCGGCTGCCGGTGCCGGGGCCGCTCAACCATATCAATATCTGGCTGCTGGAAGACGACGACGGGGTCGCGATCGTCGACACCGGGCTCGACATCCCGCCGTCGCGCGAGGCGTGGGAGGCGCTGTTCGCCGGCGCGCTGGCGGGTCGGACCATAACGCGGGTCATCTGCACCCACTTCCACCCCGATCATCTCGGCCTCGCCGGCTGGCTGTGCGCGCGCTTCGGCGTCCGGCTCTGGATGACGCGCGGCGAATGGCTGTTCGGCCGGATGCTGACCGCCGACGTGCGCGACGCGCCGCCGGCCGAGGCCCTGGCCTATTGGCGGCTGGCAGGGTGGAGCGAGGAAGCGATCGAAGCGGAAGCGGCGAAGGGCTGGGGCCGTTTCGCCTCGGTCGTGAGCCCGGTCCCGGTCGCGCATCGCCGGCTTCAGGACGGCGATGTGGTGCGCGATCGGCGCACGCGACTGGCGGGTGGTGATCGGCAGCGGCCATTCGCCCGAACATGCCTGCCTGGTCGATGATTCCGGCAAGCTGATCATCGCCGGCGATCAGGTGCTGCCGCGGATCACCTCGAACGTCTCGCTCTCGCTGTCCGAGCCGGAAGCGGACCCGCTCGGCGACTGGCTGGCTTCGATCGCGAAGCTGAAGCGGCTGCCCGCCGACCTGCTCGTCCTGCCGTCGCATGGCGAGCCGTTCACCGGCCTCCACACCCGCCTCGACAAGCTGGCGGACGGCCACCACGACCGCCTCGACGCGCTTCACGTCCATCTCGCCGAACCGCGCCGAGCGGTCGATTGCTTCGGAATCCTGTTCGCCCGCGCGGTCGGCGACCATATCGGCCTCGCCACCGGCGAGGCGCTCGCCCACCTCCGCCATCTCGAAGCGACCGGCCGGGCGTCACGTGACGAACGCGACGGCGTCGCCTGGTTCCGCGCCGCCTAGAGCGGACAGGAAACCCCTCCGGAACGGTTCCAGTTCGCGTTGACGCGGCGGGGTGCGGCCGACAGCCTTCAGTCAAACGGCGGGCTGGGGGCAATAGGTCATGGGGTTCAAGATGCTCCGCCAATTGCGGCGATCGGATCGATTGTCGCCGGGCGCGGCTTTGTTATCGGCGATATTACTCGCGGTCGGTCTGCTGATGCTTTCCGGCTGTGCATCCTTTTCTGGGATGCCGGAGCCAGTGATCGCGACGGCGGAGGCGGTGCAAATCCCGGACGAGTTCATGCCCCGGGAAGCACTCCGCCGCTATCACTCCGACGACGACGGCGAGCGCGACGGAATGTCGCCCCAGCAATGGCGGAACGCCGTCATCTTGGTCCGAATGGGCGCGGCCGATGCTCGCTATCAGGAATTCAGAATCAACCTGTCGCAGGAAGTGCGCGGCGCCAATTTCGGTCTTGAGTCCGCGGTACTCGGCCTTTCAGGCATCGCGACGGTGAGTGGCGAAGCCACCGCCAATGCCCTCGCCGCTGCGGTGGCCGCGCTGACCGGCGCGCGTGCTGCACTCAATCGCGAAGTCTATTTCGAGCGGACGCTGCCGGCCCTCATCGCAGGAATGGAGGTTTCAAGACTTGAGATAGCGACCCGCATTCTGAGTGGGCTCGGCCGCCCGACTACGGAGTATCCGTTGGAAGTCGGGTTGCTTGATGCGCTTGCGTATGAGCGGGCCGCCAGCCTGGATCAGGCAATCCAGGTTGTTACGGCCGAGGCGGCGCGGGAAGCGTCGGAGGCACGACAAATCTACTCGAATGTCGCTCGACGGGCGGGGATCGTTCCGGAGGAAGCGTTACCGACCACAGACCTTATCGGGGTGAATCTCGACGCGCTTGCGGGGCGGGCCGCTGACAATGATGCCGATGCGGACAGGGCGATCGGCCTAATCATGACGCGGCTCGGGCTGCCGCGTAGCGGTACGTTGGATACCCAAATCGCCGACATCGCCAGTGCGGTCAGTCGAATGAGCGCAAACGAAATGACCGCGTTCGTTGTCGCCATGCGAGGACAGGGCGTCGAACTCGGCCAGCCTGTTTCCGGAGGAGAATGACGCGATGGCGCAGATCGATATCGGCGCTGGCGAAGAGAGCAAGCAATTCTCTCTCGCCCAAGTCCAGTCCTGGGTGCGCGGTGTGGAATCGCTGCTCGGCCCAATCGTCAAGATCGGCAATGACGGCGACGAAACCGCAGGCACCTTCGACAATCGCAATTCAAGCAATCCTCGTAGCCCGATCCGGTCGGTCGTGAAGATCACGACAACCGGCAATGTGCCTCCAGATGCAAAGAAGCTGTGCGAAGGTTGGGTTTTCGTCTCCGGCGTCCTTCAGCGCGTGGTCGTCTATCGTCCCACCTCCTGACCGCTTTGCTTGACCCTCGGCGCTGGCGCAGCCAATGCTCTACCATGGCTGACGCCGCCGAGCCCGAGCTCACCAATCCCTCTTTCGAGGCCGCGCTGAAGCGGCTGGAGGAGATTGTGCGCCAGCTCGAGAGCGGCGAGGCGCCGCTCGACGAGGCGATTCTGCTCTATGAGGAAGGCGACCGGCTGAAGCGACAATGCGAGGCGCGGCTGAAGGACGCCCAGATGCGGATCGAGCAGATCCAGTTCGACCGCGAGGGACAGCCCGGCGGCACGGCGCCTTTCGGTGAGGGCTGAGCCCGCGGTGGCGGAAGCGTCGCCTTTGCTCGCAACGGCGCTGGCCGACATCGCTGCCGACGTGGACGGCGCCTTCGAAACGCTCCTTCCCGTCCCAGCCGACGGCCGCGCCCGCCTCTATGAGGCGATGCGTTACGCGGCAATCGGCGGCGGCAAGAGAATGCGTCCGCTGCTTGTTCTGGCCGGCTGCGCCTTGTTCAACGTCGATCGGGCGCGGGCCTTGCGCGCCGGCCTCGCCGTCGAATGCATCCACGTCTATTCTTTGATCCACGACGATCTGCCCTGCATGGACGATGACGATCTCAGGCGCGGCAAGCCGACGGTCCACCGCGCCTTCGATGAGAGCACCGCAATCCTCGCCGGCGATTCGCTCCATGCTCTGGCTTTCGAGATTCTCGCCGACGAGGCGACGCACGAGGACCCGTTCGTCCGCGCCGAGCTGACCGTCGAGCTCGCCCGCGCCTCGGGCCCGGCCGGGATGGCGGGCGGCCAGATGATCGACCTGATGGCGGGGACGAGCGATCTCGATCTCGCCGCCGTCACCCGGCTCCAGCAATTAAAGACCGGCGCGCTGATCGGCTGGTGCCTGGAGGCGGCCGCGATCATGGGCCGCGCCCCGCCGGAGGGGCGGACGGGGTTGCGCGGCTATGCCCGCGACGTGGGCCTGGCCTTCCAGATCGCCGACGATCTGCTCGATCATGAGGGAAGCGAGGAGCGCGCCGGCAAAAGGGTCGGCAAGGACGCGGCGGCGGGCAAGGGCACGTTCGTCTCGCTGCTCGGTCCGGAACGCACGCGCCGGCAGGCGGAGGCCCTGGTCGAGCAGGCGATCGATCACCTGCGCCCTTATGGCGACGAAGCCGATCTGCTCCGCGCCGTCGCCCGCTTCGCCGTGGCGCGCGATCATTGATTCTTCGCGTCCGCTCGCGCAGGCTGGCCTCGACAGGGGGATGGCCATGAAGACCGCCGTCTATCCGGGCACGTTCGATCCGATCACGCTCGGTCATATGGACATCATCCGGCGCGCCGCGCATCTCGGCGACCGGCTGGTGATCGGGGTCACCACCAACCCGTCCAAATCGCCGATGTTCACGGTCGAGGAACGCCTCGCGATGGTCGAGCGCGAGACCGCCGGCATTTCCGACAAGATCAGTGTCGTCGCCTTCGATTCGCTGCTGATGGATTTCGCCGAGCGCGAGGGCGCATCGATGATCGTGCGCGGCCTCAGGGCGGTCGCGGATTTCGAGTATGAGTTTCAGATGGCGGGCATGAACCAGCAGCTGAACGACGAGATCGAGACCGTCTTCCTGATGGCGACGGTGTCGCTGCAGCCGATCGCCTCGAAGCTGGTCAAGGAGATCGCGCTTTACGGCGGCGAGATCGGCCGCTTCGTCACGTCCACCGTCGCCGTCGAGGTTCGGGCGCGGGTGGCCCAGATTGGCCGCAAGGGCGCTTGAGGCGCGCCGCGCCCCGGCCTAAGAAGGCTGTCTTTCCCGCATCATGAGTTCCAGACGCATGCGTTCCCTGTCGTTCCTCGCCGGCCTCGCCGCGCTCCTGCTCGCAGCCCCGCTCGCCGCCCAGACCCCGCCTGCGCCGGCCGAGGCGCAACCCGCGCCAGCCGAGGCTCAGCCCGCGCCGGCTGAAGCGCAGCCCGCACCGGCTCAGCCGCAGGCGACACCAGCCCCGACGGCGGCGCCCGCCGGGACACCCGTGACACCGATCGCCACCCCCCAGCTCAATGCGACTCCGGCGCTGACGCCCGAGAACACCTGGTATCTCGATCTGTCCACCGGCGGCCGGGTGACGATCCAGCTGCGCCCCGACGCCGCCCCCAACCATGTCGAGCGCATTCGCACGCTGACCCGGCAGGGCTTCTACAACGGCCTGATGTTCCATCGCGTAATCGAGGGCTTCATGGCCCAGGGCGGCGATCCGACCGGCACCGGCGTCGGCGGCTCGCAGCTTCCCAACGTCAATGCCGAGATCAGCGGCCTGCCGCATGTGCGCGGCGCGGTCGGCATGGCGCGCGCGCAGGATCTAAACAGCGCCAACAGTCAGTTCTTCATCATGTTCACGCCGCGCCTGCAGATGGACCGCGAATATACCATCCTGGGCCGCGTCGTCGGCGGCATGAACTTCGTCGATGCGATCGAGCGCGGCGAGCCGCCCGCCGCGCCGAGCCGGGTCGTGCGCGCCTCGATCGGATCGGACAATATTCCACCGCCGACGCTCGCCGAGCTGACCGCCGCCGCGACGCCGCCGGCGGGTGGCGCCGCCGCCGCTGCGCCGCAGGCTGGTGTAGCGGTGGGTCCTGCCATTCCGCGCCCGGTCGCCGGACCGCGGCGGCTCGATCCGGTTCGCGCACCTGATCGCAGAGGACCGCGCGGCCAGTAGGTGAAGGTCGACGCTTTCGATTTCGATCTGCCGCCCGATCGGATCGCGCTGAGGCCCGCCAGTCCGCGCAATTCGGCGCGGCTGCTGAAGGTGACGCCGGCCGGGCTGGCCGATCATGTCGTGACCGATCTGCCGCGCCTGCTGCGCGCCGGCGATGTCCTCGTCTTCAACGACACCAAGGTCATCCCCGCGCAGCTTGAGGGGCTGCGAGGCGACGCGCGGATCGGAGCCACCTTGCACAAACGCGAAGGGCTGCGCGCCTGGCGCGCCTTCGTCCGCAACGCCAAGCGGCTGCGCGAGGGCGATGCGGTCGATTTCGGCGCGGGCGTGACGGCAGCGGCAAGCGATCGAGGCTCGGACGGCTCGTTTCTGCTGACCTTTGCCGGCGAGGAGCCGGTCGAATTGCTGCTCGAGCGCGCCGGGCGGATGCCGTTGCCGCCTTACATCGCCGGCAAGCGCCCAGCCGATGCGCGCGACCGCGACGATTACCAGACGATGTTCGCCCGCGAGGAGGGCGCGGTCGCGGCCCCCACCGCCGCGCTCCACTTCACGCCGTCCCTGATGACGGCGCTGGCCGAAGCAGGAATCGGCTCTGAGATGCTGACGCTGCACGTCGGCGCCGGCACTTTCCTGCCGGTCAAGGTTGGAGACACGGCCGACCATGTCATGCACGCCGAATGGGGTCGGATCGACGCGGCGACGGCGGACCGGCTCAACGCCGTGCGCGCGGCAGGCGGGCGCGTCATCGCGGTCGGCACGACCTCGCTTCGTCTGCTCGAAAGCGCCGCCGACGAGACCGGTGTGATCCATGCATTCGAAGGCGACACGGCGATCTTCATCACCCCCGGCTACCGCTTCCGGGCGGTGGACGGTCTCGTCACCAATTTCCATTTGCCGCGCTCCACGCTGTTCATGCTGGTCGCCGCGCTGATGGGGCTGGAGGCCATGCAGGCCGCCTACGCGCACGCGATCGAGTCCGACTATCGCTTTTATTCCTATGGTGATGCGAGCCTCCTGCTGCCGGATAGTTGACATAAGCAACTAAATGACTTTAGTCGGCGGTCATGGACGAAGCCGTCGTCGCGCTGCGCGCTTTCAACCGCTTCTACACCCGCTTCGCCGGGGCGCTCGATGCGCATTATATGGACAGCGAGCTGTCGCTGACCGAGGCGCGACTGCTCTACGAGATCGCCAATCGCGAGGCGCCGCTGGCGGCCGAGCTCCAAGCCGAGTTGGGCCTCGACGCCGGCTATGTCAGCCGCATTCTGCGCCGCTTTCAGGCCAAGGGCTGGATCGTGCGCGGGCGCGGCGAGGACGCGCGGCGGCGGCCGATCAGCCTGACGCCGGCCGGCCGCGCCTACTTCGAGACCCTTGATGCGCGGACCCGCGCGACCACGGCGGCGCGGCTCGACAAGCTCGGACCCGCCGATCGCGACACGCTGGTCGCGGCGATGGCGGCGGTTACGGGGCTGTTGGGTGGCAACGAGGCGCCGTGGCAGATCCGCACCTTCCGGGCCGGCGATCTCGCCTTGATCGCCTCGCGCCAGTCGATCCTCTACGAATCCTATGGCTGGGGCCGGCCGATGGAGATCCTCCAGGGCGAGGTCACCACCGCCTTCCTGCGCGACTTCAAGCCGGGCCGCGAGCAATGCTGGGTCGCCGAACGCGCCGGTCTCATGGCGGGCGCGGTAATGCTCGTCGACGCCGGCGAGGGCGTCGGCCAGCTCCGCCTGCTCCATGTCGAGTCCTGGGCGCGGGGGCTCGGCATCGGCTCGGCGCTGGTCGCCGAATGCGTGAAGTTCGCACGCGCGGCAGGTTATGCGAAAATCCGCCTCTGGACCCACACCGTGCTGACCAGCGCCCGCCGAATCTACGAGGGTCAGGGCTTCCGGATCGTCGAAACCGCCATTCATGACGAATTCGGCAAGCCCGAGCAGGGGGAAATCTGGGAGCTCGCGCTCAGTCCTGACCAGGCATCTCGAAGCTGATCTCCACCGAGGCGGCGCTGCGTTCGTGCGCGCCATGGTAGACGGCCTCGATATTGTTGCCGTCGGGATCGATCAGAAAGGCGGCGTAATAGCCGGGATGATAGGGCCGCTCGCCGGGCGCGCCATTGTCGGTGCCGCCGGCCGCGAGCCCCGCCTCGTAGAAGGCCCGGACCATCGCCTCGTCCTTCGCCTGGAAAGCCAGATGCGTGGGGCCGGTCAGCCTGCCTTGCGCGCCCTCGCTGTCGGCGGTCGAGACCGCCAGCTCGTCGGCGCCGAACATGCCGTCCGCCTCGAAGTCGATCGGGATGCCGAGCACCGCGAGAACAGCGTCGTAAAAGCGGCGGCTGGCGTCGAGATCGCGCACGACGAGCTGGACATGATCGACCAGCCGGCCGCGATACAGTTTCTGCGTTGCCACTTGTCATCTCCCAGGGACGAATGCCGTCAACGCTCTCGCGTCACGCGGGTTTCCCTCGAGCCGCGATCCTGTAGAGGCGGCGCATGAGCGCGCCATTCTCCTTCACGATTTCCGCCACCGACGGCGCGGCGCGCACCGGCACGATCGCCATGGCGCGCGGCGAGATCAGGACGCCGGCCTTCATGCCGGTCGGCACGGCGGCGACGGTCAAGGCGATGAAGCCGGCGGACGTGCGCGCGACCGGCGCCGATATCATCCTGGGCAACACCTATCACCTGATGCTCCGCCCCGGCGCCGAGCGGATCGCGCGGCTGGGCGGGCTGCACGCCTTCATGGGCTGGGACCGGCCGATCCTGACCGACAGCGGCGGCTATCAGGTGATGAGCCTCAGCGAGCTGTCGAAGGTCAGCGAGGAGGGCGTCGCCTTCGCCAGCCATCTCGACGGCTCACGGCACATGCTGACGCCTGAGCGCTCGATGGAGGTTCAGGGCCTGCTCGGCTCGGATATCGTCATGGCCTTCGATCAGCTGGTGAAGACGACCGAACCGGTAGAGGTGCAGCGGGCGGCGATGGCGCGCTCGATGCGCTGGGCGGAACGCTCGCGCGAGAGCTACGCGGGAGCGGGCGCCCTGTTTGGCATCCAGCAGGGCGGGCTGGACGAGGCGCTGCGACGCGAGTCGGCCGAGGCGCTCGTGGCGATCGGCTTCGACGGTTACGCGGTCGGCGGATTGGCGGTGGGGGAAGGGCAGGCGGCGATGTTCGCCTGCCTCGATTTCGCGCCGGGGCAACTGCCCGCCGACAAGCCCCGCTATCTGATGGGCGTCGGCAAGCCGGACGACATCGTCGGCGCGGTCGAGCGCGGCATCGACATGTTCGATTGCGTCCTGCCGACGCGCAGCGGGCGGACCGGACAGGCGTTCACCTGGGATGGCCCGATCAACATCCGCAACGCGAAATTCGCCGACGATCCTGCTCCGCTCGATCCGAACTCGCCGACCGCTGGCTGGTCGAAGGCCTATCTCCATCATCTCGTCCGCTCGAACGAGATCCTTGGCGCGATGCTGATGACCGAGCATAACCTCTGCTTTTACCAGCGGTTGATGGCGGGGCTGCGCGACGCGATCGCCGGCAAACGGCTGGCGGATTTCGCCGCCTCGTTCAGGGCGCGTTACTGCGCGCGGGGCGAGAAGGGGGCATGAGCCGAACGATCCTGATCGCCGTGCTGGCGCTTGCCGGCTGCGCCGCCGCTCCCGGTAGCGCGAGCGACATCGAGCCGCCTCGGCGTCCGCCAGAGCTGCCCGGTGTCGCTTATGGCGAGGTCAATGAGGAGATCCGGGTCGGCAATCTGAGTGTGCGGCCGCTCGCCGTCGTCGAGGACAGCCGCTGTCCGAGCAATGTCGCCTGCGTCTGGGCTGGGCGCGTCGTGCTGCGCGTTTCGGTTTCCGGCATGAACGGACCGACGACGATCTCGTCGATCGAGCCGCTCGCCCTGCCAGGGGGCGGCACGCTCGTGCTCGAAAGCGTCTGGCCGCCGCGCGTGCATGGCGAACCGCCGGCCGGTCCTTACCGCTTCGGCTTCCGCCGTCGCTAGAAGAGCAAGCGGGGCCGCGCGTTGATGTCGATGACGACGGTGCCCGGCGGCTCGCGGGGCAGAGTGCGGGCCGGATCGACGGTGGGATTGTCGCCATAGGAATTTTCGTTGTGCTGCATGAGCACGGTGCGCGCCGGCGTGCCGCCGCCCGCCACCGCCACGCTGAGATCGCGCCAGCCATGGCTGCGGCTGTTCAGGGCGCGGATCGGCAGCTGGGTGACGCTCATCGAGCCGTGCTGGTAGAACGAGCCCTGCTCGGGCGTGTAGATGAACAGCTCGCAGCCGCCCGAGCCGCAATAATTGCCCGACATCATGTAAACCAGCGCCTCCGGCCGGCCGTCGCCGTCGAGGTCGGCCCAGCCCGCCACATAGCGGGTGCCGGGATAATTGGTTCGGTCCTCCGCGAACCGTTCCTGAAGGAAGGCGTGGAGTTCTTCATTGCGGCTGGGTTGCGCGCTTGCGGGCGCGGCGACGGCGACCAGTGCGGCGGCGAGAAGGAAGCGTCTCATGGCCGCAGCGTGCCACGGTGGCCGCCGCCGGTCCAGCTTGCGCGGCGATGCTCTAGTCGAACAGGCGACGGCGCGGCATTCCGGCGCCGATCAGCACGCGGCCGTCCAGGCGGCTGCCGCGGCGAATGCCCACTTCAGTGCGATTGCCATAGGAGCGGCCGTCGAAGCGCAGTCGCATCTGGTAGGGCAGGTCCATGCCGCCATCGCGGACCATGAGGCCAAGGTCGCGCCAGCCGTTGGTACGCGCATCGAGCATCAGCACCGGTTCGCCGATGATCGTCAAATCGTTCACTTGCCGCCACGACGCGCCCTCGGGCGTATAGATATAGAGGCCGCAGCCGCCCGAGCCGCAAAAAAAGCCCGCGCTTTGCCAGACGATCGCCTCGTCGCGGCCGTCGCCGTTCAGGTCGGCGAAGGCGGCGACATAAGTGGCGTCGGGCGACTCGTCGCGGATTTCGGCGAAGCTCGCCGCCATGAAGGCGCGCAGGCTCTCGTCTCGCGAAGGCTGGGCGACCGCCGCAGCGGGCAGCAACATGAGCGCGACGAACGGACCGAGCCTCATCGGCTCAGTCTGTCACCCCTCGTCTCGTCATTCCAGCGAAAGCTTGAGCGGGGCGGCGGCCGGCTGACCGAGCAATTCGACGGTGGTCGCGACCTCGCAAAATTCCATCGCCAGCGTCGCGACATGGGCGGCCTGGATCGCGGTCGCCGGGATCGTGCCGCCCTGGCCGTCGGGCAAAGCGAAGCAGTCGCAGGCGTCGGCGGCGAGGACGAATGTCCAGCCCATGTTGGCGCCGGTCCGGATCGTCGTCGACACGCACATGTCGGTCGAGATGCCGAAGGTCACGATCCGCTCGGCTCCCAGGCGGCGCAGCCTGAGGTCGAGATCGGTGCCGATGAAGGCCGAATTGACGCTCTTCGAGACGGCGGGCTCGTCGCCTTGCGGCTCGAAGCCGGAGCGGAAATCGTTGCCCCAATGACCGGGCGCGAGGCTGGAGCCGGGCTGCACCGAATCGTGCCGGACATGGATGATCGGCGCGCCGGCCGCCCGCCAGTGAGCGAGCAAAGCGCGGCCATTCGCCTCCATCGCGCCGTTCCAGCGCGGCGGCCAGGATGGGTCGTCGAAGCCGCGCTGGACATCGATCGGCAGCAGGACAGTGCGGGCGAGGTCGGCGAACATCCGGCTAGCCGCCGAAGCCGGTCCCCAGGAAGCTCGGGACGGGGCCGTTCCAGCCCTCCTCCTCCTCGGCTTCCGGCTCCGGCTCCCGGGCCGCAGGCGCGGGCTTGCGGGCGCGCTCGCGACGCGGTTGCTCTTCGCGCTCTTCCCGGCGGGCGGGGCGCTCGTCACGTTCTCGCCGGCGGGCCGGGCGGTCCTCCCGCGCGCGTTCCTCGCGGCGGGGCTCCCGCTCACGTCTCGGCGCCTCGCTTTTCGATGTCGAAGCGCCCTCCAGCTCGGGAATCTTCATGCTGGTGAGCTTCTGGATATTGTCGATCGATTCCTCGTCGGCGGGAGTGACGAGCGTGATCGCGATACCAGTCTTGCCCGCCCGGCCGGTGCGGCCGATGCGGTGGACATAATCGTCCGGGTGCCACGGCACGTCATAGTTGAAGACGTGGCTGACGTCCTTGATGTCGAGGCCGCGCGCCGCGACGTCGGAGGCGACCAGGACGTTGATCTCGTCCGCCTTGAAGCGGGCGAGCTCGCTGATCCGATCGGATTGCTCCATGTCGCCGTGGATCTGGCCGACCTTGAGGTGGCCGCGCTTCAGGCTGGTGGCGAGCTCGCGCACCGTCGTCTTGCGGTTGCAGAAGACGATCGCGGAACGGACCCCGTCGGAGCGCAGCAGATCGGCGAGCGCGTCGCGCTTCTTGCGCGATTCGACGCGCAACAGGCGCTGATCGATCAGCAAATTGGTCTGCGCCGGGCGGGCGACTTCGATCGACTTGGGATTGTCGAGGAACTTATCGGCCAGCTTCTTGATCACCGGCGGCATGGTGGCCGAGAACAAAAGGGTCTGCCGGTTCTTGGGCAGCTTGGTGCAGATTTCCTCGATGTCCGGGATGAAGCCCATGTCGAGCATCCGGTCCGCCTCGTCGATGACGAGCAGGCTGCAGCCGTTGAGCATGATTTTGCCGCGGCCGAACAGGTCCATCAGCCGGCCCGGCGTCGCGATCAGCACGTCGACGCCCTTTTCCAGCTTCTTGATCTGATCGGCCATGTTCGTGCCGCCGATCAGCAGCGCCATGTTGAGCTTGTGATATTTGCCGTATTTCTCGAAATTCTCGGCGACCTGCATCGCCAGCTCGCGGGTCGGCTCGAGGATCAGCGAGCGGGGCATCCGCGCGCGGCTGCGGCCTTCGCCGAGGATGTCGATCATCGGCAGGACGAAGGCGGCGGTCTTGCCGGTGCCGGTCTGGGCGATGCCGATCAGGTCGCGCATCATCAGCACTGACGGGATCGCCTGTTTCTGGATCGGCGTCGGCGTGTCGTAACCCGCCTCGGTGACGGCGCGGAGCAGGTCGTCTGAAAGGCCGAGATCGGCGAAGCTCATCGAATATCCATGGATATAGGCGCGCCCCTCACCGGGCGTCGCGTCAGCTTCGCGCGTTGGGCGCGGGCGGGAGTCTTGTCAAGGCGAGGGCGGGCCGACCGCGCCTCCATCGGGCCGATCCGCGACAGCTTGCGACAAAATGCGGGCTGGATTTGCTTTTGCAGGGCGGCGAGGCTGTGTCGCGACAGGGTCCGAATGAGCGGGAGTTTCCATGCGCCTTTCCATTTTCGTCGCCGGCGCGGCGGCCGCGATCCTGTCCGCAAGCACTGCCAGCGCGCAACCGCGCCGCGCCCTAAGCGGTCCGCCGCCAGGCGCTGGCCGGCTGTTCGTCAGCCCGGCCGGCGAGGTGTTTCGTTCGTCGGAAGGCGGCCCGCCGCTGCCGGCCTGGTTCAACGGCGCCGACACGGACCATGACGGTGCGCTGACCTATGCCGAGGTCCGGGCCGATTTCGCCCGCGTCTTCGCTTTGTTCGATACGGACGGCGACGGCGAGATCGAGCCGGATGAAGTGGCCCGCTACGAGACCGAGATCTTCCCGGAAATGGGCCGTTACGGCGTGCGCGGCGGCGGCGGCGGCTTCGGTCCCGGGGCACGCAGCTTCGGACCGGCAGGACGCGGCGGTCGCCGCGGCGGCGTGATGCGCCGGGGGCCGGGCTGGGCGGGCGTGGCGGGCGCCGGGCGCTTCGGGCTGCTGCCGATCAGCCATCCGATCATGGACGCGGACGCCGATTTCAACCGCGGCGTCACCCGCGCCGAGTTCGACGCCGCCGCCGGCCGCCGCTTCAATCAGCTCAATGTGAACGGCAGCGGCCGACTGACGCTGGAGGAGCTGGTGACGCTGCGCCGGAGCCGCCGCGGGCCATCGCGCGAGGAGGATTAGGGCCGCTCGGGCGTGAGCGAGCGGAACGCGTCGATCTGGCATTCGCCGCCGGCCCGGCTGCGGACCGAATCGCGATCGGCGCAGATCCGGCCGTCGGCCGTCGCGTTGACGTAGAAGCCGCGATAATAATCTAGCGCCGGGCAGCGGCTTTCGAGCCGGGCGCGCAGCCGGCTGTTGTCGCGCAGGATGAGGTCGACGCTGCTCTGGCTGAGCAAAGTTGCGCCGACGATCTGGCTGGCGGGCACGCAGCGCGGGCCCCGCCGCTCGCGCCAGCGGATCAGCGACGGCGCGGCGGTCGCGACGCGGCGGGCGCCGGTCGGCACCCGGATGATGATCTGATGGCGCATGATGAAGCCGCCCGCCTGCGGCTGTTGCTGCGGCGGCGGCGACGCGACGCGGGGGCGCGGCCGCTGCCCACCGCCGAAGGCAAGCAGGATGAAGGCGGCGGCGCCCGCAGCGATGATTTGCGATCCCATTCGTCGCGGGCTTTCATGGCCCCGCTTGAACGCCGGATGAATTGCGGTGGCAGGAGGCGGTCTCTATCCTCCCCTGATGGCCGCGCCATCCATAGACCTGCTCGCCGCGCTCGCCGACCGGCTCGGGCCGAAGGGCTACACGAGCGACGCCGCCGATCTCGAACCCTGGCTCACCGACTGGCGCGGGCGCTGGCACGGGCGCGCCGCGGCGATGCTCTCGCCGGCGAGCACCGAGGAGGTCGCGTTCGCGGTGCGGCAGTGTGCCGAGGCCGGGGTCGCCCTCGTGCCCCAAGGCGGCAACACGTCGATGGTCGGCGGCGCGACTCCGGATGCCGGTGGCGAGGCGCTGATCCTGTCGCTGCGGCGGATGAATCGCATCCGCGCGCTCGACGCGCCGGCCAATCTCGCGATCTGCGAGGCGGGAGTGGTGCTAGAAGCGCTGCACGGGGTGGCGCTGGCCGCCGGACGGCGCTTTCCGTTGAGCCTCGGCGCAAAGGGATCGGCGACGATCGGCGGCCTCGTCTCGACCAATGCCGGCGGCACTCAGGTGCTGCGCCACGGGACGATGCGGCGGCTCGTTCAGGGGATCGAGGCGGTGCTACCGGACGGATCGGTGTTCGACGGTCTGACCGCGCTCAGGAAGGACAATCGCGGCTACGATCTCACCCAGTTGCTGATCGGTGCGGAGGGGACGCTGGGCGTGGTCACGGCCGCGAGCCTTCGTCTCGTTCCCGCCATCGGCTCGCGCGCCGTCGCCTGGGTCGGGCTGGAGACGCCGCAGGATGCGATGCTGCTGCTGCGCCATCTCGAAGCGACCCTGAGCGATGCAATCGAGAGCTTCGAGCTGGTGCCGCGCAGCGCGCTCGATCTCGTCTTGGCCCACATTCCGGAGACGCGCGCGCCGCTGGGGCAGCCGGCAGCGTGGAATGCGTTGATCGAGGCGGTCTCGCCGATGGCCGGCCTGAGCCCGGAGACTCTGCTTTATGAAGGGCTGCGCTCGGCCCATGAAACTGGCCTGATCGGCGATGCCGCGCTCGCCGCCAGCGAAGCCCAGGCCGATTCGTTCTGGCGGTTGCGCGAATCGATCGCCGAAGCGGAAAAGCAGGACGGGCCGGCGGTGAAGCACGACATCTCGGTCGCGGTCGACGCGATGCCAGCGTTCCTGATCGAAGGCGGCGCGGCGGTCGAGGCCCGCTTTCCCGGCACCCGGATCAACGCCTTCGGCCATCTCGGCGACGGCAACATCCACTTCAACGTCCGTGCGCCGGCGGGGGAAGGGCGAGGCTGGATCGAAGGAGAGGGCGCCGCCGTCACGCGTTTCGTCCATGACCTCATCACCGCGGCCGGCGGCTCGATCTCGGCCGAACATGGCATCGGCCAGATGAAGCGCGCCGAGCTCGCCCGGCTGGGCGGCGCGGCGCGCCTCGGTGCGCTGCGGGCGATCAAGCGGGCGCTGGACCCCGGCAACATCCTGAACCCGGGAAAGTTGGTCCCTTTCGAGGAAGCTCAGGACGGGCTTGCAGAACGACGCTTGCCTCAATAGACGGTCGGCCACATTTCGCGGCCCGCTTTCGCCGCGCCGCCAAAAACCCACACGGAGACCCATCATGGCGACCCAGCCGCCGTCCAATCTGCCCATCCTGTACAAGGATCTCGTTCCGCTCCAGACCAGCCTGCACAAGAATTACAAGACGCGTGCGGCGGAGACCGGCACCTATTTCGCCAGCCAGCACGCCATTCCGCTGACCGTGGACGAGTTCGTCCACGCCGGCCGGACCTGCCCGGTCGTCTTCTCGGTCGGAGACAATCCGGTGCCGCTGGCGCTGGTGGGGCTGAACGAGGGGGTGAATGTTTATCTGGACGACGAGGGCAAGGCGAAGGTGCCGTTCTACATCCCGGCCTATATCCGCCGCTACCCGTTCATGCTCGCCCGCATCCAGCCGGACGCGCAGGAGCTCTCGCTCTGCTTCGATCCGACCAGCGATCTGGTCGGCGAGTTCGACGAAGGCATGCCGCTCTTCGACGGCGACACGCCAACCCAGAACCTCAACGACATCCTCAAATTCTGCGAGGATTTCGAGATGGCGGCGCAGCGTACCCAGGGGTTCATGCAGGAGCTCAAGGACGCCGATCTGCTGATGGACGGCGAGGTCTCGATCCAGCCGGCCAACGCCGCCCAGCCGTTCATCTATCGCGGCTTCCAGATGGTCTCCGAGGAGAAGCTCCGCGACATGCACGGCGACCAGCTCAGGAAATTCAACCAGAACGGCGTGCTGCCGCTGATCTTCGCGCACACCTTCTCGCTGTCCCTGATGAGCGACATCTTCGCCGCCCAGATGAACATGGGTAAGGTGGTGCCCAATCCGGAGCCGGCGACGGTGAACTGAGCGGCCGCTTTTTTACGGGTCCAGGGCCGGTTGAAAGCGGACGATCAGTCCCTATCTGAAACTTGGCGTCGCCGTATTCCCCCCTTTGCGGCGACCCGAGCGCGGCCTTCCATCCCCCCGGAAGTCCCGCAGCTCCCTGAACCTGGCCGCCCCGCGATCGAATCGCGGGGCGGTCTTTTCGTATAGGCCTATTCGGCGGCAATCGCGCAGTCGGGACCCAGCAGACGGGCCTCCAGCGCCGCGGCGACGGCAGCGATCAGCTCCGCCGCGGCGGCGAAGCCGCGGCCCGGCCGATCGAGCGCGATATCGAGATAGGCCGAGCGGCACAGCTCGATCTGAAGCGCGTGGATATGGCGCGCCGGGCGGCCGTGGCGGGCGACGATATGGCCGCCGGCATAAGGCGCATTGGCGCGGGCGCGCCAGCCCTGCAGCCGCGCGGCGACGAGCGCCTCCTCCATGAAGGCCGGCGCGCAAGCGGTGCCGTGCCGGTCGCCGAAGACGATCTGCGGACCGGCCTCGCCGCCCGGCTCGCGCCGCGGCGGCATCGAGTGGCAATCGAGCAGCAAAGCCGCGCCGAATCGGGCCCGCGCGGCGGCGAGCGCGGCGGCGAGGGCGGCATGATAGGGGCGGTGAATGTCAGTGAGGCGGCGCTCCAGCTCGGCGGCCGGAATGCGCTGACGCCAGATCGCGCCGGAGCCGTTGATCCGCGACGGGATGAGGCCGAGCCCGGCGCGCGCGCGCGCGCTCGTCGCGGCCGAAAATGGCGGCGTCGGTGCGATCAGCGCCGGATCGATCTCGCTCTCGTCGCGGTTGAGGTCGATCTCTGCGCGGGGGGCCAGGGCGATGAAGGCGGTCGCGCCCTGCTCGACGGCGCGCCAGACCAGCCGGTCGACCAGCCGGTCCTCGAGCGATTCGAGCAAGGAGCGGTGCAACCGCGCAGCCCCGAGCAAGGCGGGCGAGTAAGCGCGGCCGGCATGGGGCACGGAAATGACGATCGGCGATTCGGGCCGGTCGGGACCGATCCGGATGAAGGGCGCGGCGGCGGCGTCGGTCATGAGGCAGGCACAAGTAGAACCAGCTTGGGACAGGCGCAATGCGCGTCGGCGCAGCGGCTGGAAACCGCCGCGCGCTTCGCGCATAAGGGTGGCAGGGATCGTTGTTGCCGCGATTTCCGAGCCGCTGAGTGCGCGCACTCAGCTCGAATCGCTCTGGGGGGCCGAGGACGAAATGCTGCGAATCCTGCTGGCGGAAGACGATGAGGCGATGCGGACCTATCTCGCCCGCGCGCTGGAGAAGGTCGGCTACCGGGTGTCCGCGGTGGACAATGGCGTCGCCGCCTTGCCGCTGCTCGCCGACGAGCCGTTCGACCTACTGCTCACCGACATCGTGATGCCGGAAATGGACGGAATCGAGCTCGCCCAGAAGGCGGCCGAGATCGCGCCCGGCATCCGGGTGATGTTCATCACCGGCTTTTCCGCCGTGGCGCTGAAGGCCGGCCGCAAATCGCCCGACGCCAAGGTGCTCTCCAAGCCCTTCCACCTGAAGGACCTGGTGGCCGAGGTGGAGCGGATGTTCCAGTCCGAGGATCAGCACGGGCGGCTTTAATGTCGGTCGAACGGCGCAAGCTTGCTCTCGTTCGGCGCAATCACCGAGAATCTCTTGAAACGACGGCAGTCGTCCCGCGAACTATCGCCGCTTGAGATCATTTTCGCGTGATAGCTGTCGTCTCACTCTTCGTGCTGCTGTCAACCATAGTTGACAATCTGGCGAGCGAAACTATCAAGTCGGGGTGATGGCCAAGATCGAAACGACCGCTTTCGACTCCGCGGATTACCTCAATACGGCCGAGGCCATCGCCGCTTATCTGGACGCTTATCTGGAGGATTCCACGCCCGCGGAACTGCGCGGCGCGCTGGGCACTGTGGCGCGCTCCCACGGCGTTTCCGACCTCGCCAAACGGAGCGGCGTCACCCGTGCGGGAATCTACAAGGCGCTGGGCCAGGAGGGGAATCCGTCTTTCGAGACGATCAGATCGATTCTCAGCGCTATGGGGCTGCGCCTGACGGTCGAGCCGGCCGAGGCCCGCGAGCCTGAACTCGTCTGACTTGGGGCCTATCCACAACCTCACCGTAGGGCGGCCTGAAAGGGCCAAGAGGGCAAGCCGGCCCCCAATCAGCGGTGGCGCACGAAGCGGTGAGGGATTATTTCGGCTGGCGTGGCGGGGGGAAGAGGAGCCCCGCGAGGGGACCAGAGGGTAATGCTGACCGCGCCCAGGGTCTTGGGCACCGCTCACGTTAAGCCTATTCGTGAGCCTTAGCCCCGCCACACAATTAACCCGCCTGCTTCTTAGCTTTCTTGGGTTGAGGCGGGGCGGCGCAGCTAGGCCGGGAGAGTCAATCGGCGTCGAATGTGCTACGCGGTGCGGATGATGGACAAGCCCGAACCCACCCAGCTCGACAAGTTCAAGCAGGCCGCCCGCGACCTGGAGATGGACGACGATCCCGAACGCTTCCGGGAGAGGGTCGGCAAGCTGGTGAAGCATAAGCCGGTGGAGAAGCCGGAGTGAACATGCGCGCCTTGCTGGTCGGCATTCTCGGGCTGGCGATCCTGCTAGGCGTCTCGTTCTATTCCGGCCTGTTCATCCAATTGGATCAGTAGCGGTGGAAAGGCCGGAGTGATGCGCGCGCTGGGCCTGCTGGCCTATGCGGCCCTCGCGATCATCGTCGCATTCGTGCTGCTGCTGGGCTGGTATGAATACCAATATGGCGGCTCGATATTAGCCACGTTGGTTTTTTGGGTCGTGATCGGCTTCGCCCCCTGCCTTTTGCTGGCTTTGATCGGGCGCGGACTGCTCGCCTCTAAGTAGGGTTTGTAAACTACGTAATCGCCTTATTAGTGCCAAATCGGTTAATTATCTTGACAGCGTTGCGCTGATCTGGTATCAGATGTCAATGCTCGACAGCTGCGCCTGAGCCGCGGCGAGAGCGATGGAGGCCGGGGTTCCGCCCCGGCTTTTTCTTTTTCGGGAGAGCGAGATGGAGGAGCTGGTGACGAGCCGGCCGGGCGGGGGCGTGCAAGTGGTGCGGACGCGGCGGAAATTGTTCGGCAAGGAGCGGCGGAAGGTGTTTCTCGAGCATCTGGCGGCGACCTGCAACGTCAAGCGGTCGGCCGCGGCGGCCGGGGTGACGGTGGAATGCGTCTATCAACGGCGGATGCGCGAGGCGGACTTCCGGGCCGGGTGGCGGGCGGCGCTGGAGCAGGGTTATGCGCGGCTGGAGGCGACGCTGCTCGAACATGCGATGGGCGAGGACCGGGTCGAGATCGACGGCGCCCTGGATCTGGGGCCGCCGGCGACCGGCGAGGGCAAATTCGACAAGGATCTCGCGCTGTTTCTGCTGCGCGAGCACAAGAAGGGGCTGACCGGACAGCCGAATAGGCGCGGCGCGGCGCCGAGGGGCGCGGACTGGAGCGAGGTGGAGGGCTATTTCGTTGCGCGGCTGAAGGCGTTGCGGGTGCGGATCGGTGGGGATGTGGAACCTCCTGCGGTGGGGACGTCCCCGGAGGCCGGGGGATCCCTCCACCGTCCGGCCTTGCCGGCCGGTCCCCCTCCCCGAGCAAAGCCCGGGGAGGAACGATGAGCGCCATACCGGGCTGGCTTTGCGCGCTGGCGGGGATTGAAGAGGAGCAGCTGGCGCGGATGCTGCGGCGGGCGCCGGGGCCGGTGCGGCGGCGGTTGTTCGAGGAGTGGTTCTGGCAGGCGCATGCGGGGCAGGGCGAGCCCGAAGGCGCGTGGCGAGTGTGGCTGATCATGGCCGGGCGCGGCTTCGGCAAGACCAAAGCCGGGGCGGAATGGGTGCTGGCGCGGGCGCGCGGGACGCCGGGGGCGCGGATCGCCTTGGTCGCACCGACGATCGAGGAGGTCGCCAAGGTGATGATCGAGGGCGAGAGCGGCCTGATCGCGGCGGCGCGGACCGGCGAGACGGTGCATTGGAGTCCGACCCAGGGGATCGCCGCTCTGCCCAACGACGCGACGGGCTTTGCTTATTCGGGCGAGCGGCCGGCGAAGCTGCGCGGACCGCAGCACCATTTCGCCTGGGGCGACGAGATCGCGCAGTGGCGCCATGCGGACTCGGCCTGGGACAATTTGCGGCTCGGCCTGAGGCTCGGAGAGCGGCCGCGCGCGGTGCTGACGACGACGCCGCGGCCAGCGCCGGTGCTGCGGCGGATCATCGCCGCGGAGCGGACCGCGCTGACCGGCGGCCGGACGCACGAGAACGTTCATCTCTCGGCGGATTTCCTCGACGCGGTGACCGGGCTTTACGCGAGGACGCGGCTGGGCCGGCAGGAGCTGGACGGGCTGCTGCTCGACGAGGCGGAGGGTGCGCTCTGGAGCCGGGCGCTGATCGAATCGACACGGGTGCCGCCGAAGATGATGGAGCGCGGCAGGCTGGCGCGGGTGGTGATCGGAGTCGATCCGCCGGGATCGGTGCAGGGCGACGCCTGCGGCATCGTCGCCGCCGGGCTGGACCGGGCGGGGACCGGATATGTGCTTGGCGACCATAGTGTAGCCGGGCGAACGCCCGAGGGCTGGGCGGCGGCGGTCGCGGCGGCGGCGGCGGAATGGGAGGCGGACCTGGTGATCGCCGAGGGCAATATGGGCGGAGCGATGGTCGAATCGGTGCTGCGCGCCGCCGACCGCGACCTCCCGCTGCGGCTCGCCCATGCCCGCGACAACAAGAGCGCGCGGGCCGAGCCGGTCGCGACCCTGTTCGAGCGCGGCCGGGTCAGGCTGGCGGGAAGTTTCCCGGCGCTGGAGGACGAGCTCGCCGGGCTGTGCGCCGGCGGCGTCTATGCGGGGCCGGGACGGAGTCCGGACCGGGCCGACGCAATGGTCTGGGCGCTGCACGAGCTGATGCTGAAGCGGCGGCGGAGCCCGAGCATCAGCGCGATTTGACGAGCGCGGCCGGACTTGCGCCCTACCCACCCGCTCGCTACATGCGCGCCTCCCGATCCTGATCGCGGACCCGGGCCCGGTGGGCGTGTAGCTCAGTGGTAGAGCACTGTGTTGACATCGCAGGGGTCGCAAGTTCAATCCTTGCCACGCCCACCATTTTCCTCATTTCGTCAAGAGCTTAGCGGTTCGCTCGCGCAGCAGCCGGCGGCCCAGCCGGCGGTGGTACAGCACCGAATAGACCAGCAGCAGGTTGAGCGGCACCAGCTCGATTAGGAAGAAGAGCAACGGCTCGCCGGTCGCGATCATGCTGAAGCCCAGGATGAGGGCGCGTGAGTTGGGCCCGAGCAGCTTCATCAGCAGCAGCGAGCGTCGCGTCGCCCGGCGCACCAGCCGGCGCGCCCGCGATCGCGCGACCGCGTCGCCCGGGGCCTGGGCCATCGCCGCATCGACCCGGGCGATGTGCGGCGCCATCAAATCGGCGAGCCGCAGATAGTGGCGCCCCGTCCAGCCGAAGGCGCGGCTGAACCAGCTGCGGCCGGCGAACACCTCATGCCGGTCCGCTCTCGCATGGCGCAGCCAGGGCACGTCATAGACCCACCAGAGATAGGCGCGGCGCTGGCTCTCGCCATGATTGGTCTGGGCGATGTGCGACAGCGCGCCGAGCCAGGCGAACGCCCAGGCCCAGCCGCCGAGCCGGTCGTCGAGCATCTCGGCGAGCGCCACATAAAGGACGATGTGGCCGACATAGTCGCACACCCCGTCGAGCAACTCGCCGGTCGGCGAGGCGCTGTCGCGCAGCCGGGCGAGGTCGCCGTCCGCGCCGTCGACGACGTGCCAGGTCATGTGAAAGGCGAGGCCGAGCAAGGCCCCCACAGGCCAGGCGAGCGTCGTATAGGCCCAGGCGGCGGCGCAGATCATCAGCCCCCCGACGATCGAGACCGCATTGGGCGAGACCGGCGTCGGCATCAGCAAGCGCGCCAGCCGCGCGGCGAGCGGGTGATAGAGAAAGCGGTTGAGCGGATCGTGCAATTCGGGCGCGCGCGACGGCCGCGGCCGCAAATCGTCCGCCAGACCGGCCGATCCGGCCACCCTGCCCTGTTTCGCCTGCACGTTCATAGGCGCGCGGCTTTGCGACAAGCGGCGGCGCGAGGAAAGGCGAAAACGCGCGCGCTCCTGTGCTCGCTGTGCTGCGCAACGGCCCTCAATGCTTGACTTTTGGAGCCTTTGGGGGTGGACCGTCACGCAGTTGTAATGTGCGACAGGCGCACATGCGAACGTTCGAGGATTCATGAGCAAGATCAAGGTAGCGATTGTCGGCGTCGGCAATTGCGCGAGCTCCCTGGTGCAGGGGCGTTATTTTTACGAGAACGGCAAGGAGCCGACCGGGCTGATCCACGAGCGGGTCGGCGGCTATGCGATCGCCGACATCGAGTTCGTCTGCGCGTTCGACGTCGATGCCCGCAAGGTCGGCACCGATCTGGGCGAGGCGATCTTCGCCGGGCCCAATTGCACCACGGTGTTCCAGAAGGACGTGCCGCACACCGGCGTGACGGTCCGTATGGGCCGGGTGCTGGACGGCGTTGCCGAGCATATGGAAGGGCAGGGCGAGCGCGGCTTCGTCCGCGCCGGCGCGCGCGAGGCGAGCCAGGCCGAGATCGTCGCGGCGCTGCAGGAGAGCGGCGCCGAGGTGCTGGTCAACTTCCTGCCCGTCGGCTCCGAGCAGGCGACCCGCTTCTACATGGAGTGCGCGCTCGAGGCCGGGGTGGCGGTCGTGAACTGCATGCCGGTGTTCATCGCCAGCAATCCGGAGTGGGAACGGCGCTTCGCCGCCAAGCGCATCCCGATCATCGGCGACGACATCAAGGCGCAATTGGGCGCGACCATCGTCCACCGCGTCCTCTCCAGCCTCTTCCGGGCCCGCGGCGTCAGCTACGACCGCACCTATCAGCTCAACACCGGCGGCAATACCGACTTCATGAACATGTTGGACCGGAACCGGCTGGCGTCGAAGAAGGAATTGAAGACCGACGCGGTCCAGTCGACCCTCGCCGAGCCGCTCGGTGCCGACGACATCCATATCGGCCCCAGCGACTACATTCCCTGGCTCAACGACAACAAGCTCTGCTTCCTGAGGATGGAGGGCCAGCTGTTCGGCGACGTGCCGATGAACCTGGAGCTTCGCCTGTCGGTCGAGGATAGCCCGAACAGCGCCGGCGTGGTGGTGGACGCAATCCGCTGCTGCAAGGTCGCGCTCGATCGCGGCGTCGGCGGCATGCTGGTGGGGCCGAGCGCCTATTTCTGCAAGCACCCGCCGCAGCAGTTCAGCGACGACGTCGCCGCCCAGCTGACCGACGAATTCATCGCCGGCGAGGCGCTCGCGGCCGAATAAGAGCCCTGGCATGAACTGCCTCATCCTCGCCGCCGGCTATGGCAGCCGGCTGCGCGAGCTGTCCGACTCGAAGCCGCTGACCCCGCTCGCCGGCCGGCCGCTGATCGCGCATGCGATCGAGGCGGCGATGGCGGCGGGAGCGACGGTATTCACGGTGGTGACGGGTCATCAGGCGGCGCGGGTCGAGGCGGTGCTGACCGAGCTGGCGGAGCGGATCGGCGTGACCATCGGCTTCGCGCGGCTGGACGACTGGGACAAGCCCAACGGCCATTCCGTGCTCGCCGGCTCGGCCCGGATCGCCTGGCGACTATTTGCTGTTGATGTCGGACCATCTGTTCGATCCCGAGATCGCCCGCCGCACGGTCGCGGCCGGCCGGGCGAGCGGCGCGGCGCTGACGCTGGCGATCGATCGCGACTGGCGGCGGGACTCGCTCGATCTCGACGACGCGACCAAGGTCGCGGTCGAGGGCGAGCGCATCGCCGCGATCGGCAAGGCGCTTGAGGCCTTCGATGCGGTCGACACCGGCGTGTTCCACGCGACCCCCGCGCTCGCCGAAGCGATTGCCGCGGCCGTAGCAGACGGCAAGGCCGGCTCGCTGTCGGACGGCGTTCAGCGGCTCGCCGATGCCGGAGAGGCGCGAGTGGCGGATGCGACCGGCCTTATGTGGCTGGACGTGGACGATCCGGCGGCGCTGGCGAAGGCGCAGGCAAGGCTCGGCCGAGGCGAGGGCCGATCGGCGCTTGACTCCATTTCTATATAGGTAGAGTTAAGAGCGATGACCCGTCACCGCTCGCTCTCCGGTCCGGCCCGCGACGTTCTCGCCTTGCTGGCCGACGCCGGGGAATGCTGGTGCCACGGTTATGATCTGTGCCGTCAGGCCGGGATCAAATCCGGCACGCTCTATCCGCTTCTGATGCGGCTCGCCGCACAGGGTTTTCTCGACGCTGAATGGCAGACGCCGCAGGGCCCAGGCCGGCCGGCTCGACACGCCTATCGTCTGACCGCAATGGGGCGGCAGCTCGCCGCCGACAATCCGCCCCTGGTCGCGATCAACGGACGGGCCCGTCCGGCAAGGGGGTTCGCATGAGTCGGTTGCCCGCGATCTGGATCGCCCGCCTCGCAGCGTTGCTGCTTCCTGCGGCGATGCGCGACTGGGGCGGGCGATGGCGGCGGAGACGCGGGCAATCGAGAGCGGTGCGCCGGCGTTTCGTTTCGCGTTCGGGTGCCTTCGGGCCGCGCTCTCGCTTCGCCTTTCGCCTCTATTTTCCGCACAGGGGCCCGTCATGTCCCTCAGCCAGATCGATCGCCCGCGCAGCTTCGCCGCGCTCTGTGCTGCCGCGGCGGTGGGGCTTGGCTTCGTCTATCTGACACTGGCGGGAGCGCCGGTTTCCTACGTCGCGATGAACGGGGCGGCGCTTGCGCTTGGGCTGCTGACCCTTGGCGTGCTGCGCGAGGCGGGGCGGCTGGGCCGCGTTCCATACGGGGCCGTCTCGCTATTGCTGGCCGGCCTGTTGCTGCTCGTCGGCCTGATCGGCGTTTCGGCCGAAGGGGTGAGGCGGTGGATCGCGGTCGGCGGCGTGTCGCTGCAGCCCGGCCTGGTGCTCATGCCTCTGCTTGCGCTGAACGTCGCCCGCTCGCGCGATGCGCTGTCGGTGCTCGCCGTGGCCATCGCGGCGCTGGCGCTGGCGTTGCAGCCGGACCGGGCCATGGCCGGCGCATTGGCGGCCGGGCTGGCGGCGCTCGCGATGGTGCGATTCGACCGGGTCGTGCTGGCGGCGCTGGGTGCGGCGCTATCGGGCTTCGCGGTGACCCTGGTTCGGCCGGACGCCTCGTCGGCCATGCCCTTCGTCGATCAGATCTTTCTCTCGTCCTTCGCGGTGCATCCGCTGGCGGGGCTCGCGGTGACGGGCGGCGCGGCCCTGATGCTGGCACCAGCGATCGCCGGGCTGGCGCGCGATCCCGGCCACCGCGCCGCCTACGCAGTGTTCGGCGCGGTCTGGCTGGCGGTGATCGCCGCGGCCGCCTTGGGCAACTACCCCACCCCTTTGGTCGGCTATGGCGGCAGTGCCATCCTCGGCTACCTGGTCAGCGCGATGGGCCTACCGCCGCGCGCGGCAGTGGCAGCCGACGGGGACCGCGAACCCAGCGTCGCGCCCGTCGACGGGTCCGGCACATTGCGAGCGGGCCTGGCCTGATCAGCTCGAGCGCCGCAAAGAGCGTGCCTCCCTGTCGAGCGGGGCGCGGATGGTAGTGTCGCGCTGGCGAAGGCGGAGGCGCTTCTTCAGCCGTGACCACTTGCGACTCCAGGCCCATTATGTTATAACGCGCGTATGAACATGGAACTCAAGATCAAGAAGATCGGCAATTCCGCGGGGGTGATCCTGCCGAAGGAGCTGCTGGCGCGGTTGCGGGTCGGGCAAGGCGACAGCCTGTTCGTCTCCGAGGCGCCGGACGGTATTCGCCTGACCGCCGGCGATCCGGGCTTCGCGGAAAAGATGAACATCGCCGAGCGGATCATGCGCGAGGATCGCGACATCCTGCGCGTGCTTGCCAAGTAAACGGCTAGCGCTGTGACCACGCCCAGAGTCGAGCCATGCTGGCTCGACGTCGAGACCGCATTGGCCATCCACGATCGCCAGCTCGCCGAGCATGGCGGCGGCAGCGGCGTGCGTGACGCGGGGTTGCTTGACTCCGCGCTCGCCAGGCCGATGAACGCCTGGGCTTACGGCTCCGACGATCCCGCCGCTCTGGCCGCAGCTTATGCCTTCGGCGTCGCCCGCAACCACCCATTCGTGGATGGCAACAAGCGCACCGCCTGGGTGCTCGCCCGCCTGTTTCTGGCGCTGAACGGCCACGAACTACGCTTTGAAACAGCCGATGCAGTTACCGCGATGCTTGCCCTCGCCGCCGGCGAGCTTTCGGAGGATGAGCTGGCGGCCTGGTTTCGAGAGCGCCTGCCGGTGAGTGATGACTAGCCTCAGCCGCTCCGCATAAGCCCCTTGCGCCTTGCTCGGGTTGCGGCCCTATGAGCTTGGCGGAGGAGCCAGGGGCGCGATGGGCTGGAAACGCAAAGCGGGGATCGGATGCGGCGGCCTTGTGCTGCTGCTGGCGTTGGCCTTTGGCGGCGCGCTCTATTTCGGGCTTTTCATCCCGGCCGTGGAGGTCGTCGAGTCCGGCCCGACCGGGCGGCGAATTTCCGAGGACGGGCTGCTCGCCAATTATTATCCCGGCCGGGGCGAAGGCCGGCGGCCGGCCATTCTCATGCTCGGCGGCTCGGAAGGGGGGATGACCGCGGGCGCGCGGCGTAACGCGCTCACCCTACAGGCGGAGGGCTTCTCCGTGCTGCAGCTTTCCTATTACCGGGCGCCGGGCCAGCCGCCGCACCTGGAGCTGATCCCACTCGAATATTTCCAGACCGCATTGTCCTGGCTTCAGCGCCAGGCCGAGGTGGATCCGGAGCGGATCGGGGTGCTGGGCGTCTCCAAGGGGGCCGAGGCGGCTTTGCTGATCGCCTCTCGCGATGCCAGGATTCGGGCGGTCGTCGCCGGCGCGCCGTCCAGCGTTGCGTGGCAGGGGTCGAGCTTCGACAGCACGCAGGAATTCGACTCCTCCTGGTCGGAAGACGGCCGGCCGGTCGATTTCATCCGCTTCGGCCGGTACAAATGGTGGACCGACATGGGATCGGTGATGACCCAGGCGCTGACGACGCTGCCCCAGCATCCGGGCGCCGCGATTCCGGTGGAGCGGACTGATGCGCCGGTGCTGCTGGTCTGCGGCGAGGCCGACAGCCTCTGGCCCGCATGCCCGATGGCGCGCCAGATCGCGGAACGGGCGCGAAGCCGCGGCCGGCCGGCTGTCACGCTGCTGGCCTATCCCGACGCCGGACATGGCGCGTTCGGACAACCCTTGCGGGAAGGCGATCCGGGTTACGACCAGCTCGAGGGCGCGGCACTGGCAACGAATCGGGCGCGGAGCGATGGCTGGCCGCGGATGATCGCCTTCCTCAGGGCCGCGCTGCAGCGTCCGGCGGCGCCGGCCCCAGCCGCTCCGCGTGCCAGCGGAGGTGATCGGCCATGAAGGTCGAGATGAAGTAATAGCTGTGATCGTAGCCGGGCTGCATCCTGAGCGTGAGCGGGATGCCGGCACGCTCGCAGGCGGCGCGCAGCAGTTCGGGACGAAGCTGCTGCTCAAGGAAATTGTCCGCTTCGCCCTGATCGACCAACAGGTCCGGCAGACGCGCGCCGTCCTCGATCAGCGCCACCGCGTCGTAGGCGCGCCAGCTTGCCCGGTCCGGGCCCAGATAGCGGGACAGCGCCTTCTCACCCCACGGCACTCGGCTCGGCGCCACGATCGGCGCGAAGGCGGAGACAGCGCGGTAGCGGCCGGGATTCCTGAGCGCGATGGTCAGCGCGCCATGGCCGCCCATGGAATGGCCCATGATGCCTTGCCGCGTCATGTCGGCGGGGAAGTTGGCGGCCACGATCTCCGGCAGTTCTTCCGTGATATAGGACGCCATCCGGTAGTTCGCGGCATAAGGCGGCTCGGTCGCGTCGACATAGAAGCCCGCGCCCTGACCGAAATCATAGGCCTCGTCGTCGGGCACGTCGGTGCCACGCGGGCTCGTGTCGGGCGCGACGAAGATCAGCCCGAGCTCGGCGCAGGCGGCGCGATATTCGCCTTTCTCGGTGACATTGGCGTGGGTGCAGGTGAGCCCCGAGAGATACCAGACCACCGGCAGCGGCGCCGCGCCGGCCGCGAAGGCCTGCGGCGGCAGGAAGACCGAGAAGGTCATCTCGGTGCCGGTCGCGCGGCTCGCGTGCCGCCAGACCTGTTGCGCGCTGCCATGGCTTTTCGCGGTGGAAAGGGTTTCCATCGCGGCGGCTTAGCGGCGGCGGAAGTGGGTGGCCAGCGCGGCGAGGGCGAGGATGAGGGCGAGCAGGACGCCGCCCATGCCCCACGCCATCCACGCGCTTGGCGTCCAGCCGGGATCGCCACCCTGCCTCATCCGCCAGCCGATCGCGAAGGCGGCCGCTCCCGCGATCGCGGAGATGGCGGCGATGATCGCGGCGAGGCGCAGGTTGAGCGGCTTGCGCGGCTTCGGCGCGCGCGCCGCGAAATGTTCATAGGCCCTGATCCCCTGGGCGCGAGAGCCCGCCGGAACCGGCACCCGAAGAGCGCTGCGGTAGCTGCCGAAGCGGGTGACGGCGATCAGCCGAAGCTCCAGGCATTCGGGATCGGCCGGCGGGCCCAGCCAGCCGGCGGCGAGCAGCGCCGGCCCACCGCCATGGAGCAGGTCGTGATAGACGCCGTCGACCATGAGGCCGGTCTCGCCGACCAGAATCTCCGATCCGGTCGGCGGCGGATCGCGGTCGAGCTTCAACTGGTTGGTCAGCTCGCGATGCTCGGCGGCGCGGGCGCGGTCGATGGCGCGGAAGCGCCCCCAATCCGCGGCGCCGACAGTCCACCGCGCCACCAATGTTCCGGCGTCGCGCGCCGCCAGCAGCCTCGCCCGGCCGCGCGCGAACAGGAAGGCCAAAAGGAACAAAGTCGCGCCGGTCACCGCGAGCAGGAAGCCGCCCAGCATCGCGATCACCGCCGCGGGCGGCGATGGCGCGTAGGTTTCGAGGCGCGGATAGCCATAAGCGAGCAGGCCAAGCCCGACGGCGAGGATCGCGAGCCAGAACGCGGCCTTGCGGGCGGGATCGCGCATACGCTCTCCCGCCGCCGGCTCAGCGCCCGCCGAACAGGCGGCGGCCGAGGTCGCGGTTGGGGAACTCGCCCTGAGCATCGACGATGAACGGCCAGCGCCGCCCTCGCATCCGGACGGTGACCCAGGGCGCGTTCACCGCGACTCCGCCGGCCCAGAAATCGCCGCCATGATAGCTCGAGCCCTCGACGTCGGCGGCCGGGAAGGACCGGTCGCGATCGCCGAGAAAGGAGAGGGTGCGGACGTGCAGCCGGTCGTTCGGCTCGTCATAGGCCATGTTCGCGACATAGAGCCCGCCGTAGAGCCCCATGCCCCAGACGAAGGCGAGGCCTAGCCCCGCCACCGTTCCGCCCCAGGCGAGCCGCACCGGCAGCGGCGCGAGAACGCCGCCGTCGGCCGGCCGCGCACCGTAGGTCTGAAACAGGTCCCAGCCCCACCACAAAGCCGCCGCGGCGAGACCGACCGACAGCCACATCCATAATCTGACCTTCCGGAGCTGGCGGCCGGCGCGGAAAATTTCGGTCATCTCGTCCTCCGGCCCCTCGTGTAGGCGAGGCCCCGCCCCGCGCGCAATCGCGCCGGCGCTCCCCTCGGAAGCGCGATCCGATGCCTAGAAGTCGGTCTTGCCGAAGCGCGGCGTGCCCTGGTTCACGCCCGGCGGGTCGAGCACGCTGAGATCGAGTTCGAGCGGCTCGCCGATCCAGTGCGCCAGGGTTGTATGGTCGGCGAGATCGTCGTCGGTGAGCGGATGAACCAGCGCCCGCAGGCCCGATTCCTCGATCGCCGCGACCACGCCCGCGCGCGAGGATTCGAGAAAATGGAGTTCATATTGGGGGATCGGGTGCGGCCCGACCCCTTTGTCGGCCATTCGTCCGACGAACAGGATGCGCGGCTCACTGCCCGCTGCCATCAGCCCCGCGAACCTGTCACGCAGCGCCTCGGCGGCGGGGCGCTGCTCGGCCGAATAATAGACATGGGCATGATAAGGCGCGTCGCGGTCGGCCATGACTGGTCTCCAATTGGTCGGCTCGGGCCTTAGAGCGGGTCGGCCGACAGGCAAAGCAGTCGAACGGCAGCGTATGATTTTGCCCTATCGATGCCGGCGGGCGAAATGCGCGAGCCCGAATATTGCGCTGAGAGCGAGCGCCGCGATGGCGGCAACAAGCACGAGGGTCGCGAAGTCCAGGCCCATTGGCCGGATGCCGCCGGTCATACTGTACCAGAAGCCCAGGCCGCCGAAGCCCAGCACCGCGGCGGGAAAGACATAGCCTCGCGCGGCGCGGCGCTCGCGGGCCGCCGCCGCGGGATCGCCTGCAACGGCGAGGAAATGATCGGGGAACATCGTGCGGCCGGATTCCTTGTGGAAGCTCGGGATCGCGGCGGCGAAATGATCGACTATTCGTTGCGCTTGCGCGCGGCCGCCGGCGCCGAGGGGGATGCGGACGAGATCGATGCTCTCCGTAATCGCGTTGCGGCTGACGATGTAGCGGGAGAATTCCAGGCTGGGCGACGGACCGTCAGCGAGCGACACGTCGCACAGCGCCCAGATCGCGAACGGGCCCCAGCCCGTCACGTTGAGCGGAACGATCGAGCGGCCGACGGCGATCGCCGTGGCCCCGATCGCGACAGGCACGGCCGCCATCGGCGCGGGACCGGCGGCCGGCGCGAGCTTGTTCCTGAGCGTCGACCAGGAGGCCGAGCGGATGGCATCATGGGCGCGCCAGGCTTCCCATTCCGACGGCGTGACCCACCAGCGGGCGAGCGCGCCTTCGCCCCGAAGCAGGGTGTCGCGGAGCCGCACCAAGAGGATGGTCCGCAGCGTCAGCCACAGGCCGATGGCAATCGCGATGAAGCCGGGAACGGTAAGCGTCGGGCTCACCTGACCGAGCCGGAGGCCGACATCGTAGCGCGCGACCACCCAGAGAATGTAGCCGAGGCCGAGCGCGGCGACGCCGAGGCCGAACAGCAGTGACAGGACAGGATTGCGCATCGCCTCTCCCGGTTCGCGCGAAGCCTAAGCGGGGCGCATGGTAGCAAGCAAGGGCGCCGTCCGTGTTCGGCGAGACGTCATTTTCCTACATGATCCAGGTAGGTTATAAACCGCACATTCGCAGAACCAATGGAGGGCAGAAATGAACATCGACTCGCTTGTCGAAGAGCTCATCGCGCGCGAGGGCGGTTACGTGAACCATCCGGCGGATCGCGGCGGACCGACGCGCTGGGGGATCACGCAGGCGGTGGCGCGGGCACATGGCTATGGCGGCGCCATGAAGACGCTGCCGCGCGCGGAGGCGGTTTCGATCTATCGCCGGATCTACTGGTTGCGGCCGGGCTTCGATGGCGTGACGGAGCGCGCGCCGAAGGTGGCGGCGGAGCTGTTCGACACCGCGGTCAACATGGGGCCGGAGACGGCGGTCGGCTTCCTGCAGCGGGCGCTGAACGCGCTCAACCGCAATGGTCGCGATTATCCGGACATCGCGGTCGACCGGCGGATCGGCCCGGCGACGCTCGCCGCGCTCGCCGGCTTTCTCCGCGCCCGCGGGTCGGCCGGCGAGGCGGTGCTGGTCAAGGCGCTCGATGCCTTGCAGGGCGAGCGCTACGTCCAGCTCGCGGAAGCGCGGCCGGCGAACGAGGCGTTCCTCTACGGCTGGCTGGCAGGGCGGATCGGATAGGCCGGGAAGGGCAACTTTTTTCGCCCAGGGAAGCTGAACTTTATGAAACTTCCGGGGTGACGGCGAGCCTGCTAGACCGATTCCGGCGGAGGAGCCTTCAGGATGAAGATCGCGAAGTTTGCCGTGCTGCTTTTCCTGACGGTCGCCGCGCCGGCCGTCGCTCAACCGGCCCCTCCGGCCGCGCCGCGACCATGCGTGCTGATGCCGCGGCAAGGCTCGCCGCCCACTGTCGGGCGGCCGAGGGACCGCTGCGCCGTGCTGGCCTTTCCCCGTTCGGCGCTGCCGCGCATCTAGCGCCGCTTGCGGAGCACCAGGGTCGGCCATTCGCCGCGCTCGATCCTTCCGATGAGACGCAGGCCGCGCCGGGCATAAGCGGCGGCGACGCGCTCCGCCTGCCGGTCGAGCAGGCCGGCGAGGATCAGCCGGCCGCCCGGCGCTAGGGCACCGGCAATGTCGGGAGCCAGCGCGATCAGCGGCCCAGCGAGGATGTTGGCGATGATCAAATCGTAGGGAGCGCGGACGATGAGGCGGCGATGGTCGAGCCCGGCGGCGATCGCGAGCTCGCATTGGCCCGGCCCCCGGCCGATCGGCACATGGTTGATCGCCGCATTCTCCGCCGCCACCTCGATCGCGACCGGGTCGATGTCGGAGGCGATCGCGCGCGCCGCCGGCCACAGCTGCAGCGCCGCGAAAGCGAGCAGGCCGGTGCCGGTGCCGATATCGGCGATCTGGCCGAAGACGGCGCCGCCCGCCTTCAGCCGGTCGAGCGCGATCAGGCAGCCGGTCGTGGTCTCGTGCTGGCCGGTGCCGAACGCCCGGCCGGCGTCGATCTCGAAGGCGGTCGCGTCCGGCGGCACGGCGCCGCGATGCGCCGGCGTGTGGACGAAGAAGCGGCCCGCCCGGATTGGCTCCAGCCCGGCCTGCGAGAGGGTGAGCCAGTCCTCGTCGTCCAGCCGCTCGACGGTCAGTGCCGCCTTGGCGCTCGGGGCGAGGGCGGCGATCGTTCTCAGATCGCCGGCGTTGGGCTTCGACTCGAAATAGCCGTCGAGCCGCCAGCCGCCACCGGCCGCTTCGCTGGTCACGAGAGTCGGCGGCTGATCGAGGGTGGCGAACGGGCCGATGTCGCGGGCCAGCGCCTGCGCCTCGGCCAGCGTGCAGGGCAGGGTGACGCGCCAGGTCAGCGGACGAAGCTCGCGCCGTTGACGTCGATCGCCGCGCCGGTCGCGGAGGGCGGGGCGTCGACGGCGAGCCAGCGCACCGTCTCGGCGATCTCGGCCGTCGTCGCCGGCCGGCCGATCGGCAGGTCGCCCAGCGCTGCGATGCCGCCGCGGCTGGCGAGATACTCCTCGACCATGCCGGTGACGGTGAAGCCGGGGCATACGGTGAAGGCGTAGATTCCCTCGCCCGCATAACCGCGCGCGATCGTCTTCGTCATCGCGATCATGCCGGCCTTGGACGCGGCATAATGCCAGTGATCGGGCGAGTCGCCGCGATAGCCGGCGCGGCTGGCGACATTGACGATCCGGCCGCCGCCGCCGCGTGCACGGAAGTGGAGCACGGCGAGCCGGCACAGGTCGGCTGCGGCGCGCAGGTTGATGCGCAAGGTGCGCTCCCAGCGCTCTTCCCATTCCGCGTCGCCGTCGCCGATCGGCGCCGCCTCGAACAGGCCGGCATTGTTGACGACGACGTCGATCCGGCCGTCCAGCGCCGCCATCGCCTCCCACCAGAGCGCGGTGGCGGCTTGTGGATCGGCGAGATCAGCCGCAATCCGGCCATCGCCGCCGGCGCTGGAATGGCCGACGACGCGATGGCCGTTCAGCGCCTCGACGATCGACGCGCCGATGCCTCGGCTCGCGCCGGTGACAAGGATGTGAAGCGGTGCAGTCATACCGGCGCGGTAACCGCAACGGCCTGCCGCGTTAAGCCGTGAAATTGCCGCGCGGCGCCTCGTTCAGCCGGGTAGCGAGACTGGCGAGGCTGGAAAATTGCTGGATGGTGGTGGCGAGCAGGTTGCGGTCCTGCGAGGCGTCCAGCGAACCGCTTTCGAACATGTCGCCCGAATCCATCACGATCAGCAGCTCGCCCTCCTTGAACAGGGCACGGATCTTCTGCCCGTGAAACGCCTGCTCGATGGCGATCAGCCGTTCGACATATTCCGGGTGCACCAGATAATGCGCCTCCACCGCGTCGCTGGACCAGACCCAGAAATCTTCGGCGAAGCGCGTATCGACCATCGAGACGCGGTCCAGCTTCACGCCCCCCGGGAAAATCGAATCCTTCAGTCCAAAGAAGGTGAGCCGTGCACCGGACCGTTCGATCAGGGTCGTGCCGTGGAAGCGGCGCTGAAAGGCGATGGTCATCATCGAGCCGCGGAAGACAGTGACCAGCCGCCGGTTCCTGCCCGACCCCCGCCATGCCTGGAGATGGGCCTCGTAGACCGAGAACGGGATTGCCCCGATATGGCCCCACCAGCGATCCTCGAAGCCCTCCCGGTCGTAACCCGGCAGCAGCTCGAACGTTTTTGCGTGCTGGAATTCATCGCCCGGCGCGCAATCGCAGGCATAGTTAAGCTCGAGCGCGGTCGCGATTTTCGTGTTCATCCGCTCCTTGATCGCCCGCAGCAGTGGCGCCTTCGCACGATGTGCCCACCACGAGCCCAGGCTTACGGCGCCAAAGCCGATGAAGGCAGGGATCTGGATGCTGTTCGAGCCAATGGCGATGAGGCCGGCCAGCAGGACGCCGGGAACGGCGACGATCCACAGCCGGAAGCGCGCCTTTCGCTTCGCCTCCTCGCGCGCACTGCCTTGCTGCGCCAGCCACTGGCCGAGTTCGCCCGCCAGCAAGGCGTCGGCGTCGAGTTGCTGGATCATCCGCTTTGCGTCCGCCCCCGTCGATGATAGCCCATGCTAACGGCAAAAGGGGAAAAGGGGGAGCCGCTGCAATGGACTGGGGCTTTATCGGCATTTTGATCGTCGTCCCGCTGCTCGGGCTTATGGCGATCCTGATCTACAACCGGCTCGTCGGCCTTCGACAGAATTGTCTCGAAGGCACTGCGAATATCGCGGCCCAACTGCGCCAGCGGCACGATCTGATCCCTAACCTCGTCGCCACCGTGCAGGGCTATGCCGCGCACGAACAAGCAACGTTCGAGGCGGTGATCGCCGCCCGGAACAGGGCCGAGGCGCCCGGCGCCACACCGGCAGACGAAGCCGCCTTGTCCGGTGCGATGGGGCGCCTGATCGCGGTCGCCGAAGCCTATCCGGATCTGAAGGCCAGCGCCAATTTCCAGCAGCTGCAGGGCGAGCTGGCCGATGTCGAAGACAAGCTCGCCGCCGCCCGCCGCGCCTTCAATTCGGCCAGCGCCGACTACAACTCAGCGCGCGAGAGCTTCCCGGCCGTGCTGTTCGCCGGCGCCCTCGGCTTCAAGCCCTGCAACTATCACGAAATCGCCGCGTCCGAGCGCGGCACGGTGGATATGGCGCCGAAGGTCGGGTTCTAGGGAGCGCGAACGGACGCGCCGAATTTTTCCGGACGCGTGCGGGCTAGGCGGCGAAGGTCTGGACGAAGCGGCCGGTGGTCGTCTTGAACTGCTTCATCTGCTCGTCGACCTCGGAGAAGTTCTTCTCCACCTCGTCGATCTCGCTCGCCACCGCCTCGGTGTCGGCGCGGATCGCGGCGATGGTCGAGGACATGGAATCGGCCGCGAGCGCGGTCTCGTCGACGGCGGCGGTGATCATCGTCACCGTCTGCGCCTGGGTCTCCATCGCCTTGCGGATGCGGTCGGCGCTGAGCTGCACCTCCTCGACCGTGGAGCGGATCGAATCGTTCGCCTCGACGGTCTGGCGGGTCGCGGACTGGATGGCGCTGATCTTGGCGGCGATGTCGTCGGTCGCCCGCGCGGTCTGGTTGGCGAGGCTCTTCACCTCCTGCGCGACGACCGCGAAGCCGCGGCCCGCGTCGCCGGCGCGGGCCGCCTCGATCGTCGCGTTGAGCGCGAGCAGATTGGTCTGACCGGCGATGTCGCGGATCAGGCCGAGGATCGATTCGATCGCCTCGACCTGCGCCGACAGCGCCTTGCTGACGCCGACCGCCTGCTGGGACTGCTCGCCGGCGCGGCTGGCGACATCAGCTGCGACCTCGACCTCGCTGCGCGCCTCCTCGATCGCCATGATCAGGCCGGCGGCGGTCTGCGCCGCCTCGCGCATCGCGACCGCCGATTGCTCGGCCGCCGCGGCGACTTCGCTGGTCTTGCCGAGCATGCCGCGCGCCGCCTCGCTTGCCTCGGCCGCCTGCTCGCGCATCCGCCGGCTGTTGCTGGCGCTGCGCTCGACGACGCTGACGATCTCCTTGTTGAACTCGGTCCCCTGGGCGCTGCGCCGTTCGCGCTCCGCCTGGGTGCGCAGCACGTCATGATGGGCGGAGAAGACGTCGATCTCGAGCGCGGTGAGCGCCGTGGTCGCGCGGACCAGTCGCGAGGCGCGCTCGGTGTCGTCGGGCAGCGCCCGTGACGATCGCGTCCTGCACGGCCTGGCCGCAGGCGGTGATGCCGGAATAGAGCGTGGTGAGCGAGATGTTCGCGCGCGCCGCCTGCTCGACATAGGTGCGCGTCATATCGACCCAGCGAGGGTCGGTGAGCGCGCCGTGCTTGGCCTCGATATGCGGAATGATGCGGTCGGTCAGCTCTTCGATCTTGTCGGCGCCGATCGGCCGGTCGATCTCGTCGGACTTGGCGTAGCGCTCCCAATAGGCACGGGCGACGGTCCGCTTCTCGGGCTCGACCAAGGCCCAGATCTCGCGGCATTCCTCTTCCAGCCGGCCGTTCGTGTCGAACAGCCTGATCCGCCGCCTCAAGTCGGCTTCGTCCCGCTGCCTGTCGTCGCCGGCCATGCTGTCTTCGTCCTCGCGCCAAGGATGTGTGGGTTGTGACGGAGACCTAGCGCTCGATTGGTTAAATTCCTGTTGACCAAGGCAGCGCGAAACGCCGCAGCCGGGCGCTTGCAACGCGCGGCGTTCGGCCTAAAAGCGCGAGGCGAATAGGGGAGCGTCGCAAAGGACATGCACCGCAATCCGGCCCGGCCGCTGTCGCCACATCTCACCATCTGGCGCTGGGGGCCGCATATGGCGGTCTCGATCCTGCACCGGATGACCGGCGCCGGGCTTGCCACCGTGGGTCTGGCGCTGCTGGTCTGGTGGCTCGTCGCGGCGGCGAGCGGCGCCGCATCCTATGAATATTTCGCCGGCTGGGCGACCTGGCGCTGGTCGCTGATCCTCTGGGTGCCGCTGAGCTGGGCCTTCTGGATGCAGAGCCTCGGCGGGCTTCGTCACCTGGTCATGGACATCGGCGCCGGCTTCGAGCTTCGAACCAACAAGATTTGGGCGCTGCTCGTCATGCTGGGCTCGGTCCTGTTCACTGCCGCGACTTGGGCGGCGATCGTGGTCTGGAAACTGGCATGACGATGGAAACCCCGCTCCGCCAGGCCCGCGGCCTCGGCTCGGCCCGCACCGGCGCGCACCATTGGTGGCTGGAGCGGCTGACCTCGGTCGCCACGCTCCTCCTGCTCGTCTGGTTCGTCGTCTCGCTCTGGCGGCTTCCGGGCTACGATCACGACACGATCGTCCAGTGGCTCGGCAGCCCGCTCGCCGCGGTGCCGATGGTCCTGCTCATCCTCTCGACCTTCTGGCACGCGCGGATGGGCCTGATCGTCGTCATCGAGGATTATGAGCATGGCGGCTCCCGGCTGCTGCTCGTCACCCTCGTCAACTTCCTTGCCGTCCTCGGCGCGGCGCTCGCCATCTTCGCCGTGCTGAAGATCGCTCTTGCCGGGACGCCCGCCTGATGGCCGAAGCCTATAAGATCATCGACCATGTCTATGACGTCGTCGTCGTCGGCGCCGGCGGCTCGGGCCTGCGCGCGACGATGGGCGCGGCCCAGGCGGGCCTGAAGACCGCCTGCATCACCAAGGTCTTCCCGACCCGCAGCCACACCGTCGCGGCGCAGGGCGGCATCTCGGCCAGCCTCGGCAATATGGGTCCGGACCACTGGACCTGGCACATGTACGACACGGTCAAGGGCTCGGACTGGCTCGGCGACCAGGACGCGATCGAATATATGGTCCGCGAGGCGCCGGCCGCGGTCTACGAGCTCGAACATGCCGGGGTGCCGTTCAGCCGCACCGACGAGGGCAAGATCTACCAGCGCGCCTTTGGCGGCATGATGCAGAATATGGGCGAAGGGCCGCCCGCCCAGCGCACCTGCGCCGCCGCCGACCGCACCGGCCACGCGATGCTGCACGCGCTCTACCAGCAGAGCCTGCGCTACGACGCCGACTTCTTCATCGAATATTTCGCGCTCGACCTGATCATGGAGAACGGCGCCTGCCGCGGCGTCGTCGCGCTCTGCATGGAGGATGGCAGCGTCCACCGCTTCCGCGCCCAGGCGGTGGTGCTGGCGACCGGCGGCTATGGCCGCTGCCTATTTCACCGCGACCAGCGCCCATACCTGCACCGGCGACGGCGGCGGCATGGCGCTGCGCGCCGGCCTGCCGCTGCAGGATTGCGAGTTCGTCCAGTTCCACCCGACCGGCATCTACGGCGCCGGCGTGCTGATCACCGAGGGCGCGCGCGGCGAGGGCGGCTACCTGACCAATTCAGCGAAGGCGAGCGCTTCATGGAGCGCTACGCGCCGAGCGCGAAGGATCTCGCCAGCCGCGACGTCGTGTCACGCTCGATGGCGCTGGAGATCCGCGAGGGCCGGGGCGTCGGCCAGCACAAGGACCATATCCACCTCCACCTCGATCATATCGCGCCGGAAATCCTGGCCGAGCGGCTGCCCGGAATCACCGAATCGGGCAAGGTGTTCGCCGGCGTCGACCTGACCCGCCAGCCGCTGCCGGTCACGCCCACCGTCCATTACAATATGGGCGGCATCCCGACCAACTTCCACGGCGAGGTGGTGACGCTGAAGGACGGCGATCCGGACAGCGTCGTGCCCGGCCTGTTCGCGGTCGGCGAGGCGGCCTGCGTCTCGGTCCACGGCGCCAACCGGCTGGGCTCGAACAGCCTGATCGACCTCGTCGTGTTCGGCCGCGCCACGGGCCTGCGGCTCGGCGAGACGCTGACCGCCAATGCGCGCCAGGCCGAGCTGCCCAAGGACGGCGCCGATCTCGCGCTCGGCCGGCTCGACAAGTTCCGCTTCGCCGCGGGCGGTTCGCCGACCGCCGAGGTGCGGGTCGAGATGCAGCGCGATGATGCAGGCCCATTGCGCCGTGTTCCGCACCGACGAGCTGATGCAGCGAAGGCGTCGACAAGCTCGGCCAAGACCTATGAGCGGATGAAGGACATCCAGGTCACCGACCGCAGCCTGATCTGGAACAGCGATCTGATCGAGACGCTCGAGCTCGACAATCTGATCGCCCAGGCGAGCGTCACCATCGCCGGCGCGGTCAACCGCAAGGAAAGCCGCGGCGCCCACGCCCACGAGGACTATCCCGAACCGCGACGACAAGAACTGGATGAAGCACACCTGCGCCTGGTTCGACGGCTGGGGCGGCGAGGGCGGCAAGGTGCGGATCGATTACCGCCCGGTCCACGAATATACCCTCACCGACGACGTCGCCTACATCAAGCCGAAGGCGCGGGTTTACTGAGATGGGCTTGCTGCGCATCTACCGCGAGCCCGTCGCCTGGATGGACCGCCTGCGCGCCTATACCGTGCTGATCAATGGCGTGCCGAGCGGCAGCGTCAGACAGGGCGAGGGCCTGCAGTGGAACCTGCCGCCGGGCGATTACCGCATCCAGATGAAGCTCGACTGGGCGACGTCGCCGGAGGTGACCGTCAGCGGCGATACCACGCTGCACTGCCGGGCCAACGCCAATCCCTTCCTGGCCCTTCTCTACATCACGATCTGGCGGAACGACTATATCCGGCTAGTGCGGGTCTGACCGTCCGCCTGCCGCGACGCGCCGTCCTTGGCGTGCCGCCGGCGAGGGACTAGGCTCCGCCCGGCGGCGCCGGCGACTCACCCGCGCTGCCCCAACAGGGAGGATACGCGATGAGCGTTCGCACGATGGCTTTGCTGTTCGGCGTGGTTTTTCTCGCGGTGGGAGCGCTGGGCTTCGTGCCGGGCGCCTTCACGCCGACGGAGCACCCGCCGGGCATGACGATGACCCAAGGCTATGGCCTGCTGCTCGGCCTGTTCCCGGTCAACCTTCTCCATAATGTCGTGCATCTCCTCTTCGGCGCCTGGGGCGTGCTGTCGCGCGGCAGCGTCGGCGCGGCGCGGACCTATTTCCGCGGCGTCGCGGTGATCTACGCGCTGCTCACCGTATTGGGGTTGATCCCGGCGACGAGCACGACCTTCGGGCTGATCCCGTTGCACGGCAACGACGTCTGGCTGCACGCCGTGCTGGCGCTCGCCGCCGGCTATTTCGGCTGGATGCACCGCGAGGGTTCCGCGGTCTGAGAAGCGAAAGCCGGACGCACGCCCAGGCTGGCGTCCGGCGCTTCGCCGACTAGATTGACCCCGAGGGAATCGGGGAGCGCGTGCATGCGTAGCCGTTTGAAGCTGATCGTGGCGCTGGCTTTGGTGCTGCCGGCGGCCGCCTCGACCCAGACTTTCCGGGCGCCACGCCATAACGGCGGCCCGTCGCCGCTGCTCGTCGCGGGCTCCCCCGCCGAGATCATGCGCCGCGCTGATGCGGGGACGCAGATCGAAAGCAACCGCGGTCCGGTCGGCGAGCTCGACGAGCACCGCAAGCTGGACCGCGCGCTCGCCGCGTTGCAGCCGCAGAGGGCGGGCACGGTGGACGCCTATGTTGTCGTCGTCGCGCTCGACAGCGATCCGGTCTTCGGCCGCGAGGCGCGGGTGGCGGGCGAGGTGCTCGGCCGGCGCTATGGCGCGACGGGGCGGACGATCGTGCTCGCCGGCACCGATGGCCGCGCCGCCTCCACCTTGCCGCGCGGCACGCCGACGACGCTCGCCATCGCCTTCGCCCGGATCGCCGAATTGATGGACGAGCGCGAGGACGTGCTGGTCCTCTACACGACCAGCCACGGCGCGCCGTTCGGTCTTTATTATAACGACGCCGACAACGGCTATGGCGCGATCTCGCCGAACCGGATGGCGGGGATGTTGAACGGGCTCGGCATCCGCAATCGGCTTCTGATCATCAGCGCCTGCTATGCCGGCGTGTTCGTGCCCCGGCTCCAGTCGGAGACGACCGCGATCATCACCGCGGCGTCCGCCGATCGCTCGTCGTTCGGCTGTGTCGCGGAGAATGACTGGACCTTCTTCGGCGATGCGATGATCAACCGGGCGCTCCGCCAGCCGCAGCCGCTCGCGACCGCGTTCGAGCGGGCGCGGACCCTGGTCGCCGGCTGGGAACGGCAGATCCGGGGCGAGCCCTCCAACCCGCAGGTCAGCATCGGCGCCAATGCCTCGCGCTGGCTGACCGTGCTGGAGGCGCGGCTGCCGCCGGCGACCGAGCCCGTCGGGCGGCCTGCACTGGAAACGAGTCGTCCCACGGCCGGCCGTCAGCCGCCGGTCGAACCCGAAGCGCGCTCCACCGAATAATCCGTTTCGTACCGCAGTGTGCGGCTAGGTGGCGGCAGGACGGAGGGAAGGCCGGGGAGTTCGATCAATGCGTAGCGCAGTCTTTGCCATCGCCGCCGTTGTTGGAGCGACCTGCGCGTCGGCGCAATCGGCGGGCGAGCCGTTTCACCTGATTCCCGGCAGCGTGGTCGCCAATCGCGGTCCGGACGGCAACAGCGTCTTTCTCGATGCGCCGGAGGGGCTGATCCTCGTCGATACCGGCCGCCACCCGGAGCATCGCGATCAGCTGCTCGCTTATGCACGGGAGCGCGGCCGGCCGATCGCGGCGGTCGTCAACACTCACTGGCACCTCGATCACACGACCGGCAATGCCGAGATCCGCGCCGCTTATCCGCGGGCCGAGGTCCATGCGAGCGAAGCGATCGAGCGGGCGCTGACCGGCTTCTTCGTCCGCAGCCGGGCGAGCACCCAGCGGGCGCTCGACGCCGGCCAGGTGCCGGAATCGCGCCGCGCCGAGACCGCGCGCGGGCTCGCGGCGATGGACAATCCGGCGGCGCTGCGCGCGACCCGGCCGGTCACTGCCTCGGGCGAGATGCGGATCGCCGGCCGGCGCCTCAGCGTGAACCTCGCCCGCTTCGCCGCCACGGAAGGCGACGTCTGGCTCTACGATCCATCGACGCACGTCGCGATCGTCGGCGATCTGGTGGTCGGCCTGGTGCCGTTCATGGACACGGCCTGCGCCGAGGGCTGGCGGCGCGCGCTGGGCGAGATCGCGGCGACACCGTTCACCACCCTGATCCCCGGCCATGGCGCGCCGATGACCCGCGCCGACTTCACCGCCTGGCGCGCCGCGTTCGACGCCTATGTCGATTGCGGCCAGTCGGATCGGCCGCGCGCCGATTGCGTCGCCGGCTGGCGGCGGGATGCGGCCCGCTTCATCCCCGCCGGTGCGGAGCGGATGGTCGATGGGCTGGCCGGCTATTATATCGACAGCCGGCTGCGCGCCGCGCCCGAGGAGCGGCGCCGCTTCTGCGAGGGCGGCGCCGGCTGAGCGATTGGGAGCGGGCGCTCCCGGTGCTAGGATGCGCCGATGCCGGCGCTCGACCGCCCCGCTTATTCCTACTGCGACGATCCGGCGGTGCCGGATTTCCCGGACGCGCCCTTGTTCGTTTTCGACGGCGTCTGCGTGCTTTGCTCGGGCAGCGCCGGCTTCATCATGCGCCATGACGAGGAGGGACGGGTCAACATGACCTCGGCGCAGGGCGTGCTCGGGCAGGCGCTCTACCGCCATTATGGCGTCGAACTGGACGAAAGCTATCTGTTCATCCGCAATGGCTGCGCGTTCACCAAGAGCGCCGGCTATCTCGAACTACTCGCCGCCCTCGGCGGCTGGTGGCGAGTGCTGCGCGCGCTCAGTGAGTTGCCGGAATCATGGCGCGACTGGGCTTATGACCGGCTCGCCGCCAACCGTTACCAATGGTTCGGCAAGGCGGATTATTGCGCGCTGCTGACGCCTGAGCAGCGCGCCCGGCTGATCGGTTCGTCGCAGGCCGGTTGACGACCAACCGTGCATGAATTACGACGAGTCGAGTATATCGACCCCGGAGTAACTCATGTCGCCCACATCCGAACGCTCGCCCGGCTTCAAGCTGCTGCTCACCATCCTCGTCGGCCTGGTCCTCTCGATCCCACTCTTCACGGTCTGGCTGCTCGTCTATGACCGGCAACTCCAATCGGAGCAGGCGCAGGCGAGCATCGCCGAGGGCTGGGGCGGGCCGCAGCTGATCGCCGGGCCGGTGCTGGTCATTCCGTACCGCACCACCGCGAACGAGACCGTGACCGAGAACGGCCAGCAGGTGACGCGCTCGCGCGAGGTCTGGCAGGAGCTGACCCTGGCGCCGGAACAGGCGCAGATCGACACCGAGATTCGCCCCGAACGCCGCGCCCGCTCGATCTACGAGGTTGTCGTTTACGACAGCCGCGTCTCCGGCCGCGCCCGCTTCGCGATGCCGGCCGACCTTCAGCGCGCCGGCATCGATGCGGCGGCGCTCGATCTTACCCGCGCCGAGCTTCGTTTCGGCCTCTCCGATCCGCGCGGCCTCGGCGCCAACCCAAGGATCAGCGTCGGCGGCCAGCCGCTGCGGCTGCAGCCGGGCGGCGGCGCCGGCGCGACCGGCGGCCGCGGTTTCTTCGCCTGGCTCGACGCCGCCTCGATCGCCAGCCGGCCGATCCTGGTCGACTTCGCTTACGATTTCCGCGGCAATGGCGCGCTCGGCCTCGCCCCCCATGCCGGCGACACGCTGTGGCGGGTCCGCTCGGCATGGCCGCATCCCAGCTTCCAGGGCGGTTTCCTTCCGACCGAACGGAGCGTCGATGCGAATGGGTTCACCGCCGTCTATCGGGTCGGCAATCTCGCGCTCGGCCGCTCGCTGGTCCAGGCCCTCCCGGTCGGCGCACCTGACGGGACGGAGACGACGATGGCGGTGGACGGAGAGCCCGCACGGGTCGCCGGCCCGGCAAGCCAGACCGCGCAGATCAGTCTTGTCCAGCCGGTCGATCTCTATTCGCAGGTCAACCGGGCGGCGAAATACGGTTTCCTGTTCATCGGCTTCACCTTCTTGGCCTTCCTGATGTTCGACGTGATCGGCGGGGTGCGCGTCTCGGCGGTCGAATATCTGCTCGTCGGCGCCGCGTTGATCCTGTTCTTCGTGCTGCTGCTAGCGCTCGCCGAGGTGATCGGCTTCGCCTGGGCCTATATCGCCGCTTCTGCTGCCATCGCCGGCCTCAACACGGCCTATTCGGCGGCGGTGCTGAAGAGCTGGCGGCGCGCCGGCTTCATCGGCGGCCTGTTAGCGGGCCTTTATGCGGTGCTCTACATCCTGCTCAGCCTGGAGGCTTACTCGCTGCTGATCGGCGCGCTGATGCTCTTCGTGGCGCTGGCGGCGGTGATGTACGTCACCCGCAACCTCAACTGGGGCGGCCGGGGCGGGGAGGAAGAAGCGCCGGCCGTTACCTAGCGCCAGCGCAGATTGCCCCGCGACAGCTGATCGAGGCTGGTGACGCCCATCAGCTTCATGTCGCGGGCGATCTCGTCGCGCAGGCGGCCGAGCACGCGGGAGACGCCGGCCTCGCCGCCCGCGGCCAGCGCATAGAGGTAGAGCCGCCCGCCCGAACAGGCGGTCGCCCCGGCGCTGAGCGCCTTCAGCACGTGCGTCCCGCGCCGGATGCCGCCGTCGCAGATGATCTCGATCCGGCCGCCGACCGCATCCGCGATCTCGGCGATCTGGTCGAACGGGGCGCGGCTGCCGTCGAGCTGCCGGCCGCCATGGTTGGAGACGTAGATCGCGCTCGCGCCGATATCGATGGCGCGGCGGGCGTCGGCGACGGACATCACGCCCTTGAGCGCGAACGGGCCGCCCCAGTCGGCCCGGATCCGCTCCGCCGCCGCCCAGTCCATCGCCGGATCGAACATCGTGTCGATATAGTGGGCGACGCTCATCGCGACGCTGCTGCCGCCGGTGACATATTCAGTGAGATTGGAGAGCGAGAAGCGCTCGCGCCGCAGATAGTTCAGCGTCCAGCCCGGATGGGCGGCGAAGCTGAGCAGCGAACGCGGCGTCCAGCGCGGCGGCGTGGTGAAGCCGCTCATGAGGTCGCGCTCGCGGTTGCCGCCGACGATCGTGTCGACGGTCAGCGCGATCGCGTCGAACTTCGCGTCCTTGCAGCGCTGCACCAGCGCGTGGTTCAGGCCCTGGTCGCGATGGACGTAGAGCTGGAACAGTTTGGGCGTCGCGACGGTGCGGCCGATCTCCTCGATGCTCACCGTGCCGATCGTCGAAATGCCGAAATAGGTGTCGAACGGCGCCACCGCGCGGGCCACCGCCCGCTCGCCCTCCCAGTGGAACAGCCGCTGCATCGCGGTCGGCGACAGCATCAGCGGCATCGCGATCTTCCGCCCGAGCACCGTCACCGACATGTCGACCTCGGCGACTCCGGCGAGGACGTTGGGGACGAGATCGCAATCGTCGAAGGCGGCGACGTTGCGCCGCAGTGTCACCTCGTCATCGGCGCCGCCGTCGATATAGTCGAACACCGGCCGGGGCAGCCGGCGCCTCGCCAGCCGGCGGAAATCCTCGACATTGTGACAATCGCGGAGCCGCATCCGCCCGTGATGGCGCGTCGCGCGCTACGGCGCAAACGTCCTGCGAAACCATATCTTCGTTTGGCTTGTTTGCTGCCTGTTTTTCTCCACATTCTAGGCTGAACGATTGCGTCACGATTGATCTGCGTTTAGCGGCGCGCGCAACAAGTGTCGGCAAAGTCGGGGGGCTGAGCCGGCCGCAATGGAAAGACAGAAACGTGCTGGGCTCGATCACCCCCCGAAAAATCCCTGCCGAGGCGAAGCGTCGCCTCAAAGTGATGTTCCTTTCCAAGCACGCCCGCTGGCAGGGCGAGTTGCATCCCGACGACGGCAATCACGCGCTCTATCATGTCGAGGTGCGCGAGGCGCTGAGGGAGATCGGCGTCGATCTGGTCCTGGAGGATCGTTACGAGGCGCTGTTCGAAGATCCGCACGTCGATTTCGTCTTCACCCTGTTCAACCGTGGCGGCTTCCTCAACAGCGAGATGATGGCGCCGTTGCTCTGCACCCGGCTCGGCGTGCCGCACCTCGGCGCCAGCCCGATCCTGCGCGGCCTCGCCGACGACAAGCATCTCGCCAAGCTCTGCGCGGTCGAACGCGGGCTGCCGACCGCGCCCTGGGCGATCTATCGCAAGGGCGCGCCGGTCGAACAGGTACGCTGCCCGGCCGGCGAGCGGCTGGTGATCAAGCCCAACGCCTCCTCGGCGAGCTGGGGCGTGCAGGACGCGCATGACTGGACCGGGGTCGAGGCGGCGATCGCCGGCATCCATGCGGAAGGCCATGACGCGATGGTCGAGCCGTTCATGAACGGCAGCGACATCGAGGTGCCGGTGATCACCGTTGACGGCGCGCCGGTGATCATGCCGATGATGCTGTTCGAGCAAGCCGACCCGACCCATTTGCGCTCCTATTACGAAAAGCGCGACCTGGTGGAGCGGCGCTCAAAATATGAGCTGGTCGCGTTCGACGATGCCGAATGGGTGCCGATCGTCGCCGAATATACGCGGGCCATGGCCGAGGAATACCGCCCCTTCGACTATGGCCGCTTCGAGTTTCGCTTCGACAAGGAGACGGGGACGGTCAACTTCCTCGAGGTCAATCTGCAGGCCAATCTCTGGTCGAAGAAAGTGTTCGGCCAGTCGGCCGTCCGCGCCGGGATCAGCCAGACCGAATTGATCGAGACGATCCTCTACGAGGCGCTGCGCCGGCACGGCCTGCTCGAGCCGGTGGCGGCCAAGGCTCTCGATGCCGTCGCCTGAGGCCGGCCTCCGGGTCATCGTCCTCGCCGCCCAGCGCGACGGCAAGCTCGATCCGCTCGCCGCCGAAGCGGGCGTCAGCCACAAATGCCTGGTGCCGATCGGCGGCCGGCCGCTGCTCGCCCATGTCCTCGACGCACTGAGCCAAGTCGAGCGGGTGGCCGAGGTCCGGATCGTCGTCGAGGCGGGCGCAGAGGCGCGGCTGAAGCAAGTCGCGGTCGCGAGCGGCGTCATGGCGGGCTTTGCCGAGGCGGCCGATAATATCGCCGACAGCGTCTATGCGGGCGCGGCGGGTGCGACCGGGCCGGTGGTCATCACCACCGCCGACAATGTGCTGCTCACTCCTGCGGCGGTGAACCAGGTGATCGACAGGCTGTTGGCCGGCGACGATACGGTTGTCGCGCTTGCCCGCAAGGAGGACGTGCTCTCCGCCCATCCCGAAGGCCAGCGCCGCTTCTACCGCTTCCGCGACGGCGAATTCTCGAACTGCAATCTTTACGGTCTGTCGCAGGCTGGCCTGGGCCTTGCGGAAACGTTCCGCAGCGGCGGCCAGTTCGCCAAGCACCCGCTGCGTATCGCCCAGGCGTTCGGTTTCCTGAACCTCTTCCTGCTCCGCTTCGCCCTGGTCCCGCTCGACTCCGCGATGCGGCGCCTGTCCCGCCGCTTCCGGGTTCGGGTGTCGTCGGTTGTGCTCAGCGACGGCGCTCACGCGATCGACGTCGACAATGCCCGCACTTATTCGATCGCCGCCCAGCTGCTGGAGCGCCGCGCGGCTTAGAGAAGCATTGAGCCGTGGCAGGCTTGCCGCTATCCCGCGCCGGGGAGAGCGTCATGGCCGAATTTTTCCTGCCGAAGAACAGCAAGATCAAGAAGGGCGAGACGCACGCCGCCCCGGCCGGCGCCAGGCGCGCCAAGAAGTTCAAAATCTACCGCTACGATCCCGACAAAAGCGAGTATCCGCGCTACGACAAGTTCGAGGTCGATCTCGACGATTGCGGGCCGATGGTCCTCGACGCTCTCATCAAGATCAAGAGCGACCAGGACGCGAGCCTGACCTTCCGCCGCTCCTGCCGCGAAGGGATTTGCGGCTCCTGCTCGATGAACATGAACGGCAAGAACGGCCTCGCCTGCACCACCGCGATCGAGGATCTGGGCGGCGAGGTCCGGATCACGCCCTTGCCGCACATGGACGTGATCAAGGATCTCGTCCCCGATTTCACCCATTTCTACGCCCAATATGCGTCGATCGAGCCGTGGCTGAAGACCAAGTCGCCGGCTCCGGCCGGCAAGGAGCGGCTGCAATCGCCCGAGGATCGCGCCGCGCTCGACGGCCTCTACGAATGCATCCTGTGCGCCTGCTGCTCGACCTCCTGCCCGAGCTATTGGTGGAACGCGGATCGCTTCCTCGGCCCGGCGATCCTGCTCCAGGCCTATCGCTGGCTGGCCGACAGCCGCGACGAATATGCCGGCGAGCGGCTCGACGAGCTGGAGGACCCGTTCCGCCTCTACCGCTGCCACACGATCATGAACTGCGCCAACGTCTGCCCCAAGGGCCTCAACCCGGCCAAGGCGATCGCCGAGACCAAGAAGATGCTGCTGGAGCGGGCGGGGTGATGTCTCCCCTCCCGCTTGCGGGAGGGGCCGGGGGTGGGGTTTTCCGGACTCTGCAAGCCCACCCCTCGATCCCCTCCCGCGAGCGGGAGGGGAGGTAGATGGACGTCCACCCCCTCATCCGCCACGAGCCGGACCCGGATCATCCCGGCTGGTGGACGTGGGAGATTTCCGCCGAGGACCGGTTCAACAATGTCATCGGCAAGCTGCTCGTCCGGCCCGATGAGCCGGGGCGGGCGGTCTGCCGGATGTTCCCGGAGGCGTGGCACGCCAATCTCGGCGACATGGTGCATGGCGGCGCGATCCTGACCTTCATCGACATGGCGCTGTTCGCCGGCGGCCGGCTCGCCGGGGCGAACGTGATCCGCGCCGTCACGCTCGATCTCAGCACCCGCTTCCTCTCGCCGGGCAGAATCGGCGTGCCGCTCGATGCCGAGGTCGAGCTGCTGCGCGAGACCAAGCGGCTTGCTTTCTTCGCCGGCAAGGTGGTGCAGGAGGGCGAGCTGGTCGCCGCCTTCTCCGGAGCGCTGCGCAAGTCTTCGCGCGACGTCCGGTGACCGCGCTCGCCGATCGCTACCGCGCCCTGATCGCGGCCGGCGAGCTGAAGCTTGACCGCGATCAGGAGCGCGCCGTCGCCGATCTCGACGCGCTGGCGCAGAAGCTCGCCGACGCGCCGGCCAAGGGCAGCCTGGTCTGGCGCCTGCTCGGCAAGGCGCAGCCTCCGCCTCCGGGCCTCTACATGTATGGCGGCGTCGGCCGCGGCAAATCGATGCTGATGGACCTCGCCTTCCGCTGCATCGCTTACGAGCCGAAGCGCCGCGTCCACTTCCACGAGTTCATGGCCGAGGTGCACGGCCGCCTTCGCGCCGAGCGGGCGAAGGAGGAGGGCGACCCGATCCCCGCCGTCGCGGAAGGGATCGCCGACGCAAGCGAAACTGCTCTGCTTCGACGAGCTGGTCGTCAACAACAGCGCCGACGCGATGATCCTCTCGCGCCTGTTCACTCACCTGCTCGACGCCGGCGTGACCGTGATCGCGACCTCGAACCGGCCGCCGCGCGACCTTTATCTGGGCGGGCTCAACCGCGAGCTGTTCCTGCCCTTCATCAAATTGCTCGAGGAGAAGCTCGTCCTCGTCCGCCTCGATGGCCCAGTCGATTACCGGCTGGAGCGCCTCGGCGGGATGCCGACCTGGCATGTCCCCAACGGTCCGGAATCGACTGCGGCGCTCCGCGAGGCATTCTTCCGCCTCACCGATTATCCGCCCGAGGACAGCGCCAACGTGCCGACGGAGGAGCTGGCGATTCCGGGCGGCCGCACGTTGCACGTGCCGAAGAGCCTGAAGGGCGTCGCCGTCTTCTCCTTCCGGCGCCTGTGCGGCGAGCCGCGCGGCGCCGCCGACTATCTCGCCATCGCCCGCCATTTCCACACCGTCATCATCGTCGGCATCCCGAAGCTGGGCCCGGAAAACCGCAACGAGGCGGCGCGCTTCGTCACCCTGATCGACGCGCTCTACGAGCAGAAGGTGAAGCTGCTCGCCGCCGCCGACGCGGAGCCCGACAATCTCTATCCGGCCGGCGACGGCGCCTTCGAGTTCGCCCGCACCGCCTCGCGCCTGATGGAGATGCAGAGCGCCGATTATCTCGCGCTCGGCCATGGCGAGGATTGACCGCGCGCCGCTTTCCGCCACACTCCGCGCAACCCTTCAGGAGTTCCACCGATGCGCCTCGCCATCCTCGCCGCCGCTTTGCTCGCCACCACCGCCGTCGCCGTCGCCGAAACGCCGCCGGTGGCGATGGAGCCGGCCAATCAATGGCACCAGAAGGGCCGCGAGATTTACGAGCGGGTGATCGCGATGCCGACCGTGTCCGGGCGCGGTCAGACGCTGGCGATGGCCAATTATCTGCAGGAGCAGTTCCGCGCCGGCGGCTTCACAGACATCACCATCCGCGAATATGATGTCGTCCGTCCCACCGGCCGCGAAGCCGCCCTGATCCTGCGCTGGCCCGCCGCGCGGCCGTCGCGGCGCAAGGCGATTCTCTTGATGGCCCATATGGACGTGGTCGACGCGCTGCGCGCCGATTGGCCTCGGGAACCGTTCCAGCTCGGCGTGGCGGACGGCTATTTCTATGGTCGTGGAACCGCCGACGACAAGCAGGGCGTGGTGGGGATCACCACCGCTTTGCTGCGCCTGCGCGCCGAGGGCTTTCAGCCGGACCGCGACATCATCGTCCTGTTCACCGGCGACGAGGAGACCGGCGGGCGCGGCGCCTTCCACGCCGCCAACGAATGGCTCGACGTCGCCAATATCGAATATGCGCTCAATGGCGATGCCGGCGGCGGCGCCTGGCTGGAGAACGGTACCTCGGTCGGCTTCGGCGTGCAGACCGCCGAGAAGGTTTATCAGGACTTCACCTTCACCGCGACCAACCCCGGCGGCCACAGCTCGCGGCCGCGGCCGGACAACGCGATCTATTCGCTGGCCCACACGCTGGAGCGGCTGGAGCGGCACCGCTTCGAGCCGATGCTGAACGACACCACAAGGGCGATGTTCACCGATCGCCTGCGCACCGCCGAGCCGCCGCTCGCCGCCGCGATCAGGCGCTGGCTCGCCAATCCGAGCGATGGCGCGGCGGCCGACCTCATCGAGGCGAGCCCGACCGAGGTCGGCCTCACCCGCACCCGCTGCGTCGCGACCCGGCTGGAGGGCGGCCATGCCAATAATGCGCTGCCCCAGCTTGCCCGCGCCACCGTCAATTGCCGCATGTTCCCCGGCCACGATCCGGCCCAGGTACTGGCGCTGCTGCGCCAGATCGCCGCGCCCGACAATGTGACGGTGGAGCCGGTCGACGAGGCGCGGCCCGCGGACGCTTCGCCGCTGCGCGAGGATGTGATGGGTGCCTATGCCGCCGAGATTCACGCCCGCTATCCGGGCGTCGCGATCGTCCCGAACATGAGCACCGGCGCTACCGACGGCCTTTATTTCCGCAACCGCGGCGTGCCGGTCTACGGCGTCGAATCCTCCTGGGGCATCTCGCCCACCGACGAACGCGCCCATGGCCGCGACGAGCGCCTGCCGCAGCGCGCCTTCTACCAGAATATCGATCACTGGGTGGGCATGGTCCGGCGGCTCGCGGGACCCGCGCGCTAAGGGCGGTTGACGTCTCGTCCTTTTCGGTCGAATCCCCCGGCGGGGCTCGCTGGGGGAATGATGATGCGGCGAGCCTTGTTCGGTCTGTGCTTTCTCTTTGCCGCGGCGGCGATGGCGCAACCGCCCGCGCCGTCCGGCCCGCCGACTGATCGCTGGCACCTCAAGGCGCGGGAAGTCTATTCCCGCGTCATCGGCTTCCAGACGGTGCAGGGGCGCAACCAGAGCCCGCAAATGGCGGATTATCTCCGCGACGAGCTGCGCGCCGCCGGCTTCGCCGATGTGATTGTCCACCGCTACGACGATACCGCCAGCCTCGTCCTGCGCTGGCCCGCCGCGCGGCCATCCGACCGCCGTGCGATGCTGCTCATGGCCCATATGGATGTGGTCGAGGCGCGGCGCGAGGATTGGTCGCGGGCGCCGTTCGAGCTCGGCGAGGAGGGCGGCTATTTCCACGGCCGGGGGACGCTCGACGACAAGTCCGGCGTTGTCGCCCTCGTCGCCACCTTGATGCGGCTTCGGGCGGAAGGGTTCCGGCCGAACCGCGACATCGTTCTGCTGATCACCGGCGACGAGGAGACCAGTCATCGCGGCGCCGAGCTTGCCGCCAACGAATGGCTCGATCCGGCGACGATCGATTTCGGGCTCAATGCGGATGCCGGCGGCGGCGCCTATGATATGGAAGGCCGTTCGCTCGGCTTCGATCTGCAGACCGCCGAGAAAATCTACACCATTTTTCGCTTCACCGCGACGCGTCCCGGCGGCCACAGCGCCCGGCCGCGCGCCGACAACGGCATCCATGCGATCGGCCGGGCGCTGGCGCGGGTCGATGCCCATCGCTTCGCTCCGCGCCTCAATCCGACCACCCGGGCGATGTTCACGCACCGGCTGCGCGACGCGAGCCCGGAGTTGGCGGCGGCGATCCGGCGCTGGCTCACCGATGAGGGCGACGGTGCGGCGGCGGACATCATCGAGGCGTCGCCGAACGAGATCGGCCTGACCCGGACCCGCTGCGTCGCGACCCGGATCGAGGGCGGTCATGCCGACAACGCCTTGCCGCAATCGGTGCGCGCGACCGTCAACTGCCGGCTGATGCCGGGGGACGATCCGGCCGAGGTGCTGGCGACGTTGCGCCGCCTCGCCGCGCCGGATGACATCACAGTCGAGCAAGTCGGCATTGCCCGGCCCAGCGACGCCTCGCCGCTGCGCGATGATGTTGTCGCGGCCTACACCGCCGCCGTGCAGGCGCGTCACCCTGGCGCCGACATCATCCCGGAAATGACGACCGGCGCGTCGGACGGCCTCTATTTCCGCAACCGCGGCGTGCCGGTCTACGGAGTTAGCGGCGTCTGGGTTCGGGTACCGGAAGACGCCCGCGCCCATTCGCGCGACGAGCGGCTGCCGGTGGCGGCCTTCTACGCCAATATCGACCATTGGACGGACCTGGTGCGGCGGCTCGCCGGCCCGGCGCGATAAGCGGCGGAACTCCCGCTTTGCCCCCTTCATTGTCGCGGTGGAGGAGATTCATCATGCTTGGAACCCGCAACGCCGTCGCCAATCTCGCGGTCAGCGATCTCGATCGCGCCCGCCGCTTCTACACGGATACTTTAGGCTTGAAGCAAGTCGATTCCGAAGGCGATGAGCTGGTCGTCTTCCAGAGCGGCGACAGCAATATCAACGTCTACCGCTCCGAATTTGCCGGCACCAATGAGGCGACCGCGGTCACTTGGGAGGTCGACGATATCGACGCCGAGGTCAATTCGCTCAAGAGCAAGGGCGTGATGTTCGAGCATTACGACATGCCCGACCTCGAGGTGAAGGGCGACGTCCATGTCGGCGAGGATATGAAGATCGCCTGGTTCAAGGATCCGGACGGCAACATCCTCAACATCGTCGGCCCGATCCGCGAGCCGGCCTAACCCATTGCCCGGGCAAGCCGTTCGCCGCGGACGGTGAGGCCGTAGAGCGGCACGACCGCGAACCGCTCCTCCAGCCGCCGTGCCACGAGGTCGCGGCCGACCATCTGCTGCAGCGTCAGCGAGAGCGCCCGGGGCGTCACGGGATCGAGCCGGGCGCGCAGGTCGCCGAACCGCAGCCAGTCGCCCCCGAGGCCGGCGATCAACGGCAGCGACCAGCGCGGCAAATGGGCAGGCTCCAGCCCCATCCGCTCGCGCTCGGCCATGATCCGGTCGCACACCCGCCCGACCGGCGCGCCGGCCTCGCTCAGCACATATTCCGGCCGCAGCGGATGGCCGTGACCCGGATTGGGCCGCACCCAGCCCCAGCCGCGCAGCTGATCGAGCGTCCGGCTCAGCGAATGGTGCGACAGGCCGAAGCGGCTCGCCATCGCGGCGAAGCGCGCGCCCTGCTCACGGCTCAGCAACGCCATGATCGGCACCACCCAGCGCGCTTCGCCCAGTCGCTTCACATCGTCGTCGGTCATGATTCCAGGGCCATTGACAGAAACTATAGCAGATATACAAACGGAACCAAGAGACTCGGGAGGGAAATATGGCGATCGGTTATGACGGCGGGCTCACCTGTTCGATGGGGGTGACAAGCCTCGACAAGTCCATCGCCTGGTACACTGACGTGCTCGGTTTCACCTTGCTTTACCGCGTCGACGAGATCGCCTGGTGTGAGCTGTCGACGCCGGTGGCGCGGGTCAATGTCGGCCTCGGCCAGCGCGAGGAGGCGGGCGGCAGCGGCGGCTCGACGCTGACCTGGGGCGTTTCGGACATCGATGCGGCCAAGGCGGAGCTGGACCGCCACGGCGTCCGTCAGGACGGGCCGATCCGCGATATCCCCGGCATGGTCCGGCTGCTCACCTTCTACGATCCCGACGACAACGCGCTGATGTTCTATCAGGATCTGGCGCAGGGCCATGAACAGGGCGCTTGATCGGCTCGCCGCCGCGCTCCTGCTGTTGTCCGTAGTGCCGCTGGCCGCCCAGTCCGCGCCGCCGGCCCCGGCGGAGCAGGTTTCGGCCCTCGCCTGGCTGACCGGAACCTGGCGCGGGTCCGGCACGATGTTCGGCAATCCGAGCGAGGCGACCCTTGCCGTCAGCCCGGCGCTGGGCGGCCGCTTCCTCGAGTTCAGCTATCGCGCCGGGCGGTTCGAGGGCCGGGCCTTCTATCGCCCTGCCGTCGGCGGCTGGCAGGCGCAGTGGTTCGACAATCGCGGCGTCACTTTCCCGATCGCCGCGCAGGCCGGGGTGCAGGTACTGACCTCCGAATGGGGCAATGCGGCGACCGAGCGGGGCCGCACCATCTATCGTCTCGCCGGAAACGGTCGGCTCCACATCACCGACGCCGTCCGCCTTCCGGACGGCGGCTACCGCGATTTCGCCAGCCACATCCTGACCCGCGCGCAATAGCCTTCGCGGCGGTTGCCCCGCGCGCGCCGCGCGGTTAAGCCGAACGGCGTCGGGCCGCCTCCTGTCGGCCCTCATGCGTCATTCGGAAAAAGGGAAGGGGCGTCATGGCTCGCAAGAAGATCGCGCTGATCGGCGCCGGCAATATCGGCGGTACGCTCGCCCATCTCGCTGCGACCAAGGAGTTGGGCGATATCGTCCTGTTCGACGTGGTCGAGGGCGTGCCGCAGGGCAAGGCGCTGGACCTCAGCCAGTGCGGCCCGGTCGAAGGGTTCGACGCGAGGATCATCGGCTCGAACGACTATAAGGACATCCAGGGCGCCGACGTCATCATCGTCACCGCCGGCGTCGCCCGCAAGCCCGGCATGAGCCGCGACGACCTGCTCGGCATCAATCTCAAGGTGATGAAGGCGGTCGGCGAGGGCATCAAGGCCAACGCCCCCGACGCTTTCGTGATCTGCATCACCAACCCGCTCGACGCGATGGTCTGGGCGCTGCGCGAATTTTCCGGCCTCCCGCACGAGCGCGTCGTCGGCATGGCCGGCGTGCTCGATTCGGCCCGCTTCAGCCACTTCCTCGCCGAGGAATTTCAGGTCTCGGCCCGCGACGTCACGACCTTCGTGCTCGGCGGCCATGGTGACACGATGGTTCCGGTCGTCCAATATTCGACCGTCGCCGGCATCCCCATCCCCGACCTGATCAAGATGGGCCGCTCGACCAAGGAAAAGATCGACGCGATCGTGAAGCGCACCCGCGGGGGCGGCGGCGAGATCGTCGCCTTGCTCAAGACCGGCTCGGCTTATTACGCGCCGGCGACCAGCGGCATCGCGATGGCCGAGGCCTATCTTTCCGACCAGAAACGGCTGCTGCCCTGCGCCGCTTATGTGGACGGCAAATATGGCCTCGACGGCCTCTATGTCGGCGTGCCGGTGATCATCGGCGCGGGCGGCGTCGAGCAGATCGTCGAGATCGCGCTGGACGACGAGGCCAAAGCCAATCTGCAAGTGTCGGTCGATGCGGTGAAGGAATTGCTCGACGCCTGCAGGAAGATCGATGCGAGCCTGTCTTAGCCTCCTCGCGAGCGCGGCGCTGCTTGCCCCGTCGGGTCAAGCTGCCGCCCAAACAGCGCAACAGGGCCCCACCGTGCCTGCCGCGCCGGCGGCGATCGCCGCGGGAGCGGCGGCGTGCCGGGGCCTGCCGACCGATCAGGCCGCCGCCAGCCGATTGCTGATCGAACGCGGCTGGCCGCAGACCCAGGCGACGGCCCCGGACGGCGGCCGGCCGCCTGTTTTCGGGCGCGACAATGTCGTCATCCTGCTGATCGTCAGCACCGTGAACGGACAGCCCCATTCGCTCTGCAACATCCTGGGCGCCGTCGCTCCCGCCGTCACGGTCGCCGGTCTCATAACGGCGATCAACGGCGCGGTCGGCGTGCCCCCGCGCGAGACGCAGAACAACGAAGCGGCCTGGGATCTGGGCGCGCAGGGCGCGATCCTGCTGACCTTGCTCCCCGGTCCGCCCCGGTCGGCCAATCTCTATGTCATGCCGCGCGCGATGGCGGCGCAATAAGACCATGAACGGAAACCGTCAGTGAGCATCCTCGTCAATTCGAACACCAAGGTCATCACCCAGGGAATGACCGGCGAAACCGGCACTTTCCACACCCAGCAGGCGCTCGCTTACGGGACGAAGATGGTCGGCGGAGTCACGCCCGGCAAAGGCGGCACCACCCATATCGGCCTGCCGGTGTTCGACACGGTCGCGCAGGCGATGCAGGCAACCGGCGCGGACGCCTCGGTCGTCTACGTGCCGCCGCCCTTCGCCGCGGATTCGATCCTCGAGGCGATCGACGCCGAAATGCCGCTGATCGTCTGCATCACCGAGGGCATTCCGGTGCTCGACATGGTGCGGGTGAAGCGGGCGCTCACCGGCTCGAAGTCGCGGCTGATCGGCCCCAATTGCCCCGGCGTGCTGACCCCCGGCGAGTGCAAGATCGGCATCATGCCGGGCGGCATCTTCTCGAAGGGCTCGGTCGGCGTCGTCAGCCGCTCCGGCACGCTCACCTATGAGGCGGTGTTCCAGACCACCAATGCCGGCCTCGGCCAGACCACCGCGGTCGGCATCGGCGGCGATCCGGTCAACGGCACCAACTTCATCGACGTGCTCGAACTGTTCCTCGCCGACGACGCGACGGAGTCGATCATCATGATCGGCGAGATCGGCGGCTCGGCCGAGGAGGACGCGGCCCAGTTCCTCGCCGACGAGGCGAAGCGCGGCCGCTCCAAGCCCACCGTCGGCTTCATCGCCGGCCGCACCGCGCCGCCGGGCCGCCGCATGGGCCATGCCGGCGCGATCGTCTCCGGCGGCAAGGGCGGCGCCGAGGACAAGATCGCGGCGATGGAGGCGGCGGGCATCCGCGTTTCCGCAAGCCCGTCCGAGCTGGGCACGACGCTTGCGGCCCTTTTGAAGGGCGAGGAACTCGTCTAGGGCCTGCGCACCCCTATCTTGGGCGCGGAAAGAGGGCTGGTGACGACTTTCGACGACGAGCGCGAGCAGGGCCCGAGCTGGGCGCGCGACAATTGGCCGCTGATCGAGCTGGACGAGGTCAATGCCGGCCTCGACCCCACCCGCATGGCGATCGAGAAGATCGCGACGCGGGCGAAGGAGGCGGCCGCCTCGCCGGGCGCGTCCGAGGCCGAGATCGAGCGCGCCGCGCAGGATTCGATCAACGCGATGATGCTGATCCGCACCTACCGGGTGCGTGGCCATCTCGCCGCCGATCTCGATCCGCTCGGCCTCGACCAAGCGCGAGCTGCCCGAGGATCTGACGCCGGAATATCATGGCTTCAACGAGCCGGGCGCGCTCGATCGCGAGGTCTGGCTCGGCGGCACGCTCGGGCCTCGAGAAAGGCACCGTGCGCGAGATCGTCGACATCCTGCGCCGCAATTACTGCGGCAAGGTCGGCCTCGAATATATGCACATCAACGATCTGGAGGAGCGCCGCTTCCTGCAGGATCGGATGGAGGGCAAGGACGCCGAGATCGTCTTCACGCCCGAGGGCAAGCAATCGATCCTGACCAAGGTCGTCCAGGCCGAGCAGTGGGAAGGCTTCCTCGCCAAGAAGTATGTCGGCACCAAGCGCTTCGGCCTCGACGGCGGCGAATCCATGGTCCCGGCGCTGGAGGCGGTGATCAAATATGGCGGCCAGTACGGGGTCACGTCGATCGTCTTCGGCATGGCCCATCGCGGCCGGCTCAACGTCCTCGCCAATGTGATGGGCAAGCCCTATCGGGCGATCTTCTCCGAATTCGCCGGCGGCGCCGCGAACCCCGAGGATGTCGGCGGCTCGGGCGACGTCAAATATCACCTCGGCACCTCGTCGGATCGCGAGTTCGACGGGATCAGCGTCCATCTCTCGCTGCTGCCCAATCCGAGCCATCTCGAAGCGGTCGATCCGGTCGTGCTCGGCAAGGTGAAGGCGCAGCAGGTCGCGCGCGGCGACGTCGAAGGGGACAGCGTCCTGCCGGTGCTGCTCCACGGCGACGCCGCTTTCGCCGGGCAGGGGATCGTCGCCGAATGCCTCGGCTTCTCCGGCATTCCCGGCTACGCGACCGGCGGCTGCCTGCACTTCATCATCAACAACCAGGTCGGCTTCACGACGAGCCCGCAATTCGCCCGCTCGTCGCCTTATCCGTCGGACGTGGCCAAGCTGGTCCAGGCGCCGATCCTGCACGTCAACGGCGACGATCCCGAGGCGGTGACCTTCGCCTGCAAGCTCGCGATCGAATATCGCCAGGCGTTCAACCGCGACATCGTCATCGACATGTGGTGCTATCGCCGCTTCGGCCACAATGAAGGCGACGAGCCGAGCTTCACCCAGCCGCTGATGTACAAGGAGATCCGCCAGCACGCGCCGGTGTCCAAGCTGTACGGCGCGCGGCTGGAGAGCGAAGGCGTGATCCAGTCCGGCTGGCTGGACGGCGAGGTCGCCGCCTTCACCACCCTGCTCGAAGGCGAGTTCGAGGCGGCGAAATCCTATCTGCCCAACAAGGCCGACTGGTTCGAGGGCGCCTGGAGCGGCCTCGGCCGGCCGGGCGAGGCGATCACCGAGCGGCGCAACGTCGCGACCGGCGTCGATGAGGAGATGGCGCGCGACGTCGGCAAGATCATCACCGCCGTCCCCGCCGATCTCGCCATCCACAAGACGCTGGGGCGGATCATCGACGCCCGCCGCGCGATGTTCGAGAGCGGCCAGGGCTTCGACTGGGCGACCGCCGAGGCGCTCGCCTTCGGCACCTTGCTGCGCGAGGGCCATCCGGTCCGCCTCTCCGGCCAGGACAGCGGCCGCGGCACGTTCAGCCAGCGCCATTCGGTCTGGGTCGATCAGGAAGACGGCCGCAAATATATCCCGCTCTGCGAGGTCGGCCCGGCCCGCTTCGAGGTGCGCGACAGCCCGCTCTCCGAATTCGGCGTGCTCGGCTTCGAATATGGCTGGTCGCTCGCCGATCCGCAGACCCTGGTGCTGTGGGAGGCGCAGTTCGGCGATTTCGTCAACGGCGCGCAGGTGATGATCGACCAGTTCATCGCCGCCGGCGAGGCGAAATGGCTGCGCGCCTCCGGCCTCGTGATGCTGCTCCCGCACGGCTATGAAGGGCAGGGGCCGGAGCACAGCTCGGCGCGGCCGGAGCGCTTCCTGCAGCTCTGCGCCGAGGACAATCTCCAGGTCGCCAACTGCACCACGCCGGCCAATTATTTCCACATCCTGCGCCGCCAGATGAACCGCGATTTCCGCAAGCCCTTGATCATCATGACGCCGAAGTCGCTGCTGCGGAACAAGGCGGCGGTCTCGTCGTTCGACGATTTCCTCGGCGACAGCCATTTCTGCCGCATCCTCTCCGATCCCCGCCCGCCGAAGGATGAGGACGTCCGCCGCCTCGTCCTGTGCACCGGCAAGGTCGCCTACGAGCTGATCGAGGCGCGCGACGAGGCGGAGCTCAAGGACGTGTCGGTGGTGCGGATCGAGCAGCTCTATCCCTTCCCGGGCGAGGCGCTGCTCGCGCGCCTGAAGAAGATGACCAATCTTCAGGAGGTCGTCTGGGCGCAGGAAGAGCCGAAGCAACCAGGGCTATTGGGCGCATGTCGAGCCGCGGCTGGAGTGGCGGCTGGGTCAGGCCGGGCTTGAAGCCGAAGCGGCCGATCTATGCCGGCCGCGACGCCGCCGCCTCGCCGGCCACCGGCCTCGCCAAGCGTCACGCGGCCGAGCAGGCGGCTTTGGTCGCCGAAGCGCTGGGCATTGCGGTCGCGGCCGAGCAGAGAAAAGCCAAGCTAAGAAGGACGAATGATGGCGACCGAGGTCAAGGTTCCGACACTGGGCGAATCGATCACCGAGGCGACCTTGGGCCAATGGCTCAAGCAGCCCGGCGACGCGGTCGCGCAGGACGAGCCGATCGCCAGCCTCGAGACCGACAAGGTCGCGGTCGAGGTCAATGCGCCGACCGCCGGCACGCTGGCCGAGCAGCTCGTCAAGGAAGGCGACACGGTCAATGTCGGCGCGGTGATCGCGCGGATCGAGGCGGGCGGCGCGGCTGCCGCAGCACCGGCATCCGCCGCCGCGCCGGCGATCGAAACGCCGGTCAATCCGGCCGGCCCGGGCGAGACCCCGGCGCTGCAATCCGATCCGACCGCGCCGCACGCCGACGGCGGCGACCTCACTCTCTCGCCGGCGGTGCGCCGCGTCGTGCTGGAGCATCATCTCGATCCCTCGCGGATCAAGGGCACCGGCAAGGACGGTCGCCTCACCAAGGACGATGTCCTCGCCGCCGCCAAGGCGCAGCAGGCCGAGACTCCCGCACCAGCGGCGGCTCCGGCCGCCGCTGAAGCGCCCGCCGCGGCTCCTGCGCCTCGCGCAGCTGTTTCCGGCGAACGCCGAGAGGAGCGGGTCCGCATGACCCGCCTCCGCCAGACGATCGCGAAGCGGCTCAAGGAGGCGCAGAACACCGCTGCCTTGCTCACCACGTTCAACGACGTCGACATGACCGAGGTCATGCAGGCCCGCGCCCGCTACAAGGATTTGTTCGAGAAGAAGCACGGCATCCGCCTCGGTTTCATGGGCTTTTTCATCAAGGCGGCCGCCCTCGCGGCGCGTGACGTGCCGTCGGTCAACGCCTCGATCGAGGGCGAGGAGATCGTCTATCGCGACTATCTCGATGTCTCGGTCGCGGTTTCCGCGCCGAACGGCCTCGTCGTCCCGGTGATCCGCGACGCCCAGGCGATGAGCTTCGCCGAGATCGAGAAGACCATTGCTGACTTCGGGACACGCGCCCGCGACGGCACCCTGAAGATGGAGGAGATGCAGGGCGGCACCTTCACCATCTCCAACGGCGGCGTCTTCGGCTCCCTGCTCTCCACTCCGATCATCAACCCGCCGCAGAGCGCGGTGCTCGGCATGCACCGGATCGAGGAACGCCCGGTCGTCCGCGACGGCCAGATCGTCGCCCGCCCGATGATGTATCTCGCGCTCAGCTACGACCACCGCCTGATCGACGGTCGCGAGGCGGTCACCTTCCTCGTTCGCATGAAGGAAGCGATCGAGGATCCGACGCGGCTTTTAATAGACCTCTAACGGCCACCGTTCGGGCTGAGCTTGTCGAAGCCCGTCCCTTTCTTAGGTAAGGTGGAAGGAAAGCCCTTCGACAGGCTCAGGGCGAACGGAGTTTGGAATGGCGACTGACTTTGACGTGATCGTGATCGGCGCCGGGCCGGGCGGCTATGTCGCCGCGATCCGGGCCGCGCAACTGGGCCTCAAGACCGCCTGCGTCGAGAGCCGCGAAACGCTGGGCGGCACCTGCCTCAATGTCGGCTGCATCCCATCCAAGGCGCTGCTCCACGCCTCCGAGCTCTATGAGGAAGCCCATTCGGGCGCGCTCGCCAAATGGGGGGTGAAGACTTCCGGGCTGGAGCTCGACCTGACCGCCATGCACGGCACCCGGCTGGAGGCGATCAAGGGGCTGACCGGCGGCATCGAGTTCCTGTTCCGCAAGAACAAGGTCGAGTGGCTGAAGGGCCACGCCAAATTCACCGGCAAGGACAGCATCGACGTCGCCGGCACCGCCTACAAGGCGAAGCATATCGTCATCGCCACCGGCTCCAGCGTCACCCCGCTGCCGGGCGTCGAGATCGACCACAAGCGCATCCTCGATTCGACCAGCGCGCTGGAGCTGGACAAGGTGCCGGACCATATGGTCGTGATCGGCGGCGGCGTGATCGGGCTGGAGCTGGGCAGCGTCTGGCGGCGGCTCGGCGCCAAGGTCACCGTCGTCGAGTTTCTCGACCAGCTCCTGCCCGGCATGGACGGCGAGGTGCGCAAGGAGGCCGCCAAGCTCTTCAAGAAGCAGGGCATGGAGCTTCGTCTCTCCACCAAGGTCACCAGCGCCAAGGCGTCGGGCAAGGGCGTGACCCTTTCCGTCGAGCCCTCGAAGGGCGGCGCGACAGAGACGATCGAGGCGGACGTGGTGCTGGTCTCGATCGGCCGCCGCCCCAACACCGACGGCCTCGCTCTCGACAAGGCCGGCCTCGCCGTGAACGAACGCGGCCAGATCAATGTCGATCACGACTTCAAGACGAGCGTGCCCGGCATCTACGCGATCGGCGACGTGACCCCCGGCCCGATGCTCGCCCACAAGGCGGAGGACGAGGGGATCGCGGTCGCCGAAATCCTCGCCGGCCAGATCGGCATCGTCAATCACGAGGTGATCCCGTCCGTCGTCTACACGATGCCGGAGATCGCCGGCGTCGGCCTGACCGAGGAGGACGCCAAGGCGGCCGGCCATGAGGTGAAGGTCGGCAAGTTCCCGATGATGGCGAACAGCCGCGCCAAGACCAACCATGAAGGCGACGGCTTCGTGAAGATCGTCGCCGACGCGAAGTCGGACCGGGTGCTCGGCGTCTGGATCATCGCCTCGGTCGCCGGCACGATGATCGGCGAGGCGGCCCTGGCGATGGAGTTCGGCGCGACCAGCGAAGACATCGCCTACACCTGCCACGCTCACCCGACGCACAGCGAGGCGATCAAGGAAGCGGCAATGGCGGTGACGGGCAAGCCGATCCATGTTTGATTTCCTCCTCTCCCGCAAGCGCGGGAGGGAAGAAAGAGACCATATGCCCGCCACCCCTCTCGCCGCCGCGCTCGGTCCCGCGCTTGAAGCGCTCAACCTCGCCGGCATCGCCGTCTTCGCCCTCTCCGGCGCGTTGCTCGCGGCGGAGAAGAAGCAGACGCTAGTCACCTTCATCTTCTTCGCGGTCGTCACCGGCGTCGGCGGCGGGACGGTGCGCGATCTGCTGATCGGCGCGCCGGTTTTCTGGGTGCATGAGAATGTGACGCTGCTGATCTGCTTCGCCGCCGCGCTCGCCGCCTGGCTCGCGCCGAGCGGCGTGTGGAAGGGCAGGGCCTTGCTCTGGTGCGACGCCGCCGGCCTCGCCGCCTTTTCCGCGTTCGGCGCGGCCAAGGGCCTCGCCTTCGGCCTCGCGCCGTTGCCCGCGTTCGCGATGGGCGTCGTGACTGGCTGCGTCGGCGGCATCATCCGGGACGTGCTCGCCGGCGAGGATTCGATCCTGCTCAGGAGCGAGCTTTACGTCACCGCCGCCGCGCTCGCCGCCGCCTCGCTGGTCGGGCTGGTGCTGGCCGGCGTGCCGGGCGGCGTCGCGGGGCTGATCGCCGCGCTCGTCGGCTTCGCCCTGCGCGGTCTCGCCATCTGGCGCGGCTGGTCGCTGCCCGGCTACGGGCGCTGATCGGTCCAGAAAGGCGCGAAGGGGCGCGGCTCCTTCGGCTCTGCCGCCATCGGCGCGAGCGGGCGCTGCCAGAGGCCGACGCTGCGCCATTCGCCCAGCTTGAAGCCGACCTGTTCGTAGATACCGGCGCGCGTGAAACCGAGCCGCTCGTGCAGCCGCACGCTCGGCTCATTGGGGAGCGTCACGGCGGCGATGGCCTGGGTGAAGCCCTGCGCCTCCAAGAGGGGCAGAAGCGCGCCGTAAAGCGCGCCGCCGATTCCCTGCCGCTGCCCGTCTGGCTGGACATAGACCGACGTCTCGACCGAGAAGCGGTAGGCATGGCGTGGGCGGAAGGCGGTCGCATAAGCGTAGCCGAGCAGCACACCGGCTTCGCCCTCGGCGACCAGCCAGGGATAGAGATCGCCGCCCTTGGCGATCCGTTCTCCCATCTCCGTCGCATCCGGCGCCCTGCCTTCGAACGAGGCGGCGCTGTCAGTCACAAAGGGTGCATAGAGCGCCGCGATCGCGGCCGCGTCTGACGCCGCCGCCAACCTGATCCTCACCGCCAGACCAGAGCGATCAGCTGGCTGAACCACGACCCCTCGACCGCCCTCGCCGGCATGCGGGGCGGGGCGACCGGTGGGCATTCCAGGCAGCGCGCCTGGATCGCCGGGCCGGCGAGCAGGCTCTGCGCATCGCTCATCGCCCGCGCGATCATCGCTTCCGGCCGCTGAGCCAGCCGCGCGAAACCGCCCTGCGCCTGCTGGCTTTCATCCTCGCCCTCCGCGACGCCCTGGAATAGGCTTGCCCAGAAGCCGGGCTCGGGCTCGAGGAAGACGGCACGCGCCGCCGCGCCCTCTAGGTTGGCCCGCCGCGCCGCCTCGGCGATCGCGTCGTCGAGATTGCCGAACCGGTCGACCAGCCCGAGCTGCCGGGCCGAGCCGCCGTCCCACACCCGGCCCTGCGCGATCTCGTGCACCCGGCGGGGCGGCAGCCGCCGGGCGCGCGAAACGAGCGCGACGAAGCGGCGATAGGTGCTCTCCACGCCGGTCTGGAGCAATTGATCGGCCTGCGGTGACGGGCCGCGCAGTATGTCCGGCTCGCCCGACAGCGGCGTCGTCCGGGTCCCGTCGGCGCCGACCCCGAGCCGCTGCAATGCGCCCTCGAAGCTCGGCAGCACGCCGAACACGCCGATCGATCCGGTGATCGTCGCCGGCTCGGCGAAAATCGCGTCGCCCGCGGTCGCGATCCAATAGCCGCCCGAAGCCGCGACATTGCCCATCGAGATGACGACCGGGATGCCCCGGGCGCGGACCTGCTCGATCGCACGCCGGATGCGCTCGGAGGCGAAGGTCGATCCGCCGCCCGAATCGATCCGCACCACCAGCGCGCTCAATGTCCGCTCGCGCAGGCCCCGTTCCAGATTGGCGACGATCGTCTCCGCGCCGGCGGTGCCCGGCGCGGCGCGGCCGTCGACGATCGTGCCGGCGACGGTCAGCACGCCGACCTGGCCGCTATTGTCGCTCGCCGGATTGTCGGCGGCCCAGGCGTCGAGATGGACGGCGCGGTAGCTGCCCGGCACATTCTCCTGATCGCTGCCGGAAAGCTCCGCCATCCGCCGGCCGAAGGTGATCCGGTCGCCGAGATGATCGACCAGGCCGGCGTCGAGCGCGGCCCGCGCCATGTTGCCGCCGGCCGCCTGGACGAAGCGGTTGGTGTCGGCGATGTAAGGGGCGAGCTGGGCGCGCGGGCGCGCCTGAGCCACATTCTGCTGCCAGTTCTGCCACAGCGCGGCGTTCAATGCCTCGCTCTGCTGGCGCGATTCCGGCGACATGTCGTTGCGGGTGTAGGGCTCGACCGCCGACTTGTAGGCGCCGACCCGATAGACGTTGGCCGTGATCCCCAGCCGCTCGAGCAGTCGCGCATAATAGAGATTGGCGCCGCCCGGCCCGGTGATCAGCACCGCGCCCAGCGGATCGAGCCAGATTTCGTCTGCATGGGCGGCGAGCTGATAGGCGTCGTCGCCATAGCCGGTGGCGAAAGCGACGACGCGCTTGCCCGCCCGCCGCGCCCGGTCGAGCGCCGCGCCGACATCGGTGATCGCGGCCTGGCCGCCGCCGGTGAAGCTGTCGAGATCGAGCGCGATCGCGTTGATCCGGTCGCTCGCTGCCGCCGTATCGATCGATCGGATCAGCTGGGCGAGGCGATATTCGCGGGTCAGCGGCGTGCCGCCGATCGCGTCGAACGCGCCGCGCCGCGCCGGCTGCTCGACGATCGCGCCCTTGAGGTCGAGCCTGAGCGCGCCCGAATGGGCGCTGTCGCCATAGGGGCTGGCCGACAGGATCGCGTACATCAAGCCGAAGAAGATCAGCATGAAGAGCAGGACGAGCGCGTCCTTGATCCCGACCAGGAACCGCCAGACCTTGCCTGCGAAGCTCATCACCCGTCGCCCTTATTGCCGTCCCGCCGGCCTGACTTAGGGAGCCGACGGGGAAGCGGCAACGGGCGCGGTGGCGCGCATCGCGTCGCCGCCAGCGAACCGGGTGTCGATTCTTACTCACGCTGTCCTTGACCTGTCACGACGAGTGCCTAAATCGGCGCGCATTGGCACTCGCGGTCCGCGAGTGCTAACAGCCATTCGCATGACTGACAGGAAAGGTTGAAACCTATGAATTTTCGTCCGTTGCACGATCGCGTGCTCGTCCGCCGCGTCGAGGCCGAGGAAAAGACCTCGGGCGGGATCATCATCCCCGAAACCGCCAAGGAAAAGCCGCAGGAGGGCGAGGTCGTCTCGGTCGGCACCGGCGCCCGCAACGAGGCCGGTGAAATCCACCCGCTCGAAGTGAAGGCCGGCGACAAGATCCTGTTCGGCAAATGGTCCGGCACCGAGGTCAAGATCGACGGTGAGGATCTGATCATCATGAAGGAAAGCGACATCCTCGGGATTGTCGGCTGACCCTCTCTCACGCAACCGTAGAATAAGGAATTTCAGACATGGCAGCGAAAGACGTACGCTTTTCGCGTGACGCCCGTGAGCGCATCATGCGCGGCGTCGACATCCTCGCCGACGCGGTGAAGGTCACCCTGGGCCCCAAGGGCCGCAACGTCGTCCTCGACAAGAGCTTCGGCGCTCCTCGGATCACCAAGGACGGCGTCACCGTCGCCAAGGAGATCGAGCTCAAGGACAAGTTCGAGAATATGGGCGCGCAGATGCTGCGCGAGGTCGCGTCGAAGACCAATGACATGGCCGGCGACGGCACCACCACCGCCACCGTTCTCGCCCAGTCGATCGTCCGCGAGGGCATGAAGTCGGTCGCGGCCGGCATGAACCCGATGGACCTGAAGCGCGGCATCGATCTTGCCGTCACCAAGGTCGTCGAGGATCTCAAGGCGCGCTCGAAGCCGGTTTCCGGCTCCAACGAGATCGCCCAGGTCGGCATCATCTCGGCCAATGGCGACACCGTCGTCGGCGAGAAGATCGCCGAGGCGATGGAGAAGGTCGGCAAGGAAGGCGTGATCACCGTCGAAGAAGCGAAGGGTCTCGAGTTCGAGCTCGACGTCGTCGAAGGCATGCAGTTCGACCGCGGCTATCTGAGCCCCTACTTCATCACCAACCCCGAGAAGATGTCGGTCGAGCTCACCGATCCCTACATCCTCATCCATGAGAAGAAGCTGTCGAACCTGCAGGCGATGCTTCCGATCCTGGAAGCGGTCGTCCAGTCGGGCCGTCCGCTGCTGATCATCGCCGAGGATATCGAGGGCGAGGCGCTCGCCACCCTGGTCGTCAACAAGCTGCGCGGCGGACTCAAGGTCGCGGCCGTCAAGGCGCCGGGCTTCGGCGATCGCCGCAAAGCGATGCTCGAGGACATCGCGATCCTGACGAAGGGCGAGATGATCTCCGAGGATCTCGGCATCAAGCTCGAGAGCGTCACTATCGGCATGCTCGGCTCGGCCAAGCGCGTCACGATCGACAAGGACAACACGACGATCGTCGATGGTGCCGGCGATCATGAGGCGATCAAGGGCCGCACCGACGCGATCCGCCAGCAGATCGAGAACACCAACAGCGACTATGACAAGGAGAAGCTCCAGGAGCGCCTCGCCAAGCTCGCCGGCGGTGTCGCGGTGATCAAGGTCGGCGGTTCGTCCGAGATCGAGGTCAAGGAGCGCAAGGATCGCGTCGACGACGCGCTTCACGCGACCCGCGCCGCGGTCGAGGAAGGCATCGTCCCCGGTGGCGGCGTTGCTTTGCTCTACGCCACCAAGGCGCTGCAGGGCCTGACCGGCGTCAATGACGATCAGACCCGCGGCATCGACATCATCCGCCGTGCCTTGCAGTCGCCGATCCGCCAGATCGCCGAGAATGCTGGCGCCGACGGTGCGGTCGTGGCCGGCAAGCTGATCGACGGTAATGACGAGACGATGGGCTTCAACGCCCAGACTGACACCTACGAGAACCTCGTCACCGCCGGCGTGATCGACCCGACCAAGGTCGTCCGTACCGCGCTCCAGGACGCGGCCTCGGTCGCGGGCCTTCTCATCACCACCGAAGCGGCGGTGAGCGAAGCGCCCGAGGACAAGGCTTCGGCCGGCGGAATGCCGGGCGGCGGCGGAATGGGCGGCATGGGCGGTATGGACTTTTAAGTCCGACGCTCAGTCGAAATAGGGAAGGGCCGGGGAGGAAACTCTCCGGCCTTTTCTCTTTGAGCTACTGGCGGTTGCCGCTTGGCGGCACTGGGGCGCCCTCGTTAAATGCCTCGGGCGAGGGATCAAATACCATGTTGTCGTCGAGCATCTTCGCGGCGTTGTCGAGCCGCCGCTCCTCGTCGGCCGAGAGCCCGCCGCGCCGCTCCTCGCCACCCCCGCAGGCGGCGAGTGCCAGCGTGACGAGGACAAGGAAAATGGTCCGTCGAGCCATGCAACGACGCTAGCCCGGCACCGCGCAAAGAAAAAGGGCCGCGCACCCTGAGGCGCGCGACCCTTCATTCATTCCTCGAAAGCGAAGCTTAGCGCGCCGCGTTCTGAGCCGCATTGCCCGCAGCCGCGGTCGCGTTGGCGACGGCGTCCTGGGCAGCGTCGGTCGCGTTGGCGACGGCGTTCATCTGCGTGTCGAGCGCGTTGCTCGCCGTCGCCGAGGCGTTGGCGATGTCGCTGTTCGCCTGGTTGATCGCGTTCTGCGCGTCGGCGGCCAGGTTGTTGGTGGCCGAGTGGGTGGTGTTGCCGCCGCAAGCGGCGAGGCTGAGCGCGGACAGAGCGACCAGCGAGAGAGCGATCTTCTTCATGATGTTCCCTTCGAATGATATGCGAGGTTGGTCATTCGCCGCCGCGCCCTTTGGGCTCGCGCCTCCGGATCTGCCGGCGAAGCGATCCGTTTATGGGATGATTCGGAGGGAGTAAAGCGATTCTCTACTATTCCAGTTGATTTTATCCTGGCGCTTTTCCCAAGCCATTGAATTGATCCAGGTTTAGCGAAAAGCGCTCAGACCCGAACGAAGCGCTGCGAGGGCGGCCGGCGACACATCCGCTTCGGTGCGCGAGTCTCTTGCCCGTCGACGATGATGATGTCGGTGACGGTCATGCACTCGCCGCCGCCCGGCTCGGTCTGAAGGGCGGTGACGGTCGACGAGCCGGTCACGCCGGGCCGCGTCTCGCTGGTCCAGGGAACGGTCGCGCCGACGCCGCGCTGCGCGCCCGGCGCCTCGGCCTGCTGCGCCGCCTGCTGAACCACTTGCTCGGTCGCTTCCGCCGCCTGCTCCTGCTCGCGGCAGTCGAGCAGCCGGGAAATCGCCTCGCCGAGCAGCAGCGACACCGGCAAGGCGGTGGCGAGCGCGGCGGCCGGGTTGCGGCCGCGTCCGGCCAGTCCGCCCGCGACGCCGCCGACGAGGCCGCCGATCAATCGGCCGCGATTGCGCGCGCGCCGCTGGCATTGTTCGTTGATGTTGCGCGCCTGGCGCGACTCGCGCCCGCGTTCGGCGCGTGGAGGGGCAGCGGCGGCTTGGCCGGTGCGGGCGTCATAGTTGGCGCGCCGTCGTTGATAGTCGGCCTCAGCCTCCTCAGCCCGCTGCACTTCCTGGTTGTGCCGCGCCAGATCGGCCTCGTAGCGCTGCCGCGCCGCTTCGGCGTCGCGCACGCCCTGCTCGTAACGCTGCTGCGCCTCGCTTTGCCGGGCCGCCTCGGCCGCCCGTTCCGCCTTCAGTCGTTCGAAGCGCGCGTCGGCGTCGGGGTCCTGCGCCACCGCATGGCCCGCGCCGATCATGAGCGCGAGCGCGACGGCCGACGATGCAAGTCTGAGCTTCACGCGCCTCTCCCCGGATTGGGCGCAGTGTCCGCGCCCCAGCGCCGCGAGTCCATCCCCGCAAAAGTCGGGTCGGGGGCGGCGGAACGGAACAAGGGAGGCGGCGCTGGTGACCCCTACGGGAATCGAACCCGTGTTTTCGCCGTGAGAGGGCGACGTCCTGACCGCTAGACGAAGGGGCCAGCGCAGGCGAGGCGCCGACATAGAGAGCGCATCGCCACTGTCAAGCATGCGCCCGGCGCGTCGGCCGGGCGCATCGCAGGATATATTAGCGGGTGGCGTTCATGTCCGCGCCGTCTTCCTCCATCATCATATTCTCGTCGCCGGCCGGCTGGTCGGCCGGCTTGGCGCCGTTGCCGCCGCCCATGTCGTTGCCCGCGGGCATCGCGCCGTTTCCGGCAGGCATCGCAGGCGCGGTGGCGTTGGTGGCGGTCATGTTGGCGGCGGTGCTGTTGTTGCCCGCGGTGCTGTTGCAGCCGGCAAGCGCGATGACGGCGGTGGTGGCGAGAAGGGCGGTAGCGAGTTTCATGCCGGATCCTGTCGGTTGATATTGGAGGCGGTTGTCTAGCCGAGGCCGACGGCGGATGGGAAGTGCCGCTTTATCGCCGCGGGAAGCTGTGCTTTAACGGCGCCGAGCTTGGCACCGAGGGGACGGCATGGCAATTCCGGGCGAGACCGCGCGGTGACCTTCGCGCCATTCCGCATCGAGAGCGCGGCGCTGACTCACGAAGGGCGCGTGCGCGACCATAATGAGGACAGCTTCTGCGCCCGCGAGCGGCAGGGCCTGTGGGCCGTGGCCGACGGCATGGGCGGCCATGAAGGCGGCGAATGGGCGTCGGGCGAGATCGTCAAGGCGCTCGATGCGCTCGAGCTGCCCGATGATTTCGACGCCGCGCAGGACGCGATCGAGGGCGCGATCGCCGACGCCAACCGCAAGATCGTCGCCGAAGCGCGGGTTCGCAGCCGGCAAATGGGATCGACCGTGGTGTCGCTGCTCGTCCACGGCGCGCGCTATGCCATCCTCTGGGTCGGCGACAGCCGCGCCTATGTGCTGCGCGGCGGCGCGCTGATCCAGCTCAGCCGCGATCACAGCCAGGTGCAGGAAATGGTCGATCGCGGCATCATGCGGCCGGAGGATGCGGAGAACCATCCGATGGGTCACATATTGTCGCGCGCCGTCGGGGTGCGCGACGATGTGCAGATCGACCGCGCCAGCGGCGATGTCGAGCCCGGTGACACCTTTCTGCTCTGCAGCGACGGCCTGCACGGCTATGTCGACAAGAGCGACATCACCCGGCTGCTGGCGCAGAGCACACCCGACGAGGCCTCGGCCGATCTCGTCGAGATCACCCTTGCCAACGGCGCGCCCGACAACGTCACGGTCATCGCGGTCTCGGCGACCGAGGCGACCATTCTCTCTCTTCCGGATTCGGTGAACGCATGAGCGACGACAAGAACGACAAGCGCCCGGATGCCGGCGACGAGCGAACGGTGTTCGTGCCGTCCGGCGGAGCGATGCCGCCGGTGCCTCCCGCCGATGGCGGCTTCGTCGGCGACAGCGAAGTCGTCGGGGCGCCGCCGCCAGCCGCCGAAGTGGAGCCCGAGGAGAAGACGGAGCGCTCCGAACCGGTGAAGCAGAAGAAGGGCGCGAAGAAAAAGAAGGGCGAGCCGGACGAGCAGGCCGAATCGTCCATTCCGATGCCACCGGTGCCGCGCGACGCGCGCGACGAGGCCGAGCCGGCCACCGTCATCGCCGGCAGTTCCGTGCCGATGCCGCCGATGCCGACGCCGCGCGACGAGCCGGAGGCCGCGACCGTGGTCGCCATGCCGCCGGTCCCCGATGCGGGCGGAAGCGAGGAGCCGGCCACGGTGATCGCCGGGCTTCCCCCGCTGCCGCCGGCCGCCGAACCACCCCCTTCGACCACGCCGCCTCAGACGACGCCGCCCGTCCCGCGCGAAATCGCGGCCGAGGACGCGCCGCCGCCATCCAGCGGCACGGCCAGCGGCACGACCGGTCCGTTCGTCGCGCGCGAGGCGCAGAAGATTCAAGTCGGCGACGTCCTCAACCACATTTTCGAGGTGAAGCGCTTCCTCGCCCGCGGCGGCATGGGCGAGGTGTTCGAGGGCTGCAACGTCAACACCGACGAGAAGGTCGCGATCAAGGTGATGCTGCCGCAGATGGCGGCCGACGAAAAGGTCGTCGCCATGTTCCGCAAGGAAGCGCGGACGCTCACCAAACTCCAGCACGAGGCGCTCGTCTCCTACCGGGTGCTGGCGCAGGAGCCTCAGCTCGGCGTGCTCTACATCGTCACCGAATTCATCGAGGGCGTGAATTTGGGCGACACGCTGGGCAGCGTGCCGCGCGGCGCCGACGAGCTGCGCAACCTGTTGCGCCGCCTCGCCTCGGGGCTCGGCGCGGCTCACAAGCTCGGCGCCGTCCATCGCGACATCTCGCCGGACAACATCCTGCTCCCCGGCGGCGACGTCCACCAGGCCAAGGTCATCGATTTCGGCATCGCCAAGGATCTCGAATCCTCGTCGGCGACGATCGTCGGCGACGGCTTCGCCGGTAAATTGAACTATGTCGCGCCCGAGCAGCTCGGCGATTTCGGCCGCGAGGTCGGCCCGTGGAGCGACGTCTACAGCCTGGCGCTGGTGATCCTCGCGGTTGCGAACGGCAAGGCGGTCAACATGTCCGGCTCGCTGGTCGACGCGATCGACAAGCGCCGCAAGGGCCCTGACCTGACGTCGGTGCCGGGCGAGTTGCGCGGCGTGCTGGAGGCGATGCTGCGGCCCGATCCCAAGGACCGGCTGCGCTCGATGGATGAGGTCATCGCGATGGCCGGCGGCGGCGCGGGCTACATCCCGCCGACCACGCCGCCGATGTCGATGCCGGTGTCGCAGCCCGATCTACTGCCGGGCACCGTGGTTCCGGGCACCCCCGCGGGCGGCGGCGGTTCGTCAAAGGGCTTGCTGGTCGGCGGCCTCCTTGCCGCGGCGCTCGCGCTCGGCGGCGGCGCCTGGTATCTGATGCGCGACGGCGGGCTGAGCGGCTTCGGCTTCGGCACGGGGACCGGCAATAGCCAGCAAGGCAATCAGATCGCGCCGCCGCCACCACCGCCGAGCAATCCGGTCGAAGCGGCCCGCGCCGCGATCAATTCGGCTTTGCCCTCGGTCACCTGCACCTGGCTCGACGTCGGCGATGTGACCGGCGGCGCGAGCGGGGTCCGCGTCGCGGTGCGCGGCGTCGCCGGCGATGAGAGCGCGGCGCGGGGCGAGCTCCAGCAGGCCCTCCAGCGCGCCGGGATCGCCAACGGCACGGTCGATTTCGGCGACGTGGCGCCGATCACCCAGGCCGGCTGCGCGGCGCTCGACACCTATCGCCAGGTCCGCGCGACTGGCGACTTCCACCTCTCGGTGCCGCAGCTCAGGTTCGAGATGACCCCCCAGCCGCCCGGCGCCGCTTATGCCGGCCGGGACGCGTCGCGCGCGACGGTCAACTTCAACTTCGGCAACCTCCAGGGCGATTTCGCTTTGATGGGCATCGAGCCCAACGGCATGATCGAATATACCGTGCCGGACCGCGCCGATTTCGACGCCCGGCTGGCGAGCTCGCGCAATGGCGTGCCGATCACCGATCTGGGCGGCGACCGCTACCAGCTGCTGATCGACGCCGATCATGAGGGCTGGTCGGGCATCATCCTGATCAGCGGCCAGGGCCCGTTCCCGCAGGAGGTCGTCGCCCCCCAGGTCGGCGCCCGCGGCCCAACCTGGCAGCAGCAATTCCTGTCGATGGCGGCGGAGCGCGGCTGGCGGGTCGAGATGGTCTGGTACGAAAGCATCAACCGCGTCCGCGATGGCCAGCGGCCGGCCAGGCCGGAATTCGGGCAGCCGACGCGATAAAAGGCCGGGTCGGCCGCCTATTCCTTGCCGAACCCGTCCTGCAGCTGGCGCTCATAGGCCTTGCGGAACTCCTTCGAGAACACCTCCATGAAGGCCTCGTCGGATTCGTTCTTCACCTTCACATATTCGCGCTCGTAATTGCGCCAGAGCGCCGCGTCGTGGAGCGCGGGGAGGAGGCGGCCGAGGACTCCGGCGGCGGCGGCGCGGCGGCGGATCGAGCCGGGCGAGAAGCGATCCAGGGTGGAGCGCAGCGCGTTCGGGATCGCCGCCAGCGTCGCGATCTGGTGCGATTGTAGGTCGAGATAGGCGTCGTCGACCGCCTTCTCGGCGTCGAGGAAGCCGCTCGTCGGCGGATTGAGCAGCTGGGCCAGCGCGCCTTCTGGTGAGCGGGCGAACTTCAGCGGGTTGTTGCCGTCGAGCTGGAGCTGGGTCGTCTCCGCGCCCATCTGCGCCTTCGCCCGGGCGCGCGCCTCGACCATCACGATCAGGCCCGAGATCAGCCGCCGCAGCAGCGCGCCGGCCTTGCCGACCAGCTCCGGCGTCGGCTTGACCTCGGCCTCGGTCAGCGCGACCGCCGCGATCAGCGCCCGGGCCGGATCGTCGCCCGGCGCGGTGGAGACGGGTGCGGCCGGCGCTGCCCCGCCGTCGCCGATGCCGCCGCGGGCCCAGTCGACCTTGTTCACGTCGGCGAGTTCGTTCCACATCACGGTGACGTTCTCGGGAACCTGTTCCTCCGCTTGCCCGGCTGGCGCGGCTTCAGCAGGCGCGGCTTCGGCCGGCGGAGCGGGAGGCGCTTCAGCCGCCACCAGCGGCGGCGGCGCGGGAGGGGCGGCCGGTGGCTCAGGCGTGGGCGGCGGAGCGGCAGGCGCTTCCACGGCCGGCGGCGCAGGCGGCGCTTCCGGCGCGGGCGGAGGAGCCTCGGCAACGGGCGGCGCTTCCGGTGCAGGCGGCGGCGCTTCGGGCGCTGGCGGCGCTGCTACGGCCTCCGGCTCGGGCGCGGGCGCGGCGACCGGTTCGGAATCGTCGCCGATCCAGCCATCCGCGTCGGCTGGAACCGGCGGCGCTGCCGGCGGTGTCGTGATCGGCGCCGCGGCTACGGGCTCCGGTTCGGGCTCCGGCGCTGCCGGGACAGGCTCAGGCGCAGGAGTCTCGGCCACCGGGGCTGCAACCGGCTCCGGGTCCGGCACCGGCGCAGCGGCAACCGGCTCCGGCGGCGCGGGCGCCGCGATCTCGCCGAACGAGGCGAGGATGTCATATTGGCCGATCCGGAAGGCGTCGCCGGGACGGACCAGCCGCTCCTCGGTCATCCGCTCGGTCGCGCCGTTCAGGAACGTGCCGTTGGTGCTGATATCGGTCAGGATGAAGCTGTCGCCGAGCTTGCGAATCTCGCAATGGCGGGACGAAACGACGTTGCTCGGGTCCGGCAGCGTCCAGGCGTTGTTCTTGGACCGGCCGATGATCGCGCCGTCGCCGGTCATCGCGAAGACGGCGACGACGCCGTCCTTGATCGCCTCCTGGTTGCGGATGGTGAGGATCAACGTCATGCGAACCCCTTGAAATGCTGTTGGTTCGTGCCGGCGGGAGCGAACAATTGGCGAAGTGGGCGCGAACCTAGCAGCGTCGTTTCAGTCAAACAACGTTCAGATCGGTGCCGTTATGAGCATGTTCGAGCGGGGAGTGAAGCGGACGGCAATCGCCTTGTCCGCACGCCTCGTTTGACGTAGATTTCGGGCTCTACCGAAATGCACGTCCATTCACTGGAGGGCTTATGCGCACGTTCGGAATGTCACTCATCCTCTGCGGCCTGGTTGCCGCGCCATCCGCCGCTTTGTCGCAGCCTTCGTCGACCAGCAGCCCGGACGAATATGTCTGTGCGCTGACCGGCGAATGCGGTCAGGAAGAGGCGGCGCCCGCGGCCGACGAGACTGGCACCGGCCGGCTCGAGGCGACGCGCGGCTTCACGCTCGCCCGGCCCGATGCCACGCCGCAGCGGGCCACGCCGGCCACGCCGCGTCGTCGCCCGGCCGCGCGCCGCCCGGTCTTCCGGCCTCGCGTCGCCACCCAGCAGCGCGGGCGGGTCAATCTGCGCCTCGCCTTCGCGCCCGGCTCGTCGAACCTGAGCCCCGCCGCCCAGGCCGAGGTGCGTGCGTTCGCCGAAGCGATGCGCCGGCCGCAGCTGGTCTCGATGCGCTTCCGGATCGAAGGCCATACCGACAGCGCCGGCGGATTGACGGTCAACCAGCCGTTGTCGCAGCGTCGCGCCCAGGCGGTCGCCGACTATCTGGTCGCGCAGGGCGTCGCCCAGAACCGGCTCGAGGTGCAGGGCTTCGGTTTCGCGCGGCCGCTACCGGGGACGGCCGCCTCTTCGGGCCGCAACCGGCGGGTCGAGGCGGTCCGGATTTCCTAACCGCTCAGGCGAGCGCCGGCGCGCATCGACGCGCCGGCGTCGCCGAGAACAGACGCACGACCGACAGCGCCTGACCGGCGTTGAGCCGAGGGTCGCGGCAATCGTCGCTTCTCCCCGGCCCGTCACACTCGGCGACGGGATGGTGGGTGAGCTCCAGGTGAAGTCCGCCGGCGTGCGCGCCCTCGCTTTCGACGATGGCGAGGAAGGCCCGCGCCTCCGCTTCGATCCGGACCATGACGCGGCGCTTGACGCCGTTGGCGGCGCGGATCGTGTTGCCGTGCAGCGGATCGCAACACCACAGCACCGGATGGCCCGAGGTACGGACGGCGCGGAGCAGGGGCGGCAGCGCGGCGGCGATCCGCTCGCTCCCCATCCTGACGATCAACGTGATGCGGCCGGCGGCCCGCTCCGGATTGAGCCAGTCGAGGATGCGCGCCAGATCGTCCGGGGCCAGATCGCGACCGCATTTCAAGCCGATCGGATTGGCCAGCCCGCGCAGCAGCTCGACATGGGCCGAGCCGGGAAAGAGCGTTCGCGCGCCGATCCACAGGAAATGGGCGGAGCCGGCGAACCAGCGGCCGCTCTTCGGGTCATGACGAACGAGCGCCTGTTCGAACGGCAGCAGCAGCGCCTCATGCGAGGTGAACAGCGAGCCGCCGAGCGCGGCCAGCGAAGCCGTGGCATGATCATAGCCCGCCAGCAGGCGCGCCGGATCGGGAGCGCGGTCTGTCGCGTCGAACGCCATGTCATTGACGCTGTCGCCGCGCCAAGCGGGAAGGACGCGCTGGTCGCGGCGCTCCATCGCCTGGGATCGCGGCTTGGCGAACTGGCCGGCGATCCGGCCGAGCCGGATGACGGACAAATTTTCGTATCCCTCGATGTCCTCGGCGAGGCTCTCGATCAACCCGGCCATCGCCTGCGTATCGGCGGGGGTGTCGCTCAGGCGCTCGGCGCAATCGCCGGCCTGGAGCAGAAAAGCACGACTGGCTTGCGCCTCGGCGAGACGCGCCGTCAGCGCATCCACATCGGCGAGCGCGACCAAAGGCGGCCGGCCGGCAAGCTCCGCCAGTGTCGTTTCGAGCGCATCCGGATCGGGATAAACGGGCTGCTGCCGCGCTTCGAGCGCGCGCCAGCTCGCCGGGCTCCAGCGCATCGGATCAGCCGGAATTGGGAATGCTGAGCTCCTGTGCCGCGGTCCTCAGCCGTGCCTGGGTCGCCGGATCGTTCGAGAAGGCGGCGAGCGCGGAGCGCAGCGCCTCGCGCGCCTGATCGGGCTGCTGCTGCACCATGTAGGAGCGCATCAGCATCATCCAGCCGGCCGCGTCACGCGGATTCTGGCGCAGCCGCGCCGCGAGCCGGTCGACCATGCCCTGCGCCATCCGCTGCTGCTCGCTCGGCGGCGTGTTGCGCGCCTGCTCCATCTGCTCGCGCGTCGGGCCGGGAATGCCCTGCGTCGCGGTCGATTGCTCGGGCTGGCGGCGCGGCGGCAGGCGGCTGGCGATGTCGATATTGTTCTGGCGCGCGATCGTCTCCGTCGCCTGGCGCACCTGCGGCTCCCACGGCGCATCGGCCGGCGCTTCGCGCAGCAGGGCAATGAGATCGTCGACCGCGCCGCGATGGTCGCCGCGCATGTCCTTCAGGGTCGCGAGATAATAGCGCGCCTGCGGGTTGCCGGGTTGCAGCTCCAGCACCCGACGCAGCAACCGCTCGGCTTCCGGCGGCGGATTACGGCCGCCCTGGAGGAGCATCATCTCGGCGACATAAGCGGTGTAGTCGGCATTTTGCGGCGCCAGCTCCATCGCTCGGCGAAACGCCTGCTGCGCCTGCGGAAGCTGGCCCTGATCGCGATAGGCGAGGCCGAGCATGTACCAGAGCTCGTGATTGTCGGGATCCTCGCGCAGCCGGCCCTGGAGGCTGGCGATCATGGCGTCGATGCTGCCCGCGCCTTGCGCGTTGCCCGTCGCCGCCGCGGCCATGTTGGCGTCGCTCGTCGTCTCGCCGGGCCGGAACAGGGCGATGCCGATCGCGACCAGGGCGAGCAGCCCCGCGACGACGAGCGCGATGGTGGCGGGCGTGAAACGCCGTTCGGTCTTGGTGGGGGCTGCCATCGGCGCGGATCATCGCGGCAAAAAAGGCTGCGTCAAGTCTGGCGCGGGATGGCGAAGCTGGTAGACTGGAGCGGGGAGTAGCAGGCTTTTGTCGTCCGCGTTCAAGATCGCCGTCGTCGGGTCGGGCCCGGCTGGCCTTAGCGCCGCCGGCCGCGCGTCGCAGCTTGGGCTCAGCCATGTGCTGCTCGAGAAGACCGATCACCTGTCCGACACGATCTACAAATATCAGAAGGGCAAGCACGTGATGGCGACGCCGAGCCAGCTCGTGCTGCGCTCGGACATGGATTTCGAGGCCGGCAAGCGCGAGGCGATCCTCGGCGTCTGGGATCGTCAGGCGGAAGAGCGGAAGGTCAACGTCCGCCGCAATGCCGAGGTCAAGAAGATCACCGGGCAGAAGGGCGCCTTCACGCTGACGTTGACCAATGGCGAAACGCTCACGGCAGAATATGTCGTCCTTGGCGTCGGCACCCAGGGCAACCCCAACAAGATGCGCTGCGACGGCGGCGATCTGCCCCACATCCAATATTCGCTCGACGATCCGGGCGAATATTTCGACGAGCATATCACCGTCATCGGCTCGGGCGACGCGGGAATCGAGAACGCGCTCGGCCTCGCCGCCGATCCGGCCCAGAACAACACCGTCACCATTCTCAACCGCAGCCCGGAATTCGCGCGCGCCAAGCAAGCCAATGTCGACCTGCTGAACGAGGCGGGCAAGAAGGGCCGCGTCAACATCATGTGCGAGACGACTCCGACCAAGGTCGTCCCCGGCTGGCTCTACCTCGAGACGCGCGACGGCGAGCAGAAGATCAAGTGCGACCGGATCATCGCCCGCATGGGCACGTCACCGCCGCGCAAGTTCGTTGAGGATTGCGGCATCGCTTTCTCGAGCGAGGACAAGAACGCCTATCCGTCCCTGTCACCGCAGTTCGAAACGTCGGTCCCCGGCATCTACGTGATCGGCGCGCTGGCCGGCTATCCGCTGATCAAGCATTGCATGAACCAGGGCTATGACGTCGTCGAGTTCATCAACGGCAACACCGAGCTCAAGCCTGCCGACGAGCCGATCCTGGAGAAGAAGTTCGCCAACCTGCCGGGCGCGCGCAGCGTCACCGAATGGCTCGCCTTCATGCGCCGCAGGGTCGCGGTGCTCAACGACCTGTCGATGCTGCAGATGCGCGAGTTCATGCTCGATTCGGAGCCGATCGCCTATCGCGAGGGCGAGGTGGTGTTCGAGCGCAACGACCCCGGCGCGTCGCTGTTCGCGATCGCCGACGGCTCGCTGGCGGTCGAGATCGACCCGAACGACCCGTCGAAGACGATTCCGCTCATGCAGGGCTCGATCGTCGGCGAAGTGGGGCTGATCTCGGGCCGCAAGCGCAGCGCCACGGTGCGCGCCGCGCAAGGCTCGATCGTGGTCGAGATCCCGCGGACGCCGGCGCTCAAGCTGATGGCGACCAACGCCTTCGCCAAGAAGGAGATCACCCGGATCGCGACCGAGCGTCAGCTGCTCCAGATGTTCCCCGGCACGACGCCGGACGATCTCAAGGATGTGCTGGCGACGGCCGAGATCCAGGCGGTGAGGGCCGGCCAGACGATCATCGAGGAAGGCGGCGAGGGCTACGACATCTTCGTCATCCGCCAGGGCTCGATGGTGGTCGAGAAGAGCATCGGCGGCAAACCGGTGTTCCTCTCTTATCTCCCGGCCGGCTCCTATGTCGGCGAGATGGCGTTGATCGAGGGCGGCCGGCGCACCGCGACGGTGCGCGCCGCGATCAAGTCCGAGGTCATCAAGCTCAACGGCGACGCCTTCCGCGCCCTGCTGACCGGCAAGCCGGACCTGCTCAGCCGCTTCAAGCAGGACATGTCGTCGCGCACCCAGCTCAACTCCTATGTCGAGGCGAAGAAGAACAGCTTCGGCGGCGCGGTCGACATGTATTCCTCGGTCGCCGGCTTCCTGGTCGAGAACGGCATCGGCGAGGCGACCGACGTGCTGCTCATCGACGAGAAATTGTGCATCGGCTGCGACAATTGCGAGCGCGCGTGCGCCGACAGCCATGAAGGCCTGTCGCGGCTCGACCGCGAGGCGGGGCGGACCTACGCCCATCTCCATGTGCCGACGAGCTGCCGCCATTGCGAGCATCCGCACTGCATGGCCGATTGTCCGCCGCTCGCTCTCAACCGCGGGCCGGACGGCGAAGTTTATATCAACGACACCTGCATCGGCTGCGGCAATTGCCAGCGGAACTGCCCGTACGGCGTGATCCGCATGGCGAAACCGCCGCCCAAGAAGCCTAGCCTGTTGAAATGGCTGTTTTTTGGGTCGGGTCCGGGGCCGGGCGAACCGGACAAGGAGTGGACCGAAGGCAAGGTCAGCTCGGAAACGCCCAAAAAGGCGATCAAATGTGATATGTGTTCAGGGATAGACGGAGGGCCGGCATGTGTGCGAGCGTGTCCCACGGGCGCGGCGATCCGCGTCTCGCCGGAAGAGTTCCTGACCGTGGCGAAGATGGGGCAAGACAGCTGAGCTGAGGGGGCAAGCGGTGGCAACCAGGGGGATCGACAGGGGGGTATTGAGCGACGCGGCGGCGCATGAGAGCTTTCTGCGCTATCAGCGCTTCCGCTGGCTCAAGATCGCGGCCGTCTCCTGCCTCGTCTGCCTGCTCATCTATTTGCTTGTCGACGTCCAGCCGCGCCACAATGGCGGCTCCTGGCTCGGCTACACCTTGGGGACGATCGGCGCTGGCCTGATCGTCTGGCTGGCTTTGCTCGGCATCCGCAAGCGGGCGATGACCCGCGGCCGCTGGTCGCTGAAGGGCTGGACCTCGGCCCATGTCTATCTCGGCCTCGCTTTGATCGTCATCGGCACGCTGCACACCGGCTTCCAGCTTGGCTGGAATGTCCACACCCTCGCTTGGGTGCTGATGATGCTGGTCATCATCTCCGGCATTTACGGCATCTCGGTCTATGCGATCCTGCCGCAAGGGCTCAGCGACAGCCGCTCGGAGATGACCGGCCCGCAGATGATCGGCGCGGTCAGCCAGCTCGACAAGCAGCTCCAGCACGCCGCCCAGCCGCTCTCGGACTCCGACAGCGCCGTCGTCGTGGGCTCACTGGGTCAGGACCCGTTCGGCGGCAGCGCCTGGCGGCGGCTGACCGGCAATTATCCGAACGATCCCAACCGCGCGGCGCTCGCCTACATGCGCGATCGCCTGGAGGAGGTGCCGGTCAAGCAGCAGCCCGCGGTCGAGCAGGTCGTCGAGCTGCTCGAGAAGAAGGCCGCGGCGCTGTCGCGGCTGCGCGGCTATATCCAGCGGCGCGGATTGCTCGAAGTGTGGCTATTCGTCCATGTGCCACTCACCTTCGTGTTGATCGCCGCGCTGTTCGCGCACATCATCTCCGTGTTCTTCTACTGGTAGGGGGCGGCGCGAATGGCATTCCTCCTTCGGAATATCAGCCTCAGCGCCGAAGGGCGCGAGATCGTGCGCACCTCGCGCGTCCGCGACGACCTGATCAAGGTCGGCCGCGATCCCGGCAACGACATCGTCCTCAACGATCTCGCCGTCGCGCTCCACCACGCGACACTGGAGCAGATTTCGGCGACCCAGATCGGCGTGTCGGCCGAGGCCGGGCTGAGCATCGAGATCGACGGCGTCACCACCCAGGGCGGCCAGATCAGCACGACGACCGGCGGCACGATCAAGGTTGGCCCGTTCCTGCTGCGCGTCCTCGGCGCCGAGATGGGATCGGAGGACGTCGCGATCGACGTCGCCCGCGCCGATACTGATGCCGACGAGGAGAAGTTCGACACCCGCCGCTTCGCGCTCGCCACGACTTTGCCCGGCAAGCGCGCCATCGCCTGGACGCTCGCCGTCCTGGTCTTCGGCCTGTTCCTCGCCTGGCCGATCTGGTCCTATTGGTCGCAGAGCGGCGGCGATCCGCAGCAGGTCGCGTCCGGTTATCACGCCGATCGCTTGTGGAGCAGCGGTCCGCTTTCGCGCGGCCATGCCAGTCTCGAGAACAATTGCACCGCCTGCCACGCGCGGCCGTTCCAAGCGGTGCGCGACACCTCCTGCACCTCCTGCCACACCCAGGTTCATAACCATGCCGATCTGAACCGGATGCAGCAGGCCGGGCCGCAGCTCGGGACCTGGGCGCGCTTCCAGAGCGCCGTCGCCAATGTCTTCGGCCAGACGCCGGGCCGCTGCGTCGAGTGCCATACCGAGCATGAGGGCGCGGCGCAGATGCTGCCGACCGCGCAGCAATTCTGCTCCGATTGCCACACCGATCTCAATGGCCGGTTGCCCGACACGCGACTCGCCGACGCCTCGAACTTCGAGACCCAGCACCCCGAGTTCCAGCCGTCGGTGCTGGTCCGCTGGGACGGCGACACGCCGGTCACCCAGCGCGCCTCGCTCGACCGCCGCCCGCGCGAGATGAGCAATTTGCGCTTCCCGCACGCCCTCCATCTCAACGCCACCGGCGGCGTCGCCCAGATGGGCCGGCGGCTGAGCGCGCAATATGGCTTTGGCCAGCAGCTCGAATGTCGCGATTGCCACACGCCGACACCGGACGGGACGCGCTTCCAGCCGGTCGACATGGAGGCGGATTGCGGCATGTGCCACAGCCTCGCTTTCGAGACGATCGGTGGCGTCGTGCGCACCCTGCGCCATGGCGAGCCGCGGCAGGTGGTCGCCGACATCCTCTCCTTCGCCCGCGGCAATCGCGTGTCCGAGGATCTGGGCGGCGGGCCGCGCGCCCGGCCTGGCGACGTCAACCAGATCCGCGCCGCGATCCAGTTCGCCCGCGCCCGCTCCGAGGCGACGCCGCGAGCAATTGCCTCGGTGCGCCAGGCGTTCACGCCCGACGGCGCCTGCGGCGAATGTCACCAGGTGCAGGTGCCGCCCGCGGGCTTCAATTATCAGATCCGCCCGGTCGCCTTCCCGGTCCGCTACATGCTGCACGGCTGGTTCGATCACCGGCCGCACCAGAATGCGCAGCGTCCCGGCCACGCGATGATCGGCGGATCGCAGGCCTGCCTCAGCTGCCACACCGCCAACGCCTCGAACGACGCGACCGATCTGATGATCCCGAACGTCGCCAGCTGCCGCGATTGTCATGGCGGCGAGACGACCCGGCTGCCGGTGCCGTCGAGCTGCGCGATGTGCCACGATTACCATATGGACGAGGGCGTTCCGTCGCAGCTGCTCCGTCAGCAGGTGCGCGGGCGGCGCTGGACGACGACGGTGGTCCGCGCGCAGCCGCAACCGCCGGCGGGCGGAGGGGTCGCTCCGAGAACGCGATGACCGGATGCTGATCGCCCAGATCACCGATCTCCATTTGGGATTCGACCCCGACGATCCGGACGAGTTCAACCGCCAGCGGCTGGACCGGACGCTGGCGGCGCTCTGTGTCCTCCATCCGACGCCGGATCTGCTGCTCGTTACCGGCGATATCGCCGACAATGGCGACGACGGCGTGTCCTATGATCGCTACGCCGATGCGATCGACGTGCTGCCCTTCCCGGCCTGGCCGATGATGGGCAATCACGACAGCCGCGCGCCCTTCCTCGCCCGCTTTCCCGGGACCGGAACGGTCGACGGCTTCATCCAATATGAGATCGACGCCGGGCCGCTGCGCATCCTGATGCTCGACACGCTGGAGGAGGGGCGGCACGGCGGCGCCTTCTGCGAGACGCGCGCCGCCTGGCTGGCCGAGCGGCTCGACGCCGCGCCCGAGCGGCCGACTTTGATCGCCCTCCACCATCCGCCGATCGACACCGGCATCGACTGGCTGACCGAGCGACCGGACGCGCCCTGGATCGCCCGCCTGCACGACGTGCTCGTCGGGCGGCCGAACATCGTCGGCATGATCGCCGGCCACGTCCACCGGCCGATCACGAGCATGTTCGCCGGTCACAGTCTGATCGTCTGCCCCTCCACCGCGCCGCAGGTCGCGCTCGATCTGACGCCGATCGATCCGGACGCGCCGGACGGCCGGCCGATGATCATCGCCGATCACCCCTATTTCGCGCTCCACTGGTGGAACGGCCGCAATTTGATCAGCCACCTCGTCACCGCCGAGGACGACGAGGTGCTGGCGAGCTTTACGCCGGAGTTGCAGCCGCTGGTGAGAATGCTGGCGGCGGAGAAGAAGAGCTAGCTCCTGGCGCGCTCCTTTCGGCGCGTCATCTCACTGAAACCGGACTTAGCTTGCTGCTGGCGGACGCGCCCTACCGCGCCGCGATCCTCGGCCCGACCCAGTCGTCCATCGTCCCGCTGTCCTGCACTTGATAGGGCAGGCCGCGGCTGTTCATGTACATGCGCTGCATCTCGGTCCGGTTGAACGGCCGCGAGCCGAGCCGGCCGAAGACCGCGATCTGGCCGCCGGTCTCGTCCACCGCGCGGTCGCGGTCGAGGCCCTTCGACATCGCCAGCGCAGGCGAAGGGGTGCGCGCCCAGGCGATCAGCTGCGGCACCGGCCTTGGGCTGAAGCCGTAGAAGCCGGGCTGCGTGTCCGGCGCAGTGAGCTGGAGCACGCGCACGCCGTTCCGCCCGTCCGCGACATAGGCGAAGAGCGAAGCATTGGTGGAGGCGACGACGACGTCCTGCGTGTCCGGCGTCTGGCCGTTCCAGACGCTCGCCATATTCTCGGCGTTCACGCGCCAGAAGATCGCCGGCTGGGTCGGCCGGGTGATGTTAACGATCACCAGCCCGTCGGCGCCCGCGGCGACATAGGCATAGGTGCGGGCGAGATAGACGCGGCGGGCGTCGGCCAGCCGGACCGTCGCCTCGGGCACCGCCACCGGTTGCTCCATGTTGGTGACGTCGAAGAGCTGGAGGCCCTCGGCACTCGTCACCCAGAGGTAGCGGAACTGGAGTGCCGAGGCGCGGCCGTCGGTCAGCGGTACGGTCGTCACCAGCCGCGGCTGCAGCGGGTTGTCGAGATCGACCACGACCAGCCCGGCATTGGCGATGATATAGGCATAGTGGCCGGCCAGAGTGACGTGGCGGGCGCCGGCGAGGACGCCATTCTCGTTCCAGGTCACCGCGCGGCGCAGGAAGTTGTTGCGGGGCTCGCCGTCCGCCATCGTGTTGACGTTGACGAGGTACATGCCCTCCTCGGAGTCCGTCACCACCGCATAGTTATAGATGGCATGGAAGCGCTGCTCCTGATTCTCTGCAAGCAGGCTGACCGTCGTTCCGTCCGGCTGCGGCCGGGCGGTCTCCGCCATCGCGTCGTTGCGGTCGGGCCGGATCGGCTGGTTCGTGGGCAGCGCGACGCAGGTCGCGTTGCGCGATCCGACGCGGGTGTTGTGGCCGAGCGGCGAGAAGGGCCCGGTCAGGATCCGCTCCGACAGGCCCTTGTTGCCGATCGAGGCGATGTCGTAGGCCATGAAGCCGCCTCGGCCTTGCGCCACGAACATATATTCGCCGCGCGCCTGCAGGCAGCGGACCGCGTCGGGCGTCCCCTGCACGACATTGGCGAACTCCTCGCGATGCCGGGTCTCACCGGAGAAGTTCTCGTCGAAGTTCTCGCCGCGCGTCCAGTTGATCAATTCACGCCGATTCCGGTCGATATGCATCCGGTAGAAATCTGGATAGGCGTAGCGGTGCAGGTACGAACCGATCACCGCCTGCGGCTCGTCCCATTCGGTCACCCGCGTCGCCTGGAAGCCCGATTGCATGCCGGCCCAGGCGTGCATGCCGACGAAATTCACGAAGTTCGTCCCGTGCAGCAACAGCTGCGCCATGATCGCATTGTTGTCGTTGGCCTGGCTGACGTGGCAGTCGGTGCACTGCTTCGTCTCCGTCCGGCGGACGGTGTGCGGGAAGTGTGGCGCGAATGCCTGGCTCGAGAAACCGGAGGCGGCGATCGGCGGCTGCTGGACGTAGATCCGCTCGCGATTGACGTTGGTCGATGAGAGGACGAGCGCCGAGGTTGAGCGGATCGGCGCGATGATATTGTCCTTGGTGGTCTGATGACGGCCGAGCTGGAACATGTCGTCGCGCGCGACCTGCGGATTGTAGGTCGCGAAGTTGCGCGTCTCCTCGCCCTCATAATGCTGGATGACGGTGCGGTTGTTGGCCTCGATCGGCAGGTGGCAGCCGGCGCAGCTCGTCGTCCATGACAAGTGGCAGGTGAAGCAGGCCATCTCGTTGTCCGGGTGGGCGAGTTCGTTCTGCGGCACGCCCGCGCCGAACACGTATCGGCCGGTCTCGGCGCCGGTGCGCGACATCAACTTGGCGCGCGCCGAGCGGATGTTGAAGCAGGGCCCCGGCGTGGCCTGATCGCCGCGCGCCTCGCAGGGAGGCAGGCTGGCGTCGGTGCTGTCACGAACCTGGCTGACCTCCCATTCGAGGTTCGGATCGACGATCGAGCGCTGGATCAGGACGCGCCGGCCGTCGCGCTCCATCCACTCGAAGCGGCGGCGGCCGTCCTCGTTGCGGATCAGCTCCAGATTGGTGCCGTTGGGCGGCGCGGCAGGGCCTGAGGTGCGCAGATTGGCGAATTCGCGCGACGTGCCGTGGCAGTCGCGGCAGCCGATCTCGATCGCATTCGCGACCTCGCCATAGATGAAGCCGTTGCCATGCGCGTCCTGCGCGAAATGGCAGTCGGCGCATTGCAGGCCGCGCTCGGCATGGATGTCCATCATGTGGACCGATCGGCCGGGGTTGACGCCGACCGGCACGAACAGGCCCTCGCCCTCGCGGCGGAAGGTGTCGGGGTCGCCTGGCGGGATGACTGCGCCCTCGGCGTCGAGCAGATTGCCCTCGCGGTCGCGGCGCAGGATGGCCCGGAAGTTCCAGCCATGGCCGTGATAATCGGCGAACTGGGTGTGGCGGGCGAGCGGGTTCACCCGGTCGTAAATCTCGCGCAGGAACTCGGGGTCGGCCCACAGGCCGCGCGGGCTCGCGGCCTCGGGATTGCGGTCGAGCACTTCGTGGACCTGCTCCTGATTCGGATAGGCCTGGTTGCGGAAGCGCTGCTCCTCGGCCGCGTTGCGCGCCGGCAGACGGTTCTCCGGCCCCGGCCACATCAGGTCGGCGTCGGATTCATAATCCCACATCGTGTAGCCGAGATAGGAGTTCAGGAAGATGTTCGGCTGGTGCATGTGGCAGACCATGCACTGAGAGGTCGGGATCGCCCGGCTGAAGACGTGACGGATCGGGTGGCCGCGCTCGCGCACGCCGCGATGATTGGCGTCGGCCGGCGCGGAGGTCCCGGGCCGCACTTCCTCGCCGCCGCCGGGCGTCTCCGTTGCCGTGCCCTCGGCCGTCGGCTGGGCCGAATTGCCCTCCGCGGCCGGAGCCGCCGAATTGCCATGGCCTTCGCCGCCTTCGGAATGACCCGCTTCCCCGCCATGCTCGTCGCGCTGGGTGAGGCGGGAGATGGTCGGGTCGATCGTCCCGGTCTGGCCGTCGCGGCCGAAGCGGGAATAGGTCAGGCTATGCCGCGGCTCGCGATCGTTGGCGTAGATGACGTGGCAGCCGGCGCAGCCCGAGTGGCGATAGTCGCCGGGCTGGTCGTTGGTGCCCATGAACCACATGAAGGGATCGTTGAGCCGGGTCTTGTGGACGTTGAGCACCGGGATCGAGACGCGCAGGCCCGTGCCGGGGCCGCGGTTCGATTGACGAATGTCCGGCCGGCCCGGCTCCTCGAGCCGCTGGATGCTGCCGGTCGGGTTGGGCAGGCCGACCTCGGCGAACTGGCTGCTGACGTTGCGGCCGCCGCGCTCGAACACGCGGAACACGTCGCCCGGCGGCACGACATGCCAGGTCGGCATTGGGTAGAGCTCGGCGAGCACGCCGCGCGCGCGCTGCGCCTCGCTGAGCGCCGCGCCGACCGGCGACTGGATCCGCGCCGGCTCGCCGCTGCGCGTATAGGCTTCGCCAAGCAGGTAGTTTTTGAACGGCAGGATGCCGTTATTGTAGGAGGCGCCGCCCCACAGCATCGCGCCGGTCGCCATCAGCGAGCGCTCGGACGCCTCGATGATCTCGATATGGCAGGCGCCGCAACTGTCGCGCGCGGCGCGATAGTCGGACGGATTGATGAAGCGCACATATTCCGGCGCCTCGATGTTGAGCAAAGTGTAGGTCCGGCGCGGATTGGCCGAGGATGGATAGTGCCAGGCGATCGGGTAGCGCGGCAAAACGTGTGCCCGCTCGCGCGCCGCGACATAGGCCGGGTCGGCGTGCGATTCGGCGGTCGATCCGGCCGGCGCGGTGACCGTTGGGTTGCCGCCATGGCAATCGGTGCAGCCCAGCACCACCGCCGGCGAGCGGTGCATCGTGTGGCCGTCGCTCTGGGTATGGCAGGTCTGGCAGCCGGCGCTCTTCTGCTCCGCCTCGCCCCAGTCCTGGGTGCGCGGCGCCGGCGCGGCGCGGACCAGGCTGTAGTCGCGGGTGACCGGCGCTTCCTTCTCGGACGCGGTGAGCTGCGACGTGCCCAGCATAGCGCTGGCCGCCAGCGCGGTGGCGATCAGGGTGCGTTTCGCGAGGGTGGCGAAGTTCAGCGCCATCTCAATAGGTCAGGATCGCGTTGAGCAGGACGGAATAGTAACGGCGATCGTTCTGCACATCGGCAAACAGATCGCGAAAGCCTTCGCCCGGCTGCAGCACCGCCGCCGAGGCGCGGAAGACGACGTTCTGGACGAAGCTCGGGCGCCAAATCACCGCCGCCGACAGATCCCAGCCGATGTCGCGGCGGATCGGTGTCTGCTGGCGTAGCACCTCCAACACCCCGGTCTGGTGGAACCAGAGATGGTTGGCGTTGACCGACAGGCGCACCGCCGGCGTGAGGTCGAAATCCGCGCCCGCGCCGAGCAATATCGTGCCGGGATTGACGAAGTTGGACTGGCCCTGATCCTTCGACGATCGCAGATTGTTGAGGATGCCGTTGCGGCTCTGCAGGGTTACCGCGCGCGCGCCGCCGGCGAAGGGGATCGTCTGGCGAATCCAGTAGCTGGTGTCGGCGCCGGCAAAGATCGGGTTCTCGATGATCGCGTCGAAGCCGCGCTGAACATTGTCGAACGGATTGTCGTCGCCGCTCGCGAACAGAGCCGCGCCGCGCAACCTGATCCAATTCGCGTCGTAGGAGGGCTCCACGGCCGCGAAAAAGCTTTCGATCCGCGCCGGCTGGCCGGTGAAGACGTTGTTCCGGTCCGAACCGAACAGGCCATAAGCGGATGCCGAAATATTCATCCGCCCGATCCGGCCGTCCGCATTGTAGCCAATGTAGAAGGCGTCGTAATTGCGGTTCTGCAAATTGCCGATCAGCGCCGGGCGGACCGGGAAGCCGTTGTCGTCGATCTCGATATCATTGCGCTCGCGGTTGATGTTCCAGGTCAGGCTGAGCTCGCTGGTCAGGCCGACGAATGGCAAATCCTGGCGATAGACGTTGGCATGCAGTACCCAATCGCGACGCGGCGTCTGCAGGATGTTGTTGAGGCCTGAATTGGTGTCTTTCTCGAGCCGCCAGATCGCGGCAAGGTTGAATTGCCAGCGATTGTTGTCGCGATTGCCGAACAGCCGGAAGCCGAGGTTCGAATCCTGGAACAGGAAGCCCCGGAAATCGAGGTTGAACGGCTGGATGCCGATCCGGAACGAGTAGAAGTCGTAGCGATAGGACGTGTTCGTGAGGTGGTAGTCGAGGAACGCCTCCTGGACGCCGAGCGCGTAATCGAACCGGTTCGAGCCCACCGTCGGCCGCACATCGAGAACGCGCCGATCCGACACGTCGACATAGCTGCTCTGCAAGGCGAGGATCACGCGCCATTCGATGTCGGGCGGCTTGTAGGCGGTCGAGCCCTGAATCAGCGAGGCGCCGAACAGGAAGGTCTGAACGAACGCCAGGCTGTCGTTCCGGCCGAAAACGCCGAGGCTGTCCGGCCGATCGGTGTTCTGCTCGCCGCCCGGAGTGGGGAAGCTGCGCAGCTCGACAACGGTGTCGGAGATCGCGCTCGCGGCGAAGAACCAGTCGGGGCTGGTGAGGCCAAGGAAGCGCGGTGTCGCGCAGCGCGGAATCCCGGCTTCCCGCCGCCGCGCCTGCTCCTCGTCGGTTGGGATGCAGATCGGGCGGTCGCCCTTCAACGTGTTCTGGTTGTACGGATCCCACCAGCGCTCGCGCACGATGCCGAGCGTCTCGATCAGCCGCCAGCGATCCGGGATCGGAATATGGTCTGCCGGAAAGGCCTCCGGCGGCGGCGAGCGGATCGCGCCGCGATTCAGCTGGTTCACGGGATCGTCCAGCTCGCGCTGGATGTCCGGCCGGCGGCGATCGTCGATCAATTGCTGCTCGACCGGAGTCGGCGGCGGATCGGCGCGCTCGTTAACCGGGGGGCCGGGCTGAGGCGGCGGCGCGGCCGGGCCTTGCACCGCCGCGGCGGGTGGATCGTCGACAGCGGCAAGTTGGACGGGGGCGCCCTCCGGCGTGGCCGGGGGCGGTGCGGCGATCGCTTGCGCTGTGCTCGTCACGAGCGAGACGAAGAGCGCCGCGACGCTCATTTTCCGTCGCACACATTCTGGTCGGTGGTGCCGACGAAGGGTGCGAATGGGCAGCGCACGTAGCGGAGGTTCGACGAGCCCTGTGGCAGCGGCACGTTGATACGGTCGGACCGGATCGCGACCGGCGCGTTGCTGATCGTCCCGCCGAGCCGGACACTGGCGTTGTGGAGGCCCAGGAAAGCAAGCATGTCATCTTGGTCGGTGCCGTCGCCGGACGAGGCGATCGCCCCGACGAGCTGGTTCCCGCGATAGATCGGCACCCCGCCGGGGAACAGCGTGATGCCGCTGTTGATCCGGTTGAACCCGGGGCGAATCTCCGGCGACCGGGTGCAGCTCTGCGGGACGTCGACGGCGTTGACGCCGAGAACGAAGAGAACGTGGTCGATGACGTCTTGCGCGATCAGGCGCGACTGGAGACCAGTCGAAAAGATGCTGAACCGCTCGATCGGGACCGACAGTGGCCCCGGCGGCTGGCCGACCTGGCCGTCGGGAAACCATGGACGCGCCAGGTTTCCGACCGCGCGCAAAGAGAAGGCGGTGCCCCCGGTCAGCGCTGACGGATCGCCGAGAAATGTTCGCACGGCAGCGACATAGGCGCGAACTTGGGCGTCGGGATGCGCCTGCAGGTAAGCGGCCGCGGTCGGGCTCGACAAGAGCACTGTCGTCCGCGCCTTCAGCGGCGCGATGTCGACGGCGTCGAGGAGCGCGTCGGGAGCACGGATCAAGCCCAGGATTTCGCCGTTCGTGTCGACGACCACGGTCGTGTTCTGCACGCGAGCCGGTCCTTCCCCCGCCCGTTCGACGCGAAGCTGGGCTCGTGACTGCCGCTGCACGGTGAAGGATTCCTCGAGCATGAGGCGCACTTCACTGGCCGTCAGCGCCCCGGCGCCGTCGGTACCGGCGCGGACGGGAAAGCGCTCATTGCCGGCGCCGTCGGTTACCACCCATGCTTCGGGAACATTGAACTCGGCCGGTGTTGCGGGACGGATTCCGGATTCCTCCGTACCGTAGATGGTGCCCTGAAGAACCCCGCCTGCGGCGCTGTAGTAACCGCGTATGTCCACGAGCGCGCCGACGGCGCCATTGATCGCGGCAAAGCTAGGGATCGCGGTGCTGCGGAATTCCGCCGCGGTCGCATCGGAATAACGGAGCAACGTGCCATCGATAGTTATCCGATCGGCGCGGATCGCCGCCGGCGGCTCGAAGCCGCGGGTTGCGGCGAGCGAGATCAGCTCCTCAACATTACGGTCATTGTCGCGATACTCGGTGTCGAAGCCATAAATTCCGTCGCCGACCGCCGCGACGGCGCCGACCAAGGTGCCGTTCCGGTAAAGTGGGAAGCCACCAGCGTCGGCGCCAAAGCCGAGCGGGCCGCGATGCGTTCCGGCGCGGTTCGGAAAGCGGTTCACGACGTCCGAGCAGGGCAATTGACTGAACTGCACGCTGAACAGCGGGCCGCTCTCAAGGCCGCGGGTCGCGCTCGACGGCGGGAACGTCTCCTGAATGATGTCGTTCGCCGTGCGGCTCGAAAAGGCTGCGCCGACGTCGGAGAAATAGGCGGCAGTCAGCGCCTTGGAGATGCCTCCGGCAAACGCGGCCGGCGCCGGCAGGTTGAGATTCTGCAGGTCGGTGCTTTGTCCATTCGGCGCGGGCGGGGTGCGCAGCGTAAGGTTCGCGCCGTTCATCGCGAAAGCCGCAAGCACATTCCCGACCCGATCGAGGACGACGAAGCCGGACGGCTGGCCCTGGGCCTGCGCCTCGGCGACGCCGTTGGCGATGATCTGCTGCACGTCGGCGACCGACAGCCGCTCGAGCGCCGGAGTCTGGAAGACCGGGCCGGCCGAGGGTGGATCGGGCGCCGGCGGCTGCGGACCTTTCCCGCTTCCGCCGCCGCCGCTTCCCCCGCAAGAGGCAGTCAGCAATGCGACAATGGCGACAACCGACGTCTTATGTCTCACCTCAGCCTCCGGATCGCCGCGGCCGCGCGGCCGAGGCTCGCCCGGAACTCACCCGGACTGTACGCATTGGGGTCGCGCACGGCGCGATAGGCGATGTTGATGTCGGCGCGGATCCGCGTCGCATTGGCGGCCGAAACCGCGCCTTCGTTGACGAGGGCGGAAAGCAAGGTGTCCGTCGCCATCACCGCCTGCACGCTGCCGGCATAATCGGTGAAGCGCGGGTTGATTGCCTCGCCGGCGATCGCGTTGATCATCGCGAACGTTTGGTCGCGGCCCATCGTCGCCGACGAGAAGGCGGAGGCGAGCGCGCGGGCGCTGTCGCGCAGCCGCGCCGCCGCAGCGACAGCCGACGGACGGTCGCGCGCGATCGCCTGATGGAAGGCGCGCGCGTCGCGATCGAAGCGCTGGCCGAGCGCGGGAACGATCACCCGCGCCGCGGCCGAGAGCATGATCATGTTCTCGTCATTGTAAGGCGGCATACCGGACGGGATCGGCCGGCCCGGATTGGCGACCACGGTGGGCTGGAAGCTGGTGTCGTCGTTGATCCGCCGATGGCACGAATGGCAATCGAAGAAGTAGAATTCGGGGAACATCCCCTCGGTCCCGCGCGCCGGCGAAGAGAACAGGGTCAGCGAGCGCTCCAGCGCCATCGTCTGGCCGATCGCCCAGGTCTGGAGCGCGGCGCCGCGCCCTTTGCGCTGCTGGTAGTCGTCGTCGTTCTGGTGATGCGCCTGCAAAGTGGTGAACAGGTCCAGCTCGAACGAGATGCGCGGATGGCCGGCGGCCATGATGCGATGGGTGACGAACCTATTCTGCTCGGCGCTGCCGAAATGGCAGTCGAGGCAGACGCCGGCGCGCACGCGCGGAATTTCGAGCGGGATGAGGCCGCGCGACACATTGTTGGCGTGCGTGCCGCCCACCGCATAATGGCTCGACAGCCAGCCCGACGCGGGTCCGTGGCAGGATTCGCAGCCGACACCGTCGGTGGTGAGGAAGCGCGTTCCGCGCTGCCCGGACGGGGTCGCATGGCAGCCGAGGCATTCGGGCGCCGTCGTGGCCTGGCCGATGCCGAGCCGCTGCGCGATCTGCTGGCTGCGCGGATCGCGGAGAACCGCATAAGCGCGGCTGTGCGCGCCGGCCGGCGAGGACGGATCCTGCCAGATCATCAGCTCGTCCTGGCGAACGACGGGGCCATCCGCCTCGCTGCGGCCGTGGCAGGTCGTGCCGCCGCAGGTCGCGACGCCGACATAGGTGGGGCTATTCTGCTGGGCGATCGCGGGCGAACCGAGCGGTCTGAACAGAACGAGCAGCAGCGCGGCCATGAAACCCGTGGCGCCCAGCCCAGCGGCGATGTAGCGGCTGCCCCCCATCTGCCCTCCATGCCCCCCTTTGCGCACCCGGGGCGGCTCAAAGACCCCCGAAACCATGACCGAAAGCAATGCCGCTGGCAACAGGCAAAGCCGGCCGGAAATCGCGGTTTGCCGCCGATCGTTGCGCCGCTGCGACGGCGCGGGTGACAGGCGCCCCAATCCCCGATAGGCTTGCGCCTTCCAGGGGGCAGGCGCGGCTCATGCCGGCGGGCCCCCCTTATCAGCGTTCACCGCAGCCGGAGCCGCCCGCGATGACCAAAGCATCAGATCTGTTCGTGCAATGCCTCGAGGAAGAGGGCGTCGAATATATTTTCGGCGTCCCCGGCGAGGAAAATCTCGACATGCTCGATTCACTGAGCCGGTCGAAACAGATCCGGCTGATCCTGACCCGGCACGAGCAAGGCGCGGGCTTCATGGCGGCGACTTACGGGCGGCACACGGGAAAGACCGGGGTTTGCCTCGCGACCCTCGGGCCGGGCGCGACCAACCTCGTCACCGCCGCCGCTTATGCGCAATTGGGCGGAATGCCGATCCTGATGGTGACGGGCCAGAAGCCGATCAAGAAATCGAAGCAGGGCCGCTTCCAGATTCTCGACGTCGTCGCGATGATGGATCCGATCACCAAATATACTCATCAGCTCGCCAGCGCCGACAATATTCCCAGCCGCATCCGCGAGGCTTTCCGCCTCGCCGAAGAGGAGAAGCCGGGGGCGACGCACCTGGAATTCCCCGAAGATGTCGCCGACGAGAAGACCGATTCGACGCCGATCAAGCGCAGCATCGCGCGGCGGCCGACCGCGGAAGCGAAGGCGGTGCGCGCCGCGGTCGAGAAAATCGAGCAGGCGCGCTCGCCGGTGCTCGTCATCGGCGCCGGCGCGAATCGCAAACTCACCGGCAGGATGTTGCTCCAGTTCGTCGAGAAGACGGGCATCCCGTTCGTCACCACCCAGCTCGGCAAGGGGGTGATCGACGAGACCAATGCGATGTTCCTCGGCTGCGCGGCGCTGTCGGCGAACGACTTCGTCCACAAGGCGATCGAGGCGGCCGATCTGATCGTCAACGTCGGCCACGACGTGATCGAGAAGCCGCCTTTCTTCATGAAGAATGGCGGCACCGAGGTGATCCACGTCTCGACCCGCTCGGCCGAGGTCGACCCGGTTTATTTCCCGCAGGTCGAGGTGATCGGCGATATCGCCAACGCGATCTGGCAGATGAAGGAGGACATCGTCCCCTCCGGACGCTGGACCTTCGACAAGATGATGGCCGCGCGGGCCGCCGAGCTCAAGCACAGCGCCAAGCTCGCCGAGGATTGCCGCTTCCCGGTCTTCCCGTCCTGTCTGGTGAAGCAGGTGCGCGAGGCGATGCCGTCCGACGGCATCATCTGCCTCGACAATGGCGTCTACAAGATTTGGTTCGCCCGCAACTATCCGGCGCGGCAGCCGAACACGGTATTGCTCGACAATGCACTGGCGACGATGGGCGCCGGCCTGCCCTCCGCGATGGCCTCCGCGATGGTCTATCCCGACCGGAAGGTGATGGCGATCTGCGGCGACGGCGGCTTCATGATGAACAGTCAGGAGATGGAGACCGCCGTCCGCCTGGGCCTCAACATCACCGTCCTGATCCTGCGCGATGACAGCTACGGCATGATCCGCTGGAAACAGGCCAATATGGGCTTCAAGGATTGGGGCCTGACCTTCAACAACCCCGATTTCGTTAAATATGCCGAGGCCTATGGCGCCAACGGTCATCGCGTCGACAGCGCCGACGATCTGCCGCGCCTGCTCAAGCACACGCTCGAGACGCCCGGCGTGCACCTGATCGACTGCCCGGTCGACTATGCCGACAACGATCGCATCTTGAACAACGAGATCAAGGAGTTGAGCGCGAAGCTATGACCGGCGCGACGGACGCGATCCTGCGCCGCTTCGAGACGCCAGACGAGGTGCGCACTTTTTCTAAGGGCAGGTTCGAATTGATCCGGATCGGCGGCATGACGATCGGCCGTGCGACCTACCAGCCGGGCTGGAAATGGTCGGTCGACGTGGGCGCGGCGCTGGGCCAGACGCGCTGCAACGTCGAGCATGTGGGGCTGGTCGTCTCCGGCTGCGCGACGGCGGCGATGGAGGATGGCGTCGTCCACGAGATGCGCGCCGGCGATCTCTTCTACATCCCGCCCGGCCCGCCGGGCCACGACAGCTGGGTGGTGGGCGACGAGCCCTATGTCTCGCTGCACTTCATGGGCGCGGACACTTATGCGGCCAAGGGAAGCGCGGGCTGAAATCCCATGGGAAAGCGGATTAAGCTCAAGCGCGGCGACATATATCGGTTCGACCTTGACGAGGAGCGTTATGGGCTTGGGCAGGTGGTTGAGCCGGGAGGTGTTTTCTACACAATTATCCTAGCGGATCCGGTCGGACATGATTTCCAGCTGGATATGGTCGACACTCGACGCATTCTCTTGTGTGGATGGACGATGGATGCCCTGCTGTTTCATGAAAGATGGCACGTCGTCGGCAATTTGCCGGTACCCGACGATGCGATTCCCTATCCCTGTGTAAAGGTAGGAAGGGAGGGCGAGCCTTGGATCGCCGACTTTCGCGGAAAGCTTTTACGGCCGGCGACCCAGTTTGAATGGGATCATCTAGACTATCAAACGAGCCGCGCGCCGATCGCCTATCAAAATGCCTTCAAGGCGCATCATGGCTTGGCCGAGATGGAATTGCATTATTCTGATCTCGGCATCGAACATGTCAGGGCCAAGGCCGCCATCTGCTCTATTTAGGAAGTCGACATGGTGAAGCTCAAGGACGTTTATCCGCTCTATCTCAACAACAAGGCGGAGCAGCCCAACACCGACCTCGAGGTCACCGACAAATTTACCGGCGAGGTCGCGTTCCGCTGCGCGCAAGCGGATGCGGCGACGATCGACAAGGGCATTCAGGGCGCGGTCGACGCGGCCGAGCCGATGGCGCGGATGGCGAGCTACGAGCGTCAGGCGGTGCTCCAGCATTGCGTCGACCGCTTCAAGGAGCGGTATGACGAATTGGCTTATGCGCTCTGCGTCGAGGCCGGAAAGCCGATCAAGGACAGCGAGGGCGAGGTCACCCGGCTGATCGACACCTTCCGGATCGCCGCCGAGGAGAGCGTGCGGATGACCGGCGAGGTCCAGCCGCTCGACATCAGCCCTCGCGCCAAGGGCTATCAGGGCATCTGGAAGCGGGTGCCGATCGGGCCGTGCAGCTTCATCTCGCCGTTCAACTTCCCGCTCAACCTCGCCGCGCACAAGATCGCGCCAGCGCTCGCGGTCGGCTGCCCGTTCGTGATGAAGCCGGCGAGCCGCACGCCGCTGGGCGCGCTGATCATGGGCGAAGTGCTGGCCGAGACCGATCTGCCGACAGGCGCCTTCTCGATCCTGCCCGCGCACCGCGAGGGCGCGGACCTGTTCACCGAGGACGAAAGGCTGAAACTGCTCAGCTTCACCGGCTCGCCGGGCGTCGGCTGGGACCTCAAGGCCAAGGCGGGCAAGAAGAAGGTGGTGCTGGAGCTGGGCGGCAACGCGGCGGTGATCATCGACCGCGACGCCGACCTCGCCGACGCGCTGGAGCGCACCATCTTCGGCGCCTTCTACCAGTCCGGCCAGTCCTGCATCGGCGTCCAGCGCATCCTGATCCACGCCGATATCTATGACCAGTTCCGCGACATGCTGGTCGCGAAGACGAAGACGCTCGTCGCCGGCGATCCCAAGGACCGCAACGTCTTCATCGGCCCGATGATTTCGGAAGGCGAGGCGAAGCGGCTCGACACGCTGGATTCAGGAGGCGGTGGCGAAGGGCGCGACCCTGCTCTGCGGCGGCAAGCGCGAGGGCGCGATGCTGGAGGCGACGCTGCTGGAGAATGTGGCGCGCGACACCAAGATCAACATCGAGGAGGCGTTCGGCCCGGTCGCGTTCCTGATCAAATTCGATGATTTCAACCGCGCTCTGGAGATCGTGAACGACTCGCAAGTTCGGCCTCCAGGCCGGCATCTTCACCCGCGACCTCTTCCAGATGTTCGACGCCTGGGACCGGCTCGACGTCGGCGGCGTGGTGATCAACGACGTGCCGTCCTATCGCGTCGACAACATGCCTTATGGCGGCGTCAAGGACAGCGGTCTCGGCCGCGAAGGAATCCGCTTCGCGATGGAGGACATGACCGAGATCCGGAACCTCGTCATCCGGCGCCGTGATCAAGGCCCGCCGAAGAAGCAGACGGGCGAATAGCGGCGATTGCATCGCCAGCCGCTTTGCCGCACTAACACGCCAAGCTGGCGCTCCGGGCTCACGCGGCGGTGAAATGATCGACATGGAGACGGTGCGTGAGAAAGATTTTGCTGTGCGGCGTGGCGCTCGCCGCGCTGGGTGCGACCGCGGTGTGGGCGCAGACCGGCCAGCCTGCCGGCAACGCGCAGAGCAGCGCGACGATGCCCGATAACATCCTCCTCGCCGACTGGGCCGGGCCGCATGGCGGCGTACCGCCCTGGGATCGGGTGCGGCCGGAGCTGTTTCCTGCCGCGTTCGAATTCGCGATCGCCGAGCAGCGCCGCGAGGTTCAGGCGATCGCGAGCAACAGCGCGGCGCCGACGTTCGAGAACACGATCGCGGCGCTCGACGCGGCCGGCCAGCGGCTCGGCCGGGTCCAGACCTTGTTCGGGGTGATGAACCTCAACATGTCCACCCCCGCTTATCAGGCGCTGCAGCGTGAATGGGGGCCTCGGCTGTCGGCGGCGCAGGACGAAATCCTGCTCAACGGCCCGCTCTTCCAGCGCATCCGGGCAGTGTACGAGGCGCGGGAGCGGTCCGGTCTGACGCCGGTTCAGCAGCGGCTGACGGAGCAGACCTATGAGCAATATGTGCAGCGCGGCGCCAATCTGAACGACGCGCAGAAGCAGCAGCTTTCCGCTTTCAATCAGGAGCTGGCGCGGCTGTTCGCGGACTTCAGCCAGAAGCTGCTGGCGGACGAATCGACCCATATCGTCGCGACCGAGGCCGAGCTGGCCGGGGTTCCCGAGGATATCCGGAACGCCGCCGCCGCGGCGGCGCGGGAGCGCAACCTTCCCGCGGGCCAGTTCGCGATCGTCAACACCCGCTCGGCCGTCGATCCGATCCTGACCTTCGCCGACAACCGCGCCTTGCGTGAGCGGGTTTGGCGCGCCTTCACCAATCGCGGCGACAATGGTGACGCCAACGACACCAACGCCACCATCCGGCAGATCGTCCGGGTCCGCGCCCAGCGCGCGCGCCTGCTCGGCTACCCGCACCACGCCGCCTGGCGGATGGAAGGGACGATGGCCGAAACGCCCGAGCGGGCGCAGGAACTGATGATGCGCGTCTGGCCGGCCGCCGCCGCGCGGGTCCGCGAGGAGGTCGCCGAGCAGCAGGCGATCGCGCGGCGCATGGGCCACAACATCACGATCGAGCCCTGGGACTATCGCTATTATATGGAGCGGATCCGCCGCGAGCGGTTCAATCTCAACCAGGAAGAGATCAAGCCCTACTTTCAGCTGACGAACATGATCCAGGCCATGTTCCACATGGCCGGCCAGCTCTACGGCTTGGAGTTCAACGAGATCACCGGCCAGGTGCCGGTCTTCCATCCCGATGTCCGGACCTGGCGCGTGACCCGCCGCGCCGACGGCAGCGAGGTCGGCATCTTCTACGGCGACATGTTCGCCCGCACCGGCAAGCGCTCCGGCGCCTGGCACCAGGCCTATCGCATCCGCACGCGGCTGCTCAATGAGCGGATCGTGCTCAACTCGAACAACAACAATTTCGTCAATCCGGGCCCGAACCAGCCGGTGCTGATCAGCCTCGACGATGCCCGCACCCTGTTCCACGAATTCGGCCACGCGATCCACTATCTGCTGGTCGACGTCCAATATCCCGGCCTCGCCGGCCCGCCGCGCGACTTCGTCGAATATCCGAGCCAGGTGCATGAGAATTGGCTGCTGACGCCGGAGATCCTCAATCGTTTCGCCCGGCACTACCAGACCAACGAGCCGATGCCGCAGGCGCTGGTCGAGCGGATCATGCAGGCGAGAACGTTCAACCAGGGCTTCGCGACGGTCGAATATCTCTCATCGGCGCTGGTCGACATGGCGCTGCATATCCGGCCCGATGGGGAGGTGGACCCGGACGCCTTCGAGCGCGAGACCTTGGCCCGGCTCGGCATGCCGCGCGAGCTGGTGATGCGGCATCGGCTGCCGCAATTCGGCCACCTGTTCCAGAGCGACAGCTACTCCGCCGGCTATTATTCCTATCTCTGGTCGGAGACGATGGATGCCGATACCTGGGCGGCGTTCGAGGCGGGCGGCAATGTCTGGGATCCGGCGATGGCGCGACGGTTCGCCGACATCCTGATGTCGACCGGGGACGAGACCGATCGGACGGAAGCCTATCGCGCCTTCCGCGGCCGCGATCCGGACGTGAACGCGCTGCTCCGGCGGCGGGGCTTTCCCACCAGCGCGCGTTAGAAATTGGGGAGCGGGCGGCTCACGCCGCCTGCCGCCTACAAGCCGGGCAGGCTGTCGACCAGCAGGTCGAGCTGCTGCTGGCAGCCGTTGCGGATCAAGGTATCCGCGATCGCCTGGAAGTCGGTCGAGACTTGCCCCACCAGCTTGACCCGGACATTGGTCGGCACCGCGGTGCCGGCCTGGGTCAGCCGATATTCGGCGTCATTGGCGATCGGCAGCCCGCTCGGCCAAGCTAGCGTGGCCGCACCGGCGGGCCAGGTTGCCTGCTGGCTCGCGCCGCCGGGGCCGCTGATCGAAAGCCGCGTCGCGCTGCCCGGATCGGGCCGCCACAGGGTCGCGCCGGCCGCGCTGGTCAGGCAGACGGTGCCGCCGGAGCTGACGTCGATCTGCCAGATGGAAGGCTGCGGCGTATTGGGATCGAGCCCGGCGCTGCGCACCGCGCCGATGCGGGCGCCGCTGTTGCTCGCAACCTGCGTACCGGCCTGGCTGGGACGGAAGGTGCCCGGCCCCTGGAACGCCCGGGTGCCGCGCGAGGACAGGATAACGACCGTGTCGCCGGCGCGAAGCGTGAACGCCTCGTTGTCGCCGAGTGAGCGGCCCGGCCGGTACTGGGCCTGCGACGGACCCGAGGCGCGGACGACCAGCACGTTGGCGATGGCGGGGCTCGCGGCGAGCGCGAGGAAGGCGGCGGCGCCGAGACGGCGCATCAGCTTACTTTGAACCCAAGACAAAGTGACCTCCCGGACCTGCTTCGCGCAACCTATACACGAAAAGCGCGAGCGCTTCATCATCCGCTTGTGCAGCTGACAATTCCCTGAACCGTTCTAGCGCCGAAACGTCCCCGCCGTCGAATCGTGCCCACAGCTGGCAAAGCTCGGTGCGTAGCGCGGACTCCATTTTCGTCGCCGGTTCCCAGATGACGATCGGCGTGGCGCGGCCGCTCAGCACGATCCGGCCCATCGGGCGCAGCAGATCGAGATTGGCGCGGGTTTTCGCCTCGTCGCTGACGAGGGCGACCGTCTTCAGCTGCTTGTTGGCCGATTCGAGCCGCGCCGCCGTGTTCATGCCGTCGCCGAATGCCGTGTACTGGATGCGCCCCTCGCCGCCGAAATTGCCGACCACGGCGTCGCCGAAATGAAGGCCGACCCGGGTGCAGCCGACCGGCGGAACACCAGGCCGCGCGTCCTTGGAAAAGACATCGCCGCCTTCTTGCATCGCGATCGCCGCCCTCAGCGCGCGCTCGGCGTCGTCCGGACGGGCGATTGGCGCGCCCCAGAAAGCGACGACGGCGTCGCCGACGAACTTGTCGATCGTGCCGCCGTGACGGAGCACGATCTCGCTCATCAGATCGAGATAGGAGTTGAGCAGCTCGGAAAGCTGCTCCGGCGTGATTGCGTGGGAGAGCTTGGTGAAGCCCTCCAGATCGGTGAACAAGGCATAGATCTGCGTCCGCTCGCCGCGCAGCGCGAGCCGGTCGGGATCGCGCATGATCTCGTTGGCGATGTCCTTGGGCAGATATTTGCCGAGCGCGGACTGGGCGAAACGGCGCTGCTCGGCGCCGACCGCGCGCGCCGCAAGGCCGACGCCCAAGAAGGCGAGCAGCCAGCCGCCGCCCCAGCCGAAAGCCGGCAGGCCCAGCGTATCGAAATCCTGGAGCGCCAGCAGGAAGGGCAGGCCGGCGATCAGGCCGAGCTGGAGCGCGAGAACGATGCCCAGCCGCCAGCCGCGCTCGAACAGGCTGGTCAGCGCGCCGCCGATGACGACGAGCAAAGCGGCGAGCCACAGGACCCAGCCGGCGATCGGCGCCGGCATTCGTCCGTCCAGCTGTTGCTGAAGCATCTGGGCATGGATCTCCACGCCCTTGGTCCAGCCGCGGCCGAAGCGCGTCATCGGCGTTCTGAAATCGTCCAAGTCGTTGATGTCGCCGCCGATCAGCACGTAGCGGCCCCGAAGCTGCTCGCGAAAAGCCGCTTCGATAAGCGGCCGTGCGTCGGCCGGAAGCTCCTCGACCATCGCGAGCGTTTCGATCGAGATTTTGGGGAAGCGGACAAAGGTGGAATCGCTTTGGTCGACGAGCCGGTAGTCGACCAGCCCGGTGTAGGTGTTGAACTCGGGATTGGCCGACGTCATCGCATTGGCAAGGCGTGGCGGTAGGGTCGGATCAAGCTCCGGCCAGCGCCGCATCGTCCCGTCCGCTCGATCCGGCAGGAACATGATGCTCGCCGGCCGGACTTGCCCGGGCCCGATGCGACGGAAGAATTCGCGCAGGAAACGCTCCTGCTCGGGCTCGATATGGCTCGCATTGACCGCGTTCGAGGCGAAGGCGAGCCAGGTCGGCACCCGCATCGCGCGGAAGGCGGCGATCAGCTCCTCGTCCTCATCCTGCACCTGGTCGATCAGGATATCGATGCCGATCGAGCGCACCTCCAGCCGGTTGAGCACGGCGAGCGCGCGGGCGAGCGTTCGCCGGTCGAGCGGCGAGCGCTTGCGCAGGCCCTCCAGCGTGGCGTCGTTATAGACGACCAGCGTGATTTGCTCGCTGGGCTCGGCTGTTTCGTCGGCCTGGGCGAAGAAGCGCCAGTCGTAGAGCGCGCGCTCCGCGTCGCTCGCCAGCGGCACCTCCCAGCCGAAGCGGGCGAGCCACAGCCCGGCGGTGAGGATCAGGACGCAGGCAAGCATGCGCGGCCAGCCGATCTGCCTGAGATAGCGCAGCAGGCTGCGGCGGGTGGCGTCCGCTTCAGCCATCAGCGTGCTTCCGCCTTCAGCGCCTGCTCCCAGGCCAGATTGGCGAGAGGCTCAAGCCCCTCGACCATCGCCGCGGCATGGGCGGAGGAGGCGTTGCCTCGCGCCAGCCGGCCCTTGATGCCGTGCAGGATGGCCGAGAGGCGGAACAGGTTGAACGCCATGTAGAAATCGAGATCGGGAATGCCGTCGCGCCCCGTCCGCTGGCAATAAGCGGCGACATATTCCGCCTCGGACGGTATGTTGAGCGCCGCGAGGTCCAAGCCGGCGAGGCCCGAGCTCATGCCGTGCGGCAGCCGGTACATCATCAGATGGTAGGAGAAATCGGCGAGCGGGTGGCCGAGCGTCGACAATTCCCAGTCGAGAACGGCCAGCACCTCCGGCCGGTGGCCGTGGAAGATCATGTTGTCGCAGCGGAAGTCGCCATGGATCACGCGCGGTTCCGCCTCGTCCGCCGGGATGTTCTCCGGCAGCCAGCGCACCAGCCGGTCCATCGCCGCGACCGGGCCGGCCTCGACATCTTCCTGATATTGCCTGGACCAGCGGCCGATCTGGCGGGCGAAATAATTGCCCGGCTTGCCGTAATCGGCGAGACCCGCGGCGGCCGGGTCGATGCTGTGGAGCGCCGCGATCGTCGCGTTCATCGCGTCGAAATAGGCCGGACGGTCGGCCTCGAGCACGTCCGGAAAGGTCGGCTCCCAGAAGATCCGGCCCTCGACCATGTCCATGACATAGAAGGGCGTGCCGATGACGCTCTCATCCTCGCACAGGCCGAAGGTGCGGGCGACCGGGAAATCCTGCCGGCCCAGCGCGGTGATCACCCGATATTCGCGGTCCACGGCATGGGCGCCCGGCAGCAACCGCCCCGGCGGCTTGCGCCGCAACACATAGCTGCGTGAGGGCGTGACCAGCTTGTAGGTCGGGTTGGACTGGCCGCCCTTGAACTGCTCCACACGGAGCGGGCCGGCATAGCCTTCGACCTCGCGCTCCAGCCAGTGCTCAAGCGCGGCCTCGTCGAAGCGATGGGCGGCGCGGACCTCGCTCGTGCCGCTGTTCTGCGCGCTCCGGTCCATGCCCAACCCCGCCCTCTCAAGCACCATGGCTAGAGGCCCGCGGCGCGCCCGTAAAGCTGCCCTTCACGAAGGGAAAATCGGGCCATGGTAAATTTTTTTTTAACCATGCGACATGAATCCGAAAATGCGGCGACTACGAGTGCAAGGAAGGCTTGTGTGCCGTCCGGCTGGACATCCAACCGGAAGCTTTTGGCCAAGTCAGGTGCGCAAGTCTTCCTTGTTGTCGGAAAGCGACTTTCAGAGGGGAATTGAGTCATGAAGAAGAAGATCGACATCGCGACCATCGCGGAACTGGGTACCAGCGTCGGCATGCACGGCGCCGTCAAGCAGCAGGAGGTCGCTGGACCCCTCTGCCTCGGCGTCGTGGTCGCGATCCTTTTCGCGCTCTAAGCGTCGAAATTGAATCAGAGGAGGGCGGAGGCGCATTGCGCTTCCGCCCTTTTCTCGTTCGGGCTAGGTTCGCCGCATGATCCCCGGTCCCACTTTCGCCGCCTGGCTCGCCGACCGCGACGCGCAGCGGGCGTCATTCGCGCGTATCAACGAGCGCGCCGCCAAATGGGGCCTGCATCCGCTGATGAGCCAGTTGCAGCGCAAGCTGTCCGAGCTCGCCGAACCGACGACCGCAGGCATCCTCGCCCTCGCCGACGATTTTATCGGCCAGACGACGGGACACGCCGAGCTGTTCGAAGACATGATCGCCGGCAGTCGCGACGACCCTTTCTTTCAGCCGCCTTTTTTTCCGCTCGCGAGCGATATCCATACGGCGCTGTTGCTGTTCCATGGCCCTCAGCTCTCGATCGCGCTCGGCGTGACGAGCGCCGATCGAACTCGGGGCGAAGAAGCGGGCGCATGGCGGCGTCGGATCGATCGGCTTCTCCGGGCTGGTCACCAAGTTCCGCTATCTCAAGGCGGGCGGCGCGACCTTGTCCTTCTGGGAAGCACCGCCGGCTGGAGCGGATTTTGTCGCCGCCCAGGCCAAGCGGGCGCGCTTCGTGCGGCAGGACCGGCTTCAGGATGGCGACGAGGTGCTGATCGACGGCGCGCGGGAAAGCTTCGTCATCGAGCATGCGACCAGTGACATGGTCTATTTCCAGGCCATGGTGCACGCGGGCGCGGCGCCGCTCGCGACCGAATATGATCGCCAGACGCTGGAGTTCCTGAGCGCCAGCACCACTGACGAATCGAGTTCCCGCATCCAAATGATGGTGTCGTTGCTCCGCGCGATGGATCGCGAAGATGCCCTGCCGCTGATGGAAAGGGAGCTGGCGAGTCCGCATTTTCACACCCGCTGGCACGTGATGCGCGAGATGCTGGCGCTGGACGCGGAGGCGGCGTTGCCGGCCCTCAAACGAATGGCCGCGGGCGATCCCCATCCCGAGGTCCGGACGGCGGCGACGAGTACGCTGGCGGCGTTCTTCTCGGACGAGAAAGCGGCGCAATGCCCCGTCTGATCGCCGCCGAGACGCAAGAGAGCTGGACCCTGGCCGAGCTGATCGACCATCTCGAAAGCAGCGGCCTCGACCCGCGCGACGAGGACGATTTCGCCAGCTTCGGCGCAGCGCTGAAGAAGCTCGCCAACAACCGGCACTTCCTCGCCGACCTGATGATCGAGGAGCTCAAGGGGCGCTGCGACGATCAGATCCGCGACAACCAGTACAGCGCCCAGGTCGTGATGCTGCACGTCAGCGGGTCCGGCTATTTGATCCGGGCCAATTTCTGGCCGGCGATGCAGGACAGCGTGGTCCGCCACAGCGGCACAAATCCCTTCCTCTATCATGTCCCGCACGATCACAATTTCTCGTTCCTGACCGTCGGCTATTTGGGCTCCGGTTATTGGAGCGACTATTATGAATATGATTATGGCGACGTCGCCGGTTATCCCGGCGAGCCGGTGAACTTGAGGTTCGTCGAGAAGTCGCGGCTCGATCGCGGCAAGGTGATGCTTTACCGGGCGCATCGCGACGTCCATCTCCAGCTTCCCGCCGACGATATGTCGGTCTCGCTGAACATCCTTGAGACATCATCCAGCGCCTCATGGCGCGACCAGTATCGCTTCGACATCGAAGGAAGCCGGATCGCGGCGGCGATGACGCGGATGCCGCTGGAGCCGATGCTCGCGCTCGCGGCCCATTTCGGCGGCCCGGCAGGCACGGATCTGCTCGCCGATTTCGCCCTGACTCATCCCAGCGATCGCGTGCGCTGGCTGGCGTTGAAGGCGCGCGCCGCGGCGCTGCCGGACCTCGACGGCCGGATCGCGGTCCATGAAGAGGGAACGCGCTCGGGCAGTCTGCTGGTCTCGAAGATGGCGGAGCGGGAGATCGCCGTGATCGAGGCGGGACGCGCGTGGATCGCCGCGCCACCCGCCGCTCCCGCGCCCGGCCGGGCCAGAATATTTGGCGATATTCCGCCGGGGGAAGTGGTGCTATAGGAAGCGCGTGGGCTTTGTCCGAGGGAGGTCATCCGATGACTGCTCGTAAGCTCGTTCTGGCCGCGTTGCTCGCGGCCGCCGCGTTCCCTGCCTCAGCCAGCGTAATGACCGTTGGCAGCAGCGCCGCCCGCGCCTGCTACGAAGCGGCGGATTCGCCGCTCTCGCCGGATTCGGAGGATTTTCGCAGCTGCGATCAGGCGCTGCGGGACGAGGCGCTGGTGCGGGACGATATCGTCGCCACCCACGTCAATCGCGGCATCCTGCGACTCCGTCGTAATCAAGTCGCGCTGGCGATTCGCGATTTCGACGATGCGATCGCGCTCGATCCCAACCAGCCCGAAGCCTATCTGAACAAGGGCGCGGCGCTGATCCGGCTCGAACATGCCAATGAGGCGCTGCCATTGTTCACCGCCTCGCTCGAGCGCAATACGACCAGACCCGAGATCGCCCATTATGGGCGCGCGATCGCCAACGAGTCGCTGGGCAATGTGCGGGAGGCATACGCCGACTACCGGCGCGCGAGCGAACTGAGGCCCGGCTGGCAGGAACCGCTCGTCGAGTTGCAGCGTTTCCGGGTCGTCGAGCCCTGACGACGGCGGCTTCGCGCTAGTCTCTCTCGACAGGAACGCGCGCCTTGGCCGTACCATGGCGCGTGATCGCCACGAGGAGTCGCGCGCATGTCGTTTCAATTGATCGATCTTCCTTTCCCCAAGACGGCGCTCGGCCGCTTCATGTCGGCCGAGACGCTCGATTATCATCACGGCAAGCACCACAAGGCCTATGTCGACAAGGTCAACGCGGCAATCGACGGCAAATATGCACCGGGCTCGCTTGCGGGTCTGATCGACAAGGCGAAGCGGGCCGGTGACGCAAAGCTCTTCAACAACGCCGCCCAGATCTGGAACCATAATTTCTTCTGGCGCTGCCTCGCCGCGCCCGAGGGGCAGGGGCCATCCGGCAAGCTCGCCGACATGATCGCGGACGAGTTCGGCTCGGTCGAGAATATGCTCGCGAAGCTGAAGGACGAGGCGGTCAATCATTTCTCGAACGGCTGGGCCTGGCTGGTGCTGAAGTCAGGCAAGCTCGCGATCACCTCGCTTCATGATGCCGACACGCCGGTCGTCCATGAAGGCATGCAGCCGCTGCTTACGCTCGATGTGTGGGAGCACGCTTATTATATCGATTATCGCAACGAGCGGCCGAAGTTCGCCGAAAGCGTACTCGGCAACATCGTCAATTGGGAGTTCGTCGCCCAGAATCTCGATGGCGATGGCATCGGCCGCGCCGATCAGGAAGAAAACGCGAAGGAGCTTGCCGAGGCCTAGCTAGGTCTTGAGCCGGTAGCCGGTCCGGAAGATCCAGTAGACGATCCCGAGGCAGATAAAGAAGAAGCCCAGGGTCGCGGCGAGGCTGACGCCGACGCCGATGTCGGTCGTCGAGTAAAAACTCCAGCGGAAGCCTTCGATCAGATAGACGACCGGGTTGAAATGGGTGATCGTCCGCCATGGTTCGTCCAGCATCGACACCGAATAGAAGGCGCCGCCCAAGAAGGTGAGCGGCGTCACGATCAGCATCGGGATGAACTGGATCTGCTCGAAATTCTGGCCCCAGACCCCGATGATGAAGCCGAACAGGCAGAAGGTGACCGCGATCAGCACCAGGAAAGCGATCATCCAGAACGGATGGTCGATCCGGATCGGCACGAAGAAGGCGGCGGTGGCGAGGATAACGAGGCCGAGCACGATCGATTTGGTCGCCGCCGCGCCGACATAGCCGATCACCGTCTCGAACGGCGAGATCGGCGCCGAGAGCAATTCGTAGATCGTGCCGGTGAATTTCGGGAAGAAAATGCCGAAGCTGGCGTTGAAGATGCTCTGGGTGAACAGGGAGAGCATGATCAGGCCCGGCACGATATAGGCGCCATAGGGCACGCCGCCGGTCGCGTCTGGGCGGATGTTGCCGCCGATCGCCGCACCGAATACGACGAAATAGAGCGACGTGGTGATCACCGGCGTGACCAGGCTCTGCCAGAGCGTGCGCAGCGCCCGCGCCATTTCGAAGCGATAGATCGCCCAGGTGCCATAGATGTTCATGCCGCATCTTTCTGGTGCACGAGGCTGACGAAAATGTCCTCGAGCGAGCTTTGCCGGGTGTTCAGATCCTTGAAGCCGATGCCGAGGTCGCTCATTCGGCGGAGCAGCGAAGGAACGCCGGTCCGCTCGGAATTGGCGTCGAAGGCGTAAAGCAACTCATGCCCATCCGCCTGCAGCTCTAAATTCCAGTCCGCAAGCTCGGCCGGAATCGTCTCCATCACCTCGGAGAGGTTGAGGGTCAGCTCCTTGCGGCCGAGCTTCTTCATCAGCGCGCTCTTCTCCTCGACCAGGATCAGCTCGCCCCGATTGATGACGCCGACCCGGTCGGCCATCTCCTCCGCTTCCTCGATATAATGGGTGGTGAGGATGATCGTGACGCCCATGTCGCGAAGCTCGCGGACCAAGTTCCACATGTCGCGCCTGAGCTCGACGTCGACGCCCGCCGTCGGCTCGTCGAGGAAGAGAATCTCCGGTTCGTGACTGAGCGCCTTGGCGATCATCACCCGGCGCTTCATGCCGCCGCTGAGTTCCATGATCCTCGCCTTGCGCTTGTCCCAAAGCGACAGGTCCTTGAGGATCTTCTCGATCCTGGCCGGATCGGGCGCGCAGCCGAACAGGCCGCGGCTGAAGGTCACGGTCGCGATGACGCTCTCGAACGCGTCGGTGTGCAGCTCCTGCGGCACCAGGCCGATCTTGCGGCGCGCGATGCGATAGTCGCGGGCATGGTCGTGGCCGTCGACCAGGACGGTGCCGGCGCTTGCCGTGACGATGCCGCAGACGATCGAGATCATCGTCGTCTTGCCGGCGCCGTTGGGCCCGAGCAAAGCGAAAATCTCGCCGCGCCGGATGTCGAGATCGACCGGCTTCAGCGCCTCGACGCCGGTCGCATAGGTCTTGGCGAGGCCTTTGATACTGATGACGGGATCGCTCATTCGGGGGGCACCTGCGGGATTTCGGCCGGCTGCTCGTCGGCGAGGCCGTGGCGAAGCAGCATCGGCACGTTGGCGGCGGCGAACAGGAAAGTCGCCGGGATGAAGAGCCAGAGCTTGGAGCCGGCCCAGAATTCGGTGCTGGTCGTCCGCCAGATCGCCTCGTTCAGCACCGCCATGACGAGGAAGAAGACGACCCAGTTGCGGGTGAGCAGGAACCAGCCGCGCTCCCGCAGGCCCGGATAGGCGCTGCCGAGGACGACCTTGAGCAGGTTGCGCCGGGTCAGCAGCCCGAACAGCAACAAAGCGGCGACGGCGGTGTAATAGATGGTCGGCTTCACCTTGATGAAGCGCTCGTCATGCAGCCAGAGCGTCAGGCCGCCGAAAATGACCACCATGATCCCGGAGAACCAGAGCATCGGCGAGATGTGGCGGTAGCGGATCTGCGAGAAGAGCATCGCCGCGATCATCGCCGCCATGAAGACGCCGGTGGCGTAGAAAACCCGCAGCAGCGCCGGCACCGGCGCGAGGAAGTTGGTCAGGAAGAAGAGGATAAGCGGACCATAATCGATCAGCAGGGTCGCGCCGGGTCCGGGCCGGCGCGGCGCGCTTTCGGCGGGCGTTGCGGTTTCCGTCATGCCGCTGCTCCGGCGATCGCACGGGCGGCCTCTGCGGCATCGAAAGGTCTCAAATCGTCCATCCCCTCGCCAACGCCGATCGCGTGGATCGGCAGGCCATATTTATCCGCGGCCGCGACCATGACGCCGCCGCGCGCAGTGCCGTCAAGCTTGGTCATCACGAGACCGGTGACGCCGGCGACCTCGCGGAAAACCTCGATCTGGGAAAGGGCATTCTGGCCGGTCGTCGCGTCGAGCACGAGCACCACGTCGTGCGGCGCGGCGGGATTGAGGCGGCCGAGCACGCGGCGGATCTTGGCGAGCTCGTCCATCAGGTCCTTCTTGTTCTGCAGCCGCCCGGCGGTGTCGACGATCAACACGTCGATCCCTTCGGCGGTCGCCTTCTTCACGCCGTCGAAGACGATCGCCGAGCTGTCCGATCCCTCTGGCCCTTCGATCATCGGCACGCCGGCGCGATCGGCCCAGACGCGGAGCTGCTCAATAGCGGCTGCACGGAAGGTGTCGCCGGCGGCGAGCAGGACGGAATAATCCTGCTCCTGGAAGAGGTGGGCAAGTTTGGCGATCGTCGTCGTCTTGCCGGAGCCGTTGACGCCGACGACGAGGATTACCTGCGGACGCGGGAAAGCGTCGATCTCCAGCGGCTCGGCGACAGGGCGCAAAATCGTCTCCAGCTCGTCGGCGACGACGGCGCGGACCGCCGCCTCGCTCAGACCACGTTCGAACCGTTCCTCGGCCAGCCGCGCGCGCACCTTGGCCGCCGTCGTCGGGCCGAGATCGGAGGCGACCAGCGCCTCCTCGATCTCGTCGAGGGTCGCATCGTCGAGCGCCGATCTGGTGAGGAGGCCGGCCAGATTATCGCCAAGACGGTCCGAAGTCTTGGCGAAACCGCTCCGCATCCGATCGAGCCAGGAGGTATCGGTCATGCAGGGGTTCCGATGAGGTTGTCGGTTTCCACCGACTCGATCATCACTTCGACAATCTCACCGTCACCCCGGCGAAGGCCGGGGTCTCGGGGCGACCCGCCGTGACCACTCGACCTGAGGTCCCGGCCTTCGCCGGGATGAGAAGTTTGAACGGGTGCGAAGTTCTCCGCATGTCCTCGGCCATCCTTTTCGATCAGCACACGCTGCCGCGTACCGACCAAGCTCTCAATCCACGCCGCTCTCCGTCGCGCCGTCGCCTCGCGCAGTGCCTTCGCCCGCGCCTTGATTACCGGCGCCGCCACCTGCGGCATCCGCGCCGCCGGCGTGCCGCGCTTCGGTGAGTAGGGAAAGACATGCCCCATCACTATGTCGCATTCGTCGATCAGGCGCAGCGAATTTTCATGCGCCACGTCGCTCTCGGTCGGGAAGCCGGCGATGAGGTCGGCGCCGATCGCGATCTCCGGCCGTGCGGCCTTCAACCTTGCCACGGTCTCCATCGCCTGGGTGCCGCTGTGCCGCCGCTTCATTCGCTTCAGGACCAAATCGTCGCCGGCCTGAAAGCTCATATGAAGGTGCGGCATGAAGCGCGGCTCGCCGGTCGCGATCTCGAACAGCCGTTCGTCCAGCTCGATGCAATCGAGCGACGACAGGCGCAGGCGCGGCAGATCGGGCACGTGGCGGAAGATGCGCTCGATCAGCCGCCCGAGCGTCGGCGCGCCGGGCAAATCGGGGCCGTAGCTGGTCACGTCGACGCCGGTCAGTACAACCTCGCGAAAGCCTTCGCCCACCAATGCCTTGATCCGCTCGACGACCAGCCCGGCCGGCACCGAGCGGCTGTTCCCGCGGCCGTAGGGGATGATGCAGAAGGTGCAGCGGTGGTCGCAGCCATTCTGCACCTCGACGAACGCGCGCGCCCGCTCCGCGAAGCCGGCGACAAGGTGCGGCGCAGTCTCGCGCACCGCCATGATGTCGGAGACGCGAACTCGCTCCGCGTTCGGCAGGAAGGAGCGGAAATCGAACTTGTCGCGATTGCCGATCACCCGCTCGACCTCGGGCATCGCGGCAAAGGTCTCGGGCTCGACCTGCGCGGCGCAGCCGGTGACGATCACGCGGGCATCGGGCCGCGCCTTTTTGGCTTTGCGGATCGCCTGACGGGTCTGGCGGACCGCCTCGTTGGTGACGGCGCAGCTGTTGACGATGACGAGATCGTCCGCGCCCGTGGCGAGCGACCGCATCGCCTCGCTCTCGGCGATATTCAGGCGGCAGCCCAGGGTGATGATCTCGACGCTCACGCCGCCAGCTCGCCGTCGTAGACATGGGTGGCCGGGCCGCTCATCCGGATCGGGCCGCCCGGCTGCCAGTCGATCGTCAGCACGCCGCCGGGCAGGCGGACCTCGACCGGGCTTTCCACCAGCCGCTGCCGGATCGCCGCGACGGCGGTCGCGCAAGCACCGGTGCCGCAGGCCAAAGTGAGGCCGGCGCCCCGCTCCCAGACGCGAAGGCGGATCGCGTCGCCCTCGAATGAGGCGACGTTGACGTTCACCCGCTCGGGAAAGAGCGGGTCGCGCTCGACGATCGGACCGATCCGCTCGAGATCGACCGCGTCGGCGTCGCGCACGAAGAAAATCACATGGGGATTGCCGACATTGACCGCGAACGGTTCGTCCAGTCCTTCCCAGCCGACCGGCATCGCCGCCGTGTCCATCGCATAGCCAAGCGGGATTTCCTCCCAGCCGAAGCGCGGCGCACCCATGTCGATCGTTACGCCATCGCCATCCAAGCTCGCGGTCAGCACGCCGCCCTCGGTCTCGATCGTTCGCGCCCCGAGCGAAGCAACGCAGCGGCTCGCGTTGCCGCAGCTTTCAACTTCGCTGCCGTCGGCATTCCAGATCCGCATCTTCACATCGGCGACCGTGGAAGGCTCCAGCAGGATGACCTGATCGCAGCCGACGCCGGTGCGCCGGTCGGCGATCGCCCGCGCCCGCGCCGCGTCCATCGCAACCGCGCGATCGCGGGCGTCGAAGATGGCGAAGTCATTGCCAAGGCCGTGCATCTTGCGGAAGCGGGTCATCGCGAGGGCGATCTAGGTGCTGCATCGGGCCAAGTCCACCGCGGCCCGGCCGCGCGGTTGATTCACACCTCGCCGATGCTATGCCCGCCAGGTGAGGCGGAGATGACCGGGCCAACAGACGCATCCCTGGGTCCGGTGCGGGCGCGCCAAGGGTCGTTCGCGCTCTATGCCGGTTTCGCGCTTCTGATCGCGGCCGTGGCGAGCTCGATCTGGTTCACGGTCCGCCAGCAGGACGCGTTCGACCGGGTCAAGCACACGCTGGGCGTCGAAAGCGAGCTCGCTCAGGTCGCCGCGCGGTTGCAGGAGGCGGAGACGAGCAGCCGCGGCTTCCTGCTCACCGGCCGCAGCGATTTCCTCGAGCCCTACCAGGATGCGATGCGCGGCTTGCCCGCGGATTTTGTCCGATTGCGTGGCTTGCTGGCCGACAACCCGGGCCAGATCGCCCAAGCCGATCGCCTGCGCGATCTGGCCGCCGAGCGGATGCGCTATCTGCAGATCGGCGTCGCTTATTATTGGCGCGGGATCCCCAGTCCGCCGGAGAACTTCCTTCGCGGCCAGGCAGTGATGGGCCGCTTCCGCGACGTTGCGGAAGAAATGAAGGTGGAGGAAGATCGGCTGCTCGGCCTGAGGACCGCCAACGCCAACCAGCAAGCGCGCTGGGCGGCGATTGCGCTGGGGGTCAGCGCGCTGCTCGCCATCCTGTTGTTGCTTCTCGCCATTCGCGAGAGCCGCAAGCGTCTGGCCGAGGCGGTGACCGCCCGGGATACGCTCGCCCAATCCAACCGCCGGCTGACCGAGGAGGCGGAGAGCCGCGCAACGGCCGAAGCAGCCGTCAGGCAGATGCAAAAGGTCGAGGCGATCGGTCATCTGACCGGTGGCATCGCGCACGATTTCAACAATATGCTCGCCGTCGTGATCGGCTCCCTCGACATGGCGCAGAAGCGGCTCGACAAAGGCGAAGCGCCGCGGGCGATGCGGCTGGTCGAAAATGCGATGGAGGGCGCGCAACGCGCCGCCAGCCTCACTGCCCGTTTGCTCGCCTTCTCGCGCCAGCAATCGCTCGATCCGCAGGCGCTCGACGCCAACAAGTTGGTCAGCGGCATGTCGGAGATCCTGCGCCGCACGATCGGCGATGACATCAGGATGGAAACGGTGCTGGCCGGGGGACTGTGGCGCACCTTCGCCGATCCAGGCCAGCTCGAAAATGCGATCCTGAACCTCTGCATCAACGGCCGCGACGCGATGCCGGAGGGTGGCAAGCTGACCGTCGAGACGGCGAACTGCCATCTCGACGAGGCCTATGCCGAGGCGCATCCCGAGGCGACGGCGGGGCAATATGTGCTGGTGTCGGTGACCGACACCGGCAAGGGCATGCCGTCCGAGGTGGCGGAGCGAGCCTTCGATCCCTTCTTCACCACCAAAGGCGCGGGGAAAGGGACGGGGCTGGGTCTCAGCCAAGTGCATGGCTTCATCCGCCAGTCCGGCGGTCATCTCAAAATCTATTCCGAGCCCGGCCAAGGCACGACTGTGAAGCTCTATCTGCTCCGCCATCAGGGGGAGACGAGACCGGATGTTGATCTGGGCGAAGGCGCGGGCGCGCGGCCCGGGCTGCCTCAGGCCCAGGGAGAGGTCGTGCTGGTGGTCGAGGACGACGACCGCGTCCGTCACGTCTCGGCCGACGCGCTGCGCGAGCTGGGCTATACCGTGATGCAGGCGCCAGACGCCCATCATGCGCTCGCGATGATCGCCACGCCTTCACGGATCGACCTATTGTTCACCGACGTCGTGATGCCCGATGTGAACGGCCGCCAGCTGGCGGAGCGGGCAAAGGCCGCGCGGCCTGAGCTCAGGGTGCTCTACACGACCGGCTACACCCGCAACGCGATCGTCCACAACGGCACGCTCGATCCCGGCGTCGAGCTGCTGCCCAAGCCGTTCACGATCGAGCAGCTCGCCCGCAAGGTCCGCGAGGTTCTTGATCGGGCGGGTTGATCGCCACGGCTTGCGATTTTCGCGTCTTGCCGCTATCTGGCCGCCATCCCGACCACGGGTGAGCATTGAAGCGCCACGCGCGCACGCTGGCCGGCGAGGTTTCGCCCGCCGGCGTTTTTCGCGTTTCGCGCTTTAGCCTTCCCTCCTCCCCTCCCGCTTGCGGGAGGGGTTGGGGGTGGGACCGAACGAAGTGAGGTAGAATGTTCGAAAGCCTTGGCGATCGTCTCTCCGGCGTGTTCGACCGGCTGCGCGGGCGCGGTGCGCTCAGCGAGGCGGACGTGCGCGCGGCGATGCGCGAGGTTCGGATCGCCCTGCTCGAGGCCGACGTCGCGCTCCCCGTGGTGCGGACCTTCGTCGACAAGGCGACCGAGGAAGCCGTCGGCCAGCAGGTGCTGCGCTCGGTCACGCCGGGCCAGCAGGTGGTCAAGATCGTCCATGATGCGCTGGTCGAGATGCTGGGCAGCGAGGAGGCGGGGCTGGAGCTGGCGGTGACGCCGCCGGCCGTGATCATGATGGTCGGCCTGCAGGGCTCCGGCAAAACCACCTCGACCGCCAAGCTCGCCAAGCGCCTCCAGGACAAGGACCGCAAGAAGGTTCTGATGGCCTCGCTCGACGTCGCCCGCCCGGCGGCGCAGGAGCAGCTCGCGGTGCTCGGCCGTCAGGCGGAGGTTGCGACCCTGCCGATCGTCGCCGGCCAGCCGCCGGTCGAGATCGCGCGGCGCGCGCTCAACGCGGCGCGGCTCCAGGCCTTCGACGTGCTGATGCTCGACACGGCGGGCCGCCTGCACGTCGATCAGGCCCTGATGGACGAGATGAAGGCGGTCGCCGAAACGTCCCAGCCGCAAGAGGTTCTGCTCGTCGCCGATGCGATGACTGGTCAGGACGCAGTCAACGTCGCCAAGAGCTTCGTCGACCAGATCGCACTGACCGGCGTCGTTCTGACCCGGATGGACGGTGATGCGCGAGGCGGTGCGGCGCTGTCGATGCGCGCCGTCACCGGCAAGCCGATCAAGTTCGCCGGTGTCGGCGAAGGGATCGACAAGCTCGAAGCCTTCCATCCCGAGCGGGTGGCGGGGCGCATCCTCGGCATGGGCGACGTCGTCAGTCTCGTTGAGCGCGCTCAGGAAACGATCAAAGCCGAAGACGCCGAGGCGATGGCGGCCAAGATGGCCAAGGGCCAGTTCGACCTCAACGATTTGCGCCAGCAGCTCCAGCAGATGCAGCGGATGGGCGGCCTCGGCGCGCTCGCCGGGATGATGCCCGGCATGGGCAAGATGAAGAACCAGATCAACCAGTCGGGCGTGCTGGAGGGCAATGTACTCGGCCGGCTCGACGCGATCATCACCTCGATGACGCCGAAGGAGCGGACCAAGCCCGACATCCTGAACGCGAAGCGCAAGATACGCGTCGCCAAGGGCTCGGGAACTACGGTGCAGGAGGTGAACAAGCTCCTGAAGATGCACCAGGAAATGTCCACCGCGATGAAGAAAATCCGCAAGATGGGCGGCCTCGGCAAGCTCGGCGCGCTCTTCGGCGGTGGCGGCATGGGTGGTCTTGGCGGACTCGGCGGCGCGGGCGCGCCGCAGCTTCCGCCCGGCGGCCTGCCCGGACTTCCGGGGGGCCAAGGCGGCGCCCCGTTCAACCCCAATCGTTTCAAGAAATAGGTCTCAAGAAAGGAAAGAGATAATGGCAGTTGCAATCAGGCTGGCGCGCGGTGGCGCGAAGAAGCGGCCCTATTACAAGATCGTCGTCGCCGACGCCCGCAATGCGCGCGACGGCAAGTTCATCGAGCGGGTCGGCAGCTACAATCCGCTGCTTCCCAAGGACAGCGGAGAGCGGGTGAAGCTCGACGCCGACCGCATCAAGCATTGGCTCTCGGTCGGCGCCCAGCCCTCGGACCGCGTCCATCGCTTCCTCGATGCCGCCGGCATCCTGGAGCGCGCCGCCAAGAACAATCCGAAAAAGGGCGAGCCGGGCGAGAAGGCCAAGGAGCGTGTCGAGGAGCGGGCCGGCAAGGAAGCCGCCGCCGCCGAAGCCGCCGCCGAGGCCGCTGCCGCCCCGGCTCCGGCCGAAGAGGAAGTGACCGAAGCCGAGGCCGAGACCGTCGACGTCGCCGCCGAGGCGATCGAGGAAGCCACGCCGGAAACCGCCGAGGCTCCCGCCGAAGAGGCTGCCGCCGAGGAGGCTTCGGCTCCGGAAGCCGAAGCGCCCGCCGCCGAGGAAGCTGCCCCGGCTGAAGAGACTGCCGCGGAGGAGGCTCCGGCCGCCGATGAGGTTCCGGCCGCTGAAGAGGCGTCCGCCCCCGACATGGAAGCGACCCCGGCCGACGAGGCGGCCAATGAGGGCGAGTCCGCCGAGGCTCCGGCCGAGGGTTCGGACGAAGCCGCTCCCGAAGAGGGCGCCGAGAAGGCCGAACAGGCTTAAATGACCGAACGGGTCGTCCTCGCCGCCGTCGCCGGAGCCCACGGCCTCGGCGGCGAGGTGCGCCTCAAGCTCTTCGCCGAGAATATCGACAGCCTGAAGCCGCATAAGGCGCTGTTCGCGGGCGAGCGGGCGCTGACCCTCAAGTCGGTGAAGCCGGGCAGCAATGGCGCCATCGCCCGCTTCGCCGAGATCGGCGATCGCGGCGCGGCCGAGGCCCTGCGGGGCACTTTGCTCAGCGTGTCGCGCGACGCGCTGCCGCCGCTCGGGGAGGGCGAATATTATCATGCCGACCTGATCGGCCTGCGTTGCGTGGGCGCGGGCGGCGAGGCGCTCGGCGCGGTCGTCGCGGTCGAGAATTTCGGCGCCGGCGATCTGCTCGAGATCGAGCGACCGAACGGCAAGCGGGCACTGATCCCGTTCCGCCCTGGCGTCGCCGATCTCCAGGACGGCCGGATCGTCGCCGACCCCGCCTTCCTCGCCTAGCGCAGCAGCGGCCGCTCCTTCGCCAGATCGTTGCGGATCGTCGTCGCGGCGACGCCGCCTTCGCCCATCGCATGGCTGATCTGGTCGAGGCCGATCACGACGTCGCCGGCGGCGTAGAGGCCGGGGACATTGGTGCGCTGGTGCGCGTCGACCAGGATGCAACCGCTGTCGTTCAGCGCCGCGCCGAGCTGGCCGGCCAGCTCATTGCGTCCGTCGGAACCCAGCGCCGGATAGAGGCTGTCGAAGACGAACCGGCCCTGCGCGGTCTCGACCGCGATCCGGTCGCCGTCGATTGCGATGCTGCGGCAGGGGCCATCGACGCTGGCGATGCCCAGTTCGCTCAGCCTGGCGCGCTCCGCTTCGGCGAGGTCGTGCGCCATGTCCGGTGCGATCAGGGTGACGTCGGCGGTGTAGCCACGCAGGAACACCGCTTCGGCGACGCCATGGCTGTCGTCGCCGATCACACCGACGCGTCTGTCGGTGACCTCATAGCCGTCGCAGATTGGGCAATAGCGGAGCAGTCCCCTGGCCAGCGCCGCATCATGCTCGGCCTCGTCCATCGAAGGCCGGCGGTTGCGCACGCCGGTGGCGAGCAGCACGGTTCGGGTCCGCACCGGTCCGGAACCCCATTCGACGCAGAAGCCGCCATCGTCGCGGTCGATCCGGGTGACCCGGCCGGTCTCGATCGCGGCGCCGTAAAGCTGCGCCTGCTCCTTCATCCGGGCGAGCAGGTCTTCCCCGGAAATGCCGTCCGGGAAGCCCGCATGATTTCGCGTGCACGGAATCTGCGCCGCCCGGCTGTCACCGGCGTCGAGGATCTTCAGCGACAGATGGAAGCGGGCGAGATAGATCGCCGCGGTCAGCCCGGCCGGGCCGCCGCCGACGATCAGGCAATCGAGGGGCGCGTCGTCCATTCGGCCTCCAGCGCCGCGAGGGGGCGGATTGTTCCCGTGCGGGCGAACGCCTATCCCATCGTCATGAGAACGACCATCCTCGCAGCCTTGCTGCTCGCTGTTTCGCCCGTGCTGGTTTCAGCGCAATCCGGGGCGGACAATTCCCTGGCATCTCGGGTGGAAAGTCAGGGCCGCCAATTCGATCAGTATTTCCAACGCTACATGACCGACACGCATGTGCCGGGCCTCGCTTATGGCATCGTCGCCGACGGCCGCCTTGCCTATGTCCGGGCGTTCGGCAGCCGGACCCAGAACCCGCAGGACAGGGTCGATCCGGACACCTTGTTCCGCATCGCCTCGATGTCCAAGGCGTTCACCGCGCTCGCCATATTGAAGCTGCGCGACGAGGGACGGCTGCGCCTCGATGCGCTGGCCGAGGACTACGTGCCGGAGCTGCGCAACTGGCGCTATCCGACCAGCGATAGCCCCCGCATCCGAGTCCGCGATCTGCTCAGCCATGTCGCCGGCTTCGTCACCGACGATCCCTGGGGCGACCGGCAGCAGGTGCTCACCGAGGCGGAATGGACCCGGATGCTGGCCGAGGGGCCGCCTTTCACCCGCGCGCCCGGCACCGCGTTCGAATATTCGAACTATGGCTATGCGCTTCTCGGCCGGATCATCACCAACGTCTCCGGGCGTCCCTACCAAGACTATATCCGCGAAGAGATCATGCGCCCGCTCGGCATGGAATCCTCCGGCTATGACATCGCGCGCTCCCCGCTGGAGCGGCGCGCGATCGGCTGGCGCTGGGAGAATGACGCATTTGCCCGCGAGCCGGACATGCGCGACGGCGCGTTCGGCGCGATGGGCGGCGTCCAGACCAGCGCCCGCGATTATGCCCGCTGGGTCGCCTTCCTGCTCTCCGCCTGGCCGCCCCGCGACGGGCCGGAAACCGGCCCGGTGCGCCGGTCCACTGTGCGCGAGCTGGCCCAGGGGCTGAATTTCGTCGCCGTCGCCCGGCGGCCTGGCCAGCCCGACAGCTGTCCGCAGGCGCAGGCCTATGGCATGGGCTTTCGCGTCGCGCAGGATTGCGATCTCGGCCTCACGATGGCGCATGGCGGCGGCTATCCGGGCTATGGCTCCTATTTGCTGCTTCTGCCCGAGCATAATGTCGGCATCTTCGCCTTCGCCAACCGCACTTATGCCGGCCCGTCGCCGGCGGTCTGGCAGGCGGCGGTGGCGCTGCACCGGGCCGGGCTGCTGACGCCGCGCACCGTGCCTGTCAGCGACGCGCTGCAGCGCGCGTATGACGCGGCCCGGATCATGTGGTCGGAAGGAAGCGTCGAGCCCGGTCGCGAGCTGCTGGCCATGAACTTCCTGATGGACCGGTCGGCGGGCAATTGGGCGGCCGAGTTCGCCCGGCTGCGGGCCCAGACAGGTCCCTGCAATCACGGACCGATCACACCGACCGGCGCCCTTTCCGGAACGTTCAGCTGGACCTGCGAACGCGGGCGGCTGAACGGCCAGCTCCTCCTCGCGCCGACCAGTCCGCCGACGATTCAGGCGCTGCGCCTCGCGCCGGCCCAGTGAGCTGGCACGCCACAATTCTCACCCTCTACCCGGAGATGTTTCCCGGGCCGCTCGGCGTGAGCCTCGCCGGGCGGGCGCTGACGGAGCGCCGCTGGTCGTTCGACACGGTCCAGATCCGCGATTTCGCCACCGACAAGCACAAGTCCGTGGACGACACCCCAGCCGGGGGCGGGGCGGGGATGGTGATGCGGGCGGACGTACTCGCGGCGGCGCTGGATAGCGTCGCCGATGAACGGCCCAAGCTGGCGATGAGCCCGCGCGGCGAGCCGCTCACCCAGGGGCTGGTTCGCGAGCTCGCCGCCGGCCCCGGCGTCACCATTCTTTGCGGTCGTTTCGAGGGGATCGACGAGCGTTTGTTCGAGGCGCGCGACGTTCGCCTGGTCTCGATCGGCGACTATGTCCTGTCCGGCGGCGAGCCCGCTGCGCTCGTCCTGCTCGATGCTTGCGTTCGCCTCCTCCCCGGGGTAATGGGCGCGGCTCAAAGCGGGGACGAGGAAAGCTTCGAAAGCGGCCTCCTCGAATATCCGCATTATACCCGTCCTGTTGAATGGGAGGGGCGCACGATCCCCGAAGTGCTGCGATCGGGGGATCATGCGAAGATCGCGGCCTGGCGAAAGCACATGGCCGAGACAGAGACACGGCTAAGGCGGCCGGACCTGATCGAGCGCCAGTGGGGCGCGCGAAGGCCACCGCCCTCTGGTGCGCGGCACGAAGACGAAGGTTAGAAAAATGAACCTCATCCAGACGCTCGAGGCCGAGGCCATCGAGCAATTCAAGTCGACCAAGGCGATCCCCGAATTCCGTCCGGGCGACACGCTCCGCGTCGGCGTCCGCGTCGTCGAGGGCGAGCGCACCCGAATCCAGAATTTCGAGGGCGTCTGCATCGCCCGCGCCAATCGCGGGCTGGGCTCCAGCTTCACGGTCCGCAAGATCAGCTTCGGCGAGGGCGTCGAGCGCGTCTTCCCGCTTTATTCGCCGAACGTCGATTCGATCGAGGTCGTCCGCAAGGGCGCCGTGCGGCGTGCCAAGCTCTATTATCTGCGCGGCCGGACCGGCAAGTCGGCCCGCATCGCCGAGCGCCGCGACCAGCGGCCGCCCCGCGAAACCGCGGCCGCCGCGCCGAAGACGGAAACCGCCGAGGGCTGAGCCTCTCGGCCCACTGTCAGCCGATATGACGGGCGGCCGATCTGGTCGCCCGTTTTTTTGTCGCGCCGGACGCGCGCAAAATTATTTCAAGATATATCTTGATTGATCTGATCCAAGATATATCTTAGGCCCATCTGAACTGATCGAGGAGATGGGTATGCGTTTCAGGATGGGCAAGGATTGCGGCCACGAGGGTTTCCCGGGCGCGCTGTTCGCGATGGATTTCGGCCGCGGCTGGGGCAAGGGCTGGGGCAAGGATTGGGGCGGCGACTGGGGCGAGGCGGCGGCAGGCCGCGGCCGGCGCGGGCGTGGCCGGATGTTCGACGGCGGCGAGCTTCGGCTGCTGTTGCTCCGGCTGATCGCCGACGAATCGCGTCACGGCTACGACCTGATCCGCGCGATCGAGGAGATCAGCCACGGCGCTTATGCGCCGAGCCCCGGCGTCGTCTATCCGACTCTGACCATGCTCCAGGACATGGGGCTGATCGAGGAGGCGAAGAGCGAGGGGTCGCGCAAGGCCTTCGCCGCCACGGAAGAGGGCGAGGCGCATCTCAAGGAGCACGAGGAGGAGGTCGATGGCCTGCTCGTCCGGCTGAAGGAGCTGGGCAGCGACAATCGCAAGGCCGGCGGCGCGCCGATCAAGCGCTCGGTCGCCAGCCTGCTCTCCGCGCTCTGGCACCGGGTCACCCGCGAGGATGCCGACGAGGACGTGATGCACAAGATCGCCGCCATCCTCGACGAAGCGGCACAGAAGATCGAACGCCTGACCTGAATCAGGCGGGACGGGGCGGGGCCGCGCGCAGCCCCCGCGAGGCGGCGTCCGCCCCGTTCCAACTCGCTCAGGGTACCGGGCTCGGCCGCTGGCGGCCGCCCTCATTGTGCTGGCGGATCACGCGCAGATAGGCGTCGACGAGCGCCTGATTGACCTCGTCCCAGCCATAATGCCGGCTCACCATCTCGCCAGCCGTGCCCGCTTCGAGCCGGGCCTGCTCGTCGCGGCAATAGGTGGCAAGCGCCTCGCAGAAGGCGTCGACCGCGCCGGGCCGCACCAGCCGTCCGGTTACTTTGTCCTCGACCAGGCTCTCGCTGCCGGTCGCGCGCGCCGCGACGACCGGCAGGCCGGTCGCCATCGCCTCCAACGTGACGTTGCCGAATGTCTCGGTGACCGAGGGGTTGAGCAGCATGTCCATCGAGGCCACGGCGCGGCCGAGGTCGTTGCCGGATTGGAAGCCAACGAACACCGCCTCGGGCAGGCGCTTCTCGAACCAATCGCGCGCCGGGCCTTCGCCGACGACCAGCACCTTGTGGCGGACGCCGCGCTTGGCCAGCCGGTCGATCGCGTCCGAGAAGACGTCGAGTCCCTTCTCCATCACCAGCCGGCCGGTGAAGCCGATCACCGGCTGATCGTCCGCAATCCCGAGCGAACGCCGCCACGCCATGTCCCGCCGTTCCGGATTGAAGATTTCCCGGTCGATGCCGCGCGTCCAGATGCCGACGTCGAAGTTCATTCGCTGGTCGCGGAGCAGCTGGGCCATCGAATCGGAGGGCGCGAAGATCGCGTCGCAGCGGCGGTAGAAGCGACGCAGCACCGCGAGCACCAGTGGCTCGAGTAAGGCGAGGCCGTAATAACGCGGATAAGTCTCGAAACGGGTGTGGACCGAGGCGATGACCGGGAGATCGCGCCGCCGCGCCCAGTTGACGGCGCGATGACCGGGAATATCGGGGCTTGAGATATGGACGATGTTGGGCGCGAAGGCACGCAGGTCGCGCCGCACCCGCGGTGTCAAAGCCACGCCGATCTTGTATTCCGATCGGCCCGGGATCGGCAGCGCGGGGAGGGAGACGAGATCGCCCTTGGGCTCGAAAGCCGGTGTCTTCGTGGTCGGCGAATAGACCCGGACCTGCGCGCCCTGCCGAAGCAGATAGTCGGCGAGCCGGTTCAGCGCCTGGTTCGCGCCGTCGCGGACATAATTGTAATTGCCGCTGAAGATCGCGACGCGAAGGTCGGAGGGCTGCATGGTGCCGCAGTTAGAGACGACTGCCGTGGAGGGCAAATGGCGGTGGCGCATTCGATTGCAGATCGGCGCCCGGGAGAGTATGAAGGCGACGTTCTTTCAGGGAACGAAACATGTCGGAAGGTTGGGCGCCTGGCCTTTTCTTCATAGGATTGTTGGCGCTCGCCGCCGACAGTTGCGACAGCCGGCGTTCGGCGAGCCGCACCTCCGAGATCGCCTTTGCCCAGCCCCAGCCCCAGCGCGAGCCGCCTCCGCCGGTGCAAGAGGAATGGGACGAGCGCTCCGATTGCCAACCCGGCGCTCCCCCGAATTCCCTAGCCAACGCGATCGACGTCCTCGGCGCACATTGCGATCGGGCTCGCGCAGTGGCCGTTGTGGCCTCGGTCGCGGGACTCGCCCTTCCGATCCGAGGCATCGGACGTGCCGCTGTCCGTGGCATGGCGACGCGCGGCGCGATGGCCGAAGCGACGTCAGCCGGAGTGGCAGCGGAGGAAACGGCGCTATCCGGGCAAGCCGCGGCCAGAATTGCCTCACAGGCCTATCGGCTCGGTGAAACGAGCGCCGGCGCGATCGAAGATCGTTACCCGGACGGCGAGCCCTACGCGGCGGATGTCGGCCCCAGGCCTTATCCTGACGACAGCGACGAGGAAGCTGAGGTTGAGGGCGAGGAGGATTCCCACCGGGATCAATTTGCCGACCCGCCCAAGGTATCGGCGACTCGGCCGGGTTGAGATTCCGCCAAGGACAGCGTCAGGACGACGCCCGTGCCGTCGCCGCATTGCTCGCGCCGGCTACGGCCCGTCCTGCGGCGGATGATCGCGGAAGAAGCGGCGGACCCGCCGGATCCAGATGATCGGCGGGACGATCAGCATCGCCAGCAGGATGAGAACGAAGGCTTCGCGCATAGAGATAGCCCTGGCAACGGCGAAAGCGCTCCCGCCGAGGGGGAGGGTTGGGTGCGGACGGCGTCCCGGAAAGCCGCTTCTGCATTACGTTTAGCCGCCCCAACCCCTCCCCATCAAGGGGAGGGGCTTCTAGGGGCATCTCCTGCTCGGCCGTGCCTTCGGCGCCGGCTTCCTGGAGATAGTCGCCCGCATCCTCGTCGCTGCCATTGCCGCTCTGGACGACCGCCGCCAGTGGATCGGCGTCGAGCGCCGCTTCCGGACCCTGGGCCAGTTCCGCGGCATGCTCCTCTTCCGCCGTATTGGCGGCGATGAGCGCCTCCTGGAGCGAGCGCTGCTGGGCGCGCAGCGCCGCGTCGCGCGACGACGCCGCGATCCGCATCCGCTTCATGCCCGCGCCGGTGCCGGCCGGGATGAGGCGGCCGACGATGACGTTCTCCTTGAGGCCCTCCAGATCGTCGATCTTGCCCTGCACCGAGGCTTCGGTGAGGACCCGGGTCGTTTCCTGGAAGGAGGCGGCCGAGATGAAGCTGCGGGTCTGCAGGCTCGCCTTGGTGATGCCGAGCAGCACCGGCTTGCCTTCCGCCGGCTTCTTCTTGCCGGGCAGGGCCTTCAGCTTCGCGTTGATCTCGTTCATCTCTTGCCGGTCGATCTGCTCGCCGACCAGCAAAGTCGAATCGCCGCTCTCGGTGATCTCCACCTTCTGCAGCATCTGGCGGACGATCACCTCGATATGCTTGTCGTTGATGCGCACGCCCTGGAGACGATAGACCTCCTGGATCTCCGACACGAGATATTCGGCCAGCGCCTTTACGCCGAGCACTTCGAGGATGTCGTGCGGATCGGGCGAGCCGCCGATGAGGTTGTCGCCGCGCTTGACGAAATCGCCTTCCTGCACGTCGATGACCTTCGACTTCGGCACCAGATACTCGACCTGCTCGCCGCCATCCTCGGGGATGATCGCGATCTTGCGCTTGGCCTTGTAGTCCTTGCCGAACGCGATCCGGCCGGAGACCTTGGCGATGATCGCGTTCTCCTTGGGCTTGCGCGCCTCGAACAGCTCGGCGACGCGCGGCAGACCGCCCGTGATGTCGCGGGTCTTGGCGGCCTCGCGGCTGACGCGGGCGAGCACTTCGCCGGCCTCGACCACCTGGCCTTCCTCGACCGAGAGCATCGCGCCCGGCGCCAGCATGTAGCGCGCGGCCTCGCCCGATTTATCGTCGAGCAGGGTGATGCGCGGACGCAGATCCTCCTTGGTGCGGGTCGAGGCGCGATATTCGGTCACCACCCGCTGGGCGATGCCGGTCGCCTCGTCGGTCTGCTCGGCGAGCGTCTTGTTGTCGATGAGGTCCTGGAACTTCACCGTGCCGCCCTTTTCCGTGATGACGGGCATCATGAACGGATCCCATTCCGCGATCCGGTCGCCCTTGCTCACGATATGGCCGGTGTCGAACATCAGGTGCGCGCCGTACGGAATGCGGTGCGTCGAACGCTCGCGCCCGTCCATGTCGACGATCGCGACCTCGCCGCTGCGCGACATCGCGACCCGGCGGCCGCGCGGATCCATGATCGTCGGCAGATCGCGGAACTCGATCGTGCCGTCGGCCATGGCGTCGAGGCTCGATGTCTCGTTGAGCTGCGCCGCGCCGCCGATATGGAAGGTCCGCATCGTCAGCTGGGTGCCCGGCTCGCCGATCGACTGGGCGGCGATGACGCCGACCGCCTCGCCGATGTTGACCGGGGTGCCGCGGGCGAGATCACGCCCGTAGCACTTGCCGCAGACGCCATGCTCGCTCTCGCAGACCAGCGGCGAGCGGATGTTGACCGACTGGATGCCGATCTCGTCGATGAGCAGCGCGGCGGCTTCGTCGATCAGCGTGCCTTCCTTGACGATGACGTCGCCGGTCTTAGCGTCGACGATGTCCTCGCCCGGGGTGCGGCCAAGGATGCGCTCACCCAAAGACGCAATGGTCGCGCCGCCCTGCACGATCGCGCGCATGTCGAGCACGTTGCTGGTGCCGCAATCCTCCTCGACGATGACGCAGTCCTGCGACACGTCGACCAGGCGGCGCGTGAGATAGCCCGAATTGGCGGTCTTCAGCGCGGTGTCCGCGAGGCCCTTGCGGGCGCCGTGGGTCGAGTTGAAATATTCAAGGACGGTCAGGCCTTCCTTGAAGTTCGAGATGATCGGCGTCTCGATGATCTCGCCCGACGGCTTGGCCATCAGGCCGCGCATGCCGGCGAGCTGCTTCATCTGGGCCTGCGAGCCGCGGGCGCCCGAATGGGCCATCATGTAGATCGAGTTGACCGGCGCGAGCCGGCCGTTCTCAAGCTTCGGCGACGCCTTGATCTTGTCCATCATCGCGTTCGCGACCCGGTCGCCGCAGCTCGACCAGGCGTCGATCACCTTGTTGTACTTCTCCTGATGGGTGATCAGGCCGTCCTGATATTGCTGCTCGAAGTCCTTGACCGTGTTGCGGGTCTCCTCGACCATCCCTTCCTTCTCGACCGGGATGATCATGTCGTCCTTGCCGAACGAGATGCCGGCCTTGAACGCGTGGCGGAAGCCGAGGCCCATGATCGCGTCGGCGAACAGGACGGTCTCCTTCTGGCCGGTATGCCGGTAGACGATGTCGATGACGTCCGCGATCTCCTTCTTGGTAAGGAGGCGGTTGACGGTCTCGAACGGCACCTTGTGGCTCTTCGGCAGAGTCTCGCCGAGCAGCATCCGGCCCGGAGTCGTCTCGACGCGCTTCATATAATGCTTGCCGGCCTCATCGGTCTGCGGGACGCGGCTGTGGATCTTGGTGTGCAGCGTCACGGTGCCGTGGAACAACGCCTGATGGACCTCCGCCATGTCGGCGATGATCGAGCCTTCGCCCGGCTCGCCCTCACGCTCCATCGACAGATAATAGAGCCCCAGCACCATGTCCTGCGAGGGCACGATGATCGGCTTGCCATTGGCGGGCGACAGGATGTTGTTGGTCGACATCATCAGGACGCGCGCTTCCAGCTGGGCCTCGAGGCTCAGCGGGACGTGCACGGCCATCTGGTCGCCGTCGAAGTCGGCGTTGAACGCGGCGCAGACGAGCGGGTGGAGCTGGATCGCCTTGCCCTCGATCAGCACCGGCTCGAACGCCTGGATGCCGAGGCGGTGGAGCGTCGGCGCGCGGTTGAGGAGCACCGGATGCTCGCGGATCACCTCGTCGAGGATGTCCCAGACTTCCTTGCGCTCCTTCTCGACCCACTTCTTCGCCTGCTTCAGGGTCATGGAGAGACCCTTGGCGTCGAGGCGCGAGTAGATGAACGGCTTGAACAGCTCGAGCGCCATCTTCTTGGGCAGGCCGCACTGGTGGAGCTTGAGCTCCGGACCGGTGACGATGACCGAGCGACCCGAATAGTCGACGCGCTTGCCGAGCAGATTCTGGCGGAAGCGGCCCTGCTTGCCCTTGAGCATGTCGCTGAGCGACTTCAGCGGACGCTTGTTGGCGCCGGTGATCGTGCGGCCGCGGCGGCCGTTGTCGAACAAGGCATCGACGGCCTCCTGCAGCATGCGCTTCTCGTTGCGGACGATGATGTCCGGGGCGCGCAGCTCCATGAGGCGCTTCAGGCGGTTGTTGCGGTTGATGACGCGGCGATAGAGATCGTTGAGATCCGAGGTCGCGAAGCGGCCGCCGTCGAGCGGCACCAGCGGGCGCAGCTCGGGCGGGATGACCGGAACGACGTCGAGAATCATCCATTCCGGCCGGTTGCCGGATTCCAGGAAGCTCTCGACGACCTTCAGGCGCTTGATGATCTTCTTGGGCTTCAGCTCCGACTTGGTCGTCGCCAGCTCTTCGAGCAGCGCCTCGCGCTCGCCTTCCAGGTCGAGGTCGGTGAGCATCAGCTTGACCGCCTCGGCGCCGATGCCGGCCGAGAAGGCGTCCTCGCCATATTCATCCTGCGCGTCGAGCAGCTCGTCCTCGGTAAGGAGCTGGAACTTCTCGAGCGGCGTCAGACCCGGCTCGGTGACGATGTAGGACTCGAAATAGAGCACGCGCTCGAGCTGCTTGAGCTGCATGTCGAGCAGCAGGCCGATGCGGCTGGGGAGCGACTTCAGGAACCAGATGTGCGCGACCGGGGCGGCGAGCTCGATATGGCCCATGCGCTCGCGGCGGACCTTCGAGACGGTGACCTCGACGCCGCACTTCTCGCAGACGATGCCCTTGTACTTCATGCGCTTGTACTTGCCGCACAGGCACTCGTAATCCTTGATCGGACCGAAGATGCGCGCGCAGAACAGGCCGTCGCGCTCGGGCTTGAACGTGCGGTAGTTGATCGTCTCGGGCTTCTTGATCTCGCCGAACGACCAGCTGCGGATACGCTCCGGCGAAGCGATGCCGATCTTGATCTGGTCGAACGTCTCCGGCTTGGCGACCGGATTGGCGAAGGGGGTCATCTCGTTCATTTTTGTCTTCCTCTTACCTCCCCTCCCGCTTGCGGGAGGGGATTGAGGGGTGGGCCTGTTGGGCCGGGCCACCCCACCCCCGGCCCCTCCCGCAAGCGGGAGGGGAGGGTGAATTACTCCGCCGCCAGCTGCTGCGGCGCGTCCTCGTCATTCTCGTCGATGATGCTGTTCAGCTCGACGTTGAGGCCGAGCGAGCGCATCTCCTTGACGAGCACGTTGAAGCTCTCCGGAATGCCGGCCTCGAACGTGTCGTCGCCCTTGACGATCGCCTCATAGACCTTGGTGCGGCCGATCACGTCGTCCGACTTCACCGTCAGCATCTCCTGCAGGGTGTAGGCGGCGCCATAGGCCTGGAGCGCCCAGACCTCCATCTCGCCGAAGCGCTGGCCGCCGAACTGCGCCTTGCCGCCCAGCGGCTGCTGGGTGACGAGGCTGTACGGGCCGATCGAACGCGCGTGGATCTTGTCGTCCACGAGGTGGTGGAGCTTCAGCATGTAGATGTAGCCCACCGTCACCTTGCGATCGAACGCCTCGCCGGTGCGGCCGTCGAACAGGGTGACCTGACCCGACACGTCGAGCCCGGCCTTCTCCAGCATGTCGGCGACATCGGCTTCCTTGGCGCCGTCGAACACTGGTGTGCCCATCGGCAGGCCGCCCTTCAACAGGCCGGCCATTTCGACGATCTCGCCATCGCCGCGGCTGTCGAGCTCCTTGTGGTAGGATGGCCCGTACATGTCCTTTAGCTTGGCGCGGAGCGGCTTGACGTCGTTCTTCGCCTGCAGGCCTTCCAACAGCTCGGCGACCTGGCGGCCGAGGCCGCGCGCGGCCCAGCCGAGATGGGTCTCGAAGATCTGGCCGACATTCATGCGCGACGGCACGCCGAGCGGGTTGAGGACGATATCGGCCGGAGTCCCGTCCTCGAGGAAGGGCATGTCCTCCTCGGGCAGGATGCGGCTGATGACGCCCTTGTTGCCGTGGCGACCGGCCATCTTGTCGCCCGGCTGCAGCTTGCGCTTCACCGCGACGAACACCTTGACCATCTTGAGCACGCCGGGCGGCAGCTCGTCGCCCCGCTCGATCTTCTCCATGCGGTCGTCGAGCTTCGCCTTGATGACGCCTTCGGCGCTGTCATACTGGGCGCGGACGGCTTCCAGATCGGCCTGGACCTTGTCGTCCTTGACCGCGAACTTCCACCATTCGTGCGGCTCGACCGCGTCCATCATCTCGGCGTCGATCGTCGCGCCCTTCTTGGCGCCCTTGGGCGCCGCGGTGGCGGTCTGACCGAGCAGCATCTCGCGCAGGCGCGCGTAGGAAGAGCGCTTCAGGATGGCGCGCTCGTCTTCGGCGTCCTTGCGGAGGCGATCCTTCTCCTCGGTCTGGATCGCGCGCGTGCGGTCGTCGATGTCGATGCCGTGGCGGTTGAACACCCGAACCTCGACCACCGTGCCGGAGACGCCTGGCGGCAGCCGGAGCGACGTATCGCGGACATCGGACGCCTTCTCGCCGAAGATGGCGCGGAGGAGCTTCTCCTCCGGCGTCATCGGGCTTTCGCCCTTCGGCGTGATCTTGCCGCACAGGATGTCGCCCGGCTCGACCTCGGCCCCGATATAGACGATGCCGGCCTCGTCGAGGTTGCGGAGCGCCTCCTCGCCGACGTTCGGGATGTCGCGGGTGATGTCCTCCGGCCCGAGCTTGGTGTCGCGGGCCATCACCTCGAACTCTTCGATGTGGATCGAGGTGAAGACGTCGTCCTTCACGATCCGCTCGGAGATCAGGATCGAATCCTCGAAATTGTAGCCGTTCCACGGCATGAACGCGACGAGCACGTTGCGGCCCAAGGCGAGCTCGCCGAGGTCGGTCGAGGGACCGTCGGCGATCACGTCGCCGGCGCGGACCAGTTCGCCCTTCTTCACCAGCGGGCGCTGGTTGATGCAGGTGTTCTGGTTCGAGCGCTGGAACTTCATCAAAGTATAGATGTCGACGCCCGACTTGCCGGCCTCGACGTCGTCGGTGACGCGGACGACGATGCGTGCGGCGTCGACCTGGTCGACGATGCCGGAGCGGCGGGCGGCGATGGCGGCGCCGGAATCGCGCGCGACCGTCTCCTCCATGCCGGTGCCGACCAGCGGCGCCTCGGCGCGGACCAGCGGCACCGCCTGGCGCTGCATGTTCGAACCCATCAAGGCGCGATTGGCGTCATCGTTTTCCAGGAACGGGATGAGCGAGGCGGCGACCGACACGAGCTGCTTGGGGCTCACGTCCATCAGCGTGATCGTGTCGCGCGGCGCCATCAGGAAGTCGCCGGCCTGACGCGAGGAGACGATCTCCTCGACGAAGCCCTTGGACTTGTCGAGCTCGGCATTGGCCTGCGCGATCGTGTGCTTGGCCTCCTCCATCGCCGACAGATAGACGACATCGTCGGTGACCTTGTGGTCGACGACCTTGCGGTAGGGCGTCTCGATGAAGCCGTATTTGTTGACGCGGCTGAACGACGCGAGCGAGTTGATCAGGCCGATGTTCGGGCCTTCCGGAGTCTCGATCGGGCAGATCCGGCCATAGTGGGTCGGATGGACGTCGCGGACTTCGAAGCCCGCGCGCTCACGGGTGAGGCCGCCCGGCCCGAGCGCCGAGACGCGGCGCTTGTGGGTGACTTCGGACAGCGGGTTGGTCTGGTCCATGAACTGCGAGAGCTGCGACGAGCCGAAGAACTCGCGCACCGCGGCGACTGCAGGCTTGGCGTTGATCAGGTCGTTCGGCATCACGGTCGAGACGTCGACCGAGCTCATGCGCTCCTTCACGGCGCGCTCCATGCGGAGCAGGCCGACGCGATACTGGTTCTCGAGCAGCTCGCCGACCGAGCGGACGCGGCGGTTGCCGAGATTGTCGATGTCGTCGATCTCGCCCTTGCCGTCCTTCAGGTTCACCAGCTCCTGGACGACCGCGACGATGTCCTCGGTGCGGAGCGTCGTGATCGTGTCCTCGGCGTCGAGCCCCAGGCGCATGTTGAGCTTCACCCGGCCGACGGCCGAGAGGTCGTAGCGCTCGGGATCGAAGAAAAGGCCGGCGAACAAGGATTCCGCCGTCTCGCGCGTCGGCGGCTCGCCCGGCCGCATGACGCGGTAGATGTCGGCCAGGGCGCCGTCGCGCTCCTCGGACTTGTCCGCCTTCAGCGTGTTGCGCATCCACGCGCCGGTGTTGACATGGTCGATGTCGAGCAGCTCGATCCGGTCGATGCCGGCGCCGTCCAGCTTGTCGAGATTCTCCTGGCTGACTTCGTCGCCGGCCTCGATGTAGATCTCGCCGGTCTTCTCGTTGATCAGATCGTAAGCGGAATAGCGGCCGAAAATCTCCTCGGTCGGGATGAGGAGATCGGTCAGGCCGTCCTTGGCCGCCTTGTTGGCGGCGCGCGGGCTGATCTTCTGGCCGGCCGGGAACACGACCTCGCCCGACTTGCCGTCGACGATGTCGAAGCTCGGCTTCTGGCCGCGCCACTGATCGGCGCTGAACGGCACCTGCCAGCCGCCCTTGCCGCGGACGAAGGTCACGCGGCTATAGAAGGTGTTGAGGATCTCCTCGCTGGTCAGGCCGAGCGCGTGGAGCAACGCGGTGACCGGCAGCTTGCGCTTGCGGTCGATGCGGACGTTGACGATGTCCTTGGCGTCGAACTCGAAGTCGAGCCACGAGCCGCGATAGGGGATGACGCGGGCGGCGAAGAGGAACTTGCCCGAGGCGTGGGTCTTGCCGCGGTCATGATCGAAGAGGACGCCCGGCGAGCGGTGCATCTGGCTGACGATGACGCGCTCGGTGCCGTTGACGATGAACGTGCCGTTCTTCGTCATCAGCGGCATGTCGCCCATGTAGACGTCCTGCTCCTTGATATCGATCACCGACTTGGTCTCGGTGTCGGGATCGATCTCGAAGGAGGTGAGGCGCAAAGTAACGCGCATCGGCGCGGCATAGGTCATGCCCCGCTGGCGGCACTCGTCCGTGTCGTATTTCGGCTCTTCCAGCTCGTAACGGTCGAAGTCGAGATGGGCGACGCCGGCGAAATCCTGGATCGGGAAGACGCTGCGCAGCGTCTTCTCCAGCCCGGACACATAACCGGTCCTGGGATCGGAGCGCAGGAACTGCTCATAGGATTCGCGCTGAACCTCGATCAGGTTCGGCATCTCGCTGACTTCGTGGATGTTGCCGAAAATCTTGCGGATGCGCTTGGCCGTGGTGGGCCGCGCGTCGATCACGGGAGCGTTGGTCTTCGCCATGGGAGCTGTTCGCCTCGTCTATCCCGGCGCAAGCCGGGATCTATTGAAAAGAGGGCGCTCAAACACAAAAAGCCGCAGGCCTTCCGAAAAACGGAAAACTGCAGCTTCGCACGTTCGATAACCCAGCCGACAATGCGTTGAGCGCGCTGCGCGACGGCGCGCCCTGTTCCGACGGACTGGGTGAGGGGCGCGATATATGGTCGCGGCCCGGCGATGTCAAACGGCTCGTTTGGCCGCTGAGTCCCCCCGCTTCGACGCAGACTTAACGATGAATGGTGCCTTTTCGCCCGTGAATTCGTTGGCCGGCTGTCATGAAAACACACAACCAGGCCCTTCGTACCGCCGCCGTCGCGCTGTTCGCGACCGCCGCTTTCATCAACGCCCCTGTGTTCGGGCAAGCCGCGCCGGTGGTCGCGCCGCCGCCGCCGGTCCAGGCCGCGCCGCCGCCGCCCGTCGCGGTGACACCGCCGCGCGTAACCCCGGCTCCGGCGCCCCGCGCTGCGCCGCCCGCGCCGCCACGCGCCGCGCCTTCGGTCCCCGAAGCACGCCAGATCGCGCGCCCCGCGCCCCGCGTCGCCGAGCGCAGCACCAGGCCGGTCGCTCGGACCGCTCCCGCCGCGCCGGCTGCGCCGGCCGCTGCACCCCCGGCAGCCGCGCCCACGGCCGAGACCGCGCCACCGCCGGTTGCCGAGCCTGCGCCGATCACCGAACCCGCTCCCGCGACAACGGAAGCGTCGGGGACACAGCAAGTCGAAAGCTCCGCCGTGCCCTGGCTGGTCGCGGCCGGGCTCGCGCTGGTGATCGCGCTCGCCGGCTTCGTGTTCTTCCGCCGCCGCCGCGCGAATGAGGACGACTATTATTACGAAGAGACGGCTTATGAGGAACCGTCGGTCGCCGCCGAGCCGGCCGCGCCCGTCGCGACCCGCGACTATCAGCCGGCGCTCGTCACGCCCGCCTTCCGGCGCGCCGAAACCGCGCCGGTGGCGGAGCCGGAGGTGGTCGCCGCCAGCACCGGCATCGCGCTGCACGAAGCTACCCAAGCCGACATGGATGCGCTTGCCGCCTCCTCCTCGCCGGAGGGCAACCGGCCGTGGCTCGAATTCCTGATGCGTCCGGTCCGTGCCGGCGCGACCGATGACGAGACGCTGGTCGAGTTCGAGCTCACCGTCGGCAACACCGGCTCGGTTCCGGCCGAGGACGTGCGGATCTCCACCTGGATGTTCGCCGCTGACGCTTCCGAGATGGAGCGCTCGCTGATCGCCCCGCCGGCCGACGCCGCAACCTCCGAAACGCGGATCGAACCGGGCGATGGCGCTAAGGTCGATGCGACGATCACCTTGCCGCGCGCGCGGTTGGCCGATGACGTGCTGCCGGTCGTGGTCGCTGACGCCCGCTATCGCCTGCCCGATGGCAGCGAGGGACGGACCTCGGCGCGCTTCGCCGTCGGCCTGCCGAGCGGCGATGGGCTCGCGCCTTTCGCGGTCGCGCTCGGCGATGGTTTGCGCGACGATGTCCAGGCGCAGCTGCACGGCGAAGCCGAGCACGTCTGAAACAGCCTCGAAACGGAAGAGGCGCGACGTTGATCCGTCGCGCCTCTTTTCGTCATGGTCCGTGTTAACATATTGAAGTCGCTGACTCATCGCGGCGCGTTTGCGCCCCGGTTCGGCGAACAAACCAGTCGCCGACTGTAAACAGCCCTATCGGCCGATTCACCCTCCCTTTACATGGATCAACAAGGCCCTTGGCGCAGCTTTGGTCGCGCCAAGTGCAGGGGAGGGGCTGCAATGACCGACGGGAATGAGGCCCATGCGCGTTATGCGGTAAGGGGAGGGCCCCAATGACCGACGGAAACGACCCCGGAAAGCGCTTCGCGGACCTTCCGGACATTGCTGTACCCGACGCGGCGCCTCCCGATCAGGCGGCGCAGAGCCGGCACGTTCTGCCGCCCGAGATCATCCTGACCGCCGCCTTGCCGCTCGCCGCCTGCGGCGGTGGCGGGGGCGGGCGGAGGGGGAGCGCCGCCCTCTGCTGTGGTGCCGCCGCCGCCCCCGCCACCACCGGCGGCCGTCCTGCCGACCCGCGCCGAGGCGACGCGCTTCCTGTCGCAATCGTCGATGGGCTCGAGCCGGGCCGATATCGACCAGGTCGCGGCGATCGGCTTTGCCGCCTGGCTCGACCAGCAATTCGCGACGCCGCGCTCGACCAGCCATTGGGATTGGCTGGTCGCCGCCGGCTACAACAATGTCGCCAATCGCGACGGTGAGCAGGGCTTCGATGCGGTCATGTGGCGGCAGCTGATCGCCAGCCCGGATCAGCTCCGCGTTCGGGTCGCGATGGCGTTGCTCGATTTCCTCGTCGTCGGGATTAGCGGCGTGAACTTGTCCTGGCGGCAGTTCGCCGTCGCCGCTTATGTCGACATCCTGATGGACGGGGCGTTCGGCAATTTCCGCACGCTGCTGACGAACATTTCGACCAACGCGGCGATGGGAAGCTTCCTCACCTTCCTCGGCAATCGGAGGGCCAATGCCCAGACCGGCGCGGTGCCGGACGAGAATTACGCCCGCGAGCTGATGCAGCTGTTCACCATCGGCCTGTTGCGCCTGAACGCTGACGGCACCGTCCAGACCGGCGCTGGCGGCCAGCCGGTCGAGACCTATGTCCAGGACGACATCACCGGCTTGGCGCGCGTCTTCACCGGCTGGAACCTGGCGAACAACGACAACAACACGCCCGATCGTTACCGCCTGGCGATGGTCAATACCGCCTCGCAACACGAGACGGGCGTGAAGACCTTCCTCGGCACGACCATCCCGGCCGGCACCACGGGGCCGGAAAGCCTCCGGCTCGCGCTCGACGCGATCTTCGCCCATCCCAATGTCGCGCCCTTCGTCTCGAAGCAGCTGATCCAGCACCTCGTCACCTCGAACCCGGCGCCGGCCTATGTCGCGCGGATTTCGGCGGTGTTTGAGAATAACGGATCGGGCGTGCGCGGCGACCTGCGCGCGGTGGTGCGCGCGATCCTGCTCGACGTCGAGGCGCGGAGCGTGGCGATCGCCGGCACGAGCAGCTTCGGCAAGCTGCGCGAGCCGATCAACCGGCTGACCGGCTGGGCGCGCGCCTTCAACGCCGCCTCCGCCAATGGCGGCTGGACGACGATCGGCGACACCAGCTCGACCTCGAACCGGATCGGCCAGAGCCCCGGCCGGTCCCCAAGCGTCTTCAACTTCTTCCGCCCCGGCTACACGCCGCCCAACACCGCCATCGCCACCGCCGGGCTGGTCGCGCCGGAATTCCAGATCGCCAACGAGCCGTCGGTCGTCGCTTATGTGAACTATATGGGCAGCCTGGTGCCGTCGAACGCCGATTTCCGGGCCAATTATGCCGACATGGTCGCGCTGGCGACCGACGGCACGGCTTTGGTCAACGAGGTCGACATCCTGCTCGGCGCGCGGCTCTCCGACGCGACCAAGGCGACGATCACCGGCGCGGTCAACGCGATCTCCGCCACGGCGACGAACGGCCCCGTGAACCGCGTCTACACCGCGGTGCTGCTGACCGTCGCCAGCCCCGAATTCCTGGTCCAGAAGTGAGGCGCGCGACATGAGCGACCTTTCCCGCCGCGCGTTCCTCCAGCGTTCGGCCGCGCTCGGCATCATGGGCGGTGCCACGCCCTTCGTGATGAACCTCGCCGCGATCGGCGAAGCGGCCGCCGCGACCGCCAGCGACTACAAGGCTCTGGTCTGCGTCTTCCTGTTCGGCGGCAACGATTACGCCAACACGGTGACGCCCTACGATCAGCCGTCCTACGATCTGTATGCCGCCAATCGCGGCACCATCGCCCATCTTCGCGACACGCTGACGCCGACCTTGCTCAACCCGATCAACCCTTTGTCCGGCGGCCGGCAGTTCGCGCTCGCGCCCAATCTCGCGCCGCTGATTCCGGTGTTCAACGCCGGCCGGCTGGCGGTGGCGCTCAATGTCGGCTCGCTGGTCCAGCCGACCAGCAAGACCAATTATCAGAACAAGTCGGTGCCGCTGCCGCCCAAGCTGTTCAGCCACAACGACCAGCAGAGCTTCTGGCAATCGTCGAGCCCGGAAGGCGCGACCTCGGGCTGGGGCGGGCGGATCGGCGATCTACTCCAGTCGGGCAATGGCGCCGCCGCGCTCACCTGCATCAACGCATCGGGCAACAGCGTCTATCTCGCGGGCCGCACCGCGATCCAGTACAGCGTCACCGCCAACGGGCCGATCCCTTTGCTCGCCAACCAGCAGACCCTGTTCGGCTCTGGCGCGGGGATGACGGCGCTGCGCGGCCTGATGACCGGCGCGCGCACCAACCTGTTCGAGAACGAGCATGCCAACATCACCCGGCGCTCGCTCGATCTCCAGGCCCAGGTGACGACGGCGCTGGCCGGCGCGCCGGCGATCGCCACGCCTTTCCCGGCCAATACCGGCAATCTCGCCGAGCAGCTTCGCGTCGTCGCCCGCTTGATCTCCGTCTCGCAGGAATTGGGCGCGCGGCGGCAGGTCTTCTTCGTCAGCCTCGGCGGCTTCGACACGCACGATTCCGTTCTCACCACTCATCCGGTCCTGATGACCCGGCTTGGCGCGGCGATGCGCTATTTCTACGACGCGACAGTCGAGCTCGGCGTCGCCGACCGGGTGACAGCCTTCACCGCCTCCGATTTCGGCCGCACGCTGACCTCCAACGCCAATGGCTCCGACCATGGCTGGGGCTCGCATCATTTCGTGATGGGCGGCGCGGTCAACGGCCGCGCCTTCTACGGCAATCCACCGGTGATCGCGAACAACGGGCCGGACGATGTGGGTCAGGGCCGGCTGCTGCCCAGCCTCTCGGTCGACCAATATGGCTCGACGCTGGCCAACTGGTTCGGAGTCTCGGCCGGCCAGATGTCGACCGTCCTGCCCAACATCAACAATTACAATCCCAGCACCTGGAACCTCGGCTTCGTCTGACGTCCGCTCTTGCTTCCCTCCCCCTTGATGGGGGAGGGTAGGGTGGGGGTGAGCGTCGGTGCGGGTCTGCGCCTTTCCGAAGACTCCACCCCACCCCAACCCCTCCCCATCAAGGGGAGGGGCTATGCTGGAGCCTTGCCGATGCGCCTGCTTCTTGCCTTGCTCGCTTTGCTCATGCCGGGGGTGGCGCTCGCCCAGACCGATTACGCCGCGCAACTGACCGAAGGCGACGTCACGCTGCGCGATTTCCGCTTCCGCTCGGGCGAGACGCTGCCCGCGCTTCGCATGCATTACGCCACGCTCGGCACGCCCCGCCGCGACGGGCAGGGGCGGATCGTCAACGCGGCGATGGTCCTGCACGGCACCGGCGGCTCCGGCCGGCAATTCCTCCAGCCGCAATTCGCCGACGAGCTCTACGGCCCCGGCCAGCCGCTCGACATCAGCCGCTATTACATCATCCTGCCCGACAATATCGGCCACGGCCGCTCGTCCAAGCCGAGCGACGGCCTGCGGATGCGCTTCCCGGCCTACGACTATGACGACATGGTCGAGGCGCAACGGCTTATGCTGGCCGAGCTCGGCGTCACCCGCCTGAGACTGCTGTTCGGCACTTCGATGGGCTGCATGCACGGCTTCGTCTGGGCCGAAACGCATCCGAACTTTGCTCAGGCGATGATGCCGATGGCCTGTCTGCCCACCGAGATCGCCGGCCACAATCGCATGTGGCGGCGGATGGCGATCGAGGGCATCCGCAGCGATCCGGCCTGGAACGAGGGCAATTACACGGCGCAGCCGGCAATGGGCCTGCGCGTGGCGGTCTCCCTGCTCCAGGTCGCCGGCTGGAACCCGCTCCAGGTTCAGGTCGCTTATCCCACCCGCGCCGCCGCCGACGCCTATATCGTCGAGCGGGTGACGCGCGACATGGCGACCCGCGACGCCAATGACCTGATCTACCAGCTCGACGCCTCGCGGACCTACAATCCGCTGCCGAACCTCGAGCGGATCCGGGCGCCGATGACCTGGATGAACAGCGCCGACGATTTCATCAATCCGGGCCAGTACGGCATCGCCGAAGCCGCCGCGCGCCGCCTGCCGAGCGCCCACTACATCCTCATCCCCGCCTCGGCAGAAACCCGCGGCCACGGCACCCACACCTGGGCCCGCTTCTGGCGGCAAGAGCTAATCGACCTGCTGGCGCGGACGGAGCGTTAATTCGCTTCGGGTGTAACGATCACCGCGTCTCTGATCGCCACCGCAGCCGTGTCCCTCGCACGCTCTGCTTCCGCGCCCAGCCAGTCGCGGAAGCGGGTGACCTTGGCGCTGTTCTGGCGGACCACTGGGTAGACGAACCAGAAGGCGCGGCCGTCGCCGGCGACGAGATCGTGCGCCGGCACCAGCCGGCCCGCCTCGATCTCGCTCCGGAACAGGAGCGGCGAAGCGATCGCGATGCCATGGCCGGCGATCGCGGCGGCGATGTCGAGATGCTCGAAGGACAGGCTGGTGCCGAACCGGCCCGGCTCGGGCGTCTCGTCCGCCCCCAGAGCGCGATACCAGATTGCCCACCAGTCGGGCCGGCCCAGCAAGGGCGTGTCGAGCGCCGCCTTCGGATCGGCCAGCCCGGCGGCCGCCGCCTTGAGCGCCGGGGCGCAAAGCGGCGTGAAGATACTTGGAAACAGAAAGGCGGCACGAAGCCCTGGCCAGTCCCCATGGCCGTTGCGGATCGCGGCGTCGAAGCGGCCGGCGCCGAGTTCCTGCCGCTCCGCCGAGAGGTCCAGCGTAATCGCGATCTCCGGATGAGCGGTGCGGAAGCGGCCGAGGCGCGGCGTCAGCCAGCTCGTCCCGAGCGTCGGCAGAGTGGTGATCGACAGCCGGGTTTCGTCGAGATGCGCGGCGCGCACGAAGCTGGCCCGCAGCGCCGCGAAGGCGTCGGTCGCCTCGCCGGCAATCAACCTGCCGGCTTCGGTCAGCTCCACCCGTTGCGCATGCCGGACGAAAAGCACGAGGTCCAATTGTCGCTCGAGCTGGCGGACATGGTAGCTGACCGACGCCGCCGACATGTCGAGCTCGCGCGCGGCGCGCGCGAAATTACCGAGCCGCGCCGCCGCCTCGAAGGCGCGGATGGAGGCGAGGGAGGGGAAGCGGGGTAGATCGACCATAAGTTTGACTTAGCCTCGGCCGCCGATCTTCGCATGTCAATTCTTCGCCACCGTCGCCAAGATGGCCCGCCAGCCATTGCAGGGGCGCGTATGTTTCAAGGCTCGCCAACGCGGCGCGATCTCCTTGCCGGGCTGATCGGCGGCACCGCGATCTCCATCTTCCCGAAGCTCGCTTTGGCCCAGACTTCTCCGCGCGATCCGACGGCGCGGGCACGGGACTGGGAATGGCTGGTCGGCAATTGGGATGTCCACAACCGCCGGCTCAGGCGGCGTCTCGCCGGCGACAATCAATGGGACGAATTCGGCGGCAAGAGCGCGGCTTGGCTTACCATGGGCGGGCTCGCCACAATCGACGACAATATCCTCGACCTGCCTAGCGGACCCTATCGGGGCGCAGGTATTCGCGCCTGGGATCCGGCGACGGATCGCTGGTCGATCTGGTGGCTGGACGGGCGCAATCCGGGCCGGATCGATCCGCCGGTGAGGGGCCGCTTCGACGGCGACAGCGGCATTTTCATCGGCACCGACACGTTCGAGGGGCGGCCGATCGACGTCCGCTTCCACTGGCAGGCGATCCACGGACCGCGGCCGCACTGGCAGCAGAGCTTCTCGGCCGATGGCGGCGCGACCTGGGAGATGAATTTCGAGAATTTCTTCACCCGCACCGCCGCAACGCCCACCCCTTTGCCGCTGCAGCCGTCCGGCGAAGTGGGCCGCGCACCGGACGACTGGGCCTTCCTCGCCGGCCGCTGGACGGTCCATCACCGCAAGCTGCGCCGGCGGCTGGCCGGCAGCCGCGACTGGGACGAGTTCGGCGGAACCTTCGTCAACTGGCCGATCCTCGGCGGCAACGGCAATGTCGGCGACAATCTCATGCATGCCCCCATCGGTGCTTTCCGCGGCGTCGGCTTCCGCGCTTGGGATCCCGAGACCCGCGAATGGCTGAGCTGGTGGCTGGACGGGCGCGATCCGGGGCGGATCGGCGCACCCCTGCGCGGCCGTTTCGTCGATGGCGTCGGCACCTATTTCTCCGACGACGTGCACGAAGGGCGGTCGGTCAGGGCGCGAGTCACCTGGTCGCGGATCACCGGGCAAACCGCGCGCTGGCAGCAGGCCTTCTCGGCCGACGGCGGGCAAAGCTGGGAGGTCAACTGGACCTCCGATTTCACCCGGGCCGGCTGATGCAGCCGGACCGCCGCATCTTGCTGAAGGGCGCCGCTCTGGCACTCGCGGGACTTGGCGCAGGTGAAACGCGGGCCCAGGAAAGCGCCACGCCGCTCCCGGAAGGCACTGCCTCGCGCGGCGATTTCGATTACTTCCTCGGTACTTGGCGGGTCGAGCATCGGCGCTTGCGCAGACGTCTCGCGGGAAGCAACGATTGGGAGGAATTCCCAGGCCGCACCCATTGCCAGCGGCTGTTCGGCGGGCTGGTCAACCTCAACGAGAGCATCTCGTATCGCGGCGGGCGCACCGCCTACGGCATGGGCCTCAGGGCGCTCGACGAGGCCGGCGGACGCTGGGCCGACTGGTATCTCGCCGCCAGCGACCTCAGCCGGATCGATCCGCCGCTCTACGGCCGTTTTGCGGGCGGCGTCGGCACCTTCTACGCGCGCGAGACCTATGAAGGCCGGCCGGTCCTCGTGCGCGGCCGCTTCTCTTCGGTCAGCGAAAGCGAAGCGCGCTGGGATCAGGCCTTCTCCACCGACGACGGCGCGAGCTGGGAGATCAATTGGGTGATGCGTTATCTGCGCGAAGCCTGAGGGCTGGCCACTTTCTCGCTGCGCCGGCTCGCGCGAACTGACATGGTTGAGCGCGATCACCCAGCGGCCGTTCACCTTGCGGAACAGGCGGGTGTTGATGCCGTCTTGCGGCCGCTCGCCGCCTTCCAGGCGGTAGCGGCCGATCAGTTGCGCCACGTCGGGCGCGAGCATCTGGATGCGCAGGTCGAAGAAGCGCAGCCGCCCGCGCCGTTCCGGATTGCCGCCATAGTCGCGGATGTAGTGGTCCAGCGTGCCCTGCCAGTCGCGCTGGACCTGCCCGCGCGAGACGAAGATCACGTCGGGGTTGAGGAAGCCCTCCATATAACCGCGGAAATCGCCGCGATTCCACGCCGCCTCCATGTCGGCGATGACTTGGCGGATCGCAGCTTCCTCGACCGCCGGATCATAGGATTGTGCGCGCGCCGTGCCGCCCATCAGAAGCAGCGCGAGCAAGGCGGCGAGCAGCTTCATGCCGCTTTCCGCGCGATCATGCCGATCACCATGTCGATGAAGCCCGCGCCGCCGTCCGGCGCCTGGTCGAGATAGAGGTAAGGCTCGATCAGCTCGATCTCCATCAGCACATAGCCGCCCGCGCCGTCGCCGATCAGGTCGATCCTGGCATAAGCGATATCCAGCCCCGAAGCAGCAAGCGCGGCGTCGCCAAGCGCTCGAGCGGCGGCCGGCGGGTCGGTCATTACATGCCGGCCGCCGAACTGGGACTGGCAGCGGAACTCGCCCGCGATGGGCCGCTTTACGATCGCATGGCTGTAGCGACCGCCGAGATAGAAGAGCGAATATTCGCCCTCGCTCTCGATCGCCGCCATCAGCGGCTGGATCAGCATCCGCGCGCCGGTCACCTCGACCGGTAGCGGGTCGTCCGGGCCAAGCAGGAAGGTGTGGTGCGACGAGGCGGAGCTGACCGGCTTCACCACCAGTCGCTCGGCGCCGAACGCAGTTCGTGCTTCGCCGAGATCGGCCGGCGATAATGCTTCGGCAATCCGGCTCGGCACAATCGGCACGCCGCGCCGCTCGAAGTCGATCAGATAGGCCTTGTCCGCATTCCAGCGCAGCACCGGCAGCGGATTGACCAGCCGTGCCCCGGTCCCCGCCCAGCGATCGAGCTGGCCGAGCCACCGGCCCATGTCGCGATGATAGCCCCAGGCCATGAGCGGGATGGCGAGATCGAAGGCCGACAGGTCCGTGTCGGTCGTCCACGGCAGCAGCGACACTCCGACGCCGCGCTCCCCGAACAGCCGTTCGAGCAAAGCCGCCTGCGGCATCCATTCGTCTCGCCCGACCTCATAATCGGCTTCGGGCGTAAGCAGACAGAGCGTCACCGCGTGAACTTCTCGCCCGCCTCGGCCTTCTTGACCAGCATGTCGGAGAGCTTGAAGTCCGCCCCCAGCCGCGGCAGCTGGTTCCGGATTCCGGCGACGATCTTGTCGAGCCCCTCGCTGTCCGCCCAGTGCATCGGCCCGCCGCGATAGACCGGCCAACCATAACCATAGACCCAGACGACATCGATGTCAGACGCGCGCTGGGCATAGCCGCCCTCCAGGATCAACGCGCCCTCATTGACCATCGTGTAGAGCGTCCGCTCGATGATCTCCTGGTCCGAAATCTCGCGCTTCTCCACGCCCGCCTTGGCGCGGAAATCGTCGATGATGCCCTGCACGACCGGCGACGGGCTCGGGTTCCTCTTCTCGTCATAGTCGTAGAAGCCGGCGCCCTTCTTCTGGCCCCAGCGGTCGATCGCGCAGAGCGCGTCGCGGATATTCTCGATTCTGGAGGGATCGCGGTGCCAGCCGATGTCGACGCCGGCGAGGTCCGACATCTGGAACGGCCCCATCGGCATGCCGAATTCGACATGGACCTGGTCGACCTGCTCCGGCGTGGCGCCTTCCAGGAGGAGCTGCATCGCCTGCATCTGGCGCGGGATCAGCATCCGGTTGCCGATGAAGCCGTAGCAAACGCCCGCCACCACGGCGACTTTCTTGATCCGCTTGGCGAGCTGCATCGCGGTGACCAGCACGTCCGGCTGCGTCTTCGCGCCGCGCACCACTTCGAGCAGCTTCATGATGTTGGCGGGCGAGAAGAAGTGGAGACCGACCACATCCTCGGGCCGCTTTGTGACCGAAGCGATCTCGTCGATCGAGAGATAGGAGGTATTGGAGGCGAGGATCGCGCCCGGCTTGGCGATCGCGTCGAGCTTGGTGAAGAGCTCCTTCTTCACCTCCATATTCTCGAACACCGCCTCGATGATCAGGTCGCAATCGGCGAGGCTATTGAGGTCAAGCGTCGGATTAAGCAGCCCCATCGCGCCTTCAACCTGATCGCCCGTCATCCGGCCTTTGGCCGCCGTCGCCTCGTAATTCTTGCGGATCACGCCGGTGCCGCGGTCGAGCGCTTCCTGCTGCATCTCCACGATCGTCACGGGTATGCCGGCCGACAGGAAGTTCATCGAAATCCCGCCGCCCATCGTGCCGGCGCCGATCACGCCGACGCGCTTGATCTCGCGCGGCAGAGTCTCCTCGGGGATGCCGTCGATCTTCGCCGCCTTACGCTCGGCGAAGAAGAAATATTGCTGCGCCCGCGCCTGCTTGCCGGTCATCAGCTCCATGAACAGCCGCCGCTCGTCGAGCACGCCCTCGGCATAGGGCTTGGCGACCGCCATCTCGATCGCCTGGATGTTCTTTTCCGGCGCCTCGAAGCCGCGGAACTTGCGCGCGTTCGCCTTGCGGAAGTTCGCAAAGACCTCAGGGTTGGCGCGGACGGCGGCGAGCTTGTCGTCGCGCTCGCTGGACTTAGGCAGCGGCCGGATGTCCCGGACCTCCTCGGCGAAGGCGACCGCATGCTGCTCCAGATCGCCCTCGATCAGCCGGTCGACCAGCCCGACTGCGTGCGCCTCGACCGCGCCGATCGGATTGCCGGTCGCGGCCATCTCCAGCGCCTTCTCGACCCCCGCGACGCGCGGCAGCCGCTGCGTCCCGCCCGCGCCGGGCAACAGGCCCAATTTCACCTCCGGCACGCCCAGTTTCGCCGAGGGAACGGCGACCCGGTAATGGCTCGCCAGCGCGACCTCCAGCCCGCCGCCAAACGCGGTGCCGTGGATCGCGGCGACCACCGGCTTGGTGCAATTCTCGATGATGTCGACGACGGTCGGCAGCATCGGCAGCTGCATCGGCTTGCCAAACTCGGTGATGTCCGCACCCGCGAAGAAGGTCTGCCCCTGGCAGACGATCACGACCGCCTTCACGCCTTCATCGCCATCCGCCTCGCCGATCGCCGCCACCAGCCCCTCGCGCACCGCGTGTCCGAGCGCATTCACCGGTGGGTTGTTCGAGGTGACGATCAGGATGTCGCCGTGCTTGCGGGTCGAGATCGGGCTGGTCATCTTAAATCTCTCCGGATCAAAAGGCGGTGCGGCCATATTCCTGACGATAGAAGGGGTGGGAGCAGCTGAGGCCGCCGTCCACCACCAATGCGTGACCGTTCACATAGCTCGATTCGTCCGAGGCGAGGAAGAGCGCGGCTTTGGCGATCTCGTCGGGCTCGCCGCCGCGCTTCATCGGATTGAGGTGGCCGATCATCTCCTCTTTGCCGGCGCCTCGGGCCATGTCGTAGATGCCCTTGGTCATTCCGGTTTCGATCAGGCCGGGGCAGATTGCGTTGATGCGGATGTTCGCGCCGCAGAGCTGGGTGGCGGCCACTTCGATCAGGCTGATCACGCCCGCCTTCGACGCCGAGTAAGCCGGGCCGCCGGCACCGGCACGGATGCCGGCGACGCTGGCGGTGCAGATGATCGAGCCGCCGCCGCGCTCCTTCAGCAACGGCGCGCTGTGCTTGATCGCCAGGAACGGCCCGATCAGGTTGATCCGCAGGATCTCCTCCCAGTCCGCCGGGCTCTGCTCGAAGATCGAGGCGAGGCCGCCGGAAATGCCGGCATTGGCGAAGAAGATATCGAGACCGCCATGTTCGCGCCTGGCCAGTTCGATCAGGCCGACGACGTCCTCCTCGCGGCCGGCATCGGCGCCGATCACATTGTCGGCGGCTTCGATGTCGGCGGCGAGCACCGTCGCGCCCTCCGCCGCGAAAAGTGCCGCGCTCGCCTTGCCGATCCCCGACGCCGCCCCGGTGACGATCGCGATCTTGCCTGCCAGCCTTCCGCTCATTCCAACCCTCCCGAGTCACCCCGGCGAAAGCCGGGGCCTATGAACACCATATTGGCAAGTCCGGCACCCACGGAGTTCATGGGTCCCGGCTTTCGCCGGGATGACTCCGTTGGGGCTGATTGGCTCATAACCCCACCCCGACTGTGGATCCCCCGTCGACCACGATCGCCTGCCCGGTCATGAAGGTCGAGGCGTCGCTGGCGAGGAACACCGCCGCGCCGGCGATTTCGTGCGGCTCGCCGATCCGCTGCATCGGCGTGTGCATCGTTACCGCCTTCAGAGTCTCAGGGTTCTCCCACAAGGCCTTGGCGAAATCGGTCTTGATCAGGCCCGGCGCGATGCAGTTCACCCGCACCTGATGCGGGCCGAACTCGGCGGCGAGATTGCGGGCGAGCTGGAAGTCCGCCGCCTTGGAGATGTTGTAGGCGCCGAGCATCGCCGAGCCCTTCAGCCCGCCGATCGAGCTGACGATGATGATCGAACCCGCCTTGCGCTCGATCATCTCCGGCGCGACCATCGAAATCAGCCAGTGATTGGCGACGACATTGTTGTCGAGGATCTTGCGGAACTGATCGTCGCTGATCCCCGCCATCGGCCCGAAATAGGGATTGGAGGCGGCGTTGCAGACCAGCACGTCGATCCGGCCGAGCTGGGCGCGGGTCTCGTCAACCAGTCGCTGCAATTCCTCCTTGGACGAGATGCTGGCGGGCACGACGATCGCCCGTCCTTCGCCATGTTTCGCGTTGATCGCGTCGGCGACCTCCTGACAGGCCTCCGCCTTTCGGCTGGAGACCACTACCTTGGCGCCCTGGTCGGCAAACGCCTCGGCGATCGCCCGGCCGATGCCACGCGACGATCCGGTGATGATCGCGACCTTGCCGGTCAGATCGAACAGCGACATGCCTTCCTCCCTCAATCGAAGATGACGACCGATCGCGCCGCCTCGCCCGTCCTGAGCGTGTCGAGCGCGCCGTTGATCCCGGCCAGCGGAATCCGCTCGGCGATCAGCGCGTCGAGATCGAGCCGCCCGGCGAGATAGAAATCGACCAGCTTGGGGATGTCGACCGGGAAACGGTTCGAGCCCATCAGCGAACCCTGCAATTTCTTCTCGGCGAGCAGGTCCATCGCCCGCAACCCAAGCTTCTCGTTGAGCGGCATCATGCCGACGATCGTCGCGGTGCCGCCGCGGCGCAGCAGCGAGATGGCAAGGTCGCCCGCGGCGATCCGCCCGACCGCCTCGATCGCGTGGTGGACGCCGCCCTTGGTCAGCTCGCTCACCGCCTCGCGCAATTTATCGGTCGCGGAATCGAAGCTGTGTGTCGCGCCCAGTTTCTCGGCCAGCGCGCGTTTCGCCGGCACCGGATCGATCGCGACGATGGTCGCGGCGCCGGCGATCTTGGCGGCGTTGATCGCGGCGAGGCCGATGCCGCCGCAGCCGACCACCGCGACATGCTCGCCGGGGCGCACCTGCGCCGCGTTCAGCACCGATCCCGCGCCGGTCACCACCGCGCAGCCCATCAAAGCGGCGCGGTCCAGCGGCATGTCACGGTCGATCGCGACCGCGCCATTCTCGTGGACCAGGATCTGCTCGGCATAGCCGCCGACGTTGAGCAATTGATGCAGCCCGGTCTCGCCCATCGCAGCGCGCGACGGCTCGCCCTTCTTCCGCTTGGTCGAAGAGTCGAGACACAGCGAGAGCCTGCCGCTGACGCAAAACTCGCAGCGGCCGCAGAAGGTGGAAAAGCAGGTGACGACATGGTCGCCCGGCCGGATCGCGGTGACGTCCTCGCCCACCGCCTCGACCACGCCCGCGGCCTCATGGCCGGGGATCAGCGGCAGCGGCGCGGGGTAGAGGCCGTCGATGAAATGCAGGTCTGAATGGCAGACGCCGCAGGCGTGGGTACGGATCAGCACCTCGCGCCGACCGGGCTTGTCGATCCGGGCGTCCTCGATCGTCAGCGCCGTGTTCGGAGCATGCAGGACGGCGGCTTTCATGCTTCAGGCCTGTGGGACGTGCTTCGCATATTCGATCTTCGCGATCGCCCGCGCGTGAACCTCATCCGGGCCGTCCGCCAATCGCAGCGTCCGGATACCGGCATAGCTCGCCGCGAGCCCGAAATCCTGGCTGACGCCGGCGCCGCCATGCGCCTGGATCGCATCGTCGATGATCCGGAGCGCCATGCGCGGGGCGTGGATCTTGGTCATCGCGATCTCGGCCGCGGCGGCCTTGTTGCCGGCCTTGTCCATCATGTCAGCGGCTTTCAGACAGAGCAGCCGCGAGCATTCGATATCGATCCGCGCCTCGGCGATGCGCTGCTCCCAGACGCTGTGCGAGGAGATCGGCTTGCCGAACGCCACCCGGCTCTGCAGCCGCCGCGCCATCGCCGCGATCGCTTCCTCCGCCGCCCCGATCGTGCGCATGCAATGATGGATGCGACCCGGCCCCAGCCGCCCCTGCGCGATCTCGAAGCCGCGCCCCTCGCCGAGCAGCATCGCCGAGGCGGGGATGCGCACGTCCTTGAGCTCGATCTCCATATGGCCGTGCGGCGCGTCGTCATAGCCGAAGACGGTCAGCGCCCGCTCGACGGTGATTCCGGCCGCGTCCATCGGCATCAGCACCATCGATTGCTGCTGGTGCTTCGGGCCGTCCGGATCGGTCTTGCCCATCAGGATCGCGACCTTGCAGCGTGGATCGCCGGCGCCGGACGACCACCATTTGCGGCCGTTGATCACATAATCGTCGCCGTCGCGCCGGATGGCGCACTGGATGTTGGTCGCATCGGACGAGGCGACGGCCGGCTCGGTCATCAGGAAGGCGGAGCGGATCTCGCCGTTCATCAGAGGTTTGAGCCACTCCTCCTTTTGCTCCCGCGTGCCGTATCGGTGCAGCACCTCCATATTGCCGGTGTCGGGCGCGGAGCAGTTGAACACCTCCGCCGACCAGAGGAGGTGTCCCATCTCTTCGGCGCAGAGCGCATATTCGAGATTGGTGAGCTGGGTGCCTTCGAACGCGAACGTCTCGTCGACATGCTTGAGCGCGGAGCCGGGCGGCATGAACAGGTTCCACAGCCCCGCCGCCTTCGCCTCCGGTTTCAGCTCCTCGATGACCGGGATCGGTTGCCAGCGATCGCCCTCGGCGAGCTGCGCTTTATAGTCCGCATTGCGGGGGCGAATCCGAGTCTCGATGAACTCGCGCACCCGATCGCGATAGAAACGTTCGCGTTCCGTAAGGTCAAAGTCCATCGCCCGGTTTCCCTGAAGTTCAGCGCCCTCCTTCGCTGCCAGAAACCGCGTTGCCGGGAAAGGGCGGGGGCGTCCGGCCTATCCGACAAATGTCGGAATGGTGCTGCGAGCCCTTTGCAATAGCGTTCGCTCCGAGGGCGGAGCGACCTGAAACGCGCCGTCATCCTGTGCGGGTGTCAGGGGGATGGCGATGAAGAATGTTCGCGGCGCATTGCTGGCGGCGGGTGGGTTAGGCGCTTCCCTGTTGGCTGCCGACGCCGCGTCGGCGCAGGTTCAACCGCCGTCCCCCGCGCCGCGCGCCGAGACCCAGCGATCCGAGGCCGAGCCGCGCGCTCCCGGCGATCAGACGATCACCGTGACCGGCTATCGCGAGAACGTTCTGTCCTCGCCGCAATATACGCTGCCGCTGCTCGACACGCCGCAGACTGTCACGATCCTCTCCGATCAGCTCCTGGAGGAGCAGGGGCGGCGGACGCTGCGCGATTCGCTCCGCAACGTCACCGGCATCAGCATGCAGGCCGGCGAGGGCTCGATTACCGGCGGCGACGCCTTTTCGGTGCGCGGCTTCTCCGCTCGCGAGGATGTCCTCGTCGACGGGATGCGCGACACCGGTGTCTATTTCCGCGATCCGTTCAACGCCCAGATGATCGAGGTGACGAAAGGCCCGGCTTCGGCGATCGCCGGCCGCGGCAATGTCGGCGGCACCCTGAACCTGGTCAGCCGGCGGCCGGTGCTCGACGATGGCGGAACGGTCGAGCTGACCGCCGGGACCGATAACCTCTGGCGCGGCACGATCGACGTCAACGCGATCCTGTCGCAGGATCTTGGCGCCGCCGTGCGGCTCAATGCGATGGCGAACCGGAACGACGTGCCGGGTCGCGATTTTACCCGTAACCGTCATTGGGCGATCGCGCCGACCGTCGCGATCGGCATTAATAGCGACACGACCTTGTCGCTGGCCTGGTTCCATCTCCAGCAGCGCGACATCCCGGATTATGGCATCGTCAACGTCCGCAACGCGTCGTTCGCGGGCTCGCCCTTCGCCGGCCGGCCGGCGCCAGTCGATCGTTCGAACAATTACGGCTATTCGACCGATTTCTGGAATATCGACGTTGATATGGTAACCGCACGGCTCGATCACCAGTTCGACGATGTCTTCTCGGTGCGCAGCCAGGCCCGCTACAGCCGAACCTACAACAATAGTTATGTCACGGCTCCGTTGCTGCTGACTACAGCGACGACCATCGACGCCAACACGGTCGAGTTCGGCCGGGTCAAGGCGCGCGATCAGGAGGACGAGCTCCTGATCAGCCAGACGAACCTGACGGCGGAGTTCGGTTCGGACTCGTTCCACAACACGTTGGTCGCGGGCATCGAGCTTGCGGCGCTGAGTCAGGAAAACCGGCGGCAGCTCGACGTCGACGGTCCGCAAACCAACCTATTCCACCCCGTCCGGCAGGCCATCGCGCCGATCCCCTATCAGGGCACGCGGGCAAGAATGGATGTCGACTCGATCGGCGCCTATCTGTTCGACACGCTGGAGCTCGGTGAGCAGTTCAAGATCGTCGCCGGCGTCCGCTTCGATGCGATCGACACGCGAGTCCGCAGCTTCGACGATGTGGGCCTCTTCCCCGCTTACGTGACCGACGTCAGCGCGACCGACCGCGAGTGGAGCTATAACGCCGCCTTCGTCTGGAAGCCGAGCCCGTCCTCCACCGTCTATCTCGCTTACGGCACCTCGTTCGAGCCCTCGGGCCGCGTCGAGGTCGTGCTCCTGTCGGGACGTGGCAACACGCCGCCGGTCACCGCCGCGGCGCTCAATGCCGACCCGGAGCGTTCCGACGCCTGGGAGCTCGGCGGCCGGGTCGAATTGCTCGGAGGCCGGGCGACGCTCTCCGCCGCTTTGTTCCAAATTGGCCGGGAGAATGCCCGCACGCCGGGCGCCAACCCGACCGATCCTGCCGTCCCGTTCAACGGCACCCAGCGCGTGCGCGGCTTCGAGCTACAGCTCATCGGTCAGCTTGCGCAGGGATGGAACGTCCTCGCCGGCTATTCCTATCTCGACGGCAAGATCCTCAGCTCGGCGGTGCCGACTGAGGTCGGCGAGCCGCTCGACAACACGCCGCGCCACAGCTTCAACGTCTGGACCTCCTATAACGTCACCGATCGGCTGACCGTCGGAGGCGGCGTCCAACATGTCGGCAGCCGGGTGAGCGGCCGTCCGGTCGGCTTCATCACCGTCACCGTGCCCGCCTACACGATCGCCGATTTGTTCGCGGAATATCGGATCACCGACAGGATCAGGACCCGCCTGAACCTCTTTAACATCACCGACGAATATTACTTCCTGTCCTTTCTTAGCAATCAGTCGATCCCAGGCCCGGCACGTTCGGCTTCGCTGGCGGTGACGTTCGACTTTTAACGGCTCTCCCCGCCGGCGCCAGGCGCGTATCTGCTGGCCCCGGCACTTCGCCAAGCTGGACTCGGCGGCGGCGGGACGCGAAAGGGGCGCGATGATCGTCCATATTCCCGAGGTGCTGAGCACGGCCGAAGTGGCGCGGTTCCGGGAGCGGCTCGACAATGCCGAATGGGCCGACGGCAAGGTTACGGCCGGCTATCAATCCGCCATCGCCAAGCGGAACCTGCAGCTTCCCGAACGCGGCGAGACGGCGGCGGCGCTGAACGAGGCGCTGGGGCAGGCGCTTGCCCGCTCCCTGCTCTTCCAGGCCGCGGCGCTGCCGGGGGCGATCTATCCGGCGATGTTCAGCCGCTACGAGACCGGCCACGATTTCGGCGCCCATGTCGACAATGCCTGGCGGCCGCTGCCGGCCGGCGGCCGAATCCGCACCGATCTTTCCGCCACGCTCTTCCTCGCCGATCCGGACAGCTATGACGGCGGCGAGCTGGTGATCGAGGACATGGCGGGAGACCGGGCGATCAAGTTCCCGGCCGGCGACCTGATCCTCTATCCCTCGACCAGCCTGCACCGTGTCACGCCGGTGACGCGTGGCGCGCGGCTGGCGGCGGTGTTCTGGGTGCAGAGCCTGGTCGCGCGCGAGGAGCAGCGTTCGCTCCTCCTCGATCTCGACCTCGCCATCCAGTCGCTCCGCCCCAAAGCGGGCGATGAGAACCCGGCGCTGGTCGCGCTGACCGGCGTCTATCACAATCTGCTGCGGCTCTGGTCGAGCTAGACAATCAGCCTGAGGTTCGTCCCGTCGCGCCGGCGGGCACGAGGATCAGCGTCCGACCTTCGACCCGCCACGATTCGAGCCGCGAGAGGAAATTCATGCCGAGGATGTCGATCTCGCCGAGCGAGGGTGAAATCACGACCTTGAGGTTGCGCGCCTCGATCCGGCCGAGCCCGAGGCGCTCGACGGTACCCGTCTCGGCCCGCACCGCGCCGTTGGCGGTGCGCAGGATGATCGGCATCAGGCTGGCGCCGCTTTCGATCCCGGCGAGCCGCGCGGTCCGCTCGGACAAGGCGGTCACCGTCGCGCCGCTGTCGACCAGCATCCGCCGCTCGACGCCGTTGACGTTGACCCGCGCCCAGAAATGGCCGTCCGCCGCCATCGCGATCCGCACCTCGCCGCCGGTTACTTCCTGGCCGTCGAGGCCAAGGAATCCGGCAACCCGGCCGAGATTGGGATCGTAGGGCAGCTGCTGAAACAAAAGGAAGATCGCGAAGGCGAGCAGGGCCACCGAAAAGAGGGCGCGAAAGAGGCGGCCGACATAAGGAATCCTGAACAGCACAAACAACAGCACCGCCCCGGCGACGGCATAGATCGCCAGCTGCTGCCATTCGGGATTGGTCGTAATCGGCATATGCTCTCGCCCCACCGAGATGGGACAGCGCTCGATCTCACGCAATCCCCGTCGGGCGGGTGGTCGCTACGCCTTGGCCCGTTCGGCCGAAAGCTGTAACCAACGCCGCTTATGCCAGCGTCCGTGTTCCGCCGCCTGTTCCTTGCCGCGCCTTTGAGCCTCCTTGTCGGCTGCGCGGGGCATGTCGCCGATTATGTCGGCCCGCGCGAGGGGATCGTCGCGCCGGAGGTCGGCCGCTTCGGCCTCGATCTTCGACAGACGCAATGCGTGTCGAACCGGCTGACCCAGACGCTGACGCCGCGGCAATTGCGCTACCTCAATCGCGCGCTTCGTGACGTGCGGCGCGGCTATTACGATCCGGACCGGCTGACGGTGCGCGACCTGATTCGCTCGGCCAGCGCCATGGCGGACACGGCAATCGGCCTCGCCGTGGTGCGCGCCACCGCGGGCTGCGACGCATCGCCCGAGGCGATCGCGGCGCGCGAGACGGCGCGGTTCATGGCGGCGATGCCGCCGCCGACCCCGCGCCCGCCGGCCTGGCTCAGCCTCGGCGCCGCGCCGAGCGGCCAGGCGATCGCCATTGACAGCGCGACGCTGGAGCAGCGGGAAACGATGCGCACCGCCTGGTTCCGCCTCATCGATCCGCCGCCCGCGCCGCCTAACCCCAACACTTATCGCCTCCGCATCGATTGCGCCGCGCGGACGATCAACTCGCTCGCCCGGCGGCGGCAGGAGGCGGACGGCCGCACCTCGGAGTTTCGCGAATATCCCGACAATCCGCTGCCGATCGAAGGCGGCACGGTGATGGAGATCGCCTTCCTGTCGCTCTGCCAAGACGCGGTGCCCATGGCTCCGGCGACACCGGCCCCGACGCCGCCGCGCAATCCGGCCCAATAGCGCCTGCCTTGCCGTCGCGCCGCGCGCTGCTAGCGTAGTGCGATGTCCGCCGCGCCCGAGCATGTCGATGTCCTGATCGTCGGGGCCGGAATATCGGGAATCGGCGCGGCCTGCCGGCTGAAGGAACGCTGCCCGGGCAAGAGTTTCCTGATCTTCGAGGCGCGCGAACAGATGGGCGGCACCTGGGACCTGTTCCGCTATCCCGGCATCCGCTCCGATTCCGACATGTACACTTTGGGCTTCCCGTTTTGGCCATGGCGGGGCGCGAAGGCGATCGTCGATGGCGCCTCGATCCGCGCCTATATCGAGGACACGGCGCGCGAGCATGAAGTCGATGGCGCGATCCGTTTCGGCCACAAGGCGCGCCGCGCCGACTGGTCGTCGGCCGAGGCGCGCTGGACGGTCGAAGCGGAAGCGGACGGCGAGACGCGGCTTTTCACCTGCTCCTTTCTCTATCTCGGCAGCGGCTATTACGATTATGAATCCGGCTACCGGCCGGAATGGCCGGACGAGGCGGCCTTCGCCGGCAGGATCATCCACCCCCAGCATTGGCCGGAAGAGCTGGACGTAGCGGGCAAAAGCATTGTCGTGATCGGCAGCGGCGCGACCGCAGTGACGCTCGCGCCAGCGCTTGCCGAGCAGGGCGCCAGGGTGACGATGCTTCAGCGCTCGCCGAGCTATGTCGTCTCGCGGCCGTCGCGGGACCGTCTCGTCGGCAGGATCGGCCCACGACTGACGCGGTGGAAAAACGTCCTGCTCGGCGCCTGGTTCTTCAAGCGGGCGCGGACGAAGCCGGACAAGGTGCGCGCGGCGATCCGCAAGCTTGCCGCCGCCGATCTGCCGCCCGGCTATGACATCGACCGCCATTTCGGGCCCAGCTATAATCCGTGGGACCAGCGCGTCTGCCTGATCCCCGACGCCGACCTGTTCAAGGCGATCGGCCGCGGCGAGGTCGAAATCGTCACCGACCGGATCGCGCGGTTCGTGGAGGACGGGATCGCCTTGGAAAGCGGCACCGAGCTCAAGGCCGACGTCGTCGTCACCGCCACCGGGCTCGTCGTGAAGCTGCTCGGCGGGATGACGCTGACCCTCGAAGGCAAGCCGATCAGGATTGCCGATCATCTGAGCTACAAAGGCGCGATGCTGAGCGATGTGCCGAACCTGGCGGTCAGCTTCGGCTACACCAACGCCTCCTGGACCCTGAAGAGCGACCTCACCGCCCGCTACGTCTGCCGGCTGCTCAACCGGATGGACAAGGAGGGCGCGTCAATCGTGACGCCCGTGCTCGGCAACGCAGCGGTCGAGCGTAAGCCGATGCTCGATTTCAGCTCCGGCTACGTCCAGCGCGCTAAGGGTCACATGCCGAGCCAGGGGACAGAGGCGCCCTGGCGCGTCCACCAGAACTATCCCCGCGACGTGATCGCACTGCGCTTCGGCACGATCGATGACGGCGTGCTACGCTTCGGCCGATTGACTCCCGCCGAGGATCGCGCCACTTGACGTTAACGTAAAGCGGAGCCGCCCGATGGACGATCTCGACAACTTCCGCGGCGAAACGCGCGCCTGGCTGGAGGCGAATTGCCCGCCGGAAATGCGCGAGCCGGTCCGCGACGAGAGCGACATGTGCTGGGGCGGCCGCAGGCCGACCTTCAAGAACGAGGCTCAGAAGCTCTGGATGGAGCGGATGGCGGCGCGCGGCTGGACGGTGCCCGATTGGCCGACCGAATATGGCGGCGGCGGCCTTTCGCCGGCCGAGACCAAAATATTGAAGCAGGAAATGGCGCGGATCGGCGCGCGCAACCCGCTGATGAGCTTCGGCATCTCGATGCTCGGCCCCGCGCTGCTCAAATATGGCAATGAGGAGCAGAAGAAGCTCTACCTCACCCAGATCGCCAGGGGCGAAATCCGTTGGTGCCAAGGCTATTCGGAGCCGGGCGCCGGTTCCGATCTCGCCAGCCTGCAAACCAAGTGCGAGGACAAGGGCGATCACTGGCTGGTCAACGGCCAGAAGGTCTGGACCAGCTATGCCGACAAGGCGGACTGGATTTTCTGCCTCGTCCGCACCGATCCATCGGCGCCCAAGCACAAGGGCATCAGCTTCCTCCTTTTCGACGTGGCGAGCGAGGGTGTCTCGACTAGGCCGATCCTGCTGATCTCCGGCAATTCGCCCTTCTGCGAGACCTTCTTCGACGACGTGAAGGTTCCGAAGGACCAATTGGTCGGCGAGCTCAACAAGGGCTGGGACGTCGCCAAATATCTGCTCGGGCACGAGCGCGAGATGATCTCCGGCATGGGGCTGGGCGGGCAATCGGGGTCGCTCGGTGCTGCGCTCGGCGATGTCCTCGCCGACGATCCAATCCTGCGCGCTGACGTCGCGCGGTTCGATGTCGACGCGATGGCTTTCCGGGCAATGAGCGAGCGTTTCATCGACGAGCTCAAGGCGGGGCAAGCGCATCCGGCCCAGCCCTCGATGATGAAATATGCCGGCACCGAGCTCAACAAGGCGCGGCACGAGCTGGTCATGGCCGCGGGCGGCTCGAACGCGCTCGAATGGGAGAGCGAGCGATCGAAGAAAGGCAAGGCGGCGCGCGAGTGGCTGCGCACCAAGGCCAATTCGATCGAGGGCGGCACGAGCGAGATCCAGCTCAGCATCGTCGCGAAGCGCATCCTCGACATGCCGGGAGCCTGATCCGATGCCGCTCTATCTCACCGACGATCAGGCGATGCTGCGCGACACGGCGCGCGGCTTCATGGCCAGCGAGGGCGCGATCGGAAAGCAGCTCCGCCACTGGCGCGACAAAAGCTGCAAGGATGGTTTCGGCCACGATCTATGGAAGCAGTTCGCCGAGCTCGGCTTCACCGGCATCCTGATCGACGAGACGGACGGCGGGCTCGGCCTCGGCCATGTCGAGGCGGGGATCGTGCTGGAGGAGATTGGGCGCAACCTGACGCCTTCGCCCTTCCTGACCAGCGCCGTCGCCTTCGTCGAGGCGTTGAAGGGTACGGCGCTCCGGGAGCGCTGGTTCCCCGGCATTATCGCCGGCGAAACGGTCGCGGCGCTGGCGATCGACGAGGGGCCGAAGCATCGACCGGACGCGATCGAGATGCGGGCCGAGCGCTCTGGCAACGGCTTCAAGCTGTCGGGCCGCAAGCAGTTCGTCGTTCAGGGCGCCTCGGCCGATGTGATCCTCGTCGCGGCGCAAGCCGATGACGGCCTCACCCTGTTCGCGGTCGAGAAGCAGGCGAGCGGGCTGGAGACCGAAGGCGTTCGTCTTGCCGATTCCAGTATCGCTGCGCGGATGACGTTCGAGAATGTCGAGGTCGATGCCGACGCGGTGGTCGGCGAGGTCGGCGGCGGTCAGGCGGTGCTCAACCGGGCGCTCCGCGCCGGGCGCACCGGCGCGGCGGCGGAGCTGGTCGGCGTCGGCACGGCGTCGATGGACATGACTGTCGACTACCTCAAGCAGCGCAAGCAGTTCGGCCGGCTGATCGGCGAATTCCAGGCGCTGCAGTTCCGCGCAGCGCACCTCTATTCGGAGCTCGAAATCGCCCGCGCCGCCACCCTGAAGGCGCAGCAATTGCTCGACGAGGGCGCGCCGGAGGCGGAAGCGATGGTTTCGGTCGCCAAAGCCAAGGCCGGCCGCGCGTCGCTACTCGCAGTGCAGGAGGGCGTGCAGATGCATGGCGGCATCGGCATGACGGACGAATATGATATCGGCCTCTATATGAAGCGCGACCGGGTGCTGAACGAGCTGTTCGGCGATCCGGCTTTTCATGCCGACCGGCTGGCGCGGATGAACGGCTACTAATTCCCCTCCTCTTGATGGGGAGGGGTAGGGGTGGGGTGAACGTCAGAGGCCTGCGAGGCGGAAGCGTCCACCCCCACCCAACCCTCCTCCATCGAGGGGGAGGGCTTTAGGGAGATGACATGGCCCTCGACCCCGAAACCTTCGACGCGCTGATCGAGACGATCCGCCGCTTCGTCGCCGAGAGGCTACGGCCGCTGGAAGAGAGGGTCGCCGAGGAGGACGAGATCCCCGAAGACATCGTCCGCGAGATGCGGGAGATGGGGCTGTTCGGCCTATCGATCTCCGAGGAACATGGCGGGCTCGGTCTCACTATGGGCGAGGAGGTCCGCGTCGCGCTTGAGTTTGGGCGGACGACGCCGGCTTTCCGCTCCGTCTTCGGCACCAATGTCGGCATCGGCAGTCAGGGCCTCGTCATGGCCGGCTCCGACGCGCAGAAAGCCGAATGGCTGCCGCGGATCGCGTCGGGTGAGATCGTCACCAGCTTCGCTTTGACCGAGCCGGGCGCCGGCTCCGATGGCGCCTCGGTCCAGACCCGCGCCGTCCGCGACGGCGATGTCTACAAGCTCAGCGGCACCAAGCGCTTCATCACCAATGCCGACAAGGCGAGCCTGTTCACGGTGATGGCGCGCACCGGCGGGGAGGGGGCGCATGGCGTCTCCGCCTTCCTCGTCCCCGCCGATCTGCCCGGCGTTTCGATCGGCAAGCCCGAGAAGAAGATGGGTCAGCAGGGCGCCCATGTCTGCGACGTCAATTTCGACGAAGCGCCAGTGCCGGTCGCCAATCGGCTCGGCGAGGAGGGCGAGGGGTTCAAGATCGCGATGCGGGTGCTCGATCGCGGCCGGCTCCACATCGCCGCGGTCTGCGTCGGTGTCGCCGAGCGGCTGATCGCCGATGCCGTCGCTTATGCGAGCGAGCGCAAGCAGTTCGGTAAGCCGCTCGCCGATTTCCAGCTCGTCCAGGCGATGATCGCTGATTCCAAGACCGAGGCGCTCGCCGCCAGCGTCGCTAGTGCTCGACACGGCGGCGAAGAAGGACGCCGGCGAGCCGATCGTGCTCGAAGCCGCCGCGGCCAAATATTTCGCCAGCGAGATGGTCGGCCGCGTCGCCGATCGCGCGGTGCAGATTTTCGGCGGCGCCGGCTACATCGCCGATTATGGCATCGAGCGGCTCTATCGCGACGTCCGCCTGTTCCGCATCTACGAAGGCACCAGCCAGATCCAGCAGCTGGTCATCGCCCGCGAGACGATCAGGGCCGGGGGCTAGCCACCGCGTCCGGGAGAAGGAAGGGCGGCGGACGCATCGTTGTGGCGCAGCTAATGTCCAAGCCATCGATGGAGCCGCGCAACAGGAAGGCGGTGTTGATCTCGTCGGTGCAATCATTGTTCGGGCTATGTCCGCCCGGCACCACGACGTGACGGCTGCGCGGGAAGTAGCGCGCCGTCTCGTCGCCCCAGCGCGGCGTCACCGTCGGGTCGAGATTGCCCGAAATGATGAGCACGGGCACGTCGGATGACAAAGGCGCCGCATAGTCGGCGGGGACGGCCGAGCCGGGCCACTCCGCGCATACCGCGATCTGCTGACGCACGCGGCTGTCGCCGAGATAGGTGCCGCGCGTCGCCGCCTCGATCTCGCCGGCATCGATGCGCGCGACATCCTCGCTGCAAGTGACCGACAACAACATCCCGAAGCGCAGCATGTCGCGCAGCCGGCGGTTGGCGGTGAGGCCGGTTGCGGCGAATGTCGTGAAATCGCCCGCCGCCGCGCGGCGCAGGGCGAGCGGCAAGGTCCGGGCGGCATCGGCCCGGTACATGATGACGCGCAGCGCTTCCCCGAACGCCTCCTCCGAGAGCGCGATCTCGGTCGCTGCGCCGGTCGTCGGGTGGCGGACGCTGACGCGGACAGGTGCACGACGAAGGCGGGCTCGCGCGGCGTCGAAATCGGCCTGCAAATCGGGATAGGCGGCCCTGCAGGCCGGTTCGGCCCGGCATTCGCGGACCAGGCCGTTCCACGCCTCCTGCGCCGAACGGGCATGGTAGAGCGGATTGCGAAAGGTGAAGGGAACCGCGCTGATCAGCACCGCCCCGCGCACATGCGCGCCGTGCCGGCGGATATAGGTCAGGGCCGCGCGGGTGCCGTAGGAGCCGCCGACCAGGTTGATCCGGTCATGGCCCATCGCTTGGCGGACCTCGTCCAGATCGTCCATCGCGTCGGCCGTCCCGTAGCGGCTGAGGTCGGCATGGCGCGTCAGCTCCTCGCGGCAGGCGCGGAAGGCGGCGACATGGAAGACCGGCTCCAGATAGGCTTGGAGGTCGGCGTCTGAGCCGGAGACGCGGCAATCCAGCCGGTGGCCCTCGCCCGTCCCGCGTTGGTCGACGAGCACGACATCGTGATGGATGCGCTCCCAATCCCGGGCCCGAACGGCCGCCAGCTCGGTCGCCGTCTGGCCGGGTCCACCGACGATGAAGAAGACGGGCGCTCGCTCGGCGCTGGGCTCCCGCGCCGGGATGACGATGACGCGCAGCGGCAGCCTGCGGCCGGTTCGCGTCTCCCGGTTCTCGAAGACATGATGGGTGCCGCAGCGCAACTCCTCATCCAACCCTGCCACCCGGCACGGCTCCAGGTGCAGCTGCGGTTGGGATGGCGCACCTGGCTGCGTGGCTATTGCGGTGAGAAACGCGGCGGCAAGCAATGAAGCAAGCATAAGCGCGGGACCCCCATATATGGTCTGCGTCTGACCATTGGCTCGACCCTATCCCCGAGCGGGGCAATGCGCAAATTGACGCATGGGCGCCGCCGCTCCATGCTCGCCGCGCCGGACCGGGGAGATCTAGAATGAAACCACTGATCGCGATGGGCGCAATGCTGCTCGGCATGCCGGGGATCGCCGCCGCCCAGGACCACGCGCTGCGCGATGCGGTGGCGAGCGACTATCGTGCCAATCTCTCGGCCCTGTTCGATCATTTCCATCGCAATCCCGAATTGTCCGGCCGCGAGGTGCAGACCTCGGCGCGGATGGCGCGCGAGCTGCGCACCCTCGGCTACGAGGTGACGACCGGCGTCGGCGGCCACGGCGTCGTCGCCCTGCTCCGCAACGGCGCCGGACCGACGGTGATGCTGCGCGCCGACATGGACGGGCTGCCGCTGGAGGAGCGCTCCGGCGTCGCCAATCCATCGCGCGCCCGGCAGACCGACAGCGCCGGTGTCGAGCAGCCGGTGATGCACGCTTGCGGGCATGACGTGCACATCACCGCGCTGGTCGGCACGGCGCGGCAAATGGCGGCGCGGCGCACGAACTGGGCGGGGACCTTGCTCCTCATTGCACAGCCCGCCGAGGAGACGATCTCCGGCGCCCGTGCGATGGTCCAGGACGGCCTCTACACCCGCTTTCCCAAGCCGGACTATGCCGTCGCCTTCCACGTCTCGGCCGACATGCCGGCCGGCCGGATCTCGGTGCCGGAAACCATCGCTTATTCGAGCGCCGATATCGTCACGATCCGGGTCAACGGCGTCGGCACCCATGGCGCCTATCCGCATCAGGGCATTGACCCGGTCCTGATCGCGTCGCAGATCGTCGTGTCGCTCCAGTCGATCGTCAGCCGGAACGTCAATCCGCTGTTCGGCCGGGTGATCAGTGTCGGCGCGATCCATGGCGGCGTTCGCGGCAACATCATTCCCGAGCATGTCGATATGGCGTTGACGGTGCGCGCCGATTCGCCGGAGGTGCGGACGCAATTGCTCGATGGGATCGACCGCGTCGCGCGCGGGACGGCGCTGGCGCTGGGCGTCTCTCAAGACCGACTGCCGGTTGTGACCCGTTCCGCGACCGAGACGACGCCGGCCACGATCAACCATCGTAAATCGGCAATCAGGGTGCGCGCGGCAATCGGCACCGCGATGGCCGACCGGTTGATCGATCAGCCACGCACCGGCATGGGTGCGGAGGATTTCGCCTATTTCGTCACGCCGGAGAGCGGCGTGCGCGGCGTCTATTTCGCGGTCGGCGGCACGCCGGAAGCGGAGGTCGCCACCGCGCCCGGCCACCATTCGCCTCTGTTCCGGATAACCCCCGAACCGGCCGTGACCGCTGGCGTCGAGGCGATGGTCGTGGCTGCCGAGGCGCTGTTCAGCCGCCGCTAGGGGCGGCGCAGCAGCAGGTTCATCTGCGCCGCCGCGATCGGCCTGGCGCGGTCGCGTTGCCAAGCATGGGCCTCGACATTGGCGACGCGTTTGCCAAGCCGGGTGACGACAGCGGTAGCGAACGTGTCGTGCTGGACTCCGCCGCGCATGAACTGGACGGTGACGTTGACCGGCTTCGCCTCTACCTCCTCCTCGCCGAGCGCCGCGTAAAGCGCACCGAAGGCGGCGAATTCGAGCAGCCCGGCGATCGCGCCGCCATGGAGGTAGCCGGGCCGGCCGAGCACGACGTCGCCGAACGGCATGACGTAGAGCGGCGTGCCGTCCGCTCCGGGCTTGGCCCGGACGCCGAGGAATTCGGCATAAGGCGGCAACGACTTCATGTCCTGAGCCGCCGGCAAACGGCATCCAGCTTCGCCAGCATCGCGGGGTCGCGCGCGTCCGGCGCCGTGACGATCGCATTGTCGAGATTGGTGTCGATCGGCGAGGGCGCTCGCTCGCGCGGCAGCGTCTTCGCCAGCTCGACGATCAGCCGCCGCGCGGTCTCCGCATTGCCGCGAAGCGCGGCGAGGATCGTCGCCGCGTCCACCGTCTCGCCGTCGCGCCAGCAGTCATAATCGGTGACCATGCAGACCGAGGCGTAAGGCAGCTCCGCCTCGCGGGCCAGCTTCGCTTCCGGCATGCCGGTCATTCCGATCACCTCGCCGCCCGCCGCGCGATGGGCGCGGCTTTCGGCGCGGGTCGAGAATTGGGGACCATTCATCGCGACATAGCAACCGCTACGAGTCACTGGTGCACCCGCAATCTCGGCCGCATCGGCGGCCAGCGCCGACAGACGGGGGCAGACCGGGTCGGCCATCGAGACATGGGCGACGAAGCCGGGGCCGAAGAAGCTCGCCGCGCGGCCATGGGTGCGATCGAGATATTGATCGACCAGCACGAAGCGCCCCGGCGCCAGTTCCTCACGTAGGGAGCCGACCGCGGATATGGCGATGAGATCGGTGCAGCCGGCGCGCTTCAGCGCATCCACATTGGCGCGATAGTTGATCTCACCGGGCGGTAGGCGATGCCCGCGACCGTGGCGCGGCAGGAAGACGAACTTCACGCCCGCGATCCGGCCGACCAGCAATTCGTCGGACGGCCGCCCCCAAGGCGTGTCGACCGCGAGCCATTGCGCATCCTCGAGCTCGGCCAGCTCGTACAAGCCGGAGCCGCCGATGATGCCGATCGTCCATTCGCTCATCGGGCGGGCATGTCGGGCCGCGGCGCGGCTGGCAAGGCCTGTCCCGCGCCGGCATCGCACCACGCTTCCTGCACGCACGGGACCGCGCTAGCCTGTGTCCATGGCCGAGGGATCATGGCAGCGGCGAAGCGCGATCTGGGCCGGGCGGGTCATCGCGGGCCTGATCGCCATCCCCTTGCTCTATTTCGCCGCCGCTCTGCTACTCGGCCTCGTGCCCGCGAACGCCGCCTGGCGGCAGGCGGAGAGCGGCATCGCGATCTTCGTCCGGACCAATGGCGTCCATACCTGGATCCTGATGCCGAAGACCAACGAGCATATGGATTGGCGGCCGTTCATTCCCGGCGCGCATGTCCGCGATCCGCGCTGGGACGCGGCCAATTACGCCGCCTTCGGCTATGGCGAGCGCGAGGTCTATATCAACACCCCGACCTGGGGCGATCTGTCGCTGCGCACCGCCTTGGTGGCCGCCGTTGGCGGCGGCGATGCGCTGGTCCATGTCGAGCATGTCCACGAACCGCGCGAGGACGACATCACCCGGCGGATCGTTTTGCGCCCCGACGAGTATCGCCGCCTCGCCGCCTTCGTCGCGGCCCGCTTCCGCCACGACGCGCGAGGGCGGACCGTTCCGGTTCTCGGCCGCGGCTATCGCGACAACGACATCTTCTACGAAGCGAATGGCGGCTACAGCGCGATCCTGACCTGCAACGAATGGACGGGCCGGGCGCTGCGCGCCGCCGGCGTCCGCACCGGCCTGTGGACCCCGCTCGAGCAGAGCATCATGTGGCGTCTCGATTGACGCCGGGACTTGCGCTAGGGTCCTTGCAGGGCTGCACTCAGGGGGAAATCTGATGGCGAAGATTCTCGGCAATTTCCGTCTCGCGCTGCTGATCGGCATCGCTTTGCTGGTCGCGGTGATGGCGGGGCTGCATCGCGGCATGATGGACGCGACCTACTGGATGCAGTTCAGCCGCTTCCTCCATGTCTTCGTCGGCGTGCTGTGGATCGGGCTGCTTTACTATTTCAACTTCGTCCAGATCCCGACCATGCCGAGCGTGCCGGCCGAGCTGAAGCCGGGCGTCACCAAATATATCGCGCCGGTGGCGCTCTTCTGGTTCCGCTATGCGGCGCTCGTGACGGTCCTGATCGGCTTGATCCTCGCCGAGCTGATCGCGCCAGGCTATCTCAAGACCGCGCTGCTGCTCCGCCCGGGGGCGATGACGATCGGCATCGGCATGTGGCTCGGCATCATTATGGCGGCGAACGTCTGGTTCGTCATCTGGCCGAACCAGAAGAAGGCGCTCGGCATCGTCGAGGTCGAGGCCGATGCGAAGGCGCGCGCCGCTTCCGTGGCGATGATGGCGAGCCGCACCAACCTGATCCTGTCGCTGCCGATGCTCTATTGCATGATCATGGGGGCCCATATCGGCTGAGCGGAAGCGCGGGCGCGGCCACGCGCGATGAACTGGCTCGAATGGGTGGCCGCCGGGCTGGGCGTCGTCAACGTCGCCCTCGTCGTGCGACGCAGCGTCTGGAACTACCCGTTCGGGCTGGCGATGGTCTCGCTCTACTTCGTCGTCTTCACCGAGGCGCGGCTCTACAGCGACGCGCTGCTCCAGATCTTCTTCTTCGTCGTCAATCTCTACGGCTGGCGGAATTGGGTGCGGGCGAAGGCCGAAGCCGGCGCGGTGCCGGTGGAAGTGATGAGTACGCGCGAACGGCTCATCTGGGGCTTGGCGACGCTCGCTGCGAGCCTCGCCTGGGGGGTCGGCATGGCCACCTTCACCGATGCCGCCGTGCCGGTCGTCGATGCCGGCGTCGCAGGCTTCAGCATCGCCGCCCAGCTGCTGATGGCGCGGCGCAAGCTGGAGAATTGGGTGGTGTGGATCGCTGTCGATGTCGTTGCGATCGGTCTCTACGCCAGTCGTGGGCTCTCGCTGACCGCGGGACTTTACGGCTTGTTCCTGCTGCTCGCTATCGTCGGCCTCTTCCAGTGGCGGCAGGCGCTTAGCGCGCAACGGGCGGCGGCATGACGCGCGGCTTCGTTCTCGGCAAGTTCATGCCGCCCCATGCGGGCCATGTGCATCTGTGCCAAACCGCGCGGCGGCTGGTCGATAAACTCACCATCCTCGTCTGCTGGCTGCCCGACGATCCGATCCCCGGTCCGCTTCGCTTGGACTGGATGCGCGAGTTGTTTCCCGATTGCCGGGTGATCGGCCATGACGCCCTCATCCCGCCGGCGCCGGAGGAGCATCCCGATTTCTGGCCGATCTGGCGCGGCATCGTCCAAGCGGCCCACCCCGAGCCGATCGATCGTCTCTTCGCCGGCGAGACCTATGGCCAGCGCCTCGCGGCGGAGGTCGGCGCGGCCGAGTTCGTCCTCGTCGGCCCACGCGTTTTCCCCGATCTTTCGGGCAGCGCAATCCGTGCCGATCCCTGGGCGTATTGGGACTCGCTGCCCGCGCTGGTGCGGCCGCATTTCGCGCGCAAGATTTGCCTGCATGGGCCGGAGAGCACCGGCAAGTCGGTGCTGGCCCCGAAGCTCGCGCGCCATTTCGACACGCTCTGGGTGCCCGAATATGGGCGTGTCCATTGCGAGCTCAACGGCTTCGCGCTCGACGCCGCCGGCCTCACCCTGATCGCCGACACGCAGCGGGCGATGACCGAGGCGGCCTTGCCCTGGTGCAACCGGCGGCTGATCGTCGACACGGATGCGCTCACCACCGCCGCCTGGTCGCTCATGCTGCTGGGCGAAGTGCCGGAAACGATCCCGCTCGAGCCCGACGCGGACCATTATCTGCTGTTCGATATCGACGTGCCCTGGGCCGACGACGGTTCGCGCTACTTCCCCGATCCGGCGCGGCGGCAGCGATTCATGGCGGCATGCGAAGAGGTGCTGGAGCGCGCCGGCGCGCGCTGGACCCTGATCTCCGGTGCCTGGGATGAGAGGTTCGACAAGGCGGTCGGCGTGATCGAGACGATCGGCCCGCTTTAGAAATCGTCAGGCGTCCGCCACTTCCTCCGGCGCGCGGATTGGCAACGCCCAGCGGATCTGCTCGCGCAAGCGGCGCTCCTGCTCTTCGAGGCCATGACGATGTGCCTCGGCCCGTTTTCTCAACAGGGCCGCCAGAATGGTCTCGCGATTGCGCGGCGCCCCGGCACGCCCGCTCGCCACCGCTCGTGACAGTAAGAATGAGAGGTCGGCCATGAACCCGGTTCTGCCCCCGGCCGCCTAAGGATTCGTAAATGGCGCGCCCGGCAGGATTCGAACCTGCGACCCCAAGCTTAGAAGGCTCGTGCTCTGTCCAACTGAGCTACGGGCGCGTGAATATGGATGTAGCGCGAAAAGAAAGGGCGGGGAATCGCGTTCCCCGCCCCGTCTCTTGATGAATTTCGCCCGAAGGCGAAAGGCTGGACTTAGCCGCGCCCGTTGCCGACAGGATCCGACGGATCCGAATCGGTGATGCCGGTGCGGCGGCGGCCACGACCGTTGCCGACCGGATCGCCCGGATCGGAATCGGTGATGCCGGAGCCGTAGCGACGACGACGGCCACGGCCGTTGCCGACGGGATCATGAGGATCGCGATCGGTAATGCCGGTGCGCCGACGACGGCGACGGCACCAGCGGCCGCGGCCGACGGGGTCGGAATAACGACCCCCATCACGATCGGTACAGCGTTGGGCCTCGGCGGGTGTCGCCGCAACGGTTCCGCCAATGATGGCGACGGCGCCGAGCGTGGCGCCTCCCATGACCTTGCTCAAGAATGAGCGTCGGGAAACTTTCCGAACTTCATCACTCATATCGCTTCTCCCCGCGACACAAAGCTGCCTGAACCAGCCAAGGCGCGCGAGAGGTTATGCCGCCAATGAAACGATTGACGCAAGGGTAAATGCTGCGGAAGGCGCGGCGAGGCGTGACAATCGAGGCTGAGCGCGGATGAGTGTGACACAGATCAAGGCATTGGAGGCCGCCGCGCTCACCGGCCGGCCGCTGCGCGCGTTCGATTTCGTAATGGCGGCGTTCGTCACGATCCTGCTGCTTTCCAACGTGCTCGGCGCCGGCAAGGTCGCGACGATCGATCTGCCGGGAATCGGCGCCTGGCCGTTCGGCGCCGGCATCCTGTTCTTCCCGGTCTCCTATGTCCTCGGCGACGTGCTGACGGAGGTTTATGGCTATGCGAGGGCGCGGCGCTGCATCTGGGCCGGTTTCTGTGCGCTGATCTTCATGGCCTTCATGGCCTGGGTCGTCGTCGCCCTGCCGCCCGCCGCGAGTTGGACCGGGCAGGCGGCCTACGAGCAGGTGTTCGGCCAAGTGCCGCGGATCGTCTTCGCCAGCATCATTGCCTTCTGGGCCGGCGAGTTCGTCAATTCCTATGTGCTGGCGCGGATGAAGGTCTGGACGAAGGGCAGGCACCTCTGGACCCGGACGATCGGCTCCACCTTGATCGGCCAGGGCGTCGACAGCCTGATCTTCTATCCGCTCGCCTTCTACGGCGTCTGGGACAGCGGGACCTTGCTCATCGTCCTGCTCACCCAATGGGCGCTGAAGGTCGGCTGGGAAGTGCTGCTGACGCCGGTCACTTATGCCGGGGTCGGCTGGCTGAAGCGCCGCGAGGGCATTGACGTCTATGACGAGGAGACCAACTTCACCCCGTTTCGGACGAGCGTCTAGGGGCTTATCCAGTCGGCATATTCGCCGATATGATCATAATGCACCCAGCCGGAGCGGCACGGGCCGCGATAGGGTCGAACGGTGCGCCAGCGCCGCTGGACATCGCAATCCACGGGCCGGCCGGACGGCGAGAAGACGATCGCGAACCAGTTGCCCCGCCGCCCGCAGGCGTAGACCGGGTCCCGTTCGCGAAGCCGGATCAGCACTCGTTCCCGCCGCGACGGACCGGAGCGGACGGCGAACAAGTCGCGGGTCTGCCGCAGCGCAACCATCCGGGCGGTCGAGCACGCCATCGGCTCGCTGTTACCGATCAGGACGGGCACGCGCGGCCGTTGCGCCTGCGCTGGAACGGCGAGGGCGGCGAGAAGGGTCGGGAGCAGCAATCTCATGGCCACAAACTGCGCGTTCTAGGGCTCGACGTGAAGACCCTTCAGCGTGGCGGCGGCGATCAGCGCCGCGGCGAGCGCCAGGCCTGCGCCGACCAAAGCCGCGCCGTGAAAGCCGCCGATCAACGCCGCGCCGGATTGTGACAGCACGCCGCCGGCCAGCGCGACCGCGATCAGGCCGCCGGTGCGCGAGACGGCGCTGTTGAGTCCGGAGGCGGTGCCGACATGGCTCTCCTCGACCGCGCTCAGCACCGCCGTCGTCAGCGGCGCGACGGCGATCGTCATGCCGCCGGAAATGGCGAGCAACGCGGGGAGCACGCTCGTCCAATAGCTGCCGCCCGTCTCGATCAGCCCCATCAATGCAAACCCGCCGGCGACGATCGCGGGGCCGATGGTGAGCGGCCAGCGCGGGCCGACTTTCGCCGCGATCCGGCCCATCAGCGGTGACCCCGCGGCGATCACGATCGGCAGCGGCAGCAGCGCCGCGCCGGCCAGTGTCGGGCTGTAGCCGCCGGCCTCGATCAGCACATAAGGGAGGAGCAGCATCAATCCGCCGAGCGCGCCATAAAGCAGGAAGGTGAAGACGGTCAGACCGACGAAAGCGCGGCCGCCGAACATCGCCAGCGGCACCATCGCCGTGTCGCCGCGCCGCCGCTCGGCGAGCATGAAGCCGATGAGCAGCGCTGCCCCGGCCGCCAGCGCCGCCCAGTCGAGTGGCCGCATGCCCCGGCCGGCGGACCAGATCGTCAGCCCCCAGGTGAGCGCGCCGAGCCCGAACGTCGCCAGCATCGCGCCCGGCCAGTCGGGATCGGGCCGCGACTCGTTATGGCTCTCCGGCACGTACCGCCAGCCAAGCAGCACCGCCGCCGCCGCGACCGGGACGTTGATCAGGAAGATCGCCGGCCAGCCAACCCCCTCGACCAGCCAGCCGCCGAGCATCGGCGCGACCGCGCCCGCCGCGGCGCCGACCGCCGCCCAGATGCCGACGGCCTGCCCACGCTTCTCGCCGGCGAATGACGCGCTCAGGATCGCGAGGCTGTTCGGCAGCAGCAATGCCGCGCCCAGCCCCTGAACGGCGCGGCCGGCGAGGAAGACGGCCAAGCTCGGCGCGGCGGCACACAGGACCGAGGCGAGCGTGAACAGGGCAATGCCCGCGATCATCACCCGCCGCCGCCCGTAAAGATCGCCGAGCGCGCCGCCGAGCAGCAGCAGCGCCGACAGCGGCAAGGTGAACGCGTTGATCACCCACTGCGCCTCGGCCGTCCCCGCGCGAAATGCCTCGCGGATCGCCGGCAGCGCGACGTTGAGCACCGAGCCGTCGATGAAGGCGAGGCTCGACGCGAGGATGCAGGTGGCGAGGATCAGCGCCGGATGGCGCGCCGCCTTGCCGCCGCGAGCCGCCGGCCCCGCGCCATCGCAAGGACCGGGGAGGCTCGTGCTCATCTCTTCTACAAGACCTCGAACAGACCCGCCGCGCCCATGCCGCCGCCGACGCACATCGTCACGACGACATATTTCACGCCGCGGCGCTTGCCCTCAATCAGCGCGTGGCCGGTCAGGCGGGCGCCGGACATGCCGTAGGGGTGGCCGATCGAGATCGCGCCGCCATCCACGTTGAGCCTGTCGTTCGGCATGCCGAGCGTGTCGCGGCAGTAGATGACCTGGACGGCGAAGGCCTCGTTCAGCTCCCACAGGCCGATATCGGCGACCGTGAGCCCGAACCGGTCGAGCAGCTTCGGCACCGCGAAGACCGGGCCGATGCCCATCTCGTCGGGCTCTGTGCCCGCGACTGCCATGCCGACATATTTGCCGAGCGGCTTGAGACCGCGCTCGGCGGCGAGGCCCGCCTCCATAACGACGCAAGCCGAGGCGCCGTCGGAGAGCTGGCTGGCGTTGCCGGCGGTGATCGTCGCTTCCGGCCCCATCACCGGCTGCAGCGACGACAGGCCTTCGAGCGTGGTCTCCGGCCGGTTGCCTTCGTCCTTGCTGATCGTGACCTGATGTTTCGTGATCTCGCCGGTCGCCTTGTCCTTGACCGACATGGTGGCGTCGCAAGCGACGATCTCGTCGTCGAACCTGCCCGCGGCCTGGGCGGCGGCGGTGCGCTGCTGCGACTGGAGCGCATATTCGTCCATCGCGGCGCGGGCGATGCCGTAGCGCTTCGCCACCACCTCAGCGGTGCCGATCATCGGCATGTAGACGTCCTTGTGCATCGCGATCAGCTCGGGATCGGCGCCGAGCCGCATTTCCGGCGTCTGCACCATCGAAATCGATTCGACGCCACCCGCCACGCAGATCGGCATGCGATCGACGATCACCTGCTTCGCCGCGGTCGCGATCGCCATCAGGCCGGAGGCGCATTGCCGGTCGATCGACATGCCGGCGACGGTGACGGGCAGGCCGGCGCGCAGCGCCGCGGTGCGGCCGATCGTCGCCTGCACGCCTTGCTGGAGCGCGGCACCCATGATGACATCGTCGACCTCGGCCGGATCGACGCCGGCGCGCTCGACCGCGGCGCGGATCGCGTGCGCGGCGAGGGTGGGGGAGGGGGTGGAGTTGAACCCGCCCTTATAGGCGCGGCCGATCGGCGTGCGGGCGGTGGAGACGATGACGGCTTCGCGGCTCATAAGGAGACTCCTCGAATAATCAGGTAAAGATGAGACCGATCCAGTCGGCGATCAATGCGGGCTTGGCCTCGCCCTCGATCTCGACGGTGACAGTGTGGGTAAACTGATACTGGCCCGGCCGCTTCTCCTCGAAGCTGGCAAGAGCGAACCGGCCACGCACTCTTTTGCCGGAACGGACCGGCGCGATGAAGCGGACCTTCTCGAAGCCGTAATTGACGCCCATCTTGATCCCGTCCGGGCGCAGCATCGCGTCCGCCGCCATCCGGCTGAGCAGCGACAAAGTGAGGAAGCCGTGGGCGATGGTGCCGCCGAACGGCGTCTGCGCCGCGCGGACCGGGTCGATATGGATGAACTGCGGGTCCTCGGTGACGTCCGCGAACGTGCCGATCCGCGCCTGATCGACAAGGATCCAGTCGGAAACGCCGACTTCCTGGCCGACTTTTTCCCTGATCTCGTCGATGCTGGCGATGGGCATGGCTTCGGTCTAGAGGCACGCCCACCAGACTCAAGCCCGATGAGGTTCCCTGCATGGCTGACGCTACGGCATCGGCGCGTACCCGCATTCGCGACCTGCTCCGCGCTCCCGAGCCGGACGTTCTTGCCCCATTGCTTCGTGACGCGGCGCTCGACGCCGATTCGCGCGCCCGTGTCGAGCAGCGCGCTTTGGCGATGCTCGCCGAGCTGCGCGAGGCGCAGTCGCGCGGCTGGGTGAACCAGTTCCTGCAGGAATATCGGCTCAACACGCAGGAAGGCGTGGCCCTGCTCAGCCTTGCCGAGGCATTCCTGCGCGTCCCCGATCCCGAAACCGCCGACAGCCTGATCTCCGACAAGCTCGGCGAGGGCGATTGGCGCAGCCACAAAGGCAAGGCCAATTCCAGCCTGGTCAACACCGCCACCTGGGGCCTCGTCATCGGCCGCGCGCTGACCAGCGATTCGGAGCAGGCGAGCGCGCTCAAGCGTCTCGTCGCCCGCGCTGGCGAGCCATTCGTCCGCACCGGCGTCGGCGCCGCGATGCGGATGATGGGCGAGATTTTCGTCATGGGCCGCACGATCTCCGAAGCGATCGAGCGGATGGGGAAACGCGAGAATAAGGGCTTCACCGCCAGCTTCGACATGTTGGGCGAGGCGGCGCGGACCTTCCCGGACGCCGACCGCTATTACGCCTCCTACGACGCCGCGATCCGCGCAGTGGGGATGGTGGCGGATCAGGGCCACTCGATCTCGGTCAAACTCTCGGCGCTCCATCCGCGCTACGAGGTCGCGCAATATGACCGCTGCGTGCCGGCTTTGGTCGAGAAGGTCGAGGCGCTTGCGACGCTCGCCGCGAACCTCGGTATCTCGCTCACCATCGACGCCGAGGAAACCGAGCGGCTGGAGATGAGCCTCGACATTATCGAGGCGGTGGCGGGCCTGCCGGCGCTGAAGGGATGGGACGGACTCGGCATGGCCATCCAGGCCTATGGCAAGCGCGCCCGGCCGACCGTCGCCTGGGCAGACTGCGTCGGGAAGAGGACCGGCCGACGGATCGCGGCGCGGCTGGTCAAGGGCGCCTATTGGGACACGGAGATCAAGCGGACTCAGGAGCAGGGCCTGTCGGAATATCCGCTCTTCACCCGCAAGGCGGCGACGGATGTCTCCTATCTCGCTTGCGCCAAGGATATGCTTGAAGCTTCAAATATCTATCCTGCCTTTGCCACCCACAACGCGCTGACCGTAGCAACCCTTTTGGAATGGGCCGGAAATTCCCGCGACTTCGAATTCCAGCGGCTGCACGGCATGGGCGAAGGGCTCTACGAGGATCTCGTCCGCGAGCAGGGCTATCATTGCCGCATCTACGCCCCCGTCGGCGGTCATCGCGACCTGCTCGCCTATCTCGTCCGTCGCCTGCTGGAGAATGGCGCCAACTCCAGCTTCGTCCATCAGCTCGCCGACGAGAATCTGACCGACGCGCAATTGCTCGCCGATCCCGTCGCCAAGATCGCCGCGGTGGGCGGCACGCGCCATCCGTCGATCGTGCTGCCCGAGGATTTGTTCGCCCCGGAGCGCAAGAACAGCGAAGGCATAGACCTCAACGATCAGCATGAGCTGGCCCGCGTCGCGGCGGCGGTCGCCCGGTCGCTGGACTTCGGGCCGGTGAGCACGCCCCCGGCCGAGGAACTGGTCACGCGGGCGCTCAGCGGCTTCGCCGACTGGTCGAAACGACCCGTCGAGGAGCGCGCGGCGACTCTGGACCGGCTTGGCGATGCGCTGGAGCGCGATCGCGCGATGCTGATGCGGATCGCGGTCAAGGAGGCGGGGAAGACGATCCCCGACGCGCTCGCCGAGGTGCGCGAGGCGGTCGATTTCTGCCGCTATTATGCGGTGCAGGCGCGCAAGCATTGCGTTCCGACCGAGCTCCCTGGGCCGACCGGCGAGCGCAATGTGCTGAGGCTTGAAGGCCGCGGCGTCTTCGTCTGCATCGCGCCGTGGAATTTTCCCCTCGCCATCTTCCTGGGCCAAGTGACGGCGGCGCTGGCGGCTGGCAATGCGGTGATCGCCAAGCCTGCCTCGCAGACGCCGCAGATCGCCGCTTATGCGGTTGGTCTCGCCCATGCGGCCGGCGTGCCGGAGGACGCGCTGATCCTCGCCGCCGGCCGGCGCGACATGGGCCAGAAATTGATGGAGGACCCGCGCATCTCCGGCGTCGCCTTCACCGGCTCGACCGCGACCGCCAAGCATATCGCCCGCACCCTGATCGCCGACGATCACCGCCCGATCATTCCGCTGATCGCGGAGACCGGCGGGATCAACGCGATGATCGTCGATTCCACCGCTCTGCCCGAGCAGGTAGTGCAGGACGTGGTCACCTCCGCCTTCCGCTCCGCCGGGCAGCGCTGCTCGGCGCTGCGGCTGTTGGTGCTGCAGGAGGATGTCGCGGAGCGGACGCTGGAGATGCTGACCGGCGCGATGGACACGCTCATCGTTGGTGATCCCTCGGACCCCCGCACCGATGTCGGCCCGGTGATCGACCAGCCGAGTTATGACAAGCTCATGGGCCGGCGCGAGGCGATGAAGGACCGGATCATCAAGACGATCCCCGCTCCGTCGGAAGGCCTGTTCGTGCCGCCGACCCTGATCCGCCTCGACGCCATCGAGGATCTCAAGGAGGAATGGTTCGGGCCGTTGCTCCACGTCACGACCTGGGAGGGCGGCAAGCTTGCCGAGACGGTGCGGCGGGTGAACGCGTCGGGCTTCGGCCTCACCATGGGCCTGCACAGCCGCATCGCCCGCGCCGCCGAGACGGTCGAGGAGACCGGCACCGTGGGCAATCTCTACGTCAACCGCTCGATGATCGGCGCGATCGTCGGCTCGCAGCCGTTCGGCGGCGAGGGGCAGAGCGGCACCGGCCCCAAGGCCGGCGGCCCGCACTATCTGCCGCGCTTCTGCGCCGAGCGGGTGACCAGCACCGACACGACCAGCGCCGGCGGCAATGCAAGCCTGCTCAGCCTGGAGGATGTCGGCTTCTAGTCACTCGGTGGCGACGAACGTGCCCGTCACATGAGCGATCGGATCATCCGGATCGCCATGGTGGGCGACGCCGCGGACGAAGCCGACGCGCTTGCTGAGCCCATAACATTCGCCGCGGCCGAGGATCGTCTCGCCGGGCGTCGCCGGCTTCAGATAGTCGATCCTGAGGTCCATCGTCGCCTGGTGGCGGAAATGGCCCAGCTTCACCCAGACGGCGAGGCTGGTCGCCATGTCCATCAGGCTGATGATCGGTCCCGACGCGATCACCCTCGTCGCCGGCACGCCAACCAATTCGGGCCGGTAGGGGAGGGCGAGCTCGACCCAATCCTTCCCGTGCGCACGATAGGCGATGCCGATCGCGCCGCCATGGCCGAGCTTTTCGACATAGGTCATGAACCGTACCGGATCGAAGGCCGCCTCGGCAGTGCGCGGGTCGGTCACGCCGCCAACCGCCGCGCCGTGTCGCGGACCAAAGCGATCATGTTGGGCACGCCCTGGGTTCGGTTGGAGCTGAGCTGGTTCCGAAGGTCGAACGGTTCGAGCGCGCCCTCGATGTCCATCGCCGCAACCTCGGCCGCCGTCTTGTCCTGCACCGCAGCGAGGACCAGAGCGACGATCCCCTTGGTGATCGCGGCGTTGGAATCGGCGAGGAAATGGAGCCGCCCGTCGGCCTGCGGCACCGGATAGACCCAGACCGCCGCCGAGCAGCCGCGCACCAAGGTCGCGTCGGTCTTCAACGCGTCGGGCATCGGCTCCAGCGCGCGGCCGAGGTCGATCAACAACCGATAGCGGTCGTCGGCGTCGAGCAGTTCGTAATCGGCGTAGATGTCGGCGAGGGACGGCATGCCCTCCCATAACCTTCGCCCCAAGCTTGTCGAAGGGCGTTATTCGATTCCGGTGGCGATCGCCTCCAGCCGGCGCACTCGCTGCCTGAGCTCCGCGATCGTTCGCCGCGGCGAATCTTCGGCTCGCGCTTCGATTGCCGACCGCCGGACGTCGAGCCAGTCCTGCCAGCCGCGCAGCGCCGCCGCCGCCGTCATGCCGGTCGCGGCGAGGCCGGCGGTCGCCAGCGTCAGCAGGGGCGCCAGCTCGTCCATCAGCGGTCCCGCAGGCTTTCGATTTCGCGGGCGAGGCTGTTTTCCTTCTCGACCGTGATCCGCTCGAGCACTTCCAGCCGGTCGCGCATCCGCGCCACCTCGTCGCGCAGCCGCCGGGTCTCGGCATTGTCGCTGGCCGAGGGCAGCGGATTGCCGTGCCGGTCCTTGCCTTGTGAATAACGGGCCCTGAAAACGCTCGCGATCATCACGATCAGGACGATCATGATCACCATGATGTGACTGCTCTGCATGGCTAGCGCCTTCTCCCTTCGCTTGCGTTCTTAGTTCACGCGGTCGTCGCGCAACCGTTCGATCTCGTCGGCGACGACGATGCCCTTCTCGGTCACGATCCGCTCCAGCACCCGCACGCGCTGTTCCAGCCGATCGGTATGGGCGGCATATTGCGCCGCTTTCTCCGCCGTCTGGTCGTTGAGCAGGGCGAGCTGGCGCTCCTTGAGACGGAACCAGGGCTTCAGGAACACGCCGCCGATGATCGCGACGAGGCCGCACAAGATGCCCAAGATAGGAATAAGAACGCCGAATTCGCGCATGGTTGGTCCTCTCAGTTTGCCGGCCCGCGCAGGGCCTCGATCTCGCGCGCGGTGCGCTCGGCCGGATCGGTGGCGATCCGCTCGAGCACGGCGATCCGCTCCTCGAGCCGGCTGACCTGGCCTTTCAGCTGGCTGTTCTCGCTGGTCAACTGCTCGACCTCGCGAAGCGCGCCCGGCTCGGCCTTGTGGCTCGTCCCCGACCATTCGTTCTCGATCGGGTAGCCGTGCCTTGCCCGGATCCAGCTGCTGACCAGCCAGCCGACGGTGCTCACGACCACGATGCCGAACGCGAATTCCATCCCGCTCACTTTCCCACTCCCTGTCGAAGATTCTCGATCTCGCGCGCCGTCCGTTCGGCCGGATCGGTCGCGATGCGCTCCAGCACCGCCATCCGATCCTCCAGCCGCTCGACCGTCGCGCGCAGCCGCTCATTCTCGGCTTCCAGCCCGCTTCTGTCGCCCTCCCTGCCGAGCGCCTCCCATTTGAGGCGCTCGTGACGATTGCTCATCCAGGCGAGGATGATTGCCGCCGTGCAGCAGATCGCGATGATCGGGATGAAGACGGCGAAGTTCATACGCGTTACCCCCTGTCCGAAGCGCGGTTAGCGCAGTTCCTCGATCTCCCGGGCGAGCCGGTGGTTCGAACTGGTGACATAGGCCTCGACGTCGGCGAGGCGCCGGTCGAGCTCGCGGAAACGGCTGCGCACGTCGCGCGCGGTGCGCTTCGGATTGGCGCGGACGCCCTGCCAGAACTTCTGCTCGTCGCGGCTGCTGTCATAAAGCTCGACGGGCTTCGTCGGCGCCATCCAGGCGGCGATGAAATAGACCGCGAACGCCATCGGGCCGATGACGAACAGCGAGCCGACGAAGCCGAGCCGGACCAAGGTCACGTCGATGCCGGTATAGTCGGCGATCCCGGCGCAGACGCCGGCCCACTTCTTGTTTTCCTTGTCGAGATAGAAACGGGTGCGGGGCGAAGTCATACGTTCCTCCGGATGGAGCGCTCGTCACGCTCGATGCGGTCGTTGCGGTCGGCGAGCGTGCGTCCGCCACGGTCTTCCAGGATCGTCTCGACCGGGTCGCAGCCAAGCTGCCGCCAGTTCGGGTTCTCCGCCTGGACGATGCGCTCGATGGTGCACATCCGGTCGTCGAGCCGGCGGGCCAGCTCGTGCAGATCGTCGAGCAGCCGCTCGTCCTCGGTGGTCAGCGTCGCCGCCGACTTCCACTTGCTGACATAGTGCAGCACGATCCACGGCAGGCCGATGAACAGCATGCCGACGACGAGGATCGGGATCAGGATTTCGGGTCCTTCCATGGCTCAGCCCTCCTTCTTTTCGGCTTCGCCGCCATTGGTGCGCCGGGCCAGATTGGCCTTCAGCGCTTCCAGTTCGGCATCGACCTTGTCGCTGGCGCGAAGCTCGGCGATCTCGTCATCGAGCGTGCGCGGCGGGCCGGCAAGATTGAGCGCGTCGGCATGGCCCTCCGCCAAGTCAGCCTGCCGCTCCAGCACGTCGAAGCGCGAGAAAGCGTCCTCGGTCTTGGGGCCTGAATAGAGCTCGCGCAGCCGCGAGCGGTTCTGGGCGCTCTCCAGCCGGGTCATGATCGCGTTCTGGCGGGCGCGGGCCTCGCGCAGCTTGGTCTGCAGCTTGACGATGTCGGCCTCGTTGGCGCGCAGCGCGTCGTCGAGCACCTCGATCTCGGCATTGAGCTGGTCGGTCATGTCGGCCGCTTTCTGCTTCTCGTACAGAGCCGCCTTGGCGAGGTCCTCGCGGCCCTTGGAAAGCGCGAGCTCGGCCTTCTCGACCCAGCCGTCCTGAAGCCGTTCGAGCTTGCCGATCTGCCGGCGCATTTCCTTCTGGTCGGCGATCGTGCGCGCCGCGGAGGAGCGCACCTCGACCAGCGTCTCCTCCATCTCGAGGATGATCATTCGAATGAGCTTGGCCGGGTCTTCCGCCTTGTCGAGCAGGTCGGTGACGTTGGCGGCAATGATATCGCGCGTCCGCGAAAAGATACCCATGGGAAACAACTCCTTGGCTTTGGCATGCGGCCGGGCCGGACGCCGCGGGCTCATCCGGATGAGCTGCGCGGCTTCCACCTTTACCCGAACCGGCGCGGCGTCAACCATGCGCCACAAGGCTGTGATTGGCGGCCACCGCGACCGGCGCGGTGCCGGCCGCCTGGGCCGGGCCGACCGCCGCCGCGATGGACAGGGTCGAGAGGATGAGCGCCGCGGCCGCGGAGGCGGCGACCTGGGTGAAACGATCGAAGCTGAACATTTTCGGTCTCCTTTTTCCTTGGCGTTGTCGCCATCCCGCCGACCATCGGCGTGGATAGGCTTTGTTAAGCAGGGCATGTGCCAAGTTCGGAAAGCGCCGGAAAACTGCGAAAAATGCCCTGGAAAGTGGGTGAAGGGGCGCTTTCCCTCTTGCCAAGAGGTGGCACGATCCGCCAACTGTTCGCATGGAGCGCAACACCCAGCTCGTCGGTCAATCCACCTCCTTTCTCGACGCGGTCGAGCGGGCCAGCCGCGCCGCGCCGCTCGACCGGCCGGTGCTGGTGATCGGCGAGCGCGGCACCGGCAAGGAGCTGATCGCCGAGCGCCTCCACCACCTGTCGTCGCGCTGGGACGGGCCGCTGGTGGTGATGAACTGCGCCGCGCTCCCCGAGACTCTGATCGAGGCGGAATTGTTCGGCCATGAGGCTGGCGCCTTCACCGGCGCGACCAAGACCCGGCAGGGCCGCTTCGAGGAGGCGAATGGCGGCACCCTCTTCCTCGACGAGCTGGCGACCCTCTCGAGCCCGGCCCAGGACCGGCTGCTGCGCGCGATCGAATATGGCGAGGTGACCCGGATCGGCGCGTCGAAGCCGGTCATCGTCGATGTGCGGATCGTCGCCGCGACCAACGAGCATTTGCCGCGCCTGGTCGAGGAGGGACGGTTCCGCGCCGATCTGCTCGACCGGCTGAGCTTCGAGGTCATCACCCTGCCGCCGCTCCGGCACCGACAGAGCGACATCCCGGTGCTTACCGATTTCTTCGGGCGCCGGATGGCGCTGGTGCTGGAATGGGCCGGATGGCCCGGCTTCAGCGAGGGCGCCATGGCGCTGCTCCAGGCGCATCCATGGCCGGGCAATGTGCGCGAGCTGAGGAACGTTATCGAGCGCGCGGTCTACCGCTGGCACGACGAGACCGCGCCGATCGACGACATCCAGTTCGACCCGTTCGAATCGCCTTGGGCGCTGGTCTCGATGAAGCCGCCGACGCCCGAAGCCGCCAACGACGCGCCGAGCCGGGGCGAGGCGCAGCCTGAGACGGCTCCGGTGCCCGTGGCGCGCTCGGCATATGACCCCGCCGCGGCCGCCGATTTCCGCCTCGCAATCGCCGAATATGAGAAGGCGATTCTCACGACCGCGCTCGAACGCTGCCGCTGGAACCAGCGCGCCGCCGCAACCGCGCTCAGCCTGACCTATGACCAGCTCCGTCACGCCATGCGCCGCCACGAGCTGCAGGGGTAGGCGAGACACTGGGGGGACATGCTATTGCATGTCCCCCCGGCATTTTCCTACATGTCCTCGACGCGTCATAATGCCGCCGCGCCCGAGTCGGCGCGCGGCTCTTTTGCCTCGTCAACACTTCGCCTCCGCGCGGTCATTCCGACACCTGCGTCGCGCGTTCTGAGAACCCCCCATGGCCACTGCGAACATTGGGAACATTCGGCCCTATGATCCGCTCGTTGGCGTGACTTTAGTGTGACTTTTGCGCGCCTCCGCCACCCTTGGGTCGGATACCGATTTTCCGGTTACCCTTTCGCCCGCGCGCTTGTTATGGTGGCGGGACAAGCAAGCGGGGGTGCGCGATGGGCTTCGTCCGGCGATGGTCTGCTCTTCCGGCGCTGGCCGCCCTGACCGGCTGTGGCATCGTCGGACCGATCTACGATCCCGGCCTGCGCAGCGCGCCCCGGATGGCCTGCGCGGCCATCGCGCCGGCGGCCGACACCTCGCAATGCTTCCGCTTCGAGCGGCGGCGGATCGGCGGCGAGCGGCTGGAGATGAACGACGGCAGCCTGGACGGCGACACCGAGCTGCTCGCTTTCCTGACCAGCGGCCCGGGCTGCGCCGGCGGCGACCTTCACTTCGCCGCGGTGACCGGCGCGTCGGCCGAGCCCGGCCAGCTTTCGGTGCTCGCTTTCTCCGGCACCAGCGCCCAGCGTGGCCATGATTTCACATGGGATGAGCCGTTCGCGGTGCGCAGTTTCGCCTATCGCGGCGTCGGCGGGCCGTTCGTCAATGCGACCGGCATTCGAGTTCGCGCGCCCGAGGGCGGCTTCCGGGTGGAGCGCGTCTGCCTGGCCGATTATTGGCGAGAGGACATCCTGCCGCTGCGGGCGTCGAGGCGCCGGCCTTAAGGATTTTTGGCCTAACCGCCCTCGCCGCGGTCGAACTTGTTCTCGCGGCGCTTGCCGAACAGCAGGCCGCGCTCCATCCGCGCCCGCGCCGCCTGATAGTAGGCGACCAGGAACTCGCGGTCGTCTCCCATCAGGGGTGCGCCGATCTTGTAGCGGATGGTGGCGGCGACATTGGCCATCGCTTCGGCCTGATTGTCGCGCAGCACCTGCTCCAGAACCTGCACCTCGTACACGCCATAGGTGTCGAGCTGGGCGTCGGTGAAGCGGAAAGCGGGCTCGGCCACGCCCTCCGTCGCGTCCGGCGCCGCCAGCTCGATGGTCAGCTTGCGCTTCGGCGCATTGATCACCCAGGTGCCAGCGAGCAGGTCGCCGACCCGGAGGCGGTCGCGATTGAAGGTGGGGAAGAAGAGGAAGATGAAGGTCCAGGCCATTCCGGCGAGGCCGAGCCAGCCGTTCTGGTCGCCGGCATTGTAGAGGATGAAGCTCAGCGGCAGGTAGATTTCGATCTCGCGCAGCAGATTGCGGGCGATCACCCGGTCGGCGGTCAGCCGGTCGCCGCTCCGCGCCACCACCCGGATGCCGACCACCCGCTTGCCGAAGGTCGCGGCGCGCGGGCCCATCTCCATCAGGATGAAGTAGAAATTGCGCAGCAGGAACAGGCCGAGCAGGAAGATCATCACCGCGATCTCGCCGCCGCCCTCAGTGCCGAGGCCGCCGGCCACAGCCGCGCAGATGAAGAACAAGGCGATCATCGAACCGATGATGATCAGCCAGTCGAGCAGGAACGCGCCGGCGCGCTGACCCACATCGGCGAGGCTGAGGCTGAGATCGACACCCTCCGGGGTCACCAGATGGCGGCGCTCCGGCCCGAGCGCAGTGCGGTTGACGGCGGCGAACTCAGCCATCTTGGGCGACATCCTGGCGGCGCGGCACGTAGAAATAGAGCAGCCAGCCGGCGAGCATCGCGCCGCCGACCCCGTAGCGCACGAGATCGTCGGTGATGAGCTGGCGGCCGAACCCTTCGAGCAGCCCAGCGACGAGCAGCATCACGACGACGCCGCCCATCGCGATGCCGGCGGTGCGGCCGGCCAGCGCGGCGGCCGCCATCCGCGTCTCCTCGCCCGGAAAGACGACCGCCCAGCCGATCTTCAGCCCCGCCGCGCCGGCGAGGATGATCGCGAAGAACTCGGTCGAGCCGTGGATGATGAGCCAACCGCCGAGCTCGAAGCCGAGACCATGCGAATTGAACAGCGCCATCATCGCGCCGAGCACCGCGCCGTTATAGACGATCAGCAAGGCGGTCGGCACGCCGAACATGAACCCCAAGGCGAAGGAGAAGATGCAGACCTGGCTGTTGTGGGTGAACAGCATGGTTGCAAAGGTGCTGAGTCCGCTTGCGTCACCTTCGTGATAGAGCGTCGAGCGGAGGAAATCGGCGCTTGCCGAGAAGTCCCGGCCGTTCGAGAGGTCGGCCGGTACGAAATTCTCGAACCAGCGCGGATCGGCGTCGACCAGCATCATGCCGGTGGCGAGGCCGATGATGGTGAGAAGAGCGGCGGCAATCGTCTCCTTCCACAGCGCCCGGACCGACGCCGGCCAGTCGCGGGCGAAGAAAGAGGCGAGGCGGCTGCCGGCGGTCGTGCGCACCCCGTAGACGAAGAAATAAGCGCGGGCGCTGAGTCCCTCGAGATAGCTGACCAGCTCGAGATCGAGCGAGGTTTCGCGCGCGACCGAGAGCGAGGACAAGGCGCCGCGATAGAGGATCGGCAGCGCCAGCAGATCCTCATCGCTCAGCGCGCGCACCGAGCGTTTCTCGGCGGTGGTCAGGATCTCCTCCAGTCGCCGCCAGTCGCCCTCCCGCGCTGCGCGGAAGGAGCGACTGTCGGCGCGCAGCACCGGACGGTCGGCCAGGGCGGGGCGGTCGGTCACAGCGCGTCCCGCCGCTTGAGGTCGAGATAGGCGTTGAGCAGGGCCGGGCCGACCTGGTTGGCGGCGGCTTCGATCACCTGCGCGCCGAGATGGCGGAGGCGAGTCAGCACCAGCCGGCGCTCGCGCAGCAGGCTTGCTGCGGTGACCGCCCGGCTGACATCCTCAGGGTCGGCGGGATCGGCATCGGTGAACTGCTCCAGCTCCTCGTCGCGCAACACGACGAACAGGACCAAGTGACGCCGCAACAGCGGCCCGAGCGCGGCGAGCATCAGCTCGGCCCCGGTCGAATCCGCGAATTCGGTGAACACGACGATCAGCGAGCGGCGGGCGAGATCGCCGGACAGGGTCGCCATCGCCAGCGTGTAATTGGTCTCATGATCGGAATAATCGATTTCCGCCGCGATCCGCTGCAGCATCCCGAAGGCGCGCTGGCCGGAGATCGGCTGGGAGCGGGCGCGGGGTCGGCTGTCGAAGGCGAACATGCCGACCCGATCGCCTTCCTTCAGCGCGACGAAGGCGGTGAGCAAGGCGGCGGAAACGGAGCGATCGACCCGCGGCACGCCGCCGATCGGCTCGCACATCGCGCGGCCGCCGTCGATCGCCATCACGATATGGTTGTTGCGCTCGGTGCGATATTCCTTGGCGATCAGCTTGGTGTGGCGGGCGGACTGCTTCCAGTCGATCGAGCGCCGGTCCATGCCGGCGCGATAGTCGGCGAGCGCCTCCAGCTCCGCGCCTTCGCCGACCCGGAGCTGGGCGGTGACGCCGTGCAGCGCGTCGCGGTTCATCATCTGGATGCCCTCGCGGACCGGGCGGATATCGGGCGTGATCATCACGATCTGGCCGAGCGGCAGCCGGCGCTGCTTCCAGACCAGGCCGATCGGTCCCGGCCAGCGCACCCAGACGCATTCCAGCCGACCCGCGCCGCGCCGCCGCGCCTCCAGCACTACGGCGGCCGCGGCGCCGTCGGGCGTCGGCTCGGCCTCGGCGCGATAGCCGAAGCAGGCGTAGATCGGTCCGGTGACGCCGACCGCGACCTGAATGTCGCGCGGCCGGCCGCTCGGAAAACTGACGAACGTCGTCACCGGGAAGGTCTCGCCGACGCTGACCGCGCGCGGCCCTTCGCAGGACACTTTCGCTGCGCGCAGCCCCGGCCCGAGCAGCGCATCGACAGCCCCGAGCGCGACGATCAGCGCGATCAGCGCCAGGCCCGCGGTCCAGAACGCAGGCGCCATGATCGCGATCAGCAGCGCGATCGGCGCGACCAGACCGGCGAGCAGGACGGCAAGGCGGGTCGGATAGATCAACGCGGCACCTCGACCTCGTTGATCAGCCGGGCGACGACATCCTCGATCGGCCGGCCCTCGATCTCCGCCGCGGCGGAAAGGATCAGGCGATGGCGCAGCACCGCCGGCGCGAGCGCCTTCACATCGTCCGGGATCACATAGCCGCGCCCATCGAGCGCCGCCCGTGCCCGGGCCGCACCGGCCAGCATCGAGGCGGCGCGCGGGGAGGCGCCACCCTCGAGGTCCGGCGCCTCGCGGGTGGCGCGGATCAGGGTCACGACATAGTTCGTGACCTCGTCGACCATCGGGATGGTGGCGACGGTCGCGAGCGCCTCGTCGAGCCGGCCGGAGCCGACCCTCTGCTCGATTCCCCATTCGCTCGCCTTGGGCGCGCCGAAGCGGGCGCCGTGCGTGGCGACGATGCGTCTCTCCTCCTCGGCGGAAGGATAGTTCACCCGATGCTTGAACAGGAAGCGATCGAGCTGCGCCTCGGGCAGCGGATAGACGCCTTGCTGCTCGATCGGGTTCTGGGTCGCGATCACCATGAAATGGGCCGGCAGCGCGTGGGTTTCGCCGTCGATGGTGACGGTGCGCTCCTGCATCGCCTCCAGCAAAGCCGCCTGGGTCTTCGGCGGAGTGCGGTTGATCTCGTCGGCGAGCAGCAGCTCGGTGAAGATCGGCCCCCGGGTCAGGGTGAACTGGCTGGTCTGGAAGTTGAACAGGTTGGAGCCGATGATGTCGCCCGGCATCAGGTCCGGCGTGAACTGGATGCGGCCGAAATCCAGGCCCAGCACGCGCGCGAAGCATTGGGTGAGGAACGTCTTGGCCGTTCCCGGCGGCCCTTCGAGCAGGACGTGACCCTGACAGAACAGGGCGATGAGCAGCAGCTCGACCCCGTCGTCCTGGCCGACGATCGCACGGCGGACCTCGTGGCGGATTTCCTCCGCCAGCGCCTTCACATCGGTGACATTCACTTGACCAGTCCCCTCTTCCATTCGTGCAGTGCGCGCGCCGCCGCCATCAGCGACGCGCGGTCGGTTGCTTGTGCCACGGCCGTGGCGAGCTGGGTGAAGCGCGCTTCGCCCGCCCGGCCCAGCCGGTCGAGATAGGCGTCGAGCTTGTCGCCGCCGAGCCAGGCCGGAGCGCCGGTGATCCGCGCCGCTTCGGTTCGTACCACGTCGGCATAGGCGCCGCCGAGCCGCGCCTCGCGCCTTGCGAGCCGGATCAGGCCGGCGCTGTTCTCGACCAAAGCCGCCTTGCCGAGCGCGATGGCGCGCTGCTCGCGGCGCGCCGGGCCGAAGCGGAAGGCGCCGTAATAGCCGGCGAGCAAAGCGGCGAAGAGCAGCGCCAGCGTCATCGCCAGCAAGGGCGGCTCGAAGGCGAGCTGGAGCAGGCCGGGCCGCTCCGGCCGGCGGCCGCCCCGGCCATTGGTTTCCAGATCGAAATTGATGCCCGTAGCCCCGGTCGGGCTCAATGCGGTGAGCAGCCGGATCGCGGCGCGGGCATGGGCCGGGTCGCGCAACCCGTGATTGTTCATCAAGTCCGGATCGGCGAGGACGAAGTGCGGCTGCTCGCCGATTTGCGCCAGCAGGGCGCCGCCGCGCGGCAGCGTCGCGATCGGCGTCAAGCCCGCGACGATCGCCTGCACCTCGCGCGGCGCGGGCAGGCTAACACCCTCCAGAAAGCCGCTGCCGCGCGCCACGTCACCGGGGCGCTGACTGACCTGCGCGATCGCGACGTCGCCGAGCAGCGTCGCGGCGCGGGGACCCAGCACCGGGCCGACCGCGCGGACCCAGCCGGCATGGCTGCGATCGCGCTCGACCAGCCATTTCGGCACGATCAGCAAAGTCGCGCGCGGCCCGCGCGCGCGCAGCAATTCGTCCACCGCCGCCCGTCCGCCCCTGCCGGTCAGCACGACGACCAGCAAATCCTCGGACTCGATGACCTCGCCGCCGCGGATCACCCGCGCCTGGGTGAAACGTCCGGTCAGCTGCACCAGTCCCGCAAAGCCGACTGCCGATCGGGATGGGGCGGCGCTGCCGCTCTCGCCGGGCGGACCCGGCTCTTCGGCATAAGCGAGCAGGAACAGCAGCGCGCCGAACGCGATCACCGCCGCCGCGATCAGGCCGATCACCAACTTGGGGTTGAAGGGGTTCACACCCTCGTTCATCCCCGCCACCCCCCAGCAAACGCGAATTCCTCATAGGCCGCGCGGCAATCGCGCCAGTCGCTTTCGCCCAAGTCGATCTTGGCGAAGAGGCCGCGCTCGACGAGGGCGGCAATGCGGGCGAAGGCGCTGCGCGGTTGCTCAGGAATCGCGGGCAAGGCGGCGATGTCGCGGCTGGTCAGCGCGGGCCGGAGCAGATCGGGCTGGCGGCCGGCAATGTCCTCGACGCTGCGATGAAGGAGAAGCCGCGCCGCTTCCGAATAGCGGCCGGCGGCCGCGAGCGCATCCGCTTCCGCGAGCAATTGCCGGGCCGGCGCCTCGGCCGGCTGCCAGCCTTCCTCCACCGCCGAGCGGTCACGACGTCGCCAGCGCCACTCGCCGTCCCTGAGCCGCAACGCCAAATGGTAGAGCAGCCACAGGATAAGCGCGCCAAGCGCGATCCAGATCAGCAGCTGGATCACCGGCCAGGCCGCGTCGAGCATGCGCAGCAGTGCGATCAGCCAATCCGGCGGCGGTTGCGGCGGCTCGACCGCCTTGAGCTCGAACTGGATCGAGGAATCGGCGAGCAGCTGGCGGTGCGCCTCGGCAATCTGGGCGTCGGTCGGCCCCGCCGGAACCACTGGCGCGCCCATCGGCTTCGTCATTTGCCCCGTGCCCCCATTTGGTGAACTCTAAGCGGCCGAGCGCGCCGCGCAAGACGAAGCTGCGCAATCCGCTCTGGACATGCGGGCCCAGTTGGGAAAGGTTCTCTCCAGCGGTTCAAAGAGGGGGGACGGTGATGGCGACGACACCCGCAAGGAGCATGGATTTCGGTCGCGTGCTGAGCACCGGCTTCAATGCATTGGTGAAGAACGCGGTGCCCTTCCTCGCCGTCGCTTTCGTGCTCTCGGGCCTGCCCGGCTTCGTGCTGCAATATTGGCTGCTGGGCGTCGCGACCGACAATCCCTCGCTCGAGCTCGTTCTCAGCTGGCAATTCTGGGGTCCGATCCTGGGCAGCATCGTGATCGGCATCATCTCCGCGACGATCCTTCAGGGCACGCTGATCGGCGCTACGGTCCGGCATTTGAGCGGTCGTCCGGTCCATATCGGCCAGAGCGTCAACGCCGCGCTCGCTCGAATCGTCCCGATCATCCTCGTGTCGCTGCTCGTCGGCATCTGCGTCATGTTCGGCCTTCTGCTGCTGATCGTGCCGGGGATCATCATCTATCTGATGTTCTCGGTCGCGATCCCGGTGATGATGGCCGAAGGTCGTGGCGTCACCGACAGCATGAGCCGCAGCAGCGAGCTGACCAAGGGTTCGCGGCCGATGATCTTTTTGCTGATCATCGTCATGGGGATGGTTTCGGGCGGCGTGTCCACCGTCTGCAATGCGCTCTTCGCGCGGATCGCCGCAGCGTACGGCGACGCCGCGATGGACCGGATCACCCTCTCGCTGAGCTCGGCCGTCAGCGATACGATCACGGCGGCCTTCGGCGCCGTGCTCATCGCCGCGCTCTACGTCGAGCTGCGTAACGCCAAGGAAGGCGCGTCGACCGACGAGATCGCCGACGTGTTCGCTTGAGGGACTGGTGGACGCACCAGGGCTCGAACCTGGGACCCGCTGATTAAGAGTCAGCTGCTCTACCAACTGAGCTATGCGTCCGTCGCCAGACCGGCGGGCGAGGGCGCCCGGCCGCTCGCGAAGGCGGGCATTTAGTCTTGGCGGTGCGCGATTGCAACCGCCCGCCACGACCCTGCCGGAGGAGCGCCTAGCGTCGGCGCTGGTCGCGGCGATTGTGGCGGTCGATCGCCATCAGGATCCCGATGCAGATCATCACCGTCAGCATCGCCGAGCCGCCATAGGAGACGAGCGGCAGCGGAATGCCGACCACCGGTGCGAGGCCCATCACCATCATCAAATTGACCGCGATGTAGAAGAAGATGGTGAGCGTCAGCCCCGCCGCGGCCAGTCGCTCGAAGCGCTCCTTCGCATCGATCGCGACGCTCATCCCCCAGCGCAGCAGCAGGGTGAAGAGCAGGATCAAAACGAAGCCGCCGATCAGCCCCCATTCCTCGGCGATCGCGGCGAAGATGAAGTCGGTGTGCGGCTCGGGCAGGAAGCGGCCGCTCGCCTGCGTGCCGTGCAGATAGCCGCGGCCGAACAGCCCGCCCGAGCCGATCGCGATCATCGACTGGGCGATGTGATAGCCGGCGCCCAGCGGATCCTGCTCGGGATTGAGGAAGATCAAGACTCGCTCCTGCTGGTGCGGCAGCAGCAAAGAGAAACCGACCGGGATGGCGATCGCGGTCGCGATCAGTCCGCCGATGAACAGGCGAAGCGGCAGCCCGGCGACGAACATCATCGCGATCGTCGTGAAGATGATGAGCGTGGCGGTGCCGAGATCGGGCTGGAGCAGGATGAGCAGCAGCGGCGGCGCGAGGAACGCGCCGGCCGGCCAGATCGCCGCCCAGCCGGCCAGCTCGCGCGGCGGGATGTAGGAATAAAAGCGGGCGAGGACGAGGACAACGATCGGCTTCATCAGCTCCGAGGGCTGAATGCGGATGACGCCGAGCTCGAGCCAGGATCGGGCGCCGCCCCCGATCGCGCCGAGCAGCAAAGTGAGGATCAACAGGACGATGCCGACGCCATAGCCGAACCAGGCGAGCTCGCTGAGCATGCGCGGCCGGATGTAAGACAGGCCGATCGCGAGTGCGAGGAAGGCGCCGAAGCGCACGGCGTGCGGCAGCGCGTAAGGCAGCATCGATCCGCCGCCGCCGGGCGCGACCGAATAAAGTGCGGCAACGCCGCTACCGGCGAGCGCAACCACGATCCACAGCACCCGCCATGGCAGGTCCGCGATCGGCTTCGGGACCGGGGCGAGCACCATCAGAGCGCCGGGTTAGGCAAGGTTTCGCCCGGCGCGCGATTGGCCCAGGCGGCGGAACGGCGCGCCATCCGTTCCGCGATATTGCCGCCCCAGCCCTGCTCGAGCGACTGCAGCGCGGCCATCCCCCGGTCCTTGTCGAACAGATAGGTGAGCAGATCCTTGGCGACCGGCGCGGCGGCGCGGGCGCCGCCCAGGCCATGCTCGATGACGACCGCGCCGGCATAGCGCGGCGCGCCGACCGGCGCGAAAAAGACGAACAGGCCGTGATCCCGATAGCGCCAGGCGGCGCCGGCGCGACCGCGGTCGGCGCCGATGTTGCGGACCTGGGCAGTGCCGGTCTTGCCGGCCATGCGGATGTCGGGGAAGGGGAGCCGGCTGGCGCCCGCCGTGCCGGCGCCGTTCACCACCTCGTCCATGCCCGACCGCACCGCCTCGAAATAGGCGGCAGCGTAAGGCAGCGGCGCGTCTTGTGGGTGGGTATTGAGAATGAGCCGTGGCTGGATGTCCCGGCCGGAGGCGATCCGGCTCGCCATCACCGCCAGCTGGAGCGGGTTGAGGATCACATAACCCTGGCCGATCGCGGCGTTGAGCGTGTCGGCCTGGCTCCATTCCTGCCGGTGGCGGCGCAGCTTCCACGCCGAATCGGGGATCGTGCCGAAGCTTTGCGAGACGACCGGCAGGTCGAAGCGCTGACCGAGCCCAAGCCGGCGCGCCATGTCGGCGAAGCGCTCGATCCCGATCCGCCGGCCCATCGTGTAGAAATAGGTGTTGCAGCTGCGCGCAATCGCCCGGTGCAGGTTCATAGGTCCGTGCACCCCCAGGCAGCCGAAGCGCCGGCCGCCCAGATTGTAGCCGCCGCCGCAGCTCACCGTTTCCTCCGGATCGACGCCGGCCTCGAGCACCGCCATCGCCACCGCCGGCTTGAAGGTCGAGCCCGGCGGATAGAGCGCGTTCAGCGTCTTGTTGATCAGCGGATGGCGCTCGTCCTCGGCCATCATCGCCCATTCGGATCGGTTGATTCCGTCCGAGAAGGCATTGGGATCGTAGGCCGGCATCGAGGCCATGCAGAGAATGTCGCCGCTGTGGCAATCGAGCAGGACGCAAGAGCCGGACTGTTCGCCCAGCCGGCGCGCCGCAAAGCTCTGCAGGCCGGCATCGATCGTCGTGTGGAGGACCCGGCCGCCGGTATCGGGCAAGGTCGTGAGCTCGCGCACCAGCCGGCCACGCGCCGTGACCTCCACCCGCGCCCGGCCCGGCGTCCCGCGCAGGCCCGCCTCTTTGACCTTCTCCAACCCTTCCTTGCCGATCTTGAAGCCGGGGGTGAGCATGAGCGGGTCCCGGCCCTGCCGCTCATAATCCTCGCGGCTCGGCGTGCCGACATAGCCGATGAGATGGCCGATCGCGGCGCCTTCCGGGTAATGACGGGCGAAGGCGCGCAAAGGGGCGACGCCGGGCAATTCGGGCAACCGCACTGTGATCGCGGCGAAATGCTCGTAGCTGAGATCCTCCACCACCGGAATCGGCTGGAAACCCGCGGCGCGTGGTATCTCGGCGCGGATGCGGGCCACGGTCTCCGCATCGAGGCCAAGGATTTGGGTGAGGACGCCGAGCGCCCGATCCGGATCCTCGAGCTGGTCGGGGATGAGATCGACCCGGAAGATGCTGCGGTTGACGGCCATCGGCTGGCCATAGCGGTCGACGATCCAGCCGCGTCGGGGGGGGATCAGCCGCTCCTGCACGCGGTTCGATTCGGCGAGGCCCGAGTAACGCTCATTCTGGCCGATCGCGATATAACCCATCCGCCCGGCGAGCAGCACTGACAGCCCCGCCTGGCCCAAGCCGAGCAACAGCGCGCGGCGGGTGAACATGGCGGCCTGCGCGGCCTCGGTCATCGGTGGGCCGGGGCGGCGCTTCATCGGCCGAGCCGCCAGCGATCAAGCGCGATCACGAACCGCGCGACGATCGGATAAGCGAGCGCGCCGAGCGCCATTTGCGGGACCACGACGGCGATGCTGGTGTCGCTGCCGAGCAGCAAGGCGATGTACCAGGCGCCGGCATGGACACCGGCAATCGCGGCGGCGGCAATAGCCCAGTCCATCAAATAATCGCGAAAGCCGAGGCGGCTGTCGATCAGATCGAAAATCAGGAACAGACTCGTCCAGAGCAGCATCGACTGGCCAAGCGGGTTGCCGGCGACGAGGTCGTTGAGCAGGCCGAGCCCGAGTGCGGTGTTGGCGGTCCAGATTTCCGGCCTGAGCAGGCGCCAGGCGATCAGCACCATCAGGCCCAGATCGGGGATCAGCGGCATCGCGACAATGAAGGGCAACAGCGCCAGCAGGATCGCCATGATGGTGGACGCAAGCGGCACGAAGCGGTTCCTGAGGTCGCGGATGCGGACCTCGGCCTGCGAGCCGGCGATCCGGTTCATCGTCCGGCTCCCTGCGGCGGCGGCGATTGCAGGGCAGGCTGATAGCGCGGATCGTTCTGGCGGCCCGGCGTCGGCGCGGCGGCCGGCGGCGGGCCTGCGACGGGTGGTCCAGCTGAAGGCGGTCCGGCCTGGTCGAGCGGCGCGCCCGCCGCCGGTTGGTAGGGACGCAGCACCAATACATAATCGGCACGCGCCGGATCGGCGAGCGGCCGCGCGATCGCGGTGTCGCCGTCCAGCCGCACGACGATCGCGACCGGGATATTGGGCGGGAAGATGCCGCCGGTGCCGGACGTGATCAGGATATCGCCGACCCGGAAGGGATTCTGTCCGACCTCCAGCGTGCGCAGCTCGATCGAGCCGTCGCCGCGGCCGGCGGCGATCGCCGGCGTACCGTCGCGCACCAGCCGCACCGGCACGTTGCTCGCGCCATCGGTGATCAGCAGGACGCGGGCAGCCCAGCGCCCGGTTTCGATCACCCGGCCGACCAGCCCGTCAGGCGCGCGCACCGGCTGACCGATGGCGACGCCCGACGAACTACCGGCCGCCAAGGTCGCGAGCCGGCGCGACGATTCGAATGACGAACCCACGATCCTGGTCACGACGATCTCGTCCGGCGTTTCGCGGGCTAGGCCGAGCAGCCGGAGCAGACGACGGTTCTCCGCCTCGGCGGCGCGGGCGGCGACCAGCTCGCGCTGAGTCTGGGCGAGCTCGGCCTGGAGCGCCTCGTTCTGCGCGCCCGCCTGCCAGTAATCGCCGATCGTATCGCCGATGCCGGTGAAGAAGCTGACCACACCACGCCCGGCGGCGCTGATCGGCGCGGTTACATCCAGCGCCGCGCCCTTGATCGCATCGAAGCCGCGCGGATCGACCCGGGACAGGACGAGCATGAACAGCGCGACAAGCAAGCCGCCGATCGCGAAGACATAGCCCATGAACAGGCCATATTGCGCCCGCCGAGAATATCCGGCGGTGCGTCGCTTGCCGGGCGGCGCCATGCCGCGGAGCCTCTCGGCTTAAGCCGTCTGGAGGACGCCGCGGAAGATTTCCTCCTCCATCGCCCGGCCGGTGCCGAGCGCGACGCAGGTCAGGGGATCGTCGGCGACAGTGACGGGCAGGCCGGTTTCGTCGCGCAGCACCTCGTCGAGGCCCTTCAGCAACGCGCCGCCGCCGGTGAGCACGATGCCCTGGTCGACAATATCGGCGGCCAGCTCCGGCGCCGTGTTCTCGAGCGCGATCCGGACGCCCTCGACGATCGTGCCCACCGGCTCGCTGAGCGCTTCGGCGATCTGGCGCTGGTTGATCTGGATTTCCTTCGGCACGCCGTTGACGAGGTCGCGGCCCTTGATGTGGACCGTCTCGCCGTCGGTGCCGTTGGGCGGCGGCTTGGCGATGCCGACCTGCTTCTTGATCCGCTCGGCGGTCGCTTCGCCGATCAGCAGATTGTGATTGCGGCGGACGTAGGAGCTGATCGCCTCGTCCATCTTGTCGCCGCCGACCCGCACCGAGGTGGTGTAGGCGAGGCCGCGCAGCGAGAGGACGGCGACCTCGGTCGTTCCGCCGCCGATGTCGACGACCATCGACCCGATCGGCTCGGTCACCGGCATGTCGGCGCCGATCGCGGCCGCCATCGGCTCCTCGATCAGCCAGACCTGGCGGGCGCCGGCGTTGGAGGCGGCGTCGCGGATCGCGCGCCGCTCGACGCTGGTCGAGCCGGACGGAACGCAGATCACGATCTCGGGATAGCGCGGGAAGCGCCTCTTGCCGTGCACCTTCTGGATGAAATGCTTGATCATCTGCTCGGCGACATCGATGTCGGCGATCACGCCATCGCGAAGCGGGCGGATCGCCTCGATCGCGTCGGGCGTCTTGCCCATCATCAACTTGGCATCGTCGCCGACCGCCTTGACGCGCTTGACGCCGTTGATCGTTTCGATCGCGACCACCGACGGCTCGTTGAGGACGACGCCGCGATCGCGGACATAGACGACCGTGTTGGCGGTGCCGAGATCGATCGCCATGTCGTGGGAAGCGGGGCGAAGAAAGCTGAAGAATGACATTCGCGGATGCACTCGCTGGACTCGGGGGCGGGCGCGCGGCACCGCCGGCGTCCTTGCCATGTCTATAGGATGGTCCCGCCCGCCCGGTCCACCAAAGAGTCGGCGGCCGGGCTCGCGGGGCAGGGCCGCTTCGTATAGAGCCGAAAACATGTCAATAAGGCGCCTGCCCGAGCATCTGGTCAACCGCATCGCCGCCGGTGAAGTGGTGGAAAGGCCGGCCAGCGCGTTGAAGGAGCTGGTCGAGAACGCGATCGATGCCGGCGCGACGCGGATCGCGATCGTGCTCGCCGGCGGCGGTCGCGACCGGATCGAGGTCGCCGACGATGGCTCGGGCATGGCGCAGGGCGAGATCGCGCTGGCGTTGGAGCGGCACGCGACCTCCAAGCTTCCCGACGACGCGATCGAGCAGGTGACGACGCTCGGCTTCCGCGGCGAGGCGCTGCCCTCGATCGCCAGCGTGGCGCGGCTGACGATCGAAAGCCGGCCGCGCGGCGCCGACGGCTGGTCGATCACGATCGACAATGGCGCCAAGGCGGGGGAGGGGCCGGCGGCGATTCCGCCCGGCACCCGGGTCACGGTCGATGGGCTGTTCGAGCGGGTGCCGGCGCGGCGCAAGTTCCTGCGCTCCGAGCGATCCGAATATGCCGCCTGCCTCGACATCGTGAAGCGCCTCGCCATGGCGCGGCCGGAGATCGGCTTCACCCTCGATCATGACGGCCGGCGCGCGCTGATCCTGCCGCCCGGCGACGACCGGCCGGCGCGGGTCGCGGCGCTGACCAGCCGCGATCTCGCCGACAACAGCCTCGGCGTCGATTTCGAGCGCGAGGGTGTCCGCTTGGGCGGCGTCGCCGGCCTGCCGACCTTCAACCGCGGCGTCGCCGATCATCAATATCTGTTCGTCAACGGCCGGCCGGTGAAGGATCGGCTGTTGATCGGCGCGGTGCGCGCCGCCTATCAGGATCTGCTCGCCCGCGACCGCCACGCGGTGCTGGCGCTGTTTCTGGAAGTTCCGGCCGATCAGGTCGACGTCAACGTCCACCCGGCCAAGACCGAGGTCCGCTTCCGCGATCCGGGCGCGATTCGCGGGCTGATCGTCGGCGGCCTGCGGCGGGCGCTCGACGAGGCCGGCCACCGCAGCGCGCAGCGCCCGAGCGCGGCGGCATTGGGCAATTGGCAGCCCGAGCCGATGCGAAGTCTCAGCTTTCCGGCGCCGATCCCGGGCCAAGCCTCGGTGTTCGATCGCCACCAGTCCTTTGTGCCGGCTCCAGCCCCGTTACAGGCGCGCGCCGAGGCTGCGGTCGAAGCCGCGCCTGAAGGCCGGACCTACCCGCTCGGGGTCGCCCGCGGCCAGGTGGCGGCGACCTATATCGTCGCCGAGGCGGAGGACGGGCTGGTGCTGGTCGACCAGCATGCGGCGCACGAGCGGCTGGTGCTGGAGCGGATGAACCGGGCGATGGCCAATGGCGGCGTCGCGCGGCAAGCACTGCTGCTCCCCGAGGTGGTCGAGCTGGACGAGCCCGCCTGCGACCGGCTCGAATCCCGATTCGCCGAGCTGGAGGAAATGGGCTTGGAGCTGGAGCGCTTCGGCCCGCGCGCGATCCTCGTGCGGGCGACTCCGGCGCTGCTCGGCGCGGGCGACGCGAAGGGCCTTGTCACCGATCTCGCCGACGAGCTTGCCGCCTTCGATTCGGCGCTCTCCTTGAAGGAACGGCTCGACCATGTCGCCGCGACCATGGCCTGCCACGGCAGCGTCCGCGCCGGCCGCATCCTCTCGGTCGCCGAGATGAACGCGCTGCTGCGCGAGATGGAGGTCACCCCGCACAGCGGCCAGTGCAATCATGGCCGCCCGACCTGGGTGAAGCTTGCGCATGGCGATATCGAGAAACTATTCGGGCGGAAGTAGCGTCAGCGTCCGATTTGCCACGGCCCCGCGCGGCCGATAGGCAGGCGCCGGGGGAAATCGCCATGCTGATTGCGTTGCTCGTGCCCATGGCGCTCGCGGCCCTGGTCACTCTTTACGCATTGGTCCGCTCCGCCGCCCGGCGCGGCATGCTGAGGCCGAATCCCGAGGCGGTGGTGCTGGGCGCGGTCACCAATTTCTTCGACACTCTGGGCATCGGATCGTTCGCGCCGACCACCGCCTGGTTCAAGCTGCGCGGGCTGGTGCCGGACCGTTTGATCCCGTGCATTCTCCTTCCGGCGCACGGTCTGCCGACAATGGCTCAGGGCGCCATTTACCTGGTGTTGCTCGGGGTCTTCGTCGATCCGGCCTTGCTGGTCGGGTGCGCGATCGCCTTCGCGCTTGGAGTGGTCGTCGGCGCGCCGCTCGTCGCCCGAACGACGATCTGGGTGGTTCAGCTCGTGGTCGGCGTCGCGTTGATCATGGCTGCGATCTTCTACGCTCTCGGCAATCTCGGGCTGATGCCGGCGGGCGGCACGGCCGCCTCGCTGCCGCCTTTGCTTATGATGGTCGCGATCGTAGCGAATTTCCTCTTTGGCGTGCTGATCAATTTCGGGGTTGGGAATTATGCCCCGACGATCGCGCTACTCAGCTTGATGGGGATGGATCCGCGGCTGTGCTTCCCGATCATGGCCGCCGCCGCGGGCCTCGCCACGCCGGGCGCGATGCTCCGGCACATCGCCATCGGCGAGATCGACCTTCGGATCGTGATCGGCGTGACGCTCGGCGGTATCCCTGCCGTGCTCGCCGCCGCGTTCCTCGTCCAGTCGATGCCGATCGAGTGGCTGCGCTGGCTGGTGATCGTGGTCGTGCTCTACGCGGCGGTTGTGATGCTGCGCGCGGCGCAGCGCGGCTGGCGTGGCGGCGAGGAGCCGGTGACGTGCGATGTCGACGAGGCACGCGGCGAGGGCTGAATCCGGCTCAGCGCGGAATCGGTCTCGGTCCGGCCTGGAAGCGCGCCGCTTCCTCCGAGCCGCCGGTGGCGTTGCCTTCCGAATAGCTGTGCGCGCCGGTGCCGGCGAGCGCGCCGCCCTGGACGATCAGATATTCGTCGCGGATCGGCCGCCCGTCGAAATAGCATTCCAGGATTTCGCGAACGCCCGCGGCATAACGCGCCTGCGCCGAGAGCGAGGTGCCGGAGATATGCGGGGTCATGCCGTGGTGCGGCATCGTGCGCCACGGATGGTCCCGCGGGGCAGGCTGCGGGAACCAGACGTCGCCGGCATAGCCGGCGAGCTGGCCCGAGCGCAGGGCGGCGGCGACGGCGTCGCGATCGGCGATCTTGCCCCGCGCCGTGTTCACCAGATAGGCGCCGCGCTTCATCCGCGCGATCATCGCGGCGTCGAACAGATTCTCGGTCTCCGGGTGGAGCGGGCAGTTGATCGTCACCACGTCGCACTGGCCGACCATATGCTCGACGCTGTCGTGCCAGATCAGGCCCAGCTCCTGCTCGACCGAAGCGGGCAGCCGGTGCCGGTCGTAATAGTGAAGGTGCATGTCGAACGGCTTCAGCCGCCGCAGCACGGCCAGGCCGATCCGCCCCGCCGCCACCGTCCCGACATGCATCCCCTCGACATCGTAGGAGCGCGCCGCGCAATCGGCGATGTTCCAGCCGCCGTCGCGCACAACCTGATGCGAGGGCAGATAGTTCCTGACCAGCGCCAGGATCATCATCACGACATGCTCGGCCACCGAGATCGAGTTGCAGAACGTGACTTCGGTGACGGTGACGCCGCGCTCGATCGCCGATTGGAGGTCGACATGGTCGGAGCCGATGCCGGCGGTCAGCGCCATCTTGAGATTCTTCGCCTTGGCGAAGCGCTCCGGGGTCAGATAAGCCGGCCAGAAGGGCTGCGAGATGACGATCTCCGCATCGACCAGCTCGCGCTCGAATTCCGAATCCTCGCCATCCTTATCGGCGGTGACGACGAGCGTGTGCCCGTTGCTTTCCAGATAGGACCGAAGCCCGAGCTCGCCCGACACGCTGCCGAGCAGCGCGCCTGGCTGGAAGTCGATGGCGTTGGGCGTCGGCAGCGTCTGGCCGTCGGGATAGACGTCGAGCTTCGGAAGATCGTCGCGCGGATAGGAGGTCGGATAGCCGTCGACCGGATCGGCGTAGAGCACGCAAAGAACCTTCGCCATTTCGCTCTCCTATTCCTTCAGCTGCAAGACCTTGTGCCGGACGTCCTCGATCGGATGGGACGCCGATTCCACGCGCGAGGCGCGCAGCCGCGGATAGCCGGCTTGAGCGTCGGCAAGCAGCTTGCGCGTAAAGCCGCCCGCCCGCACCTCGGCGAGGATGCGGCGCATCTCGGCGCGGGTTTCCTCGGTGACCATGCGCGGAGCGCCTTCGAGCGCGCCGAATTCGGCCGTGTTGCTGATCGCCTCCTTCATCCCGGCGATGCCGCGCTGGTCGATGAGATCGGCGAGCAGCTTCAGCTCGGTCTGGCATTCGAAATAGGCGATTTCGGGCGAGAAGCCGGCTTCGACCAGGGTTTCGAAGCCGGCATGGATCAGGGCCGGGATCGCGCCCCAGAGCACCGCCTGCTCGTTGAACAGATCCGCTTCGCATTCCTCGGCGAAGCTGGTCGGCAAGATGCCGACCCGCCCGCTGCCGATCGCCGCGGCATAGGACAGCGCGAGCGCCTGCGCGCCGCCGCTCGCGTCCTGATGCACGGCGAACAAGGAAATGAGGCCGGAGCCGCTTTGATAGTCGGCACGCAAGGCGGTTCCCGGTCCTTTTGGAGCGACCAGAATGACGTCGAGATCGGGGCGAGGGTCGATCAGGCCGAAGCGGATCGACAGACCATGCGCGAAGCTCAGCGCCGCGCCCTCGCGCAAATTCGGCGCGATCGTCTCAGTATAGATGCGGCCATGATCCTCGTCGGCCGCGAGCATGACGACGAAATCGGCCTGCGCCGCCGCCTCGGCCGCGGTGGCGACCGCGAACCCTTCTTCCTCGGCGCGCGCGCGCGAGGCGGAATCGGCGGGGAGGGCGATCGTGAGGGACACATCGCTGTCGCGCAGGTTCAGCGCCTGCGCCCGGCCCTGGTTGCCATAGCCGATGATCGCCACCTGCTTGGCGCGGACGATCGAAAGATCGCAATCCTCGTCGCGATAGGCCTTCATTCCGAGAGGAGGGCTAAGGCATCGGCCATCGCATCGCAATCGAGCGGCCGTTCGAAGCGCGGCCAGTCCGGCGGCGGCTGGTGACGGAACCAGGTATATTGGCGCTTGGCATATTGACGGGTCGCGACCTGGCCGGCGGCGAGCGCTTCGGTTCGGGTCATTTCGCCGGCGAGGAAGGCGGCGATCTCGCGCACTCCGATCGCGCGCATCACCGGCGCCGCGACCGGCAGGTGGCGGGCGAGCAGGGTGCGGACCTCCTCGACGCCTTCGTCGGAGAAGATTTGCCCGAAGCGCGCGTCGCAGCGAGCATGAAGCCAGTCGCGCGGCGGGAGCAGGATCAGCGAGCGCAGCGCGATCTCCGCGCCGATACCGCCCACCCGTTCGGCCTGCCAGGCGGCGAGCGGGCGGCCGGTCGCGCGCACCACCTCCAGCGCCCGGGCGACGCGGGTCGTGTCGGTGGGGCGCAGCCGGGCCGCGGCTTCGGAATCCTCGCGCGTCAGCGCAGCGTGGGCCTCCCCGACCGGTAGAGCCCGCACCGCCGCGCGGATTTCGGTGTCGATCGCCGGGACTGGGGCAATCCCCTGCAAGAGCGTGCGAATATAAAGCCCCGTGCCGCCGGCGAGAATCGGCAGCTTGCCGGCTTCATGCGTCTCACGGATCGCCGTTTTGGCCTCCGCCGCCCATTCGGCGGCCGAGCAGGAGTCGGCGCCATCACGGCAGCCGTATAGGCGGTGCACCGCGCGCGCCTCGTCGTCTGGCGTCGGCCGGGCCGAGACGATTCGCAGGTCGCGATAGACCTGGGCGCTGTCGGCATTGATGACGACGCCCTGCGCACGCTCCGCCAGCGCGAGCGCGAGCGCCGACTTGCCGCTGGCGGTCGGCCCCGCGATAACCGCCAGCGGAGGCTTGTCGATGTTCATTGCGACCCTGATAGCAGAGCGCGGCCTCGGCGGAATCCTGTTCGAGGTCGCCCATCAGTTTCAGATGGACTGGACAGCTGGATCGTTACGCGATGTCAGCTGGGTCGAGGAGGATGTCGCCGGCGATTTGACGTTTGAACCAGCGTCCCACTTTACCATCGCCGACTGCGCCCGCTTGGCGGAGGGGCTCCGTGACTTGAGCATGGCCATTGCTCAGGTTACGAAACAGACGCTGGCGCTCGACGTGGTCGTTCAACCAGCGGCGCACCGCCGCAAGCGCCTCCTTATCGCCGACATGGATTCGACCATGATCGGTCAGGAATGCATCGACGAGCTGGCCGATTATGTCGGCCGCAAGGCCGAGGTCGCGGCGGTAACCGAAGCGGCGATGCGCGGCGAGTTGGATTTTGGCGATGCGCTCGATGCGCGGGTGGCGCTGCTCAAGGGGCTGGAGGATGCGGCGATCGATCGCTGCCGCGCGGAGCGAGTCAAGCTGACGCCCGGCGCGCGGACCCTGGTGCGGACGATGGCGGCGCACGGCGCTCACACTTTGCTCGTCTCGGGCGGTTTCACGCGGTTCGCCGGACCGGTGGCGGCGGAGATCGGTTTCGCCGAGGTGCGGGCCAACGTGCTCGGCATTGCGGGCGAGAAGTTGACGGGACTGGTCGCTAAGCCGATCGTCGATGCCGAGGCGAAGAAGCGGGCGCTACTGGAGAGCGCGGCGGAACGCGGCATCGCGCTGGCCGGCACGCTGGCGGTCGGCGACGGCGCGAACGACATCCCGATGATCGCCGCCGCCGGCCTGGGCATCGCCTATCATGCTAAGCCGGCGCTCGCCGCCGCGGCGGACGCGCGAATCGACGCGAATAACCTCACGGCGTTGCTCTACGCGCAGGGCTATAAGCGGCGGGAGTGGGTCGAAGCCTAAGCCTAAGCGGGTCTGCTCATGTCGGCGGCGATCGCGGCGAGCGCGAAGGCGACCGAGCCGGCGCCGATGTCGAAGCCAATCGTCACCGTATCGACGGAAACGCAGGTGATCCGAGCGGCGATTTCGCCGGCGTCCGGATGGCGCAGCGATACCGGCGCGCCGAGCGCCGGGCGGAGGCTGGTCTCGATGACGGCGCCGGTGGCGTCGATCGCCCGCAACGCCGCTGGTGCGGCAGCGTCGGCAACGAGGACGCACATCCGCCGCCGCCGCCAGCGCGTCGCCATCCGGTCAGGTGTCGCAAGTTCCCGTATCGCCGCCATGCCGCCCCCCGTCTCGGGCGCGGCATAGCAAGCGACGGCGAAAATTCGGTTAAGCGCGGGCTCTAGGGTGCGACCGGGAAACAGGCGGACCGCGCGGCGGCGCAAGCGCGCATGGCGGCTTCCCGGTTGGCGAGCCCGCCGGCCTGCAGCCGGAACATCGCGCCGGCCCGGGTGACCGTGGGACGCAGGCCGGGCAAACGCCCGGAGACCGCGGCCCAGGCGCTGCGCGCGCCCGCTTCGCTGGAAAAGGCGCCAAGCTGGATGCGCCAGCGACCACCCTGCGCGGCCGGAGCCGGCGCGGGGCGCGTCCCGACCTCTTCGGGCTGACGCGGCGACTGCGGCTCGGGGCGCGCGCGAGGCGGCGCCCGTTCAGGTTGCGGGCGCGGTTCCGCTTGGGCGATGCGGGGTGGACGCGGTCGCTCGCGCGACCCTCCGCCGCCGGTTGCCACCGGATCCGCGTCGGCAATGCGGGTCCGCCCAGCGCGCGCCATTTGGTCGGCGAGCTGTTCCCCGCGAGTCATCTCCTCGGCCGAAAGATGCTGCGCCATCGCCTGCAACTGTTGCACTGCGGGCGGCAGGCCATCGGCTGCAGCACGGCTCATCATTGCGTAGGCGCGCGCACGATCCTGGGCGACGACGTCGCCGTTGAACAAGGCGGTGCCGAAAACATATTGCGCGCGCGGGTCGCCCCCGTTCGCGGCGCGCTCGATATAGGGCATCGCCTCGCGGCGGCGGCCGTTCTGGAACAGGATCAGGCCGAGATTGGCGCCCGCTTGCTCATGACCCTGACGCGCGGCGCGCTCATACCATTGCTCGGCAAGAGTCATATTGAGCGGCACGCCCCGGCCCAGCTTGTAGGCCTGCGCCAGATTATATTGCGCGTCGGGATCACCGCGATCCGCGAGCGGGCGCCATTGACGCACCGCTTCCTCGTGATTGCCGGCCTGCCAGGCTTCGACACCGGCGCGGACGCTGGTCTGCTGCGCCAATGCCGGCGAGGCCGCGACCATCGCTGCAGCGATCAGCCCCAGCCGCCAAGACTTGTTCCCCATCCGCGCGTCCTTCCGCCCAAAAAACCTGCCGATCCAAGCCTAAATGCGATTGGTTAACGCGACCTTAGCACATTCCGCGCGATATCGCGCCGACTGCAGCACCATGCCGTCACGACTGCCGGGCCATTAACCGAATTTTAGCCCGGCTAGAGGAAACCGCGTCAAGCAGGCGTGGGAACCTCAAAGGAAATCTGATGCGCGTTTTGGCATTGTCCTCTCAGAAGGGCGGATCGGGTAAGACGACCCTGTCCGGCCATCTTGCGGTGCAAGCGCACCGCGCCGGCTATGGGCCGGTCTGCCTGATCGACATCGATCCGCAAGGATCGCTGGCCGACTGGTGGAACGAGCGCGCCGACGATGAGCCTGCCTTCGCGCAGACCACCGTCGCTCGGCTCGGTGCCGATCTCGAAGTGCTCCGCCAGCAGGGCTTCCGCCTCGCCGTCATCGACACGCCGCCGGCGATCACGATGGCGATCCAGTCGGTGATCCAGGTCGCCGAGCTGATCGTCATTCCGACCCGGCCGTCGCCGCACGATCTGCGCGCCGTCGGTGCGACGGTCGATCTTTGCGATCGCGCCGGCAAGCCGCTCATCTTCGTCGTCAACGGCGCAACGCCGAAAGCGAAGATCACCTTCGAAGCCGCGATCGCGCTGTCTCAGCACGGCACCGTCGCGCCGATCACGATCCATCACCGCACCGATTTCGCCGCCTCGATGATCGACGGTCGCACCGTGATGGAGGTCGATCCGAACGGCAGGTCCGCCCGCGAGGTCGTCGAGCTTTGGGATTATGTCGCGGATCGCCTCGAGAAGAACTTCCGCCGCACCGTCTTCTCGTCCCCGGCAGCGCCTGGGCCGGTGAACTTCGCGCCTCGCGCCGTCGCCAGCGGCTTCGGCCGCCGCGGCCAGTGAGGGAGGTTGTGATGATGCACGAAGAAGCGCGTCCCTACGCCTCGCTCTCCTCCGGCCTGCTCGCACGCAAGGGCGCGGCCAAGCCGGCGATGCGGCCGCAAGGTTATAGCGGGTTCGACGATCTCGGCTGGAACGACATGGGCGCGCCGGAGGCCGTGACTCCGCCGGCGCCGGTCGAGCACGTTCCGAGCTCGATCGTGGCGCTGACACCGCTGCCGAAAAGCGAGGACAACGCTGTCGCCGCGCAGCAGCGCGCGATTGCGGAGACCTATCAAGAAGCGGTCGAGGAAGCCGCGCCGGCTCCGCCGCCGGCCATCGAGCGTGCGCCGGCCGAGGTGGTCGAATTGCCGAAGCGGGCGATCGCGGTCGCCGCCGGCAAGAAGGCGGCCTTCACGCTGCGGCTCGATGTCGAGCGCCATTTGCGGCTGCGGCTCGCCTGCGCGGTTACCGGCCGCTCGGCGCAGCAGCTCGTCGCCGGGGCGCTGGATGAGTTCCTGGCGACCATTCCGGAAATCGACGCGCTGGCGGCGCAAGTGCCGGCCAAGCGCCGCTGAGATGTTCACGAAGGGCACGAGGATGAACAGGACGGTTTTCAAAGCGGCGGCTTCGACGCTGATGGTCAGCCTGACCATGGTCGCCTGTACCACCCAGTCCGAGGCGATGCGCCGCGCCGCCCAGATGACTCGCGCCGCAGCGACCCAAGGCGACCGCCAGGCCGCGCAGTTGCACGAGCAAGCGGCGCGCGACCTGCGCGAGGGCCGGCTCGCTCCGGCGCAGGCTGCGATGGAGCAGGCGGTGGGTCTCAGCCCGCGCGATGCCGGCTACCGGCTGTTGCTCGCCGACATCTATCTGCGTCAGGGCCGGTTCGAATCGGCTCGCGCCACGTTCGCCGACGTGCTCGAGCTCGATCCGTCCAACAACCGCGCCGGCCTCAGCTTCGCGCTGACCCAGATCGCGCTCGGCCGTCCCGCCGCCGCCGTCGCCCAGCTTGAGCAGATGGCCGGAAACGCGTCGGCCGCCGATGTCGGCCTTGCGCTGGCGCTGGCGGGCCAGCCGCGCCGCGCGATCGAGATCCTCGAAAACGCAGCGCGCTCGCATGATGCGACGCCGCGCGTGCGGCAGAATCTCGCTCTCTCCTACGCCCTTGCCGGTGACTGGCGGCGGGCCCGGGCGATCGCCGCGCAGGATCTGTCGGCCGGCGATATCGACGCGCGGATGACGCAATGGGCCGCCTTCGCCCGCCCCGGTGCCTCCGCGACCCAGGTAGCGAGCATGCTGGGCGTATCGCCCATTGTCGATCCGGGTCAGCCGACGGCGCTTGCGCTGGCTCAGCCCGCGCCTGTACCTGAAGCGCCGGTCCAGGTCGCACGGGCCGACACGGTTTCAGATTGGGGGCTTCCGCCTTCGGCACCGGCCGTCGAAAGCACCTCCGCGCCGGCGGCGCCGATCCAGCTCGCCTCGGCGGAGGCCGCGCCGCAGGTCTCCAATTACTACACGCCGGCTCGTGAAACGCCCGTAGCGTCTGAAGTTCCAGTCGCGCCCGAAGCCCCGGCCGCGCCGCAGGCTCCCGTTGAGCAGGCGGCGGCCGTGCCAGCCGCGCCGACGCCCGAAGAAGCACCCGCGCCGACCGCGGCCGAAGTACGGCAGGCGGTCGCCGTGCGCAGCGTCTTCCGGCCCGCGCCGGCCCTCGTCCGCACCACCGCAATCGCGCTGCCGCCGGCGCCCTTCTTCCGCCGTGCGCCGCACGTTGCCGCCCCTCAGGTGCGGCGCGGCAACAGCCAATATGTCGTTCAACTCGGCGCTTTCATCAGCGAGGCGAATGCCGAGCGCGCCTGGGTCAATGCCCAACGCCGCTTCGGCCTCGACAGCCATGCGCCACTCACCGCCAATATCGAGATGAACGGCCGCAGGCTGCACCGCGTCGCGATTGCCGGCTTCGCAGGCCAGTCGGACGCACAGCGCCTCTGCGGCTCAATCCGCGCCCAGGGCGGGGTCTGCTTCGTGCGCACCCAGGCCGGTGACGCGTCGATCCGTTGGGCGGCCCGCTACGCCAATCCGCGCCAGCGCAACGTCTAATCTTCAGGATCCTCTCAAGGATCCCTCTGGAGGGCGGCGGGTCGGCCAAGGCCCGCCGCCCTTTCCGTTTCAGGTCCGCCGTTCGCGCGTCAGTAGGTCGAGGCAGGCCATGCGGATGGCCACGCCCATCTCGACTTGCTCTAGGATCACCGAGCGTTCGGGATCGTCGGCGACCTCACCGTCGATCTCGACGCCGCGGTTCATCGGGCCCGGATGCATGACGATGGCGTGCGGGGCGGCGCGGGCCAGGCGGGCGCGGGTGAGGCCATATTCGGCGTGATAGTCCTGGAGCGTGTCGGGGAAATCCTCCTCCATCCGCTCCTTCTGAATGCGCAGCATCATCACCACGTCGACGCCGTCGATACCGGCGTCGAAATCCTCAAAAGTTGAGATGCCGGGCGGCAGGGTGGTGGGCATCAGGCTCGGCGGGGCGACGATCCGCACTTCGGCGCCCAGCAAAGGCAGCGCGCGCAGATTGGAATTGGCGACCCGACTATGCTCGATATCGCCGCAGATCGCGACCTTCAGCCCCTCGATCCGGCCGAAGCGCCGCCGGATGGTGAGCGCGTCGAGCAAGGCTTGTGTGGGGTGCTCGCCTTGCCCGTCACCGGCGTTGATCACCGGGGAGTCCATCAGGTCGGCCACATCGGCCGCCGCGCCATTGGCCTCGTGGCGGATCACCAGCACATCGGGCCGCATCGCGTTCAGCGTCAGCGCGGTGTCGATCAGGCTCTCGCCCTTGCGGACGCTGGAGGCGGCGGGGTGGAAGTTCGAGACCTGCGCGCCGAGCCGTTTTCCGGCGATCTCGAACGAGAAGAGGGTACGGGTCGAGTTCTCGAAAAAGGCGTTGATTTGGGTGAGGCCGGCGAGCCGGTCGTCCGCCTTACGCGCGCCGCGGTTGAACGCGATCCACGCCTCCGCCTCGTCGAGGACGGCCACGATATCGGAGGCGGAGAGACCCTCGATTCCGAGCAGGTGGCGGTGGGGAAAGGCCGGCATCGAGGCCGAGCTCTAGGCTGGATCAGCCTATCCCGGCAAGCGCATCGATCGCGCCTTGAAGGATGTAGGCGGCGGCCAATTTGTCGACCAGCTCGGCCCGCCGCGCCCGGCTCGCATCGGCGTCGATTAACGTGCGGGTGACCGCCTGCGTCGACCAGCGCTCGTCCCAGAGCAGGATCGGCAGGCCGAGCGGTTCGACGTTGCGGGCGAAGGCGCGGACCGATTGCGTACGGGGCGAATCGCTGCCGTCGAGGTTGAGCGGCAGGCCGATGACGATGCCCTTCACCCGCTCGCTCTCAATCAGCCTTGCCAGCACGGCCTTGTCCGTGGCGAATTTGACGCGCTGGACCAGGGTCGCCGGGCTGGCGATCGTCCAGCCCGAATCGCAGAGCGCGACACCGATCGCCTTCGTGCCGACATCGAGGCCGATCAGCCGTCCGCCATCAGGCAGCGCTTCCCGAAATTCGGCGGCGCGGTCGAAGATCATCGGCTCGCCTCGAACGCGGCCAGCCGCCGCTCGGCGTCGGCGCGGATGTTCGCCCAGAACAGGGCATAGTCGTAGACGTGATAGTTGTTCCCGGGCAGCACGTAGGGGCCCATGGCGGGCAGCGCGCCGCTGTCGCCGATCAAGAGAAAACCGCGCTCGCCGCAGCGCGCGCCGGCCGCGCCGCGACGGAATTCCGCCTCGCTGAACTCCGCATTGGGAACCAACGTGCCGCCATTGCTCGCGGCGGGGGCCGCGCCGTTCCGCGCGCCGGTGAGCGGATTGACGCAAACCATCGCCGATCCCCCGCGCGAAACGCCGCCTGGACCGGTGCTGGCGTCGAAGACCTCGGTCACCTGGGCCGGATCTGCGGGTTCGGCGAAACTCTGCCAGGAGAGCAGGCAGCGCGCCTGATCGGGTCGCTCGCAGGCGGGGAGGGGCAAAGCCGGCAGGTCCGCCGTCTCCGACACCGGCCAGCCGATCACATAAGCGGCGACGATCCGCCCCGCTTCCGGGCTCCCACGCACCCGCTCCTGCAGCAGACGCATTAGATGCAAGCTGCCCTGACTGTGCGCGGCGAGGATGATCGGCCGGTCGGTCGGGCGCCTGGGCGATGAACGCCTCATAAGCGGCGAGCACGTCGCGATAGGCGAAATCGAGCGCCCGCTGTGCCTCCTGCTGGCCGGTCAGGAAGGCGCCGAAGGTCGCCTGGCGATATTTCGGCGCCCAAATCGCGCCGACCCCGTTGAATACGCTCGCCTGGCTGCGGACGAAGAGCGCGGCGCGGGTCTGCGAATCCTCGTGATCGAGCGGCGCGTTCCAGGCGCTGCGCTCGAGAAAACTGGTCGGGTGGACGAAGAAGACCGAGACGCGTGGGGCATTGGTCGCGGTGAAGCCCTGCGGCGTCCAGAGCGCCGGATTGCCGGCGATATCGGGCCGCGCGATCCACAAGGCCGCCTGCGCGTAAGTGGCGCCGGCCGGCATCGGCACCTCCTCGAACGGGGCGCTCGGCACGAAAGCGAGTTCCATCAGCTGGCGCTCGAAGACACGGTAGAGCAGCGCGCCGGCCAGCACGACGACGATGAGAACGGCGACGATCCTGAGGAAGCAGCCGGCGGGGCTGCGGCGCTTGGGCTGCATCGCCAAGCCTCAAGCCCATCGCCGCGCGCCTTGCAAGTGCGGCTCGGGCGATGCTAGCGGCTGGCGCGGACTGCTGGCCGGTCCGCTTCACTCAAGGAAATCATGTCCGTCGACGCCGCCACCGTGCGCCATATCGCCAAGCTCGCCCGCATCGCCGTCAGCGATGAGGAGGTGGCCGCGCTCGCGCCCGAGCTTTCCAACATCCTTGGCTGGATCGAGCAGCTCGGCGAGGTCAACGTCTCCGGCGTCCAGCCGATGACGGCCGTGATCCCCAACCATTTGCGGCTGCGCGACGATGTCGTCACCGACGGCGGCATCCGCGACGCGGTGCTGGCCAACGCGCCGAACGCGGAGCACGGCTTCTTCGCGGTGCCGAAGGTGATCGAATGACGGCGCTCACCGATCTTGGCGTCGCGGCGATCCGCGATGGCGTGAAGAATGGCGATTTCAGCGCCCGCGAGGTCGCGACCGCGTTCAGCGCCGCGGTCGAGAAGGCGCGCGGCCTCAATGCCTTCGTGGTCGAGACGCCGGAGCCATGCTTTGGCCGCGGCCGACGCGGCCGATGCGGCGCGCGCCTCGGGCGATCTCAAGCCGCTCTCCGGTGTGCCCTTGGGGATCAAGGACCTGTTCTGCACCGAAGGTGTGCAGACCACCGCCGGCAGCCGGATACTCGAAGGCTACAAGCCCGTTTATGAGAGCCATGTCAGCGCGAAACTCTTCGCCGCCGGCGCGGGGATGCTCGGCAAGCTCAACATGGACGAGTTCGCGATGGGCTCGTCGAACGAGACCAGCGGCTACGGCCCGGTGATCTCGCCCTGGCGGCGAAGCGACGGGGGCAATGCGCCGCTCGCGCCGGGGGGCAGCTCGGGCGGCTCGGCGGCGGCGGTCGCGGGGCGGCTCGCGCCGGGCGTCACCGGCACCGACACCGGCGGCTCGATCCGCCAGCCGGCCGCCTTCGTCGGCATTTCGGGGATCAAGCCGACCTATGGCCGCTGCTCGCGCTGGGGCATCGTCGCCTTCGCCAGCTCGCTCGACCAGGCCGGGCCGATGGCGAAGGACGTGCGCGATTGCGCGATCCTGCTGGAGGCGATGAGCGGCTTCGACCCCAAGGATTCGACCTCGCTCGATTTGCCGGTGCCGAACTGGGAGGCCAATCTTTCCAGCGATCTCAAGGGCAAGCGCGTCGGTATTCCCAAGGAATATCGCATCGACGGCGTGCCGGAGGAGATCGACGCGTTCTGGCAGCAGGGGATCGAATGGCTGCGCGACGCGGGCGCGGAGATCGTCGAGGTCTCGCTGCCGCACACGAAATATGCGCTGCCGACCTATTACATCATCGCCCCCGCCGAGGCCTCGTCCAACCTCGCGCGCTATGACGGCGTCCGCTACGGTCTGCGCGTCCAGCCCGAGCAGGGCGGCCTGAACGACATGTACGAAGCGACCCGCGCCGCCGGCTTCGGCGCCGAGGTGAAGCGGCGGATCATGATCGGCACTTATGTGCTTAGCGCCGGCTTCTACGACGCCTATTTCAACCAGGCGCAGAAGGTCCGCGCCCTGATCGCCCGCGATTTCGAGCAGGTCTGGGAGACGTGCGATCTGCTGCTCACGCCCACCGCGCCGAGCGCCGCCTTCGCGCTCGGCGAGAAGAGCGTCGACCCGATCGCCATGTATCTGAACGACGTCTTCGCGGTTCCCGCCAGCCTTGCGGGGCTGCCCGCGATGTCGGTGCCGGCCGGTCTGGACGGGCAGGGCCTGCCGCTCGGGCTGCAGATCATTTCCAAGGCACTGGACGAGCAGACGGTGCTCAACGCCGGGCTCGCCATCGAGCAGCGGGCCGGACTTCACCGCGACGACCGGGAGCATGGTGGTGAACGATGACGATGCGAGGCGTGCATTTCGCAATAGATGACAGCCAATTGGAAGCATTGCGCGAGCGTTCCGGTAACGACGACATGTTCGACTACGTCGGAGACGTTCTTGAGGAGCAGCTTTTCGATTCCGGATTCGATGCGGAAACCGACAAAGCTTGGGGACTGATTCACCAGACGCTTATTGCCGAAAACCCTTGCGCTGATGGCTTGGAGAGACGCGACACGCCGCTGAGTTGGGTCATCATGGGTGAGAAGACCCTGAGCGACAGCGATTGGTTCATGGTCAATGTCACCACGTCGGCAGCGGTCCTCGCGGTTCAGAATCTGCTGGAACCGATTAGCCGGGAGGATTTTGAGGCTCGGTTGAGGTTTCTGCTTAAAGCCCACGATTGCCCAGATATCGGAGAAGAAGACGTGGGCTATGCCGGGCACTGGTTTGAGAACATGAAGAAGGTGTTCAAGGCTGCCCAAGAGCACGGCCGCCACGTCATTTTCACGGTAGATTATTAGGACAACTCATGGCTGACGCATCGACGTCATATCGCATCCAGGGCGCCACCGGCGAGTGGGAGGTCGTGATCGGCCTCGAGGTTCACGCGCAGGTCACCTCCAACGCCAAGCTTTTCTCCGGCGCCTCGACCGAGTTCGGCGCCGAGCCGAACAGTCAGGTCAGCCTCGTCGACGCGGCGATGCCGGGCATGCTGCCGGTGCCGAACGAGGAATGCCTGCGCCAGGCGGTGCGCACCGGCATGGCGCTCAATGCGCAGATCAATTCATGGTCGCGCTTCGACCGGAAAAATTATTTCTACGCGGATCTGCCGCAGGGCTATCAGATCAGCCAGCTCTATCATCCAATCGTCGGCGAGGGCGCGATCGACGTCGATCTGGAGGGCGGGGCGACCAAGACGATCGGCGTCGAGCGCATCCATGTCGAGCAGGATGCCGGCAAGCTGATGCACGATCAGCACCCCAATTCTTCCTATGTCGACCTCAACCGTTCGGGCGTCGCTTTGATGGAGATCGTCTCGCGGCCCGACATGCGTTCACCTGAGGAAGCAGGGGCTTATGTCCGTAAGTTGAGGGCAATCCTGCGCTATGTCGGCTCCTGCGATGGCAATATGGAGCAGGGTTCGATGCGCGCCGACGTCAATGTCAGCGTTCGCAAGCCGGGCGACGAGTTCGGCACCCGGACCGAGACCAAGAACGTCAATTCGGTCCGCTTCATCCAGGCGGTGATCGAGCATGAGGCGCGCCGGCAGGTCGACCTGATCGAGGACGGCGGCACGATCGTCCAGGAAACCCGTCTCTACGATCCGGACCGCAACGAGACGCGCTCGCTGCGCTCCAAGGAAGACGCGCACGATTATCGCTACTTCCCTGATCCGGATCTACTGCCGGTTGAATTGAGCGACGCGTTCCTTGACGAATGCCGCGCCAGCCTGCCCGAGCTGCCCGACGCCAAGCGCGCCCGCTACGAGGGCGAGCTGGGCCTGACGCCCTACAATGCGTCCGTGCTGACCGCCGACGTCACCACCGCGCGGTGGTTTGAGACGATGCTGGCCGAGCTTCCCGCCGATCAGGCCCAGCGGGCCGCGAATTGGGTGACGTCCGAATTGTTCGGAGCGCTCAACCGGCTCGGCAAGGATATTGAGAACAGCCCGGTCAGCGCCGCACAGGCCGCCGAGCTCATCCGCCTCACCGCCGACGGCACGCTTTCGGGAACGCTCGCCAAGCAGGTGTTCGAGATCATGCTGGAGACCGGCGACGATCCGGGAAGAATCGTCGAGGAGCGCGGCCTCAAGCAGACCAGCGATACCGGCGCGATCGAAGCGGAGATCGCCAAGGTGATGGAAGCGAACGCCGACAAGGTCGCCGAATATCGCGGCGGTAAGGACAAATTGTTCGGCTTCTTCGTCGGCCAGGTGATGAAGGCGATGGCCGGCAAGGCCAATCCGGGCGTGGTCAACGAGTTGCTGAAGAAGGCGCTCGGCTGACGGGCTGGACTCGGCTTATCGGGCGCGATCATAACGGACGCGCATCGATGGGGAGTTCTATGAAGCTGGTCGCTCAATCACTCGCCATTGTCTGCCTCTTCAGCGGCGGAATTTCCCTCGCCCAAGGCACGCCGCGCGAACCCGGTTCCACCCGCGAGCGAGCAGAGCAAATCGCGACCGAGCCGGCACGCGATGTTGGCCTGCAGCGGGTGCCGATTCCACCGGTGCTCGAGGCGGCGCGAGCCGATCCCTACACGCTGACGGGTACGCGCAACTGCGCCGGCATCGGGCGCGAGCTGCGCGATCTCGATGGGGTGCTCGGCCCGGATTTCGACGCGCCGCCGGTGCGCGTCGGGAGCAGGGCCGGGCGGATCGCCGAAGCTGGCGGCCGAGCGGTGGTGAACACGATCATCCCGTTCCGCGGCGTCGTGCGTGAGCTGAGCGGCTCGGCCGAGGCTGATCGGCGGATGCAGGCGGCGGTCGATGCCGGCATTGCCCGGCGCGGCTTCCTGCGCGGCCTCGCCCAGATGCGCGTCTGTCGCGCGGGACGCTAGAACAGCCGCATCTGGGCGTCTTCAGGCGGCCGGAACAGGTCGGTGCGCAAAGCATGGCGCTCCCGGTTCAGGCCGTGCTTTCGGATCGCCCGCTCGAAGCGCGCCTTGAGCAAGGCTGCCCACGGCCCCTGGCCGCGCATCCGGCTGAAGAAATTGGGATCGTTGTCCTTGCCGCCGCGCAGCGAGTTGATGATCGCCATCACCTTGACGGCGCGATCGGGATAATGCTCGTCGAGCCACGCGCGGAACAGCGGGGCGACCTCGTAAGGCAGGCGTACCGGCAGATAGAAGCAACCCAGCGCTCCATGTTCGGCCGCCGCCTCGACGATGTGCTCCAGCTCGTGATCGGTGATCGCCGGCACCACCGGCGCGATCGAAACCCAAGCCGGGACGCCCGCTTCCCGGAGCGCCTTCACCGCCGCCAATCGTTTGCGCGCCGCCGGGGCGCGCGGCTCCAGCGTGCGGGCGATGGCGGGGGTGAGCGAGGTTACCGAGACGGCGACGAAGCAGAGCTGATCGAGCGCCGCCTGCTTCAGGATGTCGAGGTCCATCAGCACCCGGTCCGACTTGGTGGTGATCGTGAATGGGTGACGGCATTCGAGCAGCACCTCCAGGATCGAGCGGGTGATCCGCCAGCGGCCCTCGATCGGCTGGTAGGGGTCGGTATTGGTGCCGAGTGCGATCGGACGCACCGCATAATTGCGTTTCGCCAGCTCGACGCGGAGTAGCTTCGCCGCATCCGGCTTGGCGAACAGCCGGCTCTCGAAATCGAGACCCGGCGAGAGGTCGTGGAAGGCGTGGGTCGGCCGGGCGAAGCAGTAGATGCAGCCATGTTCGCAGCCGCGATAGGGGTTGATCGAGCGGTCGAAGCCGATGTCCGGCGATTGGTTGCGGGTGATGATCGTCTTCGGATGCTCGACCGTCACCGTCGTTCTGAGCGGCGGCAATCCTTCGTTCAGCTCCTCACGTGCGTCGAGCCAGTCGCCGTCCGCCTCGCGGGTCGGCAGGTTGAAGCGGTCCGGGGTGCGGTTGTCGGGCGCGCCCCGTCCGGCGCGCGCGTCGGGTCGTGGCATCCACTGAGGATGCTCCGATTACGGGAACAGATCAAGAACATTCTCCCCTCCCGCTTGCGGGAGGGTGGGGGGCCTGACGAGACTCAGCAACCCCACCCCTCAATCCCCTCCCGCAAGCGGGAGGGGAGGCATGCTAGTCGTTGCCTGCCGCGAGCGCCGAAGCCGGTACCGTGGGGCGGGACGGCAAGCGCACCGCGGTCGCTCCGGTCATACCCGGGAAGCGCGGCCACAGGCCCTGCACCAAGGCCCTGCGGCTCGCCGAGCGGTCGGCCGTCTGTTCCTCGTAGATCCAGTAGTTTCGGAGCACGATTGGAACGTAGCCGCGCGTCTCCCAATAAGGGATCGTCTCGATGAACAGGAGCGGATCGCCCTGGTCGAAGCGGGTGTTCCAGAGCGCGATCGGCGCCGGACCGGCATTGTAGGAGGCGATCACGCGGGGGAGCAGGCCGCCGGTCGAGGGCAGATCGCGCAGATATTCGAGATAGGATTGGCCATATTCCAGGTTCACGCTGGGAACGAGCAGCTGGCCGGGCGTGACGTTGCCGCCCTGCGAGCGCGCCATCTGCCGGCCGGTGCCGGGCATCACCTGCATCAGCCCGCGCGCGCCGGCCGGGCTCACCGCGTCGGTGCGGAAGTTGGATTCCTGCAGCGCGTGGGCGAACGCCAAAGCGCGGTCGACCCGCCAGCCCTGCTGCGGCCGCCAGGTCGGCGAGGGATAGCGGTCGTGCGTGTCGGTGCGCTGGCCGCGCGGGCCGTTATGGGCCAGCCACATCTGTGTCGCGGTGAGGTTGAGCCGCGCGGCGAGGTGGAGCAGCCGCTCATGATCGCTAGAACCGCCGATCCGCGCCTGATGGCGGATCAGGTCGCTGGCGAGCCCATTGTCGCCCAGTTCAGCGGCGGCGACGGCGGCGCGGACGGCTGGCCGGGCGGACAGCACCCGCCATTCCTCCGCGTCGAGCGGATCGAGGTGGGCGGGCGTGCGGCGGACGCCGAGCGCGCTCTGCGCCAGCAGGCCGTAGAAGGTTTCGCCATAGCGGGTGGTCGTCTGCAGGCGCGCCTGCACGCGCTCCGGACGGCCGCAGGCGGTGTCGGCGCGCGCCGTCCAGTAATGGCCGGCGGCGGCGAGCTCGATGTCGGACGAGCGCGCCGCGACGGTGCCGAAATGCGTGGCGGCGGCGGCGCAATCGCCCATCCGCCAGGCGGCGAGGCCGGCGACCCAGTCGGCGTGCAGCGCCCATTCGGTCGGGCCGGCCCTCGCCTCCTCGGCGATCCGCCGCGCCTGGGAATCATAGCCGTTGAGGAAATAGACCCAGGCGATCCGCTGCTGGAAAGCGGTGCGCGCCTCCGGGGTGAGATCGGCGCTGCGGGTGGTGAAGATCGCCTCCGCCTCATTGGGCTGGTCGGCGACCAGCAGCGGGTTGATCAACGGTTCGAGCGCGTCGGCGGCGCTGTCGCCGCGGATCGGGCGGGGCCGGATGCGGCGCGGCTGGCCGGGCAGGCCGGCGAGCTGTTGCGGGCGCGGGATATCGGGCAGGCTGGTCGCGCCCCGGGCGACGGCGATCCGGGCGAGATCGCTCGCCTGCGGCAGCTCGCGCGCCCGTTCCAGCAGCTGTATCAGCGGCGCGAGCTCGACCGGCGGCGAGCCGGGCATCGTGTAGAGCATCGCCCGGGCGAGATCGTGCAGAACGCCGGGTCGCATCCCGTCCAGCCGGCCCGCCGCGCTGGCCCAGTTGGACGCGCGCAAATCGGCGAAGATGAGCAGATATTGCTCGCGCTCGGACGGGCTGAGCTGGGCCGGGATCGCAAACGGGCGCGCCGCCGGCGCGGTTTGCATGTCGCCGTCTTCCGCGAAGGCCGGGCAGGCCGCCAGAGCGACTCCGGCGGCGAGGAGGGCGCGCAAGATGCGGCTCATTTCAATTCCTCCATCACGCACTGAAGATCCTCCCAGACCATCTTCCTGATCGGCGCGCGGCCGCCGATCTGCTCCGGCCGAATCGTGGCGACGGCGCGCACTGGTCCGGTCGGCGTCTCGACCTCATGCCAGCGGCCCCGCATTTCCGCGACCGGCGCGTCGAGCAGGGCGGTCGCGCACGCATCCCCGAACAGCAGCAGCGCGCGGGGTCGCACCAGTCCGACATGATGGCGCGCGATCTCGCCAAGGCGGCGGGTATGAGCAGGATCGAGCCGGCCGCTCAGCGGCCGCGCGGGCGACAGCGGCGCCAGATAGATTTTGTCCCGGCTCAGACCGTTCATCGCCGTCAGCATCCGATCGAACAACGGCCCGGCCTCGCCTTCGAACCAGCCGCCGCTCTGGGTCGGCATGTCGATCATCACCATCAGCGCCGCAGACGGATCGCCCGCCGGTTCGAGCTGCGCGCCGATCGTCGGAAAGGGCAGGGGTGCAGTGGCCAGCCAAGTGCGGAAGGCGTCAAGCGTGTCCGGCAATTCGACGGCGACCGCGCCCACCTCGGGCGAGACCAAGGCGGTGGCCGCCACGATTTTCGGCCTCAGCCAGTCGCGCGGCTCCTCGGCGACGAGCGTGTCGACGCCTGCCTCCTTCCACCATGCCAAGGCGCTTGCCGCCAGCTCTGCGTTCATGTGGCTCTTTGTTCGCCGCCCCGGAAGCGGCTGTTAAACTCGTCGGCGGCCGGACTGGTCAACCGCTGGCCCGGCGTTTATCCGTAAGGCGTTGGCGGTTTGCGACGACAGGAGCCTGGGGAGAGCCGGATGTCCGAACGGGAGTCCATGCCATATGACGTCGTGATCGTCGGCGGCGGTCCGGCCGGGCTCGCCGCATCGATCCGCCTCAAGCAACTCGCTGCCGAAGCGGGGCGCGAGCTTTCGGTCTGCATCCTCGAAAAGGGCTCCGAGATCGGCGCCCACATCCTGTCCGGCGCGGTGGTCGATCCGCGGGCGCTGGAGGAGCTGCTGCCCGATTGGCGCGATCTCGACAGCCCGCTCAATGTGCCGGTCACGAAGAACGAGCATTGGGTGCTGACGGCGGGCAAGAAATATCCCTTCCCGCATGTGCTGATGCCGTCGTTCATGAATAATCACGGCACCTACACGCTCAGCCTCGGCAATCTTTGCCGCTGGCTGGCCGGTCAGGCCGAGGCATTGGGGGTGGAGATCTTCCCCGGCTTCGCCGCCGCCGAGATCCTGTTCAACGACGACGGATCGGTGAAGGGCGTCGCGACCGGCGACATGGGCGTCGCCCGCGATGGCACCCACAAGCCCGACTACCAGCCCGGCATGGAGCTGCACGGCCGTTATACGTTGTTCGCCGAAGGCGCGCGTGGCCACCTCACCAAGGAGCTGAAGCGCATCTTCGAGCTGGAGCGCGACTCTCAGCCGCAAGTCTATGGAATCGGGCTGAAAGAGCTCTGGGATATCGATCCCGACAAGCACGAACCAGGCCGCGTCATCCACACCCAGGGCTGGCCGCTCGACGACGCCTGGGGCGGCGGTTTCCTCTATCATCAGGCGAACGGACAGGTCGCCTTGGGCTTCGTCGTCGCGCTCAATTACAAAAACCCTTGGCTGTCGCCGTTCGAGGAATTCCAGCGCTGGAAGCAGCATCCGGCGATCCGCCACTTTCTGGAGGGCGGCAAGCGCATCTCCTACGGCGCGCGGGCGATCAACGAGGGCGGCTGGCAAGCGGTGCCGACGCTCGCCTTCCCCGGCGGCGCGCTGATCGGCTGCTCGGCCGGCTTCGTGAACGTGCCCCGGATCAAGGGCACGCATACAGCGATGAAGTCGGGCATGCTGGCGGCCGAGAGCGCCTTCGCCGCGATCGCCGCCGACCGCTCGGGCGACACCCTCGCCGACTATGAGCCGGCGGTGCGCGCGAGCTGGATCGCCGCCGAGCTCAAGAAGGTCCGCAACGTCGAACCGTTGGTCGCGAAATGGGGCGGCACGCTCGGCACCCTGCTCGCCGGCGCCGACATGTGGATGCGCCAGCTCCACGTCGGCCTGCCGTTCACGATGAAGCACCATCCCGACAGCGAAGGCTTGTGGCGTAAGGATCTGGTGCCGCCGATCGCCTATCCGAAGCCCGACGGCGTGATCAGCTTCGACCGGCTGTCCTCGGTCTTCCTCTCCAACACCAATCATGTCGAGGATCAGCCGATCCATCTGACGCTCAAGGACGCGTCGATCCCGGTGGAGGTCAACCTGGAGCTCTACGGCGGCCCGGAGTCGCGCTATTGCCCGGCGGGCGTCTACGAATTCGTCGAGGGCGAGGGCGGTTCACCCCGGCTTCAGATCAACGCGCAGAATTGCGTGCACTGCAAGACATGCGACATCAAGGACCCGACCCAGAACATCAACTGGGTCGTGCCCGAAGGCGGTGGAGGCCCCAATTACCCCAATATGTAATCGCGTCGCGGCCGGCTTCACCGCGCTGCTGCTCGCCGCCAGTCCATCGACCGCGACCACGCGTGCCGACAGCGAGGCGCTGCAAACCTACGTCCAGGCCCGGATCGCCTCGTCCGCCGGCGCGATGACCCAGGCGAGCGCGCGCTTCGCCGCCGCGCTCAACGCCGCGCCGGAAAATGAACTCATCGCCGGCGAGGCGCTGCGCCACGCGGTGATCGCCGGCGATTGGCCGCTCGCGGTCCGCGCCGCGCGGGTCACCGAGACGCGCAGCACGATCATGCCGGATGCGCGCTTCCTGCTGCTCGCCGATGCGGTGCGGGGGCGGGACTGGGCGCGGGCCCGGACCCAGCTCGACGCGATCGAGCGCGACCGGTTGTTCGCCTTCGCTGTGCCGGTGCTCCGCGCCTGGATCGCTTTAGGATCGGGCCAAGGCGATCCGATCGCCTTGCTGCCCGCCGGTGGCGGCGTCGATCCGCTCACCGCCTCTTATGTGAACGAGCAGAAGCCGTTCCTGCTACTCGCGGCGCGTCGGCCGGAGGCGGTCGAGGCGGCGCAGGTCATCGGCGGCGCCGGTTTGCGCCCGTTACGCTTGCGTCTTGCAGCGGCGGCGGCCCTAGCGCGGCGCGGCGATCGTGCCGCCGCGCTGGCGATGGTGCAGGGCGACGATCCGCCCAGCCGCGTCGCGCGTCGCGCGCTGGAAGCAGGCCGGCCGCTCCCCGGCGCGATCGACGACGTCCGCACCGGCACGGCGGAAGTGCTTCAGCGCATCGCCCTCGATCTCAACGGCCAGCAGGTCGGCGCGGTGGCGGCCAGCTTCGCGAGCCTGTCGACCTGGCTCGCGCCGGACAATGGCGTCGGCTGGATGGTTGCGGCCGAGCTCGCCGGCCAGCAGCAGCGGCAGGAATCGGCGGTCGAGATGCTGTCCCGCGTGCCCGCTGGAGATCCCTTCGCCGACATGGCGCGCGACCAGCGCATCCGGCTGCTCATGGCCGGCGGCGGCAATGAGGAGGCGTTGCGCGCCGCGCAGACGGCCGCGACTGCCGCCGCCGCGACCTCCTCCGATCAGGTCCGTCTCGGCGAGGTGCTGATGGCGATGGACCGGCCGCGCGAGGCCGCCGCCGCCTTCAACCGGGCGATCGAGTCGCGGACCAGCGATGCCGGCCAGCCCGAATGGACGCTCTGGCTAATGGCCGGCGGCGCCCACGACCGGGCCGACGATTGGCCGCAGGCGCGCGCCGCGCTCCAGCGCGCCCACAGCCTGGCGCCGACCGAGCCCCTGGTGCTCAACTATCTCGGCTACGCTCAGCTCGAGCGGCGCGAGAATATGGCGGAGGCCGAGCGGCTGGTGCGCGAGGCGCACCGGCTTGCGCCCGACAATGCGGCGATCACCGATTCGCTCGGCTGGGCTTTGTTCCTACGCGGCCAGCGCGAGGAGGGGGTCGCCCTGCTGGAGCGCGCGGCCGAGGCATCGCCCGCCGATGTCGAGATCAACGAGCATCTCGGCGACGCTTATTATGCAATCGGCCGACGGGTCGAGGCGCGCTTCGCCTGGGCGGCGGCGCGGGTCCATGCCGAGGGCGCGGACCGGACCCGGATCGAGGCGAAGATCGACACCGGCCTGACGCCGGCGCTGGCGGCGCGCTGAGCTTTTGCGCGAGACCGGCTACGCCAAGCTCAATCTGGCCCTCCACGTTCGGGCGCGGGAGCCGGACGGCTATCACCGGATCGAAACGGTGTTCGCCTTTTGCGAGGATGGCGATGTCCTGACGGCGGAGCCCGCAGCGGAGCTGTCGCTGACCGTCATCGGCCCGTTCGCCGATGCGCTTGCCGGGGAGGCGGACAATCTGGTGCTGAAGGCGGCTCGGGCACTGGCCGTGGAGAACGTCGCGCTCACGCTGGAGAAGCGTCTGCCGGTCGCGTCGGGCATTGGCGGCGGCTCGGCCGACGCGGCGGCGGCGTTGCGAATGCTTGGTGGCGGCCGGGAGGATCTGTCGGAGATCGCCGCCTCGCTCGGCGCCGACGTCCCCGCCTGCCTCGCCGGCCGGGCGGCGCGCGGCGAGGGCAGGGGTGACGCGCTCACTTCGATCGATGACGCCGACCTCGCCGGCACGCCGGTCCTGCTCGTCAATCCCCGCATTCCGCTCTCCACCGCCGCTGTCTTCGCGGCTTGGGATGGCGTGGATCGCGGCCCGCTCGGCGACTGGCGGGTGGGCCGCAACGATCTGGAAACGCCGGCGCGATCGCTCATCCCGGAGATCGGCGACGTTCTGGGCGCGCTAGCGGGGACGACAGTGGCCCGCATGTCGGGCTCGGGCGCGACTTGCTTCGGGCTGTTCGACAGTGATGACGGTCGCGATGCGGCGGCGGATCGGATCGTCCGCGCGCAACCGGGATGGTGGGTCTTTCCAACCCGGCTAAGATAGCGAAGGCGCGCCATCGCGCAGCGTTTCGCGCAAGCCCCTCGTGCTGCGCGCGAGCACGGCGGCGACATCGGAGCATTGCAGCGAGCTGTGCCGCGACAACCACTGATCGATGACGTTCAATTGATGATCGGCGATGAGCCGCGCGACCAGTGATTTCGGCACCCGCCAGCCGGACGCCTCCAGCCGCTGCTCGACCCGCCCGCCCAGATCGGCGGCCAGCACATTGCGGCTCGGGCCGGGACTGAACACGGCGCGATGCCGCCGTGCATCCCAGAAATGCCGCATCAACCGGACGAGCTGCTCATCGCCGGCCGGGTCCAGCGCGTCCGCCAATATGCCGAGATGCAATCCCATGCTCGCGCTCAACACCTCCTCCTTGCGGCGGAAATGGGTGTAGAGAGTCGAGCGCCCGATATCGGCGTCCGCCGCCACCGCGTTCATCGAAAAGCCGTTATACCCATGTTCGAAGAACAGGCGCGTGAAGGAGGCCACGATCGCGTCCCGCGTTTTTCGGCGCCGTCGATCCATCGCTCGATAATGGACAAATTGAGCCTATTGTCCAGTATGATGAAAGAGGGGCGATTGTTCCCGCATTTTGCCGTCGCCTTCTGGCAGTCAGGCGATCGGGCGGGAGGAGGCCATGTGGCGCAGCGGATATCACTCATCATTGGAGCCGCGCTGGCGGCGCTTCCGACGCTGGCCCAGAGCCAGGAGCATGGATCGCAGCCGGGGAACTCATCACAGCCAGCCCGCGCGTCCGTCTACGCGCCTTATCAGCCGCTGATCGGCGAATGGGATATCGTTCCGCGGGGTGGCGACCCGGTTTCAGCTCAATCCCGTTTCTGCTGGGGGACCGGCCAGTCCTACATCTGGTTCGCGACGTCCATTGCTGTGAATGGCCGGCAGCAACCGCATTTCGAGGGAATGCTGGTCTGGAACGGCGCGAACCGTAATCTGGAGATGCTGCTCTCGATTGACCTTGGCGGCGGCCAGGCTCTGGAGCGCGGTGTTCTCAACATTGCTCCCGACGGGTCGTTCGTGCGTGAGATCGTTGCAGTCTACGGCGAAGGACAGCGACTGCCGGACGGCTCGGGACGCGCGCCCGCCGTCGGCGCGACCGTGAACTTCCGCCAGACGTTCCGCGCGCTGGATGCCAACCGCATGGAAACCAGCCTGATGCGTCGGACCCCATCAGGCTGGGTTCCGACCTTTCCCGGCAGTGACCGTCTGGAAATGGTTCGCCGGGCGGTTGGCGGCCCGGAGACATCCTGCGCGAATCGTCCTCATTGACCCACCAATCCCGCTTCGGCACGGCTTCGCGCCGCCGTTAACCATCTGAGGCCGCAGGATTCCGTAGTGGCACGGGGCTTGCTCCGTGCCCGCTGACGAGTCGAGGCGCGGTTTCGCGCCGACATTCGCCCGCGGTCCCCGCCGCCACCGGTCGGGCGCCGCGCCCCCTTTGGCCGGGCTGTCCTCTTCGGGCGGTCCGGCCTTCTTTTTCTGGGCGACAAAGCCGCCGCGCCGCGCCAGAATCCGCTGCGATGCGCATTTTGCCCCTCCTCCTCCTCCTCCTCCTCGCCGGCTTCTCGGGCTGCGGTGACCGTGCCGCGCCGCAATATGGTGTGACCCAAGACGAGGGGAACCGCATCGAATGCCGCTTCGGTGGCGCGGCGCAGTTTGAGCGCAGCTGCACCTATGAGCGCGAGGGAGAGGCGGGCGCGATCCTCGTCATCCGCAAGCCGGACGGCGGCTTCCGCCGGCTCAGAATCGTTCGTGACGGGCGCGGCGTCGTCGCTGCGGACGGGGCGGAGCCGGCCCGTGTCACCATCCTCGCCGACAACCGGATCCAGGTCGAGATCGGCGGCGACCGCTTCCGCCTGCCGGCCACCGTGCGGCGATGACCGGGCGTCCGATCCTCACCGCCTCCGAAATGCGCGCGGCGGAGGCGGCGGCGATCGCCGCCGGAATGAGCGTCGAAACCTTGATGGACCGGGCCGGCCGCGCGGCAGCGGAGGCGATCTGGCGTTTCGCCGGGCCGCTCGACACCCTGGTGCTGTGCGGGCCGGGCAACAATGGCGGCGACGGCTATGTGATCGCCCGCGCGCTGGCCGAGCGCGGCGTGAAGGTGCGCGTCGCAGCGGTTGCGGAGCCGAAGGGGGAAGCGGCCTGGGCCGCGCGGGTCGCCTGGGGCGGGACGTTCGAGCCGCTCGCCGAGGCCGCGCCGGCGCCATTGCTGGTCGACAGCCTGTTCGGCACCGGTCTCGCCCGGCCGCTCGACGCGTCGCTATCGGAAAAACTGGCGGCGCTCGCCGCCGCGGCGCGGGTGTGCGTGGCGATCGATCTGCCCAGCGGCGTCGCCACCGACGACGGGCGCATCCTGTCGCCCGTGTCCGATTTCGATCTCAGCGTGACCTTCCAGACGCTGAAGCCTTCGCATCTGCTCCAGCCGGCGACGCGCCATATGGGCCGCATCGTCGTCGCCGATATCGGCCTCGCGGCGAGGAGCGAACTGACCGAAATCAGTCGGCCGGCGATCACCGCGCCCGGTCCCGACGACCACAAATTCTCGCGCGGCCTGGTGACCGTGATCGCCGGCGGCATGGCCGGCGCGGCGGCGCTTTCGGCGGCGGCGGCGGCGCGGGCCGGGGCAGGGACGATTCGGCTTCAGGCGTGCGAACTCGTGCCCGGCGTTCCCGCAGCGATCGTCCAGACGCCCGGCGGCCCCCTCGCGCGGCTAGACGACAAGCGGATCGGCGCGCTGCTGCTGGGTCCCGGCATGTTGCCGGGCGACGACGCGAGCCTGCTCGACGCGGCGCTCGGCTCAGGCCACCCGCTCGTCCTCGACGCCGGCGCGCTGCGCATGATCGCCGACCGAATGGATCGGCTGACCACCCTGAAACGCCCGGCAATCCTCACCCCGCACGAAGGCGAGTTCGTCGCGCTCTTCGGCAAGGGCGAGGGAAGCAAGGTCGATCGCGCGCGTGCTGCGGCGGCGCGCTCGGGCGCGGTGGTCGCGTACAAGGGGCCGGACACGGTCGTCGCCGCGCCCGATGGCCGCGCCGCGATCGCCAGTTCCGCGCATCCCTGGCTGGCGAGCGCGGGGACAGGGGATGTCTATGCCGGCATCGTGGCCGCGCGCTATGCGGCCACCGGTGACGCCTTTCTGGCCGCCTGCGAGGCCGTCTGGCTGCACGGCCGCGCGGCGGAGTTGGCGGGGCCGGGGCTCATCGCCGACGATCTGATCCGGAACTTGCCCGCCGCGCTCGCCGACTGCCTGTGAGCGGGGCTATCATCCGGATCGCGGCGCGCGGCGACGGCGTGACCGAGAGCGGCCGCTATTTTCCGCTCGCCGCACCGGGCGACCTGGTCGACGAAGCGGGGACGGTTGCGCCCGGCCCCCACCATGCGATCCCGCCGTGCCGCCACTTCCCCGAATGCGGCGGCTGCCAGCTTCAGCATGTCGATGACGAGGCCTATCGCGCCTATCTGGTCGATCGCATCGCCGGCGCGCTCGCGGCGCAGGGCGTCGCGATTCCCGAAATCCGTCCCCCGCATCTGTCGCCTCCCTGCAGCCGTCGACGGGCGACGCTCAAGGCGATGGGCGGCGCGATCGGCTTCAACGCCGCCGGCAGCCACCGCATCGTCGACATGCGCGAGTGCCATATCCTCCGGCCCGAATTGTTCGCCTTGGTCGCGCCGCTCCGCCGGCTGCTCACGCGGCGCGCGGAAGCGACGCTCACTTTGGCCGATCAGGGTGTCGATATGACGCTGAGCGGCGTGGAGTCCGACAATCTCAACGCGGCCGAAATGCTCGGCGCTTTCGCCGCGGAGCATCGACTGGCGCGACTTGCAGTCGACGATGGCGATGGCCCCAGAACCCTGTGGGAACCGGTTCCCGTCACGGTCACGTTAGGCAACGCGCCGGTCGGCCTGCCCCACGGTGCCTTCCTGCAGGCGACGGCGGACGGCGAGGCGGCGCTGGTCGCCGCAGTGCGCGAGGCGGTGGCCGATGCGGATGTTGTCGCCGATCTTTTCGCAGGCCTGGGCACCTTTGCGCTGGCGCTCGGCGCGCGGGTCTATGCGGCCGAAGCGTCGCGGGACGCCGCCCTGGCGCTCAAGGCAGCTACCGGCTCAGCAGGCCGGCAGGTCTTCGTCGAGCATCGCGATCTTTATCGGCGCCCGCTCGAGCCCGCCGAGCTCGACCGGTTCGACGCGGTCGCCCTCGATCCCCCGCGCGCCGGCGCCGAAGCGCAGGTCGAGCGGCTCGCCGCCTCCCGCGTGCCGCGCATCGCCTACGTCTCCTGCAATCCGGCCACCTTCGCCCGCGACGCGAAGCGGCTGGCGGCGGGCGGCTATCGGCTCGACTGGGTACGTCCGGTCGGCCAGTTCCGCTGGTCGGTCCACGTCGAGCTCGCCGCCTGCTTCTCCCGCATCGGGGGCGTGCATCCATGATCCGCAACGGCCGTGACGGAGCGGATTTTGGCTCAGGGCAAGGAGCGAGGAGCGGAGCGATGCTCGACGCATCGTGACCGACGAGCGACGCTGCGCTGGGCCAAAAGCCGCCCGCCGCTTTGCGGTCGTCCGGAGAAGGCCGCCGGCTGCGTCGGTCGGCTTGTCCGGGCCACCAGCCCGGCCTGCACCGTCCTCCTTGCCGGCGGCCTTCTCCGGACGATCCCGGCCATTGCGGATCATGGGTGCACGCCCCTGCTTGCGCGCGCCCGCAAATCGGCGCTAGGCGCTGGCCCCACATGGGTGTGTTCAAGAACCTCTTCACCTGGTGGGAAGGCGCCAGCGTCACCACCGCCTGGCATAGCCGGCGGCACGGCCGCGGCGTCGGCGAGGATCATTTCGGCAATCGCTATTTCACCGGCAAGAAGGATGGCCGGCGCTGGGTGATCTATGCCGGCTCGAACGATGTCAGCCGGGTGCCGCCCGAATGGTATGCCTGGCTTACCGGTCAGCTCGACGGCCCGCCGGACGAGGTGCTGCCTCCCGCTCCCAAGTTCCTGCGCGAGCCGCTGCCGAACCTGACCGGGACGCGCGAGGCCTATCGGCCGGCCGGCGCGCTGGAGCGGGGCGGCCGCCGCGCCGCCGCCACCGGCGATTATCAGGCCTGGACGCCCGACGGGGCATGACCCGAACGTCCATCGGTTTGTTCGCGCTCGCCGCGCTGGCCGCTTGCGGCCCGACCGGCGCGCCGGAGGTCAACAAGGCCGGCGACAATGCGACCGAAGTCGAGACGGTCGATATTCCCCAGACCGTGACCCGGCTCGCGCCCGGCACGACGCCGATGGCGCAGCGGGTCGCGACCCTGCGCCTGCTCAACAAGCGCAATGGGCAGTGGCGCGAGTTCAGCCTGCGCCCCGGCCAGGCGGCGCGCTCGGGCGACGTGATCGTGCGTCTGCGCGCCTGCGAGACGACCGCGCCCTGGGAGGTTCAGCAGCTGACTGGCGCCTTTGTCCAGCTCGATGTGCGCAACCGCGACGGGCGCTATCAACGCGTCTTCTCGGGCTGGCTCTACAAGGAAACGCCGTCGCTCAACGTGATCGAGCACCCGATCTATGACGTCTGGCCGATGAGTTGCGCGATGACCCACCCGGGCGGCGATTCGTCCGGCAGCGCCGAGAGCACCCGGTCGAGCGCCTCGAATTCTGCCGCCCCCGCCCCGGCCGCGCCCCGCCGCCCCGCCCCGCCGGCCGAGAACAGGCCGGCCCCGGCGCCGCCGAGCGCCGAGTCCAACAGCACCAGATAGTCCTCCTGCGCGATCTCGGTCGCGCCCAGGCTCTTCAGATGCTCGGTCATGAACTGGCAGTCGAGCAGGGCGAAACCGCCGACCTTCAACCGCGCGACGAGCCAGGCGAGCGCGACCTTCGAAGCGTCGGTCGCGCTTGAGAACATGCTCTCGCCGAAGAACGCGCCGCCGAGCCTGACACCGTAGAGACCGCCGACGAGAGCGCCGTCCTCCCACACTTCGACTGAATGGGCGTTGCCCAGCCGATGCAGTTCGGCATAGCTCGCCTCGATCTCGGCGTTGATCCAGGTGTCGGACCGGGTGGCGCAGGCCCGCACCACCTCGGCGAAGGCGTGGTCGCGGCTTACTTCGAACCGACTGGAGCGCACCGCCTTGCGCAGCGAACGGGAGAGATGGAAGGATTCGAGCGGGATGATCGCCCGGCGCTTGGGCTCGACCCAGAAGACGTCCGGCGCGTCGCGGCCGTCGGACATCGGAAAGACGCCGATCGCATAAGCGCGCAGCAACAGGTCCGGATCGATCGCCATCGTGCCGGCCTAGCGAGCTAGAGGATTTCGCGCACCATGTCGCTCGGCCGACACAGCCGCGCGCCTTTGTCGGTCTCGACCAATGGCCGTTCGATCAGGATCGGATGCCTCATCATGGCGTCGAGGATGGTCTCGTCATCCGCGTCGAGCAGGCCGAGTTCCTTCGCCAGCGGCTCCTTGGCGCGCAAGCCGTCGCGCGGACTGATCCCGGCACGCTCATAAAGACGGCGAAGTTCCGCCTTGGAGGGCGGGTTCTTGAGATATTCGATCACCGTCACGTCGGCGTCGGACTCCTCCAGTAACGCCAGGGTCGTACGCGAAGTGCCGCAGAGCGGATTGTGATAGATCGTCGCCTTCACCAGCCGCCACCTCCACCACCGCCCCCGCCCCCGCCCGAGAAGCCGCCGCCGCCCGAGCCGCTGCTCGATCCCGGCGCGGTCGAGGCCGAGGCGACGCTGCTCGCCAGCGTGGCGCCCACTGCCGCGGTGAAGCCGTTGACGTTGGTCCACGGGCTGTTCGATCCGGAATACCAGCCCATGTGCGTTCCCTGCCGGCTGGGGTCCGCGGCGACCGCCGCCAGCACCCCGGCGAAGCGCGCCGCCCAGCTGTTCTCGACGTCGAGCGCGATCGCGTAAGGCAGATAGCGCTCGAACAGCTCCGGCGTCTTCTCCGGCGGATGGAGCGTCTCGAACCGCTCTTCCTCGGTGATCGACAGATACTGCTCGAAGCCGGCGATCCGATCCATCACCGCGCGGCCGCGCTTGGTCGGCGCGCCCATCCACCAGAAAGCGGAGATGACGAGCGGCAGCGCCAGCAACGGCGCGAACATCCACATCAGATTGTCGCCATCCGCGACCAGCGCGAAGGTCATGAGCAGGACGAAGCCGGCGGCGACGAGGGCGAGTGTCGCCGCCGCGCCGAACAGCCATTTCCAGCCGCTCGTCGCGACCTGCCGCGCCTTGTAGACCAGCCAGATCGCGAGCAGCACCAGCCCGGCGCCGAAGAGCGGGATGATGCTGTCCGTGGTCCGCGCATAAGGATCGAAAGCGACGATCGCCGCGCCGACGCCCAGCATCGCCGCCGGCAGCAGCATGAAGCCGACGATCGACCAGTGGAGATTGGCGAGAAACAGCCGCCCTTTGTGGCGCGCGTCATAGTCAGCCTGTAGCGCGGACTGGGCGGCGCGAAACCTGGCGTGGTTGGCGCGGTCCATCTCGATCGACTCGCCGCCGAGGAAGAGCGCGTTCAGCATGTTCCGCTCGGCCGTCGGCATGTCGGCCGGATCGCCGGTGCGGTGGATCGTCATCTTGCCCTTGGTGAGCCAGCCGCTCTCGCCCTCGGTCAAGCGGATCTTGCCGCGAACGCCGCTCTCGACGATCGCTGCCGCGAAGCAGCGATTGTCGAAGCCCATTCGCTTTACATAGCGAACCTCGGCCGCCGTCATCCCCTCCGGTGGTTCGAACAGCGGCACCACCGTGCCCTCGGGTGGGCCCCGGCCGGCGCGCTTCCAGGCGTAGTAGAAGTACCAGCCGAGGCCGGCGAGGGCGATGATCGCCGCGCCCAACGGGCCGTTTTCGGAGAGCCATTGTTGCTGCGCGGTCGGCGGCGGCGGAGCCTCAACGACGCCTTTCGGCCAGGCGACCGCGATCGTCAGCCCTTCATAGGCGCCGAGCGGCGCGGTGCTCCGAAAGCTGATCTCGCCGGGCTGCTCCGACGCCACTTCGCCGTTGCGGCCGGTCGAACCCTGCGCCCCGGTATAGATGGCGCGATTGCCCCACGCGACCGGCTGCGGCAGCCTGATCCGCGCCTCGACCCGGTCGATCGGGAAGATCCAGCCGTTGCCGGTGACGTTCCAGTAGAGTTCGTCATAGCTGTCGAAGAAACCGATCTGCCGGGTCGTGCGGTAGCGGATGACGTAGGTATGCTCGCCCTGCGGCACGAACGTGTCGGCATCGCCGATCCGCACCCGGACGCCATTGTCGATGCGCTCGGTCGAATAGGGCTCGTTCTGGCCGTCGCGGGTGACGCCCTGGACATCGAAGCCGACCCGGATCGTGCGGCCCTCGCGCTGATAGCGGGTCGGAAAATCGCGATAGATGCCGTGATTGATCTGGACGTTTTCGGCGCGCACCCGAATCGTCTCGACAACGTCGAGGCTCGCGTCGCGATTGACCGTGATGTCGCCGGAATAGGACAGGATGCGCTCGCCCGGCAACGAGGCCGGCGGCTCGCTCGGTCCGAGGATCGGTTCTTCGGTCGCCTCCCCGCTCCCGACCGGCTTGGCGGCCCAGGTGGGCGTCAGCAGCAGCAGCGCGGCGAACAGCAGCGCGAAGGTCGGACGAACCGCGATCATGCGCGTCACGCCTGCGGCGCGCCGAAGCTCACCTTGGGTGCGGACTGGATCGCCGGGTCCGTGTCCTGATAGCTCTCCTCCTGCTTGAAGCCGAGCGGGCCGGCGATCATCACGTTGGGGAAGGATTCGATCTTCGTATTCAGGTCCCGCACCGTCGCGTTGTAGTAGCGGCGTGCGCTCTGCAAATGCTCCTCGATCTCCGACAATTCCTCCTGAAGCTGGCGGAAATTCGCATCCGCCTTGAGGTCCGGATAGGCCTCCGCGACCACCATCAGCCGGCCGAGCATGCCCGTAAAGGCGGCGTCGGCCTGCGCGGTGGCGGCGACGCCCTTGGCGGAGGTGGCGTCGGCGCGGTGCGCCGTCACCTGATCCAGCACCTCGCGCTCATGCGTCGCATAGCCCTGCACCGTCTGGACGAGATTGGGGATCAGGTCGGCGCGGCGGCGAAGCTGGATGGTGATGCCGCTGAAGCCTTCGCGGACCAGGTTCCGCAGCCGCACCAGCCCATTGTAGATCGCGACGCCCCACAACAGCAGCAGAACGACGACGCCGATAACGATCCAACCGACCAGGCCCATATACCCCTCCCCGAACTGATCCGTCTTCATAAGAGCGGCGCGGGGCCGAGTTCGATCATCTCTCCTGTTGCGAATGGTTCGCAGGTCGGCCACTAATCCAAAGCCGCTCCTGACACGCGGCGAGGGAGAGGAATCCGCGCGGGCTCGATGAAGCGGTTGAAGCGGCTCTGGTTCGTCTGGCACAGCTGGGTCGGCCTCATCGCCGGCCTGATGCTGTTCGTCGTCTGCTGGTCCGGGACGTTCGCGGTGCTCGCCGACGAGGTGGACCTGCTGGTCAATCCCTCGCTCCAGGCCGCCCAGAGTGACACCCTCGCCTGGGACGCCGCCTATGACGCCGCGATCCTTGCCCAGCCGGACATCGCCGAGATGTCGATCTCTGCGCCGGCCGGGCCTGGCGAGGCGATCTCGATCGTCGGCGCCGACGAGGAGGGCGATCTACGCCATCTCTACGCCGATCCCGCGACCGGACGGATCATCGCCCAGACCAGCTTCTTCAACGTTCAGCGCTTCTTCCGCAGCTTCCACCGCAACCTGTTCCTCGTCGGCGTCTACGAGTTCGGCGGGGCGGGGACGGGCGAACTGATCGTCACCGCGATGGCGATCATCCTGGCACTTCAACTGATCACCAGCCTCGTCTTCTACAAACGCTGGTGGCGCGGCTTCTGGGCGCTCGATTGGCGACGCGGGCCGAAGGTCTTCTGGAGCAGCGTCCACAAGGCCGGCGGGGTCTGGAGCCTGTGGTTCGTCGCGCTGATGGCGGCGACCGGCATCTGGTATCTGGTCGAATTCTATTTGCCGCCGCCACTCCAGGATTCGAAGCCGCCGGTCGTTGCGGCAGATGCGGACCGGCGGCTCAACATCGCCGCCGCGATCGCCGCCGCCGAACGCGCTTATCCCGGCCTGTCCGCGACATCGGTTACGATCGGCGCGGTCGCGGTCGAGGTGAACGGGCAGGATGGGTCATTGTTCACCCGGGATCGCGCGGCGCGGGTGTTGACCACGTTCGACGGCGCGCGCGTGCTTCAGGTGCAGCGCGTCGCCGATCTCTCCGCGCTCGACCGCTGGACCGAGATGGCCGATCCGCTTCATTTTGGCGATTTCGGCGGGCTGTGGAGCAAGGTCCCCTGGTTCCTGTTCGGCGTGATCCTGTCCGGCCTGTCGCTGACCGGCGCCTATCTGCATGTGAAGCGGCAGCGGCGACGCGGCGAAACGCGACTGCGGACGCCGATCTTCCTCAGTTACGGTGCGACGCTGGCGATCCTCGTGGTCAGCGCGCAGTACGGCTGGCTGGAGATCAAGGACTACGGGCCGGAAGGGAGCTGGCCCGCCGTGCCGACGGCGGCGATCGTCTTCATCGGCGCCTGGATCCTGTCGACGGTCGCGGCGCTCACCCTCTGGATAAAGGCGGTGCGCTAGGCTTCGGAATCCCTGGCCAGCCACTCTTCCAACCACTTGATGGTGTAATCGCCGGACTGGAAATCGGGCGCCTCAAGCAGCTTCTGGTGCAGCGGGATGGTGGTCTTGACCCCGTCGATCACGAACTCGCCCAACGCCCGCTTCAGGCGTCGCATCGCGCCGGCGCGGGTCGTGCCGTAAACGATCAGCTTGGCGATCATCGAATCGTAATAAGGCGGGATGCGGTAGCCGGAATAAAGGCCGCTATCGACGCGCGTGTTCATGCCGCCTGGCGCATGATAATGGGTCACCAGGCCGGGCGACGGCGCGAAAGTGACCGGGTCCTCGGCATTGATCCGGCATTCGATCGCATGGCCGCGGATGTTCACATCCTGCTGCCGCAAAGTGAGCGAATGGCCGCCGGCGATCCTGATCTGCTCGCGCACCAGATCGAGGCCGGTGATCGCCTCGGTGACCGGATGCTCGACCTGGAGCCGGGTGTTCATCTCGATGAAGAAGAACTCCCCGGCTTCCCAGAGGAACTCGATCGTGCCGGCGCCGCGATAGCCCATGTCGGCCATCGCCTTGGCGACGATGCCGCCCATCCGCTCGCGCTCGTCCGGCGTGATGGCGGGGGAGGGCGCCTCCTCCAACACCTTCTGGTGGCGGCGCTGAAGCGAGCAATCGCGCTCGCCGAGATGGATAGCGTTGCCCTTGCCGTCGCCGAAGATCTGGAACTCGATGTGGCGCGGGTCGCCGAGATATTTCTCGATATAGACGGTGGCGTCGCCGAAGGCGGCCTTCGCTTCCGAGCCGGCCTGCATCATCAGGGTTTCGAGCTGGTCTTCGGACTGGCAGACCTTCATGCCCCGCCCGCCGCCGCCCGAGGCGGCCTTGATGATCACCGGATAGCCGGCGTCGGCGGCGATCTTCTTGGCTTCCGCGACGTCCTCGACCGGCCCGTCGGAACCGGGAACCAGCGGCAGGCCGAGTTTGGCCGCGGTGCGCTTCGCCTCGATCTTGTCGCCCATCGTCCGGATATGCTCGGGCTTGGGGCCGATCCAGATGATCTCGTGGCTCTCGACGATCTCGGCGAAGCGGGCGTTCTCGCTGAGGAAGCCGTAGCCTGGGTGGATCGCGTCGGCGTGGCTGATCTCGGCGGCCGAGATGATCGCGGGAATGTTGAGATAGGAATCGGCCGCTGGCGGCGGGCCGATGCAGATCGCCTCGTCGGCGAGGCGGACATGCATCGCCTCGGCGTCGGCGGTCGAATGGACCGCGACCGTCTTGATCCCCATTTCATGGCAGGCGCGGTGGATGCGGAGTGCGATCTCGCCCCGATTGGCGATCAGGACTTTCTCGATTGCCATCAGTCGAGGAGCACCAGCGTCTGATCGAACTCGACCGGCTGGGCGTCGGCGACGCAGACCTTGGTGATGGTGCCGGCGCGCGAGGCGGTGATCGGGTTCATCACCTTCATCGCCTCGATGATCAGCAATGTGTCGCCGGCCTTTACCTGCTGGCCCGGAGCGACGAACGGCGCGGCGCCCGGCTCGGCCGACAGGAAGACGGTGCCGACCATCGGCGATCGGACGGGTTCGCCGCCGGTATCTGCCGGTGCGGCAGGCTGGGCCGCTGGCGCGCTTGCAACGGCGGCGGGAGCGGCTGCCACCGGCGCGGCGGCGAGCGGCGCGGCCGCGACGACGTTCAGCTTGCGCTTGACCACGATTCGCCGGTCGCCGTCCTCGACCTCGATCTCGGATAGGTCGTGCTCGGTCAGCATGTCGGCGAGCTGCCGGATCAGGTCGGCGTCGATCCGCATGCCCTCGGTTTCAGTCTCGTCACTCATTCCTGGCTATCCCCGTTAGCGCCAAGCGCACTGTCAGAGTCGCGCCGCCGCGTCCAGCGCGAGCTCATAGCCGAGCGCGCCGAAGCCGGCGATCGTTCCGCACGCCGCCGCTCCGGTCAGCGCGACATGGCGGAACGGTTCGCGTGCCGCCGGATTGGAAAGGTGGACCTCGATCACCGGCACGTCCGCGGCCCGAACCGCGTCGTGGAGCGCGACCGAGGTGTGCGAAAATCCGCCCGGATTGAGGATCACCGCCTTCGCGCCACTGGATCGCGCTTCGTGCAGCCAGTCGATCAGATGCCCCTCATGGTTCGACTGGCGCATGTCGATCGCGAGGCCGAGCGCCTTCGCCTTGTCCTCCAGCCGGGTGGCGATGTCGTCGAGCGTGTCGGCCCCGTAAATCTCGGGCTCCCGGATGCCGAGCAGGTTGAGATTGGGGCCGTTCAGCACGTAGATGACGGGTGGCGTCGCCATGGCGCGTCGCTATAGGAGCGCGCACCCATTTCGTCCAACCCGGCAGGCCCCGCGTGGAAGAGCGAACCATCTCGATCCGGGTCAACGGCCAGCACCGGCGGGTGCGCGAGGGGATCAGCATCGCCGACCTCGCGCTTGAACTGGGGCTGGAGCCGGTCAAGGTCGCGGTCGAGCGCAATCTGGAGATCGTGCCGCGCTCGACGCTCGCTCAGGTCAGGGTCGAGGACGGCGACGATTTCGAGATCGTGACCTTCGTCGGCGGCGGCTAGATCCTCAGGCGATGCTCCGCACGTCGATGGGCGGGGCGGGCAAGCGGGCGCCGTAGCGCCGCGCGATCCGCTCCACTTCTGCGAACGTCGTCTGGATCGCGGTCTGCGCCGCGCCGGTCTCGCCCTCGTCGCCGAAGGTCGCTTCGCCTTGAGGCATCGGCGCCTGATCGACCTGATCGGCGTAGCTTTGCCAGGCCTGGACGTGAGTCTGATAGGCGGTCCAGAAATCCTCGGGCGCGCGGCCGCGGGCGATGGCCGCCATTGTTTCGGCCACTTCGCGCGGGCTCATCCGGTCGGTGTTCAGATTGTCCTCGCGCAGGATGCGCTCGATTTCTCGCCGGGCGGCGGCGCCATGGACGACGACGTCCTGATCCGCCTGGGGCGCCGGGGTCGGCGCCGGATTTTGCGCGACAAGCGGCGCGGACAGCGCGAGCGCGACGATGGCGACCATGGCCGGGCGAACAAACCGCATTTCTTTCCTCCATTTCCGGCCGGCTATTTTAGGCGGATCGCGCGCTTTGTGAAAGCCATGGCTTATCAGCCACGCAAGAGCGACTATATCGCCGCTCTTCGCCGACAAGGGACGCGCATCGCCGTGAACGCCGAAAACCGGATCGCCGCCGCCGACTCCGACAGCTGGACGGTCGCCGGCAAGACGTTCGTTTCGCGGCTGATCGTCGGCACCGGAAAATACAAGAGCTTCGAGCAGAATGCCGCGGCGGTCGCGGCGTCGGGGGCGGAGATCGTCACCGTCGCGGTGCGCCGGGTCAATATTTCCGATCCGAACGCGCCGCTGCTGACCGATCATATCGACCCCAAGAAGATCACCTATCTCCCCAACACCGCCGGCTGCTTCACCGCCGAGGACGCGATCCGGACGCTCAGGCTGGCGCGCGAGGCGGGTGGCTGGGAGCTGGTGAAGCTGGAAGTGCTGGGCGAGGCCAAGACCCTCTATCCCGACATGCGCGAAACGCTGAAGGCGACCGAGACACTGGTGGCCGAAGGCTTCAAGCCAATGGTCTATTGCGTCGACGATCCGATCGCCGCGAAGCAGCTCGAGGAAGCGGGCGCGGTAGCGATCATGCCGCTGGGCGCGCCGATCGGTTCGGGGCTGGGCATCCAGAACCGGGTGACGATCCGACTGATCGTCGAGGGGGCGGGCGTGCCGGTGCTGGTCGACGCCGGCGTCGGCACCGCTTCGGACGCGAGCGTGGCGATGGAGCTGGGCTGCGATGGCGTGCTGATGAACACCGCGATCGCCGAAGCGAAGGATCCGGTGACGATGGCGCGGGCGATGAAACTCGCGGTCGAGAGCGGCCGCCTCGCTTATCGCGCCGGCCGGATGGGCCAGCGCCGCTATGCCGATCCCTCGAGCCCGCTCGCAGGACTGATTTGAGCGCCGGACCCGGAACCAACAAACCTCGTCGCGGATTCTGTCATCTCAATCAGGAGATGGATGATGGGCGAATTCGACAAGACCAAAGGCCAGGGCAAGCCGGCCTTCCAGCAGCTCGGCGACGATCAGGGCGAAGGTGGCCAGCGGGACATCCAGGCCGACATCAGCAGCTCCGAAGACGCGCCGGCAGAGGAATTCACCGGGACGGCGAAGACCGGCGAGCAGAGCTTCGCCAAGGACGGGCAGGGCGCCGGCGATCAAGGCGATCAGAAGAACTAGGCCTGGCTTCAAGGCGACTTGCAAAAGCCGTCTCCCCGACGGGAGGCGGCCTTTTCGTTCGTGACGGACCTGTTATGATCGCGCGGCCGGAACGTACCGCCGTGCGCGGTGTTATCGGCTCTGGTGGTCGGCGGCGTCGTGTCGCGGGCGCCGCTTCGAGGAGGAATCGGGATGGGCGAGTTCGAGAAAAATCAGAACGACGATCAGTCCGGCGGCAAGCCTGGGTACGACCAGCAACAGCAGGACGGCGGCAAGCCGGGCTACGATCAGCAGCAACAGGATGGCGGCGGCTACGAGAAGGGCGGCCAGCAGGATTATAGCGGCAAGCCGGGCTATGACGATGAGCAGCAGCAAGGCGGCGGCTATGAGAAAGGGGGTTATCCCGAAGGCAAGCCGGGTGCCGACCAGGACTATGACGATCAGGGCGGCGGCAAGCCCGGCTATGATGATGATGAGCAGCAGCAGGACGGCGGCAAGGGTGGCGGCTATCCCGAAGGCAAACCGGGCGCCGACCAGGGTTATGACGACCAGGGTGGCGGCAAGCCCGGCTATGACAATCAGGGTGATTATGGCGGCGGCAAGCCGGGCCAATAACGGACGCTCACTGACTGAAAGCAAGGGGCCGCGTTCGCAACCGAACGCGGCCCCTCGTGTTTCCAGTGCATGATGGATTTCGCCGCCGCCCGCGAAGCGATGGTCGCCCGGCAGGTCGAGGCGCGGGGAATCGCCAATGCGGTGCTTGTCGCAGCGCTCCGGGACGTGCCGCGCGAGGCGTTCGTGCCCGAGTCGCTCGCCGCCTTTGCCTATGACGACACCCCGCTGCCCATCAACGCGGGCCAGACCATCTCCCAACCCTATATCGTCGCGCTGATGATCGACGCCGCCTGCGTGAAGCCGGGCCATCGCGTGCTCGAAATCGGTGCGGGCTCCGGCTATGCGGCGGCGGTAATGAGCCGGATCGCCGAGCGGGTGATCGCCATCGAACGAGTCCCGGCGCTGGCTGAAGCGGCGCGGGAGCGGCTGGCGCGGCTCGGCTACCGCAACGTCGAGATCATTGCCGCCGATGGCTCAGCCGGCTGGCCCTCGGGGGCGCCCTATGACGCGATGATCGCCGCCGCAAGCGGACGGCATGTCCCTCAACTCCTGCTCGACCAGCTTGCTCCCGGTGGGACGCTGGTCATGCCGGTAGGCGCGGCCGGAAACGTGCAGGCACTGGTGAAGGTGGTTCGGACGGGGCCAGACACGTTCGAGCAGACCGAGCTTTGCCCCGTGCGCTTCGTGCCACTCATCGGCGCGGAAGGGTGGCCGGAATAAGCGCCGCGCGGGAACCGTCGATGCGGCGGACTCGTTGAAGCAACTTATTATCCGATTGAAAGGACAAGACGATGGGCGAGCTGACCGACAAGATCAAAGGCACCGCGAACGAGGCGATCGGCAAGGCGAAGCAGCAAAGCGACGATCCGGCAACCAAGGCCGAGGGCGACGCCCAGGAGACCAAAGGCGCCTTTCAGAATCTGAAGGGCGACGTAAAGGGCGCGTTCGGCAACAAGGTCTAACGCCTTCGCATGTCCGCGAGGGAAGGGCCGTCACCGGGGAAGGTGGCGGCCCTTTCTTTATCTTCGGGCTACCTCGAGGCGATTCGCATCGCCAACAGACCGATCAGGACTACCAGCCCGCAGATGGCGAGAGTGATCGAGGTGCCATAATTGCCGCGCAGGATGATTGCGGCGCGGGAAGGTTCGACCGGATCGTAACTGACCGTGACGGCGCCCCGGGCCGGAAACTCGGCATCCAGATAAGCCTGAAGCTCTTCCGATGTTCGCCAGTTCTCGGCCGTATCGGGATAAACCGTCTCGACAACAAAAGTCCGGCCATCGACCGTATCGATAACGGATGTCTGGAGCATAGTGATAGCCGCCGCCGCTGCGCGCCACGAACCTGACGCTTCTCACATCGCGATTGAGGATCGTGCCCTGCGTGGTGGGCCAGCCGCGCGCTTCCGCCACCCGTAAATAGGTTTGTCCGGCCCAGAACAGCCCGGCTCCAAGCAACCCCAGGCCGCCCAGGAGAAACAGAATTCCAACGGCCAGGATGACGCGGATCTGCGATCCGCGCCACGAGCCGCTATGCCGTTGCCAACGGCCGCTGATCCTCGCGACCCATGGCGAGGAGCAAGGGATCGGCCGCCTGCATCCTCTGGAAATCCGCCTTCGAGCCGAGCCCGCGCCAGCGGATCGCGATCAGCGCCTGGGCGATCGCGCCGCCGAGCGTGTCGCCGGGGCCGAGCAGGATGATCCGGTCCGGCGCATATTCCTTCACCACGACCTGAAGGGCGCGGGTGAAGTCATAGGGATCTAGGATCTGGGTGCCGAAGGTGTAGCGGCGGAGCGTCTCTGGTTCGCTCGCGAATGGCCGCCAGATATGGCCGCGGCCATCGATCATCGGCAGGGCGGGCGCGTGGAGCCATTGCGCCGGAAGGTCCATCGCGCGGTCGGACGAGCCCTGCATCAGCGGGGTGTGGAAAGGGCCATGATTGACGAGGCGCAGCGGATCGCGCGCCGGCGTCGGTGGCGCTTCCTTCAGCAGCGCCTCAAGCCCCGCCTCGTTGCCGGCGACGACGAGCATGCCGCCGAGGTCGATCGACGGATGAAGCGCGTGGCCGGGGCGCGCGTTGATTGTCTCGATCAGCGCCATGACCTGCGCGCGCAGGCCGGCAATCTCGTTCCAGTCCTCGTTGACGAGGGTCAGCAGCACCTGGCCGCCGGGCTCGCCGGCCTGGCTGTTCTGGCCCATCGCATCGACAATCCGGAAGCCGTCTTCCGCGTCCACCGCGCCGCCGACGGCCAGGGTGGTGTACCAGCCCATCGAGTTGCCGGTCACGGCGGCGATGTCGAAGCGATCCCGGTCGATGGCGAGAAAATCGGCGTAAGAAGCGGCGAAGATCAGCGGCGAGGCGATGTCGCCGCGGGTGTGCAGTGCCGGGCTGAACCGCTCCGCGCCATCCAGCTCGGACAGGGTCGGCCGGCCGCGCTCGGCGCGCAGAGCGTCGAAGCGGGCGATCAACGCCGACTTGTCGCCATGCAGCCGCTTCAGATAGCCGAGCTCCGCCTTGCCGTAAGTGCCCCGGCCCGGGCAGACGACGAGCGCCGATTGCCGCTCAGCCACGGACCAGCTCCAGCGCCGCCGCGACGATCGAATCGCGACTCGGCAGCGTCAAAGTCGCGGCCCGACCCAGGGGAATGAAGCTGTCCTCCGCCGTGATCCGCGCGGTCGGCGTGCCCGGCGCCCGCTCGGCGAACAGGGCCATCAGCGCCTCGCTCTGCGAGCCGGTCTTGCGGCATTCGTCGACGATCAGGATGCGCTCGCAGCCCTTCACTGCCTCGATCAGCCCGTCCTCGTTGAGCGGCGCCAGCCAGCGCAGATCGATGACCCGCGACGCGACCCCATGCTGGTCCGAGAGGATCTTCTCCGCTTGGCGGGAGAGGTAATGGCCATTGCCATAAGTAACGATGGCGAGATCGGTCCCGTCGCCGTGCACGCCGAGCTCGCCGAGCCGGATCGGCTTCATCTCGCCCGGCGCGGCATAAGGCGCGGTCCACAAGGCGTCGCCTTCCGCGTGCAGGTCGCGGGTCATGTAGAGCGCGATCGGCTCCAGGAAGACGATCACGCGCTGCTCCTCCAGCGCGAGCCGGGCGCATTCGCGCAGCATCCCGACCGCGTCGCCGCCATTGCTCGGCACAGCGAGGATCAGGCCGGGGATGTCGCGGAAGATGGCGAGGCTGTTGTCGTTGTGGAAATGCCCGCCGAAGCCCTTCTGATAGCCGAGCCCCGCGATGCGGATGATCATCGGGTTGGCGTACTGGCCGTTCGAAAAGAAGCTGAGCGTCGCCGCCTCGCCCCGGATCTGGTCCTCGGCGTTGTGGACGTAGGCGAGGAACTGGATCTCGGTGATCGGCAGCAGGCCGTTATGCGCCGCGCCGATGCCGAGGCCGAGGATGCTCTGCTCGTCGAGCAAAGTGTTGATCACCCGCGCCGGCCCGAACCGCTCGTGGAGCTTGGCGGTGACGTTGTAGACGCCGCCCTTCGGCCCGACATCCTCGCCGGCGACGATGACGTTGTCGTGGGCGAGCATAAGGTCCGCGAGCGTCCAGCTGAGCAGCCGCGCCATATGCTGCGGCTTGTCCATCATCGCCGTGTCGCGCGCGAACAAAGCTTCGCGCTGCTCGGGGCTCGGCGTGTTGGCGCGCTCCGGACTGCGCTTCGGCGGCGCGATGCTGGCCATCACCGCCGCACTGGTGGTGAGCTTCGGCCGGGCGATCGCCTGCTCGCCGATCCGGGCGAGCGTCGCTTCGGTCTCGTGGTAGATGTCGAGGATGTCCTTTTCGGACATGATGCCCTGCTCGACCAGCAAGGCGGCGCTGTAGACCAGCGGATCGCGCTCCTCGTCCTGCTCGACCTGCGCCTTGGTCATGTAAGCGGTCTGCACGTCCGAGCCGGCATGGCCGTAGAGCCGCACCGTATCCATGTGCAGGAAGACCGGCTTGCGCTCGGTTCGCGTGTAGCGGGCGGCCTCGGTCGCGCCGCGCCAGGCATCGACCATGTCGAGGCCGCTGCAATGCATATATTTGAGCGCCGCCCGGTCCTGGAAGCTCGCCTCGATCCAGCCGCGCGGCGTCCGGGTCGAGATGCCGATGCCATTGTCCTCGCAGAGGAAGACGAGCGGCATCGGCGTGCCCTGATAGGCGGCCCATTGCGCGGTGTTGAACGCGCCCTGTGCGGTCGAATGATTGGCCGAGGCGTCGCCGAAGCTGGCGAGCACGATGGAATCGCGCGGCAGGGGCGTGTCCTCCAGCTTCAGCATCTTGGCGATGCCGATGCTGAACGCGGCGCCGACCGCCTTGGGCAAATGCGAGGCGATGGTGCTGGTCTGCGGCGGAATGTTGAGCGGCTTCGATCCGATCACCTTGTGCCGGCCGCCCGAGATCGGATCCTCCGCCGAGGCGGCGAAGCTGAGCAGCATGTCCCAACAGGGCGTCTGGCCGGGCAGCTTCTTGGCGCGATGGATCTGGAAGGCGTTCGAGCGGTAATGGAGGAACGCCATGTCATCGAGCCGGAAAGCCTCGGCGACCGCGGCGTTGTTTTCATGGCCCGAGCTGCCGATCGTATAGAAGCCTTCGCCCCGCGCCTGCAGCTTGCGCGAGAGCCGGTCCATCTGCCGGCTCGTGACCTGGCTGTAGAACAGCTCGACGATCGACTGGCGCGCGAAACCGATCGCGTCGGGCTGAATGCTCGTGACGCGGCGCGGCAATGTGCCGCCCTTCAGCTTGGCGACGAACTTCTCGTGGATGATCTCGGCAGCGTCCATGGCGAGCCGCCTAGCCGTCCCCGCGCGCGGTGGAAAGATCGGGGCTTATTGACAGCAGTGTCGCTTGGCGCGACGGTCTTCGCGACATCCAGCGAGGGAGCATCCCGATGACCAAGAGCGAACTGGCCGCGAAGATGGGCGAGGCGCAGGCCTGGCTGCCTGGCAAGAAGGTGAAGCTGGACTTCGGCGCGGAAGGTACCGTGATGCTGGACGGCGTCGGCAACACGGTGAGCGAGGACAATGGCGACGCCGACACGACGATCAAGGTCGCCTGGTCCGACTGGCAGGACATGACCCAGGGCAAGCTCGACGGCATGACCGCCTTCATGCAGGGCAAGCTGCAGGTCGAGGGCGACATGTCGAACGCGATGCAGCTCCAGGGCGTGCTGGCCAAGCTGAAGCAATAGCCGTCGTCGAAGCGGCCGGGCGACCGGTCGAAACGCGGCGGCCCCGCGCCGCCGCGCTCATTAGTCATGCTCTCTTCAGGGAGGGTGTGATGAAATATTTCCTCGCCGCAGGCGTTCTGTTCGGCGCCGCCGCCTCGGCTCAGCAACCGCCCGGCCGCATGGACTCGGGCGCGGCGCAGGCGATCATCGGCGGCTGCTTCGCCCATTCCACCGGCCGTCGCCAGAGCCACGCGATCGCCGTCGTCGACGCGGGCGGCCAGCTCGTCGCGGCGCTGCGGATGGACGGCAATGGCTACGGCATCATGGATTTCGCGCTCGCCAAGGCGCGGGCTTCCTCCGCCTGGGGCGGGCCGACCGCGGGACTGGCGGAGGGCGCGCGCATCGTGCCCGGCTTCGCCGCCGCGCCGCACGTCGTCACCGTTCCCGGCGGAGTTCCGGTGTTCTCGGCGGATGGGCGCGAACGGATCGGTGCGGTCGGCGTCTCCGGCGAGGCGCCGGCCGACGATGCGGCCTGCGCGGAGGCGGGGATCACCGCCGCCGGCCTCCGGTCCCGCCGCGCCGGTTGACCTGACTCGCACCACGTGACTATCGCGGCTCCCGACCCAAGGGAGCGCGGACATGCAGAAAATCTACTCCGACGCCGCCGCGGCGCTGGACGGTCTTTTGTTCGACGGCATGACGATCTGCGCCGGCGGCTTCGGCCTGTGCGGCATTCCGGAGCGGCTGATCGACGCGATCCGGGCCTCGGGGGTCAAGGATCTCACCATCGCCTCCAACAATGCCGGGATCGACAATGAGGGGCTCGGCAAGCTGCTCCGCTCGCGTCAGGTCAGGAAGATGATCTCGTCCTATGTCGGCGAGAACAAGGAATTCGAGCGGCAATATCTGAGTGGTGAGCTGGAGGTGGAATTCTGCCCGCAGGGGACGCTCGCCGAGCGTTGCCGCGCGGGCGGCGCGGGCATTCCCGGCTTCTACACCAAGACCGGCGTCGGCACGCTCGTCGCCGAGGGCAAGGAGGTGAAGGATTTTGACGGCGAGGATTATATCCTCGAGCGCGGCATCCGCGCGGACCTCTCGATCATCAAGGGCTGGCGCGCCGACGAGAGCGGCAACCTCCAGTTCCGCAAGACCGCGCGCAACTTCAACCAGCCGATGGCGACCGCCGGTAAGGTCTGCGTTGCCGAGGTCGAGGAGATCGTGCCCGTCGGCAGCCTCGATCCGGACGCGATCCATTTGCCCAGCATCTACGTGAAGCGCATGATCCTCGGCGCACCCTACGACAAGAAGATCGAGTTCCGCACGGTCCGCGAGAGGGAGGCGGCCTGATGCCCTGGGACCGCAACCAGATGGCCGCGCGCGCCGCCAAGGAGCTGCGCGACGGCTATTATGTCAATCTCGGCATCGGGATTCCGACCTTGGTGGCGAACAACATTCCAACCAACATGACCGTCACGCTGCAGAGCGAGAACGGGATGCTCGGCATCGGTCCGTTTCCCTATGAGGACGAGGTCGATCCGGACCTGATCAACGCCGGCAAGCAGACGATCAGCGAGCTGCCGTCCTCCTCCTATTTCTCGTCCTCCGACAGCTTCGCGATGATCCGCGGCGGGCATATCGACCTGACCGTGTTGGGTGCGATGGAGGTCGCGGAAAATGGCGACATCGCCAACTGGATGATCCCGGGCAAGATGATCAAGGGCATGGGCGGGGCGATGGACCTGGTCGCCGGGGTCAAGAAGATCATCGTCGTGATGGAGCATGTCTCCAAGAACGGCGATCCCAAGTTCATCCCGGAATGCACCTTGCCCCTGACCGGCAAGAACGTCGTCGACATGATCGTCACCGACCTGTGCGTCTTCCACCGGCCCGATCACCAGAGCGCGTTCCGGCTAATCGAGCTGGCGCCGGACGTGACCGCCGACGAGGTCGCGGCGAAAACGACGGCCAATTACTTGACCTGACGCGCAAGCGAGCGGATTCTGGCGGGATGATCGCCGCGTTCCGCCGCCGCTATCTCGATCTGCTGGGCTCGATCTACATCTATAACGAGCACCGCGGCTATACGAGCATCGACCGCATCCTCGACGCGGCGCGGCGCCACGCGCCGGACGACACTGCGTTCATCGCCGCGGTCGAGAAGCACCGGGCCGACGAGCGCAAACACTATGTGATGTTCAAGCGCTGGTTCGAATTGCAGGGGAAGATGCCGCTCGCGATCGACCGGACCTGCGGCCATATCGACCGCTTCGTCGAAATCATGTTCCGCCGCCGGATCGACGAGCTCGACACCGACGAGGTGATGCGCGACGAGCGGTTGTTCGAGCGGCTCTGCCGGGTGATCTCGCTGACGGAGCGGCGCGGGATGAAGCAGGTGGATATCCTGCTGGGCCATCCGCTCGTCAGGCACGACAAGGTGCTGATGCGAATCTTCCGGATCATCGAGCAGGACGAGCCGAGTCACTGGGCGCCTTATGACGCCTGGCTGAAGGCGCGTGGCCGGCGCGAGTCCAAATGGTGGGAGCGGGCGATCGACGGCTTCATCCACTCGGAGCTGCTGTTCTTGAAGCTGCCGATTTTGTTTCTCAATCCCTGGCTCAGGCGCCGAACCGAATGGGCGGACGCGGATGATCCCGCGTCGCTCGCCTCGCCGATCGCCGCCGCGGCCTGATGCGCGTCCTGCTGACCGGCTCCTCCGGCTGGCTTGGGCGGTTCCTGGCGCCGCGGCTGCGCGCCGCGGGACATGTCGTGATCGGGCTCGACGTGGCGCCGGGCCTGGACACGGATCTGGTTGGCTCGGTCGCCGAAGAGGCCGTTGTCGACCGCGCTTTTGCCGAACATGGCATCGAGGCGGTGATCCACGCCGGCGCGCTGCACAAGCCGGACATCGCCCGCTATCCGAAGCGGGCATTCGTCGACGTCAACGTGATGGGGACGCTCAACCTGCTCGAGGCGGCAGTCGCGGCGGGCCATGAGCGCTTCATCTTCACCTCGACCACCTCGCTGATGATCTCCGAGGCGATCCGGGCAGGCAAGGCGGGCGGAGCGACCCGCGCCGCCTGGCTCGACGAGAGTTTCGGGCCGCTAGAGCCGCGCAACATCTATGGCGTGACGAAGCGTTCGGCCGAGCAGCTCTGCGCCTTGTTCCATCGCGAGCATGGGCTCGCGACCGTGACGCTGCGCACCGGGCGCTTCTTTCCCGAGGAGGACGACACGCATCGCCACCCTTCCGGCGAGAACATCAAGGCCAACGAGTTCCTCAACCGCCGCCTCACCGTGGAGGATGCGGCCGAAGCGCATCTGGTCGCGCTCGACAAGGCTCTGTCGATCGGCGGCGAGACCTTCATCCTCTCGGCCCCGCCGCCCTTCGATCGATCCGAGGCGGAGGAATTGTTCCACGACGCGCCGGCGGTGATCGCGCGCCATTTCCCGGAAGCGACCGAGCTCTACGCGCGGCGCGGCTGGGCGCTGCCCGATCATATCGACCGGATTTACGATCCGTCGAAGGCCGAGCGCCTGCTGGGCTTCCGCTGCCGCACCGATTTCGCCGCCGTGCTCGGCGCGCTCGAACGGGACGAGCCATTGCCCTTCGCCCACGACCCCACCTATGTCTCGCCCAAGGAAGCAGGGGAGATCGAACGATGCTGAAGCGGATGCTGGCGATCGCGTTGGGGTGCCTCACGCTCGGCGTCGCGCCGGCCGCGGCGCAGACGCCGGCGGCGGTCCAGATGTGGCGGCTCGATTGCGGCGAGATCCATGTCACCAACCTCGACGTCTTCTCGGACAACTACGCCTATATCGGGCGGCAGATGACGCTGACCGACAGCTGCTATCTGATCCGCAACGGCGACCGCTATCTGCTCTGGGACACCGGGTTGCCCGGCGAGTTGGCCGGAAACAGCGCGTCGGAAGGCCCGTTCCGCATGTCGCTGCGGGAGCGCGTGCGCGACCAGCTCGCTCGGATCAACGTCCTGCCCGGCCAGGTCACCTTCGTCGGCGTCAGCCACTATCATGACGATCATATCGGCCAGGCGGCCGACTTTCCGGGCGCGACCCTGCTCGTCGGCGCGGCGGACTGGGAGGCGATCCGCGGCCGTCCGCCGACGGCAGCGCGATTCCGGCCGTGGACCGAGGGGCAATCGCGCGCGCAGCCCTTGCGCGGCGATCATGACGTGTTCGGCGACGGCAGCGTCACCATTCTCGACATGCCCGGCCACACCCCCGGTCACCGCTCGCTGCTCGTCCGGCTGCCGCGGACCGGGCCGGTGCTGCTGACCGGCGATCTCTATCATTTCACCGAGAATATGCGTCGCGGCCGCCTGCCGATCTTCAATACCAACCGCGCCGACACGCTCGCCTCGATGGCGCGGTTCCAGGAGATCGCCCGCAACCTGCGCGCGCGGATCGTCATCCAGCACGAGCCGGCCGACATCCGCCTGCTGCCCGCCTTCCCGCAGGCCGCGCAATAGTTGGGAATCGCTCGTCCCGAGCGTAGTCGAGGGGCGTACGTGATGACTCGGTACCAGCGCCCCTCGACTACGCTCGGGACGAACGGAGATTTTTTCGAATGAAAGCTCTTCTTTCCACTTCGCCCGGCGGGCCTGAAACGCTGATCCTTACCGAGCTGGCCGATCCGGTCGCCGGCCCGGGGCAATTGCTGGTCGCGGTGAAGGCCTGCGCGATCAACTATCCGGACGTGCTGATCATCGAGGACAAATATCAGTTCAAGCCGCCGCGCCCGTTCGCGCCGGGCGGCGAGATCGCCGGAATCGTCGCGGCGGTGGGCGAGGGCGTGACCGGCTGGTCGCCGGGCGACCGCGTGATCGCGATGCTCGGCCATGGCGGGCTTCAGGAAAAGGTGCTGGCCGGCGCGGCGACGGCGATTCCGCTGCCGGACGGACGGAGCTTTGCGGAAGGGTCGGCGCTGATCCTGACCTATGCGACGACGATCCACGCGCTGTTGGATCGGGGGAAGCTCAGGGAAGGCGAGACCCTGCTGGTGCTCGGAGCGGCGGGCGGCGTGGGCCTAGCCGCGGTCGAGCTCGGCAAGGCCTATGGCGCGCGGGTGATCGCCGCCGCCTCGTCGGAGGAAAAGGCCGAGGCGGCCAAGGCGGCGGGCGCGGATACGACGATCGTCTATCCGAGGGGGCCGTTCGACAAGGACGGTAGCAAGGCGCTCGCCCAGCAATTCAAGGATGCGGTCGGGACGCGCGGCGCGGACCTCGTCTACGATCCGGTCGGCGGCGACTATACCGAGGCGGCGGTGCGCGCGCTTGGCTGGGAAGGGCGGCTGCTGGTGATCGGCTTCCCGGCCGGCATACCGAAGCTGCCGCTCAACCTGACTTTGCTCAAGAGCTGCGACGTGCGCGGCGTGTTCTGGGGCGCCTTCGCGGCGCGCGATCCCAAAGCGAACGCGGCCCATATCCAGACTTTGTTCCGGCTCTGGGACGAGGGCAGGATCGCGCCGAAGGTCAGCCGCACCTGGCCGCTGGAGCAGGGCGCCGAGGCGATCGCGCACATGGTCGCGCGTCAGGCGGTCGGCAAACTCGTCGTGACGATGGACTAGGCGGCGTGTTGCACCGCGTCATCGCGCCGCCTATCTGAAGCCGACGCACCAGCTGGCAAGGATTTTGAATGACCCAGTTCGATGACCGCGAGCGCGCTTTCGAGACCAAATATGCGCGCGACCAGGAGATGCAGTTCAAGGTCACCTCGCGGCGCAATCGGCTGCTCGGCCAGTGGGCGGCGAAGAAGATGGGGCTCTCCGACGAGGAGAGCGAGGCCTATGCGCGCGAGGTGATCCGGGCCGATTTCCAAGAAGCCGGCGACGAAGATATCGTGCGCAAGCTGGTCGCCGATCTGGAGAACGCCGGCTGCCCGGTCGACGCGGAAGAGGTGCGCGCACAGATCGAGCACAAGGCGACCGACGCCCGCCGCCATTTCATCGAGCACGGCTGAGCCGATGCCGATGGCGGCCGCCGAGATTGAAGAGCTGATTGTCGCCGGCATTCCCGATGCGCGGGTCGAGATCATCGATCTGGCCGGCGACGGCGACCATTACGAGGCGAGGGTGACGGCGGCGAGCTTTCGCGGCCTGAGCCTCGTGAAGCAGCACAAGCTGGTCTATGATGCGCTGGGCGGCCGGATGGGCAACGAGCTCCACGCGCTCAAGCTCAAGACCGGCGCACCGATTGAAGGAAGATGAGATGACCGACGCCCGCAACCGCATCGACGCGCTCGTGAAGAGCAACGACATCGTCCTGTTCATGAAGGGCACCGCGCTCTTCCCGCAATGCGGCTTTTCCAGCCGGGCGATCGCGATTCTCGATCATCTCGGGGCGCCGTTCCAGACCGTCGACGTGCTGCAGGATCCGGAGATCCGGCAGGGCATCAAGGATTATTCGGACTGGCCCACCGTGCCGCAGCTTTATGTGAAGGGCGAGTTCGTCGGCGGATCGGACATCATGATGGAGATGTTCGAGGCCGGCGAGCTGCAGCAGCTGCTCGCCGACCACGAAATCGCCAAGGCGTCCTGATCCTCGGCCAATTCCGAGTCATCCCGGCGAAGGCCGGGACCCATGAACTCTGACTCTTCAGAATAGTCTGTGTTCATGGACCCCGGCCTTCGCCGGGGTGACTCTTTGAAGCTTAGGCCGTTGCCGCGGCGGCCCGGCGCAGCCCGGTATATTCGAGGGCCGCGATCACAGTGACGAACGCCGCCTGAGCGGCGACGAAGGCGATTCCCAGCGCGCTGATCGACGGTGAGATGGCGATCAGGCCAAGGCTCTGCGCGACCCAGCCGGCATTGCCGAGGATGATCAGCCAGACCAGGATCGCAGACGGCGCGCCGCGGGTCGCGACGAAGGCCATGAACAGGCCGATCGGTACGAGCGACAGCCCCGCGCCGCTGAGCAGCGCCGCCGGCAGCCCGAACGGGCCGGCCAGCGCGGACGCGCCGGCGATCAATCCGCCGCCCATGCCGAGGCAGCTCGCCGCGTCGAGCAGAAGCACCCGCTTCAGGAACTTGGTCATCCGCATCTCGTCCTCCTGTAAAGGGGCGGGCTTGCCCCGGATGACGCGATCATGCTCCCTTGCCGGTAAGGCGGTCGATTACCTCGCGGGTAATGGCTCGATCGCGGCGCAAGCGGCAGGAGAGGGCACATGACCATCGCCATCGATCATCAGGCCTCGTTCGGGGACCAGCTTCGGCTCTGGCGCCAGCAGCGGCATATGAGCCAGCTCGACCTCGCGCTGGAGGCGGAGGTTTCCGCCCGCCATCTCAGCTTCGTCGAGACCGGACGGTCGCGCCCGTCGCGCGAGATGGTGATGCGGCTCGCCGAGACTTTGGGGTTGCCGCTGCGCGGTCGCAACGCCCTGCTGCTCGCCGCCGGCTTCGCCCCCGCCTATCGCGAACGCGGGCTGGACGATCCCGCGCTCGGCCCAGCGCGTGAGGCGGTGCAGCGCATCCTCGATGGCCATATGCCCTATCCCGCGCTGGCCGTGGACCGGCACTGGACACTCGTCGCGCACAATGCGGTGGTCCCGCTATTGCTTGAGGGTGTCGCACCGGAATTGCTCGCGCCACCGAGCAACGTACTGCGCCTCAGCCTTCATCCAGACGGCCTCGCGCCGCGCATCGTCAATCTGGGCGAATGGAAGCGCCATCTGCTCGAGCGGCTGGCGCAGCAGGTTGCGGCGAGCGCCGATCCGGTGCTGGAAGCATTGCGCGAGGAATTGAAAACCTATCCGGCGCCGGCACCTAAGCAGCGGCCGGAGGAAGCGGGAGGGTTCGTCATTCCATTCGAGGTGACGACGGCGGCCGGCCCGCTGTCATTTTTCTCGACAACCACCATGTTCGGCACGCCGGTCGAGGTTACGCTCTCGGAGATCGCGATCGAATCCTTCTTCCCCGCCGACGAAGCGACGGCGGCTTTGTTGCGGACTCTGGCGGAAAAGAAATAGGGCGGGCCGCGCGACCGGAAAGAAGCTGCAGGCCCGCCCCATTAGCAGGGAACCAAGTGGACACGGTAAAGGGTGCAGGCCCGATGCCAAACCGGGAAAGCCGCGGAAATCAGCGCTTTTTCCTGGTTAACGGGCGCTTCGTTCGCGCGGATCTGTAAAATCTTTCGACAGGGCGAAGCTCATCGGGCGTTCAGCGAATGGACTACAACTGTAGTCCGAAGGGCGGGAACAAGATGGCCGAGCGCATATCCGGGGCTGAGCATGAGATCATGGAGGTGCTGTGGCGTGAATCGCCGCTCACTGCCGCCGAGGTGGCCGAGCGCGCGCCCGCGCGCTGGAGCATCCGCACCGTCAAGACATTGCTCGCCCGGCTCGTGTCGAAAGGCGCGCTGAGCCATGCGGAGCAGGGCCGCGCCTATCTCTACCGGCCGGCGATCGCGCGCGAGGATTATGTCGCGGGCGAATCGCGGCGGCTGCTCGATCGGCTGTTCGGCGGCCGGGTGTCGCCGCTCGTCGCCCATCTCGCCCAGCGCGAGGATCTGAGCGACGACGACGTCGCCGAGATTGAAGCGCTGCTGAAGGCACTCCGGCCATGATCGCCCGGCTGGTTCAGAACATCGTTTGGGCAAGCGTGCTGATGCTCGCCGTGCTCGCGATAAGGCTGCCGGTCGCGCGCTGGCTCGGCGCTGGCGCGGCTTATGCACTCTGGATCGCCCCGGCGCTGCGGCTCGTCATGCCGCCTCTGCCTGCGCGCCGCCGACGTGCTGCCGGAAACCGCCATCGTCATGAGCCTGGATGCCGGCGGGCCGGTCGGCGTCGCCGGCAGTGCGAATTGGGCCGCTATGCTGCTCGCTTTTTGGGCGATTGGCGGAGCGGCCTTTCTGGTCTGGCAATGGTGCACCTACCGCGCCTTCCTCACCCGTCTGTCGCGGAACTCGCGCAGCATCGACGCGCATGAGGGCCTGCCGCTGATCGAGAGCGACGCAGTCGAGGGGCCGATCGCGCTTGGCCTGCTCGACCGGCGGATCGTCGTGCCGGCAGATTTCGAGCAGCGCTACGGCGCGGCGGAGCGCGCGCTCGCACTCGATCATGAGGCGATCCACCATCGCCGCGGCGATATCTGGTGGAACCATCTCGCGCTCGGCGCTCACGCGCTCAACTGGTTCAATCCTGTCGCCTGGCTTTCCTTCCGCGCCTTCCACGCCGACCAGGAGCTGGCCTGTGACGCCGCCGTCACCGCCGCGCGCCCAGCCGAATGCCGCCGCGACTATGCCGAGGCGCTGATCAAGTCGGTCAGCCCGGCAAGGACCGTGACCGCGGCCCCGCTCAACCAGATCGATCAACTCAAACGGAGACTGAAGATGCTCAACACCCATCGCAAAAGCGCCCTCAGGACGCTGGGCGGAATCGCCGCCGTGACACTTCTGGTCGGTGCCGGCGCGACGCTCGGCAGCGCCGGCGTCTCCCATCCGCACCCCGAGAATGGCAAGCAGGAGCATCGCGAACGGATCATCATCATGGACCGCCAGGGTGGGGCACAGGGGGAGGCGGGTCATGGCGAACGCCGCGAACATCGCGTCGAAATCCGCCGGGGACCGAACGGAGAAGTGATCAACTCCAACTGCCCGGGCGACGCGCAGCGCACCAATGTCGAGGACGGCACGGAGGGCCAGCGCACCCGGATCGTGCTGTGCAGCCGCGGCAATGCGACGCCCGCGCAACGTGCCGAGCGCCTCCAGCGCCCGCGACCGGCTGGCGCAGGACAACGAGCTGAGTGCTGAGACCCGCTCCCGGATCACCGCTCAGCTCGACCGCGAGATAGCCCGGCTGCGTGGACAATGAACATGGCCTGGCGCCACGCATTCGCGCTCGCCTTGCTGGTCGCCGCGCCCGCGGCGGCGCAGCAGCCGTCGAGGGAAATCGTGCCGCTCGATCTGAGCGGCCCGCGCCCGATCGCGATGCTGACCGTCGGCGCGCGAGCGCCGGTCCGGGTCATCTTCGACACCGGCGCGTCCGGCAACGTGCTCGACATCGACTATGCGCGCGAAATCGGGTTGCCCAATGAGGGAGAAGCGGCGGTTCGCACGCCGGCTGGCCCGCCGATGCAGGGCTTCCGTACGACGATCGCCGACGGCCGGCTCGGCAATGTCGCGCTCGGCAGCGCTCGCGCCGTGGCGCTGTCGACGCCGGCGATGCAGCATCTGGCGGTCAGGGGCGTATTCGGCCCCGGAACCTTCTCCGGCCAGCTCGTCCATCTCGATCTTGGGCGCGGCGAGATCAGGGTGACCGAGAAGAACCCGGCAACGATACCCGCCGGCGCCGCGCATCCCTATAGCAGCGGCGATGGTCATCACGGCCTGTCGGCGGTCGCGGTGGAGATCGGCGGACAGCGCTTCGACGCCCATATCGACACCGGCGCTCCGGGCATGCTGATGTTCCCGACCGCGATGGCGGCGCAATTGCCGCTCGAAGCGCCGATGCAGCCGGCGGATCGACCGGCGCGCTTCGCCGACGGCACACCGCGCAATGTCTATGTCGCGCGCCTTCGCGACACGGTTCGGGTCGGCCCGCTGACCTTCGAAAACCCCGAAGTCCGCTTCATGGACGGGCTGCAGCGCGTCAATGTTGGCATGCAGGCGCTGCGTGGCCTCACCGCGGTGATCGATCCGGCGGAGTGGCGGAGCTGGTTGGTTCGGCCGAGCTGATTGACTCGACACGGGCTCATAGGCTCGGCAGTTGGTCGAGGTGCCGAACGCCGATCCCGCTCCGATCGATATCGTCCCTGACAGCGAGCGGCGCGGGCTGATCGGTGCGCTGCCCGCGCCCCTTCGCCCGTTTGCTTCGCTGATCCGGCTCGACCGACCGATCGGCGCGTGGCTATTGTTCTGGCCGGGGGCGTGGAGCGTCGCCCTTGCCGGGATGGACGGCGACATCGGGAGCGCGCGCGGCTGGACTCTGATCGCCTGGCTGGCGCTTGGCGCTTGGGCGATGCGCGGCGCCGGCTGCGTCTATAACGACATCGTCGACCGCGATCTCGACCGGCAGGTGGAGCGCACGCGCTTGCGGCCGCTCGCCAGCGGGCGCGTGACCCTGCGTGCGGCCTGGGCGCTGCTCGCCGCGATGAGCCTGATCGGGCTCGTTGTGCTTCTCCAGCTGGAACGGACCGCGCAGATCGTCGCCTTGGCCAGCCTCGCGCTCGTCGCGGCCTATCCCTTCATGAAGCGGATCACCTGGTGGCCACAGGCCTGGCTCGGGCTGGTCTTCTCCTGGGCGGCGCTCGTCGGCTGGCCCGCCGTGACCGGGCGGATCGAGGCACCGGCTCTGCTCCTCTATACGGGGTCGATCTTCTGGGTGATCGGCTACGACACGATCTACGCGCTGCAGGACAAGGAGGATGACGCGCTGGTCGGCGTGAAATCCTCGGCCCGGGCGCTTGGGGGGCATGCGCGAGTCGGCGTCGCGGTCTGTTACGCGCTCGCCTTGCTGCTCTGGGCGCTGGCCTTTCGGCAGGTGCGAGTCGAATGGGTTGCCTTGCTCGCGCTCGCGCCCCTCGCGTTCCATCTGCTCTGGCAAGTCGCCGCGCTGCGGCCGGACGATGGCGCGGACGCGCTCGCCAAGTTCCGCTCGAACCGCTTCGCCGGCCTGCTCATGTTCCTCGCCTGCCTGGTCGTCGGCACCGCCTGAGCTTGCTTTTGGACCTGTCGCCTCTATCTCGCGCCGATGCTTGATGTCCGTGATGCCGAGGCCCGCGCCGCCGCCCTGATCGACGCCGCGCGCAAGGCCGGCGCCGATGCCGCCGACGCGCTTTATGCCGGCGACGCCTCGACCGCGGTGCAGGTCCGCCTCGGCGCGCTTGAGGATGTGATGCGCGCCGAGGGCGAGGAGATCGGCCTCCGGGTGTTCGTCGGCCAGCGCACTGCCAGCGTCTCCTCCTCCGACCTGTCCGCCGATGCGCTCGCGGCCCTTGTCGAGCGGGCGGTGGCGATGGCGCGCGAGGCGCCGGAGGATCCGCATTCGGTGCTCGCCCCGGCGGATCGGCTGTGGCGCGGGGAAGCGCCCGACCTGGAGGCGGACGACGGCGCAGATCCCGATCCGGTCGCGCTCAAGGCGCTGGCGATCGCCACCGAGGAGGCCGCCCGCGCCGAACCCAGGGTCACCAACAGCGACGGGGCGGGGATCAGCACCGGCCGCACCGTGATCGCGCTCGCCACCAGCGCCGGCTTCGCGCATGGTTATACGGCGAGCGGCTATAGCGGCTGGGCGAGTGTGATCGTCGGCGAGGGCGCCGACATGCAGCGCGACCATGCCAGCCACTCCGTCCGCCATTTCGCCGATCTCGACGGGCCGGAAGCGATCGGCGCGCTGGCCGCCGAACGCGCGGTCGCCCGCCTCAATCCCGGCACGCTCGCCACCGGCACGATGCCGGTCCTGTTCGATCCGCGCGTCGCCGGTGGCCTGATCGGCCATTTGCTGGGCGCGATGAGCGGTCCCGGAATCGCCCGCAAATCGAGCTTCCTGCTTGGCCGCGAAGACGAGCCGGTCTTCGCCGAGACGATCACGATCATCGACGATCCGCACCGCCGCCGCGGCCTCAAGTCGAAGCCGTTCGACGGCGAGGGCGTCGCGACCACGCGCCGGGCGCTGATCGAGAACGGCCGGCTGACCGGCTGGCTGCTCAACGCGGCCTCGGCGCACCAGCTTGGGCTTGAGGTCAGCGGGCACGCGACGCGGGGCGTCGGCGGCGCGCCGGGCGTCGGCGCGACCAACGTCCATCTGGAGCCAGGCGCGGCGACGCCCGCCGAGCTCATGGCGGACGTGAAGCGCGGCCTCTATGTCACCGAGCTGATCGGCCATGGCCTGAACCCGGTGACGGGCGATTATAGCCGCGGCGCGTCGGGCTTTCTGATCGAGAATGGCGAGATCGCCGGGCCGGTCGCGGAGATCACCATCGCCGGCAACCTGATCGACATGTATCGCCGTCTCGTCGCCGCCAACGACCTCGAATTCCGCCGCACGGTCAACGCGCCGACGCTGCGCATCGACGGGATGACGGTCGCCGGTGCTTGAGGCCGTCATCCGGATAGCGGAGGAGGCGGGCCGGATCGCGGCGAGCCGCTGCGGCGCCGACTACAAGACCTGGGAGAAAGTGCCCGGCCATCCGGTCTGCGAGGTCGATCTGGAGCTGGACGCACTGCTGCGTGAGCGGCTGACCGCGCTCGACCCGCAAGCCGGCTGGCTGTCCGAGGAGACGCTGGACAATTCGGACCGCTACGAGCGGCGGCGGCTCTGGGTGGTCGATCCGATCGACGGCACCCGCGATTTCCTGCGCCAGCGGCCGGGCTGGTGCGTGTCGATCGCCCTGGTCGAGGATCGGGTGCCGGTGCTCGGCGTGCTCGCCGCGCCGGATCGCGGCGAATTGTGGGCGGCGGAAAGCGGCAAGGGCGCGACCCGCAACGGCACGCCGCTGCGCGTCAGCCGGCGCACCCAGCTTACCGGCGCGCGCGTGCCAACCGACAGCCTGCCGAAGGTCGACGCCGATCTCTTTATAGTGGCCAAACCCAATTCGATCGCGCTCCGGATCGCGATGGTCGCGGCGGGCGAGGCGGACCTGCTCGCCACCCTGCGCTGGGGGTTCGAATGGGACATCGCCGCCGCTGCTCTGATCGCCGAGGAGGCGGGCGCGACGGTGACCGGCGCGCTCGGCCAGCCGCTCGCCTTCAACAGCGCCAGCGGCGAGGCGTTCGGCGTGCTGGTCGCGACCCCCGGCATCCACGCCGCAGCGGTCGAGCGGCTGCGCGAGCGGGCGCTGAGCGTCGTCGGCTAGCGCCCACCCATCTCCAGCAGCCGCCGCGGCGCAACCAGCTCCCAGCTATAAGCGACGCGGTCGGCGACCCGGTCCCAGTCGATCTCATCCGTATCGAGGCGGATGCCGACCCAGCCCGAGGGGCCGAGATAGGGCGGCCGGAAATAGGCGTCCGGATCGGCCTCGATCAGCATCGCCTGCTCGTCGAGGCCGCTGGTCTTCACATGGACGGCGGTGATCCCGTCGCCATGATGATTGTCCCAGAAATAGGCGAAGAACTTGCCCTTCTCGATGTGGAAGCCGGGCGCGCCGTGTGAGAGGCGCTCGGCCGCTTCGGGCAGAGCGAGGCATATCTCGCGCAGCCGCGCCAATACGCTTTCCGGATCGGGACTCATTGCGGCCAAATGCGCGGTTCCGCGACTGTCCGCAATGGGTGGAAGGCGGACATGTCTTTCGGCGCGGCGCCGCGCGACATGGCCCCGATTATACCCCGTCGCGCCGGTCAGCAGAACGCGGTCAACCATGGCGCGGCCGTCCCATAAGCATGTCGTAGCATTCGAGATGTGTCTTGATGACGTCATCCAGGCTGTATTCTCGCAAGGCCAGTTCCCGGGCCTGCCGGCCCATTTCCACCATCAGGGCAGGATCGCGCAGCATCGCCTCGATCTTCGCCGCGAGATCGTGGGCGTCGCGCGCCCGGCACAACAATCCGGTCCGGCCGTCGACAATGGCATCCCGGCAGCCGGAGACGTCGGTGGTCACGCAGGCCCTTCCGGCCGCGGCGGCATCGACGATCGTCTTGGGTAACCCTTCAAGATTGGGATAGGATGGCAGCACGACGAGGTCCGCCTGCCTGAGCTGTGCCCGGATGTCGGCTTGGTAGCCGATCCATTCGACCGCGCCTTCGCGGTTCCACGCGACGAGTTGCTCCTCTTCGATGTTCGCCGGATTGTTGGGGTCATTGCTGCCGGCCAGCAGGAAGCGCGCCGAGTGACCGCGGGCGCGCAGGAGACGAGCGGCTTCGACGAACTCGCCCACGCCCTTGGTCCACAGCATACGGGCGGGAAGGAGCACCACGGGCACGGCATTGGCGGCGGGCGTGGGATCGAAGTCCGCTAACCGCGCGCCGGAGCCGCGGATCATGACGTAACGGCTGCCGACGATGTTCGCCTTGCGGAAGACGGCCAGGTTGTCCGCGTTCTGGAAGATGACGAGGGCCTTTTTTCGCCGGAGCGCGAAACGATAGCCTACGAAAAGGGCGGCCCGGGCCAGCCTCGATTTCCCGTCGTCGAACACGAAAATGTGGCCGAGGCCCGGAATGGCCGCCAGCACGGGAATGCCGCGCAAGCGGCAAAAGGCGCCGCCGAAGATGATCGGCTTGGCGGTAACCAGGTGAACCACGTCCGGGCGGAAGGCGGACAAGGCCCGCCACAGGGCCGCAAGCCCCCGCAGTTCCGCGCTAAGCGATCCGCGTCTGCGCGGCATCGGCATTTCCAGGAAGGCAAGTTCGGAACTTTCGATTTTCGCCGCTTCCGGGTGGCCGGGAGCGGCTACGGCAACATCGTAACCGGCGTCGCGCGCCGCTATCGCGATCGGCAGCCGATGCGACAGGAAAAAAGGCACGTCGTTGACCACGACGAGAAGCCTGGGACGGGTCACGGCTCGCCTGCCTTTCAGCTCTCCACGCCTGCCATCATCTACCGCTTATCGGCTGACTGGCACATGCCTATCGGCAACAAACGCGCCGACAATCGGTGTTTCTGTTGGGCTTTAGAAGGCGCACGGTACTGCTTGCTATTCGCCCATCTTCCATGTCCTCTCGATTTTCCCCGGAGCTAGCCCAGCCCCGGAGCGGGGGGCAACGACATGTCCGCAATGTGTCTAAAGCGGACGAGCCGCTTTGGCGCCAAAGTGGCGATTATGTCCTTACAAACCCGCTATCATGCGGAGCGACGGAGGCGAACAAAGTAGAAGGAAGCCAGGAGAGCTAGAACGCTCACGCTGCCGAAGATGCCGATAGCGATACCCGGATTCGCCGCACTCATCGCGATGGCCGTAATTCCCAGGGCAAGGCTGGCGAGATGGATGACAGCCGCCGCGCGTCTTGGGTGCATTCCGTTGGAAACGAGCCGATGCGAGATATGGTCACTTCCGGCCTGAAACGGGGAGCGTTTTTCTGCCAGCCTCGTGAGGACGACTAGGACCAAATCGAAGATGATGACGCTGAAGGCCACGAGTGTGATCATCCATGCGCTTGAGCCAACCTTGCTGGTTACAGTGAACTCGACGCCGGCTATTGCGATGACATACCCCAGCGGTAGAGATCCCATATCCCCCATGAATATGCGCGCCGGATATCGGTTGTATAGGAAGAACCCCAACGCCGCCCCCGCCAATGCGGCGCTCAGCGTTCCCATCAGCCATTGTCCCGCACCGATCAACAGCAAAGCCAAGGCTGAAGCGGTGATCGCGACGAGGCCCGACGCCAGCCCGTCCATGTTGTCGAGAAAGTTCACTGCGTTGGTGATCCCGACGATCCAGAATATCGTCACCGCGTAGTCGATCCAGTTCTCAAAAATCTCGAAATGAGGTCCCCAATAAATGGCTAGACCGGACACGAGCCCTTGAACCAACAGCCTCCACCAAGGGGAGAGCGGAAGCCCATCGTCCAACAATCCGATCGCTGCCAGCACGGTTACGCCGGCTAGAATGGCGATCAGTTCAGGATTGGGCGGGGTTGCACCGATCACAACAAGTGCTGCGGCGATGAACGCCGACACTATTGCGAGGCCGCCCAATAACGGCGTGTGAGCGCGATGCGTCTTACGTCCATGCGGAGCATCGAGCAGGCCAAGCCGCTTGGCCAGATGGCCGCAAACCGGCGTCAACGCAGCTGAAATCACGAACGCAAGCAAAGCGCTCGGTAATATATAGGCGATCACGGCACTATCTGTCGCGTTCCGACGGCTTGGACGCGCTCGGCGAGACCGGCTCATGCTTCACCAGCTTGCCGACCCTCTCCCGGAAGCGTTCGGGATCGTCGTCCGTTTCCAGGTCGCGGGCGGCATACATGGGCTGATACTACCCACATGCCGAACGTCCGCAATGGGTCGAAAACAGTCTGTGATTGAGCGCCTTGGAGGCCGGCTAGTTTTCTTCCACCCGAGGAACCCCGAGCCGCGGGATCTCGATCTTCGGGCAACGGTCCATGACCACCTTGAGACCGGCCGCTTCGGCCCGCGCCGCCGCTTCCTCGTTGATCACGCCCAGTTGCAGCCACACTGCCTTCGCGCCGGCGGCGATCGCTTCGTCCACCGCCTCGCCGGCGGCCTGCGGGCGGCGGAAGATGTCGACCAGGTCGATCGGCTCGCCGATCTGGGCCAGCTCGCGCCAGACATATTCGCCGTGGACATGCTCGCCGGTGATCTGCGGGTTGACCGGCAGGACGCGATAGCCGCGGCTCTGGAGGTAGGCCATCACGCCATGGCTCGGCCGGTCGGGCCGGTCGGACGCGCCGATCATCGCGATCGTGCGGGTGTTCGCCAGCAGCTCGTAAATGTCCTCGTCACGGCTGAGTGGCATGCGCGCCCTCCTTCAGTTGCTCGAGCAGTTTAACGGCGAGGGCGCGAAAGATATCCGCCTCCTCGCCCTCGCCCGCCGCGGGGGGGCGGCCGGCGTCGGAGGCCTCGCGGATCGCGATCCGGAGCGGGATTCGACCCAAAAACGGGATCTCCATCACCCGCGCCGCCGCTTCCGCCCCGCCGGTCCCGAACGGGTCGCTGGTCTCGCCGCAATGCGGGCATTGGTAACCGGCCATATTCTCGACCAGGCCGATCACCGGCGTATGCATCTTGCGAAACATGTCGACTGCCCTTGTGGCGTCGATGAGCGAGAGATCCTGCGGTGTCGAGACGATCACCGCCCCGGCCGGCTTCCATTTCTGGATCAGGGTCATCTGCACGTCGCCGGTGCCGGGCGGGAGATCGACGATCAGCAATTCGCAATCGCCCCAATCGCCCTCCATCAGGCTGGTCAGCGCCGAAGCCGTCATCGGCCCGCGCCAGGCGACCGCGGTGCCGGGCTGGATGAGCTGGCCCATCGACAGCATGCGGACGCCATGCGCCGGCGTCGGCACGATCTTGTCGTCGATCAGCTCCGGCCGGCCGTGCTGGCCCATGATGTTGGGCTGGGAGGGGCCGTAGATGTCGGCGTCGATCAGGCCGACCTTCTTGCCAAGCCGCGAAAGGGCGACGGCGATATTGGCCGAAACGGTGGATTTGCCGACTCCGCCCTTCCCGCTGCCCACCGCGACGATCATCCGCTCGGGCTTGTCCGCGCTCATCGCGACCCGGGTCTCGCTGACCCCGGGGAGCGCGATCGTCGCGCCGCGGATGCGGCGTTCGGCCAGTGCGCGTTGCTCGGCGGAGAAGCCGGTGGCGTCCAGCACCACCGTCGCGACGCCGTCCTTGATCCGGGCCAAAGTCACCCGGCCGGCGCCGACCAGATCGCCCTGGCCAAGCGGATCTTCGATTCCCGCCAGCGCGGCCTTGATTGGATCGGCGTCGTCGGTCATGGCGGCGCGATAGAGCGCGGCGCAGCGCTTGGCACTGTTTTTCCGCGCAACCCTTCCTATAAAGGCGAGCATGAGACGATTTTTCGGCTGGGTCCTCAGCGACAATCGCGGCGGGCCCTGGGGTCCCGGCGGTGACGGCGGCGGTGGCGAAGGCGGCGGCGATGGCGGCTCGGGCGGCGGGCCGCGCAATCCCTGGGGTCAGGGCCCACGGCGGCGGCGTCCCGGCAAGACCGGCGAAGTCACGTCGCTCGACGATTTCCTGAAGAAGAGCCGGGACCGCTTCGGCGGCCGCTTCCCGTTCGGCGGCGGCCGGCCTTATTGGCTTTACGGGCTGATCGCCTTTGCGGTCCTCTGGATCCTGTTCACAAGCATCCACCGCATCGGGCCGCAGGAGCGCGGCGTCGTCACGACGCTCGGCTATTATAGCGGCACGATGCAGCCGGGCATCGGCTTTTCCTGGCCCTCGCCGATCGGCCGGGTCCAGGTCATCGACGTCGAGAATATCCGTACCATTACCGTCCCGGACAATAGTGGAACCGAGAACCTGATCCTGACCGGCGATCAGAATGTTATCGATCTTGCCTATTCGGTTCGCTGGAACATCAACGAGCCGCGCCTTTTCGCGTTCCAAATCGCCGAGCCGGAGGGTACGATCCGCGAGGTTGCCGAGAGCGCGATGCGTTCCGTCGTTTCGCGCGTCTCGCTCGATGAGGCAATCGGCGCCGGCCGCGCCGAGATCGAGCAGAACGTCGAGCAGGCGATGCAGCAGATTCTGAACGACTATGGCGCGGGGGTGCGCATCCAGGGCATCGCGATCAGCCAGTCGGTGCCCCCGGCGGCGGTCAACGAAGCCTTTCTTCAGGTCTCGGCCGCACAGCAGCAGGCGCAGAGCGATCTCAACAACGCCCGCGCTTATGCGCTGCAGATTACCGCCCAAGCGCAAGGCAGCGCGGCGGCGTTCGAGAAGGTTCTGGCCGAATATCGACAGGCGCCCGAGGTCACCCGGCGGCGTATGTATTATGAGACGATGGAGCGGATCCTCGCGCGGGTCGACACGACGATCGTCGAGGCGCCGGGTGTCACGCCCTATATCGCGCTCCCCGAACTGCGACGCAATCCGCCGGCGGCCCCGGCTCAGCCCCAGGCACGGGAGGGGCAGCAACGATGAGCCGCTTTGCCCGCAACCCGATCGTGCTCGCCTTCGCCGCGATCCTGTTCCTGATCGTCATTGGCAGCACCTTCGCGATCGTGCCGGAGACGCAGCAGGCGGTGATCGTCCGCTTCGGCGAGCCGCAGCGTGTCCTTAACCGTTACACACCCGGCGAGACGTTCGGCAGCAGTGGCGCCGGGCTGGCGCTGCGCATCCCGTTCCTCGAACAGATCATCTGGATCGACAAGCGCATCCAGTCGATCCCGCTCGAGAACCAGCAGGTGCTCTCGGTCGATCAGTTGCGGCTCCAGGTCGATGCTTTTGCCCGCTACCAGATCGTCGATCCGCTGCAGATGTATCGCTCTGCGCGGACCGAGGAGAATGTCACCGCTCAGCTCCGCCCGATCCTCGGTTCGGCGCTCAGGAACGAGCTTGGCCGGCGGCCCTTCGCCGCCTTGCTCAGCCCCGAGCGCGGCCAGATGATGGACAATATCCAGAACGCGCTCAATCGCGTCGCCCGCCAATATGGCGCCCGGATCATCGATGTCAGAATCAAGCGCGCCGATCTGCCGGACGGCACGCCGCTCGAATCCGCCTATCAGCGGATGCGTACCGCGCGCGAGCAGGAGGCGCGCTCGATCCAGGCGCAGGGGCTGAGGCAGGCGCAGATCGTCCGCGCCGAAGCGGACGCGGAGGCAACCGCGACTTATGCGCGGGCGTTCAACCAGGATGCGGACTTCTACGATTTCTATCGCGCCATGCAGTCCTACGAGGCGAGCTTCGTCAGCGCGGGCACCGCGGAGAATCCGCGCGGCCGCACCAACATCATCCTGTCGCCGGACAACGACTATCTTCGGCAATTCAGAGGCAATCGCGGGGGCGGACGATAGGGGACCATTCAATGACCGTTCAGGCGCCACCCCTACCTGATACAGTTGTAACAGGTCGGACCGAAGGCTCGGAAAGGCTCGGCTGAGGCCGATGAAGGAGATCGAAGCGTGCGTTACGTTTACGGAATTACGGCGGCGGTTCTGCTTGGCGGCGCGGCCACGACGCTAACCCTGAACCCGCTGGGGGCGCAGACGGCGCAGAACGATCCGGCGATGATCGCAGCGCCGCCGGGCGGCGCGCCGATGAGCTTCGCAGCCCTCGCCGAGCGGCTCCAGCCGGCGGTCGTCAACATCTCCACCCGCCAGAGCGTCCAGGTCCAGCAGCGGCGCCTGCCGCCGGGTTTCGAGGAGTTCTTCCAGCGTTTCGGCCAGCAGCCGCCGGCCGGCAGCGGCGATGGCGGCACGGTCACGCAGCGCGGCGGTTCGCTCGGCTCGGGCTTCATCATCTCGGCCGACGGCTTCGTCGTCACCAACAATCACGTCGTCGCGCCCGCGCGGCCGGATGCCGTGGTCGAGCAGATCACCGTCACTTTGGCCGATCGCACCGAATATGAAGCAACCGTAGTGGGTCGTGACCAGACGTCTGACATCGCGGTTCTCCGCATCCGGCCGCGTGGCGCGCTGCCCTTCGTCCGCTTCGGCAATTCGACCCGTACCCGGGTCGGCGACTGGGTCGTCGCGATCGGAAACCCGTTCGGCCTCGGCGGCACGGTCACCGCCGGCATCGTCTCGGCGCTGCACCGCAATCTTCCCGGCGGCGGGGTCTACGACCGCTACATCCAGACCGACGCATCGATCAATTCGGGCAATTCGGGCGGCCCGATGTTCGATCTCAACGGCAATGTAATCGGCATCAACACCGCTTTGATCTCGCCGACCGGCGGCAATGTCGGCATCGGCTTCGCCATTCCGTCTGAGCAAATCCGGCCTGTGGTCGAGGCATTGCAGCGCGGTCAGCAGGTTTCGCGCGGCTATATCGGCGTGTCGATGCAGGACGTGGACGAGGGCGTCGCCGCGGCGATGGGCATCGAGCGCAATCGTGGCACCCTGATCCGCTCCGTCACGCCGGGCGGCCCGGCGGCGCGCGCCGGCATCCAGCAGGGCGACGTGATCGTCGGCGTCGCCGGCCAGGCCGTGTCTCCGGATGCGACGCTCGCTTATCTGCTCTCGCAACAGAGGGTGGGCGCCCGCGTCCCGGTCGAGTTCATCCGTGGCGGCCAGCGCCGCACGGTCCAGGTCGAGGTCGCGCAGCGGCCCACCGACGAGGAGCTCGCCCGCCAGAACGGCATTGAGACGCCCAACGGCGCGCCGGGAGCGGACGACGCCGACAAGCCGGAGAACGAGCGCGAATCCGCAGGGCAAGTCTCGGTCCGTGCCAGCCTGGGCCTGACGATCCAGACGCTGACACCGGCGCTGATCGCCCAGCTCGGCATCCGCGACGCGACGGTGCGCGGTGTGGTGATCACCGCGGCCGATCCGAACAGCGATGCGGCCCAGAAGGGCTTGCGCGCCGGCGACATCATCCTGTCGATCGACCAGAGGCCGGTGACGACACCGGAAGCGGTTGCGGCGGCGGTCGAGGCGGCGCGCCGGGCCGGGCGACGCACGGTCTTGTTCTACTTCCGGCGCGGTAACGTGCCGCCGGGCTATGTGGGAATCGACCTGGTTCAGCCAACAACGCGCTGACCCGCCGGGTCTGAGGGGGGAAGCGCATGGAAGAACCGGGCACGATCTTTCTGGGATTGGGCGGCGGAGGGCCGCAGCGGCTGCGGCTCGACAAGGGCAACCGCCACGGCCTGATCGCCGGCGCGACCGGGACCGGCAAGACGGTGACGCTGCAGGGGCTTGCGGAAGGCTTCTCCGCCGCCGGTGTGCCGGTGTTCATGGCCGACGTGAAGGGCGATCTCGCCGGCATGGCGATGCCGGGCTCGCCCAATTCGCCGATTCACCAGAAGCTGGTCGACCGGGCGAAGGAGATCGGCCTCACCGACTATTCCTACGCCGACAATCCGGTCGTCTTTTGGGATCTGTACGGCGAGCAGGGTCACCCGATCAGGACGACCATCTCGGAGATGGGGCCGCTGCTGCTCGCCCGGCTGATGGGACTCAACGAGACTCAGGAGGGCGTGCTCTCGATCGCCTTCCGCCTCGCCGACGAGCAGGGTCTGCTGCTGCTCAACCTCGACGATCTGCAGGCGATGCTGGTCTATTGCGCCGAGCAGGCGGCGACGCTGACCGCCCAATATGGCAATGTGAGCAGGGCGACCGTAGGCACGATCCAGCGCCAGCTGCTCCAGCTCGAGAGCCAGGGCGGCGGCCAGTTCTTCGGCGAGCCGGCGCTGGCCATCGCCGATTTCATGACCGTCGACGAGAATGGCCGCGGCGCCGTCAACATCCTCGCCGCCGACAAGCTCATGCAGAGCCCGCGGCTCTACGCCACCTTCCTGCTCTGGCTGCTGTCCGAATTGTTCGAGGAGCTGCCCGAGATCGGCGATCCCGAGAAACCGAAGCTCGTCTTCTTCTTCGACGAGGCGCACTTGCTATTCGACGACGCGCCCAGGGGGTTGCTCGAGAAGGTCGAGCAGGTCGTCCGGCTCGTCCGCTCGAAGGGGGTCGGCATCTATTTCATCACCCAGAATCCGGTCGATATTCCGGAAAATGTCGCTGGCCAGCTCGGCAACCGCGTCCAGCACGCATTGCGTTCCTATACGCCGAAGGACGAGCGGGCGATCCGCGCCGCCGCCGACACGTTCCGCACCAACCCCAATGTCGATGTCGCGGTCGCGATCACCGAGCTGAAGACCGGTGAAGCGCTGGTCTCGGTGCTCGACGAGAAGGGTGCGCCGACGCCGGTGGAGCGCACCTTGATCCGGCCGCCGCGCTCGCGCGTCGGTCCGCTGACCGCCGAGGAGCGGACGATCATCCGCTCCACCTCGGCGGTCGGCACCAAATATGACACGGCCGTGGATCGCGAGAGCGCCGAGGAGATCCTGACCGGCCGCGCCAACGCGGCAGCACAGGCAGCCGCCCAGGCGCAGGCGACGGCCGATGCCGCCAAGGCGCAGCAGCAGGCGCAGCGCGAGCAGATCCAGGCACAGCGCGAGCAGGAGCGGCAGGAGCGCGAGGCCCGCCGCAATCCCGGCATGGTCGAGGACATCACTCGCCAGCTCGGCCGCTCGGTGCAGCGCAGCCTGATCAACCGCGTCGCCGGTCAGCTCGTGCGCGGCATTCTCGGCGGCTTGTTCAGGGGTCGCTAACGCTGGCTGACAGGAGAATTTCGCATGGCTTCTCAGTCCCCCCTAACACCCGCAGCCATGCGCGAATTTACCTTGCGGGGCGTGCTGCTCGGCGCGGTAATCACCATCCTGTTCACCGCCGCGAACGTCTATGCCGGGCTCAAGGTCGGCCTCACCTTCGCGACCTCGATCCCCGCGGCGGTGGTTTCGATGGCGATCCTGCGCTTCTTCCGGGGCGCGAACATCCTCGAGAACAATATCGTCCAGACGATCGCCAGCGCGGCGGGAACGCTCGCCGCGATCGTCTTCGTGCTGCCCGGCTTGATCATGGTCGGCTGGTGGTCGGGCTTCCCTTATTGGACCACGGTAGCGGTCTGCATCACCGGTGGCGTGCTCGGTGTGATGTTCTCGGTTCCCTTGCGCCGCGCGCTCGTGACCGGAACGGACCTGCCCTACCCCGAGGGCGTCGCCGCCGCCGAAGTGCTCAAGGTGGGCTCGAACTCGGCCGTCGGCGACGTTGAAAACGCCAAGGGGCTGCGCGTCCTCATCCTCGGTTCGCTCTTCTCGGGCGCGTTCGCGCTGCTTGCCAGGACGAAGCTTGTGGCAGAAGAAGCGGGCCGGAACTTCGCGGTGGGCGGCACCGCGACGGGCTTCTCCACAAGTTGGTCGATGCTGCTGATCGGCGTCGGGCACCTCGTCGGTATTTCGGTCGGCGCGGCCATGTTCTTCGGGATGCTGGTCTCATGGACGATCCTCGTGCCTTATTTTGCGTCGGGCGGGGACATTTCGGGTGGTGTCGACGGACTGGTCGGCGGCACCTTTCGTGGCCAAGTGCGCTTCGTCGGCGCGGGGACGATCGGCGTCGCGGCGATCTGGTCGCTGCTTAAAATCATCGGCCCGATCATTGCGGGGCTGCGCTCGGCGCTTGCCGCTTCGCGCGCGCGCCAAAGCGGTGAGGCGCTCGACCTCACCGAGCGCGATTTGCCGATCGGCGTCGTCGCTTTGGTCTCGCTCGCCACGCTCGTGCCGATCGCATGGCTGCTCTGGACCTTCTCGGCGGGCGGCCCGGTCCATGATAATCCGCTCGCGGTGATCGGCGGCTCCTTGCTCTATCTGATCGTGGTCGGGCTGCTGATCGCGGCGATCTGCGGCTATATGGCCGGGCTGATCGGGGCGTCCAATTCTCCGGTCTCGGGGGTCGGTATCCTCGCCGTGCTTGGCGCGTCGGTGTTGCTCGTTTTGATCTTCGGCCACCAGGTGGACGACGCGCGCACCAACGCGCTGATCGCCTACGCGCTGTTCATCACGGCGATCATCTTCTCGATCGCGACGATCTCGAACGACAACCTTCAGGATCTGAAGACTGGCCAGCTTGTCGGCGCGACGCCGTGGAAGCAGCAGGTCGCGCTCGTCCTTGGCGTGGTGTTCGGTTCGCTGGTCATCCCGCTCGTGCTCGATCTGCTCAAGAACACGCTGGGGTTCGTCGGCATGCCCGACGCCGGCCCGAATGCGCTGGCGGCGCCGCAGGCGGCGCTGATCTCGTCGATCGCGGCGGGGGTGCTTGGCGGCGATATCAACTGGAACCTGATCGGTCTGGGCATCCTGATCGGCGTCGGCGTGATCATTCTCGACGAAGTTCTGGGCAAAACGAAGAAGATGCGGCTGCCGCCGCTCGCGGTGGGCATGGGCATCTATCTGCCGATGGCGCTGACCCTGCTCATCCCGGTCGGCGCTGTGATCGGGCATCTCTACAATCGCTGGGCCAAGCGCCAGGCCAATCCCGAATTCGCCGAACGGATGGGCGTGCTCGCCGCGACCGGACTGATCGTCGGCGAAAGCCTGTTCGGTGTCGCTTATGCGGGCATCCTTGCCTGGGCCAACCGCGAGTCACCGATCCCGCCGAACGACGCCCCGCTCGCGCTGATGGGCGAGCATTTCGAGACCTACGCTTTGTGGTTGGCGCCGTTGCTCTTCTTCGGGCTGATCGCCTTTGCCTATAGCGTCACCCGCAGGCTGGTGCGCGGCGCACCTCCCACGGCAGGGCCGGAGAGCGCGGCGGAGGATATCGCAACCTATCGCTGAGAGTGCGGTCAGCCGGGCCGGGCCTCCAGCCAGCGCGTGATCTCCGGCAGCCGCTCGGTCCGCACGCGGATCCGGTCGCGGATCGCGGCGATGGCGCGGTCAGCCGGGGCGCGCGACTGCGGTGTCAGGTAGCGCGCCGCATAAGCGGTGAGCTTGTCGATCATCGCCGGATCGGCGGAGCCCGCAGCGAGTCCCGACAGGAATCGCGAGCGCGACGAGACATCGACCAGCGCCTCGACCCGCTCGCGATTGGCGAGCGCGAAATCGAAGGCGAGATCGGGATGCGCGCCGGCGACCGAGCCGATGATCTGGCTCGAATTGGTCGCGCCCGGCTCGGGCGTCATCGCCAGTTCCAGCGCCCGGCGCGCCAGCGTCTCGTCATAGGCGCGGCCGAGCAATTGGTAGAGCTCGACCCGGACCAGCGGATTGCGCTCGTCCCGCGCCATCACCCGCAGCCGCTCCCAGCGCGCCGCGTCGGCGTTGCGGGCGACGACGCCCAGGATCGTCTGGCGCAGCGGCCCGGATGTCACCGAAGGATCATTGGCGTCGAAGCGGCGGTTGGCCTCGGCGACGACAATCGGGTCGCGCGTCGCGCCCAGCGTTCCGATCAGCACGCCGCGAAGGATGGCGTCGTTCGGCCGCTCGGTCGCCCGCGGGCTCCAGCCGATCCGGTCGAGCGCGGGTTCGAGCCGGGCATTGGCGTAGCGGGCGAAGCGGGCCCGGCGCGCTTCGTCGCGCGCGAGCATGCCGTTGACCTGCGCGTAAACGCCCGCGATCCGCTCCAGCACCTTGCTGTTCGCATCGGCGGGAGCGGCGGCGGCCATGTCGAGCGCGACGGCGGGCGACTGATAGCCGGCGAGGCCGAGCGCCCAATTGTCCTCGATCAGGCCAAGCTGGTCGAGCGGTCGCAGTCCGGCGAAATTCTCGGTCAGCCGCGCCCGCAGCTCGGGCGCGTAGAGGGTGCGATAGTAACCGGCTTGGCCATAGTTCACGACGAGCGGGCCGCAGCCGGGCACGGCGACTTGCCCCGCGCCGCCTTCGATCAAAGTCCGCGCCTCCCGGCCGCCGGCTGCGGCGACCACCGGCACCCGCCAGACCGGCGACTGGGCGGCCCGATCATCGCGGCTGAACCGCGATTGGCGGAAGGACACCTGCGTCTGCCCGTCGACGCAGCGGGCGCTTTCGACCTGGATCAGCGGAATGCCCGGCTGGTTGAGGAAATCGCGGGCGATCGCGGTGATCGGCCGGTTGGCGGCCTGCTCGATCGAGCGCCACAGATCGTCGGTGACCGTGTTGCCGAGCCGATGCCGGGCGATATAGGCCCGCACGCCATTCCGCCAGGCATCGTCGCCAACGAAGTCCTCCAGCATCGTGATCACCGCCTCGCCCTTGTCGTAGGTGATCGAATCGAACGCCTGGCTCATCTGCTCGACGGTCTGGATGCGCTGCACGACGGCGTGGGTGGTCGACAGCGAATCGGGCGTCATCGCCTCTTCGCGGATGCGCACGCGGTCTAGCAGCGGCTCCCATTCGGGATGCAGCGAGACCGTCGCGCGGGTGGCCATCCAGGAGGCGAAGCCCTCGTTGAGCCAAAGGTCGTCCCACCACGCCATGGTGACGAGATTGCCGAACCATTGGTGCGAGATTTCATGCGCCGCGACCTTGAAGATGTCCTGGCGGCGCGCCTCGGTCGTGATCGTCGGATCGACGAGCAGGATGTTCTCGAACGAGAAGATCGCGCCCCAATTCTCCATCGCGGCGAAGAACTGGCTGCTGCCGGGGCCGGCGATATTGTCGAGCTTGGGCAGCGGATAAGGCGTGCCGAAATAGTCGTTGAACCAGGGCACGATCCGGGCCGAGCTTTCGAGCGCGAAGCGGCCCTGCTCGCCCGCGCCGCGCCGGGTGACGACGCCGATCTCGGTGCCGCCACGGGCCGTGGTCGTGATCCGGTCGAACTCGCCGACCGCGAGGAACAGAAGGTAGGACGACATGGCCGGGCTGGTCTGGAAGCGGATCACAGAGCTGCCGTCCGGCCGCGCCTCGCGTCCCGCCTCAGGCATGTTGCTCACGGCCTGCTGGCCCGCCGGCACGACCACGGCGAGATCATAAGGCGTGCGGAAATTGGGCTCGTCCCAGCCCGGGAAGAAGCGGCGCGCGTCCGGCGCCTCGAACTGGGTGAAGAGCGCGCGGCGCGGGCTGCCGTCATCGGCATTGTAATCGAGCGCGAACAGGCCGGCGGCCTGGGTGTTGATCCGGCCCGCATAATCCACATTCAGCCGGTGGCGGCCTGGTGCGATCGCCGAGTCGAAGCGGAAGGTCGCGGTCTGCGCGTCGGCTTCGGTCGAGACCCGGCCGCGCGCCTGACCGTCCAGCGTGGCCGAGGAGATGTCGAGCTCGGCGGCGTTCAGCGTGATCGTATCGGTCGCCTCAAGCACCTCGATCTCGATCAGCACCGACGCGGAGAAGCGCAAATTGGCGGCGTCGGGCTGGGCGCTGATCGAATAATGGAGCGGCCGGACATTGCGCGGCAATTGAGTGGGAATCTCGGGCCGCGCCGGAGCCGCCGATGCCGCCACAGGCGCGGAGCGCTGTGCGGGGTCGCAAGCGGGGAGGGTGAGGGCGATCGATAGCGAAAGCGTGGAGACGAGCGGAAAGCGGCGCATGAACTGCCCCTTGTTGCGTGTGTCCCCGCGCGGCGATTGCCGTCTGGCCGGGCCGCTGTCAAATGAAAGTCAGTAGCCGAAGCCCTTCGCGCCGCGATGCCCGTGCAGCACGTAGCGGCGCAGATCCTCCGCGCTCCAAGCCAGCTCGACGCCGACCTCGGCCTGCTTGACCAAGGCGACGATCGTCTCGTTGACCGGCGCGGATTTGCCGATCTTGTGCGCGAGCCGCACGACCTCGCCGTTTAGGAAATCGATCTCGGTCATCCGTCCGGCGGCGAAATCGTCGGCCATCGACGAGCGCGCTTTGGCGTCGATCTTCTGCACCTTCAGCACCAGCCGGCGGAAGATCCAGTCCGGCGCGCCGATGATGTGCGGCAGCAGCTTGGGCGGGAAGGGGCCGAGCTTGGCCGGCGTGATCCCGGCCGCCTTCAGGATCTCCAGCGCCTCGATCTGCGAGGCGGCGAAGACGCGGCGATAGTCGCGGCTGGAGAGCTGCTCGAGCAGGGGCTTGCCGGACAGCGCGTTCACCGCGTTGTTGAGGTTGATCAGCAGCTTGCCCCAGGCGACCCCGACCATGTCGTCGGAAAGGATCAGCTTGCCGGGCCTCTCGCCCACCCGCGCCTTGATCGCGCGGGTGACCGCATGATCCTCGGCCCACAGATCGCCGGCGACGCCCTTGTGCCAGCGGCCGTTGCCCATCGCCGCGACGTTGAACGGCACCATGCCGGCGAGCACGTTGAAGCCGGGCAGGGCGGCCTTCAGCGTCTCGACATTGCTGACCCCGTTCTGGAAGCTGATCACCGTCGCGCCTTTGCGGCCGTGCTTGGCGATCTCCTTCGCGGCGTCGGCGGTGCCGGTGCTCTTGACGCAGAGCGCGATGACGTCGGCCCGCTTGAGCTGCTTCGGATTGATCGAGAAGTCGACCTCGTCGGGCCTGAGCTCGATCCGCCGCCCGACGCCGTCGGTCAGGGTCAGGCCGTTGTCGGCGATCTCGCGCTGGACCCCGGCGCGGCCGATGAACGACACCGGCAGTCCCCAGGCCCGCCAGCAACCGCCGATCCAGCAGCCGATCGCGCCGGCGCCGTGGATGACGATATTCTGCGGATCGGCGGACGTCGCGGCCAAGGCTCAGCCCCGGCCGCGATAGGGCGCGACACCCTGGTCCGGCAGCCACAGCCCCTCGGGCGGCGCGCCGGTTTGCCAGAACACGTCGATCGGAATGCCGCCGCGCGGATACCAATAGCCGCCGATCCTGAGCCACTTGGGCTGCAGCTCGTCCACCAGCCGCTGGCCGATGCCGACCGTCACGTCCTCGTGGAAGCCGCAATGATTGCGGAAACTCGCAAGGAACAGCTTCAGCGACTTGGATTCGACGATCGTCTCATAGGGCGCATAATCGATGACGAGATGGGCGAAATCCGGCTGGCCGGTGACCGGGCAGAGCGAGGTGAATTCCGGCGCGGCGAAACGGACGAGGTAGAGCGCCCCGGTGCGCGGATTGGGCACATAGTCCAGCACTGCTTCTTCGGGGGAAGCGGGCAGCGGGCTGGGCCGGCCGAGATGGGTCAACGTCATGGCGACGCACTAGACCAACGCCATCCGCCGAAAAAGGGCTGGCGAAGCTGCGCGGCTTGGCTAGGTTCGCGGCCCATGGTCCAGCCGCCTCGCACCTTGCCGCCGCCGACGCCCGCTTCGGCGATCGGGCTGGTGCTGGCGGCGGCCGCCGCGGTGATCGTGCTCTGGTTCCTCTACACCGTCGCCGGAGCGATCCTGCTTCTGTTCTTCGCCATCGTCGTCGCGATCGCGCTGTCCGGCGCGGTCGACTGGCTCGTGGCGAAGGGCGTGCCGCGCAGACGCGCCGCGATCCTCACGCTGCTGCTCTTTTTCGGCGTGATCGCTTTGATCTGCGCGCTGGTCATCCCGCGCCTCGTCGAGCAGATCGTCGTACTGGCGAACAATCTCCCCCGCCTGGTCCAGCAGGTTGAGGGCGAGGTGAACGCGATGCTCGCCAACTATCCGGATTTGCAGCGCTTCGCCCGCTTCGATCCGGGGAGCGCCGATGTCGGCGGCGCGGCGATCGGCCTCTTCGCCGGCGTCAGCGCGCTTTCGCTCTCGCTGCTCGGCTTCGCGGCTCTGCTGATCATCTTCCTGTCGACGATCGTCTACATCGTCCTCGATCCGATGCCGCTTCTGAAGGGTTATGTCGGCAGCCTGCCGCGCGCCTATCGCGCCGCCGGCATGCGGGCCTATCGCCGCGCCACCAAGGCGGTGATCGGCTGGGCGCAGGCGAGCCTCGTCGTGGGCGCGATCCAGGCGGTGCTGGTCTTCCTGTTCCTCACCTGGCTCGGCATGCCGGGAGCGCTGGTCTGGGCGGCGCTCGCTTTCTTCTCGGATTTCATCCCGCGCATCGGCGGCTACATCATGGCCGCCCCGCCAATGCTCATCGCGCTAGCGGACGGGCCGATGCAGGCCTTCTGGGTCGGCATGTTCTATTTCGCCAGCAACGAGATTCTGGGCAGCGTGGTCGCGCCGAAGATCAGGGGCGAGACGATGGCAATCCATCCCGTGATGATCATCTTCTTCACCGTCGCCTTCGCGCTCGCCTTCGGCCTGATCGGTGCGATCGTCGCGACCCCGGCCGCCGCCTTCGCCTCGGCCTTCTACAGCGAATTCTACATGAGGCGGGCGCTCCGCAGGGCCGAATATTGATCCGCGCGTTCGTCCTTGTCGCAGCGCTGTGCCCCGCCGCCGCGTCGGCGCAAGTGCGCCCCTCGCAGGACGCGCCCTTGCTGCCGCCGGCCCAGTCGCGCGTGATCGGCGAGGAAGTGTCGGGATCGATGGCGATGCGGACGGTTCGGACGCTGTCGCAGCATCACCGGATGCGCGGTTCGGCCGGCTTTCGCGCCGCCGCCGATGCGATCTGGGACCGGCTGCGCGACTATGGCCTCACCAATGTCGAGATCATCTCGCTGCCGGCGGACGGCCGCGTCTTCTACGGCACGCAACGCTCGCGCCCGGCCTGGAACGCGCGTTTCGCCGAGCTCTGGGAGCAGCGCCGCGACGGCGAGCGCTGGGTCGATTCGATCCGCATCGCCTCCTGGGCCGAGCAGCCGATCAGCCTTGCGCAGGACAGCGTCTCCGGCCGCGCCGAGGCGGAGCTGGTCGATATCGGCGCGGGGACGAGCGATGCGGACTATGCCAATCGCGACGTGCGCGGCCGGCTCGTCCTCACCTCATCGCAGCCCGAGGCGGTCGAGCAGCTGGCGCTCGCACGCGGAGCGGCCGGCATCGTCTCCTGGGCGCAGAACCAGCGCACCGCCTGGTGGGGCGAGGACGAGAGCCTGGTCCGCTGGGGGCATTTGCAGACCTTTCCCGAACGCCCGACCTTCGCCTTCATGGTCTCGCCCGCCCGCGCCCGCGCCTGGCAGGACAGGCTGCGGCGCGGCGAGACGGTGCGGCTGCGGGCCGAGGTCGACGCCGGGCGCAGGTCCGCCGCCTATCTGATCCCGACCGCGACCATCCCCGGCCGCCGCGCCGATCAGGAGATCGTCTATTCCTGCCACCTCGATCATCCCTCGCCGGGCGCGAACGACAATGCCAGCGGCTGTGCCGGCATCCTGGAGGTGGCGCGCACTCTCCAGCGGCTGATCGCGAGCGGCGCGCTGCCGCGGCCCGAGCGGACGATCCGCTTCATCTGGCCGAGCGAGATCGAGGGTACGATCGCGCTCCTCAACGCCCGGCCCGAATTCGCCCGGCGGACGCTGGCGACGATCCATCTCGACATGATCGGCGGCCGGCACGAGACGACCGGCTCGATCCTGCGCGTCCACGGCTCGCCGCCCAGCCTGCCGAGCTTCGTCTCGGATGTCGGCTTCGCCTTCGCGGATTATGTGAACGCCCAGTCGCTGCGCTTCGCGAGCACCGGCGAGGCGCACATGCCGCTGGTCGATCCGCAGGGCGGCCGCGACGCGCTCCAGGCGGAGGTCGGCGGCTTCAACATGGGGAGCGACCATCAGGTCTGGGCGGAGGGCAGCTACCGCGTACCCGATCATCTACATCGCCGACTGGCCGGACCGCTATATTCACACCCAGCGCGACGTGCCGGACAATCTCGATCCGACCAAGATGCGCCGCGCGATCTTCATCGCGGCGGCGTCGGGATATTTTCTGGCGAATCTATCGTCAGCGCGACGAGCCCGAGCTCCTGATCAACATCGGAATACGGGCGCACCTACGAAACGCTCGTCGTTGGCGCAGCCACTCTCCGCTAAGTCGCCCGAGATCGTCGCGCTGGGCTGCTATCGGACTCGGGAGGGACAGAGCGATCTGGACGTCATCGCTTCGCTAGAGAGATTTGGGATTCCCGTCCGGAGGGCGGCAGACGGTTGAAAATCTGTTGGAGCGCCAAGCGACGTCGGCCCCGTCTATCGCCGCGTCCTGCGCGAAGGGCCGATGGACGGCTTCGGCTATAGCTGGTTCGACGATCGCCTCGCCCGCGCCGGCCTGACCCGGCCGCGCCTGCTCGCTCGCGAGCCGGACGGGGAGGGGCCGAGCTTCGGCTATGAGGCGCTGAACCTGGTCGACGGGCGGCGCAGCGTCGGCGAGATCCGCGACGATCTCGCCGCCACGGTCGGCGATGCGCCGATCGAGGAAGTGCAGGAATATCTGGAGGTGCTCACGCGGCTCGGCGTGCTGGCGGTGGAGAGACCATGATCGTGAAGCGTCTGGCGGCCCTCGCCGCCCTGTTCTTCTTGTCGCCGCCTGCGCCGACCGCGCCGCATGCCGATCGAGACCCGCGCCGCCAATTGGTGGACGGACGTCGAGGCGCTGTCGAACGACGGCATGGAGGGCCGCGCCGCCGGCTCGCCGGCTTATGATCGCGCCGCCCGCTATGTCGCCGACCGCTTCGCCGCGCTCGGCCTGCAACCCGCCGGCACCGAAGGCTGGTTCCAGCCGGTCGCCTTCGAGGAGCGGCGCATCATTCTCGATCGGTCCTCGGCCGCCTTGGTCGCGGACGGGCAGGCGACGCCGCTCAACATGCCCGACGACATCTACTTCCGCGTCCGGGGCAGCCCGCCGCCGGAGCGGATCGAGGGCCGGCTCGTGTTCATCGGCTACGGCCTGCACATTCCCGAGGCCGGCCATGACGATTTCGCCGGCGTCGATCTGCGCGGCGCCGTCGCGGTGGTGATCAGCGGCGGCCCGGCGAACATTTCCGGCGCGCTGAAGAGCCATGCCCGCGAGGAGCGCGGGCGGCTGCTCGTCGAGCGCGGCGCGGTCGGTGTGATCGCGGTCACGACGACGCGTCAGGCCGAGGCGCCTTGGGAGCGCACCGCGCCGGTCTATTCCCGCCAGCCCGGCATGTATTTCGCCGATCCGGCGCTGCAGGACCGCGGTCCGCTGCTCGGCGGCGGGGTCAGCCCGGCCGCCGCCGGACGACTCTTCGCCCGCTCCGGCCACAGCTATGCCGAGATCGCGGCATTGGCCGACGCCTCGCGCCCGGTCCCCGGCTTCGCGCTCAACCAGTCGCTGCGCGCGACAGTCGCGACCGACGGCCGCAGTCTGACTTCGGCGAACGTCGTCGGCCGCCTGCGCGGCAGCGATCCCGCGCTCGCTGCCGAGCATGTCGTGCTCACCGCCCATCTCGACGGCCTGGGCATCGGGTCGCAGGCCGGCGACGCGATCCACAACGGCACGCTCGACAACGCGGCCGGCGTCGCTTCTCTGCTCGACATCGCCGCCCGCTATCGCCACGCCCGCGTCCGGCCACGCCGCTCGATCCTGTTCATCGCCTTGACCGGGGAGGAAAGAGGGCTGCTCGGCTCGCGCTATTTCGCACGCCAGCCGAGCGTGCCGCGCGACTCGATCGTCGCCAATCTGAACTACGACATGGCGCTGCCGATCTTCCCGCTGACCAGCATCAACGTGCTCGGCGCGGAGGAAAGCAGCCTGGGCGCCGATGCGCGCGCGGTCGGCGCGGCGCGCGGGCTTCCGCTGACCCCCGATGCCTTCCCCAACCGCAACGCCTTCGTCCGCTCGGACCAATACAGCTTCATCGAGCAAGGCATTCCGGCACTGTCGTTCAAGTTCGGCTTTGCGGCGAATACGCCGGAGGCGGCGATCGAGGCGGAGTGGCGGTCGAACCGGTACCACATGCCGTCCGACGATCTCGCCCAGCCGGTGCAGCGCGAGGATTCGGTGCGGCTCAACGATTTCATCGCCGATCTGGCGCTGCGCGTCGCCAACGCGAACGAGCGGCCGCGCTGGAATCGGGATAGCTTCTTCCGCCGCTTCGCCCGGCCCCAGGAAAGGACTCCTTAGTGTCGAAGCCCGGTTTCGCGATACTCACCGCGTTCGCCCTCACCCTCGCCGGCGCAGTGATGGCGCAACCACCGGCCGCGCCCGCCGACAAGGCCGCCGCGCCGAAGGGCCCGCCGGCCGATCGCGAGCCTCAGGTTTCCGTCACCCGACACAGCGGCACCTTCAATGGCCAGCGGATCAACTACACGGCCACCGCCGGCGAGATCTTCCTCCGCGCCGACAACGGCACGCCGCGCGCCGCGATCTTCTACACCTCCTACGTCGCCGAGCCGCGCAACCCCAACCGGCCGGTCACCTTCCTGTTCAACGGCGGCCCCGGCTCCGGCTCGGTCTGGCTGCACATGGGCGCCTTCGGTCCGCGCCGCGTCGCCATCCCCTCGAACGGCACCGACGACGGCGCGCCGCCTTATCCAATCGTGCCCAATCCGGATTCGCTGCTCGATGTCACCGATATCGTCTTCATCGATCCGGTCGGCACCGGCTTCAGCCATGCGCTCGGCGACACCAATCCGCAGGATTATTGGGGAGTCACCGCCGACGCCCGCTCGATCGCCCAGTTCATCCGCCAGTGGCTCAACGACAATGGCCGCTGGAACAGCCCCAAGTTCCTCGGCGGCGAGAGCTATGGGACGACGCGCACCGCGGCGGTCGTCAACCAGCTCGAAGGCGCCTTCAACGATGTCGCCCTGAACGGCCTGATCCTGATTTCGACCGTGCTCGATCTCGGCGCCGGGGCGGACACGCCGGGCAACGAAATGACCCATGTCCTCAACCTGCCGTCGATGGCCGCGACGGCGCTTTATCATGGCCGCGCCCAGGCGAGCTCGGTCGAGGCGTTCGTCGAGGAGGCGCGGCGCTTCGCGATGGGCCCCTATCTCCACGCGCTGGTGCAGGGCACGGCGCTGCCGGCGGAGGAGCGGACGCAGGTCCGGCGCGAACTCGCCCGCTTCACCGGCCTGTCCGAGGAGTATCTCGAGCGGACCGACCTGCGCGTCACCCCGTCCCGCTTTTATCGCGAGCTGCTGCGCGACCGCGGCCTTTCGGTGGGCCGGCTCGACAGCCGCTACACCGGCCGCGATTTCGACAGCGCCGGCGAGGAGCCGGACAATGATCCGAGCTTCTACGGCATCGACGCCGGCTACACGGCCGCGGTCAACCAGCATCTGCGCGAGGTGCTCGGCTTTCGCACCGACCGCTCCTACGTCACGATCGGCCCGGTCGGGCAGTGGGACTGGCGGATCGGCGGCGGCCGCGACAACGACGTCTATCTGAACGTCGCGCCCTATATCGGCCGGGCGTTGCGCGAGAATGGCGGGCTGCGCGTCTTCGTCGGCCAGGGCTATTACGATTTCGCCACGCCCTTCTTCGCCGCCGAATATGCGCTGTCGCGCACCGGCACCCCGCGCGAGCGCATCCAGTTCCGTTATTACGGCTCCGGCCACATGATGTACGTCCGCGACGACGACCGCGTGGCACTCAGCCGCGACGTTCGCGCCTTCATTCAGGGCCGATAGATGGACCTCGGCATCGCCGGCCGGACAGCGATCGTCTGTGCGTCGAGCCGCGGTCTCGGCCGCGCCTGCGCGACCGAGCTGGCGCGGGCCGGCGCGCGGGTCGCGATCAACGGCCGCGATGTCGATCTGCTGGCCCGCGTCCGCGACGAGATCGCGGTAGAAACCGGCGCCGAGGTGATCGCGGTTCCGGGCGACATGTCGACCGAGAACGGTCGCGCCGCTTTGCTTGCCGCCTTCCCGGCCATCGATATCCTGGTCAACAACAATGGCGGCCCGCCGCCGCGCGATTTCCGCGCCATCGGCCATGACGAGATGATCGCCGGGCTGGAGGCGAACATGATCGCGCCCGCCTTGATGATCCGGTCCGTGCTCGACGGGATGGTCGAGCGCCGCTTCGGCCGGATCGTCAACATCACTTCGGGTTCGGTGAAGGCCCCGCTGATCGGGCTGGAGCTGTCGAGCGGCGCGCGCGCTGGCCTCACCGCCTTCGTCGCCGGCATCGCCCGCACCGTCGCCCACGCCGATGTAACGATCAACAATCTGCTTCCCGGCGCCTTCGACACGGACCGGATCGCGGCTCTGGTCGACAATCAGGCCCGCCAATCCGGCCGCGCCGTCGCCGATGTCCGCGCCCAGCGCGAACAGAGCATTCCCGCGAAACGCTTCGGCGATCCGGCCGAATTCGGCGCCGCCTGTGCTTTCCTTTGCTCGGCACAGGCTGGCTATATCACTGGACAGAGCCTGCTGATCGACGGGGGTGCGTTTCCCGGCGTGATGTAGCGGCGACAGGCGCGAGTTATCGTCGCCCGAAGGAAAAAGCATTGGATCATTCTTTCGCTTCTAGCGCATGAGCGGAGGCGCAGGGGATGAAGTGGGCGTCGGGGAAGCCCGGCGCCAGCCGAAAGGGTCATGATGCTGCTTCTCCTGGTCGCCTATCTGGGCGGCGTTCTCACCATCGTTTCGCCATGCATCCTGCCGGTGCTCCCCTTCGTCTTCGCGCGTGCGAACCGCTCCTTTTGGCGCAGTTCGCTGCCGATGCTCGCGGGGATGGCGGTGACCTTCGCCGGCGTCGCCTCGCTGGCCGCGGTCGGCGGCGGCTGGGCGGTGCAGGCGAACCAGGCCGGGCGCTGGGCGGCGATCATCCTGCTCGCCTTCTTCGGTCTGACCCTCTTGTTCCCAACCCTCGCCGACCGGGCGATGCAGCCTTTGGTCCGCTTGGGCGGGCGACTCTCGGAGCGCGCCGAGGGCGAGGAGCGCGACAGCATTGGCGGTTCGCTGCTGCTCGGCGTCGCCACCGGCCTGCTCTGGGCGCCCTGCGCCGGGCCGATCCTCGGCCTGATCCTCACCGGCGCGGCCCTGAACGGCGCCAGCGCCAGCACGACCCTGCTGCTGCTCGCCTACGCGCTCGGCGCGGCGACCTCGCTGGCGCTGGCGCTGCTCATCGGCGGCCGCGTCTTCAAGGCGATGAAGAAGTCGCTCGGCGCCGGCCAGTGGGTGCGGCGCGCGCTCGGCCTGCTCGTCCTCGTCGGCGTCGCCGCGATCGCGCTCGGCCTCGACACGACCTATCTCGCGCGTCTTTCCACGGCGCAGACCGACGTGATCGAGCGCACCATCGCCGGCGGTCTCGGCCAGGAGATGCCGGGCGGCAACAGCGAGGTCAGCGAAGGAGCAGACGGCCGGCTCAACCTGCCCGTCGAGCGCGACATGCCGCCGCTCGACGGCATCACCCAATGGCTGAACAGTCAGGGCCTGACCCGCGAGAGCTTGCGCGGCCGGGTCGTCGCTGATCGATTTCTGGACCTATTCCTGCATCAATTGCATCCGCTCGATCCCCTATGTGCAGGCGTGGCACGAGCGTTATGCGCGCGACGGACTGGTCGTGATCGGCGTCCATGCGCCCGAATTCGCCTTCGAGCGCGACCTCGCCAACGTCCAGCGTTCGGTGCGCGATCTCGGCATCACCTATCCGGTCGCGATCGACAATGAGTTCGCCGTCTGGCGCGCCTTCGCCAACCGCTACTGGCCGGCCCATTACTTCATCGATGCCCAAGGGCGCGTCCGCTACCACCATTTCGGCGAGGGCGACTACGAGCAGTCGGAGCGGGTCATCCGCCAATTGCTGGAAGAGGCCGGACGGCGGCCCAGCGGCACGGCCGGGCCGGTCCGCACCGAAGGCGTCAACGCGCAGGCGGCGCGCGACACCCTGCGCTCGCCCGAAACATATCTCGGCTACCGCCGGGCGGCGCAGTTCGTCTCGCCGGGCGGGTTGGTGCGCGACCGGCAGAGCACCTATCTCCCCGGCCGGATGGCGCTCAACCAATGGTCGCTGGCCGGCGACTGGATCGTGCGCGAGCAGCATGCCGAGGCGACGGCGCGCGGCGGCCGGATCGCCTTTCGCTTCCACGCCCGCGATCTCCATCTGGTGATGGGCAGCCTCAACGGGATGCGGGTCCGCTACCGGATCCGGATCGACGGCCAGCCGCCCGGCTCCGCCGCGGGCATGGACTCGAACGCGGCCGGCGAGGGTGCGGTCACCGGCGAGCGGCTCTATCAGCTCGTCCGGCAGCGCGGCGCGATCCGCGAGCGGACGTTCGAGATCGAGTTCCTCGATCCCGGCGCGCGCGCCTTCGCCTTCACCTTCGGCTGAGCCGGGGCTAGGAGGAGAAGATGGACTCGCTGGTGTCGACCGAATGGCTGGCGAACGAGCTCGGCGCGCCGGACCTGCGCGTCGTCGACGCGACCTTCTTCCTGCCGACCGACAATCGCGACCCCAAGGCCGAATATATCGCCGCCCATATCCCCGGCGCGGTGTTCTTCGACATCGGCGAGATCGCCGATCTCGACAATCCGCTGCCCCACATGCTTCCCGACGAGGCGAAGTTCGCCAGCCGGATGCAGAGCCTCGGCATCGGCGACGGCAATAGGATCGTCGTCTACGACAATTCGCCGCTCCACACTGCCGCCCGAGCCTGGTGGATGCTCAAGGCCTTCGGCGCCCATCATGTCGCGATCCTCGACGGCGGCATGCAGAAATGGAGGGCGGAAGGCCGGCCGTTCGACATCGGCCGCGACCTCCACCGCCACGGCCATTTCACCGCCCGGCTCGACGCGAACGACGTGGCGGACAAGGCGCAGGTGCTCGCCGTGCTCGACACCGCGCGATCACGAGATCGTCGATGCGCGCCCCGCCACGCCGCTTCGCGGGCGAAGGCGCGGAGCCGCGCCCCGGCCTCGCCTCCGGCCACATGCCCGGCGCGCGCAGCCTGCCGCAGTCGGAGCTGTTCAATCCGGACCACACCTACAAGGATCGCGCGACGCGCTGCAGGCGGAGTTCGACAAGGCCGGCGTCGATCTTGGCAAGCCGATGATCACGACCTGCGGCTCGGGCGTCACCGCCGCCTCGGTGCTGTTCGCCGCCCATCTGCTCGGCAAGCAGGACGTGCGCGTCTATGACGGCAGCTGGTCCGAATGGGGCGCCGATCCGGCGACGCCCAAGGCCATGGGTCCGGCATGAGCAAGGATAAAACCGAGCTGAAGCCCGACACGCTCTTGGTCACCGCCGGCCGGCGCGCCGAATGGCGCGGGCGTCTGGTCAATCCGCCGGTCTAGCGCGGCTCGACGGTGCTGTTCGACAGCGTCGCCGAGATCGACTCGGCCGAAGGACGGGCACGGCTCCTATTATTACGGCCAGCACGGCCTGCCCAATCATTGGGCGCTGGCCGAGGCGCTGAACGAGCTCGAGCCGGGGGCGGGCGGGACCATGCTCTATCCGACCGGCCTGTCCGCGGTCTCGACGGCGCTGCTCACCGTGCTGTCGCCGGGCGACGAGCTGCTGATGGTCGACAGCGCCTACGGCCCGACACGGCGGCTTTGCGACGGCGTTCTGAAGCGGCAGGGGATCGCCACCCGTTATTACGATCCGCTGATCGGCGGCGGCATCGCCGACCTGTTCAGCGATCGCACCCGGGCGGTGCTGGTCGAGAGCCCCGGGATCGCTCACCTTCGAGGTGCAGGACGTGCCGGCGATCGCCGCCGCGGCGAAGGCGCGCGGAATCGTCACCCTGATGGACAACAGCTGGGCGACGCCGCTGTTGTTCCCGGCATTGGCCGCGGGAGTCGATCTCAGCATCGTCGCAGGCAGCAAATATATCGGCGGCCATTCCGACCTGTTGCTCGGTTCGGTCACCGCGACGCCGAAGTGGTTCCCCCGCCTTCAGCGCACCACCTTCGATCTCGGACACAATGTCGGGTCGGACGATGCCTGGCTCGCGCTGCGCGGCCTGCGCACGCTCGGCGTGCGGCTCGAGCGGCATCAGGCGTCGGCGCTTCGGATCGCTTTATGGCTGAAGGGGCGGCCGGAGGTCGCGCAGGTTCTCCATCCGGCGCTGCCCGATTGTCCCGGGCATGAGCTGTGGCGGCGCGATTTCAAGGGCGCCGCGGGGCTGTTCGCCTTCTCGCTCGCCGACGCGGACAATGCCGGCCGCGCCCGCTTCATCGAGGCGCTGGAGCTGTTCCCGATCGGCTGGAGCTGGGGCGGCTATGAGAGCCTCGTCTCACCCGTTCACCCGGCGCGCACGGCCGTGCGTCGCGACTTTGGCGGGCCGCTGGTTCGGCTGCAGATCGGTCTCGAAGATCCCGACGATCTGATCGCGGACCTCGCCGCGGCCTTCGCGCGCTACCGCTGACCGACCAGCGCCCGCATCTCGGCCAGCGCGGCGCGGATCGTGTCGGCGAGCCGCGCGGCCGCGGCGCGTGAAGGCTTCTCGCCGGCAGCGAGCAGCGCCTCGACGCCGCTCGCCGTCCAGACCGCGCTTTCCGCCGCCAGCGCGTCGAAGCGGCGGCGGACGATCGGCGGCGCCCGGTCATGGCCGGCGCTGATCCGCGCCGCCTCGTCGAGGCCATTGTCCGTCGGCGCGGGCCGTCCCGCCAGCCGCTCGACGAGCGCCAGCGCCTCGCGCAGCTGCGCGATCCGGTTGCCGGGATCGTCCGCCGGCGCCGGGGCGAAGGGAGGCGGCTGATGCGTCATTGCGGCGAGATTAAACGGAGCGCCGCTAAGGAAGCGCTAACGATGGTTGCGGTTCAGCATTGTGGCCATAGAAGGCCGCGATGTTCCGTTCCGTCGCTCTTTCCGCCCTCTGCTTCGCTGCGCCCGCGTTCGCTCAGCAGGCCGCGCTGCCCGCGCTCGATCTGGTCGGCGAGATCGAGCTGCTTTCCGACTATCGCTATCGCGGCGTGTCGCGCTCGGACGAGGACCCGGCGGCGCGCGGCGCGCTGACCCTCTACCACGCCAACGGCCTCTATGCCGGCGCGCGGGCGACGACATTGCGCGGCATCGATTCGTATCGAAACCGCGATCTCGGCGATCTCCAGACCGATCTCTACGCCGGCTGGCGGGGACAAATCGGCGGTGGCTTCGAGCTGGAGGCGGGCGGAAATTATTCGCTCTTCGCCGGCGGGCAGGGCGGCAGCGATTATGGCGAGCTGGTCGCAGCTTTGAGCTATCAGCTCGGCCCGGCCAATCTCGGCGGCGGCCTGCGCTACGCTCCGTCCCAATCGGGCACTGGCGGGCGCGACATGGCTTATATCTACAGCCGCGCCGAAGTCGCGATCCCGTTCCGGCCCTGGTCCTTCTCGGCCGAGCTCGGCCGGCAGGAGTCCGCCGCGTTCGGGGATTATTGGGCCTGGTCGCTGGGCGCACGCCATCAGCTCCGGATCGAAGGGCTTCCGGACACGGAGGTCGGCCTCGATTATGTCGATACGGACCTCCCGAACGCGCCCGGCCTCGATGCCGGGCTCGTCCTGTCAGTCAGGCTCGGCTTCTAGCCCTTATTGCGGGACCGTGACCGAGGCTTCCTGGCCGTCGCCCTGCGGCAGCTGAAGGATCGTCTGGACGAGCGCGCCGCGGTTGACGACCGTGGTGTCCGGATCGCCGACCGTCGAGCGGGCGCCGACCACCGCCTGGTCCGCGCCGGCGAGCTGGAGGAGGTTGTTTTCTACCGCGCTGCGCGGCTGCGGGCCGCCGAACAGGGCCTGCAGCGCCTGGGCACGCGGATCGCCGGGGTCGGACTGGCCGGCGGCCGGCGGGGTCAGCGCATAATCGGGCGGCACGATCAGCTGCGGGTTGCGGGCGACCGCGAACTCGTCGGGCCGGGTGCGGTTGAGGCCGCCGCCGGCGCAACCGGCGAGAAGGGTGCCGGCGGTCGCGGCGAGGAGAAGGGGGGACAAACGCATGGGGGCTCAGCTTTCCTTGGTGTCGCTCTTGCCTTCGCGCATCAGGAGCGCGCGGACAAGCAAAAGCAGCACGCCGATGGTAATCGCCGCGTCGCCGACATTGAAGACCAAAAAGGGCCGCCATTCGCCGAAATGCAGGTCGGCGAAGTCGACGACATAGCCGAGCCGGCTGCGATCGAGGATGTTGCCGAGCGCGCCGCCGAGAACCAAGGCCAGCGCGATCGTGTCGTCGCGGCGCTTCTCGCGCCACAGCCAGACCGCGACGAAGGTCGCGATCGCCGCCGTCATCGCGACCAAGAGCCAGCGGCCCAATCTCGCCGTCCGCCGAGAGCAGGCCGAGCGACACGCCGGTATTCTCGACCCAGCGAGGTCGAAGAAGGAGGTGATCTCGATCTCGCGCATCTGGCGCAGCTGAAGCGGATAGGTGACGACCCATTTCGTCGCCTGATCGAGGACGAAGACGAGGAAGGCGACGACGAAGGCCGTCGCCCGGTTGTTCTTGATCCGCAAGGCGCCGCGCACTCCGCTTTGCCTCATGCTGGCCTCAGCCATTCACCACCTCTTCGCAGCGCCCGCACAGGTCGCCGTCTTCCGTCACTTCCGGCAAATGCCGCCAGCAGCGGCCGCATTTGCGCCTGTCGGTGCGCGTCACGTCGATCCCATCGCTTTGGCCGGGCGCGACTTCGGACACGATGTAGATTTCCGCAAGATCGGCAAGGCTCTCCTCGGTGAGGTCGAGTGCCAGATCGGGATAGAGAATCTTGGCCTCCAGGCTGGAGCCGATCACCTTCTCGCGCCGCAGGGGCTCGATCGCCTCGGTCACGCGCTCGCGGGTGGCGCGGATCAGCGCCCAGCGCTGGTCGAGCGCCTCATCGCGCCAGCCAGCGTCGACCTCCGGCCAGTCGAGCAGGTGGACCGAACCGGCGTCCGGGAAGCGCGTCCCCCAAACCTCCTCAGCGGTGAAGCAGAGGATCGGGGCTCATCCAGCGGACCAGCGCGTGGAAGACCGTGTCGAGCACCGTCCGATAGGCGCGGCGCTTCGTGTTCGCCGGCGCGTCGCAATAGAGGCTGTCCTTGCGGATATCGAAGAAGAAGGCGGAAAGGTCGTCGTTCGCGAAGGCCTGCAATGCGCGGGCATAGCGATTGAATTCAAAGCCTTCCGCCGCTTCCTTCAGCTCCGCATCGAGCATGCTGAGCCGGTGCAGCACCCAGCGCTCCAGCTCCGGCATCTCCGCCACCGGCAGCCGCTCGGCGTCGCTGAACCCCTCCAGCGCGCCGAGCAGGTAGCGGAAGGTGTTCCTGAGCTTGCGATAGGCGTCGGAGGTGCCGGCCAGCACCTCCTTGCCGATCCGGACATCCTCGAAATAGTCGGTCGAGGCGACCCAGAGCCGCAGGATGTCGGCGCCATTGTCGCGGATGATCGCCAGCGGATCGACGACATTGCCGAGGCTCTTCGACATCTTGCGCCCGTTGCCGTCGAGCGCGAAGCCGTGGGTCAGCACCGCCTCATAAGGCGCCCGTCCGCGCGTGCCCGAGCTTTCCAGCAGCGACGACTGGAACCAGCCGCGATGCTGGTCGGAGCCCTCGACATAGAGATCGGCCCGGACGCCCTCGCCGTAGCGCGCCTCGATCACATAGCGTGGGTCGATCCGCTATCGAACCAGACGTCGAGAATGTCCTTCTGCGGCTCGTAATCGTCGAGCTTATAGCCGTTGCCGAGCAGGGCCTGATGGTCCGCCTGGAACCAGGCGTCCGCGCCGCCCTCGTGAAAGGCGCGGATGATCCGCGAATTGACCGCCGCGTCCTTGAGATATTCGCCGGTCTTGCTTGTTCAGATAGAGCGCGATCGGCACCCCCCAGGCGCGCTGGCGGCTGATCACCCAGTCCGGGCGGCCTTCGACCATGGCGCGGATGCGGTTCTTCGATTTTTCGGGGACCCAGCGGGTGTCGTCGATCGCCTCGAGCGCCGTCCCGCGCAACGTCACCCCTCCCGCAGGCGGGAGGCGGTTAGGGGGTGGGCCTTCTTGGCCCTCAGACCCCACCCCCGGCCCCTCCCGCATGCGGGAGGGGAGGTTCTTGTCCATCGGAATGAACCATTGCGGCGTGCAGCGAAAGATCACCTTCGCCTTGGACCGCCACGAATGCGGATAGCTATGCTGGAAATCGGCGCTGGCCGCGAGCAGCCCGCCCGCCTCGCGCAGATCGGAGCAGATCGGCCCGTCCGGCGCGTTGAACTTCGCGTTGATCACGCTGCCCTGGCCGCCGAGCCAGGCCCAGTCGGCGCGATACTTGCCGTCATCCTCGACCGCGAACACCGGATCGATGCCGTGCGCCTTGCAGAGCAGGAAATCGTCCTCGCCATGATCCGGCGCCATATGGACGAGGCCGGTGCCCTGATCGGTGGTGACGAACTCGCCGGGCAGGAAGGGGCGGGGCTTGGCGAAGAAGCCGCCGAGATGGTGCATCGGGTGGCGGGCGACGGTGCCGGCGAGCTCAGAACCTTTGCCCTGCCATACCGGTTTCAAGCCCATTGCCTGAAAAGCTGCCCTACCTCGGAAATCGTCGAGGAGCGGACCAGCTACCAACACGATGCCGTCCCAAATCGTCTCGAGATTTTCTGATGAGACCGGAGCTGATGTATCGATCAGTTTCAGTTGGGTGCCAGACATCGCAACATATTCGACATCGGGCCCATAAGCGATCGCCTGGTTGACCGGGATCGTCCAGGGCGTCGTCGTCCACACCACCGCATAAGCGCCGACCAGCTCCGGGATCGGGCTTTCCATGATCTCGAACGCCCACATCGATCTGCGTCGAAACGATATCCTCATACTCAACCTCGGCCTCGGCGAGCGCGGTCTTCTCGACCGGGGACCACATCACCGGCTTGGCGCCGCGGTAGAGCTGGCCGCTTTCGGCGAACTTCAGCAGCTCCGCGACAGATCTTCGCCTCGGCCTCATATTTCATGGTGAGATAGGGATCGTCCCACTCGCCCATCACGCCGAGCCGCTGGAACTGCTCCGCCTGCACCGCGACCCATTTGTCGGCATAGGCCCGGCATTCGGCCCGGAACTGGTCGACCGGGACCTCGTCCTTGTCCTGCTTCTTCTTGCGATAGGCCTCCTCGACCTTCCACTCGATCGGCAGACCGTGGCAGTCCCAGCCGGGCACATAAGGCGCGTCGAAGCCGCGAAGGGTCGCCGATCGCACGACGATGTCCTTCAGGATCTTGTTCATCGCATGGCCCATATGGATGTCGCCATTGGCGTAGGGCGGGCCGTCGTGGAGGATGAAGCGCTTGCGCCCTTTGCGGGCCTCCCGGAGCTGCTCGTACAGCTTCTCCTCCGCCCAGCGGGCGAGGATGGCCGGCTCCTTCTGCGCGAGGCCGGCCTTCATCGGGAAGTCCGTCTTCGGCAGGAAGACGGTGTCTCTATAATCTGGTTTTTCGGACATGCGCGGCGGGGCTTAGCGGGGAAGGAGAGGGCTGTGAAGGAGAGAAGCCCCTCCCTTTGAAGGGAGGGGTCGGGGTGGGTGCGCGCGTCTGCGCGTCAAGAGAATTGCGGCGATGACATAGCTCATCGTCGGCATCGAGCCGACGCTTCGCTGACCCACCCCTCAATCCCCTCCCTTGAAAGGGAGGGGAGGGTTGGCGGCAAGCGCCGCTCGCGCATCCTCGGCGTCCGCCTTCACCTGCGCGACCAGCGCCTCCAGATCGTCGAAATGCTGCTCGTCGCGCAGATAAGCGATCAAAGCGACCTCGATGCACTGGCCGTAGAGATCGCCGTCGAAATCGAAGAACCAGGGCTCGAGCAATTCGCGCCCGTCGGCGAACATCGGCCGGATGCCGAGATTGGCGACTCCCTCCACGCATCCGCCCGTCCGGCCAGCGTCCCGCGCACCGCATAGACGCCGAAGCGCGGCCGCAGATAATCGCCGAGGCCCATATTGGCGGTCGGAAAGCCCAGCGCCCGCCCGCGCTTGTCGCCATGCTCGACATGCCCGCGGATCGCGAACGGCCGGGTGAGCAGGCGGGTCGCCGTCGCGCAATCGCCGGCCTTCAGCGCCTCGCGGATGCGGGTCGAGGAGATCGTCCCGTCCTCGTCGACTACCGCCGTCGCGGTGTCGACCGAAAGGCCGTTCGCCTGGCCGAGCAACTTCAATTGCTCGACATCGCCGGCGCGGCCCTTGCCGAAGGTGAAATCCTCGCCGGTCACCACGCCCGCCGCGCCGATCCGGCTGGCGAGATGGTCGGTGACGAACTCCGGCGCCGGCACCGCCGCCAGCGCCGCGTCGAAATGGAAGACGAACATCGCATCGACGCCGGCTTCGGCGAACAACACCGCGCGCTGGTCCATGTCGGTCAGGCCGATCGGCGGCAGATCGGGCCGGAAATAGCGCGCCGGGTGCGGATCGAAGGTCGCGACCAAAGCCGGCCGCCCCTCGGCCCGGGCGCGCGCGACGGCGCGGCCGACCACCGCCTGGTGGCCGGCATGAAATCCGTCGAAATTGCCGAGCGCGACGATGCCGCCGCGATAGGGGGCCGGGACCGCCGCGCCCCCGTCCAGGCGCTCCATGGCGGCGGCTATAGGCAAGCCCCGCCGCCGCGACAATCGCGGCGCTAGAACACCGACTGCGCCGCGCCGCCCAGCATCTGTGCCCGCACCAGCGGGACCGGTGGCCCGCCGAAGCTCAGCAGCCGGTCGTGAAATGCCCGCCAGGCCGCTCGCCCGCCGCGCGTCGCGGTCCAGTCGGCTGCGCAGCCGCATGATCATCAGCTTGTTCAGCGTGTAGTTGAGATAGCCGGGATCGTAGGTGCCGCGCGCCGCCTGCGCCGCCGCCGTGTTCGCGTCCTGGTAGCAGCGGTCCTGGAACAAGGCCTGCGCCTGAGCGAAGGTCATCCCCTGCGTGTGGAGGCCGATCGCGGCGAGGTAGCGGCAATTGCGCAGCAGCGCGTTGACGAGAAAGCCGAGCCGCGTCTCGGCGGTGCCGCGCAGCCCCGCGTCCCACATCATCTCCTCGGCATAATGGGCCCAGCCCTCGGCGAAGCCGCCGGTGACGAACAGCTGGCCGATCAGCGACGGCGCCCGCCGGGCGTGGAGGAACTGCAGGAAATGCCCCGGCATCGCCTCATGCGCCGTCGTGAACAGCAGCGACGGCTCCGAAATGCCCGAGCCGGCCGGGATGTAATAAGCCGAGGCGCCGACCTCGAACGCGCCCGGCGGCTGCATGTAGATGACTCCGGCGCGGTAGGGCGGGCTGTTCCGCACAACGATCTGCTCGTTGCTGGGGATGGTGACGAGATCGTTGGCGACGACGAAGGCGCGCAGCTCGGCGATCTGCCGGGTGGCGGCGGCGACCGGCCCGTCGCTCGGCCGGTTCTGGGCGAGGCGGCCGAGGCAGACCGGAACCGTTGTCCCCGGCGCGTAGGTGGCGCAGGCCGCGGCCACCGCCGCGCGATTCCGCTCCAGATCCGCCTCGCCGATCTGCTGCAGCTGGGCCAGCGCGGTGTCGACGCCCTCGGTGGCAGCCAGCAGGCGGACGAACCGGTCCGTGCCGAGCTCGAAGCCGGTCGCCGTGGAGGGGGTGCCGTTCACCCAGGCGGCGAGGTCGGTCATCGCGGTCGCCGCGGCGGTGCTGGCGGCGGTCAGCTCCTGCTGCAGCGCCGCGTCGCCGACGCCGGCGAACGCGGCCCGGACGTCATTGGTGTAGAAGGTCGCGTAGCCGTTGAACGACCCTGCCGCCAAAGCGACGAAGGTCGTCGGCATCGGCGTTCGAAGGTTCGCCCTGATCTGGGTCGCAGCGGCGGGGACGGCGCGGAGGAAGGCGATTGTCGCGCGCATCCGGGTCGCGGCATCGGCATAATCGCGCGACAGATAGACGTCGGGATCGAGCGCGCCGATGTAGAAATAGGGGTTGGTCTGCGGCAGGTCCGCATCCTCGAGCGCGTACAGCTCGCCGCGGATGATCATCAGCAGATAGTCGCGCTCGAACTGCTGATCGGCGCCGAGCCCGGTGAAGCCGCTCGCGGCGCTGTAGATCGCGCGCATCGAATCGATGGCACGCTGGATCCCCGCCGCGCTCCAGTCCGGCAATCGCCCGTCGAAATCGTGCCGGCCCTGAAAAACCGCGAAGGTCGGGTTGAGCGCGAAAATCTCCTCGACCGTCTGGTTGACGAACCCCGGCCACTCGCTGGCGGGACGGGCGGGGCCGGCAGCCGGCAAGGGCGGCGGCGGGGGCGGCGGCGCAGGGGGCGTGGGCGGTGGAGGTGGTGGCGGCACGACGGCACCGGGAGGTGCAGGGGGCCCGCCACCGCCACCGCCGCCGCCACAAGCGGTCGATGCGACGATGGCCGCGCCCAGCATTGACGTCCTAACCGCTTGCATCAGTCGCATGGCGATCACCGGGTCAGCATTTGGTCCTCTTTGTACGACTCAATTTGACGCCCTAGCAAGCATGACGAAGCTGTAGGCCGGCTGATCGGCGCCGGCCGGAAAATCCTCCCGCGCCGCTTCGCGCCAGCCCGTCTGATCGAAAGGTGGCATGCTCGTGTCGCCTTCGACGTCCGCATGAATTTCGGTCAGTTCCACGCCGGAGGCAAACGGCTCGAACAGTCGGAAGATTTCCGCGCCGCCGATCACCGAAACGCGCCCTTCGCCGGCGAGCGCCAGCGCCTCCTCGATCGAATGCGCGATCTCGACCCCCGGCGCCCGCCAGTCCGCATCGCGCGTAAGAACAACATGGCGTCGGCCGGGAAGCAGGCCGGGAAGGCTCTCGAACGTTCGCCTTCCCATGATCATCGGTGCGCCCATCGTCAGCGCCTTGAAGCGCTTGAGATCGGCCGGAAGGCGCCAGGGCAGCTTGCCGTCGCGGCCGATGACGCCATTGTCGGCCCGCGCGACGACCAGCGTGACGATCGTCACACCGCCACCTCGGCCTTGATGTGCGGGTGGGCGTCGTAATCGGCGATCTCGAAATCCTCATATTCATATTGGTCGATCGCTGCGGGCTTCCGCAGGATCGTCAATTTCGGCAGCGGGCGCGGCTCGCGCGTCAGCTGCTCGCGCGCCTGGTCGAGATGGTTCGAATAGAGGTGGCAGTCGCCGCCGGTCCAGACGAACACGCCCGGCTCCAGCCCGCATTGCTGGGCGAGCATGTGGGTGAGCAAGCGCGTAGCTCGCGATGTTGAACGGCACGCCCAGGAAGATGTCGGCGCTGCGCTGGTAGAGCTGCAGGTTGAGCCGGCCCGCCGCGACCTGGGTCTGGAACAGGCAGTGGCAGGGGGCGAGCGCCATCCGGCCGAGCTCGCCGGGGTTCCAGGCGGTGACGATCTGGCGGCGCGAGGCGGGGTCGCGCTTGATGAGGTCGATCAGGCCGGCGATCTGGTCGATCTCGCGGCCGTCCGCAGTCTCCCAATGCCGCCATTGCTTGCCGTAGACCGGGCCGAGATCGCCGCTCTCGTCAGCCCATTCGTCCCAGATGCGCACCTTGCGCTCCTGGAGCCAGCGCACATTGGTGTCGCCCTTCAGGAACCAGAGCAACTCGACGATGATCGAGCGCAGATGCAGCTTCTTTGTCGTGAGCAGCGGAAAGCCGTCGGCAAGGTCGAAGCGCATCTGGTGGCCGAACACCGAACGCGTGCCGACGCCGGTCCGGTCCTGCTGCGGGACGCCGGTGTCGAGGATCAGTTGGAGGAGATCGAGATAGGGACGCATCGCCTCACGCTATGGCCGGCCGCGCCGGGCGTCCAACGCAAAATGGCCCAAATTTTCATCCGTAACGGTGCCATCGCCGCGCGCGGCGTCGCGTCCGCCATGGCAGGCGGCCGCCATGGCGATTCTCACCGCCCGCGATGCCGCCGATCTGTTCGAACCGCATTTCGCCGACGCCGCCGGCGAACGGCTGGTGACCGCATATCTCGCCGCCGACGGCCGGCTGCTGGCGCTCGATTCGCTGGATGAGGAGGGCAGCGCGGTGACCTTGCCGATGCGCGCCCTCGTCGCGCGGGCGCTGGCGCTCGACGCGGCGGGACTGGTGATCGCCCACAATCATCCGAGCGGCGACCCCAGTCCAAGCGCCGAGGACGTCAAGCTCACCCGCCGCTTCGCCATGGCGTGCGACGCGCTCGGCCTCGCCCTCCACGATCATCTTATCTTCGCCGGCGGCCAGTGCGAAAGCTTCCGCCGCCTTGGCTTGCTCTGAGCGAGGCTAAAGCGCGCAGGCCCTGATGTCGCGCGGCTCCGGCCGCGGCCCGCGCGGCTCGAACGAGGCGAAATAGGATTCGCTGTCCGCCAGCCGCTCGAAGCGGGTCAGCTCATAGCCGACCGCGTTGAACTCGCAGACCAGCAGCCGCGGCGGCGTGCCATGCCGGTCGGTCGTGCGGTCGGCATCGACGACCACGACGCGCCCCTCGCGCGCCAGATCGCCGCGCAGATGCCAGAGGAACTCGTAGGGCTGCGCGATCTCGTGATACATGTGGATCATCAGGATGCGATCGAACGAGCGCGTCCGGCAGCTGCGGATCGTTGGGCTGGCCGAGGCGAAGCGCGACATTGTCGAGCCGCTCGCGCTGGACGCGCTGGCCGAGCGCGCGGATCGTCTCGGGCACGATGTCCTCGGCCAGGATGCGGCCTTCGCGGCCGATCATCGGCGACAGGCGGACGGTATAATAGCCCTGGCCGGCGCCGATGTCGGCGATCGACATGCCGGCGCCGATCTCGGCGAGGCGGATGACCGACTGGAACTCGCCGACGCTGTCGCGCGCATCCTCGTCGCGATAGGCGGAGGAGACGATCGGCGCGACCGGCCGCTGCGGCGCCGCGAAGGTCGACTGGTTCGCCTCCTCCTGTTCGCGGCACGCGCCAAGCAGCGCGAGCGCGACGAGAACAGCGGCGCGCATCTTAGTCGACATCCTCGACAACCACCTTCTCGCCGGTCACCCGCTGCGACAGCGCCGCGGCCATGAAGCGGTCGAGATCGCCGTCGAGCACGTCGGACGGGCGAGGTCGAGGTCACGCCGGTGCGCAGATCCTTCACCAGCTGATAGGGCTGCAGGACGTAGGAGCGGATCTGGTGGCCCCAGCCGATCTCGGTCTTGGCCGCATAGCCCTCGCTCGCCTCCGCCTCGCGCCTCTGCAGCTCGGCCTCGTAGAGCCGCGCCTTCAGCTGCTTCAGCGCCTCGGCGCGGTTCTTGTGCTGGCTGCGCTGGTTCTGGCAGGCGACGATGATCCCGGTCGGCAGATGGGTGATGCGCACCGCCGAATCGGTGGTGTTGACATGCTGCCCGCCCGCGCCCGAGGCGCGATAGGTGTCGATCTTGAGGTCGCTTTCGTTGACCTCGATGTCGATGTCCTCGTCGACCTCGGGATAGACCCAGACGCTGGCGAAGCTGGTATGGCGGCGCGCCGAGCTGTCATAGGGGCTGATCCGCACCAGCCGGTGCACGCCGCTCTCCGTCTTGGCGTAGCCATAAGCGTTCTCGCCCTTGATCAGGAGGGTGGCCGATTTGATCCCGGCCTGCTCGCCGCCATGATAGTCGACCAGCTCGACCTTCATGCCGTGCCGCTCGCCCCAGCGGACGTACATGCGCTGCAGCATCTCGGCCCAGTCCTGGCTTTCGGTGCCGCCGGCGCCGGCGTTGATCTCGACATAGGTGTTGTTGGCGTCCGCCTCGCCGGCGAGCAGGGCGGCGACCTTGTCGCGCTCGGCCCGCTCGGCAAGCTCGACAAGCGACGTGACAGCGTCGTCGACCAGCCCGGAATCGCCCTCGGCCTCCGCCATCTCCATCAGCTCGACAGTGTCGGCCAGCTCCTTCTCGATCGCCCGGGTCGCGCCGATCGCCTGGTCGAGCCGCTGCCGCTCGCGCATCACTTCCTGCGCCGCCTTGGGGTCGTCCCAGAGCGTCGAATCCTCGACCTTCGCGTTCAGCTCCTCAAGCCGCCTCAGCGCCCGGTCCCAATCGAGGAACCGGCGCAACAGAGGCGAGCGCGGCATAGATCTGGTCGCTGGCGGCTTGCGCTTCGGCGCGCATATTCTGGGCTTCTCCGTGGCCGAGACACGGCCTGCTGTTTGGCAGTAGGCCTAGTAAATCCCGCCCTGGCTTTGCAAGAAATCGCTGTCGCGGCGGTCGGCGCGGGCGGTGGCGGCGCGGCGGGTGGTCTGACGCGGCGCCTGGGCGATTTCTTCCTCGGTCGTCACCCGCCGCGGCTCGCTTTCCGGCCGGAACGCTTCCCAGATCACCGCCGCGCGCGGGTCGAGGCCGGGCCAGACCGCCGCCCGCCGCCCGGTGCGCCGATCGATCGGGACCATCCTGATCCCGGCCGGGGCGCGGAACGGCAGCACCGGCATTCCGACGAAGGCGGTCTGCGCGAACTGGCGGAAGATCGGCGCCGCGACCCGGCCGCCCTGCGCCCAGCCGCCCATCGGCCGCGGCCGATCGTAGCCAAGATAGACGCCGGCGACGATCTGGGCCGAGCCGCCGACGAACCAGACATTGGTCGGGCCAGTGGTCGTTCCGGTCTTGCCGAAGATCGGCCGATTGAGGTCGCGGAGCAGTGTGGCGGTACCGCGCTGGACGACGCCCTCCAGCATATGGACGACCTGATAGGCGGTCATCGGGTCCATCACTTGGCGGGTGCGCAGCGGCGGGCGCGGCATCGGCCGGCCGTCCCAGTCGGCCGCGTTGCAGCCGTCGCAGGGCCTGGTGTCGGCGCGGAACAGCACTCGTCCGCGCCGGTCCTGGACGAGATCGATCACCGTCGGAGGATTGCGCCCGGCCATTATTGGCCATGATCGCGTAAGCATTGGTGATCCGCTGCGCGGTCGTGTCGGCGGCGCCGAGCGCCACCGGCAGCACGTTGGGATAATTCTCGCCCAACCCCATCAGCCGGGCGGTGCGGTTGACCCGCTCCATGCCGACGAAATTGGCGGCCCGGATCGTCATCAAATTGCGCGACTGCTCGAGGCCCCAACGCATCGTCTGCGGCCCGGCATAGCCGCCCGAGAAATTGCGGAAGCAATATTGATTCGATCGGCCGGGGTTCACGCAGAACGGACCGTCGAGGATGATCGACGCCGGCGTCCAGCCCGCATCCAGCGCCGCCGCGTAGACGAACGGCTTGAACGAGGAGCCGGGCTGGCGCTGCGCCTGGGTGGCGCGGTTGAAGTCGGAGAGCCGATAGTCGAAGCCGCCCTGCATCGCCCGCACCCGTCCCGTGCCGACCTCCTCGGCGATGATCGCGCCCGAGATTTCCGGGATCGAGCGCAGCGCATAAGTGTCGCCGCGTCTCGCCCTGCCGCTCGACCGCGATCACAGTGCCGGGTCGCAGCGCCGCGAACGCCGGGCCGCCGGTTCCCCGGCGCGGCATCGACGCATTGGCGGAGGGCAATCGCCCGCGCGTCCCATCGACGAAGCCGAGCTGCGCCTCGCCGCCGCCGATCGCCAGCACCACGGCCTCGCGCCAGGCCGGATAACCGGCCCCGAACGGCGCCGCCGCGAGCCGCGAGCGCCAGTCGCCGTTGACGTCGATCGTCAGCCCCGGAATCGCGCCAGCCGCGTCCGCCCTCGAAGCGCACCAGCCCGTCGCGCAGCGCCGTCTCGGCGGCGCGCTGCATCGCCGGGATCATAGGAGGTCCGCACCCACAGCCCGCCGGCATAGACGCTGTTCGGATGCTCGGGATCGGCATTCTCGCCGAAGCGGGTGACCAGCTCGCGCCGCACCTCCTCCATGAAATAGCCGTTGACGTTGCGGACCTGCTCCTCGGTGCCGCCCTGGATCGTCGCCAGCGGGGTCGCGGATCGCCGCGTCGGCGCGCGCCTGGGTGACGAAGCCGTTGCGCGCCATCTCGCCGAGCACCCAGTTGCGCCGCTCCAGCGCCCGGTCGCGATGGCGGACCGGATCGTAATTGCTCGGCGCCTTGGGCAGGATGGCGAGATAGGCGAATTCGGCCAGGCTCAGCTCGCGCACGTCGCGGTTGAAATAGGCCCGCGCCGCCGCCTGCACGCCATAGGCGTTTCGGCCGAGGAAGATCTGATTGAGGTAGATTTCCAGGATCTGCTCCTTGGACAGCACCGATTCGATGCGCCGGGCGAGGAACAGTTCGCGGATCTTGCGGGTGTAGCTGACCTCGTTGGTCAGGAACATGTTCTTGGCGACCTGCTGGGTGATCGTCGAGGCGCCGACCGGCCGGCCGGGGTTGGTGAAGTTCGACCACATCGCCGAGAAGATGCCGGGCAGATCGATGCCGCCATGGGTGAAGAAGGTGCGGTCCTCGGCGGCGAGGAAGGCGTTGATCAGGTCGCGCGGGAATTCCTCATAAGCGAGCTGGACGCGCCGCTCGCGGGCGAAGGTCTGCACCGGCTCGCCGTTGATGTCGCGGACATAGGTCGGCAGCGCCGGCTCGTAGGTGAGCAACGTCTCCGCCGAGGGCAGGCCGCGCGCGAAGATCATCCACAGGATGAAATAGCCGATGAAGGGGAGGGCGGCGAGGAACAGCAACGCCTTCCCCCACCACCGCCGCCACAGCCAGATGATCGGCAGCAGGATGAGGCGGACGAAGCCCCAGATCGCGCCCAGAAAGCCTGTGAAAGCCGCCCACGCCCGCCCGAACGCCCCCGGCTCGCGGCGCAAGGTGATCTTCTCGGTCTGCGCGTCCTCGGCGGCGGTCATAGCGTGGCTCTAGCGCAGGCAGGGCCGGGGAGGGAAGGCGGAAGCGGCGAAACGCTGACGCTGGAAATCCCCGCAACCCGCGCCTATCTTCGTTGCCGAACCGCAAGGACCCGCTGATGGCGCTCGGCCTTCTGGCCTATCTCGATTCGGTGAAGGCGCGCGACCCGGCGCCGCGTTCGCGCTGGGAGGTCTTGCTCTATCCCGGCGTCTGGGCGCTCGGTTTCCATCGCGTCGCCCACTGGCTGTTCGTCGGCCGGCTTTACTTCCTCGCCCGGCTTCGTCAACCATATCTCGCGGATGCTGACCGCGATCGACATTCACCCGGGCGCGACGATCGGCCGCAACTTCTTCATCGATCATGGCTTCACGGTGATCGGCGAGACTGCCGAGATCGGCGACGACGTCACCATCTACCAGAACGCCACCCTGGGCGGCACCAACCCGACCAATGGCGTTTCCGGCAAGCGCCACCCGACTTTGTGCGACGGCGTCATCATCAGCTCCGGCGCCCAGGTGCTGGGACCGATCACGGTCGGCGCGCGGGCGCGGGTCGGCGCCAATTCGGTGGTCACCAGGGACGTGCCACCGGGCGCGACGATGGTCGGCATCCCGGCCCGCTCCACTCTGGTCAACGCGGAGGAGAGCAGCGCAAGCTTCCTGCCTTACGGCACGCCCTGCTCCGAGGCTTTCGATCCCGCCACGCAGAAGCTGGAGCTGCTCCAGTGCGAGATCGAGCAGCTGCGCAAGCGGCTCGCCGAGCTGATCGAGGAGCGCGAAGTCGCGCAGCGTGCGGCGGGAGATCGCGACCTCAAGGGCCGGGGCCGCGCCTGATGGGGACGGTCCTCGCCTTTCCGGGACCGTCAAATCAGAAACAGGTGACGTTCGAGCGGTTGGAGCTCAACCGCATCGTCGATCTTTACGGCCGTATGGTCGCCGCCGGCCTGTGGAGGGATTATGCGATCGAGTTCCGCTCCGATGCGGCGAGCTTCCGCGCCTTCCGCCGCGCCGCCGAGCGGCCCGAATACCGGATCGAGAAGCGCCTCGCTCAGCGCGCCGCCGGCGGGCTCTGGGTCCTGATCGGCGAGGCCGGCCAGGTGCTGCGACGCGGGCCCGAGCTCGGCCCGGTCCTCGCGCCGCTCGAGCGCCGGCTCATGAAGCTGGTCGGGAACTGAGGGACCGAACAGGCGCGCCGGCCGCTTCTGTGCTAGAACGGGCACATGAAGTGCGCGGCCTTCGGATTGCTGCTTCTGCTGGCCGGCTGCCAGAGCCCGATGGCGCGCGACTATCCGGCCCCGTGGACCCGGCTGAGCCCGGAGGGGCTCGCGGCGCTCAACGCGCTTGCTTATGGCGGCGTCGGTGCCTGCGTCGAGCGGCGCCATGCGACCATTCCGAACCAGTATCTGCTCGCCTGCTCCTACGATCACTATCGCTGGGTCGGCCTCGTCGTCGCTACCGGCCGGCGCGAACCGGTCGGCAGCTATGATCATGACGACATCGTCGCCCTCGGCCTGCCGCCGGACGAGCTGCTACCGGCCCGCTCGCACTCGCAGATGCAGTCGGAGGCCGAGATAAATCGCATCAACACGCAGCGGACAGCTGAGGGCGAACGATAGGCCAGTCTTCTAGGCCGCCGCCACGGCCGGCCGATCCAGCACCGGCAGCCGGTCGCGTAAGCCCGTCCGGCAGCGGCGCCACCACCAGCCGCCGCGCATTGCTCCAGAAGGCCGAGAGCAGCAGCAGCGCCGAACCGATGACGAGCGCGGTGAGCGCGAAGCTCAATTCCACCGCGCCATAGGTCTGGAACAGGCTGTTGATCGCGTAGAGCACATAAGCGAGCGCCGAGACGAGCAATGCCCGCCGGTCGACCGCCAAAGCGGTGATGCCGAGCACGACGTAGAGCAGGACCACGGTGACCCCGCCCATCACCGTCACCGCGCCCTCGGTGAGGCCGAGCAGGGTGAAGATCGGATGGACGATCAGGGGCGCGGCGAGCAGATGCAGCCAGAAGGCGACGTCCGAGCGGCGGGTTTCGCGCCGGCGGTCCGAGCCGTCCCACCACATCGCGAACAGGAACACGCCGATTCCGAGCGCGAGCGCCACACCATGCATCGCGTTGAACAGCGCCTGCTCCTCTGCATCGCTCATCGCGTTGCCGACCAGCGTCGTGGCGATGAGCGCCAGCACGAGCCCGACCGCCGCCGCGGCGCCGGCCGCGATCGTGATCGGCACCTTGAAGCGCCGCCAGTGCAGCCAGGCCGCGCCGACCGCGACCGCCGCCGCGACCGCGAGGACGACACCGACCGCTTGCTGGTTCCGCTCAAAGAAGTCGTCGCCCAAGCCGGTCGCGATCGCCGCTCCGACGGCGGCGAACGTCCCGCCGACGAAGGCGAGCAGGAAGAGGATGCTGGGCAGCGCCATCCGCCGCTGCCGGGTGAAGAATTCGGCGAGGCCCCAGGCCGCCACCGCGACGAACAGGCCCATGAAGGGGGAGGGACCGTCGCTCGTCGATGTTCGGCGGAATCGCATGGCCGATCCAGCCCACCGCGAACAACAGGATCGCGCCGGCGATCGCGACGAAGATGTCGTTGAAGCCGGTCAGCAGCCGGAAATGCTCCTCGTCCACCACCGGCGTCTGCCGCCGCGCGGCGATGAAGGCGCGCAGCTTCTCGGCCTGATCGGCGCTCAGCGCGCCCGCCGTGACGGCAGCGTCGAGATCGCTTTCGCTGTACATGGCTATGTCCCTCCTGTGCGGAGCCGCATAGCATTTGTGTGTTAGTGTATCAATACACTCATGCACCTTGAAGCCGCTGCATGATCGTCATCGCCTGCTCGGCGCCGGCCTGGGGCACGATCTCGCCGGTCCGGTCGGTGATCGCCGCCCATTGCGCGGCGACCGCCTCGGGCGTCGGCTCGGACAGCACCGCGCCTTTGGTGAGCGTGACATAAGCGGCCTGGACGACGCCGGCTCCGGCGCCGAGGATCGTGTTGGTCGGCGCTTCCTCGCTGACCAGGAACAGGGCGGCCGGCGCGACCAGCTCCGGCCGGAAGCGCTCGAGCAATTCGGGCGGGAACAGATCCTCGGTCATCCGCGTCGCCGCGGTCGGGGCGATCGTGTTGACCCGGACATTGTATTTCGCGCCTTCCAGCGCGAGCGTCTTGGCCAGGCCGGCGAGGCCGAGCTTCGCGGCGCCGTAATTGGCCTGGCCGAAATTGCCGTAGAGGCCGGTCGAGCTCGCGGTCATCAGGATGCGGCCATAAGCCTGCTCGCGCATCGTCTCCCAGACCGCCTTGGTGCAGACCGCCGAGCCGATCAGGTGCACGTCGATGACGGCGCGAAAGTCGTCGACGCTCATCTTGGCGAAGCTCTTGTCGCGCAGGATGCCGGCATTGTTGATCAGGATATGGACGCCGCCCCAGGCCTCCGTCGCGCGGGCAACCATCGCCGTCATCTGCGCCTCGTCGGTCACGTTGCCGCCGTCCGCCATCGCGGCGCCGCCGGCGGCCTCGATCTCGGCCACCACCCGGCCGGCGGCGTCGCTGTGACCGGCGCCATCGCGGCTGCCGCCCAGATCGTTGACCACGACCTTCGCGCCGCGCCGGGCAAGCTCCAGCGCGTAGGCGCGGCCCAGGCCGCCGCCCGCGCCGGTAACGATCGCGACCCGGCCCTCGAACGAAATCGTCATGAAAAATCCCCCGCTCCGCGCCAACCGGAGCGCGGAGTAGGGGATTCAGTCTTGGCCGCAAAGTGCCGTTATTGCGGGCTGCGGCCGCGTTCGTAGGTCTGCACGCAATTGTCGGTCACCGTGCGCGAGCAGGGCGGATGCGCCGTGTCGGTGCTGTTCACCGCCTCGCCGGTCGCCGGATCGACGATCGGGCCGCCGACGCCGGTGGTTGCGGGCGTGCCGTTATAGCCGGACGGCACGATCGCGGCGTCCGAGATGACGGCGATGCCACGCGCGTCACGCTCCGGATTGGTGTTCCCGGGGGCCTGGACCTGGCCCGTCGACGGCATCGCGCTGGGCGCCGGGGCCGGGGTCATGGCTGGCGGCGGGGCGGGAGTCAGGGACTGGTCCGGAGCCGGCATCGGCTCGGTCGCGACCGGCACGTCCGGCGTTGGCGCGGTTTCCTGTTCGGTCTGGGCGATGGCGGCGACGCTGGTGGTCAGCGCGATCGCCAGAAGGAGCCTTTTCATGGAATGTCTCCTGATGCTTGGGGGCGAACGCTAAACGCGCGATGGACGGCTTTTCTCCCTGATGATCAGCGCGGGCTGCCGCGTTCCCGCTGCACGCAATTGTCAGTCACGGTGCGCGAGCAGCGCGGATAATTCTGCGTCGCGGGCTGCGGGGTGGGCCGCGCGTCGGCTGGAACTCCGGTGCCGCCCATCTGTGGTGGCTGGTTGAAGCCCGCCGGCGCCTGTGCGGGATTCGAGATCACGGGCGTCCCGGCATTGTCGGGCTGCGGCGCGGAATTGTCAGGGGGAATCGTCGTCGGACCGGACGGCGGCGCTGGTTCAGGCTGAGCGGCCTCCGGCGCTGGGGTGGGTTGCGTCGTGTCTTGAGCCATGGCCGTCCCGCCAAAGGCGATTGCGGCGGCGAGTAGCGCCATTTTCATCAAATCATCCTCCATGGTGGCCGCAGTTGAACGACGCGCATGCGCAGCGTTCCCCCGCGATGGCCCAACAACGCGGTAAGGGAGATCAGGTTCTTCGGTTCGGCCCGCGCTTAGCCCGCCGCGTCGGCATCCAGCGCATAACCAGCCGAGCGCACGGTCCGGATCAGGTCGGCGCCCGCCAGTCACATTGATCGCCTTGCGCAGACGGCGAATATGAACGTCAACGGTCCTGAGCTCGATTTCGCTGTCGCGGCCCCAGACGGCGTCGAGCAGCCGTTCGCGGGAGAAAACGCGGCCCGGATGTTCGAGGAAATGGCGCAGCAACCGGAACTCGGTCGGCCCGATCGAGATCGGCGTACCGCCGCGCCGCAGTCGGTGGCTCACCAGGTCCATCTCGATATCGGCATAAGCGCAGCTTCTCGCCCGCCAGCGCCGGCCGCATCCGGCGCAGCACCGCCGAGACCCGCGCGACCAGTTCCTTCGGCGAGAACGGCTTGGTGATATAATCGTCCGCGCCGGTCTCGAGGCCGCGCACCCGGTCGGCCTCCTCGATCCGCGCGGTCAGCATGATGATCGGCACGTTGGCCGTCTCGGGCAGCCGCCGCAGCCGCCGGCACACCTCGATCCCCGAGACGCCCTCGATCATCCAGTCGAGGATCACCAGGTCCGGCGGGCTTTCCCGCGCCATCAGCAACGCATCCTCGCCGTCGGCGGTCGCCTCGACGGTGAACTCCTCCCGCCGCAGATTGAAGGTCAGGAGCTCGACGAGGGCGCTGATCGTCCTCGACGAGCAGGATGCGGCCCTTGCTCACGCCTTGTCGCCGATCTGGCCGGCGTTGATCTCGGTCGTGTCCGCGCCCTTCGCCCGATCGCCGAGATGCCGGCCGGTCGAGGCGAAATAGACCATCTCGGCGACATTGGTCGCATGATCGCCGATCCGCTCGAGATTCTTGGCGACGAACAGCAGGTGCGTCGCCGGCGTGATGTTGTGCGGATTTTCCATCATATGGGTGAGCAGGGCGCGGAAGATCGAGTTGTAGAAATCGTCCACCGCCGCGTCGCGCTCGCATACCGCCTGCGCCTTGGCGGCGTCGCGCTGGACGAAGGCGTCGAGCACGTTGTGCACCATCTCGCCGGCGATCCGCGCCATTTCGGGCAGCAGCGACAGCGGCCTGATCTTGCTGTCCTCGACGCTTGCGACCCGCTTGGCGATGTTCTTGGCATAATCGCCGATCCGCTCGACCACGCCGGCGATCTTCAGCGCCGCGACCACTTCGCGCAGATCGTCGGCCATCGGCGCGCGCAGCGCGATGATCTGGACGGCGCGGCGCTCGACCTCGGCCTCCAGCGCATCGATCCGCGCGTCGCGCTCGATGACCCGAGCGGCGGCGTCGGCGTCGCGCTTGACGAGCGCCTCCATCGCCTCGGCGGATCGCCGCTTCGGCGAGGCCGCCCATCTCCGCGATGGTGGCGCGCAGCGCGTTCGAGTTCCTCGTCGAACGCCTTGATCGTGTGGCCTGTCGCCATATCGCTCTCCTCAGCCGTAGCGGCCGGTGATGTAGTCCTTGGTCCGCGTCTCGCGCGGATTGGTGAAGATCTCCGAGGTCTCGCCATATTCGACGAGATCGCCGAGGTGGAAGAAGGCGGTCCGCTGCGAGACGCGCGCCGCCTGCTGCATATTGTGGGTGACGATGACGATCGCGTAGCGGCCGCGCAGCTCGTGGATCAGCTCCTCGATCTTGGCGGTGGCGATCGGATCGAGCGCCGAGCAGGGCTCGTCCATCAGGATCACCTCGGGATCGACCGCGATCGCGCGGGCGATGCAGAGCCGCTGCTGCTGGCCGCCCGACAGAGCCGTGCCGCTTTCCTGCAGCCGGTCCTTCACCTCTTCCCACAGGCCGGCCCGCCGCAGCGAGCGCTCGACGATCACGTCCATCTCGCTCTTGTTCGCGGCGAGGCCGTGGATGCGGGGGCCGTAGGCGACATTTTCGTAGATCGACTTGGGGAAGGGGTTCGGCTTCTGGAACACCATGCCGACCCGGGCGCGCAGCTGCACGACGTCCATGTCGGTGCCGTAGATATCCTCGCCGTCGAGCTCGATCCGCCCTTCGACGCGCGCCGACGCGATCGTGTCGTTCATCCGGTTGAGGGCGCGCAGGAAGGTCGATTTGCCGCAGCCGGACGGCCCGATGAAGGCGGTCACATTCTCCTGGCGGACCTCGATCGATACGTTATCGATCGCCTTCTTCTCCCCATAGAAGACGCTGACATTTCGTGCCGCCATCTTGGGGCCGGTAGGGTTCAGTGTCGGTCACCAGCGCCTCTCGAAACGGTTGCGGAGATAGATGGCCAAGCCGTTCATCGCGAGCAGGAACAGCAGCAGGACGATGATCGCGGCGCTGGTCTTTTCGACGAAGCCGCGGCTGACCTCGTCGGACCAGAGGAAGATCTGGACCGGCAGCGCGGTCGCGGGATCGGAGATGCCGCCGGGCGGCGAGGCAATGAAGGCGCGCATGCCGATCATCAGCAGCGGCGCGGTCTCGCCCAGCGCGCGCGCCATGCCGATGATCGTGCCGGTGAGGATGCCGGGCAGCGCCAGCGGCAGGACATGGTGGAAGACGACCTGCACCCGGCTCGCGCCGATCCCCAGCGCGGCGTCGCGGATCGAGGGCGGCACCGACTTGATCGCGTTGCGCCCGGCGATGACGATCACCGGCATCGTCATCAGCGCCAGCGTCAAGCCGCCGACGATCGGCGCCGAGCGGGGCAGGTGCATGAAATTGAGGAACACCGCCAGCCCCAGCAATCCGAAAATGATCGACGGCACCGCGGCGAGATTGTTGATCGAGACCTCGATGATGTCGGTCCAGCGGTTTCGCGGCGCATATTCCTCGAGATAGACCGCCGAAAGCACGCCGATCGGGAAGGCGAGGATCAAGGTGACGATCATCGTCAGCAGCGAACCCTTGAACGCGCCCCAGATGCCGACGAGGGTCGGATCGGTGGAATCTGAGCCGGTCAGGAAAGCCCAGTTGAAGCCGGTGCGGATCGCTCCCGCGGCGTTCAGCTGCTCATATGAGCGTTCGGCATCGGCAGTCCCGTCGCTCTTGGCGGCGATATCGATCGCGGTCGCGGCGGGCAGCCACAGAGTGGCGCGGCCGGCAAGGATGTCCGGATCGGCGCGCACCGCGTCGCGCAGGCGAAGCCGGGCGCCGCCGGAGAAGAGCGCTGCTCCCTGCGGACCATATTGCGCCGTCGCCGCTTCGGTCACCACACGCTCGAAATCTGCATTGGCGAGCGCCTGATCGGCGCCGAAGCCGCGCAACGCAGCGGGATCGAGGAACAGCGACGAGCGCGGAAAATCAACTTCCAGCCGCACCTCGGACTGGGTGAAACCGCGGGCGCCGTTGCCGATCATCGTGACGAGGAGGAAGATCAGGAAGCCGACCGAGATCAGGATGGCGGCGAGGCCGAGCAGCTTGAACCGCCGCTCGGCGGCGTAGCGGCTGCGGATGCGCGCGCGCATCATTTCGCCGCCCCAGTCGGTCGGCGTCGGATCGATCGAGTCGGCGCGGAGCGAGGCGTCACTCATAGGCTTCGCGATATTTCTTCACGACGCGCAGGGCGACGATGTTGAGCGCCAGAGTGACTAGGAACAGCACGAAGCCAAGCGCGAAGGCCGCCAATGTCTTGGGCGAATCGAACTCCTGATCGCCGGTGAGCAATTGGACGATCTGGGTGGTGACGGTGGTCACGCTGGCGAAGGGGTTGGCGGTCATGTTGGCGGCAAGGCCCGCGGCCATCACCACGATCATCGTCTCACCGATCGCCCGGCTGACCGCCAGCAGGACGCCGCCGACGACGCCCGGCAGGGCGGCGGGGACGAGCACCTTCTTGATCGTTTCGCTGGTCGTCGCGCCCATCGCCAGGCTGCCGTCGCGCATCGCCTGTGGCACCGCGGCGATGCTGTCGTCGGCCATCGACGAGACGAAGGGGATGATCATGATCCCCATCACCAGCCCTGCGGCGAGCGCGCTCTCGGTGGAAGCGGGAATGCCGAGCGAAAGGCCGAGATCGCGGATCGCCGGCGCCACGGTAAGCGCGGCAAAATAGCCGTAGACGACGGTCGGCACGCCGGCGAGGATTTCGAGGATCGGCTTTAGCCAAGCCCGAACCCGGGGCTTGGCATATTGGGTGAGGTAGATCGCGCTCATCAGGCCCAAGCGGAATCGCGACGATCATGGCGATAATCGCGCCGATGAAGATCGTGCCCCAGAAGAGCGGAATTGCGCCGAACGCACCCGACGACCCGGCCTGATCGGCGCGGATCGCCATTTGCGGGCTCCAGGTCAGACCGAACAGGAACTCGATCGGCGAGACCATCGAGAAGAAGCGCAGCGATTCGAACAATAGCGAAAGGACGATGCCGAGCGTGGTCAGGACCGCGATCAGCGAGGCGAGCAGCAGCACCGCCATCATCACCCGCTCGACCCGGGTGCGGGCGCGGAATTGCGGGGAGAGGCGGCTGAACGCCCAGGCGCCGCCGGCGAAGGCGACCAGCATCGCGACCGCGAAGCCGATCCAGTGGTAGAAGGCGAGGGCGCGGGCATAGACCGGCGCCAGCGCGAACGCCTCGCGGTTGAACGCGGTCGTCGAGGCGCCGGTCGCGAGCGCATGGGCTTCGTTGAGGATCGTCGAGCGCTGCATCCCGAAGCCGGGCAGGTTCGCCGCCTCCGGGCTGGCCAGCACCTGCGCATAGACGAGGTTGCCGGAAACATTCTGCCAGACGACCAAGAAGAGCGCCGCCGGCACGACGGTCCACAAGGCGACATACCAGCCATGCTGGCCGGGCCGCGAATGGGGCCGTTCCTTGGTGGCGCCGCCGATACCGGCGAAGGCCGCCGCGCGCGCCCGTCCCGAGAGCCAGGCAACCAGCCCCAGCCCCGCGACGAGCAACGCGATGACGGCGATCGACATTTACCGCGGTTGGAGATCGCGCACGGTGATCGGCCGCGGGCTGCGCACCGCCTGCTCGGCGGCCTGCCGCTCATTGTCCGGCAGCGCGATCATCCCGCGCTGGGTGAGATAGCCGCCCGGCCCCCAGCCTTGGGTCCAGGCGGTGAGGAACTCGCGCAGGCCCGGAATGGCGTTCAGATGCTCGCCCTTCACGTAGATGTAGAGCCGGCGCGCGCCCGGATAGGTGAAATTGGTGATCGTCGCCGAGGTCGGCGCGACGCCGCCGATCGGGATGCCGCGTACCCGCTCGCCATTCTCCTCGAGGAAGGAATAGCCGAGGATGCCGATCGCGCCCTGGTTTTCGGACACGCGCTGGACGAGCAGATTGTCGTTCTCGCCCGCCTCGATATAGGCGCCGTCCTCGCGCAACTGGGTGCAGATTGTGCGATGGCGGTCGCTGTCGCTGGCCTTCAGCCGCTCCATCGCCGGATCGCTGTCGCAGCCGCGCTCCAGGATCAGCTCGGCGAAGCTGTCGCGCGTGCCGGAGGTCGGCGGCGGGCCGTAGACCCGGATCGGGACCGCGGGCAGCGCCGGATTGACGTCGCGCCAGGTCTGCGCGGTCTGCGGCCGGCCGAAGGGATTGGCGGCGAGCGCGGCGTAGATATCGCGCGCGGTCAGCTGGAAGCCGGTCGACCGCGTCGCCGATTCGATCAGCGCCAGGCCGTCAATGCCGACCGGCACCTCGATGATCTGGTTGACGCCGTTGCGGTTGCACTGCTCGATCTCGGTCGCCTTGATCCGCCGCGAGGCGTTGGCGACGTCCGGATGCTGCGGACCGACGCCGCCGCAGAACAGGTTGAGACCGCCACCGGTGCCGGTCGATTCGACGATCGGCGATTGGAAGCTTGGATTGGCCTGGGCGAAACGCTCGGCAACCGCAACCGCGAAGGGGTAGACGGTCGAGGAGCCGACGACGCGGATCTGGTTGCGGGAGCCGCCTTCGGCGCTGCCGGTCGGGCCCGAGCCGCAGCCGGCCAGCAACAGGCCGGCCGCCATCAATGCCATGAGTGTCTTGCGCACGTGCCCCTCCATGAGTCGCGATAAGGTTGGTAAGCTGCGAAACTAGGTCGCTCCAGAGAGTCCCCTGTGACGCTTCGATGACAGGTTGATGACAGCACCACCGATCGCTCAGAAATCGAGCTGGGCGCGCACGCCGATAACATCGACGCCATAGTCCCGCCGTCCGCCCGCGGCCGGGATCGCGGCATCGTCATAAGACAGACGGGCATAATTGATGAGGAAGCGGACATAGTCGGTCGGGATCCAGGTCAGGCCGAGCTGGAGACCGTTCTGGACGCCGCCGATGATCCCCTGCGAATTGAGATCGAGATGGTCGTAGCGCAAGTTGAGCTGGACCGCGCCGAAGCCGCCTTCCTCGATCGCGCGCCGGACGCGAGTCCGGTCCCAGCGGGCGCCGCGATAGCCGCGCGTCTCGCCGGTCAGGAACCAGCCGACCTCGACATAGCCGCCGAAGAAGCTTGGATCGGCGCCGGTGACCGCGGTCGGCGTTCAGCCAATGCGCCTCGGCGGCGAAATGGAACGGGCCGCGGATCGCCGCCGCCTCGAGGCCGAAGCTCGTCTCGCTGTCGACATCGAGCGCGGGCGTCGCGAGGAAGCGCGCGTCGGTGGCGTGGATCAGCGGCCGCTGCCGGTAGCGGGTCGTGGTGCCGCGCGCGACGAGATCGCCATTGTCGCGCCAATGCGCCGACGCGGCGAGGTGAAGTTGGGTGTCGCCGAGCCGCGGCGCATAGACGATCCGGCCATCGACGCTCAGCATGTCGTCGCCTTCGTCGACATCGAGCAGATTGTCGTGGAAGATGCCGAGCTGCGCGGTCACCGGGCCGCTGGTCAGTGTTCGCCGAGAGCGCCGAGCCGGCGCTCGAAATCGAAGGCGTCGGTGAAAGCGGCCCGCTCGATGAACGAGATGAAGCGCGACGCTGGTCAGCTCGTCGAGCGACTGGAAATTGTTGTGCTGGCCGGCGGTCATGGTCAGCCGGTCCGAGGCGCGCCAGGAAATCGCCGCGTCGGTGATCTCGTCGACCGCTTCGGAAAGCTCGACCTCGAAGACGATAGGAGAAGCCGCCGCGGCGCGGTGCCTTCGACGCCCAGCCGGGCCCGGCGGAATTCGTCGACCGAGCCGAGGCCGGCGGCGGCGACGCCGTCCGGCGCCGAAACATCGCCAACATCATATTGAAGGCGGCCGCGCGGCTTCAGCGACCAGCCCGAGGTCGAGCCAATGCGCGGCGCGCCGGCGAAGCGGGACGACGAATCCTGGGCGAAGGCCGGGGGCGGCGAGGCCGAGCAATGTCGCGAACCAGAGCAGCCTCACCGGATTCTCCCGAACAGAATCATGACGGAATGGCTACGTCTTTGATTCAGTTTCGTGACTCTTCCGTGACAGTCGCGAGCGGCAACAGAACACGGGCGATCGTTCCTTCGCCGACGGTGCTGGCGATCTCGAGCCGGCCGCGATGGCGCTGGACGATATGCTTGACGATCGCGAGGCCGAGCCCGGTGCCGCCCACCTGCCGGCTGCGGCTGGCGTCGACGCGATAGAAACGCTCGGTGAGGCGGGGCAGGTGCTCGGCCGCGATTCCCTCGCCTTCGTCGATCACCGCGACCGACAGCATGTCGCCTTCCGCCGGCGAGAGCCGCACCCGGATCGGCCGCCCGGCGCGGCCATATTTGATCGCATTGCCGACGAGGTTGGCGAGCATCTGGACGAGCTGGGCGCGATCGCCCTGAACGACCGCCCGCGGCGCGTCGTTTTCGATGACCAGAGTCGCATCTTGTGCGGCGATCGTTTGCGCAAGCGCGTCGCGCACCTCATTGATGACGTCCTCTAGGTCGACCGGCGCGCGGGGCGCGCGCGAATCGCTCCGCTTCGATCCGCGACAGCGACATGAGATCGTCGACCAGGTCGCGCATCCGGGTCGCTTCGCCCGACATGATGCGAAGGAAGCGCGAACGCGTCTCGGGATCGCTCGCCGCCGCCTCGTCCTCCAGCGTCTCGAGGAAGCCAAGCAGGGTCGCGAGCGGAGTGCGCAGCTCGTGGCTGGCGTTTGCGACGAAGTCGACGCGCATCTGCTCTGCCGCCCGCGATCCACCCTGATCGATCAGGCGAACGAGCTGGCCGCCGTCCGGCAGCAGCCGCAAGCGCATCAGCCACGGGCGGCCGGCCTCGCCGAGGCCGACGATCTCGATGTCTTCTGTGCCTCGCTCGCTGGACTCGCCGGTGAGGCGCTCGGCCGCGGCGGGGTGGCGGATGGCCAGACGCACGTCGACGCCGTCGATATGGGCGCCCAGCAGTTCCTTGGCGGCCGCGTTGGCGCGCAGCACCCGCCGGTCGCGGACGAGCAGGACCGGTTCGTCAAGCGCCTCGATGAGATCATCCAGCCGCAGCGCGACGGGCGCGGGCCCGTCGTCGGCCGTCACGGCGGGGGCCGTCGCGCTCCGGCCCGGCCAGGCGATGGCGCCGACGACGAGCGCGGCGGTCAGCGCGGCGAGGCTCGCGACCGGCGGTGCGCCCAGCCACCAGGCCAGCCCGCTGCCGCCGACCGCGGCCAGCGCGGCGAAGAGCGCCCGTGTCAGCTGGTCACCTGTCATCCCGATCCGTCCCGATGCGGCACGGACCCATGGTCCCGCTCGCCTTCGCCGCGCTTTACCCTTAATAAATCGTGCGAGTGTATCGGAATTTCCCATGAGCGGCGCTGACGAGCCAAAGCCTGACGATGCGTTTCAGCCGAGCCGGCGCAGCTTCCTCTATTTGGGAGCCGCGGCGGCCTCGACGGTCGTCACCATCCGCCCCGCCCTCGCCCAGACGGCGGGCTCGGTGCTGAGCTGCGAAATCCCGGTGCCCGGACCGCATGCCGCCGGCAATTATATCGCGCCCGACGGGACGACGGTCGCGCCGGGCACGGCGGGCGCCTCGCCGCCGCTGACGCGGCCGTTGCGCGGCGAGGAGGCCCGGATGCTGCTGCGCGGTTCGACGCCGCCCGGCGTCAATCCCGGCTCGTCCCAGGCCTACGCCAATTATATCCGGCGGCTGCAGACGGGGATGAGCGGCTTCACCTGCTACGCCTCGCTGCAGATGCCGCGTTAAGTTAAGACGCCCGGCCATGGCCGGTCCCCGCTACATCGCCGACCTCAGCCGAGGATGTGCGGATCGTCGCGCTCGACGGCCTGTCGGTGCTCTATCACGCGCCCTCCGGCATGACCCACATCGTCGCGCCGCCCGCGCCCGAGATTCTCGAAGCGCTTCAGCCCGGGGCCGCCGACATCGCCGAGCTGATCATGCGGCTGCGCTCCCGCTACGAGCTGGAAGGGGATGCCGATGATATCGTCGCGCTGCGCCTTGCCGAGCTCGAGCAGGCGGGCTTGGTGCGCCGCGCATGAGACACAGCCTCGCCTTGCGGATCGGGCCGGTCGGTTTCCGGGTCGGCTCGGCCTGGGCCGGGCCGATCCGGACACTCGCCGCGCTCTATGACGGCTATCCCGAACCCGAGGACGGCATTTGCGATTTCACCGTCCGGCTGGAGCCGCAACGGCCGTGGCGGCGCTGGCTGCGCCCGTCGGTGGCGATCCGGGGCGATTATATCCTCCCCGACGCCGCGCCGCTGCCGCTCGCCATGGGTCTGCTCGCCGCCGAAATGGGGATGAACCTGCAGATGGCGCTGGGGCAGAAGCGCTATCTGCTCCTCCACGCCTCGAGCGCCGAGAAGGATGGCCGCGCCCTGATCATGACCGGTGAATCCGGCGCCGGGAAATCGACCTTGTCGGCACTGCTTGGCGAACGCGGCTGGCGGCTGATGGGCGACGAGTTCGCCTTGCTCGATCTCGCCGACGGCGGCCTTCATCCCTTTCCGCGCGCGATCAGCCTGAAGAACGGCGCAATCCGAGTGATGGAGAACGAGGTCGCGGCGGACCGGTTCGGCCCCCGACTGGAAGACACGCCGAAGGGCGTGATCCGCCATCTTCGCCCCAACGCCGCGGCGATCGCCGGCATGGGCGAGAAGCGCGAAGCCGGCTCTGATCCTTTTCCCGCGCTTCGGCCGGCCGGCGGAAGCGCGCCCCGTCGGTCAGGCCGAAGTCTTCATGCGGCTGACCCAGGCCTCGACCAATTATGTCACGCTCGGCGCGGCCGGGTTCGAGGCGCTGACCGGTCTGGTCCAGAACTGTCCGGCCGCGGCGATCGACTATCCGGACACCGACGAGCGGCATCGGATCTGGTCGAAGAGCTTTGGCAGGCGGCGGCATGAGCGCCGGCGCGGCTCCTCGTACGCGCGCTGCGCGATCCGGCGTCGGCCAAGGGCTGCGACTGGCCGGCGCTGATCGCCGCGGCGCGGGCGGAGCGATTGCTGGGCAGTCTCGCCTACCGGCTGGAAGGGCAGGACGTGCCGGCGCCGGTCGCGCGCATCCTCGAGGACGCACGGCGCGATGCGGCGCAGGCGCGCACCCAGGCGCTCTGGGAAGCGGAGATGGCGCGCCGCGCGACCGCGCATCTCGGCGTCCCGGTCGTCCTGCTCAAGGGCACCGCCTTCCACGCCGCCGATCTCGACGCCGCGCGAGGGCCGCTCGGTCGGCGATCTCGATATTCTCGTGACCCGCGAGTCGATCGAGCTGGTCGAGAAGGCGCTCGTCATTGCCGGCTGGGAACGGCTCAAGGAGGAGGGCGGCTATGACGACATCTATTATCGCCGCTGGATGCACGAGCTGCCGCCCTTGATCCATCGCGAGCGCGACCGGATGATCGACGTCCATCACACGATCCTGCCGCCGACCGCTCGCCCGACGCCCGACGCCGCCGCGCTGATCGCGGACAGCGTCGCGCTGCCGAATGGCCTGCGCATCCTCTCGCCGGCCGACATCATCGTTCACGCCGCCGCGCACCTGTTCGCCGACGGCGATCTCGCCGGCGGGCTTCAGGAACCTGTGGGACATCGACCGGCTGCTGCGCCAGTTCGCCGCCGATCCCGCCTTCTGGCCGGCGCTCGCGGCCCGCGCCGCGCATCACCAGCTCCGCCCGCATGTCGCCCGCGCCCTGCGTCTTTCGGCGCGGCTCTACGGCACGCCGGTCGACGCCGCGCTCGCCGGGCGGGCGCGCTTGAGCGACCGCCTGTTCGAGGCGCGGCTGCTGGCCCGCAACGGCTGGGGGCAGGAGACCCGCAAGGCGCTCCGCTTCGCTTTCTACGTCCGCTCGCACTGGCTCAGGATGCCGCCGCTGATGCTGGCGCGGCATCTCTGGACCAAGGCGCGGCCGGGGACTGGCATATCGCGCCGGTCCATGCCATCCGCGAGCCGTGTCTAGGGAAGTCGAATGACCGCAAGGCCGCTGGCCGCCGTGATCCTCGCCGCCGGCAAGGGCACGCGGATGAAGTCCGATCTGCACAAGGTGCTGCACCCGATCGCCGGGCGCGCGATGCTCGATCACCTCATGGGCGTGCTCGAGACGCTGGCGCCGAAGCGCAAGATCGTCGTCGTCGGCGCGGGTCGCGAGCAGGTCCAGAGCCTGGTCGAGGCACGCGGCGGCGAGCTCGTCGTGCAGCAGCAGCAGCTCGGCACCGCTCATGCGGTGCGGATGGCCGAGGAGAAGCTCGCCGGATTCGCCGGTGACGTGCTCGTTCTCTACGGCGATACGCCTCTGATCGAGGCCGAAACCATGGCGCACATGCTTGATCGCCTCCGCGCGCCCGATGCGCCAGCGATCGTCGTGGTCGGCTTTCGGCCGGCCGATCCACTCCAATATGGCCGGATCGTCGCCGAGCCGGACGGGACGATCGTCAAGATGGTCGAATATAAGGACGCGAACGAGGCCGAGCGCGCGATCGATCTTTGCAATTCCGGGCTGATGGCGGCGCGTGCCGCCGACCTCTTCGCGTTGCTCGCCCGCGTCGACAACGACAATGCGGCGGGCGAATATTATCTCCCGGATGTGGTTAAGCTCGCCGCCATGGACGGGCGCAGATCGGCGGTGATCGAGGCTGAACCCTGGGAAATGGCGGGGGTCAACAGTCGCGCCGAGCTCGCTTTGGTCGAGGCCGAATGGCAGCGCCGCCGCCGCCGGGAAGCCATGGCCGACGGCGTCACGCTCGTTGCGCCCGACACGGTCTGGTTCGCGCACGACACCGTGGTGGGCCGCGACACGTTGATCGAGCCCAATGTCGTGTTCGGCCCCGGCGTCACGATCGGTGAGCGGGTGATCGTCAAGGCGTTCAGCCATATCGAGGGCGCGACGATCGCGGCCGGCGCGCAGGTCGGCCCCTATGCGCGGCTTCGTCCCGGCGCGGAGATCGGCGAGGACGCCCGGATCGGCAATTTCGTCGAGGTGAAGAAGGCCCGGATCGGCAAGGGCGCGAAGGCCAGTCACCTGACCTATCTCGGCGACGCCGATATCGGTGCGGGCGCGAACATCGGCGCCGGCACGATCACCTGCAATTATGACGGCTTCCTGAAATATCGCACGGTGATCGGGGAGGGGGCGTTCATCGGCTCGAACAGCGCCCTGGTCGCGCCCGTGACGATCGGTGCCGGCGCAATCGTCGGCGCGGGCTCGGTCGTCACCCGCGATGTCGCCGCGGATGCGATTGCGCTTGGCCGCGGCGAGCAGGTCGAGAAGCCGGGTCGCGCCAAGCGATTCCGGAAAGTGATGGCGGCGAAGAAGAAGGCGCAGACCTAGTATGTGCGGAATTATCGGGATCGTCGGTACCAGTCAGGCCGCGCCGCGGCTCATGGATGGCCTCAGACGGCTCGAATATCGCGGTTATGACAGCGCCGGCCTCTGCACCATCGTCGATGGCCGCCTCGAGCGGCGCCGGGCCGAGGGCAAGCTCGACAATCTCCAGCGCGAGCTCGACACGTCCCCGCTTCCCGGCAATGTCGGCATCGCCCACACCCGCTGGGCGACGCATGGCGCGCCGACTGTCGGCAACGCCCATCCCCACGTCGTCGGCGCGGTCGCCGTCGTCCACAACGGCATCATCGAGAATTTCCGCGAGTTGCGCGAGGAAATGCAGGCCAAGGGCCGCACGTTCACCAGCCAGACCGACAGCGAAACCGTCGCTCATCTCGTCGACGACCGGCTCCAGCAGGGCGACGATCCGGAAGCCGCCGTCGCCGCCGTCCTGCCGCGCCTGCACGGCGCCTTCGCCCTCGCCATCCTGTTCCGCGACCATCCCGGCCTGATCATCGGCGCCCGGCTCGGCGCGCCGCTCACCGTCGGCTACGGCGAGGGTGAGAATTATCTCGGCTCGGACGCGCTGGCGCTCGCCGCGCTCACTCGTCGCATCGCCTATCTGGACGAAGGCGACTGGACGGTAATCACCCATAATCAGGTGAAGGTGTTCGATCGCAACAACCAGGCCGTCGAGCGGCCGATCGTCGATTCCGGCGCCAGCGCGGCGCGGATCGAGAAGGGCAATCACCGCCACTTCATGCAGAAGGAGATTTTCGAGCAACCGATGGTCGTGGCGCAGACGCTCGGCGCCTATGTCCGTCAGCTCGAGCAGGAAATCGCTCTGCCCCATGCCGATTTCGATTTCGCGTCGGTGCCGCGGATCGAGATCGTCGCCTGCGGCACCTCTTATTATGCCGGCATGGTCGCGAAATACTGGCTGGAACGCTTCGCCCGGGTGCCGGTCGAGCTCGATATCGCCAGCGAGTTCCGGTACCGCGATCCGGTGCTCGAGCCGGGCGGCATGGCCCTGTTTGTCAGCCAGTCGGGCGAGACCGCCGACACGCTCGCCGCGCTTCGCCATGCGCGGGAGAAGGGCCAGAAGATCGCCGTCGTCGTCAACGTGCCGACCAGCTCGATGGCGCGCGAGGCCGACCTGCTGCTGCCCACCCATGCCGGCCCGGAGATTGGCGTCGCCTCGACCAAGGCTTTCACCTGCCAACTCGCTGTGCTCGCCGCGCTCGCCGCCAAGGTGGCGCGTGACAAGGACGTGATCAGCGCGGCGGAAGAGCGGGAGATCGTCAAGCATTTGACCGAGGCACCGGCGGCGATGAACGCCGCGCTCGCCCATGACGAGGACATCCAGGCGCTCGCGCCTGTTATCGCCCAAGCCCGCGACGTCCTCTATCTCGGCCGCGGCCAGGATTATCCGCTGGCGCTGGAAGGGGCATTGAAACTCAAGGAAATCAGCTACATCCACGCCGAAGGCTATGCGGCGGGCGAGATGAAGCATGGCCCGATCGCGCTGATCGACGAGAATGTCCCGATCATCGTGATCGCGCCCTCGGGCCCGCTGTTCGAGAAGACCGTCTCCAACATGCAGGAGGTCCAGGCGCGCGGCGGCAAGGTCGTGCTGATCTCCGACGCGGACGGCATCGCGGCCGCCGGCGAGGGCGCGATCGCAACCTTGGAAATGCCCAAGGTTCACCCGCTGATCGCGCCGCTCGTCTATGCGGTGCCGGTGCAGTTGCTCGCTTACCATGTCGCGGTGGCGAAGGGCACGGACGTAGATCAGCCGCGCAATCTGGCGAAGAGCGTGACGGTGGAGTGATGCTGCTCAATATGATCTTGGGCGGCGCGATCATCGGTCTTATTGCGCTTGTCGCCGCAGTGCTCATCAGCTCGCGCGCTGACGGACCGAAAGCTGCAAGCAAACGCGAGGGCGGCGGCGATGCCGGAACCGCGGGATATGCTGGTGATGCTGGTTGTGACGGTGGAAGCGATGGTGGCGGCGGCTGCGATTAGTTGGGCGCGAGATCTTTGAGCGCGACGATCGGATCGGCCAGCATTGCCTTGTCTGGGCTCGCATTCGCCAGGATCAGCTTCCGCCCCTGCACATAGTCCTTAACCGCATTGACGCAGTCGAGCGCGATCACCCGGCCGTTGCGCAGGTAGATCGTCGAGAAGGTACGCGCCGCCGGATCGCCGCGCACGACGATCTCGTCATAGCCTGCCGAGAGGCCGACGGTTTGCAGCTTGAGATCATATTGGTTCGACCAGAACCAGGGCACGGCCGAATAGGCTTGCGGACGCCCGAGGATCGCCAGCGCGGCGCAGGTCGCCTGATCGCTGGCGTTCTGAACCGATTCCAGCCGCACTCGCATCCCGCCCGCAAAGCCATTCTCATGCGCCGCGCAATCGCCGATCGCATAGATGTCGAGCAGGCTGGTCCGGCAATAGTCATCGATATGAACGTCGTTGACGCCGACCGCGCCGGCCGCGAGCAAGGGCGCGACGGACGGATCGATGCCGATCCCGACGATGATCGCGTCGGCGGCGATGCTGTCGCCATTGGCGAGCCTGACCCCGGTCGCGGCGCCGTTCGCGCCGAGCACTTCCGCCACCGGAGAGGCGAGCCGGACATCCACGCCCTTCGCGCGATGCTCGGCGGCATAGAAATCGGAGATCGGCGGCCCGGCGACGCGATTGAGCAGCCCGTCGAGCGCCTCGATGACGGTGACGTGCTTGTCCAATGTCCGCAGCACCGCCGCCGCTTCGAGGCCGATATAACCGCCGCCGACGATCGCGACCCGTTCGATGCCGTCCAGACCGGCGCGAATCCGGTCCACGTCGGCGCGGCGGCGGATGACATGAACGCCGCCCAGATCGGCGCCGGGACAGGTCAGCCGGCGCGGCTGGCCGCCCGCCGCCCAGATGAGGGCTCCATAGCCGATCGCCGTGCCGTTCGCGGTCGTCACTGTCTTCGCGGCCGGATCGAGCGCGACGACCTGCTCGCCGAGCAGCAACTCGATCTGCCGCTCCGCCCAGAATGTCTCCGGCCGGATCAGCAGCCGCTCGAATTCCTTCTCGCCGGCGAGATATTCCTTGGAGAGCGGCGGCCGCTCGTAGGGCGGATGCGGCTCGTCGGTCAGGATCGCGACACTGCCGGCGAAGCCATGCTGGCGCAGCGCGATCGCCGCCTGCGCGCCGCCATGGCCGCCGCCGACGATCAGCACATCGAAGCGCCGGCTCATATCGCCTCCCGGAAGACCGCCGCTGGCGCACCCAAGAGGATTCGAACCTCTGGCCTCTGCCTTCGGAGGGCAGCGCTCTATCCAGCTGAGCTATGGGTGCATTCAAGCCGGCGAGCGGCGCGCTTAGCAAAGGGGGGCGGACCTCGCCAGTCCCGATTATCCGGCCGGCGGCGGCGTCTTCGGCTTGTAGCGGCAAAGATCGGCGACGACGCAGCGCCAGCATTCGGGCTTGCGGGCCTTGCACACATAACGGCCGTGCAGGATCAGCAGGTGGTGGGCGCTGCGCCGGAAGGGCTGCGGCGTCACCTTGTCGAGCTTGGCCTCGACCACGTTGACGTCCTTGCCCGGTGCGAGGCCGGTGCGGTTGGCGACGCGGAAGACGTGGGTGTCGACCGCGAAGGTCTCTTCACCGAAGGCGACATTCATCACCACGTTCGCGGTCTTGCGGCCGACGCCGGGCAGCTTCTGCAGCGCATCGCGATCGGCGGGGACCTCGCCGCCATGGTCGGCGATCAGCGCACGGGAGAGGGCGATGACGTTCTTCGCCTTCATATTGAACAGGCCGATCGTCCTGATGTGCCGTTTCAACCCTTCCTCGCCGAGCGCGACCATCTTCTGAGGCGTGTCGACGGTCTTGAAGAGGTCGCGGGTCGCGACATTCACGCCGGCGTCGGTCGCCTGCGCCGAGAGTACGACCGCGACGAGCAACGTGTAATCGTTGACGTAATTCAGCTCGGTCTGGGGGTCGGGCGTCCGCTCCGCCAGCCGGCGGTAGAATTCGACGATCTCGTCCTTTTTCATCGCAGCGAGTCCAGCGCCGCCCCGAGTTGTTCCAGCCCCGCTTCGACGACCTCGGTCGGCTGACCGACGCCGATGCGGAAATGGTCGGAAGCGCCGAAGAAACGCCCGGGGACGATCGAGGTATCATAGCGTTCCCGCAGCAGCCGGTTGAGCGCATCGACGTCGCTGCCGATCAGCCGGGGAAAGGCGGTGATGCCGCCGATCATCGGCGCGCAGTCCAGCTCGTCGCGGCCGGCGAAGAAGGAATTGGCGAGCGCGCGATTTCGGTCGAGCAAGGCGGGTAAAGGCGCGGCGATCTCGTCGAGCCTTTCTAGTGCGAGCAGCGACAGCCGCTCGGTGGGGTGGGCCTGGGCGACGCCGAACAGTTCGTTCAGCCGCCACATCCGCTCGGCCAGCTCCGGCGCGGCGAGGATCCAGCCGCAGCGGAGGCCACTGAGGCCGAAGCATTTGGTCAGACTGGAAGTGACGACGAAACGCTCGCCGAGATGCGCCGCGCTCCGCTGCCCCGGGACGGCGGCGTCGAGATAGACCTCGTCGATCAGGACGAAAGCGCCGACCCGCTCGGCAATCGCGCCGATTTCGCGCAGCGTGGCTTCGCTGGCGAGATTGCCGGTTGGATTGTGCAAATTGGTGAGCAGGATGACGCGCGTTTGCGGCGTCACCGCCGTCGCGACCGCCGCCGGATCGATCGCGAAATCCGGCGCGACGCGGGCGAACGACCGGATCGTCGCGCCGCAATGGGACGCGGTCGCGACCATCGGCTCATAAGCGGGCGTCTCGGCGACCACCTCATCGCCGGGCGCAATCAGGGCCGAGAGCGCGAGCATGTTCGCCATCGACGTACCGTCCGCCATCACTACCCGGTCCGGCGTCACATCATGCTTGCGAGCAATCGCTTCGCGCAGCGGCGGGTAGCGATAGCGGCTCGCGCCATCGAGCTCGAGATCGGCGAAGTCGATCGGAAAGCTGATCGAGCGGAGAAATGCGGCACTTCGGACGAGCCGAGCGCATAGCGGACCGGCGTCTGGGTCTTCGCCCAGTACATATACTCGGACTGCATCGCCCGCATCAGGCCGCCTCGCGCCGCTTCAGCCAGAACAGGCAGACGGGAATGCCCGCGGCGAGGATCGCGAAGCCGATCGCGCTGTTCGTCGGGTGGGCGGCGACGGTGCCGATCACGGTGATCGCGCAAGCGAGGATGAAGAACCAGGTCGTGAAGGGATGGCCGGGGGCCTGGAAACTGGCCCGTTCATGATCCCGTGCCCGGAAGACGAGCAGCGCCGCGCCGGTCAGCGCGAACCAGATGAAATCGACCGACACGACATAGCTCAAGATTTGCCCATAGGTGCCGGTGAGTGCGATCAGGCAGGCGACCGCGCCCTGCAACAGGATCGCGAGGACCGGGGCATGGGTGCGTGGGGATACGCTGGCCAGCGCGGGGAAGAACATCCGGTCCTCCGCCATTGCGAAATAGACCCGCGGCGTGGTCAGCATGCCTTGGCTCAGGAACCCAAGCGCCGAGATCGCCACCCCGAGCGCGATCAGGTTCGCGCCGGTCTCGCCGAGCGCGAGCCGCATCACCGCGCTCGCCGGCGCGCGCGTTTCGGCGAGTCCCGCCGGCCCAAGCACGGCGACGCAGGTGAAGGCGACGGCGGTGTAGAGGATGACGACGCCGATCACGCCCATCAGCAGGCCGCGCGCCAGATCGCGGCGCGGGTCGCGCATCTCGGCGGCGACGAAGCTCGCCGTCTGCCAGCCGCCATAAGCGAACATCACCGGCGTCAGCGCCATCAGCAGGCCAGCGGGCTCGATCGCGTTCGCCGACGCGGCCGCCGCCGGGAACCAGGGCGCGAGCAGCAGGCCGCACAACACCAAAGCGACGATCGCGCCGATCTTCAGCACCATCAGCACGCTCTGCACCGTTCCCCCGGCGCGCACGCCGAGGCAGTTGATCGCGGTCAGCAGCGCCAAGGCCGCGACCGCCACCGCCGCGTCGGGCACGCCGAGCGCGGTCACCTCCAGGAAATAGCGCGCGAAGGTGATCGCCACCGCCGCCATCCCGCCCGACTGGATCACCAGCAGCAGCGACCAGCCATAGAGGAAGGCGGGAAGCGGCCCGAAGGCGTCGCGCAGATAGGCATATTGGCCGCCCACCTCGGGCCGCCGCGCCGCAAGTTCGGCATAGACGAACGCTCCGGCAATCGCGATCGCGCCGCCGATCAGCCAGACCCCGACGATCCAGCCTGGGCTCGACACCGCTCGCGCCACCTCGGCCGGGTTGAGGAAGATGCCGGAACCGATGATCCCGCCCATGACCAGCATGGTGGCGTCGAACAGGCCGAGCCGGCGGACGAGCTTCCCTTGCGCGGCGGCCTCGCTCACAGCCCGAGCACGTCGCCGATCGAATAGCGCCCCGCGGGCCTGCCGGCGAGCCAGAGCGCCGCCCTCACCGCGCCGGCGGCGAAGATCGCGCGGCTCTCGGCGCGGTGGCCGAGCTCGATCCGCTCGCCCTCGCTCGCGAGGATGACCTGATGATCGCCCGCCACCGAGCCGCAGCGCAGGCTGGCAAACCCGATCGTGCCATCACCGCGTGCGCCGGTGATGCCGTCGCGGCCGCGTTCGCTCGCCTCGTCCAGGTTTACGCCGCGTCCCTCCGCCGCGGCCCGGCCGAGCAGCAAAGCCGTGCCGGACGGCGCGTCGACCTTCTGCCGGTGATGCATCTCGACAATCTCGATGTCCCAGTCCGGCCCTAGCCGTGCCGCCGCCTCGCGGACGAGGTGGGCAAGCAAATTGACGCCGAGCGACATGTTGGCCGCCTGCAGCACCGGGATGGCCTTCGCGGCCGCGGCGAGCGCCGCTTCATGGTCGGGCCCCAGGCCGGTCGTGCCTATCACTACGCCGATCCCTGCCGCCCGCGCCGCGTCGAGATGGGCGGCGAGCGCGGCCGGCGCGGAAAAATCGATCAGGACGTCGCTGTCGCGCGCCGCCGCCGTGATATCATCGCCTTGGTCGGCCTGACCGCCGACGACCGCGTCGTGCCCCGCCGAAATCGCCTCGGCGACCGCCTGGCCCATCCGGCCCGCCGCGCCGAGGATTCCGATCCGTGTCGCCATCGCCGCTTCATGGGCGACGGCAGCGGCGTCCGCAAGGCTCGGGGGAACAGCCATGCGCGCGGGGCGTTGCGCCCCGGTAACATTCAGTAGGGAGAGCTGAAATGGCCGATGAGAAAGAAGTGATCGTCACCAACGACGGTGGCGGCAGCGGCGCCGGCATGATCATCGCGGTCGTGCTGTTGATCGCGGTGCTGGCGGGCCTGTTCCTGCTCTATCAGAACGGCACGTTCAGCAGCGCCGCGCCGACCGACGTGAAGGCGGACATCAACATCAATCCGCCGGCCAAGACCAACTAGTTTTCGGCGCCGCCCGCCAGGAGGCGCAGCCACCGCTGCCGCGCCCATTCCTGGATGAGCGCGTCGGCGGTGCGCCGCTCTGCGCCCCCCGCCGGCAGGTCCGCATAGCGCGTCCAGCGCCGGCTCGCGCTCGACCAGACCAGTTCCTCGTTCACGTTAAACAATAAGCGCCGCCCCTCCGCGCCGACCCAGCCGATCATCCCCGGCCGGTCGAGAGTGCCCAGATATTGGAACACCGGCCCGTGCCGCCGCGGCGGTGTCGCGCCGAGCTGGCCGAGAATGATCGCGCGCATGTCGTCGAGACCGAGCGCGGCCGGCATCGGCACGTCGGCATCGCTCAGCACGAACGGGATCCGCGTCTGCTGATCGTTGAGGGCATGGCCGTGGCCGAGGAAGCCGTCGTCGAACAGCGACTCGCCATGATCCGCGGTGACGACGATCAACGTGTCGTCGAGCACGCCAAGCCTCCGCAGCCGCTCCCGGATCGCGCCGATGAGAGCGTCATTATAGGCCTGCGCATTCCAGTAGGTCCGCATCATCCAGTCGCGATTGGCGGGCGAAATCTGCCCCCGCGGGATCGGCTCGCCGGCGAAGCTGCGCGGCATGCCGGGCCAGGAATAAGGGAAATGGGCCGACTGGAGATTGAAATAGAGGAAGGTCGGCTGCCGCCACTGCTCCGGCCGGCCGAGCCTTCGGTCGAACTCGCGCAGCTGTACCCGGCCGTCGATCGCCAGCGAGCCCTGCGCGGCGAAGCTGAAGGCGCGCTCCTCGCGGTTCGTCGTCGCGTCGACGAAGAATTCGCCCAGCCGCATGCCGGTGAGCGCCGCGGTGTCGCCGAAATCCTCGGCCTGGCCGGAAATCACCCCGACCCGATAGCCGTTGGCGAGGAAATCGCGGATCAGCGACTGGCGGCTCGTCGGCGGGCGCGAGCTGGCCGCTGAACAGGCTCTGCAGCGAGAAGGTGGTGAAGCCGACATGGCTATAAGCGGCGCCGGCGCTGCTTCCGACACGCGCCATCGCCTCGATATTGGGCGCGACCGGGCGGCCATCGACGCGCATCCCCAGCGCGTCGGCGCGGGTGCTCTCCAGCACGATCAGCACGACATGCCTGCGCCGGTTCGCCGGGATCGCCACCGGCGGTCCCGTTTCCGCATCGCCGGAGAAGGCGAAATCGCCGCCGAACCCGTCCTGGTCGATGCCATCGCCCGGCACGTCGAGGGCATAAGGATGGAGCGTCCCGTCGAACGGCGCCCGGTCTACGGGTGAGGAGAACAGGCTCCAGCCGTCCCGGTCGAAGTCGGTCGCCTCCTGCAGCAACGTCCCGATCGCGATCGCCGCGTTGAAGCGGCCGACCGCCGAGCGCGCATCGTCGATCCGGTTGACGCCGAACAGGATCGCGGGCGTCGCGACCAGCACCAGCGCCCATTGCCAACGGCTCGGGTGGTAGTGGTCCGGCAGCGGCGCGGCGTCGCGCCAGCGCTTCCGGAGCAGCCACAACAGACCGAGATAGAAGATTGCCGCGCCGCCCAAGGCGATGGCCGCCAGCCCCAATTCGCTCAACGAGAAGAGCAAGGCGTCAGTCAGGCTCCCGCCGCCCAGATTGCGGACGATCTGGAAGCTCATCGCATCGCTGAAATAAGCCAGCGCCTGATATTTGCCGACCGCCGCGCCAAGCATCCCGCCGCCGACGAGGATAAGGAAGTTGAGGTGGAAGAGCGGGCTGTCGCTCCGGCGCCCATGCAGCCGCCGGATCAGCCGGTAGAGCAGGGTGAGCAGCAAGGTCTGGCAGGCGAGCAGCCCGATCAGGAACGCCGCGATTTCACCCGGCGTGTCGAGCACCTGCGACGCCCCGAACCCGCCGCCTAAAAACGCATATTTCCGCTCCGCCAGCGCCAGCTCGAAGAGCAGGGTGACGAGGATCGTGGCGGGCAAGGTGAGCCGCGCCAACGCGCGCCACGACGGGCGCACGCGCGGGAAGCGCGAGGCGGGAGCGGCCTGGGTCGCCATGGGACGGATTTACGACAGCGGGATTAAGATGACGTTTGCTGGAGACGATCGCTTTCGACCGTTGCGGACGTGAAGCAGTTGTCTCAAACCGGTTGGATGCGTGAGCCGACCAAGCGACGACTGGATATTGCCGGCTATGGATGCATGGCCGTGTTCTTCGGCTGCTTCCTTTACCTTGGCTATGTGGATCGTCATTCTCTGTGGGTCAGTGCCCTCGCCGCCGCTGCATTGGTCGGCGCGGGGGTGCTAGGATTTGTGCGTTTCGGACCGTGGCGTTCGTAGCAGCGGAAATGCCCGACCACCCCAACATCGTCATCCTCACCGGCGCCGGCGTCTCGGCCGAGTCAGGGCTCGCCACCTTTCGCGGGCCAGGCGGGCTGTGGGAGGGGCATCGGGTGGAGGATGTCTGCACGCCCGAGGCGCTGGCGCGGGACGAGGCTTTGGTGCAGCGTTTCTATGACGAAAGGCGCGCAGCGCTCGGCCGGGTCGAGCCCAACGCCGCCCATCGCGCGCTCGCCCGGCTGGACGCCGAATGGCCGGGCGAACTGCTCCTCGTCACCCAGAATGTCGACGATCTGCACGAGCGCGCCGGCGCGAAACGCCTGATCCACATGCATGGCGAATTGCGATCGGCCCTCTGCCGCGCCTGCGGCGGCCGCTCGCCGTTCGACGGCGCGGACATGGGCGCCGGCCCGGCCTGCCCGGACTGCGGGAAGGCGGGCCGGCTCCGCCCCGACATCGTCTTCTTCGGCGAGATGCCCTATTCGATGGAGGCGATCGACCGGGCGCTGATGGAGGCCGATCTGTTCGTCTCGATCGGCACCTCGGGCAACGTCTATCCCGCCGCCGGCTTCGTCCAGACCGCCCGCACTTGCGGCGCCCGGACGCTGGAGATGAACCTGGAGCCCAGCCTCGGCGCCAGCTATTTTCATGAAAGCCGGGTCGGACCGGCGGGCGTATTGGTGCCGGCCTGGGTGGAGGAGATGCTGGGATGATCGAGGGAAGCTGCCATTGCGGCGCGGTGCGCCTGACCTTGCCCGTGCCGCCGGAGGATCTCGGCAGCTGCAATTGCTCGATCTGCCGCCGGACCGGCGGCCTGTGGGGCTATTATCGGCCGGCCGAGGTCGAGGTTTTCGATCCCGACGGCGCGCTTGTCGGCTATGTCCAAGGCGATGCGATGCTGACCACCTGGCATTGCGGGCGCTGCGGTTGCACGAGCCACTGGTCGCCGCGCGATCCGGCCTACGAACGGATGGGCGTCAACCTGCGGATGTTCGATCCTGACGTGTGGGAGCCGCTGCCGCGCCGGCTGATCGACGGGGCGAGCTGGTAGTCCGGCCCAGTCTTCACGGGCAGGAGACGCATCCCCGCAGTTAAACCCTTGCATGTTCCTTTTGATGAGAACAAAATAGGAACATGCGACTCGCGCCTCCACGCCTTGAACCTGTGCGCCCGCCATCGGCGGATGCATTGACGCAAGCTGGCCTCGCGTCCGCCACCCTGCACGAAATCTATGCCGCCTCCGCTGGCGACGGGGCCAGCGCTTTGGGCTTCGCCGCTTTGGCCATGCTGCGCTTCACGGCGGAGCGGCCCTTGCTCTGGTTCCGCCGCCTGAGCACCCCCGATACGCCTTATGGCCCCGGCCTCGCCGAGCTGGGCCTCGACCCCGGCCGTATCCTGTTCGTCGCCGCGCCGGACGAGCGCGCTCTGCTGCGCGCCGGAGCGGACGCGGCGCAATGCGCGGGGGTCGGCGCGATCCTGATCGAGGCGCATGGGAAATTGCCGCTCTACGATCTTACCGCCAGCCGCCGGCTGCGGCTCGCCGCCGCGCGTTCGGGAGTGACGATCCTCATGGTCCGGACCGGCGCCGCGCCGATCCCGAGCGCGGCCGAGACCCGCTGGGAGGTGGCTGCCGCGCCCTCGCCGGAGATCGAGGTGGAAGCGCCCGGCCCGCCCGCTTTCGCGGTGCGCCTGCTGCGTCGGCGCGGCGGGCCGGCGGGGATGGAAATGAGATTGGAGTGGAATCGTGACCAAGCCTGTTTCCGGGAAACGGCGCTTTCTGGCGCTCTGGTTTCCTTTTCTGCCGGCCGATCGGCGGCGGATCGCGCGGCGGTTAACGCCTGAGACCGAGGAGCGCCCGCTGGCCTTCCTCGTCAAGGCGAAGGGCGCGCTGCGCATCGCCGCGGTCGACCAGCGCGCGCGCTCTCTCGGCCTGCGCCCCGGCCTCGCCTTCGCCGACGCGCGGGCGCGGGTGCCGGATCTCGCCAGCGAGGCGCTCGACGAAGCCGCCGACGCGGCGTGGCTGACCCGGCTGGCGGAAGGTTGCGACCGTTACACGCCGATGGTCGCGCTCGACCCGCCGGATGGGCTGATCCTCGACGTCACCGGCTGCGCCCATCTCCATGGCGGCGAGGCGGGTCTGGCGGACGACATAAGGATGCGCCTCGCCCGGCTCGGCATGAGCAACCGCATGGCCTTCGCCGGCACGCCCGACGCCGCTCACGCCCTCGCCCGCTACGGGAGCGGGGAAGGAGAGGATGTGCGCCCGCTTCCCGTCGAAGCGCTGGAGCTGGAGGCGGAGCCGACTGTCGCGCTTCGCCGCGCCGGCCTGACCATGATCGGCGATCTCGCGATCCGGCCGATGGCCGGCTTCGCCGCGCGCTTCGGCATAAAGGCGGCGACCACCTTGCGTCGGCTGCTTGGCGACGAGACCCGGCCGATCGATCCCCGCCGCGAACCGCCGCCGGTCGTCGTCGAGCGCCGCTTCGCCGAGCCGATCGCGCGGACCGAGGACGCGCTTCAGATCGTCGGCGAGCTGGTCGGTGAAGCGGCGCTCGAGCTGGAAGCGCGCGGGGAGGGCGGCCGCGCCTTCGCCGCCACCCTCTACCGCTGCGACGGCCTCGCGCCCTGTCTGACGATCGAGACCGGCCGGCCGAGCCGCGATCCGGGACTGATCGTCCGCCTGCTGCGCGAGCGGATCGACACGCTCGCCGATCCGCTCGATCCCGGCTTCGGCTATGACATGATCCGCCTCTTCGTGCTGCGGACCGAGACGCTCGCCGCGACCCAGATCGCGCTGGATGGCGGGACCAGACCGGAGGCGGATTTCGCCGCCTTGATCGACCGGCTCGCGGTCCGCCTGGGCGCGGACAAGGTGATCCGCCTCAAGCCCCATGACAGCCACATCCCCGAGCGCGCCCAGATCGGTGTGGGCCAGATCGGTGCGGGACTGTCGGACTTGTCAGGTTCATGGCCCGCGCCCCCGGACGATGAACCGCCGGCCCGTCCACTCTTGCTGCTCGATCCGCCCGAGCGGGTTCAGGTTCTCGCCGAGGTCCCGGACGGACCGCCGCGCCGCTTCCAGTGCCGCGGCGCCTGGCACGACGTGCGCCGGGCGGAAGGGCCGGAGCGGATCGCCGCCGAATGGTGGCGGCGTAAGCATGGCCACCGCTCCGGGCAGGGCGGTCTCACCCGCGATTATTACCGGATCGAGGACAAGGAAGGCCGCCGCTTCTGGCTGTTCCGCCACGGCCTCTATGACGAGAAACCAGATCCGGCCTGGTATCTTCACGGCCTGTTCGCATGACTCAGCCCTTCGCCGAGCTCGTCGCCGCGACCAATTTCAGCTTCCTGCGCGGCGCTTCGCAGCCGAGCGATATGGTCGCGCGCGCGATCCAGCTCGGCATGACCGGCATCGGCATCGCCGACCGCAACACAGTCGCGGGTGTGGTCCGCGCCTGGGTCGCGTTGCGCGAAGCTGAGGCCGGCCTGAAGCGAGCGTTTTTTTCGCCCAGGGAAGCTGAAACTTATGAAACTTCCAGCGATCCCGGGCAGGAATCTCCGCAACTCGATTTCCGCCTGATCGTCGGTGCCCGACTGGTGTTCGTCGACGGTACGCCGGACATCATTGCTTATCCCGAGACGCGGCGCGGCTGGGGCCGGCTCACGCGGCTGCTGACCAAAGGCAATCTGCGGGCGGTGAAGGGCGATTGCATCCTCAAGTTCCAGGATCTGCTCGATCATCTCGAAGATCTCGCGCTCATCGTCCTGCCGGAAAGCAGCGGCGAGGAGCAGGAAGCGCACCGCAAGCCCGTTCCCTATCCCGCCGACGCGCCGGCGCCCCGATTGCGGTTGGTCGAGCCCGCGGAAACAAAGCCGCTGGAGGAAGTGCTGCGCCGGCTTCGGGCCAGGGCGCCGGAGCGCGTCTGGCTGGGTTTGAGCCTGAGGCATGGCGGCAAGGATGGCCCCGATCTCGCCCGGTTCAGGCGGATCGCCGCGGCCGCTCATGTGCCGCTGCTCGCCACCAACGACGCGCTTTATGCCGAGCCCGAGCAGCGCCCTTTGCACGATGTCCTGAGCTGCATCCGGCTCGGCACGACGATCGCCGAGGCCGGCCGCGCGCTCGAGGCGAACGCCGAGCGGCATCTGAAAGCGCCCACGGAAATGGCGCGCCTGTTCCACCGTTATCCCGAGGCGCTCGCCGAAACGCAGCGCCTGCTTTCCCGCATCCGCTTCACGCTCGACGACCTGCGCTACGAATATCCGCACGAGCCGGTACCGCCGGGCTGGCGGCCGCTCGCTTATCTCCATCATCTCGTGAAGACGGCGGCGCAAAAGCGCTACGGGAAGAAGCTGCCCGCCAGGGTCCGCACGCTACTGGCCGAGGAATTCTGGCTGATCCGCAAGCGCAAATACGCTTATTACTTCCTCACCGTCTACGATCTGGTCCGCTACGCCCGAACCTGTAAGCCCCCGATCCTGTGCCAAGGCCGCGGCTCGGCGGCCAATTCCATTGTCTGTTTCCTGCTCGGCGTGACATCGGTCGATCCGCTGGAGCATGACCTGCTCTTCTCGCGCTTCGTCTCCGAGGACCGCAACGAGCCGCCCGACATCGACGTCGATTTCGAGCACGAGCGGCGCGAGGAGGTGATGCAATATGTCTACGAGCGTTACGGCCGCCACCGCGCTGGGATCGCCGCGACCGTCATCCATTACCGCCAGCGCAGCGCGATCCGGGAGGTCGGCAAGGTACTTGGGCTGACGGACGATGTCACAGCGCGCTTGTCAGGAACAGTGTGGGGGGGATGGGGCGGCAAGGATCTCCCCGAAAAGCGTCTTGCCGAAGCGGGTCTCGATCCTGGTGATCCACGAATTGAACAACTGAAAGAACTGATCGACCAACTGCTGAACTTCCCCCGCCATCTCTCGCAGCATGTCGGCGGCTTCGTGCTGACCGAGGACCGGCTCGACGAGACGGTGCCGATCCACCACGGCGGGATGGCGGATCGCAGCTTCATCGAATGGGACAAGGACGACATCGACGCGCTCGGCCTGATGAAGGTCGATGTGCTCGCGCTCGGCATGCTCACCTGCATCCGCAAGAGTTTCGAGCTGATGCGCCGGCACGGGCTGGGCGAGCATGATCTGGAGCTCGACATCAAGGCCGACGACGAGGCGGTCTACGACATGCTGTGCAAGGGCGACAGCATCGGCGTCTTCCAGGTCGAAAGCCGCGCCCAGATCAACATGCTGCCGCGCCTGCGGCCAAGGACGCTTTACGATCTCACCATCCAAGTCGCGATCGTCCGCCCCGGCCCGATCGAAGGAGACATGGTCCATCCCTATCTGCGCCGGCGGAACAAAGAGGAGGCGGTCCATTTCCCCTCGCCGGCGCCGGAACACGGACCGTGGAATGAGCTCCACGACGTCCTCGGCAAAACGCTCGGCGTGCCCCTCTTCCAGGAACAGGCGATGCGGCTCGCCATCGTCGCGGCCAAATTCTCCAATGCCGATGCGAACCGGCTTCGCCGCGCGATGGCGACCTTCCGCAATCTCGGCACGATCGACACGTTCCGCGACAAGATGATCGAGGGAATGGTGCGGCGCGGCTACGAGCGCGACTTCGCGGAACGCTGCTTCAAGCAGATCGAGGGCTTCGGCAGCTACGGCTTTCCGGAAAGCCATGCGCTTTCCTTCGCCCGTTTGGTCTACGTCTCGTCCTGGATCAAATGCCATCATCCCGCGGTGTTCACCTGCGCGCTGCTGAACTCGCAGCCGATGGGTTTCTACGCGCCGGCCCAGCTCGTCCGCGATGCGCGCGATCATGGCGTGAAGTTGATGCCGACGGATGTCGGGATCAGCGATTGGTATTCCACGCTGGAAGACGATCCACTCGCGCTTCGGCTTGGCCTGCATCGAATCGATGGTTTCAAGGAGGAGTGGGCCGAAAAGATCGTCGCGGCGCGCGCCAAGGCATCTTTCGAGACGATCGAGGATCTTGCTCGCCGCGCGACCCTGCCGTCACGGGCGCTGCGCCTGCTCGCCGACGCCGATGCTTTCGGTTCGCTGGGCGCCGTGCGCCGCGACGCCTTGTGGGAAGTGCGCCGCACGCCGCCGGACCAGTTGCCGCTCTTTGCTGCCGCCGGCGCGGGCGAGCTGGCCGGGGAAGAGGATGCGCGCCTTCCGCCGATGCCGCGCTCGGAAGAGGTGATCGCCGATTATCAGACGATCCGGCTCTCGCTCAAAGGCCATCCGATGCAATTCCTGCGCGACCATTTTCGCGCGCGCGGTGCGCTCAGCTGCGCCGAGCTTAACCAGGTGAAGGACGGCCGCCGCGCCCGCGCCGCCGGCGTCGTCCTGATTCGCCAGCGGCCGGGCAAGGGCAATGCGATCTTCATTACCCTGGAGGACGAGACCGGGATCGTGAACGTCCTGCTCTGGGCGCGCGAGCTGGAGAAGCAGCGCTTGGCGGTGATGGCCTCGCGGCTGATGATGGTCGACGGCGTCGTGCAGAAGAGCAAGGAAGGTGTGCTTCATCTGATGGCGTCGCGGATCATCGACGCCACCGATGTGCTCGATCGCTTGTCCGACACCCGCCAGGCCCGGCCAGAGCTCAGCCGCGCCGACGCCGTCAAGCAACCCGAATATCGCGCCTCCGGCGGCCACCCGCGCAAGGTCCGCATCCTGCCGCGCTCGCGCGACTTCCACTGAAGGACGCCGCCTCGGTTCGCGCTGCGTTTATGAAAGGTTCTTTTCGATCTACTCTTGACAGTTCCGCGCGTGCACCGCAGTCGGTTTGGACCTTCGGAGAGGGGGCTCAACCCGATGGCGAGAAGCACTGTGCCGGCGCTGACCGAATATGAAAGTCACGTGCTGGCGATCATCGCGCGCGATGGACCGGCGACTGCCTATAAGGTCCGCAAGATCCTCGCGGAATCGCCATCAGCCGGGATCTCGAGCAGTGCCGGAGCGGTCTATCCAGCAGTGGCCCGGCTGAAGGCCCGAAAGTTCATCTCGAGCGCGGCGGTCGATACCGACGGCCGAAACACTGAATTATTGACGGCTACCGAGGGTGGCCGCGCCGCTATCCGCCGCTGGATAGAACAGGTGACGCCCGAGCAGCTGTTGCCCGTCGATCCGCTTCGGACGAGAGTTGCCCACGCCCAGATGTTGTCGTCGCAAGAGCGGTTCGCCTGGCTGAAGAAGATGAAGGATTCTCTCGAGGAGAAACTCGCCGAGATCGAGGCCTATTCCGGCCGACATTCGGAAGGCGCAATCGACTATGCCCACCGGCATGCGAAGCGCATCACGATCGCCCGGATCGCGTGGATCGAGGAAATACTCGCGCTCGAGAATCATCGCTCCTGAGCACATTTTGTGTCTGAGGTGAGTTGCACAGGCCAGCTGTCTGCCTGCCGGCGCGTGCGACGACGGCTGGAGTCTCTCCGTCACCACCAGAAATTTTCGCGAAGGAGCACGCCATATCGAAAACGCGGCCGACTGCTGGATTGACAGCGGCAGCACCATCGATTTAGTACGAAACGGGCTAAACTGGTGCAGCGCGATGAAACCTGGTCAGACGCCCAATCCCCGATGCAAGCTTCGCCGTCCCGGCGGCGTTCTCCCGTCGCTGATTGCCGCAACCTTGCGCACGCCTCTGCTCACCAATCTGGCGCCCCGCGAGCAGGAAGTGGCGACCATCGTCTATCTCAATGCCAACATTACGGCGAGCGAGCTGGAGTCGGCGTTGTCCAGCCAGGTCAGCAACGCAGCGATCCGCAGCATGCTGAACCGGCTTGTCGCCAAAGGCGTGTTGCAGCGGTGGAAGGCTGAGGGAAAATCTTATTTCGTTTACTCGCCGGCCGTTCTCCTGCCAGAGATACAGGAGCGAGCGCTTGAGCGGGCCGTCGGAGACTATTTTGGCGGGTCCTTGTCCGAAGTGTCTCGTTGTTTGGTGAGACTGATGGAAAAGAGAGATCCTGAAGCCTTGTCGGCCCTGTCGCGGCAGATCGGCGCCGCATCCTGGGGGAAGATGAACTCGTTGGCGGCCGTGGGGTAGCAACGTGCGCGGCTCTCCCGGCGTCAAGCTCACGTCCCGACGGCTGTCTTTTGAAGCACCCCAGGAATCGGACGCGCGGGAGATTGCCGCAGCAATGACCGCCGATGTGTCCCGCTGGCTTGCCACCTGGCCATTTCCGCTCACCGAGGAGGCTGCTCTCGAAAAAATTCGGGGTTTAAGAGAGCAGGTTTCGTCGGGGGACGCATTCCATTTCGTCCTTCGCCCCATTGAGGGACGAGCCTTCGTCGGGTGTACCAGCGTCTGGCAGACGGAGGCGAAGGACGAGTGGCAGCTCGGTTTCTGGATGAGTGAGGCGTGGCAGGGTCAAGGCTATGGTTCTGAAGCCGCCTCGACAGTGTCGAACCATCTCGTTCGTTCGGAGAGGCCGCGATCCCTGTCCGCGATCGTCCTTCCCGATAACGCGCGCTCGATTTCCATCCTGAGAAAGCTCGGAATGAGCCGGACGAGCGAAACGCATCGGGTGGTCACGCCTAACGGCCGGGAACAGCTTTTTCTCGTCTTCAGGCGCATGCTCGAATCTTAGGCGGGCCGACCTTCACCGCAAGAGAACCGACGCTTTCCTGCGAAATATCCGTGCTGCGCGAACGCACGGACTGGGCTGCAACAACGGCCTTCATTGGCAGCTAATCCCTCTGAAATCTGGGCGAGATTCCGCTGTGGCCGCGAGGCAACACCCGAAGAAAAAGTCCGTTTCGTACTTCGTGTGAGTTGTAAATTCAGGCAGCGGCCATATTCGTCCTAGTCGTACTAATTGTCGCTCTGCCGTGGCAACGACGTCTTGACGAAGGGGGAATTTGGAAATGAGGAAGTCCGGACTGCTCAGCACGAGCGCCATCGGTTCCGCAGCGGTTTTGAGTTTGTCGTTTGGCTACGCCGCGCCGGCTTTTGCCCAGGATGCCGTAACCGACGTCGCTGCCGCTGCCGCGGCGCAGGGTGACGCCGCCGCGGACCAGTCCTCCGAGGCGGCGATCACCGTCACGGGCTCTCGCATTCGCCGGCCGAATCTCGAATCGACCGTGCCGATCACGTCGATCAGCGGCGAACAGTTCTTCCAGCAGGGCGACACAAATATCGGCGATACGCTGAACGAGCTGCCGCAATTGCGCAGCACATATGCGCAGCAGAATCCCGGCACTGGCATCGGCATCGCAGGCCTTAACCTCCTCGATCTCCGCGGCCTCGGCACCCTGCGCACCCTGGTGCTGGTCAACGGCCGCCGGCATGTCGCGGCGGATATCCTGAACAATGCCGTCTCGCCGGACATCAACACGATCCCGAACGACCTTATCGAGCGCGTCGATATCGTCACGGGCGGCAACTCGGCCATTTACGGGTCGGATGCGATCGCCGGCGTCGTGAACTTCGTCCTGCGCCGCGATTATGACGGTATCCAGGTGCGTGGGCAGACCGGCTTGTCGCCGCGAGGCTTCGGCGCCAACCAATATATTTCCGCGATGGTCGGCCGCAACTTCGACGAAGGGCGCGGCAACGTGACCCTGCACGCCGAATTCGCCAATCAGGATCGCTATTTTGCGTCCAGCCTTCCCTGGCTCAATCGGTTTAGCAGCTTTGCAACCATCGATCAGGATCCGGGCGGCCTGCCGAATGGCAGCGACGGCTTCCCGGACGCGGTCTTCCTGCGCGATCAGCGGCAGACCAATGTCAGCTATGTCGGCCTGATCCCGATTACCCAGCCGCGCGACAACCCGGCTAACGCCGGCGAACGAAGCGCTTTGCGGGATAGGCATCGGCCCCAACATCGGCGCCACGTCCTCCGTCGGCGGCGTTCCTTACAATTGCACCTACCTGTTCGACGCAGGCAACAACCTCGTCGCGCAGACCGGCGCGCGCTACAATGCGGGTATTATCGGTGGCATCCTCGGCGGGAACGGCACTACGGGGCGCGAGGGCCGTCTGGTCTCGATTCAGCCAGACGTGCAGCGCTACAACGTCAATTTGCTCGCGCGGTACGAGTTTAGTCGCGCATTCGAGGTTTTTGCGGAAGCGAAATGGAACCGGGTCGACGTGGTCGGCAACAACGCCGGCCCGTTCGGCGTCCAGGGCACGTTCGGCACATTTGACTTCCGCGAGCGCTTCCGCGTGGACAATCCGTTCCTGACCCCGACGCAGCGTAACCAGATCGCCAATCTGATCCTGACCTCGGGCTGCAACACCAGCCTGACTGCGGCCTGCGCCACAGCCGCGGGCGGTGCTGGCGGCCCGGACGACGACCGCCGGGCAGGGCACCGGCGGTCCGCTTAACGCAGCGGATATTGCGGCGATCAATGCCGGCACCTACCGTTTTGTCGTCGCTCGCTCGCTTGCCGACATCGGCAGCCGCGACGAGGTTTTCCAGCGCGATACCATCAGGGTCGTCGGCGGCCTGCGCGGCACCTTCAACGAGGACTGGAATTACGAAGTCTCGCTCAACTACGGCCGGTTCGATCAGACCGTCGACACCAATGGTTTTGTCGATCGCCAACGCTTCATGCTGTCGCTCGACGCCGGCCGCAATCCTGTCACCGGCGCCGATCCAGTGCCGCTCGCAATTCGATCCGGCGGCGGCGGTCGGATATGATCTGGGCGCCTATCAAACCGGCAGCCTTTCTCGCGCGAACCCCACTCAGGCCGGCAAGGCTAGCCGCAGATATCGCCGCCTGCGTCCCCTACAACCCGTTCGGCGTCAATAATAACAATGCAGCGGTGGCCTATTTCACGCGCAGCAACCATACCGAAGCGTCCCTGAGCCAGTTCGTGGCGAGCGGTTTCGTTTCCGGTGATCTCAGTCAGCTGTTCGAGCTTCCCGGTGGGCCGATCCGGTTTGCGCTGGGCGCGGAATATCGGCGCGAGCGCGCCGAATATCTCGATGATCCGTTCGTCACCGCCGGCGATCCCCTCCTTGGGACTCAGAGCAATACCAACACGGTGGTCATCGGCAATTTCGTTCCGCCCGCATTCCGGGTGAAGGAGGCTTTTGGCGAGCTTCAGCTTCCGATTCTGCGCGATACGCCTTTCTTCGAGGAGCTGACCGTCAGCGGTGCGGCTCGAGTTGCGGATTACAGCGGCGGAGCCTCCGCGACCGGTACGGTCTGGGCCTACAATGTCGGCGTCGACTGGGCCCCGATTCGGGATTTGCGGCTGCGCGGCAATTACAGCCGTTCGGTACGCGCGCCCAATCTGTCGGAGCTCTATTTCCCGCCGGTCGCGAACTTCGCGCCGGGGTTTGTCGACCCATGCTCTCCTGCTCAGCTCGGCAACAATCCCAATCGGCCGGCAAATTGCCTGGCGCAAATGGGTGGCAATGCGGCGATCCTCGCCGGCATTCCCAATGTCACCCAGTCGCTGCCGGTCATCAACGGCAGCAACCCGAACCTGGAGGCCGAGCGGTCGAGATCCTGGACGTTCGGTGTCGTGGCGCAGCCACGGTTTATTCCGGGACTCGTGCTCAGTGTCGACTATTACAATATCCGGGTCAGCAATGTGATCGTCGCGCTCACCGCACAGCAGGTGGCCAACAATTGCGTTGATCAGCCTGACACCAACAACGTGTTCTGCACCCTGTTCCAGCGCTATCTTGGATCCACGCCGGGGCCGCTGGGTGAAGTCCAGGGTCAGATCCGCGGCAACACGCTGCAACAGACCGGCGTCAATTTCGCGGCGCGAGTCCGGCGCGGTATCGACGTCAACCTCGCTTATCGCACGGACATCACGAGTGACCTTCGGCTGTCGACCAATGTGATCTACACGCACAACTTGACGTCCAGCAATTTCGAGAATCCCGCGCTGCCGGACTTCGAGAATCGCGTTCTCAGCGAGCTGGGCGACCCGTCGGACGAGTTCCGTTGGGATGTCGACCTGACCTATCGTGATTTCACCCTTGGCTACCGGATGCGCTACATCGGCCCGATGTTCACCAGCGCCTATGAGAACTTCAGCCAGCTGCAGGGGGCCTGCACCGTCGCCGGTTGTCCGCCGCTCAATCTCGATGCGATTGAGCCTCAGCAGTATCCGGAAGTCTTCTACCATGACCTCCGGCTTGAGTGGAATGTGAACCAGCGGTTCCAATTCTATGTCGGCGCCGAAAACCTGCTTGATACCCATCCGCCCTACGGGATTTCGGGGACCGGATCGAACGTCGCGGATGCCGCCAGCCGCGCGAATGCCACGGCCGCGATCTACGATGCATTCGGCCGACGGGTCTATGCGGGCTTCCGGGCGCGGTTCTAAACCAGGCAAAGCCGAAGACAATTGGGGGTCGGAACAGCGTTCCGGCCCCTTTTTCTTGGATTTGACTACGCGGGAGACCTGGGTGGAGGCCCGAGCCGGAATCGAACCGGCGTGCAAGGATTTGCAGTCCTCTGCGTAACCACTCCGCCATCGGGCCGCCGGGCGCGAAATGGGCGGCTTTCATGGGGCTGTCAACCGCGCCGCTTGCGACGATCGCGGCTTCGCGGCAGTCTTTGGACCCATGGAGGCAGCCGCCCAATTCGCGCGCATCGTCGGCCGACGAATGCTCAATTTCGCGCTGCCGCCACGCTGCCCAGCCTGCGGCCTGATCGTCGAGGCGCCGCACCGCTTCTGTTTCCCGTGCTGGTCGAAACTTGTCTTTCTCGGCGAGCCCTGTTGCGCCGTCTGTGCGCTGCCGTTCGACTATCGCGAGGCGGCCGAGCGCATCTGCGCCGGTTGCGCCGCGCATCCGCCGCGCTTCGACCGGATGCGCGCCGCGGTCGCTTATGGCGACATTCCGCGGCAGGTGGCGCTGAAGCTCAAATATGGTGGCCGGCCGGGCGTCGCCGAGACGATGGCGCGGTTCATGGCCCGCCATCTGGACGGGGAGGGTGAGCCCTTGCTCGCGCCTGTTCCGCTCCATCGCTGGCGGATCTGGCGGCGCGGCTACAATCAGTCGGCTCTCGTTGCGACCGCGCTTGGCAAGGCGGCGGGGCTTGCGACGCGGCTCGATCTCATCCGTCGGGTGAAGGCGACGCCGCCGCTCAAGGCGATGTCGCCCAAGGCGCGGCGCGATGCGCTGCGTGGTGCGTTCCGGGTCGAGCCCGACCGCAAGGCCGAGGCGAAGGGGCGGCGGATCATCCTGATCGACGACGTCTACACCAGCGGTGCGACCGCCAATGGCTGCGCGCGCGCGCTGAAACGGGCCGGCGCCACGCGCGTTGACGTTTTGTGCTGGGCGCGCGTGGTGCGCGGCGTGGACGATTGACAAGCCGCGAGCCGGCCCACAGTTCGAATGCCAAGAGGGTTCGCGAATGGCTCAGGTCGAAATCTACACCAAGGCGTTCTGCTCGTTCTGCACGCGGGCGAAGCATTTGTTTGCCGCCAAGGGCGTGCCGGTCGAGGAATATGACATCACCATGGGCGGCCCGGACCGGGCGACGATGATCCAGCGCGCCGGCGGACGCACCACCGTGCCGCAGATCTTCATCGATGGCCGCCATGTCGGCGGTTGCGACGACCTGTATGCGCTGGATGCGCGCGGGCAGCTCGACCTGCTGATCGAGGGTCGATGAAGATCGCCCTCTACCAGGCGCGGACCGGGATCGATCCCGCCGCCAATGCCGCCGATCTGGTCGCGGCTGTTGGCGAAGCGGCCGCCGGCGGCGCGGCGATGCTGTTCACGCCGGAGATGAGCGGCCTGCTCGACCGGGATCGCAGTCGGGCGATGAAGCACCTCCATTTCGAGAGCGACGATCCGGTGCTCGCCGCGGTTCGGGAGGCGGCCCGGCAGGCTGGCCTCTGGGTCCATCTCGGCTCGCTCGCCTTGCTCGACACGGACGGCGACCGGCTGGTCAATCGCGGCTTCGTGATCGACGATGCGGGCGAAATCCGCGCCCGCTACGACAAGATCCACCTCTTCGACGTCGATCTGCCGAGCGGCGAGAGCTGGCGCGAATCCGCCGCTTATCGTCCGGGGAGCGGCGCGGCGGTGGTGGAGACGCCGGTCGGGATGCTCGGCCTCTCGATCTGCTACGATCTGCGCTTTGCCGATCTCTACACCGCGCTTGGCAATCATGGCGCGACCGCCTTCGCGATTCCCGCCGCCTTCACCGTGCCGACCGGTGAAGCGCACTGGCATGTCATGATGCGGGCGCGGGCGATCGAATCCGCCGCCTTCGTGATCGCCGCCGCCCAGTGCGGCGCGCATGAGGACGGCCGGTTGACCTATGGCCATTCGCTGGTCGTCGATCCCTGGGGCAAGGTGGTGCTCGACATGGGCGGCGAGACGACGGGCATCGGCTTCGCCGAGATCGATCTCGGCCAGGTGGCGGCGGTGCGCACCCGGCTGCCGGCGATCTGGCACCGGCGCCCGATCCCGCAGCCGGAGGTTGTACGCGCGTGATCGTCTTCGATCTCGTCTGCGAAAGGCAGGGCCATGTCTTCGAGGCGTGGTTCGGTTCGTCATCGGATTATGACGCGCAGAAGGAGCGAGGGCTGGTGACCTGTCCGCTCTGCGACGCGCCCGCGGCCAAGGCGCCGATGGCGCCCCGCGTCGGCGCGAAGGGCAATGCCGCGCCCTCGCCCGCCGAGGTGAAGGCGATGATGACCAGGCTCGCCGCGATGCAGAAGGAGGTGCTGACGACCAGCGAGCATGTCGGCGACCGCTTCCCGACCGAGGCGCGCGCCATCCATCTCGGTGAGACGGAGGCGCGGGCGATCCACGGCCGCGCCACCCCGGCCGAAGCGAAGAGCCTGGCGGAGGATGGCGTGCCGGTCTCGCCACTGCCATTTCCGGTGCCTGAGCCCGGCAGCGAGAATTGACCGCTCCGCCGCCGGGCGCGTAAGCGCGGCCCAAGAAAACGGCCCCGTAGCTCAGCAGGATAGAGCGACTGATTCCTAATCAGTAGGCCACAGGTTCGAATCCTGTCGGGGTCACCAAAGTTGCGAAGGATCGAGCATGGCGCCCCACGGTTGCGACCCCGAAGATGGCGATCTCGTCCGCGAGCCGGCCAAGATCGCCGTGCCGAAAGAGGTGCAGGACGCGGTGCGCACGCTCATTCGCTGGGCCGGTGATGATCCCGGGCGCGAAGGGCTGCTCGACACGCCGAAGCGGGTCGCGCGGGCTTGGAAGGAATATGCGCGAGGCTACGCGGAAGATCCCGCCGTCCACCTCCACCGCACCTTCCAGGAGGTCGGCGGCTATGACGAGATCGTGCTGCTGAAGGATATCCCGTTCCAGTCCCATTGCGAGCATCATCTCGCGCCGATCATCGGCAAGGCGGCGATCGCCTATCTGCCGAACGAGCGGGTGGTCGGGATCTCCAAGCTCGCCCGCGTCCTGCACGGCTATGCGCGCCGGCTGCAGGTGCAGGAGCGGCTGACCGCCCAGGTGGCGGACGCGATCTGCGAGCATCTGAAGCCGCAGGGCGTCGCGGTGGTGATCGAGGCGACCCATGCCTGCATGACCGCGCGCGGCGTCTCGACGCCCGATGTGATGATGACCACCAGCCGGATGATGGGCGTGTTCCGCGAGGACGAGCGCAGCCGGCGCGAGGTGCTGGCGCTGATGGGGTATTGATGCGCGTCATTGCGTTGCTTGCCGCGCTTTGCCTGGCTGCCGGCTGCGGGAGTGAGCGTGATGCGGCATTGAACAGCGAGCAGCTGGAGCGGATCGCGTTCGAGCAGAACAGGTTCGAGGATGTCGGCCGGACGGCGCGGTTGCAGCCGCTCGGCGCGTTCGCGCCGCCGGCGGACTATCGCGGCCCGGTATGCCGCTTCACGCGCGGTGCGGACATCCTGGTCTACGCCTTCGGAAACGCGGCGGCGGCGCGGATCGACGGCCGGCTCCGGACCTTGCGCGCGCAGGCGCCGATCGGCCCATCGGGCGGCTTCTATCGCGACGACGAGCTCGCCCTCAGCATCGGTGTCGAGCCCGGCGCGCCGGCCCGCGCGCGCGTCACCAACCGCCTGACCGAGACGCGCGAGGACGCGACGGGCGCGTGGACCTGTCAGGCGCCGGCCGGCTAGGAAAGATGTCCACCCAATCGTTCCAGATGACGTTCTCGGCGGCCGAGCAGGCGTTCGTGGGCGGCCGGCTCGAGGAGGCGCGCGGTCATTTGCTGCGCCTCGAGCAGGTCGGGCATCCCGCAATCCACCATTTGCGCGCCCTCGTCGAGCACCGGCTCGGCAACGCGGCCATCGCCGCCACGCATTATGAACAGGCGGCGCGCCTTGCCCCCAATGACCCCCAGATCGCGAACAATCACGGCAATCTGCTGCGCCAACTCGGCCACTTCGAGGAGGCGTTGCGCTCCTACGACCGCGCGCTCACGCTTGCACCAGCGATGGTCGACCCGATGCTCAACCGGGCGCTGCTGCTCGAGGATATGGGCCGGGTACGGGAAGCACGGGCCGGTTTCGAGGCAATGGCGCGAAGCCATCCTGGTGACGTGCGCGCCTGGGCCGGGCTTGGCGCACTGGAAAAGGCGGCCGGCAATCTCGTCGCGGCCGCTACGGCCTATGATCGCGCCCTCGCGGTACAGCCGGACAGTCCGCTCGCGGCCATGGGCCGGGCGCGCGTGGCGATGGAACGCGCCGAGCCGGATATGCTGGTTCGCTATCGGCACGCCATCCGGCTGGCGCCCGGGGAACGAGCCCTGCTGGTCGACGAGGCCGAGATCGGCGCGGTCCAGAGCGAGCCGGACGCGCTTGCGCGGCTGACCGAAGCGGTCGGCGCCGATCCGCATTGGACCGAGGGCCAGATCGCGCTGGCGCGGCTGCGCTGGGAATGGGGCCGGAAGGACAACTTCCGCGAGGGGATCGAGGCGGCATTGACGGCCGATCCGCGCGATGCGCCGCTCTGGACCGCCTACGTCGCGTTGTTGGCCGACTGCCATCTGGATGCCGCGGCGGCGGAGGTTGCGGGCAGGGCGCGCGGGGCCCTGGGCGACGACCCCGGCCTGATCCTCACCGAGGCGACCCATGCCGGTCGCGCCGGCGACCTGGATCGGGCCGAGGCTTTGTTCGGCCTGATCCCGGACTCGACCCCGGGCCGGGCCATTCACGAGAGCGTGCACTGGCTGCGTCGCGGCCAATATGATCGCGCCCTCGCGTTGGCCGAGACGGCTCTCGAGCAGGATCGGTGGAGCATCGCTTATTGGGGTGTGATCGAGCTGCTGTGGCGAAAGCTGGACGATCCGCGCGCCGAATGGCTGTCGGGTCAACCGGGACTGATCGAATCTTTCGACACCCCATGGGATGCGGACCTGGCGGCCGCCGACGAATTGCTGGCCCGCCTGCACCGCGATAATGTGGAATGCGCGGGTCAAAGCGTGCGCGACGGCTCGCAGACGCGCTGGAATCTGTTCGACCGTCCGGAACCGCAACTGGCGCCGCTTCACGCGCGACTCGAAGGCCTCGTCAGGGGATACATGGAAAGGCTGCCCGCGAAGGACGAGGCGCATCCGCTGCTCCGCCACCGGGACGCCGAGATGCGGATCACCACCAGCTGGTCCGTCCGACTGACCGGCGCCGGCCGCCATGTCAGCCATTTCCATCCCAAGGGGCTGGTCAGCTCCGCTTTCTATCTGCGTGTCCCGCCCGGCGATCCGGAGAAGCGCGAAGGCTGGCTCGAGCTCGGCCTGCCGCCCGACGATTTCCTGATCGACCTGGCGCCGATCGCCTCGGTCCAGCCGCAGCCCGGGCGGCTCGCACTGTTTCCCAGCTATCTCCTCCATGGGACGCGCCGCTTCCCGGCCGGCGAGCGGATGACCGTCGCCTTCGACGTGGCGAAAGCGGAAGGCCTGACATGAGCGACCCTCGGGCAACGACGCCGCTGCGGCGCGTGGTGGCGGCGAGCATGATCGGCACCACGATCGAATGGTATGATTTCTTCCTCTACAATTCGGCCGCGGCTTTGGTCTTCAACCGGCTGTTCTTCCCGCAATTCGATCCGCTGACCGGAACCCTGCTGGCGTTCGCGACCTATGCGCTCGGCTTCGTCGCCCGGCCGCTCGGCGGCATCGTGTTCGGCCATTATGGCGACCGGATCGGCCGCAAGCGGCTGCTCATGCTCAGCCTCGTCCTGATGGGCGTGGCGACCGTGCTGATCGGATTGCTCCCGACCTACGACGCGATCGGCATCTGGGCGCCGATCGCGCTGATCGTCCTGCGATTGGCACAGGGCTTCGCGGTCGGCGGTGAATGGGGCGGGGCGGTGCTGATGGCGGCCGAGCATGGCGACGCGGCGCGGCGCGGCTTCTGGGCGAGCTGGCCGCAGGCGGGAGTCGCGGCCGGCTTCCTGCTCTCCGCCGGCATGCTGGCGACGATCAACGGGCTGCAGAGCGAGGCGGATTTTCTCGCCTGGGGCTGGCGGGTGCCGTTCCTCGCCTCAATCGTGCTGGTCGTTGTCGGCTGGTACATCCGCAACCGGGTCGCCGAGAGCCGGCTGTTCGAGGAGGAGGTCGCTCAGGCGGAGGCGCCGCCCAAGCTGCCCGCGCTCGAAGTGTTCCGCGAGCGGCCCGTTGCGGTGCTGCTGGGCTCCGGACTCAGGGTCGGCGAGAACATCTCTTACTACATCCTCACCGCTTTCTCACTTACCTTCCTGGTCGAGATTTCGGCGGAGAGCCGGGCGCTGGCGCTCAATGCGCTTCTGGTCGGCGCGGCGGTGCAATTCTTCGCGATTCCGCTCTTCGCGTCGCTGTCGGACCGGATCGGGCGGCGATGGGTCTATGCCTTTGGCGGCTTCGGCCTCGCGGCGTGGAGCTTCGTCTTGTTTCCTTTGCTGGCCAGCGGCAACGCCGCCTCGATCATCCTAGCGCTCGTTGTTGGCCTGACGCTGCACGGGGCGATGTACGGGCCGCAGGCGGCGATGATCGCGGAGCTGTTCCCGACCCGCATCCGCTATTCCGGGGCGTCGATCGCTTACCAGCTGACCGCGATCTTCGGTGGCTCGCTGGCGCCGATCATCGCGGTCTGGCTCTACCGCGAGTACGGTTCAGCGACGCCGGTGGCGATCTATGTCGCGATCGGCTGCGCGATCAGCGGCGTCTCGGCGCTGCTGGCGCGCGAGACGAAAGGGATCGAGCTGGCCGATATTCGCTGACAAAAAAGGCCGCCAGCTGATTGAGCGGGCGGCCTTTTTGTTGGTTGCGGAGAAGCTCAGGCCTCGGCCGGCTTCTCTTCCTCGGCCGGAGCGGCTTCCGCCTCGGCGGCCGGGGCCTCCGGCTCGGCGATCACCTCGCCGGGCTCCAGGCCCGCCGGGCGCTCCTCGACGAAGCCCGACACGTCCTTCTCGAACATCTCGGCCATCACGTCCTTGCCGGCCGCCTGAAGCTCGGCCTCTTCGGGCGAGCGGGCGATGTTGACGCTGATCGTCACCGACACTTCGGGGTGGAGCGCGATCTTCACGTCCTGGATGCCGATCGCCTTGATCGGCCGATCGAGCACGATCTGGTTCTTGGCGATCTTGTGGCCCTCGGCGTCCAGCGCTTCGGCGAGGTCGCGGGCGGACACCGAACCGTAGAGCTGGCCGGTGTTCGACGCCTGACGGATGAGCAGCAGCTTCAACCCGTCGACCGTCTTGGCGTCCTTCTCGGCCTCGGTGCGGCGCTCGGCGTTGGTCGCCTCGATCTTCTCGCGATTGGCTTCGAAGACCTTGCGGTTCGACTCATTGGCTCGGAGCGCCTTGCCGCGGGGAAGGAGGAAGTTGCGGGCATAGCCGTTCTTCACCTTCACCACGTCGCCGATCGCGCCGAGCTTCTCGATCCTTTCGAGCAGGATGACGTCCATCTTCCTCGCTCCTTATCTTACGACATAGGGGAGCAGGCCGAGATGGCGGGCGCGCTTGATCGCCTGGGCCAGCTCACGCTGCTTCTTGGTGCTGACCGCGGTGATGCGGCTGGGGACGATCTTGCCCCGCTCGGACACGAAGCCCTGGAGCAGACGAACGTCCTTGTAATCGATGCGCGGCGCATCCTTGCCGGAGAAGGGGCAGGACTTGCGGCGGCGGAAAAATGGGCGAGCCATGTCCAGACCTCCTTAAGAGTCGAAATCGTCGCGGGTACGGCGCGGGCGATCCTCACGATCGCCGCGGTCACCACGGTCGTCGTCGCGGCCGCGCTTGTCGCGATCGCCACGGCGCATCATCGCCGAGGGGCCGGTCTCATGCTCATCGACCTTGATGGTCATGTAGCGGATCACGTCCTCGTTGATCTGCGTCTGGCGCTCGAGCTCGGCGACGACCGGCGGCGGCGCGTCGAAATCGAGCGCGACATAATGCGCCTTGCGGTTCTTCGCGATGCGATAGGCAAGGTTACGAAGGCCCCAGGTCTCCGTCCGGACGACCTTGCCGCCATTGTCCTCGATGATCTTGGTGGCGTTTTCCGCCAGCGCGTCGACCTGAGCCTGAGCCAGATCCTGACGCGCGAGAAACACATGCTCATAGAGCGGCATGTTCGCGCATTCCTTCTATTGGCCGATCGCTGACGCCGCCCGCTGCGGACGCCCCTCCGGCTGTCGTCATGTACTTTTCGGTCGCGATTTCCGAGCCGGCGGCTTCGCCGCCTCGCAATCGCTCCAAAATTGAACCGGGGCGAAAAGGCACGAGCCTTCGCCCCGGACCGGGGGCCAATGGCGTAAGAAGGCTTGAAAATCAAGTGCGGCGCAAAGTTCACGACTTGTCTACGGAATCGCGGTGGCCGTCACCTTTCGGACCGCGGGCGACCATGACCGATACGCGCCGTCCGGGGAAGCTGACGAACCTGGCGTCGCTGCCAGAAACGCAGGCCCTCCGTCCACGCCGTTCGACAAGCAATTGAAAACCTTGTCCGGCTAGGTTGTCTTTATGAGAGGGGAAAGACCGTGCCGCCATCGAAAAGCGGGTTGGCTGCGTGCGCTTTGGTCGTGCTATGTGCCTGCGCCTCAGGCCGAGGCGGAGGCTGTTCGACCAAGGCGAGCGGCGACGCAGTGAGGGCCACTGCGCCGCCGCGCGCCGCGCCGCCAGGACTGTCTCCGGAGCAAGCCTCCGCCCTCTATCAACGGGCGCAGCAAGCCGGGGCGGACGCGGCCGCGGATGCCGTCGCCGCCGCTAATCGTGGCGAGTTCGGCATGATCCTCACCGGAAACCGCAGCGCCCGGCCTATCGGGCTCACCTGTTTCACGCCTTATGGCCGCCCGCCCCGCATTCTCGCCGAATTGCCGCATGGCGACGTCATCGACGAGGCAGTGACGCGCTGGACCGGTTATGCCCGCACTTATAATCGCACCCTTGTCGATCATCCCGCTTACCCCGATCCGGACCTCTGTCGCGCGGTGACCGACGAAGAGGCGCGCAGCGGCTTCGAGGCGAAGCCCGACCGCGACGCGCGCGCCGTGACCTCGCCGGTCCGCACCCTTCACCAGGCCGCCCGCCGCGGCAGCCGGCAGGAGGTCGAGCGGCTGCTTGCATCCGCCGACGTGAACGCGGCCGACAATCTCGGCATGACGCCGCTGGCATGGGCGGCGGCGCGCGGCAACGGCCCGGCGCTCGATGCCTTGCTCGCCGCCGGCGCCGATCCCTGGCTCGGCGATGCGGCCCAGCGCACCGGCGCCATCTATTGGGCCGCGGCGCTCGGCCGCCGCGAGCTGTTCGAACGGCTCGCTCGGATCGGGGGCCGGCCGTTCGAGCGCTGGCCGTCGCTTTATCTGGGCGCCGCCGTCTCTTCCGGCGAGGTCGGAATCGTCGAGCATATGGTCGCCGAGCCGCACGAGCCGCTTCGGCTCGAGACCGTCCATGCCCGCCCGCTCCCGGCCGCATCGGCCTTCGTGCCGGTGCTGCGCGGCGACCGCGCTTTGGCCGACCGACTGCTGGCCCGCGCCGCCGACCACGATCGGCGCGTCGATCTCGTCCGCGTCGCGCTCGAACATGGCGCCGATCCCAACGCCGTCGGCGCCTACGAAACCGCGCTCGGCCTCGCCGCCAAGGGGATCGGCGAGGAAAGCGTCGAGATCGTCGATCTGCTGCTCCGCGCTGGCGCGGACCCCAATCGCGTCTCGCACCGCACCCGCCCGATCTGGTACGCGGTCACCTCGATGCGGATCGACCGCGAGCGCGGCGAATGGACCGCCCGCGCCCGCGCCATCTTCCAGCGCCTCGTGGCGGCGGGCGCCCGCCTTGATCTGCCGGACGACGAAGGCCGCCCGCCAATCTCTTTCGTGCTTTTCCCCGGCCGCGGGCGCCATTGGGAGCTCGACAGCGGCGTCCCTCCCGAGCTGCTCGAGCTGATCGCCGCGCACGGCGTCGACGTCAACGCCACCTGGGAGGGAAGACGGGTCCTCTCCGCAGTAGAGGAACAGGCAGGCCGCAATTCGCCGCTCGCCGGTACCCTGCGCCGCCTCGGCGCCCGCCGCTGAACAGAATCCGTTCCCCCTTGGGAAGGCAGGTGGCGATTGCGCCATTCGCCGCCCGGCACTTGGCAGAATGACAGATGCGCGCGATCTACTCTTCGAAGCGAGTGCTGGAGTCACGATCGCGCTCATATCGTCTCGCGAGCGCGAACGGCGGCAACCAGGATTCGCGACGGATGGTCCAGAGTTCGTAGGTGGGCTTGAGTTGGTCCGGAGCGTCTAGGGCTCCCAGGCTCACTTCGATTTCGTCGGTGCTGCGCGCGAAAACCGAAGCGCCGCAGCGGGGACAGAAGGACCGCCCTTCATAGTCGCGTGTCTCGCCCTCGATCGTCACCGCATCCTGGGGGAAGATCGCGAACGCCTGAAATAGCGCGCCATGGTGCTTGCGGCAGTCGAGACAATGGCAGAGGCCGACGCGGTAGGGGCGCCCGGACGCCACGAGCTTCACCTCGCCACACAGGCAGCCGCCGGTGAATCGGTCCATGCCGTGCCTCCTCTCGATCAAGCGGTCGCTCTTTAAGGCCGGCGTCCGCGATCCTCCAGCCATCGGGTCAGGCGGGATAGATCACCAGAGCGCGCGTCTCGATGCTCTCGCGCTCCGGCGCGTCGGGTGGGCTGTCCGGGTCGTCGAAGGCGCCGTGCGGGGTGAATCGGGCCACGTCTTCCGCCGAATCATAGCCCTTCAGCAGGATCGCTTCGTCTGGCGTCAGGCGGGGGAAGTGGTACCAGCGCTGGGCGTCGTTGTGGCGCAGCGCATAGGTCTCGCCGACCCGGTCGCGATAGACGAGGTCGGTCGCGATCAGGTCTTCGCGGGCGATCGTACGCGCGTCGCACAGCGCCAGCGGCGATTTGAGCACCGGCCGGCCGATCGGCCGCCACAGATTGACGATGGCGAAGCGGCGGCGAAGCAGCGCCTCCGCGTCAAGCCCACGCTGCTCAAGCTCGCGGCGCGCGCGATCGGGGCCGGAGCGCAGGGTGAAGTCGTTATGGGTGCGCGGGACCGGCTCTCTGATCGCTGCCTCGCCGTTCGCGGCGCGGGCGGCGTTGCGGACATTGTGATCGAAGTTGATCACCAGCGCCGCGCCGGTCGCGGCGGCGATCAGCCGCTCGACCGCGGGATAATAAGTGGCGCGAATGGCGGCCTCGTCGTCGAAGGCGGTGAAATCCGGCGCGTCGACGAGCGCGAAGCCCTCGACATCGAGCGAGAGCGCCGGCGCGATCGGCCGCGCGTTGCGGATCGTGATGGGATGCGGATCGTATTCGCCCGTCCGCTTCGGGATACCCGGCGGCGGATCATATTGATAGGAGACCGGCCGCCCGTCCATCGGCCGCAGGAAATAGAGCGGCGCTTGCGTCGCGGCGGCTTCAATGCGGCTGATCGCGGTCATCCGATGCTCCTCGCGCTCGTTTCGTGCCCCTTGGGTGCGCGCATGGAGCCGCGCCCGCCAATCAAAGGTCCCGGTGCTTTGATAAGGTGACGCTATGATCGCACTCGCTTGCGCTCGATCACAGCGCTGCCTACCAGCGCCGCGCTTGAGGAGAGGATCATGCGCGCGTTCATTTTTCCGGGGCAGGGCAGCCAGGCGGTCGGCATGGGCAAGTTGCTGGGCGAAGCGAGCGAGGCGGCGCGCGACGTGCTCGCCGAGGTCGATGAGGCGCTCGGCCAGCATCTGTCGCGGCTGATGGCCGAAGGCCCGGCCGAGGAACTAACCCTGACCGAGAACGCCCAGCCGGCGATCATGGCCAACGCCATCGCGACGTTGCGCGCTTCCGGCATCGATCTGGGCGCGAAGGCGGATTTCGTCGCCGGCCACAGCTTGGGCGAATATTCCGCGCTTTGCGCCGCCGGCGCGTTCGATCTCTCGACCACGGCGCGGCTGCTCAAGCGGCGCGGGCAGGCGATGCAGGCCGCGGTGCCGGTGGGCGTGGGCGCGATGGCGGCGCTGCTCGGCGCCGATCTCGAGCTGGCCGAGGCGGTGGCGGAAGAAGCGGCCCAGGGAGAGGTTTGCACCGTCGCCAACGACAATGATCCGTCGCAGGTCGTGATCTCCGGCCATAAGGCGGCGATCGAGCGGGCGCTGGACATTGCCAAGGCCATGGGCGCGAAGCGGGCCATCCTGCTGCCGGTCTCGGCGCCGTTCCACTGCCCGCTGATGCAGCCCGCCGCCGACGCGATGGCGCAGGCGCTGGCCGAGGCGGCGATGGAGCCGCCGGTCGTGTCGCTCTACGCCAACGTCACCGCCGCGCCGGTCGACAGCCCCGAGGACATTCGTGAGCTATTGTTCGAGCAGATCACCGGCATGGTCCGCTGGCGCGAGAGCGTCGAGGCGATGGCCTCGGCCGGAGTCAGTCATTTCGTCGAATTCGGCGGCAAGGTGCTCTCGCCTATGGTCAAGCGCATCGCGCCGGATGCGCGGACGACGAGCGTCGTCACGCCAGAGGATATCGACGCTCTGGTCGGCGAGATCTAGCCGCTCAGCCGCGACTGCAGCCGGCGGCGAGGGCCCGACAAGTAAATCGGCCGGTCGATCGAGCCCTGGCTCCAGGGCGATTGCCGCCGCCGGGTGGCGCGGAGCACTTCGCCCGTGGTCAGCGAGACGATGTCGTCCAGGCTCATCGGCCGACGGATGAAGCGGGCCAGCGCCTCGGCGAACGGGCCGTTGCGGCTGCCGCTGACGCCGTCGAAGGCGACGTTGGCGGGATCGGTGGAAAAGATCGATTCTGATCCCGCTGCCCTGGAGCGTGAAGGGACGGATGCGGCCGGCCGCGCCGCCGGCGCGCGCGCGCAATTCCTCGATATTCGCGGTCTGCAGGCGGACGCCGTCGCGGGTGCTGCCGATCGAGCGCGCCACCTGCGCCTGCTCGGGCGGCGGACCGGCAAGGGGGTTGTTGCGGCAGGCGTCGAGGAACAGCACCGCGATCCCGGCCCGCTCGCGCAGCGCCTGGACCAGGGCCTGCAGGCTGAGGAAATCGGTCCCGCCCTCCAGCATCAGCAAATTCTCGCCGCCGATCTCGAGCCCATGGCCGGCGACATAGACCATCGCGATCGTGTTCTCGTCGATGGTGCGCAAATAACTGGCGATGCCGGCCATGGTCTGCGCCGGATCGGCGTCGACCAAAGCCGAGACCGCGTCGAGGTTGAGCTGCTGGAAGCTGCGCGCGATCAGCGCCGCGTCGCGCGTCGTGTTGGCGAGCGTATAGGCCGGCGTGCTCCGGTAGCTCTGGCTGACGACGAAGGCGCGGATCCGCGGCGGCTGGGGCTGGAGCGGCACGTCGATCGATTGCTGCGGCAGGTAACCGCCGCGCGGATCGTTGGCGCGGTCGCCGATCCGGTCCTGGCCGGCGGGGCCGCCAGGATTGCCGCCTTGGCCGCCCGGACCTCCGCCGCCTTGCCCGTGCGCGGCGGGCGCGATCAGGCCGGCAAGTCCGCCCAGCAGTAGGTGACGCCGTTCGATCATGTCCCGATCCTATCAGCGCGGCGGTCAGGATCAATGTGGGGGCGAAAGTGGCTGGCGCCGCGGCGCGCGCGGTGGCAACGCTCCGGCCGCGAGAAGGAGAAGGGCATGTTCGACCTTTCGGGAATGACGGCGCTGGTCACCGGCGCGAGCGGCGGGATCGGCTCGGCGATTGCGCGCGGGCTGGCCGGGCAGGGGGCGCGGCTGGCGGTGTCCGGCTCGAACGCGGAGAAGCTCGACGCCTTCCGCGCCGAGCTGGGCGGCGATCATGTCGCCTTGGCCTGCAACCTCTCCGACGGGGCGGCGGTTGATGCGCTGGTGCCGCGGGCCGTCGAGGCGCTCGGCCAGCTCGACATCCTGGTCAACAATGCCGGAATCACCCGCGACAACCTCGCGATGCGGATGAAGGACGAGGAATGGGACACGGTGATCCGGGTGAACCTGGAGGCCGCCTTCCGCCTCGCGAGGGCCGCCGCTCGGCCGATGATGAAGGCGCGCTTCGGCCGGATCGTCTCGATCACCAGCGTGGTCGGCGCGACCGGCAATCCGGGGCAGGCGAACTATGCCGCGTCCAAGGCGGGCCTGGTCGGCATGTCCAAGGCGCTTGCCGCCGAGCTGGCGAGCCGCGGCATCACGGTCAATTGCGTCGCACCGGGCTTCATCCGCTCGGCGATGACCGAGGTGCTACCCGAGGCACAGAAAGAGGCGCTGCTCCGCCGCATCCCGGCCGGCGATCTCGGCGCGGGCGAGGATGTGGCGGCGGCGGTCGTCTATCTCGCCAGCCGCGAGGCCGGCTACGTCACCGGCCAGACGTTGCATGTGAACGGCGGGATGGCGATGTTGTGAGGCCTTCGCGCCCCTTGCGTTCCGCCGCGCCGTGCGGCTAGTGCGATTGCAACGATACACACCGTCTAGGGAAAGGTGGCATATGAGCGAGACCGCGGATCGGGTGAAGCGCATCGTCGTCGAGCATCTCGGCGTCGAGGCGGACAAGGTCACCGAGGAAGCGAGCTTCATCGACGATCTCGGCGCGGACAGCCTCGACATCGTCGAGCTGGTCATGGCGTTCGAGGAGGAGTTCGGGGTCGAAATCCCGGACGACGCCGCCGAGAAGATCTCGACCGTCAAGGACGCGATCGACTATATCGACCAGAACAAGGCCTGACCCGCCTTGGCTGGGCGGTAAACGAGCCGCTTTGCTTGAAAAAACGGCTCCCCGTCCCAGGTCGGGGGGCCGTTTTCGTCTGAACCTCGGGAGTTGTTCTGATGCGCCGTGTTGTCGTCACCGGATTGGGCCTCGTTACGCCGCTGGGCGGAGACGTGGAGACCAGCTGGAAGAACCTGATCGCCGGCAAGAGCGGCGCTGGAACGATCACCCGGTTCGACGCCAGCGACCAGAAATGCACGATCGCCTGCGAGGTGAAGCCGGCCGATCATGAATATGGCTTCGATCCCGGCAAGCGCGTCGATCACAAGATCCAGCGGCAGGTCGATCCCTTCATCATCTACGGCCTCGATGCGGCCGGACAGGCGCTGGAGGATGCGGGTCTGACCGAGATGGACGAGGCGATGCGGCTGCGCGCCGGCTGCTCGATCGGCTCGGGCATCGGCGGCCTTCCCGGAATCGAGAGCGAGAGCCTGGTGCTGGCCGAGAAGGGGCCGGGGCGGGTCAGCCCACACTTTGTCCATGGCCGCCTGATCAACCTGATCTCGGGCCAGGTGAGCATCAAATACGGCCTGATGGGGCCCAACCATGCGGTCGTCACCGCCTGCTCGACCGGCGCCCACTCGATCGGCGACGCGGCGCGGATGATCCGCGACGATGATGCCGACATCATGCTGGCCGGCGGCGCGGAAGCGACCATTTGCCCGATCGGCATCGCCGGCTTCGCGCAGGCCCGGGCGCTCAATATGACCTATAACGATCGGCCGGAGCAGGCGAGCCGCCCCTATGACAAGGATCGCGACGGCTTCGTCATGGGCGAGGGTGCGGGCGTCGTCGTGCTCGAGGAATATGAGCACGCCAAGGCGCGCGGCGCGAAAATCTACGCCGAGGTCGTGGGTTATGGCCTGTCGGGCGACGCGCACCACGTCACCGCGCCGCATCCGGAGGGCTCCGGCGCCTACCGATCGATGGAGATGGCGCTCAAGAAAGCGGGCATGACGCCGTCCGACATCGATTACATCAACGCCCACGGCACCTCGACGATGGCCGACACGATTGAGCTCGGCTCGGTGAAGCGGCTGTTCGGCAATGCGATCGGCAAGGTGTCGATGAGCTCGACCAAGTCGGCGATCGGCCATTTGCTCGGTGGGGCGGGCGCGGTCGAAGCGATCTTCTGTATCCTCGCGATCCGCGACCAGATCGTGCCGCCGACGCTCAATCTCGACAATCCGGACGAGGGCACCGAAGGCGTCGACCTGGTGCCGCACAAGGCGAAGCAGCGCGAGGTGAAGGCGGTGCTGAACAACAGCTTCGGCTTCGGCGGCACCAATGCAAGCCTGGTGATGAAGGCGCTCTAGGCTTGGCACGGCGCAGGCGACGACGCACGCGCGGGGCCCGGCTGCGGCGCGGCGTCCTTGCGCTCTTCGTCGTTTTTGCGCTGCTGATCGTCGCCGCGGGGACGTCCTTCTGGCTGTTTTGGGCTGGGGCAGGGCCGGCGAGCCAGCCGACCACCTTCATCGTTGCCCAGGGTTCGGGCACGGCGCGGGTCGCCGCCCAGCTTGAACAGGCCGGCGTCATCAACGGCAACGCGGTCACCTTCCGCGTTTTCGCCCGCCTGTTCGGCAGCCACGCGGCGCTGCAGCAAGGCGAGTTCCTGATCCAACCAGGGATGAGTTCGTCGGCGATCCTCTACATGCTGCAGTTCGGCCAGCCCGTGCGGCGGATGGTGACGATTCCCGAAGGCATGCCCTCGGTGCTGGTCCGCGACCGGCTGATGGCGCTGCAATATCTGACCGGCGACATCCCGGTGCCGCCGGAAGGCTCGGTTCTGCCCAGCACCTATGATTACCGGCGCGGCGAGACGCGCGCGGCGGTGCTGGCGCGGATGCAGCGGGCGATGACCCAGACGCTCGCACAGCTCTGGGCGCGGCGGCGGCCGGGGAGCGTCGTGCAAAGCCCGCAGGCGGCGATCATCCTCGCTTCGATCGTCGAGAAGGAGACGGGCCGGGAATCCGAACGGCGAATGATCGCGGGAGTCTATTCGAACCGGGTGCGGCGCAACATCCCGCTCCAGGCCGATCCGACCGTGATCTATCCGATTACGCAGGGGCGGCCGCTCGGCCGGCGCATCCTGCGCTCCGAGCTGAATGCGCGCAACGGCTACAACACCTATGTGCTGGCCGGCCTGCCGATCGGCCCGATCGCCAATCCCGGCCGCGCCTCGATCGCCGCCGTGCTCGATCCGCAGGAGACGCAGGCTTTGTTCTTCGTCGCCGACGGCAGCGGCGGGCATGTGTTCGCCAACACGCTCGCCGAGCATAATGCGAACGTACAGCGCTGGTATCAAATCCGCCGCGCCCGCGGCGAAATGCCCTAACGCAGCCAGCCCCGCGCCGCGGCCAGATTCGCCACCCAGACGAGCAGGATCGCGACGGCGACGATGATCGCCGGCATGATGAAGACCGTCGGGCCGATCCCCGCGATGGCGTCCGTCGCGAGCAGCCAGCCGCCGAACTGAAGGACGACCGCGACCAGCGACAGGATCAGCAGCAGCCGCGCCCAGCTCTGGCGCAGCAGCAGGCCGAGCGCGCCGAGCGCACCGCCGAAGACCCCGACTGCGAACAAGCCGGTCACCCACATCGGCGAGCTGTTCATCAGCGAGCGCTCCGCCGCGCTCATCTCCATGTTGTTCGGCAGCGCGCCGACATGCATCAGATATTGCGCCACGCCGAACCCTTCCCAGAGCAAAGCGAGCACCGCCACGATCCAGAACCAGGCCGGTGGCCGGCCGCCGGTCATATCGCTCATCTTCCCCTCCTTGCGATCAGGCTGGAGAGTGATCCTTTCGCCGCCGAAATGCAAACCGCCGCCTAGAGAGGGAGGCGGCGCAGCTTCACCTTGAACAGGGAGATGGGCTCCACCGTTACCTTGCCGGCGGCGCGGCTGGCGTGGATCATCATCAGATCGTCGATCATCAGCCCGGCGACGTCGTCGGCGAGAACCAGGTCGGCACGCCGGGCGGGTCCTTCGGCGGCCTCGCCCAGCTTCACCCAGCAGATCGACGAAGCGCGGCGCGTCCACGCCGCACAGACCGAGCGCGATCTGGATCAGGCCGCCGGCGTCGATACCGTGCTCGCTTCGTCCGCCATCGCGCCACGGCGCGCCGAGCAGCCGCTCGGCGACGATCACCGGATCGGTGTCCTGCTCGGCGATCGGGCGGAGGTGGGCGAGCGAGACGCAGCCATATTCGGTGACGAGGCACGGGCCGCATTCGGCACCGTGCAGCAAGGCCGCCATCGGCAGGCTCGCGATCAGCGGGGCGTTCACCTGGGAATCCGGAGTCACCGGCGCGTGCGCCTCGCAGACGATATGGGTTGGCGCGATCGGATCGGCGAGGGCGATGGCTTCGACATAGCCGACCACATGATCGCCCAGACGGTAACCCCAAGCCCAGCCGCCTGCATATTCGAGGACCGCGAAATCCTCGCCAGGGAGCAGTTCGGTGACCGGATCGCCCTCGTCGCGCGGCGTGGCCCGCAGCGTAGCGGCGCGCGACCCGCAACCCCGCACCAGGGGCCGTGCGTAATGTGGCGCGAGGACGCGCGAGGACAGAGCGATGTCCGCGAGGTCGTCGCGAAAGGCGTTGATCCGCGGATCGAGCTTCGCCGACGCGCCGGCGAGGCGGAAATGCCTAGCCGTGCTGGAGGATGAGGCCTCGGTCGCCCGCCGCCCGAACCGACCCGCCGCCGCGTTCGCCATTCCCGTCGAGGTTGCGTCCGAAGCGTTCAAGGAAATCCTGACCCGTGGTGGTTTTGGCGACGAATACGTTGCGGCGATCCGCATCGTCGCGCACGCGGCGCAGATAGCCGAGCGCCCCCAGGGTATTCAAGGCGCGCGTGATCACCGGCTTGGACACGCCGAGTCGCTCGGCGAGGCCGCGCACGGTGTGCGGCCCCTGGGTCAGATAGACGAGCATCATCAACGCCATCTGGCGGTTGGTGAGGTCAGGCTGGCCGGAACGCACATAGGCGATCAGGGTCTGCATCCAGCGGCTCAGTGATTGCTCGGGCACTTCTTCGCTCCGGCGAATGGCTGTCATTGTCGCGTCGTATAACCAGCCACATCGCAAATCGTTGCGGAACAGATCGGAAATGCTTGATCCGGGTTAGGCCGCGTAACGGTCGCGGAGCATTTCCCACGCCGCGCGCAAGCCGAGCGCGTCGCCGCCCTTCGGCCGTCCCGGCTTCGCTCCGGCCCGCCAGGCGAAGGTGTCGAGATGCGCCCAGGGCGTGCCTTCGGGCACGAAGTGGCGCATGAAAAGCGCGGCGGTCACGGCGCCGGCGAGCGGCGCGTCAGAGACGTTGCCGAGATCGGCGACGTCGGACGAAAGCATCTCGTCATAGCCGTCCCAGAGCGGCATCCGCCACAAGGGGTCGCTCACCGCTGCGCCCCCGGCGAGCAAGGCATCCGCCAGCTGGTCGTCATTGGCGAACAAGGCGGGGAGGTCCGGGCCCAGCGCCACCCGCGCCGCGCCGGTCAGGGTGGCGAAATCGAGGATTAGCTCGGGCTTCTCCTCGCTTGCGCGGGTGAGCGCGTCGGCAAGGATCAGTCGCCCTTCCGCATCGGTGTTGCCGACCTCGACGGTGAGGCCCTTGCGGCTGCGCAAAATATCGCCGGGCCGGAACGCCGCGCCCGACACCGAATTCTCCACCGCCGGGATCAGCAGGTGCAGGCGGACCGGCAGCTTCAGAACCATGATCAGCCGCGCCAGCGCCAGCGCATGGGCCGCGCCGCCCATGTCCTTCTTCATCAGCCGCATGCCGCTGGCGGGCTTGATGTCGAGGCCGCCGGAATCGAAGCAGACGCCCTTGCCGACGATCGCGATCCGGGGATGGCGCTGGTCGCCATATTCGAGCTCGATCAGCCGCGGCTCGCGCCCGGCCGCCGCCGCCGCGCCGACCGCGGCGATCATCGGATAGCCTTCGCTCAAGCCATGATCGCGGGTGACGGTGACCTTCGCGCCGAACTGGTCGGCGAGCGCCAGCGCCGCGGTCTCCAGCTCGGCCGGGCCGAGATCGCCGGCCGGGATATTGACCAGATCGCGGACCAGGAAGGTCGCCTCGGCCAGCGCCACCGTCTCGTCGATCCGCGCCGGCTCGTCGGTCAGCAGGACGCGCGGGCCCTTGCGCGTTCTTCTTCTCCTTATAGCGATCGAAGCGATACTGGCCGAGCAGCCAGCCAAGCACCGCCGGGCCGGGGCCGCGGTCGGCGACGCGATACGTGCCTTCGGGCAAGGCTCTCAGCGGCCTTGGCCAAGCACCAGACGGAAAGGTCTTCGACATTGGCGACGCCGAGAACGGCGGACCAATCGTCGCGCTCGCCCGGAAGGATCGCGAGCTGGAAGCCGTCGCCCTTGAATCCCTGCGCCTGAGCCGCCCCGCGCGCCCGCGCCGGCTGATCCTTCAGCCAGGTGTCGAAAGTTTTTTTGTCGACGAGCTGAAGCGCGGTCGCGCGCTGGCCCTTGTCGGCTTTGATGAGGGCGGAGAGGTCGGTCATGGCCGGCCCTTAGCGGATGGCGGCGCCGGGTTACAGGCGGAGATGGATGTCGCGTTGGTGCAGCGGGATCAGCAGCGTCAGCACGATGAACAGCACCGCCAGCGCGTAGAGGAAGGAGGAAAGGTAGGGGGCGTGGAGCACGCCGTCGATCGCCGCGAAGCCGGCGGCCTGGAAGCCCAGCCGCATCCCCGCCAGGCCGATCAGCAGCGAGACGACATAGCCAAGGATCGCGTTCATCCCCAGCACGTCGAACGGCCAGAATGCGCGGCGGACCGCTGAACTGCGCGTCGCGACGATGCAGCCGGCGAACAGCAAAGCGGAAAGGCCGGTCGAGAGCAGCACGTAGCTGCTCGTCCAAATCCGCTTGTTGATCGGGAAAGCGGGCGCGAGTGCGAGGCCGAGCAGGACGAGCAGGACGAGCACAACACCGGCGAGGGCGATCCACAAGGTCGCGCGATCGGGTGCGCGCTGCCAGGCGAGCGCGGCGAGCAGGCCGAACAGCACGTTGGCGGTGGCGGGAAGGGTGGAGAAAAGCCCCTCGGGATCGTAGACGACATTGCCGGCGGCATCGGTGCCGGCCCGCCACATATGGTTCGCGCCGACGGTTGCGCGGTCGATCCATCCGGCGAGATTGCCTTCGGGCGTGAAATCGCCGCCGAGCGCCATCGCGGCCCAATAGCCGAGCAGCAGGACGAAAAGCGCAACGAGGATCGCGGTCGGATTGAGGCTCGCTTTGCCGTCAGGCGCGCGGCGGGCGGTGAGAATCGCGAAGCTCGCGGCGAGCCCGAAGCAGAGTCCGAGCCGCGGCAGCACGCCGAAGACTCGGAACATCTCGATCGATGGCCGCGCGAGCATTTGCCACGCCCAGCCGATCGCGATCAAAGCGAAGACCCGCCATGCGACGCGGCGCCAGAGTTGCGCGTCGATCATGCGCGGAAAGGACAGGCCGAGGGCGACACCCATCGCGCAAAGGAAGGCGGGGAAGACGAGGTCGGTCGGGGTGAAGCCGTGCCACTCGGCATGATCAAGCGGCCACCAGACATGCTCGCCCGATCCCGGCGTGTTGACGATGATCATCGCCGCGACCGTGATCCCCCGAAAGCTGTCGAGCGCGGCGAGGCGAGGGCGGGGCGCGGCTGACATCGCACCTGTTCTAGGCAGATTTGCGCTGGTTCGTCAGCCCGCTGCACTTCAAGCGGCGACCGGCACCCCGAACAGGTCATGATCGTCGGCGTCCTCGATCGTGACCTTCACGATGTCGCCCTGCGCCAGGTGGCCGGCGTCGCGGAGGAAGACCTGGCCGTCGATTTCGGGCGCGTCGGACTGGGAGCGGGCGTTGGCGCCGTCGCTATCGACCTCGTCAACGATGACGTCCAGCTCGCGGCCGACCTTGGCGCGGAGCTTGGCGGCGCTGATCGCGGCGCTCTTCGCCATGAAACGGGCGTAACGCTCCTCCTTGACCTCCTCCGGCACCGCGCCGGGCAGGCTATTCGCGGCGGCGCCCTGCACCGGCTCGAAGCGGAAGGCGCCGACGCGATCGAGCTGCGCTTCATCGAGCCATTCCAGCAGATATTCGAAATCCGCGTCGGTCTCGCCGGGGAACCCGACAATGAAGGTCGAGCGGATGGCGATGTCGGGGCAGATCTCGCGCCAGCAGCGGATCCGCTCCAGCACCTTCGCCTCGTTCGCCGGGCGGCGCATCGCCTTCAGCACGCTGCGCGAGGCGTGCTGGAAAGGGATGTCGAGATAGGGGAGGACCAGTCCCTCCGCCATCAGCGGGATCACCTGATCGACGTGCGGATAGGGATAGACATAATGGAGCCGAACCCAAGGCGCGATCCGGCCGAGCTCGCGGGCGAGATCGGTCATGTGCGGGACGATCTCGCGCCCCTGCCACATGCGCGGCTCCTTGCGGATGTCGACGCCATAGGCCGACGTGTCCTGGCTGATCACCAGCAGTTCCTTCGTGCCCGCCGCGACTAGCTTCTCGGCCTCGCGCAGGATCGCGTCGGGGCGGCGGCTGACCAGATCGCCGCGCAGGCTCGGGATGATGCAGAAGGTGCAGCGGTGATTGCAGCCCTCGGAAATCTTCAAATAGCTGTAGTGGCGCGGCGTCAGCTTGAGACCGGCGTCCGGCACGAGGTTCAGATAGGCGCTGGGCGGGATCGGCGCGGCGACATGGACGGCGCCGACCACCTCCTCATATTGATGCGCGCCGGTGACCGCGAGCACGTCGGGGAAACGCGCGCGGATCACCTCGGCCTCCTTGCCGAAGCAGCCGGTGACGATCACCCGGCCGTTCTCCGCGATCGCCTCGCCGATCGCCTCCAGGCTCTCCTCCTTGGCGCTGTCGAGAAAGCCGCAGGTGTTGACCAGCACCACGTCCGCGCCCGCATAGTCCGCCGACAGCGCGTAGCCGTCCGAGCGGAGCTTGGTCAGGATGCGCTCTGAATCGACGAGGTTCTTCGGACAGCCGAGCGAAACCATGCCGACCTTGGGCGGGGCGGGGAGTTCGAGTTCCATGGGAGCGCGCCACATAGGGGCTCGGCGCGCATTTTCATAGGCTTGGGCCGCGCCTAGAGCAGGCCGCTCACCAAACCGCGCTTCAACGCCTCCTCCGCGCGCAGATACCAGTTGAAGCGCGAGTGATGGACGATTTCCTCGAAATCCACGTCGCTCCCCTCGATCAACTCCTTGAATCCTTCCTCCTCCAATTCGATGCCGATCTCGACCTGGCTGGTGAGCGACCGCAGATGCGCCAGGGTTCCGCGGACAGGCCCGGCCAATTCGATCGTTCGCTCGAGGCGCCGGCCGTGGATGAGGAGAATGGCGTCCCGGGTGAGATAGCGATCCTCCTTGGGGAAAGCGGCCATGAAGCTGACTCCGGCGGAGTGGACCTGACTGACGCCGAGGAAGAGCAGCCTCGCGCCCAGCCGGTCGCGCGCCTCCTTCACCCCTTCCGCCAGCCGCCGGGCAAGATCGGCGTCGCCGCCCGGCGTCGTCACCGAGATCGCGATTTCCGGTACATCCGAAGGGAGGTTGTCCATCTGATCGAGGAACTCGCGGACGAGCGGATAATCGACGACGCCCACGATACGGATGTGGGGGCTGAGAAGGGCGCGCGGCAAATCGGCTGGGCGGGAGCGGGCGGCTTTCATCGGTGCACCGGATGGGCCGACGATCAGGCGACGTAATTGTTCCGGCAGCGGCTCTTGCAACCGGTCCGGCCGACCCCTAATTCGCCGCTGCGGACCGGGCCCCTCTGGCGGACGCCTTCAAGGCGACCGTGATGTCGGACCGCATCGGGATGGCTCGATGCAGGTTCTTGTGCTTACCGCCTGCATCTCCTCCCGATCGGCATGGTTCAACGAGGAGAATATGAAATGGCGAACCCCGGACCGATGGTCTGCCCGGTCGACGGCGCGACCCTGACGATGTCCGAGCGGCAGGGGATCGAGATCGATTATTGCCCGACCTGCCGCGGCGTGTGGCTCGATCGCGGCGAGCTCGACAAGATCATCGAGCGTAGCCAGGCGGCCGAAGGGCTCGGCGCGGCCGGCGCGAAGGGCGTCCAGCCCGTGCACCAGGCGCCGCCGCAGCAATATTATGGCGACGACGCCCACTACCGGCGCGGCGGCCATCACGGCCATCGTCGCAAGTCGTTCCTGTCCGAGCTGTTCGACTGATCCAGGCGGCGGAGGGGGGTCAGTCCGTCTCCGCCTCCTTGTCGAGCGTCGGCAGGATCTCGACGATGAAATCGCCCTCGCGCAGCGTCATCGCCTCGGGCTCCCAGAAGCCGTGCGGCGTGCCGTCACGATAGACGCGCACGCCGAGGCCGAGAGCGATGGCGGAGAGCGGCTTGCCGCATTCCTCGGCCGTCACTTCGCGCTCGTTGAGCTGTACCCGGCCGCTCGATGAGGCGAGGTCGGCGATATAATCCGCGATATGGGCGCTGTCGGTCGAGCCGGCGAGCAACAGGCCGGCGAAGCTGACCGGATTGATGACCGTCGTCGCGCCGGCCTGGCGGGCGAGCAATTCATTGTCCTCGTTGCGCACCGCGACGCTGATCGTGAGCCGCGGCGCGAGATGACGCGCGGTGAGCGTGATCAGGATCGACGTGTCGTCGCTGCCGGCCGAGACAACCATCGCCCGGGCGCGGTCGATATGGACGTCCTTCAGGGTGCGGTCGCGGGTCGCATCGGCGGCGAGCACCGCGCAGCCCAGCGACTCCGCCCGCTCCAGCGCCTCGGCGTCGCGGTCGATGACGACGATGTCGCTCGCCTTCGCGCCGCGCGCGATCAGCTCGTCGACGGTTTCCGAGCCGCTCGTGCCGAAGCCGGCGACGACGATGTGGTTGCTCAAGCTGCGCTGCAATCGGGTCATCTGCCACCTGTCCCATGTCCGGCGGAGTACGAACGTGTAGGCCGTGCCGATGAAGATCAGCACGAAGAAGATGCGGATCGGAGTCACCACGATCGCATCGAACAGCCGGGTGCGGTCGGTGACCGGCACGACATCGCCATAACCGGTCGTCGTGATGCTGATCATCGTGAAATAGATCACGTCGACGAAGCTGACCTGGCCATCATGATTGTCCCTGAGACCATCGCGTTCGAACCAGTGGACCGCGACCGCGAAGCCGAGCAGCGCGAAGACGAGCCCGACGCGCCAGCCGATCTGCACCCAGACAGGGAGCGGGCTCTTGCGTCGCAAGGTGACATGTTCGGGGCCGCGGGGATGACGCCCGATCAAGGATAGAGCGCCTTCAGCGCGTCCATCGACGGCTCGTGGGTCAGATCGAGGTGGAGCGGCGTCACCGACACGAAGCCGTCGGCGATCGCCTCCAGGTCGGTCGCATGGCCGGGCGTGTGGATCATCGGCCCGAGCCCGAACCAGTAATAGTTGTAGCCGCGTGGATCCATGCGCTTGACGATCCGCGTGCGGCCATAGTCGCGCAGCCCCTGGCGGACGACGCGCACGCCCTTCACCTCGTCCGGCGGCAGAGCGGGGAAATTGACGTTGACCAGGGTGCGGCTCGCCATCGGCGTGTCGATCAGCGGCCGCAGCACCTGCTCGGCCCAGGCCTCCGCGGCCGCGAACGGAACCGTGTCGCCCATGCCTTCGCGCGAATAGCTCTGCGACAGAGCGATCGAGGGGATACCGGCGAGCGCCCCCTCCATCGCCGCCGATACGGTGCCCGAATAGGTCACGTCCTCGCCGAGATTCGCGCCGCGGTTAACCCCGGACAGGATCAGGTCCGGCGGCGTCTCCTTCATCAGATTGGCGAGGCCCATCATCACCGCGTCGGTGGGCGTGCCGGTGACGCAAAAGCGTTGCTCGCCGAGCTTTCTGAGGCGGACGGGGACGGTCAGCGTGAGCGAATGGCCGGCGCCGGATTGTTCTTCGGTCGGCGCGACGACCCAGATGTCGTCGGAAAAACGCCGCGCGATCGTCTCCAGCACCTTGAGGCCCGGCGCGTTCACGCCGTCGTCGTTGGTCAGCAGGATGCGCATCGCCTGCGGCTATGGCTGTTCGCCGCGAAGGCGGCAACCATCGGCGCGGCTGTTTCGTTCTCCTCACGCAAACTATCCATGGAGTGCGCCATGCAGCTGCCCAACAAGAGCGTCGTCCTGGTCGCGGACGGCCGCAAATCCCTGTTCTTCCGCAACGAGGGCGATGGCGAATTTCCCAATCTCGCGATCGAGGACAAGGCCGAGCAGATCAATCCGGCCCACCATGAGCAGGCGAGCGACACGGCCGGCATGTCGATGAAGACGATGGACGGCCGCGGCGGCTCGATGGAGGAGGTCGACTTCCACCAGCAGGAGGAGGATCGCTTCGCTGCCGCGATCGCCGAGGAGTTGAAGGCGCGTGCCCTCGCCAACGAGTTTGAGGCGCTGGTCATCGTCGCACCGCCCAAGACGCTCGGCGAGCTCAGGAAGCATTATCACAGCGAGGTCGAGCGGCGGATCGTCGGCGAGGTGCCGAAGGATCTGGTCAATTTGCCAGTGCCGGAGATTGAGAAGGCGCTACAGGACGCCTGAGTAATTCCCTGACGTTAAGGAGAAAGGCCCCGCCCGGAGGGGATCCGGACGGGGCCTTCTTACAGGGCTCGGTGCTGCCAGCTCAGGCGGAGCGCCTGCCGAGCCGCTTTCTGGCGATCAGCGCCGCAGCGCCGGCGCCGAACAGAAGGATCATCGGCGGCGCCGGGACCGGCGTGCCGCCATTCGAGCCGCCGCTGCTGCCCCCGCTCGACGAGGACGAGCTGGACGAGCTCGACGAGGAGCTGCTGCTCGAGCTCGACGAGGACGAGCTGCTGCTGCCCGATGAACCGAAGCTGCTCGACCCGCCGGTAGAGGTCGACGAGGTCGAGGTCGACCCGCCCTGGCTCGATGAGCCGTGGCTGGACGAACCGTGGCTCGAAGACCCATGGCTGGATGAGCCATGACTGGATGACCCGTGGCTCGACGAGCCGTGGCCGCCAGACGATCCGTTCTGGTTCTGATTTTCGTTCTGATTCTGGTTCTGATTCTGATTCTGATTTTGGTTCTGATTCTGGTTTTGATTCTGACCCTGCTGCTGCTCGTTATTGTTGTGGATCGTCACAACCGTGCTGCCGCCCGACGAGCTGCTACCGCCGAAGAAGCCGCCCGAGAAGAAGCCGCCGCCGAAGCCGAAACCGCCGCCGCCCGAGCCGCCGACCACGACGACGCCGCTGGAGCCGCCGCTCGACGCCACCTGGGGCGGAGGCGGCGCGAAGACCGGCGGGATGATCATCCGCGAGGTGGTGACCGCACCCGCGCCGGCGCCGGCCGCGCAGACGGTGCGGCGCACGGTGCGTCGAACGACGCGGCCGCGGCTGGTGCGTCGATATGTGGTCCGGCTACCGGTCCAGCTGCCGCCGCTACGAGCCTGCGTGCCGGTGCGGGCATGGGCCGTCTGGACGAGGGACGGCCGCGCCGGCGGATTTTCCGCCAGGTGCACGGCGCCGCCGCCGACGATCGCGCCTCCGCAGGTGCAAGCGCAAAGGTGAGCCAAAGCCATTCTTACCGACATGATCAGCATCCTGTTCCTGGCCGAAAGAACGAAGACTGAGCGGTCGCCAAGTCGTTCGGCCGATCGGGCACTAGACAGCGAATGCAAACCATCGGGTTAAGCGCAAGCGCGTTAACCATCTTCATGGGCTTTGGCGGCCCGATTGGGGCCTTCGGCGGCGATTGCGTCCCATTGCTGGACAGAGGTCGGTGCGGTGTGAACGGGGTCTTCGTCGCGACTTGGCCGCGGGTGCACCCGGCGCCGGCAAAACGAATCGGGGGCGGGCTTGATTCGGGGCGGCGATATGCGCGGCGGCACGCTTGCTGCGCGGCCGCGCGTTATATTTTCACCCGCTGTTTGCGTGGCTTGCCGCTCTCCCTCGCCGACTGTATAGGCGCGGCCGGGGCGGAGGCAGAGATTCAGGCTATGAACCGCGTCGCCCCGTGTTCGATCCCCGGTCTTTTCAGGACGGGAGACGGAGTGGAGGGGTAATGGCTACGCTTCATAGTGACGCTTTTGGTGCGCGTTCTGACGGCGGCTACCGGCCGTCCGCCAACGAAGAGTTCATGAACGCAGAACAGGTCGCCTATTTCCGGCAGAAGCTGCTGGTATGGAAGGACGCCATCGTCCGGGAATCGCGGGAGACGATGGTGACGCTCGCCAGCGGCCCGATCCAGGAGGCCGACCTTACGGACCGGGCATCCAGCGAGACCGACTGGAGCATCCACCTTCGCACCCGCGACCGGCAACGCAAGCTGATCGCCAAGATCGATTCCGCGCTGCGCCGCATCGACACCGGCGAATATGGGTTTTGCGAGGTCAGCGGTGAGCCGATCGGGATCGCCCGGCTGGAAGCTCGGCCGATCGCGACAATGACGGTCGAGGCGCAGGAGCGGCACGAGCGCAACGAGCGCATTTCCCGCGACGATTGACGCGAGCGCCGAAGCCCCGGCGCTTCTCGTTGAAAGAATCGCCGCTCCTCCGGTGCGGAGAAGCGGCGGCTGGCTTGCTTAATGTTGAGTGAGCCCTGCCAGCTCTTCCTTGATCTTCAGCTTTTCCTTCTTGAGCCGGTGCAGTGTCTCTGTGTCAGGCAATGGACGCTGGTTCTCTTCCTCGATCTGGGCCTCGAGCCCCGCATGCTTGGCCTCGAGGGCCGACAAGTGCGCCTCCTGCATGAACACGCCTCCTTCTTTGCTAACGACGAACCATCTAAGCACCTGATGCGGGGAATGTCTTCCCCGGCAACCGCCGACTGTCCGATATCGACGGCGGCTTGTCGAGAGCCTATCAAGCCGGATCGGCCGGCGAGGGAAACGGATGGCTGACGAAACAGGTGCCAGCGGCGGTCTCGGCGCCAACCAGGCGGCGATCCGGCTCGGCACGCTCAGGATCGAGCATCGTGATCTGGACGCGGCGATCGACGCGCTGCGCGAGTCGGCCAATCCGGACCCGTTGCGGCTCGCGCGCATGAAGAAGCGCAAGCTCCAGCTCAAGGACGAGATCGCCGTGCTGGAAAGTCGGCAGATGCCTGACATCATCGCCTAGCGTTCGCGTTTTCTTTTGGGACGGCGCGGCGATTTTTCCGCGTTCCCGAGTGCCGCATGCTGTGCCAAGCCCCCGTGATGGCCACCAGCCTCAGGGAACCCGACGTCGCGGCGAAATGGGTCGACTCGCTTTATGTCGAGGCGATGGTCCTCGCCGACGAGGCGCGCTCCTATTTCGATCATCAGGTGCGCGACGACCGGCTGGCGCTGGCGCCGGCCGACCGCGTCGCCTTGTCGTGCGAGTCGTTGCGAGTCACGACCCGGCTGATGCATGTCATCGCCTGGCTGCTCAACCAGCGCGCGGTGCGCGCCGGCGAGCTGACCCGGGCGGAGGCGGCGACGCCCGAGCGGCGGCTGGGCGAGGCCGCGCCGATCGACGCCGATTTGTTGCCGCGCCTGCCCGAAGCGGCGGCCGAGATCGTCCAGGCGAGCAGCGACCTTTACGACCGCGTCCGCCGGCTCGACGACGGCGGTATCGGCGAGGAAGTGCCGCCGAGCCCGGCCCGCGGCCTGCTCAGCCGGCTGGAGCGCTCCCTCTAACGCGTGTATCGGAGCCCTCGCTTCAGGAGGGTTGCATGGCTGACCAGATGACCGGCGGCTGCATGTGCGGACGGGTCCGCTACACCGCTACGATCGACAGCGACGATTCCTATCTCTGCCATTGCCGGATGTGCCAGCGGGCGACCGGCAGCGTCTCGATCGCGTTCAAGAACGTTCCGAAGGCGGATGTCGCTTGGGCGAGCGAGCCGGACTGGTACCAATCCTCGCCGATCGCCCGCCGGCCTTATTGCCGCGAGTGCGGCACCTCGCTCGGTTTCGCCCATCCGGATCATCACAAGATGGACCTCACCGTCGCATCCTTCGACGATCCGTCGCGCTTCCGGCCGAGCAGCCATTTCGGCGTCGAGAGCATGCACCGCGCCTGGCTCAACACCGAAGGCCTGCCCGAGCAGCGCGCCGACGAGTATCAGGTTCTGCTCGATCGTTGGGCGGAAGCGGGCGCCAAGATGCCCGATTGATCATGAGGTTCCACCATCCGGCGGTCCCGATCGTCCTCACCGTCCTGCTGCTCGATTCGATCGGTTTCGGCATCGTCCTGCCGGTTCTGCCGGACCTGATCGTCCATCTCGGCGAAGTCACGCTCGCAGAGGCGACGCGGATCGCCGGCTATATGCTCGTCGCTTATGCGATGGCGCAATTCTTCGCGGGGCCGGTGCTCGGCAATCTCGGCGACCGCTTCGGACGGCGGCCGATCCTGCTCTTCTCGGCGATCGCCTTCGCGCTTGACTATCTGCTGATGGCCGCTGCGTCGACGCTCGCCTGGCTGTTCGTCGGGCGGGCGATCGCCGGCATCGCCGGCGCGACCTACGGGCCCGCCAATGCGGTGCTCGCCGACATCACGGAGCCGGAGAAAAGGGGCGCGACATTCGGCCTGATGGGCGCGGCGTTCGGGCTCGGCTTCATCCTCGGGCCGGCGATCGGCGGGCTGCTGTCGGATTTCGGCACCCGCGCGCCGCTCATCGTCGCGGCGGTGCTCGCCGGTGCGAACGCCCTCTGGATCGCACTCTGTCTGCCGGAGACTTTGCCGGCCGAGCGCCGCCGCCCGTTCCGCTGGCGCGACGCGCATGTGTTCGGCGCCTTTCGGCCGCTCTTCCATGCCGGCGGTGCAACGCCACTCCTCATCGCGGCCCTCCTCTGGCAGCTCGGCCATTTCGTCTATCCGGCGACCTGGGCGTTCTGGGCCGGCCTGGCCTTGCACTGGGATGCGACCGCGATCGGCTGGTCGCTCGCCGCCGCCGGGCTCGCCATGGGTCTGGCGCAGGTCTTCGTCACCGGCCGCGCGATCGCCCGCTTCGGCGAGGCGCGGACCGTCGTCATCGGAATGATCGTCGGGGGATCGAGCTTCCTGCTCTACGTGTTCGCCCGGGATGCCTGGCTGGTTTACGCGATCATCTTCTTCAGCGCGTTGCAGGGCCTGGTCTGGCCGTCGCTCAACGCCTTGCTGTCGCGGATGACCGACGCCTCGCACCAGGGGGCGCTGCAGGGCGGGATGGCGAGCATCTCCAGCATTGCCGCGATCATCGGCCCGCTGGCGATGACCCAGGCACTGGCCTTCGGCGCCGAGCGCGGCCAGCCGGGCGGCGCATTCCTGCTCGCCTTTCTGCTGGTGCTTTGCGCGCTGTTGATCGTTGTGTTCGGCGTAGTGCGAAAGCTGAAGCCGACGGTGGAGAGCCCATGACGCCAAGCACGCATTTCTTCGACGCGTCCGACGGCGTCCGGCTGGCCTGGCACGAGCTGGGAGAGGGGCGACCGGTCGTTCTGCTGCACGGCCTGTTCTCGGACGCGGCGACCAACTGGCTGAAGTTCGGCCAGGCGGCGACGATCGCTGCCGCCGGCTTTCGCGTCATCATGCCGGATTTGCGCGCTCATGGTGAGAGTGCGAAGCCGCACGATCCGGCCGCCTATCCGCCCGATATCCTTGCTGACGACGAGCTGGCGCTGATCGCTCATCTCGGCCTCACCCACTACGATCTCGGCGGCTATTCGCTCGGGGCGCGGACCGCCGTCCGGATGGTCGTGAAAGGCGCAGCCCCGCGACGACTGGTCGTCTCCGGCATGGGACTGACCGGGCTCACGGACACCGGTGCCCGTGGAGACCATTTCAAGCATATTCTGACCGGTCTCGGCACGCACGAGCGCGGCTCGCCCGAATGGATGGCCGAGGCTTTCCTGAAGACCACCGGCGGCGACCCGCGGGCGCTGCTGCCGTTGCTCGACAGTTTCGTCGATACGACGGAGGAGGAGCTTCGCGCGATTCCGATGCCGACCCTCGTCCTTCAGGGCGCCGAGGACCACGACAATGGCGAAGCCGAACAGGTGGCCGCGCTCATTCCCGGCGCGACGTTCGTCGAGGTTCCGGGCAATCATATGAGCGCCGTCGTCAAGCCGGAACTCGGCCGGGCGATGGCGGATTTTCTCTCCCGTTGACGATGCTTAAAGCCAGGTTCAAACACCCGCGCCAAGGGCTCCAAGAACAAGCCAGGATGAGGATAGCGCCATGAAAAGCACCGTCTCCGCCATCGCCATCGCCGCGGCCGCCTGCCTCGCCAGCGTCGGCGTCGCGTCGGTCGCCGGCGGCCAGACACCGCCGGCCCAGCCGGGCACCGCGACGCCGCGCGCCGCGCCGACCAAGGCGGAAGCGGAGGCCTTCGTCGCACAGGCGGAGCGCGAGCTTGGCGAATTCTCGGTGATCAACAACCGCGCCCAATGGGTGAACGCCACCTACATCACCGATGATACCGACGCGCTCGCCGCCTATTTCGGCACGATTGGCACCCAGATGGGCGTCCGCTATGCCGGCGAGGCGGCGCATTACCTGCGCGCGCCGGGCCTCGATCCGGCGACTCGGCGCAAGCTCGAAACCCTCCGTCTCGCTCTGACGCTCCCGGCCCCGACCACGCCGGGCGCGGCGGCGGAGCTCAACCGCATCTCGACCGATCTGTCCTCGCAATATGGCCGCGGCCGGGGGCGGATGGGCAATGAGACGCTGACCGGCAACGAGATCGAGGCGCGGATGGGCACCGTCCGCAACCCCGACCAGCTGCGCGAGATGTGGACGAGCTGGAACGACAATGTCGGCTCACCGATGCGCGCCCAATATCAGCGCATGACCGAGATCGCGAACGCCGGCTCGCGCGAACTGGGCTTTGCCGACACCGGCGCGATGTGGCGCTCCAACTACGACATGACGCCTGAACAGTTCGAGCAGCTCACCGAGCGCCTCTGGCAGGAGCTTCGGCCGCTCTACGAGCAGATCCACTGCTTCGCCCGCGCCGGCCTCAACCGCCAATATGGCGATGCCGTCCAGCCCGCCACAGGCCCGATCCGCGCCGATCTGCTCGGCAATCTGTGGGCCCAGGAATGGGGCAATATCTACGACATCGTCGCGCCGCGCGCCGAAGGGCAGCAGGCGGCCGCGCCCTACAACCTCACCCAGCTTCTGGAGCGCGCCAACTACACGCCGGAGCGCATCGTCCGCCAGGGCGAGGCATTCTTCTCCTCGCTGGGCTTCGAGCCGCTGCCCCCGACCTTCTGGCAGCGCTCGATGATCACCCAGCCGCGCGACCGCGAGGTGATCTGCCACGCTTCGGCCTGGGATCTCGACAACCAGAACGATCTTCGGATCAAGATGTGCACCCGGGTGAACGGCGACGATTTCGTCACCGTCCATCACGAGCTCGGCCACAATTATTATCAGCGCGCCTATAACCGCCAACCGTTCCTGTTCATGAACAGCGCCAATGACGGCTTCCACGAGGCGATCGGCGACACCATCGCTCTGTCGGTGACGCCGGAATATCTCGTCCAGATCGGCCTGCTGCAGCAGAACCAGCTGCCGACGCCGGAGCAGGACCGGCAGCTGCTGCTCCGCCAGGCGCTCGACAAAATCGCCTTCCTGCCCTTCGGCCTGCTGATGGACCGCTATCGCTGGGGCATTTTCTCCGGCCAGATCACCCCGGATCGCTACCAGGCGGCGTGGGATGAGATGCGGCTGCGCTATCAGGGCATCGTCCCGCCGAGTCCGCGTAGCGAGCGCAATTTTGACGCCGGCGGCAAATATCACACTGCGGCGAGCGTCTCCTACACCCGCTATTTTCTCGCCCGTGTCCTCCAGTTCCAGTTCTTCCAGGCGGCGTGCCAGATGTCCGGCTGGCGCGGGCCGCTGCACCGCTGCTCCTTCTACGGTAATCGCGAGGTCGGCCGGCGGCTGAACGAGATGCTGGCGATGGGCGCGTCGCGGCCTTGGCCGGAGGCGCTGCAGGCGTTCACCGGCAGCCGCGAAATCTCCGCCCGGCCGATGGTCGCTTACTTCCAGCCATTGCTCGGCTGGCTGCGCGAGCAGAATCGGGGCCGGCAATGCGGCTGGCAGGGCTCGGGCAGCCCCGCGGCCGGCACGGGTCGCCGCACGGCGCGTTGATCTCGTCGAAAAGTCGTCGCGAACGCCGGCTTTCCGCCGTTCGGAGTTTTGCATGCGCGCGCTGATCGCCGCTCCCTTGTTGCTGCTCGCCGCACCCGCCGCGGCGCAGGTGCCGTTCAACCCGGCTTCGCCGGAGAACCGGCAGGTCATGCCGTCCTTCACCTACGACACGGTCGAGACGGTGCTGCGCCAGATCAATGCGCGATTCGAGCGGCGCGGGACGGCGGACCGGCCGGCGCTGCAGGTGCAGTTCCCGAACGGCCGGCGGGCGGCGATCCTGTTCGGCAGCTGCGAGCGGCAGGGCGCGGCGTGCAAGGCGATCAGCATCCAGGCGGTCTGGCCGCGCCCGCCGGCGGTGCCGGCCGACCGGCTGGCGGCGAACATCCAGCGCTTCAACCAGCGCTTCGCCTTCTCGTCCGCGCACGTCACCGCCGACGGCCGCGCCGCGATCCAGCGCTACCTCACCGCCGATTTCGGCTTCCTGCGCGGCGATCTCGCCGTGAACCTGCTCGTCTTCGCCAACATGGCCCAGCGCTTCCAGACCGAGGTGCTGCGTTAGAGCTGCTCCAGCATGAACTCCGCGCCGGAGACGCTGTAGGCGCCCGGCGCTTCGACGTTCAGCTCCTTGACCACGCCGTCATCGACGATCGCCGACCAGCGCTGGCCGCGCTTGCCCATGCCGAACTTGGAGAAATCGGCGTCGAGGCCGAGCGCGGTGGCGAAATCGCCATTGCCGTCGGCGAACATCGTGACCTTGCCCTCGGTGCCGGCCGACTTCGGCCCAGGCCTGCATCACGAAGGCGTCGTTGACCGAGACGCAGGCGATCTCGTCCACGCCTTTCGCCGCCAGCTCATCGGCTTTTTCGATGTAGCTCGGCAGATGACGCGCCGAGCAGGTCGGCGTGAACGCGCCGGGGACGGAGAAGAGCGCGATCTTGCGGCCGGCGAAATAATCGTCGCTCTCGACCGGCTGGGGTCCGTCGGCGGTCGCCTTGATCAGTGTCATGCTCGGGATGCGGTTGCCAACCTGGATCGTCATGTCTTTCTCCTCGCGGGGTGCGCGCGCGGCCTTAGCAATTGTCCGCCGCCGCGCCAAACGCCTATAGGCCCCGCATGGACGCGCCGCGCTTTCTCTCCGGCCAATTGCTCCTCGCCATGCCCGGCATCGGCGATCCGCGCTTCGAGAAAGCGGTGATCGCGATGTGCGTCCATGACGAGGACGGGGCGCTCGGCATCGGGTTGGGGCGGGTCGTGCCGCGGCTCGGCTTCCACGATCTGCTGAAGCAGCTCGACATCGATCCGGGCGAGGCCCCCAACGCGTCGATCCACCATGGCGGCCCGGTCGAGCCGCAGCGCGGCTTCATCCTCCACAGTCCGGATTGGGGCGGCCAGGACAGCATCGCGGTGGGCGACCGCTGGGTGCTCTCGGCGACGCTCGATATCCTGAAGGCGATTGCGGAAGGGAAGGGGCCGTCGCGCTGGATCGCGGCGCTGGGCTATGCCGGTTGGGGCCCCGATCAGCTCGAAAGCGAGATGGGCCGGCACGGCTGGTTCGTGACCCCCGGCGAGCCGCACCTGCTGTTCGACTGCGACGTCGAATCGCGCTGGGCTGCCGCTTTTCGCCAGGCCGGCATCGATCCGCGCCTGCTCGCGGCGGAATCGGGCACCGCTTAGGCCGCAACTTTTTTCGGACGGATGTCACGCCGGCTGTTTCCGCCTCGTCTTGTTCGCGTCACCCAGGACGAAAGGACTAGAACATGACTCCGCGATTGAACCCCTTCCAGGTCGCCCGCAAGGAAATGGGCGCGTGGCTGACCTACAGCCTGAGCGCGGCCGCCGGCTTCGATCCGGTCCTCGCCTACCTCGTGAAGATCCGCGCCTCGATCCTCAACGGCTGCGCCAATTGCATCAACATGCACACGCAGGAAGCGCGCAAGGACGGCGAGACCGAGCAAAGACTCTACCTCCTCGCCGCCTGGACCGAGGCGCCGGTCTATTCGGATCGCGAGCGGGCCGCGCTCGCCTGGACCGACGCGCTGACCCTGGTGGCAACGCGGGGCGCCCCTGATGAAGCCACCCATCAAACGCTTGCCGCGCAGTTCAGCGAGGAGGAGCAGGTGAAGCTCAGCCTGTTGATCAACGCGATCAACGGCTGGAACCGGCTCGCGGTGGGCTTCGGCCTGTTCAATCCGGACGTGGAGGCGGCGCGCTCGGCGGCGGCATGAACACTGGCACGGACGCCTCCGACGAGGCCGCAGCGAGCTTCGCGCCGCTGCGGCCCGTCCTTCAGCGCATCGCCTATCGGATGCTCGGCTCGGTCGCCGACGCCGAGGATATGGTGCAGGAGGCGTTCGTGCGCTGGCTGCGCACCGATCGCGAGGCGGTGCGGACGCCGGAGGCGTTCCTCAGGCGAATGGTCACCCGCCTCTGCCTCGATCAGCTCAAGTCGGCGCGCCGCCGCCGCGAGCTCTATGTCGGCCCCTGGCTGCCCGAGCCGGTCGTCGCACCGGAGACGGCGCTCGACATCGAGGAGGAGGTGACCTTGCCGTTGCTCATGGCGCTGGATCGGCTGTCGCCGCTGGAGCGCGCCGCCTTCCTGCTCCACGACGTGTTCGGCCTCTCGTTCGACGAGGTCGCCGCGACCCTGGAGCGCGAGCCCGCCGCGTGCCGGCAGCTCGCCGCCCGGGCTCGCTCCCATGTCCGCGCCGACCGCCCGCGCTTTCCTGTGCCGAAGGAGCGCGGCCTGGAGATTGCCCGAGCCTTCTTCGATGCCTCGCGCAGCGGCGACATGGCGACGCTGCGCGGCATGCTCGCCGAAGATGTCGCGGTCTTCTCCGACGGCGGCGGCAAGCGGCCCGCCGGCGGCCGGCCGTTCGTCGGAGTCGATGAGGCGGTGGCGGTGTTCGCCGCGCTGGCGCGGCTGCTCAGGAAGGCGCCCGGCGAGCTGGTCGGCTATCGGATGATCAACGGCCTGCCCGGCTTCGTCACGCGCGAGGCGGACGGCCTGTTGCAGACCACTGCGCTGCTGATCGAGGACGGTCGCATCGCCGGCGTCTATGTCGTCCGCAACCCGGAGAAGTTGCGCCACCTGGAAGCCGGCGACCAGAACGCGCTTCGAGATTAAGCCGTTGATCCGTCGCATTTAACCTTGAACCTTCACGTCTCGCTTACCGCCTGAGCGCAGCCTCACAACTCGGCCGGACGCATTTCTGCGCCGGCTGTGGACCGTGGGGGAATATGACATGTGGGGACCAAGGAAGACCGGGCTCGCCGTGACGGCGGCGCTCGTCATCGCGTCGCCGGCGCAGGCGACGATGAGCTGCTGGAACGAGACTCAGACCGCAGCGGCGCAGGTGCGCAACCTGCAATCGCGGCTGATGGTCGCGTCGCTGCGCTGCGTCGCGATGGGCCATGACGTGACGCCGGCCTATAACCGCTTTGTGCGGGCGAGCCGGGAGACGATCCAGGGCGCGAACGGGGTGATCCTGGCGCAGTTCCGCGCCGGCTTCGGCGGCCAGGCCCAGTTCCAGTACGACCGGTTCGCGACGATCCTCGCCAACGCATATGGCGCGGACGATACGAACGAGGCGCTGTGCGCCGAGACCGCCGCGATCGCCGACGAGGCGGCCGAGGCGGCGGGCGATCCGCGCCGGCTGGTCGAGATCGCCGATCGACTCGGCGCGGCTCCCGAACTGCCCGGCGGCCGCTGCACCCTCAGCTTCGCCTCGGCGCAGGCGCCATCGCCCAATTGAGATCGGCCAACTGACATATAAAGATATCTTTATATTTGCATTCCGGGGCGGTCGCGGCTAGGGCGACCGGGCGCGACCGCCTCATTTTGCCGGCGGTCTTTTCACTTTCAGGAGACCCGCTTTGGCTACGCAGCCCCAGTCCACGTTCAGCGATTACATCGTTGCCGACATCAGCCTCGCCGATTTCGGCCGCAAGGAGATGGAGATCGCCGAGACCGAAATGCCGGGTCTCATGGCGCTCCGCGCGGAATATGGCGCGGCCAAGCCGCTGACCGGCGCGCGGATCACCGGCTCGCTGCACATGACGATCCAGACCGCGGTGCTGATCGAGACGCTGGCCGAATTGGGGGCCGAAATCCGCTGGGCCTCGTGCAACATCTTCTCGACCCAGGACCACGCCGCCGCGGCAATCGCCGCCTCGGGCGTGCCGGTGTTCGCGATCAAGGGCGAGACGCTCGAGGAATATTGGGATTACGTCGTCAAGATCTTCGATTGGGGTCAGGACGAAACCTGCAATATGATCCTCGACGATGGCGGCGACGCCACCATGTTCGCGCTCTGGGGCGCGCGCGTCGAAGCGGGCGAGACCCTGTTCACGCCGTCCAACGAGGAAGAAGAGGTTTTCGCCGCGACGCTGAACTCGCTTCCTGGCCGAGCGCCCGGGCTACCTCACCAAGACCGTCGCCGCGATCAAGGGCGTGTCGGAAGAGACGACCACCGGCGTCCACCGCCTCTATGAGCTGGCCAAGAAGGGCAAGCTTCCCTTCCCGGCGATCAACGTCAACGACAGCGTCACCAAGTCGAAGTTCGACAATCTCTACGGCTGCAAGGAAAGCCTCGTCGACTCGATCCGCCGCGCCACCGACGTGATGCTGGCCGGCAAGGTGGCCGTCGTCGCCGGCTTCGGCGATGTCGGCAAGGGCAGCGCCGCCTCGCTCCGCAACGGCGGCGCCCGCGTCCTCGTCACCGAGATCGATCCGATCTGCGCGCTGCAGGCGGCGATGGAGGGCTATGAGGTGGTGACGATGGAGGAGGCCGCGACCCGCGCCGACATCTTCGTCACCGCCACCGGCAATATGGACGTGCTGACGCTCGACCATATGCGGGCGATGAAGAACATGGCGATCGTCTGCAACATCGGTCACTTCGACAGCGAGATCCAGATCGCGGCGCTTGGCAACATGAAGTGGACCGAGATCAAGCCGCAGGTCGACGAGGTCCAGTTCCCGGACGGCAAGAAGATCATCGTCCTCGCCAAGGGCCGCCTCGTGAACCTCGGCTGCGGCACCGGCCACCCGAGCTTCGTGATGAGTTCGAGCTTCACCAACCAGGTGCTGGCGCAGATCGAGCTGTGGACCAAGGCGGAGACAACTACAAGAACAAGGTCTATGTCCTGCCCAAGCATCTCGACGAGAAGGTCGCCGCGCTCCACCTCGACAAGCTCGGCGTGAAGATGACCACGCTCAGCCAGAAGCAGGCCGACTATATCGGCGTACCCGTCGCTGGGCCGTTCAAGCCGGAGCATTATCGCTACTAGCCGCCGCGGCGCGCTTCCGCTCGGCCCGCCGGCCGGGTAGAGACGCCGGAGGATGTTGCTCGGCCAAACCGCGATGATCGTACTGGCGCTGGTCGCCGGCGCATGGCTCGCGCTCGCGCTCTGGGTGACCTTGAGCAGCATGCGGCGGTCGCGGGAAGCGTCGGGTCTTTCCGATGAAGGCGCCCGGCATGAGGCGCTGCTCGCGGCAAGTCCCGCGGCGGCGCTGCTGATCGGCGTCACTGGCCGTCTCGAGGGCGATGACCGTATCGCGCCGATGCTGGGTCTCGGCCGGCTTCCGGAGCGATGGACCGACTTGCGCGACACGTTGGCCGAGGCGGTGCCGGATCTCGATGCGCTGGTGGCCGACGCGGCGGCCGGGGGCGTCGCTTCGCTTATTTTTGCGCTGCCGGGCTCGGCCCGAGTGCTCAAGATCGAGGCGGGACCTGCGCCGGCCCGCTTCGGCGAGGGCGCGGTGCTGCTCTGGCTGCTCGACGCGACCGAAGCGGAGCGTCGGATCGAGGCGCTGGCGGAGAAGGTCGAGCGGCGAGGTGCCGCGCTCGACGCGCTGACCGCGCTGATCGAGGCGGCGCCGTTCCCGATCTGGCATCGCGGGCCCGATCTTTCGCTCACCCTCGTCAATCGCGCTTATGTGGCCGCGGTCGAGGCCGAGGATGCGGCCGATGTCGTGCGCGGCCAGGTCGAGCTGATCGACGAAGCCGACGGACACAGCCCGCTCGCCGACGCGGCGGCGGTGCGCGACGGCGGCGCGACCGTCCAGCGCATCCAGCCGGCGACGATCGGTGGCGAGCGTCGCGCGATGCGGGTCGTCGAGACGCCGCTCGCGGCGGGCGGCGTGGCCGGCTTCGCGATCGACGTCGAGGAGGAGGAGGAGCGCGCGCGCCGCGCTCACCCGCTTCGCCGATGCCCAGCGCAACATGCTCGACCGGCTCTCCGCTGGCGTCGCCCAGTTCGGCCGCGACCGCGGCCTGACCTTCTTCAACCAGCCCTTCGCCCGATTGTTCGATCTCTCCGCCGATTTTCTCGCCGATCGGCCCGAGTTCGAGCGGCTGATCGACGCGATGCGCGACAAGGGTGCGCTCCCCGAAGTGCGCGACTTCCCGGAGTGGAAGGAGGAAAGGCGGCGCTGGTTCACCAGCGGCCTCGCCGCCGAGGAGGAGGATTGGTTGCTGCCCGGCGGCCGCCATCTGCGCGTCGTCGCCCAGCCTTTGCCGGACGGCGGCCTGCTGCTGATCTTCGAGGACCGGACCGAGCAGATCCAGCTCGCCTCCGCCCGCGACACCTTGCTCCGCGTGCGCAGCGCGACCTTCGACAATCTGTTCGAAGCGGTCGGCGTCTTCGCGTCCGATGGGCGGTTGAACCTGTGGAACAACCGCTTCAAGGAATTGTGGGGCTTCGAGGAGGAGCAGCTCGCCGCCCATCCTCGGGTCGATGCGCTGACCCCGCATCTCGCCGCGCGGCTCAAGAAAGCGAGCCATGCCGGACTGGTCCGCGAGCTGGTTCGCAGCGCCACCCAGGAGCGCAAGCAGCGCAGCGGCCGGGTCGCGATGGCGGACGATCGCGAGTTCGAGTTCGCCGCCGTGCCGCTGCCCGATGGCGCGGCGTTGTTCACGATGCTCGACATCACCGACAGCCGCCGAGTCGAGGCGGCGTTGCGGGAACGGACCGATGCGCTGGAGGAAGCGGACCGTCTGAAGACCGCCTTCGTCTCCAACATGAGCTACGAGCTGCGCACGCCGCTGACCTCGATCGCCGGCTTCGCCGAGATGCTCTCCGGCGGCTATGCGGGCGAGCTGACCCCAACTGCAGCAGAATATGTCGGCGCGATCCTCGACAGCGTCGGCCGCTTGGGTGCGCTGATCGACAATGTCCTCGACCTGACCCAGAGCGACAGCGGCAGCCTGCTGCTCGCCGAGAACGAGGTCGATCTCGCCGCTCTCTGTGCGGAGGCTGCGGAGGGCGTGCGCGAGCGAGCGGCGCGCAAGGGGCTGGACCTGGCGATCGAGATCGACCCGAGCGTCGGCGTCATCACCGGCGACACGCGCCGGCTCGGCCAGGCGCTGGCGCACGTCATCGCCAACGGCGTCTCCTATACTGACGATGGCGGCCGGGTGTTGGTTCATGCTGAGGGCGACGCGCGCGAGGCGCGGATCGTCGTCTCCGACAATGGCCGCGGCATCGCGCCCGTCGACCAGCTCGCGGTCTTCGATCGCTTCCACCGCACCGTCGACGGCCGCGGCGACGAAGCGGCGGCGCTCGGGCTCGGCCTGCCGCTCGCCAAGCAGTTCGTCGAGGCGCATGGCGGCACGATCGCGCTTCAATCGGAGACCGGCGCCGGAACCACGGTGACCATCCATTTGCCCCGCACCGCCGGCCAACAGGCGGAGCATGTCGCGCGCGAGGCGCGCCGGGCGTGACCATCATCCTGGCGGATGCCGAGGCGACCGAAAAGTTCGGCCGCCGGCTGGCGGGCATGCTCCGCATCGGCGACGTGGTCGCGCTGTCGGGCGCGCTCGGCGCGGGGAAGACGACGTTGGCGCGCGGCGTTCTGGCGGGTCTCGGCCATCCCGGCGAGGTCGCCAGCCCCAGCTTCCCGATCGTGTTGACCTATGCCGGATTAGAACTGCGCCTGCCGCTTTGGCACGTCGATCTATACCGGATCGAGAATCCCGCCGAGCTGGACGAGCTCGGCCTCGACGAGGCGCGGGGCGAGGCCGGGATGTTGATCGAGTGGCCGGAGCGTTTGCCGGTCCTGTGGCCTGAAACGCTCCATCTGACCCTGGTCGACGCGCCGGGCGGCGGCCGTGCCTTGACAGCCTCGGTCCCGCCCGCTTGGGCCGGCCGATGGCCTCCCCGATGATTCCCCCGGCCGGCGCCGCCGCCTTCCTCGCCACGCATGGCTGGTCCGGAGCCGAGATCAGTCCGCTGGCTGGCGACGCCAGCTTCCGTCGCTATTTCAGAATCGTCCATGGCGGGCGCCGCGCCGTGCTGATGGACGCGCCGCCGCCGCACGAGGATCCGCGCCCGTTCATCGCCGTCGCCGAATGGCTGGCCGAAGCCGGTCTTTCCGCACCGGCGATCCTCGCCCGCGATCTGGATCAGGGCCTGCTGCTGATCGACGATTTCGGCGACGCCCGTTTCCGCGAGACGGCCGACGCCACACCCGCACGCGAGCAGGCGTTGTACGAGAGCGCGGTCGACCTGCTCGTTCACCTTCACGCCAAGGCGCCGATGGCGGGCCTCAGGGACCACGGTCTCCAATTGTGGCTGGAAGAGGTGACGCTCTTCACCGACTGGTACTGTCCCGCCGTGGGGCTGGACGTGGATCGTGACGGCGCGCACATGGCGTGGACCGAGGCGCTGGCGCCGGTCGCGGCGGACGGCCTGAGCCCGGTCACCGTGCTCCGCGATTATCATGCCGAGAACCTCATGCTGGTCGACGGGCGCGAGGGCATCGCGCATCTCGGCCTCCTCGATTTCCAGGACGCGGTCGCCGGTCATCCGGCTTATGATCTCGCCTCGGTGCTGGAGGACGCGCGGCGCGACGTGCCGCCGGCGATCGAGCGCGCGATGCTGGACCGCTACATCGCCGCGACCGGCGCCGGCCCTGCCTACCAAAACGCTTATTGGGCGCTCGCCGCGCAGCGTAACACCCGCATCCTTGGCGTCTTCACTCGCCTCTGGAAGCGCGACGGCAAAACCCATTACACCGGCTACCAGCCGCGCATGTGGGGGCTGCTGGAGCGCGATCTCGCCCACCCGTCGCTCGCCGGCCTGAGGGCTTGGTTCGACGCCAACGTGCCGGCCGAAAAGCGTGCCGCCATCTGGCGCGAGAAGCTGCCCGCATGAGCCGCCAGAAGAAGCCGCTCGCGCTCCGCCTGGATCCCGGCCAGGCGGTGCCGACCACCGCGATGGTGATGGCGGCCGGGCTCGGCAAACGGATGCGCCCGCTCACCGCGACCCGCCCAAAGCCATTGATCGAGGTCGCCGGTAAGCCGCTGATCGATCATGTCCTCGATCGGCTGAAGGCGGCGGGAGTGACGAAGGCGGTGGTCAACGTCCACTATCTCGCCGACGCGATCGAGGGCCATCTCCAGAACCGGGTGAAGGGGATCGAGTTCACCATCTCGGACGAGCGCGCGCTGCTGCTCGAGACCGGCGGCGGCATCGCCAGGGCGCTGCCGCTGATCGACGCCGACCCCTTCATCGCGGTCAATGCCGACAATCTCTGGGTCGAGGGGCCGGTCGACGCGCTGAAGCTGCTCGCCTCGGCCTGGGACGACGAACGGATGGACGGGCTCCTGCTCCTCGTCCCGCTTGCGCAGGCGAACTGCCATCACGGGCGCGGCGATTTCCACATGAGCGCGACCGGCGCGCTGACCCGCCGCCGCCCGCGCGGCGTCGCGCCGTTCGTCTATACCGGCATCCAATTGCTCTCGAAGCGCTTCTTCGCCGGCGATCTGCCGGAGGGGCCGTTCTCCACCAATCTGCTCTGGGACCGGGCAATCGCGAAGGGGCGGCTGTTCGGCGCCGTCCATCAGGGCCTGTGGTTCGACGTCGGCCGCCCGGAAAGCATCAAGCAGGCCGAGGAAATGTTGCGCGCCGGCTAGCCGCGACTAGGCTGACATCCGTGAGCCCCGCGATCTTCACCATCCCCGCCCATCGCGCCTTCGCCGATGCGCTCGCGGCCGGACTGATCGCGCGGTTCGGGCGGGAGAAGACCGGCCTCGCGCGCGGCATCGTGCTGACCCCGAACAACCGCGCCGCGCGGGCGATTCAGGATGCCTTCGTGCGCCGTTCGGAGGGCGGATTGCTGCTGCCGCGGCTGGTGCCGATCGGCGATCCCGAGCTCGACGAACGACTCGGCGGCGCTCTGGAGCCGATCAGCGAGGATGATGCGATCCCGCCCGCGATCGATCCGATCGAACGCCAGTTCCTGCTCGCCGGCCTGATCGGCCGCGCACGCGGCGTCGGCGCGGCGGAGGCGCTGCGGCTCGCCCGCGATCTGGGCCGGACGCTGGACCAGTTGCTGGTCGAGGAGATCGAGCCGTCATGTCTCGCGCGTTTCGCGGACGACACGCCCGAGCTGGCGCGCCATTGGGAGAAGTCGCTCGATCAGCTCCGCGTCGTCCTCGACGCCTGGCCGGACGTGCTGCGCGCGTTGGGCAGGATCGACCTCGCCGACCGCCGCAACCGCCTGCTCGACGCCGCCGCGAAACGCTGGCGCGCCAGCCCGCCGCCCGGCTTCGTCTGCGCCGCCGGCGTGACGACCAGCGCGCCGGCGGTGGCGCGCCTCCTTCGCGCCGTGGCCGATCTGCCCGACGGAATGGTCGTCCTGCCCGCCCTGGATCTCGACATAGCGGCCGACCAATGGGCTGCACTCGGCCCGCACGATCCCGATCCCGAGACCGGCCGGCGGCGGCCGTCGATCGAGACCCATCCGCAATTCCACCTGAAGCTGCTGCTCGACCGGATCGGCGTCGGGCGCGGCGAGGTGCAGCGCTGGCGCTGGGGCGGCGGCCGCGATGCGCCGGCGGCGCGCGGCCGGGCCGCCGGTCACGCGATGGCGCCGCCCGCCTTCACCGCCGGCTGGGAGAGTTTGCCGCCCCGCGAGCGCCGGCTGAGTGGTGTTCGCGCGCTGGAGCTGGCCGACCCGGCCGAGGAGGCGCAGGCGATCGCGCTGGCGCTGCGCGAGGCGCTGGAAGAGCCAGGGCGGACGGCGGCTCTGGTGACACCGGATCGCGCGCTCGCCCGGCGCGTCTCGGCTCATCTCCGGCGCTGGGGCGTGGTCGCCGACGACAGCGCCGGCCGGCCCTTGAGCGAGACGCCGCCCGGCACCTTGCTGCTCGCGCTGGCCAACGCCGCGGCGGACCGGTTCGCGCCGGTGGCCCTGCTGGCGCTGCTCAAGCATCCGCTGGTGCGCGCAGGGGAGGGGCGCCTCGCCTGGCTCGACGGCGCGCGAGCGCTTGATCTCAGCCTGCGCGGCCCGCGCCCGGCGGCCGGGCTGGAAGGCATCGGCCTCCATCTCGACAGCGGGGAGGGCCGCGACGCGCGCCTTCGCGCGGCGGCGCAGCCCTGGTGGCGGGAGGTCGCGGCTTTGCTGCGCCCGCTCGAATCGGCCTTCGCCGAAGCCCGCACGCTCCCGCCGCTGCTCGCAGCCCTTCGCGAAGCGGTCGCCACCATCGCCGGCGATAACGCTTGGAGTGGGCCGGCGGGCCGCGCCGCCGCTGAGCTGTTCGAACGGATCGAGGCGTCGGCCGCCGACGGTCCCGAACGGATCGACCCCGCCGAGCTTCCGGCCTTGCTGGAGCAATTGCTCGCCGGCCAGGCGGTGCGGCCGCCTTACGGCCAGCACCCGCGCCTCACCATCTGGGGCCTGATCGAGGCGCAGCTGCAGCGCGCCGATCTGATGGTGCTGGGCGGCCTCAACGAAGGCGTCTGGCCGGCGCTGCCGCCGCCCGATCCCTGGCTCGCGCCGCGGCTGCGCGCCGATCTCGGCCTGCCCTCGCTGGAGCGGCGAATCGGCCTCGCCGCGCATGATTTCGCGACCGCGCTCGGCGCGCCGCAAGTGCTGATCACCCGCGCCCGGCGCGACGCGCGCTCGCCGACCATCGCCTCGCGCTTCTGGCTGAGGCTGGAGGCGATGACCGGCGGCGTCAGCCGGAGCCCGCGCCTCGCCGCCTGGGCGCGCACGATCGACCGGCCCGAAGGCCCGCCACGCCCCGCCGCGCGTCCCGCGCCGTCGCCGAAGGAGCGCCCGCGCAAGCTCTCGGTCACCGAGGTCGACCGGCTCCAGGCCGATCCCTTCGCCTTCTACGCCCGCCGCATCCTCGGCCTGTCGAGCCTCGACGCGGTCGACGCCGAGCCCACCGCCGCCTGGCGCGGGACGGCGGTGCACAAGGTGCTCGAAGACTGGATGACGCAGGACGAATGCGATCCCGACAAGCTCGTCGCCCGGGCCGAGGCGCTGCTCGCCCAGCCCGGCGTCCACCCCTTGCTGCGCGCGCTCTGGCAGCCGCGGCTGATGGAGGCGATCGCCTTCGTCGCCGAGGAGATGGCGGCGAACCGCGCCGCCGGCCGCCGGCCGCTCAAGGCTGAAGCGTCGGGCAAGACGACGCTCGCCGCTGTCGAGTTGACCGGCAAGGCGGACCGGATCGACCGGCTGGCGGACGAAAGCCTCGCGATCGTCGACTACAAGACCGGCCAGCCGCCCTCGCGCAAGGCGGTGATGGAGGGCTTCTCACTCCAGCTCGGCCTGCTCGGCCTGATCGCCGAGGCCGGCGGTTTCGAAAATGTCGAAGGCGCCGCCGCCTGCTTCGAATATTGGAGCCTTGCGCGCAGCAAGGGCCGCTTGGGCTTCGTCTCGACGCCGCTCGGCGGGCCGGAGCAGATCGGTGCCGAAGAATTTCTCGCCCGCGCCGAACGCGCCTTCACCGTTGCCGCGGGCAAATGGCTGACCGGCGCCGAGCCTTTCACCGCCAAGGTGAAGCCGGAATATTCCTATCCCGAGTATGACCAGCTGATGCGGCTGGAGGAATGGTACGGACGGGAGTGAATTGCTGCCGGAGGGTCCATTGAGAGCTGATTCAGGCGGTGTTCAACACGCTGCGGTAGATCGGATCCTCGAGGGCACGGCCAGCCCCGAGCGCCACGCACATCATTGGATCGTCGGCGACGATGACCGGCAAGCCGGTCTCTTCGGCCAACACCCTGTCGATATCGCGCAGGAGCGCGCCGCCACCCGTCAGGACAATTCCACTGTCGAAGATGTCGGCGGCGAGTTCGGGCTGGGTATTTTCAAGCGCGAGGCGAACGGCTTCCACGATCTTGGTGACCGGTTCGCTGAGAGCCTCGGCGAGCTGCGCTTGATTGATCACGATCTCCTTCGGAACGCCATTTACGAGATCGCGGCCCTTGATGTGAATGGTCTGCCCCACCCCGTCCGGGGGACAGCGTGCGATACCGAACTCCTTCTTGATCCGCTCGGCGGTCGCTTCGCCGATCAGCAGATTGTGGTTGCGCCGGATCGAGGAGCCGATCGCTTCGTCCATCTTGTCGCCGCCGACCCGCACCGAATTGCTATAGGCGAGCCCGCGCAGGGAAAGGACCGCCACTTCCGTCGTGCCCCCGCCGATATCGACGACCATGCCGCCGACCGGCTCGGTGACCGGCATTCCGGCGCCGATCGCGGCCGCCATTGGTTCCTCCATCAGCCACACCTGTGAGGCACCTGCATTGGAGGCGGCATCGCGAATGGCGCGCCGCTCGACCGACGTTGAACGGGACGGCACGCAAATTATGATTTCGGGGCGCCGCGGCAGGCGGCCTTTGCCGCCATGGGCCTGGTCAATGAAATACTTGATCATCTGCTCCGCGACATCGATGTCGGCGATCACGCCATCTCGGAGAGGACGCACCGTCTCGATGTTGTCAGGCGTCTTGCCCATCATCAGCTTGGCGCCATCGCCCACGGCTTTCACGCGTCTCACGCCATTGATCGTCTCCAGCGCGACCACTGATGCCTCGTTGAGGACAATGCCTCTGCCGCGAACATAGACGACCGTGTTCGCCGTTCCGAGATCGATAGCCATGCCTTGGGACGTGAATTGGAACAAACGATCGAGGAACATGAGAGCGGGCTAATCCTGGTGGAGCCTGCCGCAGTCGCGCGCCAATTGGACAGCGTGAATGGCGGTGGTGAGCCGCCGTGTGGGCGCGCGACAGGGGCAAGTCAATCGATCCGCCGGACCAGCAAATTTCCGCTTCTCAGGCCGCCGCCAAAAGCTGCCATTCTGCTTTCGGTCACCTGCGGCCGGTCGTTCAGAAGGGCGCAGCTGATTGCGTAGCGGAATAATGCGGCTGGGTACCAATATCTGCCATGGGTGGAAAGCGGACGGTCGCGATAACCGACGAGGCCGATCATGCCGCCTTTGGAATCCCCGATCCAAGAAGCGCCCGCGCGATGCAAATCTTAAACCCCGCCGGGCTGCTGTCCGTCTCCACATGGGCGTCAAGCTGATGGGCCAGCGCTCCGACGATCGTCGTTCCCAATCCGCCCTGCGCCCTGGGGACGTCGCCCGGGTTCTTGCCGACCCCATTGTCTGACACCGTCAGCTTCCAGCCGGAACCATCGACCTCGTAACTTACCACGACCTGCGCCTTCGCCCTGTTGTCGGGGAAGGCATATTTGATCGCGTTTATGAGGAGTTCCGTGACGATCAGGCCGAGGCTGACCGCCTTGGCCGAGTCAACGGTCCCCTCGTCAGCACGGACCTTGACCGTGATCGGGTGGTGCTCGGTGACCATCGAGGAGGCGAGCGCTCCACAGAGCTTGGTGAGGTAGGCAGCAACGTCGATCTGGTCGATGCCCTCGGTTGCGTGGAGGTGCGATTGCACCTCGGCAACAGACATAACTCGCTGATGGGCGTCGTGCAGATGCTGGCGCGTTTCCTCCGATGTTACCGCTCGCGCCTTTAGCAATAATATGCTCGCGATGATCTGGAGGCTGTTGGCAACGCGATGCCGCATTTCCTGGAGCAGCATCTCCTTTTGCCGCAACAATTCCTCGGTGCGTTCAAGAAGTCCCTGCTTCTCGCGTTCGCTTGCCCGGCGCGTCGTGACATCCCTGAAGGCCAGCAGGATCGTTGTGTTGGCGCTATCCTCGTACAGCACCTTGCGAGCGTTCAGCACCATGGTCCGGACGCCAAGCCCGGGAAAGTCGTGCTCGACCTCGAAACCATCCATCGCGGTCTGTTGGGGAATGATCGTCTCCAGCAGGATCCGCAGCGCGGGGATATCCCATTGGCCGTCGCCCAGCGCGTATAGCAGGCAGCCCTGGGTCTGTTCGGGATCGACCTTGAACGTCGCGTAGAAAGAGCGGCTCGCCGCCAGCACGCGAAACTTGTCGTCGAGCACCACGAAGGGCTCGGGAATCGTGTTCACGATCGCTTGCGCTAGAATCTGGGCGTCTTCGATTCTCTCGGTCGAACGCAGCATAAAAAGAAGTAGTCCGTTTTGGAGCGCGAGTGATGGAACTGGCAGTTGGCGCCCACGAACATTACACCCTTCAGAGGCGGATGTCGCATCGCGAATGTCCGTTGAGGGTCGATTTCAGACGCACTTATTTTCACACTGACTCACCACTCCTCGGCGGAGAGGGACGAAGCATCAGCGCCTCTCGAACAGCCGCCGCAGGAACACCGTCTCCACCTCGCGCCTCAGGTCGTTGTTCGGCTTCTTCTGAAAGCCGTGGCCTTCGTCGGCGAACAGCACGTACCAGGTCTCCACCCCGTTCGCGCGCAGGTCGCGCACCACCTGGTCCGATTCCGATTGCGGCACGCGCGGATCGTTCGCGCCCTGCATCACCAGCATCGGCCGGGTGATGCGGCGGATGTTGTTGAGCGGCGAGATGCGCTCGAACACCGCGCGCATCGCCGGCACCCGCTCGTCGCCATATTCGGCCCGGCGGTTGTCGCGGCGATAGGCCTCGGTGTTCTGGAGGAAGCTGATCCAGTTCGAGATGCCGTAGCGCTCGACGCCGCCGACCAGCCGGTCCGAATAATGGGTCATCACCGCCAGCGACATATAGCCGCCATAGGACTGGCCGTAGACCGCGACCCGGCGCGGATCGAGGTTGGGCTGGCTGCCCGATCCAGTCGAGCAGCGAGCCGATGTCGCGCACGCTGTCCTCGCGCCGCTCGGCATTGTCGAGATTGAGGTAGCGGGTGCCGTAGCCGTCCGAGCCGCGCACATTGGGCAGGATCACGGTCGCGCCGAGCATGTCGGCGAAATATTGCGCGCCGGGGTTCCAGCCGGGCCGGGTCTGCGCTTCCGGGCCGCCGTGGATGTCGATGATCACCGGCGTCCGCGCATCCGCCGCGACATTGCGCGGGCGATAGACGAAGGCGGGGACGGAGAGGCCGTCGAAGCTGGCGAAGCGGACCAAAGCTCCGGCTCGGCAAGCCGGGCCGGATCGAGATCGCCGAGCTCGGACTGCGTCCAGCGCTCGGTGCCGCCGCGGCCGGCGAGGTCGAACGTCCAGACATCGCCGGCGCTGGTCGCATTGGTGATGCCGATCGCGAGCCGGCGGCCGTCGGGCGAGAAATCGAGCGCGGTCAGCACGCCGCGCGGCAGATCGCGCGGCTGCGGCAAGGCGCGGCGGGTGACGAAATCCTGGACGACGACGCGCGAGAAGCCGTCCTCGTTATAGGCGTAGGCCAGCACCCGGCCGTCGTCGCTGAGGTCGTAATCCTCGACGTCCCAGCGGCTTTCTCCGGCGAAACCGTCCGATGCGCGCCGGTCGCGATGTCGATCTCCACCAGCCGGCGCACGTCGCTGCCGGCATCGGTAATGGCGAGGATCGCCCGGCCGCCCCGGACGAAGCGCGGCTCCTCGTAGCGGGCCGGCGTCGCACTGCTCCAGGTGAGCTCGCGCACCTGGCCGGAGCCGAGATCGAGGATCGACAGCCGCGTCTCGCGATTGGAGATCGTCGCGCGCGATCAGCACCTGCCGGTTGTCGGCCGAGATGTCGGCCGGGCCGACCGCGCCGGTGCCCTGCCAGGCGACGCGCCGGCTCGCCGGGTTCACCGGATCGGCGGTCATGATCGCATAATCGGCCGAGCCGCGGCTCGCCCGCGACCAGGCGAGCAGCCGTCCGTCGCGGCTCAATGTCGAGCGACTGGTTGCGGGTGCCGGGCTCGGTCAGCTGGCGGGTGTCGCCGCCGGCCAGGTTGCGGCTGTAGATCTGGAACCATTCGTCGCCGCCGGTGTCGCGGCCGTAGAGGAAAGCGTCGCGGCCCGTGATCGTCTGCGCGTTCGCCACCGGCTCGTCGTGGAAGGTGAGCTGGGCGCGGGTCCTGAGCGGCGCGGCGACGCGGTGCACCTGGTTGGTCGCGCCGAAGCGGGTCGTGATCAGCATTCCGCCGTCGGGCAGCCAGTCCTGGAACTGGGCGGCACGGTAATTCTGGTAGCGCTGGACGGCGGCGCGGACCTCGGCCGGGATCTCCGGCACATTCTCCAGCCGCGCGGTGCCGACCTGCCGCGTCGTGACTCGGGTCGGCTGGGCTAGGCTCGCCGCGGAAAAGACGAGCAGGGCGGCGGCAAAAGCGGAGCGAATCACGCGAAACCTCGACGGCTGAGGGTAGGGCGTCTCAGCCGTTCGCGCAGCCGTCGGTTTTCGTCAATCGCGTGGGCTCACATCCCGCGGACGCCGCTATCCTCATACATGCGGGGGCGAGGGGTTGGACGGGTCGCCCGGCGCGGCGCGCGTGGCCGAACATGGCCGTCCTCGCAGCGCGTGCCGAGCGCGGCGTGCCGCTCGCCATGGCCGCGCTCCTCGCCGCCGAGATCGGCATAATCCGCCCCGTGACCGCGATGGCCGTCATGCGCGTGATGGCCGCGCCGGTCCGCGTCCGGCCCATGATGGCCGTCCTGGAGCGAATGATTGCGATGACCGCCGCGCACATCGTCGCGACCGTGATCGTGCGGGCCGCGCCGCCCGTAGCGACGATCGTCCACCGCTGCGTGGCGCACCGCCTCGTCATAACCGGGGTCGCCGTCGCGCAGCCAGCGCGCATAAGCGGCGCGGACACCGCGCTCGTAGAGCTGGATGCAATTGTCGTCGCGTCGGCTGCGGCACGGACGATAGCGCTGTCCGCCCTCGGCGGAGGCGACGGAATCCTCGTCGCCGCGATTGTCTGGACCGGGATAGGCGGCGCCGACCAGGATGAGGCCGGAAAGGGCGGCGAGGGCGAGCGGCTTTTTCATCAAACGCTCCATCGAGAACGCGGAGCCGTTCGTTTACCATTGTTAACGAATTCTGTTAACCTTTTTAGCGGAGCGCGGTCCAGATTCCGTACAGGCTGGTCGCGATCAGCACGACCGACACCATGACCAGCAGCGGGCGGGCGGGAATCCGCTTCGCCGCCAGCGCCCCGAACGGTGCCGCCGCCAGCCCGCCGATCAGCAGCCCGGCCATGGCGGAGGTCAGCGCTTCCGATTGCAGCGACAGCAGGAAGGTCGCGGAAATGGTCAGCGCGATGAAGAACTCCGCCGTGTTGACCGTGCCGATCACCTTTCGCGGGTGCGCGCCTTGGGCGAGCAGGTTCGAGGTCACGACCGGCCCCCAGCCGCCGCCGCCGGCCGCGTCGAGGAAGCCGCCGACGAGGCCGAGCGGCTCGACGATCCGCGGCTTTCGCTCGTGGTTTGCGTGTCGGAGAGCGCGCCAAAGCAAGTAGAGTCCGATCGCGGCGAGATAGGTGAGGACGAACGGCCGCGCGGTCGCGGCCGAGATCTGGGTCAGCACATAGGCGCCGAGGACGCCGCCGATCATGCCGGGGATGACGATCCGGCGGAACAGCTTCCAGTTCACGTTGCGGTGGGCGACATGGCTGACGCCCGACGCGCCGGTGGTGAACACTTCGACGGCGTGGACGCTCGCCGACGCCACCGCCGGATCGACGCCGCGACTGACCAACAAGGTCGTGGAAATGACCCCGAACGCCATGCCGAGCGCGCCGTCGACGATCTGCGCGGCGAAGCCGACGAGGATGAAGGGCAGCAGATCGGCGGCGCTGATCGAGGCCAGATCGAACACCGCCCGCTCCCTTAAACCGCCCGTTTCCGAGGCCAACGCATAAAGCAGCGCCGGAACGGTGCAAATGGCCGCCGACGCGATCGGTTCCACGGCGATGTTGGTCGAAAAGTTTACACTTCGTAAACCTTTGAGAGCGGAAAATACGCGCGATTGCGGATTTCGAGGGCAAAAGGGTGTTGGATACCGTTTATTCGCTGTCCGGCGAGGTGCCGGCGACGGGCGCACTGGACGATCCGGGCGCGGTCTTTCAGCCCGGCGCGCTGGTGCTCGGCAGCGTCCGCCAGATCTGCCAGATCCGCAAGCTGGGCGCCGGCGGCGCGGTGCTTCATGCCGACATTCCGATCGAGCCGCAGAGCCGGCTCGAGCTCGAGCTGGAGGTCGGCGAGCACGCTGGAAGGCGTCGTCGCCTGGCGCCAGGGGAGCGAGATCGGCCTGAAGTTCGATCGGCCCATCGACATTCTGCCGATCATCGCCCGCAATCTCGCCAATCAGCCCGGCGAGCGGCGCCGCATGCCGCGAATCGAGATCGGCTGCCCCATGCTGCTCGAACATGACGGCCGTACCGAGCTCGCGCAGATCCGCGACATCGCGCAGGGCGGCGTGAAGATCGAAACATCGCATCCGCTTCAGCCCGAACTCAGCGTGACGGTGACTCCGGAAGGCCTGCACCCGATCGAAGGCACGGTGCGCTGGACGAACGGGCAGGTCGCCGGCATCGCCTTCGCGCGCGAGATCGGTTGGCAGGAGCTGATGCCGTGGCTGCGGCAGCGCAGCCAGATGCCCGATGCGGATCTGGGCGCGCCGCCCCAACCATCGCCCGCCGCTTCGGCCGGGATGCCGCCGCCGGCCGCGCCCAACGTGCAGCTCAATCTCCATGCGCGCGTGCGGGAGGGGCTCAAGCGCTGGACGATCGACGTCGACAGCCTCGACTCGCGCTCGGTCGCGTTCGAATCCTACGCGCCACTGCGCCTCGGCACCTTGCTCTGGGTCGTGCTGCCGGGCCTCGAAGGCTGGCCGGCGCGGATCGTCGGCAATGAGGGCTATCGGTTCACCTGCGAGTTCACCCAGCCGCTTCACCCCGCCGTGCTCGAGCGAATCCTCAGCGCTGCCCGCGCCGGCGGCTGAGCGGGCAATGGCCGGCCTCGCACGTCCGGCATGGCTCGCTCTGCTGCTCGCCGGCTGCCAGCTCACGCCACCCGCGCCGCCCGCGCCGCCCAGCGCCGCTCCGGTGCTGCCGGTCGGCGAGAATTGGCGGGCGATCGCTTCGCCGGCGGACGCGGATCGGATCGCCCGGCTCGACGCAGCCTGGGAGGCGGTGCGGGCGCGCGCACAGCCGGTCCTGGATCGGGGCGCCGCGCAACCATGGCCGGCGCCTTCGCCCGGCTCCTATCGCTGCCGCGTCTGGCGGCTCGCGGCGGGCAGGGTGCCGCGCCGTTTCCCGGCGCAATTTTGTCATGTCAGCGTGGAAGGCGTTCTCCTGTCCTTCGCGAAGCAGACCGGCGACGAGCGCTGGGCCGGCTATTTCTACGTGGACGGCGAACGGCGGATGATCTTTCTCGGCGCCAATGCGGCCGGCGGCGCGGCGCCCGGCTATGGCGCGGATGCGGCGCGGGACGTTGCGGGTGTCGTCGAGCGGGTTGGACCGCTGCGCTACCGGATCGTCATGCCCTGGCCGCGCAGCGGCGACGCGCTGGACATATTGGAGCTCGTGCCGGTCGCGCCGACGCTCGATTAAGAGGAGCGATCGCTGCCGCGCTTGCGAACCCGGTTGGCGTAGAGGAGAGCGGCGACCAAGGCCGCCGAGCCGATGCCGATCGCGGCGCCGGTCACGATCTGGCGGGTACGGTCGGGCTTGGCGCTCGCCTTGGCGGCTTCCGCCTCTTCAAGCACGCTGCGCGCATCGTCGTCGCTCTTATCGTCGGCCATGATCCTCACTCGCGAAGGTTTCGCGTCGATTTCCTGAACCGGGCCGAGGGCGAAGGCAAGCGCCGGCGCCAAAAACAAAGACGGCGGCTCGCGCCGCCGTCTCCGTTTCCTGACTTCGCTCCGGCCTAGCGGCGCGGACGTCCCCGGCCACAGCCAGCGCGGTCGGCGTAGCGCCCGCCGTCGCCGTCGGTGACGCCGGTGCAGCGGCGGTTCGGACGGCCACGGCCGTTGCCGCCCGGATCGGCGACTCGGCCGGCGTCACCATCGGTGATGCCGGTGCGGCTGGTGCCGCGGCCGTTGCCCGGCGGATCGCTCGGATCGCGATCGGTGATCCCGGTGCCGCGGCGGCCGCGGCCGTTGCCCACCGGATCAGAAGGGTCACCGTCGGTAAGACCGGTGCGGCGGCGTCCGCGGCCACGGCCGACCGGATCGCTCGGGTCGCCGTCGGTGACGCCGGTATTGCCACGGCCGCGTCCTGCCGGATCGGCATAAGGGCCACTGTCGGAATCGGTAATCTGCGCCTGGGCGCGGGTGGCGATCGCGGTCAGTGCCGCGCCGCCGATGAGCGCGCCACCGGCGACACGGCCGATGAACGAGCGCCGGCTGATGCTCCGGGTGGGTTTCATATTTGACTCTCCCTCGTCCGGCGGGCTGCCCCCGACCCAGGCAGCCATCAGCGGTGTCGGAGCCCACGGACGGCGGCTAGACTAAAGCGCGCCGGAGGGGTGTCAAGGCGAGACGGGCCCGCGGCGAACGGTTAGACTGGGATCATGAGCGCGTGCGGATTCGCCTTGTTCGAGACGCCGATCGGCGCCTGCGGCATCGCCTGGAGCGAGGCGGGGCTGATGGCGACGCGGCTGCCGGAGGCCGATTCGGTGCACGCGCGGAGCCGCTTTGCGAGCCGATATCCCGGACTGGAAGAGATGCAGATGCCGGCGCTCGTCGCCGCCATCGCGGACCGAATTGCCGCTCATCTCGGCGGGGCGCGGATCGACTATGCCGATGTGGCGCTCGATGACGGCGGCGTCGGCGCGTGGGAGCGCAGCGTCTATCGCGCCGCCGCGGCGATCCCGTTCGGCGAGACGCGGACCTATGGCGCGCTGGCGAAGGAGCTCGGCCGGCCGGACGCGGCGCAGGCGGTCGGCCAGGCGCTCGGCCGCAATCCGTGGCCGATCGTCATTCCCTGCCACCGCATCCTCGCCGCCGATGGCAGGACCGGCGGTTTCTCCGCGCCCGGCGGCGCCTCCACCAAATTGCGATTGCTGGAGATCGAGGGCGCGCTCGCGCCGGCGACGCTGCCGCTCTTTGCGCCGCACGGCGACGTAGATGGCGCGACGCTACGATCCACTGCACGAATTGAAAGGCGACCAGGCGCTCGCCGCGGATCCTCGCGGTCATGCCGCGCTCTCGGCCTCAGCCGGCACCGGCAAGACACAGGTGCTCACTGCACGGGTGTTGCGACTGCTGCTTCGGCGGCGGCCTGAGGTCGATCCGCCTCGATCCTCTGCCTGACTTTCACCAAAGCGGGCGCGGCGGAAATGGCGGAGCGCATCCATTCCCGGCTCGCGCGCTGGGTGCGGGCCAAGGATGACGTCGCTTGCGAACGACCTGAAGGCACTGGGCGAGCGCGTCGACCGCAGATACGGCGGGGCGCGCGCGCACTCTGTTCGCTCGCGTTCTCGACGCGACCGGCGGCGGCCTGCGCATCCAGACCATCCACGCCTTCGCGCAGAGCCTGCTCGGCGCTTTCCCGGCCGAGGCGGGCCTGATGCCCGGCTTCCAGCCGCTGGAGGGCCGCGCCGAGCAGCAACTCGTCCGCGCCACTCTGGCCGAGATGCTGGTCCGCGCCGAGCAGGAGGGCGATCACGGCCTCGTCCGCGATGTTCAGGCGCTCAGCCTGCGCATGGGCGAAGGCGGCGCGGAAGGTTTCCTGCGCGCCTGCGCCCGCGCGCCCGACGCGCTCGCCGCGTTGGGCAGCCGGGAAGGGCGTCGAGGCGCGACTTCGCGTGCTGTTCGATCTTCCGCTAGGCGATATCGAGGACGACGATTGCCGCCGAATGCGCCGACGATATGTTCGATCTCGCGACCTTGCGCGCCGTCGCCGACGCCAACCGCGCCTGGGGCGCCGCGACCGGCCTTTCCGCCTGCGACGCGATCGCCGCCTGGCTGGCGCGCGGCGGGGCGGAGCGCGGGCAAACGATCGGCGACCTCGCCAAGGTCGTGCTCACGGGAAAGGGCGAGCCACGCAAGGTCTCCGCCGGCCTGCTCCGCGCCGCGCCCGATTATGAGGCGGCGGCGGCGCGGCTGGCGGATTGCTGCCGCCGGCTGGTCCGGATGCGCGCGCTGGCGCAGATGGTCGCCGCGCTCGCCGCAGGCCTCCGCGCCGGACAGGTCTTCGCGACCGCCTATCGCGACGCCAAGCGCGCCGCCGGCGTCGCCGATTTCGACGATCTGATCCGCTGGGCCGAACGCCTGCTGGCCGAGGAGGGGATGGGCGAATGGGTGCGCTACAAGCTCGACCAGCGCACCGATCATATCCTGGTCGACGAGGCGCAGGACACCAATGCGCGCCAGTGGCGGATCGTGAAGGCATTGGTCGACGAATATTTCGCCGGCGCGGGCGCTCGCGGCCGGCACCGGACGATCTTCACCGTCGGCGATTTCAAGCAGGCGATCTTCGGCTTCCAGGGCACCGATCCGCAGGAGTTCGAGGACGCGCGCCGTTATTTCCGCGAACTGGCCCTCGCGGCGCGGGATGCGGCGCTCGATCTCGACGCGTCGCCGGACGCGCTGCCGCCGGATTTCCACGATCTTTCGATGGAGACGAGCTTTCGTTCCTCGCCCGAGATCCTCGCCGTTACCGACCGGGTGATCGGCGATCTCGGCCATGAGGCGTTCGGGCTGCCGGAGCGGCCCTTGCCCCACGCGGCCCACCATAGCGGCCGGCCAGGCTCGGTCACCTTGTGGAAGCCGTTCGTCGCCGAGGCGGACGAGGGCGAGGAGGGCTGGATCGCCGAGACGACCCGCGCTTATGCCGGCAGCGCTAGCCAAGCAGATCAAGACCTGGCTCGCCGCGCCGTTCCGGATCGAGAAGACCGGCAAGCCGCTCCGCCCCGAGGACATATTGATCCTCGTCCGCCGCCGGGGCGAGCTGGCCGGGCTGCTGGTCGCGCGTCTGCACCGTGAGGGCGTGCCGGTGGCGGGGGTGGACCGGCTGCGCCTGTCGGCGCCGCTGGCGGTGCAGGATCTGCTCGCCGCCGCCCGCTTCGCGGTCCAGCCGCTGGACGATCTCAACCTCGCCAGCCTGCTCGTCTCGCCGCTCTTCGGCTGGTCGCAGGACCAGCTTCACGCGGTCGCCGCGGGCCGGAGTGGCGCGCTTTGGCCGGTGGTCCGCGACCATGCACCGCTTGAGACAAAGGAAGGTCTGGCCAGCCTGCTCGCCATGGCCGATTACGAGACGCCGCACCGTTTCTTCGAGGCGATCCTGTCCGGTCCGCTCGACGGCCGGCGCAAATTGCTCGACCGGCTCGGCGCGGAGGCGCGCGATCCGATCGAGGAGCTGCTTTCCGCCGCGCTCGGTTTCGCGGGCCCGCAGACGTCGCTGCAGGACTTCCTCGACTGGTTCGCGCGCGGCGACGTCGAGATCGTCCGCGATCCGTCCGCGCCGCGCGACGCGGTCCGGGTGATGACCGCCCATGGCGCCAAGGGACTGCAGGCGCCGGTGGTGATCCTCGCCGACGCCTGCGCCGATCCCAGCCGGCTCGGCCCCGGCCAGCGGCTCGCGGCGCTGCCGATTCCGGACGTCGAGGAGCAACTGCCCGTCTTCCGTCCCCGTACCGAGGAAATGGCCGAACCGTTGGCATCCATCGTGACCCGGCAGGACAGGCGCGACATGGAGGAGCATTGGCGGCTGCTCTACGTCGCGATGACCCGCGCGGAGGAGCGGCTTTATGTCGGCGGCGCGCTCGGCGAGATGGCGAAAGGCGTTTCGCCGGAGACGAGCTGGCACCGAGCGGTTGAGGCCGCGCTCGCCGGAATGGGCGCATCAGCAATCGAATCAAGGCTTTGGGACGCAGAGTTAACGTTGGGCTCCAGCTCGAGACAGGCCTTGGCGCAGCCTCGGGGGGTCGTTCGCACTCCATCGCTGCCGGCCTGGATCGCCACTCCCGCGCCCGTCGAAGCGCGCCCGCCGCGCCCGCTCGCGCCTTCCGCGCCTGGCGATGACGACGCCGCCTATCCGCCGCCCGACGCGGCGACCCGCGCGGCGGCACGGCGCGGTGAATTGCTCCACCGCCTGTTCGAGCGGCTGCCGGCCGTCCCGCCGCAGCAGCGTCGCGAACGCGCCGATTCCTGGCTGCTTCGTTCGGCCGGCGTGGCGAACGTGAGCGAGCGCGAGGCGCTAATCGCCGACGCCTGCCGGATCGTCGATCATCCCGAATTCGCGCCTTTGTTCGGGCCGGACGCGCTCGCCGAAGCGCCGATCGCCGCGATCGTCGCCGGCGGCGCGGTCGTGTCCGGCACGGTCGATCGGTTGCTGGTCGAGCCGGATCGCATCCTCGTCGCCGATTTCAAGACCGGTCGCGGCGTTCCCGCTGCGGCGGCGGACGCGCCCGCCTCGCATCTGCGCCAGATGGCCGCCTATCGCGATGCCCTGCGCGTCATCTTCCCGGACCGGCCGGTCGAGGCCGCGTTGCTCTACACCGCCGCGCCGGTCCTGCTGCCGCTTCCCGACGCCTTGCTCGACGCTTATCGCCCCGCCGGTTGAGCAAGAGCCTCGCGCTCCCTACATCCGTGCCGACACCCGTTCAGGAGACTCGTTCCATGGCCACCAAGACCGTCACCGATGCGTCCTTCCAGCAGGACGTGCTCAACGCCCCCGGCCCGGTGCTGGTCGATTTCTGGGCGGAATGGTGCGGCCCGTGCAAGATGATCGGGCCGTCGCTCGAGGAACTCAGCGACGAGCTGGCCGGCAAGGTGACGATCGCCAAGCTCAACATCGACGACAATCCCGATGCGCCGACCAAATATGGCGTGCGCGGCATCCCGACGATGATCCTGTTCAAGGACGGCCAGCCGGCCGCAACCAAGGTCGGCGCCGAGCCCAAGGGCCGCATCCAGGGCTGGCTCGAAGGCGCGCTCTAGAGTCTCGCCTAATAATGCGGCAGGCATGGACGCCGCGCCTGCGCGCCCCTATGTGCGCACGCGCGATGGAATTGCTGCTTGCCCTCCTTTCGCTTCTGACCGCCGCCACCGGCGCGGTCGCCGGCGCGCGTGCGCCGGACGCAGGCGTGCATCAAACGGCGGGCGTCGTCATCGCCACGCCGGCGCGCCGCGTCGCGCCGCGCGTCATCGTCGCTCCGGATGTTCAGCGCAGCCGTGTCGCTGACGACACGGCGCCTTCCGCGTCGGTCGAGATTGCATCGGCCGCGCCGCTCTACGCCGATCGCCGCCGCGAATAGCCGGCCGGCGCGTTCGCGCCATTTTCGCCGCTTGCTCCGTCCGGCCTTGCGGCCGGTTCTCCCGTATAAGTCAGGATCCACTCCATGTTCGCCGGTTTCGCCAAGGCCATTTTCGGCTCGTCCAACGATCGTTATGTCCGCTCGCTGCGCAAGATCGTCCAGAAGATCAACGACTTCGAGCCGACCATCTCGGCGATGACCGACGAGGAGCTGACCGCCCAGACGGCGACGTTCCGGGCGAGGCTCGAAGAGGGCGAGAAGCTCAACGACCTCCTCCCCGAGGCCTTCGCCACCGTCCGCGAGGCGGCCCAGCGCACCCTCGGCCAGCGCCATTACGACGTCCAGATGATCGGCGGCATCGTCCTCCATCGCGGCGAAATCGCCGAGATGCGCACCGGCGAGGGCAAGACCCTGGTCGCGACGCTCGCCGTCTATCTCAACGCGCTCGAGGGCAACGGCGTCCACGTCATCACCGTCAACGACTATCTCGCCCGCCGCGACGCCGACTGGATGGGACAGATCTACCGCTTCTTGGGCCTCACCGTCGGCGTGATCGTCCCTAACCTCAGCGACGAGGAGCGCCGGGCGGCCTATCACAGCGACATCACCTACGGCACGAACAACGAGTTCGGCTTCGACTATCTGCGCGACAATATGAAGTACGAGCGCCCGCACATGGTGCAGCGCCCCTTCAATTTCGCGATCGTCGACGAGGTGGATTCGATCCTGATCGACGAGGCGAGAACCCCGCTGATCATCTCGGGCCCGACTGAGGACAAGTCCGATCTCTACATCGCGCTCGACCGGATCGTGAAGACGACTCCGGCCGAGGATTACGAATATGACGAGAAGGACAAGCGCGTTCTGCTGACCGAGGACGGCACCGAGCGGATGGAGCGACTGCTGGAGGCAGAGGGGCTGCTGCTCGGCTCGAACCTCTATTCGTTCGAGAACACCCAGGTCGTCCATCACCTCAACCAGGCGCTGAAGGCGAACATCGCCTTCAAGCGGGACATCGATTACATCGTCAAATACGACCCCAAGGATCAGAAGGACAAGGTGATCATCATCGACCCGTTCACGGGCCGCATGATGGACGGCCGGCGCTGGTCGGACGGCCTCCACCAGGCCTGCGAGGCCAAGGAAGGGGTAGAGATCGAGCCCGAGAACCAGACTCTCGCCTCGATCACCTTCCAGAACTATTTCCGCATGTACCCGAAGCTCTCCGGCATGACCGGCACCGCGGCGACCGAGGCGGCGGAATTCTACGACATCTACAAGATGAACGTCGTCACGATCCCGACCAACATGCCGGTGGGACGGGTCGACGAGGAGGACGAGTTCTACAAGAACCAGGGCGACAAGTTCGCCGCGATCGTCGAATCCGTGAAAGAGAAGCAGGCGTTGGGCCAGCCGATCCTGGTCGGCACCGTCTCGATCGAGAAATCGGAGCTGCTTTCCGAGGCGTTCAAGAAGGCGAAGATCAAGCATGCGGTGCTGAACGCGCGCGAGCATGAGCGCGAGGCGCATATCGTCGCCCAGGCCGGCCGCATCGGCGCCGTCACCATCGCCACCAACATGGCCGGCCGCGGCACCGACATCCAGCTCGGCGGCAATGTCGAGTTCCGCTTCGAGGACGAGCTCAAGGACATGGAGCCGGGCCCCAAGCGCGACAAGGCGGAGGCGAAGATTCGCGCCGAAGTTGCCGAGGAAAAGGAGCGGGTGATCGCCGCCGGCGGCCTGTTCGTGCTCGGCACCGAGCGCCACGAGAGCCGCCGCATCGACAACCAGCTGCGCGGCCGCTCGGGCCGTCAGGGCGACCCCGGCCTCAGCCGCTTCTATCTGTCGCTGGACGACGATCTGCTGCGCATCTTCGGGCCGCAGACGATGTTCGCGCGCCTGCTCAACAAGAACCTCGCCGACGGTGAGGCGATCGTCTCCCCATGGATCTCCAAGGCGATCGAGACCGCGCAGAAGAAGGTCGAGGCGCGCAACTACGACATCCGCAAGCAGGTCGTCGAATATGACGACGTCATGAACGACCAGCGCAAGGTGATCTACGAGCAACGCGCCGACATCATGGACGCCGAGACGGTCGGCGACGTGGTCGAGGACATGCGCGCCGAGACGGTCAATTCGATCGTCGGCGAAGCCTGCCCGCCCAACTTCCTATCCCGAGCAGTGGGACATCCCCTTGCTCAAGGACCGGGTCGAGCAGGTGTTCGGCCTCACCCCGCCGATCGACGAGTGGATGAAAGAGGAAGCGGTCGACCCCGAAATGTTCGTCGAGCGCATCCAGGAGCTCGCCGACGCGCAGATCGCGGAGAAATCGCGCGACCTGTCACCCGAGACCTGGATCCAGATCGAGAAGAGCTTCCTGCTCCAGAGCCTCGACCATCACTGGAAGGAGCATCTCTCGATGCTCGACGCGCTCCGGCAGGTCGTCCACCTGCGCGCCTACGCCCAGAAGAAACCGATCGACGAATATAAGCATGAGGCGTTCGCGATGTTCGAGCGGATGCTGACGATCATCCGCGAGGATGTGACCGGCACCCTCTCACGCGCCCGTTTCTCGATGCAGCCGGCCGAGCTGCCGGTGATGCCGGACTTCATCACCCACCATATCGATCCGTTCTCGGGCGAGGACGATACGGCGGATATCGACGCCGGCACCGGCGCGGTGCTCTCGCGCCTGCCGCCGCTCTTCGCGCCGAAGCCGGACATGCCGACGAATATGCGCGGCACCGAAGTGGCGGCGCCGGCGAGCCGCAACGCGCCATGTCCCTGCGGATCGGGCAAGAAGTACAAGCACTGCCACGGCCAGGTCGGGTAGCGGCGGATCGGAGCGGATGGGGCGTCTTTTGCTGAAATCGGGAGCTTGCCGATGACCCCCACCATAACTGCCTTCGAATCGTCGCCCGATCGCGGCCGGGGCCTGGCGCGCGACATGCGCGTGCGCTGGGCGTTCGAGGAGGTGGGACAGCCTTACGACGTGCATCTCGTCTCGTTCGCCGAGATGAAGCAGTCCGCGCATTGTGCGCGCAATCCCTTTGGGCAGATCCCGACTTATGAGGAAGGCGATCTCACTCTGTTCGAGTCCGCTGCGATCATCTTTCATATCGCCGAGCGCTATTCGGGCCTGTTACCGGACGCGGCGGATGCGCGGGCGCGTGCGATCATGTGGATGTTCGCCGCGCTGAGCACTGTGGAGCCCCCGATCGTCGAGCGCTCGGCCGCCACGCTGCTGGAGAAGGACAGGGACTGGTACGAAGCGCGGCTGCCGATTCTTGACGATCGCATCCGGACCCGCCTCGGCCAACTTTCCCGCCACCTCGGCGATGCCGACTGGCTCGACGGCGCGTTCAGCGCCGGCGACCTGCTGATGGTCCACGTCCTGCGCCGGTTGGCGGGATCGGGGCTGCTGGAAGAGCATCCCAATCTCTGCGCCTATATTGCGCGCGCCGAGGCGCGGCCCGCCTACCAGCGCGCCTTCGCCGCCCAATTGGCGGTCTTCACCGACCAGCAGCCGACTCACGCATAAACGTCCGCCACGGGTGGAGAGTTGTCCGTCAGCGGGCGGGCCACGTTGGGCCACGGCGGAAGGCCCGGCGGCATCCGGATTACGGCCATTTCGGGAATGGATTGCGTTTGCGACTGGGCTAAGGCTGCGGCTTCGACGCCGCCGGTGGGGGTCTTTCGACGTGGCACGCCTCGCGATCACGCGCTTTCCGATCCTCTTCGGCTTGGTGCTCGCGGGGCTCGTTCTCGCGCCGGGCGCCCGCGGCCAGACGGTGGCGGAGATCGCGCGAGACCTGCCGCCGGGTCGGCGACGCGCCGTTCATCCGCATCGATCCCGCCGCCGCCGCGCAGCTCGCCGAGATCGGCCTCGACCGCGCCGCGATTTTCGAGCGCATGGCCGAGACCGCGATCCCCGAGACGATGGGCTGCTGGGCGATGCCGGTCGGCAATTTCGACAGCCAGCTCATCTCGGTCGGCATGTCGCAATGGAATTACGGCACCGGCAGCCTGCAGCCGGTGCTCGTGGCCTGGCGGGACAGCTTCGGCTCGCGCCGCCGCTTCCGCGAGGCGCTTCGCCAGCTCGCCCCGAATTATGGCGCGCTGCTCTTCTCGCGGGACTGCCTGGCCGTGCCGGTGCGCGAGCCGTGCCGGGCCGCGATCCTCGCCGCGCACGACGCCCAGGGTCGGCTCCATCCTGTCTTGCGGCCGAGCTGACCGCGATCTTCGAGAGCGATGCGATGCTGCAGGTGCAGGCGGACGCCTATGTCCGGCTGCTGCTGTTCGTGCGCGGCGAGCTGCTGCGGGTCTTCCCCGCCGGGCCGATCACGATGCGCAAGGTGCGCTGGGCGATCGACACGATCGTCCAGCAGGCGCGGCTGCCGCCGGACGAGGACATTGCGCGGCTGCGCGCGGCGGCTCGCGGCATGCCGCCGGCGGAGCGCTGGCCGCGGCTGCGCGCGATCTTCGCCTGGTACGCGGCGATCGCCCAGACGATCGACCAGGACGGCATCGCGCGCGACTTTGTCTGGAACGTCGAGCAATGGGGCTGCATGATCGATTGGGGGCTGATCGATCCGGAGCAATATGAGCTGCTCCACCTCACCTTCCTGCGAAGCCGCACCGCGGTCGGCAACAGCGGGCGCTGGCAGGCGCTGACCTTCTCCCGCCGCGGCAAGATCATCCTTGGCGTCGGCAGCGTCAGCGGCAGGCGCGACGGCGAATGCCCGGCCGGGAATACTGCGCGGCCGAATGGCGCCGGAGATGCCGGGTGAAGTTGCCACGTGCCGGGCCGATGCGTCGGCCGGGTCGCTTCCAGAGGGTGAAAGAGTGGCTCCCCGAGTTGGATTCGAACCAACGACCAAGTGATTAACAGTCACCTACTCTACCGCTGAGCTATCGGGGAATGCTCTTGGAAGGCGCGCCTATAGCAGCGCGTTTTCCCGAGATGCAAGCGGGTTGGGTCAGGTTCAGACCGCGAACTGCTCGGTCGTGATCCGCTCGTCGAGCGCGTGCTCGGGGTCGAAGAGCAGGGTCAGCGTGTCGGTGCGATCGACCGCGACCTCCACCGAGGCGACGTCGCGCACCTCGAACTGGTCGGCGACCGCCGAGACCGGCCGCTTCTTGGGGTCGAGCACCCGGAAGGCGATCGAGACATTGTCCGGGATCAGCGCGCCGCGCCAGCGCCGGGGCCGGAACGGGCTGATCGGGGTCAGCGCCATCAGCTTGGAATTGAGCGGCAGGATCGGGCCCAGAGCGGAGAGATTGTAGGCGGTCGATCCGGCCGGAGTCGCGACCAGCACGCCGTCGCAGACCAGCTCCGGCATCACCACCCGGCCGTTCACCGACACCTCGATCCAGGCGGTCTGGCGGGTCTCGCGCAGCAGCGACACCTCGTTGATCGCGTGGAAGCGGGAGACCTCGCCGCCGGTCGTCGTCGCGGTCATCTCCAGCGGCGCGACGGTGAACGCCTTGGCCCGCGCGATCCGCTCGATCAGCCCGTCGATCCGCCACTCGTTCATCAGGAAGCCGACGGTGCCGCGGTTCATCCCGAACACCGGGCAGACCTTGCCCCGGTTCAGCATCGTGTGGAGCGTGTGCAGCATATAGCCGTCGCCGCCCAAAGCGACGATCAGCTCCGCCTCCTCCACGTCGACGAAATCGTAGCGATCGCGCAGCATCGCCTCGGCCGCCATCGCCGCCTCGGCGTTCGAGGCGAGCAGGGCCATCGGCTTGGGCTGGGCGTTGTCCATGCGCCGATAGAGCCTGCACGCTCCGTTTCGTCAACGTGCCATAAAGGGAACCAGCGCGCGGAGCGATTTGGCGCGGCGGGGATGCCCGGCTAGACCGGCCCGACATGTCCGCGCCTCTCTTCATCCTGTCCTTCCGCCATCGCGACGAGCTGAACCGGCTCGCCGAGCGGGGCGGCTGGCGGCCGATCGCGGCGCGGCGGGCAGACGATGCCGAGGCGCGCTTCGCCGGCTCCGGCGCCAATGTCGCGATCGTCGATGCGCGCGGCGCGCTCGACGAAGGGCTCGAGGCGGTGCGCGCGCTGGCCGACAGCGCCGAGGCGAACGGGGCGGCGCTGCTGGTCATGGTCTCGCGCAACGACGGCGCGGCGCTCGACCGCTTCCACCGTCTCGGCGCGACCCATTTCCTCGTCAGCCCGATCGCCGAGGCCGAGTTCCTGCACGCGCTGACCTTCGCCGGCCGCCATGCGGAGCGGGTCGGCGCGCTGGATAGGCCGGCGGCGCGGTCTGGCGGAGAGGAGCGCCCGTCCTGGCGCTGGCAGCCGGGCGGGCGCGAAGTGGAGCTCAGCCCCGCGCTGGCGGCCAAGGCCGGGCTGGACGCGAACGGGCCGCGCCGGATCGGCATGCTCGATCTCATGCGCAAGCTCGATCCGGAAGGGCGGCGAGCGGCCGCGGACGCGGTCGGCCGGGTGCGGCGGACCGGCGCGGCGACCGCCTTCGCCCATGCCGATCCGCTCACCGGCGGCGGCCGGATCGCGCATCATGTCCGCGTCGGCGAGGGCGGCGAGATCATCGGCCGCGCCGAGCAACTGGGCGCAGACTCGACCGACGAGCGGCGCGATCCGCTGACCGCCCTGCGCGACCGGCGCGCCGCGCTCGCCTGGCTGGCGCGGGCGCTCGAAGGGGCGGAGGAGGGCGGCCCGATCGTGCTGCTGATCGGCCTCACCCGCTACGATGCGATCAACGAAGCGTTCGGCCGCGCGGTGGGCGACACGGTGCTGCAGGCGGTGGCGCGGCGGATCGAGCGCCATTGCGACGCCGAGGGCGCGCGCGCCCTGATCGCGCGCATGGCCGGCGCGGAGTTCGCCTTGCTGCTCGCCCCGCCCGCCGACCTCGGCCGCGCCCGCGCGCTGGCCCGGCTGCTGGTCGAGGCGCTGGGGCGGCCGTTCCTCTCAGGCGAGCATATGGTGACGCTGGCGGCTCGGGCCGGCCTCGCTCCCGCGCGTCCGGGCGACGACGCGGCAGCCTTGCTGCGCCGGGCGAGTGCGGCGCTGGCCGAGGCCAAGGGGCCGGACAGCGCCCCGGTCCGGGTGCTCGACGCTGCGCGACGAAAGCGATTCGGTCCGCGACGACCGGCTGTCGATCGATCTCAGGCGCGCGCTCGACCGCAACGAGATCGAGATCCGCTTCCAGCCGCAGGTTTCAGTGACGGACGGGCACATCGTCGGCGTCGAGGCGCTCGCCCGCTGGCGCCATCCCGATCATGGCGAGCTCGGCGCCGACACCCTGTTCTCGATCGCCGCACGCTCCGATTATCTGGCGCAGCTCTCCGACCATATTCACCGCCGCGCGATCGCCGAGGCGGCGGACTGGCCGGCGGCGCTCGCGTCCTTACGCGTGGCGGTCAACATCACCGCCGTCGACATCGTCCAGCCCGGCTTCGCCGCCGCCTTCCTCGCCCGGGTCGCGGATGCGGGCTTCGCTCCGGGACGGCTGACGGTCGAGGTCACCGAGAGCGGGCTGATCGAGGATCTGCAGGGCGCCGCGGCGTTGCTCGCCGAACTTGCGCGCCGGCGGCCTGCGCGTCGCAATCGACGATTTCGGCACCGGCTATTCCAGCCTCGCTTATCTGAAGGCGCTGCCGCTCGATTATCTCAAGATCGACCGCAAGCTCTCCCAGGACATCACCGGCTCGAGCCGCGACCGGGTGGTGGTCGCGGCGTGATCGAGATGGCCCGCTCGCTCGGGCTCGACGTGATCGCCGAAGGGGTGGAGACCGAGGCGCAACTGGAGCGGCTCGCCGAGGCGGGCTGCACGCTCTATCAGGGCTTCCTCTGCGCGCCGCCGCTGGAGACCGGTGCGCTCGCGGCGCTGGTCGCGGCTCGCGTCTAGCGGGCGCGCGAGCCGGCGGAGCCGGCCATTCTGAGCGGCGGCTCTGCGCGGCTGTGCGGCGGCGCGAGGCGGACGCGGCGGTTGGCGAAATCGATCGAGACCCGGCTGAACAATTGCAGCGCATCCATGCCGAGCAGGATCGCGGGCCGGCTGCCGAGGCCGAGCACGCTGAACAGCCGCACGTCCGAGAAAGCGATCGGCATGTCGTTCACCCTCAGGCCGCCGATCTGCAGCCTCCGGGTCCTGGTATATTCGGCGGTGACCAGATCGCCGGTGACGCCGGTCAGCGAGAGCTGGCGAGTGAGGCCCAGCCGGCCGGCGGATTCGAGGCGGCGGCGAAGCGCGCTGTTGCCCAAGGTGACCTGCGAGCCGGTGTCGATGATCACCGTCACCCGCTGACCGTCCACGAACGCATTGGTGATGATCATGCGGCCGAGCAGGGTACGGCCGCGCACGACGATCTCGTCGGGCGCGGGACGTTCCTCGACGATCTGCGAGGAGGAAAGGGTCAACTCGCGGCGCTCGAAGTCGAAGACGACCCGCTGCGACCTCAAGCTGTCGACGCCGAGCATGCCCTGCGCACCGAGATGGCGCTCGGCCAGCGCCGGCGCCCGGATGCCGGACAAGGTGCGGCGGCCGAGGTCGAGCTCGGGGATGATGACGCTCGGCACGCGCGTCACCTGCGCGACGCTGGCGAGGGTGACGTCGCCGCCCGATGTGAGGCCGAGCGTCAGCGCGAGCTCGCGCGAGATCACGGTGCGCTCGGCGCCAGTATCGACGATGAACTGGAATGGACCGCTGCGGCCGATATTGACCGCCACCGTCATCCGCGCCCAGGGGTCGGCCGCATAGCCGATCGTCTCGGCGGTGTCGGTTGCCCCTCGGCTGCGCTCCACCAGGCTTCCGGTGGCCGGCTGCCCCACGGTGGGCGTCGCAAAAGCGGCGGTGAAGAGGAGGGCGAGCAGGGATTTCATAGTCATCGAGCCTCGGGCGGCGGTGGCCGGGAGGCTCCGCCGGAACGCCACCCTACTCCCGCGCGGGCCTTAGACCCAAATCTTTCGACGAAGGGCGCGGGACGTTCGACTTGAAAATGCGGTCGTTCGGCGCCTCAGCCGAGGATCTTAGCGAGACCCCGCGAGAGCTGAAGCCCGCCCTGAAGGCGCGCGGCCGGCGTCGGCCATTCGCGCGACAGAACCAGCTTGCTGTCGGGGCGAAGCCGCGCCGTTCCCTTCAGCCGCTCGACATAAGCGAGTAGGCCGGGGAGGTCCGGGAAGCTGTCCTGATGGAAGTGGACGAGCGCGCCCTTGGGGCCGACGTCGAGCTTCGCGACCATCGCCTTGCGGGCGTTGAGCTTGATCTCGATGATCTTGAGCAGATTGTCGGTCTCTTCCGGGAGCGGGCCGAAGCGGTCGATCAGCTCGGCCGCGAAGCCTTCGATCTCCTGCGCGCCGGCAAGCTCGTTGAGGCGGCGATAGAGGCCCATGCGAAGGTCGAGGTCGGGCACATAGGCTTCCGGGATCATGATCGGCGCATCGACGGTGATCTGCGGCGAGAATTGCTCCGGCCGCCGCTCCAGCCCGCCCGCCTTCGCTTCCAGGATCGCGTCCTCCAGCATCGACTGGTAAAGCTCGAAGCCGACCTCCTTGATATGCCCCGATTGCTCGTCGCCGAGTAGGTTGCCGGCGCCGCGAATGTCGAGATCGTGGGTGGCGAGCTGGAAGCCGGCGCCGAGGCTGTCGAGGCTGGCGAGCACCTTGAGGCGCTTGTCGGCGGTCTCGGTGACCAGCCGGTCTGCCGGGGTGGTGAAATAGGCGTAAGCGCGCGTCTTCGCCCGGCCGACGCGGCCGCGCAGCTGGTAGAGCTGGGCGAGGCCGAAGCGGTCGGCGCGGTGGACGATGAGGGTGTTGGCGCTCGGGATGTCGAGCCCGCTCTCGACGATCGTGGTCGAGAGCAGCACCTCATAGCGGCGGTCGTAGAAGGCGCACATCCGCTCCTCGACCTCGGTCGGCGACATCTGGCCGTGGGCGGTGACGGCGCGGACCTCCGGCACCTCGTTCGCGCAGAAACTCCTCGATGTCGGGCAGGTCCTTGATCCGGGGCACGACGAAGAAGCTCTGGCCGCCGCGATAATGCTCGCGCAGCAAGGCCTCGCGCACGACGACCGGGTCCCAGGGCGTGACATAGGTGCGCACCGCCAGCCGGTCGACGGGCGGGGTCTGGATGACCGAGAGCTCGCGCAGCCCCGACATCGCCATCTGCAGCGTGCGCGGGATCGGCGTCGCGGTGAGGGTGAGGACGTGCACGTCGGCACGCAGCGTCTTCAGCCGCTCCTTGTGGGTGACCCCGAAGCGCTGCTCCTCGTCGACGATGACGAGGCCGAGATTGCGGAACTCGACCCCCTTGGCGAGCACCGCGTGGGTGCCGATCACGATGTCGACCTTGCCCGCGGCGAGCCGCTCCTTGGTCGTCTTTGCCTCGCCGGCGGGGACGAGCCGCGACAGCCGTCCGATCTCGATCGGGAAGCCCTGAAAGCGCTCCCCGAAGGTGTTGAAATGCTGGCGGGCGAGGAGGGTGGTCGGCGCGACCAAAGCGACCTGCATCCCCGACATGGCGGCAATGAAGGCGGCGCGCAGCGCGACCTCGGTCTTGCCGAAGCCGACGTCGCCGCAGACCAGGCGGTCCATCGGCTTGCCGGCGGCGAGGTCGCCGATCACCTCGCCGATGGCGCGATCCTGGTCGTCCGTCTCCTCATAAGGGAAACGATCGACGAAGGCGGCATAGCCGGTGTCCGGCTCGGCGACCGCGCCGGCACGCAGCGCCCGCTCGGCCGCGACCTTGATCAGTTCGCCGGCGATTTCGCGGATGCGTTCCTTCATCCGCGACTTGCGCCGCTGCCAGGCCTCGCCGCCCAGCCGGTCGAGCGTCACCCCCTCGCTCTCGCCGCCGTAGCGGGAGAGGATGTCGATATTCTCGACCGGCAGATAGAGCTTGTCGCCGCCCGCATAGACCAGAGCGACGCAATCGTGCGGCGCGCGCTGGACCGGGATCTGGGTCAGCCCCTCGTAGCGGCCGATGCCGTGATCGGCATGGACGATGAGATCGCCGGGGGTCAGCGTCGCCAGCTCGTCGAGGAAAGCCTGGCTCGATTTCTTGCGGCGGCGGCGGACGAGGCGGTCGCCGAGCATATCCTGCTCGGTGAGCAGGGCGATGTCGGCGCTGGTGAAGCCGTGGTCGAGCTGGATCACCGCGAGCGCGATGCCGGACACGCCCAGCGCCTGCTGCCAGCTTTCAGCCTCGGCAGTCTTGGTCAGTCCGTGGTCAGCAAGCAGGCCCTTCAGCCGCTCGCGCGAGCCCGCCGAGTAGCTGGCGAGAACGACCTTGCGACCCTGCCGGCGCTGCTCGGTGACATGGGCGACCACCGCCTCGTAGACATTCGCGCCTTGCGCGCGCTCCGGCGCGAAGTCGCGCGGCGAATCGACGGCGAAGTCCAGCACCGCCGCGCTTTCGGGCTCGTGAAAGGGCGTCGCGCGATGGATCGGCCGCGCCGCGACGAAGCCGTCCCATTCGTCATGCGTCAGATAGAGCGCCTCGGGCGCCAGTGGGCGATAGCTGCCCGCCTCCTTGCTCTGCGCGCGGACCCGATTGTCATGATAGTCGGCGACGCCCTCGAACCGCGCCGCGACCGCGCCGTCGTCGCCCGCGTCGCGGACGATCAGGTCATTCTCATCCAGATGATCGAACAACGTCGCCAGCCGCTCCTCGAACAGAGGCAGCCAGTGATCGAGGCCGGCGATGCGGCGCCCGTCCGACACCGCCTGATAGAGCGGATCGCCGGTCGCGTTGGCGCCGAACAATTCGCGATAGCGGCCGCGGAAGCGCTTGATGCTGTCCTCGTCGAGCAGGGTCTCGGAGGCGGGCAGCAAGGTGAAGCCGTCGATCCGGTCGATGCTGCGCTGGCTCGCCGGATCGAAACGGCGGACGCTCTCGATCTCGTCGCCGAAGAAATCGAGGCGAAGCGCCTGTTCTTCGCCCGATGGAAAGAGATCGACCAGCCCGCCGCGCACCGCGAACTCGCCGGGGTCGCGCACGGTCTCGGTTCGCGCATAGCCGTTGGCCGAGAGCAGGGTGGCCAGCCGGTCGCGGTCGATCTGCTCGCCGGGCGCGAGCCGAGCGACGAGCTGGCGGATTCGAAACGGGGTCAGCACCCGCTGCAGCACCGCGTTGACGGTGGTGATCAGGAGTTGCGGCTTGTCCGCCTTGCGCTGGAGCGCGTGCAGCGTCGCCAGTCGCTCCGACGTGCTGCGCAGCGACGGCGAGGAACGGTCGTAGGGCAGGCAATCCCAGGCCGGGAAGCTCAGCGTCTCCAGCTCCGGCGCGAAATAATGCGCGGCGTCGGCCAGCGCCCGCATCGCCGCCTCGTCCGGCATGATGAAGACGGCACGGCCTTTGGCGGCGCGCGCGAGGTCCGCCGCCAGCCAGGGCTGGAAGCCCGCCGGCACCCCCGCCAGCGTCAGCGGCGTCGTCGCGCCGAGGATTTTCTGGAGATCGGGTCATATCATCGGAAATGTCGAATATAATCAGTGTCGCACAGGCGGTTCATCATCTCGCCTTGCAAGCGCGCGGGAACCGCGGCGGTTCCGTCGCCCAGGCGATGATGTCGACATCCTGCTCCTCGAGGAACGCCTCGAACCAGGCGATCTCGGCCGCGTCCCAGCTCTCATGGCAGCGGTCGAAATAGCCGCCGACCAGCATATCGGCCTCCCGCGTGCCGCGATGCCAGGCGCGGAAGCGGAGGCGTTTGAGGCGGGCGTCGCGGTCCATCTTATCCCATGGCCAATTGGCCGGCGGGCTTTGCGAAGCTCGTCGGCGGCGGTTACCAGTGCGCTACGCATGCGCCCCGAGCTTCTCAACCCCCTGTTCGCGGAAATCGAGACGCTGAAGGGCGTTGGCCCGACGCTCGCCAAGCCGTTGCGCAAGCTCGGGCTCGAGCGGGTGGTCGATGCGCTGTTCCATCTGCCCACCGGGTGCATCGATCGGAAGCCCGTGGAGCTACTCGACGAGGCCGACGTCGGCCGGGTGATCATCGTGGCCTTGACCGCGAGGGACTATCGGCAAGGCGGACGCGGGCCGATGCGGGTCTTCGCCGAGGACCGGCAGGGCAATTACGTCACCCTGACCTATTTCAACAATCCGGGCTGGGCGAAGAAGCAATTGCCGCTGGGCGAGACGCGGATCGTCTCGGGCAAGCTCGACCGCTACGGGCAGGAATTGCAGATCGTCCATCCCGACCATGTCGTCACGCCGGCCGAAGCCGCGACGATCCCTGCCCGCGAGCCGGTCTATCCGCTGTCGGAAGGGCTCACGAGCCACCGGCTTGCCGATCTCGCCGGCCAGGCGATGGCGCGCGCGCCCGAGTTGCACGAATGGATCGAGCCGACGCTGAAGGCGCGGCGGGGTTGGCCCGGGTGGAGCGAGGCGCTGGCCATAGCCCATCAATCTCCCCTCCCGCTTGCGGGAGGGGTCGGGGGTGGGGAGTCCCGGAGTCCGTCCATGCCCACCCCTCAATCCCCTCCCGCAAGCGGGAGGGGAGGTGAAGAGAAGGCCCGCGAACGGCTCGCATATGACGAGATCTTCGCCAACCAGCTCGCCTTGGCGCTGGTCCGCGCCTCCTCGCGCAAGCGGCGCGGCCTGCCGCTCGCCGGCGACGGCAGCCTGCGCGACAGATTGCGCCTGCCCTACGATCCGACCGGGGCCCAGCGGCACGCGGTCGGCGAGATCGAGGCAGACCTGGCGCAGGACGCGCCGATGCTTCGCCTGCTTCAGGGCGATGTCGGTTCCGGCAAGACTTTGGTCGCGTTGCTGGCGATGCTGGTCGCGGTCGAAGGGGGCGCGCAGGCGGCCTTGCTCGCGCCGACCGAGATCCTCGCCCGGCAGCATCATGAAAACCTGTCGCGCCTGCTCGCCGGCCTGCCGATCAACGTCGCGATCCTGACCGGCCGCGAGCAGGGCAGGGCGCGCGAATCCTGCCTGATGGGACTGGCCGACGGTTCGATCAACATCCTGATCGGCACCCATGCGATCTTCCAGCAGAAGGTCGCCTACAAGCGGCTCGGCCTGGCGGTGATCGACGAGCAGCATCGCTTCGGCGTCGCCCAGCGGCTGATGCTCGCCCAGAAGGCGGAGCGACCGCCGCATCTCCTGGTGATGACCGCGACGCCGATCCCGCGCACCCTCACCCTCACCCAATATGGCGAGATGGACGTGAGCCGGCTGGACGAGATGCCGCCGGGGCGGCAGCCGGTCGAGACGCGGGTGGTGAGCCTCGACCGGCTCGACGAGGTGATCGATGCGCTCGGCCGCCATATCGCCGAGGACAAGCAGGCTTATTGGGTCTGTCCGCTCGTCGAGGAAAGCGAGGCTTCGGACCGCGCGGCGGCCGAGCAGCGCGCGCAAATCCTGAAGCTGCGCTTCGGCGACCGGATCGGCCTCGTCCACGGCCGGATGAAGGGGCCGGAGAAGGACGCGGTGATGGCCGCGTTCCAGCGCGGGCAGATTGCGGTGCTGGTCGCGACGACGGTGATCGAGGTCGGCGTGGACGTGCCCAACGCCTCGCTGATGATCGTCGAGGGTGCCGAGCGCTTCGGCCTCGCCCAGCTCCACCAGTTGCGCGGCCGGGTCGGGCGCGGCGAGGCGCGCAGCGTCTGCCTGCTGCTGCGCGGGCCGATCATGAGCGAGACGGCGCGGGCGCGGCTGGCGCTGATGCGCGAGACCAATGACGGCTTCCGCATCGCCGAGGAGGATCTCCGGCTGCGCGGCGCCGGCGAAATCCTCGGCACCCGCCAGTCGGGCGAGGACAGTTTCCGGCTCGCGAGCGCCCGAGCAGGTCACCGCGCTCGCCCCGGTGGCGACGGACGACGCCCGTCTGCTGATCGATCGCGACGGCGGGCTGGAAGGCGAGCGGGGCCAGGCGGCGCGGCTGCTGCTCTATCTGATGGAGCGCGACGCGGCGGTGGGGTTGCTGCGCGGGGGTTGACGACTCACTCGTCACCCCAGCGAAGGCTGGGGTCCATTCGTGACTCAGCATGGATGCTAGCCTTCGCTGGCATGACGGTCAGGGAAGAAGCAGGCCGTGCTTCTTCTTGCCGGCCGAGACCCGGAACTCGGTCGTGACGGTCAGCATCGCGAATTCGTCGCTGACCGCCTCGTCGTTCACCCGCGCGCCGCCTTGGGCGATCAGCCGGCGCGCCTCGTTCTTCGATGCGCAGAGGCCAAGGCCGACCAGCGCGTCGGCGACCGAAATCTCACCGCCGACCTTGAGCGTCGGCAGGTCGGCTCGCCGCCGCACCTTCCTCGAACGTCTTGCGCGCCGTCTCAGTTGGCCGCAGCAGCCGCATCCGCGCCATGCAGCATCGCCGTCGCGGCATCGGCCAGCGCCTTCTTGGCGTCGTTGATCTCCGCGCCTTGCAGCGCCTCCAGCCGCGCGATCTCGTCGAGCGGCAGATCGGTGAACAGGCGCAGGAACTTGCCGACATCGGCGTCCTGCGTGTTCCGCCAGAATTGCCAGTAATCGTAGGGGCTGAGCTGGTCGGCGTTGAGCCAGACCGCGCCTTTCTCGGTCTTGCCCATCTTGCCGCCGTCGGCGGTGGTGATCAGCGGCGTGGTGACGCCGAACACCTCGACGCCGTCCATCCGCCGCGCCAGCTCGATGCCGTTGACGATATTGCCCCACTGGTCCGATCCGCCGAGCTGCAGCCGGCAGCCGGCGCGCGTTCGACAGCTCGCGGAAGTCATAGGCCTGAAGGATCATGTAGTTGAATTCGAGGAAGCTCAGCGATTGCTCGCGGTCGAGCCGCAGCTTCACGCTGTCGAAGCTCAGCATCCGGTTGACCGAGAAATGCTGCCCGACCTCGCGCAGGAAGGGGATATATTCGAGCGCGTCGAGCCAGTCGGCATTGTCGACCATCACCGCGTCGGTCGGGCCGTCGCCGAAGGTCAGGAAGGGCTCGAACACGCGCCGGATCGAGGCGATGTTGGCGTCGATCGCCTCGGCGGTGAGCAGCTTGCGCGCCTCGTCCTTGAAGCTCGGATCGCCGATCTTCGACGTGCCGCCGCCCATCAGCACGATCGGCTTGTGCCCGGCCTGCTGCATCCGCCGCAGCAGCATGATCTGCACGAGGCTGCCGACATGGAGCGACGGCGCGGTCGCGTCGAAGCCGATATAGCCCGGCACGATCTGCGTCGCCGCGAGCGCATCCAGCGCCGCCGCGTCGGTGACCTGATGGATATAGCCGCGCTCGGCGAGCAGGCGTAGGAGATCGGACTTGTATTCGGTCATGGCGCGGCGCGCCTAGCATGGGGGATGCGGTTTGGGGAGCGCCTTGGGAATGCACCAGCTGACCTGCCATCCCTTGACCTCCGGCCGGCTCGGTATAGAGAGCGTCACTGCCAATGTGATGGATTTCAGCCACGACGAACTGGCAGGTGCGAATTCGGCGTCGACGCCGGTCTCGGCGCTCTTTCTCCCTCGATTGTCGGCGCCGGTTCGTGCGAACGACCTTTGGAAGACCACCTGCTTCGAAGTCTTCCTCTGGCCTGACACTGGCACCCAGTATTTCGAATTAAACCTCTCTCCCTCCACCGCGTGGGCGCGCTTATCGTTTCGCTCAATATCGCGAGAACATGGAGGATCTGGTGATGCGACGCGATCCGATGGATCGACGCGACCAGTGAAGCGGTCGGGCAATTTTGGCTTTACGCGGAACTCGATGCCGCATGCCTGGATCGGTCACCCTTCGAGACTAGGCCTCTCGGCAGTGATCGAGGAGACGGACGGCACCAAGTCCTACTGGGCGCTCGCCCACCCGGCAGAAGGTCCGCCCGATTTCCATCATCCCGATTGCTTTGCGCTGACGCTTCCGGCACCCGGCGGCGCATGAAATTCGGCATCGATCGCCTTCTCGCCGACCCCGCGTTTCGCGCGCCGCTTGCGGGCAAGCGCGTCGCCTTGCTCGCCCATCCGGCGTCGGTGACGGCGGACCTGACGCACAGTCTCGACGCGCTGGTCGCGGCGGGTCTGAACGTCTCCGCGGTTTTCGGGCCGCAGCATGGCGTGCGCGGCGATCTCCAGGACAATATGATGGAATCGCCGGATTATACCGACGCGACCTACAATGTGCCGGTGTTCAGCCTCTATGGCGAGGTCCGCCGGCCGTCCGGGCAGAGCATGGGCACGTTCGACGTCATGCTGGTCGATCTCCAGGATGTCGGCTGCCGCATCTACACCTTCGTGACGACGCTGCTCTACGTCCTCGAAGCGGCCGCCGAGCATGGCAAATCGGTCTGGGTGCTCGATCGCCCCAATCCCGCCGGCCGGCCGGTCGAGGGACTGACGCTTCGCCCCGGCTGGGAGAGCTTCGTCGGCGCCGGGCCGATGCCGATGCGGCATGGGCTGACACTGGGCGAGATGGGCCGTTGGTTCATCGCCCACTTCAAGCTCGACGTCGATTATCGCGTCGATCGAGATGGAGGGCTGGCGGCCGGACGAGGGCCCCGGCTTCGGCTGGCCGCCCGAGCGGGTCTGGATCAACCCCAGCCCCAATGCCGCCAACGTCAACATGGCCCGCGCTTATGCCGGCACGGTGATGCTGGAAGGAACGAAACTGAGCGAGGGCAGGGGAACGACCCGGCCGCTCGAATTGTTCGGCGCGCCGGACATGGACGCGAAAGCGGTGATCGCCGAAATGCGTCGGATCGCGCCGCACTGGCTGGCCGGCTGCAGCTTGCGCGATATCTGGTTCCAGCCGACCTTTCACAAACATGTCGGCGAGCTGTGCAGCGGCGTCTTCATCCACGCCGAGGGCGGCGCCTACGATCACGCGGCGTTCCGCCCGTGGCGGCTGCAGGCGCTCGCCTTCAAGGCGATCCGCGCGCTCCAGCCCGACTACGATCTGTGGCGCGATTTCCCGTACGAATATGAGTTCGACAAGCTCGCGATCGACGTGATCAACGGCTCGCCGCTGCTGCGCGAATGGGTCGACGACGCGGCCGCGACGCCGGCCGATCTCGACGCGCTGACCATCCCCGACGAACAGGCCTGGGAAGAGGAGAGGGCGGCTTATGTCCTTTACTAGGATCGCCGCCCTACTGCTCACGCTCGCCGGGATCACCGCGCTGCCGCTGCCCGCCGTCGCGCAGGAGGAGATGCGCCCCACGATGCCGCGCATCCTCCCCTTGCGGGAGCGGGCGCAGGTGCAGGACGCCTGGCTCGCCCGCCGGCTCGACACGGTCGTTCCGGCGCTGATGCGCGAGGCGGGCGTCGACATGTGGGTGCTGATCGCCCGCGAATATCTCGAAGATCCGGTGATGACGACGATGCTGAACGCGACCAGCATGCGCGCCCGCCGCCGGACGATCCTGATCTTCCACGATCCCGGCGGCGGCCGGCCGGTCGAGCGGCTGACGGTCAGCCGCTACGGCCTCGGCGGCCTGTTCGCACCGGCCTGGGACCCGGCGGCGCAGCCCGATCAATGGGCTCGCCTCGCCGAGCTGATCGCGGCGCGGAACCCAAGCACGATCCGGGTCAACGTCTCGCCTGCCAGCGCGTTCGGCGACGGCCTTACCCACAGCCAGTATCAGGAGTTGATCGAAGCGCTGCCGCAGCGGCTGCGCGCGCGCGTCCGCCCGGGCGAAGATCTTGCCATCGGCTGGCTCTCGACCCGCATTCCCGAGGAGATGGCGCGCTATCCGGAGATCGTCCGGATCGCCCATGCGATCATCGCCGAGGGCTTCTCGCGCCGCGCGATCCGGCCCGGCCGGACCAGCGCCGACGATCTCGTCTGGTGGTTCCGTGAGCGGATCGCCGGCCTCGGCCTCGATACCTGGTTCCACCCCTCGGTCGCGATCTTTCGCCAGGGTGCGAGCGGCCCGCTCGACGGCGCCGCGATCATCCAGCCCGGCGACATGCTGTGGACCGATTTCGGCATCACCTATCTCGGTCTCAACACCGACACCCAGCACCTCGCTTACGTGTTGCGCCGCGGCGAGCGCGACGCGCCAGCCGGCCTGCGCCTCGGCCTCGCCGCCGCCAATCGAGCCCAGGACGCGGTGACGTCGAGCTTTCGTGTCGGCCTTTCGGGCAATGCGGTGCTGGAGGCGGCGCGCGCCCGTGCCGGCGCGCAGGGGCTGAACGCGACGATCTACTCCCATCCGCTCGGCTACCATGGCCACGGCGCCGGCCCGTCGATCGGCTTCTGGGACAACCAGAACGCTGACCCGCGCGGCGCGGGCGTCGTGCGGCCGAACACCGTCTGGTCGATCGAATTGAATGTCCGCCAGGCGGTGCCCGAATGGGCCGGCCAGATGGTCGAGTTTCGGCTCGAAGAGGATGTTTTTTTCGACGGCCAGACGGTCCGCTATCTCGACGGTCGCCTCGATCGCTTCCACCTTATCGGCCGCTAACTCTTCCGGCTCAGCGTCCGCATCGCGTCGTCCAGGCCGGCCAAGGTCAGCGGGTACATCCGCTCCTGCATCAAATGGCGGACCGCCTGGATCGAGCTGGTGTAGCCCCAATATTTCTCCGGCACCGGATTGAGCCAGACCGCGGCCGGATAGGTGTTGGTCAGCCGCTGCAGCCAGGCCGCGCCGGCCTCCTCGTTGAAATGCTCGACCGAGCCGCCGGGATGGGTGATCTCATAAGGGCTCATCGAGGCGTCGCCGACGAAGACGAGCTTGTAGTCGTGGCCGAATTTGTGGAGCACGTCCCAAGTGGCCGTGCGCTCATTGAAGCGGCGGCGATTGTCCTTCCACAGCGCCTCATAGGGGCAGTTGTGGAAGTAGAAGAATTCGAGATTCTTGAACTCGCTGGTCGCCGCCGAGAACAACTCCTCGCAGAGCTTGATATGCGGGTCCATCGATCCGCCGACGTCGAGGAAGAGCAGCAATTTCACCGCATTGTGCCGCTCGGGACGCATCCGGATGTCGAGCCAGCCCTTGCGCGCGGTGCCGTCGATCGTCTCGTCGATGTCGAGCTCCTCGGCGGCGCCCTCGCGAGCGAAACGGCGGAGGCGCCGGAGCGCGACCTTGATGTTGCGGGTGCCGAGCTCGACCTGGTTGTCGAGGTTCCTGAACTCGCGCTTGTCCCACACCTTGATCGCGCTGCGCTGTCCGCCCTCGCCGCCGATCCGGACGCCTTCCGGATTGTAGCCCGAATTGCCGAACGGCGAGGTACCGCCGGTACCGATCCATTTGCTGCCGCCCTGGTGCCGGCCCTGCTGCTCGGCGAGCCGCTGTTTCAGCGTCTCCATGATCTCTTCCCAGGAGCCGAGCGCCTTGATCTCGGCCATCTGCTCGGGGGTGAGGTAAAGCTCGGCGACCGCCTTCAGCCACTCCTCCGGGATCGGCGTTTCGTCGGTGCCGTAGGTCGTCGCGATCCCCTTGAAGACCTTGGCGAAGACCTGGTCGAAGCGGTCGAGCAGCCCCTCGTCCTTCACGAACACGGCGCGGGCGAGATAGTAGAATTGCTCCGGCGTCGCGCGGATCACCTCGGCGTCGAGCGCCTCGAGCAGCACCAGATGCTCCTTCATCGAGGCCGGAATGCCTGCCGCGCGCAGCTCGTCGACGAAGGAGAAGAACATGGCATCGTGTTAGCGGAGGTCCCCGCACCCCGCCAGAGCCGCGCCGCGTGGTTAACGCCCCTTAAACCTCTTCGCCTTAACCCCGCTCGCGCAACGAGAAACAGGTGGGCGAGTGGCGAGCGCAGCGGTGGACAAGGCGGACAGCGGAGCGATCAACGAGGTCGCGCGCCATTGCGGGTCGCTCGCGATGGAGTGCAGCGACGTCGCCGGCTATGTCCATGGCGTCAACGAGCGCATCAACGCCAACCTCAAGATGCTCGACAGCCTCGAGGCGGTCACCACCCGGCTGCTCGCCGATCAGGCCCGCGTCGCCGATTCCACCGACGAGGCCCGCGTCCTCGCCGATCAGGCGCGCGGCAAGCTCGACCAGGGCCGCGGCGCGATCGAGGACACGATCAGGATCTTCTCGGGCCTCACCGATCTCGTCGTCCAATTGGGCGACCGGATGGCCGGCTTCGCCGAGGCGATGAACCGGGTGCGCAGCGTCTCGGCCGCGATCGAGACGATCGCCAACAAGACCAACATGCTCGCCCTCAACGCCACCATCGAGGCGGCCCGCGCCGGCGAGGCGGGACGGTCCTTCGCGGTCGTCGCCGCCGAGGTGAAGAAGCTCGCCCACGACACCCGCGGCGCGACCAGCGAGATCGCCGCCACCGTCCAGTCGCTGACCCGCGAGGCCGAGGCGGTGGTGAGCGAGATCAAGGCCGGCGTCGAGCAGAGCCGGGTCGCCCAAAGCGGCTTCGGCCGGATCAACGACACCGTCCGCGACGTCGCCGACATCGTCGCCCTGGTCGATCGCCAGACCGACGGCATCGCCCAAGCCACCGGCCATATCCAGCAGAGCGTCGACGACGTGAAATCGGGTCTCGATTCCTTCGCCGAGGACGCGCGCGCCAATGGCGGCCAGCTCAAGCACACCTCCGACAAGCTCGGCACGCTGGAGTTGCTCTCCAACGTCATGCTCGACAAGCTGGCGAGCTGCGGCGTCCGCATCGACGACACCCAGTTCATCGACCGCGCCCAGGCCGCGGCGCGCGAGCTCGAGGCGGCGGTCGAGGCCGCGATCCGTAATGGCGAGATCAGCGAGCCCGCCGTCTTCGACACCGATTACATTCCGATGCCGGGCACCAACCCGACCCAGTGGGAGAACGGCTTCTGCGCCTGGGCCGATCAATATGTCCGCCCGGTGCTCGACAAGGTCCAAGCCGCGGATCCCAGGCACATGGCCTGCGTGATGAGCGACATCAACGGCTACCTGCCGACCCACAATTCGGACCGCTCGCTGCCGCAGGGCTCCGATCCCGCCTGGAACGCCGAGCATTGCCGCAACCGCCGCAACTTCATCGACGACGCCACCCAGCGCGCCATCGACAGCGACAAGGAAGCGATGCTCTACACCTACCGCGTCGACCTCGGCGAGGGCCGCTATCTCCCGGTCAAGAACGTCTTCGTGCCCCTGCGCATCAACGGCCGCCGCTGGGGCAATTTCGAGCTCGCCTATCGCGACGAGGCGCAGCGCTGAGCCAGGCCCACGCTGAGCTAGACCCCCGCTGAGCTAGGCCCCCTGCCGCCGGCTCATGAACGCCAGCCGCTCGAACAGCATCACGTCCTGCTCGTTCTTGAGCAGGGCGCCGTGCAGCGGCGGGATCGCCTTGCTCGGGTCCTTGGACTGCAGCACGTCGAGCGGCATGTCCTCGTGCAGCAGCAGCTTCAGCCAGTCGATCAGCTCGCTCGTCGACGGCTTCTTCTTGAGGCCGGGCACGTCGCGGATCTGGTAGAAGATGTCCATCGCCTTGGAGACCAGGATCTTCTGGATGCCGGGGAAGTGGACGTCGATGATCGCCTGCATCGTGTCGCGATCGGGGAATTTGATATAGTGGAAGAAGCAGCGGCGCAGGAACGCGTCGGGCAGCTCCTTCTCGTTGTTCGAGGTGATGACGACGATCGGCCGCTCCCGCGCGGTAATCGTCTCATGCGTCTCGTAGACGTCGAAGCTCATCCGATCGAGCTCCTGGAGGAGATCGTTGGGAAACTCGATGTCCGCCTTGTCGATCTCGTCGATCAGCAGCACCGGCAGCTCGGGCGCGGTGAACGCCTCCCACAATTTGCCGCGCTTGATGTAGTTCGAAATGTCGTGGACCCGCGCGTCGCCGAGCTGCCCGTCGCGCAGCCGCGCCACCGCGTCATATTCGTACAGGCCCTGATGCGCCTTGGTGGTCGATTTGACATGCCATTCGATCAGCGGCGCGCCGATCGCCTGCGCGATCTCGTGCGCCAGCACCGTCTTGCCCGTCCCCGGCTCGCCCTTGACGAGCAACGGCCGCCGCAACGTGACCGCCGCATTGACCGCGACCTTCAGATCCTCGGTCGCGACATAGGATGTGGTGCCTTCGAAACGCATGCGTGAAGCCCTGACGTGAACGTCAAGCGGGGCATAAGGAGGGGTGGGCAAGGGCGCAAGGCGGGCGGGGTGGCGGCGGCGGTGGAAGTTCACACCAAAGTCACACCAAGGACGGCCTGCGGTGGCGACATGCAGGGGCGTTTACGACATTCACGACTTGCACGAATTGCCTACGGAATCGCGGGGGGTTCGTAAACGTTGGGCATTCCGAAGTGGCGCCGGAGAACGGGCGCGGGGACGAGCGGCGCGGGACTCGCGGGATGAAGGGCGGAAGGCGCATTGGCGGAACATAACCGAAACGCGGTGGTGTAGGAAAGCGTGGAGCGCGCGGCCTTGAACCGGGGTAGGGCAAGGCGGGGGGTGGCGGCGTGCGGCGGGGCTGGTAGGGAGGCGGTGGTCAGGGCGCGTCCGGCAACCGCCGGATCGAATGTTGCCGTCTCATTCTTTGCTTTCTATCACTCGCATGCAGCGTGGTGACGACGGGATTGGAGGAATGCGATGGCGCTTCGCGTTCGCTGGAGCGAAGCAGAGATCAAACGCGCACTCTACCTCTATTTTCAGCTTCCTTTTGGTAAGCTTCATTCCCGAAACCCCGAGATCATTACATTAGCCAGCTCACTTGGTCGGACACCCTCCTCGGTGGCCATGAAGCTAGTAAATTTCGCGAGTCTCGATCCGAAAATCCGGGATAGTGGACGGAAGGGACTCGAAGGCGCATCCGCGCTCGACCGTGAAGTTTGGAACCAATTTCACGACGATTGGACCAAGCTAATAATGGAGGCTGGTGCCGACGAGGCCATGGAAACCTCATCGAATGAGCGAGTCAGTGACGCGCGCCAATCCTACAATTTCGAACCACCCATTGGACCGACAACGAGGCTGGCGGAGGTCGTGCAGCGCAGAGGGCAGAGTTTCTTCCGTCGAGCAGTCCTAGCCAATTTCGATAATAAGTGCTGCGTGACGGGGATAGCGGAGCCCCGTCTTCTCCTTGCGAGCCATATTTCGCCGTGGCAAACGGACGTCGAAAATCGCCACAACCCTCGTAATGGTCTGTGTTTTTCCGCGACGTTTGATCGCGCTTTCGACCGCTATCTGATGACAGTGACGCCGGACCTTAACGTTCGGCTGTCGGACCAGCTCCTGCACAGCGACAGCGTTGAGACGCGAGCCTATTTCTCCCCTTACGAGGGAGCAAAATTGATAGCGCCGACGCATCTAAGGCCGGATGAAGCTCTGTTAATACTGCATAACGACAAATTTGCCTTGTTGGCCGCATAAGCGAGCATCTTTGCAATGTGGGGCATTCGCTGATGACCGCAAAACTGGATGACCGCTGGATTTGGCAAATTGGACCGGACGACCACTTTAGGTGCGTCACGTGCGGCAAGCGGCTCGAGGCTAACGAGCGGAGCACGGATCAGGACGGCCCCGTCTATGAAGCGGCATGTCTCGATCACGGTTCAGCGCTTTTTCAAGTGATCGATTACGACAGCCTAAACTCAGAGTGGATTGCTCAGTTCGGCAGATTTGATTGAAACGTCGAGGTAGCAGAGCCTCAAGGCTTTCGCGGCAGGCCGGTATCAAGCTTGAGAATATTTGTGGAGGCTCCGCCACGACACCATTGTGCCGTGACGTCGATCGGGCTTCGCTTCGCGAACCCGTCGGCCGGGCTGGCGCCAACTCCGGCGCTAGGTTGCCAACGCTCCGCGTTGGCGGCGCTAGCGCAGGGCGGCTACGCTCGCGCGCTGGCGCGAGCTTCCAGCAGGTCCCACAATCCCCGATGCTGATGCGCCAGCTGCGTCGCGCCGAACAACAAGGCGCGTTCGGCGAGGGGGTTTTCGCCGATCACGTCGGCGACCAAGCGGATGTCGTCGGGCTGGCCGAGGCTGAAGGGGGGCATGTCGACGCCGAGGCGGATCGGCGGCGCGATCGAGCGTCGCGCGGACGATCCGCCAATCGAGCGCGAAGGCGAAGGCGGCGCCGAGCGCGCAGCCGTGCCGGTCGGACTGGGCGAGGGTGACGAGGGCGCCGCGCTGGGCGGCGACCGCCGCTTCGCTCTGCGCCGAGCCCGGGGTGCTGGGCGCGCCGCCGGCGGCGACCGCGAGCTTGGCCAGCATCCGGCGCTCGTCGGCCATCGCGTCGGCCGCTTCGCCGAGCCAGGCGCGGGCGGCGGGCTCGGTCGCGCGCAAGGCGGCGAGCTCGATCACGCCGGGGTGGCGGCCGTGCAGCACGCACAGGAAATGGATCGCGTCGGCGATGTCGCGGGAACCGTGCACCGCATCGGGCGCGAACCAGGGATGGGCGGCGCTGCCCTCGATGGCGACGCAGGCGGCGATCAGCGCTCCGGCGCCGCCGCTCTCGGTCTCCAGGACCGGACGTGAAGCCATGCTCATCCTCCTTCGGCCGCGTGTCGGCGCGGGCGTGAAGGGGAGGGGTACACCGGTCAACGTAAAGGGGAGGTTTACGGCGAGGGTGAAGGGAGCCGGGGGGTGGAAGGGCCTGGGGGTTAGGCCCCTCCCCGGGAGAGCTGGGGGCATGGGGGTAGGGGCTAATCTTCCCTTCTCCTCCCCTTGATGGGGGAGATCGCAGCCGCTCTTTGGTTGATCCGGGGGATCAACCTGCGGCTGCGATGGTGGGGGTGAACGCCTCCATCCGCTCGGCGGGTCTCGACCGTTCACCCCACCCCTAACCCCTCCCCATCAAGGGGAGGGGGATTGGTTCACGCCGCGAGGGCGGCCGGGACGGTCTCGTTGGCGATTCGCGTCGCGGTGCGGCGGCGACTTGGCCGGGGCGGCGTTGCGCGAGCGGGTCGGGACCAGCCAGCGGACGGTGAAGACGAACAGACCGGCGACCGCATAAGCGGCGAGCGTGCCGAGCGGCGAGAAGAACAGGCCGATCGCCAGCGCGAGCCGGAACCAGTTCGGGTTGATTCCCAGATCCTCGCCGAGGCCCTGGCAGATGCCGAAGAAGGTGTCGTCGCGGGTGAAGAGGTTGGTCTCGTCGAGGAAGCGCATCGTTCAGTCCTTGGTGCTTTGGGCCGAAGCCCGGTGATGCCAGGGACTAAGCAGGGGCCGTGCCAAGTTGATAAAAGCATGGAAAACTAGGGAGTTAGGCGTTTTACGGGCGAACGCGGGCGGGAGACACACTGCCGCCCTGTGCCAATCATTGGTAAAATCCGCCAAGCGATGGTGCCTAGCGGTGCCCGAAAACGAACGCCGCGCCACCACCGCTGTCCGCTACCGAACGCCAATCCGGCCTCGCCGTGAGGCTGATCGCCGGCTTTCGAACGCCGGAGCAGAACTCAATAAACGTCCTCGGCCTTCACGATCAGCCCGATCACCAGCGAGGGCAGAGTCCACCACATGGCGGCGAAATCCATGCCGAAGCCCTCCACGCGAAGGCCCAGCCACTCGAGGATGAACCAGCACGCCCCGATCATCACGCCGCCGAGCGGCATGCCGATCAGCATATCGCCGCGATCCAGCGCCGCGCGCACGATGACGCCGCCGATCGTCGCCAGCAACGGCACGAGCGCGAACGCGGTTCCGTCCCACAGGTCCATGGTGAAGGACAGCCCGACCGTGAGTATGGCGAAAGCGATGGAAATGAACTTCATGCGATCGCCATAACGGAGCGGGGTTAAAGGCAGGTTTTCCACGAGCGCCGTCGCCCTCCGTTCGAGGCGGGGAAGGTGGTCCTTCACGGCCGCTTCGAGGCGGTGGAGAAGAAGCTGCTCGCCCTGCTGAAGCGCGCAGCCTGTCCGGGAGACAGGCGAGCACTGGAAGCGGGCGAGGCTTTCGACCGCCCTCGTCCGGGGGACGAGCGGTCCGGGCAAGTCGCCGGATCGGGCGGATGCGATGGTGTGGGGGATTACGGAGCTGATGCTGGGGAAGGAGCGGGCGGAGCCGCGGGTATTGGGCTTTTAGACCCGAGTAGAATCGCCAGCTATCTGTCCTCCTCTATGACGAGAACTCCCGCCGCGAGTATCGTAGGATCGATGGGGTGAAACGAGCCACACTGTCGGGCCGCTCCGGAAACACGCGGCGGCTGAACGCCGCGATTGTGCAGCGACCGCCAAACGATCCGAAATCTCGTGCAGACACCGCGGATGTTCACGTCCGCGCCTCTCATGGTCAATAGCGCGCTGTCCAAACTCCTCTCTGAGCTGATGAGGTAGTAGGAAAACATGCCCGTAAAGTCGCGGCTCACGTCCTGCGCCCAATATCTGATCATCTCTGCGTATGTTGAACCCCACTCGTCCCGCTCCGTCACCGCCTGCTCGAGTTGAAACCAGCTCTCTTCGACGTAAAACAGCGCGAAGCTCCAGAGCTCCGGATCTTTCGCGATCCTCTCCAGACAGCCGCGGGGATCGTGATGGGCATAGTTGAAATACAGGCAGCGTATTTCCGGACGAGACATCTCGAGACTGTACAGATGATAACCTCCGGCGCTCATCGCCGCTTCGGAGGCTAGCCGGCCCTGATTGCGGAACGTCGCATAACCGGCGAACAAGGTGACCGCGACGATCGCAGCGCCGATCCATTTGAAGCTGTCGCTGCGAAGGTCCTTCAGCCGTTCCGAACGAGGGAAAAGCACGACCGACAGCACGACCAGAAGACCAAGCAAGATAATTGCGGAGAGCGCCGTCAGGAGAGTGGCGTCGAGGTTGTTGGCAGCCCAAAGCCGCTCTCGCTCCGGCAGGATCGTCGAGCCGATGAAACGGACAAAAATCAACAGGAGGGCAGTTGAAAGCAGACAAGCCACGCATCGAAAGAGCCACGAGGTTCGCCAACTCTCGGTCGCCCGATCCAAGAGAGACGCGACAGAATACTGGAAGGCATCCCAATAGGAACGGGCAGCGGCCTCAGGTGCGCCGTTTGCGCCGACGTCTTGGTCAGCGTCGCTTTTTACTGATTTTTGCTGCGGCATTAACCCCTCCCGCTCCTCCGCGACACTAAACTCCTCGTGAAAGACCGCAATGGTCGGTTGCGATGATGAGCAGGTCAACGCCGGTTGGCGCGCCTAGCGAGTGCCGCTACCAAGCCAGCCGAAATGCGATACGAAAATGGAGGCTTTTCAAATGCCGATGGTCGGTAAGACGCTGCGAGAAATTGAGCGCTGCCCCCAATGCGGCGTGGCACGACCCACACTCAATTATCAGCATCACTTTTGGGACCATACCCGTGTCGGCGACCTAATTCCTACGTGGTTCACATACATGTGCGCGTCATGTGGGAACCTCGTTGCTGCGCTCGCCCTGCTGACCCGACACGATGTGCAAGACCAAAATCTGGTCATCATTCGACTGACGAACCAAAACTCCCCAGCAATTCAGATACTTCCTGAAGAACGCACTGTGGATGCCGATATCCCCGAACGGCCTCGAAAGTACCTGTCGCAAGCCATCAATTCTCTCAGCGCGCCCGATGGCGCTGTGATGCTTGCGGGCTCAGCGGTCGACGCGATGCTCAAAATTAAAGGCTACAGCGATGGTTCCGTGTATGCCCGTATCAACCAAGCCGTCACCGATCACGTGTTGACTAAAGAGATGGGCGAGTGGGCGCACGCGGTTCGTCTCGAAGCCAATAAACCTCGTCATGCCGATGCTGACGATCCGCATTCCTCCGACTCGGAGGCTCAGCAATCAATTCAATTCGCACAAGCGCTTGGCGAATACCTGTTCGCGCTGCCGGCGCGGGTGGAGCGAGGAAAAAAAGCCTCGGGAGGCAGCGCCGACCTGATGCCTCCATGAACGCGTCTAGATCATCACTGGTCCAAAAAGCTCCGCATTTTCCGCGACCTTGACGGATGTTTCAGCTTCCGCAGCGCCTTCGCCTCGATCTGCCTGATCCGCTCGCGCGTCACGCTGAACTACTGCCCGACTTCTTCCAGCGTGTGATCGGTGTTCATGCCGATGCCGGAGCCTGTCCTGAGCGGCTGCCGCAGGCGGCCAGCCGAAGGGCGCATGCGCAGCACGCTTTGTCTAGCGGCGTGGCTGTCTCGTCGCGGCCTGGGATTCGACCTCACGCCGCAGCTCGGCCATCATCGGCTGGAGCGCGGTGAACAACCGCGCCAAATAGGCCCGGTTCGCCTCGGCCACGTCCGGGTCTGACAACAGCTGGGGCGCTTGCCGGAAATATCTCATGCCGGCGGGTGACGAGATGAAGGCCCTGATCTGCCTCAGATCGTCGAGGCTGAACTGGCGCGCATAAGCGCGGGCAACGGCCTCAACCATTCCGGGCATGCTGTCGTTGCTAAACTCGTTGCTCAGAATCCGGTACCGCTCCAGATAGCGATCGAACACTCGCTGCGTTGCGGGGTCGGACTGGGCCTCAGTCGAACGCAACAGGCCGTCACGCATCTGAGCGAACATTGTATCCGACATCTGTTCCATCATCGCGCGCCGGTTGGCCGGCGGCATAGAGAGATCGACAATCTCCCGCGCAATGGCGAGATGCGCGGGTGCCGGTTCGGCAACTGCCGGCGAAGGGGCCGGGGCCGCATCCTGCGCGGCGCTGGGCGGGGCGATGCCGGCCGCGAGCAGGAGCCCGATCGCGGCCAGCAAAGGCCTCATTGGTCGAGGAACGACCGCATCTTCCGCGACCGCGACGGGTGTTTGAGCTTGCGCAAGGCTTTGGCTT